>CAVXEJ010000001.1:0-588506 GCA_963760815.1 uncultured Actinomycetes bacterium
ACGTCGAGCGGGCTCGGCAGGTAGTCGATGACGGCGTCGAGCAACGGCTGCACCCCGTGTTTTGAAGGCGGAGCCGACCACGACCGGGGCGAGGCGATCGCCATCGTGGCCGGCGGAGGGCCCGTCGGATCTCTCGCGGCGTGAGCTCACGTTCCGCGGCCACGCGTCGGCGGTCTCGAGCAGTTCTCTCCGCCGCGCCTCGACGAGGGCGCGTCCGCGCCTGGTGCGTGGTCTCCCGACCTGCGGCTCCGGCTCCGCCGGCGATCACGCATCCCCTCTGTTCATGCCGGGTCGTTCCCAGACGGTCGCCGCCTCTCGATGACGTCGAGACGCCCGCGGCAATGCTCACTCTCCGCGCCGATGGGGAGAGCACCGGAACCGGCGTTCGCGCCGAGGCGTTCGATGCATCGATCTGCGCGGCACGCGGTCAGAAGTCCGCGCCGTCCGGTCCATCTTGTTGATGAACGCGATGCGCGGCACGCCGTAGCGCTCGGCCTGGCGCCACACGGTCTCGGACTGCGGCTCGACGCCGCCGACGGCGTCGAAGCACGGCGATCGCGCCGTCGAGGACGCGCAGGCTGCGCTCGACCTCGACGGTGAAGTCGACGTGGCCGGGCGTGTCGATGATGTTGACAGCACATCGTTCGCGTAGGCCGCGGTCGCGGCCGAGGTGATCGTGATGCCGCGCTTGCTCGCTCGCCGGGGAGTCATCAGGACGGTGGCGCCCTCGTGCACCTCGCCCGTCCGGTGGGTGCGCCCGGTGAAGTAAAGGATCCGCTCGGCCTGGTCGTCTTGCCCGCGTCGATGTGGGCCATGATTCCGATGTTCCGGACCTTTTCGAGACCGCCCTTTCCGCCGGTCTGCGCTGGCCTCTTTTCAGCCAGACGGGTGGAACACTGCGCATCACTGGAGCCGGGCGAAGGCCTTGTTGGCGCGCATCCGGGTAGAGGCGTCGCGCTCGTGCTTGAACGCGCCGCCCTGCTGGTTGAGCGCGTCCAGAATCTCGTTCGCAAGCTTGTCGGACATGTGCCGTTCGCGCCGTCCCGCGAGTAGGTGACGATCCAGCGCACGGCGAGCGTACGTGCGCGACGCTGGCGGCACCTCGACGGGCACCTGGTAGTTGGCGCCGCCGACGCGGCGCGAGCGAACCTCGAGGACCGGCGTGACGGTCTTCACGGCCTGCTCGAGCACCTCGACGGGCGGACGGCTCGTCTTCTCGCCCACCTGGTCGAGCGCCGAGTAGACGATGTCCTCGGCGACCGACTTTCTCGCCGCGCGCCATGATCCGGTTGACGACCTGGGTGACGAGCTTCGAGCCATAGTCCGGATCGCAGCGAGCTCCCGGGCGGATTGCGACGGGCGTCGGCTAGATTCCTTCTTCGCGCCGTACTTCGAGCCGCGCCTGCTTGCGGTCCGACACACCGGCCGCGTCGAGCGCCGCACCGATGATCTTGTAGCGGACGCCCGGCAGGTCCTTGACGCGGCCGCCGCGGATCAGACGACGGAGTGCTCCTGCAGGTTATGCCGCTCGCCGGGGATGTACGACCGTGACCTCCATTGGTTGGTCAGGCGGACGCGGGCGACCTTCCGCAGCGCCGAGTTCGGCTTCTTCGGCGTCGTCGTGTAGACGCACGTGCACACGCCCCGCTTCTGGGGGGCGCCTCTCAGGGCGGGCGTCTTCGTCTTCGCCTTGGGGGTCTTGCGACCCTTGCGAACCAGCTGGTTTACGGTCGGCACAACGTCCTTCTGTTCGGTCCTAGACCAAGAAAAGGCCGGAATGGGCGGAGCCCACTCCGAACCTCGGCGTAGGGTAGCAGAGCAAAGCCGCATTGCGCCTAGGGATAGGCGAAACGGCCCAAACCGCATTATTGTCAGCGCATGGAGATCCCGGCACACGTTACTGCGGCACGCCGCCGTGCGTTACACGGGTGACCGGAAGGCGGCGCGGGAATTGCCCATCCCTCTGCTCGACAACACGACCTGGATCGTCATCGTCGGCGCGCTCGCCGCGGCGGCGCTCGCCGTCGTGCTCTGCGTCGCCATCTTCGTGCTCGTCACGCGCAACCGGCACGGGCAAACGACGGCTCGAGCGCATGTTCGAGGCATCCAACGCACGCTTCGAGGAGATGCTCGGCAACTCGCGCGCGAGGTCGAACGGGCGCAGGACGAGACGCGGCGCTCCCGGCAGCTCGCGGCGATCGGCGCGTCGATCGACCTCGACACGGTGCTGTCGCGCGCGCTCGAGGCCGCTGCGCGCGTCGCGCCCGTCGATGCGGCGCTCGTGATCGCGCCGCAGGAGGGCGAGCCGCCGGTGATCGCGACCTACGGCATGACGCCCGAGGAGGCGGCCGACATCCGGTCTCGGCGCCGTCGACAGGCGACGCGCGGGCGGTCGAGATCTCCTATCGGTACGCGCCCGAGCGGGCGAAGGCGAACGGCGGTCTCATCCGCGGCGCGCTCGCGCTGCCGCTTTGAACGACTCCGGCGAGTCGGTGGGACGATGGCCGTCTTCTGGCGCGAGGAGGGGCGCAAGCCGACCGACGACGAGGTCTCGTCGCTCGAGCACGTCGCGACGAACGTCGGGCCGGCGATCGTGAACGCGCGGCGCTTCCGCGAGGCGCGCAAGCTCGCCGATCTCGACGCGCTCACGAGCCT
Organism: uncultured Actinomycetes bacterium; assembly: GCA_963760815.1. Lineage (GTDB taxonomy): Bacteria > Actinomycetota > Thermoleophilia > Gaiellales > Gaiellaceae > CAVRUF01. Next base: position 2,656 of record CAVXEJ010000001.1, read on the forward strand.
GCACAACCGGCGCTACTTCCACGACACGCTCGCACGCGAGGTCGCGCGGGCGCACCGCTACGACCGGCAGCTCGCCCTCGTCGTCTTCGACATCGACGACTTCAAGGCGATCAACGAACGCGTCGGCCATCTCGCCGGGGACGCGGTGCTCGCGCAGCTCGCGGAGCGGGTCGCGGTCGGTCGTCCGCGGCGCCGACATCGCCTGCCGCGTCGGCGGCGACGAGTTCGCGGTCATCCTCCCCGAGTCCGCCCTCGCGGACGCGGAGCAGCTCTACCGCCGGCTCCAGTTCGCGGTTTCCACGAAATCGACAGGCTTCGCGGAGCGGCTGCACCTCTCGGCCGGTATCGCGGAGCTGACCCGGGAGGACGACGCGATCTCCTTCTTCGAGCGCGCGGACGAGGCGCTGTTCCGGGCGAAGCAGACCGGAAAGGGCCAGTCCGTGGCCGCCGAGGGCGGCGCGTAGCCCGAACGGTTCTCCCCAGAGCCGTCCACAGCGCTCTCAGGAGCAGAACGACTTTGCCCGGGCGGCCGTTTCCGACCGCCCCGACCGCATGACGTTCTAGGAGGAGCTCTCCTCGTCGACCTCGGGGATCTCCTCGGCGGCGAGCGGAGGCTCGGCCGGGAAGTCGAGGTCGAGGCCGGCCAGGTCGAGACCCTCGCCGTTCGAGCCGATCTCCTCGAGGGCAGCGAGGAGCTGCTCCTCGGTCGCCGGCCGCGTGTAGGCGGCGGCGGGGACCTTCTCGGTCGGATGGATCTCGATGTTCCGGTAGCGCTTGAGTCCGGTGGCCGCCGGGATGAGCTTCCCGATGATGACGTTCTCCTTGAGGCCGAGCAGCCGGTCGACCTTGCCCTCGATCGACGCGTCCGTGAGCACCTTGGTGGTCTCCTGGAACGACGCCGCCGAGAGGAACGACTCGGTTGCGAGCGACGCCTTCGTGATCCCGAGGATCAGCGGCTCGAACGTCGCCTGCTCGCCCTTGGCCTTCTTGACGCGGAGGTTCTCCCGCTCGAGCACGACCTTGTCCACGAGCTGGCCCGGGAGCAGATCGGTGTCGCCGGCGTTCTCGACGCGAACCTTCTTCAGCATCTGCCGGATGATCAGCTCGATGTGCTTGTCGTGGATGTCGACGCCCTGCGAGCGGTAGACCTTCTGCACCTCGCCGACCAGGTAGAGCTCGGTCGGCGTGGAGCCCTTGTCCGCCGTCGCGTGCAGCGCGAGCAGCTCCGCCGGCGCGATCGAGCCCTCGTGCAGAGGATCGCCCGCCTCGACGGTGTCGCCGTGCGCCACGAGCAGCCGTGACCGGCGCGGAAGCGCGTACTCCTTGACCGGAAGCGGCTCGCCGTTCTCGTCGAGCGCCTTCGGGTCGATCGTGATCTTGGGGCCGCGGTCCGTGTCCTCGATCTCCACCGTGCCGTTGACCTCCGCGAGCCGCGCAGCACCCTTGGGGTTGCGGGCCTCGAAGATCTCGACGACGCGCGGAAGGCCGTGCGTGATGTCGGCGCCGGCCACACCGCCGGTGTGGAACGTCCGCATGGTCAGCTGCGTGCCCGGCTCGCCGATCGACTGCGCGGCCACGATTCCGACCGCGTCGCCGACCTCGCACATCCCGCCGGTGGCGAGGAAGATGCCGTAGCAGGCCTTGCACACGCCGAACTCGCTGCGGCACCGAAGCACCGAGCGAACCGCCACCTGGAAGCCCTCCGCGTACTCGCCGAGCTCGTCGGCGAGCCGCTGGAGCTCGACGTTCGTGACCACGGAGTCCTTGGCCAGGATGACCGTCTTGCCGGGCTTCCCGTCCTTGATCGGCTTGTTGATGTCGTGCGCGACGATGCGCCCCGGCAGCGACCGGTTGAACCCGTCCGAGGTGTTGAGCGGCAGCTCGACGTAGTCCTCGGTGCCGCAGTCGTCGTCACGGACGATCACGTCCTGGGAGACATCGACGAGGCGCCGGGTCAGGTAGCCCGAGTCGGCCGTGCGCAGTGCGGTGTCGGCGAGACCCTTGCGGGCGCCGTGGGTGGAGATGAAGTACTCGAGCACCGACAGGCCCTCCATGAAGTTGGCCTTGATCGGGCGCTCGATGATCTCGCCCTTCGGATTCGCCATGAGGCCGCGCATACCGGCGAGCTGGCGGATCTGCTTGATCGATCCGCGCGCTCCCGAGTTGGCCATCATGTAGATCGGATTCAGCTCGAACATCGTGTCCTGCATGGCGTCCGCGACGACGTCCGTCGCCTCCGTCCACTCCTCGATGATCCGCTCCTTGCGCTCGTCCTCGGTGATGAGGCCGCGCTCGTACTCGCGCTCGATGCGCTGCACGCGACCCTCGTACTCCGCGAGGATCTCTTCCTTGTTCTCGGGGATGACGATGTCGTTCTTCGAGATCGTGATCCCGGCCCGGGTCGCGTGGGCGAACCCGAGCTCCTTGATCGTGTCGAGGATCGGAGCGATCGAGAGGGCGCTGTAGCGGTCGACGAGGTCGGCGATGAAGTCGTTCGTCTCCTTCTTCGCCAGTGCCCGGTTGATGAACGGCTGCTCCGACGCGACGTAGCCCTCGCCGAGCGTGCGCGCGAGCGAGCGGCCGACCTCCTCGTTGAAGATCACGCGGCCCGGCGTCGTGAGGATGAGCTCCTCGCCACGCTTGTACTCGATCGGATCCTGAAGATCGACCGAACGTGCGTCGACCGCGAGGATGACCTCCTCCTCGAGGCTGAAGCGCTTCGGGCGGGGCTTGAGCTCCTCGGCGGTCGTCGCGTTGAGATCGGTCGCGCAGTAGGTCATGTAGTAGGTGCCGAGCACCATGTCCTGCGTCGGCGTGGAGAGCGGCTTGCCGTGCGCCGGCGAGAGGATGTTGTTCGCCGAGAGCATGAGGATCCGCGCCTCCGCCTGGGCCTCTGCGGACAGGGGCAGGTGGACGGCCATCTGGTCGCCGTCGAAGTCGGCGTTGAACGCGTGGCAGACGAGCGGGTGGATCTGGATCGCCTTGCCCTCCACCAGCACCGGCTCGAACGCCTGGATGCCCAGGCGATGCAGCGTCGGCGCGCGGTTCAGGAGGACGGGATGCTCGGCGATGACCTCCTCGAGGACGTCCCAGACCTCGGGCGCCATCGAGTCCACGTACTTCTTCGCCGCCTTGATGTTCTGGACGGACTTCCGCTCGACGAGCCGGCTCATGATGAACGGCTTGAAGAGCTCGAGCGCCATCAGCTTCGGCAGGCCGCACTGGTGCAGCTTGAGCTTCGGCCCGGCGACGATCACGGATCGCCCCGAGTAGTCGACGCGCTTGCCGAGCAGGTTCTGGCGGAAGCGGCCCTGCTTGCCCTTGAGCATGTCGGAGAGCGACTTGAGCGCGCGGTTGCCCGGGCCCGTGACGGCGCGGCCGCGGCGGCCGTTGTCGAACAGCGCGTCGACGGCCTCCTGGAGCATCCGCTTCTCGTTGTTCACGATGATCTCGGGAGCCCCGAGGTCGAGCAGGCGCTTCAGCCGGTTGTTTCGGTTGATCACGCGCCGGTAGAGGTCGTTCAGGTCGCTCGTGGCGAAGCGGCCACCGTCGAGCTGCACCATCGGGCGCAGCTCCGGCGGAATGACCGGAACCGCCTCGAGGATCATCCACTCGGGCCGGTTCTCGGACGTGATGAACGCGTTCACGACCTTGAGGCGCTTGATCGCGCGGCTCTGCTTCTGCCCCTTGGACGTGCGGATCGTCTCGCGGAGGTTCTTCACCTCGGCGACGAGATCGAGGTCCTTCAGCAGGTCACGGATCGCCTCGGCGCCCATGCCCCCACGGAAGTACACGCCGAACCCGTACGGCGAGCCGAACCGGTCCTTGAGCTCGCGGAAGAGCATCTCGTCGGAGACGATCTGCTTGACCTCGAGATCCTTGAAGAGCTGCCAGGTCTGCTCGAGACGGTTGACCGCGTCCACCGAGGCGTCGCGGGCGTCGGCCCGGCGCGACTCGATGTCGAGGTACATCTCGCGCACCTTGAGCGACCACTGCACGAGCGCGTCGAGATCCTCCTTCTGCATCCGGCCGTCCGTCTTCAGACAGAGGTCGTTCGCGAAGTCCTTGATCTCGTCGGGGCCGGAGCCGTCCGGGGCGGTCTCGACGACCTCCCGCACGATGCCGTTGCCGACCTCGCGCACCTTGTCGAGGTTCTTCAGGTCGACGCCGGAGACGAGCGCGGCGTCGTCGCCCTCGAGCTCGGTGCCCGAAAGCAGCGCGTCGAGGATCTTGGCCATGTGCTTCGTGACCGCGCCCTTCTTGGCGCCGGTCGCCTTGGCGTACTCGGCGCGCAGCGGCGCGAGACCCTCGCGGATCTGCACGGCCGCCGTGGCGACCTGGTCGAGCTCACGCGTGGAGAGCTGGCGGTCGTCGCGGATCGCAGCGCCCCGGACGAGCTCGCGGATCTTCTTCGCGTCCTCGGTGGTGATCTTCTTGGCGACGTCGGCGAAGAGGCCGGCGACGAGCGTGCGCGCCTCCTCGAGCGGGGGCAGGCCCTGCTCCTCGGCCCAGGCGATCAGGCCGCGGGCCCAGAACTCGTCGTCCTCGTCGAAGTTGCGCTCCTTGCCCTTGATGAAGTAGTCACGCCGGCGGGAAAGCCGGTCCTCGAGCGCGGCGAGCTGCTCGTCACGGTCGACGAACACCTGCTCCGACTCGGCCCGCACCTTGTCCTCGAGGTCGGCGAGATCCTCGCCGCGCTTGTCCTTGTCCACCGCGGTCACGATCGACGCGGCGAAGTAGAGGACCTTCTCGAGCTCCTTCGGGGCGATGTCGAGCAGGTAGCCGATGCGGCTCGGGACGCCCTTGAAGAACCAGATGTGGGACACGGGCGCGGCCAGGTCGATGTGACCCATGCGCTCGCGACGAACCTTCTGCCGCGTGACCTCCACGCCGCAGCGCTCGCAGATGATGCCCTTGTAGCGGACGCGCTTGTACTTGCCGCAGTAGCACTCCCAGTCCTTCGTCGGACCGAAGATCCGCTCGCAGAACAGGCCGTCCTTCTCCGGCTTCAGCGTCCGGTAGTTGATCGTCTCGGGCTTGGTGACCTCGCCCGAGGACCAGTCGCGGATCTGCTTCGACGATGCGAGGCCGATCCGGATGGCGTCGAAATTATTGATGTCGATCAAAGCTCTTCCCTTCCCATTGCAATCGCCCTAGACGGCACTTGGACCGCGCAGACTCCGGGCCTGCGGCCCTCCGCTGCACGCACGCGCTCTCCCGTGAGGCCGCGGCTCTCATTCCTCTACCTCCGCGTCGGCAACGGGAGCGGCGTCAGGGTCGACGACGTCCGTCAGGGATTCGTCCGTGGGAACCGCCAGCTCGCCAGACTCGTCGAGCCGGTCCTGTCCCTCCTCGACCTCTTCGGCGGAAGGCTCGCGCGCGGCTGCGCGGAGCGAACCGGGCGACAGGTCGATGCCGAGCTCCTCGGCTGCGCGGAGCAGCTCGTCGTCCTCCTCGCGGACCTCGACCTCGGTGCCCTCCTCGGACTCGACACGGATGTCGAGCGCGAGGGACTGCATCTCCTTGAGGAGCACCTTGAAGGACTCGGGGATGGACGGCTCGGCGATGTTCTCGCCCTTCACGATCGCCTCGTAGGCCTTGACCCGGCCCACGGTGTCGTCGGACTTGATGGTGAGCATCTCCTGCAGCGTGTAGGCGGCTCCGTAGGCCTCGAGCGCCCAGACCTCCATCTCGCCGAAGCGCTGGCCGCCGAACTGGGCCTTGCCGCCCAGGGGCTGCTGCGTCACGAGCGAGTAGGGGCCCGTCGAGCGGGCGTGGATCTTGTCGTCCACGAGGTGGAGCAGCTTCAGGATGTACATGAAGCCGACCGTCACCTTCTGCTCGAAGGGCTCGCCGGTCTTGCCGCTGTAGAGCTGCACCTTCCCGGAGCACTTGCGGCCCGGGCGGCGCTTCTCGTCGACCTTGAAGGAGATCCGGTGCTTCGGGTTCTGCTTCGTCCACTCGACCAGCGCGTCGTCGACCTCGGCCTCGGTCGCCCCGTCGAAGACGGGAGTCGCGATCGGGGTCGGGCTGTCGCTGGCGCCGTTCTCGCCGAAGACGCCGTAGTGCGCGGCCCAGCCGAGATGCGTCTCGAGGATCTGGCCGATGTTCATCCGGCTCGGCACGCCGAGCGGGTTCAGGATCACGTCGACGGGCGTCCCGTCCGCCATGAACGGCATGTCCTCCTGCGGGACGATCTTGGAGATGACGCCCTTGTTGCCGTGGCGGCCGGCGAGCTTGTCGCCCTCGGCGATCTTGCGCTTCTTCGCCACGTAGACGCGGACGAGCTCGTTGACGCCCGGAGACAGGTCGTCCCCGTTGTCGCGCGAGAACGTCTTCACGTCGATGACCTTGCCGCCCTCGCCGTGCGGGACCTTGAGGGACGTGTCGCGGACCTCGCGCGCCTTCTCCTTGAAGATGGCACGGATCAGCTTCTCCTCGGCCGTCAGCTCGGTCTCGCCCTTCGGCGTGACCTTGCCGACGAGCAGGTCGCCCGAGCCGACCTCTGCGCCGATGCGGACGACGCCGCGATCGTCGAGGTCGCGGAGCGACTCCTCGGAGCGGTTCGGAATGTCGCGCGTGATCTCCTCGTCGCCGAGCTTGGTCGCGCGCGCGTCGATCTCGTACTCGTGGATGTGCACGGACGACAGCTCGTCGTCCTTGACGATCCGCTCGGAGATGACGATTGCGTCCTCGAAGTTGTAGCCCTCGAACGGCATGAACGCGACGAGCAGGTTCTTGCCGAGCGCGAGCTCGCCCTGCGACGTCGAGCTGCCGTCGGCGAGCACCTCGCCCTGCACGACCTTCTGCCCCAGGCCGACGATCGGCTTCTGGTGCATGATCGTGCCCTGGTTCGAGCGCATGAACTTGACGAGCTCGTACTCGTCGATGCCGTCCTTCGCCTCGACCGTGATCATGTCGGCGTCGACGTCGGTGACCGTCCCGGCGCGCTTGGCCAGGATGACGTCGCCCGTGTCGACCGCGGCGCGGTACTCGAGCCCGGTTCCGACGAGCGGCGCGTCCGTGATGAGAAGCGGAACTGCCTGCCTCTGCATGTTCGCGCCCATGAGCGCGCGGTTCGCGTCGTTGTGCTCGAGGAACGGGATGAGCGCCGTCCCGACCGAGACGATCTGCGCCGGGTTCACGTCCATGTAGTGGATTTCCTTGGGCGCCACCGTGACCGGCTCGCCGTTGGTTCCACGGCACAGAACGGTCTCGTGGCGGAACTTGCCGGTCTTCTCGTCGAGCGGCTCGTTCGCCTGGGCGATGATGAGCTTCTCCTCTTCGCTCGCGTCGAGGTAGACGATCTCGTCCGTCACCTTTCCGTTCTTGACGATCCGGTAGGGCGTCTGGACGAAACCGAACTCCGACACGGTCGCCATCGAGGAGAGCGACCCGATGAGACCGATGTTCGGGCCCTCAGGCGTCTCGATCGGGCACATGCGCCCGTAGTGCGTGGGATGCACGTCGCGCACCTCGATCGGCGCACGCTCGCGCGTGAGACCTCCCGCGCCGAGCGCGGAAAGCCGGCGCCGGTGCGTAAGCCCGGCGAGTGAGTTCGTCTGATCCATGAACTGCGAGAGCTGCGAGGAGCCGAAGAACTCCTTCAGGGCAGCCACGACCGGACGGATGTTGATGATCGTCTGCGGCGTGATCGTGTCTACGTCCTCGGTGGTCATCCGCTCGCGCACAACGCGCTCCATGCGGTAGAGACCCACGCGGAACGCCTCCTGGATCAGCTCGCCGACGGTGCGAAGGCGGCGGTTGCCGAAGTCCTCGTACTCGTCGAGCTCGCCGCGGATGGGCTCGCGAGAGAGCGCATACGCGTCCGCGGCGAAGTCCTTCGCGTCCTCGGGCACGCCGAGCAGCTTCGGGAGCTCGACGAGCTTCCGAACGAGCGCGACGATGTCCGTGGTCGTGAGCACGCGACAGTCGTCGGGCGCGTTGACCTCGAGCCGCTGGTTCAGCTTGTACCGGCCGACCTTGGTCAGGTCGTAGCGCTTCGGATCGAAGAACAGGCCGCGGAGAAGGTTCCGCGAGTTCTCGAGCGTCGGCGGCTCGCCGGGGCGCTGCTTCTTGAAGACCTCGACGACCGCCTCTTCCTCGCGGGTCGTCGTGTCCTTGTCCAGCGTGTTCTGGATGTAGAACGAGTTGTCGAACAGCTTGAGGATCGCCTCGTTCGTCGACGTGTCGAGCTTCTCGCCCGTCGTCGGATCCTCGGCCGGCAGGGCCCGGAGCAGCGTCGTGATCGGAAGCTTGCGCTTCCGGTCGATGCGCGCGTAGACCACGCCCTTCTTGTCGATCTCCACCTCGAGCCACGAGCCACGGCTCGGCATCAGGTTCGCGATGAAGACCTGCTTGTCCGGGTCCTTCGGCTCCATCAGGTAGGCGCCGGGGGAGCGGACGAGCTGGGTGACGATCACCCGCTCGGTGCCGTTGATGATGAACGTGCCCGAGTCGGTCATCATCGGGAAGTCCCCCATGAAGACCGTCTGCTCGCGGATCTCGCCCGTTTCCGTGTTCACGAAACGGACCGTCATCGAGAGCGGCACCTGGTAGGTCAGATCCTTCTCGCGGCACTCCTTGATGGAGACCGGAGGCGGACCAAACTCATAGTCGGCAAACTCAACGGCGAGCGTGCCGGTGTAATCCTCGATCGGCGAAATGTCGTCGATCGTTTCACGCAAACCTTCCTTCAAAAACCAGTCGAAGGAAGCTCGCTGGATGTCGATCAGATTCGGAAGGTCAAGAACATGCTTCAGGCGGGAGAAACTCTTCCGCACGGGACGCGGAGCGACCTTGGTGGCCACGTAGGGCGACCTCCTCTACGCAGAGTCGTAAGTCAAGTACTGGGGCAAGCGGCGAAAAGCGGCGCGACCCTCCAAAGTAGCAGGTCCGCCGGACCCTCCGCAAGGGAAACCCAACGGGGGTAGCCGCTAGGGTCAAACGAGTATACAGACGGCCCAAAAACGCGGAGGGAGGCCGCTGTCGCGACCCCCCTCGAGTGCGGTTCGAAGCGGAGCTACTTGATCTCGACGCTGGCGCCGGCCTCTTCGAGCTGCGCCTTGATGTCGTTGGCCTCTTCCTGGGCGACGCCCTCCTTGACGGGGCCGGGGGCGCCGTCGACGAGGTCCTTCGCCTCCTTGAGACCGAGGCCCGTGATCGCGCGGACGACCTTGATCACCTGGATCTTCTTGTCGCCGGCGGCCTGGAGCACGACATCGAACTCCGACTGCTCCTCGGCCGCGCCGCCACCGCCCGCGGCGGGAGCCGCGCCGGCCGCAGCAACGGCCACCGGAGCCGCGGCGGTGACGCCCCACTCCTCTTCGAGTGAATTCTTGAGCTCGACGAGCTCGAGGACGGTCATCTTCCCGAGCTGCTCGACGAGCTTCGCGGTTCCTGTTGCTGCCATCGGTTACTCCTCCTCCTTGGTCTCTTCGGACCCGTTCGTCTCTGGTTCCGCCTCGTCGGCGGGCTCTTCTGCTTCTGGTGGTGCTTCTTCTTCTGCTGCTGCTTCCGGCTCGGCCTCGGCTTCCACCTCGGCGGCCGGGGTCTCCTCTGCGGCGGGCGCCTCGGGCTCTGCCTCGGGCTCCGGCGCCGCGACGGTCTCGCCCTGCTCCTCGAGCTGGCGGATCCGCGCGTCGACGATGCCGACGAAGTCGCGGAGCGGCGCGTTGAAGATCCCAACGATCGCGGCCATCGGGCCGACGATCGCCGCCAGCACCTGACCCTTGAGGACGTCGGCCGGGGGCAGGCTCGCCAGATCCTTGACCTGGTCGGCCGAGATCGGCTCGCCGTCGAGGATCCCGCCCTTGACCGCGATGATCTTCGTGTCGCGCGCGGCGTCACTCAGCGCCTTCGCGACCGCGACCATGTCGCCGTCGCCGACGAACGCGATCGCCGTCGGACCGTCGAGCAACTCGACGAGGCTCGGAACGCCCGCTTCCTCGGCGGCACGCTTCGCGAGCGTGTTCTTCACGACCGAGAACTTCGCGCCGTGCTTCAAGAGCTCGGTCCGCACGCCGTTTAGCTGCGTGACGTCGAGCCCGCGGTAGTCGGCGACCATCAGGGTCTCCGAGGCGCGCAGGCGCTCGACGAGCTCTGCGACGACGCGTTCCTTCTCTGTTTTCAGCATCCGTTCACCTCCTCAAATGACTCGGCCCGCACGAGGGCGGGCCAGAGAGAGGTGACGCAATTCTCCTCGGGCCGCCTCGGCTGGTCTTACGCCCCGAAGGGCTGCCTGCTGTCTCGGGCGGAGAGTTCAGATTACGCGACGGCTTCTGCCGGCGCCTCCTCGAGCTCTTCGACCACGCCGCGCGTGCGCGACGGATCGACCTTGATGCCCGGTCCCATGGAGCTCGCCAGGGTGACCGAGCGGATGTAGCGACCCTTCGCCGCGGCGGGCTTGGCCCGCACGATCTCGTCGAGGACGGTCGCGTAGTTCTCGAGCAGCTGCCGCTCGTCGAAGCTGCGCTTGCCGAGCGGCAGATGGACGTTCGCGCCGCGGTCGGTGCGGTACTCGAGCTTGCCCGCCTTCGCGTCGCCGACGGCCTTGCCCACGTCGAAGGTGACCGTACCCGCCTTCGGGTTCGGCATCTTGCCGCGCGGGCCGAGGATGCGGCCGAGCTTTCCGACCGTGCCCATCATGTCCGGCGTCGCGATCGTGACGTCGAAGTCGTCGAAGCCGCCCTCGATCTGCGCCGCGAGATCGGCCGAGCCGACCACGTCGGCGCCGGCGTCGGAGGCTTCCTTCGCCTTCTCGCCCTCGGCGAACACGGCCACGCGCGTCTCCTTGCCCGTTCCGTGCGGGAGCATGAGCGTGCCGCGCAGCTGCTGTTCGGCATGGCGGACGTTCAGGCCCGTGTTGAAGTGGACCTCGACCGTCTCGTCGTACTTCGCGGGGGGCGCGCTCTTGAGGAGCCGGATCGCCTCGAGCGGCGAGTAGAGCTTCTCGCGGTCGATCGCCTCGCGGGATGTCCGGTAGCGCTTTCCGTGCTCGGGCATCAGACCTCCACCTCCACGCCCATCGAGCGGGCGGTTCCGGCGACGACGCGCATCGCTGCATCGACGTCGCGGGCGTTCAGATCCTCGAGCTTGATCTCGGCGATCGAGCGGCACTGGGCCTTCGTGAGGCGCCCGACCTTCTCGCGGTTCGGCTCGGCCGAGCCCTTGTCGAGGTTCAGCGCCTCCTTGATGAGGACGGCCGCTGGCGGCGTCTTCGTGATGAACGTGAACGAGCGATCCTCGAACACCGTGATCTCGACCGGCGTGATGCGACCGCCCGCCTGCTGCGTCTCGGCGTTGAACGCCTTGCAGAAATCCATGATGTTCACCCCGTGCTGGCCGAGCGCAGGCCCGACCGGCGGGGCCGGGTTCGCCTGGCCGCCGGGGATTTGGAGCTTGATGAGTGTCAGAACCTTTTTTGCCATGTCAGTCCAGTTTCTTCACTTGGTCGAAGCCGAGCTCCACGGGAACCTGGCGTTCGAAGATATTGACGAGAACCTTCAGTTTCTGCTGATCCATGTTGACGTCGACGATCTCGCCGTCGAAGTCGGAGAGCGGGCCTGAGGTCACCTTCACGGTCTCGCCGAGCTCGAACTCGGCGACCGCGCGCTGCCTCTCGGCGGCCGCGCCCGTGTGGAGGATCCGGTCGACCTCGAGCTGGGAGAGCGGCACCGGCTTCGCGCCCGCGCCGACGAATCCAGTCACGCCGGGCGTGTTCTTGACGACGCCCCACGCCTCGTCGGACATGTCCATGTTCACGAGGACGTAGCCGGGCAGCACGCGCTGCTCGGTCTGGACGCGCTGGCCGTCCTTCGTCTCGATCCGCTGCTCGGTCGGGACGACGACCCGCCGGAAGCGCGGCTGCTGGCCCATCGAGACGATGCGGTGCTCGAGATTGGCCTTGACCTTGTTCTCGTGCCCGGAATAGGTGTTGATCACGTACCAGCGAAACATCGAAATCCCCTAGAAGCCGAGCAGAAGGTCGCGGACGAGGTGGCTGAACGCGTAGTCGGCGATCGCGAGGTACGTGCCGACGACGGCGATGGCGACGATGACGACGACGGTGGCGGAGATGAGCTGGCGCCGCCCGGGCCACTCGACCTTGCGGAGCTCCGCGTAGGACTCGCCGGCGAAGCCGCGGAAGCCTCCGCGCCGCTCCTTCTGCGAGCCGGTCTGGCTCTTCGTGCGCTCCTTGGGCCTGACCTGCTGCGAGCGGTCCTGGCGCTCACGCTTGCGCGCGGGCGCTGCGGGCGCCTGGTAATCGTCGCTGCGCTGCTTGCCGCGACGGGTACGGGACGGTCGGGCCATCGGCTAGCGCGTCTCCCGGTGCAAGGTGTGGCTCTTGCACCAGCGGCAGAACTTCTTCAGCTCGAAGCGATCCGGGGTGTTCCGCTTGGATTTGTTCGTCTGGTAGTTCCGCCGTTTGCACTCGGTGCACGCCAGCGTGATACCGACTCGTACTCCTGTGGCCACGTTTCAGTCCTCTTCGTCTTGGTGATGCCGCAAAGGTAGCGGCGGGTGGAATCGAACCACCGACCTGCGGGTTATGAGTCCGCCGCTCTAACCGCTGAGCTACGCCGCCGAGCGGTCAAGAAGTGTAGCAGCGCCGATTCTCACGATCTCGGTAGGTGAAACAGCCTCGCTAGCCGGATCCGCGGACGAGCTCGATGCCCTCGCCGGCGAGCTCGGCGACGCCGCCGTCGGTGACGTGGATCAGGTTGCCGACGCCCGCGCGCGCGAGGACCGAGGCGGCGATAGCGCTGCGGTTGCCGGTGGAGCAGGCAACGGCGATGGGCTTCCCGTTCGTCGTCAGATCCGCCGGCACCCCGTTTCCAAGCCGCATGTAGGGGACGTGGATCGACCCGGCGACATGGCCCTCGGCCCACTCGTCGTCGTCGCGTACGTCGAGCACGGTGACGTCGCCGGCGCGGATGTGATCCGCGAGGCCGGCCGGGTCGATCACCGCCGTCTCTGCGGTCTCGAGCCCCGCCTGCCGCCACGCGTCGACGCCCCCCGCGAGAAGACCTCGGATGTCGCGGAAGCCGACCGCCTCGAGCAGCCGGCCGAGGCGCAGCGCCTCGGCGTCGCTCGCCGCGGTCACCACGACCTCGGTTGTCGGATCCACGACCCAGGCGGCGCGGGTTCCCACGGCCGAGCGCGCCATCGTCACGTTGATCGAGCCGGGAACGTGGGCGGAGTCGAACTCGCGCGTGGCGCGGCCGTCGACCAGCGTCGCGCCCTCGTCGAGCAGTTGCTTCACGCGCGCGGGCGCGTGAGGCTCGACCGTCGCGGCCTCCGTGAGGAGCGGGCCGCGGTTCAGCTCGACCACCCGCTTGAAGTTCGGCGGCTGCGCGGCCAGGTGGCTCGTCAGCGCGCGGACGAAATCGTCCTCGCTGTCCATCCTGGCCAGCCGGTTGTAGCGGCGTTCGAAGCCGATCGTCGAGCCCGGCTTTTGGCTCATCCCGGCGCCGCCGCACAGGGAGCCGCCTATGTGGCCGGGCCAGACCTCGGCGAAGTCGTCGAGCGCGAGGAGCCGGCGCAGGGAGCCGAAGAGCGCGTGCGCGCCCTCCTCCGGCTCGACCGCAAGATCGGGCCGCGCCAGGTCGCCGACGAACAGCGAGTCGCCCGTGACCGCGAGCCACGACTCCTCGCCGCGGCCCATGTCGGTGACCAGGAAGGCCATGTGCTCCGGCCGGTGGCCCGGGGTCGCAAGCGCGGTGATCCGGACGTTCCCGAAGGCGACGACATCCCCGTCGGCGAGGGGCTCGTGGGCGTAGTCGACGCCCGCCTCGGTCGAGACGTGGATCGTCGCGCCGGTCGCTTCGGCCAGCCGTCCGTGCCCGGAGACGTGGTCGGCGTGGTTGTGCGTCTCGAGGATGTGGCGGATCGCGAAGCCGTGCTCTTCGGCCAGGTCGAGGTAGTCGGCGATGTCCCACTTCGGGTCGATGACGGCGGCCGTCCCGCCGCACGCCACGACGTAGGACGCGCAGCCGAGATCGTCGTGGAGGACCTGGCGGAAGAACATGCGGCGATCGTAGCCGGGAGACGCGGCGTCCACGATTTTGAGCCGTAAGGACGGTTTGGTATCTTCCTAGGCAATGCCTAGGCAGACGATTCCAGCAAGCGAAGCCGCGCGGTCGCTCGGCATCAGCCTCGACACGCTGCGGCGCTGGGATCGCCAAGGCCGGATCCAGACGGAGCGGGACGCCGCGAACCGCCGCCTCGTGCCCGTAGCCGAGATCAAGCGTCTGCGCGGCGGCGAGGACTCGTCCGCCCTCTCGGCGCGCAACCGGTTCCCCGGCGTCGTGCGCGAAGTGCGCATGGACGGGCTTCTGGCGCAGGTCGAGCTCGAAATTCCCGGGCCCGTTCGCGTCGTGTCTGTGATTACCCGCGACTCCGCGGAGGCTCTCGGGCTCGAGCCCGGCGCCCATGCCTCCGGGATCGTCAAGGCCACGTCCGTTCTCGTCGAGCGGTGAAGCGCGTCTTCGCAGCCGTCGCGCTCGTCGCGCTCGCCGCCGGCTGCGGGGGTGACAACGGCGGCAGCGGCCCGAAGGCGACCGTGTTCGCGGCCGCCTCGCTAACGGAGGTCCTCCAGGCGATCGACCCAGACGCAACCTTCAGCTTCGCCGGCTCCGACGAGCTGGCCACGCAGATCCGCGAGGGCGCACCGGCAGATGTCTACGCCGCCGCGAGCCCGCGCTACCCCGACGAGCTCTTCGACGAGGGCCTGGTCTCCGAGCCGGTCGTCTTCGCCACGAACAAGCTCGTGCTGGTCGTTCCCAGCGGCAACCCAGCGGGTATCACGAGCGTCGAGGATCTCGGCGGCGACGGCGTGAAGCTCGTGATCGGCGCCGAGGGCGTTCCGATCGGCGACTACACGCGCACCGTCCTCGAGACGATGGGCCAGACCGCCGTCCTCGACAACGTCGTGTCGAACGAGGAGGACGTGAAGGGCGTGCTCGCCAAGGTGGTCTCGGGAGACGCGGACGCCGGCTTCGTCTACGCCACCGACGCGAAGGCCGCGGGCGACGACGTCGAGGTGGTCGATCTGCCCGAGTCGGCGCAAGCCACGGTGCTCTACCCGATTGCGATCGTCACGGACGCCGAGGATCCGGACGCCGCGCAGGCGTTCGTCGCCCTCGTGCTCGGGCCCGAGGGGCAAAAGGCCCTCACCGACGCCGGCTTCGGGCTCCCGTGAGGCGCGCGTTCGACATCGTTCTGGTGGGCGCCACCGCGCTCGCGCTCGCGTTCCTGCTCCTCCCCATTGTCGCGCTGTTCGTGCGGATCTCGCCCGCGGAGATGATCGAGGCGCTGACGAGCGACGTCGCACTCGACGCCCTGTGGATCACGATCAAGACCGGGCTCATCGCCCATGTCTTCGTGCTGGTCGTCGGGACGCCGGCGGCGTACTTCCTCGCCACCCGGCGGTTCCGGGGCCGCAACTTCGTCATCACGGCGATCGAGCTGCCGCTCGTGCTCCCGCCGGCGGTGGCCGGGATCGCGCTGCTCGCGCTGTTCGGCCGGCGCGGCCTGCTCGGTCAGAGCGTGGACGTGCTCGGGCTCCAGATCGCGTTCACCCAGACGGCGGTCGTCCTCGCGGTCATCTTCGTCGCCGCGCCGTTCTACCTCCGCGCGGCGATCGCCGCGTTCGAGTCGGTCGACCCCGCGCTGCTCGACGCCTCGCGCACGCTCGGCGCCGGGCCGGGGCGAACGTTCGGCAGGGTTGCGCTTCCGCTCGCCGCGCAGCGGGCTCGGCGCCGGCTCCGCGCTCGCCTGGGCACGGGGAACGGGCGAGTTCGGCGCGACGATCATGTTCGCCGGGAGCCTCCAAGGGGTCACGCAGACGCTGCCGCTCGCCATCTATGCGCAGCTCGACGTGAACCGTGACACCGCCATCGCGATCGGCGCCCTCCTCGTCGTCCTCAGCCTCGTCGTACTCGCGACCGTGCGACTCTTGCCCTCATGGACTCGCTTCACGTCCGTCTCGCTCATCCCCTCCGAACGTTCCGCTTAGCGCTCGAGCTCGACATCGGGCGCGAGACGGTCGCGCTCGTCGGGCCCTCCGGCGCCGGGAAGTCGTCCGTGCTGCGCGCGATCGCCGGGCTGCTCCAGCCGGACGACGGCGTCGTGCGCATGGGCGAGGACGTCTGGCTCGACACGGCCGCCGGGAAGTCGCTGCCACCGGAGCAGCGCTCGGTCGGGCTCGTGTTCCAGGACTACGCGCTCTTTCCGCACCTGACCGTCGAGCGCAACGTGGCGTTCGGCGCGCGTCGGTCGACCGCCGAGCTGCTCGAGTCGTTCGGGATCGCCCACCTCGCCTCGGCGCGGCCCGGGGAGCTCTCGGGCGGCGAGCGCCAGCGTGTTGCTCTCGCGCGCGCGCTCGCGCGGGACCCTGCCGTTCTTCTCCTGGACGAGCCGCTTTCGGCGCTCGACACGCAGACGCGGATGCACGTGCGCGCTGAGCTCGGAGCGACGCTGCGCCGGCTCGCGCTCCCGACGCTCGTTGTGACGCACGACTTCGCCGACGCGGCCACGCTCGGCGACCGGATCGGCGTGATCGTGGACGGCGAGCTCGTCCAGATGGGGACGGCCGCGGAGCTGATCTCGGCGCCGGCGTCGCGGTTCGTCGCCGACTTCACGGGCACGAACGTGCTGCGCGGCTGGGCCGAGCCGGGCCCGGACGGGCTCACCTCGATCCTCCTCGACGACGGCTCGCGGATCTTCTCCGCCGAGCCCGGGTCGGGGCGCGTCGGCGCCGTCGTGCACCCGTGGGACATCGCAGTCGGGCGCGCCGCGCCGGACGACTCGACCCAGAACCGGCTCCCGGGGACGATCACGGCCATCACGCCGCTCGGCAACCGCGTGCGCGTCACGCTAGGCCCGTTGACCGCGGAGATCACGGCCGCGTCGGCGGAGCGGCTCGCGCTGCGAACCGGCGAGCCCGCCGTGGCGAGCTTCAAGGCGACCGGCATCCGGCTCGTCGAGCTCAGCTAGTTACACGCGCGCGCCCCACCCTGGGAGGGGATGAACCACCCGCCACCCGCCTTCGACGGTACCGGGAAAGTGCACGCGTGTCTGTCACCGAAGCGCGCCGATCGTGTGCCGAGTTGTCCACATGGGCGCACCGGAGAACGGCACGACCGGGAACGACGCGAACCGACAGGGAGACGCGGGGCGCTAGAGCGCGCCGCCGGCCGCGGGGGGAGCCGCGGTGGCCTCGCCGCCGTCGCCGATCTGGTTCCGCGCCAGGTAGTCCTCGGCGAGGAGGATGTTCGACGCCGTCGCGCGCTCGACGATCGCGAGGAGTGCGGACATGCTCGAGACCTCCTCGCGCTGCTCCTGGAGGAACCAGTGGAGGAACTGCTCGCCGACGAGGTCGGCCTCCTCGCGGGCGGCCTTGGCGAGCTCGACGATCTGCGCGGTCACCTGCTTCTCCTGCGCGAGCGCGAGGGCGACCGGAGCGACGACGTCCGTGAACTCCGTCTGCGGCGCGGTGACGCCGGGAATGACGACGGGCTCGCCCGCGTCGAGGAGGTACTGGACGATCATCATCGCGTGGTTTCGCTCTTCGACCGCCTGGCGGTAGAAGTGCGCGGCGAGCCCGGGAAGGGTCTCCTGGTCGTAGTAGGCGGCGATCGCGATGTACTGCTGCGACGCGGCGAACTCGTATCCGACCTGCTCGTTCAGGGCTGCGGGAAACTTGGCCATGCGGCGATTCTAAGGGTCGCTCCGGTTCACCCAGGCGGACAAGCGGACCTGACCCCGCGGGGCAGCCGGACCTGACGCGCTCCGACTACGATCGCGCCGTGAGCGGCACCAGGCACGAGTATCGGTCGACCTGCACCTGGGACGGATCGACAGGTGTCGGCTACGAGCACTACAGCCGGCGGCACACGCTTTCGCTCCCACCGGCCGACGTGCCGATCTCGGCCTCGGCCGACCCGGCGTTCCGCGGCGAGGCGGCCTTCGCGAACCCCGAGCAGCTGCTGCTCGCGGCCGCGTCGTCGTGCCAGCTTCTCTCGTTCCTCGCCATCGCGGCGCGGGCGCGGATCGACGTCGTCTCGTACTCGGACGACGCCTGGGCGCTCATGCCCGAGGACGAAGAGCCCGTCCGGATCACCGAGATCGTGCTTCGTCCGCGCGTGGTCGTGCGCGGCGACGTCGCCGAGAGCCGCATCCTGCGCTACCTCGGCCTCGCCCACGCCGAGTGCTACGTCGCGAACACGCTCAACTGCGACGTGCGGCTCGAGCCGACCGTGCTCTTCGAGGTCTAGGGCGCAGCGGACTCGACGCGCGCCCAGATCTCGCGGACGTGGTCCTTTAGCTGGAGCGCCTCGTCCCACCGGTCCGACAGCTCCTGCCCGTCGGCGCCGGTGATCGCGTACGGGGGCGGGCCGAGCTCGGTGACGAAGATCAGCTCGTCGTCCGGGCCCGCACCGGAGTTCCACATCCGGAAGCCGTCCTCCCACCACCGCAGGAAGAGGTCGAGGTACTGCCGGTTCTGCGGGAAGTCGATCGCGATCTGGATCTGCTCCCGCGAAGCCACCCGCCCATGGAACCCGTGCGTGCGCGCGAGGATCCGCTGCATCATCGCCTCGTCCGCCTCCCCGATCGGCCACCAGAACTCCTCGCCGGCGAGGTAGTGCGACAGGTCGCCGACCAGCTTCATGCTCGGGATCGCATCGATGAGCTGGAGCGTGTAGCGCAGGTCTGTCGTCATCCGGTCACGATGCGTCTCGAAGTACACGGTCACGCCCGCGTCGCGCGCGATATCCAGCCACCCGAGGATGTAGGGAACTCCCTCGAGAACCGTGAACGGCCGGACGTTCGGCTGCAGGTTCAGGTGCCGCGCGCCGTAGCCGTCCACTGCCTCCACGATCTCCTTGAACGCATCCACCGTGGACGGGAAGCAGACGATCGACGACTCGAGCCCGTACTCGGGGATCCGCTCGAGCGCCTCCTTCCCGATCGGCAGCGTCGGCGTCCAGGCGACCTCGACCCCGTCGAAGCCCGCCTCGGCCGACTTGCTCAGCTTCTCGTGCAGCGACCACTCCGTTTCCGCGCCGTACGGGAGCTGCTCCATCCCCCACAGCGACTGAAACACCTTGAACGCCATGCCCGCCGCCCTACCGCACCTGGACGGGCAGCCGCTTGATGCCGTTGCCCAGGTTGGAGCGCAGCCGTTCCGCGGGGCCGGTGATCTCGAACTCGACCTCTCGGTTCAGGAGCTCCTGAAACACGATCCGGGCCTCGAGACGCGCCAGGTGGGCGCCCATGCAGTGATGGATGCCGCCGGGCCCGAAGGCCATGTGCGGGTTCGGCGTGCGGCCGATGTCGAACGTGTCGGGGTCGGCGAAGACCGACTCGTCCCGGTTGCCGGAGACGAACCACGTGGTGACCTTGTCGCCGGCCGAGATCGTCGTTCCCGCGATCTCGACGTCGCGGGTCGCGGTGCGACGGAAGTGGAAGACGGGCGACGCCCACCGCAGGATCTCCTCGACGGCGGTCGGGTAGAGCTCGGGATCGCTGCGTAGGCGCTCGAGCTGGTCGGGATGCTCGAGCAGCGCCATCAGGCCGAACGTGATCGTGTGCCGCGTCGTCTCGTTTCCGGCCACGGCGAGCAGCAGGAAATACAGGTCGTACTCGTGCGCCGACAGCTGCTCGAAGACGAGCTGCGTGACGAGGTCGTCGCGAGGATCGTCGCGGCGATCGGTGGCGAGGCGGCGCCCGATCTCGAACATCTCGAGGGCGACCGGGCTCGAGAACGGCAGGTTCGGATCCTCCTCTTCCGGCTTGACCCGGTACTCGGGATCCTGGCGGCCGACGAGCCTGTTTCCCAGACGAACGATCTCGTGCCGCTCCTCCTGCGGAATGCCCATGATGTCGGCGAAAACGCGCATGGGGATCTCCTCGGAGACCTCCTTGACGAAGTCGAACTCGCCCAGCGGCAGCGCCTCGTCGAGCACTTCGACGACGACGCTCCGAATCAAGTCCTCCCACACGCTGACCGACTGCGGCGTGAAACGCCGGTTGAGCATCCCGCGAAGCTCGTCGTGACGTGGCGGATCCATGTCGATCATCGACTTGCGCGCCTCGATCTGCTCGGGCATGAGCTCCTCGAGCGTGATCCCGCCGATCTCCGACGAGAAGGTCTCCGAGTCGCGATGGATCGTGCGAATGTCCTCGTACCGAGTGACGGCCCAGAACCCCGGACCGTTGCGCTCGGGGTTGAAGTGCACCGGATCCTCGCGACGGAGCAGCGCGAAGGCCTCGTACGGAATTGCGGCCGCGAACACGTCCGCGTTCGTCAGGTCGATGTCGGCGAGCGAGAGCGTGGAATCGGTCACGGTGTCCTTTCGGGCGCGGTCATGCGGACAGGAGCTCGGGCGTCCCGAGCGCGTTGGGGTCGTCAAAGGCCGCGGTCTGCATCGCCGCCAGATCGAACGGCTGTCCGACGAGGCCGCGGTAGTGCGGGAGGCGCCGGGCGGCGTCGAAGCCGATCGCACCGATGAGCACGCCGTCGCGCTCGGCGACCGCGACCAGACGGCCGCCGTCGCCGGACTCCTCGATGACGTGGCAGCGCTCCCCCAGGTGCGGAAGGCCGACGGCCTGGATCCGCACGCCGAACTGATCCGACCAGAACGACGGAACGCCGGAGAACGCGTCGCGCTCGGCGTGGCCGACCACGGCGTTGCGACCGGCGAGGGCGCCCTGCTCGGCGGCGTTCGTCCAGTGCTCGACTCGTAGGAGCTCGCCGCCGGCGAGTGGGTGCGGCCACGCGGCGACGTCGCCGGCGGCGAGGAGATCGGGATCGCCTTCGACGGTGAGGGTCGCGTCGCAGCGCACGCCGGGATCGAGGGTCAGGCCGCTGTCGGCCAGCCAATCCGTGCAGGGCACCGCGCCGAGCGCGATCACGACGAGATCGGCGGCATGGCGGGTTCCGTCCGTGAGCCCGACGGCCTCGACGCGGCCGCTCGAACCGTGCAGCGCTTCGAGCCCGACACCCAGGTGGAGCTTCACACCGTGGGCGCGATGCAGCGCGGCGCAGCGCTCCCCGAGGAGCGGCCCAAGCGGGCCCATCGGCGTGGCGGCGATGTCGAAGACCGTCACGTCGAGCCCGAGCGCCCGCGCCGACGAGGCGACCTCGCAGCCGATGAAGCCCGCGCCGACGATCGCCAGGCGCGGGCAGTCTGCGAACGCCTCGCGGAGGGCCAGCGCGTCCTCGACGGTGCGAATCGCGAGCACCCCGGCGAGCTCCGCTCCAGGCCCAGTCCATCGTCGCGGCCGCGAGCCGGTTGCGATCACCAGCCGGTCGTACGAAAGCTCCTCGCCGCCGGCCAGCGTGACCCGGCGCGCAGACGCGATCGAGCCCTGTCGCGCACGCGTCGAGCAGCCAGGTCGCATCCTCCTCCGCGCGGAGGAGATGGTCGGCGACGTCCTGCGCGTCGGTGGTGAGGAGCTCCTTCGAGAGCGGCGGGCGCGTGTAGGGCGGGTGGCGCTCCTCGCCGACGACCACGATCTCGCCGTCCCAGCCCCGGCTCCGCGCGGCCGCGGCGGCCCGCGAGCCCGCGAGCGAGGCGCCGACGATTACCAGCCGCCCGGACACGCTCTAGCCCTCGAGCCTGATCGCCGTCATCGGGCAGACGTTCACCGCCTCCTCGAGCGCTGCCCGGCGGGTCTCGTCCACCTCCTCCTTCCAGCGCAGGACGTCGTCGTCGCCGAGCTCGAACACGTCCGGCGCCGCGAACACGCACTCGCCGTGGCTTTGGCAGAGGTTGAGATCGACGAGCACCTTGATCATCTAGAGCCCCTCCGAGTAGCGGTCAAGCTCCCAGTCGGTTACGTGCTTGCGCTCCTGCTCGACCTCCCAGCGGCGGGTACCGGCGTAGAACCGGACGAACTCCTCGCCCAGGTACTCGCGCGCGACCTCGCTCGCCTCGAAGCGGTCGATCGCGGCCGAAAGCGACCTCGGAACCGTCTGGAGAGCAGACGTCCTCGTAGAAGTGCCCGGTGCTCGGCTCCGGCGCCTCGAGCCCGGATTCGATCCCGTGAAGGCCGCCGGCGAGCGCGGCGGCCATCGCGAGGTAGACGTTCGTCTCTCCGCCGGGGGCGCGAAGCTCGATCCGGCAGCGCTCCGCGTCGGGCGCCGACACTCGCAGCGCCGCGGCCCGGTTTTCGAACGCCCACGCGACGCTGGCGCCGGAGTACGGTTCCAGGCGCTTGTAGGCGTTCGGGGTCGACGACCAGATGGCAGTGAAGTCGGGCAGGGTCGCCAGCTGGCCTGCGATGTACGAGGACGCAACCTTGCTGAGCCCTCCGGCGGCGTCGGGATCGAAGAACAGGTTCCGGCCGTCCTCGGAGAGAAGCGACTGGTGCAGGTGGCAACCCGAGCCGAAGATGCTGTCGGTCGGCTTCGACATGAACGTCACCCGAGCCCGATGGATCTGCGCCACGTCCTTGACTGCGTACTTCAGGAGGGAGGCGTCGACGGCGGCCTGCGGCAGGCCCGCGTGGCCGATCGTGATCTCGTACTGGCCCGGCCCGCCCTCGCGATTCGAGGCGAGGACCTCAAGGCCCAGCGAGCCCAGGTGGTCGGTCAGCGCACGGAGGAGGAAGTCGTCGTCCCCCGGGCTCAGCGTCAGGTAGCCCTCGGCGGCCGGCCTGCTCAGGATGAAGAACTCGAGCTCCGCGGCCATCCGAGGATGGAGGCCGAGACCGGTGGCTCGCTCTACCACTCGCCGGAGGACCGCCTGCGGCGAGGCGGCCACCTCGCCGCCGTCCACCTGCCGGAAGTTCCCGAGGACGATGCCCGTCGTGTCCGTCCAGGGAAGCGCGCGAAGCGTCGTGAGGTCGGGGACGAGCACGACGTCGGCGAACCCCGACGTCTCGGGGCTCGGCCACCAGCCCTCGAAATCCGCCGGGCGCGGGACGATCTCGCCGCGGGCGTCGAGCACGAAGACGAGGTCGCCGACCGCGACACCGGCCGTGGGGTCATCCACGAAGCGCTCCGCCGGGATGCGCTTGCCGCGCAGGATCCCGTTCGTGTCGGCGCCCGCGACGACGATCTCCTCCAGGCCGCGGGCGGCGATCAGCTCACGGCACGACGCAACCAAGTCGTTGGCATCCGGAGCCTGGATGTCACGGGCCGAAGTCATGCTCTCTGGCGCACGAGGCTGTGCGGTAGCGCTACCATAACAGACCCGACTCCTATCCTCCAAGACCCCGGAAACGCAACGTTCTGCGCGCCTGATACCGCTACCAGGAGTCGTTGCATCACGACGTGGGAGCCGGGTCTGGAGCCTCGTCCGGCCCACTCTCGGGGCATCCGCACGAGGTGCGGATCCGGAGGTCCGTTCCGACGATCACCGTTCGCGGCTCGGAGTCGTCGCCGCGCAACCGGGCCAGCAGTCGGCGAGCGGCGAGCTCGGCGATGTCGGCGGCCGGCTGGTCCGCGCACGTAAGGATCGGCTCGCGCGGGCCGATCTCGAAGTCGTCGAACGACGCGATCGCGAGATCACCAGGAACCGAGAGCCCGAGCGACTCGGCTGCCGCGATCGCGCCGAAGGCCAGGAAGCTGTTCGCCGTGAGGAGCGCGGTCGGAGGCTCGGGCATCTGGAGGAGCTCGAGGCCGATCTGCATTCCGTCCGCCTGGCTGAACCTCGATTCCCGGTACAGGGACGGATCCTCGGCGATGCCCGCCTCCCGGAGCGCCTTGCGGTATCCGTCCGCGCGCTCGCGGCTCGTGGATGCGGTCGACGGACCGCCGATCATGGCGATCCGCCTGTGTCCGTGCTGGATCAGGTGCTGCGTGAGCAGCTCGGCCGGCTCGGTGGTCGCGCCGAGAACGATGTCGAGCGAGAGCTTGCCGATGCGGCGGTCGAGGGCGACGACGGGGATTCCCGCGGTCTCGAGCTGGCGCACGCTCGCGACCGCCGCGTCGCCGGTGGCGCCGATGATCGCGCCGTCGACCCGGAGCGCTGCGACGGTGTGCAGGAAGTCCGCCTCCCTCTCCGGCCGCTCGTCCGAGTTCCCGAGCAGCACCGTGAGTCCCTGCTCGTTCGCGACCTCCTCGATCTTGTGCACGATCGCCGTGAAGTACGGGTTCGTCAGGTCGGGGACGAGCACGGCGATCACGCCCAGCCGTCGAGCGCTGAGCCCCCGAGCGAGTCGGTTCGGGACGTAGCCGAGCTCCTCGATCGCCCGTTCGACCCGCGCCCGCTTGTCGGGCTTCACCGCAGCCGACGAGTTGATGACGCGCGAGACCGTCATCTGCGAAACGCCGGCCCGCTCCGCGACGTCCGCGATGGTCACCTGTCCCTCGGGGCGCGTGATCGCCATGGCCGAATCGTAGCGCTCGCGAGGCGGCTATTCGAGGGTTCTGATGGTAGCGCTACCTAAGGGCAGTTCCAGTGCTCAAAACCCATTTGGTTGATCGAAGGGCTTGACCCTGTTAGCGTTCCCAACCCAGGTCGACGATCCGTGCGACTCGTTCGAGGAAGGAGACTTGGTATGGCAGGCACGACGGAATCCGTGGGTGGCGGCGGCGGAGGCGATGCCGGCTCCCCTCAGGGCGGCGCGTTCGTAAGGCGGTCGTCCGGCCTGGTGCGAGACGTCTCGCCCATCAAGGCCCTGTTCTTCAGCATGGCCGCGGCCTTCGGCGGCGGAATCGCGTTCACGTTCCAGAACATGACGGTCACCGGGCAGCCGATGTGGACGCTCGGCTTCACGGCGTACGCCTGGGCGGCGATCGCCGTCGGCGGGGCGTGCGTGCTCCTGGGGATTCTGTACGCGGTCCTCGCCAGTGCAATGCCGAGGGCGGGCGCGAACTACGTGTTCACCTCACGCCTCATCTCCCCGCTCCTCGCGTGGGTGGAGTCCTGGACCCTCGTCGTCGGCATCGTCGCCGTGTGCGCGGTGCTGATTCCGCTCGGGCTGCTCATGATCACGCTCTTCGGGACCGTGATGGGAATCGCGTACCCCGACTCGGGCCTCTGGGACGGAGCGACCGGCTGGTTCACCACCAGCAGCTCGCAGTTCATCGGCGGGACGGTCGCGATCATCTTGTCGTGCCTCTTCGCGATCCTGCCGACGCGCCTGTTCTTCCGGTCGCTGACCGTGCTGGGCCTCATCGCCGTGGGGACGATGTTCCTCATGGTGATCGTGACGCCCTTCCTCTCGCACGACACGTTCGTGAAGAACGTCACCGAGCTCACCGGTCAGACACCGGACCAGATCATCGAGGCCGCTGCGTTCCCGACCGGCGGATTCACGTTCCTCGGGTTCATGGCTCTGTGCTCGTTCATCCTGTTCGCCTACGTCGGCTTCCAGTACGCGGCGTTCATCTCGGGCGAGATGTCCGGGAGCGTCAAGCGCGGCACGTACATCGCCATCCTCGGCGCGCTCGCGATCGCCGTGTTCCTCTCGAGCTTCTACAACGACATCCTGGCCCGGAAGTTCGGGCTCGAGCTGACAACCGCCTGGAGCTACCTCTTCTGGACCGGCGGTGACCTTCCGGGAGGCGTGATGTCGTCGCCGCCGACGCTGGGCGCCATCGCGAGCCCCGACCTCTGGCCGCTCTGGGGCCTCTGCGCGCTCATCGCCGCGCTGTTCACGTTCCTGCTCGTCCCGGTGTGGTTCGTGGTTGCCGCCCGGGTCGTCTTCGCCTGGTCGATGGACCGGCAGGCGCCCGAGTGGCTGAGCCGCGTGAACCCTCGGACGAACGCTCCGTTGAACGCGATCATTCTCGCCGCCGTGAGCACCGAGGTGATCCTGTATCTCAGCGCGTACCAGGGCCTCAACCTCGGGTCGACGCTCTGGCTCGCGACGTTGCTCTTCGCCTTCGCCTGGATCATGCCCGGCGTGAACGCGATGCTCGCCAAGCGCCGGCGGCCCGACCTGTTCGGGGACGCACCGGCGCACCTGCCGTGGATCGGCGCCGCGTGGCTCGTCGCGATCCTGATGATCTACGTGTTCGCGATCTTCAAGCCGCTGTGGGAGGGACTGACGAGCGGGGACGAGTCCGCGGGCTCTTACCTGAACTCATCCGGCGTCCTCGCAGCGCTGATCGTGATCGGGATCGGGCTGGTGCTGTACTTCGTGAACCTCGCCTGGAATCGTTCGCGTGGCGTCGAGCGGACGAAGGTGTTCGCCACGATCCCGCCGGATTGAGGCCGTAGGTCAGAATCCGACCGGTTCCCGCACACGACGACGAAATGGAGGCTCCACTGCCCGGAGGTGCCGATTTGGGCGGCTACGGCGCGCACGGCAGCAGCCTGCGCGACCTCGCCCGCCTGAGGGACGGCGCCCGCCGGCGATCAGTCGAGCTGGGATCGAACGGGCGGCAACGAGGACTGGATCATCGTGGCGCCGGGCGAAACGGCCTCCCTCCTCTCCGTGGACGGGGCCGGAAGCATCAACCACATCTGGATCGGGATCCCCGACGTGGCGGGCTACCGCACCGCGAAGCCCGAAGACACGAACGCGGACGGCCTGCAGGATCTCGTCCTCGAGATGCACTGGGACGGCGAAGAGGCGCCGAGCGTGCTCGTTCCGCTCGGCGCGTTCTTCGGTGGCACACACGTCGAGACGCCCGAGTTCAGCTCGGCGCCGATCCAGGTCGGTCCCACGGACGGCCGCAGCCTGTCGTCCTTCTTCCACATGCCGTTCGCGACCGCCGCCCGCCTGAGCGTCACGAACGAAGCCGAGATCCCGATCCGGCTCTGGTACTACGTCGACTACGAGCGCTTCGACCGGCTCGAGCCGGAGATCGCCCGTTTCCACGCCACCTGGAACCGGCGGCGATTCGACGGCCAGCCCGACGAAGGCTCGAACGAGGACTTCCTCTTCGGCGGCAAGAACCTGAGCGCCGACGACAACTTCGTGCTCCTCACGGCCCAGGGACGGGGCCACTACGCCGGCTGCTTCCTGTCGGTCCACAACCTCCGCCACACGCACGAGTGGAACTGGTACGGCGAAGGTGACGACATGATCTTCATCGACGGGATGGCGTGGCCTCCGGCGCTACACGGCACCGGGCTAGAGGACTACTTCGACTCGACCAACTGTCCCCAGGACGAGCACGCCACGCCGTACCACGGGCTCATAAGAGGCGGCGGTGACAATTGGAGCGGTCTCTCGACCTACTACCGCTTCCACATCGAGGACCCGGTTCCGTTCAGGGAGTCGATCCTCGTCTCGATCGAACACGGGCACGCGAACAAGCGCCCCGACGAGCTCACCTCGGTAGCGTTCTGGTACCAGACGGAGCCTCACGTGCCCCTGACCCTTCCGCCCGCGGCCGAGCGTGCTCCACGGCCGTTCTGACCATGCGCCTACTCGTTGCCTCCGACCTGCATGCCGCCGAGAGCGCGTGGCGCAAGCTCCTGAACGCGGTTCGGCTCGGTATCTGGAAGGCGGATGCCGTCCTCGTCGCGGGTGACCTCGCCGGCAAGGCGCTCATTCCGCTCGTCAGGTCGAACGGCAGCTGGCACGGCGAACTCGGCGGACGAGAGCTCGTCGCCGAGAGCGAAGACGAGCTCAAGCTGCTCGAGCGGTCTCTCGCCGACAAGGGCCTCTACGCCATCCCCATGAGCGACCGCGATCTCGAAGAGCTTCGGGATCCGGCTGTCCAGGAGCAGCGGTTCATCCAGGCGATCACCGACCGGCTGCAGGGGTGGTTGGAGCTGGCTGACGAGCGCCTGGGCGAGAGCGGCACGCCGCTCTACCTGATCCCGGGCAACGACGATCCCTACGAGATCGACCCCGTGCTCGCGGACGCCAGGGGCGTCATCAACGCGGACGGGCGCATCGTGCGCCTCCCGGACGGGCGAGAGCTGATCGGCTTCGCAGCCGCCAATCCCACCCCGTGGCACACGCCGCGCGAGTTCGAGGAGGACGACCTCGAGGCGCAGCTGCGCGCCCTCGTCGCGCAGGCCGAGGATCCGGGTTCGGCGGTGCTGATGATCCACGTGCCGCCGCACGGCTCGGCGATCGACACCGTGCCGCTCCTCGACGACGAGCTGCGTCCGGTCATGTCGGGCGGACAGGTCGTCCAGGTTCCGTGCGGCTCGACCGCCGTCAGGCGCGTGATCGAGGAGTTCCAGCCGCTCCTGACGATCCACGGCCACGTCCACGAGTCCCCCGGACACATCCGGATCGGGAGGACGCTATGCGTGAACGCGGGCAGCGAGGCGAACGTCGGGATCCTGCGAGCGTGCCTCATCGACATCGACGAGCGCGGCGTACGCGCCCAGCGGGTGGAGGGCTAGATGGCAGACGCCGACGCGGTCACGCGCGCACTCGAGCTCATCTCGCGGGCCGAGCGCCATGGCGCGTCGCTCCGGATGGTGGGCGGGGTCGCGATCGCCTACCACTGCGAGGGCGGACGAGCGCGCCAGGGCGATCTCGACTTCGTGGCCGGCCCGAAGGATCGCGCGGCCGTCGAGAAGGCGCTGACCGAGCACGGATCCGCTCCCGGACCGCGAGTTCAACACGCTGCACGGCCACAAGCGCCTCTACTTCGACAGCGCCCGACGGCCTGCCCGTCGACGTCTTCATGGGACGGATGGACATGTGCCACATGCTCGATCTGCGGAACGCGGCTGACGCTCTTCAGCCCGACTCTGCCGCCCGCGGACCTTGTGCTGAGCAAGCTCCAGATCGTCGAGTTCACCGAGAAGGACCGGCAGGACACGCAGGTGCTGCTCGAACGGTTCGAGATCACGGAGCGCCACGACGCGATCGACCCGCGGCGGATCCAGGAGGTGACCTGTGCCGACTGGGGCTGGCATCAGACCGTCTCGCAGAACCTGCGAGCGGTTCAGCGCCGCGAACGACGTCGCGGGCGAGCGGGCGAGCGCGCTTCTCGAGCTGATGGAGCAGCTGGCCGAAATCGCAACGCTGGAATCTCCGGGCCCGCATCGGCACCCGCAAGAAGTGGTACCGCCTCCCCGAGGAAGTCGCTCACGGCAGCGCAGTGGGAGGCGCCTAGTCATGGCCACCGTCGGACTCCTCAGCTTCTCGGACGGACGCGACTTCGCCCACGCGATCGTGCGCGACGAGATTCTCGCCAGTGAGCAGACGATTCGGTCGATGCTCGAAGCGGACGGGCACACGGTCATCGGCGCAGACGAGCCGGTGTGGAGCAACGAGCTCGCCGTTCGCGAGGGCCGCCGGCTGGCCGCGGCGGATCTCGACTGCGTCGTCTTCAACTACTCGGCCTGGGCGTTCCCGCACTTCACGATGCTCGCGTCGCGCGAGATCGCCGCGCCGCTCATCCTGCTGTCGAACCTCGACCCCGCGCGGCCGGGGCTCGTCGCAATGCTGGCCGCGGCAGGAGGCCTCGACCAGATCGGGCGTACGGTACTCGCGCGTGTGGGGCGACATCGACGATCCGGAAGTCGCGTGACCGGCTCGAGATCGCAGGTCACGGCCGGGCGCGCGGTCAGCCGCCTGCGCGGGATGACGTTCGGGCGGATCGGGGGCCGTCCGATGGGGATGTACACGGCCACGGCCGGCACCGACACCTGGCTCGCCCGGTTCGGCGTCGACGTCGAGGAGATCGACCAGCTCGAGCTCGTCCGGCGCGCCGAGAAGGCCGATGCGGCCGAGGCGCGTCCGCGAGCCGACTCTGGCTGGAGGAGAACTGCCGCGGCGGTGCACTACGACGGCGAGCTGCCTCACGCCCGAGCTGCTCGAGCGCCAGCTCCGCACGTACCTCGCGATGCGCGATCTGAGCGCCGAGAGCGCACCTCGACTTCACGGGCATCAAGGGGCAGCCCGAGCTGACGACGCATTTCGCGACGGCCGACGTCGCCGAGGCGCTGCTCAACGACCCGTACGACTGGAACGGCCCCAAGGCGCCGCACGTCTGCGCGACCGAGGCCGACATGGACGGCGCGCTGACCATGCAGATCTTCAAGCTCCTCTCGGGCACCCCGGTGCTGTTCGCCGACGTGCGGCACTACCACGCCGACCGCGGCATCTGGGATCTCTGCAACTCCGGCCAGCACGCGACGTGGCTCGCGGCACGCTCCGACGACGCCGCCGAGAACCTGCGCCACGTCGAGCTCTTCCCCGCCCAGTTCTACTTCCCGGCCGGCGGCGCCTCGGTCTACCACGTCGCGGCGCCCGGGCGAGTTCACGTTCGCGCGGCTCACCCGCGACGACGGGCGCTACCGGATGCACGTCCTCCAGGGCGCCGCCGAGCGCTATCGACGACGCGGAGAACGAGGCGCTCGCCGAGCAGTCGACGCGGACGTGGCCGCACATGTTCGCGCGGTTCGACTCCCTCCGACGGAGACGTTCCTCGGGACGTACGCCTCGAACCACATCCACGGCGTGCCCGGCGACAAGCGCCCGGAGCTGCGCAGCGTGTGCGCGCTGCTCGACGTCGACTACATCGAGCTCTAGGCGCGCCCGATGGCCTCGCTCGTGCTCGGGATCGACGTGGGTACCTCGGCGACGAAGGGCGTTCTCGTCGACGAGACCGGGACGATCGTCGACGAGCGCCCGGGCCGAGCACGGATTCGAGCAGCCTCGGCCCAGCTACGCCGAGCAGGACGCCGAGGCGATCTGGTGGGGCGACACGGTGCGCGTCGATCCGCGAGCTGCTCGAGCGGCCGGCCGGGCGAGCCCGCCGCGGTGTGCGTGAGCGGGATCGGACCGTGCGCCCTCGTCGCAGACGACCGCGGACGGCCCGCTGCACCCGGCGATCCTCTACGGGATCGATTCGCGAGCCGCGGCCGAGATCGACGAGCTGAACGACGAGCTCGGCGCCGAGAGGATCCTCGAGATCTGCGGCTCGCCGCTCACGAGCCAGGCGATCGGCCCCAAGCTGCGCTGGCTCGGCCGACAGCGACGCCACGCTGTCTCGCGGCGTCCCGGCGGATGCTCATGCCGAGCTCGCTCGCCGTGCTGCGGCTGACCGGCGAGTACGTGCTCGACCATCACAGCGCGAGCCAGTGCGACCCGCTCTACGACCTGCGAGGAGGACGGTGGATCGACGAGTGGTGGCAGCGCGTCGCCGGCGAGCTGCCGCAGCCGCGGCTGCATCTGGCCGGCCGAGGTGGCCGGAGAAGTGACCGCCGCGGCGGCGAAGGAAACCGGGCATTCCGGCCGGGACGCCGGTCTGCGCCGGGACGATCGACGCCTGGGCCGAGTCGATCGCCGCGGGAGTGACGACGCCCGGAGACCTGATGGTCATGTACGGATCGACGATCTTCCTGGTCCAGTGCCTCGCCGACGCGGCCTCCTCACCCGCGCTGTGGGCCACGGCGGGCGTCGAGCCCGGCACGTTCTCGCTCGCGGCAGGAATGGCCACGGGAGGCCTCGCGGTCACTTGGCTGCGGGAAGTCGTCGGCGAGCCGCCATGGGACGAGTTCACCGACGAGGCCGCGGCGGTGCCGGCCGGTTCGCGCGGACTGCTGTTCCTTCCCTACCTCGCCGGTGAGCGCACGCCCATCTTCGACCCGGACGCCCGGGGGCTCATCGTCGGGCTCACGCTCAGGCACGGCCGGCCGGAGCTGCTGCGCGCCGTCTTCGAAGGCATCGCGTTCGCGGTGAGGCACAACATCGAGGCCATGGCCGCGGCCGGCTCCCCGGCGACCCGGATCGTAGGCGTCGGCGGAGGAACGCGAGCGGACCTCCTGCCGCAGATCGTCACCGACGTTCTCGGGCGGGAGCAGGCCCTGTGCCACGCCGGCGTGGGCGCGAGCTTCGGCAGCGCCATCCTCGCGGCGCGGGCGGCCGGGATCGAGACGTCCGAAGAATGGATCCAGATCGAGCGTGTCCTCGAGCCGACGGCGTCGACGGCAGAGGTCTACGGCGAGTTGTACGGCCGCTACCTGGGGCTCTATCCGCGCACCGCGGACGACATGCACGCCCTCGCCCGGCTCGGCGCCTCGTAGCGGCTAGGAGCCGCCGATGAGCGTGAGGAGCTTGAACATCGGCAGGTACATGGAAATGATGATGATCCCGACCATCATTCCGACCGCGATCATCATCAGCGGCTCGATGATCGAGGTCAGGGTCGCGATCGAGCTGTCGACCTCGTCCTCGTAGAAGTCGGCGATCTTCCCGAGCATCTTCTCGAGCTCACCGGTCTCCTCGCCGACCCGCACCATCTGCGAGACCATCGGCGGGAAGATGTCGATCTGGCCGAGCGGGACGGCGATCGGGATGCCCTGGTGCACCTGGTCCTTGACGACCTCGACGGCGTCCTCGATGACCGTGTTGCCGGAGGTCGTCCCGGTGATCTCGAGCGCGCGGATGATGTCCACGCCCGAGCCGATCAGGGTCGAGAGCGTGCGCGAGAAGCGGGCCATACCGACCTTCATGACGACGGCGCCGATCCCCACCGGGGCCTTCAGCCGCATCTTGTCCCAGACGCGCTGGCCCTGGGTCGTCTTCTTGGCGCGAAGCAGGCCGTAGATCAGCCCGCCGCCGAGCGGGAAGATGATGTACCAGTAGTTCTTGCAGGGCGTCCGACATCCCGACGACGACCTTCGTGAGCATCGGCAGGTCGCCGCCGAGCTGCTTGAAGATGTCGACGAAGATCGGGACGAGGAACATGAGCATCCCGCAGAGGACGAGCGTCGCGAACGCGAGCACCATGAGCGGGTACATGAGCGCGCCCTTCACGCGGCGCTTGATCTGCGTCTCCTTCTCGATCTGGAACGCGACGCGGTCGAGGACGACGTCCAGGATTCCCGCCGCCTCGCCCGCCTCGACCATCGAGACGAACAGGCGCGAGAAGATCTTCGGATGGCGTGCGAGCGCCTCCGAGAGCATCAGCCCGCCCTCGACGTCGGCGCGCACCTCGCCGATGACCGCGGCGAACTTCCGGTCCTCGGTCTGCTCCTCGAGGATGACGAGGGCGGTCACGACGTTCAGGCCGGCCTCGACCATCGTCGCGAACTGGCGCGAGAAGATCTGCAGGGACTTCGGCTTGACCTTCTTGCCGATGCCCTTGATCCCCGCCGTCGAGGCCGAGAGCTCGCTCAGGTCGAGCGGAAGCAGGCCGCGCACGCGCAGGGCTTCGCGGGCCCCGTTCAGGTCGGGAGCGTTGATCTCACCGGCGGATTCGAGCCCGTCGGCGTTGATCGCGGTGTAGGAGAAGGCCGCCATTTCTCATGATCCGAATCGGCATCACCCCTTCTCGGCTTGAGTGGCGTCGGAAAGTTGCCGATGCCTGCTGCAGATGTACGCCCTCAGAAAGCGGATCTGCGGTCGCGCGCGCATAGACGCGGGCTTCGGCATGATCGAGCTCCTGTGCGCCATGACGGTGCTTTCCGTCGGGATCCTGGCGGTGTTCGCGATGTTCCACAGCGGCTCGATCCAGATCAAGCGCGCCGCCAACGTGACGACCGCCGCGGCGATCGCGGACAGCGAGATGGAGGGTTTTCGCGCGATCAAGTACTCGTACCTCGGGCTCACGGCCGCCGCGGTGACCGCGACCGACTCGACGTACAAGAGCTCGACCCAGAGCTACGGCGCGTACCTCGCGGCCTCGTCGCCGACGAACCAGGCGAACTCGATGGTCATCTACGTCGCGTGCGGCACCGCTCCGTGCACGACCCTCGTCCCGACGAAGACGGTGGCCGGCGCCGACGGCAAGAACTACCGCGTGGACACGTACATCACCTGGCAGACCACGTCGACCGCGGCCGGCGTCGCGGGGCGGATGGTGAAGCTCATCACCGTCATCGTGCGCGACCCGACGACGAACGCCACGTACGCCCGCATCTCGTCCTCGTTCGACGAGACAACCGGGCTTTAACCGACCGAAGTCTCGCCCCCGCTGGGGGCATGCGACTTCGCTCGGCGAAGAGCTTGCGGGGACTTCAAGCCGTGCCGCGCCCGCCATGTCGGTCGCGGCGTCTGGGCCTGAAGCGTGTGGACGAAACGGCACGAAGACGGCACAAACCGCGCGCCACACGTGCGCTTTTCGCAGTTAGGCTCAAACCAAGGGGAAGTCCATGGGGTACCCCCGGTTCACGCGCGCGCGAGCCGGAGAAACCCGCCGCCGCGACCGGCATGACGGGTGCGGCTCACTGCGGCCGGATTGGGAAGCGTCTCTTCGCCGCGCGAAATTGCTTGTCCGCCGAAGGCGGGCGAGATTTCGCGCGGTTAAAACACCGGGTTCCCCGTCTCACGCATTACTCGAGGGAGCGAAGCGTGCGCCGGCGCAAGTCTGAGGACATGCGCCGGCGGCGACGGGGGCCCGGAGCCTGTGGTGCTAAGCCTTGCTGACCGAGACGAGCTTGATCACGTAGCGAACGCCGTCGGGCTGGCTGACGAGCGTGACGGTCTTGCCGAGCTTCACCTTCACGGTCTCCTGGCCGTCCGAGAACGAGCCCGAGACGAGTCCGATCTTCACGTTGTTCTCCGAGATCGAGACGAGCTTGAACAGCGGGTCGCTCTCGGGGAAGGTGGCGCCCTTGGTGAGCTGCTCCACCACCCCGTTCACTTCGAGCGTGGCCGCGTTGTAGGTGGACGGATCCTCGGGATCGTTCGGAACCGGAGTGACCGTGCCGCCGCCGGTGCTTCCGCCCGGATCGGACGGGGGCGGAGCGGTCTCGGCAGCCTTCACCTGCTGCTCGAAGGGGTCCTTGCCGAGGAAACGGTCGAAGCGGATGAGCTGATCCTCGCCGGCCGTCACGGACTCGTCCGTGTCCGGGAGGGCTGCCGTCGCCGGTTCCCGAGGGCGTGACGACGGGAGCGCCGCCGGCGGTCGTCGGCGCGGGGGCGTTCGGATCGGCGGCCGGGCCGGGCGCGGTCGACACGAGCGTCGTCGCGCCGGCCGAGGTGGTCGTCGCGGTACCGCCGCCGCTCACCTGCTTGAGGATGCCCGGGCCCTGCCAGGCGAGCATGAGCAGGAGGAGCGGGGCAAGCCCGATCAGCAGTTTCTTCTGCTTCTTGTCCTTGGCCGCGCGTGCGGCCTCTTCGCGCTTTTGGGCTCGGCTCATGGTGTCCCCGGGGGAGGAGGCGTGGGCTGGCCGGGCGCGCCGGGAATGGGCGCCATGGCGTTGTTCGTGGAGGTCACGGGCGGAGCGGTTCCCGTCGTCGTGCCCGTCGTCGTGGCCGGAACCGTGGTTCCGCCGGACGGCGGGGGCGGCGGCGCGGGCTCGGCGGGCGCGGCGACGACCTCGCCCGCGGGCACGCCGTAGGCGTACGCGGAGATGACGAGCACCGCCTCGATCTGCGGGAAGCCGTCGCTCGACTCGTGGATCTCGAGCGTGTCGAGCGTGTACAGGCGTCCGTTCGCCTCGAGCACGCCGTCGGTGACGCTGACGAGGTTCCGAAGCCGGAACAGGAAATCGGTGAGGTCGTAGTAGTTGCCCTCGAGCGTCAGCGTGACCGGGACCGCGTAGTAGCCGTTGCGCGTGGCGGGCGGGCCGGGCTGGATCGCGACGAACTCGATTCCGGCGGAGGTGGCGACCGAGTTCAACTCGAGGAGCACGTTGGCCATGTCCTCGTTGTCCGGCATCGCCTTCGCGAGGCGGAACACGTCGGCGACCTCGATCTGGACGACCGTCGGGCCTTCGGGCGTCGGCTGCTTCGCGACGAGGATCTTCGCCTGGTAGTCGGCGATCTCGGCGTCGATCTGGCCGCCCGCGGACTGCTTCGGCCCGACCACGAGGAACCAGGCCAGCGCCGCGACGAGCACGAGCGCGACGGCCAGCACCGGGGTCATGGGGATCTTCTGGTCCTTCTTCACGACCCGGCTCCCGGAGGCTTCAGCGTGGCGCTGATCGTGAACTGCACGAGCTTCTGGCCGGACAGGGTGGTCGCCGTCGCGTTCACGAGCGTGGCCGACTCGACCTGCGGCATCGACTGCACGCGGCTCAGGAACGTCGCGACGCTCTCGGCCGAGCGGGAGAACCCGTTCAGCTCGATCACGCTCTTCGAGGCCTCGAGCTGCTCCACGGTCGGGCCCGAGCCGTCCTCGTTCACCGGCGGCGTGCCGCCGCTCGAGATCATCGTCGTGAGCCACACGTCGTCCGGCAGGACGAGCGAGATGTCGCGGAGGAAGCGGTCCCACTGCACGCGCGAGCTGAGAGCGCTGCTCAGGGCCTGCGTGCGCGCGTCGCGCTCGGCGATGAGGGACGGGTCGGACGGAACCGCCGCCGGCTCCTGGGCCGGGATGTCGAGCGCGGCGAGCTGGCCCTTGAGGTCGTTCAGCTCGGCCTGCTTGTCGGCAACGCGGGCGTTCGCGATCAGGAACATGGAGCCAAGGAGCGCGAACACGACGAGCGCCGCGACCGCGATCGCGAGACGCGCGGGGTTGACCCGCTTGCCCTCGGCGCCCGAAGCCGCGTCCTTGGGCATCAGGTTGAACGCGCGCATGAG
This sequence comes from uncultured Actinomycetes bacterium, assembly GCA_963760815.1. Taxonomy (GTDB): domain Bacteria; phylum Actinomycetota; class Thermoleophilia; order Gaiellales; family Gaiellaceae; genus CAVRUF01. The sequence continues at coordinate 39,010 of CAVXEJ010000001.1, forward strand.
CGGCACGTCCGGCAGCGCCGAGCCCGTGCCCTTCGCGGACTTCTTGCGGCGCGGCTCCTTCGGCGCCTTGGGCGCCTTCGGCTCTGCGTCCTCCGACTTCTTGCGCGTCAGCGAGAACCGGCTCGGCTTCTTCTCGGCGGGCTCCGTCGGGTCGGTTGTCTCCATCTCGACGTCGTCCTTCGGCTTCCGCTTGAAGAGGTCGGACAGCTTGATCTCCTTGCGCATGTCCATCAGCCGGCCATCCCGAGTCCGATGGAAACGGCGAGCGCCGGGCTGGAGGCGTCCTGCGCCTTCTTGCCGGCCTCGACGGAAACGAGCGGATCGCCCACGCGGACGGCCACGCCCGTGAGGCGCTGGAGGGTCTCGGCGAGGCCTCCGAGCTGCGCGGTGCCGCCGGCGACGACGACCTCGCGGATGCCCAGGGAGCCCTGCTGCGACTGGTAGAACTGAAGCGAGGCGACGAGCTCGCGCGCGAACCCCTGAAGCGCGTTGCGAAGCGCCTCCACGGCCTGCGCGGTCTGCTCCATCGTGAGGCCCTGGACGGCGCCGGGGGCGTCCTCGAGCGTGAGCAAGGTCTTCAGGCGCTCGGCCTCCTGCGCGGGAATCTCGAGCGAACGGGCGAGCGCGCCGGTGAGCGCGGCGCCGCCCCAGTCGAGCACGCGCGTGAACTCGCAGGTGTGTCCGTCGGAGACGGCGAGGATCGAGCGCTCCGAGCCGATCGCGACGGCGACGACGGCGCTGCGGTCGGGCCCGGCCTGCGTCGGGTCGATCGGCACGAGCGCGCGGAGCATCGCGAACGCCTCGAGGTCGATGCCCGCGAGCCGGAGGCCGGCGTCGTGGCAGGCGCGCACGTAGGCGTCGACGAGGTCACGGTAGGCGACGACGAGCAGCACCTTGTGGACCGGCTGGCCCTCGGCGTTCGTTCCCTCGCCGAGCACCTGGTAGTCGAGCACGGCCTCGTCGATCGGGATCGGCAGCGCCTCCTGGGCGCGGAAGCGGATCGCGTTCGTGAGCTGCTTGGGATCGTCGATCCCGACGAGCTCGATCGTGCGGACGCCGATGCGGTTGTTCGCGATGCCGACGCGCACTGCGCGCTTGGGCAGCTTGTGCTTGGAGAAGAACTCCTTGAGCGCGGCCGCGAGCGCCTCGGGGTCGCGCACTTCACCGGCCGCCACGATGCCCGGCGCGAGCGTGTCGCGGGCCACCTGCGTCACCTGGGCGGAGCCGTTCACGCGCACGCGCGCGGCTGCCAGGTGCGAGGCGCCGATCTTCAGTCCGACGATTTCCTTGGCCATTTCCCCCGGCTCCCTAAGCTCCGGCCGCCCGCAGGCCGCCGTTGACCGGGCTGCCGCCCGCGGAGGTCATGCCGCCGCGTTCGAGGAGTCCGAGTAGTTGGTCAGGCCGGCTGGAACGCTGCAGGGCCATCTCCTTGGAGACGATCCCGCGCATGACCAGGTCGACGAGCGCCTGCTCGAGCGTCTGCATTCCGCGCTTGCCGGCGGTCTGCATGACCGAGTAGATCTGCTCGACCTTGGCCTGGCGGATCAGGTTCCGGACGGCGTCGTCCGGGAGAAGGATCTCGACCGCGGCGACGCGGCCCGCCCCGTCGGCGCGCGGCAGAAGGGTCTGCGTGACCACGCCCTGGAGGGTGCTCGCGATCTGCACGCGGACCTGCTCCTGCTGTGCGGACGGGAAGACGTCGATCAGACGGTCGACGGTTCCGGGCGCGTCCTGCGTGTGCAGGGTGGCGAAGACAAGGTGTCCGGTCTCGGCCGCGGTGAGCGCGGTCCCGATCGTCTCGAGGTCGCGCATCTCGCCGAGGAGGATCACGTCGGGGTCCTGGCGGAGGGCACCCTTGAGCGCCTCGGCGAAGCTCGTCGCGTCCGGGCCGATCTCGCGCTGGTTCACGATGCAGCGCTTGTGGCGATGGAGGAACTCGATCGGATCCTCGATCGTCATGATGTGATCCGCGCGCGTCGTGTTGATCATGTCGATCATCGCGGCCAAAGTGGTGGACTTGCCGGAGCCCGTCGGGCCGGTCACGAGGACGAGGCCGCGGGGCTTCTCGGCGAGATCGGTGAGCGCCTGCGGCATCCCCAGCTCCGCGAGCGTCTTCAGCTCGGTCGGGATGATGCGGAAGGCGGCGCCGAGGCTCTCGCGCTGGAAGTACACGTTGACGCGGAAGCGCGCGAGGCCGGCGAGCGAATAGGAGAAGTCGAGCTGGCGCTTCAGCTCGAGGTTCTTCTGCTGCTCCGTGGACAGAATCCGGTAGAGAAGCCGCTGCGTGTCGTCCGGCGTGAGGCGCCCGAAGCCCTCGAGGCGCTCCAAGCCGCCGCTGACGCGGACGACCGGCTCCGAGCCGCTCGTGACGTGCAGATCCGACGCTTTCGACTCGACGGTCTTTTCAAGCAGATCGTCGATCGAGAACGTGGCCTGGGTAGATGCCGCATTAGCTTCCATGGCTCCCTCGAACGCTCGTATCGGCAGCGCTCACTGATTGCTAAAGCGCCTTCTGTCTTTCCCTCTAACGGGTGACACCGGAGCGAGAGAGGTGGCCGATACCGGTTGAGGCCCCTCTGGTGGGCCATGAGCCAAGAAGGACCAAACGCTCGATGAGGAGGAACCACCAAATGTTCAAGCTGCTCCGAAAGCGGATGACGCGCAGCGAGACCGAGGGCGGCTTTACGCTCATCGAGCTCCTGGTTGTCATCATCATCATCGGCATCCTGCTCGCCATCGCCATCCCGAGCTACCTCAAGTTCCGGGACCGCGCCAACGAGTCGGCCGCCAAGGCCAACGTCCGCGCCTCTGTGCCGGGTCTCGAGGCCTACTACGCCGACAACAACACCTACGTCGGTATGACTCTCGCCGGGATTCAGTCGTCCTACGACGCCGGCATCAAGAACATCACGTTCGGCACGCTCACGGCTACGAGCTACTGCGTGCAGTCGACGGTCGGCCAGGCCACGTTCAACAAGTCGGGCCCCTCGGCGGACATCGTCACCGGCGCCTGCTCGTAGGGCAGCCGGGCATCAGGCTTGACGGGAGGGCGCGGGAGACCGCGCCCTCTCTTTTTGCCGTTTTTTCCGTAATGCGAAATCCCTCGCTCGGGCGAGGAGGATTGTGGTTCTCCCGCCGATGTAGCTCGTGAGCCAATCAGTGCCCACGTGCAAGGAGGAACTTTGATTTCAGGACTTCGAAAGCGCATCGCGCGCGGTAACTCGGAGGGCGGCTTCACGCTCATCGAGCTCCTCGTCGTGATCATCATCATCGGCATCCTGCTCGCCATCGCCATCCCGAGCTACCTCAAGTTCCGGGATCGCGCCAACGAGTCGGCAGCCAAGGCGAACGTACGCGCGTCCATCCCGGGTCTCGAGGCCTACTACGCCGACAACAACAGCTACGTCGGCATGACCCTCGCCGGGATCCAGTCGTCCTACGACGCCGGCATCAAGAACATCTCGTTCGGCACGCTCACGGCTACGAGCTACTGCGTGCAGTCGACGGTCGGCCAGGCCACCTTCAACAAGGCGGGCCCCTCGGCAGACATCGTCACGGGCGCCTGCAGCTAGGCGTACGCGACAAAGCTTGACGGACGAAAGGGCGCGGGAAACCGCGCCCTTTCTCTTGTCCTCAAGACACACGCGCGCGTGCCGATAGAGAGCACATGAAGTCGAATCTGCGGCTGCGGGTTCTCATTCCCACTGCGGTGCTCGCCCTGCTCGGCATGGCGGCATTCGCGTTTGCCTTCTCCGGGTCCCCCGGAGAGGAAGCCGACCCCGCGCCGATCGCTCCGCACAACCCCGCGCCCGCCGAGCCGGGGGCCGAGGTGACGCTCGACGCCTGGGCGAAGCAGGCGCAGGCGATCTGCAAGGAGCTGAACGCGACGAACTCGGAGCTGAAGACGCCCCAGAGCTCGGCCGAGCTCCTGGTCGTCCTGCCGCAGGCGCTCACGAACGCCGAGCAGTCGCTCGCCGAGCTGCGCGCGCTGCCGGCGCCGGCCGCCGAGCAGAAGCGGATCAACAAGATGCTCAAGCACTTCGAACAGTTCATCGCGCTCGAAAACCAGGCCATCACGGCCATCCAGGCGGGCGACGTGGTCACGTACGCGGCCACGACCGGAGTCGCGTACGCGCAGAACGACAAGGGCTCGGCGATCGCGATCGATCTCGGCGCGCCGGCGTGCGGCGCGAACACGAGCGACGACTCGGAGCTCGCCAAGGAGCTCGAGAAGCACAAGCTCGTCGTGGTCGTCCTCTACGCCCCCGGCGCGCAGCTCGACACGCTCTCGATCGAGGAGGCGCGCGCAGGCGCGGACCTGAGCGGCGCCGGCTTCGTCGCGATCGACGTCTTCGATCCCAGCGAGATCGCGGTCGTGGCCGCGGCCTACTCGTTCCGCACGGCCCCGTCGACGCTCGTCTTCGTCCGCAACAAGGGCGTCGAGACGGCGTTCGAGCGCTACGTCGACCGCGAGACGGTCGCCCAGGCCGTCGACAACGCCAGGGTATGAACCCGTCGCCCAAGCCTGCCGCCGAGGAGCAGCTGGCCGTCCGCACCGCGCGGAAGGAAGGCCGGCAGGTCGTCACCATGCGCTCCGTCCACCGCGGCAACGAGTACGTCGTCGAGTGCGAGGTCTACCCCGTGTCCGGACTGCGCGTCGATCCGCTGCACCCCGGCCCCTACCGCTTTCCCACCGTCGACGAGGCGACCGTGTTCCTCGACGAGGCCGTGCAGGCGCTCACCCATCTCGGCTGCGAGGTCGAGTAGATGAACCCGAACGCCGCGCTCGCCGCCCTGGCGCTCTTCCCCGCCCTCGCGCTGGGGAGCTTCCTGAACGTCGTCGTCGCGCGCATCCCCGAGAAGCGCTCGATCGTGACGCCGCGCTCGGCCTGCCCGGGCTGCGGCCACGAGCTCGGCTGGTGGGAGAACATCCCGCTGCTCTCGTACGCGCTCCTGCGCGGCAAGTGCAAGGGCTGCAGCGCGCCGATCAGCGTGCGCTACCCGCTCGTCGAGCTCGCCACCGGCCTGCTCATCGCCGCGTGCTTTTGGCGCTTCGGGCTGACCGGCGAGGCCGTCCTCTACTCCTACTTCTGCGCCGTCATGGTCGCCCTGTCGGCGATCGACTTCGAGCGGCACATCCTCCCGGACAAGATCACGCTGCCCTCGGCGGTCGTGATGCTCGGCGGGAACATCGTCCTCATGCCGGACCGCACGCTCGAATGGGTCTTCGCCGGCCTCGGCGCCTCGCTCTTCCTCTTCATCGCGCTGCTCGTCTACCCGGCCGGGATGGGGATGGGCGACGTGAAGCTGGCGCTCGTGCTCGGCTTCGCGCTCGGCTGGCCCGTCGTGATCGCGATGTTCGTCGGCATGGTCTCGGCGCTCGTGCCGTCGTTCTATCTCCTCGCCCGGCACGGCATGAAGGCGCGCAAGATGAAGATCGCCTTCGGCCCGTTCCTGTGCTTCGGCGGCATCGTCGGGCTCTTCTGGGGACAGCAGCTGCTCGACGCATATTTGGCCGGGTTCTAGGTCGGCTCCCAGCCCAGCGAGAAAACTTGATCGCACATCTCAGGGATTCGGCCCGAAAAGCCGATAACTCTGAGGCGTGGATCTCGACGACAAACAGCCGCTAGACGCACTGACCGGAGACGGTCTCTCAGACGTCACGCCCGTGCCCCCGCCGGGGGCCGGAATCCAGCCGAACCGCACGGCCGAGCTCCTCGCGGACCTCCTCGAGGCGACCGGGCTCGTGGCCGTCGACAAGCTGGCCGAGGCGAAGACGCGCGCAGGCGCGGGGTCGCTTGCAGCCGCGCTCTCGGGCGACGGCGGAGGCAGCAGCGGCGGCTCGAGCGTCGAGGTCGCGCGGGCGCTCGCGGCCCGCTACCACATGGCCTACGTCGACTTCAACGAGGTCGCCCCCCAAAAGGACGCGGTCGAGTCGATCGCAGCGCACGTCCTCGACCGGGTGGGAGCGATCCCGTACCGCCTCGAAGGCAACACGCTCAAGATCGCGATCGCCGACCCGAGCGACATCCAGAAGGTCGACGAGCTCCGCCTGGCGACCCGCTACTCGCTCGACATCGGCGTCGCCCCGCGCGAGGACATCGAGCTCGAGCTCCGCAAGATCGCCCGCGCGAGCGAGGTCTGGGAGCGCGCCGCGCTCGTCGAGGACGAGTTCGACGTCGAGGACGACCAGGCGGAGGACGATCTCGAGGCCGATGACGGCGTCTCCGACGCTCCGCTCGTCCGCCTGGTGAACTCGATCATCCTCCAGGCCGCCGAGGACGGGGCCTCCGACCTCCACTTCGACCCGCAGGACGACTCGCTCGTTGTGCGCCTGCGCGTGGACGGCGTGCTCACCGAGGTGCAGCGGATCCCGAAGCGCCTCGCGATGGCGGTCACGACGCGCCTGAAGGTGCTCGCGAAGCTCGACATCGCCGAGCGCCGCAAGCCGCAGGACGGACGCATCTCGCTGAACGCCAAGGCGGCCGGCCGCCTCCTCGACATCCGTGTCGCGGTGCTCCCGGCAGTCGAGGGCGAGATGGTCGTCATGCGCCTCATCGACAAGTCGAAGAAGCTGCCCAGCCTCTCCGATCTCGGCTTCTCGGACGAGATGCGCGACCAGCTCGAGGACATCATCGACAAGCCGACCGGCGCGCTCCTCGTGACGGGGCCGACCGGTTCCGGTAAGTCGACGACGCTCTACGCGTCGCTCACGAAGCTGAACACGCCCGACGTGAACATCATCACCGTCGAGGATCCGGTCGAGTACCGGATGGCCGGCCCGAACCAGGTGCAGGTGAACCCGAAGGCGGGCCTCACGTTCGCGACCGCGCTGCGCTCGATCCTGCGTTCCGACCCGGATGTCGTGATGGTGGGAGAGATTCGCGACACCGAGACGGCCAAGATGGCCATCGAGGCGGCCCTCACGGGTCACTTCGTGCTCTCCACGCTGCACACGAACGACGCGCCGAGCGCGCTGACCCGCCTGAACGAGATGGGCGTCGAGCCGTTCCTGACCGGCTCCGCCGTCACCGGCGTCGTGGCCCAGCGCCTCGCGCGAAAGCTTTGCTCGCACTGCTGCGAGATGTACATCCCGTCGCGCGAGGAGATGCTCGCCGCGCGGTTCACCGCCGAGCAGGTCGCGGCCGCCGACGGCGTGTCGCTGTACCGCAAGAAGGGTTGCCCGCGGTGCAACCAGACGGGCTACAAGGGCCGGATCGGCATCTACCAGCTCATGGTCATGACCGAGGAGCTCTCGCACCTCGCGGCCACGCACGCGAGCCGAGACGACCTCGAGCGAGCCGCCCTCGGCGCCGGCATGAGAACCCTCTGGGACGACGGCCTGTCGAAGGTCGCCTCCGGGCTCACGTCGATCGAAGAAATCGGCCGCGTCTCGTTAGGCGCGGCGCGTCGACCGATCCGAGATGCGCGTCACCCGGACGCGATGCGGGGTCCTCGTCTAAGGCGCGGCTCGTCCGCACCGACCACCGAGACATGGTGTCGCGTCACACCGGACGCGGATGCGTGGCCGAGTCCTCGTCTAAGCCGCGGGCGGCCTTGGGCACTACCCGCGCGCGCTCCTAGGGTCCATATCCCCGCCCAGGGTGGGGATATTTTCCACCCGCCGCCCACCAAGCAGCCTACGGCTACGCACCCACGCCGGCCAGGGTCAGGTGCGCCAATTCAGCGCCGGATCTGTGCCAATTCCCCGTGCGATCCCGGAAGGCGCCGCCGCGACCGACATGGCGGGCGCGGCTCACTGGCGCTAGTCATGGGAGCGCACCAAGACAACGGCCCGTGCAGAGACCCGCTCTTCCCGGTTGGAAATTGCATGCCCGCGGAGCGGGCGAGATTTCTAACCGGTCTGGGGGCCGAGCACGAACAGGTGGTCGGCCGCGCTGTACGGGTTCATGTAGACCTGGCCGTCGACGAGCGTTCCGAGGTCCGGCCACGGGTAGTACGTCGGCCAGCCGTTCGGCTCGTCGGGGAGCGTGATCTGGTCGCATACGATCGGGCCGCTCAGGTGGAAGTTCTCGTGGACGAGGCAGTCGCCGTTCGCGTAGATGAGACCCTGGAGCCCCGAAGGAACGGACTGGGACTGCGTGCCGCCCTGATCGAACTCGGCCCAGCCGCCGGCGAGCACGATCATCATGTTCTGGCTCGGATCCCAGTTGCCCATGCCGCCGGACTGCGTCACGCAGCTCGTCGTGCCCGAGCCGCCGGCGCAGACGAGCTCGTCGAACTCGAGGTCGCCGGACGCGTAGATGATGCCGCGGCCCTGGTAGTGGACGACCTGGCCGTCATCGTCGAAGCGGAAGTTCCCGTCGATGAAGATCGTGCCGTTGATCTTCATGACGTGGGTCTGGTAGTTCCAGGAGATCTCGCCGAGCAGGTTGTTGTTCGCGTCCTTCACCTGGCACGTGTAGCTCGAGTTCGTCGGCGTCATCTCGCCGTTCTGCGAGAGGCTCCGGTTCCGGGTCGAGTCGTTGTCGAACGTGTTCGGGAAGGTGCCGCCGCCCGTGCAGTAGCTCTTCGGGCCCGGCTTTGCGTTGTCGTACCAGTACTGCATGTCCACGGACGGCTTGTTGAGGCCGGCCGGCGTGGTGGCGACCGTGTCCGCGTAGACCTTGTCCGCCGTCGAGCACGGAGTGTGCGCGGTCGCGGTGCCGTACTTGCAGGTTCCGCTGGCCGCGAAGTAGTCGATCGGCGTCGCCGCCGTCCCGATGGTCGTGTCGATGTAGGTGACCGTGATCTCGACGTAGTCGACCGTGGCCGTCGTCGTCGTCGTGGTGACGTTCTTCGCCTGGAAGCGAAGACCGAAGTTCGACGCGTTCACCTGCGCCGGGGTCCACGTCGTGCCCCAGAGATCGGAGCTCGATGCCGTAGGTCTTGTTCGTGTCGGTCGTGCCCCAGTGTCGCCGGACGGCGAAGCTTGTCGGTGATGCCCGTCGTCGAGCCGCCCTTGAGGAGCTGCACGTGGTTGTCCTGGATACGGGCCGAGCTCGACGCGGCGCGCTCGACCGTGGCGGTGATGCCCAGGATCGTCGCCGTCGTCGGGATCGCGAAGCCGAAGTTCGTCGCGTCGAGGTTCGCGCTCGTGGCGTTGCTTCCGAGCGACGCAGAGGCGTCGGAGTTGTTCGACGACACGATGTTCGACGAGCTCGTCCAGCCCGATCCGGACCCGGCGGAGCGCTGCGAGCCTTCCGAAGTCATCGTGACGTTGCCGCCGACCTCGACCGTCGTGTCGGCGCCGGTGATCTTCGCGGAGCCGACGAGGCAGATTCCGCCTCGGCTCGCGACCGGCATCGTCACGGTCACGTCGGTGATCGTGAGACAGGAGGTGGGATCGTCGTGGTACATCCGGCTCCACGCTGCGACGGTGCCGCCGGACGAGAGCCCGTAGACGACGACCGTGCGCGTCAGGGTGCGCTTGATCAGGTTCGCGCCGCCGGTCGGGTTCGGCGCGCTGCCCGTGGACGTGATCGTCCAGGTCGTCCCCGAGAGCGTGCCCGAGTACGTGACGCTGCCGCCGGAGGTCGGGTAGCTGACCGTCTTCGACGCGAGGATGTTCGACTGCATCGGCGTGAGCGAGCCCTGCAGCACGGCGAGCGCCTGGGCGATCCCCGCTTCCGCGAGGTCGTAGGCGAGCCCGTTCCCCTTGGAGTAGCCGGCGCTGCGGGCGTTCGAGTTGGCGTAGTAGATGATCGTCGTGCCAGTAACCGAGAGCACGCCAAGGACGCCAATAGCCATGACCAGAGAAATCCCCCGCTCGGAGCGGAGGAGCCGCATGAGGCGCTGAAGGAGCACGATGGTTAGGTCACGTACGAGTCGAGTTCCTAAGGACAATGTCGGTCTGAAGGCGCCAGGTCTTCCATCCCTCGTTCTGGCGAATGTTCACGGGGAGGTTCAGGTGGAGCTTCGCCAGCGATGAGGTGGACTGGGCCGTGTACGTGAAGACGCTGCCGCTCGTCAGGTAGTCGCCGATCACCGCGCCCGCGCGGCGCAGGCGGTACCGGCCCGTCGAGACCAGCGACGTGTCGTAGACGATGTTCTGCGCCGATCCACCCGATGTCGGGCACGTGGCGGGAAGCGCGACGGTGACGGACGACGAGCTCGTGAACGTGACCGAGGTGGCGCAGTGCACCTCGCGGCGCATGCGGTCGGTCGCGATCCGCACGGTCTGCTGCGCCTCGAAGCGCCGGTTCAGCTCGATCTGCGACTTGGCGCCCGCGACGAAGAGCGACGTGATCGAGGTCACGACGGTGACGAGGATCGCCATGACGGCGATCAACTCGACCAGCGAATAGCCGGCCTGCGCCCTGAGGCGGATCCGACGGGAGAGCCGGCCGATCACTTGGCGCTGCGGCGCTCGACTTCGGCGAGTGCGGCTGCGGCGACGGCGGCGCTCTTCGCGCCCATGTTCCAGCGCGCCTGAAGATCCTGGTCGACCCGGACGAGCGTGCGCAGGGCCTCCGCGCCGCCGCTCCAGCCGAACTGGGCGCCGGTCACGAGCCACGCGTGCTGGTAGAGCCAGAAGTTCACGAGCGCGGGCGTCGGCTTGGGCTTTCCGGCGAGGCGCGTCTGAAGGAGCCGCGCGCGCTGGGGCAGCGGCATCTCGTCGAGCGGCTCGGCGGGCGCGCCGGGGACGACGAACGCGGGCTTGCGGACCTTCACGGTCTTCTTCTTCGGCTTCTTCGGCTTCTGGTTCTTCGACTGCTGCTCTCCTGGCCGGCGTTCGCCGGGACGGAGGGCGGCGGCGTTCCGGCGGTCTCCTCGGCCGGCGCGGGCGCCTCTTCGGCACCGTCGGCGAGCACCACGGCGGTGCCGGTGCGCGGCGACTTGTTCTCGGGAAGGCCGTTCTGTGCGTAGCTCGGGTTCTTCGCGAGGTGGAGGACGACGGTCGGCTCGCCCGTGTCCATCACCTTCGTGCCCGGGGCGGGATTCTGCGAGGCGACCGTGTTGGCCGCGTAGCCCTCGACCGGACCCTCGACGCGCCAGGCGAACCCGCCGTCCTCGAGGATGCCCTTGGCGAAGACGTAGGCCTGCTGGCGCACGTCGGGGACGATCAGGATCTCCTGAACGTTCTGCGCGACCGGCTCGACCGGGTCCGCGTCGGTGCTCTCGTGGCCCGAGGCCGCGAACGTGATCGCGGATGCCGCAAGCAGCCAGATCAGGGTGAGAGCCGCGATCCGGGGCAAGAGCGCAGAAAGACGTGCCGCCATACGTTCTCCATCGGCAGCCTGGCCAGAGGGTCAATCCCCTAACGGGGGAGGGCCGCGGGCAATTGGGGGATGGAGCGGCTAGTCCGTGGTGAAGCCGATGACCGGCCCGTCCGAGGACGGCGGGCCGAACGTGGCCGTCGGCGCGGTCGCAGGCGCGGGCGCCTCGCCCTGCCAGCTGAACGCGACGCCGGCGAACGACTGGAACCACGCCGTCTCCTGCGGATACGAGGCCGCGGGGACGAACTGGAGGTGCAGGTGCGGGCCGGTCGAGTGCCCGGTGGAGCCGACGAGCCCCACGGAGGCACCCGCGGCGAGCGCGGTTCCCGGCGTGATGTGCGGCTCCATGTAGGAGAGGTGGCAGTACAGGTAGGTCGTGCCGTCGGCGATCTGGATCGAGAAGCCGATGCCGCAGTTCGTCGTCGGCTCGGGGAACGTCTGCATGACGATCCCGTCCGCGAGCGCGTAGAGGGGCGAGCCCATCGGGGCGGCGATGTCGGCCGCCGGGTAGTCGTGATGCGTCGCCGCGGTCGAGACGACCGAGGGGCCGCCGCCGACCGGGAAGACGAACTGGCCGGAGTAGATCGGCGAGCCGTACCCGTTGCCGAGCGACGGGTTGCCGAACGCGAACGTGTTCGCCTGGCCCTCGAGTGCGCCCTCGAGGTCGTCCACGAGCTTCGCCGCCTCGGCCAGCGCGCTCTGCTTGCGCCCGAGTTTCGCGAGCGCGGCCTCGTGGGCGACGACCACCCCGGTGACCTCCTCCTCGAGCGCCGCGAACTCGTCGTCGGTCAGCTCGGGATTGCCGGCGCGCTGCTCGGCGTCGAGCACCGCAGCGTCGAGCTGGTGCTCGGCCTCGCCGGCTTTGGTGACCTCGTCCTGCGCGGCGATGACGGCCTTGCGCGCGTCCTCGAGCCGCTTCTGGAGATCGTCGACCTGGAAGACGGCGTCCGCGCCGATCGCGGCCGAGCCGAACCCGAGCCCGGTGCCGAGCGTCGCGTCGAACCCGCCGCCGCCCGAGAAGACCCGGGCCAGCTCGAGCACGTCCTGGACGTACCAGTCGGCGTGGTTGTAGGCGAAGATCCCGCGATAGAGATCCTCGCGCGCGCCCGCGGCCGCGAGGTAGCGCGCGGCCGAGAAGATCCCGTCCTCGGGATCCCAGGGATTCGCGAGGCCGTCGCCGTCGGCGTCGGTTCCCCAGCGCTCCCAGGTGGACGGCATGAACTGCATCCACCCCACCGCGCCGGCCGAGCTCGGGCCCATGTTGCGGCCGAAGTTCGACTCGATCTTGTTGATGGCGCCGAGCACTTCCCACGGAACGCCGTAGGCGGCGCCGGCCGCCTTCCACAGCTCGAGCAGCTGCGCGTAGGAGCGCTGCTCGGGAACGACGGGACCGACCTGAAGGTTGAACGGCATCGCGACCGAGCCGGGCGTGTTCGGGGTCTCGGCGCTCGGAAGCCCGGCGGACGAAGAGCCGCCCGCGGCGACGCCGGCGAGCGCGATCGTGAGGAGGAGGAGAGCGAGTCGCCGCACTGCCGAAACCTTACGGGGCGGCGAGACGGAGGGTCGCGCCATCCTCGTCTCCGGTCGCTTCCGCCGCGAGCTCCTCTTCGGTCGGCTCGGGCTCTCCCTTGGCGGCGGCGGCCTCGGCGGCCTTGCGATGGCGAAGCGCCTGCTGCACGGAGAGCTCGAAGTCGTGGCGGTTCGTCGCACCGGTTGCGGCGACCTCGAACTCGAGCCGGTCGTCGAGCACGAGCTGGACGAGGTGCTGCGAGAAGCTCTGCATGTGGTGGTAGTCGCCCTCTTCGATCGCCTCGGTGATGCCCTCGGTCTTCTCCGGCTCGCGGATCAGGTCGGCGATGCGCGCCGTGTTGAACATGACCTCGATCGCGGCGATCCGCCCGCCGTGCTTCGCGGGCAGGAGGCGCTGGCTGACGACGCCGCGCAGGACGCCCGCGAGGATCTGGCGGATCATCAGCTGCTTCTGCGGCGGGAAGAACTCGACCATCCGGCCGATCGTCTCGGCCGCGTCGAGCGTGTGCATGGTCGAGAGGACGAGGTGGCCGGACTCGGCGGCCTGGAGCGCGACCTGCGCGGTCTCCTCGTCGCGGAGCTCGCCGATCAGGATCACGTCGGGGTCCTGCCGGAGCACGCGCCGAAGCGCCTGCTTGAAGGATTCGGTGTCGAGGCCGACCTCGCGCTGGTTGACGATGCAGCCGTGGTCGACGTGGAGGATCTCGATCGGGTCCTCGATGGTGACGATGTGCTGGTGGCGCGAGCGGTTGATCTTGTCCACCATCGCGGCCAGGGTCGTCGACTTGCCCGAGCCGGTCGCGCCCGTCACGAGGATCAGGCCGCGGTGCTCCTCGGCGAGCTTCTCGACGCCGATCGGCAGGCCGAGCTTCTCGAACGAGGGAACCTCGAACGGCACGTGGCGGAATGCGAACGAGATGGCGCCGCGCTGGCGGAAGCCGTTCACGCGGAAGCGCCCGGTGTTCCCGGCCGTGTAGGAAATGTCGAGGTCGCCGGTCTCGAGGAAGACCTCGCGCTTGGCCGGCGAGTTCTGCGTGACCAGGTCGAGAACGGCCTCGAGATCGAGGTCGTTGAGCGACTCGTGGCCGAGCGCGACCAGCGAGCCGTCGATGCGCGCCATCGGCGGAGAGTCGACCTTGAGGTGCAGGTCGCTCCCCCGGTGCTCGACGGCAGCAGCGAGAAGGGCGTTCAGATCCATGGACTCTCCGCGTATCGGCCAAGTGCCGCGCTGCCTTGAGTTGATACGGGGGCGGGATCGACTCGCTCGCTAGACTTCCGCCCCCACGGGGGAGTTCCCGAGTGGCCAAAGGGGACCGGCTGTAAACCGGTTGGCTCCGCCTTCGCAGGTTCGAATCCTGCCTCCCCCACTCACCGGCGCCGCTCAGTTCGCCGGCCCCGCGGACGCTCCCCACCAGCGCAGGAGCGCCGGGAACGACGGGCCGTAGGCATGGGCGTAGACATCGCGCTCCTTCGTCGTCCACTCGACGTGGGCCTGGCGGCCGGACATGTAACAGAGGATGCGTCCGTCGTCGTCGCGGGGGAGCATCGTTCCGACCGCGTCGTGTCCGGCGCGGCCGGACGCCACCCACTGCTCGATGGCCGGGAGCGTCTGTTCGTCGCACGAGCCCTGCTGTTCGATCAGCTCCTTCGGGCCGACCGCCTGGAGCCCGACCTCCTCGAGCCGGCGCCGCAGGTGCGCCAGCATGGAGCCGCCGCTCGCCGCATGGCTGTAGCGGACGATCTGCGCCGTACCCCTCGGATGGCAGATGAAGCTCGAGTCGAAGTCCGGCGTCGGCGGCGCGGCCTCCTTGCACGTACCGCGGAAGATCTCCGGGATGTAGGCCGGAGCCGGGAGCTCCTGGGTCGTGACGAGGGTCTCGATCTGGGTCTCGACGACGGTCCGCGTCGTCCCCGGCCCGGCCACGAAGGTCGGGTCGTCGCCTCCCGCTGCGAGGAACGCCGCCGCCGCTCCGGCCGCTCCGAGCGCGAGCGCCGCCACCGCGACCGCGGCGATCCGCACGCGCCGGCCCGTTCCGGACCCGGCCGGCTCGGGGCGCGGCAAGATCACCGTCCCCAGCTCGTGCTCCCCTGGATCGAGGGCCTCGTTCAGGGCGGTCGCGAACGCGAAGCAGGAGTCGAACCGGTCGTCCCGATCCTTCGCCATCGCGCGGGCGATCGGCGCTTCGAGGCCCTCCGGCAGCTCGGGCGCGATCTCCGAGACCGGCGGCGGCTCGTCCTTCATGTGCGCCCACAGAACGGCGGCCTCGTTCTCGCGCACGAACGGCGGATGGCCGGTGAAGCACTCGTAGGCGACGCATCCGAGCGCGTACACGTCGGCGCGGCCGTCGATCGGCCCGCCCTCGATCTGCTCTGGCGCGATGTAGTCGATCGTCCCGAGCAGTTCGCCGCTCTTCGTCGGGCTGCTCGCCGCATGGAGCTCGCGGATGAGGCCGAAGTCGGTCACGTACGCGATCTCAGGGGCCCGTTCGGCCGAGCCCGAGTCGAGCATGATGTTGGCGGGCTTCACGTCCCGGTGAACGAGTCCGTGCTCATGCGCAGCGTCGAGCCCGCTCGCGACCTGTGCCAGGATCCCGAGCGCGCGGCGCGGCTCGAGCGGCCCCTGGCGGACCTGCTGCTTCAGGTCACCCCCGGCGACGTAGCGCATGGCGATGAAGAGATCGTCGTGCCAGGCGCCGGCGTCGTAGATCGTGATCACGTTCGGATGGTTCAGGCCGGCGGCGAGGCGCGACTCGCGGACGAAGCGCTCGCGCATCGCCTCGTCCTCCGAGACCTCGGCGTTCAGGATCTTCAGCGCCACGCGGATCCCGAGCCTGGGGCTTTCGGCCCGGTACACCGTGCTCCACCCTCCGCGGCCGATCAGCGCCTCGATGCGGTAACCGGCGAACTTCGTGCCGATCCGCGCACACATTGGTTCTTGGTACCACACCTCGGGCGCAGACTCCAGCCGGAGAGGGCGGAGTATCGTGGCCGTCATGGGAACCGAGAAGGTCGCTCGGCCCACGCTCGAGCCGGGCTTCGTCGTCGACGGATACACGCTCGTGTCGGAGTTGGGGAGCGGTCCGATGAGCGTCGTCTACCGCGCTCGCAGCGCCGACGGAGCCGACGTGGCGCTCAAGATCCTGCGGCCCGGGCCCGGCGACGATCCCGCGCTGGGGCGCCGCTTCGACCGCGAGAGCGAGATCGCGGCGCGCGTCGACCATCCCAATCTCCTGCCGGTCGTCGCGTACGGCCGCGACGGCGGGTGGCGCTACATGGCGCTGCCGTTCGTCCCCGGCGGCTCGCTCGCCGACCGCCTCGCGGACGGCCCGCTCGCGATTCCCGATCTCGTCCGGATCGTCCGGGAAGTGGGCGCAGGGCTCGACGCCTTGCACCGGCTCGAGCTTCTTCACCGCGACGTGAAGCCGTCGAACGTCCTGCTGACCGACGAGGGTGCGGCGCTCGCGGACTTCGGCGTCGCGCGCGGCGAGGGCGACTCCGTCCTGACGCGCGCGGGCTCGGTCGTCGGAACGGCGGACTACCTGGCGCCGGAGACGATCCGCGGCGAGCCGGCGGGGGCGCTCTCCGACATCTACGCGCTCGGCTGCCTCGCCTACGCGTGCGCGGTCGGCGCGCCTCCGTTCGCCGGGCGGCGCACGGTGACCGAGACGTGCCGCGCGCATCTGAGCGACCCGCCGGCCGACCCGGCGAGCGTGAGGCCCGACGTGCCTGCGGCTCTCAGTGCCGCCTTGCTCACCGCGCTTGCGAAGGAACCGGCCGACCGGCCGCGGACCGGAACCGCGTACGGGTTCCTGTTACGAGCCGGCGCGCGAGGCGCGTAGCTCTTCGACGAGCTCGGAGGCGACGATCGCGATGCGCTCGGTCGCCTCGGCGACCTTAGTCGCCGCCGCCTCGATGCGGGCGGCCGCCTCGTCGAGCGTGCCGGCCGACGCCGTCACGTCGTCGCCGACGAAGTAGCTGAGCGGCTTGGACGTCGCCTCGGCGACGAGGCCGAGCACCTGGAGGTCGGGCGTCGTCGCGCCGCGCTCCCAGCGGGACACCGTGATCGGCTCGACCGAGACCGCGGCGGCCAGGTGCTTCTGCTTCCAACCCTTTTCGGCACGGGCGGCGCGGATGCGATTTCCGACCTGTGAACCGTTCCGCGCGGGAGCCATATGCACATGGTACACGATAGGAATATACATGAGCTATACAGTATTTGACTAATCACTATATGTCTACTACTGTCTACTCCCATGACTGTCCCGCGTCGTATCTGCATCGTGGCTCTCGCAGCGGTCGTGATGGCATCGGTCGCGGACCCAGCCGCTCCCGCTCGCCCGAACATCGTGATCGTCCTCACCGACGACCAGCGCGCAGACGGCGCCGACCGCATGCGCGTCGTTCAGGAGCGGCTGGCCGCCCACGGCGTCACGTTCGCGAACGCGTTCGTGTCGAACTCGCTCTGCTGCCCAAGCCGAACGACGCTCCTGACCGGGCGCTACTCGCACGGGACAGGCGTGTGGAGCAACCGGCCGCCGTTCGGCGGCTGGGACGCCTTCACGCGACTCGGCGCCGAGCGCCGCACGATCGCAGTCGCCCTCCACGCCGCGGGCTACCGCACGTCGTTCATCGGCAAGTACCTGAACGGCTACGTCGGAACGACGATCCCGCCCGGCTGGGACGAGTGGCGCTCGTTCTCCTACGGCTGGGGGTACTTCGGCTACACGCTCAACCTGAACGGGAGGCTCGCGAACTTCGGCCACTCGCCGAAGGACTACTCGACCGACGTGCTCGCCCGGCTCGCAACCGACTTCATCGGGCGCTCGGCGTCGTCGAGCCGCCCGTTCTTCCTCCTCTTCGCGCCTGCCGCTCCGCACAGCCCGGCGAAGCCGGCGCCCCGCCACGCCCACGCGAACCTTCACCTCCCGCCGTTCCAGCCGCCGAGCCTCGGAGAGGACCTGTCCGACAAGCCGGCCTACATCCAGCGGAGGCCGCGGCGCTTCAACCAGGCCGGCCGGAACTTCCGCGTCCGTCAGTACCGCTCGCTGCTCGCCGTCGACGAGGCCGTCGACCAGATCCTCGACGCGCTGCGCGCGACCGGGAAGCTCCACGACACGATCGTGATCTTCACGTCCGACAACGGCGTCGAGTGGGGCGAGCACGGCTTTTACGCCGGCGCGAAAGAGCGTGCCGCACGAGGGCTCGATCCACGTGCCGTTCGTCGTCCGCTACGACCGGCTCACCGGCAGAGAGCGCACCGACGAGCGGCTCGTCACCAACCTGGACGTCGCGCCGACGCTCGCGTCGCTCGCGGGGATCCGGTTCGGAAGCGAGGGGCTGGACCTCACGCCGCTCATCCGCGGCAGCCGCCCCGTCGCGTGGCGCAAGCAGTTCCTCGTCGAGAACATGGGCGGAGAAACCCGGACCGCCGGCATCCCGACCTACTGCGGCGTTCGCACCGAGCGGTACCTCTACGCGCTGTACGCGACCGGCGAGCACGAGCTCTACGACCTCGATGTGGATCCCTACCAGCTCGAGAATCTCGCCCGCGACCGGTTGTCGCGGCCCACGCGCCGGGTGCTCCTCCGCCAGGTGCGCGGCCTTTGCTACCCACTGCCGCCGGGGTTCCAACCGAGCGCCCTTTGCACGCTCAAGGGCACGTCCGGTAACGACGATCTCGTCGGCACGAGCGGCCGTGACTACGTCTGCCCGCGCGGTGGTCGGGACCGGGTCACCACCGGCGCCGGGGCCGACACGGTGAACGCGACGGCGAAGACGACCTCGGCGCTCGCCAAGATCGTCTACTCGCCGCGCGCCAACGGCCCGCGGGGAAGCAGCATCTCGACCGGCGCAGGCAACGATCGGATCCTGGCGCTGAACGGCCGCCGCGACGTCATCCGCTGCGGGAAAGGGCGCGACCATGTCTCCGCCGACCGGTTCGACCACATCGCCCGCGACTGCGAGCGCGTGAAGCGAGGGCGTTAGCGTCCGCTGATGCGGCGAAACGTTGCGCCGACGCCGCCCGCAAGCAGGAAGCCGGCGCCGAGCGCGATCGCCGTCGCGAGCGGGACGTTCTTGCGGATGCGCTTCTTCACGTCCGTGGCCTCGTGCACCTCGCGGCGCAGTTCTTCGACCGCGCCGGCGAGCTGGTTGCGCTCGTCCTCGAGCTCGCGGCGGACGTCTTCTGCGCTGCGGCCGTTAGTCGGCATCGAGGAACCGTTCCTTCGTGATCTTCGCCTCGGCGATCGCCTGCTCGGGAAGCGGCTTTGCGCCCTGGAACTTCTTGACGGCGATGAACCCCAGCACCGCACCGAGGAGGAGGAGGAACAGGAAGACGATGAGGAGCGCGAGCCAGGCCGCCATCTGCGTCGCGAGGCCCGCGGCCAACGTGGCGAGCCCGAAGCCGAGCGCATAGAGCGCCACGAAGATCACCCCGATCGACAGGCCGACCCCGATCCCGAGGTTGGCGGCCTTCTGCTTCAGCTCGAGCAGCGCCAGCTCGACCTCGAGCCGGGCGATCGAACTCGCCTTCTCGCTGACCGTCCGGACGGCGTCGCCGATTCCCATGTCTTCGGTCTTCGGTGCGCTAGCCATGTCCCCTCGGATTCATGAGCTTTGCGAGCACGATCCCGGCCACGAAGGCGACGCCGACGATGACGAGCGGGTTCGGCTCCGCGACGCGGCGTCTCGCGTTTCTCACGCGCGCGCGCGCGAGGACTTGCTCGGTGACCTGCTCCGGACCTGTGCTCATCGCTGGAACCGTACCAGTGGTGGCCCGGCCGGAAACCGGGCCGGGGAGTAGATTCACGCGCCAATGGCCGAGCCCGGAGCACCAGACGTCAGTGCCGAGGTCGCAGGGCTCATGCGCCTGCGCCGGGTCACATGGTGGGGCGCGATCCAGATCGCGCTGCTGGTTCTCGCCTCGGTGGCGGTCTTCACCGGGCTCTCGCACGTCGACTGGACGACGCTCTGGCACGACCTCGAGGATGCGACCTGGAGCTGGATCGCGCTCGGCTTCGTGGTCGCACAGCTGCCGCGCCTCACGCAGGCCGTGTCCACGCTCGGGTCGGTCCCCGCGAGGCTCCCGTTCGGGCCGGTCTACCTGAAGGAGCTCACGACCTCGTACCTGAACGTCGCGATGCCCTCGACGATCGGCCGCATGACGGTCTCGATCCGGTTCTTCCAGTGCCTCGGACTGCCGCCGGTGACCGCCGTGACCGCGGGCGCGATCGACTCGCTCGCCGGGACCGTCGTTCAGATCGTGCTGCTCCTCGGACTCCTGCTCTTTTCCCAGACAACCCTCGACCTGCATTTCACGGTGCCCGAGACCGACTCGCTGCGGCTGCTCTGGCTGCTCGTGGGGCTGACCGTCGCCGCCATCGTCGCCCTCGTCGCGATCGGGCGGATCCGCCGCGCCATCGTGGAGCGCGTCCGCGAATGGTGGCCGCAGATCAGGCAGTCGCTCGCCGCGCTGCGCGCCTCGCACAAGCTCGCGCTGCTCTTCGGCGGCAGCCTCGCCACCGACCTCCTCTTCGCCGTCGCACTCGGCCTCTTCGCGCGCGGGCTCGGCTACGACATCGCGCTCATCGACCTGCTCGTGATCAACATCAGCGTCTCGCTGCTCGCGAGCTTCCTCCCCGTTCCGGGTGGCGTCGGCGTGGTCGAGTTCGGCCTGACGCTCGGCCTCACCTCGGCGGGGATGACGCAGGAGGCGGCGCTGGCGGCGGTGATCCTCTACCGGATCTCCACCTTCTACCTGCCGCCCCTCTGGGGGTTCTTCGCCATGCGCCGGCTGAAGCGAACCGGGTACCTCTGACCGTTTAGGATCGTGCGGCCTTGGACGCCGCCGCAATCCGGGAGCGCGTTGCCGCGCAGATGCCGCAGCTCAAACGAGAGCTGGCAGAGCTCGTGGCGATCCCCTCGGTGTCGACGATCGGGTTCCCGGAGCCGCGGCAGCCGCTGCTCGACGCCTACGACGCGGTCGCGGAGCTGATGCGCAGCGCCGGAGTCCAGAACATCCACCCGCTCGAGATCCCGGACACGGCGCCCGCCGTCATGGGCGAGATCCCCGCGCCCGAAGGCGCTCCGACCGTCCTCCTCTACAGCCACTACGACGTGGTCTCGCCCGGCGAGCTCGACAAATGGGACTCGCCGCCGTTCGAGGCGACCGAGCGCGACGGGGCGATCTACGGCCGCGGCGCCGCCGACACGAAGGCGAACATCCTCATGCACGTCGGCGCGCTGCGCGTCTGGGACGGCCGGCCGCCGGTCGGGATCAAGATCGTGATCGAGGGGATGGAGGAGGTCGGCAGCGCGTTCGGCACCTACCCGCCCTCGCAGCCCGAGCTCTTCCAGTCGGACGCGATGGTGATCGGCGACATGGGCAGCTTCCGCCCGGGCGCTCCCACGCTGACCGTCGGGCTGCGCGGCATGGCCGGCGTGATCGTCGACGTGCGCACGCTCGCCGGGCCCAAGCACAGCGGCCAGTTCGGCGGAGCCGCTCCCGATGCACTCGTGACCTTGATCCACGCGCTCGCCTCGCTGCACGACTCGCACGGCGACGTGGCCGTCGAGGGCCTGCGGCGCGAGGAGTGGACCGGCGCCTCCTACAGCGAGGACGAGTTCCGCGAGCTGGCCGAGGTGGAGCCCGGCGCCCCCTTCTTCGGCACGGGCGGGCTCGGCGAGCGCATCTGGTCGGGGCCCGCGATCACCGTGACCGGAATCGACGCGCTCCCCGTGGACGGCGCCGTGAACGCGGTCGTCCCGTATGCCCGCGCGAAGGTCAACGTGCGCATCCATCCGTCGCAGGATCCCGAGGAGGCGCAGGCCGCGGTCGTGCGCCACTTCGAGGGGCTGCAGCCGTTCGGGATCGAGGTCAAGGCCGAGGGCGTCGAGACCGGTCAGGGCTTCCTCGTGCCGACCGGCGGTCCCGCGTACGAGGCGGCGAGCGCAGCGCTCGCGCTGGCCTGGGGAACGGAGACGGTCACGGTCGCGACCGGCGGGTCGATCCCGCTCGTGAGCGCGCTTCACGAGGCGGTCCCGGACGGCCGAGATGCTGCTCCTCGGCGCCACCGACGGCTTCGCCAACATCCACGCGCCGAACGAGCGCCTGCTTCTCGACGAGTTCGAGAAGGCCGTGCTCGCCGAGGCGCTCTTCTTCGGCGAGTACGCAAAGCGCAAAGGAGGCTCGGGATGAACGACGTCGCCGCCAAGCGGACCTTCAGCATGCGCATGCTGGACGCGATCGAGAAGACCGGGAACAAGGTCCCGCACCCGGCGATCATCTTCCTCGGACTCTGCGTCTTCGTGATCATCCTCTCCGGCGTGCTCGCGCTCGCGAGCATCTCGGTGACGTACGAGGTCGCCGAAGTGCCGCCGGTCTCCGTCGATGAGGACTACGTCGGCGGCTCCCAGTACCCGGAGCCGCAGGTTCCGCCGCCTTCCTACCAGGACGACGAGCCCGAGATCGTCACGGCCACAACCGAGATCGAGAGCCTTCTCTCAGTCGAGGGGATCCGCTTCATCTTCTCCTCGTTCGTCACCAACTTCGCCAACTTCAGCGTGGTCGCCGTGATCTTCGTGGCCATGATCGGTGTCGGCGTTGCCGAGAAGGCCGGGCTGATGGCGGCGCTCATCCGCAAGCTCGTGCACGTCGCGCCCGCGCGCGCGATCACCTTCATCATCGTGCTCCTCGGCGTGCTCTCGAGCGTCGCGAGCGATGCGGGCTACCTGATCCTGATCCCACTCGGGGCGGCTGCGTTCCTCAGTCTCGGCCGCCATCCGCTCGCCGGGCTCGCCGCCGCGTTCGCCGGGGTCGGCGCCGGCTTCGGCGTGAACGTGCTGATCACGCCGACCGACAGCCTCATCACCGAGATCACGAACGAGGCGCTCGCGCTCGTCACCCCGGACGACACGCTCACGGTCGTCGCCAACCTGTGGTTCTCGATTGCGGCCACGTTCTTCGTCGCCGCAGTGATCACCGTGGTCACGGAACGGATGATCGAGCCGCGGCTGGGCTCGTACCAGGCGGAGAAGCGCGGCGGTGACGACGAGGCGGTCGAGGAGCCCGAGCTCGGCGAGGAGTCGCGCGGGCTGCGCTGGGCGCTCTACGGCGTGATCCTGTCGATCATCGCGGTCACCCTCATCACGCTGCCCCCGGGAGCGCCGCTGCGCGACCCGGACACCGACGCGATCATCGGCAACTCGCCGTTCATGGACAGCCTGATCTTCATCATCACGCTGATCTTCCTGGTCGCCGGCGTCTGCTACGGGGTGGGCGCGAAGACGATCGAGTCGAGCGTGGACGTGATCGACGCGATCACGCTCACGTTCGCATCGCTCGCAGGACTCGTCTTCATGCTCCTGCTGATCAGCCAGTTCATCGCGTACTTCAACTACTCGAACATCCCGACGGTCGCCGCGGTGAAGATGGCCGACCTGCTCGAACGCGCGGACATCGGCGCGATCTGGCTCCTCATCCTCTTCATCGCCGTGATCGCGCTGCTCGACATCATCATCCCCGGCGTCGTGCCGAAGTGGGCGATCTTCGCGCCGATCTTCATCCCGCTCTTCCTGCGCCTCGACGTCGCCCCGCAGACGGTGCTCGCCGCCTACCGCGTGGGCGACTCGCCGGTGAACGTGATCACGCCGCTCATGGTGTACCTCCCGTTCATCGTCGTGGTCGCGCAGCGCTACAAGCGGGAGGCGGGCATCGGCACGATCGTCTCGCTGATGCTCCCGTACACGGCGATCCTGCTGGTGCTCTGGACGGCGTTCTTCGTCGTCTGGTACCTGCTCGGGATCCCGTTCGGGCCGGGCTACCCGGTGCATCTCTAGTCTGTCGCCCATGACCGGTCGATGCCTCTGCGGCGGAGTGCGCTACTCGATCTCCGAGCCGTTCACCGTCGCCGGGTACTGCCACTGCACCCGCTGCCAGCGCCGGACCGGCACCGCCGCGTCGGCGAACGCGCGCATCGTCCCGGGCAGCCTGACCGTCGAGTCCGGCGAGGAGCTCATCGCCGTGTTCGACCCGGGCGAGGGCGGAGCCTGGCCGAAGGCGTTCTGCTCGCGCTGCGGCTCGGCGCTCTGGTCGCAAGTTCCCACCGATCCGGGAATGCTCTCGGTGCGCCTGGGGACGATCGACGGCGATCCCGGCGTCAAGCCGTCGTACCGCCAGTTCGTCGCGTACGCCGCGCCTTGGGAGCCGGTCCCGGAGGACGGCCTGCCGCGCTTCGACGAGCGCGTCGATCTGAGCGCACTCTGAGCTAGCATGGTCGCCCTGCCCTCTTAGCTCAGTTGGTAGAGCACCTCCATGGTAAGGAGGGGGTCGACGGTTCGAGTCCGTCAGAGGGCTTCGCGAAGTCCAGGCAGCAAACGCTTGGGACGCGCGACGGCCAGGCTTCCGCGAGGTCGGAGGCGACGGCCTTGGCCGCGCGCGCCGACCTCAAACGCGATGATCGTCACACGGGCAGCGTCGTCTCCGGCCGGATCCCCCGTGCGGGCCTACACTCCGGTTTCTGCCGTGATCTTCCCCGCGCTGACCGCGTCGGTGAGGGTCTGGTAGTCGCGTTCGTTCTGGTCGGCGTAGGCCTCGGCGAACCGGGTCAGTGAGCGGTCGAAGGTGTCGGCTCCTCCCAGGTAGCTGGCGATGGCGACACCGTCGCCGGAGCGCACATGGGCGCGCGCGAGCTCGGTAGCACAGAGCCTTGCGTAGGTGGCCATCAGGTCGGGCTCCATCAGCTCGACCTGCGCGGATCCCTTCGCGTCCCACAGCTGGCGCACGTAGAAGTCGCGCGTCGATCTCGTCGAGCGGGTTCTCGGCGCGGATCCAGCCGAGCATGATGTCGCTCGCGGCCTGTGTCAGCCGCTGCCCCTCGACGACGCGCTGGCCATGGTTGGCGAACGTCGCTCTTGCCGAGGAACGACTCCAGCACCGACGCTTCCGCCTCCTTGAACTGCAGGAAGAGCGGGTCGTCGCCGTCGCGACCGAGCATGAGCATGATGAAGGCGCGGGTGCCGACGCTGCCGACACCGACGACCTTGCGAGCCGCGTGTACGTAGCGGTAGCGCTCGAGCAGTTTGCGCCGGTCGCCCGGCAGCGTCCTGCGGTAGGAGCGGATCGCACTTCGGAGGAAGTCCTCGAAGTCGTCCGCGCGCTCGGCCCAGGCGAGGTCCTCGATCGGCACGACCACGGGTGGATCGCTGATGATGTGCGGCTCGCCGTCCACGATCTCGGTCAGCTTCGCGAACGCCTTCAGGCTGTCCTTCGAACGCGTCTTCGCGATGCTCGCGTCGTAGCGCTTTGCCTGCTTGGCGGTCGCCTGCTTGAGCCACTCTTGGGCGACCTCGTCGACGTCGACGCGGGCATACCAAAGCGCCAGGTTGCCCATCGCGGCCAACCGTCTGATCCCCTCGCGGTACGCCTGTCCCACCGTCCGATTGATCGTCTCGCGCGTCTTGTCGTCGAAGCCACGGTCACGACCGGCGACCGCGAAGCTCGCGACGAGCCGCTTGACGTCCCACTCGAACGGTCCCGGCAGCGTCTCGTCGAAGTCGTTGATGCTGAACACGAGCCGGCGGTCAGGCGCGGCGAACATGCCGAAGTTCGACAAATGCGCGTCTCCGCACAGTTGGACGTGGAGACCGGTGCGCGGCATCCCGGCCAGATCCGACGCCATCAGGTAGGCGGCGCCTCGGTAGAACGTGAACGGCGACACCAGCATGCGCCCGTACCGGATCGGCACCAACTCCGGCACCCGCGTCTGCGCCTGTTCCTCCAGCAGCTCGACTGGGTCGTGCCGGACCGATGTCGGTTCCCACTCGGCGTGCACCTTGCGGGGCACCTCCGCCCGTGCCGCCTTCCCCCGCGCCTCACGCTCCGCCACGCTGAAGTGCTCGACCTTGACTGCCGGCGCCTGCACTGCCGAACCGACCTCTCCGTCCTCGACGCTAGTCATCTCCGTCCCCTCTCCCACGCTGCCTGCGTAGGTAGGCCCTTGATACATGTGAGCTGCGGACTGCGGCGGCTCGATTTGCAGCCGAAGCCACTGCAGCAATCATCCTCGCCTGCCGAAGGTGCGCCATCGGTACTCCCTACTGATCCCCCCTGTGGCAGCGCGCGCGATGTGCGGGAAGCCCGCAGCCGGGCAAGGGGAACTTCCTGACGAAACAGCGATGCCGGCCAGGTAGTTTCGCTGGTGTGTCCATGTCTGCAACCAAAGAAAGGGAGGAGCGATGGAGAATGACAATCTCGTGCTTGTCGCCGGCACCTATTCGGACGCCGACGCAGCCGGCAAGGACTTCACGGCGCTGAAGGCCGGGGAGAACGACGGCGAGTACAAGGTCGTGGGGTCTGTCGTCATGAGTCGTGGCGCCGACGGCAAGGTCACCGTCGACGAGGAGGGCGACGGACGCACTGGCGGCGGCGCGGTCTTGGGCGGTACTGCCGGACTTGTGGTGGGACTGTTCGCACCGCCGCTGCTCGCAGCGACCGCGGTCGGTGCCGGGATCGGCGCAGTGGCCGGCCACTTGAGCAAGCGGCACGCCGAAAAGCAGATGGGTGTCGAGCTCGAGGAGTACCTGCCGCCCGGATCGTCCGCTGTCGTGGCGGTCGTTGACGACGAGTGGGCCGACAAGGTCGAGGCCGCGCTCGTCAGCTCGGACAAGCGGATCAACAAGGCGATCGACTCGGGCGATTACGACGAGCTGCAGAAGGCTTTCGCGAAGTCGTCCGACGAGGTCTCGGGGGCTATCACGTCTTAGGCTCCAGCGCGTAGTAGGCTCGGCGCGTGACCGCCGAGCCTACTGGCCCCGCGTCGACGTTGCGCGCGAGTGGCGCAGGAGCGTTGCATCCGGAATCTGAAGTGAGTCAGGGTGGGTAGCTACTGGGGCACCGGCCGCATGGAGGCGTTCAGCGACGGGGTCTTCGCGATCGCAATCACGCTGCTCATCCTCGAGATCAGCGTTCCCGAGTCAGCGTTCACCGATCTTTGGAGCGGCATCGCCCACCAGTGGCCGTCCTACTTGGCCTATGTGACGAGCTTCATCACGATCGGAGGGATCTGGGGTGCACACCACGGCATCTTCCGGCGCTTGCAGTACGCCAACAGGGAGCTGATGCTGATCAACCTCCTGCTGCTGATGGCGGTGTCGTTTCTGCCCTTCCCGACGAAGCTGATGGCCGAGGCGATCCATGACACCGACGCTGAGCGAGCGGCAGTGATCTTCTACGGTGGGACCCTGCTCGTGATCTCAGCCCTCCTCGGCGCGATGTGGGCCTCGATACTCCGCGACCGCCGCGTTCTCAAGCCCGAGGTGACCGAGAAGGAGATTAGTGCGATCACCCTCGCGGCCACGCCGAACATCGGCTTCTACGTCGGCGTGATCGTGCTCGCGTTCTTCGCCCCAAGGGTGGCCGCGTTCGGCTACCTCGTGATCGCCATCGTCGCCGTGCTACGAACGCGCGGCGACAGCGTGCCAGCACGCACTACGGCGGAGTAGCCGGCGACCGCTCGAGGCGTCACGGAAGAGCAAACCCCGCGCGGGAGGTGCGAAAGCCGGCTATGTCGGTGGTGAGCTGGGCTTGGTTTGCGCCCCGGGCTGTACCGTCGGGATGCCCCGCGTGAACAGCAGGGCGACGAGCGCGAAGAGCGCCAGGATCGAGACGGCGACGCGCAGCCCGTCGATTCGGCTCTGCTCGTTCGTCTGCACGATCGCGTCCGCTGTCGTCGGCGGGACGTCCGCGTCGGAGAGCGCGGACTCGAGGTCGGCGTCGGAGATGAACGGGACCCCGCCGGCGAGGCTCGTCTGTGCCTGAGCGACGACGCGATCGGGGACGGCCGGGTTGTTCTGGACGCCGGTGAGAAACGAGGCGGTCAGCGCGGAGATGAGCACGGCGCCCGCCAGCGCGGTGCCGATCGACGCGCCGAGCTGGGTCCCCGTGTTCTGGATTCCGCCCACCTCGCCGCTCTGCTCGTCGGGCACCGCCGACACGGTCACGCTCCCCAGCTGGGAGGCGATCGAGCCGATCCCGGCACCCGCCAACAGCAGCGGCCAGGTGACTATCTCCGCTCCGGCGCCGTAGTCGAGCAAGGCGACCAGGAGCACAAGCCCGGCGAACATGGCCGTGAAGCCGAGGCGGATGACGCGCTGTGGGTTGGCGTTCGGCAGCAGTTTGGGAACTCCGGCAGCGAAGAGCAGCAGCGTCAGCGAGAGCGGCAGCAGATGCATGCCCGTCGAGACCGCCGACAGGCCGAGCGCAACCGACAGGAACAGCGGAACGACGAAGAAGATCCCGGCCTGTACCAGGAACAGGAAGAAGAACGAGGTGACGCCGTCGCGCAGCTGGATGTTGCGCAGCATCTTCGGGTCGATCAGCGCAGCCTGGCCGCGCGCGATGCGCCGGTTCTCCCACATCGCGAACAGGCCCACAACCACACCGCCGGCGAGCACGAGCCAGATCACCGGCGAGAGCCCGAGCCACTCGGGGGCACCCGGCTTGGGCCGCACGAACCCCCACGCACCCGAGCGCAGGATGCCGATCACGATCAGCCCGAGGCCGGCCGCCGACAGCGCGGTGCCGACCAGGTCGAGCTTGGCACCCTTCTCGGGCGGAGTGTCGTTCACCCGCCGCGCCAGAGCGAGGATCACCCCCACGATCAGCACCTCGCCGACGAACACCCACCGCCACGAGGCATAGGTCGTGAACAAGCCACCGATCACCGGCCCCACCGCAGCCGCGATCGCGCCGGCCGCCGCCACGAGCCCGTACGCACGCGGCCGGTCCGACCGTCCGAAGTTGGAGGCGACCAGTGCCACGATCGCCGGCATGATCAACACCGCGCCGAAACCCTCCAGGAATGACCAGCCGATGATCAGCACCGGCAGGCTGTGAGACAGCGCCGTCGTCAGCGAGCCGCACGCGTAGATGACGCACCCAATCGTGAACGCACGCTTCCGGCCGATGATCTCCCCGACCCTCCCACCGGTGATCATCAGAGACGCCATCACCAACGTGTACAGCGTGATCGCAGTCTGGATCCCGATCACATCAGTCCCGACGTCCTCCGCGACCGTGGCGATCGCCGTGTTCATCACCGTCATATCCAGGGCCATGACGAACTGTCCCGTCGCCAACGTGAACAACACCAACCCCGAAGCCTTGGCAGCAGCAGAAGATGCAGTCGGCCCAGTAGTCACATCGACGATCCTATTCGCGGTGACCCCGGCCTCAGTGGCTCACGCGGAGAGTTGCCTTGGAGTGCCACATGCCGTGCGAACGAACATCAGCCGGACCACGCGCGTCCAATCGCGGGCTACCTCTCGCCGTCAGATCCCTCTGGCTTGCTTGGTTTCCGTGGCCTCGGTGACCCTGCCGTGCCCGTGCTTCCCGTCCCGGAACCCCGATGGTAAGGAGGGGTCGACGGTTCGAGTCCGTCAGAGGGCTTTCCCTGAGACCGTGATCCGCAGGCAGGCGCTCGACTCGACCGATCAGCCGAATAGCCTGCGCGGCGCCATGGCGACGCTGCCCACCGGAACGGTCACCTTTCTCTTCAGCGACATCGAGGGATCCACGCGGCTGCTTCAGGTGCTCGGGCCCGACTACGGCGACCTGCTCGAGCGGCACCACCGGATCTTTCGCGACGCCTTCGCCCGGGGCGACGCGGTGGAGGCCGGGAGCGAGGGCGACTCCTTCCTCGCCGTCTTCGCCCTGGCGGCCGACGCGGTCGAGGCCGCGGTCGCCATCCAGCGGGCGATGACCGAGGAGGACTGGCCCCAGCGGTCGGAGCCGCTCGTGCGGATGGGAGCTCCACACGGGCGAGGCACGGTTGGCCGCGGGCACCTACGTCGGCATCGACATCAACCGCGCGGCCCGGATCATGGCCGCGGCGCACGGCGGGCAGATCCTCGTCTCGGAGGCGACGCGTGCGCTCGTCGAGCCGAGCCTCGGCAACGGCATCGAGCTGCGTGACCTCGGGGAGCACCGCCTGCGCGACCTCTCGCGCCGCGAGCGTCTCTTCCAGGTCACGGCGGACGGCCTGCGGGCCGACTTCGCCCGGCTGCGGACGCTCGATGCGACGCCGAACAACCTGCCCATGCAGCCCTCGGAGCTGGTCGGGCGGGAGTTCGACCTGCTCGCGATCGGCGAGCACCTCGGCTCCCCGGGCGTGCGCCTGGTGACTCTCACCGGCCCCGGCGGCATCGGCAAGACGAGGCTCGCCGTCCAGGCCGCGGCCGATCTGAGCCACCGCTTCGCCGACGGCGTCTACTTCGTCGACCTGACGGACGCCCGCGACGCTGCCGGGGCGCTCGAGGCGCTCGTCGAGGCGGTCGGAGCCGGCGTCGCCGGCGGGCAGGACCTGCGCGAGGCGCTCGCCCAGGAGTTCGGGTCGCGGGACGTTCTGCTCCTGTTCGACAACTTCGAGCAGGTGATGGAGGCCGCCGGCGACGTCGCCTCGCTCCTCCAGCGCGCGCAGCGACTGAAGGTTCTCGTGACGAGCCGGGAGACGCTCAAGGTCCGGGGCGAGCAGGTGTTCCCGGTGGCGCCTCTCGCCCTCCCGGAGGCCGGCGACAGGCCGCTCGCGGCGGCGGACGTCGTCCGCTCCGCGGCCGTGCGCCTCTTCGTCGAGCGGGCTCAGCAGGCGCGGCCGGACTTCCTGCTCTCCGACGACAACGCGGAGGCGGTGGCCGACATCTGCGCGCGCCTCGACGGCCTGCCGCTCGCGATCGAGCTGGCCGCCGCGCGGCTCAGGCTCCTGTCTCGCCGCGGACCTGCGCGACCGGCTGCGAGGCCGCCTGGAGCTCCTGCGGGACGGCCCGCGCGACCTCCCCGCGCGACACCAGACGCTCCGGGACACGATCGACTGGAGCTACGAGCTGCTCGACGACGACGAGCGCGCGGTGTTCCAGCTCCTCGCCCTCTTTCCCTCCGCCCGCGTCGACGACGTCGAGGAGGTGGCGGCCGGCCTCGAGCGCCTGGCCGGCGTGGACGTTCTCGCCTGCCTGTCGTCGCTCGTGGACAAGAGCCTCGCCCGCAGCCTCGAGGACGAGGGACAGCAGCGGCTCTCGATGCTCGGCACGATCCGGGACTTCGCGGCCGAGCGGCTCCGGACGGATCTCGAGTTCCACGCGGCCGCCCGGCGCGCGCACGCCGAGCACTTCGCCGAGCTGGCGGCGCAAGACAGGGCGAGCTCGACACGCTGGCGGCGGAGCTCGGCAACCTCCAGGCGGCATGGCGGTACTTCGCCGAGGAGGGCGAGCCCGCACGGCTGAGCTCGCTGCTCGACGCGCTGTGGCCGCTCTACGACGCCCGCGGCTGGTACGACGCGGCCGTCGGACTCACGAACGACCTGCTCGACGTCCTGTCCCGGACGACGCCCGCGCTCGACCGGGCCGACGAGGAGATCGCGCTGCGCATCGGCGTGGCGCGGGGAATCCTCGCGCTGCGCGGCTACACGGAGGAGGTGGAGGAGCTCTACCGGCAGGCGCTGGCCGTTTCGGAGCAGACCGGGGCCCTGCCGAAGCAGCTTCCGGTACTCAAGGCCCTCGCGAGCTTCTACCTCTACCGGGGCGAGATCGACAAGACGATCGCAGTCGGGCGCGAGGTGCTCGAGCTCGCCGCAGGAGTCCGGCGACACCGGGCTCCAGGTCGAGGGCGACCTCATCGTCGGCCCCGCGCTCGCCCTCATGGGTCACAACGAGGAGGGCCTCGAGCACCTCGATCGCGCGATCGCGAACTTCGACCCCGAGCGCGACGGTCGCGCGCGCCTGCGCCTTGGCCCCAATCCGGGCGTGGCGGCGCGGGTGATCTCCGGCCTGCTCCTGTGGATCTTCGGGTACCCCGAGCAGGCGGAGGAGCGCGCCCGGGGCGCGCTCGAGCTGGCGGCCGAGCTCGAGCACCCGTACTCGCTCGCCTACGTCGGCTTCCACGTGGGCCTGCTCGAGCTGTGGGGCGGCCGCTTCCAGGCGGCGTCCGACCAGGCGGAGGAGGTGCTCAGGCTCGCCGACGAGCACGACTACCGGATCTGGCGGGCCGTCGGCCTCGTCCTCCAGGGCGTCGCGATCACCGGCCTCGGCCGCACCGAGGAAGGGCTGGCGCAAACCGAGGAAGGCGTATCGCTCTACGAGAACCTGCGGACGCCGCCGATCTTCTGGGCGCAGCTCCTCGGGCTCCGCGCGCAGGCGTGCTCGCTGGCCGGCCGGCCCGACGAGGCGCTCGTCCTGCTGGAGCGGGCGGGGACCCTCACGGTCGAGGGGACGGCGGAGTCCGCCGAGCTGAAGGTCGGCCGGGCCGACGTCCTGATCGCGCTGGGCCGCACCGGCGAGGCCGAGCCTCTGCTGCGACACGCCTACGAGGAGGCGGGCGGCGCCGGGGCGCGGATGACGCAGCTGCGCGCAGCGGCATTGCTGGCGCGTCTCGCGGACACCGCCGACCGGCCCGCGGCGACGGCCAGGCTGCGCGAGATCCTCGGGACGTTCGACGAGGGCTTCGAAACGCCGCAGTTCCGCGAGGCGCAGGCGGTGCTCGACGAGGTGGCCGCGCCCGGCGTCTAGATCGGGCCTCGGTTCGACAGTCCCAGAAGGAAGCCGCAGCGAAGCTCCACCCGCTCTCGGCGCCGACGCTGGTCATCTGGGGGGAACGCGATTCCTACCTCGGCTCGGACCTCGCCGAGCCCCACCGAGACGACGTGCCGAACCTCGACCGCGTGGAGCGCCTGCCCGACGCGTCGCACTGGGTGCATCACGACGAGGCCGAACGCGTCAACCAACTGCTCATCGACTTCTTCGCCGCCCCCGCCGCATAGGAGGCGGTCCACCGTTCGAGTCCGTCAGAGGGCTTTACGGGGCGCCGCGGCACGGGTCATCGCGGTGCGCTTTGCCGACGACGGACCGGGGCCGTGGGCCGATTGCACGTCCGGCAACGGGGTAAGACTCTTGTCGAGAGTCCAACGTCGGTGTGGACGAGGACAGCGTTAGTCTTCGAACCGGCTTGCAACCAGAAGGAGGCAGGGATGAACTCCAAGAGCATGGCAGGCTGGATCGGCTTCGCCGGGATCCTGATGCTGATCATCGGAGCGATCGACTTCTTCCAGGGCCTGATCGCACTATTGGAGGACAACTACTTCGTTCCCACAGCGTCCGGCTTTCTCGTCTTCGACGTGACGGGCTGGGGCTGGGTGATGCTGATCTGGGGATCGCTGCTGGTCATCGCGGGCCTCGGCTTGCTCGCCGGGCAGACCTGGGCGCGCTGGTTCGCGATCGTGGTCGTCGCCGTGAACTTCATCGCCCAGCTCGGCTTCCTCGGCAACACCGGGGATCCGGTTTGGGCCCTGACCGTGGTGGCTTTGAACGTGATCGTGCTCTACGCGCTCACCGCGCGCTGGGGCGAGAGCGTTTCAGAGCTCGACCCCACCCGCTAGTCGGGTTCGCCGAGATCGAGGCCGTCGCGCGATGTGCGCGGCGGCCTCCTTCACGGCCGAGCCCGATCGACTCGCCGCGTCCGTCATCATGAAACGCGCATGAGCAAGCCGCGCATCTTCCTCGGATCGTCGGGCAAGCAGGCCGAGCTGCTCGAAGCGATCACGCGTGGGCTCGAGGACATCGCCGACGTCGAGCCCTGGACGACCACCTTCAATCCGGGGCGGTCGACCCTCGACCGGCTCGTCGAGCTCTCCCAGGAAGTCGATTTCGCCGCGTTCGTTTTCGCCCAGGACGACTGGACGACGACAGATGCCTCCGAGTCCGGCGAGGCGTCGCCGCGCGACAACGTGGTGTTCGAGGCCGGGCTGTTCGGCGGGGCACTCGGGATCCGGCGCACGTTCATCCTCCATGCGAACGGCTCGAAGCTGCCGACCGACCTGCTCGGGCTGACCTCCGTCCGCTACGACCCGGCCGCCGGCCCTGCGGAGATCGACGAGATCAACCAGAAGCTCCGCAAGGCGATCGAGGCCGAGGGTCGCCGCGGCCTCGTCGAGGGTCTGTGGTGGCAGCTCTCGCTCACCGCGCGCAGCGAGGACGAACCGTCGGCCGTGAGCCTGCTCCAGATCGCGCGTGACCGCGACGGCGACCTGACCGTGAACGGCCGCTCCTGGCAGGAGGACGGCACCCTGTCGGCGCGCTACTGGAGCGAGGCCGCGAAGGAGCGCAGGGATCCGGCCGGGATCTTCTACTGCTGGAAAGGCGAGCGGCCTCGCGACCCGAATGCGCCGCAGCTCGAGGGCACCGGCGAGATCAGGGTCGAGACCGCCGACCGGGCCACCGGGTACTTCACGACCCGGTCGGATCGGGACGCCGCGCTGAACATGCGAACCGCAGGCATCTACCTTCGGGCCGACCCCTCGGACCTCGAGGTGCTGGACAGCGGCAGCGCGGAGGAGCGGGCGGAGCTCATCGCGCAGCGCCTCGAGGAGTGGAAGTCGGCCGCGAACGCGTTCTGAGCCCGGGGCGCTAGCCCTCGACTGCGGCCGCTCGCCGCGGCAGGACCCAGTCCGGGCGCGGGAAGTGGCACGTGTACCCGTTGGGATACTTCTCGAGGTAGTCCTGATGCTCGGGCTCGGCCTCCCAGAACGGCCCCGCCGGCTCGACCTCGGTCACGACCTTCCCCGGCCAGAGGCCCGAGGCCTCGACGTCGGCGATCGTGTCCTCGGCGACCCGGCGCTGCTCGTCGTCGAGGTAGTAGATCGCCGAGCGGTAGCTCAGCCCGACGTCGCCTCCCTGACGGTTCAGCGTCGTCGGGTCGTGAATCTGGAAGAAGAGCTCGAGCAGGTCGCGGTAGGACGTCTGCTCGGGGTCGAAGTCGATCTCGATCGCCTCCGCGTGCGTGCCGTGATTGCGGTAGGTGGCGTTGGGAACGTCACCGCCCGTGTAGCCGACCCGCGTCGACACGACGCCGGGCCGCTTCCGGATGAGGTCCTGCATCCCCCAGAAGCACCCACCGGCGAGGATCGCCTTCTCGACCGAACCGTTCATTGCGCCACCTCCTGAAGATCACGACTCCACCGGGTCACTGTACCGTCGGCACTAGGACCCGCCGCGGAGGCTCGTCGCCAGCAGCCGCACGCGGAGCCGGTGGAGGTGGGGCATCAAGCCGTAGATCACGATCGGCACGGCGATCGTCGCGAGGACGAACGTGCGGAGCACCGGCGACATCGGCCGAAGCCAGTCGGCGAGCGCCAGGTTGATGACCGTGAGCGTCGGAAAGACGCAGAGCCAGATCATGAGGGCGAGCTGGTGCTTGCTGGGAGGCGGAACCTTGGTCATGGGATGTCCTTTCGATTGAGGGAAGTGCGCACGTCCTCCTCGACGAGGTCGGCGTTGATCGCGATGGCGGCGGCGGATCCTTCGCCCGCGGCGGTGATCACCTGCGCGCGTGGGTTGGAGACGTTCCCGGCCGCCCAGACGCCCGAGACGCTGGTTCGACCGGTCTCGTCGACGCGGACGAACCCTCCGTCGTCGACCTCGCAGCCGAGGGAGGCGATCAGAGAGCCGTTGTGCGGGCGAAGCGCCGGGCGGACGAAGACCGCGGCGCGCGGAACGAGGCGGCCGTCGGCCAGCTCCACCGCGTGGAGGCGATCGTCGACGACCGAAAGGCCCGCGACCGGGCCGTCGACGACCTCGATGCCGCGCGCCTCCAGGGCCAGCCGCTCGTTCGAATCGACGGGATGGGTGTCCGCGAAGAGGACGACATCGTCCGACCACTGCCGCAGCAGGTGCGCGTGCTCGACCGAACCGAGCACGCCGATCGGCTGGTCGCGAACCTCCCAGCCGTGGCAGTACGGGCAATGGAGGAGGTCTCGGCCCCAGCGTTCCCGCGCACCGGCGATCTCGGGCAGTTCGTCGCCGGCGCCGGTCGCGAGGAGCACCCGTCGCGCCGCAAAGGAGCGGCCGCCGTCGAGCCGGAGCGTAAAGCCGCTCTCGATCTCTGCGACCCGGTCGTCCACGAGCTCGACGCCGTAGCCAAGGACTTCCTCTCGGGCCACGGCCAGCAGGTCGGAGGGAGGCATGCCGTCCCGCGACAGAAAGCCTTGCATGTGCGCCGCGGGAGCGTTCCGCGGCGCGCCGGCGTCGACGACGGCGACCCTGCGCCGGGCTCGGCCGAGCACGAGCGCCGCGCTCAACCCGGCGGCGCCTCCGCCGACCACGGCTACGTCATAGGTCTCCTGCTTCATGCCCTCGACGATGCCCGCGGGGACCGGCCGTGGCAATTTTCGTTGCCGTTTCCGGGAACGCGTTAGCGTAGGTCTCGTGGAAAGCGCGCCGGATCTCCCGAGTGTCCTGGCCGAGGTCGGCCCTCGCTTGAAGCGGCTGCGGACGCGCCGCGGCGTCACGCTTGACCGCACTGGCGAAGCAGACCGGGATCTCGAAGAGCACGCTCTCGCGCCTGGAGAGCGGCCAGCGCAAGCCGAGCCTCGAGCTGCTCCTGCCGCTGGTGGACGCCTACCAGGTGCCGCTCGACGAGCTGGTCGGCGCTCCGGCCGTAGGCGACCCTCGCGTGCGGATGAAGCCGCTCGTCCGCAACGGCCGCATGGTCTTTCCGCTCACGCAGGCATCGAGCGGGATGCACGTCTGGAAGGTCGTGATTCCGCCCGAGCGCGAGCGCGAGCTCCGCGTCCACGACGGCTACGAGTGGCTGTACGTGCTCTCCGGACGGCTGCGGCTCATCCTCGGCGAGCACGACCTCACGATGGGCCCCGGCGAGGTCGCCGAGTTCGACACGCGGCTACCGCACTGGTTCGGCCCGGCGGACGACGAGCCGGTCGAGATCCTGAGCGTCCACGGCGCCCACGGCGAGCGCATGCAGGTCCGGGCCGCGCCGCGCCGCAAGACCAAGCCGGCCTGATTCAGCCCACGGCCTTCTTCACGAGCGCGGCGATCTTCTTCTCGTCGGCGGCGCGTCAGCTCCAGCAGCGCGAAGGAGGTCGGCCACATGGCGCCCGCGTCGATGTTCGCCTGGTCGCTGAACCCGAGCGTCGCGTACCTCGACTTGAACTTGGCCGCGTCCTGGAAGAAGCAGACGACCTTGCCGTCCTTGTCGGCCCAGGCGGGCATCCCGTACCACGTCTTCGGCATGAGGGACGGCGCATTGGCGGTGACGATCTCGTGGATCCGCTTGGCCATCGCGCGGTCCTTGCCTTTGAACTCGGCGATCTTCGCGAGCAGGATCTTCTCCCCGTCCGCCTTGTTCTTCTCCGCCTTCAGCTCGGCGGCGCGCTCCTTCATCGCGGCCTTCTCCTCGGCGGAGAATCCCGTGGACTTCTTCTCAGCCATCGTTCGCGCCCCTTTCGTCCGTTCCGCTGCAGCCAGATACTGACGCAATGCGCTACATGGTGATCGAGACCTATCTACACGGACCCGAGCCCGTCTACGCACGCGCTGCGGCCGAGGGGCGGATGCTTCCCGACGGACTCGGCTACGTGGAGAGCTGGGTCGAGGCGGACGGGCTGGGCCGCTGCTTCCAGCTCATGGAGACCAACGTTCCGGAGCTCCTCGACGAGTGGA
This sequence comes from uncultured Actinomycetes bacterium, assembly GCA_963760815.1. GTDB lineage: Bacteria > Actinomycetota > Thermoleophilia > Gaiellales > Gaiellaceae > CAVRUF01. The sequence goes on from CAVXEJ010000001.1 coordinate 76,254, forward strand.
TTGCCCGGTGGAGCGACCTCGTCGCGTTCGAGGTCGTGCCCGTGGTGAGCTCGGCCGAGGCCGCTGAGCAGATGCCCAGCCACTGAACGCCGACGGTATCGATCTGGTGGCCCGGCTTGCCGAAACCCGACGGGCGCGAGTACGCTCGCCGGAGGTCGCCTACTCAACGGAGAGAGCAGACCGCTCGCCTGCTTGGAGGTCACTGGCACGTCCAGACCGCCGGCGAGACACGCGCCAAGGGAGGGAATCATGAGCACCACCATCGAGACCACCACCGAGATCCGGCCCTTCAACGTCGAGATTCCGGAGGAGCAGATCGACGATCTGCGCCGCCGCATCGCCGCGACGCGCTGGCCCACCAAGGAGCTCGTCCCAGATCGGTCACAAGGTGTCCAGCACGACGCGCTGCAGGCCCTCGCGCGCTACTGGGAGACCGACTACGACTTCAGCAGGCTCGAGGCCGAGCTCAACGCCGTGCCGCAGTTCACGACCGAGATCGACGGGGTGAACATCCACTTCATCCACGTGAAGTCGCAGCACGAGGACGCGCTGCCGCTGATCATGACCCACGGCTGGCCGGGCTCGGTCATCGAGCTGCTCGAGACCATCGGCCCGCTGACCGACCCGACCGCGCACGGCGGAAACGCCGAGGACGCGTTCCACCTCGTGCTGCCGTCCCTGCCCGGCTACGGCTTCTCGAGCGAGCCCGGCGAGCTCGGCTGGAGCTCCGGCCGCGTCGCGCAGGCCTGGGCGGTGCTGATGCAGCGCCTCGGCTACGACCGGTATGTCGCCCAGGGCGGCGATGTGGGCGCACTCGTCACCGACATCATGGGCCGCCAGGCGCCCGAGGGGCTGCTCGGCATCCACATGAACCTGCTCGTGACGGTGCTGGCCGGCCCGCAGCCGGCGGAGTCCGAGGAGGAGCGCGCGGCGACGGCCGCGTTCGCCACGTTCAAGGAGACCGGCTTTGGCTACTTCCTGGAGATGGCGACGCGCCCGCAGACGATCGGCTACGCGCTGCTGGATTCACCCGTTGCGCTGGCCGCCTGGCTGCTGGACCACGACACGGACAGCTACCAGAAGATCGCCCGCGCCTTCGTCGACGACGAGCCCGCGGGCAATCTCACCCGGGACAGCATCCTCGACAACATCACGCTGTACTGGCTGACGGGCACCGGCGCCTCGGCGGCCCGGTCGTACTGGGAGGACGGACTGGCGCTGGCGCAGGCAATCGCGTCCGGCCAGGCTCCTCCGCCGGTCTCGCTCCCGGTCGGATTCACCACCTTCCCCGGCGAGATCTGGCGGACTCCGCGCAGCTGGGTCGAGAACTCGTACCCCAACGTCGGCTACTTCAACGAGGTCGACAAGGGCGGGCACTTCGCGGCGTGGGAAGAGCCCGAGATCTTCTCCGACGAAGTCCGGTCGGCGTTCAGGTCGCTTCGCTAGCCGGGCGGCGCGAAATGGGCCTGTTCGGCACACGGGGCAACTTGGGTCACCTGCCCGGTTTCGACGGGGCGACCGGCTGGCTGAACTCGGAGCCGCTCACCGCGGAGGGCCTGCGCGGGAAGGTCGTGCTCGTCGACTTCTGGACGTACACCTGCATCAACTGGCTCCGCACGCTCGGCTACGTCCGCGCCTGGGCCGACAAGTACGAGGACAAGGGCCTGGTCGTGGTCGGCGTCCACACGCCGGAGTTCCCGTTCGAGCGCGACGTCGACAACATCCGCGAGGCCGTGAAGGACATGGACGTCCGCTATCCGGTCGCGATCGACAGCGACTACGGGGTCTGGCGCGCGTTCGACAACCACTACTGGCCGGCCGTGTACATCGCCGACGCGGAAGGCCGGATCCGCCACCACCACTTCGGCGAGGGCGCGTACGACGAGTGCGAGCGGGTCGTCCAGGAGCTGCTCCGCGAGGCCGGCGCCGAGGGCATCGGCGACGACCTGGTCACCGTCACCCCAGCCGGGCTGGAGGCGGAGGCCGACTGGGACACCGTGCAGTCGCCTGAGACCTACCTCGGCTCCGACCAGGCGCAGAACTTCGAAGGTCGCGGCCACGTCCCGGAGGATCCGCTGAGGCTCAACCACTGGGCGCTCGCCGGCGACTGGATGGTCGAGCGAGGCAAGATCGTGCTGAACCAGGCCGACGGGCGGCTCGCCTTCCGCTTCCACGCCCGCGACGTCCACCTCGTCATGGGCCCGGCGGAGCGCGGCGCCGCGATTCCGTTCCGCGTGCTCGTCGACGGGGAGCCTCCCGGCGCCGCTCACGGCCTCGACATCGACGGCGAGGGTCACGGGACGCTGGCCGAGCAGCGGCTCCATCAGCTGATTCGCCAGCCCGGGTCCATCGAGGACCGCACGTTCGAGATCACGTTCGAAGCGCCGGGCGCCGAGGCCTACTGCTTCACGTTCGGCTAGAAAGAAGCATGCAGACCCGCAAGCTCGGCACCAGCGGCCTCGAGGTCTCGGCGATCGGTCTCGGCTGCATGGGCATGAGCTTCGGCTACGGCCCCGCCGCCGACCGGAACGAGATGATCGCCCTCATCCGCGCGGCCGTCGAGCGCGGCGTCACCCTGTTCGACACGGCCGAGGTCTACGGGCCGTTCACGAACGAGGAGCTCGTGGGCGAAGCCCTGGCGCCGGTGCGCGAGCAGGTCGTGATCGCGACCAAGTTCGGCTTCGAGATCGACTCCGAGGGGCGGCAGCAGCAGGGGCTCGACAGCCGCCCGGAGCACATCAGGGAGGTGGTCGAGGCGTCACTCGGTCGGCTCGGCATCGACACGATCGACCTCCTGTACCAGCACCGCGTCGACCCGGACGTGCCGATCGAGGAGGTCGCCGGCACGGTGAGGGAGTTGATCGCCGAGGGCAAGGTCAGGCATCTCGGCCTGTCGGAGGCGGGCGTCGAGACGATCCGGCGCGCGCACGCGGTGCAGCCAATCACGGCGGTTCAGAGCGAGTACTCGCTCTGGTGGCGGCGGCCCGAGGAGGAGGTGCTGCCGGCGCTCGAGGAGCTCGGGATCGGCTTCGTCCCGTTCAGTCCGCTGGGCCGGGGGTTCCTCACGGGCGCGATCACCGAGGACACGGCGTTCGACGACAACGACTTCCGCAACTCGGTCCCCCGCTTCACGCCGGAGGCCCGGAAGGCGAATCAGGCCCTCGTCGCATTGCTCGGCGAGATCGCGGCGCCGCAAGCAGGCGACGTCGGCTCAGATCGCGATCGCCTGGCTCCTCGCGCAGAAGCCGTGGATCGTGCCGATCCCGGGAACGACGAAGCCGCACCGCCTGGAGGAGAACATCGGAGCGGCCGCCGTCGAGCTGACTCCGGACGATCTGCGTGAGATCGACAGCGCCCTCGCGAGCGTCGCGGTGCAGGGCGACCGCTATACCGAGCGGCTCGAGCAGATGACCGGCCGCTGACCTATGCTCGGCGCGTGATCCCGTGGATCGTCATCGCCGTGGTCGTCGTCCCGCTCGTCGTGATCGCCTTCGTGGCCACGCGCCGCAAGGACGCCGCGGGCGAGCTCATCGACGACCCGAAGGAACAAGCGCGGGCGGAGGACGAGTTCGCCGCGGCCGAGGCCTTCGAGGAGGAGTGGCGCGAGGAAGACCACGAGCGCTACCGCAAGGAGCACCTGCCCTAGACCGCGCCGCGGCTAGACCGAGAAGCTCACGGGGAACGAGAGGATCCAGGCGAGGGTCCCGAAGAAGACGACGTAGCCGAGCACGAGGACGACGAGCCGATTTCCGTCCGGCTCCACCTTCGTCGAGATCCCCGCGAAGAAGAGCGAGGCGGCGAAGAGGACGACGCAGAGGACGTAGTTGTCCGAGCGCTGGTTGTTGCGTTTCGCGAGGTTCGTCTGCGCTTCGGCCTGCAGCACGAGGCGATCGGCGTTCTTCTGCTCGGCGAGCTCGTACTCCGGCATCGCGAACGGCGACTTCGGCGCGTCCGGATTCGTCCGCGGCCGCGTGGCGACCCAGGCGTCCATCGCGGGCTTGAACTCGTCGCGGAACCGGGCGCGGTAGAAGTCGCTGAGCTCCGTCTCCTCGCGCGAGTAGGCGTCGACCCACTGCGCGAAGAGCGTGACGTCGATCTGGGTCAACTGCCCGGCGCGTGCCGCGGCCTTGCCCGACTCGACGCGCGCCGCGCTCGCGGCGCTGAACGCGATCGACTGCTCTCCGCTCCAGCGGTTGGCCTGGTAGCTGCTCCAGGCGATCGCCACCGTTGCGAGCGCCAGCAGCACGGTCGACCCGACGTCGACCCAGTCCCTGCCGGAGGTTTCGGCCCCGGACGCGCCCGGTTCGTCGCTCATGCTCGTCGGTCGGCGCTCGGCATCGCGGGAAGGCTAACGATGCCGAGCGCCCGAGGAGCGTCAACCCCCGGGCCGCGTTGGACCCGGGGGTTGGCCGGCGGACTAGGCGGCGAGCTGCGCGGACTCGGCCGCGGGCGGCGCCTCGTCGGCGACGCCGAAGCGAGGGAGCCACTCGAGCCAGCTCGGGACGTACCAGTTCCAGTCGCCGAGCAGCTTCATCGACGCGGGGAGCAGCACGCCCCGGACGAGGGTGGCGTCGATCAGGATCGCGGCTGCGAGCCCGACGCCGAACTGCTTGAACATCAGCATCGAGAGCGTCGCGAAGACCGCGAACACGGCGACCATGACGATCGCGGCGCTCGTGACGACGCCTGCGGTCGACGTGATTCCCTCAGCAATCGCCGCGTCGTTGCTCGCGCCTCGCCGGACGGCCTCGCGGATCCTGCCGAGCAGGAACACGTGGTAGTCCATCGAGAGCCCGAACAGGATCACGAACAGGAGCAGCGGGACAACCGGATCGATCCCGGCCGTGTTGGTGAAGCCGAGGAGGCCCTTGCCGATGCCGTGCTGGAAGACGAGCACCAGCACGCCGTAGGCGGCCGCCACGGAGAGCAGGTTGAGCAGGATCGCCTTCGCCGCGATCACGATCGAGCGGAAGGCGACGAGCATGAGCGAGAACGCGAACACGAGCACGAACCCGACCACGAGCGGCAGCTTCGACTTGATCTCGTCGGTCGAGTCCTTCCACTGGGCGGTGAGGCCCGTGACGCCGGTCTCGGCGTTCGGGACGGCGCCCACGGTCTCCGGCACGATCTCGTCGCGGAGAAGAGCCAGGGACGCGTTCGAGCCGGCATCGGTTCCCTTGCCGTCGATCGGCACGGTGATGTTCGCGACCGTTCCCGCGTCGTTCACGACGACGGTGACGGGAGCGTGCATGCGGCCGCTCGCGAGAGCCCGGGTCTCGAACTCCTGGATCGCCGCCTTCATCTCCGGCGAGTTCACGTCCGCGGCCTTCACGACCACGTTGGCCGGAAGCGCGGCGCCGGGGAAGGCCGCCTGCATGCGGTCGTAGGTCTGCACCGCGGGAAGCGACTTCGGGAACGTGTCCGGGCCCGGCTGGACCATCCGGAGCTGGAGCGCGGGAATCGCGAGCGCGACCAGCAGCCCGGCGGACAGGACGGCCGAGAGCACCGGCCGGCGGAGGACCCGGGCGATGATCGCGCCCCAGATGCGGCCCTGGCCGTCGTCGCGGCGCAGCCGGCCGACGAGCGGGACGTGCACCCGGTCGACGTTGTCGCCGAGCCGCGAGAGCAGCGCGGGGAGCACGGTCAGCGAGCCGAGCATCGCGATGGCGACGACGAGGATCGTCGAGATGCCGAACGACGCGAAGATCCGGTCGCCGGTCAGGAACATCCCGGCCATCGCGACGATGACGGTCAGGCCGGAGATGAGCACCGAGTGGCCCGGAGGTGGCGGCGGCGGCTTCGATCGCAGCGCGCTCGCTGCGTCCAGCGGCCCTCTCCTCACGCGCACGGCGCAGGTAGAAGAGCGAGTAGTCGACGCCCACCGCGAGCCCGATCAGCAGCACGATCGCGCCGGCCTGCGGGGCCATCGGGACGATGTGGCTGGGGAGCGCGGCGAGGCCGAACGCGGCGAACACCGCGGTGAGCGCGAGCAGCAGCGGGATGCCCGCGGCAACGAGCGCCCCGAACGCGATCACGAGGATGACGAGCGTGACCGGCAGCGACAGGAGACCGGCCTTGGACAGGTCGTCGCCGAACGCGGTCTCGACGGCCTTGACCGCGCTCGCGTCGCCGAACTCGCCGACGAAGAACTCCGGATGGGACTTCTGCTCGGCGGCAACCGCGGCGAGCACGGGGTCGATCTTCTCCACGGCCTTGTCGGCGGGGCCGCTGATCTCGAACTCGACGAGGGCGGAGCGCCCGTCGGCGGAGATCTGGCCGGCGTTGGCCGGGTCGAGCGGCGAGCGGACGTTCTCGACAACGTCCACGGCGGAGACGCTCGCGACGACGTCCTCGATCGCCGCGGCGAACGCGGGATCGGTCACGTCGAGCGAGCCGCTCTGGACGAGGACGCTCTCGCCCGCGGGCTGCTTGAAGCCGGCGTCGAGGATCCGGTCGGCGCGACCGGACTCGCCGGGCCCGGCGGTGTTCGGGTCGAGCATCTTGGTACCGAAGGCGCCGCCGAGGGCGAAGGCCACGAGGACGAATGCGATCCATCCGAACGTCGCGGTCTTCCAGTGGTCGGCGCTCCAGCGACCCATGCGGGCGGCCAGATTGTTGGACTTGGGGGCCTGCGAATACATCGTGTTCCTCCTTGAAGTGATGTGTGGATTCGGCATGCCCTGACGCTAGAAGCGCTCCGGCTCCACGACCTCGTCCGCAGGCCTGATTCGGCCTCGCACCTGGCGACGATTCGGTCTCCTACCCAGGTAGGAGGCGGCCCCAGCCCGGCTGCGTTACGTTCACGGCGTGAGCCGCTTCACGTCACTTGCGCGCAGGTACGGGTTCGACGCCCTGATCGTCTCGCGGCGCTCGGCCGCGTCCCTCGAGGTCGCTCTGCGCGACGACTCGCAGACATCGTCGTCGCCGTGGTTCGCCGTCCCGGCGATCGCGATCCTCATCCTGCCGCTGCTCGGCCGGCACCGCTTCCCGTTCGCGGCGCCCGCCTCGCTGTGGCTCGTCGGCGCGGCGATCTCGTTCGTCGACGGCGAGCTGATCACGTCGGTCGGCGCCGCCGTCGTCGCCGGCATGGCCTCGGCGTTCCTGCTCGGGAACCTCGGCGACAAGGTCCAGGCGCGCATCGGACTCGTCGTCGCCGTGAGCGGCGCCGCGATCATCGTCTACAACGACCCGACCCACGTCGCCGGCGACCTGATCTTCACCCCCACGCTGTTCGCGATCGCCTGGCTCGCGGGCTACGCCTTGCGCGAGCGCGCCCAGCAGGCCGAGGCGGCGGAGCAGCGCGCGATCCACGCCGAGCGCGAGCGCGAGTCGGCGGCCCGCATCGCCGTCGCCGAGGAGCGCGCACGGATCGCCCGCGAGCTCCACGACATCGTCGCCCACTCGGTCAGCGTCATGGTGCTCCAGGTCGGCGCGGTGCGGCACAAGCTGCCCGCCGAGCTCGCGCGAGGACGAGGAGGCGCTTCGGTCCGTGGAGCAGACCGGCCGCGCGGCGCTCGCCGAGATGCGCCGGCTCCTCGGCGCGATGCACAACGGCGACGAGGACCTCGAGCTGGCGCCCCAGCCGGGCCTCGACAGCCTCGACGCGCTGGTCGAGAAGGTCCGTCTCGCCGGGCTGCCGGTGGAGGTGCACGTCGAGGGCGACCCGGTCCCGCTCCCGCGCGCGATCGACCTCTCCGCCTACCGGATCGTGCAGGAGGGCCTGACCAACGCGCTCAAGCACGCCCGCGCCGGGCAGGCCGACGTGACCGTGCGCTACGGAACCGAAGCCGTCGAGCTCGAGGTCCGCGACGACGGTGTCGGCACGACGAGGACGGACGGCCTCGGCCACGGCCTCGTCGGCGTCCGCGAGCGCGTGAAGATCTACGGCGGCGACATGAGCGCCGGTGCGGGCCCCGACGGCGGTTACGTCCTCAGCGCCCGCCTTCCGCTCGAGGGCCGCTCGTGAGCATCCGCGTCCTCGTCGCCGACGACCAGGCGATGGTCCGCGCCGGGTTCCGCATGCTGCTCTCCGGCGAGGCCGACATCGAGGTCGTCGCCGAGGCGTCGAACGGGCTCGAGGCGGTCGACAAGGCCGCGCGCTTCTCCCCCACCGTGGTGCTGATGGACATCCGCATGCCCGAGCTCGACGGGCTCGAGGCGACGCGGCGGATCCTCGCCGCCGACGCCACGGCCCGGATCCTGATCCTGACCACGTTCGACCTCGACGAGTACGTCTACGAGGCGCTGCGCGCCGGCGCCAGCGGGTTCGTGCTGAAGGACGACCCGCCCGAGCAGCTCCTCGCCGCGATCCGCGTCGTCGCGGGCGGCGACGCGCTCCTCTCGCCGGCCGTGACCAGCCGCGTGATCAAGCAGTTCACGCGCATCCCCCACGCGGCGCCGCCGAAGCAGCTCGAGGAGCTGACCGAGCGCGAGCTGGAGGTCTTCCGCCTGATCGCCCGCGGCCTGTCGAACGCCGAGATCGCCACGGAGCTCTTCATCAGCGAGACGACCGTGAAGACGCACATCACGCACATCCTCGGAAAGCTCGGCCTGCGCGACCGCGTCCAGGCGGTCGTGCTCGCCTACGAGACCGGGCTCTTCGACGGCGAGCAGTGACCAGAACGGCCATGGCCGGGGTCAGACCCCGGCCATGGCCTAAATGGACAGGAAGGTCAGACCGTCGCGGGCGTGGCGCCTCCGGCTGCCGGGCCCTGGTACTGGTCGCTCCCGTAGCCCAGGATCAGCAAGAAGATGAACGGCAGGAAGATGATCCCGATCGCGAAGCCGGTTCCGTGCCCGAAGCTCTTCGAGAGATCGATCGCGACGATGACCCAGATGACGATGTTCACGATCGGAATGAGCGTCAGCAGGATCCACCACCACGGGCGGCCCACGATCTTGAGGAGCACGAGGATGTTCCAGATCGGGATGAGGATCTTCCAGCCCGCCTCGCCTGCCTTCTCGAACACCATCCAGCCGGCGACAAGCCAGACGACGATCAAGAGCGTGTAGATGATCCAAAACGTCGTGCTCACGACTCGTCCTCCTTCAGGTAGATACGGGATTGTGACGACCGTCGCGGACACCGCCCGTGGGTAGGCTCGGCCCGTGAGCGACTACGGGCACGAGCTCCAGTTCGGCGTGTTCATCACGCCCACGGCCGGGGACGCCGACCAGGTCGTCGCGCTCGCCGAGCTGGCCGACCGCAGCGGGCTCGATCTCGTCACGTTCCAGGACCACCCGTACCAGCCGCGGTTCCTCGACACCTGGACGCTGCTCTCCTTCGTCGCCGCCCGCACGAGCCGCGTCCACCTGAGCACCAACGTGCTCAACCTGCCGCTGCGCCCGCCCGCGGTGCGTGGCGCGCGCGGTCGCGAGCCTCGACATCCTGAGCGGCGGCCGGGCCGAGCTCGGAATCGGCGCCGGCGCCTTCTGGGAAGGGATCGAGGCCATGGGCAGCACGGCGCCTCGGCGCAGGCCAGAGCGTCGACGCGCTCGAGGAGGCGATCGACCTCATCCGGGAGATCTGGGACGTCGGACCAGCCGGGCAAGGCGACGCTTCGACGGCACGTACTACCGGCTCGACGGCACCGCGCGCGGGCCGGCGCCCGTCCACGACATCGCCATCTGGATCGGCGCGTACAAGCCGCGCATGCTGAACCTGACCGGGCGCAAGGGCGACGGCTGGCTCCCGAGCCTCTCCTACCTCGAGCCCGGTCAGCTCGCGGCCGGGAACGCCGCGATCGACGAGGCCGCGGCGAGCGTGGGCCGCGATCCGTCCGAGATCCGCCGGCTCCTGAACGCGCCGCCGTTCGACGGGCCGCTCGAGGGCTGGATCGACCAGCTCACGCAGCTCGCGCTCGAGGACGGCGTCGGCACGTTCATCCTCACCGGCGACGACGCGGGCGCGATCGAGACCTTCGCGAGCGAGGTCGCGCCGGCCGTGCGCGCGAACGTCGCAGCGGCGCGCGGCGGCGAGGCGCACCGCCCCGGCGCCGGAGCCCGGAGGACACGCGCCTCGACATCACGCCGACGCCCGACGACGGCACACGCCTGAGCGCCACCGCGCCCTGGGACGAGGCGACGCGCCCGCACCGCCCGCCGTCGCCGCCCGACACGACCTACTCGCGCCGCGGAAAGCTCGTCGGCCGCCACCTGATCGACGTCCACGACATGCTCCGCTCCGAGCTCGCCGACCTGCGCGACGTCCTCGTCAAGGTCCGCGACGGCGCGATGTCCGCCGGCGACGGCCGCTCGGCGCTCCACGACATGACGCTGCGCCAGAACGACTGGACGCTCGGCGCGTTCTGCTCGCGCTACTGCGCCGTCGTCACGCAGCACCACGGGCTCGAGGACGACGCGGTCTTCCCGCACCTGGCGCGCAGCGACGCGAGCCTCGAGCCGGTGATCGAGCGGCTCACCGACGAGCACCTCGTCATCCACGACGCGATCCAGAAGGTCGACCGCGCGTTCGTCGGGCACATCAACGACCCGACCGACTTCGAGCCGCTCCAGGAGGCGATCGACTTCCTCACCGACGCGCTGCTCTCGCACCTCGCCTACGAGGAGCAGGAGCTCGTCGAGCCGCTCGCGCGGCTCGGCTTCTTCCCCGGCCAGCTCTAGGAGGAGAGGAACGACTCGACGGCGGCCGCGAAGCCGTCCACGTCGCGCTCTTCGAGCGGGATCGAGAGCACGACGTAGCCGCGCCGCACGTACGAGTAGCCGGCCTCGAGCATCTCCAGGTGGAGCAGCGCCCGCAGGTCGGGCTCGGGCGGCAGGTCGGCGACGCTGCGGATCGGGCCGCGCGCGAAATGCATCCCGACGAGCGAGCCGATGCCGGTGACCGTGAACGGGAGGTCGCCGGCCTGCGCGAACGCGTTCAGCCGGTCGCGCAGGCGGTCGCCGAGGCCGTTCAGGCGCTCGACCGCGGCGGCGTCGTAGACGCGCGTGAGGCCCGCGACGCCCGCGGCCATCGTGAGGACGGCGTTGTTGAACGTCCCCGCGTGCGGGATCGCGTCCGGCCGCGACGGGTCGAAGCGGCCCATCAGGTCGGCCCGTCCGCCGAACGCGCCGAACGCCAGCCCGCCGCCGATGTACTTCCCCAGAGTCGTCAGGTCGGGGGTGATCCCGAGCACCTGCTGGAGACCGCCGGTCGAAAGCCGTGAGGTCATCACCTCGTCGAACACGAGCAGGACGTCGTGCTCCGACGTGGCGTCGCGCAGCGCCTGCAGGAACGCGGGCTCCCCGACGATCGCGCCGGCGGAGCCCTGCATCGGCTCGACGATCACCGCAGCCAGCTCGTGCGCGTGCTCGGCGATCAGCCGCGTCGCCTCGTCCGCGTCGTTGTACGGCGCGACGACGAACGGGAACGGCGCGTTCAGCGGCGATCCGCCCGGGTTCGTGAAGTAGAGGAGGCTCCCGTGGTAGCCGCCCTCGAACACCATCACGGCCGGCTTCCCGGAGATCGCGCGCGCGAGGGACAGCGCGAGCATCGTCGCCTCGGTGCCCGAGTTGCAGAAGCGCACGAGGTCGATCGACGGGAACCGCTCGCAGATCGCGGCGGCGAGCTTGGACTCGTACAGGTTGGGCGCGCCGAAGACGAACCCGTCGTCGAGCGCGTCGCGGATCGCCTGGACGATCACCGGGTGCGAATGTCCGTAGAGCCCCGCCGTGAACTCCCCGAGGAAGTCCAGGTACTCGTGGCCGTCGACGTCGACGAGCCGCGCGCCTTCGCCGCGCGCGATCGTGAGCGGGAACGGCGGCATGTGGATGGTCGAGCGCGTGTTCCCGCCGGGCATGACGCGGGCTCGTTCCTCGTGGAGGCGGCGCGACTCCGGATTGCGCTCGACGTAGCGGGCCTCGGCCGCGGCGAGCCGCTCGGCCATATCGGTGCCCGCGGTCACTGCCATGCGCTAGAGCCGGTCGAGGAGCTCGCGCTTCTTCTCGTCGAACTCGGCCTGGGTGATGAGCCCGCGGTCGCGCATGTCCGCGAGCCGGGTGACGGCCTGGTCGACATCCTCGGCGGACGTCGGAGCGGGCGCCGGCGGAGCAGCGACGGGCTCCGGCGCGGCGGCGGCGCGGCCTCCCCCGAGCTCGATCTCGTACTCGTGGCGCGCGTCGAGCAGCGTCTTCTTGAAGTCGTCCGCCTCGGGCAGGAAACGGATCTTCGTCGTCCCCGCCTCGGATGCGGTCAGGAGGTCGACCTCGCCGTAGCCGACGATCCGCCCGAGCCACGGGTGGCCGACGATCATGTCCGTGATCATCGGGAGCGAGGTGTCCTTCGCGTACTTGTTGATCACGCCGCCGACCTCGATCACGCGCCGCGTGGTGACGACGTAGCGCTCGACGCGCCAGACGAGGACGAACCAGCCGACGCCGAGGATCCCGATCGCGATGAGCATCCAGAAGATCCAGTTGAGGCCCGTGCTGAGGAAGCTGAAGAAGCCGTCGTCGGAGACCTGACTGTTCAGGAGCGAGACGATGATCCCGACGCCGAACGCGAGTAGGAACCACCGCGCAGCCTCGAGGAACGTGAGCCAGTGGCGCTGCTTGACGAGCAGAACGCGCTCGCCGTCCGCGAGGAGTGATTCGTACCGGTTCGATTCGTCCTTGGCCACGCGTGGATACTGACAGTTGGGGAAGGGAGTCGCAGGATGGGACGCCTGATTCTCTACCGGCCGCTTCCCTAGCGATCCGGTCGACAATGGCGTGGGCGCGAATTTCCCCTGGCTCCTGGGCGCACGGGCCCTGGCCACGTCCGAAACGGCCATGCCCGGGGTCAGACCCCGGCCGTGGCCGAAAGGGACGGTGCGTAGCTAGGTAGGCCCGGCCCGGAAGATGGGTAGCCGCCGCCGATGCGGCGGCGCGGGTGCGCCCGTAGCGTCACGGGACACCTACCGAAAGGAACCCCCGCATGAGCACCATCGAAGCAACGCCCGACCTCGGCGCCGTCAAGCAGAAGCAGCAGGCGACCTGGTCGAGCGGCGACTTCCACGTCGTCGCCGCACTCGATCGTCCCCATCGCCGAGCGGCTCGTCGACACCGCCGACCTCCACGCCGGCTGGCGCGTCCTCGACGTCGCGACCGGAAGCGGAAACGCCGCCATCGCCGCGGCGCGGGCCGGCGCCGACGTGGCGGGCGTCGACTACGTCCCCGCCCTGCTCGAGCGCGGCCGCGAGCGCGCAGCCGCCGAAGGCCTCGAGATCGACTTCCTCGAGGGCGACGCCGAGGCGATCCCCTACCCGGCCGCGTCGTTCGACGCCGTCACGACGGTGTTCGGATCCATGTTCGCCCCCGACCACGAGAAGGCCGCCTCCGAGCTGGTCCGCGTCACGAAGCCCGGCGGCACGATCGCGATCGTCGCCTGGACGCCGGACGGCTTCCTCGGCGAGCTCTTCCGCACGACCGCGAAGCACGTCCCGCCGCCCGCCGGAGTCCAGTCGCCGCTGCTCTGGGGCACCGAGGCGCACCTGCGCGAGCTCTTCGGCGACAGCGTCGCTTCGCTCGAGGTCGAGGAGCGGACGTTCACCTACCGGTTCAGGACCGCCGAGGACTTCGTCACGCTCTTCCGCACCTGGTACGGGCCGACGCTCAAGGCGTTCGAGGCCCTCGACGAGGACGGCAAGAAGGCCCTCGAAGCGGATCTCGTCGAGCTCGTGAACAGCTACGACCGGCTCGACGACCCGGACGCGATCGCGATTCCGGCCGCCTACATCGAGGCCGTCGCGATCACTCGCTAGAGACTCCCGCGCGTGAGGCCCAGCTCGGAAGCCCGGGCTGCGGCCTCGCGCCGGTCGCTCACTCCGAGCTTCCGCAGCACCGCCGCGACGTGGTGCTCGGCGGTTCGCTCGGACACGACGAGCCGCTCGGCGATCTCGGCGTTCGTGAGCCCTTCCGACAGGAGCTCGAGCACCTCGGCCTGCCGCGCCGTGAGCCCGGCCGGGTTCGACCGCGTCGCTTCCCGCGGCCCCTGGGGAACCCGCAGCCCGAGCTCCCGCATGCGGCCCAGCGACCCGCCGCGTGAGCGGCTCTGCGCCGAGCCCCCGTGCGATCTCGAGCGACTCCACGAGCGCCTCCTCGTCGTCGAGGAGCGACAGCATCAGCGCCCGGTCGTAGTTCCAGCCGACCTGCCCGAACGCGTCCGCCGCTCCCAGCCAGTCGCGCTGGAGCATCGCGGCATGCGGCGCCGGCATCGGCTGGTCGCACCTGACCTCGAGCCCCGCCACGGTGGCCCACGCCGCCGCGCGGATCCCGAACCTGCCTCGCGGCCCGACCTCGGCCAGGAACTTCTCGAACCGCTCGACCGGCATCGGCTCACCGTGGGTCAGCGCCCACTCGGCGCGCAGCTCGAGGATCGGCGTGATGCGCTGCGGCTCCCCGGTGAACTCCGCCTGCGCCTCGACGTCGGCGAGCCGCTCGGCGGCGTCCGGATCGCCGCGGCGAACGGCCAGCTCGGTGAGAACCGTCTTGGCGAGGAGCTGCACGACGGTGATCCCCCGCTCGATCTCGCCCTGCGTGACCTCCTCGGCCTCGGCCCAGTCGCCCGCCCGAAGCCCGAGCCACGCCACCATCGTCGCGCAGTACGACGCGAGGTTGTGGACCTCGTGCTCGCGCGCGTACGCGAGCGCCCGCTGCTCGTACACGAGCGCCGACTCCGGATCCATCCACCACATGAGCGTGAAGCCGAGGTTCCCGAGCGCGCGGGTCGCCTCGTGGCGATCGCCCGCGGCGTCGGCGATCGCGTGCGCCTCGAGCAGCATCTCCGTCTCGCCGCGATCCCGCATGATCATCGCGCTGCCGATGTTGACGAGCGCGTGCGCGCGCGTGCTCTCGTCGCCCATCCGGGTCGCCAGCTCGAGCGCCTGCTCGCCCCAGTTGCGCGCCTCGTCGGGATCCTCCGCGAGCATCGCGAGCTGGGACAACCCGCTGTAGGCGCGCGCGAGCTCGGCCGACTCGCCGAGCGGCTCGAGGATCGCGATCGCCTCGACTCCCTTCGCCCACGCGGCCTCCCCGTCGCCGACGTACCAGTGGAAGCGCGAAAGGGCGCGGGTACACCGGCCCACGGCCTCGACGTCGCCCAGTTCGCCGTAGACCTGGATCGCGCGCTCGATCGCCGGAACGGCCTGGTCCATTCGGGACACGAGGTACGCGGCGGTCGCGTACTCCTCGAGCATGGCGGCCTGCTCCGGCGGCGCGAGCCGGTCGACGAAGTCGGACGCACGCCGGTAGTGCGAGTACGCCTCGCGGTTCGACTCGAGCGCGGCGGCGCGGCGGGCGGCGACGAGCGCGTACGCGGCGACGCAATCGCGCGCGCCGGCGGCCTCGGCGTGGTGGACGATGTCCGCCGGATCGGCACTGGCGGCCAGCAAGGCGTCGAGGATCTCGCCGTGCAGCCGGCGCCTCGTCGCGATCGGAAGGCTCGACCGGATCGCGTTGCGCGCCAGCTCGTGGCGGAACTGCACGTACGCAGGAGCGACGGTCAGGAGCTGGCGGCGCTCGGGCTCCTCCGCGGCCGCGGGCCAGTCCGGCGCGACCGCGTCGAGCAGGGACGTGCGCCACGCGCGACGGCACGACCGACACGAGCTCGACCAGCCGCCGGGAGTCCTCGTCGAGCCGCGACGCCCTCCCCACGACCGCGTTCGCGATCGACGGCGGCAGCTCGTCGGTCGTCCGCGAGGCCAGAAGCTCGGTGACGTAGAACGGATTGCCGCCCGTCGCCGTGTAGACCTCCCCGGCGTCGTCGCCGGCGAGCGACGACGACGGCGCGTTCCGACAGCGGCGCCAGCTCG
Source organism: uncultured Actinomycetes bacterium (assembly GCA_963760815.1). Lineage (GTDB taxonomy): Bacteria > Actinomycetota > Thermoleophilia > Gaiellales > Gaiellaceae > CAVRUF01. The sequence continues at coordinate 92,042 of CAVXEJ010000001.1, forward strand.
ACGGCGTCGCCGCGGATGTCGCCCACGGTCGCGTACAGCGGATGCCCGGGCGCCACCTCGCCGCCGCGGAACGTGAGCACGAGCAGCGCGGGCAGCGCAGCGATCCGCCGGCCGAGCACCGTGATCGAGTCGAGCGTCGCGTCGTCGGCCCAGTGCACGTCCTCGAGGACGAGCACGGTCGGCCGCGGCTCGAGCTCGAGCTCCGCGATCAGGAGCGTCTGGATGTCGTGCGGCGCGGCGCCGGCGGCCAGCGCCGCGGCCAACTGCGGGCGAAACGCTCCCGGCGAGATCCCGGAACGGACCGAGCGGACGCGGAATGGAGAGGTCGTCGCAGGTTCCCCACAGCACGCGCGCTCCGGGCTCGAGGCGCTCGACGAAGCAGGTGACGAGCGAGGTCTTGCCCACGCCCGGCTCGCCGCTGACGAGAACGACCCGTCCCTCGCCGCGGGCGGCCGACTCGCGGGCCGCGGCCAACGTCGCCAGTGCGCCGTCGCGCTCGAGAAGTTCCACGCGGCAACGATAGACCGGGGTCGAGCGTCAGGCGGGCGAGCGCACGACGGAGTAGCGCGCCGCGGCGAAGTCGCCGTTTCGCCCGAGCTCCTCCAGGCGCAGCTCGATGCGGCGCGGAAGCAGCGGCGCGCCGGCGCCGAGCGTGACCGGCGCGATCGACACGATCACCTCGTCGAGGAGCCCCGCGTCGGCGAACTGGCCGGCGAGGTCTCCCCCGCCGACGACCCAGAGGTTTCGCTCACCTGCGGCGGCGGCCATCGCCTCGTGCACGGCTGCGACGTCCCCGCTCACGAACTCGATCTCGGCGTTCGGGACGACCGGGAGCTGCCGGTGCGTGAAGACCCAGCACGGGACGTCGTACGGCCACTTCCACTCCGCGGGATCCTTGCCCGAGAACTCGTGGTCGAGGATCCACTCGTACGTCGTCGCCCCCATCGCGAGCGCGCCGACCTCGGCGATGAAGGCGCCGTAGTTCTGCGGCCCGCCCTCGTCTTGCGCGCGCGTGAACAGCCAGTCGAGCGAGTTCGACGAATCGGCGATGAAGCCGTCGAGCGTGGTCGCCGTGTAGTACTGGGTGAGGCTCACGGCGCCGTTCCGCGCGGGAATGCCAAGGTGCAGTCGGTCGACGCCAACGAGCCAGCGTAGGCGGGATCGCCGACGAGCCTCCGGGGTGAGCCGGAGACTCGTCCAGCGGAATCCTTTGCGCTAGCCGAGCGCCTTTGCCTTGAGCGCGTCGAACTCGGCCTGCGTGATCGCGCCCGAGTCGAGGAGGCCCTTGGCCTTCTCGATCTCCGCCGCGGCGCCGCCGCTTCCGGCGGTCGTCCTCACGTAGGTGTCCATCTGCGCCTGCTTCGCTTCCATCTGCGCGATGTTCCGTTCGGCCATCCCCTGGTTGTTGGTGATCAGGTAGATGAAGACGCCGAGGAACGGCAGGACGATGACGAAGATGATCCAGAGGACCTTCGCGAAACCCGACGTGTCGTGGCGGCGGAAGAGATCCGAGAAGACGACGATCAGGAGCCAAAACCAGATCACCCATCCGAAGAAGATGAGCATCGACCCGAGGACCTCGAGAAACGGATAGTCAGCTGCGAACAACCTAGAACCTCCCTGTTCTTTGGAAGCACTGTTTCAGAGCGCGGGCGAACCGTGTCGGCTTGGCTGCCTTTCGACACCTCGACCCGCCGGGCATGTAGCCTGCCCGATTCTGGATTCCCCCGCCGGGATGCTCTCGGCGACATGCAGCCTTGACCACTACGCCGCCACACGAACCCGACAGGCACCTGGCCGCTCACGAGCGGCTCGCAACCGGTTCGCTCGCGCGCTGGTACCGCGCCTGCGCGACCCATCCGAGGCGGGTGATCGGCACCTGGCTCGTCATCATCCCGGCGCTGATCCTGTCGGTCGCCGCGTTCGGCGGCGAGCTGCGCGACGAGTTCTCGATCCCGGGCTCGGACACGCAGCGCGCGACCGATCTGATCGAGGCGGAGTTCTCCTCCGAGCAGGGCGCCGTCCTGAACGTCGTCTTCGCCGCGCCCGAGGGCGAGACGCTGAAGACGCCCGAGCGCGAAGCGGCGATCGCGGCGCTCGTCCAGAAGCTCCAGTCGGACGAGTTCGCACCGCACGACGACAAGGTCGGGCTCGACAGCGTCGCCGATCCGTTCGAGGACGACACGTTCTCCGACGACGGGCGCATCGGCTACTTCCAGGCGCAGTTCAACGACGTGATCACGGACAAGGACCGCGACCAGGTCGTCGCGGTCGAGGACGCCGCGCGCGAGACCCTCGAGCCCGCCGGGATCCAGGTCGAGTTCAACGGCGAGGCGGAGTTCCCGCCGCTCGAGCAGGGCCTGTCGGAGCTCATCGGAATCTTCGTGGCGCTGCTCGTCCTGCTCTTCCTCTTCCGGACGCTCGTGGCGACGGTGATCCCGATCGCCCTCGCGCTGACCGCGGTCGCGACCGCCTTCATGATCCTCTTCTTGCTCGCGGGGCTGACCGACATCAACACGGTCACGCCGATCCTCGTCTCGATGATCGGGCTCGGGGTGGGAATCGACTATTCGCTGTTCATCATCACGCGCTTCAGGCAGCTGCTCCACGGCGGGCTCTCACCGGAGGACGCGGCCGCGGAGGCCGGCGCCTCGGCGGGGCGGGCCGTGCTCTTCGCCGGCCTGACCGTCGCGATCTCCGTCAGCGGCCTCGCCCTCATCGGGCTCGACTTCGTGACGAAGCTCGGCATCGGCAGCGCGCTCGGCGTCCTCACGACGGTGCTGATCGCCAACTCGCTCCTGATCTCGGTGCTCGCGAAGCTCGGGACGAGGCGCAGCGTCGGCGTCGAGATCCTCCTCTACGTCGTCACCTTCGGGCTCTACGGCTGGCACTGGGCGTACAAGCGGCACCAGTACGCGAAGGCCGAGACGGGCTCTGGCCTCGGCGGCTGGCTCGGCCTCATCGTGTGGGTGCTCCTGCGCCCGGTGGCCGCGTTCCTCGTCCCGCACACGGTCGCGAAGACGTACAAGCACGCCGGCAAGGAGACGGGCGTCTCGGCGCTCACCGGTCTCTGGCTTCTCCCGTTCAGCCTCCTCATCGTGCCGATCGGGCTGCTCTCGTCCGGCGCCGCGAGCGGCGTGAAGACCGGCGCCGGCGTCTGGATCGCCGCGGCGGTCGTCCTCGCGATCATCTGGTTCGTCAAGGTGCAGCGCGCGGTCATCGCCTACGAGGAGGCAGCGGGCGTGCCGACCGCCGCGTGCGCGATCGACCGGCTCAAGGTGCCCATAATCCCCCGCGTCGACGACTCCGACGCCGGGCGCGAGAAGACGCTCATCGCCGGGTGGGGCCGCTTCGTCACGAACCACCCGGGCCCCGTGTTCGCCGTCGTCCTGCTGTGCCTGCTCGCGCTCGGCGGGACCTCGGCCCTCGTCCGCCTCGGCGCGGCCGACCAGGGAACGCAGCCGAAGGAGCAGACCGCCCGCCGCGCCTACGACCTCCTCGCGGAGGGCTTCGGCGCAGGGTTCAACGCGCCGATCCCGATCGTCATCGACATCAACAACGACCCGGACGCGCCGCAGCGGATCTTCGAAGGCGCGGAGAAGCTCCCCGACGTGGCATCGGTCGGCGAGCCGCAGCTGAACGACGAGGAGACGGTCGCGATCGTGTTCGTGACGCCCGATTCGGCCCCGCAGGACGAGGCGACCGACAACCTGATCGAGCACCTGCGCTCCGACGTCGTCCCCGCAGCCACCGAGGGCGGCGACGCACGCGCCTACGTGTCCGGCCTGAACGCGGCGTTCAAGGACATCGCCGACCAGATCATCAGCCGGATGCCGCTGTTCCTGCTCTTCATCATCGGCGTCACGTTCATCGTGCTCGCGATGGCGTTCCGCTCGATCGTCGTCTCCGCCACCGCCGCGGTCACGACGATCCTGTCGGCCTTCGTCGGCTTCGGCGTCCTGACCCTCGTGGTGCAGGAGGGCCATTTCCTCGGGCTCACCGGCCTCGACAAGACGGGGCCGATCGAGACGTTCGTCCCACCGATCGCGTTCGCGATCCTGTTCGGCCTCTCGATGGACTACATGGTCTTCCTCATGAGCCGGATCCGCGAGGAGCACGTCCACGGCCTCTCGACGAAGGACGCGGTCGCGCACGGCATCGCCGCGATCGGCCGCGTCATCGTGGCGGCCGCGCTGATCATGGGCTCGGTGTTCGCCGCGTTCATCCTGAGCGCCGACCGGATCCCGAAGGAGTTCGGGCTCCTCCTGGCGGTCGCGATCCTCACGGACGCGCTGCTCGTACGCATGACGCTCGTGCCGGCGTTCTTCACGCTTCTCGGCGAGAAGACCTGGTACATCCCGAAGTGGCTCGACAAGCTCCTCCCGAACGTGACGATCGAGCCGCCGCACGCCGGCAATGGATCGGCCGCGCCGGCGCCGGTCCCGGTCGAGACCGAGCCCTAGCCGGCGATCCGGGCCGGCGAGGCCGGATCCCAGAGCCTGAACCCGCCGGCGAACGCGTTCTCGTTGTCGCCCAGGCGCGCGTTCGGCGGGAGCTCCTTGAGCTTGTCCGCGTTGCCGCCGCCGAGCACGACGTACTCGGCCTCGAGCGCGGCCGAGAGCCTCGCGACGATGTCGGCGATGTCGTTCCGCCACTGCTTCTTGCCGTGCCGCTCCATCCCGGCCTCGCCCGCGTAGGTCTCGAAGGTCGCGTCGCGATAGGGCAGGTGGCCGAGCTCCATCGGCTGGATGACGCCGTCCACGGCGAGCGCCGTGCCCAGCCCCGTGCCCAGCCCGAGGAAGAGCATCGTGCCACCGTCGTAGCTGCCGAGCGCCTGCATGGCCGCGTCGTTCACGACCTTCGCCGGCTTGCCGAACGCGGCCTCGTAGTCGAAGCCCGCCCAGCCGTCGCCGAGGTTGACCGGATCCGCGACGACGCGCCCGCCCTTCACGACACACGGAACTCCGACCGTGACGCAGTCCCAGGCCCACCCTTCGGCGAGCTCGAGCGCGGCCGCGACCATCTGCTCGCCCGTCATGTGCGGGCCTGACTCGGTGCGGCGCTTCTCCGGCTCGCCGGTCGCCCGCACCTTCACGTGCGATGCGCCGACGTCGACCACGAGGATGGAAGCCATGGGCGCATCGTTACACGCCCGGAATCCCGTGCGGACCGACCTCGTTGTCTCGTACATGCCCGCCCGCTGGAAGCTCCTCGTCGCACTGTGGACCGTCTACCTCGTCTGGGGCTCGACGTACCTCGCCATCAAGGTCTCGGTCGAGACGCTGCCGCCGTTCCTCTCGTCGGGGAGCCGGTTCCTGCTCGCGGGCGTCATCCTCGCGGCGATCCTGTGGGCGACCGGCCGCTCGATCCGCGTAACGCGCCGGGAGCTCGGCTCGGCCGCGCTCGTCGGAATCGCGCTGCTCGGGCTCGGCGTCGGCGTCGTGGCGCTCGCGGAGACGCGAATCGACTCGAGCATCGCCGCGATGATCGCCGGAACGGTGCCGCTCCAGGTCATCCTCCTGCGCACCGTTGCACGCGAGAACGTCGCACGGGCCACACAGCTTTCGGTGCTCGCGGGCCTCGCGGGACTCGCACTCGTGGTCGTCCCCGGCGGCAGCGGCGCGTCGAGCGCGTTCGGCCTCGCGCTGATGGTCGGCGCGACGGTGTCCTGGTCACTCGGCTCGTTCTTCGGCCAACGGCTGCCGGTCCCGGGCGACAGCTTCGTCGCGACGACCTGGGAGATGCTCAGCGCCGGCGTCTTCCTCATGGTCATCGGAGCCGCAACCGGCGAGATCGGCGACGTGAACACGGCCGCGCTGACGTTCGACGCCGTCGCCGCCTGGCTCTACCTGGCGATCGTCGGATCGCTCGTCGCGTTCAGCGCCTACGCGTGGCTGATGAAGAACGCCCCGATCTCGACGGTCGTCACGCACCAGTACGTGAACCCGGTCGTGGCGATCGCGCTCGGAGCGCTGTTCCTCGGGGAGCGGCTGTCGATCGCCGTGGCGGTCGGCGCAGCGCTGATCGTCGGCTCGGTCTTCGTCGCCGTCCGGCAGGAGAGCGCAGCGCGGCGCGAGCGCGTGGCTATCGCCGCGTCGTGCACGCCGGCCGAGGCGCGCGTCTAGCTCACTGCGACTTCACGTACTCGATGTAGCCCCTGACGTCAGCAGCCGGCTCCGAGTACGCCTCGCCCAGGTTGTCCTCCATTCGAGCCATGAAGTCGCTCGCCCACCCCGGCAGCGGATAGTCGATCGCGGCCAGGAACTCCAGGGTCGCCGCCCAGCGGATATCCGCGATTGACGGATGGTCGCCGCCGATGAACGGCTGGCCAGCCAGGAAGTACGTGTTCAGCACCTCGAGCGGCTCGGCCAGGGAGGCCTGCGCGTCCTGCTGGGCCTTCGCCTTCATGGCGTCGTCGGCCTCCGACGTCGCGACCTCGCCCGGGTACTGGCCGAAGCCGAGCGCCGGATACGTCGCGCGCGTCAGGAGCGGATAGAACGTCCCGATCAAGTAGAACATCGCGTTGTCGACCATGGCCCGCTTGCCCGGGTCGGTCGGATAGAAGGCCTCGAGCCCGTGCTTGTTCGACAGGTAGGCCATGATCGCGCAGCTCTCGCCGAGCGTTCCGCGCGGGAGGTCGGCGTCCTCGATCATCGGCGTCAGGTGCGCCGGGTACTTCGCGAGATACTCGGGAGTTGTGGTCGACCCCCACACGTCCGTCTCCTCGAACTCGAGGCCGGCGGCGCGGACGAAGACCCTGACGGTCATGTTGTTCACGCTCGGCTTGAGAATGTTGATCTGCATCGGCATGTCTGCCTCCTAGTAAGGATCTTTGGGCGAACGGTCGTCCGAAAGGGTTTCGCGCGAACGGGTCACGAGGATCTCGATCGCGTCTGCGAGATGGGCCTGGTCGATGTGGTGATCGTTGCGCTCGACACGGATCTTGTGCGCCTCGAGCAGCACCTCGGGATGCGTGAACCCGAACGGCGGCTCGAAGCGGTACGACGCCAGCTCGATGAGCAGGCCGAGCGGATCCTCGAAGTAGATCGAGTCCATGAAGCCGCGGTCCTTCACGCCCGAGTGGCGGATGCCGCGCTCGTCGAGTCGCTCCACGGTCTGGTTGAACGTCGCGGCCGACACCGAGAACGCGATGTGGTGGACGGTGCCGATGTCCATCGACGTGCGCTCGGGGTCGGGCTCGCGGTCCTCGTTCGTGAAGACCGTGATGAGCCGCCCGTCGCCCGGATCGAAGTAGAGGTGGCTCTCGGACGCGTTGTCGAGGTTCGGCTGGTCGAAGACGAAGGGCATCCCGAGGACGCCCTCCCAGAAGTCGATCGACGTCTGCCGGTCGGCTCCGACGAGGGTGATGTGGTGGACGCCCTGCGTCTGGAGCTTGCGCATCAGGCCGGCGCGTTGCTCGAGAAGTAGTCGAGCGCCGTCTTCGTCTTCGTCTGCTGCTCGCCGGTCAGGTCGACGCCGCGCTCGGTCAGGAACGCCTTGCTCTCGTCGGCGACCTTCTGGGCGTCGGCCGGCGCGCACTTCGTCGATAGCTCGAGGATCCGGGTGTTGTCCGGGTAGTTCCACAGCTCGGCGACGAACTTGCGGTCGACGCCCTTCGGCTTGAACTTCAGCTTGAACACGAGGATCGGGCCGAGCAGCGCCAGATCGTCGAGCTCCATTCCCTCGGGCGCGTGCGCGGCGAAGAACTTGCGCTGCTCCTTGGAGAAGAGCTTCTTGCGGGGACGCGTACCTTCGACGACGTGATCCCGGACGTCGGTCTCGCCGAGCGTGCCCTTCATGGACGCCGAGCAGACGTAGCCGCCGGGCATCGCGTCGACCTCGACCTTCATGTTCGGCGACGTCCGGAAGTGCTCCGGCAGCTCGGTCGGGACGACCGGGCGGAGCTTCACGACCGAATCGTCGGGCTTGCGCTGCACCCGGCGGGCGCGGACGACGAGGCCCGCGGCGTTCAGCTTGAGATCGGGGGTATCGAAGAAGAAGACCTGGCGCAGCTCGGCGTCGAGCGGGTCGATGCCGAGCGCGGCGATGGTGGCCTGGCGCTCGGTGTCCGGAACGGTCAGCTTCAGCTCGACGCTGTCGGCTTCTGCGACCAGCTCGAACATGGCCGCGAGCTCCTCGTCCGTGAGCAACTGGGGAACGGTTTGCGTAGACATGCCGCCGATCCTAACGCCAGAGCTAGGGAAGGCCGTCGAGCGCGAGGCGCTGGTTGGAGTAGCGCTCGTTTCCGGTCAGCTCGCGCAGGAGCCAGGACGGCGGCGTGAAGGCCGCGGCCGACTCGGCGTCGGCGAACTCGATCTCGGCGGTGACGAGGCCTGCGAGCGGCCCCGTGTAGACGTCGATCTCGAGCGTTCCGCCGTCGACCTGCGTGGTGCTGCGCGTCTTCTCGACCCGGCGGCCCTCGGTGAGCGGCCACAGCGCGTCGAAGGACGCATGGTCGAGCGGCACCTCGACCTCCTCGCGGGCCAGCCCGTGCCCCCGCTTGGCCGTGATCAGGTGCCGCCCGGCGCGCAGGCGCAGGCGGATCTCGTCCTCGCCGATCGCCAGGTAGCCCTGGGCGATCTCCTCCTGGGAGTCGATCTCGAGGCTGGGCGGGATCTCGCCCACCAGGAACTTCCGCTCGATCTCCTGCGCCATTCTGCGAATCTACCGGCTGATGGACGTCTACCTCGTCCGCCACGCGATCGCCGACGACCGGCACCCGGAGCGCTACCCGGACGATTCGGCGCGCCCGCTCACCGAGGAGGGGATCGCCAAGTTCCGCGAGGCCGCACGGGGGCTGTGCCGCGTCGTGCCCACCGTGGACGTCGTGCTGGCGAGTCCGTACGTGCGCGCTTGGGATACGGCGGTGCTGCTCCACGAGGAAGGCACCTGGCCCGAGCCGGTCGCGTGTCCGGAGATCGAAGCGTTCAATCCGCCCGCCGGCGCGCTCGCGGTTCTCGACCGTCATAGCGATCGCGAGTCGATCGCGCTCGTGGGGCACGACCCGTTTCTGTCGAGCCTCCTGTCGCTCCTCGCCACCGGCGACGAGGACGCGCTGCGGATGGACTTCAAGAAGGGCGGCGTCGCGGCGGTTCGCGTCCACGGCGGACACGGGCAGCTCCTCTGGACCGCCACGCCGAAGCTGCTGCGCGCGCTAGACGGCTAACGCTCGACGAGCTTCGACTTGTACTCGCTGCGGTCGATGCTCCCGAACGGGACGAGCTCGACCTCGATGCGCACGACCAGCGCCTCGCGCAGGCGGTCGCCCAACGCGTCGGCGAGCGCGGCGTCAGGAACGACGCCCTTCACCAGCTCGACGCTGACCGGGAGCGGCGGCTCCTGCTTCACGCCCTCGCTCGTGGGACGCACGAGGATGTGGCCGCTCGCCTCCGCGAAGCCGCTTACGATCTCGCGGATCGCCGACGGGAAGACGTTCACGCCGCGGACGATCAGCATGTCGTCGGTGCGGCCGATGCAGCGGATCCGCGGGCCGGTTCTCCCGCACGGGCACTCGGACGTCCGCACGAGCACGTGGTCGCGCGTGCGGAAGCGCAGGAGCGGCGCGGCGCGATGCTTCAGGTGCGTGAGGACGAGCTCGCCCGTCGCGCCGTCCTCCATCGGGATCGCCTCGCCGGAGTCCGGGTCGACGAGCTCGGGATGGACGAACCCGCGCGCGCCCAGGTGCATGCCGTCGCGCTGCTCGCACTCGCCCCAGAGCGACACGCCGATGTCGCCGATGCCCATCGCCTCGGTCACGCGGGCGCCCCAGCCGTCCTCGAGCTGACGGCGGAAGACCGGCTCGCCGCCGCCGGGCTCGCCCGCCACGAGCACGCGCTGGACGCTCGACTCGCTGAGATCCAGCCCGCGCGCGCTCGCCGCTTCGATCAGGTACGCCGCGTACGACGGCGTGAGCACCGCCGCGTCCGGTCGGAGCCGCTCGATCGCCTGGAGCAGCTTGTCCGTGTTCCCGGTTCCGACCGGGATGTGCGTGAGCCCGATGCGGTCGAACGCGGCCAGCGCGGCGCCCGCGACGAAGGGGCCGGCGTTGTAGGTCGAGACGATCCGCTGGCCGGCGGCGATGCCCGACGCCGCGTAGCTGCGCGCCGAGGCCGTGACCCAGTTGTCGAGATCGCCCGCGGTGAGCGGGATGTAGCTCGGCGCGCCGGTCGTGCCGCTCGTCGAGTAGATGCGGACGATCTCCTCCGGCTTCGCCGCGAAGTGCGCGCCGAACGGGTTCTCGGCGGTGACGGTGTCGCGGAGCTCCTGCTTCTCGGTCAGCGGCAGCGCGGCGATCTCGGCGAGACCGCCGGTCGCGCCGGCGAGCTTCTCCTTGTAGAACGGCGAGCGTTCGAGCAGGTAGACGAGCTGCTCGCGGTAGGCCGCGTCGTCGAGTTCGAGCTGTTCCGCCCACGGACGCGTCTCGTCCGTCATTCGTAGTCGACGGCCTCCTCCGCAGCCGCGGCCATGAGGAACCCGAGCGGCTGCTCGCGCTCCTCGGCGAGATGGGCGAGCAGCCCGGCGGTGCGCGCGAGGATCGGAACGGCCTTCACGAGCGCCGGATCGAAGCCGAGGTCGAGGAGCACGGCCGCGATCGGCATCGCGACGTTCATCGTCAGCGGCTTGCCGTACTCCGCGGCGACGGCGTCGCGGTAGGCCCGCGCTGCAGCCACGTTCGCGCCACTCACGCCGCGCTCGTCGGCGAGCTCGAGGATCCGCTCCGCTCGTGGGTCGAGGGGCGTGTGCACCGGATGCCCGAAGCCGGGAACCTTGCCGCCGGCGGCGCGAATTTCGCGAACCCGTTCCGCGGGATCGCCGCCGGAAGCCAGCAGCCGCGCGCACTCCTCCGAGGTGCCGAGCACCACCGGCCCGGCGCCGAGGATCCCCGCGGCGACCGCGCCCTGGAGCGACTCCGGGTCGGCCGCGAGCGTCATCCGCGCGGCGACGTTCGTCGGCATCATCCCGTGCTCGGCGATCGAGACGAGCAGCAGGTCGAGGAAGTACGTCTGCTCCTCGGTCGGCTCGCGGCCGGTGAGGAGCAGGTGGAAGTACTCCGTGAACGTGAGCCGGCCCATGAGGTCGCCGGTGAGGTCGCGGCCGCGCACCTCGACCCGGTCGGGATACGCCTGCGCGATCCGGCTGACCGGGCCTCCATCTGGTTTGTTCATCTGCGTTCCACCCCCGACGGCGCATCTTCGCGGACGCGCCGCCGGGCGGCAAACGAGGGAACGGCTACGCGGCCGAGCGGCGGCGAGCGACGAGCGCGGTCGCGGCTGCGGCGAGCCCGAGCAGGGAGGCCCAGATCGCCACGTGCAGCGTCTCGTCCGAGCCGGTGAACATCGGGGCGAGCCAGGCGCCCGCGATCCCACCCTGCGCGGCGTGGGCGACCATCACGACCGGGACGCTCCCGTTCGTGTGGCTCTGGAGCCAGGTGAAGATGAACTGGCTGGCGAACACGGCGGCGAGAACCAGGGCGGCCTGCGAGCCTGCGAAGACGAGCGGCGCGTGCCAGGCGGCCACGACGAGGCCGAGGACGGCGGTCGCCCGCAGCGGTCCGAACCGCTCGACGAGCCGCGGAAGCATGAAGCCCCGCCAGCCGGACTCCTCGGGCGCCGCGATCAGGAGGAGGTAGAGCGGGAAGACGAAGAGGATCTCCGTCCAGGCGCCCAGCTCGGCGCTGGACGGCCCGGTGGCACCGAGCGCGAACGCGGCGAGCGCGGCGAGCCCGTAGAGGCTGACGATCACGCCGATCGCGATCGCGTACCAGCGCCACGGCCCGCGGACCGTGAAGCTCAGCCGCCGCCACGCGCCGACCTCGGCGCGGCCGCCGATGAGCGCGGACACGATCAGCGCGGCGAGGAGCGGGCCGGTCGGGTTGATCCCCTCGCCGTTGGTCAGCGGAACGATCGACCACGAGAGCGGGAACGTGAGAAAGAGGAACGAGGACAGGGGGTGCCGCCGGACGAGGGCGCGAAGGCCGGTTCCGTAGGCGGCTGGGACGATCACAGAAGTAGTCATGAGGAGCATTGTCCGCCTTTTCCGCGGGCACATGATGACTTTCTGACCCCAAACTGCCCAGTCTTAAGCAATAATGTTCCTCATGGACGCGATTGACAGGTCGATCCTGCGCGAGCTCCAGGCCGAAGGGCGCCTGGCGAACAACGCGCTCGCCGACCGCGTCCGCCTCTCGCCGTCGCCGTGCCTCCGACGGCTGAAGCGTCTCGAGGGGGACGGAACGATCCGCGGGTACCGCGCCCTCGTAGACCGCCGCCGGGTCGGGCTCGGGCTCACCGTGTTCGTCGAGGTGAAGGTTGACGGCCACTCGCGCGAGCGCGCGCGGGAGTTCGAAGCGGCGGTCATGGGCGTGGAGGCCGTCGTCGCGTGCCACGTCCTCGCCGGGGCGGCCGACTTCCTGCTCGAGGTGGTCGTAGCCGACCTCGCGGCCTACGAGCGGATGCTCCTCGACACGCTCCTCCAGCTCCCCGGGGTCATCGACATGAGGAGCAACATCGCGATCCGCACCGTCAAGGAATCCGCGCCGCTGCCGCTGCCCCTCTAGCCCGAGACGAGTCGCGCGCCCTCGACCATCGCTTCGAGCTTCGCGAACGCGAGGTCGCGCGGCAGGTACTTCATCCCGCAGTCGGGCGCGGCGACCAGGCGCTCGGCCGGGACGACCTCGAGCGCGCGGCGAAGCCGTTCGGCCACGATCTGCGGCGTCTCCGCCTCGCCCGAGCCCAGGTCGAGGACGCCGAGCACGATCGTCTTCGACGGCAGGCTCGCCAGGATCGCCGGGTCGAGATTCGGCTGCGCCGCCTCGATCGAGACGTGCGTGGCCGCGCAGGCGTCGAGCTCGGCGAGGAACGGGTAGCCGGGAAGCCGCTCGTGGACGATGTGCGCGTAGCCGAAGCAGGTGTGCAGCACGGTCGTCCCCTCGATCCCTGCGAGCGCGCGGTCGATCGCCTCGACGGCGTACTCGCGCGCCGGATCGGGCCGCGCCTGGAGGTACGGCTCGTCGATCTGGACGATGTCCGCGCCCGCGGCCTTGAGGTCGTGGAGCTCCTCGTTCACGGCGTCCGCGTAGGCGAGCGCCACGCTTCGCTCGTCCTCGTAGAAGTCGTTCTGGGCCTGCTGGGTCATCGTGAACGGGCCCGGAACGGTGATCTTGACCGTGCGGTCCGTGATCGAGCGCAGAAACTCCACGTCGCGCACCTCGACCGGCCGCGTTCGCCGGATCGGGCCGACGACCTTGGGGACGGGATTCGGGTTCCCGGTGCGGTCGAGCGCGACGCCAGGCGTGTCGAGATCGATCCCGTCGAGCGCGGTCGCGAAACGGTTGGAGTAGCTCTCGCGGCGCATCTCGCCGTCGGTGATCGACTTCGACGCCGGCGCGCTCCATGTCCTGAACGGCGATCCGCGTCGCGTCGTCCTGCGCCTCCTCGAGGTAGGCCTCGGGCACACGCCACAGCTCACGCGCGCGCACGCGAGGCGGCAGCCGATCGCCGAGCCGCTCGCGGTCGATCAGCCAGTCCGGCTGGGGATAGCTCCCGACGACGGTCGTGACGAGGCGTCCCATCCCCGCGACGATAGATCAAGGGCGGGCGACCGAGGCGCCGCTCCGCAGCGGCGGCGCCTCGGGCCTCACGGGGTCAAACGGTCGTCTCGGCGGCGTCCGCGTACATGAGCGAGCCGGGCGTCGTCAGCGGCTCCCCGGTCTCGAGCAGCGTCTTCAGGCCGGAGAGGATCATCATCCAGCCGCCGTACAGCTCGTTGTTCGCGCCCTCGCGGAGCTGGTCGTGCGTGACGAGCAGCCGGCACGAGTCGCCGACCGGCTCGATCTCCCACGTGACGCGCGACGTGCCCTCGTTCTTCACGTCGTCGCTCCACAGGGCGTTGAAGCTCTGGACGAGCCGGCGCGGCGGATCGACCTCGAGGTTCTCGCCCTCGGAGATCGGCATCCCCACCGCGGCATGGCTCGCCTGGTAGCTCGAACCGGTCGTCCAGTCCGACTCGATTCCGACGCCGAACGAGTACTTGCTGCGCAGCTCCGGGTCGGTGATCGCCTCCCAGAGACGCTCCGGCGTCGTCTTGATGTAGATCTCGAAAACCTTCTCCATCATTCCTCCTCGAGCTCGTGCTTGAGCCCGCTCAGCGTTGCTGCCCAGGGCTCTGCGAATTTGCTCACCCACCGGTCGTGGACGAGCCGGATCGGAACCGGGTTCAAGAAGTGGAGCTTCTCGCGCCCGCGCTTTCGCGAAACGACGAGGCCCGCCTCCTCGAGCACCTTCAGGTGCTTCATGACGCCGAACCGCGTCATCGGAAGCCTCGCCTCGAGCGCGTGGAGCGTCTGCCCGTCTTCTGCGTAGAGCTCGTCGAGCAGGCTCCGGCGAGTCGGGTCTGCGAGCGCCTTGAACACCGCGTCCATGTCCTCACTATAGGTGACCATTTGGTCACATGTCAATTTGGATCTACGGGATCGGGATCGAGCAGGACCCCGACAGCGCGCTCGAGTAGAGCGCGTCCTCGTCCAGCGCAGCCGTGACCGTCCACGACGAGCCCTGGCGATCGAAGTTCGTCGTGAACCCGGCTGCTCCCGACGTGACGTTCTGCGTTTGAACAGTTCCGGGCGGGAGCGCGCCCGTGACCGCCGTGTAGGTGAGGTGCACCGTCAGTCCAGCGCGCGGGGGGTCGATCCCGCCCGCCACGGTGATCGCCTGGGGATTGCCCACGACCGGCGTCGAGCAGCCGGTAATGCCGATGGTCTGCAAGAGCGTCGGGCCGGGGATCGTCCCGTGCGGCGGGTACGGCCGGTCGTGTGCCGGAGCGACCATCCCTGAGGCCGGCAGGAAGAACGAGGGCGGCAGCAGCGTCCCGGGCGGGGAGACGCGCACGAGGATGTCGATCCCGAAGACCTGGGAGAACCCGGTCGCACCGACGTCCGAGTCGCCGAACGGGTCGCCCTCGGCCTTCTCCGGGACGTCCACGCCGGACGCCGCCGAAAGAGACGGCGAACGGCACGTCGGCCGTGAGCTTCTTCGCCCCTGTCGGCGGGCGCAGGACGACCTTCAGGTGAACCGGATGGTTCTTCCTGAGCGCCTTCGTCGCGCCTTCGACCGAGAACTTCCAGCCCTTCGGCAGAATCGACGGAGTCACCGCGTACGGCACCTTGCCCGAGCACGCCGCGCCGGCCGTGAGCGTGACGGGGATCTTCATCGTCGCCCGGTGCTTCTTGCTCGTGTGCGCCGAGGCGAACCCGACGACCGTCGTCACGCTCTCGCCCTCGGAGGCCGGCCGGTTCTTGCCGCGCAGCGTGACGGTGATCGCCGCGGGCGCGGACGAGCGCGGCCTCCACGTGACCGCGCCGATACCGGCTGCGCCCGACGCGAGCGACGGGAGCGTCACCTGCTTGATGATCTTCCCCATGGGCTTCGACGCCGCGCCGCACGTGGCCTGCGGCGACCACGGCTGCTGGACGCGCACGATCGCGAGACCCTGGCCCTTCTTGCCACCGGCGTTGCCGTAGACGAACCGAATCGTGCTCGGCTTGCCCTTGACGGGCGCCTTCACGTGGATCGACTTTGCGAGCGCCTTCGCGGCGAGCCGGCGCGACTCGGCGGCGCCGCGCGCCGTGACGGGGCGCGGCTTGGGGATCGGCGGCTTCGGCCCGTTCAGGATCACGCCGGGATTCACGTAGATCGCCTTCTGGCCTTCCTGGCCCAGCAGCGGCGACATCGTCCCATCGAGCGGATTGATCGCCGGCACGAACGAAACCGTCTCGGTGATGAGGGACGGGCGGTTGAAGAAGATCGTGCAGCCGCCCTTGTTGTTGAACCCCGTGAAGCTCACGTTGAAGTTCCGCCCCAGGCTCGTGAACGAGTTCCCAGGCGTGATCCGGGCGGCATCGATGTTGTTCCGCGCAAACGGATCGTCGAAGCGGCGCGCGACGACGACCTGCGTGTTCTCCTCCGGGCGCGTGCTGTCGATGTAGGTGATCAGGAGCCCCTGGTCGGGCGGCGCGATCGGGTCGTTCCAGGCCGTGCGCCGACATTCGACGTTGAAGCCCTGGTAGTAGCCCATGTTCCCGAAGGCGCGGGCCAGGACCAGCCGGCCGGGATCGTCCGGGATGTGGAGCGCGAGCGGATCGCCGTTCGGGTACTCGAGCGAGCTCAGGTCGATCGACCCCGAGAATTCGGCCGGCTCGTAGCGGATGTTCGGGGGATAGCTGGGCGCCCAGCCGAGCAGGACGCGGGTGTAGTACATGAGCGCCGGGTTGCGGCCCCCGGTCAGCCCCATGAGATCCCACGTGCCCATGCACTCGGTGCGGGCCATCTTCTCGAAGTCCGTCGTCCAGGAAAGCGGCGCCGGCTCGCCGGGCGGCCACAACGCGCACGGCTGGCCGTAGAAGTCCAGCGGCCCGAGCTCGTGGCCCAGTTCGTGCTCGGCGACGCGCACCATCTGGCCATCGCTCGATCCCTCGTTCACGAAGGCCGCGGTGACGAGGTACGTCTTGTAGAGCGTCGAGTTGCCGCTCGTATAGGCGGCCGTGTAGCTGACCGGGTTTCGCCCCGACGACTGGCCGCCGAACACGTGCCAGTTGTGGATCGTGACGAGACGTGTGTAGCTCGCCAGCTCGAACGTCGAGATGACGCCCTTCTGGAGCGCCTGCGAGACGATCTTCTCGCCCGCATCGCGGACCGCGGAACCCTGCGACGTGAAGTTGTTCATGTTCTTGTCGGCCTTCCAGCGGGCCTCAAGCTGCGCAACGGTCGACGCCGACGGCCACCAGCCGTTCGACGTGCTCGGGTTCACGAGCACCTTCACCTGGAAGGTCGTCTTGCTCCCGGTCGCGGCGTTTCCGTAATAGGCGTTCAGTCCGTTCTGGATAAGCGTCTGCAGCTGGGCGGCCGTGTTGCGCGGGCAGGTCGCCTTCTTGTCGGTGTCCGGCGGGCAGCCGATGTGGTCGTACTCGACCGGAATCACGAGGAGCTTCTGCACGCCCGTCGTCGGATAGGCGGCGGCTCGGCCGGGGGCGAGCGCGGCCAGGACGAGCACGGCGACTGCGACGACCCCGCCCCACACGACCCTTCGTGCCCTCATGCTGCTCCCTTCGTGGCAGATTCTCCCTCGGACCGGCTTCGAATGCCAGTCCTCATCCGCCACCGACGGCTCGGGCCGCTGCGAATTGCGCAGCCGCGTAGTATTGCGCCGGCTGCGCGAAGCCCGGCCCCTCCCCATGTCCGTCTTCGAACACCCCGAATTCGATCACCACGAGGAAGTCGTCTTCTGCCACGACGCGGAAGCCGGTCTCTTCGGGATCATCGCCATCCACTCGACGGCGCTCGGGCCGGCCGCCGGCGGCTGCCGCATGTATCCCTACGCCTCGGTCGACGACGCGCTCACCGACGTGCTGCGCCTCTCCCGGGGGATGAGCTACAAGAACTCGGCCGCAGGCCTGCCGCTCGGCGGCGGGAAGTGCGTGATCGTGGCCGACCCGACCCGGCCCGACAAGGCCGATCTGCTCCGGGCGATGGCCGAGCACGTGCAGACGCTCGGCGGCCGCTACTGGACGGCGATCGACGTCGGGATGACGCCCGCGGACGCGGACATCCTGGCCGAACGCTCCGAGTTCGTATTCACGCGGGCGAGCCAGTATCCGGACGGGTTCAACCCCTCGCATTTCACCGCTCTGGGCGGGTTCGTGGGCATCCGCGCCGTCGTGAAGCACACGATGGGCCGCGACGACCTCGAGGGCGTCCGCGTCGCCGTGCAGGGCGTCGGCTCGACCGGCAGCGACCTCACGCGCCGGCTGCACGAGGCGGGCGCGGTGCTGACCGTCGCCGACGTGAACCAGGCCGCGGTCGACGCGATGGTCTCCCAGTACGGCGCCACCGCGGCAGATCCGGACACGATCCACGCGGCCGATGTCGACGTCTTCGCACCGTGCGCGCTCGGCGCGATCCTGAACGACGAGACGATCCCCGAGCTCAAGGCCAGGGCGGTGGCCGGCCTCGCGAACAACCAGCTCGCCGAGCCCCGCCACGCCCAGATGCTGAAGGACCGCGGGATCACCTACGCGCCCGACTACGTCGTCAACGCGGGCGGCGTGATCGGATCCTCCACGGTCATCTTCACGACGCCGAACCGCGAGGAGTCGATCGAGCGGATCGAGGGGCTCTACGACACGATCCTGAAGATCCTGGAGCAGGCGGACGCCGAGGACCGGCTGCCGTCCGAGATCGCGGACGAGCTCGCTTTAGCGCGCATTTCTGCGGCTTCCTAGCAACTTCTGGCATACACGGCGTGCCGATCTGGCGGCAGGGCTGTACTTCGGCATCGGCACCGGGTTAGCATCGGCAATCCGCCTGCGGCAACCCATCGGGTTCCGCCGTCTGCGGGACAACGTCCGACAACTGAACTCCATGTTCCGAGGAGGTGCCTCAATTGGCGTCGCTCATTCGGTTCCGCTCCCTCGTCGTGCTGAGTGCCCTGATGGTCCTGTTCGTCTTGACCGCAGGCACGCCGATCGCAGGGTCGACCAGCTCACATGACCGTTACCACCACGGAAAGCCCAAGAGAGAGACGGCCGTGTTCTTCGCGGCCGACGGCATGCGCCAGGACATCGTGGCGCGATACGCGTCCAAGGGCGGCATGCCGACGATGTCGAAGTTCCTGAAGCACGGCATCTCCGCAAGCGGCAACGGGCTCCTGACCGAGGCGCCTCCGAACACCGGCGCCGGCTGGTACAGCCTGGCGACCGGCGCGTGGCCCGGCGTCCACGGATCCACGAACAACACGTTCCACATCAACGGCCAGCCGTTCGCGAAACCGCACGACGGCGTTCGATCCGAACGTGCTCCAGGCCGAGACGATCGCGCAGTCGGCCGAGCGTGACGGGCTCAAGGTGGCCCAGGTCGAATGGGCCGGCGGCCGCAACGCCACGATTCAGGGCCCGACGATCGACTTCCAGTCGTTCTTCTCCGGCCGCGGCGTCTCGACCAACTTCATCGGTCACACCGGCGAGCCGATCTTCGACGACGCGCCGTTCATCGCCGCGTTCGGGCTCCAGTTCGACCATCCCGCCGGATACGCCGGCCAGGCGCCGTTCCCCGGCGCCGCCCCGGTGGACGCGACCGGCTGGACCGGCGTCCCGACGTCGTACAGCCCCGCGAAGGAGATGCGGATGCGGGTGCTCGACTTCGGCGTCGACAAGTACGGCCTGAACGCCTACATCTTCGACAGCAAGAACGACGGGAAGACGCGCTACGACAAGGTGCTCTTCTCGCCGACCAAGAGCGGCGCCGATTCCGTCGCCACCCTCCGCAAGGGCGAGTGGGGTGACGTCAAGGTGAAGATCATCGGCGGCGCACTTGCAGGCCAGACCGCCGGCATGCTCGTCCGGGTCGAGGAGCTCACGAGCGACCTGTCGCGCGTGCGCCTCTTCCACACCTCCGTCAGCAGGGCGCTCGCCAGCTGGCCGACGTGGGCCGGCGAGCCCGGGTTCACCGGCGACTTCGCCGAGTACCTGGCACAGAAGTTCCCGACCTCCACCGCGGCCGACTTCGCCGTCTTGGAAGCCGGCGTCGTGACCGAGGAGACCTACGTCGAGCAGGGCCTCTACTGGTCCACCGGCCATGTCCCGATGCTCGAGTACGTCGTCAAGACCTACAAGCCGGACCTGCTCCTCGCCGGCATGCCGACGACGGACGAGTTCCAGCACCAGTTCCTCGGGCTCGTCTCGAAGAAGCTGCCCGGCGGCGCTCCGAACCCGGCCTACGACGACGTCGACTTGAACGGCGTCCCGGACGGCCGCGTGGACGAGCGCGAGGCGTTCATCCGCACGGCGTACGAGGAGGCCGACGACGTCCTCACGCTCGCGCGGAAGCTCATGGGCAAGGATCCGACGACGTTCGTTTCCTCGGATCACGGCTTCGCTCCGCAGTTCCTCGCGATCGACGCCAGCCAGCCGCTCGTCGAGATGGGGCTGCTGTCACGGCCGCAGACCTCGAACTGCCGCCCGGCGACGGGTGAGACGATCGGCAAGGCCAAGGCCTGCTGGGCCGGCGGCACCGTTCAGATCTACCTGAACGTCGCGGGCCGCGACCCGGCCGGCGGCGGCTTCCAGCAGGTTGCCGCGGGCGACGTCGCGACCACCGTGGCGGCGATCAAGGCGAAGTACCTCGGCCTGACCGATCCGAACGACTGGACGCACGACGGCACGCCCGAGGGCTGGAAGATGATCGACCGCGCCTTCAGCAAGGCGGAGGCGCGCTACATCCCGAACGGACCGGGCACGACGTCAGACATGGCGCATCCCACCCGGACCGGCGACGCAGTCGTGTTCTCGTTCCCGCCGTACCAGTTCGACGCGGAGACTCCGGGGACGCTCGTGGCCGCCTCGCACTTCTTCGGCCAGCACGGGTACGTGCCGGCGGTTCAGGACCTGGCCGCGAACATCAACATGCGGGCCACGTTCCTCGCCGGCGGCGACAAGATCGACAAGGGACAGGTGACGGCACGGACGATCGACCTCGCGCCGACGCTGTCCTACATCATGGGTATCCCCGAGCCGCAGCAGAGCCAGGGCAGGGTCCTCCTGGACGTCGTGGACGGCCATCACTACAAGGCGATCTCGATCGTCGGCCTGAACGACTTCCACGGCCAGCTCAGCTCGACGCAGTTCGCGTACGACGGAATCAACCAGCCGGTCGGCGGTGGCGCCTTCCTCGCCACGATGTTCGACGAGGAACTCGCTTCGCTGCCCGGTCACGGGCTGATCCTCGCCGCGGGCGACAACGTCGGGGCTTCGCCGCCGAACTCGCTCCTCCTCGAGGACATGCCGGCGATCGACGTCGAGAACGCATGGGGCCTCGACGCGACGTCGTACGGCAACCACGAGTTCGACTACGGAGTCGAACGGCTCTTGCGCCAGCAGGACCGGGCGAACTTCCCGTTCCTCGCCACGAACATCGTTGAGACCGCGACCGGCCACCGGCCCGACTGGGTGCGGCGGTCGAAGGTCTTCTGGGTCGACGGCGTGAAGGTCGGTGTCATCGGCGCAGAGCTCCAGAACACGCCGGAGCTCGTCGCGGCCGGAAACACGGCCGGCCTGACGTTCCTGCCCGAGGCGGAGCGGATCAAGGCCGAGTCCGAGCGGCTGCGCCGGCACGGCGTCAAGGTGCAGATCGTCGTCATCCACCAGGGGACGAACGTCGGCAGGAACACGGTCGGCAACGCTGCCGGCGTCCCGTGGGAAGGCCCGATCCTCGACATCGCGGACGACCTCCAAGACACGACGGTCGACGCGATGATCGTCGGGCACACGCACCGCGTCTCGAACCTGATGCGCGGCGACATCCTCATCACCGAGGGGATCAACGCGGGGACGAGCTACTCGGTCCTCCAGCTGATCGTCGAGGACGGGGACGTCGAATGGGCCGGTGGCGCAACGCGCGTCGCGAAGACGCTCGGTGTCGCCGCGCGGCCCGACGTGCAGGCGATCGTTGACAACGCGGACGCCCTGACCGCCGTTCTCCGCAACAAGGTGATCGGCACGCAGCTGAACAACATCACCAGGGCCCCGACCCGGCTCTTCGAGTCGGAGATGGGCAACATGGTGGCGGACTCGATGCGGGCGAAGTATCCCGGCGTCGAGGCCGCCTACACCAACTCGGGCGGACTCCGCCAAGACCTCTTCTTCGCCCCGCCGAGCGCGGGCGAGCTTCCGGGTGAGATCACCTGGGGCGAGGTCTTTGCAGTGCTTCCGTTCGGTAACCGCTCGACGATCCTGACGCTGACGGGCGCCCAGCTCCAGACGGCGTTCCTGAACGGGTTCACCCCGTTCTGCCAGCCCGGATTCGCGGGCGGGACGGGACGGTTCCCGCAGATCTCCGGTCTCAAGGTGACCTTCCACTGCGTCGGCATCACGCCCGTCGTCGACGGCATGTGGAAGACGCCGAACGGGATCGGCGGACTGCAGACCCCGATCGGACCGGCCGATTCGGTCCGGCTCGTCACGAACGACTTCATGTACGGCGGAGGCGACGGCTACACCGTCTTCTCCCAGGGCACGGACGTTCTGCAGCCGGGCGACGACCTGCTCCAGGTCACGATCGACTACATCACGGCGCACTCGCCGATGGATCCGCAGGTCGAAGGGCGGATCGTCGGGCCGTAGACGCCTCGACTACACCGAAGGAAACGAGAGCCGGCTCGAAAGGGCCGGCTCTCGCCGTTCAGGAGGGTTTGCCGGAGTACGCCTCCCGCCGGGGTGCGCTGGACGGTGCGAGGCAAGGAGGCATGCCGCGTTCGTATCGGGAATACGGGCGCGGCACGGCGACGCCACATCGCGCCGTCCAGCGCGGCCCGGCGGCTCAGGCTTACTCCGTCAAACCCGACCTAGTGGCTCATCGTCCCCTTGGGATTGCCGACCTTGAGGAGCCCGACCTGGCCGAGGTCGACGTGGGCGAACGCGTGGGAGACGAACGGGTAGAGGCCCGGCTCGTCGATCTTCACGTCGAACACCGCGCCGCCGCCGGCGGGAACCGCGACCGTCTGGACGCCCTGCTGGAACTGCGTCATGTCGCCGTTCACCCAGGCCCGGTCGAAGATCGTGCCGACGACGTGGAAGTTCGTGTCGAGCGTCGGCCCGGCCGCGACCACGTAGAAACGGACGGTCTCGCCCGGCTTCGACGTGAGCGGATGCGTGACGTACTGGTTCGCGTAGCCGTTGAAGGTCGTCCAGTCGGGCGTGGCCGAGCGAGCCTTCGCCATGTCGAGCGAGGCGGGCTCGTCGATGCCGTCGCCGTTCAGGTACCACTCGCTCGCGACGAGGACGTACTCCTTGTCGGCCGCGGGAAGCGGCGTCGCGGGATCGACGACGATGGCGCCGTACATCCCGTTCGCGATGTGCGCGAGCACCGGCTTCGTGCCGCAGTGGTACATGAACACGCCGGGATCGTTGGCGGTGAAGCGGAACTTGAAGGACTCGCCCGGCGCGACGTCCGCGAACGCGACGTTCGGGGCGATCCGCGCCGCGTGGAAGTCGATCGAATGCGGGATCGAGCCGCCGTTCGTGAGCGTCATCTCGACGGTCTGCCCCTCACGGACGTGCACGACCGGCCCCGGCGCGCCGTGGCCGTCGAAGGCCCAGGTGTTGTACTGCACGCCCGGCGCGATCTCCACGACCATGTCCTTCAGGGTCAT
The DNA here is from genome assembly GCA_963760815.1 of uncultured Actinomycetes bacterium. GTDB lineage: Bacteria > Actinomycetota > Thermoleophilia > Gaiellales > Gaiellaceae > CAVRUF01. The sequence goes on from CAVXEJ010000001.1 coordinate 115,238, forward strand.
ATGCACCTTGACGAGCTCGCCCGCGGGAACCGCAGGCAGCGCGGCGTCGCGCGCAACGTGGGCCTCGGCGAGCTCGGCGGCGTTCTCGGCCGTCGTGCCCGCGAAGCTCTGGAGGGGGAGGCTGACCGCGCTCGCGTCCGCCGCGGCCGCGTGATCCGTGTGCTCGGCGGCCGGCGCCGGCTGCGCGTTCGCGGCCGCCTTGGCCTCGTCGCGCGCGTCGACCGTGAGGTTCAACATCACGCCGGCGACGAGCACGAGCACGCCGACGGCGATGCCCAGGAACACGGCGACGACCGCGACCATCGTGCCGGAGCCCTTGTCCCGCTTCGGCGGAACTGCAATCGCGCTCGGGTAGTTCGCCATCTCGCTCCTCCTCCGATTCTTTCCCTGAGTCTCGGAGAACCGGAGCGCGAAAGCGTCCGCGCAGACGCGGCTCTTTGGTGCGGGTTATTGCGGATTCGGGCGGCGGGCCCGGCCGTGAAGCCGGGCCCGCCCTCCGGTTCCTAGGTGAAGCGCACGACGGCCGTGTGCTTCGTGCCGTCGGCGAGGGTCAGCGAGTAGATCCGGCAGGTGTTCTTCCAGCCGGAGACCGACTGCCAGTTGATCGTGTAGGTGCCGCCCGAGTAGGACGGGGTCGAGAACGACTCGCCGGCCGCGGGCGGATAGGCACCCGGGTCGACCGGTGCCGTGCAGCTCACCGTGGCCGATCCCTGCGACGAGACGATCGCGGTGCCGCGGTTGCCGCCCAGGGAGAACTTCACCTTCACCTGCGAGCCCGCCTTGGCGCTCGAGGGCACGGAGAAGCCCGTGAACGGCCAGACCACGTTGTACGTCCGCGTCTGCGACGACGCGTTCCCGAGCAGGTCGGACGCGGTCACCGTGTACGACTTGGAGCCGATCGAGCCGGTGTCGACCGTCCCCGGCCCCGCGCACGAGCCGACGCCCGAGGCGTCCGAGCAGGAGTAGGACGGCGTCACGGACTGGTTCAGCGTGTACGTCCCGGCCGGGCTCGAGATCGTGATCGTCGGCCCGGAGCCGTCCACGGTGAACGACTTGGTCTTGACCGCCTCGACGTTCCCGGCGTTGTCGGTCGCGTGGAACTGGATCGTGTGCGAGCCGTCGCCGCTGACCGTGAACGGCCCGGAGTAGGTCGTCCACGAGCCCGAGTCGAGCAGGTACTCGATCGACGCCGTGCCCGAGCCGCCAGTGAAGTCGTTCGACGAGAGCGTGACCGTCGGATTCACGTACACCCCGCCGATCGGCGCGGGCGTCAGCTTCATCGAGGACATCGGCGGCGAGCCGTCCACGGTGAACGTGATCGTCTTCGTCGCCTCGATCTTCCCGAGCATGTCCACGGCGCGGTACGTGACCGTGTGGATGCCGTCGCCGGTGACCCAGAACGGCGCCGTGTAGCTGCGCGTCCCGCTGCCGTCGACGGTGTACTGCACGGCCGCGACGCCGACGCCCAGGCCGTCGGTGGCGTCGAGCGTCACCTTGGGCGTGCGATGGAAGCCGCCGACCGCCGGCGGGCTCACGGTCGCGGTCGTCACGGGAGCGTTCGCGTCCACGAGGAACGAAACCGAGCCCGTTGCGCTCATCCAGCCTGCGTTGTCGGTCGTGCGGAAGTCGACCGTGTGCGGCCCGTCGCCGCTCACCACGAAGCCCGCGGTGTACGGCTGGAACGGCCCGCTATCGAGGCTGTACTCGGTCAGGGCGATCCCGGACGTGGCGTCCACCGGGACGAGCGTCACCGTCGGGTTCGCCGGCCGGTAGCCGCCGAGGCCCGGCGTTCCGCTCACGTTCGCGGTGATCGTCGGAGCGGTCGTGTCGCGCTTGACGTTCACCGAGACCGGACCGGCCGAGCCGACCACGTTCGTCGCCGTACAGGAACGCGTGAAGTTCCCGTCCGTGGAGAACGTCTCGTCCGCGCAGCCGGTCTTCGCCGTCTCGGCGCCGCCGTCGGTCACCTGCCAGGCGAGCGCGATATTGCCGGACGTGTACCAGCCGTTCGGCCCGTTCGGCGCGGCCGGGTCGAGCGTGTAGCCGACCGTCGGGGCAACCACGCCGGTCGCCGCGGCCAGTGCTGCTCCGCCGCCGACGATCGGGATCCGCGCCTGCGAGTGTGCGAGGTCGAACGTCAGCTCGGTCCCTGCGACCGGACGGACCGTCGCCTCATTGTCGCTCGACAGGATCATGATCGCGAGCCGGCGCCCCGCCGCGACCACGACGTCCTTCGGCTGCATGTCGAAGTCGAACGTCCGGAAGGTGCCCGGCGCGAGCGGCTCGGTGACCGCGGTCGAGTTCGGGTTCTCCGGGTCCTGCCAGCCGCGGGTCAGGATCGTCCCGTTGCCGGTCGTCCCCGGGTAGCTGATGAGGACGGCAGTGAGGTTCGCCTTCGCCTTCGAGAACGCCGCGCGGATCTTCACCGTCGGCGTCCCGCTGATCCGCAACGGTGCGGTCAGGACGGGCGTCTGGTAGATCAGGCGCACATTCGAGGAGGCCGCGTTCATCGACGTCGTCGCGGTCACGAACGCGTTGTCCACGAGCAACTCCGCAGCGGTCGACGGATCGGCCGCCTGGAACGTCAGGCCGCCGCGCGCCGGGGCGCCCGGGGTGAAGTTCATGACGGCGTTCGCCGAGGCCGGATCCGGCCATTCGGGATACGGCGTCGGGGCCCCGGTGCCGCAGACGTGGCTGACGATCGCCCCGTTCACGACGCGCTGGCCCGCGGCGGTGGCGACCGGAGTTGCGAGCACGACATGCGTGGAGTCGGGGATCGCGGTGATCGCCCGGGTCGTGGTCGTGATCGTCCCCGTCGAGTTCGTCTGCGGGATCGTCAGCGTGAAGCCGAGCTCGAGCGCGCTCGTATCCGCAACCGTGAGCGTCGCGGTGTTCGACTGATCGCCGACGACCGTGGCCTCGCGCGGAGGACACGCAGTCGCTTCGCGGACGACCCACGACTTCGGCTTGGACTCGACGCCGTTCTGCACTCCGTAGAGGTAGCGCGTGAACCAGCGGTTCAGCATCACATCGGGCGGCGAGCCGCCGTGACCACCCTGGTGGAAGTAGAACTGGTGCGGGACGCCGTTGGCCTTGATGGCGTCGTAGAACTGCGCCGCGTTCTTCGTCATGACGTTGAAGTCGGCGTTGCCGTGCGCGAGGAGCGTGGCCGCGTGGACGTTGTCCACGTCGTTCATGTAGTTGCGCGACTCCCAGAACGGGCTCGAGTCGCCGGTGGCGCGATCCTGCGTCGCGGCGATGTTGTCGATCACGCCGCGGCAGATCGTGCGCGGGCCGGGGGCCGGCTCGTCGGCGCGGGAGTAGACCGCGTCCGCGAGCACGTCGAGATCCTCGCCCTGGAAGGTGAACGGCGCGCGCGTCATGCCGTTCGCGCGGTAGTAGTCGTACCAGTTGGAGATCGCGGAGATCGGGACGATCGCCTCGAGGCCTTCGACGCCGGTGGAGGCGACGGCGATCGGAAGCGTGCCGTTGTACGACGTGCCGATCATCCCGACCTTGCCGGTCGTCCAGGTCGCGCCGACGGTCACGTCGCCGGCACGGGTCGTGAAGCCGGGCGCGCGGCCGTTCAGCCAGTCGACGACGGCCTTGCCGCCCTCGGTCTCGTTCGGTGCGCCCGAGGTCGGACAGCCGTCGGAATGCCGCCGGTGCCGAGCGACTCGGCGTGGACGACCGCGTAGCCGCGCGGAACCCAGGTGGACTCGTAGATCGTCGCGATCGTCGGGCTCGTGTTCGACGGGTTGAAGTACGGCTCGGGCAGGCGCGTCGCCGGCGGGAAGCCGACCTCGTGGTTCACCGCCCAGTTCCGGGCCGGACCGATGCCCGCGTAGTACGGGCTGATCTCGAAGATCACGGGGACCTTGAGCCCGTCGGTCTGCGTCTCGGCGACGCGCGTGACGTCCACGTGGACGCGGTCGAGCTTGCCGTCGAAGTCGGAGTCGACGTCGGTCTCGACCCAGAGCTCGCTGTTCAGCCAGGTCGCCGAGCCGCCGAACACGGCCTGCGAGAGGCCGTCGACGAACGTCGGGACCGCAGGCTCCGGAACGGGCTCCGGAACCGGCTCCGGAATGGGCTCCGGATCAGGTGCGGGATAGGCCGCGATGGGCCCCGCCCCGATAACTGCGAAAAGCGCAACAAGTGCGACCGTCGTGAGGCCTACGACCAGGCGCAAGCGCTTGGATCCGGCCTGAATCCGTGGTGCGAACATCGAGCATCCTCCCCGGGGTTGAGTGCCGCCGATACTGAGCTACCGCAGCGCCTAATGTCAACAAACGGGGTCTGGTAGCCGATCCCGGGAGTACCGTTTCCCCGCAATTTCAGGGTCTCGGGAAAGGAGCCGCTGTGTCGCAGTACGACAATGAGCCAAGCGTCTCGGGGTGGGCTGTCGGTGGTATCGCCTTCGCCGCGACGATCATGGTGATGATCGGGGTCTTCCAGGCGATCGCGGGGGTCGTCGCGATCGCAAACGACGACTTCTACGTCATCACGCAGAACTACACGTTCGATCTCGACACGTCCGCGTGGGGCTGGATCCACCTGTGCCTCGGCGTCCTCGTCGCGGTCAGCGGGTTCTACCTCTTCGCCCGCCGGGCCTGGGCCGGGGTCGTGGCGCTGACGCTCGCGCATGCTCAGCGCAATCGCCAATTTCTTCTTCATCCCCTACTACCCGTGGTGGTCGATCATCATGATCGCGCTCGCCGTCTGGGTCATCTGGGCCCTGACGCGGCCGGGCGCCATGGAGGCCTAGCTCGATTCTTGGGAGCCGGCCGCGGCCGAGGGCGTCGCGGCCGGCCCGTCTTCGACCGGAAACTCGAGCGCGAGCGTCACCAGCCACGCGATCGCCGCGGCGATGATGGCGACGGGAACCGCCTTCGCCCCCGCCGTCCCGCCGAGGAGCGCGGCCAAGAGTGCGCCGAAGAACGGGAGCGTCATCGCGGAGGCCGCCCCGGCAGCCACACCGGCGATCACCGCCGGGGTGAGGTCGAAGCCCGGGAGGACGACCGAGGCGAAGACGCCCGCGATCACGCCGAGCGTCACCGACGGGAAGATCAGGCCGCCCCGGAAGCCGGCCGCCAGCGAGAGGCCGTAGGCGATCAGCTTCGCCACGAGGAGCGCGGCGAGCACGCCCGCGGATCCTTCGGCGATCACCGCCGGGAGCGACGCCTGCCCGGAGAAGAGCACGAGGTCGACCGGCCGGTCGGCGAGCGCGCGGTAGAGGACTGCCGTCAGTCCGACCGCGGCACCGCCCACGAGCAGCGTGATCGTCGCTCCGTGACGGAGGCGGGCGATGAGCTCCTGCGTGAGCCGTCTCGAGAGGACGACGACCGCGGCCACGCCGACCGCCAGCGGGACCGTCCAGGCGACGTCGGCCACGCGAACGGTCTCGTAGACCGGGAGTCCCGGCACGGCGAGCTCGGGCACGTCCAGGCCGTGCCAGCGGCCGAGCCCGACGAAGACCAGGTAGCCCGTGCCCGACGCCACGAACCCCGGCAGGAGCACATGCCCGATCTCGTGCGCCGGGACCGCGCCTGACGACGCGACCATCTCGAAGATCATGAACGCGGCGACGATCGGGCCGCCGAGCACGACGGCGATCGCAGCGAACCCCCCGGCGAGCACGAGATCCTTCGCGTGCTCCTTCTCCGCCCGGGCGAAATGGGCGGCGACGCCGCCGAAGCAGAGCCCGAGCGCCATGAGCGGCGCCTCGGGACCGAGCACGAGGCCGAACGAGAGCGACGCGAGCGCCGCGAGCAGGATGCTCGGAAGCTCGACCGGCGTCGCCGGATGGAGTCCGATCCCCTCGCTGGCGGGATGTCCCGCGCGTCCCGGCAAGCCGCAGGCAGAGAGCGACGATGCCGCCGGCGATCAGGGGCAGGGCGATGACGTACCACGAGGCGGGCTCGATCCAGCCGAACTGCTCGGGGATGTCGCTCCAGAGCACGATTTCGACCCGGTGGACGGCCGTCGTGAAGAGCACTGCCCCGACCGCGGCCGGGATTCCGAGAAAGGCGGCGATCGCGAGCGTCTTCAGGTAGGCCGGATCGCGGATGTGCCCTTGCTTGCTGGAGCGCTCGGCGGCCACGGCGCAGTATCCCACGGCGCTCGTCGGCCAAAGCGGCGATGATCGCGGCGTGAACGAGCTCACGCGACCCGAGATCGACGAGCTGCTCCGCACCCAGACGGTTGGGCGCGTCGGCTGCCATGCCGACGGGACCACCTACGTCGTCCCGGTCATCTACGGCTGGGACGGCGAGAGCGTCTACGTGCTCACCGTCGAGGGTCTCAAGACACGGATGCTGCGCGTCCAACCCGAGCGTCTGCTTCGAGGTGGACGCCTACGACGGCCCCGGCGTGTGGCGCAGCGCGATCCTCCAGGGCGACTACGAGGAGCTCGAGGGCGACGACGTCGAGCGCGCGCTCGAGCTCCTGCGCGACCGCTTCGGAGGGACGAGCCGCCGCCCGCGCGAGTCGGGCCGTCAGGCGGTCGCGTTCCGGATCAACGTGCGCGAAGCGACCGGAAGATCGGTCGGCTAGCCGAGCTCGTTCTTGCGCGCCTGGAACTCGGCGTCCGTGATCGCGCCCGATTCCTTGAGACGCGCGAGGCGGTCGAGCTCCTCGAGCCGCTTGCTCGCCGCGCGATTGGCGCGGTAGTTCTCGAACGGCGCGGTGAGCGCGGCGCCCGCCGACGTCTCGGCCGCGCCGGGAACGTCGCGCAAGGCCAACCGGCGCAGCCCCTCGAAGCCGAGCGCGAAGACCACGAGGCCACGAACATCTGCAGCGGCCGGCGGGTCTGGTCGGTCGGGCCCCACCAGAGGAGAAGCAGCGCGAGGAAGAGGAAGATCCCGTACGCCATCCACCAGTGCGCGAGGAACGGGGCGACGAAGCGCCGCGCGGCCGAGCCGGTGCGCGTCGGGCCTGCGAGCCAGACGCCGAACAGGAGGATGACGCCGAGCCCGAAGATCGTCCACGCGCCCTGCGCGAGGAGGTCGGTGATGATGTTCCACGCGTCCTGTGCGGCCGGCTTGCTGGAGTCGTACTGCACCAGGTTCTCGACGATGTAGCGCCCGGCGAGGCCGCGAAGAATGAGGAGCAGCAGGCCGATCAGGATGGCCGCGAAGGCGACCGCGCGCAACTCGAGGCGCCGGCGGCCGGGCACGATCGCGACAGCAGCCCCAAAGAGGAGGATCGGAACGACCCAGAGCCAGAGCCCGACCGTGTTCAGGATGTTCGTGATGTCCTGGGCGAGCGTGAGGTTGTCCGCGTCCATGATCTGGATCACGCCGGCGTCCGGCGGCAGGGCGTTGGCCACCCGGCCCACGACGGCGACCTCGTCCCCGAGCTGGACGACGAGCGGCTGCAGGTTCAAGACGACGAACCCGTCGGTGTTCTGGATGACCGTCGTGTCGCCGTCGAGCAGCTTCTTGAGCTGCTCCTGCGTCTTCACGAGCGAGTCGATCCAGAGTTCCTGGACCCGCGGCCGCTCCAGCAGGTCGACCGCTGCGCGATCGGCGAGCTGCCGCGTCGCGCCGGCGATCGGAACGGCGAGGGCCTGGAGGTTCTCGGGCAGCGTCTCCTCGAGCTGGGCCTGGACATCCACGTTCGCGAACAGCTGGTCGACCATCCGCGCGCCGATCTCGTTGCGGACTGTGTCGTCGGCGATCAGCTCGCTGGCGGTCCCCTTGAAGGTCTCGGTGTCGAGCGCCTGGTAGCGCACGTATCCCGCGAGCGCGGCCACGATCCCGATCAGCGCCCCGAGGACGACAAGGATCCGCGCGGCCATGATCCTCTTCTTCGAGGGCCCTGTCTTCGGGGGAGGCGCAGCGCTCACGGCGCCGAGTCTATCCCTCCGGACGCGGGAATAGACTCGCGCCGCTCACCTCAATGCCGCAAGGGAGGAATCGATGCAAGCAATGACGCTGGACGAGCAGGAGTACGTCGAAGGCGCATCCAAGTACTGGTGGCTCTTCCTGATCACCGGAATCGCCTGGCTTTGGGTGTCGCTGATCCTGCTCCGGCTCGACCTGGAATCCGTCTACGCGATCTCGCTCCTGTTCGGGATCGTGGCGATCTTCGCCGGTGTCAACGAGTTCATAGCGATACCGATGTCGTCGTCAGGCTGGAAATGGATCCGCGGGCTCCTCGGCGTGCTCTTCATCGCCGCCGGGATCACGGCGTTCTTCCAGCCACAGGGAACGTTCGTCGCGCTGGCGACGATCTTCGCCTGGTTCATCCTGTTCAAGGGGATCTTCGACGTGATCGCAGCCTTGATGGTGCGCGGCGACCTCTGGTGGCTCCTGCTCATCGTCGGGATCCTCGAGATCCTGCTCGGGTTCTGGGCGGCCGGCTACTTCCGCGGCTCGGCGATCCTGCTCGTGGTGTGGATCGGCGTCTTCGCGCTGTTCCGCGGGCTCACCGAGATCATGGCCGCGTTCAAGCTCCGCAGCCTGGGCAAGGAAGCGGCGGCCTAGACGGGTTCGACGGTCGCGCGCGCGTCGGTCGCCTCGGCCACGCGCGCGCGACGCTCCTTCGTCAGCTCGCGATGAAGCAGGTCGCAGGCTGACGACGATCTCGATCGGGCGGTCGAGGCGCTCCATGGGGGCCGACTTTACGGTTCGTCCCGGCGGTCACAGGTCACGCGTACGATCGTCCCTGTGAGCGGATCGGTCGAGTACCTGGGACACGCGACGCTGCTCGTCGAGCTGGACGGGGCGCGGTTCCTCACCGATCCGCTGCTCCGCAAGCGCGCGGCGCATCTGACCCGCGTTGCGGCGCGGCCCGAGCCGCCCGAGAACCTGACCGCGGTGCTGCTCTCGCACGGCCATTTCGACCACCTCGACCTCCCCTCGCTGCGGCTGCTCGACCACGACATCGCGGTCGTGGTTCCCAAGGGGCTCGGCGGCCTGGCGCGGCGGCGCGGGTTCACCGACGTCCGCGAGGAGGTTCCCGGGGACGAGCTCGAGCTCGGCGGCGTCACCGTGCGCGTGACGCCGGCGCTCCACGACGGAAACCGCCCGCCGCTGCGGCTGGGGCTGACCGCGGTCGGCTACGCGCTGTTCGGCTCCTCCAGCGTCTACTTCGCCGGCGATACCGATCTGTTCGACGAGATGGACGGGCTCGTGGACGACCTCGACGTGGCGCTCGTCCCGGTCTGGGGCTGGGGGCCGAACGTCGACACCGGGCTGCACCTCGATCCGGTGCGGGCCGCCGAGGCGGTGCGGCGGCTGCGGCCGAAGATCGCGATTCCGATCCACTGGGGCACGTTCGCCCCGATCGGCCGCGGGCTCGGCGCGGGCCGCCGGCCGGCGGAGGAGTTCAAGGCCGCCGCGGCCGAGGTCGCGCCGGACGTCGAGGTGCGGATCCTCGATCCCGGCGAGCGGACGGAGTTCTAGGTCGAGTCGGCCCAGGTGGTCGGCACGTCGCCGCCGCCCTCGACCGCGATCCGCGCGCCCACCTTCATGAGCGCGGGATGCGGCGCGATCTTCCCGGCTACGAGGCACTCGCCCTGCCGGAACGCGGTCGCGCGCGCGAGGAGCGTCGGCGGGACGAACGAGAAGACGTCGCCGACGTAGCCGAGGTCGGCCTGCGAGTTCATCCGCATGAGCAGCAGGTTGTCGCACTGGCTGAGGACGTTCTCGTGCACCTTCTGCGGGCGCTGCGTCGAGACCAGCAGGTAGAGCCCGAACTTGCGGCCCTCGGCGGCGATGCGGATCGCGGCCTGGGTCGAGCGCGCGGTGATCGGATCCTCGGGCTCGGCCGGCAGGACGTTGTGCGCCTCGTCGATCACGACCAGCACGGGCTGGCGCCGCTCGCGCTCGCGCCACAGCGCGTCGAGCACCGCGGTCGCGGCGAGCGACTGCTCCTCGCGGGTCGGCAGCGAGCCGAGATCGACCACGACGCAGCGCGCATCGCCGTCGAGAACGTCTGCGACCACGGAGACGTCCTCGCCGCGCGACCAGATTCCCCAGCGGTCCGCGCCGAGGTTCTTGATCCGCATCGAGAGCCGGCCGTCGGCGAGCTCGTCGAGCGTGTCGAAACGGCCGAGCTCGACGAGCGTGATGAAGTCCGCGTACTCCTCGCGGTCGGCGACGGGATCGAGGCGCAGGACCGCCGCCTGGGTCGCGGGCTCGAGCGCATGAAGCGGCACGCGCAGCCCTTCGCCGGCGCGCCGGACGACGATCTCCTTGGAGACCTCGGCGTGGCGAGCCGCGGCGGCCTCCCCGGCATCCGCGCGGGTCTCTCCGAGCCGGACGAAATCTGAGTTCGGATCGAGCACGACGATCTTCAGCGACGTCGAGTGGAGGAGACGCTCGAGCAAGACGCCGAGCGCGTAGGTCTTCCCGGACCCGGACTGGCCGCACAGGAACGTGTGCCGGTCGAAGCCACCCGCGTCGAGCGCCAGCGGAACGCCCGGAGCGAGGAGCAGCGAGCCCACGTCGAGCCGGGCCCGAGGAGCCGCGACGGCCTCGAGATGCGCCGCCACCTCCTCCGGCATCGCCGGGCGCGCGAGCGCGTCGTGGAACGGCTTGCCGTCGCCGTCGAGCACGACGCCCTGGCCCATCGCGGCGCGGATCATGATGCGCGTCCCCTCGAGCTCGGGCCCCTCGGCCTGGGTCGCCTCGAGCGACTGGAGCTGGCCGAGCCGATCGACGCCGTCGGAGGCGAGGACGACGTAGCCGCCCGCCTCGAGCTCGAGTCCGTAGAGCGAGGTCTGGAGCGTGAACCGGCGCCCGTCGACCGACGTGGCGAGCGGGAGGATGCGCTGCTCGAGATCCCGCCGGACGGCGCGATAGAGCGCGAGCTGTTCCTCGACGGTGGTCATGCGGCGCAGCCTAGTTCAGGCGAAGTAGTCGCGGTGGTTGCTCAGATCCGGCCTCCACCACCACGGCGTTCGCGTGAGGACGTACGTCGACCAGAGGCCGCCGGCCAGCGCGAAGCACAGCGCGACCCAGAAGCCGCCGTGGCGCTGGGTCTCCGCGAGGGCCGCGATCGAGCCGACGCGCTGGTAGAGGGCGAACATGAAGAGCAGCGCTATCAGCGTCGCGACCGAGGCGACCATCGGACCGCCGCGCCACGGGATCCACACGAACGCGGCGGCGATCACGAGCATCACGAAGGCGACGAGCGCGGGCCCTTGGCCGTTGCCGATCCAGTGCTCGACCTCGCCGCGGAACGACTCCTGGACGTAGGTGCCCTCGAACGTCACGTCGTGCATCGCGAGCTCGAAGCCGGTCGCCGTGGCGCTGCGCCGGTCGGCCGTCACGGTCACGAACGGATACATGAACGAGAAGAGCGCAGCCAGGAAGAGCGCACAGGCCACGGCGCGCGCCGCGATGGGGCGATCCGCCAGTTCTCGCACAGCGCGCGCCAGCCTACCCGCAGCCCCGAACCCGGCTGCTAGCGTCCGGCGCGTGACCGCTCCGCTCGACGTCCTGCTTCGCATCGCGTTCCCCGACGCGACCGAGATCGCGGTCGAAGACCGAACCGGCAGCGGCGACCACTTCCAGGTGACGGTCGCGAGCCCGAGCTTCGACGGCCTCACGCTCGTCGAGCAGCACCGCCTCGTCTACGACGCGCTCGCCGAGCAGCTGTCGGACGGGACGATCCACGAACTGCGCATCACCACCCGAGGAGGAACATGAGCGAGCTGAGCGACAAGATCCAGACCACGATCGACTCCGAGGACGTCGTGCTCTTCATGAAGGGAACGCCCGAGCGGGTGCTCTGCGGCAACTCCGGCCGCGCCCTCGAGGCGCTCCGCTCCGCCGGCGCGTCCGTGACCGCCGTGGACATCCTCCCCGACCCGGCCATCCGCCAGGAGCTCTCGGCGCTCTCGAGCTGGCCGACGATCCCGCAGGTCTTCGTGAGCGGCGAGCTGATCGGCGGCGCGGACATCGTCGAGGAGCTGGCCTCCACGGGTGAGCTGCGCGCGAAGCTCGATTCGTCCCTCGGCGCCGACTGGCCCGCCGAGCGCGAAGAGCGCGTCGTCGCGGTCGTCTAGAAGATCCAGAACAGAACGAAGAGGCCGACGAGGGCCAGCACAGCGCCGATCGTCGCCGCGTAGGCGGCCGGGTTCGCGGCCAGGCGGTTGTCCTGGGCCCAGCGGTCCTTCTGCGTCTTCTTCCGTCCCATCGACGGGATGCGTACTAGGGCTCGGTGTGGACGATCACCTCTGCCACCTCGGGCAGCTCGCGGTGGATGCGCGCCTCGATCTCGGTCGCGCGTTCGTGTGCCTCCGCGAGCGAGCGCCCGGGGTCGAACCCGAGCGTGAGGAAGACGACCAGCCCGGCGTCGGTGCGGAACAGGCGGACCTCACGCGGCGCCTCACCGGTCAGGTCGCGGACGATCGTCTCGACCCGGGCGCGCTCGACGCCGTCGGCGAGCGCCTCGCCCGCCGTCTCCTCCCCGAGCGGCTCGAGATGCGTCCGCACCTCGGCGACGCCCGGCAGCTCGGCCTCGATCGCCGCCTCGACCGCCGAGGCGACCTCGTGCGCCTCCTGCAGCGGCAGGTTCCCGGGGAGCTTCAGATGGAGCGACACCACGGTGCGGTCGCCCGCGTCGAGGATGGCGACGTTGTGGATCTCGCGCACGCCGGCGACCTTGGACGCCGCGGCGTGGGCGCGCTCGCGCAGCTCCTCGAGCTGCATCGGCTCGACGTGGACGACGACGTCCGTCCCCGGAAGGACGCGCTCGACGGCGTCCTCCACCCGGTCGGCGGCGGCGTGGCCCTGGCCGACGGCGGCCGAGCCGGAGACGCCGATGACCACGTCGGCGAAGTGCATCCCCGCGGCGTAGCGCATGCGCAGGCGCTGCAGCTCGACGGGCGGCTCGAGCGCGGCGATCACCTGGCGCACCGCCTCCTCGGCGTCGAGCGGCGCGCGGTCCATGAGGACGTCCACGTTGCGGCGCATGAGCCGCGCGGCAGCTCCGAGGACGAGCACCGCGACGACGATCGCGGCGATCGAGTCGCCGCCGGGGTAGCCCTGCCGCGCGAGGATCAGGCCGATGAGCACGGCGGTCGACCCGGCCAGATCGCTCGCGAAGTGGAGCGAGTTGGTCGCAAGAGCGGCGTTGCGGTAGCGCTGCGCCGCACGCCGGGAGACGATCGAACGGAACGCGTCGATCGCGATGACGAGCAGGATGACGGCGAACGTCCACCAGCGGAGATCGAGCTCGGGCGGATCTCCGTCGAGGAGCCGCGAGCACCGCGGCGCCGCCGATCACGAGGCTCAGGATGGCGAGGATCGTCGCCTCCGCGAGCGCGGCCAGGTGATCCGCCTTGCCGTGCCCGTACGGATGGCCCTGGTCGGCCGGGCGCACCGCGACGCCGACGGCGAAGAAGGTCAGAAGCGCCGCGGCGAGGTCGGTTCCCGAGTGCGCCGCCTCGGAGAGCAGCCCGAGGCTCCCGCTCGCGAGCCCCGCGCCCAGCTTGAGCCCGATGAGCACCACGGCGGCGCCGACCGAGACGAGTGCGATTCGCCGTTCAGGAGCCATAGCCCGGAACGGTAGACGCGCTAGTTACATGCAGTCTTTGAGCGCTTGTGCTTCAGGAAGCCCCTCGAGCTTCTTGAGCGTGTGGTTCTCGATCTGGCGGATGCGCTCGCGGGTGACGCCGAAGGCGCGGCCGACCTCCTCGAGCGTGCGCGGCTGGTCGCCGAGCAGGCCGAAACGGAGCTCGATCACCTTGCGTTCCCGCTCGGGGAGCGACTCGAGCGCCTTGTCGATGTCCTCGCGGCGCAGGTGCAGCGACGCGGAGTCGAACGGCGACTCGGCGGCCTCGTCCTGGACGAAGTCGCCCAGCTCGGACTCCTCTTCCTCGCCGATCGGCTTCTCCAGCGAGATCGGCAGCTGCGCCATGCGGAGGATCTCCCGCACCTCCTCGGTCGGGAATCTCGAGCTCCTCGGCGATCTCCTCGGGCCTGGGCTCGCGGCCGAGGCGCTGGACGAGCTGGCGCTCGATGTGCACGACCTTGTTCAGCTTCTCGACCATGTGCACCGGGATCCGGATCGTGCGGGCCTTGTCGGCGATCGCGCGCGTCACGGCCTGGCGGATCCACCACGTCGCGTACGTGGAGAACTTGAAGCCCTTGCGGTAGTCGAACTTCTCGACCGCGCGAATGAGGCCGAGCGAGCCCTCCTGGATGAGATCGAGGAACGAGAGCCCGCGGCCGAGGTAGGCCTTGGCGATCGAGACGACGAGGCGCAGGTTGGCCTCGATCATCTGCGTCTTCGCGGCCATGTCGCCGCGCTCGATCCGCTTGGCGAGGTAGATCTCCTGGTCGGCAGTGAGGAGCGCCACCTTGCCGATCTCGCGCAGGTAGAGCCGCAGCGAGTCGAGCGACGGCTCGACGGTCAGGTCGAGCTTTGGCGCGTTCTTGTCGTCTTCGGCGAGGGCCGGCTGCTCATGGGGCGGCGCCTTGTGCTCTTCGCCTTCGTGGAGCTCGATGCCGTGGTCGATGAGGTAGGTGTAGAAGTCCTCGACCTGCTCCTTGGTGAGGTCGATCTCTTCGAGCCCCGCGACGATCTCGTCATAGGTCAGGAATCCCTTCTCCTGTCCGTCGACAACGAGCTTGTGCAACTCCTCGATGTCGGGGAGCGTGATGTCGACCGTGAGCATTCGACCTCGCCTTCGTCGTTAGCGTCCGCAGCATCGCTTTCGCGCAACGAACCGGCGAGACCCCACGTGCCCCCGGCTCACTACCGCCTCAGCGGGGCCGGACTATACACCGGACCTGGGGAAAACGAGAACTGTTTTTCACCGGCTGGGGATGATTCGTCCCACTTCTTCACAGCGACTGTTGATAACCGGCTCGACAGCCAGTTCCTGGATGCCGAGGAAGGCGGCCAAACCCGGGCCCGCAGCGCGGTTCGCGCCGTCCTCGACCTTGGCGGCAACGCCCGTTCCATCGGGGAGAACCGCGCACATGAGCCCTTCGGCGCCCCGCTTGGCTACCACACCCTCGGCCGCGAGCATGAGCTTGGTATCCCCGGCTTCCACACCGCCGACGAGCACCGGATGGGCGCGCATGACGGCCGTGACGCGGTCGGATCCGAGCAGTTCTCCGGTGGTCAGCCGCGAGAACGAAAGGGCCATGGCCTACAGCGGCGCCGCATAGGTCGGGACGCCGCAGCCGTCGACCGCCATGGGGGGATCGTCGACGCCGAGCGCTCCGGCCAGGATCGCGCGCAGCTCGATCTGGAGCGGGTGGTCGGGGAGGCGGTACCCGGTCTGCGGCCAGCCGCGCAGCTTCGCCAGGAGGAGCATCCCGGCGTGCTTGCCCGAGCAGTTGTGGTTGCAGCGCGAGCCGCGCTCGGGGCCGTTCTCGAGATCCTCCTCCGTGCAGCCGGCGCGGGCGAGCAGCGCGTTCACGGCCGCGAGGTGCTCGGGCGCGCCGTCGTGGGAGGCGCAGGCGATCGCGAGCTCGGTGTCCGGGCAGGTCGGGCGCCTCGAGCGCGAGCGGCAGCGCCTGGAACGGCTTCGCGGACGAGCGCATGAACGTGACGAGCTCCGGGTTCCCGGCCGAGTCGACCAGCGTCCCGTCGCGCACCGCGGCTACGTGGACCGTGTGCCGCGACTCCACGACGCCCCCACGCTCCACGAGTACGCTGATCGCCGAAGCCACGGAGGGAGCGTAGTTGCCCGAGCTGCCTGAAATCGAGGCCTTGCGCCGCGCGCTGGACGAGCCGGTCGCCCACGCGCCGGTCGAGCGCGCCGGCCCGATGCACATCGCGACCGTGAAGACGTTCGACCCGCCGCTCACCGATCTGAACGGCCGCAGCCTCGCGGGCGCGCGCAGGCGCGGGAAGCACCTGCTGTTCCCGACGGCTGACGGCGAGCTCGTGCTGCACATCCACCTGATGTCCGCCGGGCCGCCTGGCGTGGTCGGATCCCGGCGGCAAGCGGCCGAAGTCGCCCGCGTTCCAGCTCAACTTCACGGACGGCTCGGCGCTCGTCCTCACCGAGGCCGGCAAGAAGAAGCGCGCGAAGGTCGGGCTCTACCGGCCGGAAGCGATCGAGGCCGAGCTGGCGCACCTCGGCCCCGAGGCGCTCGGACTCGGGCCGGAGCGGCTGGGCGAGATCCTCCGCGCCAACTCGGGGCGGCTCCATGCGCAGCTGCGCGACCAGCGCGTCGTCGCCGGCATCGGCCGGGCCTGGGTGAACGAGATCCTCCACCGGGCGAAACTCTCGCCGTACGCGCTCACGAAGGATCTCTCCGACGAGGAGATCGAGCGCCTGGCGACGACGATCGACGAGACGCTCACCGAGGGCCTGGCGCTGCGCGAGAAGGGCGTCGCCGACGCGAAGGCCTACCGCATCCACCGCCACCTGGGCGAGCCGTGCTGGGTCTGCGGCACCCCGATCGCGCAGGTGGATTTCGAGGAGCACACGATCTTCTACTGCCCCACGTGCCAGACCGGCGGCCGCGTGCTGAAGGACCGGCGCATGTCGCGGCTCCTGCGATGAGAGAATGAGCGCCATGGACTCGCCCGACTACTCCGGCGCCTGGCTCGCGATGAAGCTCGGCGTCGAGCCGCTCGAGATCGACCGGCGCCGCCGCGCGGGCGAGCTGCTCGGCGTCCCCGACGGAACCGAATATCGCTACCCGTCGTGGCAGTTCGACCACGCCGGGCGGACGCTGCCGGTCGTCGAGCCGATCCTCGCCACCGCGAAGCGCGCCGGAATGAGCGCCGACCGAGCTGGACGCGCTCCTCAGCCGCAAGGAAGGGCTGACCGGGACGACGCGTCTCGTCGACTCGCTCCGCGCCGGGCGCGAGGAGCACGTGCTCGCCGCGATCCGCGCCGGCTAGCTCGGGAAGCCGGATCGCGAGCCGGTCGCCGTCGAGTGAGACCGAGCCGCCGAGCGCGCCGATCAGCCGCACCGCCGCGGCCGCGCCGAGCTCCTTCACGTCCTCGCCGGTGACGACGCCGGCCGCCGTTTCGAGGATCGGCGAGACCGCGATCTCCGCGCCGTCGACCCCGACGTCGATCGCGTCGAGCCCGCCGTGGCGGCGTGCGGCCCGAAGGAGCTGGCGCAGCGCCCGCCGCGTCGCGTCGACCTCGACCTGCACGGGAGCGCCCCAGCCGGTCACGTTCACGGGATCCTCGGGCAGCTCGGCCGCCGCGTCCTCGACCAGCGTGAGCGAATCGACGGTTTCGAGCTGCGGCTCGAAGCGCCCGGCCTCGATCCGCGCGACGAGCGCGAGCTCCTCGAGCAGCTCGGCGATCTGCAGGGAGGCGAGGTCGATCATCTCCACGTAACGGTCGGCCGGCTGGCCGAGCGGCTCGCGCTGGAGCGTCCGCGCGAAGCCGTGGACGGTCGCGAGCGGCGTGCGCAGGTCGTGGCAGGCGATCCCCACGAGGCGCGGGAACTGCGCTTCGGGGCTCGTCGAAGGGGTGCTACCTTTGCCGGCGATGGCCGAGAGAGTACTGACCTCGCCTGACCTCCAAGCGTCCGCGCCCGAGGTGCGCCTGGGTCTTTCGCGCGTCGGCGTGACCGGCGTCGAGAAGGCGGTGCGCATGCGCCACGGCGGCGAGCACGCGCTCGTCTCCGCGGTGATCGACTGTTTCGTCGACCTGGACGCCGATCAGAAGGGCGCCCACATGTCGCGCTTCCCGGAGCTTTTCGGCGAGGCGATCGACGAGCTGGTCATCCCCGGGACGCTGCTCGTGGAGGAACTGGCCGAGCACATCGCCGAGCACATCGTCGAGCGCCAGCGCGCCGGCCGCGCCGAGGTGCAAGATCCGGGCGCGGTACCCGATCGACCGGCTCACCCCGGTCTCGGGGCTCCAGACGCAGGAGCTCGTGACGCTGATCGGGCTCGCCACCGCGACCCGCGAGAGCTCACGCCGCGTGATCGGCGTCGAGGCGACCGGGATCAACGCCTGCCCGTGCGCCCAGGGCCTCGTCCGCGACCGCGCCGCCGAACGGCTCGGCGAGGCGGGATTCGGCGACGTGGACATCGAGCGCATCCTCGATCTCGTTCCGCTCGCGACACACAATCAGCGCGGCCGCGGGACGCTCTACCTCGGGACGAAGATGCGGATCGACGCGGAGGATCTCGTCGACATCGTCGAGAGCTCGATGAGCTCGCCGATCCTCGCGCTGCTCAAGCGGCCCGACGAGCTCTTCGTCGTCGAGCACGCCCACCTGACGCCGCGGTTCGTCGAGGACTCGGTGCGGCTGATGGTGAAGAACGCGATCGACCGCTATCCCGAGCTGGCAGACGACGACCTCATCTCGGCGCGCCAGGTGAACTTCGAGACGATCCACAACCACGAAGTCCTCGCCCAGCGGTGCGGCACGGTCGGCGAGATCCGCGCGGAGCTCGCGACGGGCGCCCAGCCCGCGAGCGGCTCCGATCTGCGCACCTGGCTCGCCAGCTAGTTCCTCGCAGAACTCCCGCGCAGCCGACCTGCGACGAAACACGCGCGGATCACGCACGAAAGGCGCGCAAACAATCCCAAGTTGCAGACTGCAACTTGTCAACCCCGCACCCAGCAACGGTTTGCGGCCAAGTAACAGACTGCAACTAAGTCCGGGGCGCCGCGGAGACCGTCGACCCGGGAGATGCGTCGGAAGCTAGTGCGCCGCGGCGGCGCGGCGGCGGCGCAGGCTGATCTTGTGCTCCGTGCCCGAGCGGAGCCGGCGGATGTTCGGCCGGTGGAGGAGCACCACGGCCACGGCGGCCGCGAGCGTGAAGATCACGACCGGGGCGGAAGCGCCGAACAGCAGCGCGAAGAGCGGTAGCGCGACCGCGGCGACAAGCGACGCGACCGACGCGTACCTGAAGACGAGGAACACGACGACCCAGACCAAGGCCGCCGAGAGCGTCGCGAGCGGCGCCAGCGCGAGCCCGACGCCGCCGACGACCGCGACCGCCTTCCCGCCTCGGGCGAAGCGGAGGAAGATCGGGCGGTAGTGGCCGACCATCGCGGCGAGGCCGGCGAGCACGGCGACGAGGTCATCCGCGAGCCAGCGTGCGAGCAGCGCGGCGGCCGCGCCCTTGGCGATGTCGAGCACCGCCACGGCGAGGCCGAGCTTGAAGCCGAGCGAGCGCCAGACGTTCGTCGCGCCCGTGTTCCCGCTGCCGACCGTGCGGATGTCGACGTGCCTGATCCACAGCGGCAGCCAGTAGCCCCACGGCAGCGAGCCGATCAGGTAGCCCGCGGCGATGAGCGAGAGATCCGTCAGAACCGGCTGCACGAAAGCGCCGAGACCCTAGACCTGGATCTGGTAGCCCGCGATCCAGCCGTTCACGACATCCCAGTCCAGGTTGTCGAAAAAGGCGTCGATGTACGAGCCGCGGTCGGTCTGGTAGTCGAGGAAGTAGGCGTGCTCGTAGACGTCGAGCGCCACGAGCGGCGTCGCGTTCCAGATGGGGAACGTGTTCTGGGCGTCGCCGACGTAGTTGAAGAGCCGGCCCTCGTCCCAGTCGTAGGCCGTCCACGCCCAGCCGCGCCCGGCGATGCCGGTCGCCTTCAGGTCGGTGCGCCAGTTCTCGACCGAGCCGAAGTCGCGCCGGACGAGATCGCCCATCGCGCCGTCCGGATCGCCGCCGCCTCCGCCGAGATGCTCGAAGTAGATCTCGTGGTTCTTCACGCCGCCCACGGCGAAGCTGAGATCGACCTTGAGCGCGCGAAACTCCGAGTAGACCTGGTTCGCGGCAGCGGGATCGGCCTCGGCGAGCTTGCCGAGGATCTCGTTCCGCTTCGCGACGTACCCCTGGTAGAGCTTGTAGTGCGCCTCGATCGAGGCCCGCGAGATCCCGTGCAGCTCGAGCAGCTCCGGCTTGAGCTCGCGGGCGGCGATCTCCTGGTGGTTGAAGGCGAGCGTGGCCATGTTCGTGCTGATCTCCTCTCTCGACGTCGCGGTGAGCTTATCGTGTGTCCCGATGGCCCAATCGCCGAACGCAGCGCTCGTCACCGGAGGCACCGGCCGCGTCGGGCGCGTGATCGCGGCCCGGCTCGAGGCCGAGGGCTACCGGGTCTTCGCCGCGGGCTCGAAGGACGGCGACCTGTCGCGCGCCGACGACGCCCGCGCCCTGGTGGAGCGAGCCGCCGCGGAGCTGGGCGGGCTCGACCTCGTCGTGCACGCGGCGAGCGACGGCTTCACGCCGAAGCCGGTCGAGGAGGTCACCGAGGCCGACTGGGACGCCGCGTTCGGCGCGACCGCGAAGGGCGCGTTCTTCGTGTCCCAGGCGGCGGCGCCGTTCCTGCGGGAATCCAAGGGGCTGATCGTTCTGATCGAGGACGTCGCCGCGTTCGAGCCGTGGCCGTCGTTCGCTCCCCACTCAGCGGCGAAGGCGGCCGAGGCGATGCTCACGCGCGTGCTCGCCCGCGCGCTCGCGCCCGACGTGCGCGTGTGCGGCGTCGCTCCGGGCTCGGTCGCCGTGGACGGCACGGAGGAGCAGAACGAGCGGCGCAAGGCGGAGTCGCTCCTCGGCCGGTCGGGAACGCCCGACGACATCGCCGACGCCGTCCTCTACCTCACGCGCGCGAGCTTCGTGACCGGTACGTCGATCGTCGTGGACGGCGGCCGGCTGCTTGCGCGGCGCAGCGGCCAGCGATAGGCGTACCTGAGCGCACTCTTGAACCGTTTTCCGAACGGTGGGACACTTGTGCTCGCCGTAACGAACGAGGGATTTGGGGGTCGCCATGCCGCGCTTCAAGTTCGCAGCCGTTCTGACCGCAGTCGTCGCAGCCGGCGCGTTCGCCGGATCCGCCGGTGCTTCGGCGGTCCGCATCACGCCGGTCATCAAGGGCGCCGGAACCGTCTACCGCGTCGACCGGGACGGCTGGTAACCCGATCTTCACGGAGATGTGCACCAACACGAACACGGACGACCGCGTGACGAAGAACGACTGCTCGCAGCTCGTCGTAAGCAACGACCTCATCTCCCAGATCCAAGCCACCATCCGGGCCGTCCCTCTGGGGAGCCCCGCCAATCACTGGTTCTTCGTCCCCGGCTGGTTCCCGGGCACGTGTCACGCCGTCACGCCGGAGAACTACTGCACCTTCCAGGCGCCGCTCTTCGGCGACGCGAGCTTCTCTCCGCTGATCATCTTCGACGACCTCGCTTCCCCCGGCCTGCTGACCTTCGTGACGGCGTCGTACTCAGACAGCGCCGACCGCACGATCACGGTCTCGATGGTCTGGAACGAGCCCGTGGACGCCCAGTGCCGGATCGACGGCGGCACTCCCGTCGCTTGCACGGCGGACGTCACGCCCTTCACGCTGAGCGAAGGAGACCACACGCTCGACGCACGTGCCTCTGACAAGTCGGGCAACCTGAGCGGCTTCTCGTCCCAGCACACGTTCAAGATCGTCGACACGTCGATCAACGGCGGTCCATCGAACGGTTCCACGAGCGGGCCGAACGTCTCGTTCCTCTACAGCACGGTCGCCGGCATTGCCTACGACTGCGCGATCGACGGGTCCGGGTTCTTCGACTGCGGATCGAATCCGTTCGCGGGCTTCAACGGGCTCACGACCGGCCAGCACACGTTCCAGGTGCGCGCGAAGAACGGCGGCTACTTCGACCACGTGCCCGCCGTCCGCACCTGGACGGTCGACGCCACACCGCCGGAGACCTCCGTGACGAGCGGCCCGTCGAACAAGACCAAGCAGAAGACCGCCACGATCAACTTCGAGGCGAACGAGCCCGTGGCCCGGTTCGATTGCTCCCTGGACGGAGCCGCCGAGGCGCAGTGCTTCCCCGCGCTCAACCTGACCGCGCTCGCCGAGGGGACGCACCTGCTGACCGTGCGCGCGACCGACGTCTTCGGAAACGTGGACGCGTCGCCGGCGACGTTCAGCTGGACGGTCGACTCACTGCCTCCTCAGACCGCGATCAAGAAGGGTCCGGCCGCGAACACGAAGGCGAGGAAGGCGACGTTCAAGTTCACCTCCACCGAGGCGAACTCGACCTTCCAGTGCAAGCTCGACAAGAAGGCCTGGAAGACCTGCAAGTCGGGAGTTGCCTACAAGAACCTGAAGAAGGGCAAGCACACGTTCCAGGTTCGGGCCTCGGACTCCCTCGCAAATCAGGATCGCTCGCCCGCCAAGAAGACCTGGCGCATCAAGTAGCGGCAAACCGCCATCGGCTTGTGTTCCGTATTGCGTCGCGATATGGCTGTAATCGGCATGCCCGTGGATAAAGACGCTGCACTGATCACGCGGACGGGGCACGGCGACCGCGCGGCCTTCGAGGAGCTGTACCGCCGGTTCGCACGCCCGGTGCTCGCGATGGCGCAGCGGCAGCTCGGCGACAGCGGCCGTGCGGAGGACGCGACCCAGGAGACCTTCGCGGCGGTCTGGCGCTCCGCCAAGAGCTACAAGGCGGAGCGCGGAACGGCGTCGGCCTGGCTCTACGCCGTGGCGCGCCACGCGATCATCGACCGGGCGCGGCAGCGAACCGAGCCGGCGACCGAGACGCCCGACCTCGTCTCAGGCGACGCCGGGCCGGACGAGCTGGCCGAGTCGGCGTGGCTCTCGTGGCGCGTCCACGCGGCGCTCGAGCGCTTGCCCGAGCGTGAGCGCGTCGTGCTCGAGCTCGCCTACTGGAGCGGCCTCTCCCAGGCGGAGGTGGCGTCCTACCTGGATGTTCCACTTGGAACCGTGAAGACCCGGACCCGCGCCGGCCTCGCCCGATTGGCCGGACTCCTCGACGAGGTGCGCGAATGACCGACCGCTACGAACCGCCGCAGCTCGACGAGCTGATCGGGGACGACGTTCCCGACGGGCTGCGCGCCGACCTCGAGCGCGTGGACGCTCTGCTCCGCACGGTCCCGGCGCTGCCCGAGCTTCCTGCGCGGCTACGCGAGCCGTCCGTCCCGGTGGAGCACCAGCGGACGCGTCACTTCACCTTCCGCCGCGCAGCGTTCGGGCTGGCGACGGTGGCGGTCGTGGCGATCGGCTTCTTCGCCCTCGGCTCCTGGGTCGCGAGCGACGACCTCGACGTGCAGGCCGTGATCCCGATGGAGGCCACGGAGAACGCGGCGGACGCCTCCGGCACGTTGCATCTCGGCCCGGTGGACGCCGCGGGCAACCAGACGATCCGCCTCGCCGTAAGCGGACTTCCGGAGCTGCCGCAGGGCGCCTACTACTTCCTCTGGCTCGCGAAGGACGGCGAGTACGCGGCCCCGTGCGGCACGTTCGTCGTCGGCGCCGGCGAGACGACGGTCGAGTGGACGGTCGCCTACGACCTGGGCTCCTACGACGAGTGGGTCGTGACGGCCCGGGGCGAAGGCCAGCCGCGCGAGGATCCTCCCTGGCTCCTCGGGGCGTCCACCTAGACCAGGCCGGGTACGCTCGGGCGCGGCGTCATGACGAAGCGAACGATTCTCCTCATCGAGGACGAGCGGGCCATCTCGGAGCCGCTCATGGACGCGCTCGTGCGGGAGGGCTTCGACCCGATCCTGGCCGAGACGGCCGCGGCGGGGATGGACGTGTTCGCGCAGCGCGGCCCGGATCTCGTGCTCCTCGACGTGATGCTCCCCGACGGCGACGGCCGCGACCTGCTGCGGCGGATCCGGGAGACGTCGCGCACGCCGGTCGTGATGCTGACCGCCCGCGGCGAGGAGATGGACCGCGTCCTCGGGCTCGAGCTGGGCGCCGACGACTACGTCACGAAGCCGTTCAGCGCCGCCGAGCTCGTCGCCCGGATGCGCGCCGTTCTGCGCCGCAGCGAACGGGGGCCGGAAACGGACGGCGGCGGCGCGCTCGAGTCGGGCGACGTGCGGGTCGACCTGGACACACACGTGGCCACGCGCGACGGCGAGCCGCTCGACCTGACCGTGAAGGAGTTCGAGCTGCTGCGCGTGCTGGTCGAGCGCTCCGGCAAGGTCGTGCGGCGCGACGAGATCGTCCACGCGGTCTGGGATCCCGCCTGGTTCGGCTCGACGAAGACGCTCGACGTCCACATCAGCGCCCTGCGGCGCAAGCTCGGGGACGACCCCGCAGCGCCGCGGTACATCCACACGGTTCGCGGCGTGGGCTTCCGCTTCGAGCCCGGCTCGTGAGCTTCCGCGCACGGCTCGTTCTCGGCGCCGCGTACCTCCTTGCCGTCGTCGTTCTCGCGCTCGCCGTTCCGCTCGGGTTGAACATCGACCGCCGCGCGCGCTCGGAGACGGAGGCCGAGGTGCTCGCGAGCACGGCGGTGCTGGCCGCGCGGGTCTCGGATCTCGTGGGCCAGGCGAATCCCGCGCCTGGCTCGGCCACACCTGCGACCCGGACGCTTCGCTCGATCGCGCGCCAGGCGAGCGTCGGGGAGGGCAGCCGCGCGCTGGTCGTGGACGCGAACGGCGCCGTGTTGGCCGACTCGACCGGCGCGGCCACGCTCGGCGACCCGTACGCAACGCCGGACCGGCCGGAGTTCGCCGAGGCGCTCGGCGCCGGCCGCGTGGACGTGCGCGAGCGCCACAGCGACACGCTCGGCGAGGATCTCCTGCTCGTCACCGTCCCCGTCGCGGACGAGGGCGAGGTCGTGGGTGCGCTGCGGGTTTCGGCCCCGCTCGGCGAGGTCCAGGCAAGCGTTCGTGAGAGCTGGCTCGGGCTGATCCTCATCGGCCTGGCGGTGATCGGCGCGGGGTTGGTGCTCGCCTGGATCCTCGCCGGAACGGTGGCGCGCCCGCTCGAACGGCTGAGCGCCGCCGCCGAGCAGCTCGGCGAGGGCGATCTCGACGCCCGGATCGAGCCCGAGAAGCCGCGCGAGGTCGAGACCGTCGGTCGCTCGTTCAACCGCATGGCCGACGCGCTCGCGGCCAACGCCGCCTCGCAGCGCGACTTCGTCGCCAACGCGTCGCACCAGCTCCGCACGCCGCTCACCGGGATCAAGCTGCGGCTCGAGGCGATCCAAGCCCACGGCGGCGATGCGGCCGAGCAGGCGTCGAAGGCGGACGCGGAACTCGACCGGCTGAGCGCGCTCGTGGACGACCTCCTCGAGCTGGCCGGCGCGTCGTCGGTGCGGCCCGAGGGCGAGGTCGTCGATCTCGGGGCGGCGGCCCGGGCCGCGGTCGAGCGCTGGCGCGAGCCCGCTGCGGAGAGCGATCACGAACTGCGGCTCGCGGGAGGCGCGCCGACGCCCGTCTGGGCCGCCGCGGCGGACGTGGCGCAGATCCTCGACAACCTGATCGAGAACGCGATCCGCTACAGCTCCCCGGGCGTGATCACGGTCGAGGCGGACGGAACCGCGCTCGTCGTCACCGACTCGGGCCCGGGCATTCCCGAGGAGGAGCGCGCCCGCGTCTTCGAGCGCTTCTACCGCGGAACCGAGGGGCGCCGGACATCCGGGACCGGCCTCGGCCTCGCGATCGTCGCCGAGCTCGCCGGTCGCTGGAACGCAGCGGTCGAGCTCCTCGACGGCCCGGGAACGCGGATCCGGATCGCGTTTCCCCCGGCGCCTGCCGACTCCTCACCCCCGCTTTACCGTTCCTGAAGGAAGCCGTTGCTACGGTCGAAGCCATGAAACGCGCGCGACCCTTCTTCCTGGTGCTGCTCGGCCTGGCTCTGCCGCTCGGGCTCGCGCTCGCCGTGTACGCGACGGCCGGGTTCACCTCCGCGGGATCGTCGGCGGCCGTGTCGCCCGTGCTCTCCGTGCCCGACCAGATCGCGCGCACGCCCACACAGGCGCGCACGACGACCGCCCAGGCGCCGACGACGACGGCGCAGCAGCCCCGCACGACGACGAGCGAGCAGTGCGAGGACGACGACAGCCTCGACCCGGACTGCGACCCGCGCTCGGACGACAACTCTGGCAAGGGCTCCTCCGGGTCGAACTCCGGCTCCGGCTCAGGCTCGTCCGGGAGCTCCGGATCCGGCTCGTCGGGCTCCGGCTCCGGCGGCGGCGACGACTCGAGCGGCCACGGCTCGGGCGACGACGACTGACCTACCGAGTCTTTACTCACCGGTTGGCGAGTCTTCACCGAGCCCAGGGACGCCCTTGAATCGCCCTCTCCTAGCCTCGAAGAGACGACTTCGAGAGCAAAGGAGAACCAATGTCCACCCTGATGAAACTGTTCCTGATTCCCGTGGTGCTGGCCGTGTTCGGCGTCGGGCTCGCCATCGCGGCCACAAATGGCGGAGGCGGCGGCTCGTCGACTCTCTCCACGACCGCGAGCGGCGGCACGACCACCGCGCCGGTGACCGGCGGCGACGACGTGAGCGGCCCGTGCGACGAGGCCGAGCACGCCAACGACCCGCGCTGCGACGGTCCCCAGCGGGCCGAGGACGACAACGACGACGACAACGGCAACGGCGACGCCGTCGAGCCGGGCGAGGACATCAGCGGCCCGTGCGACGAGGCCGAGCACGCGAACGAGCCGCGCTGCACCGGAACCGGCACGGGCGCCGGCGACGACGACAACTCGGGCAGCGGTCACGGATCCGACGACGAGGGCGACGACGACAACTCCGGCCCCGGCTCGCAGAGCTCAGGCCACGGCTCGGGCGGCGGCGACGACGACTCGAGCGGCCACGGCGAAGGCGCCGACGACTCCGGCGGTCACGGCAGCGACGACTAGCCGACGTTCGAAGCGCGCGGCCGTGCGCTTCCGGTCGCGCGCTCTTCGTCGTTAAAACGGCCGCAGGCGGGCCGTCGCGCACATGTCGCAACAACCCGCCCAGCGGGCACGCAGACCCCGCCCAATTAGCCGGGAGAGGAGACCTCTCCTCCTCGACTCGGGAAGCGATTCGCTTGCGCGAGGCATCCGGTTGAGTCGAGTGAACTCACGCTAGCCCGGTCCGAATCGACAAAGCCAGCGTTCCCAAGAAACCTTGCAAACGCCGTGCAGAGCGCTTACGGGGAAACGCGGCCCGCGGCCACGAAAGCCGCATGGGTAACGGGCATCCGCTCGGCGAAAAAGACCTCGCAGGCGTCCGCGTAACGGCGGATCTCCCGCTGGGCGGTCTCGGCTGCGCGCAGCGAGACGAAGTTCATGAGCGAGCGCGCGTTGATCGTCCAGAAGAACTCGGTGTAGGCGCCGACCGGCATGACGGAGCGCGCCAGCTCGCGGGCAACGCCGAGCTCGACGAGCCGCTCGTAGGTCTCGAACGCCTGGTCGTACACCGCGCGGATCTCCTCGCGCGTCTGCTCCGCCAGCTCCGGGCTCACCGGCTCGAACGTGTACGCGCCGGGCTTGCCGACCTGGGAGCGGACGTCGTCGGCGTCCGGAACGTAGAACTCGTCGCTCGCCTTCGCGTACCGCATCGAGAACTCGTTGAACGATCCGACCCGGTGCCGCATCCACTCGCGCGCGACAAAAATCGGGCAGCGGATGTGGAAGCGGAAGGCGTTATGTTCAAAAGGTGTGCCGTGGCGGTCGCGCATGAGGAAACGGATCAGACCCTCGTCCGCCTCGTCCATGACCTCCTTGCGCTTGGCGAACGACACCCGCGCCGCGTTGGCCACGGAGAGGTCGCTCGCCATCGAATCGTCGAGGCGCACGAAGCCGTGATCGAGCACGCTGATGGTGTTCTCGGGTATCTCTCCCGCCATGGCGCCAACCCTAGCGAGGGCCTATGTCGGAGCCTCCGGCTTCTCGTACGCGTCGTGGCGGCCCGATTTCTACCCGGCGGCGGCGAAGCCCGAGGAGTTCCTGCGCCTCTACTCCGAGCGGCTCCCGACCGTGGAGCTGAACGCGAGCTTCTACCGGATGACCGCGCCCGAGCAGTACGCGCGCTGGGCGGCCGAGACGCCGCCGGGCTTCCGCTTCGCGGTCACGATGAGCCGCTCCGTCACCGCCCGGGGGACGGTGCAGCGGGCCGATGAGTTCCTCGCCGGCGTGGCCGCGCTCGGCGACCGGCTCGGGCCCGTCCGCGTGAAGGTGCCGCAGAAGCGCGACGACGCGTTCCTCGACTCCCTCCTGGGCGCGTTCGAGTCGCTGCGGCTCGTGCTCGACTTCCGTCACGACTCCTGGGACGACCCCGAGGTGCAGGCCAGGCTCGACGCGGCC
The DNA here is from genome assembly GCA_963760815.1 of uncultured Actinomycetes bacterium. GTDB lineage: Bacteria > Actinomycetota > Thermoleophilia > Gaiellales > Gaiellaceae > CAVRUF01. Next base: position 143,205 of record CAVXEJ010000001.1, read on the forward strand.
GGAGCGGTGCGGGCCGGGCGATCGACGGCGAGGCGGACTTCCGCTACCTGCGCTTTCGCGAGCCGCCGTTCAACGAGCGCCGACCTCGACGGCGCTGGCCGCCGAGATTCGTCCACTGCTCTCCGTGGGAGTCGAGGTGTACGGCTACTTTCGCCACGAGGACGAGCCGACCGCACCCGCCTACGCCGCGCGCCTGCTCGAACTGCTCGCGTCCGAGTAGCCTTCGGCGAAAAGGAGGAAGACATGGCATTCGAGGTTCCCGCACTCCCGTACGCCTACGACGCGCTCGAGCCCACGATCGACGAGGCGACGATGAAGCTCCACCACGACAAGCACCACCAGGCCTACGTGGACAAGGCCAACGCCGCGCTCGAGGGCACCGAGTGGGCCGACCGGCCGATCGCCGGGATCCTCGCGAGCATCGAGATCCTCCCGGCCGACAAGCAGGGCCCCGTCCGCAACAACCTCGGCGGGCATGCGAACCACTCGCTCTTCTGGGAGATCATGAGCCCCGACGGCGGCGGCGAGCCTTCCGGCGCACTCGCGGAGGCGATCACCACGACGTTCGACTCGTTGGACGCCCTCAAGCAGCAGGTGAACGACGCGGGCGTGAACCGCTTCGGCTCCGGCTGGACGTGGCTCGTCCACGACGGCACCGCCCTCGCGGTCATGTCCACGGCCAATCAGGACAGTCCGATCATGGAGGGCAAGACGCCGCTCCTCGGCATCGACGTCTGGGAGCACGCCTACTACCTCAACTACCAGAACCGCCGTCCCGACTACCTCGCGGCGTGGTGGAACGTGGTCAACTGGGCCGAGGTCGGCCGGCGCTACGACGAGGCTGTCGCCGGCTAGCCCGAAACGCGCACCCAACACGCACAGAACGCGCACGGAAGCCGCGCAAACAATCCCAAGTTGCAGACTGCAACTTGTCAACCTCCGCGCAGGGACTCGGTGCGCGCCCACTTAGTTGCAGACTGCAACTTGTCAACGCCGGCCCGAAGAGACACGGCCGCAAGGACATCGAGCAGGGCGACTAGGCGACCGACAGCGACAGCGCGAAGTCCGCGTCGCGGTCAGTCCACCACTCGCGGAGCTCGAGGCCGGCCGCGGCCAGCTCCTGCTCCACGCCGGCGCGGCGGAACTTGGCGCTGATCTCGGTGTAGAGCTCCTCGCCCTCGGAGAAGTCGACCTCGAAGTCGAGCGCCTCGAAGCGCACGGTCTGGTCGGCGAGCGAGCGCAGGCGGACGTCGATCTGCTCCTCGGCCGCGTCCCAGCGCGGCACGTGGCGGAACTGGGTCAGGTCGAAGTTCCCGTCGAGCTCGCGGTTCAGGACGTTCAGGACGTTCAGCGAGAACATCCGCGTCACGCCGGCGGCATCGTCGTAGGCGGCGACCAGTCGCGCGGGATCCTTCACCAGGTCGGTGCCGAGCAGGAACGTCTCGCCCGGGTCCATCGTCCGCCGCAGGGCCGGGAGGAACGTCCCGCGCTCGGCCGGGTTCAGGTTCCCGATGCTCGAGCCGAGGAACGCGATCATCCGCCTGCCGTCGCGGGGCAGTGCGCCGAGGTGGCGCTCGATATCGCCGACGACGCCGTGCACCTCGACGCCCGGGTACTCGTCCGCAAGCTGCGCCGCACTGGCGCGCAGGGTCGTCTCGTCCACGTCCAGGAGGACGATCCGCTCGAGCGAGCCGCGGTCGCGGAAGGCGTCGAGCAGAAGCCGCGTCTTGGTCGAGGTCCCCGCACCGAGCTCCACGAGCGTGTCCGCGCCCGACGCGGCGGCGATCTCACCCGCGCGCTCCTCGAGGATCGCCCGCTCGCGGCGGGTGAGGTAGTACTCGGGCAGCTCGGTGATCGCGCTGAACAGGCGCGAGCCCTCCTCGTCGTAGTGCCATTTCGTCGCGAGCCGCTTCGGCGTGTCCGACAGGCCCTCGCGGACGTCGCGCTCGAGGAGCTCCAGCCGGTCGTTCGGACCGAGCAGGACGTCGATGACGGGAGGGGCGGCGATTTTGCTCATCGGTCGGCGGCGCAGCGCAAGCCGGCGAAGATCTGCCGGCGGATTGCGTAGTCCCAGTTGCGGAACGTTACGCGCGCGACGCTCGGGTGGGTCGCCCACGACCCGCCGCGCAGCACGACGTACTCGTCCCCGAAGAAGACCTCCGAGTACTCGGGATACGGAAACGCCGCGAATCCGGGGTAGCCGACGAACGGCGACGACGTCCACTCCCACACCTCGCCGACGCCGTACAACGCGTCGGCCCGGGCCGCCTTCTCCCACTCCGCCTCGGTCGGCAGCCGCTTGCCCGCCCAGCGCGCGAAGGCCTCGGCCTCGTGGAAGGACACGTGCTGCACCGGCTCGTCGGGATCGAGCGGCTCCTCGCGGCCGAAGCGCACGACGACGCCCTCGCCCCACAGGAGCGGCGCGGTCGCGTTCTCCTCGTCGCGCCAGGCGCGGCCGGTCTCGCTCCACAGCTCGTCGTCGGAGTAGCCGCCGGCGGCGACGAACTCGGCGTAGGCGCCGTTCGTGACCGGGCCGCGGTCGATCGCGAAGGAAGCGCACTCGGCTTCATGGGCGGGACGCTCGTTGTCGTAGGCCCAGGCGTCGTCGGTCGTCCCCATCGTGAACGGGCCCGCGTCGACCACCACGTCGCCGGGCGCGCCGACGGGCCTCGGGCCTCCGCCGGGATGCGGGCAGCCGGAGAGCTGGATCGTCTGGAGCATCGTCTCTCGGTGCTGGCGCTCGTGCTGGATCACCAGTCCGAAGACGAACGCGCGGTTGAGCAGCGGGTCGTCGGGAGCGAACTCGACGCGCTCGAGGGTCTCGAGCGTCCGCTCGCGCACGGCGGCCACGTAGTCGCGCGCCGCCTCGGGACGAAGCAGCGGGAGCTCGCCGCGGCCGCTGCGCTCGTGCATGAACGCGTCGTAGAGCTCCTCGCCCTCCTCGAGCAGCGGCGGAAGCCCACCGACGCGCTGGCCGATCCAGAGATCCTCGAAGTGCCCGATGTGGGCGAGATCCCAGACGAGCGGCGACTGGAGCGGCGACCACTGCGTCGACAGTTCCTCGTCGTCGAACGGTGCGAGGAGCATCGTGGTCGCGTGGCGAGCGCTGTCCAGCTCGGCGGCGACGGCGGTGCGGCTGTAAGTGGGCGCAGGGGACACGGCGACCTGGCTCTCTCGGCAGCTGGCGAGGGCGCCAGCCTACCTTGCCGGTGGAAACCGCCGGAACGGCCGCGGCTATTCCGGGAGGGACCGGCGAAACCGGTCCCTCCCGGTAGCGATCTCCTAGGTGAACTTGACGGTCAGGCTGTGCGAGGTGCCGTCGTCCAGCCGGAGCGTGAGCGTCCGGCAGGTGTTCTTCCAGGACGAGGACGAGCTCCACGAGTACGAGTACGCGCCGCCCGAGTAGCTGAGCGAGCCGCTCGCGTTCGAGGAGGAGCCCATCGCCGCGCCGGTCGTGCAGTTGACCTGCTGGGACGTCGGCGTGCCGTCGAGGATCCCGAGGCCGTAGTTCGTCCCGCCGAGGCTGAACTTGACCGGGACGCTCTTGCCGGCCTTGCCGCTCGAGGGCGGCGAGACCCAGCTGAACGGCCACACGACGTCGTAGGTGTGCGTCAGCGTGGTCGTGTTCCCCGCGTTGTCGGTCGCCGTGACCGAGTACGTGTGCGAGCCGATCGGGCCCGTCTCGACGACCGCCGCGCCCGAGCAGGACGAGACGCCCGAGGCGGTGTCGATGCACGAGTACACCGGGACGACCGCGGCGTTCAGGGCGATGCTGCTCGCCCTGCGACGGCGTCGTGATCGAGATGACCGGACCGGTCGCGTCGATCGTGAACGACTTCGACTTCACGCCCTCGACGTTCCCCGCGTTGTCGGTCGCATGGAACTGGATCGAGTGCGCACCCTCGCCGGAGACGACCAGCGGTGCGGAGTAGGTCGTCCAGCCGCCGCCGTCGAGCAGGTACTCGATCGAGGCGATGCCGGAGCCGCTCGCGAAGTCGTTCGCCGACAGCGTCACCGTCGTCGGGCCGGAGTAGTAGCCATTCACCGCGGCCGGGCTGAGCGTCGCCTTGCGACGACGGCGCGGTCGCGTCGTTCGTGAACGAGAACGTCTTCGTCGTCTCGATCAGCCCGGTCATGTCCACGGCGCGGTACGTGATCGTGTGCGACCCGTCCATCGGGACCGGGAACGGACCCGTGTAGGAGCGCGTCCCGGAGCCGTCGACCGTGTACTGGATCGCCGCGACGCCGATGCCGGCGCCGTCGGTCGGGGTCAGCGTCACCATCGGCGAGCGGTAGAAGCCGCCGATCGAGGGCGGGCTCAGCGAGATGACCGTCGAGGGCGCCGTTCCGTCCACATTGAAGGCCAGCGACTTCGTGGCCTCGACGTTGCCGGCGTTGTCCGTGGCGCGGTACTCGAGCAGCCGGGCGCCGTCGCCGGTCACCTGGAAGGCACCGGCGTACGTGATCCAGGCGCCGCCGTCGAGGCGGTACTCGATCTTCTGGACGCCGGAGGCGTTGTCGCTCGCGGTGATCGTCACCGTCGGGTTACGCCACCAGCCGAGGTTCAGCGTCCCCGAGAGGACGGCGTTCGAGACCGGGGCGACCGCGTCGGTGATCGTCACCGAGAACGACCCGGTGGACGAGTTGCCCGCTCCGTCGGTCGCCGTGCACTGCACCGACGTCGTCCCGACCGCGAAGCCGGAGCCCGAGGCGGGCACACACGAGACGGCCGGGTTCGGATCGGCGTCGTCGGTGACCGTGGCCGTGTAGCTCACGGGCGTGGACGCGCCGGTCGCGACCTTCGTGATGTCGGCCGGCAGGCCGAGCGTCGGCGCGACCGTGTCCGGGATGCCCGCGGCAAGCGATGCCGCATAGCCGCCCTCGATCGGGAGCTCGATGTTCGAGTCCTTCAGATCCATGGTGATCTGGGCCCCGAAGTTCGTGTTCGCGACGCCGAAGCCGTTCAGCGTTCCGACCAGGATGATCCCGATCTGGTGACCCGGCAGGAAGACGTAGTCGTCCGGCATGAGGTCCCAGCGGAAGCTGTACATCTGGTTCGCGACGAGCGGGGTCGGCGTGGTCAGGTCGTCCCGGTTACGGGAGTCGAGGACTCCACGAGAGACGCGCCACTGGGTCACGTTCGTCGTCGCCTTGTTGACGATCCGGTAGCAGGAGTCGAAGTCCGTCGGGACGCTCGGGCCCCAGCAATCGGTCGCCGCGACCGTCGTGATGCCCTCGCCGTTCCGGGTCACCTTCTGGAACGCCGTCGGCGCGTAGTCGACGATCAGCGCACCGAGCGAGGTCCCGGTCTGGTTCGCCGAGGCCTTCAGGTTCATGTACGGCGTCCCGTTGAAGCGCAGCGGCGCGGTCAGGGGCGCCGACAGGAAGACGCGCTTGTTCGCGGTCACCGTGTTCGGGTTGTTCAGCATCGCCGTCTCGGACTGGTTCGTCGTGTCCGTGAACGTCGTCGTCGCGACCGCGTCCGCCTGGCTCTGCGAGAGCGCGCCGGCGCCGGCCGCGGTGCCGCGGAGGTAGATCTTCCGCATCGACGAGTCGTTGGACGGCCAGTTCGTGTAGTCCTCGAAGACGTCAGGACCGCGCTCGATGGTCGCCATCGGCTCGCCCATGATCCCGTTCGGAACTCCCTGGAGCCAGTAGTCGAACCAGCGGTGGAGCGTGTCCACCCAGACCTGCCGGCGGAAGTCGAACGGATCGACGTGGCCGACGCGGCCGAGCCAGAGCTTGCGCGGCACGTTCCGCGCGGCGAGGCCGTCCCACCACTTGCCGAGGTTGTCCATCTTCACGTTGTCGTCCTGCATCCCGTGCGCCGCGAAGACGGACGCGTGGACGCTGTCGAGGTTGTGCAGGTAGTCGCGCTCGAACCAGAACGGCGTGAAGTCGAAGTTCTCGTCGCCGTCGATCCCGTTCAGGACCGTGCGGGTGGCGGCGCACCCGGCCCGCCGGTCGGGGTTGGTGACGGTGTTCGAGAGGCTGGACGGGTAGTTGCTCGTGAACCCGGAGAGTCCGAGCCCGTTCATGCGCGTGTAGAGGTACCAGTTGGAGATCGCGCTGATCGGGACGATCGTGGTCAGCCCGTCGACGCCGGTTGCGGCCGCCGCGTTCGCGAGCGTTCCGTCGTAGCTCTTGCCGATCATCCCGGCCTTGCCGTTGTCCCAGTCGGCCGCGACGACGTTGCCGTCCTTGTCGTGGGCGGTTCGCCGGCCCTGGAGCCAGTCGATCGCGAGGACGGCGCTGCGGTTGTCCGGCGTTCCCCCGGTGACCGGACAGCCCGTGGAGGCGCCGGTCCCCGCCATGTGCAGCAGCATCATCGCGTAGCCGCGCGGGACGAAGTAGTTGTCGTAGTAGAGCGGCCAGCGGTCGTTCAGGCCGTCGCCGTTCGTGTCCCCGATGCACTCGGTGTCGTTGCCGCGGCAGAGGGTCGTGTAGTACGGGCTCGCATCCATGATCACCGGGGACTTGAGACCGTCCGCGTTCGCGGCGGGTCGCATGATGTCCATTGCGACTTCGTCGAGGACGCCGTTCGAGTCGCTGTCGAAGTCCGCGGTGATCCACAGACGTTCGCGAATCGCAGTCGAGTAGTCGAAGACGGGCTGCGTCACCCCGTCCGTGACGACGATCGACGGAGGATCGGCTGCGAATACCGCAGCCGGCGCTACCAGTGCAGCCGCCGCAACGGCAAGCCCGGCCCAGAGCCGTGCTCGACTAAGTGCTCTCATGTTCCCTCCCCGGGGACTTGATGCAACTGGAAAAAGTGGCCTTTTCTATCACTTCGCGACGCGAAGTCCTAGCCGCCCGTCCGGGTGGCTTGACCTAGTCGGAGGCTCCGGTGTAGGAATGACGTGACCCGACCGGCCGCTTGGGCCCACGGGTCGCGAACGTCCAGGACATTGAGGGAGGGGATGCCTGTGACACGCCGGCTCAGAAATCTGACGGCGGTTCTCTTTGCGGCGCTCGTCGCGTCGCTCATAGTCGCTTCCGCGGGGAATGGGGCGATCGTCGGCCCGCCCTGGTGCGGAACACCGATTCCCGACGGAACGGCGGCGCTGCCGGACGGCACCGGCGCGACGGATCCGGTCGGGAGCTACCCGCACATTCCGTGGTATGCGGTCGCCTGCACGCTCGACCAGATCAAGGCGCAGTCGAACGGCCGCATGACCTACCGGGTGACCGGCCAGTCGGCGCTCGGCTACGACATGTACGAGGTCGTGATCAACCCGCTGAAGACGCACCAGCAGCGGCGCGACTACTACCACTGGAAGAAGATCCGCAAGCACGCATTGCGCAGTCCGGGGCTCGCCCAGTGGCTGCTTCGCGTCTACGGGGACGACTTCAAGATCCCGATCTTCATCCAGGGCGCGATCCACGGAAACGAGTCCGAGGGCATCGACGCGAACATGATGCTCATCGAGAGGCTCTCGACCACGCCCTACGGGACCGATCCCGAGGTGGACACGATCCTCGACCACGCGATCACGATCTTCAACGTGATGCAAAACCCGGACGGCCACATCCTCAACCAGCGGGCCAACGGGAACAACTTCGATCTCAACCGCGATTTCCTGACGCAGTCGCAGCCGGAGACGAAGAACACGGTCAAGCGGATCCAGAAGTGGCTCTCGCCGGAGCTCCTCGACCAGCACGGCTACGTGACGCCGACGCTGATCGAGGCGACGACGAAGCCGCACAACCCCGGGATCGACTACGACTTCTGGCTCAAGTGGAACCAGTCGCGCATCGACGCGAACGAGGCGGCGATGAACGCGGAGGGCTACGCGGTCACGAGGCCGATCAACGACTGGTGCCCGGACGCCGGCCCGCCGCCCGCTTCGGGCATCTGCGCCGGCGGCATCATCCCGGGCCCGGCCGTCGCCGAGGGCTGGGACGACTGGGGTCCGTTCTACACGCCGATGTACTCGCAGCTCATCGGGCTGAACGGCTCCACGGTCGAGATGTGCAACCAGGCGAACAACGCCAACTGCGGCGTTCCCGGCACGACGATCCCGTACGTGCGCGGCCGGCTCGGCTCGCGGACGATCCAGGACATCGTCGCCCGCTCGACGCTCGCGTTCGACATCGCGAACCGCGAGGAGCTGACGCACGACCAGCTCGAGATCTACCGGCGCGGCGTCACCGGCGCTCCGCGGCCTCCGTGCTGCGATCCGCCCTTCGACGTGGCGAACAACTGGATGCACGAGTTCCCCGAGGCGTACGTGATCCCGCTCGGCAAGGGCCAGCGGAGCGACGCCGAGGCGAACCGGCTCGTCGAATGGCTGTTCTTCAACGGGATCCGCGTCTGGGAGCTCGAGAAGGACGCCAACTTCGACGGCCAGAAGTTCGAGCGCGGCTCCTACGTCGTGTGGATGCAGCAGGCCCACCGGGGTCTCGCCGACACGGCGCTCGGCGTCGGCGTGGACATCTCGGACGAGATCGGCGTGCTCTACGCGCCGCCCGCTGCGTGGAGCCACGGCTACCTGTGGGGCGCCGACGTCTTCGCGGTTCCGAACGGGGAGCGCTTCAAGGCGAAGACGGATGAGATCTACCGCCCGAACCACCTCGACGGCGGAGCGGACAAGACGAAGCACTCGTCCGACCGTCTGATCCTCGAGCTCGACTCGGCGACGGCCGTTCGCACGCTGAACGGACTGCTCGCCGACGGGATCGCGGCCCAGCTCGCGACGGCGCAGTTCACGTCGTCGGGCAAGACGTACCCGGCCGGGACGATCGTCTTCGCGGGCGACAAGACCACCGCGAGGGCGCTCGACGAGGCCGGCGAGGACAACGGACTCGAGTTCGTGAAGGTGTCCGCGTCGTCGCTGCCGGCGCTCGAGCCGGTCGCGACCCCGAAGATCGCCGTGCTCACGGGCGCCGATGAACCAGGACGTCTGGTCGCTTCGGAACCTCGGCTTCACCGCCGATCCGATCTCGACCGCGACGATCAATACGGCCGTGACCGATCCGCTGATCGGCTACGACGTGATCTTCAACACCGGCGCCTACCCGGCCGCGTCGAACGTGACCGGGCGCGCACGCCTGACGTCGTTCTTCGCGTCGGGCGGCGGCTACATCGGAGTCGGCGTGAACGGCGGCGCCAACTTCCTCACGGCGGGCGGCCAGCTCGTCGGGATGACGGCCGCGAACCGCTCCGGCAACGGCCGCAGCGGCATCGTCTACTGGAACAACGAGGGAGGCGCGTCGAGCCCGATCGTCGGCGCGTACCCGAGCACGGACACGATGATCGTCGACCCGCCGACGTGGTTCACGGCGACGGACGCGCTCACCGTGGACGCCAGGCTCCCCGCGACCGATTTCTTCGCCGCGGGACTCTGGCTCCTCGACGCGCAGTCGGCGACCGCGCCCGGCGCGGCGCTCATCGCGCACGGAACGAACATCGCCGGGACGGCCAGGCTCGCCGTCTTTGCGAACAACCCGCTCTACCGGGCCGATCCAGAGCGCGAGTGGCCGTTCCTCGGCTCCGCGATCTACTGGACCGACCAGTAGAGGGAAGCGAGGCGAAGGGGCGGGGTTTCGACCCCGCCCCGGAGCCTTTCCGCCGCGGTAGGCTCGCGCCGTGCGGCTCTACTACATCCCGAGGACCGCGGCCATGGCTCCCCATGCGGCGCTCGCCGAGGCCGGCGCCGACTACGAGCTCGTCCTGGTGGAGCGCGATGAGGGCGGTACGAGCTCCGCGGAGTATCTGGAAATCAATCCGTGGGGCCGCGTGCCCGCGCTTCTCGACGGCGACCTGCTCGTCACGGAATCCGCCGCGACGGTGCTCCACATCGCCGACCGCTACCCCGAGGCGCGGCTCGTCCCGCCGGTCGGGGCGCCCGAGCGCGCCGAGGTCTACCGCTACCTCATGTACCTCACGAACACGGTGCAGGCCGGGTTCATGCACTTCCTCTATCCGGAGCGCTACACGAACGACCCGGCCGCCGAGGCGGCGATCCGCCAGCGCGAGGGCGAGATGCTCGCCGAGCACTTCGACTGGCTCGACTCGGAGCTCGAGGGCCGCGACTGGCTCGTCGGCGACGAGCGCACGGTCGCGGACATCTACCTCTTCATGCTCGTCCGCTGGGGCCGCCATCTCTCGCCGCAGGCCTGGGACCGCCCCAACCTGCGCCGGCACTTCCTGGCGACGCTCGCGCTTCCCGGCGTCGCCCGGATGATGGACGAGCAGGAGATCGAGCCGCCCGACCTGAGCTAGTCGGCGAGCTCGGGCGGCTGGTGCTTGCGCCAGGTGGCGCCGAGGATCATCCCGAGCACGAGCGTCGGCACAAGGGTGAGGAACCGGTAGACGAGCACGGCCGCGACGACCTCCGCGTTCGCGCCGCCGAAGCCGATGAGTGCCGTCGTCATGCCGACCTCGACGATCCCGATTCCTCCGGGCGTGATCGGGATCGAGCCGAGGAGCCGCACGAGCGACCAGGCCGCGAACGCCTCGACGAGACTCACCTCGCCGTCGCTGACGCCGAGCGTGCGCAGGCAGACCAGGAAGAGCAGAAAGACGGAGAGGTGCCCGGCGAGCGTCGCCAGCGTGAGCACGTGCCAGCGCCGGCGCAGGAGCCCGACGGTCTGGGCGCGGAAGCGGACGAACGACTCGCCGCCCCACTTCACCGGCCCGCGGCGGATCCAGCCGAGCACGCGGTTCATCACCCGTGCGGCGAAGCTCCCGGCCGAGCGCGCGATCTTCGCCGTCGAGAGCCCGAGCCCGAAGCCGACCGCGACGGTGACGAGGATCCCGAGCCCGATCCACGAGACCGTCTCGAGCAGCGGGTGCGTCTCGTTCACGGTGGTGAGGAGCGCAACCGCGATGATCGGGAACCCGAGCAGGACGAACTGGTTCCACACGCCCGTGACGGCGACCGCGAGCCCGACGCTCGACCCGGCGAAGCCCCAGCCGCGCAGCATCCCGTAGGAGAGCGCCATCCCAACGGCGGCGCCGCCGGGCGCGACGTAGGTCGAGGCGGTGGACGCCTGCGTGACCACGAACGCCTGGCGGAAGTGGAGCCCCGGCAGCGCGGCCTGCCACGGCGGCGCGTAGGTCGCGAGGTTCACGAGCGTCGCCCCGATGAGCGCGGCGATCTGCGCCGGGTCGAGCGTCTTGACCGCGTCCCAGACGTCGCGGTAGTCGGCGATCCGCGGGAGGACGAAGACGAACGTCGCGACGACGACGCCGATCCCGACGGCCATCCCGACCCAGCGGCGCCACGAGGGAGCTTTGCCGCTCTCGGGCTGACCGGCCGCGGCGGCTGAGGGGGTCTCGTCCACGCGCGTGGAACCCTAGTGGGCGCGTCGCCTAGATCGAGCCGGAGAACGTGTCGCACGCATCCAGCGTGCCGTTCTCGTAGCCGCGGGCGAACCAGCGGCGGCGCTGCTCCGACGAGCCGTGCGTCCACGTCTCCGGGTTCACCTGGCCCGTCGTCTGCTCCTGGATGCGGTCGTCGCCGATCGCGCTCGCGGCGTCGAGGCCCTCGTTCACGTCGGCCTGGGTGAGCTGCTCGATCAGCCCGGTGTCGACCGCGTTCGCGGCCCAGACGCCGGCGAGGCAGTCGGCCTGGAGCTCGACGCGCACCGAGCCGCCCTCCGGCCCGCTTCCCTCCTGGGCGCGGGCAAGCGTCCCGATCAGGCTCTGGACGTGGTGGCCGTACTCGTGCGCGAGCACGTACGCCTCGGCGAACGGCCCGCCCTGCGCGCCGAAGCGCGACTGGAGCTCGTCGTAGAAGCCGAGGTCGATGTAGATCCGCTGGTCGGGCGGGCAGTAGAACGGGCCCACCTGCGCGTCGGCGAAGCCGCAGCCCGTCTGGACGGAGTCCGTGAAGAAGACGGTCGTCGCGGGCGTGTAGCCGTCGAGCGCCTCCTGCCAGTACGCCTGGATCGAGTTGATGTCCGCGACGAGGCGGCAGTCCTGGCGCTCGTTCGCGTCCTGGCCGGTCCGGCACTCCTGCTGAAGCTCGGCGGAGCCCTGGCCGGTTCCGATCTCCTGGCCCTCGAGCAGCTCGAGCGCCGACGACGCGCCTCCGCCGCCGAGCACGTTCAGGAGGACGATCGCGAGCACGACCACGAGGCCGAGGCCACCGCCACCGACGGCCATGGGCGCCGCGCCACGGCGGCCGCGCTGGTCGCTGACCTGCGACGGATCGAGCTTCGCTCCGCGGCGATAACGCACGGAAGCACTATGCCCCGGCGGCGAGCGAACGCAATCCAAGGTGTTTGGTTCGCGCACGAGCGGAATAGGTCTAGCTCAGGCATCAAGGAGAGGGGAAACCATGCGCCGCCGCTCGCTTCGCTCGTTTGTCGTGCTGTTCTTCGTGGGGATGGCCGTGCTGGCCGCACGCATTGAGGCCCCCGCCGCCGCGGGCCCGCCGACTGCGATCGGAACCGGGGGCGCGGCCGCGACCGTCGACACGCTCGCCACGCAGGCCGCCGATCGACACGCTGCGCCGCGGCGGCAACGCCGTCGACGCGGCGGTCGCCGCGGCCGCCGTGCTCGGGGTCACCGAGCCGTTCTCCTGCGGAGTCGGCGGCGGCGGCTTCATGGTCTGTACCGGGCAGGCCACCACCACGGCAAGGTGATCACGATCGACGGCCGCGAAACAGCGCCGGCCGCGATGAACGCCGGACTCGTTCTGGGAGAACGGTGCGCCGCTTCCTTTCAACGACGCGCGCTACAGCGGCCTCTCCGTCGGCGTGCCCGGAACCGTCGCGACCTGGAAGCAGGCACTCAAGCAGCTACGGCACGATCTCGCTCGCCAAGGCGCTTGCGCCGGCGATCCGAGTCGCCCGCGACGGCTTCGTCGTCGACCAGACGTTCTTCGACCAGACCCAGGCCAACGTGGACTGGTTCAACGACATCCCCGCGACGCGCCGCGCTCTACCTCGACCCCGACGGCACGCCGCACGACGTCGGCACGGTCTTCCGCAACCCCGACCTCGCGCACACGTACGAGCGGATCGCGCTACCGCGGCGCGAAGGGCTTCTACGAGGGCAAGGTCGCCGAAGCGATCGTCGACACCGTGCAGCACCCGGTCGTGTCGCCGACCGCCAACCACGTCTGGCGGCCCGGGCGTCATGACCACGCGCGACCTGCGACAAGCTACAAGGCGCCCGAGCGCAAGCCGACGCACGTGAGCTACCGCGGGCTCGACGTGTACGCGATGGGCCCGCCCTCGAGCGGCGGCTCGACCGTCGGCGAGGCGCTGAACATCCTCGAGGGCTACGAGCTCTCGGGGATGACCCGCGAGGCGGCGCTGCACCGCTTCATCGAGGCGTCGCGCTACTCGTTCGCCGACCGCGGCGCGTACCTCGCCGACCCGGCGTTCTTCGACGTGCCGCTGCAGCGGGCTGCTCTCGAACGAGTTCGCCGCCACGCGGCGCGCGCTGATCACGGAGACGCGCCGCGACGAGCCCCGTCGCGCCCGGCGATCCGTATCCGTTCAACGGTCACGGCGGCCACGGGGCGGCAGGCGTCGGTGACCGCGACGCGGCCGGGCACGACCACGCACCTCACGACCGTCCGACCGCTGGGGGAACGTCGTCTCGTACACGTTCACGATCGAGTCGACCGGCGGCGCCGGGCTCGTCGTGCCCGGGCTACGGGCTTCCTGCTCGAACAACGAGCTGACGGACTTCAACTACGACTCGCTGACGCACCCGAACCGGGTCGAGGGCGGCAAGCGGCCGCGCAGCTCGATGACGCCCGACGATCGTGCTTCGCCACGGCAAGCCGTTGCTCGCGGTCGGCTCGCCGGGCGGCTCGACGATCATCACGACCGTCCTGCAGATCCTGGTCGACCGGCTCGACCTCGGCCTGACGCTGCCGCAGGCGATCGCCGACCCGCGCGCGAGCCAGCGCAACACGGCGACGACGCAGCGCGGAGCCGGCCTTCCTCACGACCGCGACGGCCGCCGCGCTGACGGCGCGCGGCCAGGTGTTCACGACTCGACGCCGAGATCGGCGCCGCCGACCGGAATCGAGTTCCTCGGCCACGGCCGCCTGCTCGCGGCAGCCGAGCCCGTGCGCCGCGGCGGCGGGAGCGCGATGGTGGTGAGGCCGTAGGACTACGCCAGGCGGGAGCGGCCGGTCGGTGCCAGGCGCAGCGTCTGCACCGGCTCCGCTCCCGTCCGCGGCGGCGCCACGTCGCCGGCGGCGAGCCAGACGACGACGTTCTCGCCCTCGCGGACCGGAAGCCGGGGGAAGTCGTTCTCGCGGAGCTCGGTGACGAGTAGCGCGACCGTGTCTTCGCGCCCGCCCAGCGTCTTGGTGAGGTCGGCGTAGGGCCAGACGACTGCGGTGTACTGGCGCAGCTCGAAGACGCTCACCGGGCGAACCAGTCCCGGACTGGAACGCTCACGTCGAGCACCGAGAAGTCGCCGGTCTCACGGAGAGCCGCGGCCGCGTCGGCCATGGCACGCACCGCGATCCAGGTGAAGTCGCCGCCGACGCTCACCCGCTGCGCGCCCGCGCCGACGACCTCGGCGAACGTCGAGCCCGGGGAGCGCGAGGACGTTCACGGGCTTGGTCACGGCGTCGCACACGGCGCGGATCTCGTCGACGCGTGCGCAGGCCCGGCGCGTAGAGCACGTCCGCGCCGGCGGCCTCGAACGCCTGGAGCCGCGCGATCGTGTCGTCCACGTCGGGGTTGCCGCGGATGTGGTTCTCCGCCCGCGCGGTCAGCGTGAACGGGAAGTCGAGCGCCCGCGCCGCCTCGACCGCGGCGGCGACCCGCTCGACGGCGTGAGGGAGGTCGTAGAGGCGGCCGGCCGGGTCGTAGTCCTCGATCGACCCGCCGACCGCGCCGGCTTCCGCGACGCGCGTGATCGCGAGCGCGGCCGCCTCGGGCTCCGCGCCGTAGCCGTTCTCGAGGTCGACCGACACCGGAAGATCGGTCGCGGCCGAGAGCGCTGCCGCGTGCGCGATGACCTCGTCCAGCGTCGCCTGTCCGTCGAGCCGTCCGAGCGTGAACGCGAACCCCGAGCTCGTCGTCGCGAGCGCCTTGAACCCGAGCGCCTCGAGCACGCGCGCCGAGCCGGCGTCCCACGGGTTCGGGATGAGGAACGGCTCGCCCGCGTGCAGCGCCTGGAACCGCTCGGCCTTCGTCCGCTGGTCGGTCATGGCCTCAGGTCCTAGCAGGTCGCCACATGGTCGTGACCGGCGGCCCCGATTCGCCGCCGGGCGGGAAGAACTCGCCGGTGGCAGCGAACCCGAGCCGCTCGTAGCGGTGGTTGTTCGCGGGGTTGCTCGACTCGAGGTGGGCGGGCATGCGCTCCGCGTCGATCCTCGCGAGGTTCTCCTCCAGCAGCCGCATGCCGATCCCGTTCCCGCGGTGGTCGGGGTGGGTTCCGAGCAGGCTGAGGTAGTAGTGCGGCTGGTCGTGGGGATGGTTTGCGTCGAAGCGGTCGAGCAGCTCGATCACCTCACCGGCGCGCGCGCCGACGAGCGTCTCCAGGAGCGGCTCGATGCGAGCCTCGTCCACCTCGGCGAGCTCGGTGCCGCCCGGCGGAATCCAGACGGCGACCGCCCCGAAGTCGTCGGTGCGGAGCACCCACGGGTAGCGCAGCGCTCCCTCGATCAGGAAGCCCCACCAGACCGCGTACTGCTGCTGCCGCACGCCCGGATCGGGGAACGCCCACGTCCACGTTGGATCGTCGTGGAAGGCGAGTGAGATCGTCTCCACCAATCCCGGCAGGTCGGCCCGCGTCGCAGAGTGGACGTTCACGAGAGCCGACGCGCGGATTCGAACCGCGGACCCCTTCATTACGAGTGAAGTGCTCTACCAGCTGAGCTACGTCGGCAGGGGGTCTCAGTGTAGCGTCCTCTTCGTGAGCGAGGGCCTCGTGATCCGGCGGTTCGAGGACGCCGACGAGCGGCGCGAATTCGAGCTCGGGTTCTTCGAGCTATTGACCGCCGGCGGCGTCGAGCTGGGGCGCGCCTCGTACGAGCCGGGCTGGAAGTGGTCGACCCACGTCGGGCCGACCGCGGGCACGGAGCTCTGCGAGGTCGCGCACGTCGGGATCGTGCTGTCGGGCCGCGCCGCGGTCGAGATGCGCGACGGCACGCTCGTCGAGATGGGACCCGGCGACGTGTTCGTCGTCCCGCCCGGGCACGACTCCTGGGTGGTCGGCGACGAGCCGTACGTGTCGCTGCACCTGGTCGGCGCCGGCTCATACGCCACCGCCGAGTCTTAGGAACTTCTTCCGCTCCTCTCAGGTCGCTCTTACGGGCGGCTGGTGGCATGGGGTGACCCAAGCAAAAGGAGCTACGACATGAAGGGATCGAACAGACGGAAGGTTGTGGCGGGCGCCGCGGCGATGGCCGCGGTGGTCGGAAGCGGGGCCGCGGTTGCCGCGACGCAGTGGTCGCCGAAGGCCGACGAGGACGCCGTCCTCGCGGACGCGGCCGCGCAGCTCGGCGTCGAGCCGGACGAGCTCGAGGGCGCGATCGAGCAGGCGCTCGAGAACCGTCTCGACGAGGCGGTCGCGGCCGGACGGATGACGCAGGAGCAGGCCGATGCGCTCAAGGAGCGGATCGAGTCGGGCGAGTTCCCGCTCTTCGGCGGCGGCGGGCCGGGCGGCCACGGCGGGCCGCACGGAGGCGGGATGGTCGCGCTCGACGCGGCGGCCTCCTACCTCGGCCTGACCGACGAGGAGCTGCGCACCGAGCTCGACGACGGCTCGACGCTCGCCGACGTCGCCGAGGAGCAGGGCAAGTCGGTGGACGGGCTCGTCGCGGCGCTCGTCGACGCCGCGAAGACGGATCTCGCAGACGCGGTCGAGGCGGGACGCCTGACCGAGGCGCAGCAGACCGAGATCCTCGCGGGCCTCGAGGAGCGCATCACGACGCTCGTGAACGAGGGCTTCCGCGGCGGGCACGGGCCCGGTGGGCCGGGCGGGCCGGGCGGGCCTCCTCCGACGGGGGACGACGGCTCGGGCTCCAGCTCGGACTCGGGCGGAACGAGCGGCTCGACGAGCACGCTCGACTCCGCGGCCTAGCCGCGATGCGCAGTGAAGGGGAGGCCCGCCGCTCCGTCCGGAGCGGCGGGCCCGTCGCGCCGCGCACTCCGTGGGGAGAACTCCGCGCACAATCGGCGCATTTCCGTGACAGACACGTGCGCACTTCCCCGGTACCGTCGAAGGCGGGTGGCGGGTGGTTGATCCCACGCATCCGCGTTCGATCAGTCGCGCGCGTGGGTTACTTGTGGCCCAGGCCGGGACTTGGAGAAGCGCTACGCGAGCCGCAGCGGTGGGCCCGCGAGTGGGTCCGGGTCCGACGCGGCGAAGGGCGCGTCCGCGAGCGAGCCCTCGACCGGGCGGAAGCCCTCGCAGAGGCACGGGCCGAACTCGAGAGCCTGAAAGTCCTCGACCTGAACGCGACAACGCGGATCGGTTTCGCGGGCAAACGCGCCCAAATGCTCGCTGCGCTGGTGCCCGCATCCGGCACACAGCGGCGAGTTCGCGCATGCGGAGCACGCCCCGTCGGGAGTCAGGCTCGAATCAGCGTCTCGGCCGCAGTGCCGGCAGACGGACATCGCGCCACGTATCGGCTCGGCTGCCCGAACCCCTCGATCCCTCGGATTGGTCGCTTTCGCGCTCGAGAACTCTTAGGAACCTCTTCACCCGCTCTCAGGCCCCTCTTAGCCCCGGGCGGTCTCATTCAGGTCATGAGCCAGGGCAACAACGACACACGGACTGGCGCAAAAGTGCCCCCGACAAGGGTCGCCGCCGCCCGGCAGCGGGTCTCGCTGACCAAGCGCGCGCTCGCGTACGGCTCTGCCGCCGCTTTCGTCGCGGCCCTGCTCCTCGCGCGCGCCGCGCATCCGGGCCAGCCGGGCGCGTCCAGCCCCTCACCCGGCGTGACCACGCAGACGCAGGAGACGGAGCAGGAGGACGACTTCGGCTTCGGAACCGGCTCGGTGACGCCGTCGAGCGGAGCTCCGCAGGTGCAGAGCAGTGTTTCGTAGCGAGGCCGTAGACGACAGGTTCACGGCCATGGGCCTCGACGTGGTGGTCAAGGGCGCGGACAAGCCCGCGCTCGCGGACGTGGTCGACGTCTTCGGCGAATGGGAACGGATCTTCACGCGCTTCTCGCCCGACAGCGAGATCTCCCGCGTGAACGCGACCGAGGACGAGTCCGTCCTCGTCTCCGACCTGTTCGCACATGTCACGTCCACTGCCTTGGCCGCCTGGCGCGCGACCGGAGGGCTGGTCGATCCCACCCTGGCGGACGCGGTCGCGTCGGCCGGGTACGACCGCGACTTCGCCTCGCTGCCGCCGGACGATCCCCGGCCCGCCGGCCCGCCGGCGCCGGGGCGCGCCGGCGAGGTCGGTCTGGCCGGGCGCCTCCTCACGCGACCGCCGGGCCTGCGGCTCGACCTCGCGGGCGTCGTCAAGGCGATGGCAGTCGACGAGACGCTCCGCATCCTGCCCGGATTCGGGTTCGTGTCGGCCGGCGGCGATCTCGCGACCCGCGGGCCGGTGAACGCTGCGCTGCCCGCGGCGGATCGGTCGCGCTTCTCGCCGGCGGTCTTGCGACAAGCGGTCGAACGCTGCGGCACTGGCGCCGCGCCGGCCGGCTCCAGCATCACCTCATCGATCCCCGGACCGGACGGCCGTCCCGCTCGCGCTGGAGCCAGGTGACGGTCGCGGCCGGAAGCTGCCTCGGCGCCGACGTCGCCGCGAAGGCCGCCTACCTCCTCTCCGACGACGGACCGGACTGGCTCGACGAGCGCGCCCTCCCGGGCCGGTTCCTCGCGGAGGACGACCTCGTCGAGAACGAGGCCTGGCGGGTGCAGACGGCGGAGCCGGCGTGGCTCTAGCGTCGACAGCGCTGACCTGGTACGTCGCACGGGCGGGCGGTCTGCTCGCCTTCGCCCTCGTGAGCCTCTCTGTCATCCTCGGCCTCGCGCTCGCCGGGCGCGTTCGCTCCCGGCGCTGGCCCGCGTTCGCGATCGAGGACGTGCACCGCTACCTGGGGCTCCTAGCGGGCGCGTTCATCGCGATCCACGGCCTCGCGCTCCTCGTGGACGGCTACGTGAACTTCAACCTCGGCGCGCTGCTCGTCCCGGGCGCAGCGCCGACGCGGGTCGTTCCGGTCGCGTTCGGCGTCCTCGCAGCGGAGCTCCTCGCCGCTCTGGCGGTGACAAACCACTACCGCCGGCGGATTCCGCACCACGTCTGGCGTCGGCTCCACTACGTGAACTTCGCCGTGTGGGCGCTTGCCCTGGTGCATGGGATCACGGCAGGGACGGACACCTCGAGCACTTGGGTCGTCGTCATGTACGCGGTCTCCGCCGGGGCCGTACTCGGCCTCCTCGCGTGGCGGGTGCTGCGAACGCGTGCCGTCGAGCGGTGGGAACTGCGCCTCTGGCCCGCCGCGACCGCCGTCGCCGCCGGGCAGCTCGTGGTCGCAATGACGCTCGGCCCGCTCGCGATCCACGCCGCCTGAGGATCGCGGCGGGCCGGGCTACCGCCGCGCAGGCCCTTCGAGCTCGCGGCACTCGTCGATCGAAATCTCGGTTCCGACCTCTTCGCCTTCGAGCTCGACCGTGCATGTGTCCTCGAGCACGGTGTAGCCGGTCACGACGCCCATTCCCTGCGGCGTCTCGACGCGGCGGCCCACTCTCGGAGCGCGGTCGCGGAAGCTCTTGTACGTCGGATGCTCGAACGCGAGACAGCAGCGCAACCGCCCGCACAGGCCCGTGATGCGGCTCGACGCGACCGGCAGCGCCTGGTCCTTCGCCATCCGCAGCGTGATCGGCTGCTCGTGCGACGGGTACGAGCGAGAGCACTGACCACGTCCGCACAGCCCGACGTCGCCGCACAGGCGCGCGCACTCCCGGGGGCCGACCGAGCGCAGCTCCACCCGGCCGCCGAGCCGCCGGCCCAGCTCCTTCTCGATCGCCCCGAGCCGCGTGCGGTCGTCCGACTGGTACGAGACGACCGTGCGCGAGCCGTCGAACGCGATCTCCACGGAGATCGGCTTCACCTTCACGTTGCGCTGCTTCAGCACCTCACGGAAAACGCGCATGGCATCCTTGGACTCGGCCCTGCGCACCTCGACCTGGTCGCGGTCGTCCTCGGTCGCGAGCCGAACGATCTTGCGGAACGGCGACGGCGGCTTCGCCTCGAGCGTGTGATTCGGCTTGACGACGCGGGCGAACTCCTGGCCGTACGCGGTCTCGCAGATGACCCGCGCGTCCCAGGCGAGCTCGAGACCGGCGGGGTCGAACGAGTACACGCGCCCGCCCGGGGAGAAGACGACACCGACGGCCTGCATCAGGCAAGCACCCGCCTGAGCCGGACGAACAGCGCCTCGAGCGCGAGCCCGGTCTGGACGTTGAACTCGAACGAGCGCCACACCTCGCGTACCGTCTCGGCCGCGCGGGCGGCGCGCTCGTTCACCTCGGGCGCGTCCTCGGTGAGCTCCGCCAGCCGGTCGGAGTTCAAGGCGGCTCCTTCGGCGCCCGCGCCCACCACGACGAGATCGCGATACCAGCGAGCCGAGCACGTCGATCGCGAGGAGCACCTCGTCACGCTCGGCGCCGCGCTCGGCCCGCTTCAGGCGCTGCTCGAAGTCGCGCTTCGTCTCCTCCACGCCGACCTCCTTCGCGGCCTCGGCGGCAGTCTCGAGCGTCGCGCGGATCTCGGCCGCACGCCCGGCTGCAAGCTCGCCGATGATCCGCGCCGCCTTCGCGGGCTCGAACGTGTCGTCGCGGTAGGCCGCGCGCGCGAGGTCGAGGACGGCGAAGCGCCGCTCCCCCGCCTTCGAGTCGAGCAGCCGCTCGGCGCGGTCGAGGCGACCGGCGGCCACTCTGGCCGCGATCTCGAGCTCCTCACCGGAAAGCCCACGCGCGGCGAGATGCGTCTTCACCGCGCCGCGGGAGAGCCGCTTGAACGGCACGAGTTGACACCTGGAGCGGATCGTCTCGGGCAGCGGCCCGAGCTCGTCGGCGACGAGGACGATGACCGCGTACGGCGGCGGCTCCTCCAGATCCTTGAGCAGCGCATCGGCGGCGTCCTCGTTCATGAGGTGCGCGCCACCCACGATGTAGACGCGCCGGTCGGCCTCGAACGGGCGCATGTGCAGGTCGCGGCGCATCTCGCGGATCGGGTCGATGCGGATCTGGTCGCCGAGCGGCTCGAGCACGTAGAGGTCGGGATGGGCCTCGCGCGCGACGCGGTCCGGCGAGCCGAGCAGCTCGCCCGCGAACGCCAAGCGCGGCGCGGCGCTTCCCGACGCCGGGCGGCCCGTGGAAGAGGTAGGCGTGCGCCGTCCCCTCCGCCAGTGCCGCGGTCAGGAGGCGCTTGGCCTCGTCCTGCTCAGGAAAGGTCTCGAAGCTCTGCACGGATCCTGGTCGCTTGCTCCTCGACGGATGCGGTTGCGTCGATTGGGACAACCCGGCGCTGGAAGATCTGCGCCAGCTCGCCGTAGGCGTCTTGTACACGGCCGGCGAAGCCGTCGCCCTCGGCCTCCATGCGGTCGGGCTCGTCGCCGAGCCGCGCCTTCGCCCGGTCGAGCGGCAGCTCGAGGAGGAAGGTGCGGTCGGGGAGCAGGCCGCCGGTCGCGATCACGTTCAGCTCGAGCACGCGGTCGACGCCGAGCCCGCGCGCGATGCCCTGGTAGGCGAGCGAGGAGTCGAGGAAGCGGTCGCACACGACGTCCGCGCCGCGGTCGAGCGCCGGACGGATCACGTCGGCGACCAACTGAGCGCGGGCGGCCGCGAAGAGCGTCGTCTCCGTCCAGGGCGAGATCGCGTCGCCGTGGAGGAGCAGGTCGCGGATCCGCTCCCCGAGCGGCGTTCCGCCCGGCTCGCGCGTTGCGACGACATCCCGGCCCTCGGCGCGCAGCGCCTCGACGAGCAGGGCCGCCTGCGTCGTCTTGCCGGAACCGTCGACTCCCTCGAACGTGACGAACATCGGCCGAAGGATACGACGCCGCTACGTAAGCCGCCCTCCCGCGAGCGGGTACGTCGTGTCGAAGAGGTCGGCGAGCTCGCGGTCGTGCGTCGCGACGAGGCAGGCGGTTCCGGTCTCGGCGGCCGCGCGCAGCGCCCGGGCGACCGCAAGCGCGGAGGCGGCGTCCTGGTGGCCGGTCGGCTCGTCCGCGAGGAGGACGCGCGGATGCAGCGCGAGCGCGCGCGCGAGGGCCGTGCGCTGCTGCTGGCCGATCGACGTCTCGTGCGGGAAGCGCGACCCGAGCTCGTCGAGCGCCGAGCGTCTCCAGCAGCTCGTCGACCCAGGGTCGCGACTCGTCGAGCCGGCCCGCCAGACGCGCCGGGTACTCGACGTTCTCGCGCACGGACAGCTCGGTGAGCAGGCCGAAGCGCTGCGGCACGACGGCCAGCTCGTCCCAGTCGATGCCCGGGATCGTCAGCCGTCGCCCGCGTCGGGCTTCTCCCAGCCGGCGAGCAGGTTCAGCACGGTCGTCTTGCCGGAGCCGGAGCTGCCGAGCGAGCGCAGCCAGCTCGCCCTCGCGCACGCACGATCGACACGTCGTCGACGGCCACGACGGTCTCGTCGCCGCGGTGGAACGTCTTGCGGCCGGCGCGCAGCTCGGCGACCACCGGGCCCGGGACGTAGGCGCGCCGCGGCGCAGCTCGTCGCGCATGAGCGGATGCTGGAAGCCGCGAACGCGCCCGTGCTCGAGCTCCAAGGTCGTGTGCGCCGCGACCGTGACCGTTCGGTCGTGCGTGGCGATGATCACCGTCACGCCGCGCTCGGTGAGCGAGCCGATCGAGCCGAGGAGCGCGGCCGGCCGAGTGGCGTGTCGAGCTCGGCGGTCGGCTCGTCCGCGAGCACGATCCGCGAGCCCGCGACGAGCGCCTGCGCGAACGCGGCCCGCTGCTGCTCTCCGCCGGAGAGCTCGTCCGGGCGGTGGTCGCGCCGTTCGGTGAGGCCGAGCACGGCGAGCGCGTCGGCCTCGAGCTCGCGGTCGCCCTCGCCCACGAGCCGCAGGTGCTCCGCCACGGTGAGGTGCGGGAGGAAGTTGTCGGACGGCCGCTGGAACACGTACGTGACCGTCTCGCGCCGCAGCGCGCGCAGCCCCTTCACCTGGAGCTCTCCGACGGCCACCGGCCCGACGAGCACGGTTCCCTCCGTGGGCCGATCGAGCCCGGCGAGCAGGCGCAGCAGGGTCGATTTCCCGGAACCGGACACGCCCACGACCGCGTTCAGCGTCCCGGCCTCGAACTCGGCGTCGACGCCGCGCAGCGCGGGAACCTCGCCCGCCTCGGTGCGGTAGGTCTTGACGAGCCCCTGCACGGACGCGCTAGTCGCCAAGGCGCAGCACCTCCGCGAGGTTGGCCCGAGCGGCGCTGCGGTGCGCGGCGACCGCTCCAACCACGGCGACGAGCGCGAGCACGACCGCGACGCCGACGAAGACGAGTCCGGGGAGCTTCACCAGCGGCACCGGCGAGATGCTCGCGAGCGGCTCCACCCGGGTGAGCACGAGCCGGGCGGCCAGCGCGGCCAGCGAGACGGCCAGAAGGAACGAGACCGACAGCGCGAGGCCGAGCTCCAGGAGGAGCGCCCGCCGGTGCGAGCGCGCCGAGAGCCCCATCCGGTGCGCGAAGCCGTACGAGAGCGCCCTCGTGCGCGCCCGGGCCTGCATGTAGACGACCAGGCCCACGAGGCCGAGCAGCCCGGCGACGAGCCCGAGCGCCTGGAGGAACGAGAACGTGCGCGTGAACGCGGTCACGGACGGGCGGTGCGCGAGCTCCTCGGCGGTCACGATCGGGTACGGGCGCGCCGTCGAGTTCTCGAGCACCTTCACCGCCGCGTCGGGGTCGCCCTTGGCGAGGATCTGGGTCGAGGAGCTCGACGCCGAAAGCGGGTTCGACGTGCCCAGCCGATCGAACTCCTCCTTCAGCGCGTCGGCCGAGGCGACCACGAGCGGCGACTCCTTGGACATCCCCGGGAACGCGCGCGCCGTCCCGACGACGCGGATCGGCACCTCGATCCCTTCGATCGTCAGCGTCGTGGCGTTCGTGTTCCCCTGAACGACCACGACCGGAACCGGCTCGCCGCCCTCGTCCAGCTTCGCGAGCAGATCCGCGAGCGGCTCGTCGGCGTAGTTCGACTCCCAGTGGACGGCCTGCTCGAACGTCGCCGGGTCGACCGCGAGGACGTACGCCGGCGTGCGGTCGAGTGTCGTCGAGCCGCCGCCGGAGACGCGCGTCACCATCGTCGCGGGGACGTCCGGGTCGGTCGGCGCCTCGCGGTCGTCGCTCGTCAGGCCGCGCACGTCGCTCCCCAGGCCGAGGAGCGCGGCGGCGTCGATCGTCGCGCGGTAGGAGTTGACGACGACCTGCGCGTAGATGAAGAGGCCGAACGCGACCGCGCACGCGGTCACGAGCACGAGCAGCAGACGACGGGCCGCCGCGAGGCGGTGCGCGGCGAGGTAGGTGGCCGGCCGCCCCGCGTGCGTGCGCCACACACGTGCGAGGCGCACGAAGAGCCGCGCCACAAGCCCGGCGACGCCGGCGATCGCGAGGATCGGGAAGAGCAGCAGGTAGGCGCTCGGCCGCTCGACGCCGTCGGACTGCACGACTACCGCGTCCCCGTGCAGGAGCTTGTAGAGGAACCAGCCGGCCAGTGCGAGCGCGACGAGCTCCCACGGAAGCGGGAACGAGCGGTGGTGGTCGTGGCGCGTCCGGTACTCCCGTGCGAAGGCGATCCCGGCGACGAGGGCGATGAGCGCGAGCGCCACCGGCGCCCGCAGGATCACGTGCCGCACCGACTCGTCGAGCGCCGCGCGCTCCACCGCCCCGCCTGGCCCGAGCACGGAGATGGCCGCGTATGCGAGCCCGAGGCCGACGACGAGCCCCGCGAGCACCGGGAGGAGCGACTCGAGCACCGCGATCGCCGAGATCGTCCCGGGACCCGCGCCGCGGGCATTCATGAGCGTCGCCTCCGTCTTGCGGCGCTCCAGCGAGAACACCGCCACCGCCGCCAGCACGGCGAGCGCGATCAGCTGCCCCGCGGCGACGAGCAGGTCGACCGGCGCGCGGACGGTCGCCGCGGTCAGCGTCGCGGCGCGGACCGCGTTGGGAAGCTGCGAGTTGAAATCGACTCCGCGAAGGCAGCGCACGCATTGAAACTCGACGTTCAACGGCTCGTCGGGCGTGAGTAGGGCGCGCTGGAATTCGTTCACGCCCCGCGCGGCCGCGCGCGCCTGGGGGAGCGAGGGCGACTCCGCCGTGTAGGGCGCTTCCCAGCGGTAGTCGGCATTGCTCCCGCCGAGCTTCTCGGCGAGATCGAGCACCGTGTCCTGGTCACCGATCGCGAAGGTCGGCGGGGTCGTGTAGATGGGCGGCGTCGGATAGATGTCGTTGTTCAGCGAGCGCCAGTACGGCGTTGCGGGCTCGTCGAAGAGCTGCCGGTAAAGGCCTGCCACGGGAACGCGCTCCTCCCCGAGCAGCACCTCGTCGCCGGGCTCGAGACCGAGCTCCCGCGCGGTCGAGTCGGCGAGCCAGATGCCCTCGCCGTCGCCCTCTGCGGTCACCTGGACGTGGTCGAGCGCGTCCGTGCGGGAGAGCAGGCGCACGTCGAGTGTCTGCTGCGGGCGCTCGGGATTCGCCGCGGCGGCGCTCGGGCCGAGCACGGTCACGATCGTCGGACCGAGGCCCGGGATCTTGGCCGCCTCCTGATCGAACGCGCGCATCCGATCGTCGACCGTCGGCACTCCCGCGGACCCGTTCGCCACGCCGTCCGAGTCGCTGGCGACGTAGAGCCCTGCCCCGTAGGGCGTGACCGCATCGAGCTCCTGTTCCAGCGCCGCGCTTCCGGCCGAGGCGACGAACAGCGGCCCGGCCGCGCTGGCCACGGCCAGAAGGGCCGCGCCGCCGACGAGCGCGACGGCGATCCCCGGAAACCGGGAGAGGACAAACGGCGCCCTCCGCCAGAGCGGGTTCCGGGTCACGCGCACAGTACGTTCGACGTCACGAATCGCTTTCGGATTGCGGCCACGTAGGATTCGCGGCCGTGCGGGCCCTGGTCACAGGCGGCGCGGGCTTCATCGGCTCGCATCTGGTCGACGCGCTCGTGGAGCGCGGCGACTCCGTCCTCGTCCTCGACGACCTCTCCACCGGCAAGACGGAGAACCTGAACCCCGGCGCGACGTTCGTCGAGGACGACGTGCGCGACGCGGCCGCCGTTGACGCCGCGTTCGCCGAGCTCGATCCAGAGGTCTGCTTCCACCTCGCCGCCCAGGCCGACGTGCGCCGCTCCGTCGAGGATCCCGTCCGCGACGCGGAGATCAACACGATCGGAACGATCCGGGTCCTGGAGGCCGCGCGCCGGCACGAGACGCGCGTCGTCTTCTCCTCCACCGGCGGCGCGATCTACGGCGAGTGCACTGCGGCGGCGACGGAGACCGCGCCCCGGCTGCCGCTTTCCCCGTACGGGACGTCGAAGCTCGCGTCCGAGGAATACCTCGGCACGTACGGGCGCCTGTACGGGACGACCCACGTGGCGCTGCGCTACGCGAACATCTACGGGCCGCGCCAGGATCCCCACGGCGAGGCGGGCGTGATCGCGATTTTCTTCGGCCGCCTCGCGAACGGGGAGCCACCGCGGATCTTCGGGGACGGGCGCCAGACCCGCGACTACGTCTACGTCGGCGACGTCGTGGCGGCAACGCTGGCCGCGGCGGGACAGGCCGGCGGCGTCTTCAACGTCGGCACCGGCGTCGAGACCTCGGTACTCGAGCTGGCCGAGGCGTGCGCACGCGTGTCCGGCCAGAAGCTCGAGCCATTGTTCGAGCCGGCGCGTCTCGGTGAGCTCGAGCGCAGCGTGCTCGATCCGACCCTGGCCGCGGAGACACTCGGCTTCCGCGCGGCCGTCGCCATCGAGGACGGACTCGCCCGAACTTGGGCAGAAGGAGAGGGCGGCGCAGGGACGAAATAGGTCGGCCCAATGGAACTTCCGTCCCAGCTAGTCCCCGAGAATCCCTGGCGCTCCACCGCGCTCGTCGCCTCCGGCGTCGCCGCGCTCGAGCTCTTCATCCTCGTCATCCTCGCGTTCGCGATCTTCGTGAAGCCGATGCTCTCGAACGAGCCCGGCGCCGCTACTCCGGCGAAGAAGGCCACAGCGACGAAGACCGCCGCTGCAGCGCCCGCGAAATCCTCTCCGACGAAGACGGCCGCGCCCACCAAGTCCGCGAAGACCGCCGCGCCGCTCGCCCGCACGAAGACGAAGGTGCTGATCCTGAACGGAAACGGCCGTTCCGGCGCCGCCTCGGAGAAGGCCGCCTGGGTCATGACGAAGGGCTATCCGATCGCCGCCACCACCAACGCGTCGCGCACCGACTTCGCGCGCTCGCTCGTCATGTACAAGCCCGGCTACGAGGCCGAGGCGAAGCGGTTCGGCAAGGATTTCAACGTCTCGCGCGTCATCCCGCTGGACGGGCTGAAGAAGAGCGAGCTCCAGGGCGGCGTCATCGTCCTGATCATCGGCGCCGATTCCTGAGTCCCTGGGCTACGCGCGGCGATAGCCTAGGTTCGTGATCGATCCGCTTCTCGTTCGCGCGGCCCGCCGCGAACCCGTCGAACGCACTCCCATCTGGTTCATGCGCCAGGCGGGGCGCTCGCTCCCCGAGTACCGCGAGATCCGCAAGCGCGCGCGGCTCTTCGACATCTGCGCGGACGCGGAGCTCTGCGCCGAGGTGACCCTCCAGCCGGTGCGCCGCCACAACGTCGATGCGGCCGTGATGTTCGCCGACATCGTCCTGCCGCTGCTCGGAATGGGCGCGAACGTGGAGCTGCGCGACGGCGTCGGCCCCGTCGTCGATCCGCCCGTGCGCACGCTCGCGGACGTCGAGGCGCTCACGATCCCGGATCCCCGCGAGACGCTCCCGGCCTTCCTCGACGCGATCGGCCGCGTGCGCGCCGAGCTGCGCCCCGACCAGGCCGTCGTCGGCTTCGCCGGCGCCCCGTTCACCGTCGCCGGCTACCTCATCGAGGGAAAGCCCTCGCGCGACTTCGCCGAGACGAAGCGCCTCATGTACTCGACCCCGGAGGTCTGGCACGCCCTCGCGGACAAGCTCGCGGACGCGTTCTCGCTCTATGTCGCCGCGCAGGTCGAGGCGGGCGCAGACGCGATCCAGCTCTTCGACTCGTGGGCCGGCGCGCTCTCCGCGGCCGACTACCGCGAGTTCGCCGCCCCCTACTCGGCCCGGATCCTGGCGGCGGTCGACGCGCCCACGATCCACTTCGCGACCGGCGCCGGGCACCTGCTCCCCGACCTCGCCGCCGCAGGCGGCGACGTGATCGGACTCGACTGGCGCATCCCGATTTCCCAGGGCTGGGAGACCGTCGGGTCGGACCGCGGCGTGCAAGGAAACCTCGATCCGACACTCCTCTTAGGCGGTTGGCAACGCATGAGCGATGCGGCTGTAGGCATTCTCGAAGAGGTCGGGGGGCGCGAAGGGCATATCTTCAACCTCGGTCACGGTGTTCTTCCCCAGACGGACCCGGACAAGTTGGCCCGGCTGGTGGAACTGGTGCATGAGAAAACAGCGGCGGAGGTGCCCGCGTGAAGACGGCGGTGATTGCGATGGCGTACGGCAGCCCTTCCTCGATCGAGGATGTCCCCGCCTACCTCCAGGACGTGCGCGGCGGCCGTCCCGCCCGCCCCGAAGCGATCGCGTCACTGGCCGAGCGCTACCGCCGCATCGGCGGCTCGTCGCCGCTGAACGAGGTCACGGAGCTCCAGCGCGCCGCGCTCGAGCGCGAGCTGGGCGTCCCGGTCTACGTCGGGATGAAGCACTGGTCGCCGTGGATCTGCGACGCCGTGCAGCAGGCGATCGACGGCGGCGCCGAGCGCCTCGTCGGCCTCGTCCTCGCTCCCCATTACTCGTGCATGTCGATCGGCGAGTACCGCGAGCGCGTCGAGCGCGGCCTGAACGGCGCGCCCGTCGAGCTGCGCTTCATCGAGAGCTGGGGCGCCTACCGCCCGTTCGTCGACGTGCTCGCGAGCCGCGTGCGCGGAACCGACTCCCACGTGGTGTTCACGGCGCACAGCCTGCCGGCGCGGATCCTCGCCGACGACGACCCGTACCGCGACCAGCTCCTCGAGACCTCGCGCATGGTCGCCGAGCGCGCCGGCCTCGACCCCGAGCGCTGGTCGTTCGCGTTCCAGAGCGAGAGCCCGACCGGCGAGCCCTGGCTCGGCCCGGACATCCTCGACGAGCTGACCCGGCTGCACGGACACGGCGTCCGCTCGGTGCTCGTCGCTCCGATCGGCTTCGTCGCCGACCACCTCGAGATCCTCTGGGACCTCGACATCGAGGCGCGCGACCGCGCGATCGAGCTCGGGCTGCGGCTCGAGCGCACCCCGTCCTTGAACGACGACCCGGATTTCATCCGCGCACTCGCGGGACTCGTCCGCAAGGAGGTGGAATCGTGAGCTCGACCCGCAGCTGTCCCGACTGGCCGACGCATCTCGAGGAGTTCCCCGACCTCCATTTCAAGCACTACACGGTCCCGGAGGCGAAGCTTCCCTCCGAGGTGCTCGTGAACCTGCGCGACATCCCGATGACCGAGGAGGCGATCTGCGCCGACCTCGAGCACAACGTCGTGAACCCGGAGCACACCGATCCGCGGATCGTCGCGGCGCTGCGCGAGTCCTACTGGTACGACCTGAACGACTGGCTCGCCCGCTCGGGCGGAGGGAATGGGTAAGGGCTACGCCGAGGGCCCGGCCGCCGAGGAGCGCTTCGCGGCGCTCGAGCGCGGCGAGGTCTTCGACACCGGCCCGCCGCCCGCGGATCGCCAGGCCGTCTACGGCTCCACGGCCGACAACGCGGAGAAGCACTTCATCGGCTGGGCCGACGAGGTGGACGCGGACAAGCTGTTCGCCTCGGGCGAGGCCTGGGGCATCTCGCTCGTGCGTAAAAGCACGTAGGCGTCCCTCGTTCGAGGGACGGGGGTACCCCCGTCAGGTGACTCGTATCCCCCGTTTTGGGGACACGCGAGGATACTTCGGCAACGCCGCAACCGAAAGGAGAGGTCATGCCGCCGCCGAAGCGCACCGACCCGTACCTCGTCTTCAACTTCCGCGTCGAGATCGACGGAATCCCCGTGGCCGCGTTCAGGGAGGTCAGCGGGCTCGATTCGGAGACCGCGGTCATCGAGTACCGCACCGGGGCCATGCCGATGAACTCGTCCGTGAAGCTGCCCGGTCTCACGAAGTACCCGAACATCGTCCTCAAGCGCGGGCTGACGAAGGACACGAGCCTGTGGCAGTGGCGCAAGGCGATCGTCAACGGCCAGCTCGACCGACGCAACGGCGTAATCGTCCTGATGGACGAGTCTCGCGCCGACGTCGTGCGCTGGCAGTTCCGAAACGGCTGGCCCGCCAAGTGGGAAGGCCCGGATCTGGACGCGTCGGCGAACGAGGTCGCGATCGAGACGCTGGAGATCGCGCACGAGGGGCTGGAGCTCGATGCCGGCTGAGGCTGCCCGTGCTGCGGACGTCATCCTCGACGTCGAGTTCGAGGCGGGCGTGCTCTACCTCGTCGTGCGCAACATCGGCGACGGCCCGGCGAGCGCCGTGCGGTGCAAGTTCGCGCAGCCGTTCCACGGCCTCGGCGGAACGACCGAGATGTCCGCGCTGCCGCTCTTTCGCAAGCTCGAGTTCCTCGGGCCCGGGCGGGAGATCCGAACGCTGCTGGACACGACCGCGGCCTACTTCGCCCGCAAGGAGCCGGCGAAGCTCGAGGTCACGGTGACGTGGCGCGACGACGTCCGGGCCCGGGCGCAGCGGGCGATCGTGCACGACCTCTCGGTGTACCGCTCGGTCGCGTACCCGACGTAGCCCGCGGCCGCGTCAGTCGTCGTCGTCGCCCCCGCCGCCGCTGTCGTCGTCGGAGCCGCCGCCCGTGCCACTGGATCCGCCCTTGTCGTCGGATCCGCCGCCGTTGTCGTCGTCGTCGGGGCCCGACGTCGTGGTCGAGCCGGTCTGCGTGTTCCCGGTCTTCGTCGGCGTCGTCCCGGAGGTGCTCGTCGTCGGGGGCTCGGCAGGCTTTGCGCCCGTCGAGGTCAGGAAGGCGCGCGGGCTGAGGTCGCCGACGGGATCGTTTCGGTCGGACGCGTAGCCGACGAGGAGCACGTTCACCGCCACGGCGGCCGCGACGACCGCGGCGGCGGCGAGGAGGATCGGGCCGAAGCGGCGCATGCCCATAGGTTAGGCCGCCCTCTGCTCGTCGGAGGCAAGTTCGAGCCGCAGGGCTGCGAGCTCCCGCGGGCGGTTCGCGGCGAGCGCCGCCAGTGGCCGGCCGGCCTCGTCGAGAAATCGCGCCGTGAACGAGTCGGGATCGCCGTCGAGCTCCACCGAGGCCCAGCTGTCCGCGTGGCCCACGTGCTGAAGCCGTAGGCCGAACTGATCCGACCAGAAGTACGGCAGGGCGTCGTACGAGCGCTCCCGGCCGAGAATGGCGTGCGCCACGGCCGCCGCCTGGCCCGCCGCGGAGGTCCAGTGCTCGACCCGCAGCCGCCGTCCGACCGACGGGCGCCACGAGGCGGCCACGTCGCCGCACGCGTACACGCCCGGCACGGCGGTGCGGCCGCAGGCGTCGGTCTCGATTCCGGCGGTCGCATCGCCCATGAGGTCCGCGGCAGGCTGCGCGCCCACCGCGACGAGCGCTACGTCGCACGCGATCTCCGAGCCGTCGACGAGCTCGAGTCCGCGGACGCGTCCCTCTCCGTCGGCCAGGAACCCGCCCAGCCCGGCGCCGAGGCGGAGGTCGACGCCGTGCCGGCGGTAGCGCCCGGCGAGCAGCTCCCCCACCTCCACGCCGAGCACGCGCTCGAGCGGCACCCGGGTCATGTCGACGAGCGTGACCTCGACTCCGAGCGCCCGTGCGGTCGACGCGACCTCGGCACCGACGAAGCCCGCCCCGACGACGGCCAGGCGCCGTCCAGGACGAAGCTCGGCGCGCAGCGCCTCGGCGTCGGCCAGCGTTCGCAGCGTATGCACGCCGAGCGGAACGGGAAACGGCAGCCGGCGCGCCCGGGCGCCCGTCGCGACCACCAGCGCGTCCCAGGAGAGATCCTGTCCGGCCGTGCGGCGGGCCAGGTCGACTTGATCGATCCGGCGGCCGAGGACGAGCTCGATCTCGCGCTCCTCCCAAAACCCGGCCGGTCGCAGCTCGGTGCGGCTCCGCTCGCCGGCGAGCAGCTCCTTCGAGAGCGCCGGACGTTCGTACGGCGCGACCGGCTCGTCTCCGACGAGGACGACGCGGCCGTCGAACCCCTCGGCGCGCAGCGTCTCCGCGCAGCGCGAGCCCGCGAGCCCGGCGCCGACGATGAGGACGGTGCGCGGGCTCATGCCGCCTGCTGTCCGCTCGCGAGGTCGTAGACCGCGATCGCGCCCATGGGGCACGCGGCCGCCGCGTCGAGCACGGCGGGGTCGTCGGTCTCTCCCGTGCGGGCCCGGGCGATGCCGTCGGGCCCGAGGTCGAATCCGTCGGGGGCGAGCTCGGCGCAGGCGCCGAAGCCGCTGCAGAGGGACTGGTCTATGACGATCCGGTACATGTCAGGTTCCTTTCGTGATCGGGACGGGTGCGCGAACAGGTCGCGTCGGAGGAACGAGCGCACGCCAGGCCACCGCGGCCGCAACCGACCCGATCGCGCCGAGGTAGAGGCCGAGCGCCCAGGGCTCGCGGGTGTCGGTGCCGGCCATGACGCCGTGCGCCGCGGCGAGGACGAAGAGTCCGTACGTGGCCCAGTGGAGCCGGCGCCAGGCGCGATGCCCTATGCGGCGGCGAAGCGAGAAGGATGCGTACACGACGACCATGAGCTCGGCCGCCAGGACGCCGAGACCGGTCCAGAGCGGCCGGTACGGCGCGAGGCCCGGGACGAGCAACGCGCCGAGACCGATGTGCACGGTGCTGTCGGCGACGAGCGTGGCCGCGTGGAGACAGACGGCGCCGAGCGAGAGCAGCGCCAGCGTCCGGTGCAGATCGGTCGCGGTCGCCTGCTTGAGCGCTCGCCCGAACGGCCGCGCCTTCACGACGAGGCCGGCGAGCACCGACGTGGTCAGCAGCGCGAATGCGGCCAGGCCGCTCGCGCGCGCGAGAATCCAGAAGGTCGGATCGTTCTTCACGAGAGTCCTCCCGCGAACCGCAGGCGTCCATCCTCGGTCACGAGGAGCGCCGGAATCCCCTGCGCATCGGCTTCCGCAGCCGCAGCCGTCTCACCGGCGAGGAAGAGCGCCTTCGCGGCGACCTCGGCCTCGACGGCGGTAGGCGCGGCGACGGTGACGGTGAAGAGGTCGGAGCCGGCAGGGCGGCCGGTCGAGGGATCGATGAGGTGATGGCGCTCCTCGCCGTCGTCCGTGCGCCAGCGCCTGCGGTCGCGACCCGACGTGGCGAGCGCGCCCTGCTTGACGCCGAGCGTCAGCGGGCCCGACGGCGTGTCGACTCCAACCGGCCACACGCCCGCGTCCGGGAGGCCCGAGACCGCGAGGTCGCCGCCCGCGTTGACGAGGCACGGCCCGCACGGGGCGAGCGTCCGCAGCGTCCGGTCGACGGCGTAGCCCTTGGCGATGCCGCCCAGGTCGAGCCGGACGCCCTCGTCGAGCTCGATCCGCCGGCCGGTTACGCGCACACCGCCACCGGCAGGCACCGGTGCGCCGCCGTGTCCGTCGATGTCGTCGAACGTCCGGTCGTATCCGGCCGCGACGAGCGCGTCGTGCACGGTCGGATCGAACCGGCCCGCGGTGCGCTCGCGGGCGGCGAGGGCCAGCGCGACGACCTCGCGCATCTCCTCGCTCGCGTCGAGCTCGCCGGCCTCGTTGAGGCGCGACAGCTCCGAGTCGGGGAGGAAGCGCGAGAAGATCTGTTCGAGCCTGCCGAACTCCCGCTCGACGTCCGCGAGCGCAGCGTTCGCCGCCGGCCCCGGCGACGCGTCGAGGAGGACATCGACGTCGGTTCCCATGGCGAGAAAGCCGAACCGCTGCATCAGGAGCTCTTGGTCGAGGTGACGGGCGGCGCCGAAACGGTGCCGACCGAGGGCGCCGACGGCGCCGCGATCGCGGGCGCCTGAGCCTGCGCGTGCATTTGCGCGATCAGCCGCTCGCGTTCCTTTAGCCGCGCCCGGTACTCGGCGAAGCGGCGGTCGAGCATCTTCTGGACGCGAACGCGCTCCCGCTCGAGCCTCTTCGCACGGCGGTCGAGCGCCGCGACCTGCGGGTTCGGGGCCGCCGCCGTCTGCTCGTGGTTCCAGGGCGCCGCGGCCACGGCCGCCCAGGACAGGAAGAAGATGACAAGCGAGAGCGCGATCGCGTACAGGCGGGCGACGTGGTTAGTCATCGTCTCCGTCGCCCTCGTCTTCGTGCTCGTCCTCGTCGGCGTGCTCGTCGGAGTGCTCGTTGTCGTCCTCGTAGGACTGCTCGTCCTCGTACGAGTCGTCGTCGGCGGACGAGCCGCTCGAGCTGCGCGACTGCGAGCCTGCGGCCGCGACGCCGGACGGAATCGCCGGCAGCGCGGGGGGACGCTTCTTGGCGGCCCGTTCGATCTTCGCCTGAAGCCGGTCGAGCTGCGCCTTGCGGGCGGACAGATCGCTCGACGGCGAAACCGAAGCGGCCTGGGCGCCGCCCGAGGTGGTCTGGAGCGCCGCATACGTCCCGGCGAGCGCTGCGACGCCGAGCGCGATGGAGATGATTGCTGCGTGTGCCTTGTTCACTTATGGCCTCCTTGGGAGTCGATCTGACCGTAGGCCGCAGCGGGTAATGCCCGTTCCCCGGCTGGGTGCGAGCTTGGTTCAGCGCAGGTAAAGGTTCGGAAGGTGCCCGGCTGCGTGCGGGTGCGCATGCCACGATGGGCGCATGAAAATCCTCATCGTCGAGGACGAAGACGCGATTGCGATCCCGCTCGCCGAGGGACTCGAGCGCGAAGGCTTCGACGTCGAGCGCGTCGCCACCGGCGGTGCGGCGCTCGCCGCGAGCGAGCCGGATCTCGTGCTCCTCGACCTGAGGCTCCCGGACATGGACGGCCTCGACGTGTGCCGCGAGCTTCGCTCCCGCTCACAGGTGCCGATCATCGTCGTCACGGCGAAGGGCGAGGAGGTCGACCGCGTGGTGGGCCTCGAGGTGGGCGCCGACGACTACGTCGTGAAGCCGTTCGGCCTTCGTGAGCTCGTGGCGCGGATCCGCGCCGTGTCGCGCCGCTCCAGGCCGCGGGAGGAAGACGACGACGGTCCCGTGACAATCGGCGCGCTCTCGGTCGACGTTCGCGCGCACCGCGCGACGCTCGACGGGAAAGACCTACCGCTGACGGCGAAGGAGTTCGCGCTGCTCGCGCTGCTCGCGAGCGACCCGGGCGCCGTCGTGAGCCGGGAACGGATCCTCGCCGACGTGTGGAACACCACCTGGTACGGGTCGGCCAAGACGATCGACGTCCACGTCGCATCACTCCGCCGCAAGCTCGGCGACCCCGGCTGGATCGAGACCGTCCGCGGCGTAGGCCTTCGCCTGCGAACCGACGCGTGACCAACCGGCTCCTCGTCGGGTTCCTCGCCATGACCGCGCTCGTCCTGGCGGTCCTCGAGATCCCGCTCGGGATCGCGTACGCCCGCAACGAGCGCCAGGACCTGACGCTCAAGGTCGAGCGGGACGCGGTGACGCTCGCCTCCCTCGCCGAGGACGCGCTCCAATCCGGCGGCACCGGGAACATCGCGCCGCTGCGGCGGATCGCGGACGAGTACGCGGCCGACACAGGCGGCAGGGTCGTCGTGACCGGCCCCGCCGGCCGCGCTCGCGTGGACACGTCGCCGACCTTCGACGAGGGGCGCGACTTCTCGACCCGGCCCGAGTTCCAGCAGGCGCTCGCGGGCGAGGTCGCCACCGGCGTCCGCTACTCGGACACCCTCGGGACGAACCTCCTCTACGTCGCCGTCCCGGTCGCGTCCGGCGGCGAGATCCACGGAGCGGTGCGGGTCACGTACCCGACCTCGGCCGTCGACGAGCGCGTGCGCCGCTACCGGCTCGTCCTCGTCGCGATCGCGGCCGTCGTGATGGGCGCCGCAGCCGTCGTCGGCCTCGCCTTCGCACGCTGGATCACGCGGCCGCTCCGCGACGTCGAGCGCGTCGCGGCGGCGGTCGGACGCGGGGAGCTCGACGCGCGCGCGCCCGCCGCCGGCCCGCCCGAGGTGCGCGACCTCGCCGTGGCGTTCAACGAGACCGCGGCGAAGCTCCAGCAGCTCCTCCATGCGCAAGAGGCGTTCGTCGCGGATGCGTCGCACCAGCTGCGGACGCCACTGACGGCGCTGCAGCTGCGGCTCGAGAACCTGGAGCGCGACGTCTCGCCGGAGGGCCAGGATTCCCTGGCCGGCGCGACCGAGGAGGTGGAGCGGCTCGCGCGGCTTGTCGAGGGGCTGCTCGCCCTCGCGCGAAGCGACGCGTCCGAGGAGGCGCCCGAGACCGTCGACCTTCGGCGCCTCGTCGACGGACGCGCGGAGGCCTGGTCGGCCCTCACCGAGGAGCGCGGCGTGCGCCTCGAGACCGAGGGCGACGGGCCCGCGTTGGCCCGCGCAGCGCCGGGCCGGCTCGAGCAGGTGCTCGACAACCTCCTCTCGAACGCGCTCGAGGTCAGTCCGCCGGGCGGCACGATCCGCATGACGACGGGGCTGCGCGGCGGCCGGGTCGAGCTGCACGTGATCGACGAAGGACCCGGGATGCCGGACGCCGACCGCGCGCGCGCCTTCGATCGCTTCTGGCGGGCCGGCCGGGGCGACGGCTCCGGGCTCGGCCTGGCGATCGTCCAGCGGCTCGTGCAGGCGGACGGCGGAGAGGTCGAGCTCCTCGCGTCCTCTCCGCACGGCATCGACGCGACCGTCCGCCTCCGCCCGGCCTGAGCGCCCGGTTCGCCCTACCCCAACCCCGGGATGGGAAGTGTGCCGCCGCCCAGCGCGAGCATCGCCGAAATCGTGTGCGTGTCTGGCACGAGCCGTGCCAGCTCTACGCGCGATCAGGAAATGTTCGCCGCGGTGGCGGCGCTGCCGAGCGCTTCGTCGATCGCGGCGAGCGTCCCCGCGTCGAGCTCGACCCCGGACGCGCCGGCGTTGTCGTCCAGCTGCTCGGGACGGCTCGCGCCGACGATCGCCGACGCGACGTTCGGCTCCCGCAACACCCACGCGAGCGCGAGCTGCGACATCGTGATCCCGAGCCCCTCCGCAATCGGGCGCACACGGTCGACCGCGCCTATGACCTCCTCCGTCAGGAAACGGCCCATGGCCCAGTTCATCTCGTCCGACATCGCGCGCGAATCCGCCGGCGGCGCCTCGCCAGGCCGGTACTTGCCGGTGAGCACACCCTGGCCGAGCGGGGAAAACACGATCTGCGAGATGCCGTTCGCAGCGCAGAGCGGAATGACCTCGGCCTCGGGGTTGCGGGCCAGCATCGAGTACTGCGGCTGGCTCGAGACGAACTTCTCGACGCCGGGCAGGTCGAGTGCAGCCTGGATCTGGTCGGCCCTCCACTCGCTGAACCCGATGTAGCGCGCCTTGCCGGAGCGAACGACCTCGGTGAGCGCCTCCATCGTCTCCTCGAGCGGCGTGTCCACGTCGTAGCGATGGCACTGGTACAGGTCGACGTACTCGACCCGGAGCCGCTTGAGCGACGCGTCGATCTGCTTCTCGACCTGCGCGCGAGAGAGTCCCCGATCCTGGTCGGTCATCGGGAAGTAGAGCTTCGTCGCGAGCACGTACGAGTCGCGCGGCCGGTCGGCGAGCGCCTCGCCGAGGAACTCCTCCGCTGCACCCTTGCCGTAGACGTTCGCCGTGTCGATGAAGTTGATCCCGACCTCGAAGGCGCGGTCGACGCAGGCTTGCGCCCGTTCGCGGTCGATGCCGACCCCGAAGGTGAGCCAGGAGCCGAGGCAGATCTCCGAGACCTCGAGGTCGCTCGAGCCGAGTCGGCGGAAGCGCATGGCCGGAGTTCTACCCGACGCGGGCCGGCCCACGGTCGATCCGTTACCGTGAGGCATGGTCTCGCCGGCTGCTCTGGAGAAGCCCCGCCTTCGCGGCGTGTCGCACCAGTGGGCATTTCTCGCGGCGCTCCCGGTCGGCATCGTCCTCATCGCGCTCGCCGGGTCGCCGCTGTCGCGCGCCGCGACCGCCGTATTCGCGAGCGGCGTCGCCGTGATGTTCGGCGTCAGCGCGCTCTACCACCGCATCACCTGGTCGCCCGTGCGCCGCTCGTGGCTGCGCCGGATGGATCACGCGGCGATCTACCTCCTCATCGCGGCGACGTACACGCCGTTCGGCCTGCTCGTGCTCGAGGGCGCGTGGCGTCCGACCGTCTTGGCCGTGGTCTGGACCGGGGCGCTCGCCGCGATCATCCTCAAGCTTTGCTGGCCCGCATCGCCGAAGTGGCTCGCGGCCGCGATCGCCGTGGGGCTCGGCTGGGTTGCTGCTGTTGCCTTCCGCGAGCTGCTCGAGGGCGCGGGGACGACCGCAACGTCGCTCGTCCTCGCCGGCGGCATCTGTTACACGCTCGGCGCGGTCGTCTACGTGCTGCGCCGCCCAGACCCGGCGCCCGAGGTCTTCGGCTACCACGAGGTCTTCCACGCGCTGGTGATCGCAGCGGTGGCGCTGCAGTACGCGTCGGTCGCGATCGTCGTGACCGGCTAGCGCGCCCGGCCTGGGGACAAACCGGTACGAAATCGGCACGGTTTCGTGCGCAATCCGTGCGCACCCCGCCGGTACGATCGGTAGTGGGCGGCGGGTGGTTCTTCCCCTCCCAGGGTGGGGCGCGCGCGTGTGACTAGGACGGCGGCTCGGGGACATCCGCGTCCCCGCCGGCGACGGTCGGCTCGGCCGGCTCGGCCTGCGTCTCGGTCGACTCAACTGGCTCAGACGGCCCGGTTTCGTCCGCCGCCTCGCCGCGCGCGCGCAGGTCGGCCAGGAGCCACAGCGTCGGCCCGACGAACAGGCTCATGCCGAGGAAGAAGATCCCGATCCAGCCCGCGAGGAGCTTGATGTCCTCGTTGGTGAAGGTCGACAGCAGCAGGAACCCGCCGGCGAACAGGCACAGGCCCGACGCGAGGACGGCCATCAGCTTGGCGGCGCCGGTTCCGGTCACGGCGCGACTTTACCGGCCTTCCACGCCGCGTATCGCTCCGGCAGGCACCTGGCGCACGGCCGGTATCCGGACGCGACCGCCGTCGCCTCGTCCGCGAAGAACACCCGGTGCTTCACGTAGTGCCCGCGTGCGATCCAGCGCAGCGCGCCCGGGCAGTCGAGCCGCCCGTAGATCTTCGAGCGCCGGTGGCCGCCGAGCGTCCCCGGCGTGGCGGAGAGATACTCGCCGTCCGGTCCGGTCAGGCGGTAGACGGCCGCTCGGCCTTCAGCGAGAGCGCCCGCGCCCGGCCGTAGAAGAACGCGGTCGCGAGCACGAGGATCACGCCCATGACGACGAGCGTCCACGTGTCGTCCTTCGTCGGCTTGACGACCATGTCGAACACGACCAGGTACAGGACGACGTAGTCGAGCCGCGAGAACACGATCATGCGCTGGGCAGCCCGATAGGCGACCGGGCTCATGCCGCCGTCGCGGTCGATCATCTTCTTCACCCGCTCCGACTGCGGCTTGATCCAGAGAAGCCCGGTGAGGAACGTGATCGCGAAGCCCACGAACCCGACCACGATCCAGAGCTCGTCGAAGGCGAGAAAGTCGCTCTCGGCGACCAGCGCGATCCCGAAGACGAGCACGAGCAGGGAGGACGGAATGAAGAAGACGTTCGCCAACGCGACGAGGTCGTCGAAGATCTTCCGCATCGCCGCTTCGTCGTGCGCACGGTCGGCGCGGAAACCGAGGATGTGAAAGAGCATTCCCGCACCAATCCACATGATCGCGAACGAAATGTGGAGGAAAAGAAGCAGCTCGTAGCGGGTCATGACACAGCTTTTACAGCATCTGCCGGATGCG
Organism: uncultured Actinomycetes bacterium; assembly: GCA_963760815.1. GTDB lineage: Bacteria > Actinomycetota > Thermoleophilia > Gaiellales > Gaiellaceae > CAVRUF01. The sequence continues at coordinate 183,147 of CAVXEJ010000001.1, forward strand.
ACCGGTGCGGGTAACCGCACCTAAAATGGAGTGTCCGCCACCTGCACAGCACGGTCTGCACGCGCGATCCTGCCCTGTATGAGACCGCAGAAACTCACCTTCTTCTTCAGCGACGTCGAAAGCTCCACGCGCCTCGTGCGTGAGCTCGGCGACCACTACGGCGAGCTCTTGCTCGAGCTGCGCTCGATCCTCCGCGAGGAGATCGAGAGCGCCGGCGGCCGGGTCGTCGACATGCGGGCCGACGAGGTCTTCGCGGTCTTCGAGCGCGCGAGCCAGGGCCTGGCCGCCGCGGTCTGCGTCCAGAAGGCGGTCGCGGCACGCGACTGGTCGACCGACACCGCGGTTCGCGTCCGCATCGGACTTCACACGGGCGTCGCCCGCGAGGACGAGCGCAACGACTACGTCGGCATCGAGGTGCATCGCGCCTCGCGGATCGCGGACGCCGCCCACGGCGGCCAGGTGCTCCTGTCGCAGACGACGGCGAGTCTCGTCGAGGCGAACACGCGCGATCTCGGCGAGTACGAGCTCAACGGTCTCGACACGCCCGAGCGGATCTTCCAGCTCGTCGCCGACGGACTCCAGGCCGAGTTCCCGGTGCTGCGCTCCGGCGCGCCCCGTCGCGGGCTGAGCGTCGCGCTCGCAGACGACTCCGTGATCATCCGCGAGGGCATCGCGCGGCTGCTCGAGGAGGCCGGCATCGAGGTCGTCTCCCAGGCGGGGACGCCCGACCAGCTCCTCCGCGACATCGCCGAGCACCAGCCGGACGTGGCCGTGGTCGACATCCGCATGCCGCCGAGCGGAAGCGACGAGGGCCTGCGCGCCGCGAAGACGATCCGGCACGACTACCCGGACGTCGGCGTCCTGCTCCTGTCCCAGGCGCTCGAGCCGGCCTACGCCGCGGAGCTCCTCGCGGAGAGCCCGACGAGCGTCGGCTACCTGCTCAAGGATCGCGTCGGCGACATCGACGAGTTCGCCGCGGCCCTGCACCGGGTGGCCGAAGGCGGCCAGGCGCTCGATCCCGCACTGGTCTCGTAAGAGAAAACGGGGGCGCGGTTCCCCTTACAGCACCGCGCCCCCGCTCGTAACCCACTGTCCCCGTAGAAACGCCGCGACACACGCTGCGGCGACCGGGTTAGCGAGAAGCTAATGCGTTTGGCCGACCCGCGCCGGGAGAACCGGCACGCATCGGAGCGGCCCGCGTCGTCGCGCCTAGTTGAACCGCAGGCCCGAAAGCTGCGACAGATCCAGGTTCCCGCCGGAGACGACGCACACGACCCGCGTGCCGGCCGGAAGCGAGAGCGCGCCGGAGCGAAGCGCCGCGACCGGCGCCGCGGCCGCGCCCTCGACGACCAGCTTCGTGCGCGCCATCGTCCACAGGACGTTCTCGAAGATGACCGAGTCGGGAACGACGACGATCTCGTCCACGAAGCGCTGCACGAGGTCGAACGTGTGCCCGCCGACGCGCTTCACGCGCAGGCCGTCGATGATCGTGTCGCAGTGGTCGAGCGTGACGAGCTCGCCCGCGTCGACGCTCGCCTTCATCGCCGGGCCGTCCGAGGACTCGACGCCGACGATCCGGACGTCCGGGCCGCGCGCGCTTGACCGCGGCCGACACGCCGGAGATGAGCCCGCCGCCGCCGATCGGGACGACGATCACCTCGACCTCGGGCCAGTCCTCGATCACCTCGAGCCCGAGCGTGCCCTGGCCGGAGATCAGGTCGAGATCGTCGAACGGATGGACGTAGACGAGCCCATCGCGCTCGACCAGCTCGCGCGCCTTCTCGTCGGCCTCGTCCCAGATCGACCCGTGCTGGACGACCTCGGCGCCGTAGCCCCTGGTCGCCTCGACCTTCGACGGCGTCGCGTTCTCGGCCATGCAGACGACCGCGCGGATCCCGAGCATCGACGCGGCGAGCGCCACGCCCTGCGCGTGGTTTCCCGCCGAGGAGCACACGACGCCGCGGGCCCGTTCCTCGTCCGTGAGGAGCGAGAGCTTGTTCAGCGGCCCGCGGATCTTGTACGAGCCGGTCTTCTGGAAGCACTCGGCCTTGAGCCGCACGTCCAGGCCGGTCTCGGTCGAAAGCGCCTGCGAGCCCAGGAGCGGGGTGCGGTGGACGAACGGCGCGACCTTCTCGCGCGCAGCGACCGAATCGGGGAGCGCCGCGGTGCTCATGCGGGTCGATTCTCTACGAACCGCGCGCTACTTGGGCGGAAGCGACGACGCGTACGCCTCGCAGCGCACGACCCAGCCGTCGAGATCGTCCTCGGTCTCAAGGAGGGAGGAGGACACCACGACGAAGCCCTTCATCGGCCGGCCGGTGAAGTCGAACGGCCGCACCCCGGGCTGCGCGAGCGCGGCCTCGCCTTCGTCGGCGGGGATGCGGGCGATCAGCTCGTCGCCGAGCACGCCGCAGGCCATGTTGCCGCCGAGCATGAACGCGATCCCGCCGAACATCTTGCGCTCGACGAGGTCCGGACGGGCGTCGAGCTGCGCCCGCACCCGTCCGGCGAGTTCCTCGTCGTAGGGCATCTAGACCGGCGCAGGCGCCGTTTCCATGTCTTCCACGCGCAGGTCGTCACGCTTCAGCAGGACGAAGGTCATGACGAACGCGACCGCGGCGAACGCGGACGCGACCCAGAACGCGGCGGCGTAGCCGGCCGTGTCGGCGACGACCCTGCTGGAGCCCGAATCGACCAACGAGGCCGCGTGCGTGGTCGCAACCGTGGTCAGGATCGCGACGCCGAGCGCGCCGCCGATCTGCTGGCTCGTGTTGATGAGCCCCGACGCCAGGCCCGCCTCGGGCCCCTTCACGCCTCCGAGCGCAGCGATCGAGATCGGCACGAACGAGAAGCCCAGCCCGATCCCAAGACCGAGGAAGCCCGGCAGCAGATCGTTCGTGAACGACCCGCCGACCGAGATCTGCGAGAAGTAGGCGAGCGACAACGAAAGCAGCCCCAGGCCTGTCGCCAGGATGGGGCGAACGCCGACCCGCGTGACGAGCGCCTGCGCGGCTCCCGATGCGGCGATGGCGGAGAGCGCCACGACCAGGTAGGCGAGCCCGGTCTTCAGCGCGGAGTAGCCGAGCGTGTACTGCATGTACAGCGTCAGCAGGAAGAACATCCCGAAGATCGAGGTGCCGAGGCCGAAGCCGATCAGGTTTGCGCCCGTGATCGTGCGGCGCTTGAAGAACGAGAGCGGGACGAGCGGCGCGTGCGAGCGGTTCTCGAGCCAGAGGAAGATGGCCATGAGGACGGCCGAGGAGGCGAGCACGCCGATCGTCTGCGGCGACGTCCAGCCGACGCGGTTCGCCTGCGTCAGCCCGAAGACGAGCAGGATGAGGCTGGCCGTGACCGTGACGGCGCCCCAGACGTCGAAGTGGCGCGCCATGCCCTCCGCCTTCGACTCGCGCACGAAGCGCGGGACGAAGAACAGCGTGATCAGCGCGATCGGGACGTTGACGAAGAAGATCCACTGCCAGCCCGCGTACTCGGTGAGGATTCCCCCGAGGAGCACGCCGATCGCGCTGCCGGCGCCGGCGATGCCGCCGAGCGCACCGAGTGCCTTGTTGCGCTCCGCGCCCTCCGCGAACGTGACGGTCGTGATCGAGAACACCGACGGCGAGAGGATCGCGGCCGCGGCGCCCTGGGCGGTGCGCGCGAAGATCAGCATCTCGGACGACTGCGAGAAGCCCGCGATCAGCGACGTGAGCGCGAAGAGGCCGAGGCCGATCATGAAGAAGATCCGCCGGCCGAGCAGGTCGCCCATGCGCCCGCCGAGGAGCAGGAAGCCGCCGAATGTGAGCGCGTAGCCGGACACGACCCATTGAAGGTCCTCGGTCTGGAAGCCGAGGTCCTCCTGGATCGACGGCAGCGCCACGTTCACGATCGAGATGTCGAGGACGACCATCAGGTAGGCGACGCCGAGAACGGCTAGCGCCCACCATCGCATGGGATCGGGTACGGCTGAGTTCATGGCGTCCTCCTCGCTTTGATTTCTCGGTCTAACGCCGTCGAACCCTTCAGGCTTCCAGGACGCCGCGCGGGCCAGAAGGGTGCTGTCTTGAGAGGAGGGGTTCGGGTATCCGTACTACCGGTCGCGGTCGCCGCGCACCTCGCGCGGGACGCCGTAGTCCTCTTGCTCACGTGTGAGCCAGTCGGCGAAGAACGGCTCGGCGATGCGGTACGCACGATCCTCGCCCCGGGCGATCAGCTCCTTGCGAACGAGCGCGCGGACCGCCGTCTGGAGTGTTGGATTCGGCGGAAGCTGGTGCCGCTCGTGGTAGCCGCGCGAGAACACCGCCGCGGACGGCTCGGATGCGAGCGCAAGCAGCGCCAGGCGCTGCGGCCTCGGCAGGTCCTCCCAGAGCGTCGCGAAGTGGTTCGACTCGGAGCGCAGCACCTTGCCGAGCGCCTCCTCCACCTCGGCCGGGCCGGAGACGCGCCTTCCCGTGAGCTCCCATGTCGCGTACGCGAGCTCCTGCGTCGCGTACGGATGGCCCCCGGTCGCCTCGAGGAGCCGCTCGACGCCGTCGTCCGAGATCCGCTTGCCGGTCGCCTCGAACCGCTCGACGAGGAACCGGGCGAACTTGGCCGGCGGGATCGGGCCGATCTCGAGCCGCTTCGCGCTGCGCCAGAACGGCTCGTTGCGGTCGTTGAAGATCGCGTCCAGCACGTGCCGCTTGGAGCCGAGGTACACGTGCGCGATGTCGGGCTGCGTCTGGAACACGGCGCGCATCAGGTTCGGGAAGCGCTTGTCGAGCGCGACGATCTCCTGGAACTCGTCGAAGACGATCGCCACGCGGCGCCGGCGTTCGGCCGCCAGCACGGCCGGAAGCTCGAGCAGGCCCTCGATCGTGTCGTCGATGTCGTTGCGCCGGTGCCCCGCGACGAAGCCGAACCGCAGGGAGCCGTCGGTGGGATCGACCTCCATCGTCGGCGCCACCCGCAGCCCGCGGAAGAGGCTCGCGGCCTTCTCGAACGCCTGGTCGAGCGGCGAGGCGATGTCCGACCAGATCGTCTTCGCGAGCGCGGCCGCGAACCGCTCCTTCGTCGGCGTCTTCATGAGATCGACGTAGGCGACGAGCACCTTCTTCGAGATCGCCTCCTGGGCCGCTCGCAGCACGAGCGAGGACTTCCCGTAGCGCCGCGGCGCGTAGACGAGCACGTTCTGGCCGTTCCGCATGTCCGCGGTCAGCTCGCGAACCTCGTCCTCCCGGTCGGTGAACGCGTCGTCGAGCGCAAGGTCGCCGTAGGTGAACGGATTGGTCGCCGTATGCATCACGACATTATGGCAGAGGCCATATGACGGTCGGCTGGGCAAGGACTACGATCCCGCCATGCGCGTCCGACCGATACGCGCGCTCGCCGCTCTCGCGGCCGGCGCGCTCGCCTACCGTTTCTACCTCAAAGACCGGCACCTGACCTGGGGCGCGACGCCCGAGGAGGCGCACGGCCCGCTTCCCGGCGACGACCTGCTGCCGAACCCGTCGGTGCTCTCGACGCGCGCGATCGCGATCGACGCTCCGCCGTCGGCGGTCTGGCCGTGGCTCGTCCAGATGGGGAGCGGCCGCGGCGGCGCCTACACCTACGACTGGATCGAGAACCTGCTCGGCCTCGAGATGCACAGCTCCGACCGGATCCTCCCGGAGTTCCAGGACATCCGCGTGGGCGCGATCCTCTACAGCCCCAAGGAGGGCCCGGGCATGCGCGCCGAGCTGATCGACCCCGAGCGCACGCTCGCCTGGCGCTCCGAGGACGGCAAATGGGTCTGGACGTTCAACCTCATCCCGGACGGGGACGGCACGCGCCTCGTCAGCCGCAACCGGATCAAGCCCGGCCGCAGTCTCGGCGCGCGGCTCGGGATGGCCGTGATGGAGCCCGGCTCCTGGGTGATGGAGCGCAAGATGCTCCTCGGCATCAAGGAGCGCGCCGAGCGCCTCGCGCGCGAGCAGGCTCTCGGCGATCAGCCGAGCGTGTAGCGGCGACGGCCGGAAATCGGCGAGGAGCCGCGCGCTCGACGTAGTGTCCGTGGGCAAAAGGGAGGCGGTGATGAAGGAAAACCAAGTACGCGAGCTTCGGCTCGTCGTCACGGCCGAGGACTTCGACGCGGCGCTTCGCTTCTACCGCGACGAGCTCGGGCTCCCCGAGGAGGCGGCGTTCTCGGGCGAGGGCGGGCGGGTTGCGATCCTCGCCGCGGGCCGTGCGACGCTCGAGCTGGCCGACCTGCACCACGCGGAGTACGTGGACAAGGTCGAGGTCGGCCGCCGCGTCGCCGGCCACGTCCGGGTCGCATTCCAGGTGGACGACGCCGAGGCGGCAACGCGGAAGCTCGAGAAGGCCGGAGCGGAGGTCATCGCCGAGCCGACGTTGACGCCGTGGAACTCCCTCAACTCGCGGCTCGAAGCTCCGGCAGGGCTGCAGCTGACGCTCTTCGCCGAGCTCTAGCCGGCCGCGCTCGCCTGCATCTCGGGGTGATCCAGGGGATGCGCTTCTCGCAGAGGTCGCGCGCAGTCTGCCCGTCAGGCGTCGGCGTGGGAACTCGGAAGAGGATCCACATGCCGCCGAGCGAGAGCGGCCCCGCCGATGTTCCGGCGGGGCCGCCTCCGCGATTGCTACATCCGCTTGCCCTTGATGCGCATCCTCAGGGTGATCGCGTCCATCGACTGGCGTCTGGCCCTGCGCCCGCATCGACGTGTCGGCGAGAGCCACCGCGGCGGGCAACTCGGGCCGGCCGGGGGTGAACAGCCACGTCTCGAACAGGTCGTCCAGGTTCTGGTGGGAGACCTGCTCCGCGAGGCGGATGAACTCGCTGATCTTCACGTTGTCGCCCTCACGCGTGGTCGCCCACTTCTTGAGGATCTTGAAGAAGTCACGGTCGCCGACGGCGAGCCGCAGCTGGTGCAGCGCCATGCCGCCGCGCCAGTAGACCGAGATGTCGAAGATGAGATCCGGCCCTGGATCTCCGATGATCACCTGCCAGAACGGATCGTCGGGCGGGATCCCGAAGTAGAAGTTGTCGAAGATCTCCTGCGTGGTGCCGAGACCCTGATCCTCGCTCCACAGCCACTCGGCGTAGGTCGCGAAGCCCTCGTTCAGCCAGATCTCGCTCCACTTCGCGACGGCGAGGCTGTCGCCGTACCACTGGTGCGCGAGCTCGTGGACGAGGACCGAGTCGCCGCTGAAGCGTGTCCGTGAAGAACGCCTTCGCGTAGATCGGCCGCGTCTGGTTCTCGAGCGCGAACCCGATGCTCGCCAGGTCGTCGACGATCCCGCCGGAGGCCGCGAACGGATAGTTGCCGAAGAGGTTCTCTTCGAAGTCGAGGATCTCGCCCTGCCGCGCGAACGACGCGTCGATGACCGTGCCGGTCGGCGGCGGGGTGTCGGCCGTCGTTCCGGCGATCCAGTCGTTCGGATTCGCCGCGCTGCCGGCCGGGGCTCCCGGAACCGTCCAGCCGTCGAACGTGTTCCCGTCGTTCTCGAACGAGGTCGAGCCGACGCCGGTCGAGACGACGATGTCGTCGACGAACGCGCCGGAGAGCTGCACGAGGTCGTCGCTCGCGTACGTGATCGAGACCTCGACGTTCGAGCCGGCGTACGCCGAGAGGTCGACGCGCCACTGCTCGTAGCGCGCCGCCGCTCGAGCCGCTCCTGGCCCACCATGTCGCCGGTCGTGCCGGACGGCGAGCACGTGCCGTCGCCGTTGTCGGTCTGGTAGTGCTCGAGGAACGGATGGAGGCCCGAGCCAGAACGGGCAGACGAACCCGGTGTCCTGGGTCGTGTGGCCGTTCAGATCCTGGAGCGTCGTCCAGTTCGGCGAGCCGACCGCGTGCGCCTCGACGAACGTGAAGTCCCAGTTCTGCTCGGTGTCGCGGTTGATCCAGAAGGTCATGTTCGCGCCGCCCGCCGGCACCGCGATCGTCCGCATGAGCCGCTTGTACGAGGGCTGGCTCACCTGCGAGATCGCGAGCTGCGTCCCGGTGCGCGGAACCCCGGTCGGGTTCCAGAGGTCCGGATCGAACGCGTCCCAGATCTTGATTCCCTTGTGCTTGTAGGCGCGCAGGTCGAACTGGCCGACCGACGCCGTCAAGAGGTACGAGGCCATCGGCTCCTTCGCGTCCCACGTCCAGGTCGTCCAGCCGTGCTTCGTCTCGCGGCCCGCGAGGACGCCGTTCCCGACCGCCTCGAGACCTGCCGGGACGGTCATCTTCACGGTGTACGCGGCCTTGTCGCTCGGGTGGTCGTTGACCGGGTACCAGGTCGCGGCGACGTGCGGCTCGCCGATGATCAGCGCGCCGTCGTCGGTGTGGATGAAGCCGCTGCCGTCCTCGAGCGTCTCGGGGATGCCGCGGTACTTCACCTCGATCGTGAAGTTCTCGCCGTTGCGAATGCCCTCGCGCGGCGTGACGATCAGCTCCTGGCCGTCGCGCCGCCAGGACGCGCGGCGCCCGTCGACCTCGAGCGACAGCACCGTGAGGCCGTCGAAGTCGAGGTTGAACCGCGAAAGATTCTGTGTCGCGCGGGCGCGGATCGTGGCCTCGCCTTCGAGGACGTCCGTCGCCGGCGTGTACTTGAGGTCGAGCAGGTAGTGCTTCGTGTCGTAGCCGCCGTTGCCGTCGAGCGGGAAGTACGGATCGCCCGCACCGGCCGCGCCGGGAGTGAACCGGTCGTGGCTGCCTCCCGCCGCTGCGACTCCGGTGACGAGCAAAACGCCTGCCGCAACGGCCAGACCGATTCGAGCGCCGCGGATCCTGACTGCGCGTTTGTTGAACATCTGGCTCCCCTTTCATCCCGACCGACCCCGCCTCGGGGCTAGTGTGGCCTGCCACTTCCCTCGTGGTCAAGGCTAGAAAGGGCTTCGCCGGGTCTAGCCGGCGCTAAACGAGCGCGCGCCGGCCGTTCGGATCACGAGGGAGCTGTTCCCGAGGAACGTCGCCGTGACCTTCCACTTGCCCGTGCTCTTGACCGTGAGCGTGGCCGAGTACTTGCAGGCGCCCGAGCCGTACTTGAGCGATGCCCGCTTCGCGACCGACTTCGCGCCCTTCTTGGCCTTCACGAGGACCTTCCCCTTGCACGTGGCCGAGCTGACGATCAGGCCGGTCAGCTTGCCCGAGGCCTTCAGGCGGTACGGCCCGGAGCGGTCGCGCTTCGTCGCCGAGAGGGAGATCGCCGGCGCCCCGACCAGGCCGCCCAGGTTGACCGGTCCGACCGAGCCGGGCGACTCGGTGTCGCCGATCGCGGTCGTGTTCCCGTACCCGAGCTGGCCGTCGGCGCCGGAGCCCCAGCAGCGCACCCGGCCGGTGTCGAGCACCGCGCACGTATGGGAGTTCCCGGCGCTGATCGCCACGGCCGTCCGGCCCGCGCCGATGGCCGACCGTGCCGACCGAATTGGCCGCCGCGGTGTCACCGACCGGGTTCGTGTTGCCGTAGCCGAGCTGACCGTACGCGCCGTCGCCCCAGCAGCGCACCTTGCCGTTGTCGAGGATCACGCAGGTGTGGTAGTTCCCGGCGCTGATCGCGACCGCCGTGCGGCCTGCGCCGATGGGAACCGGGCCGACGGAGCCGGGCGTCTCACCGTCGCCGATGATGTCGGTGTTGCCGTAGCCGAGCTGGCCGTTGCCCGCGAGCCCCCAGCAGCGCACCGCGCCTGTGTCGAGGATCGCGCACGAGTGGTAGGAGCCGACGCTGATCGCGACCGCCGTGCGGCCCACGCCCAGATCCACCGGCCCGACCGAGCCCGGCGTCTCGGTGTCGCCGATCTTGTCGGGGTTCCCGTAGCCGAGCTGGCCCGTGTTGCCTTCGCCCCAGCAGCGCACGGTCGCGTCGTCGAGCAGCGCGCACGTGTGCATCCCGCCGGCGCTGATCGCGACCGCCGTGCGGCCGGTGCCGAGGTCGACCGGCCCGACCGAGCCCGGCGTCTCTGTGTCGCCGATCTGATCCCCGTTCCCGTATCCGAGCTGGCCGTACTGGCCCCAGCCCCAGCAGAGCACGTCCGCGGTGTCGAGGATCGCGCAGGTGTGCTGTCCGCCCGCGGCGATCGCGGTCGCCGTCCGTCCGGTTCCGAGATCCACCGGGCCGAAGGCATCGGGCGTCTCGTCGTCGCCGACGTTGCCCGGCGGGTTCGGGTAGCCGAGGCGGCTGTTGTAGTTGTAGCCCCAGCAGCGCACCGACCCGTTGTCGAGGAGCGCGCAGGCGAAGCTACCGCCGAGACTGACCGCGCGCGCCTTGCGGCCTGCGCCGAGCTTCACCGAGCCGGCCGAGGCGGGCGACTCGGTGTCGCCGATCGCACTGGTGTTCCCGTAGCCGAGCTGGCCGCTGTTCGCCCCGGCCCCAGCAGCGCACCTGGCCGTTGCCGACGATCGCGCACGTGTTGCCGCCGCTCGAGTCGATGAGCCCGGCCGGAAGGCGCTTGGCCTTCGACCCGGCCTGCTCCGAGTTCGCGACGGGAACGACAAGAAGGGCCGCAGCAACCGCCAGGAGCACGACGGGCACAAAACGACCGCGATGCCCGCGGCTCGGGAGGGAAGACCCCACTCACTCGGAGTGTAGGGCCTCTGGCAGAAGTTGCCTCCCAGGCCTAGTCGTGCGGCGGCAGGAACGTCTCGGTGTCGCTGCTGTGCAGGACGGCGGTCACATGGAGCCCGACGTGTGCGATCGGAGCGCCGATCGGGTTCAGCGTGACGAGGGTCGGCACGCTCCACGCGACGTCTCCGGCGACCGGGCGGGCGACCTTGGAGGATCGGAAGTCGCTGTAGCCCAGGTGGTAGACCGAGGTCATCGCAATCGACGCGGCGAACGCAGCGGCGCCGATGACGATCTTCCCGGTCCAGCGGCGGCGGAACGCGGTGCCGGCGAACGCGGCGAAGACCGCGAGGATGGGGAACGCCGACAGGAGCAGTCCGTCGGTCGCTCCGTAGACGACGCCTCTCCAGAACAGGGCGCCCGCGAGCTCGAGCCCGCCGGGCCGCGAGGTCGCGTCCTCGGTGCGGAGGACGATCAACGCCATGAGCGCGCCGAACGCGATCCCCAGGACGACGGCCAGCAGCCAGCGCCGATGCACCATCTCGCGGATCGACTGGTCGGTTGCCCGGGTCCAGGCGACGAAGAAGCCGAGCACGGCGGCCACGTAGATGCCGAGGTAGAGGTCCCGCTGGATGTCGAGCAGGTCCGCGAAGACGAACGGCACGAAGAAGCCGAGCGCGAGACCACCGGCGAGCCAGCGGATCTGCTGCACCGCCGCGAACGGAAGCCGTCCGCTCCGGGCGCTGTGCGTAACGGCGTGGGTGCTCATCGCTCTCCTCCTTCGTTTCGAGGAGCGTTCCAGCGCGCGGCCGCGCCGACATCGGAGCCGCCGCGGATCTCGCCCTTCGGCTTTGCCGCAGGCGGCGCGGCGGCCAAGCCCACGAGGAGCGGTGATCTAGCGGCGCAGCTACTAGCTCAACCGCTTCTTCTCGCGCTGGATGTCGTCCTCGGTGATCGGCCTGCGCAGGCTGCGCGGCCACGGGCCGTACGTCTTCCACGCGTCGATCGCGAGGAAGAAGCCCCAGATGACCGAGACCCAGGCGGGCCACGGGATGCTGCCGTCGGTCGAGCGATCGGTCAGCGCCCAGACGAGCCACAGGATGCCGTTGATCGCGACATAGGCGACCACGCCCTCGCGAAGCGGCGCTTGCGCTTCAGGCTGGCGACCGCCGCCGCACGCAACTCGTCCTCGGCTGCGGCCGACTCGGCCGGCGCCGCTTCCCGGGTCCTCTGATCGGGAATCGTTGCATTCATCTCACCACCTCCATTCACGAACAGACTCGGCCGATTCGAACCGTTCGGCATCGGGGTGCGCGCTGAACGCGCTGCCGGGATCTACGGATCAGGAGCCAAGCCGTAGTTGCCCACACGCCAGGTACGCGCAGGTCCCGATGATCCGAAGCCGTGCGCGTGATCTCCTGTCCGTGATGCAGGACATATCCGTCGATGCGCTCGTCCCCAGCCGCGCGGAACGGCTGGTCGACCGGCTCGACCCGGTCGAGGACTTCAACTTCCGGCACTTCCGGATCCGGCACATGGCCGCCGAGTTGCTTCGAGCCGGGTTGCGGCCCGCACGGGAGGCGCCGGACTTCGAGCTGCCGTCGACCGACGGTGGGACGGTTCGGCTGAGCGCCCTGCGCAACGAGCCGGTCGTCCTGCACTTCGTCAGCTACACGTGCCCCGTCACGCGCGGCGGCATCTCCACCATGCGAGAGTTGCACGACCTCTACGGGAAACGAGTGCACTTCGTCGAGGTGGTCGCCCGGCAGGCGCATCCCGGCGACCAGCACGGCCCCTATCGCTCCGACGAGCAGAAGCTCGAGGACGGCGCCGCCTACAAGCGCGAGGAGCACGTCCCCTGGCCGGTGCTCGTCGACGACCTGTCCGGCACGGTGCAGCACGCCTACGGCGGGCTGGCCGCAGCCGTCTACCTCATCGACGGCGACGGGGACGTCGCCTTCTGCGGAACCTGGGGCCAGTCACCCGCCCTTCGGCAGGCGATCGACGATCTCCTGGCCCGCGGCGGCAGGGGCGCCCCGGCCGGCAAGGGCATCGATCGGCGACCGCATCTCGGCGGCGCGATCGTCGCCGGGCGGGGCGGGCCGGCGCGCGGAGGACGCGACGCGTTGATCGACCTCGAGCTCGGCTTCCCCGGAGCGACGATCCTCATGACCCTGGGACGACTCGGCCGGCCCATGCTCGCACCCCTGGTTCTGCGGACGACGCCGGTGCCGAACCGCACGCGCGCGGCGCTCCTCCTAGGCCTGCTCGCGGCGACCCTCGCGGCACGACGTCTTCGGGCTCACCGTCGGGCCGGCTAGCCCGGCGCGCGGCGGCGGCGCGCTCCGAGCATGAGCGACGCGGCCGCGGCGCAGGGCACGACGAGCGACGCAATGAGGAACGGCGGCCCGGAGTTCCACGGCGTCGCCAGGAACCACCCGACCAGCGGCAGCGTCCCGACGAGGACGATCCAGGCGCGATGTCGAGGCCTGGCCGCGGCGACGAAAAGCGCGACCGCCCCGAGCAGCACGAACAACCCCTCCCCGATCGAGACGCCGCGCTCCCACGAGTTCTCGATCGCAAGTCGAAAGCAGGACGCCGCAAAGAGCGCGTAGACCGCGCCCGCAGCCACGAGAAGCGCGGTTACGGCTCGGCTCATAGCTCGGCGAATATGAGCCCGATGATGATGGCGGCGGCGCGCATCACTGAAGATCCTCCAGCAGCTCACCGACAGCGGCTTCGAGAGGATCGAGATGTTGCTCCAGGATCTCGTCGATCCGGGCTCGATCGACGCGGAAGTACTCGTGAGTCAGGATGTCGCGCAACCCTGAGATGCCCTTCCAGCTGATCTCCGGCTTCGAGGCTGTTAGATCCTCCGGCAACGCCTTGACGGCCTCCCCGATCACGACGAGGCGATAGAGGATCGCGTCGCGAACGACCTCTGGCGCCGATGTCTCCCCAGCGGCGAGATGCCCGCGAATCGCGTCGATCGCCTCGAGGATGTCGTGCAGTCGCTCGCGCTCTTCGCGGCTCACAACGGGACCGCGTCGCGGAGGACCTCAGCTCGAATCGGGAGCCTTCAACACGTCGAGCGTTGCAACGTCGACCGGCATTCCCAGGAGCTCGGTGGCGTCCGCGCGAAAGGCGGCCAGATCGACGAGCGTTCGTCCGGGATCCAAGTCGACCAGAAGATCCACGTCGCTGTCGCCGGTGGCCCCGCTCCGGGCAACGGAACCGAAGACCCGAATGTTCGCGACTCCGCTCTCGGAGGCCGCATGGAGCAGTTCGTTTCGCCGGCGGCGAAGCGCGGCCAGGGTCGGTCGCCGGGCGCGCTTTGCTCCCGGCCGAGCGTCGACCACGAGGTCGTGATCGCATGCGGCGAGTAGGCGCTGAAGCGTCGAAAGCGTGGGCGTTCGCCGCCCGGCCTCGTATGCAGCAACAGCCGGCTGCGATGTCCGCGCCGCCTCAGCCAAGCGTTGCTGCGTGAGTCCGGCGTGCGATCGAGCTTCCACGAGCAAGGTAGCCACATTCATATCCATTTGAGTATACCGCGTTTTTGAGGAGCAGATCCACCTCTTCCACACGGAGGTCGACTCTTGTTGAGCGTGTAATCGATCTTCACGCCCCCGTGACTTGCCGGAAGCCACGGAGTATCGTGGCAAGCGCCGCAATGTTGTACGTCGGGTGTAGCTGGTGCAGGGCGATAGGACCGTTCTGGTGCTCGGGACAGTTCATGCCTCACGCGCCCATCCCGGCCGAGCCCTCGCCATGGGGCCCGGTCTGCGGCTACTGCGGCGTCATGTCCCCGTCCTTCACCTGCGGGCGCTGCATGACGTTCCAGTGGCTCTACCTGCCCGGGATGAACATTCCCGCACAGGCGACGGCGCCGGGACAGCTGGTCGCGGCCGTCGTCCAGGCGCAGCCCAACGCCGGCCAGCACGAGGTCAAGGGCCTGCTCATGGAGTTCGCGACTTCCGTCGTGAAGAGCGCCGGCAACCAACTCGGCCAAGACGCCGCCAACGGCTTGGCCGGCTGGAGCAACTGAAACCGTGCTCGCCGCGCTGATCTCGGAATCCCTCGCGAAGCAGGCCCGCGCCGATGACCTGCAGGCTGCGCTCGCGAGTCAGGCGCCTGATCTTCGGCCCGAGGACCTGCGCGAGCTCGCCGAGCTGCTCGAGAAGTACGTGCACGGGCTTCCCGTCGCCATCGATGCGCTCACGGCCATGACGAAGGAGCCGCAGGTCGGGCGCAGCGTCAGCTTCGCGGCGGGGCAAGTCCTGCTCTACCTCATCGACGAGGACGACCTCTTCGCCGAACGCGAACTCGGCGCGATCGGACTGCTCGACGACACGTACCTGGTGCACGCCTGCATCGCGGCTGTCCGCTCGGCCTTTCCGCAGATCGCCGCACCACCCGGCTACGAGCCGCCCGATGCTCATACCGTTGCCGCCGTGCGCTCACTGCTCCCGGCCGGCGTGACGGACGCCCTGGATCGAACCTGCGAAAACCTCGTCCGAGTTGCCGCGGCGCTGTTCTCCGGAAACGGCCAGGGTGCTCCGCCTCCGTCGGAAGAATTGCCTGGGTTGCGCGTCGAGCAAGCGCTCAGTGCGATGAGCGCCGACGGCGATTAGCCAAGCTAGATCTCGACGCCGACGAGCCGGAAGAACCACAGGGCGCTCGTGTACCAGACGCCGATGAGGACGGCGAAGAGCAGCCCGCCCGCGGTTGGGAGGACCCAGCCGGGGTAGCGATGGAGCCGCACGACGAGCACCTTGGCCGCGAACGCGCCGAAGAACGCGCAGCCGAGGAGCGAGTGGGCGAGCACGCGGGTGGTCGCGTCCTGGAAGCCGAGGTTGAAGATGCAGTGGTAGGCGACGGGCAGCGTGAGCGCGAACGCCGTGATCCCCGAGATCCGGTGCGCCCGGCCGATCCAGCGAGGCCGGCGCCAGGGGAGCTTCCCGAAGATCCAGGCGGCGCTGAAGATCTGAAAGACCGCGAGCGTGGCAGCGGCGCTCGCGAGCCAGACCTTCATGTGAATCGGATCGCTGAAGATGAGGTCGAAGTAGTGCTTCGGCCCGGGGTCGGTGCTCTTGGCGAGGATCCCGACGAGCAGGCTGACGAGCGCAAAGGCAAGCAGCGGAACGGCGAGCCACTCGGGAGAGCGAGTGCGGCGACCGAGGCCTGGGGCTACGTGGGCCATGGTTGGGCGAGACTACTCCGCTGCCCGCCAACTCGCCGCGAGAAGAATTCCGCGCCGGGAAAGCTGGCTACCAAGACGACGCACCGTTAGCTTCCCCGGGGTAGTTCGGGCCGGGAAAGGGAAAGGGCGGTGGCCGATGGGTTTCCGGATGCGCAAGTCGATCAAGGTCATGCCGGGGGTGCGGATGAACGTCTCAAGGCGCGGCGTCGGCGCTTCGGTCGGAGGAACCGGTGGTCGCTATTCGGTGCACTCCTCGGGTCGGCGCACCGTTTCCGCGGGCGGGGGTGTCGTCCCCGGTGTCTACTACCAAAAGAACGTCGGAGGCAGCAGCTCCCGTAGCGGCGGCTCGCGTGCACCGGCTTCGGCCCAGCCGAGCCAACGGATCCCTCCGAAGAAGCCGGGACTGTTCGCGCCGAAGGGCGAGAAGCAGCTCTACAAGGCGGTCAAGGCGCAGAACGTGCAAGCGATCAAGCAGGTAGGCGATGAGCATCCGGATTCCCGGCTCGCCTCCTATAGCCTCGCCGGCCTGATGACGCTCACGAGCGCGCCGGCAGACGCCGAGCGCATGCTCGCCGACGCGTTCGCGACCGGCCGCGACCCGGCCGAGGACAAGTTCATCGCCAAGTACCTGTCCACCCATCTCGAACTCTCGATCGCCCAGGGTGTGACCGCCGAACTTCCGGTCAACCGGGATGCGGTCGGGCTCGCGCTGGCCGAGCTGAAACAGGACGAGGGCGACATTGACGGAGCGATCGACGTCGTAGAACAGCTCGAGCCGACGACCTACGCGGCCGTCTCGCTGGCCGAGCTCTACTCGCTCACCGGCCGCTGGGACGACGTGATCGACTTGACCGAGGGGATCAGGAACGAGGACGACGCATCCGCCCTGCTTTGCGTCTTCCGTGGCCGCGCGTTCCGCGAGCAAGGCTTCAACGACGCCGCCCACGAAGCACTCAAGGAGGCCCTCCGAGCGCGGTCGCGGGCCGCGCCGATCCGGCACCTTGCGCTAGCTGAACGAGCGGAGAACTACCTACAGCAAGGCAAGAAGGCGATGGCACGCAAGGATCTCGAGCGGATCCTCGCCGAGGACTCCGACTACGCCGGCGTGCGGGAGCGGCTGGCCGAGCTGGCGGACTAGGGATCGAGACTGGGCGGTCCGGGCCGCCTCGCTACTCGCAGGCGATGCCGTCACCATCCGAGTCGAGGCGGTACTCGTCCGGTCCGACCACCCTGACCGTTCCGGTGTATCCCGGCCCGTCCCCGCTGCCTCCCGCGCAGTCATAGTCGGAGAGGGACGGGTCGAGGCAGGCACCCTTGTACGAGGGGTGGCAGTTCTTGGACGGAGCTGGGGACGCGGCCTTCGGCGGTGACGCCTTCCTAGTGGTCACTGCGTGCAGCGGATCGAGAGCCGTGGCCGCGCAGGCACCCCACAGGCCCCGCTTCGCCTGCTTCGCCTGGCGCGCCGAGGCCATGAGCTTCTCCGCGTACTTCCCCCGGTCCCCCTGGTAGAACCACACGCTCGCCGCGCCGCGCTTGACGAGCGCGACGTTGACGTTGACGCCGCCCTTGCGGACGTACCGGAGCTGCCGGTCGTAGCGGTCAGTCTGATCCAGTCCGGGGTCGGCTTCGAGACTCACCTTCTGGCCGACCGGAAGCATCCGCCGCAGCTCGGCGGCAGCCTTAGTCGCGTAGCACTCTGCGCCTTTCAACTCGGGTGAGTCGATCTGAACGAGACGCACCCGTGTTCCGTCGTCGAGCTCGATCGTGTCCCCGTCGATCACACGCGCGACGGCCAGCGCCGGCGACGGGGGTTCCTCGGCCGGGGTTTCATCCGTGGTTTCACCCGTGGTCTCGGCCGTAGTCACGTCCGTCGTTGTTTGCTCGGTTGTCGCCGGGATCGTCGCCTCTGCCGCCTCGGCGTTGTCGCCCTCTGATTCGTCGGGGGCCGGTACAGCGAATCCGATGATGAGCAGGCCGACGAACACGGCCCCGATGATCGACAGCGTCTTTCCCTTCCACGAGCGCCTGCGCCACCACGCCTTCGCCCGGTTCGGCGGCTTCGAGGGAGGGGTCGGCGCGTCGGCCACCGTCTAGCAGTTCGACGGGTGCAGTTTCCGGCTCGGGAACTGCTTCTTGAGTGCGGTCTTCGTCTTGAAGCCGTGCAGGTAGGTCTTGCTGAGGCTCTTCCACTGCGTGTCGCACTTCTTGTAGAAGAACTTCGACGTGTGGTAGCTCGACGTAAAGAACTTGCACGTCGTATTTATCTTGCATCCGTGGCCTGTCGCCGGGACCGCCGAGGGAACGACGGCGACGGCGAGCGCCGACACGACGAACAGGAGCAGTACGAGCCTTCTCACTCTGTCCTCCTTGTGAGGGACGTTCTAACGGCGCTAGCGCCGGGGCCGAAAGACGTGGGAGAGAAGCACTCGCCTCCTGCACCCAAACCGCAGACCCATACGGCCCAGACACTAGCATCGAGCCTCAGCGGGTGGACATGGCCGGCGAAGCCATCTGGCCGCCCCGCCCTCCGCGGTCTAGCGTTCGACTGGCGGGGCCAGGCGTCAGCGGCCTAGGCGTTTGGATCGCCCCGGCCCGCGTCTCCGAGGGGACACCGAGGGGGCACCACCAGAGCTTTCCCGACTCCCCTGACACGAACGACCCGTGCGCTCATGCGGTTCGCGCATGGCTACGCGGGCCGAAATGGGCGGTACTGGGCTCGAACCAGTGACCCCAGCTTGTCGAGCTGCGCGACTTCGCGGGCTCGCTAGCTACACCCAGTGTTCTGCCCGCAGTCCCTGCACGTGTAGCAGCGAGCCCGTGCGAACCATCCGGCCGCCGCACTTGGCGCACTCCACCGCGTCCTCGAAGGCGTTGAACAGGGCCTTCTGGCCTGGCGGGGACGCCGGGGCTGACTCCTCGAGCGGCTTGCCCTCCAGCGCTTCGGCTGCGCTCGCCAGGCGGGCTCGGATCTCCGGGGTCAGGATTCCGATCTCCTCCTGCTGCTCGGGCGTGAGGAACTTCTTGCCCATCCAGCGGAACACGTAGTCGGCGATCGACTTGGCGACGCGGATGTCCGGGTCGTTCGTGATTCCGCTCGGCTCGAAGCGCATGTGCGCGAACTTCGAGACGTACACCTCGAGCGGCACGCCGTACTGGAGGCCGAGCGACACCGAGATCATGAACGAGTTCATGAGGCCGGCCAGCGTCGTGCCCTCCTTGGCGATGTCCACGAAGATGTCGCCGGGGGTGCCGTCCTCGTACAGGCCGACGTGGATGTAGCCCTCGTAGTCGCCGACCTGGAACTTGCGGCCGACCTCCGTCCGCTCGAGCGGCAGGCGCCGGCGGGCGGGCTTGTCGAGCTGCGGCGGCGGGAGCACGGCCTCGGCCCCGTCCTTCTTGCCCGACAGCGGCTGCGCCACCTTGCAGTTGTCGCGGTAGATCGCGACGGCCTTCACGCCGAGGCGCCACGAGTCGAGGAACAGGTCCTCGACGTCCTTCACGGTCGCCGACTCGGGCATGTTCACGGTCTTCGAGATCGCGCCCGAGATGAACGGCTGGACGGCGCCCATCATCTTCACGTGGCCCATGTAGTGGATCGCGCGCTCGCCGATCGCGCAGTCGAACACCGGGTAGTGCTCGGACTTCAGGTACGGGGCGCCGACGACCGTGTTGCGGTCGTCCACGAACGCCACGATCTCGTCCACCTCGGTCGGCGCGTAGCCGAGCTTCTCGAGCGCCATCGCGACCGTCTTGTTCACGATCGTGATCTCGCCGCCGCCGACGAGCTTCTTCGACTTCACCAGGGAGAAGTCGGGCTCAACGCCGGTCGTGTCGCAATCCATCATGAAGCTGATCGTCCCCGTCGGCGCGAGCACCGTGGCCTGCGCGTTGCGGAAGCCCGAGACCTCGCCGAGGTCGAGCGCGTCGTCCCACGCCTTGCGCGCCGCGGCGAGGAGGTCGGCCGGAACCGAGTCCTGATCCTCGATGTTCCCGACGGCTGCGCGGTGCTTGGCGATCACGCCGACCATCGCGCCCGCGTTCGGCTGGTAGCCGGCGTACGCGCCCATGCGGGCGGCGATCTCGGCCGACTTGCGGTAGGCGCGGCCGGTCATGAGCGCGGTCACCGCGGCCGAGTAGGCGCGGCCGTCGTCCGAGTCGTACGGGAGCCCGCGCGCCATGAGCAGCGCGCCGAGGTTCGCGTAGCCGAGGCCGAGCTGGCGGTACGCCTTCGCGTTCCGCTCGATCTCGGGCGTCGGGTAGCTCGAGTAGCCGACGAAGATCTCCTGCGCGAGGAACATGACGTCGACCGCGTGCTCGTACGCCTCGACGTCGAGCTCGCCGTCCTCCCGGCGGAACTTCATCAGGTTGAGCGAGGCCAGGTTGCAGGCCGAGTCGTCGATGTGCATGTACTCGGAGCACGGGTTCGACGCGTTGATGCGGCCCGAGTTCGGGCACGTGTGCCACGCGTTGATCGTCGTGTCGTACTGCATGCCGGGATCGGCGCACTTCCACGCCGCCTCGGCCGCCTGGTGGAGCAGGTCGCGCGCCGGGATCGTCTTGACGACGGCCCCGTCGGTGCGCGCCGTGAGGTTCCAGTCGGCGCCTGCGTCGGCGGCCTCCATGAACGCGTCGCTGACGCGCACCGAGTTGTTCGCGTTCTGGTACTGGATCGAGCTCCAGTCGGCCGAGTCGAGCGACATGTCGTAGCCGGCCGCCTCGAGGACGCGCGCCTTCTCCTCCTCGTGCGCCTTGCACCAGATGAACTCCTCGATGTCCGGGTGCTCGATGTCGAGGATGACCATCTTCGCGGCGCGCCGCGTCTTGCCGCCGGACTTGATCGTGCCGGCGGAGGCGTCGGCGCCGCGCATGAAGCTCACGGGCCCGGACGCGTAGCCGCCCTTGGAGAGCTGCTCCGCGCTCGAGCGCAGGCGCGAGAGGTTGATCCCGGAGCCCGAGCCGCCGCGGAAGATGACGCCCTCGCGGCGGATCCAGTCGAGGATCGAGTCCATCGAGTCGTCGATCGAGAGGATGAAGCAGGCCGAGCACTGCGGCTTCTCCTCGAAGCCGACGTTGAACCACACCGGGGAGTTGAACGACGCGAGCTGGTTCACGAGGATCGCCTTCAGCTCGGCCTCGAACGTCTGCGCCTCGTCCTCGTCGGCGAAGTAGCCGCCCTCGCGGCCCCACCGGCCGGCGGTCGTGACGATGCGGCCGATCATCTGCTTCACGCTGGACTCGCGCTCCGGGGAGGACATGCGGCCGCGGAAGTACTTCTGCGCCACGATGTTCGTGGCGGTCTGGCTCCAGAACTTGGGGAACTCGACGTTCTTCTGCTCGAACGCAGGGCCGTCCTTGCCGGGGATGAGCGCGTCGCGGATCTCCCACTCGACCTCGTCGAACGGGTCGCGGCCGGGGATCGTGAAGTAGCGGCGAACCCCGAGCGAGCTCTCCTGCGAGACGACGGCGTTACCGAGGGCGTCCTCGGCGATTACGGGTGCAGTGACTGTGCGTTCGACGGACGCCATTGGTTCCTCCCCAGAGGTCAGCGGTACGGCGGGCTTGAGATCGGGCCGCTCCGAATGAGCGGGGACCCCAGGCTAGAGGGATAGTCGGACGGATGCGGCATGGCAGGCTCTGGGTGTCCGCAATTCCGCATCTGTGCAGGAATTTTACCGGACCCGCGCTCGGCCCCGGGGCCCGAATCGGGTCAGGCGCCGGGCAGCGGAGCGTGGTCCGGCAGGAGGAGCCAGAAGATGATCCCGGCCGCGACGAGGATCGCGATCCACCCGAGAAGCCGCGCCCAGACGGCGAAGCCGCGCCCCCGGTAGGTGCCGCGCGGCGCCTTGTCGATCTGGCGGCGGGCAAAGGATCCGAGACCGAGGCCGAGGACGGCGCTGACGATCGCGGAGATGGCGGCCGGCGGCGCGTGTCCGTCCTTCCAGGCGAGGAATGCGCAGATCGGAACCCAGAGCAGCGAGCCCGCGAACGCGACGACCGCCAGGACGTTCAGCTTCGGCTGCGCCTTGGTGGTTTCCGCCGACATAGACGGGCAGTGTAGGAAGCCCGGCGGCTTCGCGCTAGGCGGCGCGCTTGGACGCAGCCTCGCGGCCGCGGACACGCTCGACCTCGCCGATCGAAAGCGAGCGCGTGTGCTCGGTCTTGTCCCAGTGCGTGTTCTTGCGCCGCAGGAAGCCGAGGCCGGCCGCGATCACCCAGGTCGGGCCGAAGATGAACATGAGGAAGTAGCGCGGGTAGTACTTCCACGGCACTCCCTCGAGGGCGAGCAGGAGCAGCGGGTAGGCGAAGAAGAAGAGCAGCACGCCGATCCCGATCCCGAAGACGCTCCACGGGTGGATCGCGAGTCCGATCGCCTGCGGGAAGAAGAACGGCACCCAGAAGAAGACGATCGTCGCGCCCCACAGGACGATGCGCGTCGGCGCCAGGCAGTAGATGGCGCCGTGGAACGCGGACATCGAGCGCTCGCGCCGGGCCTTGCGAAGCAGCGGGCCGGTGTAGCGCGACGCCACGTCCCAGTGGCCCTGCATCCAGCGCAGGCGCTGGCGCATGGACGCCTTCATCGTGAGCGGCTTCTCGTCGTAGATGACCGCGTCGTGGGCCCAGGTCGGATTGATGCCGGCGAGGACGAGCTTCATCGTGTACTCGAGGTCGTCGGTGAGCGCGGTCACGTTCCAGCCGTGCTCGCGCAGCACGTTCGTGTCGATGCAGTAGCCGGTGCCGCCGAGCTGGCACGGGAGACCTGCCTGCGCCGGGCCGAGCTGGATGTAGCGCGCGGTGATCCAGTACGAGATCGCGTACATCCACGTGATCCACGTGTCGTCCGGATTCTTCGTGTCGAGGTAGGCCTGG
The DNA here is from genome assembly GCA_963760815.1 of uncultured Actinomycetes bacterium. Taxonomy (GTDB): domain Bacteria; phylum Actinomycetota; class Thermoleophilia; order Gaiellales; family Gaiellaceae; genus CAVRUF01. The sequence goes on from CAVXEJ010000001.1 coordinate 205,732, forward strand.
ACGACCTTCTCGCCCTTGAGCAGGCGGCTGTTGAACTCGGTGAGGATGTTCTTCGAGACGACGTTGTCGGCGTCCACGACCACGACCGCGTCGAAGCCGCGCGCGTCGTCGAGGGCGGTCTTCATGGCGTAGCGGATCGCGTCCGGCTTGCCCGGGTTCTCCGGGTCGATGCGCTCGAGCACCGTCGCGCCCGCCGCCGCGGCAGCTGCAGCCGTCCCGTCGCTGCAGTTGTCCGCGACCACGAAGACCTCGACGAGCTCACGCGGGTAGTCGACCGCGAGGATGCTCGAGACCGTCTCGCCGATGACCTTCTCCTCGTTGTGGGCGGGCACGAGGATGGCGAAGGACTTCTCGGGCGTGAGGATCTTCGTCTCCTTGCGCCGCTTCAGCCCGAAGAGCGACAGGCTGAAGAGGTACAGGTTCATCGTCACGAGGTAGAACTCGACGACCGTCCAGCGGAACGACGCGAGCAGGATCAGGAGGAAGTGGGTCGAGGGCATCAGGCGGCCTGCTCGCGGACGAGGCTGGCGGCGAGCGTCGAGACGATGCGCTCGGAGGCGCGGCCGTCGCCGTACGGGCTCGCGACCGAGGCCATGCGGGCGTGCTCGGCGGGGTCGTCGAGGAGGCGGAGGGTCTCCTGGACGATGCGGGTGGTGTTCGTGCCCACGAGGCGGAGCGCACCGGCTTCGACGCCTTCGGGGCGCTCGGTCTTGTCGCGCAGAACGAGGGCGGGCACGTCGAGGGACGGCGCCTCCTCCTGGATCCCGCCGGAGTCGGTGAGGACGACGGTCGCGCGCTGCAGGAGCCAGACGAGCTGCTCGTAGTTCACGGGCTCGACGACGCGCACGTTCGGGTGCAGGCCGAGGATCGCGTTCACGGGGCGGCGCACGTTCGGGTTCGGGTGCACCGGGAAGACGAGGTCGACGTCGGGACGCTGCGTCGCGAGCTCGGCGACTGCGCGCGCGATGTTCTCCATCCCGGAGCCGAACGACTCGCGGCGATGGGCCGTGACGAGGACGAGGCGGCGGTCGGGGTCGAGCGTGACGAGCTCCTGCGGGACGACGGGCATGTCGGCGCGGACGCGCGCGGCGATCTGGAGCACCGCGTCGGTGCCCGTGTTGCCGGTGACGTGGATCGCGCCGGGCGCGATGCCCTCGGCGAGAAGGTTCGCGCGCGCCCCTTCCGTCGGGGCGAAGTGGAAGTCGGCGAGGCGCGCGGTGAGGCTCCGGTTCGTCTCCTCCGGATAGGGCGAGAACGGGTCGCCGGTGCGCAGACCGGCCTCGACGTGCGCGACCGGGGTGCGGGCGTAGAAGGACGCGAGCGCGCCGGCGAAGGTGGTGGTCGTGTCGCCCTGGACGACGACGAGCTCGGGGCGGGTCGCCTCCAGGATCGGCTTGAGGCCCTCGAGCACGGCGGTGGTCACGTGCGTGAGGTCCTGGCCGGGGCGCATCAGGTCGAGGTCGTAGTCCGGCTTGAGGCCGAAGAGACCGAGCGCCTGGTCGAGGAGGCCGCGGTGCTGTGCGGTCGCGACGAGGACCGGCGAGAAGCCGGGGTCGGCGGCGAGCGCCTGGTAGACGGGCGCGAGCTTGATGGCCTCCGGACGGGTACCGAGGCAGACGAGGACACGAGCGGGCACGTTTGAGGCATCGGCGTTCGCGGCGCGGGCTTGAGGGTTGGCGTCGCAGTTCGTGCGGGCGCTTCTCCCCAGGTCTGACGCGCCTACGCGTCAACCGGGAGGGTCCCCAATTTCACGCTATCGAGAATTTGCGCACGTGTCTGTCACGGAGGCGTGACGATTTCGTGCCGGTTGCTCCACAGGGCGCGGCCGAGAATCAGCGGAGCGACGAGGCTAGAGCGCGCGCCGAGCGACGCGCCAGTAGCCGCCGACCAGGCGGTTGAAGAGCGCGGCCAGCGACGGCGTCGCGACGACGGCGGGGTCGAGCATCGGCGTGAGGTACGACGCCAGCTCCCGGTCGGGGACTCGCCGCATCGCCTGCGTCTCGCGCCGGTGACGGCCGAGCCAGACGACGTGGCGCACGAGCCAGCCCCAGCCGGCGAGCTTCTGCTTCAGCCACCGCTCGCGCAGCGCGATCGCGGTCGTCCCAGCTCGGCGGCGACCAGCACGGGCGCCAGCAGCACGAGCGTCCGGCCCGAGAACGCCGACAGGACGAACACGAGCCGGTTGCGCTCCAGGAAGTAGCGCTTCGAGACGTTCCGCGAGAACTCGTAGGCGTGGAAGACGTCCGCGCGCGGGTTCATGACGACGCGCAGGCCCTTCAGGCGCGCCCTCCAGGCGAGCTCGAGATCCTCGCCGTAGAGGAACAGCTCCTCGGTGAAGCCGCCCAGCTCGGCGAACGTCGACGCGCGCACGGCCAGGCAGGCGCCGCTCGCGAACGGGACGTCGCGCAGCTCGGTCGCGGTCTCGACCGGCTCGCCGTGGCCGCCGACCCACGCGAACCCGGCGACGTGGACGAGGTTCCCGCGCGAGTTCAGCAAGGTCGGCGAGTCCAGCAGACAGAGCCGCGGCATCGCGATCGCGATCGACGGGTCGTCCAAAGTCGCAACGAGCCGGTCGATGGCGCCGTCGTCGGCGGCCGTGTCCGGATTCAGGAACACGAGGATCTCGCCGCGCGCCGCCCAGGCGCCGGCGTTGCACCCGGCCGCGAAGCCGAGGTTGCGTCCCGGAGACACGACCGAAACACCCTCGCGCGCCCCGGCGAGCACGACTTCGTCCGCGACCGCGCCGTTGTCCACCACGACCACGTCGAGCTCGGAATCCTGGCGCTCGAGCGAGTCCAGGCATTGGGCGAGAGCCGGGCCGGACCGGTACGCGACGATTACGACTGAGACTCGAGCGGCCATCGCTTCAGAGGCTGATATCGGCTGCCGATAGACCGCCCATGAGCACGCCCGTCCCTGTGCGAGACGCGCGCGTGGAGAAAGAGCCGACGCCCCTCGTCGTCCCCGCCGCGGAGAAAACGCCGCGCCGGGCGTTCTCCGCCCGCCGTTCGCTGCCGCTGATCTTCGCGGCGGCCGTCCTCTACCACCTGGTCCAGGGGATGCTCCACACGACGCCCGCGATCTTCACGGACGAGCTGCTGCACTCGGGGCTCGCGCAGGCGTTCGCGAGCGGGAACCCGTTCGAGATCCGCGGCGAGGACGTGTTCTTCCCCGCGTTCCTCCCGGCGCTCCTGCAGGCGCCCGCCTGGCTCTTCGGGGACGCCGGAACCGCCTACGTGGTCGCGAAGACGATCAACGCGCTCGCCATGAGCGCTGCCGTCTTCCCCGCCTACTGGCTCGCGCGCCGCGTCGTGCGGCCCTCGTACGCGCTGCTCGTGGCCGCGATGGCCGTGGCCGCGCCGGCGATGCTCTACGACGCCTACCTCCTGTCGGAGGCGCTCGCCTATCCGGTTTTCCTCGTCACGTTCGCGATCCTCGTCCGCGCGCTCGAGACGCCGTCGCCGCGCTGGGGCGCGGCCGCGGTGGCCATGTCGGTCGTCGCCGTAGGAACGCGCGTCCAGTTCGTCGCGCTCCCGCTCGTCTTCGCGCTGCTGCTCGTCGCCCGGCCCAAGGAGCTGCGCCGCCACAAGACGGTCGCGATCGGCTTCGGCGTGCTCGCGCTCGTCGCCCTGGTGGGCGGGACTGCTCTCCTCGGCACCTACTCCGGGCTCGCGCTCGTCGACTACCCCGCGGGCCAGGTCGTGCGCTGGGCCGGCTGGACGGCGGCGCTGCTCCCCTTCGCAGCCGGGATCGTCATCGTCCCCGGCGCGGTTCTCGGATTCGGGTACGGCGCCGCACGACCGCGCTCACGCGCCGAAGGGGCCTTCGCCCGGCTCGCGCTCGGCGTCGGCGCGCTCTTCCTCCTCCAGGCCGGCCTGATCGCCGCGGCCGACTCGCACCGGCCGCTCGAGCGCTACGTGATCTACCTCGCGCCCCTCGCCGCGATCGCGTTCTTCGCGTACGCGGAACGGGGAGCGCCGCGGCGCAAGCTCTACGCCGGGATCGCGCTCGCGCTCGGCCTCGCCGCCTGGCTCATGCCCTTCCCCACGCTCGCCGACTACCGCTTCTCGTTCGACTCGCCGGTGCTCTCGGCCTACGGAACGCTCGCGTTCTGGTTCGGGAACGCCAACGCCGCGACGATCTTCGCGGTCGTCCCGCTCGCGCTCGCGCTCGTCGTCGCCTTCCGTCCGCTCACCGCGCGCACGGCGCAGGTCTTCGGGGTCGCGTGCATCTGCCTGCTCGTCTCCATGGGCGCCGTGGCCTACGCCGGCGACCACGCCATGACCCAGCGCGCCCGCACCGCGTGGTCGGCGCCGCAGCCCGACTGGCTCGACCGCAGCGGCTGGGGCGAGGCCGACTTCCTCGCGCTGCCCGGCGGCTCGCCGTACTTCGCGTGGACGCTCGAGTCCTGGAACCGCGACTTCGGCCGGCCGCTCTGGCTCGCCGGGCAAGGCCCCGCCGAACGATCCGTGGAACTCGGGCTACGCCGAGGTCTCCGACGCGGGCGTCCTCCTCGTGGACGGCGCTCCCGCACCGGCCGGCCTGCTCGTCGTCAACGACTTCGCGACGCAGATCGAGCTTCAGGGCGAGACGCTCGACCGCCCCGAGAACGGACTGCGGCTCGTCCGCGTCCCCGAGGGGCCGCACGTCGACTCGCTCGCCCGCGGCCTCTACTACGACGGCTGGGCGAACGGCAACCTGAGCTACCGCGTCTGGGACGGAACGGGCGACGGCACGTTCCACATCAGGGTCTCGCTGCCGAAGGGGCTGTCCGCGCGGCCGGTCACCTTCGGAATCGAGGGCGGCGAGAGCCGGACCGAGACGCTCGAGCCCGGAACGTCAGTCGTGGTCGAGCTGCCCGGCGACGCGACGCAGACGCTGCGGGTCGTGACGCCGAGCGTCGAGCTCCTCGACGGTGGCGCCAACCCGCGCGTCGTCGGGTTCCGCGTCGACGGCCTCGAGTTCGTACCGGCCACGCGGATCCCGCTCGACAGCTTCTAGGAGCGCGACCCGCTGGGCGAGGATCGCGTTCTCGTCCGAGAGCCGCGAGATGACCGTCGAGTAGTGCAGCAGCACGACGACGATGAACACGGCCGCGACGGCGAAGAGCGCCGACGGCGCGTACGAGATCCCGGCGAGCCCGGCGAGCGTGTCGAGGCCGCTCCTCCACAGGGAGAGGACGATCAGCACGCAGGCGGTGACGAGCCAGAGCAGGGCGTAGCGCTCGCGCAGCTTGCGCCGGCGGATCAGGTCGAGGACGACGATGAGCAGCGCGAACGAGATGAGCGCCGCGACGAAGGAGACGCGAAGCGGGGTCACGAGCTGAGCCTCGGCGCGCGGAAGAGCCCGACGAAGAGCGCCACCGAGACCTTGGCCATGTAGTAGACGGCGCGCGGCGCGGTGATCGAGGAGCTGCCGCCGGCGCGCTCGCGCATGGCGACGGGCACCTCGACGAGGCGCAGGCGCTCCTTCACGACCATCACGGTCGTCTCGACCTCGGGGTAGTCGTGCGGGTAGTCGTCGGCGAAGAGGGCGATGGCGCGCGCGTTGGCGGCGCGGAAGCCTGACGTGGTGTCGGTGACCTTCTGGCCGGTGATCCGGGAGATGGCGCGGGCGAAGAGCGTGATCCCGACCCGGCGGGCGAGCGGCGGGCGATAGGCGCCCGAGCCGTCGGCGAAGCGCGATCCGACGGAGAGGTCGGCGTCGCCGCGCGAGGATCGGGGCGATGAGGGCGTCGAGGTCGGCCGGGTCGTGCTGGCCGTCCCCGTCGATCTGGACGGCGAGGTCGAACCCGTACTCGCGCGCGAAGCGGTAGCCGGTCTGGACGGCGCCGCCGATGCCGAGGTTGAACGGCAGGCTGACGACGTGCGCGCCGTGCGCGTGGGCGACGACGCGCGGTGGCATCGCGCGAGCCGTCGTCCACGACGACGATCTCGAACGCCGGCGCGGCGGCGCGGATCTCGTCGATCACGGCGCCGACCGAGTGCTCCTCGTTGTAGGCGGGCACGATCGCAAGCCGGCGCGGGCCGGAGGGCGAAGCATGGGCAGGGGCGAGCGCGACCGTGGTCACATGGCAGGAATCGGCCGCGCGGGCCGCACCCTTGAGCCCGCGAGGGCGCCTGTGTCGACTACCGCGGACGCATATACGGAGTGCAGTAGAGGTTCGGACAATGAGCGACGATCAGCGCACCGTCCCCGTCGGCCAACGAGACAAGTGGAAGCCCGTCGGTGCCGATTGTGAGGGAGCCATCCATGCCGAAAAGACCCTCTTCGCTGAAGGCAATCGTTCGCTCGGTGGCCGCGCTACACGCCAGGTTGCTGCAGTGGGCGATCCGCATCGATATCCCGTGCGACACGATCAAGCCGAGTCCATCCGGCCCGATCGTCACGGAGCTCTCCTCGCCTGAACTCGTGTCCGGATCCGACAGGCCGCCGTACGTGGTCGAAGCGAGACAGGTTTGATCCTCGCAGTGAGCTACACGGAGCTCTTGATCGAGGTGCTCCCTGTACGAGATCAACGGGAATCCGTCGGATCCGATCGCGACCGAGGTCCCAGAGCCAATGGTGTGGGTCGCGTCCAACGTCCTCAGAGTCGCCGTCGAGCAGGTGGGCGTGTCGCAGATCGCAACCATGAGGGCGCCGGGAGCCCGGTAGGAGATCACCCCCAGCCCGGACACACCGGATGCAATCGAGGTGTCGGTCCCGACATTCCCCGAGTTGTCGATGGTCGTCCGGGTGCTTGCTGAACAGGTGAGGTTCGAGCAGTGCGCGACCTTCAGCGCCGTGTTGGTCACGTCGTAATACGAGATGAGAGGCAGACTGTCCCCGCCGATCGTCACCGAGGTGAACTGGCCAACGTTCCCCGTGCTGTCGACAGTGACCGACGTGCCCGATGAGCACGCCACGTTCGAGCAGTGCGCGACCTTCAGGTCGTCGTTCGTGTCGTCGTAGTAGGAGACGATTCCGAGCCCGTCGGCGCCGATCGCGATCGACGTATGCTCGCCGACGTTGCCGGCACTGTCGATCGTCTGGGCACTGCTTGCGGTGCAGGTGACGTTCGAGCAGTGGGCCACCTTGAGCTGCCTGCTCAGGCTGCCCCCGGCCGCGTATGACGTGAGCGCGAGCCCGTCCACGCCGATCGTTGTCGACGAGAATTCGCCCGCGAAACCGCTGTTGTCGGCGCGGGTGAAAACTACGTCGGATGGAGCTGCAACGGAGCGAACCGGGCCGGGCGGGCCCTGCAGACCCTGCGGTCCCTGGATGCCTTGCGCGCCCGGCGCGCCCGGTATGCCCTGAGCACCCGGCGCGCCCTGGCCGCCCGGAAGGCCCTGCGCGCCTTGGACACCTTGGGCGCCTTGGAGTCCTTGAGGTCCTTGCGCGCCCTGTGGCCCGGCAGGTCCCTGCGCTCCTGTTGGAAGCTGACCGTTCGCGAAGTCGACCGCCTTCAACGACCGGTCCTTGACCTTGGCCGAGACGACCGCGTTGTTTTTCAGCTGAGCCGTCCCCACGCTGTTCATGGGGATCTTGATCGCGGCGTAGCCAACCCCACCCAGCGAGATCGCGAGCGCTGCGCAGGCCACGAGCAGCGCCGGTGAGGGCATCCAGCGGCCAATCCTGCCGTTCATCGTTTCACCTCCGGGTAGCCGAGGCCTGGAACAGAAGCACACCGCAATGCGCCGAACAAGACTTGGATCGAACTGGTTGGACAACGCGCTCTACGATCCGGCGATGAGCGCGAGCGTCGACTTCGCGATCGTGGGCGAGCCGAAATCGGGGACGACGGCGCTGGCCGAGTTCCTGAGCGGCCATCCGGAGATCTGCATGTCGGTTCCCAAGGAGCCCGCGTACTTCGCGACCGACCTGCGCGCCGAGAGCGATCGCTTCCACGGCGGGCCGACGTACTTCGAGTTCCGCACCGAGGAGGACTACGACGCCTGCTTCGCCGGCTGCGAGCCCGGGCAGCTGCGCGGCGAGGCGTCCACGGCGTACCTGCACTCGCGCGAGGCGGCGGCGAACATCCATGCGGCCAACCCCGACACGCGGATCGTCGTGATGCTCCGCGAGCCGGTCTCGTTCCTGCACTCGCTGCACATGCAGTTCGTGAACGAGACGACCGAGGACGAGCCGGACTTCGCCGCCGCGCTCGCGCTCGAGCCGGAGCGGCGAGCCGGGCGCTCGATCCCGGCGCGGGTTCGCTGCCCGTCGTTCCTCTTCTACCGCGAGCGGGCGGCGTACTCGGCGCAGCTCCAGCGGTTCTACGACGTGTTTCCGAGCGAGCAGATCCTCGTGCTCGTCTTCGAGGAGTTCCGCGAAGACAACGAGCGCGACTTCCGCCGGGTGCTCGAGTTCCTCGGCGCCGACCCGCAGTACACACCTGACTTCCGCGAGGTGCACGGCGCGAAGGCTCCGCGCAGCCGGACGCTGAACCGGATGCTGAACATGCCGGCCCTGAAGCGCGGCGCGTTCAAGGCGCTCGGCCCGCAGCGCTACAACCGGCTCTCGAAGTCGGTCGCGGACGCGACGATGAAACCGGCGGAGCGGACGGAGATCCCCGAGTCCCTCGCGCGCGAGTTGCGGGTGGAGCTCGCTCCCGAGGTGGAGCGGGCCGGGCAGCTCGTCGGCCGGGACCTGCGCTCGATCTGGAGCTAGCGGAGCCTGACGATCCCGGCGCGCAGCACCACGGCCGCGTAGACGAGCGTCGCCGCGCCGGCGGTGACGAGGAACCAGGCGGCCCCGTCGGGAGCGAGCAGCGTGACTGCACCGATCGCGGCGGCGAGGCCGGTCGCCGCCAGGGCGCGCGGCGGCACGAAGGCGCCGGTGCGCGCCCACAGCACCGAGCCGTGGACGACGACGACGATCGCCGCCGCGACCGCAACCGCCCAGGCGGCGCGGGAGACATCCGAGCCCTGGCCGCCGATCGCGGCCGCCGCACCGACGAGCAGCGTTCCGAAGATCCCCGTGGCGACTGCGATGCGCAGCGTCCCCAGGGCCGTCTCCACGGCGACGAACACGCCGAAGAGGGTGACCGCCGCGGTCGCGATCGCAAGCGGCGCGACCACCAGGCCGTTCACCTCGTAGTCGCTTCCGAAGATGAGCCCGAGCGCCTCGTCGCCGAGCGTGATGAGCAGCGCCGTCGGAAGCGCCAAGAGGACGAACGCGTCGCCGACGCCGCTGCGGATCTCCGTCCGCACCTCGCCACGCCCTGCGTGCGCCGCGGCCACCGCCGGCATGAGCACGATCGGGACGGAGCGCAGGAGGAAGAACGGAACGTGGGCGATCGTCGCCGCCGCGGCGTAGCGGCCGACATCGCCCGCGGTTCCGACCCGCTTGAACGCGAGGAGGTCGATCGTGAGCAGCAGCGATACGAGGCCGGCCACGAGCACCAGCGGACCCGACTCCCGCAGTAGCGAGCGCGAAGTGATCTGCGTCGGCTTCGTCCGGTCCGGCGTCTCGTGCTTGTGGATGCGGAAGCCGCCGATCGTCGCGAGCGCGGCGACCGCCGGGGCGATGACGAACCCCGCGACGGCCCCGGCCAGGCCCGCCACGAGTCCGCCGATCACGATTGTCGCGAGCCGGGAGATCGCGTACCACGCCTGCGCCACGGCCTGGCGGGTGTGCTGGTGCGTGCCTGCGAACCACGCGAGCGGCAGCGACTGCGCCGCATACGTCAGCGCGGCGGCCGAGCCGATCAGCAGCGGAACGACGAGCCGGTCGTCCCCGAGCACCGTTGCGATGAAGTAGGCGGCGAGAAGGGCGACCGCGGCGATCCCGAGGACGAGCGGGACCATCACGCGCGCCGCGACCCGCATCGTCTGCGGCGCGGACTCCGGATCGGCGGCGATCTCCCGCGTCGCCGCCACGGGAACGCCGCGCGTGACGGCGATCCCGATCAGCGTCACGACCGCGGTCGCGACGCCGTAGCGCCCGAAGTCGCGCGGCCCCAGCTCGTGCGCGAGCCAGACCGTGATGATGTAAGCGGACGCGATGTAGAGCGCGTTCGCGAGCGTCAGCAGCACCATCCCGCCGGCGCGGCTGCGCGGCTCGTGCGGCGCGTCCGGGACGTTGGTCGCGATCGGCTCGCTCATCGCGAGAGCGCCTGCCGGTACACGGCGATCGTCCGCTCGGTGACCGCGCTCCAGGCGCACAGCTCGGTGACGCGGATGCGGGCCGCCTTGCCGAAACGGGCGCGCAGCGCCTCGTCGGAGAGGAGCCGCTCGAGGGCGGCGCGCAAGGCCGGGGGATCCTGCGGAGGAACGAGCAGGCCGGTGCGCTCGTGCTCGACGAGGTCGCGCAGGCCGCCGACGTCGCTCGCCACGACCGCGCGGCCGCGGGCCATGGCCTCGGCGCAGACGAGCCCGAACCCTTCGCGCCGCGACGGGCACGCGACGACGGTGGCGCCGGCGAGCAGGCGCTCCAGCTCGGGGCGCGGCACCCAGCCGAGCGCATGCGGGAATCGAGTCGCGCAGCGGGCCGTCGCCGGCGATCGTGAGCGGAAGGCCGTCGGCCGCCGCGACGAGCTCCTCCACGCCCTTCTCCGGCGAGAGCCGGCCCGCGTAGAGGACGTACGGCGGGTCGGCGTCGGCACCGGCGGCGGCCTGGTCGACACCGTTCGGGATCACCGTGACCTCCGCGGCGCCGAGGGCGCGGGCCTCGTCCGCGAGCGCGCTCGAAACCGAGATCACGCCGCGAGCGCCCCGGAGCACGCGCCGGGCGAGCCGCGGCGAGCGGTGGGCGAGCGCGACGTCGGACCCGTGCAGCGTCACGACGTAGGGCACGCGGGCGAAGAGCGCCGCCGACGCGGTCGGAAGCCAGTGCGCGTGGACGAGATCCGCGTGCCGGGCGGCAGAGCGAACCGCGCGCGTCATCGAGCCGACGAGGAGCGGCGCCGCCCAGGGCCGGCCGCGAAGCTGCGGCATGATCCCGTCCGGCCCGGCCAGGCCGAAGTCGCGGTAGCCGCCGGGCGCGAGGACGTCCACGCCGATCCCGGCCTCACGCAGGTGCTCGACCGCGTCCGCGACGAAGCGCCCCGCGTGCTCGGCGCCGGGCCGCGGATACGAGGTCGTGAGCACGACGACGCGCATGGCGGCGATCCTACGCAGCTTCGTGCGCATCCCGGCGCAAACGCGCATGTTGTGTGCGTTTTCAACCGTCACACTTGGGCGTGAGGGGTGCCCTACACGGGGTCCCCCGGGGGACCGCGGTTTCGGCCCCGGATCGTCTAGGTTGCGCGCCATGAACGCAGACGAATCTCTCCAGGACATGCTGGCCAAGCAGGCGGTGCTCGACAAGCTCATCGCCCTCTACGAGCAGACCGACACGCTCACCAAGGAGAAGGGCGTCGAGACCCTCGGCGAGGCCGGCCCCGAAGGCGAGGCGCTCGCGAACGAGATCGCCGCGGCCGAGCAGGAGCTCGAAGCGCTCGGCGGCGCGCCGGGCTAGGCGGCGGGAACGCCGGGGGCGCCGGCAACAGCCAGCGTCCGCCGCAGACCCTCGTCGAGCGAGACCTCGGGGCTCCAGCCCAGGATCTGCTGCGCGCGGGTGATGTCCGGCTGGCGCACCTGCGGGTCGTCCACGGGCAGCGGCTCGAAGACGATGCCGCTCTCGGAGCCTGTGGCGCGGATGACCGCCTCGGCCAGCTCGAGCAGCGTCATCTCGACGGGATTCCCGATGTTCACCGGCAGGTGCTCACCGGAGGTCGCGAGCAGGTAGAGCCCGCGGATCAGGTCGTCGACGTAACAGAACGAGCGCGTCTGCGACCCGTCGCCGAACACCGTGACCGGCTTCCCCTCGAGCGCCTGGCGCAGGAACGTCGGGATCGCGCGCCCGTCGTGCGGGCGCATCCGCGGGCCGTACGTGTTGAAGATCCGCGCGATGCACGTGTTGAGCCCCTGCTGGCGGTGGTAGGCCATCACGAGCGCCTCCGCGTAGCGCTTCGCCTCGTCGTAGACGCCGCGCGGCCCGATCGGGTTCACGTTGCCCCAGTACGTCTCCGGCTGCGGATGGATCTTGGGATCGCCGTACACCTCGCTCGTGGACGAGATCAGAAACCGCGCCCGCTTGAACTTCGCGAGACCGAGCATGTGGTGCGTGCCGAACGACCCGACCTTGAGCGTGCCGAGCGGCAGCCGCAGGTAGTCGATCGGGCTCGCCGGGCTCGCGAGGTGGAACACGAAGTCCACGTCCTCGTCGATGAAGAACGGCGTGGTCAGGTCGTGGTTCACGAACTGGAACGTGTCCCCGGTCGGGATGTGCTCGATGTTCGCGAGCGATCCCGTGTCGAGGTTGTCCACGCAGACCACGCGATGGCCCTGCGCAAGCAGGTAGTCGCTCAGGTGCGAGCCGAGGAAGCCGCAACCGCCGCTGACGAGTGACGTAGGCACGGATCTCATGATAGGCGGCTGCCGAACGAACTTGTGGACAGGATTGACGTATCGACGCACGTCGATATGATGCGGCCAATGCGACGTCTAGCGGTCATCGATCCGGCGGAGTGTTGCGCGCCGGTCTCGTCCCCTTCGCTCTCCGAAGGCGAGGCCGAAGCGACCGCCGCCCTGTTTCGCGCGCTCGCCGACCCGGCACGGGTCCGGATCCTGAACGTGGTCGCCACCCGCGACGAGCCGGTGTGCATCTGCGAGCTGACGGCGCCGCTCGGACTCGGACAACCGACCGTCTCGCACCACGTGCGCAAGCTCGTGGACGCGGGACTGCTCGACCGCGAGCAGCGCGGGAAGTGGGTCTACCTCTCGCTGCGGCCGGGCGCCATGACGCAACTCGCCAGTCTCATCGACCTGAAGGGAGCAGCCCATGTCCACACAACCTGAGGAACTCCGGGAGGAAGTCCGCGCCCGCTACGCCAAGGCGGCGACGCGCGAGAAGCCGGGCTGCGACTGCGACAGCTGTTGCGGCGACTCGCTCGACGTCGACATCGGAACGTGGACCTACGACGACGAGCAGCGCGGCGAGGTCCCGGAGGAGGCGGTGCTCGCGTCGCTCGGCTGCGGCAATCCGACCGCGGTCGCCGACCTGCACGAGGGCGAGACCGTGCTCGACCTGGGCTCGGGCGGAGGCATCGACGTGATTCTCTCCGCCAAGCGCGTCGGGCCGACCGGCCGCGCGTACGGCCTCGACATGACCGACGAGATGCTCGACCTCGCGCGGGCGAACGCGGAGAAGGCGGGGATCACGAACGCCGTCTTCATCCGCGGCGTGATCGAGGACATCCCGCTGCCGGCCGGGTCGGTCGACGTCGTCATCTCGAACTGCGTCATCAACCTCTCGGTGGACAAGCCCGCGGTGCTCGCGGAGATCGGCCGGGTGCTGAAGCCGGGCGGACGCGTGGGTGTGAGCGACGTCGTCGCCGAAGATCGCCTCTCGACGGACGAGCGCGCCGAGCGCGGCTCCTACGTCGGCTGCATCGCCGGAGCGCTCTCGAAGAGCGAGTACGAGGCCGGCCTCAAGGCAGCCGGGCTCGACGAGGTCTCCGTCGAGTTCACGCACGAGGTGGCCGAGGGCATGCACAGCGCGATCGTCCGGGCCCGCAAGCCCGCGGGATGAGCCGCGTCCTCTTCGTCTGCGTCCGAAACGCCGGGCGCTCCCAGATCGCGGAGGCGCTCTTCACCCGCGCGGCCCCGGAGCACGAGGCCCGCTCGGCGGGCAGCGCGCCGGCCGAGCACGTTCATCCCGAGGTCGTGGAGGTCATGGCCGAGCTCGGCATCGACCTCTCCGGCCACACGCCGCACCGGCTCGAGCAGGCCGACGCGGAATGGGCCGACGTGGTCGTGACGATGGGCTGCGGCGACGCGTGCCCGTACATCCCGGGCAAGCGGTACGTGGACTGGGAGCTCGAGGACCCGTCCGGCAAGCCGCTCGACGAGGTGCGGCGGATCAGAGACGAGATCGGCGAGCGCGTGCGGCTGCTCGCGGACGGGCTCTAGCGCAGGTCCTTGTTCGACTCCATGTCGAACCACATCGCGAACAGCAGCAACTGAAGCCCCGACACGATCAGCAGCGCGACGAGCGTGATCGATGCCGGCGTGATCGGGTTCCCCGCGATGCGCAGGATGGTCTCGATCACGCCCAGGACGAGGCCGGAGCCGAACAGGAAGATCCCGAGCGCGTAGAAGAGGACGAGCGGGTGGAAGTCGCGGATCATGTACTTCTCGCGCAGCCGCCAGAAGAAGCCCTTCACGAGCAGCCAGGAGATCGTCGGGACCACCTTGCGGAAGCGGATTCCGCTCTGCTCCCCCACGCCGTAGATCGGCCGTGACGGGTAGTCGCGCACGCGGCGGTTCCACACGTTCAGGTGCACGAGCATGTCGTTGGGGAAGCCGTAGCGGCGGTAGATCCGGTCGAGGTCGAGCATCTTCAGCGTCTCGAGGCTGACCGCCGTGTAGCCGGACTGCGAGTCGGCCACGTGCCAGTAGCCCGAGGCGATCTTGGTGAGGAACGAGAGGATCGCGTTGCCGACGAAGCGGCTGCGCGGGAATGAGGTCCCAGGCCTGGCCGGTGACGAGGCGGTTCGCCTTCGCGTAGTCGGTCTCGCCCGGTGGCGACCGCGCCGACGAGCGTCTCCAGGTCGTCCGGATCCATCTGGTTGTCCGCGGCCATGACCGCGGTGACGTCGGCCTCGTGCTCGATCGCGCGCTTGTAGCCGGTGATGATCGCGGCGCCGACGCCCTGGTTTTGCTCGTGCACGACGACCTCGACGCGCGGATCGGCGGCCTTCGCACGCTCGACGGTGGCGTCCTTGGAGGCGTCGTCGACGACGATGATCCGGTCGACGAACGCGGGAATCGCCGCGACGGTGACGCCGACGAGCGCCTCCTCGTTCAGGGCCGGGACGACGACCGCGACCGACTTGCCGTCGAGCATGGCCTAGGCGGAGCTCGGGCGGATGCGGCCGACGACCGGCGCCCAGAGAAGCGCGAGCACGATGCCCACGAGGAGTCCGATGAGCGCGCCGACGAGGATCGAGCTCTTCGAGTTCTGCGCCGGGACTTTCTGGGCCTCCGCGACCGTGACCTGCTTGCCGCGCTCGACGTTCTGCGCCAGCGTGAGGAGCGTCTCGGTGTCCGTCTTGTCTTCGATGAGCTGGCCGCGGCGCTGCTCGGCGAGGCTCGCGAGGATGAGGCTCGTGTCGGCGTCCGGGCCGCCGGCTTCGGCCGCCTGGTTGAGCTGGTCGATGCGCGCGTCGATCGACTCGAGCTCGCGGGTCTCGGCGTGCGAGCCGCTCCTCGAGCGCCTCCGCCTTGGCATCGACGTAGGCCGAGACGCGCGTCACGACCTCCTCGGCAAGGGCGTTGGCCGCGTCGGCGGTCGTGTCGCCGCTCCACGGGCCGCGCACGGAGATCTGGACGAGCGGATTCGTGTTGGCGCGGGTCGTGGCGCTCGTTCCGGCGGGGACGATCTGGCGCGTGGAGATCCCGTTGCGCAGCACCCGCGGCCGGATGCCGAGGTCGTCGGCGACCTTGTTCACGACCTCGTCGCTGCGGACGATCTCGGCGACGGTCGCCGGGTTCGTGGCGAGGCTCTGGATCTGCGCGTTCGCGGTCGGCGAAAGCGGCTGGCCGAGGTAGACCGTCGTGCGCGCGACGTAGACGTCGCCGCTCTCGGCGGCCGTCGCGTAGCCGATCAGCGCCGCCGACGATGACCGCCGCGAGGACGAGCCACCAGCGCGCGAGGATCGAGCGCCCGATGCGGCCGAAATCGATCTCTCGCTCGTCGTCGAGCTCGGACGCCGAACGGCGGCTCCGGCCCTGCTCATCCTCAGGTGCCATCGGGCGCCGACTGTACCAGCCTGATCTCCCAGAACCGCGCTGGAACCGGCGTTTTCGGCCCACTTCGCGCCGAATCAGTCACAGAAGTGTCACAAGAGTGTGACGTGGCCAGACAGACGTGTCCGAGCGCGCTACCGTCGATTTCGTACACCGAAAAAGACGACAGGAGGCGCGCATGAGACACCGACTCGTGCTGCTTCCGGTCCTTCTCGCGACCCTGGTCTGCGTTTCGCCCGCGCACGCCTGGACCTGGCCTCAAGACGGGCCGGTGCTGCAACCCTTTGTCCTCGGCGGCGATCCGTACGCCGCCGGCCAGCATCGCGGAATCGACGTGGCCGGACCGCCCGGCGCCCCGGTCCGCGCCCCGACCGCCGGGACGGTGAGCTTCGCCGGGTTCGTGCCCGAGCGGCGGCCGGACGGTGACGATCCAGACCGAGGACGGACTCGCCGTGACGCTGCTCCACCTGGGCTCGCTCGGCGTCGTCCGCGGCGCGACCGTGGCCGAGGGCGCGACCGTCGGGACGCTTGCGCTCGGCGGCGACGCCGACCATCCGGTTCCGTACGTGCAGATGGGAGTACGCGTCGCGGCCGACCCGCAGGGCTACCTCGATCCGCTCGTGTTCCTGCCGGCGCGCGCACCGGCCGCGGAGCCGTCCGCGCCCGCGGAGGAGCCTGCGGCCGATCCGGCGGAGGAGCTTCCCGCCGACCCGCAGGCCTCGATGCCCGACGTGGGCGCCGCGCCGCCCGACCCGCCTGTCGCGGCCGGCCGATCCCGTGGCGCCGGCTGCTCCGAGCGGCGTCGCGGTTCCGGCTCGTGCCGAGCGGTCAACCGTCGAGACTCCGGCGTCCTCTGCTCGGATCCGCGGCTCGTCCGAGTCGGCTCGCGCAAGGCGGCGCCCTCCCGACGGTTCGCCCGTCGCGGCCGGGTCGCAGGTCGTGGCGTCGGGTTCGGCCGAGTCCGCTCCGGCGGCAACGACGGCCCGCCGGCCGACCGCTCACCGGCAGAACCGGATGCCGGCGCCTGCGAAGGCCGACATCCGTCGCGGCTCGGTCCGCGGCTCGACGACCCCGGCGGATTCCCGGCCGGGCTCGCGGCAACGATGGCCGTGCTCGGACTCGTGACGGCAGCGATCGTCCTCGGATGGCTGCGGTGGCGCGTCGCTCCGGCCCAGGCCCAGGTTCCGGCGCGCGGCGCGCGCCTGGCCGTCACGCGGGCGTTCACGCCGTGCCCGAGCCGCCCGAACCGGTGCGAACGACCGCTGCCCGGCCCGGAGGCCCGGAGCGCCGGCTCGCCCGATCCGGCCCGCACGCGGACTCCCCGGTAGCGGCGCTCGCTCCGCCGCGCCCGGCGCGCACGACGGAAGGCGCTCCGTGCCGCGTAACGCCCGGCTTGGCGCGGCTCTAGAGTGGTTCCGGTCGAGCCATGCCTTCCGAGGACGCCTCCGCAGCCCCGTTCTTCATCGTCGGCAACGACCGGTCGGGAACGACCATGCTGCGGCTGATCCTCGACCGCAGCTCGGTCGCGATCCCGCCGGAGTCGATGTTCCTCGTGGACTTCGAGCCCGTCCGCCAGGCGGGCGGGCTCAGCGACCCGATCGCAGCCGCGGCGTTCATGCGCAGGGTCTGGGAGCACCCGCGGGTGCGACTGTGGGGCATCGAAGGCGACCCGCCCGCAGTCCCCCCGGGGCTCACCCATGCGGACGCGTACCGCTTCGCCGTCGAGGCGCCGTTCCGCGCCTACGCCGACCTGAACGAGAAGGAGCGCTGGGCCGACAAGACCCCGCTCTACCTCGCCCACGTCGGCACGCTGGCCGAGATCTGGCCGGAGGCGCGATTCGTAGTCCTCGTCCGCGACGGGCGCGACGTGGCGCTGTCGCTCCTCGGCGTACCGTTCGGGCCGAACAACGTCTGGGCGGCCGCACGGTTCTGGGCGCGGGGGATCGACCTGGGCACGGAGGCCGCCGACCGCTTCGGCGACCGGGTGCTCACCGTCCGCTACGAGGATGTCGTTGACGAACCGGCTGCCCAGGTGAAGCGGCTTTGCGAGTTCGTCGGGCTCGACTACGAACACGACTTGCTCGCGATCGAGCACACCGACTCCGCCAAGGTGCTGAAGGACCAGGCGGGCTGGTTCACCAACGTCTGGGCCGGGATCAACTCGACGGCGGTCGGAAAGTGGAGGCGCGAGATGTCCCCCAACGACCAGCGCGTCTTCGACCAGGTCGCGGGCGCCCAGCTCGAGCGGATGGGCTACGAGCGAAGGCCGGCCGAGGGAACCCCGTCGTCGCGCGAAGTCGCGCGCTACCGCACCCACGACGCGGCGATGAAGGGCGTGAACTTCGTGAAGCTCCGTCTGATCCAGGAGCGGGGCCGCGAGGTCGGCTACGTGCTCAAGCGCAAGCTCGCCCGCGCCGGGCACTGAGCGCCGCGCCGGCCGCTAGCGAGTCCCGAGCGCCTTCTCCCACACGGCCGGACACCCGAAGCGCAGGTACCGCACGCAGGACACGACCGTGGCCGAGCTGACCGCGACGTAGTAGAGCGCGATCCCGGCGCCCGGCAGCCGCAGGCGAACGCGGCCCGCCAACGCCAACAGCAACAACGCGACCTGGAACCCAAGCGCGACCCAGTAGACCCAACCCGCCCCGAGCGCGACCAAGGCCACGTTCACGCCGAGCAGAACGATGTGCAGCCACCCGCTCCCGTAGCGCAGGTGCCGGTGCGACAGGAGCTCGAACGCGTACATCGGCCCGACGCCGCGCAGCATCCCTCCCTGGAAGAGCATCAGCCACGCGTGCTCGAACATCCGCACCTTGCGGCGGTACTCGTCCTCCGTGTTCCGTGCCGGCTTCTCGAACGCGAGCGGCTCGGGGTCGTACACCGCCCGCTTGCCGCGCTGGACGAAGCTGTACGGAAACGACATGTCGTGCCCGTAGCGCGGGTCGACATCGATCCAGTCCTCCCGCCGCACGGCGTAGATCGACCCGTTCCCGCCGTTGATCGAGCCGAGCGACGACTCCTGCTTGCGCACCCACATCTCGTAGCGCCAGTACAGCCCCTCGCGGTTCTCCCCGTCCGGTGCGAGCAGCCGCAGCTGGCCACACACGTACGACACCTCCGGATCGGCGAGGCTTCGAACCAGCAACCGCAACGCGTCCGGCTGCCAGGTCGAGTTCGCGTCCGAGAACGCCACGATCTCCGCGTCCGTCTGGCGCACCGCGAGGTTCTGCGCGGCAACCTTCCCGCCGCGCGGACAGCGCAGCAGCGTGACGCGCGGCTCCCGCGCAGCGAACGCCTCGACCAGCGCATCGGTCCCGTCGGTCGACGCATCCGAGGCCACGATCACGTCGAAGAGCTCCGCCGGATAGTCCTGGGCGAGCAGATCCTCGAGCCGACGCTCGATCACCGACTCCTCGTCGTGAGCGGCCACGATCACCGTCACGCGCGGCGTCCAGTCGCTCGCGGCGACCGGTCGCGGACGCACCCGCGCGAGCAATCCCGCGGCCAGCGGATAGCCGACATGCGTCCAGACGATCAGCCCGGCGCACACCCAGAACACAACTTCCAAAACGAGCACGGCCCTACGGTAACGGCGCGGCAGGCCCCGACCACCCGCCATCCGGCCCCGCGCGCCGCGTAGGATCGCCACCCGATGGAGCCGAGCGCGGCAACCGAAGTCGCCGCCCTGGCGGGAGCGCTCGGCGCGGCCCTGGTCGCGCTCGCCCCGTCGCGCGTTCCGCTGCTCGGGGGATTCGCGGTTCTGACCGCCGCCGAGGTCTGGCTCGGGCTCCTGCTCCTCTCCGACACGGAGCAGGACGCGCTCACGTCCCACCCGCTCGCTCTGGTGCTCGCGGGCGCGGTCGTGGCCGCCCTCGCGTTCGGGTTCGTCCGGCGCCCGGACGTCGCGCCGGTCGCCCTCCTCGTCGCCGCGCCGATCCGGATCCCGCTCGACGTCGGCGACGACCGCCTCTACCTGCTCTTCCCGCTCTACGCGGTGCTCATCGCCGCCGCGGCCGCGCTCGCGTTCCGCGCCGCCCGCGGCGACGAGCTGCCGAGACCGCCGCTGCTCCTGGCCGTACCCGCCGCGCTCCTCGTCGGCCTCTCCGCGCTCTCGATGCTCTGGGCGTCCGACGAGCGAAGCGCCAGCACCGACCTCGTCTTCTTCTACTTCCCGTTCATCGCGCTCTTCGGCGTCGTCGCGCGGACGTCGCTGACCTCGTGGACGCGCAAGGCGCCTCGCCTGGACGCTGCTTGCGCTCGCCGTGTTCTTCGCGCTCGTCGGTCTGAGCCAGCTGGTGACGAAGGACATGTACTTCGCCCCCGACGTGGAGGTCTCGAACGCGTACTACCTCGTTCACGCGCGTGACGTCGCTCTTCCACGACCCGTCCATCTACGGGCGCAACCTCGCGGTCGCGATCTCGGTCACGGTCGCGCTCCTGTGGGTGCGGCGGATCCGGCTCGCCGTCGCCATCCCGCTGATCGCGCTCACCTGGGCCGGGCTCTTCATCTCGTACTCGCAGTCGAGCATGTTCGCGCTCTTCGTCAGCGTCCTGGTCGTGAGCCTCCTCGCGGCGGACGCGCGCAGCCGACGGATCCTCGTCATCGCCGCCGTGACGGCCGCGGTCGCGACCACCGCACTGGTCGCCGTCCTCGCCTGGGACCAGTCGGCGCGACGGGTCTCGAGCGGCCGGTCGGACATCATCGCCAATACCGCCGAGGTGATCCGCGACAATCCCGTCCTCGGCGTCGGGCTCGGCGGCGAGCAGCGGGCAACCCGGGAGATCGGCAAGGAAAGCGGCCGCTCGCGGGCGCCCTTCGCACACGACCCCGCTCACGATCACCGCCGAGCTGGGGATCCTCGGCGCCGTCGCGTACATCGTCTTCCTGTGGACCGCCGCGGTCGCGCTCTTCCGCCTCGGCGCCTTCGACCGGCCGCTGGCGTTCACGCTCGGCGCGACGCTCATCGTCATCTTCGTCCACTCGCTCTCCTACAGCGGGTTCTTCGAGGATCCGCTCATGTGGGGCGTGCTCGGACTCACCGCTGCCGGACTGGCCGCGGCGCATGGACGCAGGGATCCAGCGCCTGTTCCGGAGGGCTAGCGAGGCCCGCAGGCATACTCGGAGCTCGAACGCTCCCGAGCCTCCCGCATGCGCAAGAAGCTCGTTTTCGCCCTCGCAGCCGTACTTCTCCTGGCCGTAGGCCTGGCCGCCGCATACGCGCTGACCAAGACCGACACGCCGAGCGGCGGCCTCGACACCGCGCTCAGCGGCGTGTCCGTCTCCGTCGCCGAGCCCGACACGACGACGACCGAGCCGACGACGACCACCGAGCCGGAGGAACCGGAAGCGACGCCGGAGCTGTGCTGGAAGGAATTCGGCGGCAATCCTCAGCGCACGCTGTCGCGGCCGGACATCGAGCTCGGCAAGCCGGTGCGCCGCTCGGAGTGGTCGAAGGGCGTCGGCGGGCTCATGGAGTACCCGCCGAGCTTCTGCGACGGCGTCCTCTACGTGAACACGCAGACGACCGGCCTGACGAGGGCGATCGACGCGGAGACCGGAAAGATCCTCTGGACGCGCAAGGGCGGACGCAAGGCGTCGACGCCCGCGATCGCCGGGTCGCGGCTGATCGTGAGCGCCCAGGACGGCACCGTCACCGCGCTCAACCGCTCCGACGGGAAGGTGCTGTGGAAGCTCGTGACCGGCTCGACCGAGGCCGAGTCCTCCCCGGTCGTGCTCGACAACACCGCGTACTTCGGCACGCGCGACGGGCGGCTGTTCGCCGTGAACATCACGAACGGCGAGGTGCGCTGGGCCTACAACACCGGCGGTCGGATCAACGCGAGCCCGTCCATCTGGGGCACGCGGATCTGCATCTCGACCTACGCCGGCTCGGTCTTCTGCCTGAACCGCAAGGACGGGTCGAAGCTCTGGAGCAAGTACGTGAAGCGCGACTTCGTCCGCTACGAGAGCTTCTACTCAAGCCCCGCGACCGACGGAAAGCGGCTCTTCACCGCCGCCCGCACCGGCAAGCTCGTCGCGTTCAACGCGGCGAACGGCAACGTGCTGTGGACGCAGAACCTCGGCGGACTGACCTACGCGACGCCGGCGATCTCCAACGGCAAGGTCTTCATCGGGAGCTACGCACAGCGCGCGAACGCCTACTCGGCCGAGTCCGGCCGCCTGCTCTGGTCGCGCTACATCGGCGGGCGGATCACGGGCTCGGGGCTTGTCGTCGGCAGCCTCTTCTTCGTCTCCACGATCGAGGGCAAGACGTACGGGATGCGGACGAGCGACGGCAAGGTCGTCTGGAAGTTCAACGCCGGCCGCTTCGTCCCCGGGATCGCGACCGACCGGATGTACTACTTCTCGCTGAACGGGATGCTGGTGGCCTTCCGGGGCCAGAAGTCGCCGCCGCGCGACTAGCTCGGAATGCGGTACAGGGCGTAGCGCCCGTCCTTGTAGACCGGCTCGAGCTCCTCCATGAAGCGCTTCGGATAGACCGCCTGGCGATCCACGAGGACGTACCCGGCGCCGTAGCGCTCGATCGTCGCGCGGCGCTCGGCGTCGGTCTTCGAGCGTGAGAAGAAGCGGATCGCGTCGCGCTGGCGGCGGTACGGCCGGTTCTCCTCCGTGTTCGCGACGTGCGCGGCCGGCATCGCAACCACGTAGACCGGGGCGAACGCGCCGACGCGGTATGACGTGTCGAGCGGGGCGAGCACGACCGCGTCATCGTCGAGCTCGCGCAGCGCGGCCACGACCCCGGGCGTGAGCCCGAACGGGTCGGGCGCGTCCTCGCGGTGGAGGTTCCCGAGCCCGGCGACGGCGAACGGGGCGACGAACGCGACCGCGGCGAGTGCGGCCCAGCGCGTCGGGTCGAGGAGCTTCTCCCAGCGCACGGGCAGGAGCACGCCGACGACGATCCCGGCGACGCCGCCGACGACCGCGACCCAGAGCGGCCAGACCGGACCCGGGTCCGAGCCGGCCGTGAAGGCGAGCTCGAGCGCCAGCCCACCGGCGAACGCGGCCACGACTCCGACGGCGCGCGCACGGCCGACGAGCACCGCGGCGGCGGCGATCGAGAACGGCACCGGCAAGAAGAGCGCGAGTCGGCGCGACTGCGAGATCGAGACGAGATCCGAGAAGTGCGTGAAGAGCACGGGGATGAGCAGCACGGCGAGGCAGGCGAGCATGCCTCCGGCCGCGTAGGCGCCGTAACGCCGCCGCACCCCGATCGCCGCGAGCGGCAGGAGCAGGAGCCCCGCGATCACGACCGGGCCGGTGCGGGTGAGCGCATCCGGCGCGGCGCGGTAGTTCGAGCCGCGCGCCTCGAGCTGGTCGCCGTAGTGGTCGAGCGCCCGCTGCACCTCGTTCTGCGCCGGGCGAAACGACGCGGTCGAGGCGATCGTCGGCTGCAGCCACGCGAGGAACAGCCCGGCAGCGACGAGCACGACCGCGAGCGCGACGGCGAGCCCGGCGAACGTGTCGCGGCGCGGCCGCACGAGCGCCACGGCCAACACGGCGAACCCGGCGAGCGGAACGGCGATGAGCACGAGGTACGACGGATGGATGACGACGAGGCCGAGCGCCGACGCCGCGAGCGGGATGAGGAGCCGCCGCTCGCGCTCGCGCAGGTAGGCGAAGAGGAAGGCGAGCAGCGCGGGGACGAGCACCACCCGCGTGAACGAGCCCGGCAGCGCGACGTCCTGGAACGCGCCGGTTCCGTCCCGGGAGAAGCCGATCTGCGCCGCCTGCGCAGCGAGGACGGCGACGCCGCCGATCCACGAGCCGAAGAGCGCTCGCCCCGCCGCGTAGGCCGCAGCGAACGCGAAGGGGACGAGCAGCGAGGACAGGTGGAGCACGACGAGCGACACGTCGACGCCCGCGACCTTGGCGATCGCCGCGAGCACGCCGTGCCAGAGCGGAAACGCGTAGCCCGGATGCAGCCCGCCGTCGCGGAACTCGTTCACGACGTTCAGCGAGGTGAGCGCCTCGCCGTCCGCGATCTTCCGCGCCCGCGCCAGGTGGAAGAGCACGTCCCCGGTGCCGATCGAGTGCGCGACCCACCACACGACGCCGCCGTAGGCGAGCGCCGCGACGACGAGAACGGCGAACGCGAGCCGCTCCCCCGGCTCGTCCCGGTACACCCGGGCCAGTGCCGCCGGCACGAGCGCCGCGAGCGCGACGAGTCCCATGATGAGGAGCGCGAGCATGATCGTCCCGCCGACCAGGAACGTGATTGCGAACGCGCCCATCGCGACCGCCAGGCTGAGGACGAGCGACCCCGTCAGCACAAGAGCGGGGACGGGTTGCCACGCCAGCGCGCGCATGAGCAGGGCGCCTGGGAGCACCAAGACGCAGATGGTCGCGGCCAGCAGCCGCACGTAGAGCCCGGCGCCCTCCTCCGGGAGCAGCCGGGCGACGAGCAGGAAGAGCGGCGCGGCGAGCGCGAACGCGAGCACTCCGCGCGACGCTCCGCCGAGCCGGCTCAAGGCAGCCACGCCCCGGCCTCCTGTGCCAGCTCGCCCGCGGAGAGGCAGACACCGCCGCGCTCGCGCACCGCGTCGATCAGCCGCAGGTAGAGCACGTCCCAGCCGCGGTGCGAGTGGCCGTCGAACCACTCGTTGTGCCAGAGGATCGCGAACCCGCCGCCGTGCACGGCCGCCCAGTCGAGCAGCGCCTCGAGCCGCCGCCCGGCGTCGGTCGCCGAGAGCCCGAGGTAGCGCTCCTCCCCGAGCGTGACGTCCATCGCGGCCAGCGGAATCTCGACGAGGTCGAGCGGACGGTCGGCGTCGAAGTCCCACGGACGGAACGGCTGTGCGATCCCGGCGCGGAAGCCGGGCGCATCGGAGAAGCCGAGCGAGGTGTCGTAGGCGAAGCCGGCGTCGGCGAGCGGCCGCAGGTTTCGGTGCGGATCGACGCGGAGGTAGTGGTAGCGCTGCCCTGCGACGGGACCCGCGAGCTCCTCGAGCCGCGCCTTCTCCTCGGCGAGCCGCCCGGCGTCTTCGGCAGCCGTGTAGCTCCCGTGCAGCCCGACCTCGGCGCCGCGGGCAAGCAGGGTCGCGACGAGATCCGGCCGCCGCCGGTCGTAGTCGTCGGGCGTGGGGCCGTCGGCGGGATGGCCGTGGCCGCCCATCACGTAGAAGGTCGAGCGCACGCCGCGGTCGGACTCCGCGCGGGTGATGCGCTCGAAGCTCCAGTGGGGATCGGAGCGGCGCAGACGGTGCATGGGAACGCCGGCGAGCGAGCGCGCCTCGCCGAGCGCCGTGCCGAAGCGACGGCGCTTCGCGGCCGCCTTCATCCGGGCGGTCGAGCGGCGCACCCCACCGGGCGTCCAGCGCCACGGGCTGTCCACGTCGTGCGTCAGCGCGACCGCGAAGTTCGCCCCGGCCCAGCGCGGCGGCTCGACCCCGAGCCGGCGCCGAAGCCGTTCGAGCGGCGGATCCAGAGGATCGAGCACCGAGGCCGACGCGGGGAAGCGGTCGTGGCGGTCGCGCTCGCCGCCTCGCTCCTCGATCCGCGCCAGGTGGAAGAACGCCGCCGCGAGCTCGTCGTCGGGGAGCTCACCGCGCTCGACCGCCTCCCAGGCCTCGGCCCGGAAAGGCACGTCGTCGCCGAAACCGATGTCGCGGGCGCCGATCGAGTCGAGCACCCAGCGGGCTCTTCGCTCGACCGAGTCGGGAATCAGCGGACGAGCCCTCGAACGAGGCGCGCGGTCTGGGCGATCGAGGGCACGGGATCCGTGAGCGAGAACACCCCGTCGGTGTAAGGCGGCCGGGGCACCGCGGGCTTGGTGCCCGCGTACAGCGTGACCGCCCAGCGCTTCCGCTTCCCCTTGCTCGTCACCGCCGCCTGCGAGCGGCCGAGGAGATCCCGGTAGGCGATCGCCGGCAGGTCGACCCCGGTCGCTGCCGCGAGCCCGTGCCACTGCCAGATGCGCGGGTTGATCTCCATGAGCTTGTAGACCCCGTCGCGCGGATCGCGCTTGAACTCGACCTGCGAGAGCCCGTGGAAGCCGAGCCCACGGATGAACTTGAGGCCCTCGTCCACCATCTCGTCCACCCAGACCGACTCGCAGACGCGGCCGGAGCCGACGGTCGGCGGCGTCTGGCGCAGCTTGCGTCCCGAGAAGAGCCCCAGCGGCTCGCCGTCGCGGTTGACGTAGCTGCCGAGCGTGTAGAGCTCGTCGTCCCCGCCGGGGATGAGCTCCTGGATGATCGGGTCGTACGGCTTCGCCTTGTCGAACGACTCGTCGAGCTCGGCGCGGTTCTCACAGCGGAAGGACTGGAGCTTGAACACGCGGCGGAAGTTGACCGGATCGGACGGCTTCACGAGGACCGGGTAGTCGAGGTCGTCGTTCGGCTCGCTCGCGGTGCGCGGCGTCGGCACGCCGATCTCCTGCGCTCGGTCGACCTGGTAGCGCTTCGACTGGATCGGCTCGAGCAGCTCCCAGGACGGGAACGGGTACAGGTAGCGCGGGCCGAGCGTCTCGGCGGCCTCGGCGATCGCGTTCAGGTAGTCGTCGTGCGTGGCGAAGATCGGCGCGGGCTGCCCGAGCGAGTCGCCCAGCTCGCCGAGGAAGTCGACGAAGGCCGCGGTCTCCTGCACCGGGTCGGGACAGCGGACGCCGAGGCCGTGGCGCGATCGGAAGCCGAGCGCTCCCTGGCGGTGGTCGATGGCGATCACCGGCGCGCCCGCCCGAGCCAGCTGGCGGATCGCGGCGAGCCCGTTCACCCAGCCGGCATCGGCGACGACTGCGGGGGGATTGGGGCTGCGCGAGACATAGCGCGCAACGGTGTCCACGCGGTGATTCTACGGAGGCACAGTTGGCGGGTTCGGTCACCAGTCGGGTCGACCGGTCATTTCAGACGGACACCCGGCTAGGCCGTGTGTCCTGACGTCGGCACCGCAAGCGGCGCCTTGGCCGGACCCACGCCCTACTGCAGCGGTCGATGCCGTTTCGGCTCAGGTCAGGTGGGAAGGAGCTGAACATCGAACGACGCTTGCAACTCATCGCCGACGACCGCGAGCACGGCGCCGGCTGGCTCGCCCGCCAGGCCGTCGAGGCCCTCGCCGACGCGGTCGAAGGAGGCGCCGATCCTCTGGAGACCGGACGGGCGCTTGCAGCGACCCGGCCCTCGATCGGCGCCATCGCCGGCGCGATCGGCCGCGTGCTCGCCGCGGGCCGCACCACCGAGCAGCTGCTCGAGCAGTCGCGCGCCCTCATCGAGCGCCGCGACCACGCGGGGCGCACGATCGCCGTGCTGCTCCACCCGACGCTCGAGGGGATCGTCATGACGCACTCCGCGTCGGCGACCGTCCGCGAAGCGCTCCTTCACGCGCGGCCGCAGCGCGTCGTCTGCACCGTTTCCGCCCCGGGAGAAGAAGGCCGGCCGTTCTCGGAGGAGCTGGCCGCCGAAGGGCTCGCCGTCGATCTCGTCGCCGACGAGGACGCCGAGCACGCGATCGGGACCGCCGACGTACTCGTGCTCGGCGCGGACACGGTCTTCCGCGACGGCTCGCTCGTGAACAAGGTCGGCACGACCGCGCTCGCCGAGGCCGCGAAGAAGGCCGGCGTCCCGGTCGTCGTCGCCTGCGAGACGTTCAAGCTCGCGCCGTACGAGTCGCCCGCGGAGGCGCTCGAGGCCTGGGACCGCCCGCCCGAGCTCGAGGCGATCTTCGAGGACACGCCGCCGGAGCTGATCTACCGCTACGTCACCGACGAGGGCGTCTTCGAGCCGGACGAGATCGCCTCGCTCATCGACCAGACGCCGTTCCTGCGCGAGGGCTACGCAATGCTTCAGCCCGAGCGAGCCGCCCGGTAGGCCGGAAAGAACCCGTCCGTCTCGTCCGTGCCGGCGAGGCGCCGGTACGCGTCGGCGTCGTTCACGAGCTTGCCGATCCAGAGCTCCCTGCCGAGGTCGGTTCCGAAGCGCTGCTTGAACTCCCACAGGGAGTCCTCCTGCCCGCCGAGGCCGCTGCCCAGGGAGAGCTCGGTGAAGCCGTTCGCCTGTCCCCATGCCGCCGTTTCGTAGACGAGCAGGTTGGCGGCGCCCAGCTCGCGGCCGCGGTCGGAGGTGACGCCCATGTGGTAGTGGAACCACGTCCCGCCGCCGACGCAGACCTCGCTCGCGACGAGCTCGCCGTCGAGCGTCGCGTCGAGGCGGATGAACCCGTCGCCGAGCTCGCGGAGCTTCGCCCAGTAGTCCGGCCCGAAGGCGTAGTAGTCGGACGCGCCCTGGCGCCGCATGGTCGCGTCGTGCAGCTCAAGGAAGCCGTCCAGCGACGCGGGCGCGCGCTCGACCGTGACCTCGATCCCGGCCTTCTGCGCCTTGCGCGCCTTGTTGCGGTGGCTGCGGTGCATCCCGGCGAAGAGATCGCCTTCGAGGCGCCAGACCGCGGTATCCGCGAGCCGTTCGAGCGTTGCATCCGGCGGCGCGAGGCGCTGGTTGGCGAGCAGCGGATGGAAGCGGATGAACGTGGAGACGACCGAGCGCCCGCGGCACCAGTCCGCGTATCCGTCCCAGAAAGTGCCTGCCGCCGAGCCGACCGGCCCGCCGCACGGGTACGGCGCCGAGACGTCGCGAAGGTCTGAGTCCGGGATCTCGCGGAGCAGCACGGGCAGCGCGACCTGGTCGTCGGTGAGGAACACCGCCTCGGACGGCTCGAGCAGCGCCGACGCCTCGACCGACGCGCGCCGCAGGTACGCGTCGTCGACCCCCAGCCCGGCGAGCAGCGCGTCCCACTCCGCGGCGGCGACCTCGCGGATCACGCCTTCGGCTCCTCGCGGCCTCCCTGGGCGCGCTCGATGTTGAGCGCGTCCTGGACCGGAACCGGCTCGGAGCGGAACAGCTGGCCGAAGGTGCGCACGACGATCTTCAGGTCGAGCCAGAGAGACCAGTGCTCGAGGTACCAGGCGTCGTAGCGGAACCGCTCCGTCCACGTCATGTCCTCGCGCCCGTGGATCTGCGACCAGCCCGTGATGCCGGGACGAACCGCGAGCCGCCTGCGCTCGTCCTCGGTGTAGTGCTCGGCCTGCTCGACGATGTCCGGCCGAGGGCCGACCAGGCTCATCTGGCCCAGGAGGACGTTCACGAGCTGCGGCATCTCGTCCAGCCCCGTGCGGCGCAGGAAGCGGCCGCCGCGCGTCATCCGCGGGTCGTTCTCGACCAGGCCGAACGGGTCCTCGCTCAGGTTCAGCTCCTGTCCGAGCGCGATCGCGTCAGGGACCATCGTGCGGAACTTGATCATCCGGAACGGCCTTCCGTCCCGTCCGGCGCGGGGCCGGACGAAGAAGATCGGCCGGCCCGAGCCGAGCAGCACGACCAGCGTCACGGCGAGGAAGATCGGGGAGAGCAGGACGAGCAGTACGGCCGAGAGCAGCGGGTCGAGCACGCGCTTCACGGCGGCCTGGACAGGGCGACGTTTCATGCGCGCTCCGCGATCACGACTTCGTAGAGCCGCTCGTGCTCGGCGGCCGCGGCGTCCCAGGTGAGCGTCGCGCGGGCCTTGCGCGCGCCCGCGGCGGCGGAGGCGAGCCCATCCGCGGAGGTCAGCAGCTCGACACACGCAGCGGCCAACGCGGCGGGATCCTCGGAAGCGACGACCCTCCCCGCCTCGAACTCGCGCACGATCGTGCCGAGCGAGCCGACGTCGGTGACCACCGCGGGCCGGCCGTGGCCGAGCGCGGTCGCGAGCACGCCCGAGGAATCGAGCTCCCGGTACGGGCAGACGACCACCGTCGACGACGCGAAGAGCGCGGGAACGTCGGCGTCCGGGACGTAGCCCAGACGCCAGTCCACCGCGTCCGCGACGCCGAGCTCGGCCGCGAGCGCCTGCAGCGGCTCGACCGGCTCGAACGGATGCCCGGCGACCACGAGGCGCGTTCCGGGAGCGCCCGCCACGACCGCCGGCAGCGCGCGGATGAGCACGTCGAGCCCCTTGTAGCCGCGGATCAGCCCGAAGAAGAGCAGCGTCCGCCCTTCCGGCTCGCCCGGCTCGGCGTCCGGCGCGGAGTCGAACACGGCGTGCGGAATCACGACGAGCTTCTCGCGCGCGACCCCGGCCGCCGCGAGCCGCTCGACGGCGCGGTCCGAGTGGACGACGACGCGGTCGGCGAATCCCATCGCCGTCTCCCAGCCGCGCCGGTTCCAGCTTCGGCGAGGGAACACGTCGTGCGCGGTCAGGATCGTCGGCCTGCCCAGCTTTCGCAACCAGCGCGCGTCGTAGGCGGCGAGTCCCAGCCACTCCGCATGAACGACGTCGGGGTCCCGCTCCTCGATGTAACGGGCCGCATGCCGGGCGCTCGGCACGTACTCGAGCCCGCGCGCGACGGCGCGAATCCGTCGGCGCCGCAGACCGCTGGAGCGCGGCAGGAAGACCTCCTCACGGCGATACCCGTCGGGCTCGGAAGCGGCGAAGAGCGCCGACGGCGAGGTGAGAAGATCCACGTCGTGCCCGCGCCGCGCGAGGGCGGACGCGAGCGAGTGGTCATACGGGGGCGTGAACCCCGGCGGGTCGAGGAGCGCGATGCGCACGGCAAGGCGTCAGGTTATTCCTCGCGCCGCTTCGCAGCCCGCGAGAAAACGACGGGCGCGGCGAGGACGAGCGCCGCGAAGACCGTGAAGTAGTACATCTGCATGGTGAGATAGAAGATGTTCGCCACGAGCGTCCCGGCGAGCGCCGCGGTCAGGCCCCAGCCGAGCGGCCGAACGCGCGCCGCCGCCCGGTCTCCCGCCGCCGCCATGGCGCGCCCGATCCGGCGCAGGCTCCGCAGGCAGCGGAAGAGGAAGACGACCCAGGCCGTGTAGAGCGCCGCGCCGACGAGCCCCGCCTCGGTGAGGAGCGCGACGTAGAACGAGTGCGGCCCGAAGTTCGTCTTCCCGGTGAGGAACTCGAAGTAGGCCGAGAACGTGTTCAGCCCGAGGCCGAAGAAGGGGTGCTGCTCGAGCGCCGGGCGGATCAGCGAGTAGAACGCGAGGTGCGTCTCCACGGAGCTCCCGCTCGTCGACGTGCGCGCCTCGAAGACGTTCTCGAAGAAGCCCTGGCGGCGCGTGACGACGATCCCGACGACGAGGGCGAGCGCGCCGAGCGGCACGAGGAAGCGCGGCTTCAGGAACAGGTGCCGGTACGGGATCGCGAGCACGCAGAGCCCGACGAAGATCCCGAGCAGGCCGCTGCGCGAGAGCGTCGAGAGCTCCACGAGCCCGAGGAACGCGAGCAGCCCGCCGATCGGCCAGCGCAGCCGGTGCCCCCGCTCGAGGCGCAGGTAGATCGGGAACAGGACGAGGATCGGGATGACGAGCATCACGCCCAGGTGGTTCGGGTCGAACGTGAGGCCGGTCGTCCGGTAGATGTTCGAGTCGCCGGTGACGCCGAAGATGTTGATGCCGCCCTTCTCGTACAGGTGCAGGCGGCCGAGGATCAGCTGGTCGAGGTTCCGCCCGCCTTCCGCGAGGACGAGCTGCGCGAGGCCCCACGCGGCGTTCACGGAGAACCCGGCGATGAACGCGGCCAGCGTCTCCCAGTAGATCCGCGGCGAGCGCCGCTCGAGGTAGGCGACCGCGCAGAGGAGCAGCGCGAAGTTCACGCCCCACTTCGTGATCCCCTTGATGAACAGGTTGCGGTCGAACGTCGTCTCGAGGTTGAAGAAGCCGACGAGGTAGACGATCAGGAACGCGACGAAGAAGCCCGCCGCCACGGCGACGGTGCGCGAGACGACCCAGTCGCGCCGCGCGATCCGGTGTGCGAGGAAGGCGATCACGAAGGCGCCCGCCATGAGATCCGAGATGAAGAAGTCGTTGCCGCCCGCGACCTTGATCCGGATCTTCGAGAACGTGATCACGAACGCGGCCGTGAAGAGCAGGATCTCGAGCAGGCGCGAGCCGTCGTAGGTCTCCGAGCGGGCGCGTGCGGTGAAGCGGCCGGCGGCGGCGGAGGCGGTCGTCATGCGACCTTCCTCAGGATCTCGGCCAGCCGCTCCGCCCGTTCGCGGCGCGAGAGCCTCGCGCGCAGCTCCTCGGACAGCTCGGGCGCGACGAGCTCGTTGTCGCGCCAGCGCCGCTCGAGGTCGCTCAGCGCGTTCGCCATCCCGTCGACGTCGGTGGGCGCGACGACGACGCCGGCGCCGGTCTCGCGGATCAGGGCCGCGGCCTCCCCGTCCGGCGGCACCGCGGCCAGGATCGGCCGGCCCGCGGAGAGGTACTCGTAGACCTTGGACGAGATGATCTTGCGCCCCGCCTCGCCCGACTCGGCGAGCAGGAGGAGCAGCGCGTCCGAGTCCTTCTGCAGCTCGTTGGCCTTGTCGTGCGGCTGGAACGGGATCACCTCGAGGCGGTCGCCGAGGTCGAGCTCGGCGAGCAGCGGCGCGTCGACGACGCGCACGCCGCCGACGAAGCGCGCGACCGGGTCGCCCTCGGCCTGCTTGAGCGCCTCGAAGAACGGGCGCGCATCCCTTCGCGAGGTGAAGCCGCCGGTGTGCGTGATCCGGAAGCGGTCGCCGCGGTGGTACTCGAGCCCGTCGAAGTCGTCGAAGTCGCAGCCGTTCTCGATCACCTCGACCGGCCCGCCCGGGTTGAGCGCGCGCATCTCGGCGGCCATGCCCTCGGTCGCGGCCGTGATCGCGTCGGCCTCCGCGGCGACCTTCCGCTGGAGCCGCGCCTCGCCGCGCACGTGCCGGCGTCGATCCGGGGAGAGGAGCGAGTCGCGCAGGTCGGCCACCCACGGCACGCCGGTCTTCTTCTTCGCGTGCAGCCCCGCGAGGTTGACCGAGACCGGCGGCGAGGTCGTGAGGACGACGTCGATCCCGAGCTCCTTGACCAGGCGTGCGGCGGCGCGACCGGCGGCGAGCGACCAGATCACGCTGGCATCCGGAACGAGGATGCGGCGGAACTGCACCGCGGCGTGCGTCTTCGCCTTGCTCACCAGCCCTGCGCCGGCGAGCTCCTCTGAACGGATCCGCGCGCGCGGGCCGTGGTTCGCGACCCGGTGGACGGTGATGTTCTCGGGGATGCGAAGCGAGGTGTCGCGGTACACCCACTTCGGGTCGTCGGGCGCGATCACGTGCACCTCGAAGCCGAGATCCGCGAGGTGGCGCGAGAGCTTCAGCGGCCGCTGCACGCCGGCGCCCCCGGCGGGCGGGAAGTACATGGCGACGAGGAGGATCTTCACTGCGCCTCGGATTCTGGCCCGCCCGCATGCCGGCGGTTCCACTCGTCGGCCAGCTCGCGCAGGCCCGGGCCCTGGGGCCCGCGCCGGGCGGAGCGCGCGTGCAGGCGCATCCGGGCCGGGAAGTTCGGGTCGTAGGAGCCCACGCGCACCCGGTTGGCAGCCGCGGCGATGCCGCCGCGCGCCGTGTACTGGAGCCCGGTTGCGGCGGCGGCGACCCGTACGCCGGCGGCCGAGTGATGCGCGCGCCAGTAGCGGTGGCGCGAACGCCATTCCTCGGCGATCCGCTCACGCGGAACCTCGCCGCGCAGCGCGCTGTCGTGGTGGACGACGACCGCGCCCGGCACGAGCCACGTCTCCCAGCCCGCCCGGGCGAGCCGCAGGCAGAGATCGGTCTCCTCCGAGAACATGAAGTAGCCCTCGTCGAAGAGCCCGACCTCGTCGAGCGCCTCGCGCCGCAGGAGCAGTGCGGCGCCCATGGCCCAGTCGACCCGCCGCGGCTCCTCGCCGCCCGACTGCACCACGCCGACGCGGCCGAGCGTGAGCGTTCCGAGCACCGCGGCCCCGGGCGACGGGAAGCGCCAGGCGTTCGCCTGGAGGTTTCCGTCCGGAAAGCGCAGGCGCGGCGCAATTGCGGCGGCCCGCGGATGGGCGTCGGCGAACGCGACGAGCGCGGCGAGCGCGCCGGGCTCCGGCTCCGCGTCGTGCGAGAGAAGCAGGACGTAGCGGCCGCTCGTTTCCCGGATCACGCGGTTGTGGTTCGCGCCGAAGCCCGCGCGGAACGGCTGCTCGATCAGGCGCACGTCCGGAAACCGCTCGCGGACGGCGGCGACGGAGCCGTCCTCCGAGGCGTTGTCGAGCACGACGATCTCCTCCGCGCGCTCGCGCTCGAGCGCGGCGAGGAGCGGCATGAGTGTCTCCCGACCGTTGTGGTTGACGATCGAGACGGTGAGGTCGCTCACGCGTCCGTGAAGGCGGCGTGCACGCGTCGAAGCGCGTCGATCGCGTCGGCGATGTCCTCGTCGGAGTGCGCCGGCGAAAGCGGCAGGGACAGCACGGTCGCGCCCGCTTCCTCGGCCACCGGCAGCGGTGCCTGGTCCGGGATCAGCTCGCGGTAGAACGTCAGCTCGTGCAGCGGCAGGAAGTGGATCGACGTCGCGATGTTCTCGGCGAGGAGCGCCTCGCGGTACGCGTTGCGGTCGCCGCCGGCGAGCTCCGGGTCGATGCGCACGACGTAGATGTGGTGCGCGTGCACATCGCGGGGATCCCGGGCGATCGGCGTGATCCCGGACAGCTCGGCGCAGGCCGCGTCGTAGGCCGCCACGTGGCGCAGCCGGATCTCCTGGTGCTGGTCGACCTTCTCGAGCTGCACGAGCGCGAGCGCGGCGAGCACGTCCGGGAGATTCACCTTGAACCCGGCGACGCGGATGTCGTACAGCGCCCCTGCGGTGCGGCGCATCAGCCGCAGCTCGTTGATCTCGGCGGCCAGCTCGTCGTCGTCGGTCGTGAGGATGCCGCCCTCCGCGCCCGCGACGTTCTTCGTCGCGTTCAGCGAGAACGCGGCCGCGAGCGAGCCTTCGATCGACCCGATCTTGCGCCCGCGGTAGACCGACTCGACCGCGTGGGTCGCGTCCTCGAGCACCGGGACGCCGAGGGCGAGGATCGCGTCGAGCTCGGCGGGCTGGCCCGCGAGGTGCACGGGGATGATCGCCTTCGTGCGCGGCGTGATGGCAGCCGCGATCAACGAGGGGTCGATGTTCAGGTCGTCCGCCTTCACGTCCACGAAGACCGGCGTGGCCCCGCAGTGGACGACGACGTTCGCGGTCGCGGGCCACGTGATCGGGGTCGTGATGACCTCGTCGCCGGGGCCGATCTTCGCCGCGAGCAGGGCCAGATGGAGCGCCGCCGTCCCGGAGGCGAGCGTCACCGCGTGCTTCGCGCCGACGTACTCGGCGAAGCGCCGCTCGAGCTCTCCGGCGCGCGGACCGGTGGCGATCCAGCCGGTCTGGAGCGTCTCGACGACCGCCTCGATCTCCTCCGGGCCGATCGCCGGAGGCTGGAATCCCAACAGGGTCTCGCGGCGCGCGCGGGTGCTGGTCGGCTCCATAGGCCGTAAAGCGTATCGACCGGCCGCACGTTGACGCGCACCCCGGCCGAGGAGTAGAACAACCATTCAGCAACGGAGGGACGCCGCGTGTTTGGGACGACTGTTGCTGCGGCGAACGGGAACTCGGCCGGAGAGACCGACTGGCGTGCGGTTGTCTCCCACCTTGGCCGAGCGCGTCTGCATGCGGTGGACCTCGCACCACGTAGGGCCACGCACGCGACCTAAAGGAGGCTGAACCGTGCCCGACAGTGTCACGCAGATCCTGGCGTCCGGTCCGCCTGGAGCGAAACAGAACATCGCCGTGCTCGGCGATGGTTTCGCTGCAGGCGACCAGACCGCCTACAACAACAAGGTCAAGGAACTCCTGATCGACGGGGTCTTCGGCCACGACTACTTCTACGAGGACCGATCCGCCTACAACATCTTCCGCGTCAACCTGATCTCCGCCCATTCGGGGGTCAGCCAGCGGGTGTACAACGAGCACGGGACGCCGACCGATCCGTCGGACGACACGATCACGTCGACGACGATCCACAACACCGCGCTCGGCTACATCTTCAGCGGCTCGTGGGCCCACTGCTGGCTCGAGAGCGGCGCGGGAACCTCGACCAAGGTGAACAACGCGCTCAACACCTGGGTTCCCGACTACGACCTCGTCGTCATCATCCTGAACGAGGCCGGCTTCGGCGGCTGCGGCGGCGGCGGATTCCAGATCGTCACGCTCGGGTCGAGCTGGACCGTGATGGCGCACGAGTTCGGCCACGGAACGGGCGGGCTCGCGGACGAGTACTGCGCGAAGCCCGGCACGTACTCGGGCGGGGAGCCCGGCTCGCCGAACATCACGATCAACACGAACCGCGCGTCGCTCAAGTGGCGGCAGTTCGTGAGCCCGGCGCACCCCTGTCCCGACCGGCACCGGCTCGTGCGCGGGCTACACCGCAGCGGCCAAGCCGGCCGGCTGGAGCGACTCCGACGACGCCGGGCTCTTCGAGGGCGGCGGCACGTGGTCGCGCGGGATCTACCGCCCGGCGATCAACTGCCGGATGCGCGGCAACTCGCCCCCGTACTGCCCGGTCTGCTACACGCGGATGAAGTCGAACGCCGAGCCGTTCGCCCAACACACGTTCCAAAACGTGTACGCCGGAGACTTCAACGGCGACGGCAAGGACGACATCCTCGTCCACTCGGGAAACGCGATCCACATCCACCGCTCGAACGGCGGCCAGCTCGACGTCGTGTTCAGCGCGGTCGAGCGGGTGCCGGGCTCATGGCAGTTCACGTCCGGCGACAAGTTCTACGTCGGCGACTTCAACGGCGACGGGAAGGACGAGGTCGTCGTGTTCAACGGAACGAACTGGGCGTTCGAGTACCTCGGACTCCTGGCCGACGACGGGGCGAACGGCCTGAAGCTGATCGCCCGCTACGACAACTCGATGCCGAGCTGGGACTTCACCCCGGGCGACAAGTTCTACGTCGCCGACTTCAACGGGGACGGCAAGAAGGACCTCTACATCTACAACGCGTCCAACTGGGCGATCCCGTACGTCGGGATGCTCCGCTCGAACGGCACGGGGTTCCAGCTCGTCGCCCGCTACGACGGCAGCTTCCCCGGCTGGCAGATGACCGCCGGCGACCGGCACTACGTCGGCGACTTCAACGGGGACGGGAAGGAAGACCTCTGGGTCTTCAACGGCTCCAACTGGTCGATCCCGTACCTGGGGATGCTGAACTCGACCGGCAACGCGCTCGGGATGGCGCACCGCTACGACGGGAGCTTCCCCGGGTGGCAGATGACGGCCGGCGACAAGCACTACGTCGGCGACTTCAACGGCGACGGGAAGGCCGACCTCTACGTCTTCAACGGGACGAACTGGTCGATCGCCTACCTCGGGATGCTCCGCTCGACGGGCAACGCGCTCGCGATGCAGAGACGCTACGACGGCAACGCGCCCGGCTGGCAGATGCGGGCGCACGACCGGCACTGGATCTCGGACATCAACCTGGACGGCAAGGCCGACCTCTTCATCTACAACCACCAGGACTGGTCGAAGGAGTACCTCGGGACGATGATCTCGAGCGGCACCGACCTCGTCGCGGCGTGGAAAGAGGACTGGGTCGGCGAGTGGAACCTCGGCGCGGTCGACAAGTTCGAGCCGTGCGACTTCGAGGGCGTCGGCGGCAGGCGCGACCTGATCGTCCACAACACCGACTGGCTCGGAATGATCCGCGCCACGCCGGTTCTGTCGCTGCGGCGCATCTACTACAAGTGGATTCACAACTACAAATTCGGCCGAAACTGGTGAGGTGAGCATGTCTCCAGAACCAAACATGATGAGAGCCGGCCGGAACATCGAGCCGATCGTGGGCTTTCCCAAGCTCGCTGAGATGACCGAAAAGCCGCTGCGGCCGAAGGCGATCGGGGGCAAGGTGCTCCAGATGGCCGCCGAGCCGAAGGCGGACACCGGCAAGACGAACCGGATGGCGGCGTTCAAGAGGTCGGCCAAGGTGGCGGCGCCGAAGAAGTACGGCGACCAGAAGCCGCCGTCCACGCGGATCCTCAAGAAGGAAACGACCGAGAAGGAGCCGGCGGGCTACGTCCGCATGCGGCTGCGAGTGAAGGACGGCGAGATGTCCGTCATCGACGCCAAGGCGGTCGAAGGTCCCCTCGTGGAACCCAAGATCCAGGGCGCCCTCGCGTACGAGGCGACGCTGGGCCCGAGGCGCGTCGCGGCCGGGGCGATCCCGGACGTCGGCGAGAAGCGCTCGTTCCCGGCGCCGAAGGGGAAGGGCCCGCAGTCCGGGCACTTCGTCACGCCGCTCGAGTCGTACGAGATCAACGTGCGGGTGCCGAAGGAGGAGGTGACGCTCAAGTCGCTGCCACGGCTCGAGGTCGCGGTCTACCGTGTGAAGGAGGACCTTCCGGTCGTGCACACCGCGTCGTTGCGTCCCGCCGCGCTCGGGGCGCAGTTCGAAAAGCAAGTCCGCGAGGTGGGGCGGCTCAAGGGCTTCCAGCCCGAGAAGCACACGAAGGTCGCCGCCCAGCTGCGCAAGGCGTTCAAGTAGGGGTTGCGGAAATGCGTGCGGCCGCGCTTCGGCGCGGCCGCTACGCCGCCAGGCCGGCGACGTCCACGAGGTAGGACTCGCGTAGGCCTCGCTCGAGCCAGGAGATCTCCGCCGCGGGCCAGGGAAGCAGCTCGAGCGCGTACGGATAGGCGAGCTCGGCCCTGTAGCCCAGCGAGTGTGGGAACACGCGTCCCCACAGCTGCACCTGCCCGATGACGACCGGGTGCGGAACCGCGGTCTGCGCCCAGCGCGCCCACTCGAGCGCCTTCTCCCGGGTCGCGACGGCGTAGATGCCGCAGTCGCAGCCGGTGACCGGCCGGTCGTGCTCCTGGCATGCGGCCGCGAACGTCGCCTGCGCAGGCCATTCGTCGCCGTAGATGCACGACTCGAGCACCGGCTCCGGAACGTCGGTCTTCGGATTGAGCCGCAGGCGCCAGATGCGCCAGGCGAGAATCGGCTCGTCCCGCGTCACGCCGGGACGGGTTCGCTTGGTTCGGGAACCTCGAGCGGGCTCGGAACCGGCTCATGGGCCGGAACGATCTCGATTTCGGGCTCCAGCGGGTCCGGGACGCCAATGTCCGTCACGCTGCTTCAACTCCTTGTTTTCGCGTCTTGGAAGACGCGTGGCCGCCGAGGGCGACCAGCCGCAGTCACTCCACAAAGCGTGGACCTCTTTTGCCGGAGGTCAACCCCTGAACGTGATGCAGGCGGCCGCTTCTTCGGCCCGCTGGAGCGCTTCGGCGCGCGAATCTCCGCGTGCCAGCACGAATCCGGCCCGGTCGTGGCCGGTGCGCAGGATTCCGAACTCCCAGCCCGGCGGGCGGTACGGAACCGCGTCGAGGACGCCGGGAACCTCGAGCGCCTCGCGGATGCCGTCGACCCCAGTGAGCACGCCGGGCGGCGCGACGAGGAAGCGCACGCACGCCCCGCCGGCCGGTCTGCGGGTCGGGAACATGCACCGAGCGGCCGAGCGCGACGCCGAGCGCGAGCGCGTTCAGGTCGATGCGAAGCGCCGCCTCGCAGAGCTCCGCGTCGTGGCCGCCGCCGAGCCGAGCCGCGAGCTCCATCACCTTCGGGCCGCTCTGCGTCGATGCGCAGCTGCGTGTACGTCGGGCCCTCGCGGACGCCGACCGCCTCCGCGGCCGCGCGGGCGACCTCGACCACGGCGATCGACGTCCTGCTCCGACGGCCAGACGTGCGCGAGCGCGACCCCGAACGCGGGCGGATCGGCCGTGAACCGGTCGGTCACGGTCAGCGCGTGGAAGGCGCCGCCGACCGAGAAGCCGTTCACGGTCACCTCGGGGCCCTCGACGAGCTCCTCGACCAGCGCCTCCCCGGCCGTGCGACGCCGAGATCGCGGCCTCGAGCGCGGGCCCGAGCTCGTCCGGCGACCGACACGACCGAAACGGCCACCTGCCCCTGACGGTCGGCCGGCTTGACGACGAGCGGCAACGACAGCGACGACACATGGCCGGCGTCGGTGGCGAGTTCCCACCGGGGCTGCGGAACCCCGGCCGCGTCGAAGCGCTCGCGCTGCAGGCGCTTCGAGACCGCGATCTCGGCCGTGGCGGGATCCAAGGGATGCGGCAGCCCGAGCCGGTGGGCGACGCGCGCCACGATCGCCACCGGCGCGTCGATCCCGGGCGCGATCAGCCCTTCGACCTCCTCCTCGCGCGCGACCGCTCGATCCCGGCCTCGTCCTCGGTGGAGACGAGCGCGTGTCGATCGGCGAGGCGCAGACCGAGCGCCTGCTCGTCACGGTCGCAGACGACGACCGGGATCCCACGTGCCTTCGCCGCGGCGAGCAGCCCGAGCTGCCCCGGGCCGGCGCCTACGACGAGAGCGCGTGCTCGCGCGTCTGGAGGATGGACTCCCACCAGGCGCGATTCTCGACGTACCACTCGATGGTGCGCTCGAGACCGGTTGCGAAATCGGTGCGGGCGCGCCAGTCGAGCAGGCGCTCCGCCTTGTCCGTCGAGCCGATGTGCCGGTCGACCTGGCCGAGCCGCTCCTCCTCGTAGATCTTCAGGGAGCGCGGCTTGCCGAGCGCGTCGAGCACGTAGTCGGCGATGTCGGAAACGGAGATGTCGATGCCCGTGGCGACGTTGAAGACCTCGCCGGCGACCACGTCGGCCGGCGCCTCGATCATCGCCTCGATCGCCTCGGCGTCGTCCTCGACGAACAGCCAGTCGCGCGAGGCGTGGCCGTCGCCGTGGATCGTGAGCGGCTCGTCGTTCAGCGCCTGGATGATGAAGCGCGGCAGCACCTTCTCGGGATGCTGGAACGGGCCGTAGTTGTTGAACGGCCGCACGATCACGATCGGCAGGTCGTAGGTGCACCAGTACGAGTAGGCGATGCGGTCGGCGCCCGCCTTCGTGCCGGCGTACGGGCTGCGCGGATTGAGCGGGTGGTCCTCGTCCATGGGCGCGGACTCGGCCGTGCCGTAGACCTCGCTCGAGGAAATCAGGATGAAGCGGTCGACCGGTGCCTCGCGGATCGCGTCGAGCAGGACCTGCGTCCCCTCGACGTTCGTGCGGACGAACTCGGAGCCGCCGTCGAGGATCGACTTCTCGACGTGCGACTCGGCCGCGGCGTTCACGATCACGTCGACGTCGGCGACCGTCTTGCGCACCAGCTCGGGATCGCGGATGTTGCCCTCGACGAACGAAAAGCGCTCGTGATCCATCACGCCGCTCAGGTTCTCGATGTTGCCCGCGTACG
This sequence comes from uncultured Actinomycetes bacterium, assembly GCA_963760815.1. Lineage (GTDB taxonomy): Bacteria > Actinomycetota > Thermoleophilia > Gaiellales > Gaiellaceae > CAVRUF01. The sequence continues at coordinate 246,560 of CAVXEJ010000001.1, forward strand.
TGAGTGCGTCGAGCGACACGACCTCGTGGGACGTGTTTGCCAGCAAGTGGCGAATGAAGTTCGACGGGATGAAACCGCAGCCACCCGTGACCAGGACTCGCTTCTGGGACATCGCGCGAGTGTACCGGCGCCCGCCGCGACGTGAGTAGAGTCCCGGCGCATGGCCCAGCAAGAGACCGCAGCTGTGCCTGTCTCGGCGCGCAGGCGGATCGCGACGCTCGTCGACAGTCCGGCGGCCGCGGTCTGGGCGACGGGAGTCGCGGTCGCAGCGGCGATCGTCGTGTTGCTCGTGCGCCTCGTCCCGGATGTGAGCGGCAAGCCGCTCTTCGACGACGAGGTCGTGGCGGGGCTGACCGCGGTGCATCCGCTCGGGGAGCTCCTCGACATCGTCCTCTTCGACCGCGGCGGCGCGCCGCTGCACTTCCTCTTCGCCCACTTCGCGCTCGCCGTGTCGCCCTCCCCGGAGGCGCTGCGCTGGCTCTCGGTCGTCTTCGCGGTCGCGACCGTGCTCGTCTGTTACGACCTGGGCCGGCGGCTGAGCGGGAGGACGGCCGGGGCGGTCGCCGCGATCGTCGCGGGCACGTCGTCGATGCTCGCCGTCTACGGGACGGTCGGGCGCATGTACGCGCTCTTCGCGCTCGCGAGCGCGATCGCCGTCGACCTCTTCCTGCGGGCGCTCGACGAGCGGACGCCGAGCGCGGTCTACGCCGCCGCGGTCGCCGCCTGGATCCTCCCCGCGGTGCATCCGTACGGGCTCGTGATCGCCGGGATCGAGGCCGGGATCGCGCTGTGGCTGTGGCGCGGACGCCCGTTCAAGCCCGCCATTCCCGTGCTCGTGCTCGTCGTCGCGCTGACGCCGTTCGTGATCGCCGACCTGCGGCTCGGCGAACGGTTCGGGGTCGGTGCCTCGGCGTCGGGAAGCGTCGCGCCGCCCGACTTCGCCGCGCGCCAGCTCGCCGATGCGCTCGAGGCGTTCGCCGGAGGAGAGGGCTTCCTGGCGCTCGCGTTCTTCGCCGTGGCGCTCCTCGGCCTCTTCGTCGTGTTCCAGAAGCGGCCCGCGTTCGCCGTGTTCACCCTGCTCGCGCTCGCCGCGGTTCCGATCCTGATGGTGCTCGCGCGCTCCGACGACGAGCTCATCCAGCGTCTCTCCCCGCGCCACCTCATGTTCGGCCTGCCGATCTGGGCGGCGCTCGTCGGCGTCGGCGTCGCGCGGCTCGTGCGGAACCTGCCGCGGCTCGCCGTCGTGGCCGCGGTGGTCGTTGTCGGGCTCGCGGCCGCGTTCGCGCCCGCGGGGCTCAACGACCCGCGCAACGATCCCGACCAGACCGAGGCCGTCCTGGCCGCCCCGGCCGCCTGGGTGCGCGAGCGCGTGGAGCCCGGCGACGTGCTCCTCTTCTACTCCCCCGTCTTCTTCGAGGCGCTCGACGAGACGGAGCACGCGATCGCGATCCCACGCTCGGGCAAGCCGCTCAAGATGGTGCAGCGAGCCGACTTCCCGGCCCCGGGGATCATGGTCGCGCTCCCGCTCAAGGGAACGAGCATCGACGCGGACGCGATCGAGGCGAACGTGCCCGGCGCCGACGTGGGCGTGTTCCCCGGCTGGGTGGTCGTGAACGTGCCCGGCCCGTACGCCGACGAGAACGAGGTGCTGCTCGCCGGGGCGGACACGCTCCAGGCGGTGCTCGACGCGTCGACCGACCGCTCGCTGCCGTTCCGCTTCGCCGTTCGCTCCGGGCTCGTGACCGTGTGCGACGCGCTGGGCGAGGACTGCCCGCCCGGCCTACTCGGGTGAGCGGCGACCCTCGAGATCGGACGCGACGCTGTAGAGCGGCCGTCCCTCGACGTCGCGCTGGAGCCGCCCGAGGTACTCGCCGACGAGTGCGAGGATGAAGCCGACGAGCCCGCCGATGCCGAGCACGATCGCGGCGAGGAAGAGCTGGCCGGGGAAGTCGCTCTCGGCGATCCAGAACACGATCCCCCAGATCCCGGCCGCGAAGGCGAGGATCCAGGACGTGACGCCGATGATCATCCCGGCCCACTGGATCGGCTGCGGCCAGAAGCCGGCGAGCACGTGGAGCGCCATGCGGATGAGCCCGAGCCAGGAGTAGCGCGAGCGGTCGTTGCGGCCCCGGTGCGAGATGTCCACCTCGGCCACGCTCGCGCCGGTCGAGACGACGAGCGCCTTCGTGAACTTCTGCTTGCCGATCGAGCCGGCGAGCGGGAGCAGCGTGTCGCGGCGGTAGGCGTTGAACGCGCAGCCGAAGTCGGACACGTCGGACTTCGTGAACTTGCGCAGCATCCGGTTCACGAGCTTCGAGGGCAGCCGGCGCCCCCAGCCGTCGTCGCGGTCGATGCGCCGGCCGCTCGCGACCTCGGCGCCGCCGTCCACCGCGTCGACGAGCCGCACGATGTCGGCGGGCTCGTTCTGGAGGTCGGCGTCCATCGTCACGACCACGTCGCCGCGGGCGCGGACGATGCCGGCGTGCATCGCCGGGTGCTGGCCGAAGTTCCGCTTGAACCGCACCGCGCGGACGTTCGGATCGTCGGCGTGGATCTCCTCGAGCGCCTTCCACGTCCCGTCCACCGAGCCGTCGTCGACGAAGATGATCTCCCACGGACGTCCGTCGCCCGCGAGCGCGTCTGCGGCGCGACGGTGGACCTCGCGGATCGTCGCCTCCTCGTTGTAGACGGGCACGACGAGCGAGACGTGAGGCCGTACTCCGCGGTCGCCCGGAAGCAGCGAATCGGGTGAAATCTCGGTCTGGGCCACGCGTTTGGACCCTACCACCGGGCCCGATTCCTTAGTCGCAGACGGCGCTGGCCTCCCACGGCCCCGCGCACCTCACACCGAACACACGCGGAACCGTCACGAAAGACGCGCGAACAATCCCAAGTTGCAGACTGTTACTTGCGCCGGCCGAGGAGTACCAACGGTTTGCGCGCTAGTAACAGACTGCAACTAAGTCTCGGAGCGGCGCGGCGATCAGCCGAGCGCGAGCCGTAGGCCTGCGAGGGTGAGCACCGCCGCGAGCGAGAGCCGCACCGCCCGCTCCGGCAGCCTCACGGTCAGCTGGCTGCCGATGAGGATCCCGGGGATCGATCCGAACGAGAGCCACAAGACCGCGTGCAGGTCGACGTTCGAGGCGGCCAGGTGCGCGAGACCGGCGGCCCAGAGCAGGATCGCGGCGTGGAAGATGTCCGTCCCGACGATCTTCGGCGCGGTGAGCGGGAAGAGCATCAGGAGCATGAGCCCGAAGAACGTCCCGCTCCCCACCGACGTGAGGCCGAGGATGAAGCCGCCGACGAGACCGGTCAGGAACGCGACGAGGCGGTCGCGGTTCGTCAAGTGATACGGCCCGCGGACGGGCTCGCGCCGATGGAGGAACGTCCGCGCGACGAGCAGGCAGGCGCCAAGGACCAGCGCGACGCCGAGAATCGTGCTCGCGATCTCGTCGACGTCGTCGCCGTACACGCGCTGCAGCACCTCGATCAGGTAGACGCCCGCGATCGACGCGGGCACGGAGCCGAGCGCGAGCCAGAACGTGAGCCGGACCAGCACGTGGCCGAGCTGGCGGTGCCGCACCGAGCCGACGGTCTTGAAGATCGCGCCATGGAGGATGTCTGTCCCCACGGCGGTGATCACGCTGAAGTCGAAGATGAGGACGAGCGCCGGCGTCATCAGGCTCCCGCCGCCCATCCCCGTGAAGCCCACGAGGACGCCGATCAGGAACCCGGTGAGCGTCAGCTCCCACGTCATCCGCGGGAGTCTGACGCCCTAACCGAGGCTAAGTCGTGTGCGCGTACGCGCGGATGAGCACGTCGGCCACTGCGGGCCGCGTGAACTCCTCCGGCGGGCGCTCGCCGTTTTCGAGCATCTCGCGCACCTGCGTCCCCGAGAGGAACACACGGTCGTCGCCCTCGTGCGGACACGTCTTCGGCGACGCCATCTGGCCGCACGCCTTGCACCAGAAGGAGTGCTCGAAGAACATCGTCTCGACCCCGAGCTCGTGCGGCTCGAACTCGTCGAAGATCATCTGTGCGTCGTAGCTGCCGTAGTACTGCCCGACGCCCGCGTGGTCGCGGCCGACGATGAAGTGGGAGCAGCCCCAGTTCTTGCGGCAGATCGCGTGCCAGACCGCCTCGCGGGGGCCGGCGTAGCGCATCGCAGCCGGGAACGCCGAGACGATCACGCGGTCGGCCGGGTAGTAGCCGTCGACCAGCGTGTCGTAGGCCTCGACGCGAACCGCGGCCGGAACGTCGTCCGACTTCGTCTCGCCGACGAGCGGATGGATGAGAAGCCCGTCCACGGTCTCGAGCGCGCACTTCGTCAGGTACTCGTGCGCCCGGTGGATCGGGTTGCGCGTCTGGAAGCCGACGACGCGCTTCCAGCCGCGCTCGGCGAACTCGGCGCGCGTCTGGGCCGGGTCGCGGTGAATCTGCGGGAACGCGGGCTCGAGGCGCTCGAACACCGTGACCGCTCCGGCCAGGTACTTGTCGCCCTGCGCGTAGAGCCGCGCGACGCCGGGATGCGCGTCCTCGGTCGTGCGGAAGCACTTCTCCGCCTCGTGCTCCTTGTCGTAGTCGTAGACCTCGGTGACGTCGAGGGTCGCGAGCAGCGTCCCGTCCTCGTCGGCGAGGGCGACGCGGTCGCCGCTCGGCGCCTCGTCCACCGCAAGGCAGACGGGCAGCGCCCAGGCGAGCCCGGACGAAAGGCGCATGGTGTCGACGACGCCGTCGTAGTCGGCCTTCCCCATGAAGCCGGTGAGCGGGGAGAGCGCGCCCGAGGCGAGCATGTCCAGGTCGGCCAATTCGCGGGGCGTCAAGGTAATGACCTCGAGGGTCTCGACGTCGTCCGGGCGGGGCCCGGTCCGGTCGACGAGAACGCCGCCGTGCGGAGCGATCAGTCCGTCGCTCACGCGGTCACCTGGGCCGCGGCCGGGATGAGTCCGAGCTCCTCGAGCTTGTCGAGGACGGCGGCGGCGCTCTCCTCGGGAGTCTGCGACTCGGTGTCGATCACGACCTCGGCGTCGTCGGGCTCCTCGTACGGATCGTCCACGCCGGTGAAGCCGGTGATCTCGCCGGCGAACGCCTTCGCGTAGAGCCCCTTCGTGTCGCGGCGCGCGCACTCCTCGACGGAGGCCTTCACGTACACCTCGACGAACGGGCCGTGCTCGGTGACCGTCTCGCGCGCGGCCTTGCGGGTCTCGTCGTACGGCGAGATCGCCGCCGTGATGACCGCAGCGCCGTGGCGGGTCAGCCGCGAGGCGACCCAGGCGATGCGCCCGATGTTCGTGTCGCGGTCCTCCTTCGAGAACCCGAGACCCTTCGAAAGATGGGTGCGCACCGTGTCCCCGTCGAGGTACTCGACGAAGGCGCCGCGCTCGTCGAGCGCCGGGCCGAGCAGGTGGGCGACCGTGGTCTTGCCGGAGCCGGAAAGCCCGGTGAGCCAGATGGTGAAACCGCCGGTGCGGTCGCGGTCCGACTCAGGATGCTCAGCCGCGTAGATGTGATCCGTCATACCTCTCCTCACTTGCTTTCAAGATGAATGCCGCATTCGAGACGATCCGACCCTGCCCATCGCCCGGCGCGCTCCTCTTCGTCAGGGCGCGTGGGCCGCGTGCAGGGGATGCAGCCGATGGAACGGTACCCGACTTCGTGCAGCGGGTTGCTAGGGATCTCGTTCACCGCGATGTAGGCCCACACGTCCTTCTCGCTCCAGTCCGCGAGCGGCTGGATCTTCCAGACGTCGTAGCGGTCGGAGTGCTGCACCTTCTGCGCGTCGCCCGTGACGGGGACTGCTCGCGGCGGATGCCGGAGATCCAGGCGTCGTACGGCTCGAGCGCCCGCATGAGCGGCTCGACCTTGCGGATGTGGCAGCAGCGGTCCGCGTCGCGCTCCCACAGGTTCGGGCCCTCCTGCTTGTGCTGCTCGGCCACGGTGATGATCTCCGGGCGGATCAGGTTGAGCCCGTAGCGCTTCACGAGGCGCTCTCGCGTCTCGTAGCTCTCGCGGAAGAACAGGTGCGTGTCGAGCTCGATCACGTCGATCCCGATCCCGAGCTCGGAGACCATGTGGACGAGCACCGACGACTGCTTCTGCCAGGAGCACGTGAGGCAGAGGCGGTCGCCGAACTCGCCGTAGGCCCACTCGATGACCTGCTCGGCGCGCGCGGTCTCCAGGTTCGGCGGGTTACGAAGCAGGCTGCTCACTGAGCAGGAACTCCTTCAAGGTGTCGGCGCGGAGGCCCAGGCGCAGGGTCTCGAGCGGGATGACCTCCTCGGGCGGGATGTTCCCGAGGTTCACCTCGGGGCCGAACTGCTTCACGAACCAGGCCTGCGAGGACTTCGTGGGCGCCTCGAAGATGATGTCGTCGACGGCGATCCCGTGGACGATCTCGTCGATCAGCCCCGTGCGCATCTCGCCGGTCGGGCGGAAGATCCCGGCGGTGCCGCCCTCGCGGCCCTCGGTGATCACCTTCCACGAGCCGGCCTCGAGCTCGGCCTGCATCCACTCGACCCACTGGTAGGGCGCGAACACGACGTCGGCGTCCTTGGAGCCGACCTCGGAGAGGACGACGAAGTCCTTGGCCAGCTCGGCGATGTACTCGAGCTTGCGCTCGTGCTCGAGCTCGATCGTCCCGTCCGAGACCTCGACGTGCGAGAAGCGGTTGTCGACGAGCCAGCGCCGGTACTCGTCGAGCTTGCCGCGGGCGATCGCCGCCTCGAACAGCGTTCCGCCGCAGACGACCGGCGTCTCGAAGGAGCGGTAGAGCGCGATCTTCTTCTCCAGGTTGTTCGTGACGTACGACGTGCCCCAGCCGAGCTTCACGATGTCGACGAACTCGCCGGCCGTGTCGAACATGCCCTCGATGTCGCGGAGGTTCATGCCCTTGTCGATCACGTGGGTCAACCCGGCGGTGCGCGGCTTCGGCGAGCGCGCCGGGATGTCGAGGAAGTCGTTCTTGCCGTTAGAGGCGTGCATAGATGCCCTCCAGTCGCTTCTGGGCTTCGGCCTGGACGTCGTGGTAGAGCGAGTTGCCGTGCGAGTCGATCGCGACGGTGAGCGGACCGAAGTCCTTCACCCGGAACTTCCAGAGGCACTCGGGCATGAGCTCCTCCCAGAAGACCTCCTCGATCTCCTCGATCTGCGTCGTCTCGAGCGCTGCGGCGCCGCCGACGATCGCGAAATAGACCATCCCGAGGCGCTTCATCGGCTCGATCGCCTCGTCGGGAAGCCCGCCCTTGCCGCAGATCGCGCGAACGCCGTACTGCTCCCCGAGCGGCTCGGTGAAGCGCACCATCCGCGCGCTCGTCGTCGTCCCGATGCAGAGCTTCTCGTACTTGCCCGGCCCGAGCTTGCGGACGTTCGGCGCCGTGTGGAGCAGGAACGCGCCCGTGAGATCCAGGGGCGGCTTGACTCCCTCGTCGAAGATCCGCATCTGCGTGCGGTCGCGGATCCCGATGATGTGCCCGTCGACCGTGACCGAGTCGCCGGCGCGAAGCTCGCGGATCGCCTCTTCGCTCGCGGGGAAGTTCAGGCGGACGTCGGCCATCTATGCCTCTCGATCGAAGTCGACGGTTCCGTCGGCCGTGATGTGGACGCTCGCGCGGCGGGCGGCCCAGCACTGGTAGTTCACGGCGACCGGGTTCAGGGTCATGTGCGTGTCGGCGTGCTCGACGTGGACGGCCAGCGCGGTCACGTCGCCGCCCAGGCCCATCGGGCCGATGCCGGTCTCGTTCAGCAGGTCGTACAAGTCGACTTCGAGCTGCGCGACCAGCGGATCCTCGTTCTTCGTGCCGACCGGGCGCGAGATCGCCTCCTTGGCGAGGAACATCGCGTAGTCGGCCGAGCCGCCGATGCCGACGCCGACGATCCCGGGCGGGCACGGCTTGCCGCCGGCGCCCACGATCGAGTCGAGGACGAACCGCTTGATCCCCGCGACGCCGTCGGCGGGGACGCACATCTTCAGGAAGCTCATGTTCTCCGAGCCCGAGCCCTTCGGCACGCACTTCACGTCGAGGCCGTCCCAGTCGGGGACGAACTCCCAGTGGACGATCGGGACGCGGTAGCCGACGTTCTGGCCGGTGTTCTCGCGCGTGAGCGTGTGCACCGTGTTCGAGCGCAGCGGATGCTCGATCGTCGCGCGCTCGGTGCCGTTGTAGAGCGCCTCGTAGATCCGCGCCGGATGGAGCGGAAAGCCCTCGCCGACGCGGCAGTAGTAGACGGCGATCCCCGTGTCCTGGCAGACGAGGTTCTTCTCGGTCTCGGCGACCTGGACGTTCTTCAGGATCGTGTCGAGCACGCGCCGGCCCGGAACGGAGGTCTCGCGGCCGGCGGCCTCGGCGAGCGCGTCGCGGAGATCCTGCGGGATGTCCTTGAGCGCCCAGACGTAGAGGTGCGCCGCGGCGTCCTCGACCGCCTTCTGGATGTCGACCGCGACGGCCATCAGGCGGCCACCCCCGCGGCGGCGCGGCCGGCGCGGCGGCCGAACACGCAGCACTCGAGGAGCGAATTTCCCATCATCCGGTTGCGTCCGTGCGTGCCGCCGGCGATCTCGCCGCACGCGTAGAGGCCCTCGAGGGTCGTACGGCTGTCGGCGTCGATCACGAGGCCTCCGTTTTGGTAGTGGAGCACGGGATACGTGAGGATCGGCTCGGTCAGCGGGTCGATCCCGGCCGCGCGGTAGCGGCGGAGCATGTACGGCAGCGAGACGAGCGCGTCCGCCTCGGGGATGCGCGTCGTGTCGAGCCACACGGCGGGGCGGCCGTCCTGCGTGGTGGTGCCGCGCCCGGCGGCGACCTCGTCCACGATCGCCTGCGCCACGACGTCCCTGGGGCCGAGCGAGTCGGTGAACTCCTCGAGGTCGGCGTTCAGGAGCACGGCGCCGTAGGCGCGCGTGGTCTCGGGGATGGAGTAGCCCTGCATCGTCACGGGCCACGCGCCGCCGTTCGGGTGGTACTGGAGCGCGTCGAGGTCGCGCGCCTCGGCGCCCAGCTCGAGCGCCAGCAGCGTCACCTCACCGGTCGCGCCGGGATGGTTCGTGGTCAGCTCCCCGCGCTCCTCGGCCTCGCGGAAGCAGCGGCCGCCCGCGGCGAGCACGACCGCGCCCGCCTCGAGCTCGTCGTCGCCGACCCGTGCGCGCCAGCCCGAGCCGGTCGGCTCGAGCGCGCGCAGCGGCGCCTTGGGCAGGACCTGCGTCCCGCCGTCCTCGACGCGATCGCGCAGCGCCTTCGTGATCGCGTGCCCCGTCCGATCGCCGACCTGCAAGAGGCGCTTGCGGGTCGCACCGCCGCAGCGCGCCAATCTGTAGCCGCCGTTGTCCTTCGTAAATTCGACGCCCTGCTCCTCGAGCCAGGCGATCGTCCCAGGCGCCTCCTCGGTCAGCACCTGGACGAGCTCGCGGTTCGCGGTCTCATGGGACGAGTTCCAGATGTCCTCGGCGTGCTGCTCGGGCGAGTCGTCGTCGCCGACGGCGGCCTGGATGCCGCCCTGCGCCTTCGCCGAGTTGGACGACTGGAGCGAGCCCTTGGTCGCGAGCGCAACGCGCGCGCCGGCGAGCTCCGCCGACACGGCGGCGGCAAGCCCGGAGGCGCCGCTTCCGACGACGAGCACGTCCACATGGTTTCCAGCAGCCACGGCGGTTCTCACTGTACCCGTCAATTGCTAATACGTCCAATAAGCAACGCTGATTTCAGAGACGCCGTGCGGCAGCCGATACAGACCCCGTGACCGCCCGGAGTCTCACGCTGATCTCGATGGTGATCGCCCTTGGGGTCGTCGGCTACCTGTTCACCACGCAGATGCGCGAGCAGGGCCCGACGTCGGACGGCGCGCAGAAGCTCGAGCAGGACGCGACGCAGGCGGCCGCGACGGCCAACTTCCAGTCGGCCGCACCCGAGCTCCAGGCCTACTTCATGCAGAACGGGACGTACGCCGGCGCGACGCTCCAGCCGGTGTTCGGCGTGGCGCTCGTGAGCGCGAACGCGACCTCGTACTGCTTGCAGTCGGGGACGGGCGCAACCGCCCAGCACGTCACCGGGCCCGGCGGCGCGCCGACGCCCGGGCCCTGCTAGCCGCCCTTATTCGTCTTCAGGTCCCACTCCGCGGTCGTGACGCCGCCGGCGGCGCCGGTCTTCGACTGCTCGGTGTACTCCATCTTGATCTTCGCGAACCTGAGGCCGACCTCCTCGAGCGCGCCGCCAGAGTCCTCGGCCGGCGCGAGGTGCTCGTAGGAGCTGACCAGGACGTCGGTCAGCGTCAGCTTCAGGAACTCGAACGGCTTCGCGCCCGGCTTGCGCACGGTGAGCACGCCGGTCTTCACGTGCTTGCCCGAAGCGCAGGCGATGAAGAGCTTCGGCGACGACTTCTGGAGCCGCGCCACGAAGCGCAGCTCGTCGAATACCGCCTTGCCCGCACCTCCGCCGCCGCCGGCTCCGATCGAGCCCGACTGGGTCACGGCCCAGTTGTAGGACAGCACCTCGATCTCCTTCGGGTGCTGCTTGTCGACGCTCTCGCCCTCGATTCCGTCGAGCTTCAGAAAGATGTCAATCGCCATCGGGCACCTCCGTTTTCGGCGATGGTACGACGGGTTCGCGTTCGAGGTCGCGCACGCCGGGCACGAACATGAAGCTCATTAGGACGACCGAGCCCAGAGCACCGGCGATGACGAGCGTCTCGCGGGCGCCGAGCACGCTCGCGATCGGCCCGGTGAGCGCGAACGAGACGGGGATGAGCGCGAGCGAGAGCATCCAGTCGAACGACCAGACGCGGCCGAGGAGCTCCCTGGGGACGCGCGTCTGGATCAGCGTCGACCAGATGACCATCGACACCGCGATCCCGATCCCGCGCACGAACGAGGCGATCATGACCTGCCAGAGGCCGGTCGCGAGCCCCCAGAACGCGATCATCCCGATCGCGAACGTCCAGCCGATGTACATGACCGTCATGAACCGGCGTGGGAGCGACCGTCCGCCCATTACGATCGCGCCGAGGATCGAGCCCACGCCCGCGGCCGCAAGCGCGAGCCCGAACGCGCCCGACCCGCCTCCCAGCTCGTTCTTGACCACGAACGGAAGCAGCACCTGGGCCGGGCCGAAGAAGAGCAGCAGCGAGATCGTCGCGGCGAGCAGCGTCATCCAGAGCCAGCGAATCGAGCGCACGAACCGGTAGCCCTCGCGCAGGTCGGCGAACATCGTCGTCTCCGTCTCGCGTTCGGCACGAGGCGGTCTCGCCCGGATCGCGAGCAGGCACGCAGCGGAGACGAGGAACGTCCCGGCGTCGACGAGGAACGCGGTGCCCGCGCCGAGCACCGCCACGAGGAGACCGCCGAGCGCCGGTCCGACGAGCCCGGCCGCGAGCGGACGCATGAGCATGTCCAGAGAGTTCGCCTGCAGAAGCAAAGGCGCCGGCACGAGGTCGGGAACGATCGCCTGGAACGACGGAACGAAGAGCGCCTCCCCGGCGCCGTAGACCGCGACGAGCAGCACGAGGTTCCACAACTCGAGCGACCCGGTGAGCGAGAGCACGCCGATCGCGCCGATCGCGAGCGCCCGGAGGGCGTCCGAGACGATCATGATCCGCCGGCGGTCGAAGCGGTCCGAGAGAACGCCGCCGATGAGCACGAAGCCGACGAGCGGCAGCGTCCAGGCAACGCCGACGATCGACAGCGCGGTGGGCGCGTTCGAGAGCTCGTACGTCTGCCAGGCGACCGCGACGAGGTAGATCCCGTCGCCGAGCAGCGAGACGGTCATCCCGGTCCAGAGCAGCGCAAAATCCCGCTCGGAGAGCGGACGCAGAATGCGGGGGCGCCCGAACCGGGCGCGACGTCCGGGCGTGGTTCCGGTCAGATCCCCAGTCCGCCGAAGATGGCGAACGGGTTGCCGGGTGTGACAGACCAGACCATCTGGCCGCTCGGTTCGACCTCGATCGTCGCGCCTTCCGGCGCCTCGCTTTCGAGCCGCGCGGCGAGCTCGTTGGCCTCGTCCTCGTTGGCGGCGCCGATGAGGAGGAACGTGAACCGGCGCGTGACCTCGAACCCCTCGGCCTCGAGCTGGTCGGCGAACTCGACCGTGGCGTCGTGGTCGGGCAGCTCGACGCGGACCTCCCATTCGGCATGGCCGCTCGCGGCCGACTCGGCCGCCTCGCGGTCTTGCTGGCGGTCGCGCTCGGCCTCGATCTCCTCGGGCGTGGTCGGGAGCGGCACGTCGGCGTCCTCCCAGATCTGCTCGACCGGATGCCAGCGTGTCAGCACGACCGTGCCCGCGGCCGGATGCCCGAGCTGCGCCTGGACCATCAGCGCGACCTCGCGGGCCGGGGCCTCGTCGTCGGCGTAGAGGTAGATGACATCCTCGTCGCGGCTCACGGCGATGCGGCCGCCGAGCTTCGCGCCCATGGCGGGATCGACCTCGAGCGTGTGCAGCCACTCGGCCAGCTCGCGGGCCTTTTCCTCGCCGGGGAGATTCACGGTGATGCGCCAGTCGTCGGCCATGGCGCCATTCTGACGATTCCGGGCTACCAGACGGAGCGGAGCAGTTCGGCTACCTCCGCAGGGGTCGCCTCGCGCGGGTTCATCTTGGCGCCGGGGCGGACGACGACCGCTTCCGCGACGGTGTCGAGCTCGTCCTCGGGCACGCGGAGGTCGCGGAGCCGCTCGAAGCCGCCGAGGCGGGCGAGCTGCTCGGCGCGCGCGGCGGCGTTTCCGGTTCCCATGGCCTCGCCGAACCGCGCGATCGCCTCGGCCGCGACCGGCTCGTTGAAGCGCAGCGCCGGCGGAAGGCAGAGCGCGTTCGCCGCTCCGTGCGCGATGCCGTAGCGCCCGCCGAGCGCCTGCGCCATCGCGTGCGCCAGGCCCAGTCCCGCACCGGCGAGCGCGGCCCCGGCGTGCATGGCGCCTTCGAGGAGCTCCTTCCGGCCCTCGCCGGTTTCGAGCACGCGCGGGAGCGCCTCCGATATGAGCGCCGCACCGGCCAGCGCCTCGCGGTCGGCGTCGTCGTTTCGGCCCTGGACGTAGAGCGCCTCGGCGCAGTGAGCGAGCGCGTTCATGGCCGTCCCCGCGGTTTCGCTGCGCGGCAGCGTGAGCGTGAGCTCGACGTCGTAGAGGATCGCGCGCACCTTCGCGCCGCCCGCCGCCCGCCTTCACACCGCGCGCCTCGTCGCGCATCCCGTAGCCGCTCGTCCACTCCGCGCCCGAGTAGGTCGTGGGGATCGAGAGCACGTCGAGTCCCGTCTGGCCGGAGACCGCCTTGGCCGTGTCGATCGCACTGCCGCCGCCGAGCGCGACGAGCCCGTCGCAGTCCTCCGCTGCGGCCGCCGCGGCTTCGACCGTGTCGAGGGGAACGTGCGGGCGAACGCCGTCGAACGTCTTCGCGGCCGCGAGTCGAGAGCTTCGTCCAGCGCGGCGTCGTGATCAGCAGCGGCCGCTCGAAGCCGAGCTCCGCGAGCAGCGCCGGGTACGCGTCGAGCCCCCAGCGGACGATCACGAGCCGCGCTCCCGGGCGAACTCGAGGAACGCCTCGGCGGCGCGCGTGAGCGTCCGGCTCTTCAGGCGCACGACGTAGATCTGGCGCAGCGGCTCGACCCCGGCGACGCGGGCGGTCGCGAGCGTGCCGGCGGCGGTCTCGGGCTCGATCGCGGTGCGCGAGATGAACGCGACGCCGTACCCGGCCGAGACGGTGCTCTTCACCGATTCCTGGAGACCCATCTCGAGCCGCGACTCGAGCTCGCGGACGCGGAGCCCGGCGCGGCGCAGCTCGTCCTCGATCACGTGGCGGACGCCGGCGCCCTCCTGCATGACCACGAGCGTCTCGCCGCGCAGCTCGTCGAGCGTCACCTCACGGCCGGCGAACGCATGCCCGGGCGGGACGGCGAGGACGATCTCGTCCCGGGCGATCGGCTCGAACTCGAGTCCGCGGTGGCGGCGCAGCGCACCGACGACGCCGAGCTCGAGGTCGCGCTCGACGACGCGGTCGATGACGGTCTGCGTGTCGGCGATCGAGAGCGCGACGTGCAGCTCGGGGTGCGCCTCGGCGAACTCGCACAGAAGCAGCGGAACGAGGTGCGCGCCCGGCCCGGTCGAGGCGCCGATGCCGAGCCGTCCGGTCAGCTCGCCGGTTCCCTCGTCCGCGAGGTCGGCGAGCAGCTGGTCCTCGACGGCGAGCAGGCGCTGGGCGCTGCGGTAGAGCGCGAGCCCGGCCTCGGTCGGCTCGACGCGGCGCCCGGAGCGGTCGATCAGCTGCTTTCCGACCCGCTCCTCGAGCGCGCGGATCTGGAGGCTGACCGCGGGCTGGGTCACCCCGAGCCGCTCGGCCGCCTGCGAGAAGCTGCGCCGCTCGACGACGGCGCAGAAGGCCCGGAGCTGGCGGGTATCCATAAGGACAACTTATCCGAGCGTCGGCTACGCGGCGCAGAAAAGGCGTCGCATCGCCTTGAACGCGACGGCGTCCCCGGCCCCGCCCGCAGTGCGTCCGTTCAGGAGGAGCACCGCGACGCGCTCGCCGTCGGCAGACACGTAGACGCTCGACGCGAAGCCGTCGCCGCCGCCGTTGTGACCGTACGCGGGATCCGAGCACGCCTCCTGGTTGATCCCCATCCCGAGCCCGTAGTTGCTGAACCGCGACGCCGTCTCGAGGGCGCGAAGCTCCTCGGGTCCCAGCAGGTCGCCCCGCATGAGCGCCTGAAGGAACCGGCCCTCGTCGGCCGCGCTGGAGACGATCCCGCCGTTGGCGCCGAGCCCGCCCGTCCAGCGTGTCGTGTCGGTCAGCGATCCGTCCTCGTTCACTCGGTATCCATGCGAGTGGCTTCCGCGGATGTCCGCGGCCGGGTCGTACGCCGCGCTCGCGAGCCCCAGCGGGCCGATGATCTCCCGCTCGAACTGGGTCGCGAGATCGGCGCCGCCGGCGCGCTCGAGGACGAGCCCCGCGACCATGTAGCCGATGTTCGAGTAGTGGAAGGCCGTCCCCGGCTCCGACAGGAGATCCGTCGCCGCGGCGACATCCACCCAGAGTCGCGGCGAGAACTCGTAGGCCGGGTTTTCGGAGAGCCGCCGAACGACGGTATCCACCTTCGCTTCGAGCTTGGGATCGTCGATCTCCGCGAGGTAGCGCTCAGGGTTGCGGACGATGTCGTTCGAGTCGACCATCCCGCTCGTGTGGTCGAGCAGCTCGCGGACCGTGATCTCGTCGCCGTAGGGCAGGAGGCCGGGGAGCCACCGCTCGACCGTGTCGTCGAGCTCCAGCCGACCCTGGGCTACCAGCCGCAGCGCGAGGGCGGCTGTCCACGCCTTGGACACGCTCTCCAGCCGCATTCGCGCGTCGGGCCGCATGGGCTCGCTCATCCGGACGTCGGCAACCCCGGCCGCGCCTGTCCAGACGCCGTTCGGCCCCGCGACATAGGCGGTCGCTCCCGGAGCGATTCGGTTCGGCCCGGTGACGAGATCGTCGAGGACCTGCTGGAACCCGGCTTCTTGCTCCTTCTCCTCGGGCCGAAGGACGAGCGCCCCGACGATCGTCACGGCCACGACGAACACGATCGCGGCAAGAACGAGATGCAGAAGCCTGTCTGGAGACGTCGGGTCGCGCATCCATCTGAGAATCGCGCGTCCACGGCTCGTCGCAATCGGGGACGCCGACGATTCTGGAGCGGAAAACTACGCAACGGCAGAACCGGCGCCGCCCGGCCGCTCTCCCACTAGGATTCGCGGCCGTGACCGAGAGGCCCCTCAAGATCCTGGGCGTCGGCGACGGTCGCTCGATCATCTTCCTGCGCTGGGCCTGGCGTCTCGTCGAGCGCGGACACGAGGTGCACATCGTGAGCGACCGGATCACCGACCGCCCCGGCGAGCTACGCGGCGTGATCCCGCATCAGGTGCGAAACCTCGGGCTGCTCACCCGGGTGCCGGGCATCCGCGAGCACTTCTTCCCGACGGCGATCGGGCGGCTCGCGCGCAGGCTCGACGTGGACGTCGTCCAGGGCCACTACCTGCTGCCGTACGGCTGGTGGGCGGCGAAGTCGGGCTTCCACCCGCTCGTCATCAGCCCGTGGAACACGGACATCTTCACGTACGGCCGCGACCGGGCCCGCGGGCGCAAGCGCGTGCGCGAGGCCGTCGCCGCGGGCGACCGCTACTACGTGAGCTCGCTGGGGAACGAGGAGGAGACGATCCGCCTCGGCGCCGACCCGGCCAAGGTCTCGCGGATCGTCTGGTACGTCGACGTGCCGCCGTTCTCCCCGTCGAAGCGGGTCGAGAACTTCCCGGCGCGGTTCGGCTGGCCCGACGACTCGCTCGTCTTTCTCTCGCTGCGCAACTACCGGCCGAATACGAACCTCGACGTGCTCGTCCCCGCGTTTGCGCGCGTGCAGAGGGAGATCCCGCATGCCCGCCTGATCCTTGCGGCTCGTGCGGGCCCCTTGAAGGCGCAGATCGAGGCGCAGGTGAAGGAGCTCGGCCTCGAGGACAAGGTCGCGTTCCTGTTCGTCGCGCCGGACGAGCTGCCCGAGGTGTGTGCGTCGTCGGACATCGCGGTTTCTTTGGCGTCCACGGACGCGACGCCGGCGTCGATGATCGAGTCGATGGCGTCCGGGCTTCCGCTGGTGATCGGGGACGCGATCACGATCGACGAGTGGATCACGCAGGGCGAGGGCGGCGAGGTCGTCGGCTGCCGCGACGAGGACGCGATCACCGCGGCGATGCTCAAGCTGGCCCGCGATCCTGAGCTCTGCAAGAAGTACGTGGAGCGGAACCTGCGCGTGGTCGCGGAGCGGTTCACGGTTCCCCCGGGCGAGGCGCTCGAGCAGCTCTACTACGACGTGCTCGACTCGCACTCCCCGGCGTCCTAGTTCGTTTCCGCTTTCGTGAGCCTTCCGGCGCATTCCGCGCGCCACACGTGCGTCTTTTCGTCCTACGCTCAAGAGCTAACGGGGCAAAGCGGGGTCCCCCGCTAGACGCGTGAACACGAGAGCTAGAGTGGCTCGAGTGCCCGGTTTTCTCATCGTCGTCGTGGATTGCCTGCGCGCCGACCTTCTGGCGCGGCATCGCGACGCCTGGCCCGCCGCGTCGGCCTTCGCCGCGAATGGCGCGCACTTCTCCGACGCCTACACGACCTGCCCGACCACGACGCCCGCGTTCACGGCGCTCTTCACGGGACGGCCGCCGACCAGTCACGGCGTTCGCGCGCTGCGCGGGGCGAAGCTCTCCGAGGACGTCCCCACCTTCGCCGAGGAGCTCGGCCGCGCCGGCTGGCGCACCTGGGCCTCGCTGACCGGGCCGCTCCTCGACAACACCGGTCTCACCCGCGGGTTCGGCGAGACCGAGTACCGCGACGTGCCCGACCGGCCCGTCCACGGCGAATGGGGCGCGCGGTTCCTCGAGCGCGTCCGCGAAAGCGCCGAGGGCAAGCAGCCGTGGCTCGGGGTCGTCCACCTCTGGGATCTCCACACGCCGCGCAAGTACCCGCGCTCGTTCGAGCACCGCCGCTACGGCCGCAACGCCTACGAGCGCGCGCTGGCCGGGATCGACCCGTGGCTCGCGCGCCTGTTCGAGACCGCCGGGCCCGACACGACGATCGTCCTCACCGGCGACCACGGCGAGAACACGACGCTCGAGCCGCGCACGCTGCGCCAGCAGGAGCTGCACCGCCGCATCCGCGAGAAGCTCCCGGTCGAGGCCTGGGCCTCGCGCTGGGTGGCCAAGGGCGCGCGCTCGAAGTCGCGCCGCCTGCACCGGATGGCCCCGCGCCACTTCTGGAACCACAACCAGACGCTCTTCGAGCGCGACGTCCGCGTGCCGATCGTCGTCTCCGGGCCCGGGATCGAGCCCGGACTGCGCTACGACGCCGGTCAGCCACATCGACCTCGCGCCGACGCTGCTCGACCTCGCCGGGGTGCCGCAGCCGCCCGGTGGATTCCTCGGGACGAGCCTCGCGCCGGCCCTGCGCGACGGCGGCGAGCCGCCCGCGCATCCCGTCGTCATGGAGACGCCGACCGGCGCGCCCTCGAACGTCCAGGCGGTCTCGCAGGCCGCGATCCGCGACGGCGAATGGAAGCTCCTCACGTCGCTCGAGGACGACACGGTCGTCGACGCGCTCTACAACCTCGCCGGCGATCCCAACGAGCACCACAACCTCGCGTCGCAGCGGCCCGACGACGTGGCTCGCCTCAAGGAGCTCCTCCAGGGCGTCGTCACCGAGCGCGCCGAGGCCGACGAGATGAGCGCCGAGGACGACGCGATCCTCGCCGAGCGGCTCGAAGAGCTCGGGTACCTCTAGCGGCGTCACTAGGCTCTCGCCCGTGAGCGAAGTTCGCGGCGAGGAGTGGCAGGAAGAGCCCGAAGAAAAAGACGAGGCGCCGCCGTCTCGGCTCGGGATCGGCGCGCTCGCCCACGACACGGCGATCTACGGCGGCACGCGGGTCCTGCTCAAGTCGCTCACGTTCTTCCTCGTCCCGCTCTACGCCTACTACCTGACGCCCGAGGACATGGGCGTCTTCGCGCTCGTCCTCGCGACCGTCGCGCTGGTCGACGTGATCATCTCGGCGAACCTCGACGGCGTCCTCTCGCGGTTCTACTTCGACAAGGACGAGACGGGCTGGCGCCGGCAGGTGATCACGCTCTACCTGATCATCTCGGCGACCTATCCGGCGGTCGTGATCGGCGTCGTGATGGCGTTCTCCGGCCGGCTCGACGCGTGGATCCTCGGCGGCGCGGGCTCGGCGACGCTCTTCGTCATCGCCCTGGCGGATCTCTACCTGACGAACATCATCGACCTGTCGCTCGTCCTCGCGCGCCTGCGCCGCAAGCCGTTCACGTTCGCCGCCTACTCGCTCACGCGTGGACTGACCCAGGTCACGCTGGTCGTGATCTTCCTGGTCTTCCTCTCGCTCGGCGTGGAGGGAATCCTGCTGGCTTCGCTCCTCGCCGCCTGCGTCGCGTTCCTCGTGACGCTGCGCGAGTACATCCACGACCTGACCAGGAACGTCACACGGAGCGTCGGCCGCGAGATGCTCTCGTTCGCGTGGCCCGGCGTGATCGGCGGCGTCGCGTTCTACGCGATCAACTTCGCCGACCGGTTCTTCGTCCGCCATTACCACGGCCTCGCGGATGCGGGGATCTACGACGTCGCCTACCGCTACGCCCAGATCGTGCTGCTGGCCGTGATTGCCTTCCGGATGGGCTGGCCGCAGTGGCACTACTCGTGGCTGCACTCCGACCGGCATCCGGAAATGGTCTCGCGCGGCGTGAACTACTACTTCATCGTCGTCGGGTTCCTCGTCGTGGGCGTCTCCGCCTGGATCCTCCCGCTGCTGCACCTGCTCTTCAAGCCGGTGTGGTGGGAGGCGAGCGAGGCGGTCGCGCCGCTCGGGCTCGCCGCGATCGCGACCGGCGCGTACAGCCTGTTCGCGGTCGGCTTCATGGTCACGAAGCGGATGCGGACGCTGCCCGTGCTCGTCGTCGGCGCCGGGCTCATCGCGATCGGCCTGAACTTTCTCCTGATCCCGCCGTACTCGTTCGTCGGCGCGGCCTGGGCGACCGCGATCGCGTTCTCCGCCCTCGCGCTGGCGGTCGCGTTCCTCGGCGTGCGGATCTACCCGGTGCCCTGGGACTGGCCGCGGATCGGCGGCGCCTACCTGCTGGCGTTCGGGCTCGGGGTCGCCTCGCTCGCGGTGGACGCCTGGATGCCGATGGCCGCGTCGCTCCCGGTGCGGGTCGCGATCGTCGCCGCCTACGTGCTCGCCGTAATCGTGTTCAGGATCGTTCCGCGGGCGGATCTGCGGACGGCCCGTCGCCGCCTGGCGCTCGCGCGATCACAAGGTGGCTCCAGCTGAACTTCGGCTGGAAGTCGACGCGGTCCCAGCGCGCCGCCGACCACTGCATGCCGCGCGTGAAGACGTCCACCACGGGCCGCATGACGCCCTTGCGGTAGCCGCGCAGCGCGTACGACAGCTCGAGCGCGAACGTCGTCCAGGCGCCCGAGAGCGGGACGAGCTCGACGAGCTCGAGCTCCACGTCGCTCACGAGCTCACGCAGGGCGTACGGGGAGAAGCGATAGAAGTCGTAGGGCGCCTCGTGGATCGGCCAGAAGAACGGCGCGGTCATGATCAGGTACCCGCCCGGCGCCAGCAGGCGGCTGCACGTTTGCATCCCGCGGTGCGGATCCTCCAGGTGCTCGATCACCGAGGAGAAGAGGATCGTGTCGGCGTACCCGTCGGGAAGGGGCACGTCGTAGGCGGTCGCGACGACATCCACCGCGTCCGGCTTGCGCCCGCTCTCGACGCGGTCGACCCCGATGTGCTCGTCCACGTAGGGGGCGAAGAGGGCCTTCCACGGCTTCGAGCCGCAGCCGATGTCCACGAGCCGCCCGCTTGCGTACCTCTCGGCCGAGTAGAGGAACGCCTGCTCCATCACGCGGTAGCCGATGCGGTTGTGCACGCCCTCGTTCGGATGTCCGAAGCGGGTGGGCGTGACCGCCGGGAAGCGCGGCCGTTCGCGGGGCGGCTTGCTCATTTGACGAGGAACGCGAGTCCGGGGCCCATGTGCACGGGATCGCGCCTGTGCTCCCGCGCGAACTCGCCGAACGCGGGCGTCGAGTTGACGTCGTCGGAGACGAGCACGCCGCCCTCGCGGAGCGCGGGCCAGGCCGCGCCGTACTCGAAGCGCATGCAGTCGTAGGAGTGCTCGCTGTCGTGGGCGAACGCGTCGATCTCGCCGAGGCGCTCGAGCAGGGGCGGCAGCGTCTCCTGGCTCTTGCCGAGCGTGAGGTGCCATCGCTCCCGAAGCGGCTCGGGGATCACCCAGCCCGGCTCGCGCCCGGGCGGGATCGCCGCGGGCCCCTTGCCCTCCCAGAACGTTCCCGGCGCGTAGTCCTCGCCGACGACCTCGGGGAAGTCCAGCGAGTGCAGCTCCCCCTCGCCGTTGCGCTCGAGCGCCGCGAGGATGAAGGCGGTCGAGAAGCCGTTGCAGACTCCGGTCTCGACCACCGTGCGCGGTGCGAGACGGCGCATCAAGGCGTAGAGGTAGACGCCTTCGTCGTAGGCGATCGTGCCCATCGTGTAGCGGCTCTCCTCGGGCCCGCCCAGATCGCGCCGGAAGTCGGCCGCCCGTTCGCGGAGGTGGTCGATGAGGCCGCTCTCGGCCAGCTCGCGCCGGTACGACACGAGCGCGTCGGAGTCGCCGAGGTAGCCGGAGACGAAGCCGCGCTCGACCTTGCGCTCGGCGAGCCGGCGGCGCGGCGCGCGGACGACCCGGGCCACGGCGCGCTTGACCGCGACGACGCTAGACAAGGCTCGTCCCCTCCATCTCCGGCGGGACGGGCTCGCCGAGCAGCGCGAGGAGCGTCGGAGCGATGTCGCGGATCTCTCGCTGCGGGCCGGGGCCGGGCGTCGCGCCCCCGCCGGCGAGGACGTAGAGGCCGTTGTGCGCGTGGTTCGCGTCGTCGGGTCCGGTGTCGTTCTCGAAGACGTGGATCGCGCCGGTGCCGACCTGGCCGATCGAGCGCCAGTAGAGGTCGCCGAAGTAGACCATCAGGTCGGGCGGGATCCCGTTGCGCTCTTCGTAGAGATCCTCGGGCCGGTGTGCGATCGTGCCGATGGGCTCGCCGTTCTCGTCGCCGAGCGCCTCGAGCTTCGCCTTCAGCTCGGAGCGAACGCGCTCGTAGTCGTCCGCCGGCACGAGTCCCTCGGGCTCTCGTCCGGCGACGTTCATGAAGAGCCGACAGTAGTAGCCGCCCTCCCCCCACGCAACGGTGCGCGACCAGTCGATCATGTCCGGCTTGAGCGGCGTCGGCTCGGTGGGCTCCTCCTTCAGGACGAGGTAGCCCTCGCGGCGCAGCCACTCGTTCACGCAGATGCCGCCGTCGATCTTCTTCGCGCCGTGGTCGGACACGACCAGAACCGCCGTGTCGTCGTCCGCGAAGCGCAGCAGCCGGCCGATCTTCTCGTCGAGGCGCTTGTAGTAGTCGAGCATCGCCGTCTCGTACTTGTTGCCCGGCTCGTACAGCCGGTGCGTGGGATCGGTGAAGCGCCAGAAGCCGTGGTGGATCCGGTCGGTCGCCATCTCGACCATGAAGAAGAGATCCCAGGGCCGGGTCTCGAGCAGCCGCTCGGCGACCTTGAAGCGCTTGACGGTCATCTCCTCGAGGTCGTGCAGGAGCGTTTCCTTGTCGTTCGTGCGGAAGTTGCGGACGTCGACCATGTACTCGCCGACGAGCTCCTCGATTTCGGCCGCGAACTCCGGCGGGTGCGTGTACTGCCGGTTCAGGTCGGGCGTGAGGAAGCACGAGACCATGACGCCGTTGATCGGGCTCACCGGGTAGGTCTGCGGGACGCCGAGCGCGATCACGTCGCGGCCGCGCGCCGAGAGGATGTCCCACACGCGCGGCACGCGGACCGAGCGCGAGTTGGCGAACGCCATCGCGTCGTAGCTGCGGTCCTTCCGGTTGCGGAAGCCGTAGAAACCGAGCGCTCCCGGGCTACGCGACGACGTCATCACCGACCACGCGGGAACGGTGATCGGCGGGTCGCAGCTGCGCAGGATCCCGAACTGCCCGCGCTCGGTCAGCCCGCGAATCGCCGGCAGCTCGTCGAGCCACTGGTCGAAGACGAGCTGCGGCGCAGCGCAGTCGAGGCCGATGACGAGCACCCGAGACGACACGCGGCGATCCTAGCGACGGCGCTAGGGCGCGAGGCGGTTCAGGAGCTCGGCGGCCAACCCGGGGCCGAGCTCGTCCTCGAGCCGTTCCCGCGCGGTGGGACGCTCGTCGTCCGTAGAGTCGTCGAGCTCCGGCAGAGCCGCCAGGTGAGCCAGGAGTAGATCGTCACCGCGCATCGTTAGGCCGAGTATCCAGGTTTCCGACTCTCCCAGCTACCGCGACGGCGTACGCCGGGTCGCGCCCATCGCGCCGATCGCGTTCGTCTTCGCCGCGTCGTTCGGCGTGCTCGCCGTCGCGGCGGGCATGGGCTCGTTCGCCCCGATCGTCATGTCGATCACGACGTTCGCCGGCTCGGCGCAGTTCGCCGTGGCGTCCGTCCTGAACGACGGCGGGACGGTGTTCGCGGCGGTGGCCGCCGCGGCGCTTCTGAACGCGCGCTACGCGCCGATCTCGGTGACGGTCGCGCCGTCGCTCGGCGGCTCGTTCTGGGAGCGGCTCTTCGTGTCGCAGCTGATCGTCGACGAGTCGTGGGCGGTGTCCCAGACCGGCGGTGGGCGCGTCAACCGCAAGATGCTGATCGGCTCCGGGACGGTGTTGTTCTCCTGCTGGGTGGGCGGAACCGTGGTCGGCGTCATCGGCGCGGAGCTCATCGGCGATCCGGGGAGGTTCGGCCTCGACGCGGCGTTCCCGGCGCTCTTCCTGGCGCTCCTCGTCACCCAGCTGAAGAACCGGAAGGCGGTCGCCGCCGCGCTGCTCGGCGCCGCGATCGCGCTGACGTTCGTCCCGTTCACGGCGACCGGCGTGCCGCTGCTCCTCGCGAGCCTCGCGTGCCTGATCGGAGTGAGGGAATGAGCGACGTCTGGGCCGTCACGCTCATCCTCGGGGCGATCACGATCGTGCTGAAGTCGTCGGGGCCGCTGCTCCTCGGCGGCCGGGATCTGCCGCCGGTGATCGACCGCGTGACGGCGCTGCTCGCCCCGGCGCTCTTGGCGGCGTTCGTGGTCACGTCGGTCTTCGCGGGCGACCGGGAGCTCGTGCTCGATGCGCGGGCGGTCGGACTGGCGGCGGCGGCGGTGGCGCTGCTCCTCCGCGCCCCCATCCTCGTCGTCGTCATCGCAGCAGCGGTCGCGACGGCGCTCGTCCGCGCGCTCACCTAGGCCTCACCGACCCGTCACGCCTCTGCACCAAGAGCGTCACGGAAGGGTCACGAGTTATCCCAAGTTGCAGACTGCAACTTGTCAACGGAGCGAGCGAGGCCGCATCGGTGCAGGCTTCACCGCGCTCCCGCCCGCTAGTAACAGACTGCAACTAAGTCGAGGAGCGCGTCGCGGCCGAGACCGCCGAGGCGACGCCGAACGCCGCCGCGGCCGCGAGCACGATCGTCCCGCCGGCGGCGAGGTCGGCGTAGTACGCGGTCGTCAGCCCCACCGCCACGGACGCGACTCCGATCCCCATCGAGATCAGCAGCGTCCCGCGCATGCTCCTCGCCACTCGGCTCGCGGCGATCACCGGCAGCACCATGAGCGCGGCGATGAGCAGGATCCCGACGATCCGCATCGAGAGCCCGATCGTCACGCCCGCCAACCCGGCGACGACGACGTTCAACGCGGTCACCGGAACGCCGGCCACGCGCGCGCCCTCCTCGTCGAGCACGACTCCGGCCAGCGCGCGGTAGAGCAGCGCGATCACGGCGAGCCCGGCCGCGCCGAGCGCCGCGATCACCACGACGTCCTGCCGCGTGACCGTCAGGATCGACCCGAACAGGAACGTGAAGAGGCTCGCGTTGAACTTCCCTGCGGCCGAGATCATCACGACTCCGGCCGCGAGCCCCGTGTACAGCAGCAGCGCGAGCGCCTGGTCGCCCGCGGTCTTGTGCCGCGCGCGCAGCCACTCGACGCCGATCGCCCCGACGACGGCGAAGACGAGCGCGGTCGCGACCGGGGAGATCCCGAGCAGGTAGCCCGCGGCCACCCCGGCGAAGGCCGTGTGCCCGACGCCGTCGCCGATCAGGCTCATCCGTCGCTGCACGAGGAAGAACCCGACCGCCGGCGCGAGCAGTCCCAACGACCGCGCCCGCGGCGAACGCGAGCCGCATGAACTCGTACTCAAACATGGGCGTGCGAGGGGTCGTGCCACACATCGGGGAGATCCTTCGGGGGCCCGTCGAAGACGATCCCGCCGCGGACGAGCACGAGCCGCTCGACCACCGACTCGACCGCACCGAACTCGTGCGAGACGTAGAGGATCGTGACGCGCCGGTCGTCGTGGAGCTCGCGGAGAAGCCCGCCGAGCGCCTCCTGCGCGCCGGCATCCACGCCGGCGGTCGGCTCGTCGAGCACGAGCAGCGACGGCTCGCCCGCGAGCGCCTTGGCCACGAACGCCCGCTGCTGCTGGCCGCCCGAGAGCTTGGCCAGTTGCTTGTCCGCCTGGCCGGCGAGCCCGACGTCGGCGATCGCCTGCGCGACGATCGCGCGCTCGCGCTTGCGCAACGGGCCGAGCAGTCCACCTGCGGCAAGCCGCCCGGCGGAGACGACCTCGCGAACCGTCACCGGCGCCTCGATCCCGAGCCGCGAGCGCTGCGCGAGATAGCCGAGCGCCGCACGGCGGGAGAACCGGTGCGCGGGCTCGCCGTACAGCAGCGCCTCACCGGCGTCGGGCCGCTCGAGCCCGAGGACGAGGCGCACGAGCGTGGTCTTGCCGCCCCCGTTCGGCCCGGCGATGGCGACGAACTCGCCCTCCTCGATCTTCAGGTCGACGTCCGAGAGCACGCGGTTCGCCCCGTCGTAGCCGAACGCGACGCCGCTCAAGTCGACGGCTAGCGGCATCCGAGCGCCTTCCGCAGCGCCGCGAGATTGGCGCGCATGAGGGAGAAGTAGTCCTCGCCGTCGGCCGCGCTCTCGATCGGGTCGAGCGTCGCCACCCCGGCGCCGGTCTCGCGCGCGATCGTCTCGGCCTCCTTCGGCGAGAGCAGCGGCTCGACGAACACGGTCGTGACGCCGTTGTCGCGGACGAACTCGGCGATGCGCTGCAGATCCTGCGGACTCGCCTCCGCCTCGGGCGCGTTACCCGCGATCGGAACCTGGTACAGGTCGTATGCCTCCGCGAGATAGCCGAACGCGGCATGGCTCGCGACGAGGTCGCGCCGCTCGCAGTCGGAGAGCCCGGCCTCGTACTCGGAGTCGAGCACTTCGAGCTTCGCGACGAACTCCTCGGCCGCCGCCGGCTCGCCCAGGGTGTCGCCGATCTCGGTCGCGACCTTCGCGTACAGCTTCGGGTCGAGCCACACATGCGGATCGCTCTCGTCCATGCCGCGGCCGGCCAGCAGGTCGACGCTCGTACCCGGCGCCGTGGCGAGCGCGTCCTCGAGCGAGGGCTGGAACCCTCCGCCCAGATAGAGGACAACGTGCGCCTGCTGCACCGCCTTCACGTCGTCGACGGACAGCTCGTACTCGTGCGGCTCGACGCCTGCGGGCGTGAGGTTCGTGACCGGGGCCCCGGCGATCTGCTCGGCTGCGAACGCGAGGGGATAGAAGGACGCGACGATTCCCGAGTTCGAGCCGCCCGCCTCCGCGCCGCAACCGGCCAGCGCACACAGAGTCGAAGCGATGAGAACGATTCTCAGCACGCTCCGAGTGTACAGCGAACTGAGAATCATTCTCAACGCCTGCTACGGTTTGCGCGTGGCCACGAGCGCACAGATCACGTCCCTCCTCGAGGACGCCGACGTCCGTCCCACCAAGCAGCGGGTCACCGTCGTCGCCGAGCTCATGCGCGAGTCGAACGACGTCACCGCGCAGGAGCTCCACGCGCGCCTCGGCAAGCGCGGCGAGCGGCTCGGGCTCGCGACCGTCTACCGCACGCTCGGCCACCTGGCCGACGCCGGCGTCATCGACGCGCTCGACCACCAGCACGGCGCGGTCTGCTACCGGCTCTGCGGCGCCGAGCACCACCACCACTTCGTCTGTTCCAAGTGCCACACCGTCGTCGAGCTCGGCGACTGCGAGATCGACCCGTGGATCGAGCGGCTCTCCTCCGAGCACGGCTTCGTCGCGACCGGGCACCGGCTCGAGGTCGCGGGGCTTTGCAGCGAGTGCTCTAGCTAGCGTCGCGGGTCATCAGGAACGTGTCGTTCGGCCGGTGGAAGCCGAGCTTCTCGTAGAGCCCGTGCGCGTCGGCGGTGTGGAGCATCCAGCGGCAGTGCGCGAACGGACTGTTCTCGACCGCCTCGCGGACGAGTTCGACGCCGAGCCCCTTGCCGCGCAGCTCCTCGAGCACGTAGACGTCGGCGAGGTACGCGAACGACACGCCGTCCGAGAACGTGCGCGCGAAGCCGACCTGGCGCTCGCCCTCATACAGCCCGACGACCCGCGACGCGGTGCGGATCAGCCGCTCGATCGTCTCGCGCGGGCGGCCGCGGGCCCAGTACGACTCTTCGGACAGGAACCGGGCGACCGCGTCGAGGTCGACCCGCTCGAGATTGTCGTCCAGCTCGTAGCCGCCGGGAAGCTCGCGCCTCATCGGGTCACGCGTACCGTTGCTTCCGCCTTGCCGGAGGCGATGCTCGCCTCGAGGGTGTAGACGCCGCGGGTGATTCGCTGCGGCAGCCGCACGCTCACGGTGCCGGGCGCCGCGGTTCCGCTCAGCCGGCGCGCGCCCGAGGGACCGCGCAGCGCCCAGGCGACCGCCAGCGCGTCCGCGTCGATCTCGAACGTGAGCGTCCCGCCGCGGGCGACCGTGGGCGGCGCATGGAGCTGAACGAAGCGGATCGTGACCAGCACGGTCCGCGTCGCCCGCGACTCGTTCCCGGCAGCGTCCGTGAATATGAGCCAGGTGGAGTACGTGCCCGGCGCGGCGACGTCGCCGTCGATGCGGCCGCGCCATCGCACCTGCGCCACGCCTCCCAGCCGCCGGGCCCGCGCGACGAGCTCGTCGTCGGCGAAGACGGCCACGCGGCCGAACTCGGAGGAGCGGTAGCGGTACAGCACCCGGTCGGCCTGGCCGTCGCCGTCGGGGGAGAAGACGTTCGGGGCCGCGCTGAGCAGCCGCAGCCGCGGCGGCCGCGTGTCGACCCGAACCGGCGTCGGGATCGTGATCGTACGGTGCGCCTGCCCGAGCGCGACGCGCAGCCGGTAGCGGCCGTCGCGCACGACGTTCCCGGCTTCGTTGCGTCCGTCCCAGGCGAGGTTGATCCGCCCGGCCTTGCGCCGCTCGTCGTCGAGGAGCAGGCGGATGCGGCGGCCGCTCGCGTCGACGATCGACGCGGTCACGCGGTCGGAGTGGCGCAGCCCGAACGAGAGCGCGGCCGTGGCCTTGGGGCACTCGCACACCGGCCCCAGGATCCGCTGGATCTTCGGCGCGGCGACCGGCGAGCGCTCGAGCTTCAGTCGCTCCGCCACGGCGAACGCGGCCGCGCTTCCGACGAGCAGACACAGGACGAGCGAGGTGAGCACCACGGGCCGCACCCGGGGTGACTTCAGACGAGCCAGAAGAGCGCGCAGGCGGTCGAGCATCGTCTCAGGCGTGGGCCGGTGCGGGACGGCCGGCGCGGGCGGCGCGAACGACGTTCACGACCTCCTCCTGCTGCGACGGCGTGATGCCGGCCCAAAGCGGCAGCGCGAGGTTCTCGGCGGCGGCGCGCTCGGTGTGCGGCAGCGACCCGGGCGCATAGCCGAGCCCTGCAAGCGCCGGCTGGAGGTGAAGAGGGCGGGTGTAGTAGGCGGCGGCGCCGATGTCCGCCTCGCGCAGCGACTCGAGGATGCGATCGCGCTCCGGGCTGCGCACGACGTACATGTGGTAGACGGCGCCCGGATCGTCCTCGGGGATCTCGACCAGCTCGCCGAGACCGAGCTCCGCGTAGTGCGCGGCCGCTTCACGACGAGACGCGTTCCAGCCGTCCAGCTCACCGAGGAACACCCGGAGCACGGCGGCCTGGAGCTCGTCGAGGCGCGAGTTGTAGCCGACCAGCTCGAACGTCTGCTTGTCGCGCGAGCCGTGGAAGCGCAGCAGCCGAATCGTGTCGGCGAGCGCGGGATCCTCGGTCGTGACGAGCCCGCCGTCGCCGAACGCGAAGAGGTTCTTGGTCGGGAAGAAGCTGAACGTCGCGGCCGCGCCGAGCGAGCCCACGCGCTGGTCGCCGAGGCGCGCGCCGAACGCCTGCGCCGCGTCCTCGAGGATCGGGATCCCCTCCGGGAGCGCGTCGATCGGCGCCGGCCGGCCGAACAGGTGAACGGCGACGATCGCCTTCGTCTTGCGCGTCACGCGCGCGACGACGTCGGCCGGGTCGAGGTTGAGCGTCGCCGGATCGATGTCGCAGAAGACCGGCGTCGCGCCGAGGTGCACGATCGGCTCGACGGTCGCGTAGAAGGTGAATGCTGGGCAGATGACCTCGTCGCCCGGACCAACGCCGAGGGCCCTGAGCGCAAGCGCGATCGCGTCGGTGCCGTTCGCCACTCCGACGGCCTCGGCCGCGCCGACGAACTCAGCCGCCTCGCGCTCGAACGCGGCCACGTTCGGCCCGAGGATGAAGCGGCCCGAGTCGACCACTTCGGCGATGCGCTCGAGCAGCCGCTCGCGGAGCGGCGCGTACTGCGCCTTCACGTCGACGAGCGGCATCCCCACGAGATCGAGTCTACGCCGAGACGGTTGGTCGGTAGTTGCGGTGTGTTCGGGGACGGCGCAGACCAAGCAGGAGTGCGCCATCGCTCGCAGGCAAGGCTGGTGAGCCTTGGCAAGAGCGAGGGTGTGCTCCTGCGCAGCGTCTGGGCCGCCATCCGAGCGCGGCGCAACTACCGATCAGCCGTCTGCCCTTCTGAAGCCCGCCGCTTGGAGCGACGCCGCCGGTGGTGCCAGATCGCGCCGACGCCCAGCGCGACGACGAGGGCCACGGCGGCGATGTCCGCGTAGCGGAAGGCGTGGTGGAAGTCCTCCCAGCTCGCGCCGACGGCGACCCCGATGGCGGCGAGGCCCGCGTACCAGGGGATGCTCCCGAGGGTCGTGAGCACCGTGTAGCGGCCGAGCGGCATCTCGGCGATCCCGGCCGGAATGGAGATAAACGAGCGCACGACGGGGAGCATCCGCGAGCCGAACACGGTGATCGCGCCGTAGTGCTCGAACCAGTGCTCGGCCTGGTCGAGCTTCTCGGGCGTGACGTGCAGCCAGCGTCCGTGGCGTTCCAGGTACGGCCTGCCGCCGTAGAGCCCGATCGCCCAGCCGCCGATCGACCCGAGGACGTACCCGGCGGTTCCGGCGAGAGCCACGGCGAACCAGGCCCAGAACGTCGATTCGATCGGCTCGCCGAAGATCGTGACGTACTGCCCCGCGAACGCGCCGCCCGCGAGCGCGCCGGCGTAGACCATGACGACCTCGCTGGCTGCGGGCAGCACGGCGTCTACGAGCGAGAGGAAGAAGATGGCGTAGAGGCCGTAGTCCGCGATCCATTGGATGACCGCGTCGGTGATCTCGTTCACCGGGCGAGTCTATTTCTAGCGCGGAACTCGGCCGAGCGTGACCGTCGTCTTGTTGCCGCTCGAGTCGAAGACGACGAGCACCGCGTCCCAGGTTCCCCGGGGAAGCGGCAGGCGGAGCGAACCGGCGAGCGGTTGCCGGCCGAGCGGCACGACCTTGTGCACCGTCTGCGCGGGTCAGCCGCAGCCGCAGCTTCACCCACGGGGTCGCGGCGTCCGTGGCCTTCCATGTGAGCCGCCGCTTCTTCACGGACGCGTCGACGAGCGGCGGCTTCTCGTCGCGGGCGAGCACGATCTCAGCGAGCGGCGCGGAGGCCGTGTTCCCGGCGAGATCCTTCGCGTCCGCGGCGGGGTTGAACGTGCGCGGGTCGCGCTTGCCCGAGCTCCACCAGACCTTGTGCCAGCCGCCCTCCAGCGTCCCGAGCTTCAGCTCGTCGCCGCCGACGCGGATCGTCACGGTCGACATTTTGGAGAGCCAGAAGCCGATCGCCACGCGGTCGCGGAAGCCGTCCACGGGCCACGGGTAGAAGCGCGGCTGCGGCCCTCCGCGCCTCAGGAGCGGCGGCTGGGCCGTGTAGGCGTCGAAGCGATCGTGCGCCGCCTGCCAGACCGGCTGGCCGGTGCGCCGGGCGAGCCGGCCGAGCATCTCGACGACGTACTCGTGGTAGGCGAGCGGCGATTCGCGCCCCAGCGAGTAGCGCGTCCAGTAGCCCGTGTCGAACTCGGGGAGCTTCGTTTTCGCGGTCGCGGCGAGGCTGTTGCGGCGAGCTGGGCCGCGCGCTTGTTCCCGGACTTCTCCGCGTACTCGCGCAGCGAGAGCACCGTCTGGAGTTGCGCGTTCAGGACGACCATGTTGCTGAAGCTGTAGTGCTGGATCCAGGGGCCCGCGCCGAGGCGCAGGACGAGAGTCCGGGGGATCACGGCGAACGCCCGTCGCGCCGCGGTCATCTTGCCGGCGCGGGCGAGCGCTTGCGCGCCGGCGGCCTGCGCCATCCCGGCCGTCCACGGCGCCGCTCCGCCCCCGTACGGGAAGTAGTACTCCCACACCGAGCCCTTGCCGCGCGGGACGGCCCGGGCGATGAGCGCGTTCGCGAGCGCCTTCGCCTGCTTCGTCCGTCCGGCGGCGACGTGGCCGTTCAGCGCGGCGACGTTCGCGAGCGGATGGAACTGCAGCCCGTAGCCCCAGCCGGCTCGATAGACGACCCCGTGCGAGCCGACGACATCGGTTCCGTCCGCCGGCAGCGCGTGCTCCTTCAGGTAGCGGGCGTTCTCGTCCAGCATGGAGAAGAGGGCGAGTGCGCGCGGCTTCGTGAACGCGCCGGCCTGGAGCCGCACGAGATAGAGCACCTGCGCCAGCGTGGCCTTCCGCGTCGCCGGCAGGCCGCGGAGGACCGCGCGCGTGCGCTCGAGGATCGTCCGGTAGTGCGCCGCCTCGCTCTTCGTCAGCCGCTTCGCCTTGACCGCGCGGGCGAGTCCCCGGTCGATCACGCGCGCATCATCCGCCGGCCGGGCGTGGACGAGCGACGAGGGCGCGGCACGCAGAAGCGACGGCTCCGTGGGCGGAGCAGCGTGGGCCAGGGGTGCGGCGAGGAGCGCTGCGAGAAGCGCGAGAGGTGCGGCGTGGCGAACCACGAGGGGTTCTCAGGTAAGCACATTTCCCTGGAAAGCGGAAGTTTTCCAGGAAGTGGGCTAGTTCCAGACGCGCGACGTCTCGGTACAGCGTGTCCCGCTGCACCGGGATCTTGCCCAGCGCCTTGATCGCGCGGACGAAGTCCTCCGTCGTCGCGCGGTACGTCGTGCCGGCGGCCGAGACCACGTTCTCCTCGATCATGATCGAGCCCATGTCGTCGGCGCCGAAGCCGAGCGCGACCTGGCCGACCTTCATCCCCTGCGTCACCCAGCTCGACTGGATGTGGTCGACGTTGTCGAGGTAGATCCGGCTGACCGCCTGGGTGAGGAGGTAGTCGAACGAGGTCGGCATCGTCTCGGCGGGACCTTGTCGGCGAGGCGGTTGCCGTCCGACTGGAACGTCCACGAGATGAAGGCGCGGAAGCCGCGCATCTCGTCCTGGAGCTCGCGGATGCGGCGCATGTGCTCGACGCGCTCCTCGAGCGTCTCGACGTGGCCGTACATCATCGTCGCGGTCGTCGAGATCCCCAGCCGGTGCGCCTCGCGCATGACGCCGAGCCACTCGTTCGTGGTCGTCTTCTTCGGCGCGATGATCTTGCGGACGCGGTCGACGAGGATCTCCGCGCCGCCGCCGGGCAGCGAGTCGAGGCCGGAGTCGCGCAGGCGCGTCAGCGTCGCCGGGATGGTCAGCTTGGAGCGGCGCGAGATGTGCTGCACCTCGGGCGGCGAGAGCGCGTGCAGGTGGATCGGGTAGCGCTCCTTGATCGAGCGGAAGAGATCCTCGTAGAACTCGATCCCGAGATCCGGGTGGTGGCCGCCCTGCATGAGGAGCGCCGTGCCGCCGAGCGCGAGCGTCTCCTCGATCTTCTTGAAGATGACCGGCTTCGGGAGCAGGTAGCCCTCGCGGCGGTCGCCCGGGCTGCGGTAGAAGGCGCAGAAGTCGCAGTCGGTGTGGCAGATGTTCGTGTAGTTCAGGTTCCGGTCGATGATGAACGTCACGCGGTCGGACTCGGCCTTGCGGGCGCGCAGCACGTCGGCGGCGCGGCCGACCTGGACGAGGTCGCGGGAGCGCAGGAGCTCGATCGCCTCGGCGTCGGAGATCCGCTCGCCGGAGAGGGCGCGGTCGAGGACTTCGGTGACGCTCATGCCGGCACCGGCTCGGTCACGACGAACTTGAGCTCGGGCACACGCTCGAGCTGGCCGACGTCGCGGGCGAGCTCGAAGAAGGTGAGCAGTCCGGCACGCTCGCGCGGGCCGAAGCGGTAGCGGAGCTTCTCGAAGTAGCGGGCGAGGAACCCGGCGGGGTAGCCGTAGCGCTCGCTCGCGGCCTCGGCCAGCTCCTCCGGGCGGGCAAGCGCGGCCTCGTGGGAACCGATCAGCGCCGCCTCGATCCCGGCCATGCCCTCGGGCGGCGGATCGGCGCAGGCGAACACGGCGTAGACCATCGGCAGTCCGGTCTCCTCCGTGCCAGAGGCGGCCGAGGTCGTAGTGCGGGGTCGGGTCCTCGAACATCGCAGCGCAGGGCGGAGTCGCCGATGAGCAGCTTCGCGTCGGCGTCCTCGCCGAGCGGCACGTGCTCGGCCTCGGGGAGCAGCACCTTGACGAGCACGACCGAGGTGGCGCTCTCGGGCGTGACCGCGACGGAGCGGATCGAGCTCGAGCGGCGCCTTGGAGACGAGCTGGATCGAGTCGACCGCGCCCTCGGAGGAGACGCAGACGCGCGGGAGGATCCGCAGGTCGGCGGCGTGGCGCGCGTACTCGATCGAGGAGATCGGCGCGAGGTCGACCTTGCCGTCGAGGAGCGCCTGGTTCAGCTCGGTCGGGACGCCGGGGATCTCCTCGACCTCGGCGTCGAGCTCGAAGAAGAGCGGCGCCATGTTCACGTAGCAGATGCGGCCGAGGCGGATCATGGCGTTCCCTGTCGCGCTCGCGCGCCTGTGTAACTTCGGGATTCCCTATCCCTCCCGCCTTCGGCAATCAGCCTAATTCGGAAACAGCGCACGTGTCTGTGCCGAGCCGTGCCGAATCTGTGCCGAGAAGTCCACAGCTACCACCGCCGCAGCTCGTTGTAGAACGTGTCGCGCTGCACGGGGATCCGCCCGGCGTCGCGGACGTAGCGGACGAGCTCGTCGACCTTCTGCTCGGTCTCGGTCGTCGGCGCCGGCCGCGTGGAAGATCGTCTCGCGCATGACCGTCCCCTGGACGTCGTTCGCGCCGAAGTGGAGCGCGACCGCCGCGAGCGGCATGCCCATCATGATCCAGTAGGCCTTCACGTTCTCGATGTTGTCGAGCATGAGCCGCGAGACCGCGATCACCTTGAGGTCGTCGGTGCCGGCCGACTGCTTCCAGCCGCGCCGCTCGAAGACGGTGTTCGCCGGGTGGAACGCGAGCGGGATGAACGCCATGAAGCCGCCGGTCTCGTCCTGCAGGTCGCGCAGCCGGAGCAGGTGGTCGATCCGCTCCTCGTAGGTCTCGACGTGGCCGTAGAGCATCGTGCAGTGCGTCTTGATGCCGAGGCCGTGCGCGGTGCGGTGGGTCTGGAACCAGATGTCCGGATGCTCCTTGCCGGGCGCGATCAGCCGGCGCACGCGGTCGGCGAAGATCTCGGCGCCGCCGCCGGGAAGCGACTGGAGCCCGGCCGCCTGGAGCTCGCGCAGCACCTGCTCGTGCGTGAGGCCCGAGAGCGTCGTCATGTGGTGGATCTCGCTCGCCGTGAAGAGCTTCAGGTGCACGTCCGGCAGCGCCTCGTGGAGCGACGCGACGATGTCCACGTAGTAGTCGAAGCCGACGTGCGGCGTCTCGCCGCCGACCATGTGGATCTCCGTGAAGCCGGTCAGCTCGTGCTGCTCGACCGCGTCGGCGACCATCTCCTCGGTCGTGAACGTGTACGCGCCCTCCTGCTTCTCGGTGCGGGCGAACGCGCAGAACTTGCACTTCACGCGGCAGACGTTCGTCTGGTTCAAGTAGAGGTTCTGGACGAAGTAGACCTCGTCGGTGCCGCCGCGCAGGCGGCGCGCCGTGTCGGCGAGCTCGCCGAGGGCGAGGACGTCGTCGGACTCCATGAGCGTGAGCCCGTCGTCCATGTCGAGGCGCTCGCCGGCGACGACCTTCTCGCGGATCTCGTCTAGTGCGGACTGTTGCGCGGCGACGGCCATCAGTTCTCTCTGTCTACCACTAGCTCGGTGAGTGCCGCGAGGGAATCGACATCCCCCGAGCCGTTCAGCGACGCGCGGGCGCGTCTCGGCGAACTCGAGCGCGACCTCGCGGGAGGCGTCGAGCGCACCCGTGGCGGCGACGCGCTCGAGCGCGTCGGGGACGTCCTCGCCGGCGAGCGCGCGGGCGACCTCGGGGTCTTCGCGCGCCGCCAGGATGAGCGGCAGGGTCGGCGTGCCGTCGCGCAGGTCGACGCCCGGCGCCTTGCCGGTCGCGCCCTCCGCTCCCGGTGCAGTCGAGGATGTCGTCGGCGATCTGGAAGGCGACGCCGAGCGCGAGGCCGAACTCGCCGAGCCTCGGCCCGCCGCCGAGGATGCAGGCGGCCTCGAAGAGCTTCCCGGTCTTCAGCGAGCAGCGCCGCAGGTACTCGTCCACCGACGTGTCGGGACGGTTCACCTGCCGCCGCTGGAGCGCCTCGCCCCGCGCGAGGGCAAGCGCAGCGCCCGCGAGCAGCGCGACGGCCTCCGCGTCGCCGGACGTCGGCCAGCTCGGAGAACGCG
This sequence comes from uncultured Actinomycetes bacterium, assembly GCA_963760815.1. Lineage (GTDB taxonomy): Bacteria > Actinomycetota > Thermoleophilia > Gaiellales > Gaiellaceae > CAVRUF01. Next base: position 282,002 of record CAVXEJ010000001.1, read on the forward strand.
CGGGCGAAGAGGTAGTCGCCGGTCGCGCCCGCGGCGGACGGGCCGTGCTGCGGCCCACACCGTCGGGCGGCCGCGGCGCAGCGCCGCCGCGTCGAGCAGGTCGTCGTGGACGAGCGTCGCCATGTGGACGAGCTCGACCGCGGCGCCGGCCGCGAGCGGACCTTCGCCGCCGCGATCCTCGAGCGGCGCCGACAGGAACACGAGCACCGGCCGCAGCCGCTTGCCGCCGGCCGCGAGCGTCTCCGCGCCGATGCGCCCGACGAGCCCCGGATGCGAGCCGACCGCGCGCTCGAGCCGCAGCTCGAGCACGTCGAGGTAGGCGTCGAGCCCGGGCGCCGCGCGAACGGTGGCAAGGGCGCTCATGCGCGCCGCCTCGCCGTGTGCAGCGCCACGATCCCGCCGGCCAAGAGCTGCCAGCGGATCTCCTCGAAACCGTTGCGGTCCATCGCGGCCGCAAGCTCCCTCGGCCCCGGGAAGCGGCGAACGCTCGCCGGGAGGTACGAGTAGGCCTTCCCGCCCGGGAGCACCTTCCCGAGCAGCGGGACGATCCCGTCGAACCAGAGCCGGAAGAACGGGCGCAGCACGCCGCGCGGCTGCGTGATCTCGAGGCAGCCGAGACGGCCGCCGGGGACGAGCACGCGGGCCAGCTCGGCGAGGCCGGTCTCGAGCTCTGCGACGTTGCGGATCCCGAAGCCGACCGTGACCGCCTCGAAGCTCGCGTCCTCGAAGGGAAGCGCCATGACGTCGCCCTCGACCCAGGTGACCGCGCTCGACTTGCGCCGCGCGCGCTCGCAGCATGGCCGGGGAGAAGTCGAGCCCCGTGACGACGCCGCCCGCCGCGGACGCAGCGACGGCGAGGTCGCCCGTCCCGCAGCACGCGTCGAGGACCCGGTCGCCGGGCTGCACGACCGCGTCGACGGTCAGCCGCCGCCAGCGCTGGTCGAGCCCCACGGTCATGACGCGGTTCATCGCGTCGTAGACCGGAGAGATCCGGTCGAACATGCGCCGAACTTCGCTCGGCGGCAGGGTTCCGGTGGTCGTCATTCCCCCCATCGTTTCGTTAGTTCGTTCGAAAGCCCCAACTGGTCGAGTGCGCGGCCGACGACGAAGTCGACGAGATCGTCGATCGACTGGGGCGCATGGTAGAAGCCCGGGGCCAAAAAGAGGATCGTCGCGCCCGCCTGGCGCAGCGTCAGCAGTCCCTGGAGATGGATCGCGGAGAGCGGCGTCTCGCGCGGCATGAGGACGAGCCGGCGCCCTTCCTTGAGCGCGACCGAGGCCGCCCGGTGGATCAGGTTGTCCATCGCGCCCGTCGCCAGCGTGCCCACGGTCGCCATCGAGCACGGGCAGATCACGTAGCGCGTCGACCTTGGCGGAGCCCGATCGCGTACGGCGAGCCCCAGTCGTCCGGCGCGTACACGGTCACGCCCTTCGCATCGCCGACGACCCGCCCGAGCACCTCGTCGCGCCCGAGCGACGGATCGCCGTAGAGCTCGGTCGCGAGCACCTGGATCCCCGCGCCGGAGGCGGCGACGCCGACCTCGCACCCCGCGCCGGCGAGCGTCTGGAGGAGGCGTGCGGCATACGGAGCGCCAGAGGCGCCCGTGATCCCGAGGAAGACACGCATGGCGGGCTAGCCGCCGGGCTTCGACGCCTCGAGGAAGGCGGCCAGCTGGTGCAGCTGCTCGTCGGTCAGGTTCGGGAAGCCGGGCATGGTCGTCCCCGGCTTCAGCGACTGCGGGTCGCGGATCCACTCGACCCAGTACTCCTCGCCGCGGCCAGCCTCGCCGATCGCGGACAGGTTCGGCCCCGGCCCGGGCGCGCCCTGGTTGCCGTACGTGTGGCAGTTCAGGCAGCCGACCGTGCCGAAGAGGTCGGCACCGGCGATCACCTCGGGATCGTCGGTCTCGATGTTGTTGCCGGCGAGGAGCTGCTCACCGGTCGCCGCGCCCGCCTCACGCGCCGTCGCGCCCTTGTAGGTGAGGACGCCCATCGAGAGGACGACGAGGATGGCGGCCACGATCGCGACCGGGCGGCGGGAGAGCCTGCGCTCCATTCGCCGGTCGATAGAAGGGCAGCCCGAGCAGCAGGATGATGCAGATGGTCGGGATCCCGATCGTCCCGATGATCACGGACTCGGGCCACTTGAAGATCCGCAGCAGGTAGAAGAGGAAGTAGAAGTACCAGTCGGGGCGCGGTACGAACGAGGTCGTGCCGGGGTCGGCCTGGTCGGTGTAGAGCGGCCCGATCCAGCCGGAGTCGCCGTCGCGCGCCGTGAAGTACCAGACGCACGCGAGCCCGAAGATGACGCACACGACGACGAGGCTCATCACCGTGTCGTGGAACATCGCGTGCGGGAAGAACGGCTTCCCGCGCTTCTCGACGTCCTCCTTGTAGCGCTTGAACTCCTCGCGCTGCGCCTTGCTGCTCATGAGCTCTCGCCGTTTCCGCGCGGGGCCGGGGCGACGAGGCCCTTTCGCAGCTCGGGATCGACGTCGTCGTCCTCGGGCGGGTTGGCCGCGTCAGTCCACGGCGGCGGCGTGATGCCGAGGCGGATGACGAGGTACAGGTGCAGCGTGATCAGCGCGATCAGCGCGCCCGGGACGATCAGCATGTGGATCGCATAGAAGCGGGAGAGCGTGTCGCTCCCGATCTCGGCGCCGCCGCGTAGGAGGAAGCAGATGAACGGCCCGGCGATCGGGGCGGTCGCGTTGATGTTGATGCCGACGACCGTCGCCCAGTACGCGGTCTGGTCCCACGGGAGCAGGTAGCCGCTGAAGCCCTCGAGCATCGCGAGCAGGAGGATGTTGACGCCGATCAGCCAGTTCAGCTCGCGCGGGTACTTGTAGGCGCCGAACAGGAACACGCGTCCCATGTGGAGGAAGAGCAGGATGATGAAGACGCTCGCGCCCCAGCGGTGCATACCGCGGACGAGCCAGCCGAGCGTGAGGTCGTTCGTGATGTGCTGGATCGACTGGTAGGCGGTTTCCGGGTCCGGCTTGTAGTACATGGCCAGGATCACGCCGGTGATCAGCTGGACGATGAACGCGGTCAGCGTCGCGGAGCCGAGCGTGTGGAACCAGTTCGTCTCGGCCGGGACCTTCCGGAAGAGGAAGTACTTGAGCCCGCCGATGAGGCCCGAGCGTTCCTCGAGCCAGTCGACCGGGATCATCAGGACGTCGCCGGCCTGGTCCATCCTCTGATGCTTCTTTGAGCGTCGCTTGGCCATTACGGGATGATCGGATACATGTACTGGGAGAGGCCGTCGACGTGCGTGCCCGGATCCTGGTGGCGGTAGACCGTCATCTCGGCGTCGGCGGCGGTACCCGTCACCGAGCCGACCGAGAAGAGCTGGCCGAGCGTGAGGTTGCCGTCGATGATCGAGTACTCGTAGCGGTCGAGCGCACGCACGGGCGGGCCGGCGACGCGGTTGCCCTCGAGGTCGTACGCGCCGCCGTGGCACGGGCAGGCGAAGCCCGACGGCTCGGTCGTCCCGAGCTTGATCTTGCCGCCGTCGACCTCGACCTCTTTCTGCTCAGCCGAGAGCCCGGTCGGCTGCACGGGGCAGCCGAGGTGGACGCAGCGGTTCGACAGGATCGTGACGCTCGGCTGGCCGTCCGACATCTGGCCGTTGTTGCGGATGTAGGCGGTGCGGCTCACGACGTCCTCGGGCTCTTCGGCCTTCGAGTTGAAGGTGGTGACCATCCACTGCCCCTCGGGATAGCCCGAGAGCGGTCCGAGGTTCACGTCCTCGCTGCCCTGTCCGACGAACGCGGGGATGACGGCGAACCCGATCGCGGGAAGCGTGGCGACGGCGCCGATCGCGGCGCCGATTCCGAGCGTCGCGCCCGCGAGGAACACGTTGCGCGTGTAGTGGTGCTCGGGCTCCTCGTCGTCGTCCTCTTCAACGACCTCGGCCTTCGCGGCCGCCGCGGGCGGCTCGGGCGCAGGCTCGGCGCGCATCTCGCGCGTGGCCTCGCGGATCCAGAGCGCAGCGAAGACGACCGCGGCGATGACGCCGATCGCGGCGGCGACCCAGCTCGAAAGGATCACGGCGACGAGCGCGACGGCGACGCCGAGAGCAAACCCGAAGGGCCAGATCGACGGTCCGGGAAAGTGCCCGCCGTCGTCGCCGTTCGGCCGATCGGTTTCCTCGGCCATCTAGGCCTCTCTCCTCATGCCGCGTCGCCTACGGAACACAACCGATTCTCCCTGTTTGTCGAGCCGAGTGTCAAAGACGTAGCTTTCGGCGCAAGTTCTCGGAAATTCCCCCGTTTTCGGCGCTTTCGACACCGCCGAGCCCGTACTCGGACCACCGATTCGAGACGAGGCTACGCACCTCCTCGGTCATCTCGATCCGATCGGGCCAGTCGCGACCGCCCTCCTCGTTCGTCTTGTGCGTCGCGTCGATGCCGAGCTTTCCGCCGAGGCAAAACGCGGCCGCGGCGTGGTCGAGCTGGTCGAGCGGCCCCTCCGAGAGGAGCAGGTCGCGCTTCGGGTCGACGTTGGCGCAGACGTGGAAGAACACCTCCTCGTAGTCGTGGACGTCCACGAACTCGTCCACGACGACGACCGACTTCGAGAGCGAGAGCAGGCCGAGGCCCCAGATCGCGTGCATCACCTTGCGGGCGTGGCCCGGATAGGCCTTGCGCATCGAGACGATCACGCAGTTGTGGAAGGCGCCGGCGACCGGGAGGTCGTAGTCGACCACCTCGGGGAGGGTCATCCGCACGGCCGGGAGGAAGATCCGCTCGGTCGCCTTCCCGAGCCAGGCGTCCTCGGCGGGCGGGACGCCGACGACGATCGACGGGTAGATCGCGTCGCGGCGCATCGTCATCGCGGTCAGGTGGAAGACGGGGAACGGCTCGGGCGGCGAGTAGTAGCCGGTGTGGTCGCCGAACGGGCCCTCGGTGCCGAGCTCGCCCTTCTCGATGTAGCCCTCGAGGATGATCTCCGCGTTCGCGGGCACCTCGAGATCCACGGTCTTCGCCTTGACGAGCTCGACCGGCGAGCCCTTGAAGAAGCCGGCGAGCATGAACTCGTCGACGTGCTTGGGCAGCGGCGCGCTCGCCGAGTAGGTCGTGATCGGGTCGCAGCCGAGCGCGACCGCGACGTCGAGCCGGTCGCCCATGCCGCGCCAGTCCGCCGCGCCGTCCTTGTGGATCTGCCAGTGCATGTAGGTCGTGCGTCGCGTCGATCTTCTGCATCCGGTACATGCCGACGTTCCGCGTGCCGGTCTGCGGGTCGCGCGTGATCACGGCCGGGAGGGTCACGAACGGCGCCGGGTCGCCCGGCCAGCAGTGCTGGATCGGGAGGAGGTCGAGGTTGGGCTCGAGCGACGATCTCCTGGCAGAGGCCCTTCGAGACGGTCTTCGGCATCGAGTCGGCGAGCTTCTTCAGCTTGCCGAGGCCCTTCACCTTCTCCATGAGGCCCTGCGGCGGCTGGAGCTCGAGCACGTCGGCCACCTTGGCGCCGAGCTCGTCGAGATCGTGGACGCCGAAGGCGAGCGCCATGCGCCGCTCCGTCCCGAACTGGTTCACGAGGAGCGGGTGGTCGGAGCCCTTCGGGTTCTTGAAGAGAAGCGCCGGCCCGCCCGACTTCACGGTGCGGTCGACGATCTCCGTGACCTCGAGGTACGGGTCGACCTCGGCGTCGATTTCGACGAGCTCGTTCTCCTGCCGCAGCAGGTCGAGCCAGGAGCGGAGGTCTGACGCCGGCACCGCGTCGAGTTTAGGTCAGTGCGCCCGCGTGGCGCGGTGGGCCTTGCGGCGGCGCTTGTCTCCGAAGTAGCGCAGCGCCTGCCCGATGACGATCACGGCCACGAAGATGAGGCCCGTGATGAGCATCGCGATGATGATGCGCTTGCCCTCTTCGGCGACATCGGCCGCCTCTTCCTGGGCGAGCAAGAACGCGAGCAGCAACATGCCGTGAGTCTAAACAGCCAGGCGTCGGCGATGAAGCGCGAGCGCGGCCTCGACCGGATCGGCGCCGGCGGCACGCACGGCGAGCGCGGCGAGCGGAGCGGCGTCGTCGCGTTCGCGCAGCTCGGCGCGGGCGGCGGCCAGCTCGGGATCCTCGGAGCCGACGAGCGCAAAGGTCGCGGCCCAAAGCGGACCGTCGAGCTCCGCGTCGTCGGGCGCCGACTCGGCGCGAAGCTGCGCGCAGAGCGAGAGCAGTTCGGCGAGGTCGGAGACGACCGAGACGCGGCCGAGCTCGGCGACGCGGACGAGGCCGTGCGCGTAGAGGTAGTCGCCGAGCAGCACGCTGGTGTCGCGGTCAGGCGTGGCGAAGAGGCGCGGGCGGCCGTAGTGGACGAGGTAGCCCTCGTAGATCGTCTCGAGCCCGAGCGCGAGCGGCGCCGGAGCGAGCGGCGAGAAGACGGGCAGCGCCTCGCGCTCCTCCTCGGAGCGAAGCGCGGAACCCCAGAGCGGGCTCTCCGCCGTGGCCTCCTCGGCGATGGCCGCCCAGACGTCCCCGGCCGGCACTACTCGGAGAGCCATGCGGCCACGTCCGGCGCGAAGTAGGTGACGATCGCGTCGGCGCCCGCGCGCTTGATCGCGAGCAGCGACTCGAGCGCGGCGGCGCGGCGGTCGAGCCAGCCCTGCGCGGCGGCGGCCTCGAGCATCGCGTACTCGCCGCTCACCTGGTAGGCGAAGACGGGCGCGTCGAAGCGGGCGTTCGCGGCCGCGATCACGTCGAGGTACGGCAGCGCGGGCTTGATCATGATCGCGTCGGCGCCCTCCTCGAGATCGAGCGCGCACTCGCGCAGCGCCTCGCGGACGTTGGGCGGATCCATCTGGTACGTCCGCCGGTCGCCGAACGCCGGCGCGGCGTCGGCCACCTCGCGGAACGGCCCGTAGAAGGCCGAGGCGTACTTGGCGGAGTAGGCGACGATCGGGATGCGCTCGAAGCCGTCCTCGTCGAGCGCCGCTCGCAGCGCGCCGACGCGGCCGTCGAGCATGTCGCTGGGACACACGATGTCGGCGCCCGCCTCGGCGTGGCTCACGGCCGTGCGCGCGAGGAGCTCGAGCGAGGCGTCGTTCACGATCTCGCCCTCGGCGACGAGCCCGCAGTGCCCGTGGTCGGTGTACTCGCACAGGCACACGTCGGTCATGAGCACGGCGTCGGGCAGCTCGGCCCGCAGCGCGCGCAGCGCCTGCTGGACGACCCCGTCCTGGGCGTACGCGCCGGAGCCCGCGTCGTCCTTCTCCTCGGGGATCCCGAAGAGGAGCAGCGCGCCGATCCCGAGCGCATGGGCCCGCGAGGCCTCGGTGACGAGCTCGTCGACCGAGCGGCGCGCGATGCCGGCCAGGCCGGGAAGCGGCTCGACCACGCCCTCGCCCGGACAGACGAAGAGCGGATAGACGAGGCTCGAAGGGTCGAGCCGGGTCTCCCGCACGAGCGCGCGCAGCGGCGCGGTGCGGCGGAAGCGTCGGAGCCGGACGATCGGGAAGGTCGCCATGTCGAAAGCGTACGCGGTCAGTACGAGCGTGGCATCCCGAGCACGTGGTGGCCGACGTAGCCGAGCACGAGCGTGTTCGGGACCGGGGCGACCTGGTAGAGCCGCGTCTCGCGGAACTTGCGCTCGACGTCGAGCTCGACCGCGAAGCCCCAGCCGCCGTGGGTGTCGAGGCACGCGTTCGCGGCCTCCCAGGACGCGTTCGACGCGAGGAACTTGGCCATGTTCGCCTCGGGCCCGCACGGCTCGCCCGCGTCGAAGAGCGCCGCCGCCTTCCAGCGGACGAGATCGGCCGCCTCGACGGCGATGTGCGCCCGGGCGATCGGGAACTGCACGCCCTGGTTCGCACCGATCGGCCGGCCGAAGACCTCGCGCTCGGTCGCGTACGCGGAGGCCTTCTCCACGAACCAGCGCCCGTCGCCGATGCACTCGGCCGCAATGAGGATCCGCTCGGCGTTCAGCCCGTCGAGCAGGTAGCGGAAGCCCTGGCCCTCCTCCCCGACGAGCGCGTCGTGCGGCACCTCGACGCCGTCCAGGAAGACCTCGGTGGTCGCGTGGTTCATCATCGTCGGCAGCGGCCGGATCGTCAGCGCGGCCCCGGCCTCGCGGAGATCGACGAGGAAGACCGAGAGCCCGTCGGTCGGCCGTTCGCCCTCGCTCGTGCGCGCGATGAGCGAGCATCAGGTCGGACTGGAGCGCGCGCGAGGTGAAGACCTTCTGGCCGCGCAGAACCCAGCCGGTCTCGGTCCGCTCGCCGCGCGTCTGGATCGCGGCCGTGTCGACGCCCGCGGTCGGCTCGGTCACGCCGAAGGCCTGGAGCCGGAGCTCCCCGGCGGCGATGCGCGGGAGGTACGCCTGCTTCTGCTCCTCGCTGCCGTGGCGCAGGAGCGTCCCCATGACGTACATCTGCGCGTGGCAGGCGGCCGCGTTTCCGCCCGAGGCGTTGACCTCCTCGAGGATCGCGCTCGCCGTCGCGAGGCCGAGCCCGCCGCCGCCGTACTCCTCCGGGATGAGCGCCGCGAGCCAGCCGGCCTGCGTCAGCGCGGCGACGAACTCCTCCGGGTAGCGGTCGGGCTCGAGGCCGCGCCAGTACTCCGCGCCGAACCGGTCGCACAGCTCGCGGACCGCGGCGCGAACGTCGCGGATCTCGTCGGGGATCGAGAAGTCCAAGAGCGCCGAGCTAGGTGACGTCGGCTTCCCAGATCTCGCGCCACGTGTTCTCGCCGACGACGCCGTCCACGAAGAGCTTCTTCTCCCGCTGGAACGCGCGCACGACCGTCTCGGTCTTCTTGTCGAACTTGCCGGTCGCCTCGAGCTCCCAGCCGCGGGCGACGAGCTGCGTCTGGAACACCATGACGCCCTCGTCCACCTTGCGGGCGTTGTGCTCGCGGTCGAGATCCGTGCCCGGGAACGGCGGCGCCTTCTTGCCCTTCCGCTTCGGCTTGCGCTGCGTTGCCTCGCGATTGACGCCGCGGTTGTGCCCGAGCCAGGCGTCACGCGCCGCCTGCTGGAGCGCCGGGTCGAACTTCTCGTTCGTCGGCTTGCCGCCCTCGTTCGGCGAGAGCGAGAAATGCATCGCGTCCTTCACGGACGACCACGCGCCGCCCCAGCCGAAGCCCTCGCTCGTGAACGCCTTCACGAACTCCTTGGGCATGTCCGACACGAGCTTTCCGGACGTGAACGGGTTGTCCTCGGGGTTGATGTCGACCGCCGCGGCCCACGAGTGCGCCGACCACGATTTCCCGGAGGTGGTCTGGCGGCAGTTGTAGCTCTCGATCCGGTAGACCTCGTAGCCGACCGCGTAGGCCTTCATCGCAGCGCGGAGGAGCTGGTTCGCGCCCTTGCGCTGGAACGGGATCGTCTTGCCGAAGACCTCGACGGCCACGAAGTCGCCCTGCTTGCACGGCTTCCCGTATGCGGCGGTTAGATCAGCCATGGACCGACCTTACGCCAGAAGACGGGGCATGGCCAGTCGCGCCAGGGCGCCGAAGCCGAGCGTGAGCGCGACGAGCCAGAGCGCCTCGCGGGCGGCGCCCGCCCACGGGTCGGTGTCGTAGAGCGTCGACTCGAACAGTTCGACCGCGTGGGCGAAGGGGAACGCGGCCGAGATCCACGCGGCCGGGCCGATCGAGACCTCCGGGAGGATCCCGAGCAGGATCAGCGGCAGCGCGACGAGCAGGGCGACGAGCGCGGCGGTTCTCGTATCACGCGCGAGGACGCCGAGCAGCACGCCAAACGCCGCGAACGCCGCTGCGGCGAGGGCGAGCCCGACGAGCAGCACCGGCAGGCGGAACCACGACGCGAACGAGGTCGAGCCGGCGATCGCGAGCACCGTCGCCAGCACGGCGGTGAGCAGCGTCCCCACGGCGACGCCGACGACCGTGACGAGCGCGATCTTCTCCGCGACCAGCTCTCCGAGCCCGACGAGACCGCGCACCAGCCGGGCGAGCACGTTCTCGTCGCGCTCCGAGGCGATCGCTCCGGCGGCCACGACGATGCAGAGGAGCGCCATCGTCAGCGCCAGCGCGTAGGCCTGCACCTGCGCCGAGAGGAGCCAGGTGCGGCGGCCCTCGTCGTCGAGGCGCAGCGTGATCGGGTTCGCCGTCGCGCGCAGCGCCTGGCCGGTCTGGTCGAGCGCGAGCTTCGCCTCGGCGATGAAGGTCTGGAGCGCAGCGATGTCCTCCTCGGACGCGGGATCGTCGGTGCGCGCCTCGAGCTGCGCGAGGAGCCGCTCGGCGCCGGTGAGACCGACGATCGTGAACTCGTTGCCGAGGAAGTCACCGGTGCCGCCCTCCTGGATCATCTGGACGTACTCGAGGTTCGCCTCGATGTAGGCGTCCTGGAGCTCGCGGTTCAGGTTGAAGACGAGCGCCTCGGTCTGGCGCTCGACACGGCCCGCGAGGCCGCCGCGGCTGGTGCGCAGGACGAGCTCGGGCTGGTCGACGAGGCTCGCGAGGTTCGCGACGAAGCCCTCGGGGACGACGATCGTCGCGACGATGTCGCCGCTGCGCATGGCGCGCTCGGACTCCTCCTCGGTCATGGGGACGAGGTCGACCTCGGTCTCGACGCGGTCGATCAGCTCGTTCACCTCGAAGGTCTGGCCACCGACGTTCACCTCGGCCGGGATGCCGTCGAGATCGACGAAGCCAACACGCGGGCGATCGGCGGCGAAGTGCGCGACGAGGCCGACGAGCAGCGCGACCAGCAGCGGATAGAGCACGAGCGCGACGAGCAGCGCCCGCGAGCGGCCGAGGATCCGCAGATCCTTTCCGAGCAGCGCGCCGATGCGGCTCATCGCGCCGCGTAGTCCTCGTAGGAGCCGCGGAATACGACGGCGCCGTTCTCGAGCGCCGCGACCGAGTCGGCGAGCCGCGCGACCTCCTCCGGATGCTGCGTCGCGAGCACGGCCGCGCCGCCGTGGGCCGCGACCGACTCGACCAGCTCCCAGACACGCTCTCGCTGCGCCGGGTCGAGCGAGGCGGTCGGCTCGTCCAGCAGGAGCACCTCGGGCTCGGTGAGGAGCGCGACGCCGATGTTCACGCGCTGCTGCTCGCCGGTCGAGAGCTCTCCGGCCGGGCGGTCGGGCGAGTCGACCGAGATGCGCGCCAGCACCCGCTCGACCGCGGCCGCGGGATCGTCGAGCCCTTCGAGCCGGGCGAAGAGCAGCAGGTTCTCGCGCGCGGAGAGCCGTCCGTACTGCGCGGGCCGCTGCGGCGCCCAGCCGATCCGCGCCCGCGGAAGCGACGACGTAACCTCGCCTTCACTCGGCTCGAGCGCGCCCGCGAGGATCGACAGCAGCGTCGACTTCCCGGCGCCGTTCGGCCCCACGAGCGCCAGCGTCTCCCCGGCATGGACGTCGAGGCTCGTCGGCTGCAGCGCCACGTGCGAGCCGTAGCGACGCGCGACGTTCTGCGCGGCCAAGACGACGCCGTCCGCCCCTGCTGTCACGGTTTTTCGAGGACGGCGCTGAACCTTCGGCCGATCGTAGTTGCCATGGCTGAACCCTACGATCACGAGGCGACACTGGCCGCGCGTAGGCGGAATCGCGCCGACGACTGGGACTGGCCTCTGACCGACGGCGCGCTCGCGCTCGAGTGGGAAGAACCCGATGAAGAGCCGGTTAACGAGGCTGGTAGACATTTGAACCTCGTGGAGACCTCGGGTACCGTCCTGCGGATGGCTCGGCCCGAAGCAGTGGGTTTGGCCGCTCGTGCTGCGCTTCGTGAGAAGGAACGCGCAAAGGTCCGCCGCGCTCGACGCTTGGCCGCGTTGATCGTCCTCGGATCGGTGGCAGTGATCGTCCTCCTCCTCACCGCATTCGCAGGCACCGGCGGGAAACCCGTCTCTCAAGCCACCGGCCCCGCGCCGGCCCAGCGGCTCTTGCCGTCGGGCCCGCCGCGCCCGCAGGTCGTGGCGGTTTCCGACACGCTGCGGCTCCAGCTGCCGATCAACCAGGGCCGCGTCACAGCGATCGGCTACCACGCGTCCGGCGCGACCGCGCTGGCGCTCGACCCGGTCGGCTCGCAGAAGAACGCCGGGATCTTCGGGCGCCTCGGCCAGCGGCTCTTCGGCTCGGACGGCTCGGGGATCCGCTACTACCAGCTCGAGGGCGGCACCGGCCCCAAGACGGGCGGGCTCGACGTCGGCGCCGCCGGTGGGGACCGACGTCTACGCGCCCGTGGACGGCACCGTGATCGCGATCTCCGACCGCATCCTCGACGGCGTGCCGCACGGCAAGCAGATCGAGATCCAGCCGTCCGGCAACCCGAGCATCGTCGTCCTGCTCACGAACCTCACCGCCGATCCGGCGCTGAGCGTCGGCTCGACCGTGATCGCCGCCCGCTCCAAGCTCGGACGGCTGATCGACCTCTCCGCCGTCGAGCGCGCCGGCCTCGCCCGCTACACGCAGGACGAGGGCCAGCACGTGCACATCGAGGCGCGGCGCGCCTCCACGGCGCCCTAGAAACCAGCCGGTGCGGATCCTCTTCCTGGGCGACGTGTTCGGCGCTCCCGGCCGCCGGGCCGTCGAGAGCCGGCTGCGCGACCTGCGCGACGAGCTCGAGATCGACGTCTGCATCGTGAACGGCGAGAACGCCGCGGACGGGATCGGCCTGACCGCGAAGCTCGCCGAGAAGCTCCTCGCCGCGGGCGCGGACGCGATCACGCTCGGCAACCACGTCTGGCGCCAGCGCGACCTCGTCCCCTTCCTCGACTCGTCGGACCGGATCGTCCGCCCCGCGAACCTCGGCGGGCCCGGAACGCCGGGCAAGGGCGTCACGGTCGTCCCGGCCCGCGACGGGACGCCGGTCGCCGTCGTGAACCTCCAGGGCCAGCTCTTCCTCGAGGTCGCACACCATCCGTTCGTCGTCGTGGACGAGCTCGTGGCCGAGGCGCGCAAGCTCTCCCCGATCATCGTGGTCGACTTCCACGCCGAGGCGACGAGCGAGAAGATCGCGCTCGCCCGCGTGCTCGACGGCCGCGTGACCGCCGTGCTCGGCACGCACACGCACGTCCAGACGAACGACGCCCGCGTCCTCCCGGGAGGAACCGCGGCGATCACCGACGCCGGCATGACCGGCCCGCACGACTCCGTGATCGGCGTGAAGGCCGAGCTCGCGATCCAGCGGATGAAGACGGGCCGGCCGGTGCGCTTCCACCCGGCCGAGGGCGACGTGCGGATCGAGGGCGTCGTCGTCGAGTGCGACGCCGACGGGCGCGCTACGACGTGCGAGGCCCTGCGCGTCTTCGTTGGATGAGCGGCAGGATCGTCAGGAAGAGCGCCACGAGCAGCAGGTCGCGGAGGAACACGAGCCACGTCGTCCGCTGCAGGTTCGCGACCTCCCAGTAGCGGTACGGAAACCAGAGCTGCGTCACGACGAGCGCCGCGGCGAACAGGCCGAGCTGCAAGTAGGCGCGCCGCAAGAACAGGAACGGCGCGAGCGGCAGAAGCCAGATGAGGAACTGCGGCGAGAGCACCTTCCCGAAGGCGATGAACGCGCACACGGCCGCGGCCGAGGCGATGAGCAGCGGCTCCTTCCCCCGGTCGGAGCGGGCGAAGACGATCCAGACGGTGACGATCGCGAGCGCCTGGAGCACCGTCTGCACGGTCGCGAACGTGTCGGGAAGCGGGCCGGCGAGGTTCTGCGAGCCGAAGCTCGAGACCACCGTCGCGTCGTAGATCTGCGTGCGGTGCGCCGCGAGGAGCAGTGACGCGCCGAGGCTCTCGATCTGGAGCGGCCGGTCGGTCTGGCGCGTGATGCTGTCCACGACGCCGTCGGGCGCGAGGAGCAGGAACGGCCCGAAGATCGCGAGCACGACCGCCGCAAAGACGCCGAGCGAGATGAGCGCCTCCCGCTGTCCCCGCTTCCTCCAGATGTAGAGCACGCCGAGCGGGAGCAAGACGAGCGGGAAGATCTTCGTGGCCACAGCGGCGCCGAGCAGGCCGAGTCCGAGCCGCATCCGCTCGTACACGAGCGCCGCCAGCGAGGCGACGACGAGGAGCACGGGCCACAGGTCGAACCGGCTCAGGATGACCGGGCCGATGAGCACCGGCGCGAGCGCGGCCAAGAGCACGCCGCCGTAGAGCGCGGCGGGAGGCGCTCCGACGCCGGCGAGCGTGATCGCGACGAGCACGACCGTTGCCGCGCCGAGCAGGAGCATGAGCGCGTCGAAGAGCCGGTCGTACGAGTCGTCCGGGCCCACTTCCGGGATGAGAAAGACGGGCAGCGCGCCGGGCGGGTACTCGAGCTCGAAGTCGCGGTAGGGCACCTCGCCGCGGGTCATCGCGTCGCCGTAGTTCTTGTAGACGGGCGTGTCGACGATCCGGACGTTGTCGAACGGCCCGGTATGGAGCAGCGCCCAGGAGAACGCGAAGATCGCGAGCCCGACCGCGGCCGCGCTCACCCAGGCGAGCGGCTCAGACGACAGGGACCGGCTCTGCGGGCTCGCCGTCATCGGCGGGCGGCTCCTCGATCAGCTTCCTCCCCACCGGGACGGTGGCGAAGAAGCGCGATCGCGACGAAGGGGAAGAACCACGGGATGTAGAGGTAGAACCAGTGCGTGAGCACGATCTCGAAGCCGATCAGGAGCACGCCCGAGAGCGCGGCGATCTGGAGCGGGCTCTTGTCGCGCGGCACGAAGTAGAGCGCGAACGCTCCCGCCAGGAGGAGGATCTTGAGGAAGCCCTGGACGGGCGCGAGATCCGGGTAGTGGTACTTGTTCCAGTCCCAGATCGAAAACGGCGACGAGCGCGAGAGCTGCCAGCCGAAGGTGCGATCCCAGAAGACGCGCGCGGCGTGGCCCGGATCCGGTTCGAGGAACAGGACCCACGCCACGGCCAAGGTCGCGAGCAGGAAGCCGAGCTCGAAGAGCAGCAGCCGTTTTCCCGCGTCCTTGCCGGTGCCGCGCGGATAGGACGCCCAGAGCGGCGCGAGCAGGAACGCCGAGAACTTCGCCCAGCCGGCGAGCGCGATGAACGCGCCGCGCGACGGGGCGGACGAGAGCAGCCAGAAGCCCCAGATGAGGATCACCGGCATGATCGCGTCGTTCGAGTTCGAGTTCGAGACGTACTGCGTGAACGGGTAGGCCGCCCACGCGAAGGCGAGCGTGGCCGCGAGCCGGTTCCCTCCGAAGCGCCGCCCGACCATGGCGAGTCCGGCGATCGCGAGCAGGTCGAGCATGATCGACGTGAAGTGCACGGCCGGGAGGTCGTCCCAGTGGCCGCTCCAGCCGAAGATCAGGTAGCCCGGGACGTAGGCGAGGTAGGTGACGGGGCCGTAGGTGTCGCCGCGGCCGTTCGCCGACTCGCAGCGGCCGTTCGTCTGGATGCGCTCGCGCACGTAGCCGGTCGCGTCGGCGGGGCCGCATTCCTTGCCCTCGTCGGTCGGCATGTTCCCGTACGGCGTCTCGCCCTGCGCGACGATCCGCTGGGCGCCGATGACGCTCGCGTAGCCGACGTCGATCGTGTTCGAGCCCTCGATGTTGAGCCCGACGCGGAACCCGACCGTGGCCACCGTCACGGCGACGAGGAGCCAGACCGGCCACACGGACGGCGCGGTCGGAGTCGGCTTGCGCCTCCACACGATCCAGAGAAGCCGTCCGAGCAGGTAGAGCATCGGCGGATAGACGAGCGGCATGGCGCGGAAGATCTCGCCGCGGTTGAAGAACGCGAGCGAGATCGTGAACGAGAGCAGGACGAGCAGGTCGAGCGTGCGGATCGAGAGAATCCGGCGCCAGTCGGCCAGGCCGACGAAGAAGAGCACGCAGAAGCCGAACCAGACGAGCGGGTTGTTGATGTCGGCGCCGAACGCGCCCTTCACGCCGCGCGCCATCCCCCACGCGACCTGCGGCCCGGTCCACGGATCCTTCACCTGGCCGGTCGCGTCGTCGACCTTCGCCTCGACGATCTGCCCCGCCTTCCCCGCCGCCCAGACCTTGACCTGCCAGTAGCGCTGCTCGTCCTTGAACGTCGCCTGCTTGGTCAGCTTCTCGCCCTTGTAGCGCGCGATCCAGTCGGCGATCTTCGGGTTCGCGAGCGCGGTCTCGATCGCCGTCTCCTCGGTCAGGCGCTCGCCGCTTTCGCCCTGCGGGACGAACGGCGTCTGGATCAGGTTTCCGTCCGCGTCATAGACGGGCGCGACCTGAGCCGCCGCCACGGCAGGCGCCGCGAGCGCGAGCGCGACGAGCGCAAGCGCGACACGACGGATCAGGCGCGCCGGAAGCTCCAGAGCTTGTTCGCCGCGAAGTTCCACGGGGTCACGACGACGATGGCGATCGCCTGCGCGGGAATCTCCTCGAGACCGGCGCCGACGAGCAGGCGCAGCACGACCAGGTTGGCGGCCAGCGCGACGGTCGACACGGCCAGGAACTTCACGCCCTGGTGGACGAGGCTGCCGCGCTGGCGGCGGAAGGTCCAGACCCGGTTCCACGCGTAGTTGTTCGTCACGGCGACGAGGAAGGAGCACACGGCGGCGATCAGGTAGTTGACGTCCGCGAGGACGACGAGCGCCGAGAAGACGGCCAGGTTGACCACGTAGCCCGATGCGCCGACCGCGGCGAACTTGGCGAGCTGCATCCAGTTCGCCGAGCGCCCGAGGGCGAGCCTCAGCCGGCCGTGGCCGGGGGCCGCCGGAGGTGCCGTTGCCGCATCGGACTCAGACGTCACCCGCAAAGCGTAGACCCAAGCGGACCCGGATCAGCCCCACAACGCGCGGGCGCCGACGAGCGGGACGAACTTGCACGGAACCGAGCGGGCCACGGCGGGCCCTTCCGGGCTGCGGACGACGACGGTCAGGCGCTGCTCCTGCTGGGTTCCGATCGGTAGCACCAGACGTCCTCCGGGGACGAGCTGGTCGTACAGGGGAGGCGGGGGTTCGGGCGAGGCGGCGGCGGCGATGATCGCGTCGTACGGGCCGAACTCCTCGAGGCCGAAGCAGCCGTCGCCGTCGTGGACGTGGACGGCGCCGTAGCCGGTGGCCTCGAGCCGCACGCGCGCCTTCATGGCCAGGGCCGGGAGCCGCTCGATCGTGTGGACGGACGCGCCGAGCTCGCGCAGCACCGCCGCGCCGTAGCCCGATCCGGTGCCGATGTCGAGCACGCGGTGCCCCTCCTGCACGCCGGCCGCCTGGATCATCAGCGCGACCATGTACGGCTGCGAGATCGTCTGGCCCCAGCCGATCAGGATCGGCTTGTCGTCGTAGGCGTGCTTCTTGTCGTCGAGGTCGAGGAACTCCTCGCGCGGCACGCGGCCCATCGCGGCGAGCAGGCGCGGGTCGCGGATGCCGCGCGCGCGCAGCTGCTCGACGACCATCTCGGCGCGGAGCCCTTCGAAGTCAGGCCGGTAGAGCGGCATGCGTCCCAGCCGAGACCATCGACGGCGGCGGCTCGATTCCCAGATACCGGAGCGCGGCGGGCGCGATGTCGACGATGCGCGACCCGGCGCCGAGCGGCGAAACGTCGAAACCCGCGGCCACCAGGGGGATGGTCGAGTCGCCGGCGACCAGCGAGCCGTGGCTTCCGCCGCCGGCGTGATCGCGCCCGCCGAGGTCGGCGAACTCGAATCCCTCGCGGGCCGAGACGATCACCTCGCCGGCGTTCGGATTCGCGAGCGCATGCCAGGCGCGCTCGACCGCGTTCGGGTAGCGGAGCTCGTCGAGCACGTCCGCGTCGCCCACGAGCTCCCAGCCGTCGCCGGCCGGGCGGAACCGCAGCTCCTCGCCCTCGCGCCGCGCGACCGCGAAGCCGTCCTCGGCAAAGAGCACGACGTCGGCGGCCTCGACGCCGTCGAGCCGCTGCGCCAGCGCGCGCGGGTCGAGATCGGCGCCGAGCCGGTAGACCATCCCGCAGCGGTTCGAGGCGGTGACCGCGACGTCGGCCGCCGCGGGATCGCCGCGCCGCGTGAGGATCGTGAGGTCGTCGTAGGCGTCCTGGAGCCGCGCGCCCTGCGTGACCGCGGTCTGGCCGTGGTCGGAGCAGAGCAGCACCGCGTAGCGCTCGAGGAACTCGTCCGGACCGCCCGCGGCGTCCATCAGCGCGCGCACGGCGTCGTCCGCGCGGCCGAGCGCCTCGAGCGGCGCGGTCGGTCCTTCGATGTGCGACGCGTAGTCGACGTCCGGGAGGTAGAAGACGAGCAGGTCGAACCCGTCGCGCGTTACGAGCCATCGGCCCACAAATCCGGCATAGGCGTCGACGGAGCCCTCGAGCCGGGAGCGCACGGCCAGCGGCGCTCCGGTCGCATCCGACTCGAACAGGTTGAAGAAGAAGAACCGCTTCGGCCCGTAGACCGCCTCGTACCAGCGGTTGCGCGCGGCGATCCCGGGAAGCTTGATCGGATGCCGGGTGCGGCCGCGGTAACACGTGAAGTTGATCGCAGCCGGAACGAATTCGGCGTCCTCGACCGCCTCGAAGATCGTCGGCGTGGCCGGATTGAGGTGCGCGTGGCACATCTCGAACATCCCGTCCTTGAGCGCCTGCCGTGCGCCGGCGGCGCGCATGGCGGGGAACGACGACCCGTACTCGACCAGCCGCTCCTCGCCGCGGTGGTACCAGGCGAGGTGCGGAACCCGGTGCGCGTCCGGGTGCGTCCCGGTCGCGAGCGACGAAAGGCAGACCGGCGTCAGCGACGGGAAGGTCGTGGTCCCGCGCGCGTACGAGCCCTCGTCCACGAGGTAGGCGAGCGACGGCGCGACACCGCTCTCGATCCCGTGCTCGAGGAGCTCAGGGGTCAACCCGTCGATGACGACGAGGACGAGCTTCTTTCCCTCGGCGGAAGCCAGAGGGATCAGTCCTTGGCGAGAATGCGAAGGCCCGCGTAGCGCTCGTTCGCCCGGCGGCGCAGGCGCATGCCGACGAACGGTGCGAGCACGGCCTCCGCGTAGCCGAGGAACGGGACGAACGCGAGCACGGCGAAGCCGAGCCCGGCCGCAGGTACGGCCGCGGGCGACAGGCGGCGGAACGAGAGCACGCCGACGAAGAGGCCGACGAGGGTCGCGAGCACGGCCCACAGGATCGCGAGCGCGGCGATCACGCCCGAGACGACGCAGACGAACGCGACGAGCGCGATCGCGAACGGGCGGCCCTCGCCCTCACGCGGAGAACCGAGGACGCCGGCGGCCACTCCGGCCGCCACGCCGAGGCCGAGCGCCAGCCCGATCCAGTACCAGTCCCAGATGCCCTCCACGCGGTCCAGTGTAGCCCGGGGCCGTTGCTCCATCCTCGGCCATCCAGGGTCTCGGCACGGCCTTGGCACTCGGCCTGCCCGTCGAGGTCGGCACGCGCCGATTGAGCGAGCCGTAGCGTTTTGCGTTCAGAACCCTCGGGGAGGCCAACACGAGGGTTTCATGTCTGACGGGATTCCAACGCTCCTCTTCTTCACGACGCCGACGTCCGGTCCGGCCAGGCGGATGGAAAGCCTGCTCGCGCACCTGGCGCGCAAGGAGCGAGGACGTCTCCGGGTGACGCGCGTGGACTGCGACACGCAGCCGAAGCTCCGCGCCGCGCTCGAGATCCGGGAGATCCCCACGCTCGTCCTCCTCGTGGAGGGCACGGACGTAGCGCGCATCGAAGGCCGGGCCAGCGCGCCCGAGATCGAGCGCCTCCTCGCGCCGCATCTGGCCCACGCGGCCTGAAACCGTTTTCTCGCCACTCCCGTAGGTGACTTTTGGCAGGGGTTTTGAGGGAGAGGAGGAGCAGATGAATCGCAGACGTCGGATCTACACGGCGGCCGTCGCCGTCGTGCTCGTCCTGGCCGCGACCGGATTCGCCGCGGCCCACGGTTGGGGGCTCGACGAGCCGCGGGTTCCGAACTCGAAGAGGTTCCACGCCGAGCTGAACGGCTTCCAGGAGGTGCCGGCGGTCTCGACCACCGGGTTCGGCGAGTTCGACGCCAAGCTCGTCGGTGACGACACGATCCATTTCGTGTTCAAGTACAAGAACCTGGAGGGCGGCAACTCGCTCTTCGCGCACGTCCACTTCGGGACGCGCTACGTGAACGGCGGGGTGTCGTTCTTCCTGTGCGGCGGCAGCACGAAGCCGACGCCGTGCCCGAACGTCGAAGGGACGGTCGAAGGCGACATCGTGGCCGCCGACGTGATCGGCCCGAACGGCCAGGGCATCGAGCCCGGCTCGTTCGCGGAGATCCTCAGGGGCATGCGGGCCGGGGACGCCTACGTGAACATCCACACGACGCGGTGGCCCGGTGGCGAGATTCGCGGCCAGCTCAACGACCGCGACCAGAGAGAGCTCGAGTAGCTCACAAAGAGTCGCCCTCCGGGGCGGCGTTGAGGGCGGCTCGGCGGCCATAGCTCCGTCGCCGGGCCGCTCCTTATTCCGCTTCCGACCTCGGCCAACCGGCACGAAATCGACACATCCCGTGTGTCACACGCGCGGATTTCTTCGATAGCGTCGAGGGTGGGAGCGGCGGGGCTCCCCAGCTAGACGCGTGTGACGTTTAGGCGGGGTGCTCGAGCTGCGCGATCACTTCGAGCAGGAACGCGCTCGCTCGCACGCCGTCGCACACGCGATGGTCGAACGTGCAGGAGAGCCAGCCGACCTTCGCCGCGACGATCTCGCCGTTCCGGACGACCGGCCGATCGCCGATTCGATGCAGGCCGAGGATGCCGACCTCCGGGTAGTTCACGAGCGGCGTGGCGAAGATGCCGCCCAGCTTGCCGCCGCTCGACACGGTGAACGTCGAGCCGCGCAGCTCCTCGGGCTTCAGCGAGCCGGCGCGGCACGCCTCGGCGAGGCGTGTGCTCTCGGCTTCGAGGTCGTCGAGCGAAAGCTTGTCGGCTTCGCGGATGACCGGGACGATCAGGCCCTGGTCGGTCTGCACCGCGACGCCGAGGTCGAAACGCTCGAGGTAGACGATCTCGTCGCCGTCGAGCCGCGCGTTCAGCTCCGGCACCAGGCGCAGACCGTGGACGGTGGCCGCGATCAGGTACGGCAGATAGCTCCGCTTGCCCCGCACGGCGTCGAGCGCGGTGAAGTCGCACTCCTCGACGACGGTGACCGCGGGAACCTCGCGGTGCGACGTGGCGAGGTGCGTGGCGATCAGCTTCCGCACGCCGCGCAGCTGCTCGCGGCGCTCGCCCTCGGCGGGAGCGGCCGGGCCTGAACCGACGTCGCGGACGTCGTCCTCGGTGATCCGTCCCTGCGGGCCGGTGCCCGTGACGGACGCGAGATCGACGCCGAGCTCCTGGGCCACGCGGCGAACCAAAGGCGTGGCACGAACGCGGTCGTCCGCGGGCCGAGGCGCGACCGGAGCGGGCGCAGCGGCGGCAGTGACGGGAGCAGGCGCGGAATTCACGTCGCCCTCGCCGATCACGACGAGCACCGTCCCGACGGGAACAGTGGCGCCCTCCTCCACCAGGATCGAGGCGACCTTCCCCGCGGCCGGCGACGGGATCTCGACGGTCGTCTTGTCGGTCTGAATCTCGACGAGCGGCTGGTCCTCGGCGATCTCGTCCCCCTCGGCCACGAGCCAGCGGGCGATCTCGCCCTCGGTCAGGCCCTCGCCGAGGTCCGGAAGCTTGAACTCGTACGCCATCAGAAGGCCAGCAGCTTTCGGGCCGCGTCGACGATGCGCTCGACCGACGGCATGTAGGCGTCCTCGATCTGCCAGTACGGATACGGCACGTCGTAGCCGGTCACGCGGAGCACCGGGCCGCGCAGGTCGAGCATCGCCTTCTCGGCCAGGATCGCGGCCAGCTCGGCGCCGAACCCGGCGACGCGCGGCGCCTCCTGGACGATCACGACGCGCCCGGTCTTCCCCGCCGAGGCGAGCAGCGCGTCCTCGTCGAGCGGCTTCAGGCTGCGGATGTCGAGCACCTCCACGGAGGCCTCGCCGGCGAGCGCGTCGGCCGCGGCCTCGGAGAGCGGCACCATCGAGCCGTAGGCGACCAGCGTGAGGTCGGAGCCCTCGCGCGCGAGCCGGGCCTTCCCCAGCGGGACGACGTAGTCGCCCTCGGGAACCTCGCCGCGCAGGGTGCGGTAGTGGAGCTTCGGCTCGAAGATCACGACCGGGTCCGGATCGCGGATCGCCGCCGCGAGCAGGCCCTTGGCGTCGGCCGGCGTGGACGGGATCGCAACCTTGATGCCGGGCGTGTGGACGTAGTAGGTCTCGGGCGAGTCGTCGTGCAGCTCGGGCGCGCGCACGCCGCCGCCGTACGGCATGCGGATCGTGATCGGGAACTCCATCGCACCGCCCGTGCGCCAGCGGTAGCGGCCGACGTGGGTGATGAGCTGGTCGAGCCCGGGATACGAGAACGCGTCGTACTGCATCTCGCACACGGGGCGCCAGCCGGCCATGCAGAGGCCGATCGCGGTGCCGAGGATCCCGGCCTCGGCGAGCGGCGTGTCGACGCAGCGGTCGGCGCCGAACTTGTCGCGCAGCCCCGCCGTCGCGCGGAAGACGCCGCCGGCGCGGCCGACGTCCTCGCCCATGACCATCACGTTCGGGTCGCGGTCGAGCTCGACGTGGAAGCAGTCGTTGATCGCCTCGAGGATGGATTGTTCAGCCACTCGAGCCTCCGAGGATCCGGCGCAGCTCTTCGAGGTCGCGCGCCAGCTCGGGCGGCGGGTTGCCGTACGCGTTCTCGAACACGAGCCCGATGTCGGCGGGCGGCTCGGCCTCGGCGGCGGCGATGCCCGCGCGCATGACGTCGAGCGCCTCCTGCCGGATCGCCTCGGCCTGCTCGTCCGTCAGGACGCCGGCGCGGCGGAGGTAGCCCTCGTAGCGGCCGAGGCACTCGTTGCGGCGCTCCTCCTCGACGCGCTCAAGGTCGATGTACGCCTTGGGATCGTCCGCGGTCGCGTGGGGAGCGGCGCGGTAGGAGAGCGCCTCGATGAACGTCGGCCCCTCGCCGGCGCGCGCCCGCTCGACCGCCTCCCGCGTCGCCTCGAAGCACGCGAGCACGTCGCCGCCGTCCACCCGCACGCCGGGCATCCCGTAGCCGACCGCCTTGTCCATGAGCGTCGCCGCCTTGGTCTGCGCGGTGATCGGCGTCGAGATCGCCCACTGGTTGTTGTTGCAGAAGAGGATCGTCGGCGTCTCCATCACGGCCGCGAAGTTGGCGCCTTCGTGGAACGCGCCCTCGGAGGTCGCGCCGTCGCCGAAGAAGACGAGCGAGACGACGTTCTCGCCGCGCAGCTTCTTGCCCCAGGCGAGCCCGACAGCGTGTGGAACCTGAGTCGCGATCGGGACGCAGATCGAGGCCACGTTGTAGTCGGCCGGGTTCCACCAGCCGGACGGATGGCCGCGCCACCAGGAGAGGATCGTCTCCGGCGGCAGCCCGCGGAGCAGCCCGATGGCCGACTCGCGGTAGGACGGGAAGACCCAGTCGTCGTCCGTGAGCGCGTAGTGGGCGCCGGCCTGCATGGCCTCGTGGTTCCAGTAGATCGCGTAGGTGCCGATGCGGCCCTGCGAGTGGTAGACGACCGAACGCTCGTCGTAGGTGCGCAGCAGAACCATGTCGCGGTAGAGCGCGATCAGGTCGGCCTCGGAGAGCCCCGCGACCTCGCCGTCGGGGATCGATTCGCCGTCCCCGATGACGCGCCGCAGTTCGTGTTCCGCCGTCACAGCCACGGGCTCATTATCCCGCGACGAGCACCTTCAGCGCGTCCCTTTCGGCGCGGAAAGCGACCGCCGTGACATCGCCGAGGTCTTCGCCGTCGGCCTGGAGCGCCGTCGGGCCGTCGCACTCGACCAGCAGCTCGTCGAGGTCGTGCGCGCGCAGCGTCCAGCTCTCGCCACCGCGCTTCGGCCGCGTCAGCGCGAGCGCCACAGCGGGGAGACGGGACGCCTTGAGCTCCACCGGCGCGACGAGGTCGAGCCCCAGCTCGAACCGCGCTCCCGGGGCGACATGCAGCGGGACGGGCCCGGCGTAGGTGTACGGGTCGCAGTTGGCGACGAGCGCGAACGCAGCCCGGCCGCGGCCCACGACGGTGAGCGTCGACGGAAGGCGTCCCCGCTTCGAGGCGAGCATCCGGGTGAGGAGCCAGGCAAAGGTGAGATCGCTCGGCCTCCGCCCGCCCGCGCGGCCCTTCGCGTCGACCGCGCGAACGAGGTCAGCGTCGAGCCCGAGCCCGGCCGCGAAGAGGAACCGCCGGTCGACCGCGGGCGCGCCGGCGAACGACGCCTCGACCCGGCCGAGCGTGATCGTCCGTTCCTTGGCGCCGCGTGCGAGCGCGCGGGCGGCCTGCACCGGATCGCGGGGAAGCCCGAGTGCGCGTGACAGAACGCTCGTCCCGCCGCCGGGAATGAACCCGACCGCGACGTCGCCCTCGATCCCGTTCACGACCTCGTTGAACCCGCCGTCGCCGGAGAAGACGTAGATCCGCTCTCCCTGGGAAGCGGCGAGTGCGAGCTCGGTCGCATGCCCGGCCCGCGCCGTGAGCACGGTCTCGAGCGGCCCGGCAGCGGCGAGCTCGCGCTCCACGGCCGCGACCAGCTCGGGCGTGACGCGCGTCGCCCACGGGTTCACGATCAGCGTCGCGCTCATGGGGCCGGCGTCGAGTAGCCGCGCATCCCGTCGATCATGAGCGCGTAGAACGCGTCGGCGAGCTCGTCCGTGTCCTGTCCGGGCCGCAGCCACGTGTAGGCCCAGTTGGCGGCCGAGAGGAAGAGCAGCGCGGCGACGTTCTCGTCCAGGTCGGTGCGCAGCTCGCTCCCCTCGCGGCCCTCGCGGAAGAAGACGCGGATGCGCTCCTCGTAGCGGCGGCGCTCGGCGACGATCTCATCGCGGTGCTCGCCCTCGAGGTTGCGCCACTCGCGCACGAAGACGGTGGCCACGTCGAGCTGCTCCGAGACGAGCGCGAGATGCCCGCGCAGCGCAAGCCGGATCTTCTCCGTCGCGGGAATCCGCTCGGGGATCGCGTCGAGCGCGGCGTGGAAGGCGGTCGCGCCGTCGCGCATCGTCTCGTAGAGCAGCTCCTGCTTGCCCCCGATGTGCGCGTAGAGCGAGCCCTTCTGCACGCCGAGCGCGTTCGCGAGGTCGGCGGTGGACGTGCCGTGGTAGCCCTTCTCGGCGAACAGGCGGGCGGCGTGGCGCGTCAGTTCCTGGCGGCGAGGCGTGCTAATCTCGGCACCCTAACGATCGTTTGGTAGGAGGAGCAAATGGCGCCGCGCACCGAAGCAGAGTTCCTGGAGTACGTGCAGTCGGGCGGGCTCGTCGAGACCGGCGACTGGATGCCCGACGAGTACCGGGCGAGGCTCATCAAGTTCATCGAGATGCACGGCAACTCGGAGCTCATGGGCGTGCTCCCCGAGCGCGAGTGGATCCTCCGCGCGCCGAACCTCCAGCGGAAGCTCGCGCTGACCGCGAAGGTGCAGGACGAGGCCGGCCACGCGCAGCTCATCTACCAGGTCGTCGCCGACCTCGGGAAGCCGCGCGAGCAGTGCCTCGAGGACCTCATCTCGGGCAAGTCGAAGTTCCACAACGTCTTCCACTACCCGACGAAGACCTGGGGCGACATCGGCGTGATCGCCTGGCTCGTCGACGCGGCCGCGATCATCACCCAGAAGGCGCTCCTCAAGTGCTCCTACGCGCCGTACGCGCGGATCATGAAGAAGATCTGCTGGGAGGAGTCGTTCCACATCCTCCACGGCCGCGACGTCATCCTCGCGATGGTCACGGGCAGGCCGGAGCAGCGCGAGCTGGTGCAGGAGGCGCTCGACCGCTGGTGGCAACCGCTGATGATGTTCCACGGCAACCCGATCCCGGCCGAGAAGGACCCGACCTACCAGTGGCGGATCAAGAGCCAGCAGAACGAGGAGGCGCGGCAGCAGTTCCTCGACGGCTACGTGCCGCAGATCTGGGAGCTCGGCCTGACGATCGACGACCCGAAGCTCCGCAAGAACGAGGACGGGGTCTGGGAGTACACCGAGCCCGACTGGGACGAGCTCAAGTCGGTGGTCACCGGCCACGGCCCGATGACGGCCGAGCGGCTCGACTTCCGCCGCATGTCGCGCGACGAGACCGCGTGGGTGCGGAAGGTCGTGCTCGCCGAGGCCGCGTGATCTGGGAGGTCTTCCGGCAGGAGCGCGAGGGCGCGGCGTTCCAGCACGGCGGCTCGCTCGAGGCGCCGAACAGCGACTTCGCCGTGGCGTACGCGAAGGAGTTCTACGGCCGCCGCGCCGAGTCGGTCGCGCTCTGGGTCGTTCCGCGCGAGGCGGTCATCGACGTCGAGGATCCGTACGTCGCGCCGGTGTTCGACCGCGACTACCGGCGGGTGGACGGCTACTCCCTGAAGGTGAAGCTGAAGGAGGCGCGTGACCTCGCTGGCACCTCCAAGCGTTGATTTGCTTCTGGCTCTGGCCGACGACGAGCTCGTCCTCGGCTGGCGCGACTCCGAGTGGACGGGCATCGCGCCGTTCCTCGAGGAGGACGTCGCGTTCTCGTCGATCGCGCAGACCGAGATCGGTCACGCGCGTGCGTTGTACGAGCTGGCCGCGGCGGAGCTGGGCACGACCGCCGACGAGCTCGCGTTCGACCGCAAGCCCGAGGAGTACCGCTCGGCGCAGCTCGTCGAGCTGCGGCTCGTCCCCGACTGGGGCGCGACCATCGCGCGGCACTACCTGTACGAGCTCGCGGATCAGATTCGGATCTCGGCGCTGCTCGAGTCGGACCGCCCCGAAGTCGCCGGCCTCGCGCAGAAGATCGAGCGCGAGGAGGCCTACCACCTGATCCACGCGCAGATGTGGGCGGCGCAGCTGGCCGAGTCGGAGGAGGGCCGCGAGCATTTCAGCGCGGGCCTCGTACAGCTGTGGCCGTATGCGCTCGGGCTGCTGGAGGGCGATCAGCGCGTCGCGTTCCGCGCAGCGATCGCTGAAGGTCTCGGCGATCTGGCTCCAGCGGACGCCGATCCGGTCGAGCGCGGCGGCCACGCCGACGACTGGCCCGCGCTGTGGGAAGAGATGACGATGGTGCGCCGCTCGGCGCCGGGAGCGGTCTGGTGAGCGTCGCGACCGAGCTGTCGGCGGAGCGCGTGTGGGAGGCGCTGGCGGAGATCCCCGACCCGGAGATCCCGGTCATCTCGCTCGTCGACCTCGGCGTCGTCCGCGACGTCGCCGTTCGAGGGCGAGCACGTGCGGGTCGAGTTCATGCCGACGTTCCTCGGCTGCCCGGCTCTCGAGGTCGATGCGCAACCTGATGGCCGACGCGGTGCGCTCGCTCGGCGGCGACCCGGAGGTCGTCGTGGTCGCCGAGGAGGGCTGGACGTCGGACCGCATCACGCCCGAAGGCCGCGAGAAGCTCCGCGAGGCCGGCTTCGCCCCGCCGGGCCCGCGTCCCGCGTCCGGCGTGATCCAGCTGGCCGACGTGAAGCGCCTGTCGCGCTGCCCGTACTGCGGCTCGACCGAGACGCGCCTGGACAATCTCTTCGGCCCGACCCCGTGCCGCTCGATCCGCTACTGCGAGAGCTGCCGGCAGCCGTTCGAGCAGTTCAAGACGATCTAGCGCGTCGCCGGTTCAGCCAGTCGTCGAGCAGCCCGCCCAGGCGACCGAGCCCGGTGAGGACGATGAGGACAGGAACGGCGTAGATGAACACGGCCCAGATCGGAATCGGCTCGCTGAACTCGGACGGCGGGTAGTCGGCCGGGATCGAAATCGGAATCAGCACGAGCGGAAGCACGAAGATCCACCAGCGGTCGACCTTGTAGCCGAAGATCAGATGCCCGAGGCCGAGGAGCACGAGGACAACCCAGGTCTCGTCGGGCACACGATTGAGGACGCCGTAGATCAGCGCGATTGCGGCGGCGAGGTACCAACCGATGATGAGGAATCCGTTTCGCATGATCCTCCGCTACAGTTCCGAATAGCCTAGTCGCTATATATCAAATATAAGATATGAGTCAAGAGGGCATTCACCCCATCGAACGAATCCGCGAGCGCATCGCCGGCGCTGAGGACGGCTGGCTGTTTGCCCAGATCGCGGGTCAGGTCGTCGAGCGGCGCAAGGCGCTCGGGCTCTCCCAGGCCGAGCTTGCGGAGCGCTGCGGGACGACCCAGTCGGCGATCGCGCGACTCGAAAGCGGCGGGCGGCCGCCGCGGATCGACACGCTCCTCAAGATCTCGACGGCGCTCGATTGCGATCTCGCGGTCGAACTGCGGCCGCACGAGCGATAGCCTCACGGCCGCGATGCGGACGCTTCTCCTCGCTGGACTCTGCTTGTTCCTCGCCGCCGGCTGCATGAGCGGCGGCGGATCGAGCGGCTCGTCGGACGAGCGACTCACCAAGGCGAAGTACATCGAGCAGGCCGACGCGATCTGCGCGCAGTTCGACGAGGAGCTGGACGCGCTGGCCGAGCCCGAAACGCTCGACGATCTCGCCGCGATGGCCGCCGAGGCGAAGCCGATCGCCGAGTCCGGCGTCGCCGAGCTGCGGGCGCTCAATCCTCCCGAGGAGCTCGAGGAGCAGGTCGACGCGTGGCTGGAGCTGAACGACGCGAACGTGGCCGCGATCGACGAACTGCGCGAGGCCGCCGAGACCGGCGACGAGACGCGCCGTTCAGCAGGTCGCGGCCGATGCGGCCGACAACGAGGAGAAGGCCGACGCGGCCGCCTCCGAGATCGGCCTGACCGACTGCGCGGCCGACTAGCGGCCCTTGAACTCCGGCGGCGCGCTTCGCGAGGAAGGCGGCGACGCCCTCCGCGAAGTCCTCGGTCTGCGTGGCGGCGGCCTGGAGCTCCGCTTCCTGTTCGAGCTGCTCCTCGAGGCTCGTCGTTGCGGCGGCGTCGAGCAGGCGCTTGGTCATCCCGATCCCCCTGGTCGGCATCGCCGCGTAGGCGGCGGCGCGCTCACCGGCACGGGCGGCAAGCTCGTCGGCGGGGACGACCTCGGACACGAGTCCCCAGGCGAGCGCCTCGTCGGCGGGGAGCTTGCGGCTCGTCGTCATCCACTCGAACGCGCGGGCGTAGCCGAGCAGCTGCGTGACGAAGTACGAGCCGCCGGTGTCGGGGACGAGGCCGATCGCGCTGAACGCCGGGACGAAGCTGGCGGTGTCGGCGGCGATCCGGATGTCGCACGCGCACGCGAAGGAGAGTCCGGCGCCGGCCGCGGGGCCGTTCACCGCGGCGATGACGGGCTTCTCGAGCGCGCGCAGCGCGAGGACGTTCGGGTTGTAGGTCGTCCGCAGCCGGTGGGCGATGTCGCCGGTGCCGCCCTCGAACTCGGAGAGATCCTGGCCCACGCAGAACCCGCGACCGGCGCCGGTGATGACGACCGCGCGGACGTCCGCGGCCGCGGCGGCTTCGAGCGCCTTCGCCAGCTCGGCGTGCATCGCGCCCGTGAAGGCGTTCAGCTTGTCCGGCCGGTTCAGCGTGATCGTGAGCACGCCGCCGTCGCGCGCGGTCAGAACGGTGGCGTCGCTCATGCGCGCATCGTAAGCGGCCGCGGGCACCCAAGTCCGTGCGACTTTCGACACAGAACCGGCACAGACACGTGCGCCCGGCCTCGATAGCGTTCGTGTTGGGACGCGCGGTCCCCCATTGGGGGAGTACGCCCGAAGTACGGACATGGCCGTTTGGGACAGGTGGCTGAGAATCTCGGCCGGGCGGGCCGAAGGCCGATGTAGCGCGGCTACTTGCCCTTGAACTCGGGCGGGCGCTTCTCGCCGAACGCGGTCAGGCCCTCGTGCGCGTCCTCCGACGCGAACGCGAGATAGAGCAGTCGCCGCTCGTGCTCGAGGCCGTGGTCGAGCGTCGTGTCGAACGCGCGGTTCACCGCCTCCTTCGCGAGCCGCTGGGCGACCGGGCCCTTCGACGCGATCTCGCGGGCGACCGTCTTCGCCTCGTCGAGCCAGGCGTCCGCAGCGAACGACCCGCGCGACGAGACCCGGCACGCTCGGCCTCCTCGGCGGTGAGGAACCGCCCGGAGAGGATCACGTCCATCGCCTTCGCCTTGCCGATCGCGCGCGTCAGCCGCTGCGTCCCGCCCGCGCCCGGGATGATCCCGAGGCTCGTCTCCGGCTGGCCGAACTTCGCCGTCTCGGACGCGACGATCAGGTCGCAGCTCATCGCCAGCTCGTTCCCGCCGCCGAGGCAGTAGCCCGGAGACCGCGGCCACGAGAGGCGTCCAGAGCTTGCGGATCGCGTCCCAGCGCTCGACCCGGCGCGCGTAGAGCATGTCCATCGCGCTCGCAGTCGCCATCTCGCCGATGTCCGCGCCGGCCGCGAACGCGCGGTCATCGCCCGCGAGCACGATGCAGCGGATCGACTCGTCGCGATCCAGCTCCGCGAGCGCCGAGACGAGCTCCTCCATGAGCGGCTCGGACAGCGCGTTCATCCGGTCCGGCCGGTTGAGCGTCACGACCGCGATCGGCTCGTCGCGCTCGACCAGGACGAGGGCGTCGCTCATGCCGGCACCAGCTCGTAGACCTGCCACGTCCCGGGAACCCCGCGCAGCTCGGTCGCGCCGCGCTCGGCGAACTCCAGACCCGAGCCGGCGACGAGATCCTTGACCGTCCCGGAGACGAGCACCTCGCCCGGGCCCGCGAGCGCGGAGATCCGCGCGCCGACGTGAACCGCGATCCCGGCGACGCCGTCGCCGGCCAGCTCGACCTCGCCCGTGTGGACGCCGGCGCGAACCTCCAGCCCGAGCCCGTGCACGGCGGCGACGATTGCGCTCGCGGCGCGAACCGCCCGTGCAGGCCCGTCGAAGCGCGCGAACACGCCGTCGCCGGCCGTGTCCACCACGATCCCGCCGTGGCGCGCGATCTCGCCCCGAACGACTGCGTTGTGGCGCTCGATCAGTTCCCGCCAGGCGTGATCGCCGAGCTCAGCGGCCCGCTCGGTCGAGCCGACGACGTCGGTGAAGAGCACGGTCGCGAGCACCCGGTCCGATCCGGGGCCGCGCCGGACGCCGGTCAGGAACTCCTCCACCTCGTCGAGGATCTGGTCTGCGTCCACCCAGGGCAGGTGATCGTCGCCCTCCAGCTCGACGAAGCGAGCGCCGGGAATCCGCTCGGCCAGATAGCGACCCTCCTCGACGTTCGAGTCTCGGTCCCCGGTTCGATGCAGGACGAGGGTCGGCGCCTGCACGACCGGGAGCACGTCGCGGACGTCGATCGCACTGTTCATGAGGATCAGGTCGCGCGCGGCGCCCGGCCCGGCCGCAGCGCGCGCACGCGTCGACCACCATTCGGCGAGCGCATCGTCGGCGTTCGGGGCGAGCATCCCGAGGTCGGCCTGGCCGCCCCAGGTTCGCTCCACCTCGCCGGCGTAGGCGATCCGCTCCTCGCGCGTCACCGGCCACGGATAGTCCTCGTCGGGGTCCTGCCGCTTCGCATAGGTCCCGTAGAGCACGAGCGCGCTCGTCCGCTCCGGGTAGATCGCCGCGAACAGCGCCGCCATTGGGCCTCCCTCGGAGATGCCGATCAGCGCTGCGCGCTCGCAGCCGACCGCATCCATGACGGCGCGCACGTCGTCCATGCGGGTCTCGAGGTCGGGCAGCCCGCCGGGACGATCCGACAGGCCGGTGCCGCGCTTGTCGAACCGGATCAGCCGCGAGAACGACGACAGGCGCTCGATGAAGTGCGCCGCGCGCGGCTCGTCCCAGTCCAACTCGAGGTGCGAGATGAACCCCATGACCATGACGAGATCGAGCGGGCCGTCGCCGGTCACCTGGTAGGCGATGTTGACGCCGTCGCTCTTCGCGTAGCGAGTCTCGGCTTGCATGAGCGGCAATTACTTCCCCTTGTCGACGAACTTGCGGACGGCGGCCTGCGGCTCCTCGGTCGCCATCGACAGCGCCAGCCAGTCGCGCGCGTGGTTGATCGTCTCGTGCCACGCGAGGTCCTTCCAGAAGTTCATGTGCTGCTTCGCGTAGCGCGTCGTCTGCGGGAGCTTTCGCATCAGGTTCTCGACGACCGCGTCGAGCTTCGTGTCCAGCTCGGCCGCCGGGACGACCCAGTTCACGAGCCCCCACTCCTCGCATTTGGCGGCCGGGATCTCCTCGCACATGAGGACGATCTCGCGCGCGCGGCGGTCGCCGACGAAGAGCGCGAGCCACTGCGTCGCGCCGCCCGCCGGAACGGAGCCGTGCTCGGGCCCGACGTGGCGGACGAACGCGTCGTCGACCATCACGGCGAGGTCGCAGGCCATCTGCAGCTCGTTGCCGCCGCCGACGGCGATCCCGTTGATCCGCGCGACCGCGGGCTTGCCGACCTCGCGGAGCCGGTCGTGCGCGTCCTTGAACGCGCCGAACCACTTCCAGTACTCGTTCGGCTTGCCGAGGTACTCGCGCTCCCACGACTTCAGGTCGGCGCCGACGCAGAACGCCCGGCCCGCGCCGGTGAGGACGACCACGCGCACCTCGTCGTCGTAGGACGCGTCCTCGCACGCACGCGCGATCTCGCGGAGCATCTGGTAGTCGAAGGCGTTCAGCACCTCCGGCCGGTTCATCGTGATCGTCGCGCGGCCGCCGGCCTTCTCGTAGACGATCTTCTCGAAGCCGAGCTTGGACGGTTCGACGGGGCTCGGATACGTCGGCTGGCTCACGCTGCGTTCCCCTTCATCGTTGGCGCCGAGCGTATAGGTTCCCCCGGTCCCGGAGGAAAGGAGGCGATGTGAGCCCTGGAGCGGTCGGGGCGGTGATCGTGTGTGTCGTCGCCGGCCTCGGCGGGGCGATTCAGGCCGCGCTCATGGGCCGGTTCGGCGAGCGGATCGGCGTCGTCGAGGCGGTCGCGTTCTCGAGCGTCGTCACGACGCTCGTCGCCTTCACGGCCGTCCTCGTCGTACGCCAATCGGTGAGCGGCGTCGCGGAGGGGCTGCGCGCCCCGCCCTGGCTCTGGCTCGCGGGCGTCATGAGCGCGCTCATCGTCTTCGCGGTCGCGCTCGGCCCGCCGCGGATCGGGACGACGACGACGATTGCCCTCATCATCGCCGGCAATCTCGTGATGGCGACGGTAATCGACCGCTTCGGCCTGTTCGGACTCGAGCAGATCGGGCTCAGCGGCCTGCGCGTGCTCGGGATCGTGCTGCTCGGGATCGGCGCCGGGCTCACTCTCTACCGGCCGTAGGCGAGCGGCGGTAGTACGTTACGGCGGATGAGCGACCTGCCGCGACGGCTCCTCGCGAACGCCTACGTGGTCACGATGGACGACGTCGGAACCGAGTACGAGAACGGCTGGGTTCTGCTCCGCGACGGCGCGGTCGAGGCGGTCGGAGGCGGAGTCCCGCCGGATGCCGACGCCACGGACGACCTCGGCGGCGCACTCGTGACGCCCGGCCTCGTCAACACCCACCACCACCTTTTCCAGACGCTCACGCGGACGCGTGCGCAGGAGGCCGATCTCTTCACCTGGCTGCGCACCCTGTATCCGCTCTGGGGCCGGATCGACGCCGAGACGGAGTACGCCGCGGCCAGAAGCGGCCTCGCGGAGCTCGCGCTCTCGGGCTGCTCCACGGTCTTCGATCACCACTACGTCTTTCCGGCCGGACGGACCGGGATCGTCGAGGCCGAGATTCAGGCGGCGCAGGAGCTCGGCCTGCGGATCGTCGCCTCCCGGGGCTCGATGAACCTCGGCGTATCGGAGGGAGGGCTGCCGCCGGACGAGCTCGTCGAGGACGGCGACGAGGCGCTCGCGGCCACGGAGGCGCTCGCAGCGCTCCACGAGCCGGGGCCGGGCGCCCGCGTCCAGGTCGTCGTCGCCCCCTGCTCGCCGTTCTCGGTCACGAAGCGGCTGATGACGGACTCGGCCGAGCTTGCCCGTCGGCTCGGGCTGCGCCTGCACACCCACCTCGCCGAGACGGTCGAGGAGGAGGAGTACTGCCAGGGGATCTTCGGCTGCCGGCCGATCGAATATCTCGAGCAGGTCGGCTGGCTCGAGAGCGACGTCTGGTGCGCCCACGGCGTCCATCTCTCAGAGGACGACGTCGGCCGCTTCGGCGAGGCCGGGACGGGCGTTGCGCACTGCCCCACCTCGAACCTGCGCCTCGGCGCCGGCGTAGCGCCGGTGGCCTCGATGCTGGCCGCGGGCGTGCCCGTCGGCCTCGGCGTGGACGGCTCCGCCTCGAACGAGCGCGGCGACCTGCTCCTCGAGGTGAAGCAGGCCCTTCTCGTCGCGCGCGGGCGCGGCGGGCCCGCGGCCATGACCGCGCGACAGGCGCTACGCCTCGGAACACGCGGGGGCGCCGAGGTGCTCGGCCGCGCCGACCTCGGCTCATTGGAGCCCGGCAAGTGCGCCGATCTCGCGGTCTGGCGCACCGACGGGCTCGAGTTCGGCGGCGCCGACGACCCGGTCGCCGCGCTCGTGCTCGCCGGGCCGCATCGCGTCGAGCGCCTGCTCGTCGGCGGCGAGGACGTCGTCGTCGAGGGTCGCCTGGCGCGCGCCGACGAGAGCGAGATCGCCCGCGAGCATCGCGTGCAGTCGCTTAGGCTCGCGGCATGACCGCGACGCTGTCCACGCACGTGCTCGACACCGGCCGCGGGCGCCCGGCCGCCGGCGTTCGGGTCGAGCTCTTCCGGGAGGAGGAGCTCGTCGCGGCGGCCGAGACCGACTCGGACGGACGGATCGGGGAGCTCGCCGACGTCGCCCCGGGGGCCTACCGCCTCGTCTTCCATCCTCCGTCGGAGTTCTTCCGCCGCGTGGAGCTCGAGCTCGAGCTCGGCGAGGGCCACCACCACGTGCCGCTCCTCATCGCGCCGTACTCGTGCACGACGTACCGCGGCAGCTGACCGTCGCGGAGCTCGCCGAGCTCTTCGGCGGGCGGACGCGCTTCGTCGAGCGGCTCGCCGAGTATCCGGACCCGCTCGGCCACGCCCGCGACCTACTCCGCGACTTGCCTGAGGCAGAGCAAGTGGAGGCCCTGAACGCGCACCCGCCGATCGGCGCCACCGGGCTCGAGGGCCGCTCCGCCGCCGAGCAGGGTTCCGACGAGGACGCGGAGGTCCTCCGCCGGCTCGCCGAGCTGAACCGGCTCTACGAGGAGAGGTTCGGCTTCCGCTTCCTCGTCTTCGTGAACCGCCGGCCGAGGCGGGAGATCGTCCCTGTGCTCGAGGCGCGGCTGGCGCACACCCGCGAGGAGGAGCTCGAGACGGCGCTCGACGAGCTGGTCGCGATCGCGTACGACCGGGCTACGGCGGGTTGACGCGCGCGCCCTGGGCGATCCACGCGCCCAGGAGGTCCCGCTCCGCGTCGGTCAGTCCGGTCACGTTGCCGGGCGGCATCGTCGTCGTATCGACGGCCATGCGCTTGATCGCGTCCGCGTTGGCGGCGATCTCCTCGGGCGTGTCGAACGTGATGCCGGCCGGCGCCGAGGGCACATCCGTGGGCGTCAGCGAATGGCAGCCGGCGCACCGCTCGTCGACGATCGCCGCCACCGTGGCGAAGGAGACCGGCTCGGCGGCCGCCGCGTCGTCGTCGTCCGGCCGCAGGACGAGCGCCAGCACGAGGACGGCGATCGCGGCAGTCACGGGGATCGCCCACACGTTCCTCCCCTGGTGGCGCAGGTTGAAGAAGAGCCGCACCCACGCGCCGACCGCCATGAGGTAGAGCAGGATCAGCCAGTTGCGCTCGTGCGCGTACGCGAGCGGGAAGTGGATCGAGATCATCGCGAAGACGACCGGGAGCGTCAGGTAGTTGTTGTGCACCGAGCGCTCCTTCGCGCGGAGCAGCGGCGCCGGGTCCGGCTCGCGCCCCTCCTCCTTGGCGCGAACGAGCTTCCGGTGGGCCGGGATGATGTTGAAGAGGACGTTCCCGGCCATGATCGTCCCGAGCATCGCCCCGACCTGGAGGAACGCCGCGCGGCCCGAGAAGAGCTGCGCCGACACGTACGCGGCCGCCACGGTGAAGAGCGCGACGGCCACGCCGAGCGCGAGTTCCCTCCCCGCGAGCAGACGGCAGAGGAGGTCATAGACGATCCAGGCGAGCGCGAGCAGCGTGATGCTCGCCGCAACCGCGACGGCGGGCTGAATGTCGGCCACCCGCGGATCGATCAGGAACTCGTCGGCCCGCGCGTAGTAGAGGACGACGAAGAGCGCGAAGCCCGAGAGCCACGTCGTGTACGCCTCCCACTTGAACCAGTGGAGCGGCTCGGGCAGCGTGCCGGGCGCGACCCGGTACTTCTGCGTGTGGTAGAAGCCGCCGCCGTGGACGGCCCAGAACTCACCCGCCACGCCCTCGTCAGCGTCCTCGCGGCGCTTCGGCGGCCGCAGCGACAGGTCGAGGTAGACGAAGTAGAAGGACGCGCCGATCCACGCCATCGCCGCGATGACGTGCAGCCACCGGAGCAGGACGTTCAGCCAGTCGGTGAGATAGGGATCCACCGGTGCCGGGACCTTACGGTGCGGACGCGGCGGAGGGGTAGGCTGCGCACGTGCTCGAGATCACCGCAGGCCCGCTTCGCTTTCGCGCCCGGCTCGAGGAGGAACGGGCCCCGGCGACGTGCGCCGCGATCCGCGCCCTGCTCCCGCTCGACGGCTCGATCATGCAGGCGCGCTGGAGCGGCGAGTCGGCGTGGGTGCCGCTCGGCGACCTGCAAACCGGGATCGGGCCGGAGAACGCGAACTCGTACCCGGCGGCCGGTGAGCTCCTGCTCTACCCGGGCGGGCTCTCCGAGACCGAGATCCTCTTTCCGTACGGCGCGACCTGCTTCGCGAGCAAGATGGGCCAGCTGGCCGGGAACCACTTCGCGACGATCGTGGACGGCCAGGCCGAGCTCGAGGAGCTCGGGCGTCTCGTCGTCTGGGAGGGTGCGCAGACGATCCGGTTCGCCGAGGCGTCCTAGGCCGCGAGCCGGCGAAGCGCGGCCGCGAGGACGTCGATCGCGAGCGCGACGTCAGCTGCCGCCCGTCTCCTCCTCGGGGCAGTGGCTCGCGCCGTCCGCGAGGCTGCGCACGAAGAGGAGCCCGGTCGGGACGCCTGCGGCCGCGAGCACCATCGCGTCGTGACCGGCGCCGGACGGGAGCTCGGCGACCGCCAGGCCGGCGGCTTGGATCGCGCCGCGCAAGGCCCCGGTCGGCACGGGCGCCATGGGGACCGGATCCGTGACGTGAACGCGCGCCTCCGGAACGGCGACGAGGACCTCGTCGAGACGTTCGCGGTCGGGCGCGCGGACGTCGACGCTCACGCGGACCCGCGCCGGCACGACGTTGACCGCTCCGGGCTCGACCTCAAGGCATCCGGCGGTGGCGACGGCGCCGTCGACCGCGCGCGCGGCGTCGCGCAGGCGCAGGACGAACTCGGCGGCGGCGCAGAGCGCGTCCTCGCGCGCGTCCATCGGCGTCGTGCCGGCGTGACGCGCGAGACCGGTGAACTCGGCCTCCCCCCGCGCGACGCCGACGACGGCGGTGGCGACACCGAGCGCGGCGTCCCGGGCCGCGAGCACAGCTCCCTGCTCGACGTGGCATTCGACGAAGGCGGCCGGCGCCGGATCGAGCCAGCCGGCCGGCGGTGGCGAGAAGCCAAGCGAGGCGAGCGCCTCGCGGACCGTGATCCCGTCCGCGTCACGCAACTCGAGCTCGTCGGGGGCGAGCCGCCCGCAGAGCGCCCGGCTGCCGAAGAGCCCCCGGCCGAAGCGGCTCCCTTCCTCGTCGCGGAAGACGACGACCGCGAGCGTGCGCTCGAGCGGGCCGGCCGCGCGGGCGAGCTCGACCGCCTCGAGGCCGGCGACCACGCCGAGCGCGCCGTCAAAGCGGCCGCCGTCGGGAACCGAGTCGAGATGCGAGCCAGTCCAGACCTCGGGCAGATCCGGTCTTGCTCCGGTCAGGCGGCCGACCAGATTCCCGGCAGGATCCACGTCGACGGAGAGGCCCGACTCCTCCATCCAGCCCCGTGCGAGGTCATGCGCCTCCTGCTCGGCGGGGCTCAGGCCGGGACGGTTCGCGCCCGCGCCACCCCCGATCGCGTAGAGGCGCTCGAGCCGTTCGAGGACGCGCGCGGCGCGTTCCACGTTAGAGGCCGACGAACGCGCCGTTGATGTGGAGGCCGTACTCCCGGTCGCTCACGGCAGCGGACGATACCGGGCTGCGGTGGGTGTCGTGCTTCGTGGGGATCGGCCCCAGGATCGCGGCGGAGGAAGCCCCCGCCGCGATCCCTGCCTGGGCCGACCCTTCCCAACCCGGAGGTGCGCCCCAGGCGACCAAAGCGGCCGTCTGCGCTGCGCGAGCATTTCCCAGTTGCCTACATCTGGCAAGGCGATTCGGGGTGTCCTTGCAAAACCTTTTCGTTCGCATTGCGCAGATCTAAGCGTCCTGACGCACGAATATCGCGCAATTGGCACGAATTGCGTGCGTATTGCGCGGAAATCGGGGGTAGGCTTGCGGCGGGGAGGAGGCCGGGCGCACCGTATCTAGGGACGCTCTAGGGGCGCTCGAAGATGGCGGCCTGACCCTGGCCGACGCCGACGCAGAGGGTCGCGAGACCGCGGCGAGCGTCCCTCCGGCGGAGCTCGTGGAGGAGCGTCACGACGAGCCGGGCCCCCGTCATGCCGAGCGGATGGCCGAGCGCGATCGCCCCGCCGTTCACGTTCACGCGCTCCGGGTCGAGACCCAGCTCGCGGATCACCTGGAGGCTCTGCGACGCGAACGCCTCGTTCAGCTCGACCAGGTCGAGGTCGCCGGCTTCGAGGCCCGCGCGGGCGAGCACCTTCCGCACGGCCGGGATCGGACCGATGCCCATGATCCGCGGATCCACGCCGGCGACCGCGCTCGCGACGAAGCGGCCGAGCGGCTCGACTCCGAGCTCCTTCGCCCGCTCCTCGCTCGCGATCACCAGCGCGGCGGCGCCGTCGTTCACGCCGCTCGAGTTTCCCGCCGTGACCGTCCCGCCTTCGCGGAACGCCGGCCGAAGCGACGCGAGCTTCTCGAGCGTCGAGTCCGGGCGCGGATGCTCGTCGCGCTCGACCTCACCCACCGCGACGAGTTCGTCGTCGAAGCGTCCCGCCTCGTGCGCGGCGGCCCAGCGCCTGTGGCTCTCGAGCGCAAATGCGTCCTGGTCCTCCCGCGAGACGGAGAACTGCTCGGCCACGTTCTCGCCGGTCTCGCCCATCGACTCGAGCGGGATCATCGCCTCCATCTTCGGGTTCGGGAAGCGCCAGCCGAGCGTCGTGTCCCAGCCGGTCTGCGTGCCGCGTCCCCACGCCTTCTCGGACTTGGCGTAGACGAACGGCGCGCGCGTCATCGACTCGGCGCCGCCCGCGACGAAGAGGTCGCCGTCGCCGGAGCGGATCGCGTGACACGCCTGCGACGACCGCGGAGAGTCCCGGACGCGCAGAGCCGGTTCACGGTGACGCCGGCGACCGACTGCGGAAGCCCGGCGAGCAGCGCGGCCATGCGCGCGACGTTGCGGTTGTCCTCCCCGGCCTGGTTCGCGGCGCCGAAGTAGACGTCCTCGATCTCGTCCACCGGAGCGCCTGAGCGCGCCACCGCCTCGCGGATCACGAGCGCCGCGAGATCGTCGGGCCGCTCGCCCGCGAGCACGCCGCCGTAGCGCCCGATCGGCGTGCGAACCGCAGAGAGAATCACCGCCTCGCTCACGGCGGCCAGTCTATTCCGCGCCTTGCGGGCCGGGCTTAGACGAACTCGATGTTGACGGCCTGCGTGATCGCGCCCTCGCGGCTCGCTCGCGCGAGCAGCTCCTCGACCGCCTGGCGACCTTCGTCGCCGTACTCCTGCGTGAGCCGGTTCACGTACATGCCCACGAAGCGGTCGGTGAGGGCGGGATCGAGGCCGCGGCCGAACTGCATCGCGTACTCGAGCGCCTCGGAACGGTTGTCGAGCCCTGCCTCGATCGACTCGGCGAGGACATCGGAGAGCTCCTTCAGCTTCTCCTCGCCGATATCACGACGCGCCACGTTGATCCCGAGCGGCAGCGGCAGCCCGGTCTCGATGAGCCACCAGTCGCCGAGGTCGAGGATCCGCTTGAGGCCGTGCTGGCCGTACGTGAGCTGGCCCTCGTGGATGAGGAGCCCCGCGTCGGCGCGGCCGGACTCGACCTCTTCCATGATCTGGTCGAACGGCACCTCGCGGAAGCGGAACTCGGCGCCGAGGTAGAGCCGCAGCGCCAGGAAGGCGGTGGTCATCTTCCCGGGGACGGCGATCTCGATGTCGCGCAGCGACTCCGGCGGGATGTCGTCGCGCGCGACCACGATCGGGCCGTAGCCGTGGCCCATGCTCGCGCCGTGCGGGAGGATCACGTAGTGCTGCTGGACGTGCGGGTAGGCGTGCAGCGAGATCGCGGTGACCTCGAGCTTGCCGTCCATCGCCCACTCGTTCAGCGACTGGATGTCGTTCAGGACGTGCTCGAACTCGAATCCGCGCGTGTCGACGACTCCGGCGGCGAGGCCCCAGAACATGAACGCGTCATCCGGGTCGGGACTATGTCCAAGACGAATCAGCAAGGCGGCGAGCCTAGCAACGTCCCTGGGACTACGCGGCGGTAGGCGCCACTACCATTCCAAGGGTGCCGAGCGAAGACCTGAGCCACGCGATCCAGGACTACCTCAAGGAGATCTACAAGCTCCAGTCCGCGGGGGAGCGCCCGACGACGACGGTGATCGCCCGCCGGCTCGGCGTGGCGCCCTCGTCGGCGACCGCGATGCTGAAGAAGCTGGCCGCTCTGGGGCTCGTCGAGCACGCGCCGTACAAGGGCGCCACGCTCACCCCGGACGGCGAGAAGATCGCGCTCGAGGTCATCCGCCACCACCGCCTGCTCGAGCAGTACCTGGCCGAGACGCTCGGCCTTCCGATCGACGAGGTGCACGACGAGGCCGACCGGCTCGAGCACGTCCTCTCCGACGAGCTGGAACGCCGCATCGACGAGGCGCTCGGCTTCCCCACGCACGACCCGCACGGGGATCCGATCCCGGATGCGGAGCTGAACGTCACGTACGCGAAGCTGCGCTCCCTGGATGCACTCGAGCCCGGCGAGGAGGCGACGATCCGCCGCGTTCCGAGCGACGACGCGGAGGTGCTGCGCTACCTGGCGACGCTCGCGCTCGTCCCCGGCGGCCGGGTGAAGATGGGCCGCTGCGAGCCGTTCGGCGGACCGCTCACCGTGACCGTCGGCGGGGCCGAGCACGCGATCTCCCGGGAACTGGCCGGGCAGATCGGCGTCGGCTAGCCCGGTAGGATCGCCTCCATGGGCTTTTTCAAGAACCTCTTCGGCAAGAAGGAAAAGGACACCGAAGACCAGCACGCGACGATCTCCAAGGACGAAGCGCTCGGCGCCTACATCATCCGCGAGCACAAGCTGGGACGCTCCGTCGAGGAAATCATGGACGACCCGTACCTCAAGAACCGCACGAGCGATGAGCAGCGCCTGCGCCTGCTCGAGCGGCCCGAGGTCATCCGCGCGATCGGCGAGAACACGGCCGCCGAAGCGCGGGAACAGCTCTAGATCTCGAGCCCGACCTTCAGTTCACGAGCCCGGTCGTAGACGAACTTGCCGACTGCGAGGTCTTCCGCGGCGATCCCGAGGCTCTTGAAGAGGACGATGTCCTCGTCGCTCTGCCGGCCGGTCAACTCGCCCGAGACGACCTCGGACAGCTCGTGCACCTCCAGCCAGTCGAGGACGCCGCGCTCCACGGGCTCGGCCAAGTCGCCGGCCTCGATCTTCGCCTGCTCGCGCGAGTCGACGCACACGAAGGACGCGCGCTCGAGCACGAGGTTGTCGAGCTCACGCGCGCTCATCCGGTTCGCGCCGACGGCGCAGACGAGCGCGCCGGGCTTCAGCCACTCGCCCCGCAGCACGGGATCGCGGGAGCTCGTGACCGTGACGACGACGTCGCACTCGGCCGCGTCCGTGTACCACTCCGCCTCTTCGGCACCAAACCGCTTGCAGAACGCCTTGCGCCGTTTCTCGTCCCTGCTGTACGCGACGACCCGCTCGAGCCCGGGCAGCGCGACGCGCATGGACTCGACCTGGCTCTCGGCCTGCCAGCCGCAGCCGATCACGCCGAGCGTCTTCGCGTCGGCGCGCGCGAGGTGCTTGGCCGCGACCGCGCTCGCGGCGCCGGTGCGCCGCTGGCCGAGCCGGTCGGCCTCGATGACGGCGAGCAGCTCCGGGCGGTCGGCGGCGTAGAGGAGCACCGTGAAG
Source organism: uncultured Actinomycetes bacterium (assembly GCA_963760815.1). Taxonomy (GTDB): domain Bacteria; phylum Actinomycetota; class Thermoleophilia; order Gaiellales; family Gaiellaceae; genus CAVRUF01. The sequence goes on from CAVXEJ010000001.1 coordinate 323,993, forward strand.
CGCGCGCCCTCCTCGAAGGCGACGTAGCTCTTGTGGCCGGCGACGCCGAGCTCGAGATCCACGGCGGCGAGCACGTGGAAGAGCCCGTCCTCGAGCTTCAGCCGAAACCGCGGCTGGTTCTGGACGGCCCCGCGGGCGATCCGGGCGAAGCACTCCTCGGTCGCGGCGATAGCGTCTTCCGCCGACAGCAGCTCCTCGACGTCGGATTCCCGGAGGAGCAGCGGCACAGAGGCTTAGTCTAGGCGCGTGGGCGAAACGCACCGGGTGCCCGTGTCCGTCCTGGACGGCAGCGACCGCGCCGTCGTCACCCTCGACGGCCGCGACGTGGTGCTGTTCCGCGTCGAGGGCCGCATCCACGCGTTCGAGAACCGCTGCCCGCACGAGGGCAATCCGCTGAGCGAGGGCGAGATCCTCGGCCCCACGCTGGTCTGCGTCTTCCACAGCTGGCGCTTCGACCTGGAAACAGGCGCGTGCCTGAGCGGAATGCTCCCGGCCACGCGCTACGAGACAACGCTCACGGACGACCACATCGAAATCGCCCTGTAGCCGCCGAGTCGGCGGACTTGCTCCGCCGGTTCCGACCACGCAGACGGAGACAACGCTCTTCGCCGACGCGAATCGGATGTCACCGCGAAGCGGTGGCGAGATTCGCCTCGGGATATGCGCCCGGCACGATTCGAACGTGCGACCTCTGCCTCCGCAGGGCAGCGCTCTATCCCCTGAGCTACGGGCGCGGGGCGACCTAGTGTAGATGCGCGGCGACGTCGCCCACGGCGAGCTCGGCGTCGTCGGGGACCTCGACGCGCACGTACGCGAGCGCGAGCACCTTGCCGTTCGCGCGCTGCGCCGAGGTGATGCGGCCGACCGTCTTGCCGTCGTGCGAGATCTCGGTGTCGTGCGCGGGCGGCTCGGTCGTCTCGACCTCGACGATGCGCAGCGCACGGTTCGCGTGGCCGCGGTAGTGGAGGCGCGCGATCGGCTCCTGGCCGGGGAAGCAGCCCTTGTCGAGGCTGACGGCGCGCTCGACGAGCCCGGCCTCGGCGGGCATGACGCGGTCGTCGATCTCGGCGCCGAACCGCGGCGTCGGCGGCGCGGATGCGCATGAGCTCGAGCTCCTCGTCGGCGAGCACGGGAACGCCGTCGGGCTCGGGCGCGTCGAGCACCTCGACCGCCGGCACGCCGTACTCGTCGTTGGGGATGCCGTCGACGCCGCCGAGGAGGACGTAGCTCGTGTGCTCCTCGGGCTCGATCTCGACCTTGGCGGCGAAGCGGGCACGGATCAGGTTCTCGCGCACGACCGGGCCGAGCTCGGGCTCTGTGAGGAGGAGGAAGTCGGTGTCCGAACGGCGCCAAACGCGCAGCGGCGCGATCACCCGGGCCTTGGGCGTGAGGAGCAGCGCCTCGCACGATCCGCCCGCCGAAAGTGCGGCGACGGTGTTCGAGAGCATCCGCTCGAGGAAGTCGGCGGCGTCAGGGCCCTGGACGCGCACGAAGGCACGGGGGCGGCGTCCTACGGCTGTTTCTCCTGCGTTCATCATCTTTACGGACTTCTTGCAGTATGGCCTCGATCTAGGGATTCGGGCCTGGTGAGGCGGGGACGATGACTGGATCGTGGCAAGTGTCTGCGGAACACGCTGCCGGCGGCTGATGTTGCTGGCCGTCCTTGCGGTCGGAGTGACTGGCGTCCTCCCGACCCCGGCGTTCGCGAGCGAGATCCTCACGCGGAACGCCAAGTACCTCTCCATCAAGGCCGACAAGAGCGGGAAGGCCGTCGTCAGCTACAAGCTGAACGGCAAGTGGCAGCACCCGCTCGTGTGGGGCGCGATCAACGCGCGCCCGCCGGCCTACACGATCAAGCAGGTCAAGTTCAAGATCGACTACTCCGGCGGCTGGGGCACGTTCCACAAGCCGATCTGGAAGACGATGAAGAACGGCTGCCAGCCGTACGACGGACCCACGCTGCCGTGGCTCGTGAAGGCGTGCAAGGCGCCGGACGGCTCCTACTGGGCGGTTCAAGTCTGGCAGCGCATGCTCCCGAACCTCGGCATGACGCCTTGGGTCAAGAGCCAGAAGGACTGGGAGGTCCACATCTCGCACTGGCGCGGCGAGCTGCCCGTCCTCGACATGTACACCGACTGGATCTACAGCCAGAAGTTCCACCACCTGTTCGGCAAGTTCACGTACAAGGGCATCCCCGTGCACGGCTTCAAGGCCACGTCCAGCGGGTCACCGCTGGACAGCTACGGGCGCAACATCTACGTGGACACCTACGACTCTGCGTACGGCGCGGGCTGGAAGCGTGAGAACTCGTTCCTCATGCACAACCCGCGCGGGAACTTCTGTTACGGCTTCTACATGCACGACCGGTACGCCGGGTACCCGCGCGGCCCGAAGCGGCCGAAGGGTCACGGTTCGAAGTACCGCTGGACGATCATGGGCCCCGGCGTGACGCCGGTGGTCGGCGGGCAGACGACGGGTCTCGAAGACTACGACCCGTTCAATTCGGCGCACGTGGACTACGAGGACGCGATGAACGACCTCGGCGACACGATCCACGGCTCCGATACCAAGTGCGCCCAGCACTAGAGCGTCCAGACACCACTTTGTAGGACGGGGTCGTCCCGCAAACAAGAGGGCCGGCATTGCCGGCCCTCCGTTTGCGCTGATTCCGACGGGAGCGGGAGCTCCCGCGGGGGTCTACATCATGCCCTCCATGCCGCCGGGCATTCCGGCGGGCATGCCGTTCGACTTCTCCGGTGCGTCCACGACGATCGCCTCGGTGGTGAGGATGTTCTTGCCGATCGAAGCGGCGTTCTGGAGCGCCGAGCGGGTGACCATGGTCGGGTCGATGATCCCGGCCTTGACCAGGTCCTCGTACTCGCCGGTGTCGACGTTCAGGCCGTGGCCCTTCGTGCCGGTCCGGATCGCGTTCACGACGATGGAGCCCTCGAGGCCCGCGTTGTAGGCGAGCTGGCGAATCGGCTCCTCGAGCGCGCGGACGATGATCGCCGCGCCCGTCTTCTCGTCGCCCTCGTACTTGCTGAGGTCGATTCCACCCGATGCGTTCAGGAGCGCGACTCCGCCGCCCGGCACGATGCCCTCCTCGAGGGCTGCGCGGGTGGCCTGGAGTGCGTCCTCGACGCGGTGCTTCTTCTCCTTCATCTCGGTCTCGGTGGCGGCGCCGACCTTGACGACGGCGACACCCCCACTGAGCTTCGCGAGGCGCTCCTGGAGCTTCTCGCGATCGAAGTCGGAGTCGGTGTTCTCGATCTCGGCCTTGAGCTGCTTGATGCGGCCCTTGATCGCGTCACCCTTGCCGGCGCCGTCGATGATCGTGGTCGAGTCCTTGTCGATCACGACCTTGCGGGCCCGGCCGAGCTGCGTGAGCTTCGTGTTCTCGAGCTTGAGACCCATCTCCTCGGTGATGACCTCGCCGCCGGTGAGGATCGAGATGTCCTCGAGCATCCGCTTGCGGCGGTCGCCGAAGCCCGGAGCCTTGACCGCGACTGCGGTGAACGTGCCGCGGAGCTTGTTGACGACGATCGTGGCGAGCGACTCGCCCTCGACGTCCTCGGCGACGATCAGCAGCGGCCGGCCGGCCTGGATGACCTGCTCGAGCACCGGGAGGATGTCCTTGACGGCCCCGACCTTCTGATTCGCGATCAGGATGTACGGGTCGTCGAGCACGGCCTCCATGCGCTCGGAGTCGGTGATCATGTACGGGGACAGGTAGCCCTTGTCGAACTGCATGCCCTCGGTGAACTCGAGGTCGAGGCCGAACGTCTGGCCCTCCTCCACGTTCACGACGCCGTCCTTGCCGACCTTCTCGATCGCGTCGGCGATCACGTCGCCGATCTCGCGCTCTCGCGAAGAGATCGAAGCGACCCGGGCGATGTCCTCCTTGCCCGAGATCTCCTTGGACTGCGTCTTGAGGTTCTCGACGACCTGCTCGACGGCCTTCTCGATGCCGCGCTTGAGCGCCATCGGGCTCGCGCCCGCGGCGACGTTCTTCAGGCCCTCGCGGACGATGGCCTGGGCGAGCACGGTCGCGGTCGTCGTGCCGTCGCCGGCGACGTCGTTGGTCGCCGTGGCGACCTCGCGGACGAGCTGCGCGCCCTGGTTCTCGAAGGGATCCTCGACCTCGATCTCACGGGCGATGGTGACGCCGTCGTTCGTGATCGTCGGAGCTCCGAACTTCTTGTCGAGAACGACGTAGCGGCCCTTCGGGCCCAGCGTGACCTTGACCGCGTCGGCCAGGGTGTTCACGCCGCGCTCCAAAGAGCGGCGCGCGTCCTCGTTGAACTTCAGTTCCTTGTGAGCCATAAAGCGATATCTCCTTCTAGGCCGTGGCCTTGGCCGTGGCCTTGGCGGCGGCGGGCTTGCTCGACGTGACGACCTTCGCGAGGACGTCCGACTCCCTGAGAATCAGGTACTCATCGGCGAGGAGCTTGATCTCGGTTCCGCCGTACTTGGAAAAGATGATCTCGTCGCCCTCGTCGAGGTCCATCGCGACGAAGTCGCCGTTGTCGTTGCGCGAGCCGGGTCCAACTGCGAGAACCTTGCCGCGCTGCGGCTTCTCCTTCGCCGTATCGGGAAGGACGATTCCGCTCTCGGTCTTCGCCTCGTCCTCGAGGGCCTCGACGATCAACCGGTCTCCGAGCGGCTTCAAATTCATACAGCCTCCTTCACACGTGTCTGTGTGTCTGGCACTCGCCCCTCGCGAGTGCCGAGACCATCCTATCTGACCGGGTCTGGCACTCGCTGGGCCTGAGTGCCGACGGGCTTGTACGAGACGACGAGGAAGAGCGTGAATGCCGAGGCCAGAGCGCCGAGGCCGTATGCCAGGAAGTCTCCGCCGAAGTCGCTGAGAGCGCCGCCGAGCGCGGGCCCGATGATGGCGCCGAGCGCCCAGCCGCCGTTCATGAGCCCGAACGCGAGCCCCTGTGGAAGGCCGACGCCGTCCGCGCCGGACGAGAGCAGCACCATCCCGGGCGTGAAGAGCGCGCCCCACGAGATCGCGCCGAGGAACGCGAGCGCGGCGATCGAGCCAGGCGTTGTCCGCCCAGCCGAGCGCGAGCGAGGCGCCGATCCCGACCGGAAGCGCGAGCCGCAGCACCGGGAGCGTTCCCCTGCGGTCGACCGCCCGGCCGACGAAGACGTTGAAGATCGCCTCGAAGGACGCGTTGAAGAAGTAGAGCCCGCCGATCGCGACCGCCGTCCAGCCGAGCCGGTCGAGATCGAGCGACGAGATGACCGAGAGCACGCCGAAGAGGAGCGCGGCGAGCAGCATCAGCCAGAAGCCGAAGAGGAAGCGCGGGTCGCGAGCCGCGCGGCCGATGGCGGCCATCGACGATCCCTCGAGCGGGATCCCCGGCACCTGCGCGCCGATGAGCGCGACGACCACGGTGACGACGGCGACGCCGACGAACGCGATGTGCTCGCCGATCACCGAGGCGACGCCGCCGAGCACGGGTCCGAGCAGCGCGCCGACGATGGCCGCGCCGAGCGCGGTGCCGAGGAGCTCGCCGCGGCGGCTGCGCGGCGCGGCGCCGATCAGCCAGGCGAGTCCGCCCGCCCACGAGAGCGCGCTGCCGAGCCCCTGCACGAAGCGCGCGATCCCGAGTCCCCAGGCGCTGTCCGCGTACGCGAACCCGACGCTGGCGACGCCCATGACGAGGAGGCCGGCGAGCGCGGCGGGCTTCGCGCCGAGCCGCGCCGAGGCGAACCCGGCCGGCACCGCGCCGGCGAGCACGCCGATCGCGTACGACGCGACGAGCAGTCCCGCGCCCGTCTTCGAGAGGTCGAACCGCTCGACGAAGTCGGGCAGAAGCGGCGTCAACGCCGCATAGAGCATCGTGTCCAGCAGGACGATCGAGGCGACGAGGACGACCAGGCGGCGCATGCCGCGACGCTACCTGCTGGCCTAGGCGCTGGACAGCTTGTCGAGCTTGCTCTCGAGCCGGTCGAGCCGCGTCGCGATCTCTTCTAGTTCGGTGATCAGGTTGACCGTCGCCGGGTCGTCGAGCGGATCGGCCCCCTGCTCCTCTTCTAGACGCTGCCGGGCGGACTCGATGAAGGCGGCGGTGATCGCCGCGGTCACCACCGAGATGAAGCCGATCGCGGTGACCATCACGAGCACGGCGAGGCCGCGTCCGGCCGCGGTCGTGGGTACAGCGTCTCCGTAACCCACCGTGGTCACGGTCTGCACCGCCCACCACATTCCGTCCCAGACGGAGCTGAAATCTTCGTTGTCGACCCAGCGCATGGCCGACCCCGCTCGCGACTGTGACGACGATCGTGACCGCCGCGATCGCGAAGGCGGCGCGCCGCGCAGTGATCATTCCCTTCTGGGCTCCGGCGAGCCGCATGAGCGGCTGGGTCTTGGCCATGGCCACTCGTTCGGCAACGGATCGTCGGGCCCTCTTTACCATCCCGGTGTGAAGCGCGAGTTCTCCGCAGGCGGCGTCGTGGTCCGGCGCATGAAGGGCGCCTGGCACGTCGCGGCGATCCATCCGCGGGGGCGTAGGCCCGGGCTCTGGGCGCTGCCGAAGGGGAACATCGACCCGGGCGAGACGCCGGCCGAGACGGCGATGCGCGAGGTCTACGAGGAAACCGGGATCGTCGGAAAGCTCGACGAGAAGCTCGGCGACGTGAAGTACACCTATACGTGGGACGGCGAGCGAATCTTCAAGATCGTCAGCTTTTTCCTCGTGCTGTACTCGAGCGGACGGCTCGGCGACATCCGGCCGGAGATGGAAGTGGAGGTCGACGAGGCGCGCTGGCTGCCCTTGAAAGAGGCGCCGAAACTGCTCGCCTACGGCGGCGAGAGGCAGATGGTCGAGCGCGCGATCGCAGCTTTGGATCCCTGACCAACTAAGATCTCGCCCTCGCCGTGTACGCCCTCAACTTCTACTCGCCGCTCGTCGCCGACCAGCTCCGGACCCGCCGCAAGACGGCCACCATCCGGCTGGGCGACAAGTCCGGCAAGTACAAGAAGGGGATGGTCGTCTCGGTGCTCGTCGGCACCCGCTTCGGTCCGCGCGAGAAGGTCTTCGAGGCGGTCATCGACAAGGTCGAGGTGAAGTCGCTCGCCGAGCTGTCCCCGCGGGAGATCGAGCACGACAACCCGGAGATCCGCCGGCCGGAGGAGATGGCCAAGTTCCTCTCGCAGCTCTACAACCGCGACATCGACATGAACGACCAGATCACGGTCATCCACTTCTCCGAGATCGTGAACCCGGGCTTCTCGACCTTCCACCCCGGTTAGGGCTTGCGGATCGTGATGCCGCCCTGGTCTGCGGGGCGCAGCGCCGTGCCGCACTCCTCGCACTCGACCGCGAACATCATCGCGATGCGGGCGTCGCACGACGGGCAGCGCGTGCGCATCTCGCCGCCGCACTGTGGGCACTCGGCGGCGACCTCGGACTCGCCCTCGACCGTGTAGCGCTGCGCGTGGCCGCAGTCGACGCAGAACGCCACCCAGTCGCCTAGAGTCCGGCGCCGCTCTTCCCGTAACCAGTCCGCTGCCTTGCCCACGGGATGAGGGTAGCTCTCGGTTACACTCGACCGCGGCGCCGACGAAGGGAGAAACGACCAATGGCGATTGCGCGAGAAGCCGAGCCGGTCGGCTCGTTGAAGGAGGTCCGCGACGCGGGCCTCGACCGCGAGGACCTCCTCGGCGTCTACCGCAACATGCTGGTCACGCGCGCGATCGAGGAGCGCGGCCACATCCTCTACAAGCAGGGAAAGATCCCGGGAAGCTTCTACACGGGACGCGGCAACGAGGCGGCCGCAGTCGGCGTCGCGACCGCGATGGCCGCCGACGATGTCGGCACGCCGCTCCACCGCGACATGGGCGTCCATATCACGCGCGGTGTCGAGCCCTGGCGGATCTTCGCGCAGTACATGGGCCGCGTCGACGGTCCCACGCGCGGGCGCGACGGCAACGTCCACATGGCCGACGACCGGCTCGGGATGATCGCCATGGTCAGCCACCTCCCGGCGATGCTCCCGGTGATGGTCGGCTGCGCGCTGGCCTTCCGCATCCGCGAGGAGAAGCGCGTCGCGGTCGGCTGGTTCGGCGAGGGCTCCTCCGCCCGGGGCGATGCGCACGAGGCGATGAACTTCGCCGGCACGCGCCGCCTCCCCGCCGTGTTCGTCTGCGACAACAACCAGTGGGCCTACTCGACGCCCACGCACCTCGAGTACGCGTGCGAGAACCTCGCCGACCGCGCCGCGGCCTACGGGTTCGAGGGCGTCGTCGTCGACGGAACCGACGTGCTCGCGGTCTACCGCGAGGCCCGGCGCGCGATCGAGAAGGCGCGCGAGGGCGGAGGCCCGACGCTGATCGAGTGCCTGTGCCTCCGCATGGAGGGCCACGCGGTGCACGACGACGCGTTCTACGTTCCCAAGGAGATGTTCGAGGAGTGGTCGAAGCGCGACCCGATCGAGCGCTTCCGGACCTGGCTCCGCGACAACGCCGAGCTCACCGACGACGAGGAGAACGAGATCGGCGTCGAGATCAAGAAGCTTCTGAACGACGCGATGAAGCGCGCCGAGGAGAGCCCGCTTCCCGACGCGTCGACGGTGACGGACGGCGTCTTCGCCTCCGCCGAGGACCTCGACACGCCCCACCACAAGTAATGGCGGTCAAGACCTACCTCCAGGCAATTTCGGACGGCCTCCGCCAGGAGATGCAGCGCGACAAGCGCGTCTACGTGATCGGCGAGGACGTCGGCGTCTACGGCGGCGCCTTCAAGGTCACGCAGGGCTTCCAGGACGAGTTCGGCCCGTGGCGCGTGATCGACGCGCCCTTGTCCGAGACGGCGATCGTCGGCAGCTGCACCGGCGCCGCGATCATGGGCCTGCGCCCGGTCGCCGAGATGCAGTTCTCCGATTTCGTCTCGTGCGCGTGGGACCACCTGGTCACCGTCGCCGCCAAGCAGTTCTACCGCGCCGGAACCGCCGTGCCGATCGTCGTGCGGCTCCCGTCCGGCGGCGGCTTCTCCGGCGGCCCGTTCCACTCGCAGAACCCGGAGTCGAGCTTCGCGCACATCCCCGGCCTCAAGATCGTCTGTCCGGCGACGCCGGCCGACGCCAAGGGCCTGCTGATCAGCGCGATCGAGGACGCGAACCCCGTCCTCTACTTCGAGCACAAGCACCTGTACCGCCGGATCAAGGACGAGGTGCCGGACGAGCGCTACACGATCCCCTTCGGGCAGGCGCGCATCCACCGCGAGGGGTCGGACATCACGGTCGTCACGTGGGGCGCGATGGTCTACACGGCCGACGAGGCCGCCACGGTCGTCGAGTCCGAGGACGGGCTGTCGGTCGAGATCATCGACCTGCGCACGATCATCCCGTGGGACCGCGAGGCGGTGCTCGAGTCGGTCGTGAAGACGTCCAAGGCGATCGTCCTCCACGAGGACACGCGCACCGGTGGTTTCGGCGCCGAGATCTCGGCGACAATCACCGAGGAGGCGTTCGAGAGTCTCGACGCGCCGGTGAAGCGGATCGCCGCGCCCGACACGCCGGTGCCGTTCTCGCCCCCGCTCGAGAAGGCGTTCCTCCCGCAGGTCGAGGACGTCGTCGCAGGCCTCCGAGACCTGGCCGCGTACTAGGAACCGATGGCTACTCAAACCGCAGTCGATGTCGTGATGCCCCAGATGGGCGTCTCCGTGAGCGAGGGCACGATCACCAAGTGGCTGAAGCAACCGGGCGAGGCGATCGCCGCGGACGAGTCGCTGCTCGAGATCTCCACCGACAAGGTGGACACGGAGGTTCCGAGCCCCGCAGGCGGCGTGCTCCAGGAGATCCTCGTCCAGGAAGGCGAGACGGTCGAGGTCGGAACGGTGCTCGCGCGGATCGGGCCCGAGGGGTCCGAGGCCGCAGCTCCCGAGGCTCGCCGGCCGCGGAGAGCTCCGCCTGCCGCCGAGCCCGAGGCCGAGGCTGCGCCCCCCGAGGCGCCGGACACCGCCCCCGAGGTTGCGCCCGCGCCGGTCACCGAGACTCCGGCCGCGCCCGTGGCCGCCGCTCCGGCGGAGAACGGTGAGAAGGCATTCGTGTCGCCGGTCGTCGCGCGGATCGCGGCCGAGCACAGCGTCGACGTGAGCAAGGTTCCCGGCACCGGCCGCGGCGGCCGCGTGACGAAGAAGGACATCCTCGGCTTCATCGATTCCGGCGGCGCTGCTGCACCGGCAGCTCCGGCCGCGCCCGTCGCTCCTGCCGCTCCCGCTGCTCCGGCTCCGGCCGCGCCGGCTGCGGCTCCGGCGGCTCAGCCTGCGCCGGCCGCGCAGGAGGGCGAGGTCCTCGAGACCATGTCCCCGATGCGGAGGGGCATCGCCGAGCACATGCGGCGCTCGCTCGACACCTCCGCGCACGTCACCTCGGCGATCGAGGTCGACATGTCCCGAATCGTGGGCATCCGCGGCAAGCTGAAGAAGGAGTACACCGACGCGTACGGCGTGAACCCGACGTACCTCGCGTTCGTCGCGCGCGCGACGGTGGACACGATCAAGGACTACCCGTGGGTGAACGGCGAGCTGCGCGGCGACCAGATCGTCACGCGCTCGTACGTGAACCTCGGCTTCGCGGTCGAGCTCGCCGACGGCAAGGGCCTCATCGTCCCGGTCGTGAAGAGCGCCGAGACGCTGAACCTGCTCGGGATGGCCAAGGCGATCGCCGACATCGCCAAGCGCGCGCGGGACAAGCAGCTCCTTCCCGACGACGTCGCGGGCGGCACGTTCACGATCACGAACCCGGGCGGCTACGGCACGTTCCACGGCACGCCCGTGATCAGCCAGCCGCAGGCCGCGATCCTCGGCACCTACGCGGTCGTGAAGCGCGCGTGGGTCGTGGAGGACGACATGGGCAAGGACGTGCTCGCGATCCGGCCGATCATGAACATCACGCTCACGTACGACCACCGCATCGTGGACGGCGCCCTCGCCGGCCGCTTCCTCCGGGATCTCAGGCAGCGCCTCGAGAACTCGGACGAGAGCGCTTATTAGGCGCCGGAGGCGATCTTCAACCGGGTCGACCGGTCATTTCAGACGGACACCCGGCTCGGCCGTGTGTCCTGAAGCCGGCACCGACAAGCGGTGCCTTGTGGCGCCCGGGTCGATCCTCAATCCTGTCGACCGGTCATTTCAGACGGACACCCGGCTGGGCCGTGTGTCCTGAGGCCGGCACCGCAAGCGGCGCCTGATCCTCGCTGGCTACGCTGGTCGCATGGCAGCGCGGCCCGGATACCTGCTCGATCTCGGCGTGACGCCGTACGTCGAGGCCTGGGAGTTGCAGCGCGCGCTGGCCGGCGCGGTGTCGCAGGGAGCGATCCCGGACACGGTCGTGATGGTCCAGCATCCACCCGTGGTGACGCTCGGGCGGCGCACCGACGGCGAGGAGCTCCACGTGCCCGACGGCGCGGACGTCGAGGTGGTCGAGACCGACCGCGGCGGCAAGTCCACGTTCCACGGGCCGGGGCAGCTGGTCTGCTACCCGATCTTCGACTTGAACCGCCATGGCCGGGACGTCAAGCGCTACTGCCGCGACCTGGAGGAGTCGGTCATCCGGACGCTCGGCGCGTTCGAGGTCGAGGCGACGCGGATCGACGGGCTCACCGGCGTGTGGCTGGAGCGGCCGCCGCGGAAGATCTGCTCGATCGGCGTCCACATCTCCCGCTGGGTGACGACGCATGGCTACGCGCTGAACGTCGATCTCGATCCGGCGCCGTTCACCGAGTGGATCACCGCCTGCGGTCTCGAGGACGCGGCGTTCACGACGATGGCGCGGGAGCTTTCGCGGGACGTGACCGTCGAGGAGGTTCGCCCGGTCGCGGCGGCGATGCTCGGCGAGGTGTTCGACCTGGAGCTCGAGGAGCTTCCGGCGACCGCCGCCTCCGACGTGATCTGGCCCCAGCCGCTCCACGAGCGGCTCGCGACCGCTCAGTAGCGCCCGGGATACGTACCGACGAGCCAGTCGCCGATGGCGGCCGGCTGCTGCGCGCGGAACATCATGTCGAGCAGGAGGTCTCCGGCCGAGGGATAACGCCCGCGCCGCCGGGCGCGGTGGATGAGCGTTCGCACCTGCTCGTAGCTCGGGCGGACGAGTTCGAGGTCGCGCGCGACGATCCCCAGGCGCCGGTAGGTCTCGGCGATCGGACGGCGGGAGTCGTCGAGCCGCTCGAGCGCGGCGATGAGGCGGGAATCGATGATCGGCCCGGACGGCGCGACGCTCTGGCGGTCGGGAGAACCCATGCCCTCACCATGCCTGGCGACTACGCACCGAACTGCCACGGAACTGCGACAACTTCGCGCCGAACAATCCCAAGTTGCAGACTGCAACTTGTCAACGGAGCGCCTGAGGGCCGATGAGCGCAGGCCTCTCCGTGCTGCCACCCGCTTGTAACAGACTGCAACTTGGCGAAGGGAGCCGCGGAACGGATGGGGCTGGCGGCGAGCGTCGTCGCGCTAGGGGGCAAAGCGTCGTCGCGCCAGGCCGCGAGCGTCGTTCGCGCTACGCGGCGAGCGAAGTGCGCGTCTCGATCGCAAGAAGCGCGTCCACGACCTGCGGGTCGAACTGGGTGCCGCGGTTGCGGAGGAGCTCGGCGATTGCGGCGGACGACGACAGGGCCTTGCGGTACGAACGGTCGGTCGTCATCGCGTTGTACGCGTCGCAGCAGGCGACGATCCGGGCGGCTCGTGGGATCTGCTCGTCCGCCAGGCCGTCGGGGTAGCCGGTTCCGTCCCAGCGCTCGTGGCACGAGCGGACGATCCGGCCGATGTCGCCGAGCAGCCCACCGACGCGGTGCAGCATGCGCTCGCCCTCGATCGTGTGCGTCTCGATGATCGCGCGCTCCTCGGGGGTGAGCGCGCCGGGCTTGTTGATGATCTCGTTCGGGATCCGCACCTTGCCGACGTCGTGGAGAAGCGCGGCGAACTCGATGTCGCGCCGTTCCCGCGCGCCGATGCCGAGTTCGTCGGCGACCAGCAATGAAAGGTCGACTACGTCGCGGCTGTGCGAGCCCGTGTAGGCGTCGTCGGCCTCGACCACCTCGCCGAGGAGGAACACGGTGCCGCGGTAGGCGTCGCGCAGCTCGAGCTCGGAATCGATCCGCACCCGGCGTTCCCGCGAGAAGACCGCCAGCAGTCCGACCAAAGGCAAGGCGAGAAGAACCGCGAAGGGCGAATCAACGGTCGCGAACGCAACCGCGAGCCCGACCGATGCGAGCCCGGCGTCGATGGCGTAGACCCAGGACATCGCGCGCAGCTGCATCTTCGGCGGGACGCCGAGCACGGCCCACTCGCGCACGGCCGAGCTGGCGAAGTCGAACGCGAACTGCGCGAGGAGCGCGGCCAGGTAGACCGGCCACTGGGAGAGCGACGGCGGGCCCTCGCCGTACAGGCCGAGCACGAGCGCCGGCCCCACGGCATGCCACGCGTTTCCGACATGGAGGAACACGCGGTCGACGTGGAGCTGGCGGCGCAGCACGTCCACCGAGTCGGCGAGCACGATCGCCGCCGCAACGGCAAGCGGCACCCAGCCGGTCGGCAGGACGAACAGCATCGGCACGAGGATCAGCTGCGTGGGCACGGCCGATCCGGTCCCGACCTCGAAGTCGAGCCGGAACGAGATCGCGTACGCGATCAGCAGGATCGCGACGGCGCCGAGCGACGGCGTCCGGTCGCTCGGAATCGTGAGCGCCATGACCGCGCCGGTGGCGAGGAACGCGAGGTTCGAGACGAGCAGCGTGATGCGCTCGTGCGAGGCGAGCTGGTTCAGCCTGCGCGCGCGCTGCTCCTCGATCGAGCGCTGCAGCTCGATGTCGAGTCGTGCCTGGTCGCGCTCCGGTGCCGTGGCCGCAGTGGACACGGACAAGGAATCGGCACGTTCGAAGCCCCGCTTGACGCCGAAAATCGCCAAATCTCTCAAACGAGGGATACAGAGCGGCTCCAGACACCCGAAAGGGGGATGGCCGGTTCCCGGCCGCTGAAGACGATGAGACCAGCTTCGTTACTGCGGCGTCCACTGGGAGGACAACGACGGATGGGAAGACGGCTCAAGGTCGCGACGGCGGCGTTCCTCGCGTTTGCCGGCCTCACGATCGCCCTGGTTGCGCCCGGTCAGGCGCAGGCAGGGCTGCTGTTCACCGGTAAGGGCGCGGAGTGCGACCCGGTTCCGTCACAGGCGTTCCTCCCCTGGGGCGACAACTCGCAGTACTCGCTGATCGGCGGCGGAACCTTCGAGACGGGCGAGGCCGCCTGGGATCTCAGCGGCGGCGCCGCGATCGTCTCGGGCAACGAGCCTTGGCGCGTGGAGCGCGACAACGGCACGCGCTCGCTTCGCATCCCCGCCGGCGGAACGGCCACCTCGCCGACCGCGTGCTTCACCTTCGGCGACTGGCACTTCCGCTTCTTCGTGAAGAACGTCGGCGCCTCAACCGGGACGCTCCGGGCCGAGGTCGTCGTGCGCAACCTCACTGGGCTCCTCAGCGTCCTCGACGGCGGCGTCGTCATGGCCGACGGCTCCTGGGATCCGTCCCCGCGCGTCGGCGCGTTGCTCTCCAACGTCTGCGGCCTCCTGCCGACGACGAAGGCGGTCGCGATCCGGCTCCGCGCGGTCGGCACCGGCGCCGCGTTCCAGGTGGACGACGTCTACCTGGATCCCTGGAAGAGCTTCTAGCTCCGCGACTAGACTTGGCGGCGTGGAAACGTCGCTGCCCGTGGCCGAGCGGCCTCGCAGGCCGGAATGGATGAAGGTTCGCGCCCCGAGCGCGGACGGGCGCTACTTCGAGGTGCGCCGGCTCATCCACGGGCAGAAGCTCCACACGATCTGCGAGGAGGCACGCTGCCCGAACATCGCCGAGTGCTGGGGGCGCGGAACCGCGACCTTCCAGATCCTCGGGGACACCTGCACGCGCGCCTGCCGCTACTGCTACGTCCACTCGGGACGGCCGGCCGACGCGCCCGACCCGCTCGAGCCGCTGCGCCTCGCGCACGCCGCGTCGCAGATGGGCCTGAAGCACGTCGTGATCACCTCGGTCGACCGCGACGACGTCCCCGACCGGGGAGCGAGCCACTACGCGGCGACGATCCGCGCGCTCAAGAAGAAGCTCCCCGACGCGTCGGTCGAGGTGCTGACGCCGGACTTCCTCGGGGTCGAGGAGGAGGCGCTTCGGATCGTGCTCGGCGCGCGGCCCGAGGTGTTCAACCACAACATCGAGACCGTGCGGCGGCTCCACCGCAAGATGCGCGGCGCGAAGGCCGACTACGACAAGGCCCTCTGGCTGCTCGCGCGCGCGAAGGAGATCGCCGACTACAACGTGCTCACGAAGTCCGGGATCATCGTCGGCCTCGGCGAGACGAACGACGAGGTCGTCGACACGCTGCGCGATCTCCGCGCGAACGGCGTCGACGTGGTCACGATCGGCCAGTACCTCCAGCCGTCGGCCAAGCACGCGACGATCGACCGCTGGGTGCATCCCGACGAGTTCCGCTGGTTCCGCGAGCAGGGCGAGGCGCTCGGCTTCGGCTCGGTCTTCTCCGGGCCGCTCGTGCGCTCGTCCTACCGCGCCGACGAGCAGGTTCACGCGGCCGAGACCGGCCGCGGGGCCGTCGCCTACTAGTGCAGCTCGCCGACGCCCAGAAGCTCTGGAGCCCGGCGGGGACGTACCTCAACACGGCGACGTACGGCCTGCCGGCGCAGCCGACGTGGGACGCAGTCCAGGCGGCGCTCGAGGACTGGCATCACGGACGCACGAGCTACGAGGACTGGAACGAGACGACCGACGGTGCGCGGGCCCTCTTTGCGCGCATGGTCAATGTGCCCGCCGAGGACGTCGCGACCGGCCCGGCGATCTCGGCGCTCATCGGCCTCGTCGCGGCGGCGGTTCCGGACGGTGCCCGCATCCTCGTCCCCGACGGCGACTTCGCCTCGGTCATGTTCCCGTTCATGGCCCAGGCCGACCGGGGGATCGAGACGCGGTTCGTGCCGCTCGACCGCCTGGCGGACGAAATCGACGAGCGCACCGACCTGGTGGCCGCGAGCCTCGTCCAGTCGTCCTCGGGCCAGGTGCTCGACTACGACGCAGTGATCGAAGCGGCCCGCGCCCACGACGCGCTAGTCGTGATCGACGCGATCCAGGGCTGCGGCTGGCTCCCGTTCGACGCGAGCAAGGCCGATGCGGTCGCTGTACACGGCTACAAGTGGCTCTGCTCTCCTCGGGGAACCGCCTTCATGTACGTCCGGCCGGAACTGCGCGCGCGCCTGCGCCCGAACAACGCCGGCTGGTACGCGGGGGACGATCCGTACGCGAGCTACTACGGCCCGCCGATGAACCTGACCCCCGACGCGCGCTCGCTCGACACCTCGCCGGCCTGGTTTTCCTGGGTTGGAACCGAGGCCGCGCTCCAGACCTTCCTCGACATCGGCGTCGAGAAGATCCACGAGCACAACGTCGCGCTCGCCAACCGCTTCCGCGCCGGGCTCGGGCTCGAGCCGAGCAACACGGCGATCGTCACGACCGGCGGCGACGCCTCGCGGTTCGAGCAGGCCGGGATCCGGGCCGCGATTCGCGCGGGCGGGCTGCGCGCTTCCTTCCACGTCTACAACACCGAGGACGACGTGGACGCCGCGCTCGAGGCGCTCGCTTAAACGCGAGAGGCCGCCCGCAGGCGGCCCCTCGCAACGACGTCTTCGCAGCGCTTACGGCTTCGTCACCGTGAACGTCTGCACGACCTGCGTCTTGCCGGGCGTGACGTTCGACGTCATCGACGCGATCGAGCCGAACGTTCCGTGCCGGTCGGCGGAGACGTCCCAGGAGAACGACGCCGTGCCGCCCGCCTGCGGCGGAGCGGTGAGGACGGCGAACTCCGAGCCGTTGGCCGGCGGCGGGACGATGTTCTTCCCGCTCGTGCCGTCGCGGTTCTCCGCGCCCCAGTTCGTGCCGGAGGCCGGATCGCCGGCGCCGATCGTGCCGTAGGTGAGCGTGATCTCCTCACTGGCCGGTGTCGTTCCGACCTTGATCCAGGTCTGGAACGTCTGCGTCGTGGCGTTCGAGAAGTTCTTGACGCCCGCCCAGTCGACGACGATCCAGTTGTCGACGCCGTCGGTGAGCACGCCGATCCGGATCGCCCCCGCGGCGGCCGGGTTGAGGTCGCTCCAGAACGGAGCGATCACGTTGTTCGGCCGGGCCGCGTTCGGGAACGTCTGCGGGTTGAAGACGAGATCCGCCGACGTCCCTCCGCCGATCACGAGGTAGCCGTTCGAGACGACCCCGATGCGCGTGTACGGCTCGCTGCCGTACATGAACGCCGGCACGTTGAAGTTCGTGATCGTGTCGTCGCCGACTCCGGCGATCGGTGCGATGCCGAAGATCGACAGCGGCAGGTAGCCGCCCGCAGGGCCGCTGGTCGGCGTGATCGCCGTCACCTGCGGCGGGACGGTCGGGGTGAGCGTCCCGGCCCAGTTGATGCCCACGTCGCCGTGGAACGTCGTGGCCGGGGCGGTCGGGTTCGAGAACTCGAGATCGTCGTCGTGCCCGACGTTCCTGACCTTGACGACCGCGTCGGCCGCGATCGCGGAGCCGTTGGCGAGCGTCGCCGTGCATCGCGCGTGACCCGTCCGCTTCACGAACGTGTTCGTGTCACAGGTGTGGGTCATCGTGACGATCCCCTGCCGCTTGAAGAACGCGACCGGGATCGTGACCGAGTTCTCGCCCTTCTTCTTCGGATCGAGCGTGATCCGCCCGAAGTACTGCCCGTCGGGCAGCGTCGGGGCCTTGATCGTGATCGAGAACGTGACCTTGTGGCCCTTCTTCACGTGGATGTTCTTGTTGCTGCGGCCGACCGTGATCGATGCGCCGTCCGGCGCGTCGGTCTTGACGTCGAGCTCCTGGTCGCGGCCGGAGACGTTGAGCGCCGTCCGCCACGTCTTGATCGAGCCGGTCATCGTGGGAGCGTCGACGCTCGCGATGTTCAGGTCGATCCGGTGCAGCGGATCCGCCGCCGAGGCGACGAAGTCGGCGTACGTCTCGTCGAAGACGAGCGTCGGGTCGACCGCGCGGTTGACCCTGATCGCGCCCGCGCCGGCGTCGAACGGATCGAACGGCGTCACGCCGTCCTCCTTCAGGACGTCCTGCGCGGACGAGGTCATGAGCGCCGACTTGATCTGCGCCGGCGTCCAGTTCGGGTGCGCCGCCTTGACGAGCGCCGAGGCGCCGGCCGAATGTGGGCTCGACATCGAGGTGCCGCCGATCGCCTGGTAGAGCTGGCCAGGAGGCCCGCCCACCGGGCTCGACGGGGTCGGCGTCATCCCCGCGAGGATCTGGATGCCCGGAGCGGTGACGTCGGGCTTCACGAAGTCGCCGAGCGGGCCACGCGACGAGAAGTACGTCATCACGTCACCGCGGATCGTCGTCTTCACCGAGTTGGCCCAGCTGCCCGTGACGCCGGTGTGGCCGGTGAGGAACGCGACGATGCTCGTCGGCCCCTCGATGTGAATCGACGGCACCCAGTGGTTGTCGGTCATCACGAACTCGAGGCCGGCGTTGTAGAGGATCATCCCGGCCCCACCCCCGTTCATCACGTTGAAGCTCTTCAGCACGCGGTTCGGGCCCCGCTGGCAGGCGACGATCTTGCCGGCCGCCGCTCCTGCGGGAATCGGGTTCACGCACAGCGCGTCGACGCCGGGAATCGACGTCGCGAGCACGACCGGCGTGGAGCCGATGCCGGGCGTGATCGTCGAGCCGACCAGGTCGAGCCGGTCGCCGTTCGACGCGACGAGCCGGAGCGTCGTCTGGTGCGCGCGGTTCGAGCTCGACGCGCCGACGGTGGTGACCCACGGTCCGCCGTGGTCGGCGGTTGCAGCGCCTGGACCGGAGTTGCCGGCCGACGCGTTGACGGAGATTCCCGCGTTGAAGGCGTCGAGGAACGCCAGCTCGACCGGATCGGTGTACGGCGAGCCGCCGCCCGAGATCGAGAAGTTGATCACGTCGACACCGTCGAGGATCGCCTGCTGCACGGCCGCGACCGAGTCGGACGGGAAGCAGCCCTGCTCCAGGCAGATGCGGTACGCGATCACGTGCGCGCCCGGAGCGATCCCGCTGATCGGGCCGCGATCGATCCCGAAGAGCGGCGTGCTCGAGACCGGATCGCCGGCGGCCGTCGAGGCCGTGTGCGTCCCGTGTCCCTCGGAGTCGCGCACCGAGCACTGGCCCGTGACGTTGTTGCAGTACTCGCCCGGCTCCGCGCCGAGCACGGCCATGTAGGTGTTCGTGAACGCGTAGGCGCCGATGAGCTTGTTGTTGCAGGCGTAGGCCGGGCCCAGAAGCGGGTCGGTCCCGTTGCCGAACTGGCACAGGTGCGGGATGGCCGAGGCGGGCAGGCCCGTGTTGCGGAAGGACGGATGCTCGGGCCAGATGCCCGTGTCGAGGATCCCGACCACGACGCCCTTGCCGGCCTTCACCGAGCCGCCGATCGACGGCCACACCTCGGTGGCGCCGATGAACTTCGGCGTCGCGTCGGTGAGCGGCTGCTGGATCGTGTCCCGCTGGACGGCCGAGACGCCGTCCACCTTCAGGACGTCGCCGACCTCGTTCGCCGGCAGGCTCGCAGCGATGCCGCCGTAGACGGTGCGGAACGTCGCGCGAACCGTGATCGACGGGACGGCGGCCCTGATGTCGGCCGTGATGTCCCGCGAGAGCGCGGCCGTGTAGCGGTCGTAGGCGCGCACGGCGGCGGTGCGGTTCCGCAGGCCCTTCCCGGTGACGCTCGGGCTCGTGGCCCTGAGGCCGGCCACGCCGCCGGTGTAGGACGCGGTCGCGTCGAAGTCGTATTTCACGAACACGTTGATGCGCGTCGCATCCGTTCGCCCGAGGAGAGACGGGTCGGTGCGCGCCATGTAGCCGGACGACGATTTCGAGCCGGCGAAGGTCGAGTCAGGCGTCAGCGAACTCGCCTGGAAACGAGCGGCCGCGTCTTCGGATTGCCCCGACGCACTGCCGCTCGCCACGAAGGCGACCGCGACGGCCAGCATGAGGGTGAACGGCACAGCGCTCCGGCGCCGAAGGCCGGAATGTCTGGGCGTGCGCATGGTTGATTCCCCTTCCCGTAGCTCACCCGGGCGCTACGCCCGGATCCATGGGGGCATGGTGCACCGTTGACGCTTGTCACGCAAGGCTCGCCGCGTAGTCAGGCGGCTAGAGCGCGGACTTCGTCCAGCCCTGGGCGTCCGGAGCGAGCGTGCGGCCCCAGTTCGGGCCGATCATCCGGGCCCGGTAGGCGGTGCCGCGCCAGTACGGGCGGATCCAGAGCGAGAACTTGCCGGTGTTCTTGTGCGTGAGGATCCCCATGCAGCGGTGCCACGTCCCGCCCTTCATGAAATCGATGTAGACGTTGCGCCCGAGCTTGTCGAGCGGGACGCCGGCGGGCGTGGCCGAGTAGCCGAAGATCGGCTTCCCGTGGAAGGTCGCGCGGCCCTTCACCATCTCGCTGTTCCACTTGCAGCACACGGCGCGGATCGGGAGCTTCGTCGGCGCGCCCTTCCAGCGGGAGAACCGCAGCTCGCGCGGGCCGTCCTTCAGCCGCTTCCACTGCTGGAGCGCGAAGTACTTGCCGCTCGGACCCTGGCGGAGCGTGACGAGCATCGGCAGCTTGACCGCGTCGGTCGCATGCGTGATGTCCTTCCCGGTCGCCTTGTGATCCCAGATCGTCTTGCCGCTCGGCATTACCTTGGCGCTGCGCCAGGAGCCGCCCGAGCGCCACGTGATCGTGGCCACGCCCTTCGCGTTGACCCGCAGCGAGGCCTTGCTCGCGTTCTCCCCGATCTTGATCGAGGCGTCCGCCGCGCCGGCGAATGCGAGGGCGCAGAGCGCGACGAGGAAGGTGAGGCTGCGGCGGGCCATGTCCTTCACCGTGCCTGACTCGTCGGCGATCCATACCGCCCAAACGGAGGTCTTACAGGATCCGAACAACTGCGAAAAGCGGCGAATCAGCCGTTGGGACGCGCCATCTTGCGGTAATCCAGGGCCTCGTCGAGCACCTTCTCGTCGACGCCCTTCTCCCGCGCGACCTCGCGGAGCGAGCGGCCGGAAGCCGCCGATTCCTTCACGATCTCCGAGGCGAGGTCGTAGCCGATGTACGGGTTGAGCGCGGTCGCGGCGGAGAGGGTCAGCTCGGCGTAGCGCTCGGCCTGCTCGGTGTTCGCCTCGATCCCGTCGATGCAGCGCTCGGCGAAGAGCCGGGCGGCCGAGGAGAGCAGGCGGATCGAGTCGTGGAGGTTCCGCGCGATCAGCGGGATGAAGACGTTCAGCTCGAAGTGGCCCTGGAGCCCGCCGACCGTGATCGCCGCGTCGTTGCCGATCACCTGCGCCGAGACCTGCGTGACGACCTCCGGAATGACCGGGTTCACCTTGCCGGGCATGATCGAGCTGCCCTTCTGGAGCTCCGGCAGGCGGATCTCCGCGAGCCCGGCGCGCGGGCCCGAGCCCATGAGTCGCAGGTCGTTGGCGATCTTCGTCAGCGAGACGGCGACGGTCTTGAGCGCGCCCGAGGCCTCCACCAGCGCATCGCGCGCGGCCTGGGCCTCGAACGGATCCGCCGGAGCGGAGATCGTGAGTCCGGTCTCGGCCGAAAGCTTCTCGCGCACGCGCGCGGCGAACTCGGGATGCGTGTTCATCCCGGTGCCGACGGCGGTGCCGCCGAGCGGGATCTGGCCGACGCGGCCGAGCGTGGACTCGACCCGCGCGATCCCCTGGCGCACCTGCGCCGCGTAGCCGCCGAACTCCTGGCCGAGCGTGACCGGCACCGCGTCCATCAGGTGCGTGCGGCCGGACTTGATCACGTCCTCGAACTCCTTCGCCTTGCGCTCGAGCGAGGTCGCGAGCACGTCGAGCGCCGGGAGCAGGTCGTTGGTCAGCTCGCCGAGCGTCGCGAGGTGCACGGCCGACGGGAAGACGTCGTTCGAGCTCTGCCCGAGGTTCACGTGGTCGTTCGGGTGCGCGCCCTCGCCGGCGAGCGCGGCGATGACCTCGTTCGCGTTCATGTTCGTCGACGTGCCCGAGCCGGTCTGGAAGACGTCGATCGGGAACTGGTCGTCGAACTCACCGGCGGCCACGCGATCGGCCCCGGCGGCGATCCGCTCGCCGAGCTCCGGGTCGAGCAAACCGAGCTCGGTGTTCACGCGCGCGGCGGCGGCCTTGATCCGCCCCAGCCAGCGAACGACGGGAACGGGCATCGTCTCCCCGGAGACGGGAAAGTTCTCGACGGCCTTCACGGTCTCGGCTCCCCAGAGCTCCTTTGGCGCCGTGTCGCTCACGTGGTCGAGTTTATCGGCGCGCGGATCACCCGTTTCGATGGAGGGAGCGTGGCCGCTCGGGCCATGTCCCGCCTAACACTTCGCCCCACCCATCCATGGGAGGGGCGGTGCCCTCCACCCGCCACCCAACGAAAACGTAGCGCGCGAACTCGCACGGGTTTGGGCCGACTTCGTGCCAATTCGGCGCGTGGGGCGCCGAGCGGGAGCTAGACGGCGTAGATGGTCGAGCGACGGTCGACCGGGCGCTCGCGGATGCGGCGGCGGGTCGGCTCGCTCAGCGCGGTGGACGGAGCCCAGCCGAGGTATCCGCACCGCGGGCACTCGCCGGGGTCGACGCGACGGGCATCGACGGCATGCGCGAACGTCCGCGCCTCACCGCATCCCAAGCACTCGACCCGCAGCGTCTCCATCACTTCCTGTTTCGTCCGCCGCGCGCGGGCGGATGAGGCGAGCCAGTCCCTCGAACGAGGGAGGTCAATCGGTCGAGTACTTCGGCTGGACCTTCTCGCCGCGGATTCGCGCGATGGCGTTGTTCGCGGCGATGGCGGCCTCGCCCATGCCGATCGTGATCAGCGTGATCTTGCCCTCGTAGCCGGCCACGTCGCCCGCCGCGTAGACGCCGGGGAGCGTCGTCTCCATCGTCTTCGGCTCGACGAGCACCTGGCGCTTGCCGTGGAGCTCGAGGCCCCAGTCGGCGATCGAGCCGAGGTGCGAGTGGAAGCCGAGCAGCGTGATCAGCGCCTCGCACGGAACCTCGGTCATCTCGCCGGTCTCGGTCTCCTCGATGACGACCGAGGCGAGGACGCCGTCGCCGCGGGCCTCGCGGACCTCGGCGGTGGTGAAGATCCGGACCTTGCCCTCCTCCTCGAGCTTGCGCGCCTCGGTGACCGAGGACTCGAGCGCGCGGAAGCGGTCGCGGCGATGGACGAGCGTGATCGGGAGATCGGCGGTGTCCTGGAGGCCGAGCGTCCAGTCGAGCGCCGAGTCGCCGCCGCCGACGATCACGCAGCTCTTGCCGGCGAAGACGTCCTTCTGGCGGACGAAGTAGTGGAGCCCGCGGCCCTCCCAGTCGTCGATCCCGTCGATGCCGAGCTTGCGCGGCTCGAAGGCGCCGTGCCCGGCGGTGACGATGATCGTGCGCGTCTCGATCGTCTTGCCCGACGAGGTCGTGATCGTCTGGATCTCGTCGCCGGTGAGGAGCTCCTGCACCTCCTCACCCAGGAGGACGTCGGCGCCGAACTGCAGGCCCTGCTCCGCGCAGAGGTCGACGAGCGCCTGGCCCTGGATCTTCGGATGGCCGGCGACGTCGTAGACGTGCTTCTCCGGGTAGACCGCGGCGACCTGGCCGCCGAGCTGCTCGAGGCTCTCGAGGATGCAGACCGTAGCCTCGCGATGGCCCGCGTAGTAGGCAGCCGAAAGACCGACGGGCCCGGCGCCGATGATCGTGATGTCGTAGACCACGCGGGCCGAAGATTAGTGCGAGCAGCCGGAGCCGCAGCCGCCGCCGGCGCTTGCCTCAACCGGCTCGGCGCCTTCGACGCCTTCCTTCGCCTGGAAGGAAGAGCCGCAGCCGCAGGCCGCCTGGACGTTCGGGTTGTTGATCGCGAACCCGGCGCCCATGAGCGCGTCCACGTAGTCGATCTCCGAGCCGGTCAGGTACGGGGCGCTGAACGGGTCGACCACGACGGTGACGCCGTGCATCTCGACCTCGTTGTCGCCGTCCTGGGGGCCGCGGTCGAAGCCGAGCTCGTATTGGAACCCGGAGCACCCGCCGCCCTGGATCGCGACGCGCAGAACGCCCGACGTCGGATGTCGGGCTCTTCCGCCATCAGCTCCTTGACCTTGGCGGCTGCGCTCTCGGTAATCGTGATCACGATCTCAGTGTACCAGTGCCCACAGAGGCGTCGAGGGGGTTTGTAACGCCTGTTGCGCCACGCAAAGTCCCCGCTCAGAGGCACCTTTTTCTCGGCGCGCCCGGGGCGCTTGTAACGGGTTAGTATGGCCGGGATTCACGTGGTCCTCGCATCGCTAGACGCCTGGTTTCCGTTCCTCGCCTACGCGTTCATCGCGTTCGTGATTCCGGCGTCGATGATCGCGTTCTCCTTCATCTTCGCGACCCCTGCCGAGCGGAGCCGCGCGCGCGTCCTGCCGTTCGAATCGGGCGTCGCGACGGGCCCGCCGAAGCAGCAGCGCTTCACGGTCAGCTTCTACCTCACGGCGATGCTCTTCATCGTCTTCGACATCGAGATCGTGTTCCTGTTCCCGGTCGCGGTGGTGCTCGACCGGGTCGGCCTGTTCGCCCTCGCGGAGTTCGGGTTCTTCATCGGGATCCTCGCCGTGGCGTACGTCTACATCTGGAAGAAGGGGGCGCTCGAATGGCGGTAGAGAAGCCCAAGAAGCGGCTCGCCGACTACGGGGTCAACTCCGAGCGCGTCCTCATGACCAAGCGGGGCGCGAAGAAGGACGAGCCGGGCGCGTTCGAGACCGAGCTCGGTGACCTCGAGTCGCGGCTCATGCTCACGACCGTCTCGAAGGCGATCCACTGGGCGCGTGCCGGCTCCATGTGGCCGGACACGTTCGGCCTCGCCTGCTGCGCGATCGAGATGATGGCGATCGTCTCCTCCCGCTACGACCTCGCGCGCTTCGGGATGGAGGTCTTCCGCTCGTCGCCGCGCCAGGCCGACCTGCTCATCGTCTCCGGCCGCGTCTCCCACAAGATGGCCGGGCCGCTGCGCCAGATCTACGACCAGATGCTCGAGCCGAAGTGGGTCATGGCGATGGGCGCCTGCGCCAGCTCGGCCGGGATGTTCAACAACTACGCGGTGCTCCAGGGCGTCGACAAGGTGACGCCCGTGGACATCTACGTGCCCGGCTGCCCGCCGCGGCCCGAGGCCGTCCTCGAGGGGATCGTCCGGCTGCACGAGCGGATCAAGGCCGGCGTGCCGCCCGCCTACGAGCTGCGGAAGGCCGCGCAGGGATGAGCTACTCGGAGATCCCAGGATTTGTTGACGAATCCGAAGCCTTGGGCGAGACGACCGTCACGGTCGAGCTCGACCGCATCGCCGAGGCGGCCGTCTACGTCCGCGACGAGCTCGGCTACGTGTTCCTGTCGGATCTCTCCGGCGCCGACTACCTCGGCTGGGGCGACAAGGGCGTGGCCGGCTACTGGGGCTCGGCGCCCGGCAACGGCTCGCGCGACCTGAACGCGCCCGGCTCGCAGGGGCTCCAGAAGCTGCCCGACCCGAAGCCGAAGCGCTTCGCGGTCAACTACCACGTGCTCGCGATGAAGCCCGAGCCGCGCCGGCTGCGCCTGAAGGTCTGGGCCGACGACGGCGAGCCGGTTCCGAGCGTCGTCTCGGTCTGGCCGACGGCCGACTGGCACGAGCGCGAGGCCTGGGACATGCTCGGCATCCCCTTCGAGGGCCACCCGAACCTCGTCCGGATCCTCATGGAGGACGACTGGGACGGCCATCCGCTGCGCAAGGACTACCCGCTGGGAGGCGAGCCCGTCCGGTTCTCGGACGCGGAGTAAGAGCTCATGGCCGCCGCCGCGTATCCGTCCATCCTCAGGACCCCGATCTACGAGGGCACGCGCATCCCGCATCCGATCCCGACGGTGCTCGAGGTCGACCCGAAGCTGCGCGAGCAGGGCGACATCCTCGAGGTCAACTTCGGCCCGAACCACCCGTCCACGCACGGCGTCCTCCGCCTGATCGTCGAGCTGAACGGCGAGCGCGTCGAGGGCCTCGCCGCGGTGATCGGCTACCTCCACACGGGCTTCGAGAAGAACATGGAGGCGAAGACGTACTGGAAGGGCATCACGTACGCGCCCCGGATGGACTACGTCTCGTTCCAGGCGAACGAGCTCGTCTACGTCCTCGCCGTGGAGAAGCTGCTCGGGATCGAGACGCCGCCCAAGGCCGTCTGGATGCGGACGCTCCTCTGCGAGCTGAACCGGATCCACTCGCACCTCGTCTACCTCGGCACCTCCGCGCTCGAGCTGGGGGCCGTTTCGATGTTTTGGTACTGCTTCCGCGAGCGGGACGCGATCCTCGACCTCTTCGAGATGGTCTGCGGGTTCCGCATGCACACGCGGTACTTCCAGATCGGCGGCCTGGCCGAGGACATCCCGCTCGGCTTCTACGACGACTGCCGCGAGTTCTGCGACACGATGCCGGCGCGGATCGACGAGTACGAGGCCGTCCTCAACACCCAGCAGATCTGGCTCGAGCGGACGAAGGGGATCGGGCTCCTCTCCGCCGAGGACGCGATCGCGCTCGGGCAGTCCGGCCCGGTGCTGCGCGCGTCCGGCGTCGACTGGGATCTCCGCAAGGCCGAGCCGTACCTCGCGTACGGCGAGGTCGACTTCGACGTCCCGGTCTATCCGAACGGCGACGTGTTCGACCGCTACAAGGTGCGCGTCGACGAGATGCGCGAGTCGGTGCGGATCGTCCGCCAGTGCCTCGACCGGATGCCGGACGGGCCGTGGATCGCCGACGACCGCAAGGTCGTGCTGCCGCCGCGCCACGAGCTGCACACGTCGATGGAGAGCCTCATCCACCACTTCAAGCTCGTCACCGAGGGCTTCCGGGTTCCCGAGGGCGAGGTCTACGTGACCGTCGAAAGCCCGCGCGGCGAACTCGGCTGCTACCTCGTCTCGGACGGCGGCCCGAAGCCCTGGCGCGTGCGCTTCCGCGCTCCCTCCTTCGCCGCGCTCGAGGCGACCGCGACCTGCGCGCGGCAGACGCTGATCGCGGACATGATCGCGATCGTCGGCTCCTTGGACGGAGTCATGGGCGAGGTGGACCGATGATCTCCGCGAAAAATGCTGCGCATTTCCCGCGGCAGGAGGCGAGTCCCATCGCTTCGCTCGGGAGAACCAAATGAGCGCGACGACTCTCTTCGACCAGGTCGTGGCGTTGGCGGCGCAGTACCCGTCTTCGCGTTCCGCGGTCATGCCGGCGCTCCACCTCGCGCAGGAGAAGGAAGGCTGGCTCCCGCCGGACGCGCTGCGCGAGATCGCCGACGCGCTCGACCTGACTCCCGCCTACGTCATGTCGATCGCGAGCTTCTACGACATGTACAACCTCGAGCCGGTCGGCCGGCACGAGATCGCGGTCTGCACGAACGTCTCGTGCGCGCTCGCGGGTGCGCAGGACGTGGTCGACGCGTTCGAGCGCGAGCTTGGCTGCTCCGCCGGCTCGACGACGGACGACGGCGAGTTCTCGCTCACGACCTTCGAGTGCCTCGGCGGCTGCGGCTGGGCGACGGTCGTCGCCGTGGACTGGCGCTACCGCGAGCACGTCTCGGCGGGCGACGTCCCCGGGATCGTGGCCGAGCTGAAGGGAGAAGCGAATGGCGCTTAAGAACCTTCTGCTCGCGCACACCGAGGGCAACGACCTGACGAAGCTCGACGCCTACCGCGAGGTCGGCGGCTACACGGCGCTCGAGAAGGCGCTCGCGATTCCCGGGCGCGGACCTGATCGAGGAGTTCCTCGCGTCCGGCCTGCGCGGCCGCGGCGGCGCCGGGTTCCCGATGGGCCGCAAGGCGAGCTTCATCCCCAAGCCCGACCAGACGACGAAGCCGATCTACCTGACGATCAACGCGGACGAGTCCGAGCCCGGCACGTTCAAGGACCGCGAGATCATGCAGCGGATCCCGCACGCGGTCATCGAGGGCGCGGTCATCACCTGCCACGCGATCGGCGCGAACACCGCGTTCATCTACCTGCGCGGCGAGTACCTGCACGAGTTCGAGATCATGGCCGCCGCGCTCGAGGAGGCCCTGAAGGCGAACCTCGTCGGCCCGAAGGTGCTCGGCACGGACACCTCGGTGACGATCGTGATCCACCGCGGCGCGGGCGCCTACATCTGCGGCGAGGAGACGGCCCTGCTCGAGTCGCTCGAGGGCAACCGCGGCCAGCCGCGCTCGAAGCCGCCGTTCCCGGCCATCTCCGGCGTCTACGCCTCGCCGACGCTCATCAACAACGTCGAGACGATCGCGACCCTCCCGACGATCGTGAACTCGGGCGGCAAGAAGTACGCGAAGCTCGGCGTCGAGAACTCGGCCGGGACGCGCGTGTTCTCGCTCTCCGGCAACGTCGTGAACGGCGGGAACTACGAGCTCGAGCTGGGCACGCCGCTGCGCGAGCTGATCTTCGACATCGGCGGCGGCATCCCGGACGGGCGCGAGCTCAAGGCCTGCATCCCCGGCGGCTCCTCGGTTCCCGTGCTGACCGCGGCGGAGATCGACACGGCGCTCGACTTCGACTCGATGGCCGCCGCCGGGACGATGCTCGGCTCCGGCGCGGTGATCGTGATCGACGACCGCGCCTGCATGGTGCAGCTCGGCCTGCGGGTGGCGCAGTTCTACATGCACGAGTCCTGCGGGAAGTGCACCCCGTGCCGCGAGGGGACGCGCTGGATGGTGCAGATCCTCCACAAGCTCGAGGACGGGCGCGCGGAGCAGGGCGAGCTGGATCTCCTGCTCGACGTGTGCGACCGGATCCTCGGCAACTGCCTCTGCCCGCTCGGCGACGCCGCGGCCATGCCGATCGCGAGCTACGTCGCCAAGTTCCGCGAGGAGTACCAGCAGCACATCGACCACGGCGGCTGCCCGTTCGGCGGCGAGTCGTCGCTCGCCGGCGTCATCGCGCCCGTGGACCAGCATCACGCGCACGTGCGAGGCCAGATCGAGGTGCCGGCGTGAGCGCGCTTCGTCTCCTCCCGGCGGCCGCGTCCATTCGAGCCGTGTCCTTCCAAGTTGCAGACTGCAACTTGTCAACGCCCGCTCGAGTCGGCGCCACGGTTTGGGGCCCCTCCGACTTAGTAACAGTCTGCAACTTGGCAAGAGAGGCAGCACGATGAGCGCGGCGCCCGAGCTGGTCACGCTGACCGTCGACGGGCGCGAGATCTCCGTTCCCAAGGGCACGGGGATGATCGAGACCGCGCTCGCGGCCGGCGTCGAGATCCCCGTCTTCTGTTACGAGCCGCGGCTCGGGCCGCCCGTCGGCGCCTGCCGGATGTGCCTCTGCGAGGTCGAAGGCATGCCGAAGCTCCAGGCCGCGTGCACGCTCACCGCCCAGGACGGGATGGCGCTTCGCTCGGCCGCGACGAGCGCACAGGCGGCCGAGGGCCAGAAGGCGATCCTCGAGTTCATCCTCCTGAACCACCCGCTCGACTGCCCCGACTGCGACAAGGGCGGCGAGTGCCCGCTGCAGGACCTGACCTTCCGCTTCGGGCCCGGCTCGACGCGGATGCACTTCCCCAAGCGCACGTTCGACAAGCCGATCCCGATCTCGCCGACGATCTCGCTCGACCGCGAGCGCTGCATCCTCTGCTACCGCTGCACCCGCTTCTCGGAGAACGTGTCCGAGGATCTCCAGCTGGTCGCGCGAAACCGAGGCGCGCAGTCGTACATCACGACCTTCGAGGACGAGCCCTACCGCGCGCACTTCTCCGGCAACGTGACCGAGCTCTGCCCGGTCGGCGCGCTCCTCCCCTCGACCTACCGCTTCAAGGCGCGGCCCTGGGAGATCGACAACGTCCCGACCGTCTGCGGCATGTGCCCGACGGGCTGCAACGTCTGGGCGACGACGCGCGAGGGCAAGGTGCACCGGATCTTGAGCCGCAACCACCCCGAGGTGGACGACGGCTGGATCTGCGACAAGGGCCGCTTCGCCTTCGACCACGTGAACGCCGACGACCGCGTCCGCGAGCCGCTTCTGCGCGTGCGGCGCCGCGGGTTCGAGCCGGTCTCCTACGCGCAGGCCGTCGAGGAGACCGCGCGCGGGCTCGGTGAGGCGGGCGACTCGATCGTCGTCGCGTTCTCGGGCTCCGAGACCGTGGAGCAGGCGCACGCGATCGCGCGGCTCGTCCGCGGCGGGCTGCACGCGCACACGGCGCTCATCCCCGACGATCTCGACCCGGCCGTGGACGCGTTCCGCGCGCCGCTCTCGGCCATCCGCGACGCGGAGATCTGCCTCGTCCTCGGCGACGAGCCCGTGATCGAGCGCGCGCCCGGCGTCGACCTGTGGCTGCGCGCCGCCCGGCGCATGCGGCGCCGAGGTCGTGACGGTGAACCCGGCCGGGACGATCGCGGTCTCGCCCGGAAGCGCCGCGTCGGTCTGTTACGACCTGATCGGCGGCGGCGGAGACTCCGAGATCGCCGACCTGGCCCGGCGCCTGCGCGGAGCGAGCAGCGTGGCGATCGTCTGGTCGGGAGACGACCACGATCACGGCCGCCGCGGCGCGGCGCTTGCCGCCTCGCTCGAGCTGGGCGAGGGCTCCGGCCTCTACATCCTTCCGCGCACGCCGAACGGCCGGGGCGTAGCCCAGGCCTGGCACGAGACCGGCAACGGCGACGAGACCGAGATCCCCGAGGGCGAGATCGGGGCGCTCATCATCTCCGGCGACGGCGCCGCGGACGATCCCCGCGTGGCCGAGCTGGCCGAGCGCGCCCGCTTCGTCCTCGTCACGACGATGTTCCCCGGCGACCACACGCTCTGGGCGCACGTCGTCGTCCCCGGAACCGCCTACCTGGAGCGTGACGGGACGAGCGTCAACCTCGAGGGCCGGCAGCAGCGGATGCGCCAGGCGATCGACCCCGCCTTCCCGGACGAGCTCGAGTTCTTCGCCCGCGTCGGCGCCGCGCTCGGCGTTCCCATTCCGCCCTGGGCGGCCGACGCCGCGCCGGCCCAGCGCGCCGAGCTGCCGCCGCGCGCGAGCCTCGAGGACGCGCCCGAGCTGGCGCCGCTCGACAAGCCCTCGACCGGAAAGGGGTTCGAGCTCGCGACCTACCGCTCGCTCTTCTCCGGCCGCGAGGTGGAGCGGACCGAGCCGCTCGCCTTCCAGCGCCCGCCGGCCGAGGTCGAGCTGCTCGAAGGCCGACGCCGAGAAGCTCAAGGTCTCCACCGGCGAGACCGTCGTCGTGGGAGCCAACGGGACAAGCCGGGAGCTGCGGGCGCGGATCAACCGGCGGCTGAAGGACGGCGTCGTGCGCATCGCGGACGAGCACGCAGCGGGCCTGGCCAGACCGCGTCGAGGTGAAGCGGCCGTGATCTTCGCCCAGACCGCCTCCGAGCCCTGGTGGATCTCGCTGATCAAGGCGGTCGTGATCATCAACATCGTCATGGGCGCGTTCGCCTACCTGACCTGGGTGGAGCGGAAGCTCCTCGGCCGCATGCACCAGCGCTACGGGCCGAACCGCGTCGGGCCGTTCGGACTCCTTCAGCCGATCGCCGACCTCATGAAGCTGCTCGGCAAGGCGAGCTTCTTTCCGGCCGCCGCGATCGACGTCCTCTACCTCGCCGCGCCGCTCGTAGCCGCGTTCACCGCGCTCGCCGCGTTCAGCGTCATCCCGTTCGGCGGCACCTGGGAGATCGGCGGCTACACGGTGACCGGCGTCGTCGCGGACGTGCCGATCTCGCTGATCCTGATCTTCGCCCTCGGCGCGATGGGCATCTACGCGTTCGTCGTCGGCGGCTGGGCGAGCGAGTCGAAGTACTCGCTGCTCGGCTCGATGCGGACCTGCGCGCAGCTCGTCTCCTACGAGGTCTCGCTCGGGCTCGCGGTGCTCGGCGTCGTCCTCATGTCGGGGTCGCTCTCGCTGACGCAGATCGTCACCGCCCAGCAGGAGACGACCTGGTACATCGGCCCGCAGATCGTCGCGTTCGTGTGCTTCTTCATCGCCGGCATCGCGGAGACGAACCGCGCCCCGTTCGACCTTCCGGAGGCCGAGCAGGAGCTCGTCGCCGGCTACCACACCGAGTACGGCGGGATGCGCTGGGGGCTCTTCCAGATGGCCGAGTACATCAACATGATCACGTTCTCCGGCCTCGCCGTGACGCTCTTCTTCGGCGGCTGGAGCGGGCCCGTCCTGCCCGGGCCGATCTGGTTCCTGCTGAAGCTCGCGGCCTTCATCTTCGTGTTCATGTGGATGCGCGCGACGCTGCCGCGCCTGCGCTACGACCAGCTGATGGCGTTCGGCTGGAAGGTGCTGCTGCCGATCGCGACCCTGAACGCGGTCGTCACCGCGGTGATCCTGGCGGTGCGCTCGTGACCCCGCAGCCGTTCGGATCGATGAAGGGCTTCGCGGTCACGTTCCGCCAGATCTTCCGCAAGCCGATCACGCAGGAGTACCCCGAGTACAAGCGGCCGGTCTACCCGCGCTTCCGCGGCCGCCACCGCCTGCACCTGCACGACAACGGCCTCGAGAAGTGCGTCGGCTGCTCGCTCTGCGCGGCGGCCTGCCCGGCCGACTGCATCCGCGTCGTCGCGGCCGAGAACGATCCGGAGAACCGCGTCTCGGCCGGCGAGCGCTACGCGCGGATCTACGAGATCAACATGAGCCGCTGCATCTTCTGCGGCTACTGCGAGCTCGCGTGCCCGTTCGACGCGATCACGCTCGGCAACGAGTACGAGCTCTCCGAGTACCACCGCGACGACCAGATCTACACGAAGGAGATGCTCCTCGCCCCGCCGATCAAGCGCGTCCCGGTCGCCGACCGCGAGCGCTACGACACCCCCGAGCCCGTCTGGAAGATCGGACAGCTGATGGAGACACCGCCGCCGAGACCCTCGTCTGGATCATCTGGATCCTCTCGGTCACGTCCCTCTTCGCGTCGGGGCTCGCCGTCGTGCTCTTCGCGAACCCGTTCTACTCGGCGCTCGCGCTGATCGTGAATCTCGCCTCGCTCGCCGTGCTCTTCCTGATGCTGAACGCGGAGTTCGTCGCGGCGGCGCAGGTGCTCGTCTACGCCGGCGCGGTGGTGATCATGTTCCTGTTCGTCACCGCGTACCTCGGCGGGCGGGAGTTCATCCCGTGGAAGGCCGGGCCGAGCTGGCAGGCGGTCGCGTCGGTGGTCGCAGCGGCGGCGATCGCGCTCCAGGTGGTCGTCGTGATCATCCTCGCGGCCGGCGACGACCTGAGCGACACGCCGAAGGTGACCGAGGCGTTCGGCTCGCCCGCGTCGATCGGCGAGCTCTTCCTCTCGCGACCACCTGCTCGCGTTCGAGGTGACGTCGATCATCCTGCTGGTCGCGGCCGTGGGCGGCGTGATCCTCGGCTCGACGACTCCGCCCCACCGCGACGAGGTCGAGGAGGCCTGATGCTCGGCCCGGGAATCGCCGCCTACCTCGTCGTCTCGGTCGTGCTCTTCGCGATCGGCGCGTTCGGCGTGCTCGCGCGGCGCAGCCCGCTGATCGTGCTGCTCGCGCTCGAGATCATGCTGAACGCCGGGAACCTCGCCCTCATCGCGTTCGCGCGCCAGGCCGGCTCCGAGGACGGCCAGATCTTCGCGCTCGCCGTCATGGTCGTCGCCGCCTCCGAGGCCGTCGTCGGGCTCGGCTTCATCGTCGCCATGTCCCGGCTGCGCGCCGACCTCGACCTCGACAAGCTGACCACCCTGCGCGGATGACCGAGGCCGCCTGGATCGCGCTCTTCGCGCCGGCTGCGGCCGTGCTTGCGATCGCCTTCGCCGGCTCGCGGATCACCGGACGCCAGGCGGGGCTCATCGCCTCCGGCTCGACGCTCGTCTCGCTCGTCGCGACGCTCGTCGTGTTCCTGCTCATGCGCGGCGAGCACCCGGAGGAGCGCTCCGAGGTCTCGACGCTCTGGACCTGGCTCTCCGCGGGCGACTTCCGCGTCGGGTTCGACATCCTCGTCGACCCGCTGAGCGTCTTCATGATGCTCGTCGTCTCCGGGGTCGGCTTCCTGATCCTCACCTACGGGATCGGCTACATGGCCGGCGACGAGGAGGAGCGCCGCTACCACGCCTACAAGGCGCTCTTCATCTTCTCCATGCTGCTGCTCGTCGAGGGCGGGAACCTGCTGCTCCTGCTCGTGCGGCTGGGGCATGGTCGGGCTCTCGTCCTACCTGCTGATCAATTTCTGGCACCAGCGCTCGACCGCCGTCGCGGCCGGCAAGAAGGCGTTCGTCATGAACGCGATCGGCGACGCGACCTTCGCGCTCGCGCTCTTCATCCTCATCGAGCAGACCGGCTCGCTCGACTTCGGCGTCGTCTTCGACCGCGCGCCCGAGGCGCTCGGCGAGTCGACCGACGCTCGCGGTGCTCGTCGCGCTCGGCCTGCTCGGCGCCGCGGTGGCCAAGTCGGCGCAGATCCCGCTCCACACCTGGCTGCCGGACGCGATGGAGGGCCCCACCCCGGTCTCCGCGCTGATCCACGCGGCCACGATGGTGACCGCCGGCGTCTACCTGATCGTCCGCACGAGCCCGCTCTTCGAGCTCGCGCCCGACGTCCTCAAGCTGGCCGGGATCCTCGGCGGCGTCACGATCCTGGTCGCCGGGCTCGTCGCGCTCGTCCAGACGGACATCAAGCGCGTGATCGCGTACTCGACGATGAGCCAGATCGGCTACATGTTCCTCGCCGTCGGCCTGGGCGCATTCGGCGCGGGGCTCTTCCACCTGATGACGCACGCGTTCTTCAAGGCGCTGCTCTTCATGGCCGCCGGCGTCGTCATCCACGCGCTCGCCGGGGAGCAGGACATCCGCAAGATGGGCGGCCTCGGCAAGCAGCTCCCGTGGACGTACCGCTGCTTCCTCGTCGGCGCGCTCGCGCTCGCTGCGATCCCGCCGTTCGCCGGGTTCTTCTCGAAGGACGCGATCCTCGCGAGCGCCGCCGGCGCCGGGACGCTCGGCTGGATCCTCTGGGGCGTCGGGATCACCGGCGCGTTCCTGACGGCGCTCTACACCTTCCGGCTCGTCTTCATCGTCTTCTTCGGCGAGCCCGCGGCCGACCAGCCGCACCTCCACAAGGAGCGCTTCGAGGGGCCGCTCTCGATGATGTGGCCGGTCGGCGTGCTCACGATCGGCGCGATCGTCAGCGGCTTCCTCCAGTTCCCGGGCGGCTGGGCCGGGATCGACACGTGGATCGAGCCCGTCGCCGAGTCGATCCCCGAGGTCAGCGGCGGCACGGCCTGGTTCTCGGCGCTCACCGCGCTCGGGCTCGCGATCGCCGGGATCGTCGTCGCGTGGCTCCTCTACGGCCGCCGCCGCAGCGAGGTGCCCGGCGAAGATCCGCGCGCGACTGCCGTGGGCCGCGAAGACGCTCGAGCACAAGCTCTACTTCGACGAGGCCTACGACTACGCGTTCTACGAGCCGAGCTCGCGGCTGTCGCTCCTGCTCACGCACTTCGTGGAGAAGCCGATCTTCCTCGCGCTCGCTCGGCGAGATCGGGTTCGAGGTGCGCGAGATCGGGTCGAAGCTCGCGGCCGCGCAGAACGGGCTCGTCCGCACCTACGCCCTGGCGGTGGCCGTCGGCCTCGCCGTCATCCTCGTCGTCTTCCTCACGGTGAGCTGATGGAGACCAACGCCCTCATCTTCGGTCCCATCGCGGTCGCGCTCCTCATCTGGCTCCTGCCGCTGACGGCGCGGATCGCCGGGGCGGTCGCGCTCTCGGCCGCGATCGCCACCCTGATCGGCTGGATCACGGTGCTCGTCCAGTTCGACTTCGGCGCCGAGGGCCTGCAGTTCACGTCGCACGCCGTCTGGCTCGAGGACGTCGGAATCGCCTACAGCGTCGGCATGTTCGACTTCTCGCTGTGGCTGATCGGGCTCACCGCCGTCGTGACCACAGCGGCGATCGCCTACGGCATCTGGGTCGGGCGCGAGCACGCGCGCGCGTACTTCGGCCTCTTGCTCTTCCTCGCGGGGACGACGACCGGCGTGTTCGCGGCGCAGGACCTCATCCTCTTCTACGTCTTCTTCGAGGCGATGCTGATCCCGCTGTACGTGCTGATCGGCGTGTGGGGCGGCGCGGGACGCCAGGGCGCGACGCTCAAGTTCATCGTCTACACGATGGCGGGCTCGCTGCTCATGCTCGTCTCGATCATCGCCCTCGGCCTGCAGAACGACACGTTCGACATGACCGCCCTCTCGCCGTGCGGACAACACGGCGATCTTCCTCGGCTTCATGATCGCGTTCGCCGTGAAGGCGCCGATGTGGCCGTTCCACGGCTGGCTGCCCGACGCGTATCGAGAAGCCCCGCCCGAGGTCGCCGCGCTGCTCTCCGGCGTCATCTCGAAGACGGCGACCTACGGGATGATCCGCATCGTCCTTCCGTTCTTCCCGCTCGTCGTGGCCGACTGGCGGCCGGTCGTGCTCACACTCGCGGCGATCGGGCTCGTCTACGGCTCGCTGCTCGCGTTCCGCGCGCCGGACGTTCGCGGCGTGATCGCCTACTCGAGCCTCGCGCAGATGTCGCTGATCGTGCTCGGCGTCTTCGCGGTGAACGTCTCGGGCCTCGACGGGGCGCTGCTCCAGATGGTCATCCACGGGCTCGTGTCGGCCTCGTTCTTCCTCCTCGCGGGGATGGTCGAGCAGCGCACCGGGACCGGCGACCTCGCGCAGCTCGGCGGCATGGCGCGCGGCCGGCCGAGGCTCGCGTCGCTCTTCATCGCCGTCGGCGTGATCGCGCTCGCCGTGCCGTTCTCGGCCGCGTTCGCCGGGGAGTTCCTGATCCTGAACGGCGTCTTCACGCACGGCTGGGGCTGGGCCGTCGTCGGCGCCGTCTCGATCGTGCTCGCGGCGATGTACGTGCTGCGCGTCGTCTCGGCGGTGCTGCACCGCGAGCCCGGGCCGGCCGTCAGCGACGACGCGCTCGACCTGCGCCCGTTCGAGGTCGTGCTCGTCGGCGCGCTCGTCACCGTGCTCATCGTCCTGTCGTTCTGGCCGGCCGGGATCACCGACCACGCCTCAGCTCTCTTGGGAGCCGGCTAGATGTTCGTCAAGCCCGACATCGACTGGGCCGCGCTCGTCCCGATCCTCATCCTGCTGGGCGGGTCGTTCGTCGTGCTCGTCGTCGGCGTCTTCCTGCCGCGCGCCTGGCGGCGGGTGTTCGGCGCGGTCGTTCGCCGCGGGCTCGCTTCATCGCGGCCGGCGTCATGGCGGGCGTCCTCTTCGGCGATGGACGACGTCCCGGACACGCTCGTGAACGGCTCGCTCGTGCGCGACCGCTTCGCCGAGGTCGGGCAGATCTTCGTCTCGGTCGCCGGGCTCCTCGCCGTCGGCGTCTCGTACTGGGAGAGCCGCGCGCCCAGGGATGACGCTCCGGCCCCGTGTCCGATGACCGCGAGCGCGTGGTCGAGTACTACGCGCTGCTCCTCGCCGCCGTCGC
Organism: uncultured Actinomycetes bacterium; assembly: GCA_963760815.1. Taxonomy (GTDB): domain Bacteria; phylum Actinomycetota; class Thermoleophilia; order Gaiellales; family Gaiellaceae; genus CAVRUF01. The sequence goes on from CAVXEJ010000001.1 coordinate 361,442, forward strand.
CGGAATGTGCTTCTTCCTCCAGGCGAACACGCTGCTCTCGCTCTTCCTCGGGCTCGAGTGGTTCTCGATCGCGCTCTACGTCCTCGTCGCGATCGGCGTCGACCGGATCTCGTCGCTCGAGGCGGGGCTCAAGTACCTGATCGTGGGGAGCTTCGGCTCGGCGATCCTGCTCTTCGGCTCGGCCTTCGTCTACGGCGCCACCGGCGAGCTCGGCTTCGTCCAGATCGCCGCGGCCGCGGGCGAGGCGGACAAGCTCTTCTTCGTCGGCGGGCTCGCGATGATCCTCGTCGGGCTCGCGTTCAAGGTCTCGGCGGCGCCGTTCCACATGTGGACGCCCGACGTCTACCAGGGCGCGCCGACCCCGGTGACCGCGCTTCATGTCGGCCGCGACCAAGGTGGCGGCGCTCATGGTCACGATGCGCGTGCTGCTCGTCGCCTTCCCGTCCGAGGAGGAGCTCTGGACGGTCGCGCTCGCGGTGCTGGCTGCGATCTCGCTCCTCTGGGGGAACCTCGCGGCGCTCGTCCAGGTGGACGTGAAGCGGATGCTCGCCTACTCGAGCATCTCGCACGCCGGGTTCCTGCTCATGCCGCTCGCCACCGCGACCGCGCTCGGCGGCCGGGCGCTCGTCTACTACCTCATCTCCTACGGCGCGATGACGATCGGCGCGTTCGCCGTCGTCGCCGTCCGCGAGCGGGAGCTGGGCCGCCAGGTCACGTTCGACAACATCGCCGGCATCGGCTGGGAGCGGCCGGGCCTGAGCGCCGCGATGACCTTCTTCATGTTCGGCTTCATCGGCCTGCCGCCCGCCGGGCTCTTCCTCGGGAAGTTCTACGCCTTCGCCGCCGCCTACGAGAAGGGCTGGACGTGGCTCGTCATCGTCGGCGTCGTCGGCACGGTCATCTCGGTGCCGTACTACCTCGGGCGTGGTCCGCGCGATGTACATGGGCCGGCCCGAGACCCGCGCCGTCGTCGTGGCCGGCGGCTCGCCGCCGCGCGACCTCTGGCTCGGCACCACCGTCGCGGCCTGCGTGGGGATCTCGATCGCGAGCTTCGTCTTCGCCGGGCCGCTCGTCGACCTCGCCCGCGACACCGTCGGCCCGCTCGTCTTCCTCGGCTAGCCGATGCGCGTCGTCGTCCTGGGCGGAGGCATCACGGGCGAGAGCTTCGTCGCGGCGCTGCGCCGGATTTCCGACGGACGCCGAGATCACGCTCGTCGAGCACGCGCTGGTCGGCGGCGAGTGCTCCTACTGGGCCTGCATCCCGTCGAAGACGCTGCTGCGGCCGCTCGGAAGTTCTCGCGCGCGCGAGGCTGACACCTGGGATCCGCGAGTCGGTCGGGCCGATCGACCCCGAGCGCGTCTTCGGCTGGCGCGACGAGATCTCCGCGAAGGACGACACGAGCCAGGTCGAGTGGCTGGAGAAGCACGGCGTCGAGTTCGTCCGCGGCGACGCGGAGATCGCCGAGCCGGGCCTCGTCAGCGTCGGCGCGCGCGAGCTCGCCGTACGACGAGCTCGTCGTCGCGACCGGCTCGAGCCCCGCGGCGCCGCCCGCTCGAGGGGCTCGAGGACGTTCCGCACTGGGCGAGCCGCGACGCGACGAGCGCGAACGCGGTTCCCGAGAGCCTGCTCGTCGTCGGCGGCGGCGCGGTCGGCTGCGAGCTGGCGCAGTTCTACGCGCGCCTGGGCTCCAGGGTCACGATCGTGCACAGCGGCGCGACGCTCCTCGAGCGGATCGACCCGGACGCCGGCGCGCTGCTCGGCGAGGCGTTCGAGGCGGACGGGATCGAGGTGCGCACGTCGACGCGGCCCACAGCGGTCGAGGCGGGCGGCGGGCGGGTGCGGCTCATGTGCACCGGCGACGGCGCGGGCGAGATCGAGGGCGCCCAGCTCCTCCTCGCGGTCGGGCGGCAGCCGAACGTCGAGGGCTTCGGGCTCGAGAAGCTCGCGGTCACGATCGAGCGCACCGGGCTCCAGGTGGACGACCGCGTCTGCGCGGGCGAGAACGTCTGGGGCATCGGCGACGTGACCGGCAAGTCGCTCTTCACGCACGTCGGCAAGTACCAGGCGCGCATCGCCGCGGCGAACGTCGCGGGCGGAAACGAGCGCGCCGACTACCGCGCCGTGCCGGCCTCCGTCTTCACCGACCCCCAGGTCGCGTCCGTCGGGGACACGAGCGGCGAAGGCGCCGTCAGCTCGAAGGCGAGCATCGAGTCCGTCTCGCGCACGTCCACCTACGCAGCAGCCGACGCGGCCCGGGTTCGTGAAGCTCTTCGCCGATCCGAGGCGCAAGGTGCTCGTCGGCGCGGTCGTGCGTCGGCCCCGAGGCGGGCGAGTGGATCGGCCAGCTCACGCTCGCCGTCCGCGCCGAGGTCCCGGTGCGACGCTGCGCGACACGATCCAGCCGTTCCCGACCTTCTCCGAGACCGTCTTCTTCGCGGCGCGCGACCTCGACGTGTAGCCGGCGCTCAACTCACGGCGTCACAAACTCACGCTTGTGTTGCATCACCAAGCGTCCGAATCGGACAGTTCGCCGACGCCCAAACCCCTTGAACAAGCGGTTGAGGGCGCGCGAGTGATGCAACACAAAGTCCGGATTGTGACGGTCCGAATCGCGCCCGGAAGGAGGTCTGAGCGGTAGGTTTCGCGCATGGCGACCGGAACCGACACCGAGAACCTCGCCCGGCTTTCGCTCTTCGCCGATCTCACCCGCCCGCAGCTCGAGCGGATCGCGCACTCCTACGAGGAGGATTCTTCGCCGAGGGCCAGCACGTGCTCCGCAGGGGCCTGGGCGGCACCGGGCTCTACGTCGTCCTCGACGGCGAGGCGATCGTCGCGCATCGGCGACAAGGAGATCGCGCGCCTCCGGCGCGGCGACTTCTTCGGCGACGTCTCGGCCCTGACCGGCGACCCGCCCACGACCGACGTCGTCGCCGCGCTCGCCGCTGCGCTGCCTCGTCATCCCGCGCGAGGAAGTCGAGCCGTTCCTGCTCGCGTACCCGCAGGTCACCGTGCGGATGGTGCAGACCATCCTGCGACGGCTGGCTTCCGTCCTCGAGTGGCTGGAATAGACCACTTCCCGCCGGGCGACTACCCGGTCGTCGTCGTCGGAAGCGGCCCGGGCGGACTGCAGACGAGCCACTGCCTCTCGCGGCTCGGCGTCGAGCACGCGGTCGTCTCGCGGCGACGACTCGCCCGGCGGGATGTTCCGCCTGTACCCGATCTTCCAGCGCCTGCTCTCCTGGTCGAAGCCCGACGCGCCGGTCGAGCCGCACGAGCCGCGAGTACGAGTGGTACGACCACAACAGCCTCGTCTCGGACGACCCGGCGCTGCCCGGCGCTCGTGCCCGGCGCTCATGGACCGCTCCTGGACCGTGCCGTCGCGGCCGGAGATGGAGCGCGGGCATGGCCGCGTTCGCCGAGCAGGCCGGCGTGCCGGTGCGCTACGGCTGCCGCTGGGAGTCGACGCGGCGCGACGACGACGGGTGGCTCGTGCTCACGACCTCCGACGGCGAGTACCGCTGCAAGGCGGCCGTGTTCGCGATCGGCGTGACGACGCCGTGGAAGTCCGACGATCCCCGGGATCGACCAGGTCCCGCACTACGTCGCGTGCCGGCAGCCGCGCCAGTACCGAGGACAAGCGCGTCTTCGTGATCGGCAAGCGGAACTCCGGCTTCGAGATCGCCGACGGGCTGCTTCCCTGGGCGCGGCAGGTCATCCTCGTCTCGCCGCGGCCCGTGCAGACCGGCGGTGATCGCGCTGTCCTCGGTTCGCGTCCGCTACCTGCAGCCGCTCGAGGACGCGAGCCTCGGCGGCGGGACGTTCGCGCTCGACCTGGCGGTCGAGCGGATCGAGCGCGGCGCAGACGGATTCCGGGTGCATCGTCGACCGGCACGACGCAGCCCGGGCGATCTCGAGCTCGAGGTCGACGACGTGATCGCCGCGACCGGCTTCCGACGCCGCTCCTCGACCTCCCCGAACTCGGCGTGCAGACGGTCGCCCAGGGACGGATCCCCGCGCTGACGCCGTTCTGGGAGAGCGACCGGCGCGCCGGGGATCTACTTCGCCGGGAACACGACGCAGGGCGCGCCGGGCCTGCGCAAGCACGGCGTCGGCGCCAGCTCGCCGGCGGTGCACGGGTTCCGCTACAACGCCCGCGTGATCGCCCAGGCGATCGGCGAGCGGCACCTCGGGCTCGACTCCCGTCGGCGCGCGCGCTGGCCGCGGACGAGGTCGTCCCGTTCCTGGCCGCCGAGCTGCGCGACCGGGCCCGAGCTCTGGACGCAGAAGTCCTACCTCGCCCGGGTCGTGCGCCTCGAAGGCGGCGCGCAGGACGAGGGCATCGTCCGCTCGCCGACTTCGTCGACTCCGGCGGGCCCGACTCGGTCGCGGCGACGGTCGAGATGAACGCCGCCGGCGAGATCTACCCGGTCGTGTACGTGCGGCGCGAGGGCAAGTGGACGCGAGCACGCGCTGCCGACCGACCCGACACACGCCTTCGACGGGCCCAAGTACGTCGCCGAGCTGGAGGCAATGCTCAGTGACGTCCCCGGGCGGGAGGCTGCTCGCGTGGGCCGGTGCGATCTGCGCTGCCCCTCGCCGGCCTCGCGCTCCTGCTCGGCGGCGCCGAGCCTGGACGTCGTCTGGGAGCACCAGCCGTCGCACTTCTGGCTCGTCCTCGCCGCGGCGCTCATCAGCGTCGTGCTCGGCCGTCGTCACCGGCAGACGCGGCCGAGCAGCGCGGCGACGCGCGCCTCCTCCTCGTCTCGCTCGCGTTCCTGACCGCCTCCGGCTTCCTCGGCGCTGCACGCGCTCGCGACCCCGGACGTGCTCGTCGACTGGCCGAACGCCGGCTTCGAGATCGCCTCGCCGGTCGGGCTCCTCCTCGCGTCGGTCTTCGCCGCGCTGTCGGCGCTCGAGTTCGACGAGGAGCAGTCGGCTCGCCTGATGCGGCACGCGACGGTCATCCGCGCCGTGCTCTTCCTCGCGATGGGGATCTGGGCCGCCGTGTCGCTCGCGGCGATCGCCGCCGCTCGACGGCCCGCTTCCGCCGGAACGCGCCCGCGGCTGGCTGCTCGCCTTCGCGATCCCGGGAATCGCGCTCTACGGCTTCGCCGCCGGCGGCTACGTCGCACCTGTACCTGCGGCGGCCGCGCGCCGCTCCTCGCTCGCGGTCGCCACGGCCTGGGCGCTGCTCGCCGAGGCTCTGGTCGCGATCGCCGTTCGCCCGCAACTGGCACGCGAGCTGGTGGGAGTGGCACCTGCTCATGCTGGTCGCGTTCGCGCTCGTCGCCTGGTTCGGCGCGGAAGCGCGAGTGGCGCGCGGAGCTCTTCGCCGACCTCTACGTGGACAAGACCGCTCGGCGCACTCCGTCCCGTCAGCGTCCTCTTCGCCGATCTCCAGGGCTTCACCGAGTTCTCCGCGGGCACGGATCCCGGCGAGGTCTCGGCGATGCTCGACGCGTACTTCTCGGCGTCGGCGTCCCGGCGATCGCCGACAACGGCGGCGAGGTCGGGCAGCTGATCGGCGACGCGATCATCGCCGTCTTCAGGCGCGGCGACCAGCCCGACCATGCGGAACGCGCCGTCCGCGCGGGGCTCGCGTTCCAGGCGGCAACAGGCCGGCCTCGCCCGAGAGCATCCCGACTGGCCGCGGTTCCGCGTCGGCGTCAACACCGGCGAGGCGCACGTCGGCGTCGTCGGCACGGCGGAACACCGCTAGTACGCGGCGCTCGGCGACGTGGTCAACACCGCCTCGCGCCTGGAGGGCGAGGCCGGCGTCGGCCAGGTCGTGATCGGAGCGATGACCTACGCCGGGCTTCCGGACGGAACCGCGGTCGATCCGCTCGGCGAGCTGCCCGTGAAGGGCAAGGACGCGCCGGTCGAGGCGTACGTCGTCGTCGAGCTGCCGCCCGGGGACTAGAGCCGCTGGTCGCGCGGCGGCAGCAGCGCCACCAGGCCGAGCACGCAGCAGACGACGATGCCCACGGCGAGCCCGATCTCGGCGAGGCCGGGAGCGACCGTGCCCGGCGAACGGCCCACGGCGGCGGCGACGAAGACCACGGCCAGCACGGCAGCGAGCGCAGCCTGAAGGCGGCCGAGCGCATGCGGGAGTCGCTACCGTCCACGACCCGTCCGAGCGCGGCGAGACCGCCGGCGGCGGTGACGAGCAGCGCCGGCCAGGCAGAGGTAGAAACGAGCCCGTCGGCCGCCGAGCCCACTCGGCGACGAAGCGACCGCGAGCACGAGCGCGGCGGGCACGACGATGCGGGTCAGGACGAGCATGGGACGACCCGTTTCGTCGGCGTCGCGGAGGTTCCTTCACTGCGGTACCCTCGCCCGCTGACCCGGCGAAAGGAGGAGGGATGGCGGACATCACGCTCACCTGGCTCGGTCACGCCTCGTTCCGCGTCGACACCCCGAGCGGCAAGCGCGTCTACGTCGATCCGTGGCTCGGCAATCCGAAGTGCCCGGAGTCGGAGCAGGAGCCCGAGCGCGTCGACCTGATCCGCGCTCACGCACGGCCACGACGACCACGTCGGCAAGACGGTCGAGCTGGCGCAGAAGTTCTCGGCGCCGGTGTACGCGGTGGTCGAGCTGCGCGGCTGGCTCTCCACGCAAGGGCCTCCCCGAGGACGCGACGCAGGCCATGAACAAGGGCGGCACCGCGCACGTGGACGGCATCACGATCACGTTCACCGACGCGAAGCACTCGTCGAGCGCGTGGGAGGACGGGAAGCCGTTGTACCTCGGCGAGCCGGCCGGGATCGTGCTCGACGTCGAGGGCGCGGGGACGATCTACTTCGCCGGCGACACCTGCGTCTTCGGGGACATGTCCCTGATCGGGCGCATCTACGAGCCCGACGTGGCGGTGCTCCCGATCGGCGACCACTACACGATGGGGCCGCAAGAAGCGTCCGTCGCCGCCGAGCTCCTGGGCGTGAAGCGCATGGTGCCGTGCCACTAGGGCACGTTCGGGCTCCTCACCGGAACGCCGGACGAGTGCCGCGAGCTCATGTCCGACTGCGAGGTCGTCGCGCTCGAGCCCGGACAGTCGGTGGAGGTCTGATGGCGCGCGAGCGGTGGTTCGGCGCGACCGGGCTGCGGGTTCCGGAGATCGCGGTCGAGGGCGACGAGCGGGTGCCGCTCGAGGACGCCCTGGTCGTCGAGAGCGTCGTCGAGGTCGAGGTGCTCCGCGAGGCCCACGAGCGCGGAACCCCGGTCGTCGTGCGCTGCGCGGACGCCGAGGCCGTGCGCCTGGCGCTCGCTCGTCCTGAGGTCGCGTGCGTGCTGGTCCCGGCCGACCGCGCCGAGCTGCTCGAGCTCGACCTGCGCCGGCTCACCTATGGCTAGGCGGATCGCGACCTACTCGATCTGCGCCTGCGACCTCGAGCGCGGCGAGTGGGGCGTCGCGGTGCAGTCCAAGTTCCTCGCGGTCGGCTCGGTCGTCTCCTGGGCGGAGGCCGGGGTCGGCGCGGTCGCCACGCAGGCGTACGCGAACCCGCAGTACGGGCCGGACGGGCTCGAACTGCTTCGCTCCGGGCTCGGCGCGGCCGAGGTGGTCGAGCGGCTGACCGCCGCCGACGAGGGCCGAGAGGATCGCCAGCTCGGCGTCGTGGACGCGACCGGCGTCGGCGCGACGTTCACCGGTTCCGCGTGCTTCGAGTGGGCGGGCGGACGCACCGGGCCCGGCTACGCAGCGCAGGGGAACATCCTCGTCTCGGGCGCGACCGTCGATGCGCTTGCCGAGACCTTCGAGGCCTCCGACGGGCCCGCTGGCGGAGCGGCTGATCTCGTGTCTCGGCGCGGCCCAGTCCGCGGGCGGCGACCGGCGGGGCCAGCAGTCCGCGGCGCTCCTGGTCGTGAGCAAGGGCGGCGGCTACGCCGGGATGTCGGATGTGTCCGTCGACCTCCGCGTGGACGACCACCCCAAGCCGATCTCCGAGCTCGAGCGCCTCTTCGGCCTGCACCATCTCTACTTCGGCGAGACCCCGGACGAGGAGTGGCTCGACGTGGACGACGACCTGCGAGCCGAGATCGTCGAGCGCCTGGCCGCGCTCGGCTACGACGCGCGACCTGCCGGAAGCGTGGAGAGCGTGGACCGGCGCGGAAAACCTGGAGGACCGTGTGCGAGGCGTCGACCGTATCGACCCCGTGGTCCTCGGCGAACTGCGGAAGCGCTAGCTCCCTGACAGAGCGCTTCGTCCGCTGACACGCGGCGCTCCTGCCTGCGCGCTCATGCCGGACGCCGACGCCTCAATGACAGCTGGAGTGCCTTTGTAGTCTAGACTTGACTAGTCATGTTCCGCCTAGTAACCTGTCTACTCATTCACGACGAGACAGGTGGTCGCATGAGCAACAGGATCTCCGCACCGGGACGTTCGACAACGATGGTGGCGATCGCCACCGCGATCGTCGGCTGGTCGCTCGTATTCGCGTCGCCGGCGGCACCCGCGAAGGCGGTCGGCGTCACCGCGGGAAACATCCACACCTGTGCGGTCACGGTCTCCGGCGGGGTCATGTGCTGGGGCTGGAACCGTCGAGCCCACCTCGGAGACGGCACGCTCGTCACCCGTCTCTTTCCCGTGGGGGTCGTGGGGCTCTCCGCCGGTGTCTCGCAGGTCGTCGCGGGTGGTCATCACACCTGCGCACTGCTCCTTTCGGGCGGTGTCAAGTGCTGGGGCGCGAACCGCTTCGGCCAGATCGGTGACGACACGGTCTCGCGGCGTCGTCTGACGCCGGTCGGCGTGGTCGGACTCACCAGCGCCGCCGAGCTCGGCCTCGGCTGGGCTCATACCTGTGCGGTGACGACCTCCGGCGGCGCCAAGTGCTGGGGCTACAACGCGGACGGCCGCCTGGGCGACGACACGACGACGAATCGCCACAGGCCGACCGACGTCGTGGGGCTCACTAGCGGCGTCGCCCAGATCGACGGCGCCAGGCGGCACACGTGCGCCGTCACCACCGCCGGAGCCGCCAAGTGCTGGGGCGACAACGGCCTCGGTCAGCTCGGCGACGGGACCACGTCCGAGCGGCACACGCCGATCGGGGTCGTCGGGCTCACGACCGGCGTCATCCAGGTCGCCGCGGGCAATCTCCACACCTGCGCCCTGCTTGCAACGGGCAAGGTCAAGTGTTGGGGCAACAACACGTACGGCCAGCTCGGCGACGGCACCGATACGGACAGCCTCGTTCCCGTCGACGTTCACGGCCTGACCGGCGTTATCCAGGTCGTCGCGGGAAACGCACACAGCTGCGCACTCACCATGGCCGACGAGGTCAAGTGCTGGGGAAGCAATGACTGGGGCGCGCTCGGTAACGGCGGATACGGCAACGAGCCGACCCCGGTTGACGTCGTCGGCCTGACGGGTGGAATCGCGTCGATCGCGGTGGGATTCGACTCCGGCTGCGCCGTCACCCTCGACGGCGAGATCAAGTGCTGGGGCGACAACGAGAGCGGCAAGCTCGGCGACAACACCACGTGGACTCGATATCGGGCCGTCTTCGTTCAGGGATTCGGCGGCATCCGGACCGCCGTGAGCCTCCGATCGAACGCGCGGCGCGCCGGCGTAGGCGAGAGGGTCGTCTACACGGCCCGGATCAGGCCGACGCCCGGCGGCGGGCGGGTGACCTTCTACGACAGCTGGTGGTCGATCCCCGGATGTCGGGCCGTCCACGTCGTCAACGGACTCGCGCGGTGCTCCACGCACTACACCGAGCTCGGACGGCATCGGATCGTTGCTTACTACGTCGGCGGCGACGTATTCAAGGCCTCCACCTCAGATCCGCTGATCCAGCTGGTTCGATGATCTGGGCGGACGCGATAGTCGAACCGCCCTGCGTTCAGCCGCGACTGCGAGATCGGCGTCTGTCCCGTTCGGTGGCAGTCGTCGCTCTTGCGGTCGCCCTGGCAGGGATCACCCTCGCCGTGCGGCTTCCGGGGGCGTTCAGCGATCCGCTCTGGGGCGACGAGGTCGCGTCGGCGCGGATCATCGCCACGGAAGCGCCAGGCGGCGCGCTGCTCGGCGTGGCACGGAGCGAGGCGACCCCACCGGCGTTCTACGCGCTCGGCTGGGCGACTGCCCGGGCCGGCGATGCGGCGGCCGGTGCGGGCGGCCCGGCCGCGCTTCGCTCGGCGAAGGTGTCACGCCTGTGGTCGGTCCTGTTCGCGCTGGCGACGGTCGGCCTGGTCGTTCTCCTCGCCGCGCGGTTCATGCCGCTACCGGGAGCGGCCCTCGCAGGTCTCATGGTCGCGCTCGGCTACCAGTTCGTTGAGCACGGGAAGGAGCTCCGCACCTATTCACTGTTCACGCTCACGGTGGTCGCGTTCCCGTTCCTGCTGGAGCAAGCCGTCGAGCACCCGCGGCGGGCGCGGCTAGCGGCGCTCGCCGGGCTCGTCGTCCTCGGCTCGATGACGCACTACTTCTTCATGCTCTCCGTGGCCACGGGGATCGTCTGGCTCCTGCTCCTTCGGCCCGGTCGCGATGTCGTGCGTCGTGTGCTCGTCGCGATCGCTGTCGGCTCGATCCCGCTGGTCGTCTGGATGCCCGTGTTCATCCATCAGACGTTCGCGCAGCGGGACGCGCACGGCTGGATCGGACCGTTCTCGATCGCTCAGGTCGCGTTCACGCCGGCCAACCTGTTCGTCACGCCCGGTGCCTGGGGTGACGCCCGCGACCTGGCTCGCCTCGGATTCCTCGCGGTCGTGCTCGCGGGGTGCGCCGTACTGTGGCGCACACAGTCGGGACGACTGGTCGCGCTGCTCGTGATCGTCCCCCCGCTCGTCGTCGGCGTGATCTGGCTGGCCGGCGAGCGCGTCTACGACACGAGGAACCTCCTCGTCATCGGGCCGTTCGTCGCGATCGCGGTCGCGGCTGCGATCGCCGCGATACCGCGCCCGTCGCTCGCAGTCGCTGCAGGAATCGCCACCGCCTGCGTGATGATTTTCGCCGTCGACTACGAGCTTCGCCTGGGACGGACACCGCACGACCGGATCGCCAAGCGCCGCGGTCGAGCTGGGCTGGACGCAGAGCAGCCCGATCGTCCTCTTCGGGCACTACTGGGGCGTGATCCCGCTCGGCTGGTCGCTTCCGGAGCACCCCGTTCTCGTCAGGCGTGCCCAGAAGGGGCCGGCGTGCTCGCGCGCATTCGTCATCGTCGAGACGAACGCGGGCCGCCGTTGGCTTCGCAAGATCCGGCGGCAGATCCTGGATGTGCGCACGCTGCCGTACTACGGGGCGGTTCCGCGCAGCAAGCGCCGGCGCGAGGATCTCCGCGTCGCGGTCATCCGCTGGACCCCCGAACTGGCCCGCGACGCCGCGGCGCACGGCGGCTTCCTCGTCCAGTCGAACCGAGCGGCGCGCGGCGCCTGCGGGCTCACCGCCGGGCGCTAGCCGCCGGGAAGCCTGAACCCACCGGCGCGCTTGCGCAGCGCCGGCACCGGATCTTCGCCCGGCTGCGCGACCACGAGCAGTGCGCCGTACGTCCCCACGCCGAGCGCATCGACCAGCGCCTGCAGGCCGACCGCCAGCGCGAACGCCTTGTGGGACTGCTCGCCGCCGAACGGGACGAGTTCCTCCGGCGACGCGGTTCCGAGGAGGATGTCGCCGTGCGTGACGGCGCCCATGGAGACGTCCGAGACCAGCGGCTGTCCGTCGGAGGACGGGACGCCGATCGCGACCGGGTTCGTGCCGGCGAGCGGCGGGCCGCCGTCCGGCGAGGCCAACCGGGGCGGTGACGTCGCGGTGAGCCACGCCGCCAGACCTCCCTCCGCCAGGCGGCGCACCCAGTAGCCGAGCACTCCCGTGGGAAAGCAGTCCGCGGCGACGATCACGCGCGCCCGCTCGGGCGGTGAGGCCAGCTGCGCGTCGACGATCGCCGCCAGCGTCAGGTAGCCGAGCGCGCCGCGGCCCTCCCACCGCTCGAAGCCCGGGCTCGGCGACGACGCGCTCCGGGCGAGCCTCGGGCCGCAGCTCGGGGAACGTCTCGAGCCAGGCAACCCGCGCGACGCCGTGACCCGGCCGCCCGCGGGCATCGGCGTGCGGCGAAATGGTCGGCGAGCGTGCGCGCGTCCGCCTCGGAGAAGCCGAGCGAAAGCAGCCGCTTCGTTGCGTCGTCGGCGGACACAGGCGCCTACAGTACAAGCGTGCCGGCCGCCCTTTCGACCCGCGGTCTCGCCAAGCGGTACGGGCGGATCGACGCGCTTTCCGGCGTCGACCTCAATGTGGAGGAAGGCGAGCTCGTCGGCCTGCTCGGGCCGAACGGCGCCGGCAAGTCCACGCTCGTGAAGATCGCCGTCGGCCTCGTCCGGCCGACGGGCGGCGAGGCGCTGGTCTGCGGGGCACCGGCCGGTTCCCACAGCGCGCGCTCAAACCTCGGCTACCTCGCGGAGCTCTTCCGGTTTCCGGGCTGGTACACGGCCGACGAGCTGATGCGCCTCCACCAGAAGCTCGCAGGCTCCTCGGGCGGCGAGGCCGAGCGGCGCGAGCTGCTGGCGCTGGTCGGGCTTTCCGACGCGGCCGGCCGGCGGATCGAGGCGATGTCCAAGGGAATGGCGCAGCGCCTCGGGATCGCGCAGGCGCTCATCGGCAACCCGCGCCTGCTGCTCCTCGACGAGCCGACCAGCGCACTCGACCCGGCCGGGCGGATCACGGTGCGGGAATTGCTCGAGGAGCTACGCGGACGCGGCGTGGCCGTGCTCCTGAACTCGCATCTGCTGAGCGAGATCGAGCTCGTCTGCGACCGCGTGGCGATCATCAACCGCGGCAAGGTCGTCGCGGCCGGGACGCCGCACGAGCTCTCGCACGCCCGCGGCGTCGAGATCGAGACGGCCACGGGCGTCAAGACCTTCGCCGACGCGACCCGGGCCGATGCGCCGCGCCTCGTCGCCGAGCTCGTCGCGGCCGGCGAGCAGATCTACGGCGTCCGGGTCGTCGAGACGACGCTCGAGGAGAGCTACCTCGAAGCGATCCGGGACGACGCATGAGCGGCATCCCGATCGTGATCGGCTACGCCCTGCGCGAGAGCCTGCGCCGGCGCGTGTTCGTCATCGTCCTCATCCTCACCGCGGCCTTCCTCGGCCTCTACGCGCTCGGCACCGAGAAGGCGTTCGACGAGGTTGCCGAGTTCGGCGAGGGCCCGGCGGCCGGCGTGATCGACGAGCGGGTGCTCGCGGGCGCGACCTTGCTCGGGCTCGCCATGTTCGGGACGCTCTTCCTCGGGGTCGTGCTGGGGATCTTCCTGACGCTTTCCGTCGTTCGCGGCGACGCCGAGCGCGGGCTCCTCCAGCCGCTCGTCGTTCGGCCGCTCGGCCGCAACGCGTTGCTGGCAGGCCGCTTCCTGGCCGCCGCGCGCCGTGTGCTTCGTCTACGTCTTCGCGGTCTTCGCGGCCACCGCCGCGATCACGTACTGGGCCGGAGGCTGGTGGCCCGACCAGTTCTGGCTGCCGGGGATCGAGCTCGCCCTGGCGGTGGTCGTCGTGACCGCCGATCTCGCTGCTCGGCTCGGTGTTCCTGTCGGCGACCGCGAACGGCATCGCCGTGTTCATGCTCTTCGGAGCGGGCCTCGTCGGCGGGCTGCTCGGCCAGATCGGCGAGGGGATCAACTCCCAGACGCTGATCGACGTCGCGAACAGAACGTCCTGGGCGCTTCCCTTCGAAGCGCTCTACCAGGACGCTCTGAACGCGATCAGCTCCGAGAGCTTCGGGCTCACGCAGCAGGTGCTCCAGCTGGGCCCGTTCGGCGGCGCGCAGGGCGCCGGCGCGTCGCTGTGGCCGTGGACGATCGGCTATCTCGCCCTGGCCGCGGTCGTCGCGAGCGTCGGTTTTGCTCGCCGCGACCTCTAGTCGGCCATCATCTCGGCGACGACCTCGTACATCTCGACGTTGGAGCGGTTGCCGGCGCCGGCGGGCGGCGCTCATGGCGTTGAGCGCCTCGTCGCCGCGGCGCATCCCGTCCTCGTCTTCGAAGAGGACGATGCCGAGCACCGTTCCGTTTCCCCGGTCGAGGAGCTGCATGTAGCCCTTCGCGTGCTCGAGCCCGGGCGGCGGGCCCTGCGAGTTCATCTCTTCGAGTTGCGCGTCGACCGTGCTGGGGTCGACGTTCTCGAACCGTGCGATACGTGCGAACACTGTGACTCCCTTCGGTTACTTGCTGGAGAGACGATCGAGCGCGGCGAGGATCTCCTGGTGGCGGCGCTCCTCGTCGGGCGTGCCTTCGTCGGCGGGGCCGCTCAATCGGGCCGTGAGCGCATTCACCGGCTTGACCACGAAGAAGAATACGGCGGCGGCGATCGCCACGAATTGGATCACGGCGGTGAAGAACGAGCCGTAGCGGAACACCGCGTCGTTGATCGTGAACGTCAGGTCGTTGAAGTTCGGCTCACCGAAGAACATCGCGATGATCGGCATGATCAGGTCGTCGACGAACGACGTGACAACCGCGGCGAACGCGACGCCCAGGACGAACGCGACGGCGAGCTCGACGAGATTGCCGCGCACGAGAAAGTCTCGGAATTCCTTGATCATGCGACCCTCCCCGGAAAGTCGAACGACGGGACCGGACAACGCTACGCGACCTCGCTCTACGATGCCCCGACCGACGACCGAGGAGGAGATGTGAGCAACGTCAGCGGCATTTCGGCAGCCGAGTTTCAGGAGCGGCGGGAACGGCTGCTCGAGCACGTCCGGCGCGACGGGCTGACCGGCTACGTCCTCTTCGACGCGGACTACATCCAGTACTTCACCGGCTTCTGGTTCCTCTCGAACGAGCGCCCGGTGATCTACGCGGAGAGCGTTGGCGGCGAGTCCACGGTGTTCGTGCCGGAGTTCGAAGTCGAGCGGACGCGCGCCGAGACCGCGTTCGCGCGGATCGAGTCCTATCCGGAGTACCCGGGGATCGAGCACCCGATGGCGATCTTCGCGCGCGTGCTGGCCGATCTCGGGATCAGGGACGCGATCGGCGCCGACAACGACGGCTATCCGGGGATCCTCGGCTACAAGGGGCCCGCGCTGAGCGACGCGGCGGGCGCCACGGTCGCTCTGCTCGGCGACGTGATCGAGGGGTGGATGGCGCGCAAGAGCGAGAACGAGATCGCGCTCATCCGCGAGAGCGGGCGCTGGTGCTCATACGCCCACCGGCTGCTGCAGGAGTACTCGCGGCCGGGCGCGACCGAGGCCGAGGCGAGCCTTCGCGCAGGCCAGGAGGCGACGCTCGCAATGCTTGCGGAGCTCGGCGAGGTCGGCGGCATGTCGTCCTCGGACGGAGCGTCCGCCGGCTACCGGGGGCAGATCGGGCTGCGCAGCTCGTGGGCGCACGCGGTCGCGCACAACATCGAGTTCCAGGCGGGCGACGTGCTCGTGACCGAGACGAGCGCGCCGATCTGGGGCTACAACGCCGAGCTCGAGCGGGCGATGATCATCGGCCCGCCGACCGACGAGATGCGGCGGCTCTTCGACCACACGGTCGCCTCGCAGCAGGCCGCGTTCGACGCGATCCGGCCGGGCGCGACCTGCGCCGACGTCGACGGCGCGGTCATGCGCTACCTCGAGGAGAACGACCTCCTGCGGTACTGGCGCCAGCACACCGGCCACGGGATCGGGCTGCGAAACCACGAGGCGCCGTTCCTCGACGTCGGCGACCCGACGCCGCTCGAGCCCGGGATGGTGTTCACGATCGAGCCGGGCCTCTACGACCCGGAGATCGGCGGCTTCCGCCACTCGGACACGGTCGTCGTCACCGCGGACGGGATGGACAAGCTCACCGACTACCCGAGCGACATCGAGAGCCTCACGATTCCGGCCTGAATGAACGCCCCCGCCTCAATCACCATCACGCCGGTCTTCGTTGCCGACCTTTCCGTCGAGGGCGAGCGGATGCCGGTCTACGTGCACGTCATCGACCATCCCGATGCGCGCGTGCTGGTCGACACCGGCATGACGGAGCTGCACCCGGCGATGGCCGACATGGATCCCCGCCTCCAGCCGCTGAGCGAGCAGGACTTCGATCTCGCCGGCATCGACATCGTCGTCAACACACACCTGCACGCCGACCACTGCGGCGGCAACCACCTCTTCGCCGGCAAGCCGATCTACGTCCAGCGTCGGGAGCTCGACGACGCGCGCAGCGAGGACGACTACACCATTCGCGAGTGGGTCGAGGCGCCCGGCGTGCAGTACGTGCCGGTCGACGGCGAGCACGAGCTGCTTCCGGGGCTCCGACTCGTCCCGGCGCCGGGCCACACACCCGGCATGCAGATGGTCGTCGTCGAGACCGGCGGGCGCCCGGTCATCGTCGGCGGCGACGTGGCGGTTTGGTTCGGCGAGTTCGACGAGCCGCCCACCGAAGGCCGGCAGCGGGTCCTTGCGCTCGACCCCGAGCTGGTCTGGCTCACGCACGAGCACGAGCCGTGGCGACCCCGCACCGTCTAAGGCATCACGCCGGCGGCGGCGAAACGGGCGAATGGGCCGTGAAGGATTCGAACCTTCGACCTTGGGATTAAGAGTCCCCTGCTCTACCAACTGAGCTAACGGCCCGCGACGGGCGATTCTAGCGACGAGGCGCTTTCGTCCCGCACCGGTGCTCGCGGTCGAGCACCACGGCGGACGTACAAGTCACACGCGCGCGCCCACCCAGGGTGGGGAACGAACCGCCACTACCCGCCTTCAGCGTAGCTCGGAGAAGCGCGCGAAACTCGCGCGAAACGCGCCGATTCTGTGCCGGAGCCGTGCCGATTCAGCGCGCCGACGCCGGGCGCGAGCCGGAGCCCTTGCACGGGTCGTTCAGCTTCCGCGAGGCGTACCAGCCGACGTCCTTGCCGGCCTTCGAGCGCGGCAGCGGCGACCAGCGCAGTGGTGAGAACTACGTGCTTTGCAATCACGGGATAGCTAGATTCGGACGCCGACATGCGTGTCCTCTCAGTCGTCGGCAACCGGCCGCAGTTCATCAAGTCCGCATCCCTCTCTTTGGCGGTACGCGCAGAGGGGATCGACGAGGTCGTCCTGCACACCGGCCAGCACTACGACGCCGAGCTCTCCGGCGTCTTCTTCGACGAGCTCGGACTCGCGCCGCCCACGCACCGGCTCGACGCCGGGTCGGGCTCGCACGCCGCCCAGACCGCGCGGATGCTGCCCGGGATCGAGGCGGCGATCCTCGACGAGAGCCCCGACGCGGTCGTCGTCTACGGCGACACGAACTCGACCCTCGCCGGCGCGCTCGCGGCCGCGAAGCTGAACATCCCGGTCGCGCACGTCGAGGCCGGGCTGCGCTCGTTCGTCCGCTCGATGCCCGAGGAGGTGAACCGCGTCCTCGTCGACCGGCTCTCCGCGCTCCTCTTCTGTCCGAGCGCCGTCGCGGTCGAGAACCTCCGCAACGAAGGGATGACCGAGGGCGTGCACGACGTCGGCGACGTGATGCTCGACGCCAACCGCCTCTTTGCGCCGCTCGCGCTTGAGCGCTCCACCGCAGTCGCGGACGCAGGCGTCGAGCCCGGCGCGTACGTCCTCGCGACCGTGCACCGCGAGGCGAACGTGCACCCCGAGCCGCTGCGCGCGATCCTCGCGGGGCTCGCCGGCGACGAGCCGGTCGTCTTCCCCGCCCATCCGCGGACGCGGGCCGCGCTCGCCGACACCGAGCCGCCGCCGAACATCCGCCTGGCCGCACCGGCCGGCTACCTCGACTTCACCGCGCTCGCCGCGCAGGCGCGCGTGGTCGCGACCGACTCGGGCGGCGTCCAGAAGGAGGCGTACTGGCTCGGCGTCCCCTGCGTGACGCTCCGCGACGAGACCGAATGGGTCGAGACCGTCGAGACCGGCTGGAACACGCTCGCCGGGTCGAGCGACCCCGACCGCATCGCCGCTGCAATCGCCGCCGCAGCACCGCGGCCGGAGCATCCCGACCTCTACGGCGACGGTCGCGCCGCCGAGCGCATCGCCCGTACGATTGCCGCCCATGCCTGACCCGCATCCGCATCGGCGTGGTCGGCCTCGGCTACTGGGGCCCGAACCTCGCGCGCAACTTCAACGAGCTCGCCGAGCTCGCGTACGTCTGCGACACGAACGAGGAGTACCTCGCGTCGGCAGCGGCGCGCTATCCCACCGCAACGGCGACGCCCCGCTTCGACGACCTGCTCGAGGACGACACCCTCGACGCGATCGTGATCGCGACGCCTGTCCCCACGCACGCCGACCTCGCCCGCCGCGCCCTCGAGGCCGGCAAGCACGTCTTCGTGGAGAAGCCGGTCGCGCTCACCGCGGCCGACGCCGAAGCGGTCGCGGCGCTGGCGGAGGAGCGCGGCCTCGTCCTCATGCCCGGCCACCTGCTCCTCTACCACCCGGGCGTGCGCGCGCTGAAGGAGCTCGTCGACTCGGGCGATCTCGGCCGACTGCTCGTCGTCTACGGCAACCGCCAGAACCTCGGGAAGATCCGCCGCGACGAGAACGTCCTGTGGAGCCTCGGCGCGCACGACCTCTCGGTGATCATCGACCTCGTCGGCGAGGAGCCGGACGAGGCCTGGGCGCGCGGCGAATCGTTCCTCACCAAGGGCGTCGAGGACGTCGTCTTCTGCTACCTCCACTTCCCCTCGGGCGTGGTCGCGCACATGCACCTGTCCTGGCTCGACCCGCACAAGATGCGCAAGCTCACCGTCGTCGGCGACTCCAAGATGGCGGTGTTCGACGACATGGAGCCCGACCGCAAGATCACGGTCTACGACAAGGGCCCGACCGGGCTCCCGTCCGGGGAGTGGATGACGCGCACCGGCGACACGCTCAGCCCGCGGATCGCGAACGACGAGCCGCTGCGGCTCGAATGCGAGTACTTCCTGTCGCTCGTCCGCGGCGAGGCCGACTCGGCGCACGCGCGGGAGAATGGGCTCGCGGTCGTGCGCGCGCTCGAGGAGCTGCAGCGCTCGCTCGAGCGGGAGCCCGTGTGATCGCGCCGACCGCCGTCGTCCACGAGGGGACGGTGCTCGGGACGAACGTGGCGATCGGCGACAACTCGGTGGTCGGCAAGCAGCCCACGCTGGGCAAGCGCTCGACCGCGAAGCGCGAGCCGCTTCCGCCCACGGAGATCGGTGACGAGTCGGCGATCCTCGCGCTGGCGGTTGTGTTCGCGGGCTCGAAGCTCGGCCGCAGCGTCGTGATCGGCGACCAGGCCTGCGTGCGCGAGCGCTGCGAGCTCGGGGACGAGGTAATCGTCGGCCGCGGCTCGCTGGTGGAGAACGACGTGACCATCGGCGCGCGGACGCGCATCCAGGCGAACGCCTACGTGACCGCCTACTCCACGATCGAGGAGGACGTCTTCATCGCGCCCGGCGTCGTCACGACGAACGACAACTTCATGGGTCGCACCGAGGCCCGGCTCACAGCGATGAAGGGCCCGATCATCCGCCGCGGCGCTCGCATCGGCGGCGGCGCGGTGCTCCTCCCCGGGATCGAGATCGGCGAGGAGGCCTTCGTCGGCGCGGGCGCGGTCGTCACCCGCGACGTCCCGCCGCGCGCGGTCGTGGTCGGGAACCCGGCGCGGCAGATCCGCGACGTTCCCGAAGAAGAACTGCTCAGCCGCGGGTAAGCGTCAGCGAGTACGCGCCGCCGGGGCCGCTGGGCAGGCGTGCCTCGACGTAGAACTTCCCGGCCCGCTTGGCGCGGAAGACGATGTGCTCATTCGCGCCCGGCGTCTGCGAGATCGCCGCACGCGAGCCGTCTGCGCGCCACAGGTAGAGCACGGCGTTCGGGCCGGTGTAGTCGAGCGTGATCCGCTGGTTCTTGCCCAGGGAGATCCGGTACACGTCCCGCGCGTCGTCGTAGCGGTCGAGCGACGCCTGGACGAGCTTCACCGTCGAGCCCAGTCCGGCCGCGCGTCCCAGGTCGTCGTTCGGCTCGCGCGCATCCGGGGCCGGAATCGGGCCCGAGAGCGACCCGAGCGCGGCGGCGATGTCCAGCCGGCCGTGGCCGGTCGCCTGGTCGTGACCGGCCGCGCCGATGTCCTTGGCGGAGCGCTCGACGAGCGCCGCGACCTGGCTCGGGTCGAGCGCTGGGAGCCCGAGCTGCGCCTGCTCGGCGATCACGACCGCAGCGGCGGCGGTGACGAGCGGCGCCGCGAACGACGTCCCGTACGGATGTCGCCATGAGAGGTCGCGCGCGCAACTCGTGTATCCGCGCGGCGAGCAGCTCGTGCTCGTGAGGCCCCGCGGGAAGGTCGAGAGGATGTCGACCCCGGGCGCGGCGACGTCGATCAGCAACCGGTCGCGATTCGACCACGTCGGCGCGGCGTTCGAGCGGGTGAGCGCGCTCACGGCGACCACGTGCGGCAGCGCCGCGGGCCAGGCCGCGTAGCGCTCCGGGCAGGAAAACCGCGTGCAGTTCCCGGCGGCCGCGACGACGAGCACGCCGTTCCGCGTGGCGTAGTCGATCGCGGCGTGCTCGAGCGGCGAGTACGAGTCGCGCTTCGGGTGCTGCGGATCGCGCGGCCCGCCGAGGCTCAGGTTGATCACCTGCGCACCCGAGTCGACCGCCCAGCGGATCGCCTGCGCCTCCGCGAGGACCGAGATGGAGCCGTTCGACCGGACGACCTTCCCGATCAGAAGCTCCACCGGAACGCCGGCGCCCGCGATGCCCTTGGCGTTGTCGACGTGCGCCGCGATCTCGCCCGCGACCGCCGTCCCGTGCCCGACCACGTCCTTCAGCGCCGACCCCGTGATGAAGCTCTTCGAGCCGACGACCTTGCCGGCCAGGTCGGGATGCCCGCCGTCGATCCCCGAGTCGATGACCGCGACGCGCACGGCCGGCCGCAGCGGGAGGTCGGGCCAGAAGTCGAACGCGTTCACGGCGTTCAGGTACCACTGCTGCGGCCTGAGCGGATCGTTCGACGAGAACGAGATCCAGCGGGTCGCGCCGAGCGTCTCCACCGACCCGACGCCGCGCAGTCGTGACGCCCGCGCCGACGCCGCGCCGAGGTCGGGCACCGAGAAGACAAGCGTGTCGAGCGGCCCGAGGTCAGCGACGAGTCGCCCTCCGGTGGCGGACGCGACGGCGCGCTGCACGGCGGCGGCGTTCGCTCCGTCCGCGACCGAGACCGAGAGCTGTCCACGCGCGGCACCGGCAGGCGCGGCGAGGATTGCGGCGGCCGCGAGCCCGGCGAGGACGGCGGCGGCCCGCCTCACTGGACGATGGCGCGAACGGGGGCGCCGGCGCCCTTCGGCGCGGCGATCCGGAACCACGAGGTCTTGCCGGGGCGAACCTTGGTCGTGAAGCGCCCGTCGTCGCCGGGCTTGAGATCGCGCACCTTGACCCAGTCGTTGTCCACGCGGCGCTCGAGCCAGACGTCGCGGAACCCGCGGGCCAGGCCGTTCAGCGTGATCCGCTTGCCCTTCGGCGCGCTTCCGCCCGTGAGCGACAGGACCGAGACCGAGAACCAGCTCGAGCGCAGGGCGAACGCGACCTGGAAGCCGGTACCGGAGATGCTCGTGTTCGAGCCGGTGCCGCGCAGCGAGACGTTGTCGACGCGCGAGGACGGGTTGCGCACGACCGCCGCGTCGACCAGGCGGCCCTTGGGCGCCGAGCCGCCGAGCTCGCGCTTGAACGCCGCCGCCGTGTAGCGGAACGGGCCCCAGCTGTGGTGCGGAGACATCGAGTCGTACTTGTCCGGAACCGAGACGAGGTAGGGCAGGCCGGCCGAGTTCCACACGTCCTGAATGGCCGCGGTCTTCCCGCCGGAGGTCGAGTGGAAGAACGTCGTCGCGACGTTGCCGTTGTACTTGAGGATCTGCCTCGCGGTCTCGGCGATCGCCGTGTTCGTCGAGGGCTCCTCGGAGGAGACGCCGCCGTAGACCTGGCTGCGGGTGTCCGGGTAGAGGTCGAAGATCCCGCTCGTCTTGCGCGTCGCCACCGCGTAGGAGCGTGCCGCGACCGCCTGGGCCTTCAGCGCCTCGGGGGACCAGCTCGGCGGCATCTCGTCGGGGACGACGCCTCGGATGTACTCGTCGATCCCGACGCGGTTCACGACCGTGAGCCGCCCGCCGCGCAGGTAGACGACGAGCTTGCCGCGGTAGAGCTTCCCGTTGAGCGTGAGGAGCCGCGCGCCGCGCGTGAACGTCAACGGGCTGGTCAGCTTCTTGCCCTTCACCGTGAGCCCCGCGCCGATCGTGACCGAGCCCTCGGGCAGCGCGACCATCTTGTCGTTGAAGTCGCGCACCGTGTACGGGCCGCCCGATCCGATCGTGAGCGTCTTGCGCCCCTCGCCGAGGAGGACGCGCACCGTGGTCACGTCGGACTGCGCGATCTTCGTCCCCTTGTAGTAGTGCGCGAGGATCCAGTCGTAGGTGCGGCCTTCGTTCTTCGCGTACCCGTAGGCGCCCCACTGGGCCATGCCGATGCCGTGGCCCCAGCCGTGTCCGTCCACGAAAAAGACGGAGCCGGCCGACGCCGAAGCCGGCGCGGCTAGCGCAACAATGATGAGGCAGAGGAGCCGACGCATGAGAAACGTCCTTCGGTCAAAGGCTAGAGAAGCCTCGTAAGGATTGCGTCAGGACTAGTGTTTGAGCGGTTCCCACCAGGCGCGGTGGGTGCGGAACCACTCGACCGTCGCGGGAAGGCCGTCGGCCAGCGAGTGGGCCGGGCTCCAACCCAGCCCCTTGAGCTTCGCGGCATCGAGCGAGTAGCGGCGGTCGTGGCCCGGGCGGTCCTCCACGCGGGTGACGAGCGCGGGATCGGCGCCGGTCAGCTCGACGATGCGGCGCGTGATCTCGACGTTCTCGACCTCCTCGCCGCCGGCGACGTTGTAGACCTCGCCCGTCTTGCCCTCGCGCAGGACGAGCTCGATGCCCGCGGCGTGGTCCTCGACGTGGAGCCAGTCGCGCATCTGGCGCCCGTCGCCGTAGACCGGGAGCGGCTTGCCGTCGAGCGCGTTCGTCGTGAAGAACGGGATGAGCTTCTCCGGGTACTGGTTCGGGCCGTAGGTGTTCGAGCCGCGCGTGATGACGACGTCGACACCGTGCGTGCGGACCGCGGCGAGCGCGAGGAGATCCCCGGACGCCTTCGAAGCGGCGTATGGACTGGACGGCCGCAGCGGATCGCTCTCCCGCGACGAGCCCGCGTCGATGTCCCCGTAGACCTCGTCGGTGGAGACCTGGAGGTAGCGGACGCCGTGATCGCGCGCCCAGTCGAGGAGCACCTGCGTGCCGAGCACGTTCGTGTTCACGAACTCGGTCGCGCCGACGATGGAGCGGTCGACGTGCGTCTCGGCGGCGACGTTCACGATCGCGCCGGCGCCCTCCGCCGCGGCCGCGACGGCGACCGGGTCGGCGATGTCCCCCTGGTGGAAGACGTGCTCGACGCCGTCGAGGTTCCTGGGGTTCCCCGCGTAGGTCAGCTTGTCGAGCACGACCACGCGGTTCCCCGCCGCGACGAGGCGCCGAACGAGATGACTACCGATGAAGCCGCAGCCGCCGGTGACGAGAACGCGCATGAGGCGGGATGCTAGCTACCGAGCTGGGCGAGGCACTCGCGCAGCCCCTCGCGCCAGTGCGGGAGGAGCACCGGGTCGGGATGCTCGCTGCCGAGGACCGAGTACGCGGGGCGCGCGGCCGGCGCCGTGAGCTCCGACGCCGGGATCGGGACGACGCGGCAGTCGATGCCGGCCTCCTCGAAGATCGCCTCGGCCAGCTCGGCGCGGGAGCACTCGCCCGCGTTCACGACGTGCCACACGCCGTAGGGCCGCTCGAGCAGCGCCGGGATCGCGGCCGCGAGATGTCCGGCGTACGTGGGCGAGCCGATCTGGTCCGTGCACGACGCGCACCTCGTCGCGCTCGCGGCCGAGCCGCAGCATCGTCTTCACGAAGTTCGAGCCCTCCTCGCCGTAGAGCCAGGCGGTGCGGACGATCCAGCCGTCCCGCACCTCGGCCTCGCCGTCGAGCTTCGTTCGCCCGTACACGGAGAGCGGCGCCGTCGGATCGGATTCCACGTACGGCTCGCGCTTCGCTCCGTCGAAGACGTAGTCGGTGGAGATGTAGACGACCGGCGCGCCGAGGGCGACGACGTTCCGCGTGCCGGTCACGTTGACCGCGGCTGCGCCCTCGGGGTCGTCCTCGGCGCCGTCGACGTTCGTCCACGCAGCCGCGTGCAGGACGAGCTCCGGCGTGTACCCGAGCGAGAGCGGCACGGTCACGTCGAGCTCGGCGCGCGTGCGGGCGTCGGCGTCCGGGAACACGCGGGCCAGCGCGTGCCCGAGCTGCCCGCCCGCGCCCGTGATCAGGATGCGGTCGCGTCCCTCGCGGAGAGAATCGGCGTCTCGGTGCTCCACAGGTCCTTCACGCGCGGGTCGTTCCAGGGAATCGCGTGCTCGTCGGGGTCGGACGGGTCGTACTCCTCGGTGACGTGGTAACAGAAGAGGACGTCGGTGAGCGCCTCGAAGCCGTGCGCCAGCGTGCCGGGGATGTAGAGCGCGACCTGGTTCGACTCGCCGATGTCCTCGGTGAAGGTCTCGCCGGACTCGGTGTCGAGCACGACCACGCGGGCGGTTCCGCTCAGGCAGGCGAAGAGGTCGTCCTGGCCGCGCTGGTGGAAGTGCAGCCCGCGCACAACGCCCTTGCGCGAGAACGACACGTTCGTCTGGACGAGCTTCTTCGGGACGACGCTGGCCCGCTGGATCTCCAGGAACCAGCCGCGCTCGTCCTCGAAGACCTGCAGCGGCATGCGGACGATCCCGGCGATCACCGCTTGTTCACCCCGTTGCGGCGGACGAAGTCGTTGACGGCGTAGTAGGCGTCGATCGACTCGCCGGCGTCGCCCCAGAAGCCCTCGAGGATGTCGTACTCCATCGTGCCCTGCTCCACGTACCAGTTGTTCACGTCGGTGATCTCGAGCTCGCCGCGCGCCGACGGCTCGAGTCCCTGCGACGATCTCGAAGACGCCCGGGTCGTAGAAGTAGATGCCGGTCACTGCGAAGTTCGACGGCGGATCGGTCGGCTTCTCGACGATGCGCACGACCCGGTCGCCCTCGAGCTCGGGCACGCCGAGGTGGCGCAGGTGCTCGGGGTCGTCCTCGCGGGAAAGCAGGATGCGCGCGCCTTTGTCCTGCTTCTCGAAGGCCTGCACCGACGGGAGGATCGAGTTCTCGACCACGTTGTCGGCGAGCATCACGCACATCCGCTCGCCGCCCACGAAGCGCTCCGCCAGCGCGAGCGCGTCGGCGATGCCGCCCGAGCTCTCCTGAGTAGGCGTACTGCAGCCGTTCGATGCCCCACTCCTGCCCGTTGCCGAGCAGCCGCAGGAACTCGCCGGCGTGCGTTCCGCCGGAGACGACCATCAGGTCGGTGATCCCCGCCTGGACGAGCGCCTCGATCGAGAACGCGACCATCGGCCGGTCGTCGATCGGCAGCAGATGCTTGTTCGTGATGCGCGTGAGCGGGTGCAGGCGCGTGCCCGTTCCGCCGGCCAGGATGACGCCCTTCATGCGCCGGAGTCTATTCGCCCAGGGCCGCGTCGAAGATCGCCGCAGCCTGCGCTCCGAACACCGCGAAGAGGACGCGTTCGAGCGATTTCGGCTCGAAGGCGCGCGACCTCGGCGACCATGATCGTCGCCGCCTCCTCCAGGGGGAAGCCGCCGACGCCGGTGCCGAACGCCGGGAGCGCGAGCGACTTCGCGCCGAGGTCGTCCGCGACCGCGAGCGATGCTCCGCGTCGCCGCCGCGACGGTCTCGGCGTTCGTGGCGCAGGTCCTGTCCCATGACGGCGCGCGTGGATGACGTGCTTCGCCGCGAGCCGGCCCGCTCCGGTGGCGACCGCGTCGCCGATCGCGATCGGGCCGCTGCGCGACCGCCTCGCGCTCGATCTCGTCTCCGCCGGCACGCTTGATCGCACCCGCGACGCCCGCGCCCATCCAGAGCCGGTCGTTCGCGGCGTTCGCGATCGCGTCCACCTCGAGCGCGGTGATGTCCCCTTCGACGACCTCGATCTGCACGGGCACGAGACTATCGCCCCGACGGCGCCGGAGCCGGCGTCGGCCTTCTCCTGCGAGCGGCGACGGCTCGACGCGGAAGAACCGCGCCACGCCGGCGGGAAGCCACCAGTTCCAGCGGCCGAACAGCGCCATCGCGCTCGGCACGAGGAGCGCGCGCACGATGGTCACGTCGATCAGGATCGCGGTCGCGAGCCCGAAGCCGAACTGCTGGAGCCCGACGACCGAGCCGGCGACGAAGCCCATGAACGCCGCGAACATGATCAGCCCGGCCGCGGTGACGATCCGCCCGGTCTTCGCGAGCCCCATCGAGACCGCGTACTCGTTGTCCTTCGTCTTGTCCCACTCCTCGCGCATGCGCGAGACGAGGAAGACCTCGTAGTCCATCGAGAGCCCGAAGACCATCGCGAAGACGAAGATCGGGATCCAGCCCTCGATCTGGTCGAAGCCGATCAGCCCGATCGCCTCGGCCGGCGCCCCACTTGAAGAACGCGGTCGAGAAGGCCGTAGGCGGCGAGGATCGAGAGCAGGTTCAGGATGATCGCCTTGAGCGGCAGAAGCAGCGAGCGGAACGCGCGCAGGAGCAGGAGGTAGGTGAGGAGCAGCACGCCGAGCACGAGCCACGGGAAGGCGCTGTAGGCGACGTCGAGGAAGTCGACTCCGCCGGGCGGCCCGCCGCCCGCGAACACCGCGGCGCTCGCGGGGAAGCCGGCCTTCGGGATGATCTCGTCGCGCAGGCGATGGACGAAGTCGGCCGCGGCCGGGTCGCCGTACTCGTGCTTGCCGACCACGTCCATGCGGATGAAGCGGCCGGTCGGCTCGATGTACTGCTCGGTCGGCTCGAAGTCGACGCGCGCGACCTCGGGGTCGAGCGTGAGCAGCGCGACCAGCTGCCGCGTCGCGTCCTGCACCTCGGGATTGCGGACACCGAGCTCCTCACCGGTGTCGATCGTGATCGTGGTCGGCGCGAGCGCGCCCTCGCCGACCGCGCTGCCGAGACGACGTTCAGCCCCTTGACCGACTCCAGGTTCTGCGGGATCCCGGTGTTCGAGCCGGGCCCGAGCTCGAGCGCGAGCGCCGGCGCGGCGAGCGCGAGGAGCAGCGCGGTCGTGCCGATCGCGAACCACCAAGGACGGCGCATGATCGAGCGCGCGAGCTTGACCCAGAAGTTCTCCTCCGCCTCGCGCCGCTCGGTGATCCGCTTCGGCAGGAGCCGCACGCGGTCGAGCGGCCCGGCGCAGAGATGGAGCAGCACCGGCAGCAGCGTGATCGCCGCGACGATCGATACGAGCGGAATGGCGAGCCCGCCGATCCCGAAGCCGCGCATGAACGGCAGCGGCATGAAGAGCATGAGCGCGAGTCCGATCCCGACCGCGGTGCCGCTGAAGACCACCGCGCGGCCGGCGGTGGCCATCGTCCTCACGACCGCGTCGTCCTTGGAGACGCCGTCGCGGTGCTCCTCGCGGTAGCGGTAGACGACGAGGAGCGAGTAGTCGATCGCGATCCCGAACCCGATCAGGAACACGAGGTTCTGGAGGTAGGTCGTCAGCTCCATGTAGTGGGCGAAGATCCAGACGATCGCGAGCGTGGCCGGGATCGTCGCGGCCGCGAACATGAACGGGACGAGGAACGCCATCGACCCGAAGACGAAGATGAGGATGACCAGCGCGATCGGGACGGCGATGAAGAGCTCCCCGACCTTGAGATCCTGGTTGAACACGGGATCGAGGTCGTGCTCGATCGCGGCCTGCCCGGTCACGAAGACCTCGGCGTTCTCGATCGGCGCCGACCGCCTCGCGGATGTCGTCGGTGTAGCCCTTCGCGTCGGCGGCCTCGAGCGTCGAGGTGATCGGTGCGCGACGACGACGGTCTCGGTGACCGGCGACGACGACGGCGACCTCGCTGCCCGGAAGCGCCTCGGACGCGCGGGCGGCGGCGTCCTCCACCTCCGGGAAGACCTCCCGCATGTGCTGCGGGTCGGTGCGCACGACGATCGAGAACGTGCCGGTCGCCTTCTCGCCGAAGTGCTGCTCGAGGATCTTGTCGGCGCGCGCCGTGTCGGTCCCCGGCAGCGTGAAGCGGTTCGTGAGCAGGTCGGCGAGCCCGCTCGACGCGATC
This sequence comes from uncultured Actinomycetes bacterium, assembly GCA_963760815.1. Taxonomy (GTDB): domain Bacteria; phylum Actinomycetota; class Thermoleophilia; order Gaiellales; family Gaiellaceae; genus CAVRUF01. Next base: position 389,508 of record CAVXEJ010000001.1, read on the forward strand.
ACCGAGACGAAGAAGATCGCGATCCACACGCCGAGCACGAGCCAGCGATGCCGAATGACCAGGCGAGTCCAGTTCTCCACGCGCGGAGGCTAACCCACCGCGCACCGCTGGAACCTTGCAACGAACGGCTCTACAGTGGCGCGCAGACGCCTCTCGCGTTTCCCCAGACCGGACCTCAGGTATGACTTCAGGTACAGCCGATGGAAAGGATCGAGATGAAAGACAAGATGAATGACGCGGTCGACACCGCTCGGCCCTACGTCGAGCGGCTGGCCACCGACGAAGAACTGCACGATCACGTGAAGAGCGCCTACGCCTCCGCGCGCAAGATCTACGACGACCTGATCGGGCCGTCGAGCGTCACCGGGTTCGCGCGCAGAGTCGCGAGTGACACCGATGTCCAGGAGGAGCTCCGCAACGCGGTCGACGAGCTGCGCGAGGCAAGCCGCCGCGCACGCGGTGACCAGGAGTCGCACGGCGCCCGCAACTTCACGCTGCTCGTGACCGGGATCGCCCTCGGCGTCCTCTTCAACCCGATCTCGGGCCCGGAGACGCGGCGCTGGCTCAAGGACAAGCTGTTCGGGCCGGACACGTCGTTCGAGTTCGACTCCGCCCCGAGCGACAACTAGTCCTGGGCGATAATCCGGCCGTGAGCCGGACCGACCACTATCCGTTCTGCTGGGGCTGCGGCCTCGGCACGGGCGGGCTCGAGTTCGAGTGGCGCTTCGCCGGGGAGGATCTCCAGGCGGACTACGTCGTGCCCGAGCGGTTCCAGGGCGCGCCCGGCATGGCCCACGGCGGCATCGTCGCCGCGCTCCTCGACGAGGCGTGCGGGCAGATCGTGCGGCCCGTCTTGAGCCCGGCGGTGACGTCGCGGCTCGAGACGCGCTACCTCGCTCCGGTTCCCGTGGAGGAGCCGTTGCGCATCTCGGCGCACCTCGTGGAGGCCGACGAGCGCCGCGCGACCGCCGAGGCGACGATCCTGGACGAGTCCGGGCTCGTCCTCGCGCACGCGCGCGCGGAGCTGACCCTGGTGCGGCCCGAGCACTTCCTGTCGACTCCCCGCGGCGCTGCGCGGGGGCTCGACTGGTTACCGCGGGACTAGGGCTGGCCTTTTCGCTGGATGCGGTAGATCACGCCGCGTTCCCAGTCGGCGACGAGCATGGCGCCCTTCGCGTCGAACGCGATCGCGAGCGGATGCGCGAACCCCGAGGCGAAGGTGCTCGACTTGCCCGTGGAGAGGTTCACGAAGACGACGCGCCGGCCGCGGGCGGTCGAGCTGAACTGGCCCCACAGCGCGACGAACGCGCCGTTTCGCCACTTGGACGGGAAGGCGGTGCCGGTGACGAAGGCCATGCCGTCGGCGGATGAGTGCGTCTGCAGGTACGAGATCGGGCGCGTGACCCCGGCGCACGACGTCCCCTTCATCCGCTTCTCGAGCCAACTGGGCCAGCACGACGGCCAGCCGTACTTGGCGTCCTTCTTGATCCGGACGAGCATCTCGGCGGGTTCGCTCGACCCCAGGTCGTCGCGGCCGTTGACCGTGGCGAAGAGCCGGCTCGTGCCCGGGCGGAACGCGAGGCCGTAGGCGTTGCGCAACCCACGGGCGTGGACGCGCAGGCCGGTGCCGTCGGGCTTCATCGTGAGGACGGTCGCGCTGCGCTTGTTCGCCTCCGTGCACACGTCGCAGGTCGAGCCGCTGCCGAAGTAGAGGCGCCCGTCGGGGCCGACGACGATGTTGTTCTGCTGGTGGCGGCCGTACGGCAGCCCGGAGACGAGCACGCGCGGCGATCCGAGCGCCCCGTTCGCGAGCGTGCGGCGAATCACGCGCCCCTGGGCTGAGATGTAGAGCCGCTGGCCGATCCAGGCGAGGCCGAGCGGAACCGGGATGCCCTTCGCCATCACCTTCGGCTTGCGCGTGCCGGGGCCGACGCGGACGACCGAGCCAACGTCCTGCGTGACGTAGAGCCGGCCGTCGGGGCCGAACGCCATCGCGGTCGGGTGGTTCAGTCCGCGCGCGTAGATCTCGGCGCGGAACGTGCTCGGCACCTTGATCGCGGTCGCCTTGGGCAGTGCGCCGGACTCTCGCTCCTGGGGTTCCGCGACCGCGCCGCACGCGGTGACGGCAAGGACGAGGACGGCGGCGAGGACGAAACGCATGCGGCTCAGGGTAGCCCGCCCCCGAACTTCTCTAACGCCTCGACGGTCGCGGCGGCCTGTTCGGGGACAAGCGGAACGCCGCGGGCCAGCGGCGGGATCAGCATCCAGACGACCGAGCCGCCGATGTGGCGGATGACCGGCCGGCCGTCGGGCTCCACGCGGATGCGCTCGAAATGGACGGCGGCGAGCGCCTCCTGGAGCGTCGCGTCGGCGTTCAGCCGCTCGGCCAGCGCCGCGCCTGCCGCATCGTCCTTCCTGGCCTTGAAGTCGATCCGCGCGAGCTTCACGACTCCCCGGCCGCGGGCGCTGAGCCCACGCGTCGCGGGGCAGATCGGCTCCGCGGCGGCGATCTCGAGTCCGAAACTGCCGCCGACCACGCGCCCGCGCATCGCAAACGAGAGCACGATGGGCACGCCCGAGTCCGACTCCATCCGCACACGGCCGGCGGTCGACTCTCCAGCCTCTCGGTAGCCGATGCCCTCGAACACCTCGACGTTCGTGCGGAGCGTTTCGCGGGCGCGCCGCCGGGCTCGGTTCAGCACTAGGCCGTGACCACGCGGACGGGCAGCGAGCGCAGTGCGTTCGTGAAGTTCGTGCGGATCCGCCTCGCCGGGCCGGTCAGCTCCATCTCGGCAAGTCTCGGGAGGAGCTCCTCGAACATGACCTGCACCTCGAGCCGGGCCAGGTGCGCGCCGAGGCAGAAGTGCGGGCCGCCGCCCCCGAACGTGACGTGCGGGTTCGGGTTGCGCCCCACATCGAAGCGCTCGGGCGCGTCGAACACGTCCTCGTCGAAGTTCGCCGACACGTACCAGACGACCACCTTCTCGCCGGCCCGGATCGACTGGCCGCGAATCTCCGTGTCGACGGTCGCCGTGCGCCGGAAATGGAGCACCGGCGACGACCAGCGCAGGATCTCGTCGGCGCCCGTGTCCCAGATGAGCTGAGGGTCGTCGCGCAGCCGAGCCCATTCGCCCGGGTGCTCGAGCAGCGTCAACATCCCGTGCGCGATCGCCTGCCGCGTCGTCTCGTTCCCTGCGACGACGAGGAGCAGGAACATCGTGTCGAACTCGCGCTCGCTGAGCATCTCTCCGTCGATCTCCGTGTGGACGAGCTTCGAGACGAGGTCGTCGCGGGGGTCGGAACGCCGCTCGGCCGCGATCGCGTGGCCGTACTCGAACAGCTCGAGCGCCGCCGGGCTGCGGAAGGGGACCAGCCGGTACGCCTCGCTCTCCGGGCTGTCGTGGAGGACGTCAGTGAACTCGGGATCGGTGTTCATGATCATCCGGTCGCCCCAGTGGATGAGCGCGTTCGTGTCCGAGTCGGGCGCGCCGAGCAGCCGCGCCAGCACGCGGATCGGCAGCTCGCGGGCGATCTCCTCGACGAAGTCGAACTCGCCCAGCGGCAGCGCCCGGTCGAGGATCTCGCGGGTCAGCTCGCGCAGCGCGACCTCGTAGGCACGCACCGCTCGGGGCGTGAACGGCGGTCCGACGAGGCTCCGCAGGCGCGAGTGGTTCGGCGGATCGGTCTCGAGCATCGACTGCCGGGCGACCCGAGCGTCCTCGTCGAGATCCTCGAGATTCGCGCCCTGAGCCGACGAGAAGGTTTTCGTGTCCTTCGAGACGGCGACGACATCCTCGTGCTTCGTCACGCACCAGAAGCCGCGGCCGCCCGACCAGTCGTACCAGTACACCGGCGCCTCACGGCGGAGCAGCGCGAAGGTCTCGTGCGGGACACGCTCGGCGAAGACGTCGTTCTCGAGGTCCACCTGGTCGAGCGTCAGGGAAGTCATCCCTGCAAGTATCCGCGAAGCCGAATTTCGAACAAGGAGGAGAAGCAATCTTGAAGGCAGTTCGATTCATCGACCCAAGCGGCGGCGTGCGGATGGGGCGCCTGGACGACGACGCCGTGACCGACGCCGGGCCGGTCGCGCCGGGCGGTTTCGTCCCGTCGCGCGCCGGGTGGGACGTGATCGCGACCGCGACCGGCGAGTCGTACGCGGTCGGCGACGTGGAGCTCCTGCATCCGGTCGAGCCGGCGAAGCTGATCGGAATCGGGATCAACTACCGCGACCACGCCGAGGAGTCGGAGCTCGACCTGCCGGACGTGCCGCTCGTGTTCGCCATGTGGCCGTCGGCGCTCGTGGGCTCGGGCGCGACGATCGTCATCCCGCGCGATGAAACCAGGCCGGACTACGAGGGCGAGGTCGCGATCGTGATCGACCGCGAGCTGAAGAACGCGTCGGTCGAGGAGGCTGCGGCGGCGATCGGCGGCTACTCGGCGTTCAACGACGTGTCCGGACGGCGCGCGCAGCTCGAGACGCCGCTGCGCCAGTTCACGCTCGGCAAGAGCTTCGACACGTTCTGTCCCATGGGGCCGTGCCTCGCGTCGACGGACGGCGTCGATCTCGGCGCGATCGGGATCCGGACGACGATCGGCGGCGAGGTGCTCCAGGAGTCGAACACGCGCAACCTGATCTTCCCGGTGGCCGAGCTGGTCGCGTACTGCTCGACGGGCGTGACGCTCGAGGCGGGCACGGTGATCGCGACGGGGACGCCCGGCGGCGTCGGCGACTCGCGCGAGCCGAAGCGCTACCTCCAGGAGGGCGAGGTCGTCGAGGTGTGGGTCGAGGGCGTCGGGACGTTGTCGAACTCGGTCGCGAAGGAGCGGTAATGGAGCAGCGGGTTTCTCTCGTGACGCTTGGCGTTCGGGATCTCGGGCGGTCGAGGGCGTTCTACGAGGCGCTCGGCTGGCGGTCGGGCTCGGCCGCCGATTCGGACGTTGCCTTCTTCCAGACGGGCGGGATGGTGTTCGCGCTGTGGTCGCGGGAGTCACTCGCGGAGGACTCTGTCGTCGAGGACACCGGCGGCTGGGGCGGCGTCACGCTTGCGCACAACGTCGATTCGCCGGAGCGCGTGGACGAGGTGCTCGCCGAGGTCGAGGCGGCGGGCGCGACGATCGTCCGGCCGGGCGCGGAGACGTTCTGGGGCGGCTACTCGGGCCTGTTCCTCGATCCCGACGGGCATCCGTGGGAGGTCGCGCACAACCCGTTCTGGACGCTCGGCGACGACGGCTCGATCTCGCTGCCCACCTAGCTCGGGCTCGCTCGGGCCGCTCGACTACCCCCGCGCGCTCCTAGGGTCCATATCCCCGCCCAGGGTGGGGATATTTTCCACCCGCCGCCCACTGACCAGCCTACGGCTACGTCACCGCCGGGGCCAGAGCAAAACGTGCCAATTCCGTGCCGGAACCGCGCCGATTCAGCGCGACCGCGCCTTAGAGGACGGTCGCGTACTCGTTCAGCTCCCAGTCGGTCACCGCGCTCGCGAAGCGGGCGACCTCGCTCCGCTTCATCGCGAGGAACGCCTGGACGAACTGCGGGCCGAGCGACTCGATGAAGAACGGATCCGCCTCGAGCGCGTCGAGCGCCTCGCCGAGCGACAGCGGCATCAGCGGCCGGTCCTCGAGCTCGTAGGCGACACCGCTCACGCCCTCCCCCGGATCGAGCTTGCGCTCGAGCCCGTCGAGCCCCGCGAAGAGGGCTGCGGCGGAGGCCATGTACGCGTTTGCCGTCCCGTCGCCGGCGCGGTTTTCGATCCTTGTCGCCTTGCCCCGCTCGCGCGGGATGCGCGCGTAAACCGTCCGGTTGTCGTGGCCCCACGTGACGTTGTACGGCGCGAACGCCATCGCGAGGAACCGCTTGTACGCGTTGATCGTCGGCGCCATGATCGCCGTCATCCCCCGCGCATGCTCGAGCTGGCCACCGAGGAACCAGCGCATCGTGTCGGAGATCCCGTCCGGCCCCGAGGGATCGTCGAAGGCGTTCTTGTCGCCGTCCCACATGGACAAGTGGAGGTGATAGCCGGACGTGCCGAGCTCCTGCACCGGCTTGCCCATGAACGTCGCAACGAGCCCGTATGACGAGGCGATCTCCTTGACGACGAGCTTGAGGAGGTGTGCGTCGTCGGCCGCCTTGAGCGCGTCGTCGTAGCGGAGATTGATCTCCCACTGCGAGCCGAAGTACTCCTGGTTCGTGGCGATGAGCGGCAGGCCCATCTTCGCGACCGCGTCCTCCATCTCGCGCAGCACGCCCTCGGTGTCGACGCTCGGCGAGAGCGTGTAGACGAGTCCCGGCTGCTTCGCGTACTGCTCGTACCCGCCGCCCGGCAGGGGGCGCAGGAGGAAGAACTCGAGCTCGTGCCCGGCGACCGCGCGCAGTCCGCGCTCGTCGAGCTGCGTGATCGCGCGGCGCAGGAGCTGGCGCGGTGACGCCGTCAGCTCGCCGCCGTCGAAGCGAACGTCGCCGATCGCGATCGCGGTCGAGCGCTCCCACGGAACGATGGTGAGCGTGTTCATGTCCGGGATGATCTGCGCGTCGCGGAAGTCGACCTCGGCGCCGAGCCCGGTGCCGTCGATCACCTCGCCCGCGTGGTCGACGCAGAACGCGGAGATGCAGAAGTTGATCCCGTCCTCGACGCACGCGTCGAGCGTCGCGAGCGGTACAACCTTGTTGCGCGAGACGCCGAGCAGGTCGGTGAAATGCACGCGAACACGGTCGACGCCCGCGTCGCGCAGCTCCTTCGTGGTCATCGCCATGCGCTACCTATCGTGCCCGATGTGCGGTCCGCCGGGCTCCACGGGCAGCGGGAGCTTCTCTTCGATCATCTCCGTCTCGCTGTAGACCTCGGCGAGCGGGACGCGCTTGAACTGCGCCTCGAACCGCCCGGGGCCGAACGAGTTCAGGATCAGCGAGAGCACGACCGCGATCACCAGGAAGACGCCGTAGTAGAGGTACGCGTCGTTGCGAACCTCCTCGACGGGGAAGATCTTCCACGCCGCGAGGATGATGAGCGCCGAGCCGACGATCTGCGGAATCGGCACCCACGACGACTTGAACGGGCGCTTCGCGTTCGGCTCCTTGGCGCGGAGGATGAGGACGGTCGCGTGGATGATGATGTACGCCGTTCCCCAGCCGAGAACGCCGGCGAGGATGAACTTGATGAAGTTCTGGTCGGTCGCAAGGTCCTTCCAGAGGTTGATCGAGATCGGCATCAGGCACACGACGACGATGCCGACGACCGGAGCCCGCGTGGACGGCAGCAGGTAGGAGAAGAAGCGCGGCAGCTGCCCCGTGAGGCCCATCCCGTAGAGGATCCGCGGGATTCCGGCGACGAGGGCGTTCAGGGTCGAAAGCGTCGCGGCGATCGAGACGAGCCCCATCCACCACTTGCCGGTGTCGCCCATGATCACGCTGGCCGCGTCGACGTGATTCGTCGGTGAGAACGTCGCGAGCTGCTCGACGGGCAGGTATCGCGCCGAGGCGATCCCGAAGACGACGAGCGGGATGCTCACGAGCGCGAGCCCGAGGAAGATCCCGCGCGGCAGGTTGCGGCCCGGATCGTCGATCTCCTCGGCGAGCGGACAGGTGTACTCCATCCCGACGAACGCGAAGATCGCCAGGCCGAGCAAGGTGGAGAAGAGCTCCCAGCTGAAATCGACCTCCGGGAAGACTGAGTTGATCGGGTCGCCCGAGCCGAGGCCGAACAGACCGATGAGGCCGATGATGAGCAGGGAGATGACGATCCCGACGGTGAGCGTCACCTCGACCGCGCCGTAGGGCCGGATGCCGGCGACGTTCACGACGGCGATCGCGATCACGAAGACGAACACCCACGTGAGCGGGGACGGCCCCCCGGTCCACAGGTAGCCGTCGATGATCGCGCCGGGCGAGAACGCCTCGGCCGCGGTCGGGAAGAACATGACGGCGATGTAGCCGACGAGCACGGTGAGCGTCGCGAAGAACGGGCCGAGCCCTGCGCGCACGTACTCGTTCATCGATCCCGCCTTGGGGATCATCGTGGCGAGCTCGGCGAAGCTCAGCGACTGGAGGAACATGGCGGCGAGGCCCACCCCCATCGCGAGCAGGAAGACCCAGCTCGCGAAGAAGCTCGACGTGACCGTGGAGAGCACCGTCGAGGCGACGATCAGCCCGAAGGTCGTCCCGATCGCGGTCGGAAGGCCGACCGCCTTGCGCTCGAGTCCGCCTCCGCCAGTCTCAGAACCGTTCGCCATCACGCCCTCCTTCGTGCTCGACGCCAGACCGATACGCGATCTTCACCGACCGGGGCCGGGATGACAAGCGCTCAGTCGACGCCGCGCAGGAGCCGCTTCGTGATGCCGCGCAGCGTCTCGTGGCCGTACGCCTCGCTCGGAACGCCGCGGGTCAGGATGGCGATCGAGATCCTCCGCTCGCCCTTCTTCAGGAGCGCCACCTGGTTGACCACCCAGCCGTCCGAGCGCGGCAGCCAGCCGCCCTTGAAGAACAGCTGCCAGCCCTTCGGCGCCGCCGGCGGGATCCCCCACCGCTGGCTCTCGGTCACCGAGGCGAGCAGCCGTCGTGCGAACGCGCGGTGCCGCTTGGGCACGAGCAGGTCGATCCGCCGGAAGAACCGCGCCTGGTCGCGCGCGGTCAGCCGGGACAGGCCCCAGTGGGTGCTGACCTCGAAGCTCCGCATGCCGGCCTGCCGCGCGAACGCGCTGACCCCGGCCGTGCCGAGCCGGTTGAAGATCGTCGACGCGGCGTCGTTCGACGACACGCGGATCATCGGCTCCAGGACGCTGCGCTCGGAGCTCGTCAGCTCGCGCTTTCGCACCGACGGCTGGCGTAGGTACGCGACGAGCAGCATCGCCTTGATCACGCTGGCCGACGTCATGTGCCGGTGGACGAGCCGCCCGCGCAGCCTCCCGCCGCCCTGCTCCGTGATCGCGAACGACTCCTGCCCGGTGCGGTTCTCCGCGTAGTTCGTCGCGGCCGCCGACGTTCGCGGCCCAGTCCGGCGCCGCCGCAGCCGGCGCGGCGAGGACGAGCGCGCAGGCCGCAACAGCGAAGAAGCGCATCAGCTCGGAGCGCGACCGAGGGCCTGCAGCTGGCCGCGCTCGGCCTCGATCGCCTCGGCGTCGAAGCGGAAGTAGGTGCGCGGCGGCAAGGTTCCCCAGATGTTCGACGAGTGCGGCGTGTCGTCCCAGTCGCGCGGCACGTGGCCGGCGGTGAGCTGCTCCATGTCGCAGTAGAGCTCGACGATCAGGTCTTCCTCGGGGATCCGGATGTAGGCGAAGATCGAGGCGGCGACGCCGTGGCGGCCCGGGCCCCAGATCACCCAGCGGCCGTGCTTGGCCAGGTGGTCGAGGAGCAGGCGCATCTCGCCGATGTCGCGCAGCTCGAGGGCGAAGTGGTGGAAGTGCTTCGGCTCCTTCTCGAGCATCGCCATCACGTGGTGGTCGGCGTTCACGTGGAGCCAGATGCCCTCGTCGCCGAGCCGGTCGGTCAGCTTGAAGCCGAGCTCGTCGACGTAGAACGCGGAGAGCCGGCGCACGTCCTCGCTGAGCACGTTCACGTGGCCGAGCTTGCGCGGATGGAACGCCGGGAGATCCGTGGAGAGCCGCGCCGCGTCGGGGAAGACGCTCGCCCGCGGCGTCCATTCGACGATCTCGACGCCGTAGCCGTCCGGATCGGCGAGATGCACCGACGCCGAGCGGCCGGGCCGCTCCTCGGTCTCGCCCTCGACGGAGATCGCGGCGCCCTCGGCGAGCTCCCAGCCGGCGTGGTCGAAGCCCGGCGTGTCGCCCTGGATCAACTCCAGCGAGTAGTCCTCGAACGCGCAGCAAAGGTAGACGCGGTCGGCGTGCCGCTCGCGCACGGTGAAGCCGAACTGCCTCGACCAGCGCTCGGCCGCCTCGTCCAGGTCGGCGACGCGCAGTGCCACGTGGTGAATGCCGACGATCATCTAGCCGAGCCTATTCATGCCGGGCAGCTTGCGATAGCCGCCCTGGAAGAAGAGGAGCGGCGCGCCGCCGTTCGGGCTCACGCGGCAGTGGTCGATCTCCGCGAAGACGACGTCGTGGTCGCCTGCCTCGACGACCTGCGTCACCTTGCCGGTCATGTACGCGATGCAGCCGGGGAGGAACGGCAGGCCGTGCGGGCCCTCGAGCATGTCGAGCCCGTCGAAGTGGTCGAGCCCGGCGCGGGAGAAGCGCTGCGAGAGCTCCTCCTGGTGGTCGCCGAGGATGTTCACCGCGAGCCGCTCGGACTGCTTGATCGCGAGCGACGTGCGCGCGTCGCGCATGAGGCAGACCAGGATGAGCAGCGGATCGAGCGACACCGACGTGACCGAGTTCGCGGTCATGCCGTGCAGCTCGCCCTCGTGGACCGTGGTGATGACCGTCACGCCCGTCGCGAAGTGACCCATGACGTTGCGGAAATCGATCGGGTCGACGAGTGAGCCCATCTAGTCCCTCAGGAACTGCTCCACGAGCTCGGTCGGGTGCTCCTTGTCGGCGAGGATGTAGGCGAGCGCGGTCATCCGGAACGAGTCCGACAGGTAGAAGCGCTCGTACAGCTCGCCGCGGCCGCCGAGGGACGAGCCGACGAAGTCCCAGGCGAGGCGGAACGCGCGGGTGCGGCGCTCGGCCGAGGCGTTGCGCGCCTGGAAGTACTTGTCGAGCTCCGGCCGGATCGCGTCGTTGTCGAAGTCCGCCTTCGACGGGGTGGCCATGAAGCCGCCGCCGCCGATCAGCTGGAGCAGCTCGATCGAGCGCGGAACCCACTTCGGCATGAGGCCGCGCAGCGCGACGAACGAGCGCTCGTCGGGCACCCAGTCGTCCGAGTCCTCGGCCTGGTAGGAGCCGGCCTCGGCCGCGATCACGCCGGCGCGGGTCATCTCCATCATCGACCAGATCTCGCCGAGCTTCTCCTGCACGTGGTCGAACTGCGAGACGCCGGTGAGCGTGCCCATCGTGTGGCCGAGCCCGAACGCGAACTCGAGCTTCGCCCAGGCGCGGGTCATGGCCTGGTGGATGATGTGCGCGCGCCAGTGCGAGTCGGTGATGACCTCCGTGTGGAGCTGCGCGTCGCCGTCCAGGAAGATCCGGTCGCGGGGGATCTCGACGTCGTCGAAGATCACGACCGCGTCCATCTCGTCGAAGCGGGTCGAGAGCGGGTAGTCCCAGGGGTCGCGCTGCGACGAGAACGAGTCGCGGCAGCACGAACTTGAGGCCCGGCGTGGACATCGGGATCGAGAAGCAGATCGCGTACTTCGAGTCCTGCAGGCGCAGGTCCGAGCCCGGGTAGACCGCGAGCTCGTCGGCGAACGGCGCGAGCGTGGCGAGCATGCGCGCGCCGCGGACGAGGATCCCGTTCTCCGTGTCCTCGACCTTGTGGAGCGAGACGTCGCCGCGCCGGCCTGGTCGGCCTCGGGCACCGAGCGGTCGACCTGCGGGTTGATGAGCGTGTGCGTGAGCGACAGGTCGTTGTCGCGCATCAGGTTCGCGTAGCGCGAGGAGGTTCGCGGCGCCCTGCTCGTTGCCGTAGCGCGCCCAGACGTCGGCCCGCGCGGCGAAGCAGCGCGAACGTGTAGTTCAGGTAGTCGGGCGTGCGGCCCATCATCCCGACGCTCGCGTCGGCGATCTTCTTCGAGGCGATCCGGCGCCGCTCGAGATCGGCCTGCGTCTTCGGCCGGATGTGCGTGACGCTCACCGGCTGGCCCGTGTCCGGGGAGTCCATGAGGAACGTGTCCGGATCGGTGTGCTGGAGGTCGAACAGGTGCGCCAGGCTGTGCGCTGCGCCCTGGAGCTTCGGGTGGCTCGACGGGTCGGTGATCTTCTCGCCCTCGAGCCAGATCTCGCGCTCGTCGTTCTTCAGGCCGGCGAGGAACTGCTCCCCGGTTCGTGCTCCAGTCGTTTCGCTCATCAGCTCACCTTTCGTGCCACGGTTTTCACGTCAGCGTAGAAGTCGAAGCTCCACTCGCCGCCCTCGCGCCCGATGCCGGAGCGCCGTGCGCCGCCGAACGGCGCTCCCAGGTCGCGCGCGTAGAAGCAGTTGAACCAGGTCGTGCCCGAGACGATCGCCTCGCCGAGCCGCTCCATCCGCGCCTCGTCCTGCGTGAAGACGGTCGCCGCCAGGCCGAAGTCGGTCGCGTTCGCGAGCGCGACGCCCTCGGCCTCGTCCTTGAAGGTCTGGAAGGTCAGCACCGGCCCGAAGACCTCTCGCTGGACGATCTCCATGTCCTGGCGCACGCCGGTGAAGAGGGTCGGCTCGTAGTAGAGGCCGCCGAGCTCCGGGGAGATGCGGCCGCCGAACTCGAGCTTGGCGCCGTCTGCGACCGCGCGCTCGACGAAGCCCTCGACGCGGGCGAGGTGCTCGCGGGTGACGAGCGGGCCGATGTCCGTGTCCTCGTCGCGCGGGTCCCCGAGCTTCCGTTCCGCGACGCCGTCGAGGAAGCGCTCGTAGAAGTCGACCTCGATCGCCTGCTCCACGAGCAGGCGCGTGCCGGCGAGGCAGACCTGGCCGGCGTTGTCGTACTGGTAGGTCGCGGTCTCGACCGCAGCGTCGAGGTCGGCGTCGGCGAAGACGAGGAACGGGCTCTTGCCGCCCAGCTCGAATGAGACCGGCGTGAGGTTCGGCGCGGCCGCGGCGGCGATGATCGAGGCGGTCTCGTGCGAGCCGGTGAAGGAGATGCGGGACACGCCCGGATGGGAGGTGAGCGCGGCGCCGACCTCCTCGCCGTAGCCCTGGACGACGTTCAGCACGCCCGGCGGCAGCCCGGCTTCGGCGGTGATGTCGGCGAGCATCGACGCGGTGAGCGGCGACCACTCGGCCGGCTTCATGACGACCGTGCAGCCGGCGGCGAGCGCGGGTCCGCACTTCCAGGTCTCGAGCAGCATCGGCGCGTTCCACGGCGTGATGAGGACGGCGACGCCCGACGGGTCGCGGCGCACGCCGTAGTGCGTGCCGTGCGATTCCCACTGGCGGTTTTCGATGTCGATGGCGAGCTGGGCGAAGAAGCGGAAGTTGTTCGCTGCGCGCTTCATGAGCCGCAGGCGCGAGGCCTCGAGGAGCGAGCCGTTGTCGAGCGTCTGCACCTGCGCGAGCTCTTCCTCGCGCTCCTCGATCAGCTCGGCGATGCGGAAGAGGTGCTCGCCGCGGCCCTCGGGCCCGAGCGCGGCCCAGGCGGGGAACGCCGCGCGTGCTGCCTCGACGGCGCGGTTCGCCTCGTCGCGCCGCCGCGCGCGATGTCGGCGAGGTGCGACTCGTCGATCGGCGAGATGTCCGCGAAGGTCTGGGCGGAGGAGACGCGCTCGCCGCCGATCCAGTGATCCGGCGAGACGGCGACCCCGGCGATCGTGGCCTCGGCGCTCACCTCGACCGCCTGCTTTCCGCTCCGTCCGATGCGCGGGCGCACTTCACGCCATAGCCCCACCCTGGGTGGGGAGGGGCTCCACCCGCCACCCGGCGACGGTACGTCGGGGCCGACGCCGATGGTGCGGAAACAGCGCCAATTCTGTGCCCGAAGTGGAACAAGTTGTTCACGCGTCCTCCTCGGGCACGGCCAGCGCGACGTGGCGGGCGTTCGGCGAATCGGCCGGCATCGCGCCGACGTTGGCCAGCGGCTCCTCGCCCTGCACGATCCGGTTGGAGAGCCGCCCGATGCCGTCCACCTCGACCTCGACGAGATCGCCGGGCTGCACGGGCCGTGAGTTCGCCGGCGTTCCGGAGAGGAGCACGTCGCCGGGCTCGAGGGTGATGAGGCGCGAGAGGTCGGCGAGCATGTACGCGATCGACCAGAGCAGCTCGCCCGTGTTCCCCTCCTGAACGACCTCGCCGTTCACGTACGTGCGGAACGCGATGTCCTCGGGATCGACCTCGGCGACGTCGGCGAGCACCGGGCCGATGGGGCAGAACCCGTCCTGACCCTTCACGCGCAGCATCGAGCCGCGGTCGGCGTGGCGGAAGTCGTGGACGCCGAAGTCGTTCGCCGGCGCGAAGCCCTCGACGTAGGAGATCGCGTCCTCGACGGAAACGTGCTTCATCCGCTTGCCGACGACCACCGCGATCTCGCCCTCGTAGTTCAGGTACTGGCACCCGGCCGGGCGGACGATCTCGTCGCCGTCGCGCGCCAGGGTCGTCGTCGGCTTGAGGAAGTACGACGGATCAGGCGGCGTTTGCGCGGCGTACTCGGCCACGCGGCTCGGGTAGCTCAGGTGGACGGCGACGATCTTCGTCGGATGGATGTCGACGGGCCGCGTCACTCGACGCGCCGTCCGCCCGACACCGTGTAGCCGAACGAGAACCAGAAGCCCTTGCCGATCTCCGTGGGCCGAAGCTGCGACAGCTCGTCCGCCGGGGCATCGCCGAACTCGAGCGTCGCGTCGCCCTCCCAGATCGGAGTGATCTCGCGGTCCTCGCCGCCCGCCCAGACGTTCTCGTGCAGAGGCTCGCCGTCGTCCCACGACGGGAAGAAGCGGGTGTTCCAAAGCGGCGGCGAGTTGACCGTCGGACCCTCGTCGGAGAGCTGCGTGAGCGTCAGCGTCGCCTCGGCGAGGCGCCGGTCGTTCGACGCGAGCGTGGCGCCGAAGCGTCCGCCCGCCTCGAGCCGCGGGCCCGCGCGACCGACGGTCACCGGCCGCGTCATCCAGATCGACCCCATCTTCTTCGGGAACCCCTGGACGAGCCCGCGCACGAGCGGCATCGGCTTGTCCACCCACATGAACGGGCAGCGCGTCACCGGCTCCCCCTGGTACGAGGCGGCGAGCACGACGAAGAACTCCTTGTACTGCGCGCGGATCGGGTCGAGCAGCTCCTCGCCCGACTCCGAGCACGACTGCCAGTCGACGAAGATCGCCGCGGCCGCGCCCAGGTCGTCGCCGGGCTCGAGCTCGGGCGGCAGAAGCGCACGGGCCGCCTCTGGATCGGTGCGGAACTCGACGATCAGGAAGTCGCCGGAGTAGTGCCACGGCGGCGGCGGGACGAGCGACGAGGCGCCCGTCTGCGTGAGTGGAAGCGAGTAGCCCGTGAGTCGTTCGCTCATCGGGCCAACGATATCTCCCGGCTAGCCCCCGAAGCCGGGCGGGGCGCCGACCACGGCCGGCTCGCCTTGCGTCTGCGACTCCCCGAAGAACGCGGGAAGGTTCATGAGACCGGTCAGCGCGATCGGGTCGAGGCCGCTCGCCGTCGAGATGTCGTCCGCGTCGAGGAGGACGACACCCGGCTGCGGGACCTTGCCCGGCTTCGGCTGCCAGTCGAACGACGCATCGGCGACCCGGCGCCAGGCGAGCAGGTACGAGTATGGGTTGACGACGCCGTCGTAGCCGAGCCCGAGCAGCGCCGCCGGATGGATCTCGAAGTGCAGGTGCGGCGGCGTCCCGTCCGCGTCGCCGGTCGTCCCGACGAAGCCGATCACGTCGCCGGCCTTCACCTGCGAGCCGTCGAACGCGAGCGGCGTGTAGGCGGTGAGGTGCGCGTAGTAGAACTCGTTCCCCTGTCCGTCGCGCAGCCAGAGCCGGTTGCCGCCGAGCGTGTTCCAGCCGACGAGGAAGAGCGAGCCGTCGGTGACCGCGAGGACGGGCGTCCCGAGCGGCGCGAAGATGTCGTTTCCGTGGTGCCAGCCGGTCTGGGCGCGACCCGCGGCGAAGTCGTTGGTGAAGCCCGACGGGCCGTAGACGGGAAAGACGTAGCCGTTGTTCGTGAGCTGCGGCTTGACGTTGTCGGGCGGGTTCTGGACGACCGGCGGCGGCGTGTCGTCGGTGCCCGGCTTGGGATCGCGGCTCGGCCCGGTGGGTGGCCCGACCGGGACGCCGTTTCCGTCCGGGGGATCGACGACCTTGGGCGGACGCGGCGCGCTCGCGGCGGCTTCCGCGTAGCCGACGACGATCTCCGCTCCGGCCGGCAGGCCCGCGTGGTCGGCGGTGAGGTGCACGTGAAGCGCGGCGACGAACGTCCTGCGCCCGATGCGCTTGGAGTCCTTGACGACGGCCTGCTCGAGCAGGACGACGTAGCCCCAGTCGGCGAGCTGCGACGCGCTTGTTCGGCGTCGCGCGAACGTCGGATCCGAGGATCGAGACGTCGGCGAGCCACGAACCGGACAGGCTGCCGGTCGCCCGCTCCGAGCTCGCGGTCGCGATCGCGCGAGTCGACATGGCGCCGACCGTGATCTCGCCGCCGAAGAGGGACACGGTGCGCAGGGTCGAGCTCGCCGAGGCTGCACCCTGCGACGATGCGGTCGCACGCGCGCGGGCCCACGAGGCGCCGGTCGTTACGATCGTGTCGCCGTAGGTGAGGCCGTCCGAGCGGACGAGGCGCCCCGGGGGCGCCGAGGCCAGTCCGACGATCTCCTCGGCTCCGTCCGGCAAGACGACGTGCAGCGCCAGCGCCCGCGAGGATGCCTTGGCGCCGGTCTGCTGCGCCTCGGCCGGGCCCGCAACGAGCACCGTGACGAAGCAGAGCGCGACCACAGTCCCGAGTCGCAACCGCATGCGCCACAGGGTAGCCAGGCCGGATGCGCGCCGCATGCCCTGGACGCGCCGAGTTCGTCACGTTTCCACGCCGGTTCGCGACGCGGACGTCGCGAGATGCACCGCGGTCACGATCAGCAGCCCGGCGAACAGCTTCCGCAGGGTCGACTCGGGGAGCTCGTTCGCGAGGAGCGCTCCCACCGTGACTCCGACCGCGGAGACCAGCCCGACGGTGAGCGCGATCCGCCCGCGGACGAGACCGCGCCGGTGCTGGCGCCAGGCGCCGAGCGCGGCCACCGGGATGATCGCGGCGAGCGACGTCGCCTGCGCCTCGATCTGGCCGAGGCCGACGACAAGCGTCAGGGTCGGGACGAACAGGATCCCGCCGCCCACGCCGAACATGCCGGAGAGCGCGCCGGCCCCGAAGCCGAGCACGAGTGCGAGTGCGATCTCGGTCATTCGAAGAAGAGCCTCACGGCGACGAGAACGAGGAACCCGGAGAAGAGGTACGTGAGCAGGCGCGACGAGACGCGCCGCTGGAGGCCGAGGCCGACGAGCGTCCCAGCCATGGCCGGCAGGCCGACGAGCGCGGCGTCGCGCCACGCGACGTGGTCGAGAGCGGCGAACGCGATCACGCCGAAGGTCGCCGTGAGCCCGATCGCGGCGAGCGAGGTCGCGGTCGCAGCCTTCGCGTCGAGGCCGATCAGGAGGATGAGGAGCGGAACGACGACGAGCCCGCCGCCGACGCCGAACAGGCCGCCGAACAACCCGCCCGCGAGGCCGATCCCGGCGAGAACGGGAAAGGACGTGTGCGCGCGGGTCACACCCGCATCCTAGGTCGCGACTCGGTTCTCGCCCGGCGCCGATGCTGTGGAGAACCCGGCACGCTTTCGGCGCCCCTTCGTCACAGACACGCGCGCATTTCCTCGATAGCGTCATGGGTGGGAGAGGCGGGATCCCCTGACAGACGCGTCTAGCGTTTAAGCGGCGAGGACACGTCTCCGAGGGGCGCTGCGGGTCTAATACGGGCGTGGCTTCCGATCTCTTGGCTCCGTTCGCCGAGGCTCCAGAGCGCAGCGCGCTCGTCTTCGACGTGGACGGAACGCTCGCGCCGATCGTCGCCCGGCCCGAACTCGCGGTCGTGCCCGACGAGACCCGCGCCGAGCTGCAGCGGCTCGCCGGCGCCTACTTGCTGGTCGCCTGCCTGAGCGGCCGCGCCGGCGACGACGCGCGGCGGCTCGTCGGCGTGCCGGAGATCGAGGTGGTCGGCAACCACGGGCTCGAGCTCTCCCCCCACGCCCCGGCCTACGCCGAGCGGATGTCCTACTTCCGAGACGAGATCGGGCTGCCCGTCGAGGACAAGGGACTCACGCTCTCCTACCACTACCGCGAGGCGGAGGACGAGGCCGCGGCGCGCGCCGAGCTCGAGACCGTCGCCGAGCGCGCGGCCGAGGCCGGGCTCATTCCCGGCTGGGGACGCAAGGTGCTCGAGATCCGCCCGCCGGTCGAGGCCGACAAGGGCACGGCCGTTCGCGAGCTGCTCACGCGTGCGGGCGCGACCTGGGCCGGGCTCTACGCGGGCGACGACGCGACCGACCTCGACGCCTTCGCGGGGCTGCGCGAGGCGGGGCTCGAGCACACGGCCTGCATCGGGGTCGACTCGCTGGAGGCGCCGCCCGGCCTGCGCGAGTCCGCCGACCTGATGGTCATGGGCGCGGCCGGCATGGCCGAGATCCTGCGCAAGCTCTAGCGGAGGAGAAAACCCGTGCCGAGCGCGTCGGCCGGGTCGAGCTCGAACTCGTGCGCGCCGGTGCGGTAGGCCGAGCCGGAGACCTCGGTCACGACGCCGCCCTCGACCTCCTCCACCACGCGCGACTCGAACTCGGTGCCGATCACGCTCAGGTGCCGCAGCACCGCACCGCGGTCGAGCTCGCCCTTCGCGTCGAGCAGCGCCAGCCGCGCCGAGGTGGCGCTGCCGCACGGCGAGCGGTCGACCTCGCCGTCGGCGAACACCGTGATGTTCCGCTGGACGAGCCCGGACGCGTCGCCGCTCTCGGGCTGCCAGAACACGACGCCGTAGATGTCGCGCAGCTCCGGCTCGTCCGGATGGACGATGTCGTGCGCGGCCTCGAGCTCGCGCTTCACCTCGCGGCCGAGGCGGATGAACTCCGTGACGTTCGTCGGCTCGACCGGGAGCGGCGCGCGAACGAACGCGTAGAACGCCCCGCCGTACGCGACGTCCGCACCAAGCGAGCCGAGCCCCTCGGCGAAGACGAACGCGGGCACGTTGCGAAACCGCGCCCGCACGGGCCGCCCGTCCTCGACGGTCACGACCACCGGCAGCCGACCCGACGGCACGTCGATGACGAGCTCCGTCTCCGGCTCCGAAACCGATACGAGCCCGGCGTCCACGGCGTACGTCGCCAGCGCGATCGTCCCGTGACCACAGGCCGTCGAGTAGCCGGCGTTGTGGAAGAACACCGTCCCGAGGTCGGCGCCCGAGTCCTCCGGCTCGGTGACGAAGCAGCCGTACATGTCGGCGTGCCCGCGCGGCTCGAACACGAGCAGCTGCCGGACCGCGTCGAGCGACTCGGCCGCGAACCGCCGCTTGTCGAGGATCGTCCGGCCGGGAAGCGGATCCACGCCGCCGGTGACGATCCGGAACGGCTCGCCGGCGGTGTGGTAGTCGACGGTCTGGATCTTCACGCCGACGACGAACCTAACCGATCGTGGGACACTGAACCGATGCCGGACTCCTTCCACATGACCCCCGAGGAGTTCCGCCGCCACGGCCGCGAGGTGGTCGACTGGGTGGCGGACTACATGGAGCGGGTCGGCGACCTCCCGATCAAGTCCAGCGTCGCGCCCGGGGAGATCCAGGCGCTCCTCCCCGATGCCGCACCCGAGGATCCGGAGGACTTCGACGCCCTGCTCGCCGATCTGGACGACGTCGTGCTCCCGGGCATCACGCACTGGCAGGCACCCGGCTGGTTCGCCTACTTCTCAGCCAACGCTTCCGGGCCCTCGATCCTCGCGGAACTGGCTTCGGCGGGCATCGGCGCGCAGGGGATGCTCTGGGCCACGAGTCCCGCGGTGACGGAGATCGAGAGCCGTGTGCTGGACTGGCTCGTCGACTTCCTGGGCCTGCCCGAGCCGTGGAAGATCTCCGCCGGGCCGGGGGGCGGCGTCATCCAGATGAGCGCCTCGGACTCGACGCATCTCATGCACGTCGTGGCCCGTGAGCAAGCGCTCGCGCGAGGCGCGGCAACCGACGACCTCGTGGCCTACGCATCCGCCCAGACGCACTCGTCGGTGGAGCGCGGGGCCCGCGTCGCCGGGTTCCGGCACGTGCGGCTCGTCGACGTTGATGCGGAGTTCGCGCTCGACCCCGACGCCCTCGCCGCGGCGGTGGCGCAGGATCGTGCGTCAGGCCTCACGCCGGCCATCGTCACCAGCGCCATCGGCACGACCGGCACCGCAGCGGTGGATCCCATCGAGCGCATCGCGGACATCGCGCAGCAGGAGGCCATGTGGCACCACGTGGACGCAGCGT
This sequence comes from uncultured Actinomycetes bacterium, assembly GCA_963760815.1. GTDB lineage: Bacteria > Actinomycetota > Thermoleophilia > Gaiellales > Gaiellaceae > CAVRUF01. The sequence goes on from CAVXEJ010000001.1 coordinate 409,504, forward strand.
GGGCCGGCTCCGCGATGTGCCTGCCGGAACTGCGCCACCACCAGGCGGGCGTCGAGCGGGTCGATTCGTACACCTTCAACCCGCACAAGTGGATGTTCACGAACTTCGACTGCAACGTCCTGTGGGTCGCAGACCGCGAGCCGCTGATCTCGACGCTGTCGATCCTCCCGCCCTACCTGCGGAACGAAGCCAGCGAGTCCGGCGCGGTGATCGACTACCGCGACTGGCACGTCCCGCTCGGCCGAAGGTTCCGCGCGCTGAAGCTCTGGTGGGTCCTGCGCCACTACGGGACGCGCGGGATTCGCCATCACATCGCGGAGCACATCCGCCTGGCCACCGACTTCGCCGCACGCGTGGACGAGGAGCCCGCATTGCGCCGCATCGCGCCCGTGCACTTCTCCCTGGTCTGCTTCGAGCACGTCGAGGGAAACGAGGCCACCGACGCCCTGGCCGCCGCCATCAACGCCGAGCCGACCCTCTACGTGACGCCGTCCCAGGTGGGCGACCGCCGCTTCATCCGCGTGGCGATCGGCCAGACCTGGACCTCCGCCGCCGACGTCGACCGGCTCTGGAACGTGATCCGAGCCGCTACGGCTTCTTCAGCTTCTTGACCTGCGCCCAGGTGCGCGTGTTCACGACGTCGTCCTTGGTGAGCCAGCCCCGCCGCGCCTGGAAGACGCCCAGCTCGAGGTTTGAGAGCTCGTGCGTTCGGTGTGCGTCGGTCGAGACGACGATCTTCACGCCGGCCATTGTCGCCGCCCGCGCGTGCGCGGCCATCAGGTCGAGGCGGTCGGGCTGCGCGTTCACCTCGAGGAACGTGCCGGTGTCGCGCGCGGTCGCGAACACCGCGTCGAAGTCGAGGTCGTAGGCCGCGCGCTTGTTCAGCTTGCGTCCGGTGGGATGCCCGATGCAGTCGACGTGCGGGTTCTCCATGGCAGCGCACATGCGCTTGGTCAGCTCGGCCTGTGAGGAATCAAAGCCGGAGTGGATCGACGCCATCACCCAGTCGAGCCCGGCAAGCAACTCGTCGTCCATGTTCACCGTGCCGTCGCGGCGGATGTCGACCTCGACGCCGCGCAGCACCTGGATCCCCTTCACGTCGAGCGCACCGATCTCCTCGGCCTGGCGTTCGAGCGCGCCCCCGGCGAGACGGCCCGCGTGGTCGCAGATCGCGATGTAGCTGTGGCCGAACGCCTTCGCCGCCTCGACCATCTCGTCGAGCGTCGCGCGGCCGTCCGAGTACGTCGTGTGCATGTGAAGATCGCCCTTGATGTCGCCCACGTCGACGAGCTTCGGCAGCCGGTTGTCCCGCGCGGCCTCGAGCTCGCCGCGGTTCTCGCGGAGCTCCGGCGGGATCCACGCGTAGCCGAGCCGTTCGTACACGGCCGACTCCTCGGTTGCGGTGAACACCTCGCCGGACTCGACGTGCTCGATCCCGTACTCGGAGACGGACAGCCCCTGGCGTACGGCGTCCTCGCGCAGGGCGATGTTGTGGTCCTTCGAGCCGGTGAAGTGCTGGAGGAGGTTCCCGAAGCACTCGGGCGGGACGACGCGCAGGTCGAAGCGGAAGCCGTCGAACGAGACGACCGTCGCCTTCGTCGGGCCGTGCGCGGCCACCTCGGCAACGCGCTCGTGCTCCACGAACGACTGGATGAGCGCGGCCGCGTCGGAGGAGGTCGCGATCAGGTCGACATCCCGCGAGGTCTCCGCCCGCCGGCGGACGCTGCCCGCCTCGGAGACGCGATCGCACGCCGGGTGCGCGGCCAGCTCGGCGACCATCGCCCGCACGACCGGAAGGACTCGGCCGAGCAGGACGCGGCCCGTCTCCTGCGAGACGACCGGCTTCGCCAGCGCGGCGAGTACGCGCTCCTCGCTCTTCGGCCCGAGGCCTGAGAGCTCCCGCAGCTTGTGCGCCTCCGCGGCCACGCGCAGGTCGTCGAGGGAGGCGACGCCGAGCTCCTCCCAGAGCCGCCGCGCCGTCTTCGGCCCGAGCCCTGGAACGTGCATGACGTCGACGAGCCCGGCCGGAACCTTGTCGCGCAGTTTCGCGAGCGCCTTCATGTCGCCGGTCTCGACGTATTCGACGATCTTCCCCGCGATCGTTCCGCCGATCCCCGGCATCTCGGTCACCGTCCCGTCGAGCGCGAGTTTCGCGACCGACGCCGACGACTCGCCGATACGCGCCGACGCCCGGCGATAGGCCGACAGGCGGAAGACGTCGGCGCCGTCGAGCTCGAGCAGATCGGCGAGCAGATCGAACTGCGAGGCGATCTCGGCGTTGGACGGGAGCGCGTTTCCAGCCATGGCGCGATGATATGCGCGCCTCGAATGCTCACGATCTGCCTCCCCACCTACAACGAGCGCGAGAACCTCGAGCCGATGGTGCGCGCGCTCGGCGCCATCTTCACGGAGGCGTCGCTCGACGCGCGCGTGCTCGTCGTCGACGACAGCTCTCCGGACGGGACGGGCGAGCTCGCCGACCGCCTCGCCGCCGAGCTTCCCTGGGTGGAGGTGCTCCATCGCGAGCGCAAGGAGGGACTCGGACCCGCGTACCTCGCCGCGTTCCAGCGGGTTCTCGCCGGCGACGCCGATCTCGTCATGGAGATGGACTGCGACTTCTCGCACGACCCGGTCGACGTGCCGCGTCTTGTGGCCGCGACCTCGGAGGCCGACCTCGTCATCGGCTCGCGCTACGTCCCGGGCGGCGGCGTGCGCAACTGGAACGCCCTGCGGCGCGCGATCAGCCGCAGCGGCTGCGTCTACGCCCAGGCGTTCCTCTGGTTCGGAGTGCGCGACTCGACCGCCGGCTTCCGCTGCTTCCGCCGCGAGGTGCTCGAGACGATCGCGCTCGACCGGATCGACTCGAAGGGGTACGCGTTCCAGATCGAGACGACGTTCCGCGCGGTGCGCAAGGGGTTCCGCGTCGCCGAGGTGCCGATCGTCTTCACCGACCGCGCGGAGGGCAGCTCGAAGATGAGCCGCGGCATCGTCGCCGAGGCGGTGTGGAAAGTTCCGGCGCTGCGACTCGCGGCGCTGTTCCGGCGTCTCTAGGAGGGCCCGGCCCGAGGTGCCTCGTTCCTGGGGTGCGATGGTCGGTGCCAGGCAAGGACGCCTGCCGCGTTCGTATCGGGAATACGGGCACGGCACGCGGACGCCGCATGGCGCCGACCAGCGCGGCCCAGGGACTCAGGCTCCTCGGGTCGGGTCCTCCTTGGCCGCTATCATCGCCCCGTGGCCGACCTCCTGGAACTGACGGACGACACCTTCGAGACGGAGGTCGTCCAGGCATCCCGTCCGGTCGTCGTCGATTTCTGGGCGCCCTGGTGCGGGCCGTGCCGGATGATCGAGCCGATCCTCGAGGAGATGGCCGGCGACCACGGCGAGAAGGTGACGTTCGCGCGGATGAACGTGGACGACAACCCGCAGACGGCGGCGCGCTTCAACGTGCTGTCGATCCCGATGGTGATCCTCTTCGAGGGCGGCGAGGCCCAGGAGACGGTCATCGGCGCGCGGCCCAGGAGCCACTACGAGGGCGCCTGGGAACGCTGGCTGAATGCCGCTTAAGTTAAGAACGCGCTAACCATCGCCTAGACCGCTCAGGGAACCGGCTTCGGGGCCGAATCTCTCGGTAGCTTCAGTTACCGATGGTTCTCGACCCCGTGATCGATCTGCTCAACGACCAGACGCCTCTCTACTCCCCGTGGGGTCGCATCGTCGTGGTCGTGGGGCTGTTCGCGCTGGCCTGGCTCGTTGCCCGCCTGAGCGCCATCGTCGCGACGCGCGTGGTCGCCTGGCACGACCGCCGCCACGCCGCGAGCTCGTTCGACCTCGCAGGCCGGATGGCGCAGATCAAGCGCCAGGAGACGGCGGTGGGAATCGTCCGCACGTCGATCGCCTACGTCGCCTTCGCGCTCGCGGCCATTCTCTCGATCGCGCAGCTGACCGGCGGCGTCGACCGCCTCGCCACCATCGCCGGGGGCGTGTTCGCGATCCTCGTGGCCGCCTACATCGCCCAGCGCGTGCTCGTCGACCTGATCGCCGGCTTCACGATGTTCCTCGAAGGCTGGTACTCGGTCGGCGACACCGTCGTGCTCATCACGGCCCACGATCTTCAGGGCGTGGTCGAGGAAGTGACGCTGCGCCGCACCCGTTTGCGCGCGGTCACCGGCGAGGTCATCAACGTGCACAACTCGCAGATCGTCGCCGCCAAGGTGCTGCCGTCGGGCGTGAAGGAGCTCTCGCTCGAGCTGTTCGTGAACGACCGCGAGGCCGGCGAGCAGCTCGTCGCCGCGACGTCGCGCATCGTCCCCGAGGGCCCGACGACGTTCGCGCGGCGCCCGTGGATCGACCACGTCGAGCCGTTCTCCGATTCGCTCGTGCGCATCACCATCCGCACCACCGTTACGCCCGGCCGCGAGTGGCTGGCCGAGGACTTCTTCCCCGACCTCCTCCACGAGCGCGCCGGCGAGGGCCTGATCGTCCACGGACCGGTCACGCTCGCAGTGGACGACGGCGCGACGCACAGCTTCTCCCGCGCGACCGCGGCGACCCGCTGGACCGGAATCGGCCGCCGCGCGACCGATCAGCGCTCAGCGGCCGCCTAGCCGGAAAAGTGGTCCCAGCCCGACGCGTCGAGCGGGACCCCGTCGCGGTGTAGCTCCACGCCCTCGCCGGTCTCGCAGCGGCCGACGACGGTGAACTCCTCTGCCGCAGGATCGTCCGAGGCGAGCGCCGCGAGCAGTTCGTAGTCCTCGCCGCCGGTCCAGAACGGCTCGTCTGCGACCTCCTCGAGCCCGGGCGCGAGCGGCAGCCGCTCGACATCGACGACGAGCCGGCAGCCGGACTGCTCGGCCATGCGGGCCGCGTCGGAGGCGATTCCGTCGGAGAGATCCATGAGAGCGTGCGCAGTCGCCGCCAGCCGCTCGGACGCGTCGAGGCGAAACGGCGGACGGCGCTGGGCCGCGACGAACTCGTCGAATCCGTCCAGACCGTGCTCGAGCGCGTAGAGCCCCGCTGCCGCAGCGCCGAGCGGGCCCGTCACGACGAGGACGTCGCCGGGGAGCGCACCTCCACGGCCGGGAACGCGCGTCGAGCGGCCGAGCGCCGTGACCGCGATCGTCACCAGCGGAGCCGCGTTCGTGTCCCCGCCGACGATGGGGATGCCGGGCTCGTTCAGCCCCGCGTAGAGCTCGAGCACGTCGTCCAGATCGGTCTCCGGTGGAAGCGCGAGCGAGACGAGCAGCGCCTCGGGCCGCGCGCCCATCGCGGCGAGGTCCGAGAGGTTGACGGCGGCCGCCTTGTAGCCGAGGTCGCGCCAGGAGGTCCAGTCGAGCCGGAAGTGGCGGCCCTCGAGAAGCAGGTCCTGCGTGACGACGAGGTCGTCGCCGAGCAGCGCCGCGTCGTCGCCGATCCCCGAGACGAGCCTCCGCGCCGAGAGCTCCCGCAGGAGCCCGAATTCACCGGTTTCGGAGAGCCGCAAGGCCGATCACATCCACGGGCCCGGAGCCATGGCCGACCCGATAGCCGGAGCGCACGGCCTCGGTCGCGATCTCCGCGGCGGCGCGGGCCGCGTCCTCGAGCGACTCGCCGCGCGCGAGCAGCGCGGTCAGCGAGGCCGAGTGCGTGCAGCCGGCCCCGTGCGTCGTGTCGTCGCTGAACCGCTCGACCGGGATCGGAATGTGGCGCTCGCCGTCGAAGAGCCAGTCGACCGCCTCCGCGCCGTGGCCGCCCGTGACGATCACCGCAGCGGCGCCGAGCCGGTGGATCCGCTCTGCCAACTCCTCGCGGCTCACCGTGTCCGAGTAGGGAACGTCCGCGAGCACGCAGGCCTCGTGCAGGTTCGGCGTCACGACCGTTGCGAGCGGGAGCAGCCGCTCGACGAGCACGGCCACCGCGTCGTCGCGCAGCAGCCGGGCGCCCGAGGCCGCGACCATGACGGGATCGACGACGAGCCGCCCCGGATGCGCCTCGAGGAACGTGGCCACGGTCTCGACGATCTCGGCGCTGAAGAGCATCCCGGTCTTCGCGGCGTCGACGCCGATGTCGTCCCAGATCGCGGCAAGTTGCGCGCGGATGAACTCCGGCGGCGCCTCGTGGATCGCCCGCACCTCGGTCGTGTTCTGCGCGGTCAGCGCGACGACGGCGCTCATCCCGTGGCAGCCGAGGTTCGCGAACGCCTTCAGGTCGGCCTGGATGCCGGCCCCGCCGCCCGAGTCGGACGTGGCGATCGTGAGACACCTTGGAATGCTCATTCGACTCCCTTCGCCGGCATGACCCGGATCAGGTTCTGCGGGTGTGATCTCAGCCCGTGAGGGCACCCCGGTCGTTCGAGCCTAGCAACGCCGTGGAACACTGCAAGCGTGCTCGGAAAGAACGACGCGCTGATCGTGCTCATCCCCGTCGGAGCGTTCGCTGCGCTCGCCGGCTGGGTAACCGCCGGCCTTGTCGTCGCCGTCGTCGGCTTCGTCGCGACGCTCGCGATCCACCTGTGGAACGGGATCGCCGGCTACAGACGCGCGATGGACCACGAATGGCCGCACGTGGAGCCTCGCCGCTGGGACGACGACTGGTAGCTAGCCGACCACGTCGTAGTGCGTGACGTGCAGGTCGCGCTCGACGAGGAAGCGCTCGTCCTCGGGGTAGAAGCGCGCCACCTCGATGTCCTCTCCCGCGAAGGCGACGATCGCCTCGCGCGACTCCCACTGGGACACGACCGCGAACTCGGCGCGGTCGCCCTCGACGCGGCGCCACATCTGCACGCCCAGGTTCCCCGGCGTTCCGGCGAGCCCCGGCACGCCGGTCTCGTTCATGTAGTCGGCGTAGGCCTCGGCGTCTTCGGCCCTCGTCGCGCCTTTCCAGATCCTCACGACCACGTGGCCTCCTCCCGGTCGGCTTGAATGGAACGGTGGCCGTCGAGACCGCCGCCTGGGACGAGCTTCTCACTTCCGGAGGAGATCGTCTTCCACACCGAGGAAACGCCGCGGGAGGCTCAGGTCGTCCCGATTCCGGACGGACTGCACCCGAAGGTCGCCGAGGCACTCGAGCGGCGCGGGCTCACGTCGCTCTACACCCACCAGGCCGAGGCGTTCGCGGCCGCCGAGCGCGGCGAGCACGTGATCGTCTCCACCGGAACGGCGAGCGGGAAAGACGCTCGCGTTCAACCTGCCGGTGCTGAACTCGCTCGCCGCGCAGCCGAAGAACCGCGCGCTCTACCTCTATCCGACCAAGGCGCTCGCGCAGGACCAGGCGCGCTCGATCGCCACGCTCGGCGTCCCCAAGATCCGCGCCGCGATCTACGACGGCGACACGCCCTCGGAGCAGCGCTGGCAGATCCGCAAGTGGGCGAACGTCGTGCTCACGAACCCGGACATGCTCCACATCGGCGTGCTGCCCCACCACGACCGCTGGGGCGACGTGCTCTCGAACCTGCGCTACGTCGTCGTCGACGAGGCGCACGTCTACCGCGGCGTGTTCGGCTCGCACGTTGGAAACGTCCTGCGGCGGTTGCGGCGGGCGGCGGCGATCTACGGCGCCGAGCCACAGTTCCTCCTCGCCTCGGCCACGATCGCGAACCCCGGCGAACAGGCCGCGGCGCTGACCGGGCTCGACGTACGCGTGGTCTCGAAGGACGCGGCCGCGCACGCGGAGCGGACGGTCGCGTTCTGGAATCCGCCGATCCTCGACGAGGAGATGGGCCTGCGCGCGAGCCCGCTCGGCGAGGCGGCGCGGATCCTCGCCACGCTCGTCTCCGCAGGGACAGCGGACGATCTGCTTCGCGAAGAGCCGCAAGGCTGCGGAGCTCATCCACCGGTTCGCGTGCGAGCGGGTCGACTCGGCGACCGCGGCGAGACTCTCGCCGTACCGCGCCGGCTACACGCCCGAGCAGCGCCGCGAGATCGAGCGGCGGCTCGTCGAGGGCGAGCTGCTCGGCGTCACCGCCACGGACGCGCTCGAGCTGGGGATCGACGTCGGGACGCTCGACTGCGCGCTCTCGGTCGGCTTCCCGGGGACGGTCGCGAGCCTGCGCCAGCAGTGGGGCCGCGCCGGGCGCGAGCGGCACGGGCTCGCCGTCTTGGTCGCCTCCGAGGACGCGCTCGACCAGTTCTTCATGCGCGAGCCGGAGCTGCTCATGAACCGGCGCGTCGAGGCGGCGATTCTCGATCACGCGAACCCGCGGATCCTCGACGGGCACGTGCGCGCGGCGGCGTTCGAGGCGCCGATCGACGTGCGCGACGAGGCGACGCTCGGCCCTGAGGCGTTGTGGCGCGCGCCGCTTCTCCCGGATCTGAAGAAGACGAAGGCGGGCTACATCTGGACGGGCCGCGACTTCCCGGCGGCGAAGGTCGGCCTGCGCGACACGACCGGCGAGCAGTTCCTGATCGTGGACGCCGAGAGCGGCGACGTCCTGGGCGCGGCCGAGCGCGAGCGCGCCTACTCGACCGTCCACGAGGGAGCGATCTACCTCCACCTGGGCCAGTCCTACCGGGTGCTCGCACTCGACCTGGAAGCGCGAGCCGCGCTCGTGGAGCGCTTCGACGCCGACTACTACACGCAGGTGAAGAAGGAGACGCAGACGGTCATCGACGCCGTGGAGGACGAAGGACGCCGGCTCGGGCTCGACCTCTTCTTCGGCCGCGTGTCGGTGACCGAGCAGGTGGTCGGCTTCCAGAAGAAGGCGATCTCGGACGGCTCGTCCCTCGACGTCGTCCCGCTCGACCTGCCCGAGACGACCTTCGAGACCGAGGCGGTCTGGTACCTCCCCGAGTCCGAGCAGCTCGCGGAGTACGAGGAGATGCCGCAGCTCCTGGGCACGCTCCATGCGGCCGAGCACGCGATGATCGCGATCCTGCCGCTCTGGGCGATGTGCGACCGCTGGGACATCGGCGGGCTCTCCACCAACGTCCACTTCCAGACGGGCCGGCCGACGATCTTCGTCTACGACGGGCACGCCGGCGGCGTCGGCCTCACGCGGCGCGGCTACGACGCGTTCGAGGGCTGGGTGCAGCGACACCGCGCGCATGCTCAGCGGCTGCCCGTGCGAGCGCGGCTGCCCGTCCTGCGTCCAGTCGCCCAAGTGCGGAAACCTGAACGAGCCACTCGACAAGGCGGGGGCGCTGTCCCTCCTGGAGCGCATGCTGTCGTCTGCATGATCCCGCCCGAGCTTCGCACCGAGCGCCTGCTTCTGCGCCAGTGGCGCGACGAGGACGCCGAGCCGCTGGCGGCCATCTACACCCAGCCGGAGTTCCTCGAGTTCATGCCGGCCTGCGACCTCGAAGGCACGCGCGAGCAGATCGAGCGCTTCCGCACCCGGTGGGACGAGGACGGCTTCAGCCACTGGGCCGCCGAGGATCCGGTGAGCGGACTCCTCATCGGGCGTATCGGGCTCCTGCGTCACCGCGACTGGCCGGTGACGGACAACCCGGTCGAGGTCGGGTGGACGCTCGACCGCTGCTACTGGGGCAAGGGCCTCGCGACCGAGGGGGGCCGCGCGTCGATGGAGCTCTGGCGCAAGCGGCTCCTCGACGACCACGAGCTCATCTCGATCACGTCGCCGGGCAATGTCCGCTCCCGTGCGGTGATGGAGCGGCTCGGACTGACGCTGCGCGGCTCCACGCACTGGCGCGGGTTCGACCAGGTCTGGTACGCCATCGACCGCTGAAACGCAGCGGGGCCCGCGTGTGCAGGCCCCGCTCGAACTGGACATGGACGCGAAGCGCTACGGACAGCGCTTGACGACCTCCCCGTTCACGCACGTGTCTGTTCCGGCGCCACCGTTCAGGTGATCGGTGCCCGGTCCGCCGTCGAGCGCATCGGCGCCCGGACCACCGCGTAGGCGATCGTCGCCGGCCTCGGCCGCGTTGCCGACCGTGTCCCGGCCCTGACCGCCGTCGAGCCGGTCGTCGCCGGTGAACCCGAACACCTCGTCGGCGCCCTGGCCGCCGTAGGCGGTATCGGTGCCCTGGAACCCCTGCACCAGATCCCTCCCCGGCCCGCCGTACAAGAACTGCTTCCCGAAGTCGCTCGCGTACACCGTGTCGTTACCGGGCCCGCCGTAGACGGAGTCGTTTCCGGTCTGGCAGCAGCCGAGCGACCCACCGTCCGTGACATCTGCTCCGGGACCGCCGTACACGCGGTCGTTGCCCTCGCCGCCCTGAACGGTGTCGTCACCGCGACCGCCGTGAACGCAGTCGTTCCCGCCGAGACCGTCGATGACGTCGTTTCCGCCCTTGCCCAAGATCAGGTCGTTACCCGCCGTTCCCATCAGGACATCGGGCCCGTTCGTCCCGCGGATCACGTTCGGGTGGGGGCACTTCCCCCCTCGCGGCGTTGCGCCGGCGCCGACGACCGAGATAGCGGCCAGTGCGGCAACGAGGATGAGCGCCGCGGCCAGGCCGCCTCCACGCTTGCCAAGTCCACGCATTTTGCGTCTCCCCTACTAGATTCATCTCCCGGAACGGGAGTGACCGGAACCTACTCCCGGCTTGTAATGGACCCGGTGGCTACTTGTAAGTGGAATGGAAAGGGACGGTGACTTGGCCATCGCTGTCGATTTTTCGGCGGCCCGTTCGTCGTAGAGTCGTAACCCAAGCCAAAGGAGAGACCGTGCAGTACATCCTTTTGATCTACGGCAACGAGGAGATGCGAAACCAGGCGATGGCCGGCATGTCCGAGGACGAGCAGAACGCGGAGATGGGCAAGTGGTTCGCCTACACAGAGGAGCTGAGGCAGTCGGGCGTCCACGTCGCCGGCGAGGCGCTTCATCCGACGCCCACCGCGTCGACGGTGATGGTGCCGAACGGCGAGCCGCTCGTCACCGACGGCCCGTTCGCGGAGACGAAGGAGCAGCTCGGCGGCTTCTACATCATCGACGTGCCTTCGAAGGACGTCGCGCTCGAGTGGGCGGCCAAGATCCCGTCGGCGCCGTACGGCCCGGTCGAGGTGCGCGAGGTCATGACCTTCGAGGAGGCCTAGGCCGGGTGCTTCGCAGCTTCGGTCTCGGGGAGGCGGCCGCGTAGACCCGGTCGCCTCCGTGTTCCGCGAGGAGTTCGGCCGCTCGGTCGCGATCCTCGCCCGGATCCTCGGCGACCTCGACCTCGCCGAGGAAGCGGTTCAGGACGCCTTCGCCACCGCGGTCGAGCGCTGGGCGCGCGACGGAACGCCGGCCAATCCCGGCGCGTGGATCGTCGCCACGGCGCGAAACCGGGCGATCGACCTGATCCGCCGCGACCAGACGCTCGCCCGCAAGACGGAGCTCCTCGCCCGGCTCGAGGCCTCACCGGCGGAACCCGACATGGACGAGACCCTCCCCGACGAGCGCCTCTCGCTGATCTTCGCCTGCTGCCATCCGGCGTTGTCGCTCGAATCGCAGGTCGCGCTGACCTTGCGGCTCGTCGGCGGGCTGACGACCGAGGAGATCGCCCGCTCGTTCCTCGTGCCCGAGCCGACGATGGCGCAGCGGCTCAGCCGCGCGAAGAGCAAGGTGCGCGCGGCCGCGATTCCGATCCGCATCCCGCCGGGACACCAGCTGCTCGAGCGGCTGCGCCCGGTGCACACGGTGCTCTACCTCGCGTTCAACCAGGGCTACGGCCCGCCCCCGCGCGACGAGCTGCTCGACGAGGCGATCCGGCTCGGGAAGCTCCTGGCGGTGCTCATGCCCGATGACGCGGAGACGCTCGGGCTCGCCGCGCTGATGCTCCTCCACGACGCCCGCCGGGAGACCCGCGTCGATGCAAGAGGGGAGATCGTCCTCCTCGCCGACCAGGACCGCGCGCGCTGGAGCCGGGCCCGGATCGACGAGGGCCGCCGGGTGCTCGACCGCGCGATCCGCCTCGGGCGGCCGGGGCCGTACCAGATCCAGGCGGCGATCGCCTCGCTCCACGCGGACAAGCCGACCGACTGGAGCGAGATCGCGGCGCTCTACGGACGCCTGGTCGAGCTCACACCGTCCCCGGTGGTCGAGCTGAACCGCGCGGTCGCCGTGGCGATGGCCGACGGGCCCGAGGCCGGACTCGACGCTGATGGAGCCGCTCGCCGAGCCGCTCGACGGCTACTACCTGTTCCACTCGGCCCAGGCCGACCTGCTGCGCCGGCTCGACCGCCGCGACGAGGCGCGTCGCGGCGTACCGGCGCGCGATCGAGCTCGCGCCGAGCGACGAGCGAGCGGACGCTTCCTCGCCGCCGGGTGGAGGAGCTGGGCGGCTAGACCTCGGGCTCGGGCTCGAGCTCTTCGGCGGGCTCTTCGGCGGCGTGCCCGGCCTCGACGAAGGCGTTGCGCCACTCGGTGGTCTCGGCCATCCCGATCGCCTCGATGCGGTTCACGAAGCGCGAGAGCGCCCGCGCCGGATCGCCGCGGTAGACGCCCGTGCGCGTCTCGTACTTGATCTTCTCGCTCTTCAGCGCCTCGGCCGTGAACGCGAAGCGCGCCTTGTTGTCCTGCCAGCCATAGATGCCGACGAGCGCCGCCGACACGGAGGCGAGCGCCGCCGGAAGCGCCTGGAGGACGACCGAGAGGTCGGTCCACAGGATCAGGACCGGGGTCAGCGCAGCGAGCAGCACCGTGGAGGTCTGGAAGACGCGGTAGAGCACGCCCGCCCAGATGCCGTTCTTCGTGTACCAGTGGATCTGGCGGTCGCAGCGTTCGAGCGCGAGCGCGCGCCGGGCGTCGAGATCCTGGGGCACGCGCGTCAGTCTACGACGCTCGCGAGCGCCAGATCGACCGCCTCGGCCGGGCTCGACGCGTGCGCGATTCCGTCGCCGTCGAGCTTCCAGCCGGGATCGAGGATCACGACGGGCCGGCCGAGCGTTCGCGCGTAGGCGATCTCGGCGAGCGTGCCCCAGCTGCCGCCGACCGCGATCGCGGCGTCGGCCGAGGCGACGACGGCCAGGTTCCGCGCGTGCCCGATCCCGGTGGCGACGGCGACGTCGACCCATTCGTTCGCGGCCCCGCGCTCGGTCCCCGGGACGATTCCGACCGTGCGTCCACCCGCCGACTTCGCGCCGCGGCAGGCGGCGGCCATGACCTCGCCGAGCCCGCCGGTGACGACGGTGGCGCCGCGCCCGGCGAGCAACCGCCCGACTTCCTCGGCGGCCGGTTCGGCGTCTGCGCCGCTCCCGATCACCGCGATCTGCCTTGCCATCGGTGCGTGACGCTATCGGGCCACGCACCTCGCCGCGGAGAATTGGCACACATTCGGCACAGACACGTGCGGACTTTCTCGATACCGTCGAAGGCGGGTGGCGGGTGGCCCACTCCCCACCCAGGGCGGGGACTGCGCGCAAGACACGTCCAAACGGGACAATGCGCGCGTGAGCGAGAACCGCCAGGCACTCGGAGGGACGCTCGTCGTCGGCGGCGGGTTCGCCGGCAGCTACGTCGCGCGCCTGCTCGGCAAGCGGGGTGCGACGATCGTCAGCCGCGAGAACTTCATGCTCTACACGCCGCTCCTGCCCGAGGCTGCTGCAGGGACGCTCGAGCCGCGCCACGTCGTCGTGCCCCTGCGGCAGATGTGCCCGCACGCGGAGCTCATTCTCGGCTCGGCGACCAGCCTCGACGCCGGTGCGCGATTGCTCACCGTCACGACGGAGAGCGGCGAGCAGCGCATCGGGTACGAACGCCTCGTCGTCGCCGCAGGCGCGGTCGTGCGCACGCTTCCGATCCCCGGACTCGCCGATTACGGGCTCGGGTTCAAGGACCTCGCCGACGCGATCGCGCTTCGCAACCACGTCCTCCGCGAGCTCGAGGCGGCCACGGCGGAGCCGGATCCCGAGCGCGTAAAGCGCCACCTGACCTTCGTCTTCGTCGGAGCGGGCTACGCGGGCGTCGAGGCGCTCGCCGAGCTGTCCGACCTCGTGCGCGGGACGATGCGCTACTACCCGGAGCTCCGCAACGCGCCGCAGCACTGGGTCCTGGTCGACGCGGCGCCCATGATCCTCTCGGAGATCCCGAGCCGGCTGGGCGAGTACGCGGCCCGAGAGCTCGCCAAGCGCGGCGTCGACATCCGGGTCTCGACCACGCTCGACGCGGTCGAGCCGGATGCGGCCGTCCTCTCCGACGGCGACCGGATCGAGTCGCACACGGTCGTGTGGACGGCCGGTGTGCGCGCGAGCCCCTGGGTCTCGACCCTCGGACTGCCGCTCGACGAGATCGGGCGCGTGCGGGTCGATCCGACGCTTCGGGTGGAGGGGCACGAGGACGTCTGGGCGCTCGGCGACTGCGCCCGCGTCCCGAACGCGGCCACGCCGGACCGCCCCGACCCGCCGACTTGCCAGCACGCCCTCCGCCAGGCGCGCCGGCTCGCGAAGAACCTGAAGGGCGAGCCGAAGCCGTACCGCTACCGGATGCTCGGCCAGGTGGCGACTCTCGGGCGCTACAAGGGAATCGCGGAAGTGTTCGGCCTGCGGCTGCGCGGCTTCCCGGCGTGGTTCGTCACGCGGACGTATCACCTGTACCAGCTTCCGCTCTTCACGAGAAAGCTGCGCGTCGTCATGGACTGGACGGTGTCGCTCTTCTTCCGCCGGGACATCGCGGAGCTCGGGATGCTCGGGCACCCGCGCGGGCTCGGCGACACGACGCCTCCGCGATAGGCCGGCGGGGCCTCCGCCGTCCGGATTGGACGCCCGCCGTGTGACGGCCTTCCCCTTCGTTCCAGCGCCGGACAGCGCGCGAGACGCGTGACTCTCGCGCCGGGGTAGACATTGTCAACCGAAGGTGCAAGAAACCCTCAACTTCTTCCCCAAAGCGGCCGATATGTGCGTCCATGCAGACGCTGCTGCGGAGGCGCCTCGTGGTAATGCTCATCGGCTGCGCGGCCCTCGTCGCATTGCCCCTGGCGTTGCTTGCCGCGTACGGGCGCGAGCACGTGCACCTCACGAGCGGATTCCATTTCTGGTCGGTCACGCTGAGCGCCCTGCTTGCGACCGCCGCCTCGCTCGCGCTGACAGTCGTCGGCGTCCGCCGACGCGACGCGCGCACGATCCTCGTCGGGACCGCGTTCTCCGCGATGGCGGGTCTGCTGCTCATCCACGGACTCGCCTCGCCGGGTTACATCGTCGGTGAGTACTCGTACGGACTCGGCTCGCTCACCGGTGCGATCACGCTCCCGGTCGGCGCCGCCGTCCTACTGCTCTCGGCGCTCCCCGCGTTTCGCGGTCAGCGGCGGATCGGCTGGCTTCTCGTCCTGCAGGGAGTCCTCATGGTCTCGATCGCCGCCTTCGGCCTCTTCGGCCTCTTCGGCCCCGACGTTCTCCCCGCGCTGCCCGAGACGGGAAGCGACCCGGCGCTGCTGCTCCTTCTCGCCGGCCTCACCGCGTACGGCTACATCGCGCTTCGAACCCTCGACGCGTTCCTGCTCACCCAGCGGGTCGGGGACGCGCTCGTCTTCATCGGACTCGGCTTCCTGTCCGCCTCGCTCATGGGCGCGCTCATGTACGACTTCATGGAGCTCGGCTGGTGGCTCGGCCACGGCTTCGAGCTGGTCGGTCTCGTCCTCGTCGGCGCGCCGGTCGCACTCGACCTGCACCGCGCCGCCCAGTCGCACGCGCTCACCGGCGGCCCGTCCGCAGCGAGCCTGGTCGCGGCCGAAGAGACCTTCCTCGGCTCCCGGGTGCGCGCCCTCACGCTGCGCCTGGCGGGTAAGGACACCTACACGGAGGAGCACACGCGCCGCGTCGCCCTTTTGGCCGTGCAGGTCGGCGAGGAGCTCGGGCTTCCGCCGAGCCGTCTTCGCAGCCTCGCGACCGGCGGCCTGCTCCACGACATCGGCAAGCTCGCCGTCCCCGACGGGATCCTGAAGAAGCCGGGCCCGCTGACCGAGGACGAGTTCGCGGTCATCCGCCGGCATCCCGAGTGGGGCCACCACCTCCTCGGCGAGCTGGGCGACTTCTCCCCGTCGGTGCGCAGGCTCGTGCTCGACCACCACGAGCGGCTCGACGGCAGCGGCTACCCCCGCGGCCTGCACGAGACGGAGCTCGACCTCGAGACGCGCATCCTCGCCGTCTGCGATGTGTACGACGCGCTCATTTCCACACGGGTGTATCGCGACGCCTGGACGCACGAGCGGGCGATCGACCTGCTCCGCGAGGAGTCGGCCAAGCACATGTTCGACGGCCGCTGTGTCGGGGCGCTCGAGCGGGTCTTGGCCCGCGAGCACGGCCTGGCGCTCGGCGTCGCCGTCTAGCTCAGCGCGGCCAGCGCCTTCTTCAGCGACTGGCCGCCGGCCAGCACGGGGGCGAACAGGTCGCCGTGGCGCTCCACGCGGTCGAGCGCGGTCTCGAACGTGAAGTCGCGCGGGTCGAGATCCTCGGTCACCTCGTCCCAGCGAAGCGGCGTCGAGACCGGCGCGCCGGGATGCGGCCGCACCGAGTAGACCGACGCGATCGTCTTCCCCTCGCCGTTTTGGTTCGCGTCGATGAGCACCCCGTGGCGCTTCGCGCGAGACCACTGCGTCGTGACGAGCTTCGAATGCGTCCGCGCGAGCGTGCCGGCGACGATCTCAGCGAACTGCCTGGTATCCGCGAAGGTGTGGCGCCGCGTGACCGGGACGAGCACGTGGATACCGTCGGCCCCGCTCGTCTTCGGGTAGCCGGCCAGGCCGAGCCCGTCGAGGAGCTGCTTGATGAGGAGCGCGACCTTCACGACGTCCTTGAACGGCACGCCGTCGGACGGGTCGAGGTCGAAGAGGCAGAAGTCCGGGCGGTCTGGCTTGTCGACCCGCGAGTACCACGTGTTCAGATCGATGCAGCCCATGTTCGCCATCCACAGGAGCGCGAGCTCGTCGTTCACGAGCGGGTAGGAGATCGTCCGCTTCTCCCGCGTGGCCCTGGAGACCGAGCGGTAGGTGCGCGTCGGGATCCACTCGGGCATGTGCGACGGCGCGTCCTTTTGGAAGAAGTGCTTGCCCTCGATCCCGTCGGGAAAGCGCTTCATCGTGAACGGCCGGTTCTTCAGGTGCGGGAGAAGCGCCGGCGCGATCGCCTCGTAGTACGCGATCAGGTCGCCCTTCGTGATCCCCTCCGCCGGCCAGAAGACCTTGTCCAGGTTGGAGAGCTTGAGGACGCGCTTGCCGCGGCGGCGCTCGGTGGCTACCGGATGCTCGCGGTGCACGGCTTCGGGTTTCTTGTCGTCACGCAGCCCAACGTAGCGCGGCGCGCGCAGGTGCCCGTCGTGCGTCCACTCGGCGAACTCGGCCTCGCAGACGAGCTTCGGCGTCGCCCACACGATCTCGCTCGGCTTCGCCTTCGCCATCTTGGGGACCGGGTCGAACGGCGACGTCTTGCGCTCGAGCGGTCGCAGCTTGCGCAGGAGCCGCTGCGAGCTCGTCCTCCCCGAAGCCCGTGCCGCAGTTGCCGACCCAGCGCAGCGTGGTCGCCCTCGCGCACCGCGAGGACGAGCGCGCCCAGGCTGGACGAGCGCCGGCCGCGGCCCTTCGTGTAGCCGGCGATCACGAACTCCTGGCGCTCGGTCGTCTTCACCTTGAGCCAGTTGCGGCTGCGCCGGCCCGGCTCGTAGGTCGAGCGCGCCTTCTTCGCCATCACGCCTTCGAGGCGCTGCTCCTTCACGGCCCGGACGAGCGCGGGCCCGTCGTCGAAGGTGTCGGAGAGCTTCACGACCTTGTTCTTCGGATCGAGGATCGCCTCGAGGCGCTCGTGCCGCTCGGTGAGCGGGAGCCGTAAGAGCGGCTCGCCGTCGAGCTCGAGCACGTCGAAGACGTAGTAGACGAGGTTCACGCCGCCCTGCTGCATGGCCGAGAAGCTCGCGCGGCCGTCTCTCGTCGATCGCGCACACCTCGCCGTCGAGCACCGCGTCCGGCGTGCGGATCGCGCCGGGCAGCGCACGCGCCACCGACGCGAAGCGCTCGGTCAGGTCGTTGTCGCGCCGGCTCAGGAGCTTCACCTCGCCGCCGCGCAGGTAGGCGAGCGTGCGGTAGCCGTCCCACTTGACCTCGTACAGCCAGCCCTTCTCCGTCGGAATCTTCTCGGCGAGCGTCGCCAGCATCGGCTCGTAGCGCTTCGACGACGGCTTGTGCGCCGGCCTTGCGGACGAGGAGCCAGTTCTTCTCCTGGCCGCCGAGCTTCGCGGGAACGAGCGTCCACAGGCCCTGGAGCCGCTCGCCGTCGAGCTGCACGGTCAGGCCGCCGTCGGGCTTCTCCTCGACCAGCTCGTAGTGGCCCGAGTCCCAGATCTCGACCGTGCCGCCGCCGTACTGCCCCTTCGGGATCTCGCCGGCGAACGTCGCGTACTCGAGCGGGTGGTCCTCGACGTGCACGGCGAGGTGGCGCTGCCCGGTCTCGAGCGGAACGCCCTTCGGAACGGCCCAGCTTGCGAGCGCGCCGTCTCGCTCCAGACGGAAGTCGTAGTGCAGCGCGCGAGCCTGGTGGCGCTGGACGACGAAGATTGGACGGTTCCCCTGCGTCGCCTTGCCGCCGAACGGCTCAGGCGTCTTGCGGCGGTCGCGCTTGCGTTCGTAGTCGGTGAGCTTCGGCACGGTTCAAGTGTTTCGGACCCGAACCGGCGGGTACCGCATCAGTGCCGATCTGGGGGGGTTGGTATCCGGGGCCGACGTTTTTACGTCGGCCCCGGAACGTTTTCCCACCCGGTGGACAAGCCTGTGCGAAACCACCTTTTTGCACGGAAATCTGTCCTTCCGGGACCTGCGGATAACCCTGTGGAAGGTGTGGGTAAGCGTTCGCCGGCTAGGCGACGAACACACCCATGGAAAGGAAGCGCTTGCGCCGTTCGAGGCGCCGTTTCTTGGGATCTGCGCCCTCGACCTGCTCGAGCGCGGCCTCGAGGCCGTCCGCGAGGAGCTCAGCGGCCTTGTCGTGGTCAGCGTGCGCGCCGCCTTCGGGCTCGGGGACGATCCCGTCGATGACGCCGAGATCGAGGCAGTGGACGGCGTCCGGCTTGAACGCGGCCGCGGCCTTCTTCGCCGCGCTGGCATCGCGCCACAGGATCGCGGCGCAGCCCTCCGGCGAGATGACCGAGTAGATCGAGTTCTCCTGCATGAGCACCCGGTCGGCGACCGCGATCGCGACCGCGCCGCCCGAGCCGCCCTCGCCGATCACGCAGGCGACCGAGGGGACGTCGAGCCCGATCATCTGGAGCTGGCAGCGCGCGATCCAGCCGCCCTGGCCGTGCTGCTCGGCGGCGAGGCCTGGAAACGCGCCCGGCGTGTCGATGAGCGAGATGACCGGCATCCCGTGACGGTGGGCGAGATCCATGATCCGCATCGCCTTGCGGTAGCCCGACGGGTACGGCATGCCGAAGTTCCGGAACGTGCGCTCGTGGATGTCGCGGCCCTTCTGGTGACCGACCAGGGCGATCGAGCGGCCGCGGAAGTGGCCTAGCCCGGCGACGATCGCCGCGTCGTCGGCCTCGGACCGGTCGCCGTGCAGCTCGATGAAGTCGTCGAGGATCCGATCCACGTAGTCGAGCGTGTACGGCCGGTCCTGGTGGCGCGCGAACTCGACGGAGTGCCAGACCTCGTCGGTGGTCGGCTCGGCCGAGATCCGCTCGATCTGGCGCTCGAGCTTCGCGAGGTCGCCCGAGACGCCCACGCCGCCGATCGAGCGGCAGGTTCTTGAGCTTCGCCAGGCGCTCGCGCAGGCGGAGCTGCTCGACCTCGACCTCGTGCTCGTTCGACTCAGCCACGCTTGCCCCCGTCGAAGAGGGAGAGGAGCCGTCCGAGGAACGGCCGCAGGTCGGAACGGCGGACGATCGCGTCGAGGTGGCCGAAACGGGAGTTCGACTCCGCGAGGCCGAAGTCGTCCGGAAGCTTCTCGCGGGTCGTCTGCTGCACGACGCGGGGGCCTGCGAAGACGATCAGCGCGCCGGGCTCGCTCACGATCACGTCGCCGAGGCTCGCGAAGCTCGCGAGCACGCCGGCGGTCGTCGGATGCGTCATCACGACCACGAACGGCGAGCGCGCCTCGCGCAGCGCGTCGACCGCGGCGACGGTCTTCGGCAGCTGCATGAGCGAGAGGATCCCCTCCTGCATCCGTGCGCCGCCCGAGGACGTCACCGTGACGAGCGGCACCTGGCGGTCCGCGGCGCGCTCGCAGGCGCGCGCGATCTTCTCGCCGACGACGCTGCCCATCGAGCCGCCCATGAAGGAGAAGTCCATGACCGCGAGCTCGCAGGGACGGCGCTCGATCGAGGCCGCGCCGGCGACGATCGCGTCGCCGAGGCCCGTCTGCATCTCGGCCTGGGCGATCCGCTCCGTGTAGGCGCGCAGGTCGAAGAAGTCGAGCGGATCGGCGGAGTGCAGCTCGGCGTCCGACTCGACGAACGTGCCGCCGTCGGTGAGCTGGGCGATGCGGACGCGCGCCGTGACCGGGAAATGGTGGCCGCACTGGGGGCAGACGCGCAGCGTCGCGTCGAGCTCGTCGTCGCGGTAGTGCGACCCGCAGCGCGGGCAGGTGTTCGGATGCGGTTTCCCGTCCGTTTCCGGCGGCTTTTCGCGCCGGTCGTCGATCGAGACTTCGTAGGGCTCGGCCATTCGGCTCCCTATCCTACGGTCGGTTAGAGGCCGAGGGCGCGGGCGAACGGGACGAGCGTCTCCGCATTGCTCGGCGCGCCCGTCGCGGCGCTGATCCCGAAACCAACGAGACGGGTCGGGGAGGCGGCGATCCGTTCGAGCACGGCGCACACCTCGGCGGAACTCGGGCCGCCCGGCTCGGGCATGAACATGACGACCTCGCCCTCGGGATCGAGCACGTCCGTGTCGAGCGCGACGTACACCCCGTCCGCGCCGTCGAGCGCCGCTTCGAGCTGGTGCGCCTCCTGATGGATCCCGACCGCGGCGATGAACTCGACCTCGGGCGGATCGAGCGAGCGGGCGCCGATCAGGACGACGTCCTCGGGTCGCACGGTCTCGGAGTCGACGAGCATGCGCAGCGGCATCCCCCACACGTTCCCGCTCGGGGAGGTCTCCGGCGTGTTCAGGTCGCCGTGCGCGTCGAACCACACGACCGCGATCCGGCCGTGGCGCGCGGCAAGCCCCTCGACGGCGCCGACGTGGGAGCAGCAGCACCCGCCGAGGACGAGCGGCCGCTCGGGGAGCTCCGCAGCGAGCGCGAGGTTCTGCTCGTGCAGCGTGTCCTCGTCGATGACGGCGACCTCGGGATACGGAAGCGGCAGGCCCGCGCCCTCGATGATCGGCTCGCCGCCCGCTCCCCAGGCGCGGGGAACGCGGACGAGCCCCGCGGCGAACGTCGCGCCGCACGAGTGACACTCGTACTCGGGCCCGATCGCGACCGCGGTGAGGGTCCGGCAATTCGGGCACTTGGCGCGCAACCGCGACATGTCCCGAGGCTACCCGGAGACGATCGCGTCGAGCGTGTCCGCGAGGCCGTTCAGGTCGGTGAGCTCGGCCGCGCGCGGCGCGTCGCTCTTCTCGTCGAGCCGGTTGATCCACACAGCGGGGACGCCGAGCTCGGCCGACGGGGGCAGATGTCGTGGAAGACGCTCGCTGCGACGTGGACGTGCCGGGCGCGGTCGACGTCGGGGCGCTGGAACAGCCGCTCCCAGTGTCCGTGCGCCGGCTTGTAGGAGCCCGCGATGTCGCGCGGTGATGGTCAGGTCGATCCGCACGCCGATGTTGCGGATCGACGCAGCGAGCAGGTCCGGGTCCGAGTTCGACAGGATCGCGAGCTTCCACCCGCGGGCGCGCAGCTCCTCGAGCTCGCCGGGCACCTCGGGGAACGCCGGCCACGACGGCAGCGACTCGGCGAGCGCGGACTCGTCGCCCGCCGCAAGGTCGAGCCCCTCTGTCTCGGCCAGGAGCACCAGCGACTGGGTCAGCACCTCGCGGTAGGTGAGGTTCGGGTTCAGCTCGACCCGCGGCTCGATCTCGTGGTAGCGCTCGAGCAGCCCGGCCGTGTCCTCCTCGGGCCATAGACGCGCGAGAACGGCGGAGATCCCGCCGTTCCAGTCGACGAGGGTTCCGTAGCAGTCGAAGCTCGCCCAGCGGGCGGTCATTCGTGGAACTTCTTGATGACGAGGCACGCGTTGTGGCCGCCGAAGCCGAAGTTGTTCGAGAGCGCCATCTCGACCGGACCTTGCGCGACTCGTTCGGGATGTAGTCGAGGTCGCACTCGGGGTCGGGCGTCTCGTGGTTGATCGTCGGCGGGACGATGTCGTCGCGCACGGCGAGGATGCAGGCGAGCGCCTCGATCGCGCCCGACGCGCCGAGGCAGTGGCCGGTCGCGCCCTTCGTGGAGGAGATCGGCGTCGAGTAGGCCTTCTCCTCGCCGAACGCGAGCTTGATGACCCGGGTCTCGATCGCGTCGCCGAGCGGCGTCGAGGTGCCGTGGGCGTTGATGTAGTCGATGTCGTTCGGCGACACGCCGGCGTCTTCGAGCGCCATCTTGATCGCGCGCGCCGGATGGATGCCGGTCGGGTCGGGCTCGGTGACGTGCTGGGCGTCGGAGGACAGGCCGTAGCCGGCGATCTCCGCATAGATCTTCGCGCCGCGCGCCTTGGCGTGCTCGAGCTCCTCGAGGACGACGATCGCGCCCGCCTCGCCCATGACGAAGCCGTCGCGGCCCAGGTCGAACGGGCGGCTCGCCCTTCTCGGGCGCGTCGTTTCGGCGCGAGAGCGCGCGCATGGCGCCGAAGCCGCCGATGCCGACCTCGGTGATCCCGGCCTCGGTGCCGCCGGCGAGCATGACGTCGGCCCGGCCGAGCCGGATCGCGTCGGTGGCCTCGCCGATCGCCATGTTCGACGCGGCGCAGGCGGTGCACTGCGGAGGTGAGCGGGCCGCGCGTGCCGAGCTCCATCGAGACCCAGGCGGCGCCCATGTTCGGGATGATCGCGGGGATCGACAGCGGGTTGACCCGGTCGGCGCCGCGGTCCTTCAGCGTGTAGGCGCAGTCCTGGAAGCTGCCGAGCCCGCCGATTCCGGTCGCGACGGAGACGCCGGTGCGCTCGGTCTCGCCGGCGACGTCGATGCCCGAGTCCTCCTCGGCCTGGCGCGCGGCGGCGACGATCATCTGCGCGAAGCGGTCGATCTTGCGCGCCTTGCGCTTGTCGATCCAGTCGGTCGGGTCGAAGTCCTTGAGCTCGCAGGCGAACTGCACCGGGAAGGCAGAGGCGTCGAACAGCGTGATCGGGCCGGCCCCGCTCTTGCCCGCGGTCAGGTTCGTCCAGAAGGTCTCCGGGTCGAGACCAAGCGGCGTCACCGCACCCAGCCCGGTGACCACGACCCTGCGCGTTGAGTACTCCGTGCCGCCCATCTACATCCCCAATCCGCCGTCGACGAGGAAGCATCTCGCCCGTTACGAACGACGCCTCGTCCGAGCAGAGGAAGCGTACCGCCGTGGCCACGTCCTCGGGCGTCCCGAGCCGGCCCAGCGGAGTATTGGAACGAAGGAACTCGGTGATCTCATCCGAGAGCACCCCGGTCAGCTCGGTCTCGATGTAGCCGGGGGCGACCGCGTTCACGCGGACGCCGCGCGTGCCGAGCTCCTTCGCGAGCGCCTTCGTGAAGCGCGATGATCGCGCCCTTCGAGGCCGCGTAGTTCGTCTGGCCGGGATTCCCGTGGACGCCGACGTAGCTCGACATGTTCACGATCGCGCCCGAGCGGCGCTTGAGCATCCCGCGCGCGACCGCGCGGCACGTGTGGAAGGTGCCGTCGAGGTTCGTCGCCTGCACGTCGCGCCAGTCCTCGTCGCTCATGCGGGCGATGAGGCCGTCGCGGGTGATGCCGGCGTTGTTCACGAGGATGTCGAGGTCGCCGAGCTGCGCTTCGGCCTGCTCGACGAGCGCGACCGCCTGCTCGGCGTCGGCCACGTCGCCCGCGAGCGCGATGCCGCCGATCTCCGCGGCGATCGCCTCGGCCGCCGCCGCGCTCGAGCGGTAGTTGACCGCGACCTTGGCGCCGCCGCGGGCCAGCTCGCGGCGAGATGGCCGCGCCGATCCCGCGCGAGCCGCCGGTGACGAGCGCGACCTTGCCGTCGAGGGAGCCGAATTCAGACAGCGGAGACGACCTCCTCCAGCGCAGCGAGGCCCTTCGCGTCGCCGACGGACAGCGTCCGCACCGTGCGGTCACAACGCTTGATCAGGCCGCTCAGCACCTTGCCCGGGCCGATCTCCACGAACGTGTCGACGCCGTCGTCGACGAGCGCCTTCACCGCCTGCGTGAACTTGACCGGCGCGGTGAGCTGGTCGAGCAGGATGCCGCCGAGACGGTCGGCCGGCTCGATCTGCGCGGTCACGGTGGACATGAAGGGCGTCGTCGGCTCCTGCCAGTTCGCCTGCTCGACCGCGGGGCGGAGGCGATCGACGGCGCTCCCCACGAGCGGCGAGTGGAACGCGCCCGTGATCGGGAGCTTCACGACCTTGCGCGCGCCCGCGCCTTCCGCGGCCTCGATGAGCCGATCGACCGCGTCGGTCTCGCCCGAGACGACGAGCTGGCCGGGGCAGTTGTAGTTCGCAGGCCACACGCCGTCGATGCCCGCGCAGAGCTCCTCGACGGCCTCGTCGGAGAGCCCGATCACGGCGGCCATGGCGCCCGGACGCTCGCGGGCCGCCTCGGCCGTCGCCTCGCCGCGGCTCGACGCACGAGCGCGATCGCGTCGCGGTCACTGAGCGCTCCGCAGGCGGCAAGCGCCGAGTACTCGCCGACCGAGTGGCCGACGACGACGTCCGCGCGCACGCCGAGCGTTCCGACCGCGCGCAGACAGGCGAGCTCCGTGGCGACGAGCGCGGGCTGCTGTAGCTCCGTCTTCGTCAGCTCCTCGAGCGGCCCCTCGAAGCACAGCTGCGCGAGATCGAAGCCGACCGCCTCGGAGCCCTCGTCGTACACCGCGCGGGCCTCCGGAAACGCCTCGGCGAACTCGCGCCCCATGCCGACCGACTGCGAGCCCTGGCCGGGGAAGCAGAAGGCGATCTTCACGACTGCGGCCCCGTCCACGTCATGTAGGAGGAGCCCCAGGTGAGCCCGCCGCCGACGGCGCTCATGAGCACGTTCATCCCCGGCTGGAGCCGGCCCTGGTCGCGCGCGTCGGCGAGGCCGAGCGGGATCGACGCCGCCGACGTGTTGCCGTAGCGCTCGATGTTCGAGAAGACCTTCTCCGGCGGGAGCCCGAGGTGCTTGACCGCGTGGTCGACGATGCGCTTGTTCGCCTGGTGCGGCACGTAGAGGTCGATGTCGTCGACGGTCGCGCCCACCTCGGCGAGGAGCTGCTCGGCCGAGGCGACCATGAGCCGCGTCGCCTCGCGGAAGACCTCGCGCCCGTTCATGTGCACGAACTGGAGACCCGCGTCCATCATCGCCGGCGAAGACGGGTTGCGCGAGCCGCCGCCGGGGAGGCAGAGGTCGGCGCCGTGGCTTCCGTCCACGCCCAGCTCGAACCCGTGGAAGCCGCCGCTCCCGACCGGCTCGATCACCGCGGCGCCCGCGCCGTCCCCGAAGAGGATGCAGGTGCCGCGATCCGTCCAGTCGACGATCTTCGAGAGCGTCTCCGATCCGATCACGAGCGCCTTTTCCGCCACGCCGCCCGCGATCAGGCCGTACGCCTGCGAGATCGAGTAGAGGAAGCCGCTGCAGGCCGCGAGCGTGTCGTAGGCGGCCGCCTTGTTCGCGCCGAGCGCCTCGGCGACGATCACCGCGGTCGTGGGGAAGAGCATGTCCGGCGTCGAGGTCGCGACGATGATGACGTCGAGCTCGCTCGGATCGACGCCGGCGCGCTCGAGGGCCTGCCGCGCGGCCGGGAGCGCGAGGTCGCTGGCCGCCTGGTCATCCCTGGCGATCCGCCGCTCCTTGATGCCGGTGCGCGTCGTGATCCACTCGTCGTTCGTGTCGACCATCTTCTCGAGGTCGGCGTTCGTGAGCACCCGGTCGGGCACGTAGACGCCGAGACCGGTGATCCCGACCCGGCGAATGTTCGGACGACCTTCGAGATCATGCGTCGGGATCCGTGAGCGCGAAGAGCAGCGTGCCCTTCACGGCGAGCTCACCGTCCACCGTCGCAGTCGCGGCGCCGCGGCCGATCGGGCCGCGCAGCCGGTCGAGCTCGCAGATCAGCTCCAGCTCGTCTCCGGGGGTGACGATGCGCTTGAAGCGGACGTCGTTGATCCCGGCGAAGAGCGCGAGCTTGCCCGCGTTCGACGGCTCGGAGAGCACGGCGACCGCGCCGGCCTGCGCCATCGCCTCGACCATGAGCACGCCGGGCATGATCGGGCGGCCCGGGAAGTGGCCGGCGAGGTACCACTCGTCCTCGCGCACGAGCTTGCGGGCGACGACGCGCTTGCCGGGCATGATCTCGGTCACCTCGTCGAGCAGGAGGAACGGATCACGGTGCGGGATGATCGCCTCGATCTCGGCCCGGCCGAGCGTGGCGCTCACGACCGGGTGACCGCCGTGCTGACCGCCGCGGCGGCCTCGAGGCGCTGCTCCTCCACGGAGGCGCGCAGGCGTTCCCGGCCGCGGTGCACGTAGCACTTGGCCGTCCCGACCGGCATCTTCGCGGCGCGGCCGATGTCCTCGTAGGAGAACCCGAGCACGTCGCGGAGGACGACGACGTCGCGCTGCGACTCGGACAGCCGCGAGAGCCCGGTCGCGAGCTCGCGGCGCAGGTCGCCGAGCACCGGGGCTCGCGACGGATCCGATTCCTCGCCGGCCGCTTCCTCGATCACCGGCAGCGGATCGGTCTGGCGTACCCGGGCGCGGTCCTGGAAGTCGCGGCACGTGTTCACCACGAGCCGGTGGAGCCAGGTCGCGAACTGGGCGTCCCCGCGGAACTGGCGCAGCTTCGTGCAGAGCTTGACGAGCGACTCCTGCGCGGCGTCGCGGCGATCCTCGAGGTCCGTGATGAGCTGCGCGGTCAGCCGGTTCACCCGCGGCGTGTGCCGCTCCACGAGCACGTGCATCGCGGGACGGTCGCCGGCGCGGGCCTTGGCGACGAGAGCGAGATCGCTCAGCTTTCTGTAGGCCTGGAGAATGGGCACGGGAACCCTTTCTTCAGACAGACGGAACGACGGCTTCTGCGGTTGCACGGCGGAGTTAGTCTAGTGCCCATGAGCGGGGGAGAACCGGCGGCCGATTCGCTCGCCGCCGAGGCCGTCTCGCCGCTCCTCCACGGCGCGTTCGGGACGCCGTACCGCTACGAGGCGGAGTGCGCCTCGACGCAGACGCTTCTCGACACCTCGTTGCCCGAGGGCGCGGTGGCCGTGTGCGACCGCCAGCTCGCCGGCCGCGGGCGGCTCGGGCGCGCGTGGGAGACGCCCTCCGGAACGGCGATTCTCTGCTCCGTGCTCCTTCGGCCCGCCGCGGACCGCCGCGCGGCCGAGCTCTCGCTGGTCGGCGGAGTCGCGACCACGCTCACCGTGGAGGACGCGCTCGGGCGCTCGGCCCAGATCAAGTGGCCCAATGACGTGCTGGTGAACGGGAGCAAGGTTGCGGGCGTTTTGGCCGAGCGCCGCGACGGGGTGGTCGTCCTCGGGATCGGGTTGAACGTGAACCAGCGCCCCGAGGAGCTTCCTGCCGGGACGAAGATTCCCGCGGCATCGCTCTTCACCGTCGACGGCACCACCCGCCGCCGCGCGCCGCTCCTCGCCGCGCTGCTCGCGAACGTCGAGGACGCCTACGCGCGCTGGAGCGCCGGCGGGATCGACGCGCTCCACGACGACCTGGCCGCGCGTGACTTCCTCCGCAACCGCGCCGTGTTCGTGGACGGCGAGCGCGGGCTGGGCGTCGGCATCGACCGAAGCGGCCGGCTCGAGGTCGAGATCGGCGGCGCGCGCCGGATCGTCGAAAGCGGGGAGATCGGGCTCTAGCCGATGCGGGCGAAGGTCGTGCGGCCGTTCGCCGCGGCGTCCTGGGCATAGACGCTCACCTTGGTCGAGTCGAGCTTGCGGCGGAACGTGAGCACACCGGCCCCGTACTGGCGCTTGACCGTCTCGCCGTCGAAGCGCAGCACGAGGAGCGCGGGCTCGTCGAGCCGGATGCGCACGACCACGCCGCCGCCGATGCGCTTGCGCGCCTCGAGGATGGTTGCCCGCGGCTTGCGCGTGTCCCGCACGACGGCCCGCTCGAGCGAGCGGGTTCCGAACGAGGTGGTCGCCTCCGCGACGATCCGCAGCGCGCCGTCCGCGGCGTTCTTCCCGTCCCAGGTCACGGTGTGCAGGCCGGAGGTGGCCGAGCCCTTGAGGAGCGTCGCGACGGTCTTCGTCCCCTGGAGGATCCGCAGCCGCACGGTCGCGGTGCGCGCGAGCGTGAAGCCGATCGCCACGGTCTCGCGGCGGCCGTCGCCGTTCGGGGAGAAGAGCCCCGGCGTGACGGTGAGGCCGCCGAGGGTGCGGTCGATCGTGAGCGTCGCGCGGCGCGTGACCTGCTCGGGACCCGCGGTCACCACGGCCACGAGGCGGTAGCGCCCGTCGGGAACCGGCGCTCCGGCGAGCTTGCCGCGCCACGAGACCGTCGTCGTGCCCAAGGCGAGGGGCCGTGCCGAGGCGATCGTTCCCACGGGCACACCGGCCTCGGTCTCCACGCTCAACGCGAGCGTCGCGGCCTTCGACACCGTGAAGCGGACGCGGACGACGTCGCCCATCGCGTCGCCGTTCGGGGTCATGACGTCCGGCTTGGGCACGAGCGGCTGCAGCGTGAGCGGCGCCTCGCCGGGCACCCGCCCGGTCGCCGGGCGCACGCCTCCCTCGGCTTCGATCGTGTAGGTGTAGACACCCGGGTCGACGCCGCTCGAGTCCCAGGTCCAGTCGACGAGCTTCCCGGTCCCGGCGCCGCTCGCGACCTCGTTGTCCGCGGCGTCGCGCACGGTCACCTTCCACGGAAGCGCCGCCGTGAGCCGCGCCTGGAACCGAACCGGGCCGCCCACCGAGCCCGCCGCGACCGGCGCGAAGAGCTTCGGGCCGCCGAGCGCGAGCGCCGCGGCGGCGATCGAGCCGAGCGCGCCCTTCAGCTTCGTACCGGGGCACGCGGTCGAGCCGACGTCGCTGTGACCGTTCACGCCCTTCAGGAGCACCGCCGTCCCGTACGGGTACTTCGGACTGCCCTGCGACGTCCAGGTGAGGGTCGAGGTCGGGTCGACGTGGGCGAGGTCGAGCCGCCACGAGATGAGCTGCGCGAGCGCGTCCTTCGCGGCCTTGGTCGGCGCGGTCGAGCCGTACGAGCCGAGCACCGCGATCCCGACGCTTCCGGTGTTGAACCCCTCGGCGTGCGCGCCGATCACGTTGCGCGTCATGCCTCCGCCGCGGCCCTCGAAGATCTGCCCGAAGGGGTCGACGAGGAAGTTGTAGCCGATGTCGTTCCAGCCGTTCGACTGCACGTGGTAGGTCTGGATCGCGCGGACGATCGCGGCCGATTTGGACGGGGTCGTGGGCGCGCCGCCGGCCGTGTGGTGGACGACCGCGAACGCGAGCCTCGTCGCGTAGGACGGGGCGGCGCGCACGATCTTCTCGTTCGCCTTCCAGCCGGCGCGGGTCACGATCACGGGCTTCGTGGTCATCTGCGCGGTGCGCGCGAGCGGCACGGCGACCTCCGGGCTCCACAGGAAGAAGGCGCGCAGCCGGGTCACCGATCCGGCGGTGCGGTACTGGATCCTTCGCGCGGCCCCGGTCCAGTACGGACTTCCGAGCCGCCAGCCCGCGAGGCGCGTGCGTTCGGCCGTCCCGGCGTCGGGGCGGTCCTCCTCCTCGGCCGCGGCGGTGTGCCAGGCGCTCCAGCGCCCGGTCGCCGTGGCCGTGCGAAACG
This sequence comes from uncultured Actinomycetes bacterium, assembly GCA_963760815.1. Taxonomy (GTDB): domain Bacteria; phylum Actinomycetota; class Thermoleophilia; order Gaiellales; family Gaiellaceae; genus CAVRUF01. The sequence goes on from CAVXEJ010000001.1 coordinate 439,211, forward strand.
AGACGGTGCCCGAGCCGCGCCAGTGCAGGCCCACGAGGTTGAAGCGAAGCGGCGCCGTCCGGGCGGCAAGGACGCGCGGCACCGACGACGCGCGGGCGTTCGCGGCGGCCGGAAGCGCCACGTCACGGGCCTTCAGCTCGACCGCCGCGGAGGCCGGACCCGAGCAGGCGAGCGCCGCGAGAAGCGTGACGAAAAGCAGGCGCGGCAAGGTCATAACTGGGCCGGATCGGTTCGCGGGCCAACCTCGAACGAAGCAGAACCCCGACGGAGTCGCAAGCCGTTCGCGGGCACGCAGATACAATCCTTACGCGTCGGAAATGGCTTTCCTGCGTCCCTTTTTCCTCGTCCTGGCTGCATTCGGCCTCGCTCTCGCGCTCGCACATTCCGCGGCGCCGCAAAGCGACACCGGCCGGCCGCGAGTCCTCGCGGTCGAGTTCGACAACGACGTGAACCCGGTTACGGCTGACTACCTCATCGGCGAGATCGACCGCGCAAATGAGGAGAACTACGACGCGGTCGTGCTCCTCGTCGACACGCCGGGCGGGCTCGACACCGCCATGCGCGACATCATCAAGTCGGAGCTCGCCTCCGAGGTGCCCGTGATCCTCTACGTCTCGCCGCCGGGATCGCGCGCCGCCTCGGCCGGCGTCTTCCTCGCGATGGCCGCCGACGTGGCCGCGATGGCGCCCGGGACGAACATCGGCTCCTCGACGCCGATCTCCTCGTCGGGCGGCGACATCCCGTCGGACCTGCGGCGCAAGGTGATCAACGACGCTGCCGCCTACATCCGCGAGCTGGCCGAGACCCACGGCCGAAACGGCGACTGGGCCGAGGACGCGGTGCGCAAGGCATCGAACGTCGGCGCGACCGAGGCGCTCGAGCTCGGGATCGTCGACTACGTCTCGCCCGGACCTCCCGACGCTCCTGAACGAGATCGACGGGACGACGACCGAGCCGAAGGGCATCGTCCTGAACACGGCCGACGCGCAGATCGACGAGGTCGAGATGAGCTTCTGGAAGCGGCTCCTCGACACGCTCGTCGACCCCAACCTGATCGTCCTGCTCATGTCGATCGGCCTGCTCGGGATCACGATCGAGGTCATGAACCCGGGCCTCATCTTCCCGGGGACGGTCGGGGCGATCTGCCTGGTCATGGGCCTTTTTGGGCTCCAGGTTCTGCCGATCAACTGGGCGGGGGTGCTGCTCATCCTGCTCGGGTTCGGGTTCTTCGTCGCCGAGGCGTTCGTGATCAGCCACGGCGCCCTTGCGCTCGCGGGGACCGTGAGCTTCGTCATCGGAGCGCTGCTCCTCTTCGACCCGGCCGGGTCGGCCTACCAGGTGTCGGTGTGGGTCGCGCTCGCGATCGGCCTGACGCTGGCGCTCCTCATCGGCGTCGCCCTCGCCAAGGTGATCCAGGTGCGGCGCACGAAACCGCAGACCGGCTACGAGGAGCTCGCAAGCGACACGGGCGTCGTGCGCCAGGCGCTCGACCCCGACGGCTACGTCTTCATCCACGGCGAGCTGTGGAAGGCGCACACCGAGGACGGGCCGATCGAGGTGGGCGAGACGGTGAGGGTCGAGTCGATCGACGAGGGCCTGACGCTCGTCGTCTCCCGCGCCGAGACGCCCGTGGCGGTCGCTGGTGCGTAGGATGGAGCCATGCCTGCGCTGATCGCTGCTGCGGCAGTCTTCGTCGTCCTGATCCTGCTGCTCACCGCGGCGGTCAAGGTCGCCCGCGAGTACGAGCGCGGCGTCATCTTCCGGCTCGGCCGGCTGAAGTCGCCGCCGAAGGGCCCGGGCCTCTTCCTGCTCATCCCGATCATCGACAAGATGGTCAAGGTCGACCTGCGGACGGTCACGCTGAACGTGCCTCCGCAGGAGGTGATCACGAAGGACAACGTTCCCGTGCGGGTGAACGCCGTCGCGTACTTCCGGATCATCGATCCCGAGCGCGCGATCGTGCAGGTCGAGAACTACATGGTCGCGACGTCGCAGATCGCGCAGACGACGCTGCGGTCGGTGCTCGGCCAGCACATGCTCGACGAGCTCCTGTCCGAGCGGGACAAGATCAACGCGATCCTCCAGCAGATCATCGACGAGGCGACTTCCCCCTGGGGCATCAAGGTCTCGATCGTCGAGGTGAAGGACGTCGAGATCCCGAGCGGCATGCAGCGCGCGATGGCCCGACAGGCCGAGGCCGAGCGCGAGCGGCGCGCAAAGGTGATCGCGGCCGAGGGCGAGTTCCAGGCATCGCAGAAGCTGCGCGAGGCGGCCGACGTGATGAGCGCGAACCCGATCACGCTCCAGCTGCGCTTCCTGCAGACGATGCTCGAGATCAGCTCGGAGCGCTCGACCACCACCTTCCTGCCGCTGCCGCTCGAGCTCTTCCGCCCGTTCCTCGAGGCCGGCCGCACGCCGGGCGACTCGGGCTGACGGAACCTCCGCGCCCCGATTTCCGCGTCGACCCGCTGTCCGGACGGGTCATCGTTGTCGCGCCGCGCCGTGGCGCCCGCCCGGGTCCGGACGCCGGCTGTCCGTTCTGCGAGGGGCACGAGTCGGAAACGCCGCCGGAGTCGCTGGCGCTCGGCCGCGAAGGCAGCCCGCCGGACACGCCCGGGTGGAAGCTGCGCGTCGTGCCGAACCTCTATCCCGCCCTGGAGCGGCAGGAGGTCGTGATCCATGCGCCGCGGCACGTCGAGTCGCTCGCCGATCTGACGCCGGAGGAGCTGCGCCGGATCGCGGAGGCGTGGTCGCTGCGCGCCGCCGCCGCGCGGGACGAGGGCTTCCCGTACCTGCACGCCTTCGTGAACGAGGGCGCAGCCGCGGGGGCGAGCCGTCCGCATTCGCATTCGCAGCTCGCGTGGCTGCGCGAGCCGCCGCCGGCCGTTGTGGCCGAAACGGGAGCGCTCCGAGTGGAAGAGGGCCTGGTAATCGCCGAGCGCGACGGCGTGGTCGCAGCCGCAGCGTGGGCAGGGCGCCTTCCTTACGAGTGCGTCATCGCTCCGGTCGAGCCCGAAGCCGGCGCGTTCGAGTCGCCGCTCCTCCCGGTCGCGCTCGAGCTGCTCGGCGATCTCGTCGGCCGGCTCCGTGGGCTCGAGGGCGACGTGCCGTTCAACGCGTGGATCCACGACGGCCCGCACTGGCACCTGGAGCTCGTCCCGCGCCTCTCCGTGCTGGCCGGCCTGGAGCTCGGCGCCGGCATCTCGATCAACTCGGTCGCGCCCGAAGACGCGGCCAAGCGGCTCCGCGGCTAACCCTCCTCGGGCTCCTCTTCGGTCTCGGGCTCGTCCACAGGTTCGACCGCGTCGTCGACGGGCGGCGGGCCGCCGTTCGTAGCCGCGGGCTCTCCTTCCGCGACGGGCTCGCCGTTCTCCTCGTCGGCCGGGTCGACGACCATCGCCACCGTGGAAACGACCTCCTCGCCGCGCAGGCGCATGACGATCACGCCCTGCGTCGAGCGGCCGAGGCGCTTCACGTCCTCGACGGGGATCTTGATCATCGTGCCGCCGTTCGACATGAGCATCACCTGGTAGCCGTCGCGGACAACGAGCGCGCCGACGAGCTGGCCGCGCGCCTCGGTGAGCTGCACGGTCTTCACGCCCATCGAGCCACGGCCCTTGACCGGGTACTGGTCGATGCGCGTCCGCTTGCCGAAGCCGTTCTCGGTCACGACCAGGAGGTCTTCCTCGTTGCGCGCGATGCCGGCGAAGATGACCTCGTCGCCCTCGCGCAGGCGGATCCCGATGACGCCCTCGGTCGCGCGGCCCATCGGGCGCGCCTGCTTTTCGTGGAAGCGCGCCGCCTGGCCCTTGCGCGAGACGAGCAGGATGTCGTCCTCGCCGTCCGAGTGGAGAGCGTTGACGAGCTCGTCGCCTTCGCGCAGGCGGATGGCGATGATCCCGTCCGCCTTGAGCGGCGTGTTGTAGTCGAGGAAGCGCGTCTTCTTGACGACGCCCTTGCGCGTCGCGAGGACGAGGTACTGGGCCTCCTCGAACTTGCGCGTCGCGATCATCGCGCGCACCGACTCGCCCTGGGCGAGCGGCAGGAGGTTCACGAGCGCGCGGCCCTTCGACTGGCGCGAGCCGAGGGGAAGCTCGTGCACCTTCAGGCGGTAGACCTTGCCGAGCGAGGTGAAGAAGAGCAGGAAGTCGTGCGTCGAGGCGACCACGAGATGCTCGATGTAGTCGTCCTCCTTCAGATCCATGCCCATGACGCCGATGCCGCCGCGGCGCTGCTCGCGGTAGGTGGTGACGGGGAGCCGCTTCACGTAGCCGGAGCGGCTGATCGCGACGACCATGTCCTCCTCTGCGATGAGGTCCTCGAGCTCGAGCTCCTCCTCGGCGGCCACGATCTCGGTGCGGCGCTCGTCGTTTCGTCCGTAGACGGTCTTGATCTCGAGCAGCTCCTCGCGGATGAGCGCATCGACGCGGGCCGGGTCGCCGAGGATCGAGCGCAGCTCGGCGATGCGCTCGACGAGGTCTGCGTGCTCCTCTTCGATCTCCTTGCGCGCCAGGCCGGTGAGCCGGGCGAGGCGCAGGTCGAGGATCGCCTGGGCCTGGATCTCGGAGAGCGAGAACTTCTCCATGAGCCCCGTGCGCGCCTCGTCGGTGTCGGCGGAGCCGCGGATGAGCGCGATGACGGCGTCGAGGTTCTCGAGCGCGATCAGGTAGCCCTCGAGGATGTGCGCACGCTCCTCGGCCTTGCGCAGCTCGAACTTGGAGCGGCGGGTTACGACCTCGCGCTGGTAGTCGAGGTAGTAGCGGACGAGCTCGAGGAGCGTCAGCGTCCGCGGAACGCCGTCGACGAGCGCGACCGCGTTGTAGCCGAACGTCGACTGGAGCGCCGTGTGCTTGAAGAGCTTGTTCTGGACGACCTGCGGAACGGCGTCGCGCTTCAGGTGGATCTCGAGGCGCATGCCGGTGCGGTCGGAGAGGTCGCGGATGTCGGCGATCTCCGGCAGCACCTTGTCGTTCACGAGCGCGGCCATCTTCGCGATGACGCCCTCGTCGCCGCCCTTCTTCACGCCGTACGGAAGCTCGTTCACGACGATCGCCGTGCGGCCGCCGCGCAGCTCCTCGATGTGAGCGCGGGCGCGCATGACGATCCGGCCGCGGCCCGTGCGGTAGGCGTCGCGGATGCCGCTGCGGCCGACGATGAAGCCGCTCGTCGGGAAGTCCGGGCCCTGCATGTGCTTCATGAGCCCGTCCACGTCGATCGCCGGCTCGTCGATCATCGCGACGACGGCGTCGATCGTCTCGCCGAGGTTGTGCGGCGGGATGTTCGTCGCCATCCCGACGGCGATCCCGGAGGAGCCGTTGACGAGCAGGTTCGGGAAGCGCGACGGCAAGACCGACGGCTCCTTGCGCGACTCGTCGTAGTTCGGGACGTAGTCGACGGTGTCCGCGTCGATGTCTCGGAGGAGCTCGGTCGCAAGCCGCGTGAGGCGGCACTCCGTGTAGCGCATCGCCGCCGCCGGGTAGCCGTCGATGTTTCCGAAGTTGCCCTGGCCGTCGACGAGCGGGTAGCGCATCGAGAACGGCTGCGCGAGGCGGACGAGCGTGTCGTAGATCGACTGGTCGCCGTGCGGGTGGTAGGAGCCCATGACGTCGCCGACGATGCGCGCGCACTTCTTGTACGGCCGGTTCGGCTGCATGCCGGCCTCGTGCATCCCGAAGAGGACGCGCCGGTGCACCGGCTTCAGGCCGTCGCGCGCATCCGGCAGGGCGCGCGCGACGATGACGCTCATCGCGTAGTCGAGGAAGCTCGAGCGCATCTCCTGCTCGAGCTCGCGCGACTCGATGCGACCTGCGCCTAGGGGTTCAACCGTGGCCATCTACACATCCAGGAATCTGCACGTCGCGGGCGTTCTGCTCGATGAACTCGCGTCGCGGCTCCACCTGGTCTCCCATCAGGGTCGAGAAGATCCTGTCGGCCACGGCCGCGTCCTCCACGTCGACGCGCATGAGGATGCGCCGGGCCGGGTCCATCGTCGTCTCCCAAAGCTCGCCCGGGTTCATCTCGCCGAGGCCCTTGAAGCGGCTGACCGTGATGCCCTCCTTGGCTACGTCGAGCAGGGCGGCGCGCAGCTCCTCGTAGGTCTCGGCGACGCGCGTCTTCTTGCCGATCGTGATCGTGAACGGCGGGGCGCCGACGTCGTCGGAAAGCTTCTCGTAGGCGCGACGCAGCCGCTGGTAGGACGGCAGCTCGAACACGCGCAGCGGGATGTCGACGTGGTGCGCCGCGCTCGACGAGCGCTCGACGATCTTCACGCGGAAGGTGTCGGGGTGGATCGCCTCGACCGCCTCGAGGTCGTGGCCGTTCTCCGAGAGGCTCGGCAGCGCGGCGAGCGCCTCCTCCGCGGTCGACGCCGGCAGCTCGACGAGCCGGTGCTCGATCACGAAGCGGCTCGCGGCCGGGAAGTCGCGCAGCTCAGAGGTGAGCTTCGCCGACCAGCCCTCGAACGTCTGCAGGTCGCGGGTGAAGCGTGCCCAGCGCGCCTCGGTCATCTTGAAGCTCTCGCCCTCGCGCGCGGAGACCTCCATGTCCTTCACGCGCTCGCGCACGAGGAGCTCCTCGAACTGCGACTCCTTCTCGACGTACTGCTCCTGGTTTCCGACCTTCACCCGGTAGAGCGGCGGCACGGCGATGTACACGTGGCCGTTGTCGAAGAGCTCCTGCATGTTGCGGTAGAGGAACGTGAGGATGAGCGTGCGGATGTGGGATCCGTCCACGTCGGCGTCGGTCATGATGATCACGCGGTGGTAGCGCAGGCGCTCGAGGTCGAACTCGTCCGCGATGCCCGTCCCGATCGCCGTGATGATCGCCTGGATCTCCGCGTTCGAGAGCACCTTCCCGATCCGGTTCTTCTCCGAGTTGATCACCTTGCCGCGCAGCGGGAGGATCGCCTGGAACTGCCGGTCGCGGGCGTCGATGGCCGAGCCGCCGGCCGAGTTGCCCTCGACCAGGTACATCTCCGCCTCGGCCGGGTCGCGGGTCTGGCAGTCGGCGAGCTTGCCGGGGAGGGAGCCGCCGTCGAGGGCGCTCTTTCGCCGGGTGAGCTCGCGCGCCTTACGGGCCGCCTGACGCGCGTTTCGCGCCGCGACCGCCTTCGTGATGATCTGGCGCGCGTCGTTCGGGTTCTCCTCCATGAACTCGGCGAGCTTCGCGTTCACCGTCTGCTCGACGAGCCCGCGCACCCACGGGTTGCCGAGCTTCGTCTTCGTCTGGCCCTCGAACTGCGGGTCGCGCAGCTTCACGGAGATGACCGCGGCGAGCCCCTCGCGGACGTCCTCGCCCTCGAGGTTCTCCTCCTTCTCCTTCAGGAGCCCCTTCTCGCGCGCGTACTTGTTGAGCGTGCCGGTGAGCGCGGCCTTGAAGCCGGAGAGGTGCGTGCCGCCCTCGTGCGTGTTGATGTTGTTCGCAAACGAGAACACCGACTCGACGTAGGACGTGTTCCACTGCATCGCCACCTCGACGGAGCCGTCGTCGGTCGCGTTCTCGAGGTAGACGATGTGCTTGTGGACGGAGTCCTTCGCGTCGTTCACGTAGGCGACGAAGTCGCGGATGCCGCCCTCGGCGTAGAACTCCTGGGTCTCCTCGGTCTCGCGCGCGTCGGTGAAGACGATGCGCAGCCCGCGCGTCAGGAAGGCGGTCTCGCGGAAGCGCTGCGTGAGCGTCTGGGCCGAGAACTCGATCTCCTCGAAGATCTCCGAGTCGGGGAGGAACGTGATCTGGGTGCCGGTGTCGTCCTTCGGCGGCCTCGCCCACGATCTCCATGTCCCCGACGGGCGCGCCGCGCACGAACTCCTGGCGGTAGATCTTCCCGTCGCGGCGCACTTCGGCGACGAGCGACTCGGAGAGCGCGTTCACGACGGAGACGCCGACGCCGTGCAGCCCGCCGGAGACCTTGTAGCCGTCGCCGCCGAACTTGCCGCCCGCGTGGAGCTTCGTCAGCACGACCTCGAGAGCGGGCCGGCCCTGCTCGGCCATGATGTCCACGGGGATGCCCGAGCCGAAGTCGCGGACGTTCACCGAGTTGTCCGGATGGAGGGTGATCTCGATGCGCTCGTTGCGTCCCGCGAGGGCCTCGTCGACCGAGTTGTCGACCACCTCGTAGACCAGGTGATGGAGCCCGCGGGAGCCCGTCGAGCCGATGTACATGCCCGGGCGCAGCCGGACCGGCTCGAGGCCCTCGAGGACGGTAATGTCTTTTGCGGTGTAGGACGTTTCGGTCATGAAAAAAGCCCTGCTAAAGGGCTATTTTTGTACCCGGGGTAGTGTATCAGAGCGGCCGGTCGTCCGGGAGGCGAACCGACCGCGCCAAACTGGCCGCCGCGGCCTTTGCGACGGCGCCTCGGAGCTCCTCGTTTTCGATCCCCGCCGCGATCGCTTCGGCCTCCGCTCGATGCTCTTCAGACACGGGCGGCGCAGGCGGCTTCTCGAGCTCCTCGGCGGACGGGCCGCGCTCGGGCATCCGGCCCGCCGCGAAGGCGATTTTCCTGGGCGCGTCGTCGCCGAGCGCGGCGTGGAGGTGCTCCAGCATCGTCTCCCCCAGGGCGGTCAGCTCGAAGGCCCACACGCTCGACGAGGTGGCCACGTGGAGCGTCCCGTCGCGGGCGACGCGTGCCGGCCAGGCGTTCGAGGCGATCGCCTCTCCGACCGCCTCGGGCCAGGCCTTCACGATCGGGCCGATGGCCGCGTCGGGACCGAGACGGGCGACCTGGTCGCGGATCTCGTCTCCGATCATGCGCGGATGCCAGCTCTTGGTCATGCCGCCCTCGCCGCTCCCGGCGTGACCTCGATCACGGCCGCGGGCTCGGGGCCGCCGCGCGGAAGCGCGCCGCGATCGGTGGCGCGTCACGATCGTCTGAGACCCCTCCGGCAGCGCGGCCAAGAGTGCGGCGCGGCGCGTCTCGTCGAGCTCGCTCAGCACGTCGTCGAGGAGGAGAAGCGGCGGCGCCCCTCGCCGCTCGGCGGTTAGGTCGGCCTCCGCGAGGACGAGCGCCAGGACGGTCGCGCGCTGCTCGCCCTGCGAGCCGAAGCTGCGCAACTCCCGGCCGCCCGCCTCGATTCCGATGTCGCGCAGGTGCGGGCCGAGCGACGTCGTCCCGCGGGCGAGGTCGCGGTCGAAACGCGCCTCGAGCGCCGTGACGGTCGGCGGGTCGGGCTCGTAGGCGAGCGTCGCCGCCCGCAAGGCCGAGCACGTCGGCCCGCTCCGCGAAGCACGGGAGCGAGATCGGCGACGAGCGCGGCGCGGGCGAAGTCGAGGTCGGCGCCGAGCACGGCCACGCGCTCCGTCCACGGGCCGACCGACTCGCGCCCGGCCTGGTTGGCCCGCACCCGGCGCAGCGCCTCGTTGCGCTGCGCGAGCGCCTGGCCGTACGCGCCGGGGAGGTCGGCGTGCGCCGGCGCGAGCCGCCCGAGCATCCGGTCGACGTAGTGGCGCCGCACGATCGGGCTTCCCTTCACGACCGCGAGCCGGTCGGGGACGAAGACGAGCGCGCTGAGTCGATGACGCAGGGACTCCACGGTCGCAAGTGCGGCGCCGTTCAGCTTGCGCCTTTTTCGCCTTGCCGGGTTCGAGCGTCACCTCGGTCTCGACCGGCGATCCGCCCTCCTCCCCGACGAGCGTCACCCGGCCGGCCTCGGCGCCGAAGCGCACGAGCTGCGCGTCCGTCCGCGACCGCGGCGAGAACCCCTGGCTGCCGACGTGGAGCGCCTCGAGCAGGTTCGTCTTTCCGACCCCGTTCGGCCCGGTCACGAGGACGAGGCCGGTTGGCAGACCGAGGTCGAGCGTCGCGTACGAGCGGAAGTCGACGAGCGTGACGTGTTCGACGACCACCTGGCGCCCCCGGTTCGAGGGCCGCGCCTCAGGCGGCCAGCCGGATGGGCATGATCAGGTAGAGGAAGTCGTCCCCCTCGCCCTGAACCAGCCCCGGCCGAAGCGGGCTGATGAGCTTGATCCGCACGTTCTCGTCGGCCACCGACTCGAGCCCGTCGCGCAGGAACTCCGCGTTGAAGCCGATCTCGAGCGGATCGCCCGTGTAGGCGACCGGAAGCGACTCGTGCGCCTCGCCGACGTCCTGGGTCTGCGCGCTCACCGTCAGCTCGCCCTCGGCGAAGCGAAGGCGAAGCGGCGACTTGCGCTGCGCCATGAGCGACGTGCGCCGTACGACGTCCAGGAGCTCCTCGCGCGGGATCGAGACCTCGGCCTCGAACGCCTCGGGGACGAGCTGCTTGTAGTTCGGGAACTGCCCGTCGATGCGGCGCGCCGTCAGCGTGACGCCGTCCACGTCGAAGACGATCTGGTTGTCGAGGATCCCGAGCGCAAGGGTGTCGCTTTCGGCTGCCTGGCGCGACGCGGGCCAGCTCGCCGAGCGCCCGCGCCGGCACGATCGCCTCGAGCTCCTTCGCCGGGCCCTGCTCGAGTGTCGTCTCCTTGACGCTCAGCCGGTAGGAGTCGGTCGCGGCCATGACGAGCTTCCCTGACTCGAAGCGCACGAGGATGCCGGTGAGCACCGGGCGCGACTCGTCACGCGAGGCCGAGCGGCTGACCTTCGCGATCGTGTCGAGGAACGCGGCGCGCTCCACCGTGAACTCCTCGCCGCCGGAATCAGGAAGGCGCGGGAAGTCCTCGGCGCTGAACGTGTGCAGGCTGTAGGAGGCGGCGCCGCAGGTCAGGCGGACGAGCCCCTCGCCGGCAACGTGCTCGAGCGTGACGTCGCCGGGCGGCAGAAGCTTTGCGATGTCCACGAACAGCCGGCCGGGAACGACCACGCTTCCCTCGGACCCCACGGTCGCGTCGATTCCCAGGCGCACCGAAAGCTCCATGTCTGTGGCGGCCAGCTCCAAGCGGCCCTCGGTCGCGCGCAGAAGAATTCCGGTGAGGACGTGGACGCTCTGCCTGGTCGAGACGCCGCGACCGACGATTGAGAGCTTGTCGGAGAGCTCCTCGCTTCGGCACGTAATCCTCAGGTTGGTCTCAGTGGCTGTCTCGAGAGAATTCATTTAAGGACCTCGTCGTAGTAGTAAGGCGTGTGGATAGCGGGGAAGACGGTACTGAAGCGACGCTGGGAGCGGCGCTGCGCTGGGGACGCTTTCTGGGGACAACTGCGATGGACCCCCAGTTCGCGCGTGCCGGCGATTTCGTCCACAGATTCGGAGCGCGTCCTCCACACGGTCATCAACGGGCCTGCTTGATGCGCGCGGTGAGTTCCTGGACGAGGTTGTAGACCGAGCGGTCTTCCTTGATCAACTTCGCGATCTTCGAGGTTGCGTGGATGACGGTGGTGTGGTCGCGGCCGCCGAACTTCTTGCCGATCTTGGGAAGCGAGGAGTCGGTCAGCTCGCGACAGAGGTACATCGCGACCTGGCGCGGATAGACGATCGACTGCGATCGGCGATCGCCGGTCAACTCCTGGAGGCTGATCCCGAATCGCTCGATAACGGCCTCTTGGATCCGCTCGACGGAGACCTCGGGAATCTCGCCCTGTGGGAAGACGTCCTTCAAGACCTCCTGCGCGAGGTCGACCGTCATCGGCCGGCCGGTGAGCGACGAGAAGGCGACCACGCGGGTGAGCGCGCCCTCGAGCTCGCGGATGTTGGTCGAGATGCGCCCGGCGATGAAGGTGAGGACCTGCTGGTCGGGAATGTGCGTCTTCTCGGCGTGCACCTTCTTGCGGAGGATCGCGATGCGCGTCTCGAGGTCGGGCGGCTGGATGTCCGTGATGAGCCCCCACTCGAACCGCGACCGCAGGCGGGCCTCGAGCGTCGCGATGTCGCGCGGCGGGCGATCCGACGAGATGACGATCTGCCGGCCGGCCTCGTAGAGCGAGTTGAACGTGTGGAAGAACTCCTCCTGGATCCGCTCCTTGCCCTCGAAGAACTGGATGTCGTCGATCAGGAGGACGTCGTAGTGGCGGTAGCGGTGCTTGAACCCTTCGATCCGCTTGTCGCGGAGCGAGTTGATGAAGTCGTTCATGAACGCCTCGCTCGTCACGTACCGCGCGGTGAGGCCCTGGCCGTGCTCACCCGTGTAGTCGGCGATCGCCTGGAGCAGGTGCGTCTTGCCGAGCCCTGTGCCGCCGTAGATGAAGAGCGGGTTGTAGGCCTGCGCCGGCGCCTCGGCCACGGCCAGCGCGGCCGCGTGGGCGAAGCGGTTCGACGAGCCGATGACGAAGCGGTCGAACGTGTACTTGGGATTCAGCCCGGTGCGCTCGCGCCGCTCGGGCGCACGCACGTCGTCGGGCCACGGAGACGGTTGGCGCTCGGGCGCCGCCGCGGCCGCGACCGACACCTCGACGCGCCGCTCCGAGCCGAGCGTGTCGCGCACCGCAGCCTCGACGAGACCGCGGAAGTGGTTCTCGATCCACTCGCGCGTGAAGTCGTTCGGAACGGTGAGGACGAAGATGTCGTCGTCGAGCGCCTCACCCTCTGCATCCCCGAACCAGGTGCGGTACGTGTGGTCGTTTAGCGACCCCTGGAGGCGCCGAGCTACCTCGGTCCACAGGGTCTCCGCACTCAGCTCTAAAGGCTGCTCCACCCGGCCTGTCAACTCCTTCCGTCCCGCTCGGCGAGGCGCGAGTCTACCAACGGGTCGGTCCCCCTACAAACGCGCCACCTGGGGATAACGTAACCCCCACAAATGCCTGATTTGCAGGGAATACGGAGTTATCCACACCCGTCTCCACAGTGTGGACAGTCTTAAGGATCGCCCGCACCATGCGCACTTTCGGCTGTGGATTTCCACAACCCGTGGATTTCGCGATCGTGTCCGATTCGGCGGGGCCTCCCGGTCCCCGATGGGCGGCCGCCGACCTTCTCTATACTTGCCCGTCGGACAGCTACGGCCGTCCACGACCGAAGCCATTCATTCCCCCGCACCGGGGCTCATTTCCGGAGAGACGTGAAGCGAACCTTTCAGCCGAACGTGCGCCGACGCAAGCGCAAGCACGGGTTCCGTGCGCGCATGAAGACCCGCGGAGGGCGCGCCATCCTCAAGCGGCGCCGGGCGCGGGGACGCAAGCGCCTGTCGGCTTAGCGGACCGGCCGTGAAGCGACGCAATCGCCTGTCCCGCTCCCGGGACTTCGACGCGGTGTACCGCAAGGGCCGCTCGTTCACGACGCGCTACCTCGTCGTCTACGTCTTCCCCCGCGAGGACTCCGACGAAGGCCCGAGGCTCGGTCTCGCCGTTCCGCGCAAGGTCGGAAACGCGGTCCAGCGCAACCGGCTGAAGCGGCGTCTGCGGGCGATCTTCGACGAGCTCGTGCCCACGCTTCCGGCCGAGTACGACTACGTGCTCTCGGCCCGCGAGGGCCTCGCCGAGACGGCGGAGGCGAACGGCGCCGCCTGGCTCGCCGAGTCGGTGCGCGAGGCGCTGCGCTTGGCCGATGCCTCGGAACCGGGAGCACCGGCGTGACCCGGATCGCCACATCGTTCGTGTGGCTCTACCAGCGCGCCGTGAGCCCGTTCCTGCGTCCGCGCTGCAAGTACCACCCGACCTGCTCGCACTACGCCGCCGACGCCCTGCGCGAGTACGGGTTCGTGCGCGGAACGATCCTCGCCGGCTGGCGCGTCCTGCGCTGCAACCCGTGGAGCCACGGCGGCGTCGACTACGCGCGTGACCAGACGCTCTTCCGCCGTCGCGGCAAGGAGACGGCCGCGTGATCGCCCTCGCCTCGATCCTCGCTCCGCTCGAGAACATCCTCACGGACATCCTCGAGTGGCTGCACACGACCGGCGGCCTCACGTGGGCGCTCTCGATCATCGTCCTCACGCTGATGGTGCGGATGGTGATGGTGCCGCTGACGATCAAGCAGATCCATTCGATGCAGCGCCTCCAGGTGCTCGCGCCCGAGTTGAAGGCGCTCCAGGCGAAGTACAAGACGGACAAGAAGCGCCAGCAAGAGGAAGTCATGCGCTTCTACAAGGAGAACAAGGTCAACCCCGCCGCCTCCTGCCTGCCGCTGCTCCTCCAGATCCCGATCTTCATCTCGCTCTTCTACGTTCTGCGCGGGTTCGAGAGCGAGGTCTTGCCCCTCTACCCGACGTCGGATCTGAGCTTCATCTGGATCGTCCCGAACATCACCGACCCGGTGAACGCGCACTGGTCGGGCTGGCTCCTCCTCGTCGTCTACGTCGCGAGCCAGCTGGTCGCCGCGCTCCTCACGCCGGTGACCGACAAGACCCAGCGGATCATCTTCATCGTCCTGCCGTTCGCGTTCGTCTTCTTCATCGTCAACTTCCCGGTCGGACTGCTCCTCTACTGGGTCACGACCAACCTCTGGACGGTGGGGCAAGGGCTCATCACCAGACGGATGCTGCCGAAGCCCGTCGTGCAGCCGAAGCGCAGCTCGCGCACGCCGTCCAAGGATGCTCCCGCGCCTTCGCCAGCGACCGCCAAGGCCGCGGCGCCGGCGACGGGCGGGTCCGGCCAAAAGCGCGTGCGGCGGCGCAAGAAGCGCGGCCCGCAGACCCGGCGATGACGACCGAAGACCTCCCGCTCGGACCGAATCAGGTCGAAGGAACCGGCGAGACCGTCGGCGAGGCCAAGTGGGCCGCGGTGCGCGAGCTCGAGCGCCGCCATCCCGGGATCGAGAAGAGCCAGGTTCGCTTCCAGGTCATCTCCGAGGGCGAGCGCGGACTGCTCGGCGTCGGCTTCACGCCCGCGCGCGTGATCGCGGAGCTCGCCGGCAAGGCGCCCGCTCCGAAGGCTGCCAAGCGGCCGCCGAAGCCACGCGTCGAGGAGGAGCCCGGGTCCCCCGCTGCACAGCTGCGTGAGCTCGTGGAGCTCGTCTGCGGCGCGCTCGACGTTCCCGCGTCGGTGGCGATCAGCACGTCGGGCGACGATCTGACCGCCCGGATCTCCGGGTCCGACGTCGCGCTCCTGATCGGCAAGCGCGGCCAGACGATCGACGCGATCCAGCACCTCGCGAACGCCATGCTGCGCACCGATGACGGCCCATTCCTGACCGCGACCGTCGACGCGGCCGGCTACCGCGCCCGCCGCCGCCAGACGCTCGAGCGCGCCGCCGAGCAGGCGGCCCAGGAGTCGCTCGCCGCGGGCAAGCCCGTGCCGCTCGAGCCGATGTCGGCCGTCGAGCGAAAGCTCGTCCACCTGTACCTCCAGGAGCGCGGCGGCGTGACGACCGCGAGCGAGGGCGCCGAGCCGAACCGCCGCATCGTCGTCGCTCCCGCCGAGGAGTGAGCGACCCGCGAGTCGAGCGCTGGCTCGCCGCGCTCCTCGCGACGCCCGGCCTCACGAGCATCGACGACCCGGCCGAGGCTCGCCGCGTCCATCTCGACGACGCGCTCGCCGCGCTCGATCTCGTCACCGAGGGCCCGGTCGTGGACGTCGGCTCGGGCGGCGGCTCGCCTGGGATCCCGATCGCGGCCGCGCGACCCGAGCTCGCCGTGACGCTGCTCGAGGCGAACGCGCGCAAGTGCGACTTCCTGCGCGAGCAGACCGCCGACTTCCCGAACGTGGAGGTCGTGTGGGCCCGCGCCGAGGAGCACGCGGCGGCCGAGGGACGCGACGCCTACGCGACCGCACTGGCCCGTGCGCTGGCCGCGCCGCCGGTCGCCGTGGAGTGGTGCCTGCCGCTCGTTCGGCCCGGCGGACGCCTCGTCCTCTACGCGGGCGAAGCCGACGAGTCGCAGGTCGCCCGCGCGGCCGAGGAGGTCGCCGGACGCCTCGCCGAGGTCGTCCCCGTGGCCGGCTCGGACCGGCGGCGGCTGCTCGTCGTGGAGAAGGCCGGACCGACTCCGGAGCGGTTTCCGAGGCGGCCCGGCGCGGCGAAGAAACGTCCACTCGCCTGAGTAGCCTTGTCCGTATGCCCGGACGGATTTTCGCGCTCGCAAACCAGAAGGGCGGGGTCGGCAAGACGACCACCGCGGTGAACCTCGCGGCCTGCCTCGCCGAGGCCGGCGAGCGGACGCTGATCGTCGATCTCGACCCGCAGGCGAACGCCACGTCGGGGCTCGGCGAGCGCGCGAACGGCGTCTCCACGGCCGATCTCCTCGACGGCGCCGACCTGGCCGGGCTCGTGCGGTCGACGCGCTTCGAGAACCTCGACCTCGTCCCGTCGAAGCGCGAGCTCGCGGGCACCGCGGTCGAGCTGGCCCGCCACGACGACGGCGACACCTACCTCGTCGACTCGCTCGCGCCCGCGCGCGAGGAGTACTCGTTCGTCTTCCTCGACTGTCCGCCCTCGCTCGGCCCGCTGACCGTGAACGCGCTCGCCGCCGCCGACCGTGTGCTCGTCCCGGTGCAATGCGAGTACTACGCGCTCGAAGGTCTCACGCAGCTCCTCGACTCGATCGAGCGGATCCGCGCCGGGCTCAACCCGAAGCTGTCGCTCGCGGGACTCCTCCTGACGATGTGCGACGGTCGCACGCGGCTCTCCGCCGACGTCGAGTCGGAGGTGCGGCGCCACTTCGGCGACCTCGTCTTCGACACGGTCATCCCACGGAGCGTCCGCCTCGCCGAGGCGCCGAGTCACGGCCTGCCGATCACCGCCTACGACCCGCGCTCGGCCGGCGCGGACGCGTACTACCGCGTGGCCGGCGAGCTCGTCGACCGCACGCGCTCGACCACGAACGACCGGGAGCTCGCCCATGTCGGCGACCGCGCCTGACCCGCGCCGCCGCGGGCTCGGCCGCGGCCTCGAGGTCCTCATGGGCGGCGCCCCCGCTGCGAGCGAGCTGGCGCAGCTTCCCGTCGGCCAGATCGTTGCGAACCCGAGGCAGCCGCGCCGCAGGGTGGACGCCGAGTCGCTCGGCGCGCTCGCCGAGTCGGTACGCGCGCAGGGACTCATCCAGCCGGTCGTCGTTCGCCCGCTCGGGAACGGAAGCTACGAGCTGGTCGCCGGCGAGCGCCGCTGGCGCGCCGCCCGGGCCGCCGGACTCGCCACCGTGCCGGCGCTCATCCGCGACACCGACGACCGCGAGTCGCTCATCCTGGCGCTCGTCGAGAACGTCGCCCGCGAGGATCTGACCCCGATCGAGGAGGCGCGCGCCTACGCGCTCCTGCAGGACGAGTTCGCGCTCTCACTCGGCGATCTCTCCGAGCGGGTCGGCCGCTCGAAGCCGTCCGTGTCGAACCGGCTGCGGCTCCTCGAGCTCTCCGACGACGTGCTCGATCTCGTCGAGCGGGGCCAGCTCACGGAGGGTCACGCCCGCGCCGTCCTGGCCGTTCCCGGCGACGACGAGCGCCGTGCGCTGGCGCGGCGAATCGTCCGCGAGGGGATGTCCGTTCGCGCCGCCGAGCGCGCCGCCCGCTGGGCCGGCGCCCGGACGAAGCCCCGCCGCTCGGCACCCGTGGATCCCGAGCTTGCCTCCCGCGCGCGCACCGCGCTCGAGCGGCTCACGGGAGCGCCGGTCCGCGTCGGCGCCCGGCGGATCGAGATCAGCTTCGAAGGCGAGATCGCACTCGCGGAGATCGTTGAAGCGCTGGAGCGTCCGGCGTAACCTCTCGGCCGCAACTCTCGTTGTTTGTGTGCGATGGGGATGCCGGGACGCTTCCACTACGACGCGACGATGGTCGAGGCGATCGACCAGGACGTGCGCACCCGTGACCTCGTCCTGCGCATGGCCGATCTCGCTCGCTGCGAGCGCCTGGCGCCGTTCCTCGAGATCGTGCGCGCCGACTCCGAGCTCGACGAGGAGACCCGCACCTGGGTGCTCACCCTCGCCCAGAGCGAGAACTTCCTCCTCGCCGCGGCGCTGTACCTCGAGCGCTCGCGCGACGTGAACTAGGAAGGGCCCGCCGCTCGCTAGAATCCGCAGCCGCTCGGGCGATTAGCTCAGTTGGTTAGAGCGCCGCTCTGATAAGGCGGAGGTCCCTGGTTCGAATCCAGGATCGCCCATCACCGCCGACGGAAGCCACCCACGTCGTGGGGCTGATCGCTTCCGCCGGCGGATCCCTCGGTCATCGGCGCACACGTCGCTAGAGCGTGGCCGTGGCCCGACAGGTCTGGCCGCTCGCGAGGTTCTTGGCCGTCGCCACGACGCGGTCGCTGCCCGGCCCGTTGTTCGCGAGGCGCCGCACCTCGAACGAGCCGCTCGGGGCGTGCGTCGTTCGGACGCCGCGGAAGAACCGATGGCCGTTGCGCTTGAGTGTCACGCGCCAGCGCTTGCCGTTCGCGTTCTGGTCGACCTCGAACTCCACCTCGATCCGGCCGTTGTCGGGCTTCAGCTTGAGCTTCGACGTCGCCGCGCCGCTGCATGTTCCCGGAGCGACGACCCGTCCGCCCCCGCCGGCCGGTGAGCTCGCGGCCAGCACCAGCGCACTCACCGCTGCGAGCAGCGCCAGACTCAGAATCGATCGCACCCTCATGTCGTCTCCTCTCGTTGCTCACTGACGCTGAGCACGCTAGGAGGCGGTGAGTAAAGGCCGGGCAGGTGCGGGTAAAGATCCTTCCCAGACTCGGGAAGGATTCAGCCGAGCTAGGGCCGGCGCTCCCAGGCGCCGATCTCGCAGCGCTTCTCCTTCGGGCGCATCTCGCAGCGCTTCTCCTTCGGGCGTTTCACGCCGCGCTGGTCTTGCTTCACCTTGCAGGCCGCCTTCGGGATCGCGTTCAGCGCGAGGCTGCCGTTGAGAAGCCTGATCGTCCGCGTCGGGCCGCCGAACGCGCCGAACTTCCCGAGCTTCGCCGGCTTGTTCGTCTTGTCGGACGCGGCGGCGGTGAGGCCGGTGCAGCCGGAGGTCGTTCCAATCAGGTTCCAGCCGAGCGAGGTGATCGGCCCGCTGCACTCCAGTCCATCGGGAGCCTCGTTCGCGGCCAGCAGCGTGCCGCGGAGCTCGAACGGCGAGATGTTCGCGACGATCCCGCCGCCGTGCGAGCTGATGAGCGCGCCCTGGCTCGCGGCGGTGTTGCGCGCGATCGTCGTGTTCGTGAACCGAAGCGGAGCACCGAGGATGGACACGGCACCACCCCCGGAGTTCGCGACCGCGCTCCCGCCGGAGACGGCCGCGAAGGCGCGCGCGGCGTTCCCCGTGAGCGTCGAGTTCGTCACCGTGCTCAGCTCGGTCACGTCCTCGGCCGCGATCGCCCCACCGAACGCGAACGAGCCTGCGTTGGCCGCCGTGCTCCGCGCGAGGTTGCCGCTGAGCGTGGACGACTGCATGTTGATCTGGCCGTCCGAGCCGATCGCGCCGCCTTCCGCGTCCGCGCTCGACGTGGCCGAGTTGGCCTTCGCCGAGTTCTTGCTCAGGGTCGACCGGACGGTCGAGTTGGGCCCCTCGATGTCCATCGCTCCGCCGGCCGCGTGCGCGGTGCCGCCCGACGAGACCGCCGACGCCGCGTTGTCCGAGAGCGTCGAGCCGGTGACGGTCGTCCGCTCGGACACGGACGAGGCGTAGATCCCGCCGCCACGCGCCTGTGTGGTCAGGCCGCCCTGCGCGTCGACGACGGAGTTTCGGATGCGCACGCCGGTGAGCGAGGCGTGTCCGAACAGGTACATCGCGCCGCCGGTCGCGGTGGCCGCCTGCGAGGACGAGAACGCCGTCGCGCGGTTGCCGAGGAAGACGGTGTGCTTCGCGATCACGGTGAATCCGTAGACACCGGCGCCGCGCGCGAACCCGGTCGTCACGAGCGACGAGCCGATGGCGTCGTTCTTGCTCACGGTCGAGCTCGTGAGCCGGATCGGCGCCTCGATCTGTTGTGCAATGCCTCCGCCGAGCCCGTTCGCCTGGACCCCGTCGGCACGCGCGATGTTGCGGTCGATGTGGGAGCGCGTCGCGGTCACGCCCCGGATGACGTGGATGCCGCCGCCGTAGCCGCCTGTGAGCCCTGCGTCTGACGTTGCGTGTGCGCGATTGCCGCTGACGGACGAGTCGACCAGTACGACCGAGGTCGCGTAGATGCCTCCGCCGCGGACGACCGCTCCGTCCGCGTGCATCTCGACCACGTTTCCGGTAACCCGTGAACGCCGCAGGATGACGGCTCCGTTCGAGCTGATGCCGCCGCCGGTGAACACGGCCCGGTTGTAGGCCACGGTGACGTTCACGAGCGTGAGCGGGTCGCCCCCGGGCGCGGTGATGCCGCCGCCGCTGAGATTCGACCCGTCGACGATCCGCAGGTTCTCGAGCCGGATCGG
The DNA here is from genome assembly GCA_963760815.1 of uncultured Actinomycetes bacterium. Taxonomy (GTDB): domain Bacteria; phylum Actinomycetota; class Thermoleophilia; order Gaiellales; family Gaiellaceae; genus CAVRUF01. Next base: position 459,309 of record CAVXEJ010000001.1, read on the forward strand.
CTTCGCGATCTGGATGTTCAGCACGGGCCCGGTGCCGTTCGCGTCGAGCGTCGCCTTCGGGTTCCCCTTGAGCGTGAGCCTCTTGGTGATGGTGAACGCGCCCGCGCACGTCCCCTTGATGAGGATCGTCGAGCCGGCGGGCGCCGAGTTCAGCTTCGCCTGGAGGTTCTGGTTCTTCGTGCAGTCGACCTTCACGACTGCGGCGTCGGCGGGCGCGGAGACCGCGAGGGCGACGAGGACGGTGGCGAAGACGGCGCGCTTCACGGCTTCCGCTCCCAGGCGCCGATCTCGCACTTCTTCTCCTGCGGGCGCTTCACGCCGCGCTGGTCGGCCTTCACCTTGCACGCGGCCTTGGTGATCGCGTTCAGCGCGGCGCTTCCCTTCTTGAGCGGGATCGTCGCGGTCGGGCCGCCGTGTGCGCCGAGTGCGCCGAGCTTCGGGTTCTTGTTCAGCTTGTCCGAGGACTTCGTGGTCAGCCCGCTGCACCCGGTCGTCTTGGCGATCAGGTTGTAGCCGAGCGACGCCATCGGCCCGTTGCAGTCGAATGCGAGCCCCACCCCCTTGTTCCCGGCGACGATCGTCCCGCGAAGCTCGACGTTCGCGATGTTCGAGTAGATCCCGGCGCCGAGCTCAAAAGCCGCTCCGAAGATGCTGTCGAGAGCCAGCCGGTTGCCTGCGACCGTTGCGTTCACGAGCCGAAGGGCGCTCGAGTCCGCGACGATGCCCCCGCCCGCTGCGTAGGCGTAGGCGGCCATCGAGGCCGGTACCGCCGTCGCCGACGCGGTGTTTCCCGCCACCGTGGAGTTCGTGATCGTGCTCAGGCCAGGCGCCGCGTCGAGGGAGATGCCGCCGCCGCGTGCGAACGACTGTGAGTCGTTCACGGAGGCGGTGACGACGTTCCCGCTGATCGTCGAGGCCTTGACGGTCAGCCGTCCGGTCGCGCGAATGCCGCCGCCGAGGGCGGAGGCGCCGTCGTTCTGAGAGACGGCGCTGACGCGGTTCTTGGCGATCGTCGAGCGCGTGACCGTAGTCGCCGCGGCCGTCATGACCGCGCCGAATCCCTGCGCCTGGTTCGACGTCGTGCTCACCGTGGTCTTCCCGCCGGAGATGGTCGAGTCCGTGATCGTCAGGCGATGGCCGGCCGTGAGGAGGGCGATCGCGCTGCCGTAGCCGACCGCGGAGGTCGTTCCGAAAACCTCGAGCCGCGTGTCGCGGATCCGCGCCGCGGTGAAGACGCCGTTGTCGTTCAGGTAGATCGCGCCGACGCCAACGGCTCCACCGGCCGAGTCGATGGTTCCGCGGTTGGCGACGAACGAGCTGCGCGTCGCGACGAGCTTGAACGCGTACACGGCCGTGCCCTGGATCGTCGAGGTTCCGACGGGCGAATTCGTGGCTGCAACGTTCCTGCTCACGGTCGAGCCCGTTAACCGCACCGTTCCGGATGTCTGCTGGAGGATCGCGGCGCCGATGGCCGTGCCGCTCGGGCCGTTCGCGCGCGCGGTGTTGTGGTCGATGTGCGAGCGAACCGCGACGAGCCCGCCGGAGAGGAGCGCAATCCCGCCGCCGTGCGCGTGCGTCGGGTTCGCCGCGCCGTTCGCGCGCGCGACGTTGTAGCTCACGGTCGAATCGGTCAGCGTGACTGAGTTCGCGACGATCCCTCCGCCGCTGACCGTCGGGCCGCTCGCCGTCTGCTCGACCTTGTTCCCCTTGACGACCGAGTGCTGGAGCACGACCGGCGCGAGTGCCGCGATGCCGCCTCCGACGGCCACGGCGACGTTGCCGGACACCGTCGTGCGCACGAGCGTGAGCTTCGCGCCCGCGCCGGCGAAGATCCCGCCGCCGTTCCCGGCGGTTCCGTCCGTGATCTTCAGGTCGACGAGCCGCAGCGGCTTCGTCGTGGAGATGACCGATCCGCCGTCGTCCCCGTCGAGGGTCGCCTTCGGGTTGCCCACGAGCGTGAACTTCTTGGTGATCGTGAAGGCGCCGTGGCAGGTGCCCTTGATCCGGATCGTCGAGCCGCCGGGCGCCGAGTTGAGCTTCGACTGGAGGTTGCCGCCGGTGCCGCAGTTGACCTTGAACGTCGCTGCGCCTGCGCCCGGCGAGAGCGCGAGCACGACGGCGACCCCGAGGACGCCCACAATCGAAGCGCGGATCCTCATCGAAGACACATGCTGCTACATCGGGAGCCGTTTACCAAGTCGCGACTATCATCAGGTCAGGGTCGCCTGATGGAAGAAATGGTCATCTACGGAGTCAGCTTCGACATGGTCGGCAAGCAGCCGATCGTGCTTTTGAAGACGGCCGAGGGGAACAAGTTCCTCCCCATCTGGATCGGCCATCCCGAGGCGGCGGCGATCCTCATGAAGCTCCAGGGCGCACAGACGCCGCGGCCGATGACCCACGACCTCCTCACCGAGCTGCTCACCCAGCTCGAGGCCCGCGTCGTCCGCATCGCCGTCACCGAGCTGCGCGACAACACCTTCTACGCGCTCATCACCGTCGCCGTGAACGGCACCGAGATCGAGATCGACTCGCGTCCGTCGGATGCGATCGCGCTGGCTGTCCGGGTGGACGCGCCGATCTTCGCCGCCGAGTCCGTGATCGAGGAGTCCGGGATCGAGTTCGAGCAGGAGGCGAACGAGGAAGAGGTCGTCGAGGAGTTCAAGCGCTTCCTCGACGAGGTCACGCCCGAGGACTTCTCCTCGGAAGACTCCTAGCTGACCTCTTTCTTCGTGAGCGCGAGCAGCTGCGCGAAGAGCTCGCGCAGGCCCTCGGCGCTGAGCGGACCGCGGTTTGCGCGGTCGAGGTAGGTGAGCATCCACTCCTCGCGCTCGGGATCGACGAAGTCGTAGCCGCGCTCGGCCTTGTAGGCCTTCAGGCGCGCGACGAGCTTGAGGCGCTTGTTGATCGCGTCGACGATCGCGCGGTCGTTGTCCGAGATCTCCTCGCGGATCTGCTTGACGAGCGGATCGGTGCTGGCGTCGTCCGGGGCCACGCGTTCGAGATTACGCGAACACGTAGATCTCGGTGCCGATACGCGCCCACCGCTCGTAGAAGCCCCGCGCCTGCCAGATCGGGGTGCGGACGCAGCCGTGGCTCGCCTGGTAGGCGGGCACCGACGAGTAGCCGTGGATCGCGAAGCCGCGCAGGAAGAAGAGCGAGTAGTACATCCCCTTGGCGTTGTAGCCGGGGCCCAGCCGGTACACGCGGAAATGCCCGACCGGCGTGTTGCCGGTGGCGCCCGTCGACACGTGGACGACCCTGGCGACCTTCCCGTTCACGACCTCGAACATGAGCTGCTTCGTCTTCGAGACCTCGATGTGCGTGCCGCTCGGGATGCGCGCCTTCGGAATCCCGGCGCGCGAGAGCAGCAGCCAGAGCGCCCCGTCGACGCGGCCGGTCCGCGAGAGCCCGCGGAGCTTTTGGAACGCGAGCACCGCCTGGTAGGTGTCCGTTCCGTAGACCGAGTCGACCCGCTTGAGGATGAAGTGCAACTCGCGCAGGCGCCTCTCGAGCATGCGCACCGCCGCTCCGCGCGAGCCGTACTCGAGGCGCGGTCCGCGCAGGAGCGGCGCGCCCGTGCGGACGACTCCCTGGTAGCCGGCGGCGGGCACGAGCGTGAGCTTCCACTTCGTGCGACCGGCTCGGTCGCTGGGGAACGAGGTCTTGAACCAGCCCTCCGGCCCGACCGAGACCGTGCGGGTCCTGCCGCGGACGGTCAGGCGAAGCTGCGAGTTCGCGGCGCCGGGGCGCAGTCGCCCGCGCAGCTTCAGCTTGGCTGCCCAGGACGAGCTTCCCGGCGACCTTGGCGACGAGTCTCGGGACGAGCTGGAGCGTCGCGGCCGACGAGGTTCCGGTGGAGGCGACCGCCGTGTAGGAGCCGCCGTAGAAGACCGCGAGCTGGACGTGGAACGTGCCGTCGGCGGCCGTGGTCGTCGAGCCGACCGGGCCGCCGGTCGCGGCCGAGACGATCTGCACGGCCACGCCGCCCGCGGCGGGGGTGACGGCGCCGCTGAACGTCGCGTGCTTGCCGAAGCCGACCGTGCCCGGCGCAACGGTCAGCGTGGTCGCCGCGTTCGCCGTTCCTGTGAAGGCCAACCCTGCGATGACGATGATGAGACCCCGGCGCACGCCTGCATTGTGTGCAGGCAGCCGGTCGGACGAAACCCTCAGTCGAGCAGGGCGAGGATCGCGCCGATCACGCCGAGGAAGTTGTAGGCCGCGTGCGCGATCACGCCGGGCCACACGCTCTCGGTGCGCCAGCGCAGCCACGCGAGGGCGAGCGCGAAGATCCCGAGCGCCGGGACCGCGACGAAGAGCCCGTGTGCGAGGGCGAAGACGAGCGACGTCCCGACGATCGCGACGAACCCGCCCATGAAGCCGAGCACCCGGACGCCGAGGCCGCGGTAGAAGATCTCCTCCACGAACGGCGCCGCGATTACGACGACGGCGACGTTCAGGACGAACGCGGGCCAGCGGTCGGAGATCCACTCGTCCGGCGCGAGCCCCTGCTCCTCGCCCGCGTGCAGGAACGGCTCGAGCGCGGCCGAGACGATGAGCGCCGCGAACATGAGCCCGAGCGCGATCCAGATGTAGCGGCGCGGGAACGGGCGCAGGCCGAGTGCCTCCCGGGCGTTGCCGAACCCCATCTGCGCGATCGCCCACGAGATGAGGAAGAGGACGGCGTAGACGATCAGGCCGCCGATCGCGACGTCGTAGCGAAAGAACACCGGCAGACCCTCGTCGCCCGTGTCGGCAGATGACCCCGCGAACGCGGCGAGGATCATGAGCGCGGAGACGACGAGCCACGCCGCGAGCGCGCCCGACGATCTAGACCAGGGAGAGGGCGTGCTCGAAGTCGGCGACGATGTCGTCAGCATCCTCACACCCTACGGAGACGCGGAGCATTCCCTCGGAGATGCCGGCGGCCGCGAGCTGCTCGGCGCTGAACTGCCGGTGGCTCGTCGACGCCGGGTGGTGCACGACCGTGTCCACGCCCCCGAGGCTCGTCGCGCGCAGGGCGAGCTCGAGCCCGTCCATGAGCCGCTCGCCGGCCGCGCGGTCGGCGACCTCGACGGCGAGCATCCCGCCCGAATCGTCGAGCTGGCGCTTGGCGAGTGAGTGCTGCGGAAAGCTCTCGAGCCCCGCGTAGTGGACGCGCACGACCTTGGGGTGGGCCTCGAGCATCCGCGCGAGCGCGAGCGCGTTCAGCGAGGCGCGCTCCATCCGCAGCGCCAGCGTCTTCATGCCGCGGCGCAGGAGGTAGGCGCCGAACGGGTCGAGCACGCCGCCCGTGTCGATCTGGAATGCGCGCAGCCGCTCGATCAGCTCGCTGCTTCCGGCGACGACGCCCGCGGTCACGTCGTGGTGGCCGTTCAGGTACTTCGTGCCCGGCCTCGCAGACGAGGTCGGCGCCGTGCTCGAGCGGCCGGCAGAGCACCGGCGACGCGAAGGTGTTGTCCACGATCAGGAGCCCGTCGCCCTTGAGCGCCGCGTGGGCGGCGATGTCGGCGACGGGGAAGGCGGGGTTCGCGATCGTCTCGATGTAGCGAACGGTGGCGGGCCGCTCCCAGGCGGAGAGGTCGGTCACGTCGGCGTAGACGACATGGATGCCGAGCGGCCGCAGCCGGCGCTCGGCGACCGAGTAGGTCGTCCCGTAGAGCTGGCTCGCGCAGAGCAGCGTGTCGCCGGGGGCGAGCGTGGTCATGAGCGCCGCGCTGATCGCGGCCATCCCTGAGGAGAACGCGAGCGCCTCCTCGGCGCCCTCGAGCTCGGCGAGCGCGCCGTTCAGCTCATCGACCGTCGGGTTGCGGATCCGGGAGTAGACGAAGCCGTACTCCTCCTCGCTCATCACCCGGCCGAACTCCGCCGCGTCGGTGAACGCGAAGGTGGTCGAGGTGACGATCGGCATCGCGACCGGGACGCCCGGCGCGGACGGCCGCTCGCCGCCGTGGATCGCGCGTGTCGAGATTCCCTTCCCTTCGAGCGTCACAGCGCCGAGCCTATTGGAAGGCCTCCGGGTGAAGGATGTGCGCGACGCGGTCGACCGCCTGGCCGACGAGCGGGCCCGGTCGCGTGAGCAGGTCCCCGTCCACCGCGACCACGCGAATTTCGGGCACCGGGGTCGGGCAGTCGACCTTCGGAAGCTCGGGCGCGTCGCTGAAGGCGATGATCACGTCGGCATCGAGATCGCCCAGGCTGCACTGGCCGAGCGGCTCGCCGGCGTTCTCGGTCCCGACGAGCTGGCCCCCGGCGCGGCGAACGATGTCGGCCGCAAGCGAGTCGTCGGAAACGGTGATGAGGATGCCGGTGTCGATGAACACGTTGACCGGCTCGGTCGCGTCGCCGAGGCGCTCGTCTACCTCGGCCAGGCGCTCGCGGATCGCGTCCGCCGCCGCGCGGCCGCCGACCGGCTCGCCCACGAGGAGCCCGAGCTCGAGCGCCATGCGGACGACGTCCGCGATCGAGCGGTCCGGCGTCAGGTAGACGGGCGCCGGCGAGCGCCGCAGCGCCCGGCCCACGTCCTCCTGGTCGGTCTGGGGCGAGGCGACGACGAGATCCGAGTCCAGGTCGGCGAGCGCATCCACGTCCACGAGCCCGCTCGGCCGGGTCAGCGCCACGGCGCCCGCGGCCTCCGGAATGGAGACCTCCGAGGGAACGCCGGCGAGCCGGTCGCCCGCGCCGATCTCCTCGAGCATCTCCGCGGCGCCCGCGGAGAGAACCGCGATCCGCTGCGGCTGCTCGGCGAGGGTGATCGGCTGCGCGTCGGCGCCCTGGACGGACACGGGATAGACGCTCAGCTCGGCGGCGGTCGGCTCGGGCCGCTCTCCGCATCCGGTCGCCCCGAAAGCGAGCACGACGAGCGGGAGAGCGAGCGCGGCGCGCATGCCCTCAGTATGGACGCGCGAGGGCAGGCAATCGGCCGCAACCGGAGAACTCGACCGCGTGCGCTCGAATCACTGGAACGACCTTGCCATCGCAGGGCTGGTCATCATCGGGACGATCGTGGTCGCGTGGGTCGTCGACCGCGCGATTCTGCGCCACCTGCACCTCCCGCCGTCCCGTCTGACGCGGTACCGCGTGTTGCGGCGCAGCGTCACGACGGCGATCGTCACGGTCGGAGTTCTGTGCGGCCTGCTCGTGATTCCCGAGGTGCGCGCGGTCGCCGGCGGCCTGCTCGCCTCGTCGGCCTTGATCGGAATCGTGCTCGGCCTCGCGGCGCGCTCGACGATCGCGAACTTCGTCTCGGGCGTGCTCATCGCCTTTACACAACCGTTGCGGCTTGGCGACGAGATCGAGCTTGCCGATGCAGCAGGAACCGTGGAAGAGGTCGCGCTCACCTACACAACCATCCGAGCACCAGGCGGCGCCCGCTACTTTGTACCCAACGAAAAACTGGCCTCCGACACGATCAGAAACCTGACGATCGCCGGCCTCGGCCGCACGGCGCAGGTCACGATCTCCGTTCCGCTCGCATCGGATCTCGACCGGGTTGTCGCACTCGCCGAGGAAGAGGCCCGCGCCGTCGCCGGCGACGAGGACACCGAAGACCGCAAGCCGAAGGCAACCGTGACCGACTTTCCCACAGAGACGCAAACCGCAGTAGTGACCGTGCAGGCCTGGGTGGCCCCCGGCCACGTGGCCTCGAGCGAGGCCGCGATCCGCCAGGCCGTCCATCGACGTCTGCGGGCCGAGGGGGTCTACTAGTGCCGCCGGTAGGCCGCCGCCCGAACGGGCGCGGAGGCCCCGAGCGGCGCCGGCCCAACGGGAACGGGAACGGCAACGGACGCAAGCGCGCGCACGGCCGCCGCGAGCGCATGCGCCGCCGCAAGATCCAGCGTTCGAGGCGCCGCGCGATCGTCGTCGCCCTCGTCGCCTTCGTCGTCCTCGGAATCGCGGCCATCGCGGCCGGGGTCGTCACCGGCACGTCGGCCGCGCTCTCGTGCGACCTCGGCTCGCTGCGCCCGGTCACGGTCGGCCAGAACTCCTTCATCTACGCCGCCGACGGCTCGCTCCTCGGCTCGATCCCGGCCGAGCGAAACCGGCAGCCGCGCCGTCTCGACGAGATGTCCCCGTGGATCGCGAAGTCCGCGGTCGCGATCGAGGACCGGCGCTTCTACAGCCACATCGGCGTCGACGTCTCCGGCGTCATCCGCGCGGCCGTGAAGAACGTCGAGGCTGGAAGGATCGTCGAGGGCGGCTCGACGATCACGCAGCAGCTCGTGCGCAACCTCTACATCGGCAACGAGAAGTCGTTCAAGCGCAAGGCGAAGGAGGCGTGCCTCGCGATCAAGCTCGACGCGGACAAGTCGAAGGACGAGATCCTCGAGCTGTACCTGAACCAGGTCTACTTCGGAAGCCACGCCTACGGCATCGAGGCCGCGTCGCAGACGTACTTCGCCAAGCCGTCGAAGAAGCTCAACCTGGTCGAGGCGGCGCTCCTCGCGGGGCTGCCCCAGGCGCCGTCGGTCTATGACCCGTTCAACCGTCCGTCCGAGGCGGTCGCGCGCCGCAACGAGGTGCTGAAGGCGCTCTACGACTCCGACCAGATCACGAACAAGCAGTACCACGATGCCGTTTCGGCGCCGCTCAAGCTGAAGCGCGGTGAGCTCTACACGAAGATCCGCGAGCCGTACTTCTTCTCCTACGTGCGCGACGAGCTGATCAAGGAGTACGGCGTCTCGACGGTGCGAAGCGGCGGGCTCAAGGTGTTCACGACGATCGATCCGCGTTTCCAGCGCGAGGCCGTGAAGTCGATCAAGTCGAACCTGTACGAGAAGGACGATCCCGCCTCGGCGCTCGTCTCGATCAACCCGGCGAACGGCGCCATCCGCGCGATGACCGGCGTCGCGCCGCAGCGCAAGAACCTCCAGTTCAACCTGGCCGCCCAGGGCCGGCGCCAGGCCGGATCCGCCTTCAAGACCTTCGTCCTCACGAAGGCGATCGAGGAGGGGATCAACCCGTACACGACGGTCTACCTCTCGGCGCCGTTCCGCTGGCAGCCGGATCCCACGTGCTCGGCCGCGATCGACCCGAACTGCGTCTGGGACGTCGCGACCTACAGCAACAGCTACTCGGGCCGCATCCCGATCGCGAGCGCGACGCTCGCATCCGACAACACGGTCTACGCGCGGCTGACGCTCGACCTCGGCCCCGAGAACGTCGCCGAGATCGCGCACCGCATGGGGATCAGGACGAAGCTCGAACCGGTCGCGTCGATCGGGCTCGGCTCGAACTCCGTGTCGGTGCTCGAGATGTCGTCGGCGTACGCGACCCTTGCGGCCGGCGGCGTCTATTCGCGGCCGATGGCGATCCGCAAGGTCGTCCTCGCGAACGGCGCCAACGACGACGAGGCCGGCTGGGGCAAGCCGAAGCGCAAGCGGGTCTTCTCGGACGGCGTGGCCTACGAGGTGACGCGGATCCTCGAGCGCAACGTGCTCGCCGGAACCGGGACCCGCGCCTACTTCGGCCGCCCTGCGGCGGGCAAGACCGGCACGACGGAGAACTTCGGCGACGCCTGGTTCGTCGGTTACACGCCGAACCTCTCGACCGCGGTCTGGGTCGGGTATCCGGACGCGTCGATCGAGATGACGAACGTGCACGGCATCGCGGTCGCGGGCGGCACGTTCCCTGCCCAGATCTGGCACGACTACATGGTCGCCGCGATCGGCGGGGGCGATCCGTTCCAGTGGAAGCTCCCGAAGAACGCGGTGCAATGGCATCCGTTCCAGGGCCAGTACGCGCTCTCGGGTGAGGAATCGACGTCGTCGGCCTCATCGGGCACGACGACCACCGGCCCGAAGCCGACGACGTCCACGCCGTCGACCGTCGCACCGCCGCCGCCTCCGAGCACGACCACGCCGCCACCGAGCACGACCACGCCGCCGCCACCGCCGTCGACGACGGGGCCGAACCGGCGCCGCATTGGCTGATCTCACCTCGGTCGAGGAAGCGATCGCGCTCGTCCTCGAGCGGGCCGAGCCGCTGCCGGCCGAGCCGGTCGCGCTGCGCGACGCGGTCGGCCTCGTGCTCGCCGAGGACGCCGTCGCTCGCACGGATCTTCCGCCGTTTCGCAGCTCGGCGATGGACGGCTTCGCCGTTGTGGCCGGGGATGCCGCCGACGTCCCGGTGACCCTTCCGCTCGCCGGCGAGTCCGCCGCCGGCCACCCTGCCTCTGGGCCGCTTCCGTCCGGGAGCGCCATGCGGATCGCCACCGGCGCGGTCGTGCCCGAGGGCGCCGACGCGGTCGTGCCCAAGGAGCGGGCCGACCTCGACGGCGACGCCGTGACCGTGAACGCGGCGCCGCAGGTGGGAGCGCACATCCGCGAGCCGGGCCGCGACGTTCGAGCGGGGGCGGTCGTGCTCTCGGCCGGCGCCGAGATCGGCCACGCGCAGATCGCCGCGCTGGCCGCCGCCGGGATCCCCGAGGTCTCGTGCTCGCGCAGACCGCGGGTGGCGGTGCTCGCGACCGGCTCGGAGCTGCGTCCTCCGGGAGCGACCCTCGAGCCGGGCCAGCTCTACGAGTCGAACGGCGCTCTCCTGGCCGCCGCGCTTACGGCGGCCGGAGCGCTTCCACGGTTGCTCGACGTCGTCGCCGACGACCGTGACGCCCTGCTCGCGGCGCTTCGGGAGACCGACTGGGACGTCCTCATCACCACCGGCGGGGTCTCCGTGGGAGAGCACGACCTCGTGCGCGGCGTCCTCGCGGAGCTCGGCGTCGAGGAGATCTTCTGGCGCATCGCGATGAAGCCCGGCAAGCCGGTGTCCTTCGGCGTGCGCGACGGCAAGCTCGTGTTCGGCCTGCCCGGGAACCCGGTCTCGGTGCTCGTGGGGTTCGAGGTGCTCGTCCGGCCGGCGATCCGGGCGCTGCTCGGCTCGCCCGACCCCGGTCCGCGCTACGAGTCGGCCGTCCTGGGCGCGCCGATTCCGCGGAACGCCGAGCGGTTCGAGTTCGTCCGGGCGCTTCTGCGGGACGGCCGGCTCGAGCCGGTGTCGGGCCAGGAATCGCACATGATCGTCCGCGCCGCGCAGGCGAACGCGCTCGTGGCGGTGGAGCCGGGCGATGGCGAGCTCGCCGCCGGCGAAGCCGTCAGGTTCCTGCGCCTCTAGTCGACCGAGCGCAGCCGGCGGTCTTCCTCGGCCGGTGGACTCGGCTCCCGGCGTCTCCGCATCCGCGCCCAGGCCGCGCCTGCCGCCTGTCCGAGCGGGCCCGTCTCCGACGACGACGAGTAGGGCGCGTAGCGGCCCGTCGCGATCGCGCCCATGTGCTGCGCGGTCGCGGCCCAGACGAGCGCCGCCAGGACGACGGGCAGCGCGACGTAGCCGGAGGAGACGAGCGCGAGCAGGTACCAGATCGCGTCGAGCCCGATCCCGAGGCGGATCGCGAACGACACGACCAGGAGGACGAGCCCTGCGAACCCTGCCGCGTAGAGCGCGAGCCGCGACGAGCGCTGGGTGCGCGGGACGTGCGGCAGCCAGAGCCAGGCATGCAGCGACGGCAGGACGAAGATGAGCGCGTACGGGTTCGAGGCCGCGACGACGAGCGACGACGCCGATCGAGGACGAGCATCGCCGGCGAGGTGTCCGCCGAGCTCTTCGCTTCGGCTGGCCGGGCCGTCTCCGGCGAGCCCGGGCCGGGCGGCGAGCCAGCCGAGCGTCGAGAGCACGACCAGCGCGATGAGCGCGACGACCGGCCAGGTGCTCGCGGTCTCGGAGCCGGGGTCGATCGGCCTCCCGGCGCCGTCGCCGAGGAGCCCGACGAGCGCGAACAGCCCGAAGAGGAGTCCGATCCAAAGCCAGAGCACGGCCCGCGCCGCCAGGCTGCGGAACGCGCGCAGAAGCGAGACGTGCCGCCGCCGGCAGCGGGCGAAGAGATCCACGGTGGCGACGATCACGGGGACGAGCAGCGCGATGAGCAGGAGCTGGAGCGCCCAGCCGCGGATCATCCGGTCGCCGACGTAGACGTAGGACTGGGTTCCCTGCGCGAGCTCGGGCGAGGCGTCCAGGCGAAGCATGAGGTCCTGCGCCGCGCGGCCGAGCTCGCCGAGCCGGGCGGGCGTGACCGCCTTGACCGTGTCGTCGTCCGGCGCCGCGGCACGCTCGCCGCCGGTCGTGATCGTGATCGCGGGAACGCCCTCGGAGACGAACGGGCCCTGCTCGTGCAGCGTGAACGGGAACGCGAGGCTCGACGAGCTGGGAGATGCCGCGCGGAAGCTCGGCGCCTGCGCGGCCTCGCGCTCGATCGAGGCGATCGCGGTCGCGGTCAGCGTGGGCGCCGGCGAGCGGGGCGAGTCGCCGCTGAAGAGGAGCACGGGCGGCTCGGAGCCGGAGATCGCGTCGAGGATGACGACCGCCACGGGGAACGCGGCGCCGCCGACGAAGCGCTTGAGGATCTCCGGGTGCTCGGCGAAGTGCTTCGCACCGGCGCCGCCGTAGGCGCCGCCGTCGGTCGAGAGGAAGAGGACGGTCTGCTGGCGCGGGGTCGTGTCGATGTTGCGGGCCAGCTCGAGGAGCGCCCCGGTGCCCGAGGCGTTGTCGTTCGCTCCCGGAGACCGCCCGTTGTTGTCTCGATGGGCAATGAAGACGATCGTCCCGGGCGACGGCCCGGGCGCCACGGCGGCGATGTTCACGAGCTTCGTCTTGCCGAGTCCGGGGAGGTCGGCCTCGAACGCGTCACGCTGGGCCGTGAGCCCGACGTCGTCGAAGCGCTTGATCGATCCAGCTCTCCGCCCGCGCCGCGCCGGTCGTGCCGGGCACCCGGTCGGGGTGGTTGCGCGCCATCTCGAGAGTGAGAATGAGCGCCGTCGACTGGTCGAACGACAGCTCGAGCGCCGGGCCCGGACCGGGCTCGGGCAGGGGCTCGGGCCGCGCGACGCAGAACGCGACGACGAGCAGCGGCACGGCGACCACGATCCAGGCGGCGCGGTAGATACGGCTCGAGATCGGCCGCTCGATCGTGGTCCTTCGCCGCCGCCGTCGCTGTGGCGCCGCGGCGTCGTACGGCCGCCCGCCAGGGGTCTTAACGAAGGCACAACAGGTCGATGGTAGTCCCTGGGTCATATTCTGTTTGCCATGACCACCGGTACGACGATCCTGCTCGTGGACGACGAGGAGTCGGTCCAGAAGCTGCTCACGTACCCGCTCGAGCGGGAGGGCTACCGCGTCGTGCAGGCCCGCGACGGCGAGGAGGCGCTCGAGCGCTACCGCGCGGAGGACGTCGATCTCGTCCTGCTCGACCTCATGCTGCCCGAAGCTCGACGGGCTCGCGGTCTGCCGGCGGCTGCGCGAGGAGCGCAGCGCGTTCCGATCATCATGCTCACGGCCCGCGACGACGAGGTCGACAAGGTGCTCGGCCTCGAGCTCGGCGCGGACGACTACATCACGAAGCCGTTCTCGATCCGGGAGTTCATGAGCCGCGTCCGCGCGCGCCTACGCCGGGCCGCAGCTCGACGCCCACGCCCGCGGCGGACGACGTGATCGAGTCGGACGGGCTGCGCATCGACACTGCCGCGCCGGACGGTCGAGGTGCGCGGCGAGGGCGTGCAGCTCACCTACCTCGAGTTCGAGCTCCTGCGCACGCTCGCGGCCACGCCCGGCCGCGTTTTCACGCGAAAAGCGCTGCTCGACCACCTCTGGGGCGGCTCGGACTTCCGCGACCCGCGCACGATCGACGTCCACGTCCGCCACCTGCGCGAGAAGATCGAGCGCGACCCGAGCGAGCCCGAGTACATCTTCACCGTCCGCGGCGCCGGCTACCGGTTCCGGGACAGCGATGCGCGTCGGAGTGCCCCGCCTGCGGTCGACGCCTGAGCGTCAAGCTCGGCCTCGTCCTCTTCGCCGTCGGTCGCCGGCGCGCTCGCGATCGTCTACCTCGCGGTCGTCCCCCAGCTCGAGGACCGGCTCGTGGACGCGAAGATCAGCGAGCTCGAGCGGGCGGCGCCGGCGATCCTGGCCAGCTCGCGGCGTCCTGCGAGCTACCGTTCGCGCTCGACGACGTCGTGCAGACAGCCAGGCGAGAACCTGAACGCCCGCGTCGTCGTGCTCGGCGGCGGCTCACGGACGACCAGCTCCGCAGACGTCGCCGACTCGCGCAGCTTCGGCGCCTCGAGCGATCTCCGCGCGACCCGGTCGCGCTCAAGGCGGCGCAGACGCTCGGCCCGCCTCCGGACCGCGTGCGAGCGCCAGGGCGACTCCTACGCCGAGGTCGCCATCCGCGTCAGGACGCCGGGCACGTCGTCCTCCTCGCCGCGCCGCTCGACGACGCGCTCGCGAACGTCCGGCTCGTCCGCCGGAGCCTGCTCGTCGCCGGGCCTCGTCGCGCTCGCCGATCTCGTGGCTCGCCGGCTACCTGCTCGCCTGGCGGCTTCACACGGCGGATCCGCCGGCTCGAGACGGCGGCCGAGCGGCTCGCCGACGGCGACTTCGCGACGCCGATCGTCGACACGCGGCCGCGACGAGGTCGGCCAGCTCGCGCGACGCGTTCGACGGCATGCGCCTGCGCCTGGCCGTCCTCGACCGCGCGCGCCGCGAGTTCATCGCCAACGCCTCGCACGAGCTGCGGACGCCGCTCTTCTCGCTCGGCGGCTTCGTCGAGCTGCTGGCCGACGAGGACATGGACGCCGAGCGATGCGCCGCGAGTTCCTCGCCGAGATGCGCGACCAGATCGACCGTCTGACGCGGCTCGCGACCGACCTTCTCGACCTCTCGCGCCTCGACGCGGGCCAGCTCGAGGTCGAGATCGTGCGCGTTCGACCTCGCCGCGACCGCGCGGCTCGTCGCCGACGAGTTCCGCGCCCGTGGCAGAGTCGAGCGAGCACGAGCTGCGCGTCGAGGCGCGACGCGCCCGGTGGCCGGCGCTCGGCGACGAGGTGCGCGTGCAGCAGATCGCCCGCGTCGCTCGTCGAGAACGCGATCCGGCACACGCCGCGCGGGCACGACGGTCGACGGTGCGCGCCGAGACGCCGGACGGCAACGGCGCCGTCCTCGCGGTCCGCGACGACGGGCCCGGGATCCCGGCCGAGGACCAGAAGCACCTCTTCCAGCGCTTCTACCGGGCCGCGGGCGGCAAGGCCTCGGGCAGCGGCCTCGGCCTCGCGATCGCCTCGGAGCTCGCCTCGCGCCTGGACGGGATCGATCGACGGTCGTCGTCGCGGCCCGGCGACACCGTCTTCACGTTGAACGCTCGCCGCGCCGGCCGGTGTCCACGGAGACGCGGCCGACGCCGAGGCTCGTGGCAGACGTCGCAAGTCTAGTCGGCCCGTGCAGACCGCCGCCGGCCGTCACTACGATGAGTCGGACGTGAGCCGTCCCGGGGCCATCGCCGTCGTCGCCGTCGTCTCCGCCGTTCTCGGCGGCGACGCTCGCGCTCGCGCTCGGCAAGGCCGTCGGCTGGGTGGACGACGACGGACGCCAGGTCCAGACCGTGCTCGTGCCCACGCCCGACGGCGCGACGCCGGCGGCCGACGAGGTCGAGGGCGATGCCGCGAAGCCGCTCGTCGGCAACGGGTTCGACGCGAGCGAGCTCTACCGCAAGCGCGCCGACGGGCGTCGTCACGATCTTCGCGCTCTTCGGCGAGGGCGATCGCCGACGACGGACGTCGCGCCGCGCAGGGCTCCGGCTTCGTCGTCTCGGACGACGGCTACATCCTCACGAACTCGCACGTGGTCACGACGGCCGGCGAGGTCGAGCCCGGCGAGACGCCGGAGGCCGCCGACACGCGTCTACGTCCAGTTCCGCGACGGCGAGCGCGTCCCGGCGGAGGTCGTCGGCTGGGACGTCTTCGACGACGTCGGCCTCGCTCAAGGTCGACCCGGCCGACCATCCGGTCAGCCCGCGTGCCGCTCGGCGACTCGAGCGACGGTCGTCGTCGGCGAGCCGGTGGCCGCGATCGGGAGCCCGTTCGGCCAGGAGAGCTCGCTGAGCGTCGGCGTCGTCTCGGCGACCGAGCGCTCGATCGACTCGCTCACGTCGCGGCTTCAACCTCGTCGACGCGATCCAGACCGACGCGCCGATCAACCGCGGCAACTCGGGCGGCCCGATGTTCGACGCCGACGGGCGAGGTGATCGGCATCAACGCGCAGATCCGGAGCGAGTCGGGAACGGCCGAGGGCGTCGGCTTCGCCGTCCCGATCAACGCCGCCAGCCGCTCGATGGAGCAGCTGATCCAGACCGGGCAAGGTGCGCTACGCCTGGCTGGGCGTCACGACGCAGACGCGTGACGCCGACGGCTCGCCGAGCGGTTCGGCCTCGGCGGGGACGAGGGGCGCGGCCATCCAGGCGGTCGCCGGCGGGAGCCCCGCCGACGGCGCGGGCCTTCGCGGCGGAGACGGCGAGGACGGAGTTCGAGGGCCTCCCGTTCTGCCCGGGCGGCGACCTCATCGTCGCGGTCGACGGCAAGCCGGTCGAGCTCGGCCGAGGACGTCGTCCGGGCCGTCAACCAGCAGCGCCTCCCGGGCGACGAGATCCGGCTCACCGTCCTGCGCGGCGGCGAGCGCGTCGAGCTGACCGTCGACCTCGGCGACCGCCCGGCGAACCCGCCGAGGCTAGCCTGCTAGGCCCGCTAGACTCGGGCGCGTGGCGCCCAGCGAGGACCAGATCCTCCTCGGGGACAACCTCGACGTCCTGCCCGGGCTTCGACGACGGCAGCTTCCAGCTCGTCTACGTCGACCCGCCCTTCAACACGGGCAGGCCGCAGCGCCGGCTGACCCTCGCGACCGACGCGGACGCGGACGGCGACCGGATCGGCTTCGGCGGGCGCCGCTACGCGACCCGGGTGCTCGGCCGAGTCCTCGTACCGCGGACTCGTTCGACGACTACCTCGGCTTCCTCGAGCCGCGCCTGCGGGAGATCCGCCGCGTGCTCGACCCGACCGGGCACGCTCTACCTCCACCTCGACTACCGCGAGGCGCACTACGTGCAAGGTGCTGCTCGACGAGCTCTTCGGCCGCGAGTGCTTCCTCAACGAGATCGTCTGGGCCTACGACTACGGCGCCCGGCCGCAGCGGCGCTGGCCGGCGAAGCACGACACGATCCTCGTCTACGTCAAGGATCCGGGCCGGTACTGCTTCGACGCCGAGGCGGTCGAGCGCGAGCCGTACATGGCGCCCGGGCTCGTCGACGCCGGAGAAGGCGGCGCGCGGCAAGCTGCCGACCGACGTCTGGTGGCACACGATCGTCTCGCCGACCGGGCCGGGAGAAGACCGGCTACCCGACGCAGAAGCCGGAGGGCATCGCTGCGCCGGATCGTGCAGGCGTCCACGCGGCCGGGCGACTGGTGCCTCGACCCCTTCGCCGGCTCGGGGCACGCTCGGGGCGGTCTGCGCGCAGCTCGGCCGCCGCTACGTCCTCGTCGACTCGAGCCCCGAGGCGGTCGAGGTCGCGCGCGAGCGGCTCGCGCGGTTTGGCCGGGAAGCCGGGGTACGCGCTGGTAGACGCCGCCGCCGCGGGCCGCCAGGCGCTAGATTTCGACCGATCGGACGCGCCTGCGGCACTCTCGCGCGTGAGGAACTGTGAACGGCACGGAACCAGCGTGGTCTCTCTCGTCATCCCGGCCAAGGCCGAGTACATCGCGCTGGGCCGGCTCGCGCTCGCGGGCCTTCTCCGGCCGCGCGCGGTCGAGCCCGAGGTGCTCGCCGACGTCAAGCTCGCGCTGACGGAGGCGTGCTCGAACTCGATCCGCCACGCCTACGCCGACGGGCGCGAGGGCGAGGTCGAGATCCGCTACGAGCTCGCCGACGCGACCGCTCGCGGTCGAGGTCTCGCGACGAGGGCGGCGGCTTCGACCCGGCGCTGCTCGCCGGCGACGCGGACGACCTCGACGAGGGCGGTCTCGGCATCGCGATCATCCGGGCCGTCACCGACGAGCTGAGCGTCGGGCCCCGCTCGACGGGACCGGCTCGTGCGCTCCGCTTCACGAAGAACCTGAGCTGACCCCCGCCCGCGTCGGCTATCCTCCGCGCGCCGTGCAGCTTCAGCTCGTCAACGTCGGGACGAAGCTCCTCGCCGACTACGCGTCGCATCGCCACGCGCGGCCTCATGGACCAGATCCGAGGAGCTGGCCGCGCCGCTCGAGGGGAAGCGGGTCCTGCACCTCTCGGCCACCGCGTTCGGCGGCGGCGTGGCCGAGATCCTCTACACGCTCGTCCCGCTCATGCGCGACGCCGGGCTCGACGTCGAGTGGCGGATCATCCACGGCGAGGACGAGTTCTTCGACGTCACGAAGACGATCCACAACGCGCTCCAGGGCGACCCGGTCGGCCTCACGGAGGAGCAGCAGGAGATCTTCCGCCGCTACCAGAAGCTGAACGCCGAGGCGCTCGAGGGCGATCGTACGACTTCGTCATCGTCCACGACCCGCAGCCGGTCGGCGTGATCGAGCACGCGCGCGACCTCGGCCGCCACTGGATCTGGCGCTGCCACATCGACCTCTCGGAGCCGAACCGCTACGTGCTCGACTTCCTGACTCCCGTGGATCGGGCGCTACGACGCCGCCGTCTTCCACCGGCGCGAGTACGTGCCGGACGGGCTCACCGTCGCCGCCCGCCGTGCATCTGGCCGCCGGCGATCGACCCGCTCGCGCCGAAGAACATGGCCCTCTCGCCCGAGGACGCGGCGTACATCGTCGACCAGTTCGGGATCGACGTGAAGCGGCCGCTGATCACGCAGGTCTCGCCGCTTCGACCCGTGGAAGGACCCGCTCGGCGTGATCGAGGCCTGGCGGATCGTGCGGCAGAAGCATCCCGACGTGCAGCTCGCGCTCGTCGGCTCGATGGCGCACGACGACCCGGAGGGCTGGGAGTACTACAACCGCACCGTCGCGGCCGCCGACGGCGACCCCGACATCTTCATCCTCTCGAACCTGAACAACGTCGGCTCCGTCGAGGTGAACGCGTTCCAGGTGCACTCGGACGTCGCTCCTGCAGAAGTCGATCACGGAGGGCTTCGGCCTGACGGTCACCGAGGCGCTGTGGAAGGCGCGGCCGATCGTCGCGGGCCGCGTCGGCGGGATCGTCGACCAGATGCCAGGACGGCGAGACCGGCTACCTCGTCGAGTCGGTCGAGGAGTGCGCCGCCGCGGAGCACGCGCGATCCTCGACGAGCCGGAGCGGCACCGGGCGATGGCGCTCGCGGGCAAGGAGTACGTGCGCAAGCACTTCCTGACGCCGCGGCTCCTGCGCGACTGGCTCGTGCTCTTCAACGACCTGGACGGCCGGCGAGACCGACCGGGCCGCGAGCCTGCGAGAAAGCCGCCGTCTAGGGTGTCCGCGCATGAGCGGCCCGCCGTAAGCTGATCGTCGTCTCGAACCGCGGGCCGGTCGAGCTTTCGACCGCGACGACGGACGGACGAGCGGGTCGCCAAGCGCGGCGGCGGCGGCCTCGTCACGGCGCTCCGCAGCCTGGTCGACCACCACGACGTCACCTGGATCGCGAGCGCGATGTCCGACGAGGACCGCGCGGCCGCCGGCAACGGTGGACCGTTCGACGCCGGCGGGCTACCGGCTGCGCCTGGTCGCGCACGACCCGACGGCCTACGACTGGTACTACAACGTGGTCGCGAACCCGATGCTGTGGTTCATCCAGCACTCTCTGCCTGCGAACTGCGCCGATCCGGTCGACGCTTCCACGTGGAACGGGGCTACGCGGCGGTCAACCAGGGGTTCGCCGACGCGGTGTGTGAGGAGCTCGACCGGCCGACCCGACGCGGCCGTCTTCTTCCACGACTACCACCTGTACGTCGCGCCACGGCTCGTGCGCGAGCGTGTTCCCGACGCGGCGCTCTCGCATTTCGTGCACATCCCCTGGCCCGAGCCGAGCTCCTGGGAGGCGCTGCCGGGCGAGTTCGTCCGCGAGATCCACGAGGGCCTGCTCGCGAACGACGTCGTCACGTTCCACACCGCGCGCTGGCGGGAGCACTTCCTGCGCTCCTGCGCCGCATCTCGGCGTCGACGGTCGACCCGGCGCGCGTGCGCTTCCACCCGGCGTCCGGTCGATCCGCGCGAGTTCGACGCGCTCGCCGAGAGCGAGGCGGTGCTCGAGGCCGAGCGAGCGCTCGTCGCCGAGCGGCCGGAGCTCCTCGTACTCCGCGTCGATCGCACGGATCCCGCCAAGAACGTCGTGCGCGGATTCGAGGCGTTCGCGCGCATGCTCGAGCGCATCCGGAGCTGCACGGCCGGGTCCGGATGCTCGCGCTGCTCGACGCCTCGCGCCAGGACATTCCCGTGTACGCCGCGTACCTGGGCGAGATCGAGCGCGTCGCGGCACGGCTCGGATCCGACGTCGACCTCCACATCGAGGACGACTTTCCGGCCTCCGTCGCGGCCTACAAGCAGTTCGACGTCCTCTTCGTGAACTCGGTGATCGACGGGCTGAACCTCGTGGCGAAGGAGGCGCCGCTCGTGAACACCCGCGACGGGGTCGTTGTCCTATCGGAGAACACCGGCGCTCACGAGGAGCTCGCTCCGTGGACGCTCACCGTGGATCCGTTCGACGTCGACGGCCAGGCGGAGGCGCTCTACGCCGCGCTCACGCAGCCCGTGGACGAACGGCGCAGCGAACCTCGAGGCGATCCGCGACGCACGTGCGCGAGCACGACATGGACGAGTGGCTCGACGGCGCAGCTCGCCGATCTCGACGGCGTAGGCTAGGCGCCGTGACCGACCTGAGCCACGTCGACGAGAGCGGCGACGTCCACATGGTGGACGTCGGCGGCAAGCCGCTGTCGCGCCGCCGCGCGCGGGCCTCGGCGTTCGTGCGCATGGCGCCCGAGACCGCCGGCGCGGCTCCGCGAGCTTCCCGAAGGGCGACGCGCTCGCGACCGCGCAGGTGGCCGGGATCATGGCCGCGAAGCGCACCGCCGAGCTGATCCCGCTCTGCCATCCGCTGCCGCTCACGTCGATCGAGGTCGAGCTTGACGGTCGAGGACGCCGGCGTCGCGATCTCGACCGCGGTCGAGACGACCGCGCAGACCGGCGTCGAGATGGAGGCGCTCACGGCCGCCGCAGTCGCTGCGCTGACGGTCTACGACATGGCCAAGGCGATCGACAAGGCGATGGAGATCGGCGAGATCCGGCTCGTGGAGAAGACCAAGGAAGCCGCATGAACGCTGCGGTCGTGACCGTCTCCGACGGCGTCGCGGCCGGCGAGCGCGAGGACACGAGCGGCGAGTTGCTCGTCAATCTGCTGCCGAGAGGCGGGGTTCGAGGTCGAGCACCGCGTCGTCCCCGACGAGCGTCCGAAGATCGCCGCGGCGATCCGCGAGCTGGCCGCCACCGTCGCGCGTCGTGCTGACGACCGGGGGAACCGGACTTACGCCGCGCGACGTGACGCCCGAGGCGACAGCGGGAGTGCTCGACCGCCAGGCGCCCGGGATCGCCGAGGCCATCCGCGCCGACTCGATCTCCAAGACGCCGCACGGACTGCTCGGCCGGGGCGTCGCCGGGACGATCGGCTCCACGCTCGTCGTGAACCTGCCCGGCTCCCCGGGCGGCTGTCCGCGACGGGTTCGCGGTGCTGCAGCCGGCGCTCGACCACGCACTCGCACTCCTGGCCGACGCGCAGACGGAGCACGCCCAGACGTGAACGCCGTCCTGCGCTACCCCCGTCTCTTCGCGTCGCTCGTCAAGGTCGAGCACACGGTCTTCGCGCTGCCGTTCGCCTACGTCGGCGCGTTCCTGGCGGTCGACGAGGTGCCGAGCGGCTCCGACCTCTTCTGGATCACGGTCGCGATGGCCGGCGCGCGCAGCCTCGCGATGGCGCTCAACCGGCTGATCGACGCGGAGATCGACGCGCGTAATCCGCGCACGGCGTCGCCGGGAGATCCCGCGCGGCGCGCTGTCCCGCGCTGCCGGTGCTCGCCTTCGCGCTCGGCTCGCTCGCGGTCTTCCTCATCGCCGTGTTCCAGCTCGATCCGGTCGTGCGCTGGCTCTGGCCGATCCCGGTTGCGGCCTTCGTGATCTACCCGTACCTGAAGCGCGTGACCTGGTTCGCGCACGTCTGGCTCGGGCTCGTGGACGGGCTCGCGCCGGTCGGGGCCTGGGTCGCGATCACCGGCGAGCTGCCGTGGGAGGCCTGGGTGCTCGGCGCCGCGGTGGCCGTCTGGGTGACCGGGTTCGACGTGCTCTACGCGCTCTTCGACGTGGACATCGACCGGGAGCAGGGACTCCATTCGGTGCCCGAGCGGTTCGGCATTCCGGCGACGTTCTGGATCTCCCGTGCGTGCCACATCGCCACCGTTGCGTTCCTCGTGCTCGCCGGGCTCGGGCTCGACGTGAACGTCTTCTACTGGCTCGGCGTGGCCGCGGTCGGCGGGCTGCTCGCGTACGAGCACTCGCTGGTCTCGCCCGAGGACCAGCCGGCGCTTGGATGCCGCGTTCTTCACCATGAACGGCGTCATCTCGGTGACCTTCTTCGCCTTCGTCCTCCTGGACGTGGTCGCGTGATCCGCGCCCGCGGGCTCGAGCGGCGCTTCGGCGCCAAGCGCGTCGTCACGGGGCTCGACCTCGACCTCGCGGCGGGCGGCTTTCTCGTCGTGCGCGGAGCGAACGGCTCGGGGAAGTCGACGCTGCTGGCGCTCTTCGCCGGGCTGCTCGCGCCCACGCGCGGCGAGCTCGAGATCGCCGTCCCGCGCGGGGAGATCGGCTACCTCGCGCACGAGCCGCTCGTCTACCGCGAGCTGACCGCCCTGGAGAACCTGGAGCTCTACGGCCGCCTCTACCGCGTGCCCGAGCGGCGCGAGCGGATCGGGATGCTGCTCGAGCGCTACGGCCTGTGGGAGGCGCGGCACGAGCGGGTCGGCGCCTTCTCCCGCGGGATGGCCCAGCGGCTCGCCCTTTGCCGGACGCTTCTCCACGACCCGCAGCTGCTGCTTCTCGACGAGCCGTTCTCCTCGCTCGACACCGACGGCGCCGCGGCGCTCGACGCGAACCTGGCCGAGCTGGCCGGCGAGCGGACGCTGGTCGTCTCCACCCACGAGCCCGAGCGCGTCGCCGCGCTCGCGACCGCGGAGCTGGCGCTGTGAGCGGCTACTTCGGCGACGTCGCGGCGCTGGCGCGGACGAACCTGCTGCTCGAGCTGCGCTCGCGCGACACGGTGCCCGCGATGCTCCTCTTCGTCGTCTCGACGCTCGTCGTCTTCCGCTTCGCGCTGCCGGCGGACTCGTCCGACCTCGCCGCGCTACGGGCTCCTCTGGATCGCCGTGCTCTTCACGGCGCTGCTCGCGCTGACCCGCGCGTTCGTGGCGGAGCGGGAGCAGCGCGTGCTCGACGGACTCGTCCTCACGCCGTGCGACCGCAGCGCGATCTGGCTCGGCAAGGTCGTGAGCGTCCTGGCGTTCCTCGTCATCGCAGAGGCGATCGCGCTGCCGGCGTTCGCGCTCTTCTTCGCGCCGATCGACGGCGCCACCATCGCCGCGTTCGCGCTGGCGGATCTCGGGATCGCCGCCGTGGGCGTGCTGCTCGGCGCCATGGCCGCTGCGAGCCGTGCCCGGGAGCTGCTCCTGCCGCTGCTCTTCCTCCCGCTCGCGATCCCGATCGTGGTCGGCGGCGTCGGCGCGACGGTCGAGCCGGATCCCGGCCGCTACCTCGCCTTCCTCGGTCTCTACGACGCGCTCTTCGCGATACTTGCCTGGGCCAGCTTTGAGTACGTCGTTACGGAATAACGCCGCCCCTGCCGCCGCGATCGGCGCCTTCGTGCTGGTCCTCGGCGGGATCACGCTCGCCTTCTACGGCGTGCCGAACGACGCCGACCAGGGCTTCAGCCAGCGGATCTTCTACATCCACGTGCCGGTCGCGCTGACCGCGTACGCCTGCTTCGGGTGGGGCGCGTGGAAGGCGCTGCGACTCCTGTGGACGCGCGACCAGCGCTACGACCTCGAGAGCTACACGGCCGTCCACATGGGGACGATCTTCGGGATCCTCACGCTCGTCACCGGCTCGATCTGGGCGCAAGATCTCCTGGGGCGTGTGGTGGAGCTGGAGCGAGCGGCAGCTGGTGCTCTTCCTCGTCCTGTTCCTCTTCTACTCGGCCTACTTCATGCTGCGCTACTCGGTCGAGCCCGGGCCGCGGCGGGCGAACATGTCGGCGGTCTACGCGCTCTTCGGCGTCGTGCTGATCCCGATCTCGTTCCTCGCCATCCGGCTCGCGGAGGGGTTCATCCATCCGGTCGTCTTCACGCGTGAGGGCCCGCAGATGAGCGGCACGATGTTCGCGGTCTTCTGCGTGTGCCTCGCCGGGATGGTCGCGCTGGCCTCGTCGCTCTACCTGAACGAGCTGGCCGGCAAGCGGATCGACGAGCGGCTGCGCGAGCTGCGGGAGCGGCTCGCGTGACGACCTCCGAGAAGTACGTCACCGCGGCCTACCTCGTCGTCCTGGCCGTCGTGCTGCTCTACCTCGTGATCTACGCGTTCAAGCTGCAGCGGCTCGCCCGCGAGCTCGACGAGCTCGCCGAGCAGGCTCGCGACCGCGACGCGCAATGATCCTGCGGCTCGGCTCGCGCGGCAGCCGGCTCGCACTGCGCCAGGCCGAGCTCGCCGCCGACGCGCTGCGGGCGGCGCGGCCCGACCTCGAGATCGCGCTCGTCCCCATCACGACCGCGGGCGACCGCGACCGCACGAAGCCGTTCGGCGAGATCGGCGAGCGCGGCGTGTTCGTGAAGGAGATCGAGGAGGCGCTGCTCGCCGGGCGCATCGACGTGGCCGTTCATTCCGCGAAGGACATGACCTCGACGGACACGGGCGGGCTCGTCGTGGGCGCGTACCTGCCGCGGGAGGATCCGCGCGATGCGCTGTGCGGCGCGGCGGAGATCCGGCCGGGCATGCGGATCGGGACGGCGTCGGTGCGGCGCAAGGCACAGCTGCTCGCGCACGATCCGTCGCTCTCGATCGAGCCGCTGCGCGGGAACGTGGACACGCGGCTGCGCAAGCGCGGCGAGCGTGGCCTCGACGCAATCGTGCTGGCGGCCGCGGGGCTCGACCGGCTCGGGCTCTCGGACGAGATCGGACTGCGGATCGACCCGGCGGTGATGCTCC
Organism: uncultured Actinomycetes bacterium; assembly: GCA_963760815.1. GTDB lineage: Bacteria > Actinomycetota > Thermoleophilia > Gaiellales > Gaiellaceae > CAVRUF01. The sequence goes on from CAVXEJ010000001.1 coordinate 484,332, forward strand.
CCGAGGCGGGCCAGGGCGCGGTCGCGCTGCAGGTGCGCACGGGCGAGGAGGAGCTCGTCTCCGGCGCGGGCGACGCGGAGACCCAGCGCCGGGTCGAGCTCGAGCGCGCCTGCGTGGCGCGGATCGGCGGCGGCTGTCTCGCTCCCGTCGCCGCACACCACGACGGAACCGGGCTGCACGCGCTCATCGCGGCCGAGGACGGCACGTGGGTCGAGCGGCGCACCGGCGACGACCCGCTGGCGCTGGCCGACGAGCTGCTGGCGGCGGTTCCGTGAGGATCGCGCTGACCCGTGCCGAGGGCGGCAACGACGCGCTGGCCGCGCTGCTCGCCGACGACGGCTTCGACGTGGTCGAGTGCCCGCTGGTCGCGATCGAGCGGCTCGACGGGCCGCCGCTCCACACTGGCGACTACGACTGGGTCGTGCTCACGAGCCGGCACGGGGTGGACGCGCTCTTCGCCCGGCTCGAGGGACGGCTGCCGCATGTGGCAGCGATCGGGCCCGGCACCGCGGACGCGCTGCGGGTACACGGCGTCGAGCCGGAGCTCGTCCCAGCAGTCTCGACCCAGGAGGGGCTCGTCGCCGCGTTCCCGGAGGAGCCCGGCCGCGTGCTCTTCGCCGGCGCCGAGGACGCGCGCCCCCTGTTGGCCGCCGCACTTGGTGCCGACGTCGAGGTGCTCTACCGCACGGTCGAGCTCGCGCCCGACTTTCCCGAGGCCGATCTCGTCGTGCTCGCGTCCGCGTCAGCGGCGCGGGCGTTCGCCGCACTGGGCAGCCCGCTCCCGGTCGTGTCGATCGGCCCGGTCACGTCGGCCGAGGCGCGCGGGCTCGGGTTGCGCGTCGTGGAAGAGGCCGCCACGCACGACCTGGTCGGCCTGGCCGAAGCAGTTAGGCTCGCCGCATCGCGCGCGACGTCATCACCTTCCTGACCGACTTCGGCTACGAGGACGACTTCGTCGGCGTCTGCCACGGCGTCGTGAAGCGGATCGCGCCCGAGGTGCAGATCATCGACATCACGCACGGGATCAAGCGCCAGGAGGTGCTCCAGGGCGCGCTCGTGCTCGCGAACACGCTGCCGTACTTTCCGGCGGGCGTGCACCTCGCCGTGGTCGATCCCGAGGTCGGCGGCGAGCGGCGCGCGATCGCCGTGCGCGGCCCCGACCGGATCTTCGTGGGCCCGGACAACGGCCTCCTGCTCGTCGCCGCCGAGAAGCTGGGCGGGATCGAGGAGGCGGTCGAGCTGACCAGCGAGGCCCATCGGCTCTGACGCCGGTCTCGGCGACGTTCCACGGGCGCGACATCTTCGCGCCGGCCGCCGCGCATCTCGCGACCGGCGTTCCGCTCGCCGACCTCGGGCCGGCGGTCGATCCCGCGACGCTCGTGCGGCTCGACGTTCCGGCTCCCGAGATCGGGACGGGGCGGATCCGCGTGACCGTGCTCTACATCGACCGCTACGGCAACGTCCAGGTGAACGCCGACACGGACGACCTCGACGGCGGCGGGGATCGAGCCGGGCGCCGACATCGAGATCGACGTCGGCTTCGAGTCGTACTTCGCCACCTGCGTGCGCACCTTCGCGGACGTGCGGGCGGGCGACATCCTGCTCTATGAGGACGCCTACCGGAACGTTGCGATCGCGATCAACGGCGGCAGTGCGGCGCAGATGCTCGCCGCGCGCTCGGGCTCCGAGCTGCGCATCCGCCTGCGGTGAACGACTGGGCCCGGCGGCTCGGCCGGCGGTTCTCCCGCTTCACCACCACCACGGTTGTCGCGCATCCACGGCTTTGGAGGCTTTTCCGCCGCCCGCTGCGGCGGCAGTTCGATTCGCTCGCGCCGCACTGGGAGACGATCCGCGGGTCGAGCTCGCTTGCGTCCCTCGCTGCCGCCGTGGAGCGGTTGGGGTTCGAGCCCGCGAAGGTGCTCGACCTCGGAACCGGCACGGGCATCGCGGCACGGCTCGTCGCGGAGCGGTTCCCCGAGGCGGACGTGACCGGCGTCGACCTGGCGCCGGCGATGATCGAGGAGGCCCGCTCGCTCGTCCCGCCCGGGGATGCCGAGCGGATGCGCTTCGAGGTCGCGGACGCGGCGAAGCTCGCGTATCCCGACGGCGCGTTCGACCTCGTCACGCTCCTCAACATGATCCCGTTCTTCGACGAGCTGGCCCGGGTGACGGCGCCGGGCGGAGCGGTGGTCGTTGCCTTCGGCGCCGGGCCCGAGACGCCGATCTACGTCCCGGCGGAGACGCTGCGCCAACGACTGGAGGCGGCCGGCTTCGAGCGGTTCGAATGGCTGCAGACAGGTCCCGGCGAGGCGACGATCGCGTTCCGCCGAGAACGCTCGGCCGGAGCCTGATTTCCCGTGCCCCCGGGGGACCCCGGTTAGGGCACCCCTCGCGCCTGAGCGTAACGCTGAAATCCGCGCGTGTGGTGCGCAGCTCCGTTCCGAATGTGTGCCGGTCGGAGCGCGCCGTTGAGAATGGCGAGGGCCGGACTTGAACCGGCGACACCACGGTTTTCAGCCGTGTGCTCTACCAACTGAGCTACCTCGCCCCGCCGTCGCAGTGTAGATACCCTCGCCGCCATGAAGCGCGCAGGTGTCGCGATCATCGGAGCGGACCTCGACCTCGGCCAGGGGCGCCGCGGCGTCGACATGGGGCCGTCGGCGATTCGCTACGCGGGGCTCGGCGATCGGCTCGAGGCGATGGGCTTCGCCGTCTCCGACCATGGCAACGTTGCGACGGCCGAGCCTGAGGAGCTCGCGTCGGGGGATGAGCATGCCCGCTTCCTGAAGGAGATCAAGGCCGCATGCGAGCGGATCGCCCGACAGGTCACCGAGACGGCGCAGGCCGGCGAGATCCCGCTCGTCCTCGGCGGCGACCACTCGGTTGCGCTCGGCACGGTCGGCGGCATGGCGTCCGTGAAGGGCATCGGCGCAGCGCTCTGGCTCGACGCGCACGGCGACCTGAACACCCCGGAAACCAGCCCGAGCGGCAACGTCCACGGGATGGCGCTCGCGGCGCTCATCGGCCGGGCCGACCAGGGGTTCGAGAGCGACGCCTGGCCGCTGCCGGCGCTCGATCCGGCGCGCACGTCACTGATCGGCGTCCGCTCGCTCGACGACGGCGAGCGGAAGGCCGTTGCGGAGCTCGGCCTGTACGTCGCCACGATGAGCGACATCGACCGGCGTGGAGTTGAAACCGTTCTGGGCGAGGCGCTCGAGCGGGCACAGGGCGCGGCGTTCGTCCATGTCTCCCTCGACATGGACGTCGTCGACCCGGACGTCGCCCCCGGCGTCGGCACGCCGGTACAGGGAGGCCTGTCGTTCCGCGAGGCGCACCTGGCGATGGAGCTGATCGCCGAGGCCGGTCTCCTCGATTCGCTCGAGGTGGTCGAGGTGAACCCGATCCTCGACCGGCAGAACGAGACGGCGGCGCTGGCGGTCGAGCTCGTCGCCAGCGCGCTCGGCGCACGAACGCTCTAACGCAGGAAGCTCACGACCGCGTCGGCGGTCTCCTCGAACGCCTCGAACAGCACCCGGTGTCCGCCGGGGACGTAGACGACGGTCGCGTCGAGCGGTGCGAGGTGCTCGGGCGTCACGTACTCCGTCTCCTCGCCCACGACGACGAGCGTCGGGCAGCTCGCCGGCGGCGGCGCGGGCCGGGCCAGGTCGCCGAACATCGTCACGACCGCGGCCGGGGCGTAGCGCCAGCGCCAGCGGCCGTCCGCGTTGAACGCCAGGTGTGACGCGACCTCCTCCTCGAGGATCTCCCGCGGCGTGCGCGGCGCCGCAGAGGCGATCTCGACCATCGCCTCCTCGGGATCGGCGTACGAGTGATCGGCGCGCTCGGCGTTCGCCGACTCGGACGCCCGGGCGGGAGGAAGGTGGAGCGCCGGATCCAGCAGCACCGCCCGCTCGACGAAGGCGGGATGCCGCGCCGCGACCTCGAGCACCATGCGCCCGCCGAAACTGTGGCCGAGAAGGGTGACCGGTCCGTCGACCGTCTCGACGACATCGGCGACGTGCTGCTCGATCGACCACGGAGGCTCCCAGCCCGAGTCGGCATGACCGCGGAAGTCGAGCGCGAGGACGTGCAACCCGGCCCAAACGAGTCGCTCCTCCGCCAGCCTGCGAAACCGCCGCCCGTGCGCCTGCACGCCGTGCATGCACACGACGGTCGGCTGGCTCGACGATCCCCACTCGTGGACGTTCAGGCGCACCTGCACATTCTTGCGGGCAGATCTCACACGGCGCGGTCGTTACACGTTTCACCACGTATGAGCCGACGCGCCCTCCTCCTCGTTGCCGCGGTCTCCCTGCTCTGGGGGATCCCCTATCTCTTCATCGCCGTCGCGGTGGACGAGGTCTCGCCCGCCTGGGTCGCCTTCGCGCGCACCGGGCTCGCTGCACTCGTCCTGCTGCCGATGGCGGCGTACGCCGGCGTGCTTCGGCCGCTGCGCGATCGCGCCGGCTGGCTCGTCGTGCTCGCCGTGACCCAGATGGCCGGGCCGTTCCTGCTGCTCGGCTTCGCTGAGGAGCGGATCCCGTCGTCGCTCACGAGCATCCTCGTCGCCGCGACGCCGCTGCTGCTCGCCATCCTCGCGCTCGGGCTCGACCCGTCTCAGAGCGCCTCCGGCGGACGGCTCCTCGGCCTCGTCGTCGGGTTCGGCGGTGTCGCGCTGCTCGTCGGCGTGGACGCCGGCCTGAGCGGCGGCGCAGGCATCGGCGCGCTTGCGGCCCTCGGAACCGCGCTCGGCTACGCGTTCTCGGCGATTCTCCTCAAGACGAGGTTCACGGGCTACGACGGGCGCGGTGTCGTCGGAGTCACCACCGTGCTCTCCGCCTTCTTGCTTCTGCCGGCCGCGCTGCTCACGCTCCCCGAGACCGTTCCGTCGGCGGGCGCGATCGGCTCGCTCGTCGTGCTGGGACTCGCGTCGACCGCAGGCGGGTTCGTGCTCTTCTTCCGCCTCGCCTCGAAGGTCGGGCCCGGTCGCGCGTCAATCGTGGCCTACATCGCACCCGGGATCGCCGTGCTGCTCGGCGTCGCGTTCCGCGGTGACCCGTTCGGGATCTCGACGGTCGCCGGCCTCGCGCTGATCCTCCTCGGTTCGCGCCTTGCCGCCCGGCCGGGCAAGCAGCCCGAGCCGGTCGTACAGCTTCCGACCCGCGAGCCGGACACGGCCAAAGCGGCCTAGGTGTCGTCGCCCTCGCCGGAGGGCGTGAAGTACGTCGAGCCCTTGAGCTCGTCCGGCAGGTAGTCGACGTCGTACCCGGACGGATCCTCGGTCGGCATCACGTAGCCCGGCGCCGTGCCCGAGCTTCGCCGCGCCGCGGTAGTGGGCGTCGCGCAGCGACTTCGGAGGACGGACGGTGCCGTGCTCGCGCACCGCGCCCGTCGCTGCGCCGAGCGACGAGATGACCGACCGCGACTTTGGCGCGCGGGCCAGGTAGAGCGTCGCGTGCGCGAGGTTCAGCCGGGCCTCGGGAAGCCCGACGTGCTCGACCGCCTGCGCCGCCGCGACCGCGACCACGATCCCCTGCGAGTCGGCGAGGCCGATGTCCTCCGAGGCGTGGACGATCAGGCGCCGCGCGATGTAGCGCGCGTCCTCGCCGGCCTCGAGCATCGCGGCGAGGTAGTAGAGCGCCGCGTCGGGATCGGAGCCGCGGATCGACTTGATGAACGCCGAGACGAAGTCGTAGTGCGCGTCGCCCGCCTTGTCGTAGTTCAGCGGGGCCTTGCGGGCTGCGTCGGAGACCTGCTCCTCGGTGAGCGGCTCGCCGCGCGCGGTCTGCCAGGCGAGCTCGAGCGTGTTCAGCGCCGCTCGCGCGTCGCCGCCCGAGGTGGCCGCGATCTGGGCCACGCGCTCGTCGGGGACGTCGGCGCCGAGCTCGGCCGCGCCGCGGCGCACGATCTCCTCGACCTGTTCGTCGGTCAGCGGCTCGAGCTGGTAGATCCGCGACCGCGAGAGCAGGGCCGAGTTCACCTCGAAGTACGGGTTCTCGGTCGTCGCCCCGATCAGCGTCACGAGGCCCGTCTCGACCGCGGGGAGCAGCGCGTCCTGCTGGGACTTGTTGAACCGGTGGATCTCGTCGAGGAAGAGGATCGTGCGCTGGCCGTTCGCGCCCAGCCGCTCGGTCGCGCGGGCCAGAGTCGCGCGCACATCGGCGACGGAGGCCGACACCGCGGAGAGCTCCTCGAACGCTGCGCCTGTCGTGGCAGCCACGATCCGCGCCAGCGTGGTCTTGCCGGAGCCGGGCGGGCCGTAGAAGACCGCCGATCCGACTCTGTCCTCGGCGATCGCGAGCGCCAGCGCCGAGCCGGCTCCAACGATCTGGTCCTGGCCTACAAAGGCGTCGAGCGAATCGGGCCGAAGCCGCGCCGCCAGCGGCGCCCGGTCGGGGAGCCGGGTCTCGGCCGCGTCCGAGAAGAGGTCAGCCATGGCCGAAGTATGCTCGCGCGATGCCTGCCGCCGATCTGCGCGCCGAGGCGACGGAGCTCCTCCAGGAGCTGATCCGCGTCGACACGACGAACCCGCCGGGGAACGAGACGAAGGCGGCCGAGCTGCTGCGCGCCTACCTCGAGGACGCCGGGCGTCGAGTGCGAGCTCTACGCCCGCGATCCCGAGCGCGCCAACCTCGTGGCGCGGCTCGAAGGCGGCGACGGCAAGAGCCTGCTCCTCCTCGGGCACACCGACGTCGTGCTCGCCGATCCCGGCCGAGTGGTCGGTCGAGCCGTTCTCGGGCGCGCTTCGCGACGGTGAGATCTGGGGCCGCGGCGCGCTCGACATGAAGAGCCAGGTGGTCGCGAACTGCGTCGCGCTCGCCACGCTGGCGCGCGAGGGCTTCCACGGCGACGGCGACCTGATCCTCGCGGCCACGGCCGACGAGGAGGTCGGGACGACCGGCTACGGGCTCACCTGGCTCTGCGACAACCATCCGGACGCCGTGCGCGCCGACTACTGCGTGAACGAGGGCGGCGGCGACCGGGTCGTGATCGGCGGGCGGCCCGTCTACTTCTGCGCGATCGCCGAGAAGATGAGCTCGCCGTTCATCCTCCGCGTCCGCGGCCGCTCCGGGCACGCGTCGATGCCCGGGATCGCCGACAACGCGCTCGTGAAGGCCGCGGCGCTGATCGAGCGGCTGGCGGCGTTCGAGCCGAAGCGGCAGCTGCTTCCCGAGACGGAGGCGTTCTTCGAGGTCGCCGGTCCGCTCGAGACGCTCGACCCGACGGTCGCGGCGATGCTCGAGGCCACGCTCTCGCTCACGATCGCGCCGACGATGATCGACGCGTCGCACAAGCGGAACGTGATCCCGGCGGTGTGCGAGGTCGAGTGCGACTGCCGGCTCCTTCCGGGCCAGACCCAGGCCGAGGCCGAGGCCGAGATCCGCGGCTGGCTCGGCGACGGCGACTACGAGCTCGAGTGGATCGAGAGCGTCGGCGGCACGCGCTCCTCGCAGCACACGCCGCTCTGGGACGCGCTCTCGGGCTGGATCGCCGCCGAGGAGCCGGGCGCCGCGGTCGCGCCGGTCGTGCTCCCGGGCTTCACCGACAGCCACTACCTGCGGCAGGCGTTCGGCACGGTCGCGTACGGCTTCTTCCCCATGCGGGCGATGGCGCCCGAGCTGGCCGCGCGGCTCATCCATTCCGCCGACGAGCGGATCCCCGTCGACGACCTCGAGCTGGGGACACGTTTCGTTTACGACCTCGCGCGTACACTCGGAACATGGACAAGCCCGTCCGCCTAGGAGGCCTGGCGCTCGAGAACGGCGTGCTCGTGCACGGCCCGAGCTACTGGGCGTGCGCGATCCGCACCGAGGCCGGCGATCTCAAGATCGCGTCCGGGCGCAAGCCGTTCCTGGCCGCCGAGGTCGGCTCGCCGTTCCTGCGCGGGCCCGCCCGGCTCGGCGAGGTGTTCGCGCTCATGCCGGTTCTGCGGCGCGCGCTTCCGGAGGCCCGGCTGCCGTACGAGCGGCCCTCGGTCGCCTCGGCGCTCGGGGTCAGCGCGTTCGTCGTCCGCCGGTTGCGTGCCAGTCGCCTGACGCCGTCGGTGCGCGAGGTCGTCTCGGCGGCGATCTCGCTCGCTCCTGCCGCGTACGCGCTCAAGGGAACCGACCTGGCCGCCTACCACGGCGCCGAGCACATCGCGATCGGCAGCTATGAGCACGGCGAGCCGCGCACCCGCGAGCACGAGCGTTGCGGCTCCCACATGGTCGGCCCGCTGATCGCGACGAGCATCGCCGGGAGCCTCCTCGCCAATGCTGCGCCGCGCGGGATCCGTCCCGTGGTTCGTCTCGTGACCGCGCTCGGAGCGGTCGCCGCGTCGGTCGAGCTCTTCACCTGGATGGTGCGCAACCCGGAGACGCCTGCGGCCCGCGCGCTCGCCTGGCCGGGGCACGAGCTCCAGCAACGGATCCTCACGGCCGAGCCGACGCCCGAGCAGCAGGAGGTGGCTGAAGCGGCTCTGCAGGAATGCCTCCGCCTAGAATCGCCGGGCGATGCCGACGAGGAAACGCCTCCAGCCTGACATCTTCGACCTCCCGGTCGAGAAGATGCGGGAGGGCTACTACACGGACGTCTACTTCAACCTCGCCCGCCAGGTGCTGCTCGACGACGGGCGCCGGCCGCAGGTTCACGTGCAGGCGTTCCAGAAGAAGCACGCGGTGCTCGGCGGCATGGACGAGGCGATCGCCGTCCTGAAGCTCTGCGTCGACGACTGGGACGCGCTCGAGGTGAAGGCGCTCTACGACGGCGACGAGATCGCGCCCTGGGAGACGGTGCTCACGATCGAGGGCGACTACACGGCGTTCGCGCATCTCGAGACGGTCTACCTCGGCGTGCTCGCGCGGCGCACGCTCGTCTCCACCAACACGCGCCGGGTCGTCGAGGCCGCGAACGGCAAGCCGATCCTGTTCTTCCCGGCGCGGCACGACCACCACCGGGTGCAGACCGGGGACGGCTACGCGGCGCATATCGCGGGCGCGATCGGCGTCTCGACCGACGCGCAGGCTTCGTGGTGGGGCGGCACCGGAATCGGAACCGTTCCGCACGCGCTGATCGCGGCCTACGGCGGCGACACCGTGCTCGCGGCGAAGAAGTTCGCCGAGTTCGCCCCCGACGACACGCACATCGTCGTCCTCGTCGACTTCGAGAACGATTCGGTGCGAACCGCCCTCGCGGTCGCGCATGCGCTCGGCCCGAAGCTCTGGGGCGTGCGGCTCGACACGTCCGCGACGCTCGTCGACCGCTCCCTGTGGAGCGAGATGGGCTACTTCGATCCGCGCGGAGTCAACCAGCGTCTGGTCGAGAAGGTGCGCACGGGGCTCGACTCGGAAGGCTTCACCGACGTGAAGATCGTCGTCTCGGGCGGCTTCGACGTCGAGCGAATCCGCGCCTTCGAGGAGCGCGGCGTGCCGGTCGACTCCTACGGCGTCGGCTCGGCCTTGATCCGCGGCGAGAACGACTTCACGGCCGACGTGGTCACGACCGACGGCAAGCCGTCCGCGAAGGTCGGCCGGCGGCTCAACCCGAATCCGCGCCTCGAACCGGTCGAATAGCGCACCGGCGTAAAGATTCCCCGCCCACCGGCCGATGGGTCACGTGTGGAGACGGTCGGGGACATTCTTGCCTACATCCTCGGCATCATCTACACGTGGTTGCCGCTGATCTTCATCGGCCTGCTCGTGTGGCTGATGTGGAAGGCCGTGGGACTCATGCCGCGGGTCAAGCCGACGGAGGTCGAGCCCGACTCGAAGTCGTCGGTGACCTGGAAGGACATCGCCGGCGTGGACGAGGCCGCAAGCGAGCTGCAGGAGGTCGTCGACTTCCTCCAGGATCCGCAGCGTTTCGCCCAGCTCGGTGCCCGCGTGCCGAAGGGGATCCTCCTCTACGGCCCGCCCGGGACCGGGAAGACGCTGCTCGCCAAGGCGGTCGCGAACGCCTCGGGCGCGACCTTCTACTCGCAGAGCGCCTCCGCGTTCGTGGAGATGTTCGCCGGCCTCGGCGCCGCCCGCATCCGCAAGCTTTTCGAGAAGGCGCGCCAGAACGCGCCCTCGATCGTGTTCATCGACGAGCTCGACGCCGTCGGCATGCGCCGCTCCGGCTCCGGCCACAACCGTGAGCAGGACCAGACGCTGAACCAGCTCCTCGTGGAGCTCGACGGGTTCGCCGGCCCCGCGCAGGTCGTCCTCATCGGCGCCTCGAACCGGCTCGACGACCTCGATCCGGCCCTCCTTCGCCCGGGCCGCTTCGACCGCCAGATCCTCGTCTCGCCGCCCGACCTCGCAGGGCGCCAGGCGATCCTCGCCGTCCACACCCGGGGCAAGCCGCTCGACTCCGACGTCGACCTGACCTCGGTCGCCCGCGTCACCGCGGGCCTCACCGGCGCCGACCTCGCGAACATCACGAACGAGGCCGCGATCTTCGCCGGCCGCGCCGAGCGCAAGACGATCTGCCAGGACGACTTCGACTCCGCGATCGAGCGTATCGTCGCCGGCCTCCAGCAGCGCCGCGTCGTCACCGAGAAGGAGAAGCGGATCCTCGCCTACCACGAGGGCGGCCACGCGCTCATGTCGCATCTCCTCGGCGAGCCGATGCCCGTCCAGAAGGTCACGATCGTCTCCCGCGGCCAGGCGCTCGGCTACACGCTGAACACGCCGCAGGAAGACCGCTACCTCCACACGAAGGACGAGTTCCTCGATCTCATGAAGGTCATGCTCGGCGGCCGCGCCGCGGAGCAGATCGTCTTCGGCGCGGTCACGAACGGCGCCGCGAACGACCTCGAGCGCGTCACGGATCTCGCCCGCCGGATGGTGTTCGAGTTCGGCATGGGCGAGGGAGTCGCGTCGAGGACGATGCGCGCCGACAACTACGCGCTCTCCGAGCACACGAAGCAGGTGCGAGACCAGGAGCAGGCGCGGCTCACAGACCACGCGTTCGGCGAAGCGATCCGCCTGCTCGCGAAGCACCGCGCGTCGCTCGACCGGATCGCCTTCGCGCTCCTGGAGAAGGAAACGCTCGACCGGCGCGAGCTCGAGGAGGTCCTCAAGGGTGTCTCGGCCGAGTCGAACTCCTCCGATGACGTCGGGATGCCGCGGGCCGTCGCAATGTCCGCTGAGCCGTACTGGGTCGACCCCTCGCAGCTCTAGCGCGGGTAGCGTTCGGCCATGGCTGGACCTGCCGATGTGGAGCGGTATCTGTCCGCGCTGCCGGACGAGCCGCGCGCCGCGCTGGAGAGCCTTCGGACGACGATCCGAGCAGCTGCGCCGGATGCGACGGAGACGATCAGCTACGGGCTGCCCACGTTCAAGGTCGACGGCCGGCCGCTCGTCGCCTACGGCGCCTTCAAGAATCACTGCAGCCTCTTTCCCATGAGCTCGAGGCTGATCGAGGTCTTCGCCGAGGAGCTCGAACCGTTCAAGAGGGCCAAGGGGACGATCCGTTTCACCACGGACGGCCCACTCCCCGACGGGCTCGTGACGAAGATCGTCGAGGCGCGAATCGCGGAGATCCGCTCGTAGGCTCCGGCCCGGCGTGACCAGCTGAGCGGGTAGCATCGCCCGCGCCGTGCAGGTTCGGGATGTCCACCACGTTGCGTTCGCCGTCGAGGATCTCGACGAGGCGGTCGCGATCTACCGCCGGCTCTTCGACGCGGAGGTCGAGCTCGAGGGCCGCATGGAGGAGCAGGGCGTGAACGCCGTGTACCTGCGCATCGGCGCCGGCCGCGTCGAGCTCGTCTCGCCGCTTTCGGCCGATACACCGGTGGGCCGGTTCCTCGCCAAGCGCGGGCCCGGCATGCACCACGTCGCGTTCGAGGTCGACTCGGTCGAGGACGCGATCGGCGAGCTCACCGAGCGCGGCGCCCACGTGATCGACGCGGAGCCGCGCCCGGGACTGGGCGGCAAGCGCGTAGCGTTCGTCCATCCGGAATCCCTCGACGGCGTCCTCGCGGAGGTGCTCAGTGTCTGACGACCATCTGCGGATCCAGATCGGCTTCGACAGCGGCCAGACGGTGACGGCGCTCGTCTCCGAGCCCTCGTTCGACGAGCTCAAGGCTGCGCTCGGCGGCGACTCGGTGCTCGAGGTCGCGACCGAGGACGGCTCGATCGTCGTCCCGACGCGCGCGGTCAGCTACGTCAAGCGGTTCTCCCGCGAGACGAGCATCGGCTTCTCCGGCTGATTCACTCCTGACCCCGCCGAAAGCGGGGCAGCCGGTTGCGCTCCTCGCGCGCGACGCCCCCGCCCTGGGTGGGGTGTGGCGCCACCCGCTTCCCGCTGAGAGCGTAACCGCGAATTGCGCACGTGTCTGTGCCGAATGTGTGCCGATTCTCAGCGCGCGGCGGCGGCCGGCCGCGAAATCCCCCTCTTGCGTTTTCGCAGACCTCTGCTTATGTGCGTCGCAGGGGCCTACCCCTTCCGGGGGATGGCGGGGTTTTCATGGGAGAGGCATACACCACAACCATCGAGCGACCCGGCGTACGCGTCGCAGCGACGCCCGGGCCGGACATGCGGGCGCTCGTCGCCCGGGCCCAGACCGGCGACCGCGACGCGCTCGGCGAGCTCTACACGCTCCACTTCGACCGCATCTACGCCTACCTCCAGGCGTCGGTCGGCAACAAGCACGACGCCGAGGATCTGACCGAGCAGACCTTCGTGAAGATGCTCGAGTCGATCGACCGCTTCGTCTGGCGGCGCGCTCCGTTTTCGGCCTGGCTCTTTCGCATCGCGCACAACCTGGCGATGGATCACTTCCGCCGCGGCCGGCGCTGGCAGCTCGAGGAGGATCCCGAGGAGTTCGTGGTGGATCTCGAGCCCTCCGCCGAGGCGCAGGCGTTCCACTCGATCGGCAACACACGGCTGCTCGAGCTGATCGACGGCCTCTCGTACGACCAGCGGCAGGTGCTCACGCTCAAGTTCGGCTTCGACTTCTCGAACGCGGACGCCGCCGTCATCCTCGGGAAGACCGAGGGCGCGGTGAAGGCGCTCCAGCATCGCGCGCTCGGCGCGCTCCAGCGCGAGCTCGACGAGTAGTCTGAGCGGCCTCCATGGCCGTCCAAGCCGGAATCGTCGGGCTTCCCAACGCGGGCAAGACCACGCTCTTCAACGCGCTCACGAGCGCGGGGGCGGAGATCACCGCGTACGCGACCGTGTCCGGGAAGGAGAACGTGGGCATGGCCGCGATCGCCGATCCGCGGCTCGACCAGGTCGCCGCGGTCGTCGCGGCCAAGAAGATCACGCCCGCCGCGGTGCGGGTCGTCGACGTTCCCGGTTCCGGGCGTCAGCTGCTCGGCGGGCTCCGTGAGGTCGACGCCCTGCTCGCCGTCCTGAACGGCTGGGGCGAGGACGCGAATCCGGCCGGCGATCTCGAAGCGCTCGAACTGGAGCTCCTCGTCGCCGACCACGAGCACGTCGAGCGGCGCCTGGAGCGCGTCGAGCAGCAGGCCAAGTCCGGCGATCCTGCGCTGAAGAAGGAGGCCGACGAGTTGCGCGCGCTGCTCGTCCACCTCGGCGACGGGCACACGCTGCGTGACTATCCGGGCGAGCTGCCGCCGAACCTCGAACCGCTGACGACGAAGCCGATCGTCGCCGTCGAGAACGGGCCCGGCGGGATCGACCTGAAGCTCGAGGCCGAGCTGTCGGAGATGTCCCCGGAGGAGGCGGCGGAGTTTCGCGACGGCCCGTCGGCGCTGGAAGGGATCGTCCCGCGGCTCTTCGAGGCGCTGCGCCTGATCAGCTTCTTCACGGCCGGCGAGAAGGAGACGCGCGCGTGGACGCTCGTCTCCGGCCAGACCGCGCTCGAGGCGGGCGCCGAGATCCACACCGACATCGCCCGCGGCTTCATCCGCGCCGAGGTGATCGGCTGGAGCGACCTGGTCGAGTGCGGCTCGCACGCCGAAGCGGCGAAGCGCGGCCTTCAGCGCCTGGAGGGCAAGACGTACGTGGTCCAGGACGGCGACGTCCTGAACATCCGCTTCAACGTCTGACTAGAGCTGCCAGGCGTCCGCGCGGATGATCGGCACCTCTTGACCGTCCGCGGTGATGCCGTCGACGTCCACCTCGGGGCCGCCGATCATCAGATCGGTGTGGATCGAGGAGTGCGACACGCCGTTCGCGTGCTGCTCCTCCGGGCTCATGTCCTCGGCGCCGTCGACCGCGAACGGGAAGCCCTGGCCGTAGGCGATGTGGGCGGTCGCGTTCTCGTCGAAGAGCGTGTCCACGAAGACGATCCCGGACTTGCCGACGCGCGACGTGCCGTCCACGAGGGCGACCTCGCCGAGCATGGCGGCTCCGTCGTCGGACTCGACCTGGCCACGCACGATCTCCGCGCCCTTGGACGCCTGGACGTCCACGATGCGCCCGCCCTCGAACGCGAGTTCGAGCCCCTCGACGACCTTGCCCTGCGCCAGCAGCGGATACGTGGAGCGGACGTGGCCCTCGGTTCGGCGCGAGTCCGGCGTCGTGAAGATCTCCTCGGTCGGCAGGTTGGGGACGAACGAGCGGCCCCAGTGCGTCGACTCCTCGGCCGAGCGCCAGCGCGAGCCGGCGTGCAGGCCGACGGTGAGATCCGTGCCCGGCCCGCGGAAGCGGACCTTGTCGAAGCGGCGCGCGTCCATCGCGGCCGAGCGCGCCTTCAGCGCGGTGATGTGCTCGCGCCAGGCGGCGACGGGATCGGCCTCGTCCATGCGGACCGTCGCGAGGACGGCGTCCCACATCCGGTCGATGTCGGGCTCGCCGAGCGCGGCCTGTGCCCAGCCCTCGGTCGGGCAGCCCACGATGCACCAGTTCACCTCGCGGCTCGTCACGTGCGAGAGCCAGATCGCCTGCTCCTCGCGCAGCCGCGACTTCGCGTTGCGATCGCCGTCGGCCTCGGCGAAGAGCGTGGGATCGGGATGACCGCGGATGGTCAGGTACGCGCATTTGTCGCCGAAGCTGCGCACGCGCTCGAGCGCCCACTCCGGCGAGACGCCGAGCGTCTCCTCGGGCGCGAGGTCGACGTAGGCCTTGCGGACGTACTCGTCCATGTAGAAGACGTCGACGTAGCGGGCGCCCTTCTCGTAGGCGACGCGCGTGACCGCGCGGACGAGCGGCGCGTGCTCGACGAACGCGCTGATCCCGAAGGTCTGGCCGGCTTCGAGGTTCACGCCCACCTCGACGATCAGGCGCGCGTAGGCGTCGAGCTGTTGTTCTCGGTCAGGCATTCGGGTGAACTCTAGTCAGGACCGGCCACTCGTCTCATCCCCAAATGCGGTGCGCTTCGCTTCGGCGCAGAAACGGGCGAGTTCCGCGACGTCCCGAGAGCATCGCCCGGCGCGTTCCGGCTCGCCGAGCGTTCGCCAGAGGGAGCCGTTGAACGCGACGAGCAGGGTGAGTCCCTCCAGCTCGAGCACGCGGGAGAGTGGCGAGTAGTTGACGATGCGGCCGTTCAGCTTCAGGAGGCCGAGCCGTTCGGCGACCACGGCGCCGGCGATCTTGAAGCGGTTGCGGCGGAAACCAACGGCCACGAGGGCGGCCCGGTCGTCGTCCAGCTCCGCGGCAAGCCGTTCCAGGAACCGCCCCAGCTCGCCGTCGCGGTTGCGTGAGAGACACCGACGTGCGAGGCGAGGGGCGACGGTGGCCGCGGCGAGGTGGTCGTTCAGGTAGATCCGGAGGAGCTTCTCGTCCGCTACGTCGTCTCCACCGGCCGCGTGGCGGCGACGGCGTCGAGCTGGTTCGCGTGGAAGAGGACGAGCGCCTCGGCCGTGCGGGCCGAGCGTGGGTCGTGATGGCAGGCGACCGCGTGCAGCAGCTCCGCGCGGACCTCGGGCTCCATCCCGCCGGCGCGCTCCTCGATCAGGCGCAGCCCCAGATGGACGTGGCCGAGGAGCTTGCCCTCGGCGGTCGGCAACGCGAGCGGCCCGTCGGCGAGCTCGAGCGTGCGGCCGAGGTCGTGGACGATCGCCGCGGAGAGGAGGAGGTCCCGCCGCAGCCGCTTGTGCAGGTCGGCGGCGTCGCGGCAGAGCGTGACCACGGCGACGGTGTGCTCGAGCAGCCCGCCGGAGTAGCTGTGGTGACCGTCGGGCGTGGCGGGCAGCGTGCGGATGCGCTGGCGCAGCGGCGCGTCGGCGACGATGTTCTCGACAAGCGCCCGCAGCGTCGGGTGGACGAGCTCCTCTGCGAGGAAGTCGAGGAACCCGTCGAGCTCCTCGATGTCGCGCCTGGCTTCCGGGACGAGCGCGGCGACCTCGACCTGCGCCGGCTCGAGCGAGCGGATGTCCAGCTGGAGCCGGTCGCGGAACTTCTCCACGCGCGCGAGGGCGCGAACCGCGTCGCCCTCCTTGAACCGGCGGTCGAGCAGCTCCACGTCGCTCCAGACGCGGCCCTCGATGCGGCCGGTCGAGTCCATGAGCTCGAGCGCGAGGTACGGACGGCCTGCACGGGTGGTCAGTCGCCGCTTGCGGGCGACGGCGAAGACGCCTTCGATCGTCCGGTCCTCCTCGAACTCGGAGATCTTGGCGAGGGCGGTCCCGCCGCCTGGAAGGTGCGGCGTCGACGCATGGGAGAGCGCGACGCTCACGACCCTGAGTCTACGGTCGGCAACGGACGAGATCCGGCGATTCCACGCGCTTTCGGTAGCCTCCGGCGCCGTGGCCCGAGTCAAGCCTTTCCGTGCTCTGCGCTTCGACCCGAAGCGCGCCGGGCCGCTCTCCACGCTCGTCGCTCCGCCGCACGACGTGGTCACCCCGGAGCTGCGCGACCGGCTGCTCGCCGCGAGTCCGCACAACGTGATCCGGCTTGCCCGTCCGCAGGATCCCGACGAGGCGGGGCGCGAGTTTCGGGAGTGGCAGGACGAGGGCGTGCTCGTGCGCGAGCCGGAGCCCGCGGTGTGGATCCTCGAGGAGACGTTCGAGGGGCCGGACGGCGAGCGGCGGACCCGCCGCGGCCTCGTGGCGCGGCTGCGCGTGGGCCCGTACGGCGCCGAGAGCGGGGTCTATCCGCACGAGCGCACGTTCACGCAGCAGAAGCGCCTGCGGCTCGGGCTCCTGCGCACGGTGCGGGCCAAGCTCTCGCCGGTGCTGCTCCTCCACGACGGCGCTTCACCGGCGGAGCCGAGCGGCGAGCCGGACCTCGAGGTCGAGTTCGAGGGCGTGGAGAACAGGCTGTGGCGCGTGAACGACCCCGCTGCCATCGAGCGGGCGCTGGCGCTGGTCGAGGCGCCGTTCGTGATCGCCGACGGGCATCACCGCTACGAGACCGCGCTGCGCTTCCACGAAGAGGACGGCACCGAGGCGACCGCGTACATCCTGGCGGCGCTCGTTTCACGCACCGACCCGGGGCTCGTGATCTTTCCGACGCATCGCACCGCGGTCGGGCCGCTTCCCGATCTGGACGGATTCGCGCTCACCGAGGTCGCCGGCGTCGACGAGGGGCTCGCGTCGGCTGGCCGAGGTTCCGCGCGACCGTCCGGCGTTCGTGGTCGTCACGGCCGACGGCGTGCGGCTCGCCGAGGGTCACGCGGCCGAGGGCGCGCTCGACACGGCGGCGCTCGACGGGCTCGGGCTCGACGGCGTTCGCTACGAGGCGTACGCGGCCGACGCGGTCGAGCGGTGCGCTCGGGTGAGGCCACGGCGGCGTTCCTCGTCCGCGCGCCCACGATCGACCAGGTGGAGGCCTTCGCGCGCGCCGGCGAGGTCATGCCCCAGAAGAGCACGTACTTCTTCCCCAAGCTGACCAGCGGCCTGCTGATCGCGCCGTTCGACGAATGACGATCGACACGCAGGCCTGGCTCGAGCTGTCCCGTGCGTCCGCGGCCGCCGTGGCTCGCGCCATCGCGGAGCTGCCTACGCGCATCGAGCGCGAGCCGGTGCTGAGCGTCGGCGAGGGCGGCGACGAGACGACGGCCGTCGACGCAGCCGCCGAGGCCGCCGTGGTCTCCGTGCTCGAACGCTCCGGCCTCGACTTCACGCTCGTCTCGGAGGAGCTCGGCGAGCGCGTCTTCGGCGACGGCTCCGGCCCCGTGGTCGTGGTCGATCCGATCGACGGGAGCCTGAACGCCAAGCGCGGCGTCCCCTGGTTCGCGCTCTCGATCGCGATCGCGGACGGCCCGACGATGGGCGACGTCGTGGCCGGCTTCGTCCAGGACTTCGGCACGGGCGAGGAGTGGACGGCGATCCGCGGCGAGGGCGCGTGGCTCGACGGCGTTCCGCTCGCCGGGCCCGGGCCGAAGGAGGAGATCGAGGTGCTCGTCATGGAGGCGACGCTCACCGACCTGCTCGCGGACAAGGTCGGCGCCATGGTCGGCTTCGCCTATCGCACACGCGTGTTCGGCTCGCTCGCGCTCGCGTTCTGCCATCTGGCCGCCGGCCGTGTCGACGCGGTGTGCTCGCTCAAGCCGGCGCGCTCGGTGGACATCGCCGCGGCGCAACTGCTCGCGCGTGAACGGGGGCTCGCGATGGAGCTTCCGGACGATCCGCCGTTCGACGCCGCGCCGCTCGATCTCGCAGGGCGTTCACGGGTCGTTGCGGCGGCAACGCCGGAGCTCTGCGCGGAGCTGTACCGGCGGCTCAGTTGAACTGCAGCGGGATCCGAACCTCGTAGCTCGGCTTCCCGTCGCCGTCGGCGTCGTCGTCCTGCACGACGAGCGTGCCCGACGCCGAATCTCCGACGTCGACCTCGACCTGCTTGTGGAAGCGTCCGCGGCAGCCGGTTCCGCACGTCGCCGTCGTGAAGTCGCTGTAGATCTCGTCTCCGTTGGAGTCGAGGACGCGGATGGTCACGTTCGCCTCGAAGACGTTCGCAGTGCCTGCGACCCGGAAGCTCGATCCGACCGGCTGGAGGCCGTTCGGCGTCGAGACCACGATCGGCGGCAGCAGGTCGACGAAGGTCTTGCGCGTGAGCGCTGTGGGCGCTCCGAGCACCGTTCCCTCGACGGCGAGCTTCACGGCCCGGACCGTGGGGTACTGCGTCGCGGTGTAGGCGACCTGGGCGATCGCCAGCCGGTCCGCGTCCCGGAACTCGCTGGAGAGGTCGATCGTCGCGATTCCGTCGGCGAGGCCGACGTTGATCAGCTCGGTGCCGGCCGGGATGGACGTCTCGTCGTCCCCTGAGGACGGCCCCGCGAGGAGGATCACGAGCGCCTGCGTGAGGACGCCGAGCGTCTGCTCGCCCTCGACCCAGGTGAGCTGGAGCTGACCGTCGCGCGTGAACCACGCCTGGTAGGCGAGGCTCGTCTCCTCGGGCGCGGTCGTGGTCGTCGGGGCGGTGGTCGTCGTCTCCGGCGGTGCGGTCGTGATCGTGTCGCCCGCCGTCGTCGCCTGCGTGCCGCTCGCCTTGTCACCGTCGCCGCAGCCCGCCGCGAGCGCGACGAGCAGAATCGTCAGAACCAGACCCCGGAGCATGGGAGAAGCCTAGCTAGGCGGTCTTGACGAAATACACCTGAGCTCCTGGGCCGCGCTGGGCGGCGCGATGCGGCGTCCTCGGTTGCGCCCGTATTACCAATACGAGCGCGCCCTGCGTCCTTGCCTCACACGACCCACCGCACCCCAGAAGCGAGGCGCATTCCATCAAGCCCGCCCGTCAGCTTCCGCGCAACCCGAGCCTCGAGCCCGGCCTTCACCTCGGGCCAGTCCTCGTCGGTGATCGCGTACCACGCCGAGTCGCGCAGCTCGCCGTCGCGGACGAGCATGTGCTTGCGGAAGATCCCCTCGAACCGCGCCGGAAGGGCCTCGAGCGCCCGCCGCGAGTTCACGTTCTTCGCGTCGGTCTTGAACTCCACGCGCATGCAGCCGAGATCCTCGAACGCGTGCGTGCAGAGGAGGAGCTTCGCCTCCGCGTTCGCACCCGTGCCCCAGGTCGCAGGAGACATCCACGTGTAGCCGATCTCGAGCCCGTCGTGCTCGGGGCGCAGCGACATGTAGCGCGAGCTGCCGACCGGCTCGCCCGTCTTTGCGGAGAGGATCGCGAACGGCGCCGAGACGCCGTCGCGCAGGTCGCCGAGCGACCACTCGAGCCACGCGTCGAAGGCGGCGCGGTCGTCACCGACGCGCAGGGGCATCCAGTCCCAGATCTGCGCCTCCTGCGCGGCCGCCCACAGGCCTTCGCCGTGGCGCGCGTCGAGAGGCTCACAGACGACGATGCGTCCCTCGAGACGGGTGGAGAGATTGGGCCAGATCTCAGGTGTCATGGGGCAAAAAACCGCTGCTAGGGTAGTTCTTATGGCTGCGTCGCGCGAAGAGATCATGCACGCCCTCGAGGGCGTCATCGACCCCGAGCTGCACCGCTCCGTCGTCGAGCTGGACATGGTGCGCTCGATCGAGATCGACGGCACGCGGGTCGAGCTCGTGATCGCGCTGACGATCGCCGGCTGTCCGCTTCGCTCCTCCTTCGAGGATCAGGTCGAGCGCGCGCTCGGAACGGTCGAGGGCGTCGAGCAGGTCTCGCTCGGCTTCACGGTCATGTCCCCGGAGGAGCGCGTCGCGCTGACCACGAAGCTGCGCGGCGGCGTCGCCGAGCGCACGCCGGGGATCTCCGTGGACGCGTCGACGCGCGTGATCGCGGTCGCGAGCGGCAAGGGCGGCGTCGGCAAGTCGTCGCTGTCGGCCAACCTGGCCGCCGCTTTCTCGACGCTCGGACTGAAGACCGGGATCCTCGACGCGGACGTCTACGGCTACTCGATCCCGCACATGCTCGGGATCCACCAGACGCCGGTGGCGGTGGACAAGATGATCGTCCCGCCCGTGCGCGTGGGCGGCGACCTGAAGGTGATGTCGATCGGCTTCTTCCTGGACGAGAACGCGCCGGTCATGTGGCGCGGGCCGATGCTGCACCGCGCGCTCGAGCAGTTCCTGTCGGACGTGCACTGGGGCGAGCTGGACGTGCTCGTCGTGGACATGCCCCCGGGAACCGGCGACGTGGCGATCTCGCTGGGGCAGCTGCTCCCGCGCGCCGAGGCGCTCGTCGTGACGACGCCGCACAAGGCCGCCCAGCAGGTCGCGGTGCGCGCGGCGCAGATGGCGCGCAAGACGAACATGCGGCTGCTCGGCGTGGTCGAGAACATGTCGTTCCTCGTCGGCTCGGGGGAAGAGTTGTTCGGGCGCGGCGGAGGCGAGGCGCTGGCGGCCGAGATCGAGGCGCCCTTGCTCGCGCGGATTCCGTTCGACCCGAAGCTCGGCCGCGCTCGCGGACGAGGGCGAGCCGATCGTGCTCGTCGATCCCTCGGCCGAGGTGTCGGCGCGCGATCGTCGCGCTGGCCCAGGCGGTCGTGGACTCGAAGCGCGAGCTCGGCGTCGGCATCAAGAAGCCGCTGCCGCTCGTCTCCTCGTAGCGCTTCGCCTGGGGAAATCTCGGCACGAACTCGGCACGGTTTCGTGCCAGACACGTGCGCTTTTCGCGGTTACGCTCGAGGCGGGAAGCGTGGTGGCGCCACTCCCCACCCAGGGCGGGGGCGTCGCGCGCGCGACGCCCAAGGAGTCGCGGCGGCCATCCGCGAACGAGGCTCGGACCGGCCGCTGGTTCACGCAGATGTTTGAGCCGGTCCGCACGTCCTCGCCGAAGGGGCTGCCCCTCGCCAGCACGTCCGTTAGGGTTCGGGCCGAGGGCCAGCCGCCCCCACGCTCTGCATGAGAAGACGCGCGATCATCCAGATGCTCGTGATCGGCGTCCTCGCCGGGGTCGTTACCGGTGCGGTCGCCGTGATTGTCCCGTGGCTTCCCGACGCCGCGTCCGAGCAGGCCGACGAGATCGACGCCGTCTACTGGTTCGTCACGATCATCTGCGTCGCCGTGTTCGCGCTCGTCGCCGGGGTCGCGATCTACTCCGGCTGGAAGTTCCGCGTGAAGGACGACGACATGGACGACGGCGCGCCGATCCATGGGAACACGGGCCTCGAGATCGCCTGGACGGCGCTCCCCGTGTCGCTCGTCGTCGCGATGTCGATCTTCTCGATCATCGTCCTCGACCGGATCTCGACCGTGCCCGAAGACCACCGCACCGTCGAGGTCAGCGCGACGCAGTTCGCGTGGACGTTCACCTACCCGGAGCTCGACCGTACATCCGGGGATCTCGTCCTCGAGCTGGGCGAGCCGTACGAGATGTCGATCACCGCGACCGACGTCATCCACTCGTTCTGGGTGCCCGAGTTCCGGATGAAGCAGGACGCGGTCCCCGGCATCGTCACGCAGACCTACGTGACGCCGACGAAGGTCGGCACCTACCAGGTCATCTGCACCGAGCTTTGCGGCCTCGGGCACAGCACCATGCGGGCTCGCGCGATCGTCCTCTCGCACGCCGACTACGAGAAGTGGGTGAACGAGGGCAAGAAGGAGGGCGGCGCAGCAACGGGGGGCGGCAAGGAGAGCGGCATGACCATCTTCACCGCGCAGTGCGCCTCCTGCCATACGCTGGCCGCCGCGAAGGCGACCGGGACCGTTGGCCCCGACCTCGATACTGTCCTCGCCGGGAAAGATGAGGACTTCATCCGCACCTCGATCGTCGATCCCAACGCCGAGGTCGCCTCGGGCTTCGACCCGAACATCATGCCCGCGACCTTCGGCGACTCCCTGTCGGACGCGGAGCTGACGGCTCTCGTGAACTTCCTCCTCGAAACGGCGAACGCATGAGCGTGGACGTCCACACGCACGGGCATGTCGAGCACGCGCCGCCGAAGCCGCCGCCGACGGGGATCCACCGGTTCCTCGCGCCCGGCTGGCTCCGTGCTCTGTGGACGACGCCGCTCGGCGGTCTGATCGGCCTGCTGCTCGTCGCCGGAGGCCGCGCCGCGCTCGGCTACGAACCCCTCATGCTCGAGGCCGTCTGGGTGACGGTGCTGATGGTCACCGTGCCGCTCGGCTTCCTCGCCGGGATCGGCGGCTTCGACTACTGGGCCTACTGGATCTCGGGCCGGCCGACGCGCCCCGAAGACCACTCGGGTCACGGCGCCACCAAGTGGCAGGACTACTTCCGGATCAACACCGACCACAAGGTGATCGGGATCCAGTACCTGGTCACGACGATCGTCTTCTTCATCCTCGGCGGGCTGCTCGCCATGTTCATGCGCGCCGAGCTGGCGCAGCCGGGCATGCAGTACGTGAACCCGCAGACCTACAACGGTCTCTTCTCGGTCCATGCGTCGCTGATGATCTTCCTGTTCATCATCCCGGCGTTCGCCGGACTCGGGAACTACGTCATCCCGCTCATGATCGGCGCGCCGGACATGGCCTTCCCGCGCCTGAACGCCCTCTCGTTCTGGCTGCTGCCGATCGCCGGCCTGATGATGCTCTCGAGCTACTTCCTGGGCGCGTTCGCCGCCGGCTGGACGAACTACGTCCCATTGGCGGTCGAGCAACCGAACGGGAACCTGATGTTCCAGATGGGCGTCCAGTGGGCGGGGGCGTCATCGATCATGACCGGCCTCAACTTCCTGGTCACGATCATCACCATGCGCGCGCCCGGAATGACCTTCTGGCGCATGCCGCTCCTCGTCTGGGCCAACTTCGCGACGTCGACCCTCGTCGTGATCGCGACGCCGTTCATCGCCGGGTCGCAGTTCTTCATCCTCTTCGACCGCGTCCTGCACACCGAGTTCTTCAACCCGGACGCGGGCGGATACGTGGTCGGGTACCAACACATCTTCTGGTTCTACTCGCACCCGGCGGTCTACATCATGATGCTGCCCGGATTCGGGATCGCCTCCGAGGTGATCGCCGTCTTCGCGAGGAAACCGATCTTCGGCTACCGGCTGATGGCCCTGTCGCTCATGGCCATCCTCATCCTCGGGTTCTCGGTGTGGGCGCACCACATGTTCGTCAGCGGCATGGCGGAGTGGCTGCGCGTCCCGATGATGGTGACGACGATGGTGATCGCCGTCCCGACGGGGATCAAGGTCTTCTCCTGGCTGGCCACGCTGTGGGAGGGGCGTCTCCACTTCAGGACACCCATGCTCTTCGCGCTCGGCTTCGTGACGATGTTCGTCATCGGCGGCCTGAGCGGCGTCTACCTCGGCTCGGTGCCGATCGACATCCACGCGAGCGACACGTACTTCATCGTCGCCCACATCCACTACGTGCTCTTCGGCGGCTCGCTCTTCACGATCTTCGCCGGGATCTACTACTGGTTCCCGAAGATGACGGGGCGGATGTACAACGAGACGCTCGGCAAGTGGCATTTCTGGCTCACGTTCGTCGGCTTCAACGCGACGTTCTTCCCGATGCACTGGATCGGCCTTCAGGGCCAGCCGCGCCGCGTCGCCGACTACGACCCGGCCTTCGGCAACTGGAACCTCGCCATCTCGATCGCGTCGTTCGCGCTCGGCGCCTCCACGCTCGTGTTCCTCTACAACATGATCACGAGCTGGAAGAGCGGCCCGATCGCGCCGGCCAATCCGTGGCGCGCGCTCACGCTCGAGTGGCAGGTCTCCTCGCCGCCGCCGATCTTCAACTTCGACGAGATCCCGCAGGTCGTCGGCAGCCCGTACGAGTACGGCGTCCGCGGAGCGAGGCACGCGATCGTGAGCGGCAACGGCGACCACGCCGCGACCGAGACGGAAACGAAGGAAGAGGAGCTCGTCACATGAGCGACGGCGTGCGCCACATCCTCGTCCTCGCGAACGAGACCGTCGCCGGGCAGAACCTGATCGACGCGCTGCGCCGCCGAGCCGACGAAGGGCCGATCCGCGTCACCGTCATCTGCCCCCAGAACGCGCCTCGCGCCGGGTACGTCGTCTACGAGGACGAGCGGCGCTCCGCCGCCGAGCGAAGGTTGCGCCGCACGCTCGACCTGCTCCATGAAGCCGGCATCGCGGCCCGCGGCGCCGTGGTCGACCCCGACCCGCTCCACGCGCTGCGCGACGGTCTCGCCGAGTACGAGCCCGACGAGGTGATCATCTCGACGCATCCGGCGGAACGTTCGGGCTGGCTGCGCGGAAATCTGATCGACCGGGCGCGCAAGGTCGCTGCGCCGATTCCCGTCGAGCACGTCGTCGTCGACCTGAACGAGCCGCGCGAGCTGGCGCACGTCCTCGTGATCGGAAGCGAGACGGTCGTGGGGGCGCCTCTTTTGGCCGCGGTCAAGGATCGCGCCGGTGCCTCGCCGTCGGAGTTCACCGTCGTTGTGCCGGCCGATCCGCCGGGCGCAGAGCGGCGCATGAAGCGGACGGTCGCCCAGCTCAAGGCGGCGGGCATCGAGGCGACCGGCCATGTCGGCGACCCCGATCCCGTCTCCGCGGCCGTGAACACGGTTCACGACGAGCGGGTGGACGAGATCATCGTCTCCACGTTCCCGCAGGCGAGCTCCGGCTGGATGCGCCGCGACGTGATCGAGCGGATCAAGAAGCAGACGAAGCTCCCCGTCACGCACGTGGTCGTGGAGCGCGAGCAGGTGGCGAACTGATGGCGACCGCCGCGCACGAAGAGCACCACGGCCCTCCCGCCGCGAACGTCAGCTCGCGCGTCGACGCGCGCCTGCTCGGGATCTACATCTTCATCGCCTCGGAGATCATGCTCTTCGGGTCGTTCTTCACGACCCTCTTCTTCGCGCGGATCATCGTCCCGCAGGAGTCCTGGCCGCCGCCCGGCTACGAGCTGCCGGTCTACCTGGCCTTCCTGAACACGGCCATCCTGGTCACGTCGAGCTTCTCGATGCACTGGGCGCTCACGTCGATCAAGCGCAACCACCGCGCGGGCCTCATCGCCGGGCTGACGCTGACCTTCCTGCTTGGATCGACCTTCCTCCTGATCCAGATTCGCGAGTACACGCGGCTCGGCTTCGCGCCCTCCGACAGCGCGTTCGCCTCGACCTTCTTCGGGCTGACCGGACTGCACGGCGCGCACGTCTTCGTCGGGCTGAACCTGCTGCTCTACGCGCTCATCCGCTCGATCCGCGGCCACTACGGCCCGAAGGCGCACGACCACCTCGGCGTCGAGATCCCGGGGATCTACTGGCACTTCGTCGACGTCATGTGGATCGTCGTCTACGTCACCGTCTACATCGTGTGAGCCATGCGGAACCCGCTCCGCACCGAGGCCGAGGCGTTCAGCTTCGTCGGGGTGATCGGAGTCCTGTTCCTGGCCGTCGCGATCGCCGCGGTGGTCGGAGGCGGCGAGCTTGGCGCTCGGCGTCTTCATCGCGCTCGGCATCGGGATCGCCGCCGGGATCTACCTGCGCAGCGAGCCGAAGGTGAAGGAGCCGGCGGTGTGGGACCGCAAGCCCGACGATGACGTCCATCGCGTGCTCGTGGTCGCGAACGAGACGGTGGCCGGATCTGAGCTGCGCCGCGAGATCATGGAGCGCGGGCTCGCTCGCCGGAGGTGCTGGTCGTCACCCCGGCGCTCAACTCGCGGATCCGCCACTGGACCTCGGACGAGGATCACGCCCGCGAGGAGGCGCAGGCGCGGCTCGACGTCACCGTGTCGTCGCTGTCAGGCGCCGGCGTGAAGGTCCGCGGCCAGGTGGGCGACGACGATCCGATCCAGGCGATCGACGATGCGCTGCGCACCTTCCCTGCGGACGAGATCGTCATCTCCACGCATCCCGCCGGGAGATCGAACTGGCTGGAGAAGGGCGTTGTGATCCGCGCGCGCGAGCGCTACGGCTGCCCGATCACGCACGTGATCGTGGACCTCGACGCCGAAGCTAGTTAGCGTCGTCCGCCGGTCGCGCTGACCAGGTACTCGGCCAGGGCCTGGATCTGCTCCTCGGTGAGCTGGCCCTCGAAGGGCGGCATCCCGCCGCCGCCGTTCGTGATCTGCGTCGATCGACCTTGTCCAGGTCGATGCGCGATCGTCGAGGTTCGGGCCGGTCGTGCCGGTCGTTCCTGCGTCGGCGAGGGTGTGGCAGGAGCCGCAGCTCGCCGTAAAGAGCGCCTTGGGGTCGTCCAGGTCGGCAACCTCGCCGGTCCCCGCGACCGAGGCGACGTAAGCGGCGACGTTCGTGAGCTGCTGGTCCGTGAGGTAGTTCGTTGCGTCGGCCTTGTTGTCGAACTCGGGCATCGGCGAGCCGTTCCCCGGGATCCGCATCTGCTCGAGGACGACCTCGAAGAACGTGCTGTCGTCGAAGCCCTGGTCGCGTGAGGCCCCGAAGGCGTTGTCGAGGTTCGGGCCGACGGTGCCGTTCGTCCCGGCCGCGGCGAGCGTGTGGCAGCCGCCGCACTTCTCGAGGAACAGCTCCTTGCCCTCGGTGAGATCCGCGCCCTGCGTGTCGACGGTCTGGCCGGCGCACCCCGCGGCGAGCACGAGGACCGCGGCGAGGAGCGCGCTACGAAGCGTTCGTCGTCTCAACGGCTTCGGCGAGCGTCGCGTGGATCGGGAACACCTTGTCCAGCCCTGTGATCTCGAAGATCTTCGTGATGTTGCGGTCGCTGCACACGAGCACGAGCTGGCCGCCGTCCGGGCGCAGGCGCTTCACGCCGCCGACGAGCACGCCGAGCGTGGTCGAGTCGATGAACGTCGTGTCGGTGAGGTCGACCACAACCGTCGTGGCGCCCTTCCCGATCACGTCGACGAGCTGCTCCTTGAACTCGGGCGCCGTGTAGAGGTCGACCTCGCCCGTGAGCGAGATCACGTAGGCGTCGCCGGAGAGCTGCTCGGTTTTGATCGCGAAGTTCATGAGGAGGCAGGGCGGGACGGCCCTAGCCTAACCGAGTTACGGGAGCGTTTGAGCTACTCCTGGTTGTCCGGCGGCGTGAAGTTCGGGGCTTCCTTCAGCTGCTTGATGATGTCCTCGATCTGCGCCTTGTTCGGATCGTCGGGCAACGCCTTGAGGTAGGCCTCGTACGCGTCGACGGCCCGGTTCGGATCGTTCCCCTGCGTCGACGCGCGGGCGAGCTCGAGGAGGAACGACGGCTCGTCCGGCGAGAGCGCAACCAGCTTCTCCCACGTGTCCGCCTCGTTCCTCGCGGCCTCCTGGGTCTTGATCAGCGCGTTCGTGTAGGCGGTCGTGGACTCCTCGCGCTGGACGCCCGTGATCTTCCCGCCCAGGGAGGGGCCGACCTGGCCGCTCTGGTCGAAGAGCAGACCCTCGAACGCGGAGGCGCCGGCGCCGGCCTGGGCGTTCTGCGCGGCGGTCTGGGCCTCGTTCTGCTGCGTGAGGTAGAGGCTGGCGAGCTGCTGGAGCGCGTCGGTGTTCTCGGGCTCGATGACGAGGAACGCGGTCAGCGCGGCGATTGCCTTGTCGGTCTGCCCGTCGATCTGGAAGGCGTTCGCGAGCGCGAGCTGGGCCTCTGCATCCGCGGGATTCTTGTCGACGCGCTCCTGCGCGTCGTCGATGGAGGGCGTGCCCGTGCCGGGCTGGCGGTTGAAGAGCTCCGCGATGTAGTCGCCGATGCCCGAGCCGCCGGCGCCGACGCCGAAGCCGACGAAGCCGAAGGCGAACGCGAGCGCCAGAAAGAGGAAGACCCACTTCGCACGCTTGCGAAGCCTGGGAAAGAACATCAGGTCTTCTGCGCTTGCGGCAGATCGCTGAGCAGGCGGCGGCGTGCGCTTCTTGCGTCGCGTCTGAGTCTTTGCCATGTCTCCCCTCCTTTCCGGTATCGCTCCTCGCCGTCGACGAGGGTGAGTTCCACCCGCTCGGGAGTTCCTCCGAAGACCAACGCTCCGGCTGGATCCTCCCAGGGCAGGTACGCCGACCCGGCGAGCGAGACGACCGTGAGATCCGCCCGCTTGCCCGGTGCCAGCGAGCCGACCTCGTCGTCGAGATCGAGCGCGCTTGCAGCTCGAAGGGTAGCGAGTTCCAGGGCATCTTTCGCCAGGAGCGCGCCGGGGTCTCGTTCGGACGCGCGCGCTAAGAGCACGGCCGCGCGCATCTCCTCGAACATGTCGAAGGACGGCGTCGAGGCGGGGCTGTCGGTTCCGAGCCCGACCCGTACGCCCGCGGACGCGAGCGCACCGATGGGGGCGACGCCGCAGCCGAGCAGCGCGTTCGAGCGCGGGCAGTGGGCGACCGCGACGTCGTGGGCGGCGAGCAGCTCGATCTCCTCCGAGTCCACGAGGACGCAGTGGGCGGCGACGATGCGCCGGTCGAGCAGCCCGTGGCGGGCGAGCACGCGGATGCCGCTCTCGCCGGGCGGGTCGACGAGCAGGTGCGCGTGCGAGGTCCAGGAGCCGGTGCCGAAGCGCAGCCACTCGTCCTCGGCGGCGCTCTCGGCGAGGTGCGTCTGCACGGGCAGGCCGAGCTCGAGCGCCGCGGCGTAGAGCTCCGGGGTCACCGTGTAGGGCGCGTGCGGCGAGATCCCCAGGCGCACGCGGTCGGAGAGCGAGTCGGCGATCCGCTCGCGCTTGGGCTCGAACTGCTCGGCGATCGCGTCCGCGGAGCGGCCGAAGACCTCCAGGTGGACGATCGCGCGCAGCCCGAGCTCGGCGCAGGCCGGCGCAGAGGCGCCCGTGAAGCTCGCGTCCGCGACCGTCGTGATCCCGGAGCGAAGCGACTCGGCCGCGCCCAGCCGCGCGATCGCGACCGCGTCCCCGTCCTCGAGGTTCGCCTTGCGCTCCATGTGGACGATCAGCCAGCGGTCGAACTCGAGGCCGTCGCCGAAGCCGGCATAGGTCGCGTACTCGAGGTGCGCGTGGGCGTTCACGAAGCCCGGGCAGATCACGGACTCCTCGAAATGCTCTCCGTCGCCGAGCTCCTCGCGCGTCCCGATCGCCGCGATCCGGTCGCCGTCGATCGCCACCGCGCCGTCGCGGATCGGCGGCGCCGCGACCGGCAGCACCCAGTCGGCCGAGAGGACGCGCATCAGGCCGGGTTCGGCGCCGGCTCGTCCGCGGGCAGCTTGCCCTGGCGCTTCCAGCGGCGCTCGAAGAAGAGCGAGATCCAGATCGAGGCCTCGAAGAGGATGAGCAGCGGGATCACCTCGAACGCGAGCGAGATCGGGTCGACCGTCGGCAGGAGTGCGGCCCCGACGACGATCAGCGCGACCGCGATCTTCCGGTTCCGCCGCAGCCGGTCGGTCGTGAGTACGCCGAGCCGGACGAGCGCCAGGATGAAGAGCGGCAACTGGAAGACGAGCGCGAACGCGAGCAGCATCAGCGTGACGAACGAGATGTAGTAGCTCGCGCGGAGCTGGATGTCGTAGACCTCGCTGTCGTAGTTCACGAGGAAGTCGAGCGCGCGCGGCATGACCACGAAGTACCCGAACGCGAGCCCGGCGGCCATGAGGGCGGTCGCGATACCCACGAAGGTGGCAACCACACGCTGGGCGTGCAGTTCGAACGCAGGCGCGAGGAAGCTCCAGATCTGCCAGAGGATGACCGGCAGCGCGAGCAGGAAGCCGGCCGCGAGCGAGATCTTGAACGAGGTGAAGAACGGCTCGGTGACGCCGAGCGTGACGAGCTGCGTTTTCTCCGGCAGCGGCTCCATGAGCCACTCGAGGATCTGCTCGTGGAACGGGAACGCGATCGCCATCCCGCCGAGGAGCGCGAAGAAGCAGACGAACATTCGTGAGCGAAGCTCGTCGAGGTGCTCCACCAGCGTGGCGCTCTCGCCGTGCTCCAGGCGACGCGGCAAACGTGCCATGGGAGTGGCCTAGCTCGAGTTGGAGACGCGCTCGGACTCGGTCTCGGACTGAGTCTCGGTGGGAGCGGGCGCCGGAGCGGTCGTACGGGCGGGAACCTCGGGCGGCTCGGGCTTCGCGGCGGGCTCGTCGTCGTTCCCGGTCACGGCCTCCTTGAACTCCCGCATCCCGCGGCCGAGCGAGCGGCCCATCTCAGGCAGTCGCTTCGCCCCGAAGAGCATGAGCAACACCGCAACGACAATGAGCCATTCCCAGCTGAAACTCGGCATGAACCGATGGTAGCACCGCATCTTCCGGGCGCGGCCGGGCGAAACCAAGCAGCTACACTGAGCGTGTCACGAGCCTCTCGGCTCACCCTGTATCTGAGAAGGGAAGGACTGTCACTAGCTTGGCCACTTTGGAGATCAGGAACCTGCACGTCGCGCTCGAGGACGGAACCGAGATCGTCCGCGGCGTCGATCTGTCCGTTTCGTCGGGCGAGGTGCACGCGATCATGGGGCCGAACGGCTCCGGCAAGTCGACGCTCGCCTACGCGCTCATGGGCCATCCGGCCTACGAGATCACCGAGGGCGAGGTTCTTCTCGACGGCGTGAACATCGTGGAGCTCGGTGCCGACGAGCGCGCGCAGCTCGGTCTGTTCCTGGCCTTCCAGTACCCGCACGTCGTTCCCGGCGTGACCGTCGCGAGCTTCCTGCGCGCGGCCCTGAACGCGGTACGCAAGGCGCGGAACGGCGGCGTCGACGACCCGGTCAAGGTCGGGGAGTTCCGCAAGGAGGTCACGGCCGCGATGGAGCGCCTGAAGATCCCGAAGGAGCTTGCGAGCCGCTACCTGAACGACGGCTTCTCGGGCGGCGAGAAGAAGCGCGTCGAGATCCTCCAGATGGCGCTGCTCCAGCCGAAGATCTCCGTTCTCGACGAGACCGACTCGGGGCTCGACATCGACGCGCTGCGGATCGTCGCCGGCGGCGTCAAGGATCTCGTCGGCCCGAACATGGGCGCGCTCGTGATCACGCACTACCAGAGGATTCTCGACTACATCACGCCCGACTACGTCCACGTCTTCGTCGGCGGGAAGATCGTCGCCGAGGGGGGGCCCGAGCTGGCGAAGCAGCTCGAGAAGGACGGCTACGAGGCGTTCATCCCCGAAGCTGCGGGAGTGGGAGGCGGCGAGTAATGGCAACGACCGAGACCGAGATCGTCCAGGGGATCGGCTCCGACTACGAGGTCAAGTACGGGTTCTCCGTCCCGGAGGACTACTTCTTCAAGTCCGGCCGCGGGGTGTCGCATGAACTCGTGGACGCGATCTCGTCCCACAAGAACGAGCCCGACTGGATGCGCGAGTTCCGCCATCAGAGCCTCGACTACTTCTTCGCGCGCCCGATGCCCAAGTGGGGCGGTGACCTGTCGGGGATCGACTTCGACAACATCTACTACTACATCCGCCCGACCGAGAAGCAGGCGGACAAGTGGGAAGACCTCCCCGCCGACATCAAGGACACCTGGGACAAGCTCGGGATTCCGGAGGCTGAGAAGAAGTACCTCGCCGGCGTCGGCGCTCAGTACGAATCCGAGGTCGTCTACCACAAGCTGAAGGTCGAGCTCGAGGAGCAGGGCGTGCTCTTCCTCGACATGGACTCGGGCCTGCGCGAGCACGAGGACATCGTCCGCGAGTACATGGGGACGATCATCCCGCAGAACGACAACAAGTTCGCCGCGCTCAACTCGGCCGTGTGGTCGGGAGGCTCGTTCATCTACGTGCCGCCGGGCGTGAAGGTCGACCTGCCGCTCCAGGCCTACTTCCGCATCAACGCGGAGAACATGGGCCAGTTCGAGCGCACGCTGATCATCGTCGACGAGGACGCCTACGTGCACTACGTCGAGGGCTGCACCGCCCCGATCTACTCGTCCGACTCGCTGCACTCGGCGGTCGTCGAGATCGTGGTCAAGAAGGGCGGGCGCTGCCGCTACACGACGATCCAGAACTGGTCGAACAACGTCTACAACCTCGTCACGAAGCGGGCGGTCGCGCACGAGAACGCGACCATGGAGTGGGTGGACGGGAACCTCGGGTCGAAGCTGACCATGAAGTACCCGGCCATCTGGCTCATGGGCGAGGGCGCGCACGGCGAGGTGCTCTCGATCGCGTTCGGCGGCAAGGGCCAGCACCAGGACGCCGGCGGCAAGTGCGTGCACGTCGCGCCGAACACGTCCTCGGTGATCACGTCGAAGTCGATCTCGAAGAACGGCGGCCGCGCCGGCTACCGCGGACTGCTCGAGGTCGCGAACGGCGCGCACGGCGCGCGGTCGAAGGTCGTCTGCGACGCGCTGATCCTCGACGAGGACTCGCGCTCCGACACCTACCCGTACATCCGCATCGACGAGAACGACGTGGACATCGGCCACGAGGCGACCGTGTCGAAGATCGGCGAGGAGCAGCTCTTCTACCTCATGTCGCGCGGCCTCTCGGAGGCCGAGGCGTCGGCGATGATCGTGTCCGGCTTCATCGAGCCGATCACGAAGGAGCTCCCGCTCGAGTACGCGGTCGAGCTGAACCGCCTGATCCAGCTCCAGATGGAGGGATCGGTCGGTTGATCTCGGTGGAGAGGACGGACTTCATGTCCGTTCCGGTTCAGGACATGGCTCGCGCGACGAAGTTCTACGCCGAGACGCTCGGCATCCACAACGCGTCGCCCGATGACGCGTGGCCTGAGTTCGAGACCGGCAACGTCAGCCTGTACCTCGTCGACCCGACGCGGATCGGCGCGACGTTTTCGCCGCACAGCTCGGCGATCGCGCTGCGGGTGCCCGACGTCGCCGAGGCGCGCGCAAAGCTAGAGGCAGCAGGCGTCGAGTTCGACGGCGAGATCCTCGACACGGGGGTCTGTCACATGGCGTTCTTCAAGGACACCGAGGGAAACGCGCTGATGCTCCACCGTCGGTACGCGCCATGAGCCGCGACGCCGCCCTCGAGGCCTACCGCGAGCTGCCCTTCCCGGACACGACGCAGGAGTCGTGGCGCTTCACCGACCTGAAGGGCTTCGATCCCGAGTCGTTCACTGCCAACGGCGCTTCCGCGGTCGCGCGGGCCGAGACGCTGCTCGACCTGGACGTCGCCGGCTCGGCGTTCGTGAGCGAGGCCGGCATCGAGATCGAGCGCGCGCCGGAGGGAATCCGGTTCGAGACGCTCACCGAGGATCACCCGCGCCTGCACGAGCTGGTCGGCCTCGACGAGAAGTTCGCCGCGCACAACGCCGCGGCCTGGAAGCACGGCCTGCTCGTCCACGTCCCCAAGGGCGTCGTGCTCGACAAGCCGCTCTACGTGCGGATCGCCAACGCGGTTCCCGGCTCGTCGCTCTTCTTCCGCCTCCTGGTGATCGCCGAGCCCGAGTCGCGCTTCACGCTGATCGAGGAGTACGCGTCGGATTCGCCCGACCTCTCCGGCTACACGAACGCCGCGGTCGAGATCTTCGTGGAGCAGGCGGCGAAGCTCGAGTACGTGTCGATCCAGAATCTCTCGCACGAGACCTGGCACTTCGCCTCGCACCACGGGCGCGTCGAGCGCGACGCCGAGCTCGACTGGGTCACCGGCGGGTTCGGCTCGAAGAAGGGCAAGACGCGGATCCAGAACGACCTGGCCGGCGCGGGCGCGACCTCGCGGGTCACGGGCGCCTACTTCGCGGACGGCAACCAGCACCTCGACTACGACACGTTCCAGGAGCACATGGCGCCGTCGACCGAGTCGGACTTCGCCTTCAAGGGCGCGCTGCGCGACCAGGCGTCGGCGGTGTGGCGCGGAATGATCCGCGTCGAGCCCGAGGCGCAGAAGACGAACGCGTACCAGGAGAACCGCAATTTGCTCCTCTCCAACGAGGCGCACGCGGACTCGATCCCGGGCCTCGAGATCATGGCCAACGACGTCCGCTGCACCCACGGCGCGACGATCGGCCAGGTCGACCGCGAGATGCTCTTCTACCTGATGGCCAGAGGGCTTTCGCGCTCCGAGGCCGAGCGGCTCATCGTCCGCGGCTTCTTCGCGGACATCCTGGATCGCATCGAGCTCGCACCCGTGCGCGAGGCGCTCGGAGCGGTGCTCGAAGCACGTATCCCCCAGGCCTGACGAGGGCTTGCTACTCTGCGCTGACCATCTAGAGCGTGCGTTCGGTTCGGCCTATGCCCTTCCTTGCCCGTTCGTGTTCATTGCAAGGGAGGTGTTTTCATGGCAACTGGAACCGTAAAGTGGTTTTCCAACGAGAAGGGGTATGGCTTCATTACCCCCGACGACGGTGCGAAGGATCTCTTCGTCCACCACTCCAACATCAGCGGCGAGGGCTTCAAGACCCTGTCCGAGGGTGACCGCGTCGAGTACGAGGCGGGTGAGGGTCAGAAGGGTCCCGAGGCGACCGGCGTAACGGTCGTCGGCGCCTAGCGCCTTCGGCCCGTCGTTCCACCACACCGGATAGAAAGGCGGGCCATATGGAGGAAAAAATCGAGATGGAGGGCGAGGTCGTAGAGGCCCTCCGGAATCGAATGTTCCGCGTCCAGCTCGACAACGGGCATGAGACGCTCGGTTACACAGCAGGGAAGATGCGGCGCTACAGGATCCGCATCTTCCCTGGTGACCGTGTGAAGATCGAGATCAGCCCGTACGACCTGAACCGCGGGCGCATCGTGTACCGCTACAAGTAGCCCTGCGTCTGAGGGATACCATTGCGGAGATGGCTGTAACTCCGCAGGCAAAGCTCGACGCGAGGGCTCTTCGCGAGGACTTTCCGATCCTCGCGCGGCCCATGTACGGGCAGCCGCTCGCGTACCTCGACTCGTCCAACTCCTCGCACAAGCCCGTGCAGGTGCTCGACGCCGAGCGCGAGTTCTACGAGACCTCCTACGCGAACGTGCACCGGGCGCTGTACGAGCTCGGGGAGCTCGCGACCGCCGGCTACGAGGGAGCGCGGGAGAAGGTTCGGGCCTATCTGAACGCGTCCGCGACGCGCGAGATCGTGTTCACGCGCGGCGCGACCGAGGCGATCAACCTCGTCGCGTACGCCTGGGGGCTCGACAACCTCGGCCCCGGCGACATCGTGCTCTCGACCGAGCTCGAGCATCACTCCAACTTCGTCCCGTGGCAGTACGTCGCGGGCCGCACCGGCGCCGAGTTCGCGGTCATCCCGGCCGAGGGCGGCGAGCTGCGGCTCGACACGCTCGACGAGCTGGCCTCGCGCGGGAACATCAAGGTGCTCGCCGTCGGCTACGTGAACAACTCGCTCGGCACGATCAATCCGGTCGAGAAGCTCGCGGCCTGGGCGCGCGCACAGGGCGCGATCACGGTCGTGGACGCCTGCCAGGCCGCGCCGCACCGGCGCATCGACGTGCAGACGCTCGGCGCCGACTTCGTCGCGTTCACCGGCCACAAGATGTGCGCTCCCACCGGGATCGGCGCACTCTGGGGCCGCGCGGAGCTGTTCGAGTCGATGGCCCCGTTCGGGCTCGGCGGCGACATGATTCGCTCCGTCTCCGTGGAGAAGACGACCTGGAACGAGCTGCCGCAGAAGTTCGAGGCCGGCACGCCGCCGTTCGCGCAGGCGGTCGGGCTCGGCGCGGCGATCGACTACCTCGAGGGAATCGGGATCGAGGCGATCGAGGCCTACGAGCACGAGCTGACCGAGTACGCGATGGGCAAGCTCGAGGAGATTCCCGGCGTCTCGATCTACGGCGCTCCGCTCGAGCGTCGCGGCGGGATCATCTCCTTCGACGTCGAGGGCGTGCATCCGCACGACGTGGCGCAGATCCTCGGCTTCGAGGGCGTCGCCGTCCGCGCCGGCCACCACTGCACCCAGCCGCTCATGCAGCGCCTCGGCGTCGCGGCGACGACGCGCGCGAGCTTCTACCTCTACAACGTCCCCGAGGAGATCGACCGGCTTGCGGACGGGCTCCAGAAGGTGAGGAGCACGTTCGCATGAGCGAGTTCGACTCCATGTACCGCGAGGTGATCCTCGACCACTACAAGAACCCGCACGGGCACGGGGTGATCGAGGACGCCGACGCGTCGGCCGAGGGCGAGAACCCGCTGTGCGGCGACGAGGTCGCGATCTACGTCGAGTTCGCCGAGGACGGCGAGACGATCGCCGACGTGAAGTTCCGCGGCCGCGGCTGCGCGATCAGCCAGGCGTCCACGTCGATGCTCATGGATCTGGTCAAGGGCCGGAAGGCGTCCGAGGTGGCCTCGATGCCGCGCGACGAGCTGCTCGAGGAGGTCGGGATCCCGCTTTCGCCGATCCGGCTCAAGTGCGCGCTGCTCGGGCTCGGCGTTCTCCGCGTCGCGCTGCACCGCGCCAAGGGCACGCCGCTCCCCGAGGAGTGGGCCGGCCTCGACGAGCTGACGCTCCGCTAGTGGCGGACGTCGACGTCTGCCCGGTCGAGGAGCTTCCGCCCGGCGAGATGAAGCTCGTGCACGCCGGCCAGATCTCGGTCGGCGTCTACAACATCGACGGCGAGCTCTTTGCCATCGAGGATCGCTGCTCGCACGACGACGGCGCGCTCGTCGAGGGCGACTGGCTGCCCGATCGCGGCGTCGTCATCTGCCCGCGGCACGGCGCGACCTTCGACATCCGGACGGGAAAGGCGCTCACGCTGCCCGCCTACCTGCCGGTCGACACGTTCCCCGTGCGCGTCGAAGACGGGGTCGTGAAGGTGGCGATCACATAAGCGCGCGCGAGGAACGGATCGCGAAGAACGAGGCGGTCTTCCGCGAGGTGAACGAGCGGATCAGCGACATCACCGACCACGAGGAGCTGATCGGGTTCCTCTGCGAGTGCAGCGACATGGAGTGCATCGCTCCCGTCGCGATGACGCGCGCCGACTACGAGCACGTTCGCGCGGAATCGACGTGGTTCTTCGTCGTTCCCGGCCACTCGACCGACGAGATCGAGACCGTGGTCGAGAAGCGGCCGCGCTTCCACATCGTCCAGAAGGACCCCGGCGCGCCCGCGGCGGTCGCGATCGAGACGGACCCGCGCACCTGATGCTCGACGAGCGCGTCCTCGAGGTGCTCGCTCGGCTCGAACGCGAGGACGCCGACGAGCGCGAGCGCGGCGTGGCCGTGATGGAGCGCTCCCGGGCGGTGGCGCCGACGACAGGGCGGTTTCTGTTCTCCCTCGTCGCCGTCCAAGAGGGCTGCGAGGTGCTCGAGATCGGCGGGTCGCGGGGCTACTCGACCGTCTGGCTCGGTGCGGGTGTGCGCTACCTCGGCGGTCATGTGATCTCGCTGGAGAAGGATCCGGCGAAGGTCGAGGCGTCGACGGCGAACATCGCCGCCGCCGGCCTCGAGGAGTGGGTCGAGGTTCGTCCGGGCGACGCGTTCGAGCTGCTCGCCGGGCTCGACGACGTGTTCGACGTCGTCTTCCTCGACGCCGAGAAGGACGACTACGAGGCGCTGTTCGCCCTGGCGCGCGAGCGCGTCGAGCCGGGCGGTCTCGTCGTCGCCGACAACGTCCTGTCCCACGTCGAGACGCTGGGCGCCTACTCGGCCGCGCGGCAGTCCGACCCGACGCTTTCGAGCGTGACCGTGCCGCTCGACCGCGGGCTCGAGCTCACGACGATCCTGACTACCCGTTGACCGGCTGCGTATGATGGGACTACCACGGAAAGGAGGTGGTCCGATCTTGGAAACCGACAGAACGGGCAGTGGAGGTACTCGCTCGTAGGGGCGTGTCCCCGGGACCCACGGGGAATCGCCTAGCCAGCGTAGGGGAGTAGCGCTCCTACGAATTCAGGCGAGTTGCCGACTGTTTAGGCGGGGCCCTTCGGGGCCCCGTCGCTTTTAACCGCGGCACGCCGGAGCATCTCCTCGAGACCCAGCGGCTCGATTCCGAACGTCTCGACCGCCGGGCCGGCGTCTCCGACGTTGTCCTCGAACTCGAGCATCGTGAGCGTGTCGCGCGTGAGCGGCGGGCCGACGGGAACGCGCTCGGCTACGACCGCCGCCGCCTTCGCGAGGCTGATCGGCATGTGGAAGGTGGGACGACGCTTTCCAAGAGCGAGCTTGATCGCCGCGAACAGCTCGTCCTGCGTGACCACGTCCGCGCCGACGAGATCGAACGTGCGATTCGCGGCCGCCGGCTCGGTGACGGCCTTGCCGAAGTAGGCGCCGACGTCGTCGGCCCAGACCGGCTGCGACTTCCGCGTGCCGAGGATCGGGACGACCGGCGCGAGCCGGACGAGCCGCATGAAGATCTGGAGCGTGCCTCCGTCGGGCCCGAAGACGAAGCTCGGCCGGAAGATCACGTACTCGAGCCCGGACTCCTTCACGGCCTGTTCCTGATCCCACTTGGCCGAGAAGTACGGGGTCAGATCCTTCGAGCGCTCCCCGACGCCGAGGGCGCTCATGTGGACGAACCGGCCGATGCCGGCGTCCTTGGAGGCCGCGACGAGCGAACGCGTCCCCTGCTTCATGATCGTCTCGAACGCCTCGTCGGAGCCTTTGACGATCGCGACCAGATGGACGACCGCGTCGCAGCCCTCGACGGCGGTGCGCAGGCTCGCCTCGTTCGTCACGTCACCCGCGATGAGCTCGCAGCCCCAGCCGGCGAGCGCTTGCGAGCTGTCCGCCTCGGGCTTGCGAACGAGCGCGCGAACGTCGTGCCCCTCGTCCCGGATCGCCCGCACGACGTGGGGACCCACGAAGCCCGTTCCGCCGGTTACGAGGACGCGCATCAGCCTGCGGGCTTCGCTTCCTCCGCGAAGTTCTGCCAGTAGCGGCTGGGCGTCGGACCGGCCTGGCCCTGGTATTTGGAGCCGATCGACGAGCTGCCGTACGGGTTCTCCGCGGGCTCGGTCATCTGCACGAACGAGATCTGGCCGATCTTCATCCCGAAGTAGATCGTGATCGGGAGGTTCGCGACGTTCGAGAGCTCGAGTGTGACGTGGCCGTCCCAGCCCGGGTCGATGAACCCGGCGGTCGAGTGGATGAGGAGCCCGAGCCGGCCCAGCGAGCTCTTGCCCTCGAGGCG
Organism: uncultured Actinomycetes bacterium; assembly: GCA_963760815.1. Classification (GTDB taxonomy): domain Bacteria; phylum Actinomycetota; class Thermoleophilia; order Gaiellales; family Gaiellaceae; genus CAVRUF01. The sequence goes on from CAVXEJ010000001.1 coordinate 523,806, forward strand.
CGCGACGAGGTCGTCGGGCAGCGTGATCCGTTCGAGCGTCGAGCCGAGGACGAACTCGCCCGGGTGCAGGACGAACGGCTCGTCGTCGTCGATCTCGACCAACTCGGTGAGATCTTCCATCGGCTGCTTCACGTCGATGAACGGGTAGCGCGAGTTGCGAAAGACGCGGAAGAAGCGGTCGACGCGGACGTCCACGGAGGACGGCTGGAGCAGCTCGTCGTCGTAGGGATCGATCCCGATGCGTCCCTCATCGAGGAGCCGGCGGATCGTGCGGTCGGAGAGCACCATGGCGCGGCCCATTCTAGGTGTGGAGAAAGAGTTCCAATGTCGGCACGGTTCTGTGACAGACACGCGCGCACTTTCCCGGTACCGTCGAAGGCGGGTGGCGGGTGGCCCACTCCCCTCCCAGGGTGGGGCGCGCGCGTGAGTCACCCGACCGCAGTCGCGACACGCACCCGGCCGCTGCTACTAAGCTCCTGCGCATGGCCACTACTGTCTCCATCCAGCTGAAGACCGAAGTTCCGGGGCCGCAGAGCCGCGCCATCCTCGACCGCAAGGAGCGCGTGATCGCGGAGCCCCTGGGGATCTACCTCCCCCTCGTCATCGCCGAAGGGCACGGCGCCGTGCTCACCGACGTCGACGGCAACTCGTTCCTCGACTTCACGGGCGGCATCGGCTGCATGGCCGTCGGGCACTCGCATCCGAAGGTCGTCGAGGCCGTGCAGGAACAGGCTGCGCTCTTCACCCACACCGACTTCACGATCGTCCCCTACGAGAACTACATCGCGCTGGCGGAGCGTCTCGCCGCGATCACGCCGATCTCGGGCGAGGTGCGCGCGGGCTTCTTCAACTCGGGCGCCGAGGCGGTCGAGAACGCGGTCAAGATCGCCAAGAAGTACACGCAGCGCCCCGCGGTGATCGCCTTCGACGGCGCCTTCCACGGACGGACGCTGATGGCCATGAGCCTCACCTCGAAGCCGCACCCGTACAAGGCCGGGTTCGGGCCGTTCGCGCCCGAGGTCTACCGGGTCTCGTTCTCGGACTCCTACCGCGGGCCGGACACTCAGACCGCGCTGGCCGAGCTCAGGCGGGCGTTCAAGACGCGCGTCGCCGCCGAGGAGGTCGCCGCGATCATCTTCGAGCCCGTTCAGGGCGAGAGCGGCTTCGTCACGGCGCCGAAGGACTTCGTCCAGGGCGTGCGCGAGATCGCCAGCGAGCACGGGATCGTCCTCATCGTCGACGAGGTGCAGACCGGCTTCGGCCGCACCGGGACGATGTTCGCGATCGAGCAGTACGACATCGAGCCCGACCTCATGACGGTTGCCAAGTCGATCGCCGCCGGTCTCCCTCTTTCCGGGGTCATCGGCCGCTCGGAGATCATGGACGCGCCCGAGGACTCGACGATCGGCGGCACCTACGTCGGCAACCCCGTCTCCATCGCCGCCGCACACGCCGTGCTGGACATCATCGAGGAGGAGCAGCTCGTCGAGCGCGCCGCCGAGATCGGCGACCGAACGCGGGCGCGGATGCAGGAGTGGCAAGAGAAGTTCTCGTGCATCGGCGACGTGCGCGGGCTCGGGATGATGCTCGCGATCGAGATCGTCTCCGACCGCGACGCGAAGACCCCCGACGCCGGGTTGGCGACCGCGATCCAGGAGGCGGCAGCCGCCCGCGGAGTGCTCCTGCTGAAGGCGGGGCTCTACGGGAACTGCATCCGTGTCCTCTGCCCGCTCGTCATCACCGACGAGCAGCTCGAGGAAGCGCTCGGCGCCTGGGAAGCGGCGATCGAAGCCGCGACCGCGTCTTAGCGCGACCCCGCCGCGGCCAACGCGGCAGACTTCACGGATGAAGATCGGCGAGACGATCGCCGGGCGATACCGGCTGGAGGGCGTCCTCGGCCGAGGCGGCATGTCGAGCGTCTACTGGGCGCACGACTCTGTCCTCGAGCGCGATGTCGCCGTCAAGGTGCTGCACGAGCAGCTGTCCGGCGACCCCGATCATGTGGAGCGGTTCCGCCGCGAGGCGCGGGCGATCGCGAGCCTTTCGCACCCGAACATCGTCACCGTCGTCGACCGCGGCCAGGTCGACGGCTCCGAGTTCATCGTCTTCGAGCTCGTCCGCGGCCTGAACCTGAAGGACTTCCTCGACGGGCGCACCGACCTGCCCGTCGCGCAGGCGCTCGGCCTCGCGCTCCAGGCGGCACGCGGGCTCGCGTTCGCGCACGAGCGCGGCGTCGTCCACCGCGACGTGAAGCCGCAGAACGTGCTCGTGAACGACGAGGGCGTCGCCAAGGTGACCGACTTCGGGATCGCGCGCTCGTCGATCGAGGACGGCCTGACGCAGACCGGGACGATCCTCGGCACGAGCGACTACCTCTCGCCCGAGCAGGCGGTCGGCCAGCACGTGGACGAGCGCACTGACCAGTACTCGCTCGGCGTCCTCCTCTACGAGCTGCTGACCGGGTCGCCGCCCTACAGCGCCGAGACGCCCGTTGCCGTGGCGATGAAGCACGTCCACGACCCGGTGCCGAGCGTCCGCGAGCGACGCCCCGACGTGTCGCTTCGCGTCGACGCGCTCATCCAGCGCGCGATGGCGAAGAACCCGGACGACCGCTACCGGTCGATGGCCGCGCTCGTGGTCGCGCTCGAAGCCTGTCTCGCCGAGGAGGGCGGCGTGCCGCGCTGGCTGGCCGAGAGCGACACCGCGTCGATGGAGCCGGTCGCAGCAGCCCGGGAGCGGCGTGCGCGGCGGCGTAGGCGGCGCGTTCCGTGGCGCGGGCTGGTCGTGCTGACGCTGCTCATCGCGATCGCAGCCGGGGTCGGGGCGCTCGTGACCGGACGGGTCGACCTCCCCGAGATCCCCTTCCTGCCGGAGGACTCGGCTCCGATGATCAACGTCGACCTGAAGGCGATCAGCGACTACGACCCGATCGTCGGCGACGGCGAGCACCCGGATCTCGTCGACCTCGCGACCGACGGGGATCCGCTCACCGCCTGGACGACCGAGCGCTACCAGAGCTTCGAGAAGGACGGCGTCGGGATCATGCTCGACGCCGGCAAGCAGGTGGCGCTGAAGCAGATCGTGGTCGTGTCGGACGATCCGGGCTTCACCGCCCAGATCCTCGCCGCCCACAAGCCGAACGGGAACTTCCGCCCGGTGTCCGAGGAGCAGACCGTCGAGGAGCACACGATCTTCGAGCTCGACACGGAGGGCAAGGAGTTCCGCTACTACGTCGTGTGGATCACCGGGCTCGAGATCGAGGCCCACCTGAACGAAGTGCAGGCCAAGGGCTAGTAGGTGAGCTTCGCTCGCCGCTCGTGGCGTTCGACCGCGAGCTCGACGAGGCGGTCGAGAAGCTCCGCGTACGGGATGCCGGACGCGTCGAAGAGCTTGGCGTAGACGCTCGTCGCGGTGAAGCCGGGGATCGTGTTCAGCTCGTTCACGATCACCTCGCCGTCGTCGCGGACGAAGAAGTCGACGCGCGCCATCCCCTCGCATTCGGCCGCGACGAAGGACGCGACCGCCAGCTCCTGCACGCGCGCGAGCGCCTCCGGGGAGACACGGGCGGGCACGACGAGGTCCATGCCGCCGTCGGCGTACTTGGCCTCGTAGTCGTACCAGTCGCTCGCGAGCGGGACGATCTCGCCGGGGATCGACGCGATCGGCGACTCGTTGCCGAGGACGCTGCACTCGACCTCGATCCCGGACACGTGCTCCTCGAGGAGGATCTTCTCGTCGTGGGCGAACGCGAGCTCGACGGCGGCGTCGAGCTCCTCGGCCGAGCGAACGATCGAGATGCCGACGCTCGACCCGAGCCGCGCGGGCTTCACGACGACCGGGTAGCCGAACGGGTTCTCGACGCGGTCGCGGTCCCAGCGGCGCAGCGTCGTCGAGCGCGCCACCGGCACGCCCTTGTCGCGCATGACCGACTTGAACAGGTCCTTGTCCATGCAGAGCGCGGAGGCGGCGACGCCGGAACCGACGTAGGCGACGTCGGCGAGCTCGAGGAGCCCCTGGACGGTGCCGTCCTCGCCGAACGGGCCGTGCAGGACGGGAAAGACGACGTCGACCTGCCCGAGCGGTGACGGCGGCGCGCCGTTCGCCGGGATCGGGAGTGCGCCCGCGCCGGCTCGCCCGATCTCCGGCCCGCGACCCCTCGGTGAGCTGCCAGCGGCCGTCGCGCTCGATCCGCCACTCGAGCACGTCGTAGCGCTCGGGGTCGAGCGCCGCGGCGACCGAGCGGGCCGATGCGAGCGAGATGTCGTGTTCGCTCGAACGACCGCCCATGAGCACGGCGACGCGGAGCTTGGACACGGGCTAGCCGGCCCCCCGGCGCGGCGACACGAGGACGCCGACCCAGATCCGCACGGTGCTGCCGATCTCGGCCTGCACACCGCCGGACGGGTTCTGGTCGAGGACGACGCCGTGCTGGTTCGGGTCGCTCGTCTCCTGCTCGAGCACCTGGACGTTGAAGCCGCGGAAGTCGAGCGCGTTCTCGGCGTCGGCCTGCTCCTCGCCGATCACCGACGGAACGGTCGCGGAGGTGGGTCCGGTCGAGACGACGATCCCGATCGTGGAGCCCTTGGCGGCGGTCGTGTTCGCGCCCGGGTTCTGGCTGATGACGAGGCCCTCGGCCACCGTGTCGCTTGGCCCCTCGGTCACGGAGACCTTGAACCCGGCCGCCTGGAGCTCGCTCCGCGCGCTCGCCTCGTCCTGGTTCACGACATCGGGCACGGTCGCCGACTCGGTGCCCTTCGACACGCGAACCTCGACGGTCGAGCCCTCGACGACGGTCGTGTTCGGCTTCGGATCCTGGCTGATCACGGTTCCCACCGGCTGGTTCGAGAACTTGTCCACGCGTTTCGCCTTCAGCCCCGCCGTGGTCAATTCGTCCACGGCGTCGCCGTAGGAAAGGCCCGCGAGCGCGGGCACGGTCGTCTTCGGCGTGCCGGTCGAGACGACGATCGTGACCTCCTCGCCCTTCGGCAGGCGCACGCCGACTTTCGGGATCTGCGTCGCGACACGGCCGGGCTCGACCGTCGGATCGGCTGCGCGCTCGATCTTCACGACGAATCCTGACTTCTCGAGCAGCCCGACCGCCTCCTCCTCCAGCAGCCCTTCGACGAGCGGTACCGGCACGGGCTTCGAGTCGGCGAGCTCGTCCTGGATTCGGTTGTAGAGATACAAGCCCGCGATGATCGCGGCGATGAGGAACAGGAGCGCCACGAGCCACGGGATCCAGCGGCGGCGCTTGGGCGGCGGCCGGTAGCCGTAGTCGGGCGGGTAGCGCGGCGGCGGAGCGGTTCGCGGCGGGAGCACCTGCGTCCCGTCCGGCGGCGAGATCACCTGCGTCATGCCTTCGCCGGCGAGGATCATCGTCGCGGCCGCCGCCGTCTCGGGCGCGACCGGCAGCCCCGCCTCGACGCGGTCGAGGTCGGCGCTGAACTGCTCGGCCGCCTCGTACCGCTCGTGCGGGTCCTTGGCGAGCGAGCGCAGCACGATCTGGTCGAGCTCCGGCGGGATGTCCTCGCGCAGGTCCGACGGCGGGTGCGGCAGCTCGTTCAGGTGCTTCATCGCGATCTCGATCGGCGTGTCGCCCGTGAACGGCGTCTTGCCGGTCAGCATCTCGAAGAGGACGACGCCTGCGGAATAGAGATCCGAGGCCGCGGTGACGGGCGCGCCGCGCGCCTGCTCGGGCGAGAGGTACTGGGCCGTGCCCATGATCGAGCCGACCTCCGTCATCTCGGACGGGCCGGTGCGCGCGATCCCGAAGTCGGTGACGAAGACGCGGTTGTCGCCGCCGAGGAGGATGTTGTGCGGCTTGATGTCGCGGTGGATGATCCCGTGCCGGTGCGCGAAGCGAAGCGCGGCGAGGATCTGCTTCGCGTAGTCGACCGCGACGGCGATCGGCAGCGGCCCCTTCGCGACGATCAGCTCCTTCAGGCTGCGGCCCTCGATCACCTCCATCGCGATGTACGGGCGCCCGTCCGATTCGCCGCGGTCGTAGATCGAGACGATGTTCGGGTGGGACAGGCTGGCCGCGGACTTGGCCTCGCGGCGGAAGCGCTCGGTGAAGGCCTCGTCGCTCGAGTAGCGCTCGTTCAGGATCTTGATCGCGACGCGCCGGCCGAGGTCTTCGTCCTCGGCGAGATAGACGTCCGCCATCCCTCCGGAGCCCAGTTTTCTGAGGATCCGGTAGCGCCCGTCGAAGAGCGTTCCGATCAGGGTGTCGGTCGTCGTCATCTCGTCGGGCCTGATCGACGTCGCCCGGCTTGGTCGCACCCGACGCCACCTCCATCACCCGCATTCCCACGCAGGAGCGCCTCCAGCACGGCCTTGGCGATAGGCGCTGCCGTCGTACCGCCCGTTCCCGACTGGTTCTGGAGGTACACGGCGATGGCGATCTGCGGATTGTCGGCGGGAGCGAACGCGATGAAACCTGTGTCGTTCTCCCCGAGCCTGCCCGTTTCGGCCGTGCCCGTCTTGCCGGCGACGTCGATGCCGGGGATCTGAGCCGCGGTTGCGGTGCCTGCCTCAACGACGCTGACCATCATGGGCGTCAGAGCGGCTGCCGTGGACGCCTTCATCACGCGCCGCAGCTCGTCCGGCCGCGTGCGCGAGATGACGTTCCCGTCGGGCGCGACGATCCGGTCGACGACGTGCGGCTCCATGAGGACGCCACCGTTTGCGATCGCGGCCACGACCATCGCCATCTGGAGCGGCGTGACGAGCAGCCGCTCCTGGCCGAACGCGAGCCGGCCCGGGTCGATCTCGTTCGGATCGGAGGGGTCGAACAGCTTCCCCTTCGACCACAGGCCGCTCGGCGTGCGCTCGTCGGAGGGCGTCTCGAGCGGCGGATCCTCGTAGAAGCCGTACCGCTTGGCGTAGTCGAGCACGACGCGCGGGCCGAGCTCCTTGCCGATGTTGCAGAAGACCGAGTTGATCGAGTTCTGCATCGCCTCGCCGAAGTCGACGTTGCCGAAGACGTGCGGGCCCGACTGGTCGGAGTAGTTCGAGACCTGCTTGCCGTACTCCATGCAGTAGCCGGGATCGTCGAAGCGGCTCTCCGGCGTGTAGCGGCCCGTGTCGAGCGCGGCCGTCGCCGTGACGACCTTGAACGTGGAGCCGGGGATGAACACCGGTCCCGGCAATCCCTGGGTCGCACGGTTGAGAAGCGGCGAGGCGGGCTCGCACGGGCCCTTCGCTTTCAGCACGGTGGCGAAGTTCTCCTCGACGAGGTTCGGGTTGTAGGTCGGCGTCGAGGCGGAGACGAGCACCCGGCCCGTGGTCGGGTCCATGGCGACTACCGAGCCACACTTCCCGGCGAGCTGCTCCATCGCGACCGTCTGCGCGTCCATGTCGAGCGACGTGACGACGTCGTTCCCCTGCCGCGTCGCGCCGGTCACCGAGTCGAGCGCGCGGTCGATGAGCGTCGAGAGGTCCGCGTTCGATCCGGTCAGGTAGTCGTTCAGCGAGAGCTCGAGCCCCGTGCGGGAGCGCTCGACCGTGGAGTAGCCGACGATCTGCGCCGTCAGCCCCTGCTCGGGATAGCGGCGCAGGTACCACGTGCGTCCCCCGACCTCCTGCCGGCGGTTGCGCGCCAGGATGGTCTTCCCGTCGCCGCCGTAGATGAGCCCGCGCTTGATCGTGAGCTGGCGGACGACGAGGCTCGGGTTCCCCTGGCGCGCCTCGAGCTCGGGCGCCTTCCACAGCCAGTACGACGACATGGCGACCAGGGCGACGAAGAGGCCGCAGAAGACGAGGAAGACGCGGCGGATCTGCCGGTTCATTCCGAGGCCTCGTTCACGTGGTTGGAGACGATGAGCAGGAGCGCGAGCACGAGGAAGTTCGCGACGATCGACGACCCGCCGTACGAGATGAACGGCAGCGTGATCCCGGTCAGCGGAATCAGGCCGGTGACGCCGCCGACGATGATGAACGCCTGGATTGCGACCGCTGAAGTCAGCCCGGCCGCAAGGAGCTTCGAGAACCCGTCCTGCGCGAGCATCGCGATCCGCAGGCCGCGGTATGCGAAGACGAGGTAGAGCAGGATCACCGCCGCGGCGCCCGCGAGCCCCAGCTCCTGTGCGAGCGCCGAGAAGATGAAGTCGGTCTGGAGGAACGGGATGTACGTGTCGCCGTTGGGCGCGATCAGCACGCCGCGGCCGAGCCCTTGCCCGAAGATCCCGCCGCCGGCGATCGCGTAGATCGACTGGACGAGCTGGTAGCCCGTGTCCGTCGGGTCCTGCCACGGGTCGAGCCAGATCGTGACCCGGTTTTGGATGTGCGGGACCATGTGGTAGACGGCGTACGACCCGGCGGCGAAGAGCACGGCGCCGAAGGCCACGTACGGCCAGCGCCCGGTCGCGATGTAGAGCATCGCCAGGAAGATCGAGAAGATCAGCAGGCCGCCGCCGAGGTCGTTCGTCAGGAAGAGAACGGCCATCGCGCCGCCCCAAAAGAGGAGCAGCGGCCCGAGGTGCTTCGCCGACGGCAGGTGCAGGCGGCCGCTTCCCATCGAGAGCATCTCGCGGTTGTCGCGCAGGTAGCCGGCGAGGAAGACGACGATCAGCACCTTCGCGAGCTCGCCCGGCTGGAAGCTCAGGATCCCGGCGTTCACCCACAGGCGCGCGCCGTTCACCTCGGCGCCGACGACCGGCAAGGCGGGGAGCAGCAAGAGCCCGATCGCGACGATGCCGAGCGTGTACTTGTAGGTGTCCAGCGTCCTGTGATCCCGCAGGAAGAGCACCGTGGCCGAGAAGGCCGCGACGCCGATCACGACCCACACGCCCTGGCGGAACGCCTGCGACGGCTCGATCCGGTAGATCATCGTCAGGCCGATCGCGGTGAGCAGGCCGCCGATCGGGAGCAGGAACGGGTCGGCGTAGGGCAGCGCGATCCGGCAGGCGAAGTGGGCGACGAGGAAGACGGCGAGGAAGAAGGCGGCGTAGGTGAGCGACGCGCCCGAGAACTCCGGGACCTCCTGGCTCGCGATGTAGACCGTCGCGAACCCGATCGCCGTGAGCATCCCGACGACGACGAGGTTCATGAGCTCGCGGTTTCGCGCGGTCACGGCATCGCCCCGGCCTCGAGCGGCGCGAGGCGCTCGCGCGCGTCGTCGAAGCTCATCAGGTCGTGGTCGAAGAGTGCGGCCCGTTCCTCCTCGGAGAGCTGCGCCGCGTCGACGAGGCTCACGTAGCGGACGCGGTAGAGCGAGATCCCGCCGCCCACGTCGTACGGCAGGCCCTGGTACACGGCGAGGCTGCCGTCCTCCTCGGCGCCGACGAAGTACGAGTTCGCGAGCCCCCAGAAGCCGGCGAGCAAGAACAGCGTCGCGAAGAGGACGATCGCGCTGCCGAGGAAGATCTTGCTCGAGCGCCGCTGGCGTCGCTTCTGCGGCTGCGCGGCCTTCGCGTGCTCGATCGTCTCCCAGCCGTCCTCGGCGGGCGGGTCGAGCGCGACCGGCTCGAGCCCGATCAGCGTGTCGTCGAGCTCGACCGTGTCGCTCGGCGGATCGCCCGCGATGGAGAAGAGGACGACGGTGATGTTGTCCTCCCCGCCCGAGCGGTTCGCGGCCTTCACGAGCGCGCGCCCCGCCTTGGCGAGGGTCGAGCTCTCGCCGACGATGCGCAGGATCTCCGGGCCCGGGACCATCGTGGTCAGGCCGTCCGAGCAGAGCAGGTAGACGTCGCCCGGCTCGGGCGCGACGACGAAGGTGTCCACGTCCACGTCGAGGTCGGTGCCGAGGGCGCGCGTAATCACGGAGCGCTGCGGGTGGATGTCCGCCTCCTCGGGCGTCAGCCGCCCCGTTCGCACCAGTTCGGCGACGAGGGAGTGGTCGTCGGTGAGCTGCTCGAGTGAGCCGCCGCGGATGCGGTAGGCCCGCGAGTCGCCCACGTGGCCGATCGCGATCGTCTCGTCGCCGAGGAGCGCGGCCGTGACCGTCGTCCCCATGCCCGAGGCCTCTGCGTCGTCGTGGGCGCGCTCGTAGATCCGGCGGTTCGCCTCCTGGATCGTCGCGGCCACGCGCTCCTCGCCCTCGAGCTCGTCGGCCTCGCGGAAATCGCGGAACGCAGTGGCTGCGAGGCGGGACGCGACCTCCCCGGCCTGCGCGCCGCCCATGCCGTCGGCGACGACGAAGAATGGCGGGTCGACGACGAAGGAGTCCTCGTTGCGGCGGCGCTTGCGCCCCGCGTCGGTCACTCCGGTCTGGTCTGCGAGCGTGACGGGGCTCATCGCTCGAACCGAAGCTCGGTGCGGCCGATGCGCACGAGGTCGCCTTCCTGGAGCTTGCGACGCCCGTTCATCCGCTCTTCGTTGACCCACGTCCCGTTGGTCGAGTCGAGATCGACGACCCAGACGCCGTCGCGCGACGACTCGATGCGCGCGTGGTGGGCCGAGGCGAAGTCGTCGTCGTCGAGCACGGCCCTGTTATCCGAGGCGCGTCCGAACGTGATCGGCACCGCGCCCGCCTCGAGCGTGCTCCCCAGCGGAATCGTCGGGCTCGCGACCACCATCAGCCGTGGGGCGTGCGTCTGCTCGTCCTCGGCGGCCTGCCCGCGGGCCTGTGCCGGCGCGAACACGAAGCTCTCCTGCGGGATCCGGAGGTCGCGCGCGGCGGTCTTCACGACGCGCCAGATGAACAGGTAGAGCAGGACGAGAAAGGCGATCTTGAGGCCGAGGAGAGCAGGCTCCACGTGTGCGGGGCTCCTTAGGAGAAGCTCTCGAAGAGAGCGTCCGTGCGACCGAGGACGATGCGGTCCTGGTTCAAGAGCTTCGTGCGCTCGACGCGGCGGCCGTTCACCTCGATGCCGTTCGTCGAGCCGAGGTCGACGATCCAGTAGGCGCCGTCCTCGCGGCGGATCTCGGCGTGGCGGCGGGAGATGTTCGCGTCGTCGATCGGGAGGTCGCATTCCTTCGAGCGGCCGAGCACGGTCGCCGCGCGCGTCAACTCGTGGCGCTTCCCGTCGATGACGAGGGCGGCCGGCGTGCGGGCGAGGCCGAGCTCCTCCGCGTCCGCGGCGGAGACAGCGGCGGTCTCGGCGGGCGGCGGCTTGAAGATCTTGGTCGCGCCGACCGTGGCCGCGGGCACGACCGGCGGTACGGGCGGCGTCGGGACAGGGGGCGCCGCGGCGGGCGGCGCCGGAGTGGACGGCGCGGCTGCCGGAGCGGCGTCCGAGGGCTCCGGCCGCTGGCGCTGCACCATCCGCGTCGCGATCCCGAATTCGCCGATCGCGAGGTCGGAGTCGGTCTCGAGCAGGACGCGCGGCGTCGAGAGGAGCGCGTAGCCCTCGCGGCGGGCGTGCTCGGCGAGGTAGTCCGACAGCTCGGTCACGAGCGCGTCGGGCGGCGGCAGCGCCTCCTTGTCGGCCGGCGAGAGGTAGAGCACGTACTCGTTCGGTACGTAGACGCGCGAGACCGACACGGTCTTGTGCTCGTCCATCTCCCGCGCCAGCTTGCGCGCCAGCTCGACCGGCTGCACGTGCGAGCGGAAGGCGCGGCCGAACGCGCCCTCGACGAGAGACTCGATGCGGTGCTCAATGCTGCGAAAGACGCCCATCGATCCAGGGATTCTGCCTGTTGGCGGCCGGAGCCGTCAGGCTGAAGGGATCGGTAGCGCGGCCGAGCGGGCGTGTTCGGATTCGGCCGACTCGGCGCTGCGGAACTCGGGCGCGGCGAGCCAGGCGACCGCCGCCCAGATCCCCGGGAGGATGGCGGGCGCGCTCACGACGGTGCCTGCGGCGAGCGGCACGAGGAGCATCGCGGCGGCGAAGCCGGAGCCCCAAAACGCGAGTCCCCAGAGGCCGTTGGCGCGGGCGAGCGGCACGGTCAGCGACGCTGCGGCCAGGATCGCGGCGACGAGGAAGAGCCCGGGCTGTGCGGTGAGCACGTCGAGCACTGCGCCTGCGGCCACGTCGGGCCGCGTCGTCTCGTCGAGGTCGAGCGTCGCCGAACTTGTCCCCGAACGGAAGGAGCCCGCCGGCGAGCGAGGCGAAGGTCGCCGCGGCGAGCGTGGCCATGACGACGGTCGCGACCTGACGCACACGGTCGCCCACGCGCTGCACGAGGAGCGGCAGGATCCCGATCGCCCCGAACGGCGCGAGCGCGGGACCGGCGAGGAACAGAAATCCATCTGTCGGGCGGGCCCAGAAGAGCGCGAACCAGCCTGTGGCGACCACGGCGTAGGCGGCCGCGAGTCCCAGGGCGATGTTCCCGAGCGGCAGGATCGGCACGGCCAGCGCGAGCGCGAGTCCGAAGCGCGGCGAGCGCAGCGCGAGCACGCCGGCCAGCGCGCCGAGCACGAGGGGCCAGCCGTTCGGGAAGAACGGGAGCACGAAGGCGGCGGCGGCGGCGAAGACGGCGGTGAGCCCCGCGTGGACGGCGCGTTCGCGCAAGGACGAGAGCGATGCGGCGGGGCGCGGCCGGCGCTGGGTCTCGGCGAAGGCGTCGCGCAGGGCGCGCGGCAGCTGCTTGGCGTTCGGCCGGCGGCGCGGGTCGAGGTCGAGCATCCGGTCGACGGTCGTGCAGAGGTCGGCGGGAAGGTCGGGGCGCAGCGTCGCGAGCGGCTGCGCGCCCTCGCGGATGCGGCGGGCGGTCTCGATCGGCGAGGACGACGCGAAGGGATGCCACCCCGCGAGCGCCTCCCAGAGCACGACGCCCGTGGCCCACACGTCGGCGGCCGAGGTGGTCGGCCGGCCCGCGAGCCGCTCGGGCGAGACGTAGGTGAGCGTTCCCGGCACGTCGCCGACGGCGGTGAGCGTCTCGGCCTCCTCCAGGTGCGCGAGTCCGAAGTCGAGCAGGCGCACCGAGATCGCGTCGCCCTCGTCGAGCATCACGTTCGCGGGCTTCACGTCCCGGTGGACGATCCGCTTCCCATGCGCGTGCGCGAGCCCTTCGAGGATCTGCGCGGCGGCCTCCACGGCGTCGCGGTCGCTCATCTCGCCGGAGCCGATCGCCTCTCGGAGCGTGCGGCCGCGGACGTACTCGTAGGCGACGTACACGTGGTCGTCGTCGCGGTCGAGGGCGAGCACGCGCAGGCAGCGCGAGTGGCGCAGGCGCGCGGCGGCGTCGACCTCGCGCTCGGCGCGGGCGGCAGCCTTGCCCTCGCGGCGCACGATCTTGAGTGCGACCTCGCGATCCTCCTTCGTGTCGTGCGCGAGCCAGACCGACGCCGACCCGCCGCTGCCGAGCGGGCGCAGCGGGCGGTAGCGCCCGAGGATCAGATCCGGGTCCGGGGACGTCGAAGCAGGGGCAACTCCCATGCAAGGGCTCTTGCACGCCCGGCGGTGAACTCCTCCCATGGCGGTCCCGGACAGGGCCGGTGCTAGACTCGCGCACGGCTTCTCAAGCCTTTTTTATTGTGTCCGAGCGTGAGCAGAACGATCCCGACGGCATCGATTTCGACTTTTTCGACGATGCGCCGACGGCAGACGGCCTGCGTGACCAGGCACCGTCCCGGCGCGGTCCGCGAATCCCGCAGCGCCCGCCCGGATCGAACGCGCCGCTGCTGCGCCTCGCGGCGCTGATCGCCGGCGCGATCATCCTCGTCGTCGTCCTCGTCCTCTGGGTGAACGCCTGCCGTTCCGACCAGAAGAAGGCGCAGTACGAGGACTACATGGCCGAGGTGCAGAAGATCGGCGCCGACTCGGCCCAGGTGGGCAAGGACCTGAACGCGCTCATCTTCTCGTCGGGGATCCAGCTCGAGGAGCTCCAGACGCAGCTCGACGGCCTGCGCGAGGCGCAGAGCCAGACGGTCGCGCGGGCCGAGGACCTCGACGCGCCGGGTCCGCTGCGGATGCAGCACCAGGACTTGATCAAGGCGCTGCAGCTTCGGGTGAGCGGCCTGAACGGCCTGTCGAGCGCGTTCGGCCAGGTCACCGGCGCCGAGAACTCGGATGAGACCGGGACGCTGCTCGCGGAGCAGTCGTGGCGGCTGATCGCGAGCGACGTCAACTGGGAGGACTTCTTCGAGGCGCCGTCCAAGAGCGTGCTCGAGGAGCAGGGCGTGAGCGGCGTCGCCGTTCCCGCGTCCCATTTCGTGACGAACGCCGAGCTCGGCAGCCCGACGTCGTGGAAGCTCGTGGTCGACCGGCTCACGAAGCCGCCCGGCGAGGGTGGCGCCGGACTGCGGGGCAACCGGATCGCCGGCGTGCGCGTCCAGCCGGCCGACACGGCGCTCAAGCCGCAGCCCGAAGAGAACACGGTCACGACGTCGGACGACCTCGCGATCGAAGTGCTGGTCGAGAACTCGGGCGACAGCCAGGAGACGCAGGTCAAGGTGACGCTGACGATCCAGCAGGCGCCCGAGCCGCTCAAGGGCGAGCAGGTCATCCAGTCGATCAACCCCGGCGACACCAAGTCGGTGACGTTCAAGATGAGCGACCTCGGCACGCCCGCATTGGCAACGCGGACGATCGTCAAGGTGACCGTCGAGCCGGTTGACGGCGAGACGAACACGAACAACAACGTCGCCGAGTACGTCGTCTTCTTCTCGCTCTAGCAGGCCTTCGATTGTCAGACGCAGCACTCCAGATCCTCGCGATCGCCGCCCTTTCCGTGGCCGCGGTATCGCTCGTCGTCTCGCTGACGCTGTTCCTGAAGCTCCGCCGGATCCGCACGGCGCAGGCCGTCCTGCTGGGCAGCGGCAAGGACGACCTGGTCGATTTCGCCGTGTCGCTGCAGGCGCGCATCGACGACGTCCACCGGGCGGTCGACGAGGTCGCGCTCGCGCTCACGCGGGTGGACAAGCGCATCGACGGCTGCCTCTCGAACACGTCGATCGTGCGCTACGACGCGTACGAGGACGCGGGCGGCCACCAGTCGGCCTCGCTCGCCTTCCTCGACGCATCGCGCAACGGGCTCGTCGTCACCGCGATCCAGGGGCGCGACTACGCGCGGATCTACGCGAAGGAGATCGACCGCGGACGCTCGTCGATCACGCTGTCCCCCGAGGAGCAGGCGGCCGTAGACCGCGCGATGGCCGCGACGCCTTAGGGCGTCCCCGCGCCGCTACGATTTCGGCGCAATGAGCCACGTCCTCGTCCTCAACGCGAGCTACGAGCCACTGAACGTCACGAGCGTCCGGCGTGCGCACGTGCTCATCTACAAGGGGAAGGCCGAGGTGATCGAGAAGCTCGGCAAGCCGCTGCGCTCCGCGGCGAACGACCATGTCTGGCCGCACGTCATTCGCCTCCTCAGCTACGTCCGTGTGCCCAAGTCGGTGCAGCGGAAGATCTCCCGCCGGGCCCTGTTCGCGCGGGACAACTGGAAGTGCCAGTACTGCGGCACCGAGGCGGGGAAGCTGACCCTGGACCACGTGGTGCCTCGAAGCCGAGGAGGCGAGTCGATCTGGGAGAACGTGGTCGCCTCGTGCGCGCCGTGCAACCTCCGCAAGGGCAACCGGACGATCGAGGAGGCCGGCATGCGGCTCGCCCATCCTCCACGGCGGCCGGCGCCCACGCTGTTCGTGACGCTATCGGCGCCGCGCATCCCGGACGCCTGGGATCGCTACCTCGCCGCGTTTTCGTAGCGCCGCCCGGCCCTCCGGCGCCTGCGCGAAATCGGCACAGAATCGGCGCAGACACGCAGGTGTTCCGAGCTACGTTTTCGGTGGGTGGCGGGTGGAGGGCACCGCCCCTCCCATGAACGGGTGGGGCGAAGTGTTTAAGGCCGGACATGTCCGCGCGGTACAGGGCCGGGGTTGAGGCCGTCCTCGGACTTCGCTACTCTCAGACCAGTTGTTGAGGCGACGAAGCCTCGGGCTCAAGCGGCCCGGGGCTTTTTGCATTTAAGGGAGGCGGTCATGGCGATGGTCGAAAGCGAACGCGATACAGGCAGGGCGACGAGCGATCCGAAGGCGCGCCGCGAGGTGCTCAAGCGGGTCGCCGACGAGAACGTCCGGTTCATCCATCTCTGGTTCACCGATCTCGAGGGGCACCTGAAGAGCTTCTCGATCACTCCGGCCGAGCTCGAGGACGCCCTCGACGACGGCATGGGCTTCGACGGTTCGTCCGTCACCGGCTTCAACCGGATCGAGGAGAGCGACATGGTCGCGATCCCGGATCCGATCACGTTCCAGCTCATGCCGAACGGCGACACGAAGGTCGCGCGGATGATCTGCGACATCGTCACGCCCGACGGGCAGCCGTACGCCGGCGACCCGCGCTACATCCTCAAGCTCGCGATCGAGCGGATGCAGGCGATGGGCTTCGACACGTTCAACGTCGGTCCCGAGCTCGAGTACTTCCTCTTCGAGGACGACAAGGGCACCGTCCCGCTCGACGAGGGCGGCTACTTCGCCATGACCGCGCTCGACGCGGCCTGGGAGCTGCGCAACGAGACGATCACGGCGCTCGAGTCGATGGGGATCCCGATCGAGTACGTCCATCACGAGGTCGGCCCGTCCCAGCACGAGATCGACATGCGCTACTCGAACGCGCTCGACATGGCCGATCACACGATCACCTACCGCCTGGTGGTCAAGGAGATCGCCAAGAAGGCCGGCTACCACGCCACCTTCATGCCGAAGCCGCTGTTCGGCGAGAACGGCTCGGGCATGCACACGCACATGTCTCTCTTCAACGGGTCGAAGAACGCGTTCTACGACGCCGACGACGAGTGGAACCTCTCCGAGGTCGGCAAGGCGTTCATCGCCGGGCAGCTGCAGCACGCTCGCGAGATCTCGGCCGTGTTCGCCCAGTGGGTCAACTCGTACAAGCGGCTCGTCCCCGGCTACGAGGCCCCGGTCTACGTCGCCTGGTCGCGGCGCAACCGCTCGGCGCTCATCCGCATCCCGCTCTACAAGCCGGGCAAGGAGCAGGCGACCCGGGCGGAGATCCGCTGTCCCGACCCGGCCTGCAACCCGTACCTGACCTTCGCCGCGCTCCTCCACGCAGGCCTCGAGGGAATCGAGAAGGGCTACGAGCTGCCGGCTCCGATGGAGCAGAACCTCTACAACCTGACCGCCGAAGACCGCCGCGAGCGTGGCATCGTCGCCCTCCCCGAGACCCTCGGCGAGGCGATCGACGAGCTGGCCACTTCGGAACTCGCACGCCGAGCGCTCGGCCAGCACATCTTCGACGCCTACGTGAAGATCAAGCGCAAGGAGTGGGACGAGTACCGCATCCAGCTCACTCCCTGGGAGATGGAGAAGTACCTGAGCGTTCTCTAGGCGACGGCCACGGCAACCGTTTAGAGTCGTCAGTGGCTCACGCTTCTCAGTGGAGCGAGGGCATGACTGACGGCCGACTGCGAGCTACCTGCGGGTGGCTCGCTGTCGTTAATAGCGGACGGTCCGCCGCAATAACCTGAGCTCCTGGGCCGCGCTGGGCGGCGCGATGCGGCGTCCTCGGTTGCACCCGTAGCCTCCGGCTACGAATGCGCCCTGCGTCCTTGCCTCACACCGCCCAGCGCACCCCAGAAGCGAGGCGATTGCGCCGAACCGTCCTAGGTGGGCTTCGCGCCCATCGCCCACACGGCGATGATGTACGCGACAAAGAGCACGGTGGCGAGGACGGTCGTGATCTTGCCCATCGTCCCCATCGAGCCGCCGTCCTTGCGGAGCTTGCGGGCGCTGAGGCCGGCGAGGACGATCGAGATCAACAGGATGAGCGCGCCGGGCTCGGCGGCGATGAAGCCGATCCCGACCCAGGTCGGATCCGTCTCGGTGTCGCCGAACTCCTTCTCGTAGATCCAGCCTGCGCCGACCCGCATGATGATCCAGGCCGGAAGCGCGATGTACAGCAGGCTCTTGAACGCGAGCCGCGAGTAGGCGAGCGAGTCGGCCGCGACCTTGCTCCCCCAGCCCGCGTAGAGCACGAGCATCGCGGTCAGGAGCGCGCCGATGAGCAGGAACGCGCCGAGCACGTGCGTGAGGAGCGCGAGGTTCCAGTCGTCCGGGCGAATCGAGGCGAGAACGCTCATGCGCCGGGCTTCCAGATCATGTCGATGAGGATGAGCAGGACGAGGATCACCGTCGTCAGGTGGAGCCACAGCCCCTTCGAGGAGCGGGCCATCGCGCCAAGTTCAGGGTTGGGTGCGTCGTTCCCGGCCGCTACGAGTTCCTGCGCACGCTTGCCGAGGGCGTTGTAGTGCTCGCCCCCGCGCCGGCCGGTCTCGACCGCGATCGCCCACAGGATGATCGCCGCGAGCACCCAGCCGTCCCAGATCTTGTAGCCGTCGATGTCGATCGCGAGCCAGACGCCGAAGATGATCGCGCCGAGCGAGCCGAGCGTGACCGCGACCGTTCCGCCCTTCGCGACGCCCATCATCCGCGCGTTTCCGCTCGGCGTGTCCACCTTCCAGCCGGCCACGATGAGCACGGTGAAGAGGACGAGCGCGCCCAAGAGCAGCGACGCGGCGATGAGATGGAGCGCGAGGAGCCAGTCGGCGAGTTCCATTGGCGCGGCACCCTAACTCAGATCGCGGCCGACCTACAATCGGCGCGTGGACACCTCGGCTCGGCACCTGCGGCTCATGACCGAGACGATCGCGGCGGTCAACTCGACGCTCGATATCGGCGAGGTGTTCGAGCTCGTCGCCGCCAAGGTCGCCGCGGCGCTCGAGGCCGATGCCTGCTTCGTCTACCTCTACGACGAGAGCGCCGGCGAGCTCGTTTTGCGGGCGTCGTTCGGAACGCGCGTGGAGGACATGACCCGCGTCCCCAAGATGCGTCCCGGCGAGGGGATCACCGGCGTGGCCGCGGCTGAGCGTGCGCCGGTCATGATCCCGCGTGCCGCGCACCTCGATCCGCGCTTCAAGGCGTTCCCGAACCTGCGCGAGGAGCAGTACGAGTCGATCCTCGCCGTCCCGATCCTCGCCAAGGAGCGGCTCGAGGGCGCGCTGAACGTCCGTACGCAGCTGCCCCGGGAGTACAGCGAGGCTGAGATCGAGCTGCTCATGGCGATCGCGGGCCAGGTGGCGCAGGCGATCGAGAACGCGAAGCTCTACGACAGCGCGCAGCGGCGCGTGGCCGAGCTCGAGGCGCTGGCACGGATCTCCGAGGCGGTCTCCGAGTCGCTCTACCTGGAGGAGTCGCTGTCCGCGATCGTCCAGACCACGATGGACACGGTGCACGCGACCGGCGCGGCGATCGTGCTCGAGGACGGGCAGATCGCCTGGCCCGAGGGTCGCGCCGGCGCGCACGCCGTCCGGATGCCGCTGCGCTGGAAGGGCCGCGAGGTCGGCGAGCTCGTCTGCGACCGCGACACGCCGTTCTCCTCGGACGAGAAGAAGCTGCTCGCGTCGATCGCGAACCAGGCCGCGGTCGCGCTCGAGCACGGGCGCGCCGTCATGCGCGGCGTGCTGGCTCAGGAGATCCACCACCGCGTGAAGAACAACCTCCAGACGGTCGCGTCGCTGCTGCGGCTGCAGGCGCGCTCGCCGGGAACCGACGCGCGCAAGGCCCTGGAGGACTCGGTCAACCGGATCCTCGCCATCGCCGCCGTCCACGAAGTGCTCACCGAGCAGCGCGACGACGACGTGGATCTCGGCGAGCTGGTCGAGCGGCTGCGCGCGACGCTCGTGCAGGGCGTCGGCGGCGGCAAGCACGTCGAGTCGAAGGTCGAGTCGGTGTCGCTGCACGGCGCCCAGGCGACCGCGCTCGCGCTGGTCTTCTCGGAGCTCCTGTCGAACGCGCTCGAGCACGGCGGCGACGAGGTGCGCGTCGAGCTGGGCCGAGCGAACGGCGCCGTGCGGCTGGCGGTCTCGGACGACGGCGAGTGGTCGCCCGACGCCGAGGACGGAACAGGACTCTCGATCGTCCGCGCGCTGGTTCGCGAGGAGCTG
The DNA here is from genome assembly GCA_963760815.1 of uncultured Actinomycetes bacterium. GTDB lineage: Bacteria > Actinomycetota > Thermoleophilia > Gaiellales > Gaiellaceae > CAVRUF01. The sequence goes on from CAVXEJ010000001.1 coordinate 543,591, forward strand.
CGCGGCGAGCTGACCCTCACGGACCGCGGCGGGCTCTGCGCCGAGGTCGTGTTCCCGGCATGACGCGGATCCTCATCGCCGAGGACGAGACGATCATCCGCCTCGACCTGCGCACGACGCTCGAGGAGGCCGGGTTCGAGGTCTGCGCGGAGGCGCGCGACGGCGAGGAGGCGGTCGAGCTGGCCGCAGCCGAGAAGCCCGACCTGGCGATCCTCGACGTCCGCATGCCGAAATTGGACGGGATCGAGGCGGCCAAGCGGATCCTCGCCGAGCGGCCGATCCCGATCGTGATGCTCACCGCCTACGGCCAGGAGGAGCTCGTCGCGCGCGCGGTCGAGGCCGGCGTGTTCGGCTACCTCGTGAAGCCGTTCCGCGAGACCGACCTGCTCCCGGCGATCGCGACCGCCAAGGCGCGCCACGCCGAGCTCGAGGCTCTCCGGGACGAGGCCGAGTCGCTGGCCGAGGCGCTCGAGACGCGCAAGGTGGTCGAGCGGGCGAAGGGGCTCCTGATGGAGCGCGAGGGGCTCACCGAGCAGGAGGCGTTCGCGCGCCTGCGCAAGGCGAGCCAGTCGGCGAACCGGCCGATGAAGGTCGTAGCCGAGGCCATCGTCGCGACCTTCGGGACCGAGTAACCGACCTGCCGCCCCCGAGCGCGCAGGGTCCGCACAAACCCACGCTTGTGTTGCATCACTCGGCGTCCCTTTCGGACAGGTCGGTTCGCATGAACACACGCGAAGCGGAGCGCGAGTGATGCAACACAAAGTGTTGTTTGTGCGTCCCGGTTGGTAGCGTCGCCGCGTGGGTTTCCTCGACGAGACGAATCCGGCGCCGGCGCGCGTCATCGAGATCAAGGACGAGAGCGTCGGGCTCGACGCCGTCGTCGTCGTCGACCACGACATCTTCCCGAGCTACGCCGGCGGGACGCGGATGCTCGCCGACGTCACGACCGACGAGGTCGCACGGCTCGCCCGGGCCATGACCTGGAAGCTCGCCGTCGCCCAGCGGCCGCTCGCGGGCGCGAAGGCCGGCATCCGCTTCGCCGGGGGCGACCGCGAGGCGATCCTCGCCGCCTACTTCGACCGTGTCCGCGAGCTGGACGGCTTCCTCACGGGCCCGGACATGGGGACGAGCCCGAGCGATTTCCTCGCGCTGCGCGATCTCGGGGACGACCTGCCGATGTGGGCGCGCACGCACGACGGGATGGACATGGACGATCTCGCCGTCGGCTACGGGATCCTCGGCGCGTCGCGGGTGGTCGCCGAGCGGCTCGGCGGGCGGCTGCCCGGTTCGACGTTCGCGATCGAGGGCTTCGGCAAGGCGGGCGCAGGCACGGCCAAGGCGGTCGCGGACGCGGGTGGGCGTGTGGTCGCCGTCAGCACGGTCGCGGGCGCGCTGATCGACGAGGACGGGCTCGACGTGGACGAGCTGCTCGCCCTCAAGGCGGAGTACGGCGACGCCCTGGTCGAGCACGGCCCTGTCGCTTCGCGCCCGCGCGAGGAGCTCTTCGACGTCCACTGCGACGTCCTCGTCCCCGGCGCGCGTCCCGACGTGATCACCGCCGCCTCGGCTGAGACGCTCAGCTGCCGCGCAGTTGTGCCGGCCGCCAACATCCCCTACGCGCCCGGCGCGGTCGAGGCGCTGGCTGCGAGCGGCATCCTCGCCCTCCCCGACTTCGTCACGAACGCCGGCGGCGTGCAGCTCTACGAGGCGCCCGGCTGCAAGGACGATCCCGCGACCTGCCTGGCCGAGATCGACCGCCTCGTCGGTGAGGCCGTGACCCGCGTGCTCGACGCGGGCGCCTCCACGCCGACCGCCGCCGCGCTGGCCGTGGCGCGCGAGTTTCTAGCTTCATCCGGTAAAGCGGCGTAATCTCCGCGCACCGCCGCGCATTCCCAGGTGGGGATGCCAAACTATGGAATGGCCAAGACCGTCCTCATCGTCGATGACGACCCCGACATCCGGGGTCTCCTCGACTTAGAGCTCCGCGCCTCGGGCTACGAGACGATCTTCGCCCGCGACGCGCACGAGGCCGTCGCCATCGCGCTCACCGAGCGGCCCGACCTGATTCTCCTCGACCTGGCGCTTCCGGGCGGAAGCGGCTTCACGGTCATGGAGCAGCTGAACGGAACCCCGGGCGGGTTCAACGCGCCGGTGATCATCGTCTCCGCCGCCGAGCCGCGCGAGAACAAGGCGAAGACGGATGAGTTGGGCGCGATCGGGTACTTCCAGAAGCCGTTCGACGCGGGCGACCTGATCGACGCCGTCGACGCCGCGCTGAGCGTGTAGCTACGGCGCCTGCGCGGCGGGCGGCAGCTCCATCGAGGCGCGCACGGAGACGAGCGGCGCGTCGGGAACGGTGACGAAACCGCGCGCAGGCCGGTCGAGGTCGAAGCTCATGAGCAGGAGCACGGAGATGAACGAGGCCGCGAGGATCACTGTCATGACGCCGCGCGACACGATCGCGAGGTAGAACGCGAGCAGCCCGAGCGCGACCGCCGCGCCGAGGATCTCGATCACGAGCACCACCGTGGGGACGCGGTTGTTGCGCGCCGAGATCTGCACGGTCTCCATGTCGATCATCTCGTTCAGGCTCTCGACGTAGAGGCGTGGCGCGCTGTCTTCGGGCGATTCCGCGAGCGCCTCGCCGGCGATGCCCCAGAGCGAGCGCTGCAGCTGCTCTCCGTCGATCGCCGCAGCGCGCGCCGCCTTGCTCCCCGGAACGGTGTCGTCCACGAGGATGGCGGTGTCCGCGTAGCTCTTGAGCTCCTCGATCGACTGCGAGCGCTGCGGCTCCTTCAGGGTCTGGGCGCGAAGGAAGGTGGTCCCGATCGCATTCGCCTCGGCGACGACCGCGGCCCGCCGCGAGTCGTAGCGCCCGACGGCCATCGTGAGCCCGAACGCGAGAATCAGCGCGACGAGCCCGAGCAGCGCCGCCTGAAGTACGCCCAGCGGCTCGCGCAGCCGGTCGGCGTGATGGCTCATCCGGCGTCCTGCGTAGGCCCCGGCGAGCGTCGAGCCGAGGACGATCGCGAAGATCAGAAATCCGAGCTCGAGGCTGCTCAGGCGAAAGAACATGCGGCTGAGATCATCTGTCAGCCGTCAGATGGAGCGTGCGTCTAGCCGGCCACCTCGTCGACCGTCGCCTCCCACTGCTTGAACAGTACCGCGAGCTCTTCGCGCGCTCGCTTGTGGGCCGCGATCGTGTCCACGTCTGTCCAGTCGTCGGCCAGCTTCGCCTCGAGCTTTGCGACCAGCTTCTGCTGCTTCTCGACGTCGGCTTCGAGTTGCTCGAGCTTGCGGGACGGGCGTGCGGGCTTGGCGGGCTTGGCCGGCTTGGCGGGCTTCTCAGCCTTCGGCTTTGGCTCCACCGGTGCGGTCTCGACGCGGTCGGCTCGGGCCTGGGCGTAGTCGGCCCAGCCGCCCTCGTACGAATTGATGCGGTGATCCTCCACGGCGAGCGTGCGGTGGGCGACGCCGTCGAGGAGCGCCCGGTCGTGCGACACCAGGAGCACCGTGCCGGGGAACGCGTCGAGCGCGCCTTCGAGCGCCTCGCGGCTCTCCAGGTCCAGGTGGTTCGTGGGCTCGTCGAGGACTAGGAAGTTCGCACCTGATGCGACCACGAGTGCAAGCGCCAGCCGCCGCCGCTCGCCGCCGGACAGCGCGCCGACGCGCCGCTCGTGCATCTCCCAGCCGCTGAACAGGAACTTGCCGAGCAGGTTCTGCGCCTCGGGGCGGTTGAGGCCGGTCGCGCTCTGCGTCATCCCGAGCACGGTCAGGCTCTCGTCCAACTCGATCTCGTGCTGGGAGAAGTACGCCGTGACGACGCCGTGGCCGATCTTCGCCGAGCCGGCGGTCGCCTCTCGGCGTTCCAGCATCGTCTCGAGGAGCGTCGTCTTGCCCGAGCCGTTCGGGCCGACCAGCGCGACGTGCTCGCCGCGCTCCAGCGCGAAGCTCGTGTCGGAGAGCAGCGGCTTGTCGCCCGCCTGCACGGCGAGGCCCTTCGCCTCGATCACCGTGCGGCCCGAGCGCGGCGGCTTGAGGAAGTCGAACCCGAGCGAGCGCGTGCGGCGCGTGAGCAGCGCCACCTCGGCGTTCGCGGCGCCGCGCTCCTTCTCCAGGCGGCCGATGTGCGTGATCTTCGCCTGCGCCTGCTTGGCCTTCGATTTCTTGTAGCGGAACCGCTCGACGAAACGCTCGAGGCGCGCGATGTCGGCGGCCGCCCGGGCGGCGGACTTCTGCGCATGCAGCGCTCGCTCGGCCTTCTCGCGCCGCCAGGCGTGCCACGGACCGGCGAAGTACGTCGAGCGGCCGGCGACCAGCTCCATCGTTGCGTTCGTGACCGCCTCGAGGAACCAGCGGTCGTGCGCGACGAGGACGACGGCGGCGTCGATCGTCGTCAGCTCACGCTCGAGCCACTCGAGGCTCTCGACGTCCAGGTGGTTCGTCGGCTCGTCCAGGAGGACGAGATCGGGGTCGCCGCCGAGCGAGCGCGCCAGCGACGCGCGGGTCAGCTCTCCGCCGGAGAAGGTGTTGAGGCTGCGGTCGAGATCCTTGTCCGCGAAGCCGAGGCCGCGCACGACCGAGGCGGCGTGGTCGCGCCAGGCGTAGCCGCCCGCGTGCTCGAGCCGAGCCTGCGCCTCGGAGTAGCGGTGCATCGTGGTCGCGTCGTGCGCGCCCCCGGCCATCGCGGTCTCGAGCGTCTTCAGCTCCTCCTCGAGCGCCACGAGGTCGGCCGCGCCCGAGAGCACGTACTCGCGCAGCGTGTGACCGCGGTCGAGCGGCGGGCGCTGGTCGTGGAGCGCGACCCGCGCGCCCTTGTCGAGGACGATCGATCCGGAGTCCGGCCGGATCTCCCCGGCGATCAGGCGCAGCAGCGTCGTCTTGCCCGCGCCGTTCGGTCCGGAGAGCGCCAGGCGGTCGCGCCGCTCGACCTTGAACGAGACGTCGTCGAAGAGCACGGCGCCGCCGAGCTCCTTGGTGAGAGAGGTGACCGTCAAGACCGCCATCCCCTCAAGGATGACGGTCCCGGCTAGCTCAGGAGCCCTTTGACCGTGGCGACGATCGCCGTCGAGTCGATTCCGGCGGCCGCGAGCAGCTCGTCCGGCTTGCCCGAGCCCGGCATCTCGCGCACCGCGAGGATGGTCACGTCGCCGCGGCCCGCGAGCGCGGAGAGCACGGCCTCGCCGATCCCGCCCTCCGGCCAGTGGTCCTCGACGGTGACGATCGGGCCGACCGCCGCCGCCTCGCGCAGCGTCGCCGCATCGACGGGCTTCACCGAGTACAGGTCGATCACGCGGGCCGCGATTCCCTCGCCCGCCAACGCGTCCGCGGCCTCGAGCGCCTCGTGGAGCGTGATCCCGGCGCCGACGATCGTGACCTGGTCGTCGCTCCGACGAGCGCACGACCTTGGAGCCGCCGACCGGGAACTCCTCGTCGGGCCCGTAGATCACCTTCGTCGCGGCGCGGGTCGAGCGCATGTACGAGATTCCGTCCAGGTCGGCCATCGTCGCGACGAGCTTCGCGGTCTGGTTTCCGTCGCACGGGTAGAGCACGGTCGAGCTCCAGATCGCGCGGAACTCGGCGAGATCCTCGAGCGCCATCTGCGACGGGCCGTCCTCGCCGATCGAGACTCCGGCGTGGGAGCCGCAGATCGAAAAGTCCGCGCGCGAGATCGCCGCCATGCGGACGAAGTCATAGCCGCGCGACAGGAACGCCGCGAACGTGGAGACGAACGGTCGCCAGCCGCGCACCTGGATCCCCACCGCGGCCGCGATCATCTGCTGCTCGGCGATGTAGCTCTCGACGAACCGCTCGGGATGCGCGTCGCGGAAGATCTCCGAGTAGGTCGAGTTCGAGACCTCGCCGTCGATCGCGACCACGTCGCCGCGGGCCGAGCCCAGCGCAGCCAGAGCGTCGCCGTAGGCCTTGCGTGTCGCCACCTCGGAGCCGAGCTCGTAGCGCGGCAGCTCGAGCGGCCCGGTCTGGAACACGTGCGGCTTGCCGTCGCCCTCGGGCTTGCCGACCTCGATCGTGAGATTGCGCTCGCCGCCGAGCTCCGCGATCGCCGCCTCCGGATCGTCGAGCGGCTTGCCGTGCGCGCCGTTCTTGTCCTCGACGGCGGCGACGCCCTTGCCCTTCTTCGTCTTGGCGACGATCACGGTGGGCTTTGCGTCGATCGCGAGGGCCTCTGCGTAGGCCTCGTCGATCTCGTCCACGTCGTGCCCGTCGATCTCGATCGTGTGCCAGCCGAACGCCTGCGCGCGCTTTGCGTAGGAGTCGAGATCCCAGCCGTGCATCGTCTCGCCGGTCTGGCCGAGGCGATTCACGTCGATGATCGCCGTGAGGTTGTCGAGCCCGTAGAAGGCGGCGTGCTCGAACGCCTCCCACATGGAGCCCTCGGCCATCTCGCTGTCGCCGCAGAGCACCCACACGCGGTAGTCGAGGCGGTCGAGCCGCTTCCCGGCGAGCGCGACGCCGACACCGATCGGCAGGCCCTGGCCGAGCGATCCGGTCGCGACGTCGACCCACGGGAGGATCGGCGTCGGATGTCCTTCGAGCCGGCTGCCGAGCTTGCGGAACGTGAGCAGCTCCTCGTCCGTGATCGCCCCGACGGCCTTGAACAGCGAGTAGACGAGCGGCGACGCGTGACCCTTGGAGAAGATCAGGTGGTCGTTGCGCGGATCCTCGGGAGCGTCGAAGTCGTAGCGCAGGTACTTGTCCGCGAGCACCGCGATCAGGTCGGCCGCCGACATGGAGGAAGTCGGGTGGCCGGAGTTCGCTGCAGCGCTCGAGCGGACGGAGTCGACGCGCAGCTGCTGGCCCAGCTCGCGCCAGCGTTCGGCGTCTGTTGCGGTCATGGAGAGGGCCTTTCCGTCGAGGAGATCGGGAAACGCGATTCTACGGCTCCCGGGTGGGGGTAACCTTGCGCTCATGAAGGTCGCGGTTGCGTTCGACCACCGAGGCGTGAAGCTCCGCGAGCGGCTGCTCGCCGACCTCGCCGCGCTCGGCCACGACGCGCTCGACCTCGGCACCGACACGGACACGCCGCGCATCGACTATCCGGACAAGGCGCGCGAGCTCGGCGAGGCGATTCTGGGCGGAGACGCCGAGCGCGGGATCCTCGTCTGCGGCTCGGGCGTCGGCGCCTCGGTGGCCGCGAACAAGATCCACGGGATCCGCGCTGCGGTGTGCCACGACACGTACTCGGCGGCTCAGGGCGTGACGCACGACGACATGAACGTGCTCTGTTTGGGCTCCGAGGTCGTCGGCGAAGAATTAGCGGTCGAGCTCGTCAAAGCGTTTCTCGCGGCCATCTTCGACGGCGGCGAGCGCTACGTGCGGCGGCTCGAAAAAGTCCGCGAGCTCGAGGAAGGAGCTCTACTCAATGGCTGATTCCAGACTTCACCAACTCGCGGCGCTCGGACAGAGCCCGTGGATCGACTTCCTCTCGCTCGACCTGCTGACGAGCGGCGAGCTCGCGCGGATGATCCGCGAGGACGCGATCACGGGCGTCACGTCGAACCCGACCATCCTCCAGAAGGCGATCTCGTCGGGGAACTCCTACGACGGCCTGCTGCGCGACCTGCTGCGCACCGAGCACGACCCGCGCGAGCTCTTCATCGGGCTCGCGACCGCGAACGTGCGCGACGCCTGCGACCTGCTGCGGCCCGTGTGGGACTCGGGCGCGCGCGGCCGCGACGGGAACGTGTCGCTCGAGGTCGACCCGACGCTCGCCTTCGACACGAACGCGACCATCGAGCAGGCGGCGCGGCTGTCCGAGCTGGTCGACCGGCCGAACCTCTACGTGAAGATCCCGGCCACCAAGGACGGGCTGCCCGCGATCGAGGAGATGATTGCGCGTGGCGTGCCGATCAACGTGACGCTGATCTTCTCGCTCGAGCGCTACGCCGCCGTCGCCCAGGCCTACATCCGCGGCGTCGAGCGCTTCGTCGAGTCCGGCGGCGATCCGGGCACGGTCACCTCGGTCGCGAGCTTCTTCGTCTCGCGCGTGGACACGGAGGCCGACCGGCGCCTCGACGAGGCCGGGCATCCCGAGCTGAAGGGCAAGCTCGCGATCGCGAACGCCAAGCTCGCGTACAAGCACTACCGCGAGGTCTTCGCCGGCCCGCGCTGGGACGCGCTCGCCGCGAAGGGCGCGATCCCGCAGTTCTGCCTGTGGGCATCCACGTCGACGAAGAACCCGGAGTACCGCGACGTGCTCTACGTCGAGGAGCTCGCCGGGCCGGACACGGTCGACACGATGCCGCAGGAGACGATCGAGGCCTTCCAGGATCACGGGATCGCCGAGCCGCGGCTCGAGCAGGGCTGGGACGAGGCGCAGGCCGTCTTCGAGCAGGTCGCCGCCGCGGGGGTCGACTACGACGACGTGACCGCGACGCTCGAGCGCGAGGGGGTCGAGAAGTTCGCCGAATCCTTCGACGAGCTGATCGCCGGGATCGAGACCTCGGCCCGCGAACTCGCCGCCGCGTAGTGGACCTCGTCGACCGGATCTGGGCGCACGACGCCTCCGTCTGGACCGGCGCCGACGAGGCGAGCTGGCTCGGCTGGCTCGAGGAGCCGGCGCTCATCCGTCCCAAGGTGCCGGCGATCGAGGAGTTCGCTCGCAAGGCCGTCGAGGACGGCCTCACCGAAGTCCTGCTCATGGGCATGGGTGGGTCGAGCCTCGCGCCGGAGGTGTTCCGGCGCACGTTCGCGGCCGAGAGCTTCCACATGCTCGACACGACGCATCCCGACGCCGTGCGCTCGCTCGCGAGCAGCCTCGACCTCGAGCACACGCTCTTCCTCGTCGCCTCGAAGTCGGGAACGACGCTCGAGACGCGCTGCCATCTCGACTACTTCTGGGAGAAGACCGGCGGGCGCGCCGAGCAGTTCGTGGCCATCACCGATCCGGGATCCGCGCTCGAAAAGCACGCGCTCGACACCGGGTTCCGCACGATCTGGGAGGGGCATCCGGCCATCGGCGGGCGCTACTCGGCGCTGTCGGTGTTCGGCCTCGTCCCCGCGGCGCTCATGGGCGTCGACCTCGAGCGGCTGCTCGAACGGACGCACGAGATGACGGAGGCCTGCCGGCTGCCGGTCGGCAATCCCGGGCTCGACCTGGGACTGCGCCTCGGCGCGGGCGCTGCCGAGGGCCGCGACAAGGTCCTCATCAACCCGACTCCGGGCGGCTTCGGATCGTGGATCGAGCAGCTCATCGCCGAATCGACCGGCAAGGACGGCAAGGGTCTCGTGCCGGTCCCGGGCGAGACGGGCGAGGGGCCGGACCGCCAGGACGAGGACGTGCGCGTCAGCGACGAGTACGAGATCGGCCAGGAGTTCTTCCGCTGGGAGTTCGCGACAGCGGTCGCCGGCTCGCTCATCGGGATCAATCCGTTCGACCAGCCCGACGTACAGGCCGCGAAGGACATGACGACGGCGTTTCTCCGCGGTGAGTCCGACTTCGGCGTCGTCGACGACTCGTCCTTCGGCTCGCTCGACGAGCTCCTGAATTCGGCCGAGCCGCCGGACTACATCGCGATCCAGGCGTTCATCGATCCCGCTCGTGAGGACGAGCTCGAGCCGCTGATCGCCCGCGCCCGTGAGACCGGCTGCGTGGTGACGCACGGTCTGGGCCCGCGGTATCTGCACTCGACCGGCCAGCTCCACAAAGGCGGGCCGGCGACAGGCCGGTTCATCCAGGTCTACGGCCCTTCCTCCGAGGACGTCAACATTCCCGGCCAGTCGTTCACGTTCGGCATGCTCATCGCGGCGCAGATGGCCGGCGACAAGATGACGCTCGAGAAGCGCGGCCGGCCGGTGGTTCGAATCCGATTGGAGGACATCGCGTGAAGCTCGGAATGGTCGGCCTCGGAAAGATGGGCGGGAACATGACCGAGCGCCTGCGACGCGGCGGTCACGAGATCGCGAGCTTCGACCGCGGTGGGGGCGGCACGGCGGCGAGCCTCGAGGAGCTCGTCGGCCAGCTCGAAGCGCCGCGCGTCGTGTGGCTCATGATCCCCGCCGGCGATCCGACCGAGCAGGCGGTCACGGACTTGCTCGGCCTGCTCGAGACGGACGACGTGATCGTCGACGGCGGCAACTCGAACTTCCGCGACTCGAAGCGCCGCGCGGCCACGGCCGCCGAGAAGGGGATCCGCTACGTCGACACCGGAGTCTCCGGCGGGATCTGGGGCCTCCAGGAGGGCTACTGCCTCATGGCCGGCGGCGACCCCGAGGCGATCGCGATCCTGCAGCCCGCGTTCGAGACGCTCGCGCCCCCGAACGGCTTCGCGCACGTCGGCCCGTCTGGCGCGGGGCACTTCGTGAAGATGGTCCACAACGGGATCGAGTACGGACTCATGCAGGCCTACGCGGAGGGGTTCGAGGTGATGGAGCGCTCCGAGTTCGACCTCGACCTCCAGGAGATCGCCGGGATCTGGCGCTACGGCTCGGTCGTGCGCTCGTGGCTTCTCGAGCTCCTCTACGACGCCTTCGAGAAGGAGGGCGCGCACCTGGAGGAGATCAAGGGCTACGTCGAGGACTCGGGCGAGGGCCGCTGGACGATCGCCGAGGCGATCGCCGAGGACGTCCCGGTCCCGGTCATCAGCGCCGCGCTCTACGCGCGCTTCGCCTCGCGCCAGGACGAGTCGTTCGCGGCCAAGGTGAACGCAGCGCTTCGCAACGAGTTCGGCGGCCACGCCGTCAAGAAGGCCGAGTGAGCACCCCGGCGAATCCGCTGCTCGAAGGGCTTCAGCGCCGCCGCACGCCCGAGCCCTGCATCCTCACGATCTTCGGGGCTTCCGGGGACCTGACGCAGCGCAAGCTCTTCCCCGCGCTCTACGCCCTCGCCGTGCGCCACCTGCTCCCCGACCGGTTCGCCGTGGTCGGCGTCGCGCGCAGCGAGATGACCACCGAGCAGTTCCAGGCGAAGATGAAGGAGGCCGTGCAGCTGCACTGCCGCGACGTCTGGGACGAGGAGATCTGGGGGCAGCTCGTCGCCGGGATCCGCTACATGCAGGCCGAGTTCGACGACGAGAAGTGCTGGGACCGGCTCGGCGCGATGCTCGACGACCTCGACCAGGAGCGGGGCACGCGAGGGAACCGCCTCTTCTACCTCGCCGTCCCTCCGAGCGTGTTCGAGGAGATCGTCGAGCACGTCGGCTCGCGGCGCGGCGCTGGCTGGACGCGGATCATCGCGGAGAAGCCGTTCGGCCACGACCTCGAGACCGCGCGCCGCCTGAACGCCGCGATCGCCAGGGTGTTCACCGAGGACGAGGTCTTCCGCATCGACCACTACCTGGGCAAGGAGACCGTCCAGAACATGCTTGTCCTGCGCTTCGCCAACGGGATCTTCGAGCCGATCTGGAACCGCCAGTTCGTCGACCACGTCCAGATCAGCGTCGCCGAGGAGTTGGGGATCGAGGGCCGCGCGACGTTCTACGAGCAGGCGGGCGCGATCCGCGACATCGTCCAGAACCACCTGCTCCAGCTGATCGCGATCATGGCGATGGAGCCGCCGACCGACTTCGACGCGGAGGCCGTGCGCAACGAGAAGGTCAAGGTGCTGCGGGCGCTCCACACGCCCGGCCCGAAGCACATCGTCCGCGGCCAGTACGGCCCCGGGTTCATCGAGGGCACGGAGGTGCCGGGCTACCGCGAGGAGGAAGGCGTCGCGCCGGACTCCAAGACCGAGACCTACGTCGCCGGCAAGCTCTTCGTGGACAACTGGCGCTGGGCCGATACGCCGTTCTACTTCCGCACGGGGAAGCGTCTGCCGAAGCGCGAGACGACGATCGCGATCCAGTTCAAGCGGGCGCCCAAGCCGCCGTTCGAGGCGGGCGCCGAGGAGGGTCTGCGGCCGAACGTGCTGCTCCTCAACATCCAGCCGGACGAGGGCGTGTCGCTCGCGATCGGCGCCAAGGTGCCGGGCCAGGGGCTCGCGATCCGCACGGTGCACATGGACTTCCTCTACGGCGGAGCGTTCCGCATGGGGCTGCCCGAGGCCTACGAGCGGCTCGTGCTCGACTGCATGCTTGGCGACCCGACCCTCTTCATGCGTGCCGACGAGGTCGAGGAGCAGTGGGCGATCGTCGACGCGATGGTGGCGCCCTGGGTGCGCGACCGGCCGAACTTCCCCAACTACGCCGCCGGGACGTGGGGGCCGACCGCCGCCGACGAGTTGCTCCACCGCGACGGCCGTTCCTGGAGGCGGCACTGATGGCCGGGCCGGCGCTCAAGGACACGACCATCCGCCAGATCGAGAGGACGCTCATGCAGCTCCGGCTCGAGCAGACCGAGGTGGATCATGCGCCGAGCCAGCGGACGAGCGTCATGACGCACATGGCGTGGGTGCCGAAGCAGTGGACAGAGGCGGCCGCCCGCACGCTCGACGGACTCGGCGAGCGGCATCCCTCGCGAACGATCCTGCTTCATCCGGACCCGGACGACCCGCGCGACGCGCTCGACGCCGACGTCGACCTGCGCTGCTTCGCGAGCGGCGGCGGCGCGGTCTGCTTCGAGGTGGTCGACATCACGCTCTGCGGGGCGCGCGCCCATGCGCCCGCGAGCGTCGTCTCGCCGCTCCTCATCCACGACCTGCCCGCGTTCCTGCGCTGGCGTGGCGACCTGCCCTTCGGCTCGACCGAGCTCGAGCAGCTCCTCGGCGTCGCCGACCGGCTGATCATCGACTCGACCGAGTGGGACGATCCGGCCCGCTCGTTCACCCGCTTGCCCGAGGTGTTCGAGTGGATCGCCGCCTCCGACATCGCCTGGGGCCGACTCGATCCCTGGCGCCGCGCGCTCGCCCTGCGTTGGCCCGCGATCGGCGGCCTCGAGTCGCTTCGGGTCACCGGCCCGAAGGCCGAGGCGCTGCTCCTCGCCGGCTGGCTGGGCGGGCGGCTCGGCCGCGAAATCCCGCTCGAGCACTCAGACGCCGGCAAGACCACGGCGGTCGCCGTCGACGGCGAAGACGTCGCGCCCGACCATCCCGAACGGGAGGACGCCAGCGACCTGCTCTCCGAGCAGCTCGACATCTTCGGGCGCGACCCGATCTACGAGGAGGCGGTACGGAGCTTCTCGAGAGTCGCGATCTAGCCGCGTTCGCCGCGGACTGGATCGCCGGGCGGGCAACCGCGCCCTTTCGCATCGCGCTGGCCGGCGGATCGACGCCGCGCGCGGTCTACGAGCGGCTCGCCACCCTCGATCCTCGACTGGTCGGCTTGGCACGTCTGGTGGAGCGACGAGCGCGTCGTCCCGCCCGAGCACCCCGACTCGAACGAGCGCATGGCCCGCGAGGCGCTCCTCGACCGCGTGCCGATTCCGGAGGAGCAGATCCATCCGCTGCGCTCGGTGGACGACGCGCTGCCGGAGTTCGACCTGATCCTGCTCGGCATCGGGCCCGACGGGCACACGGCCTCGCTCTTCCCCGGCGACGCGGCGCTCGAGGCGGCCGAGCCGATCGCGTACGTCCCCGTGCCGGGACTGCCGCCGCCGCACCCGCGGCTGACGTTCACCTACCCCGTGCTGAACGCCGCGCCGACCGTCGCGTTCCTCGTGGGAGCGGACAAGCGGGAGATCGTCGAGCGCGTCTTGGCCGGCGACGAGTCGCTGCCGGCTACGCGGGTGAGGGCCGAGCGGACGGTCCTGCTCAGCGAGGGCGGTTCTTCGCGACCGTGAAGGTCTTCGGCAGCACCTTGACGTACTGCGGATCCGTCCAGGTCATGCCGCGCGCCTTGGTCGGCAGCGTCTTGTCGACGCCGCGGACGCGGTAGTACCAAACGCCGGCGCCGGGATTGACCAGCGCGGAAGTGGCGGGCGTGGTCACGGTGCCTGCCGCCTTGAACGGGTTCGCCTTCTTGCTCCACTGGACCTGGTAGCGGGCCGCGCCGGGAGCGGGCTGCCAGGCGATCACGAGGCGGCCGTAGAACGAGGGCGTGCTGTTCTGGGCCCCGCGGATGTTCCCGTCGCCGCCCATTCCGGAGACGTACGGCACGCCGCTCGCGCGCTCGATCACCGGGGCGCTCGTCTTGCCGAAGTCGATGACGTTGCCGGCCTGGCACATGTCCTCGGCGAACTCGACGTCGCGGTACTCGACGCGGGCGTCGGCGGTGATCACCGGGATGACCGGGACGGCCGTCCAGTAGTAGCGGCTCTCAGGCCAGTCGTTGTCCCAGATACCCGACTTGCGGTCGGCCGTCGAGCCCTCGGGCACGTCGGCGTCGCTCGGGTCGGCCGGGATGCCGGGCTGTGTTCCGGCGGCCATGACCTTCGCTCCGCCTGCGTCGAACGTCTCGCCCTCGGTGGCCGCGTCGCCCAGGAAGACGGCGGGCGCCGTGGACAGCTCGGCCGGGCTCTTCGGCAGGGACATCACGCCGCTGAGGCGCGGCACGTAGGCCGGGCTGCCGACGATGTCGCCGCTGTGCACGCGGTTCACGCAGTCCTCGTCCGTGAAGACGTAGACGCGGAAGAGCGGGCAGGTCACGCCGGTGGCGGCCACGAGAGTCGGGCAGGCGCCGGAGGTGCCGTCGAGCGCGAACTGGCCGCTCCACCAGAAACCGGGGAAGAGCTCGTGCGCGTCGGGGCTCTGGGCGCCGAGCACGTCGAAGATGTCCGTCGTGCGGCTGCGTGAGACCGACTGCTGCAGCACGATCGTGGAGGCGGCGATCGTGGGCGGCTCGACGGTGACGTTCGTCGGGCTCCACGCGCCGTACGAGACGACGGGAATCTCATTGAGAGGCTTGCCCTCGAGCTCGCGCATGGCGCGGACCCTCCAGGACACGTTCGTGAGACCCTGCGCGCCGAGGTCGTTCGCGAACGCGTAGAGCTCACGGAGGTCGGCCGCGGTCGTGGCGGTCTTGATCTTCTTGTTCTGCCCGTTCGGGAGATCCCAGAGGAACGAGACCTCGTAGGCGGTGGCGCCCTCAACGGGCGTCCAGCGGATCATCCCGGGCGTCGTGTTCGCGCCGTTCGAGAGGCTCGCGGGCGGGGCGGGCGACTTCATCGTGAACCCGTACCTCGTGCTCCAGTTCGTCGTGTCGCCGCCGACGTTGGCGCGAACACGGGCATAGAGCGAGTACGGGTTTCCGGTGATCCAGGGGAGCGTCAGCGGAACAGAGGTGATCGGGTTCGGCAGGTCGGCCTTCTCCCAGACGATCGAGTTCTCGGAGAAGTTCTTGCTGGTGGCGAGCTGGAACTCGTACGAGCTGGCGCCCTTGACCGTGTCCCAGGCGAAGGCCGGCGTGCGGGCGAAGGCATGGCCGGCAGGCTGGGGGTCGTTGGCGCGCAGCAGGAATCCGCGCAGGGCGCTAGGCGCCGGCGCCGCGGAGGCGGCAGGCGCAATCGCGAGGAACGCGAGGACCACAGCGAGGGGACGCAGGAGCATTCCCTGTTGTTGTCGGCAGCCGGGGTGCGGCCGCCCTCCCTCAATCGAGGGACAGGGCGCGCTCCAACGCTAGGCCGCAAGCGAGAACTCGGGCGTCGGCGTCGGGCGTTCCGATCAGGGAAATCGAGGCCGGAAGACCGTGCTCGGCGGCGCCGCACGGAAGCGCCAGGACGGGCCAGCCGAGCGCGTTGAACGGGAACGTGAGGCGGATCACCGACCAGCGCAGGTCGATCTCGCGCTGACCTGTGCGTGGGGCGACCGTGGTGAGCGTGGGCGCGACGAGCAGGTCGTAGGGCGCGGCGATCTCGGCGCAGCGCTCGGCGTAGGCCGCGCGCGCGGCGAGGCCGGCGGCGTACTCCTCGTCGGTGGTGGCGAGGCAGCGCTCGACCTTCTCGCGGACGTTCGGCCCGTACTCGTCCGCGCGCTCGGCGAAGAGATCGCGGTGCACGTCGGCGACCTCCCGCATGAACACTGGGGTTACGCCGTCCGAGAACGGGAACTGGACCGGCTCGGCGTGGGCGAAATGCTCGGTCGCCTCGCGTACGCGCGCACGCACGAGCGCGGCAGCCTCGTCCAGCCAGATGACGCCGACCTTGAGGTCGAGGGTCGGGTCGGGGAGTTCGAGGCCCGGGTCGAGGATCTGCTGCATGGCGACCGTGTCCGCGACGGTGCGCGCCATCGGCCCCGCGTGGTCGAAGCTGGGCGCGAGCGGGAAGACGCCGTCGATCGGCACGCGCCCGTGCGTGGGCTTGAAGCCGGCGATCCCGCAGCACGCGGCGGGGATGCGAATCGAGCCGCCGCTGTCGGTTCCCAGCGCGGCGTCGGCCTCGCCGGTGAGGAGCGCAACCGCTGAGCCGCCGCTCGATCCGCCGGGGATCCGGGCCGGGTCGAGCGGGTTCACGACGTCGCCGTAGTGCGCGTTCTCGGACGTGATCCCGTAGGCGAACTCGTGCAGGTTCGTCTTGCCGACCGAGACGTAGCCCGCGTCCTCGAGCAGCGTGACCGCGGTCGCCGAGCGCTCTGGGACGTGGTCGCGGTAGATCCCGGATCCGTAGGTCGTCCGCATCCCGGCGGTGTCGAAGAGGTCCTTGACCGCGAGCCGGATCCCGTCGCCGGCGGGCTCGACCCGCGTGATGAAGTCGTTCAAATCGTCCGGCGCAGCCATGTCCACCGCGGCCATGCTAGGGGTCAGACCCCGGCCATGTCCCGAACGGCCGAGCTGACTCTGAGTCAACGCATGAGCCCAAGGTTTCCGCGCTTCGTTGCCAAGTTGCAGTCTGCAACTAAGTCCCGGGGGACACGTCGGTTGGGGCCAGGTCTGAGAGCCGGAGCGGCTAGCTGACCGAGTTGTAGATCTCGGCGATCGCGATCGAGCCTGCGAAGAGGATCAGCGTGAGCGCGAAAAGCGCGAGGCCGAGCTTCACGTTCTTGCGTGCGAGTTCGGGATCCATCAAACCACCATCGGGTCGAGGGCCAGGGCGACGAACAGCAGGGCGAGGTAGAGGAGCGAGTACGAGAAGAGCCGCTTGGCCCGCACAGGCGTGGTCGCGCGCTGCAGCGCCACGGCGAGGACGAGGAACACCGCGCCGAGGACGAGCGCCGAGCCGAGGTAGAACACGCCGACCGTCTGTGCCAGCACCGGCAGCAGCGTGATGGCGACCATCACGACCGAGTAGCGGACGATCGAGCGCGCGGTCTCCCGCTCGCCGGCGACGACCGGAAGCATCGGCACGCCGGCCGCCTCGTAGTTGCGCTTGATCAGCAGGGCGAGCGCCCAGAAGTGCGGCGGCGTCCAGAAGAAGACGATCAGGAACAGGAGCAGCGCCGGCAGCGTCAGCGAGCCGGTCGCCGCCGTCCAGCCGACGACCGGGGGAATCGCCCCGGCAGCTCCGCCGATGACGATGTTCTGGGGGGTCGTCCGCTTCAGCCAGCGGGTGTAGACGAGGACGTAGAAGGCGCCCCCGATGAGCGCCATGACGGCGGTGAGCAGGTTCACCCAGCAGGCGAGCACGACGAACGAGAGCGCGAGCAGCGCGAGGCCGAACTCGAGCGCCCGCGCGGGCGCCACGCGGCCCGACGCCACCGGACGCGCCTGCGTGCGCTCGCCCATGAGCTGGTCGATGTCCGCGTCGAGGACGTGGTTCAGGGCCGAGGCGCCGCCGCAGGCCAGCGCGAGTCCGCCGAGCGTGGCGACGGTGAGTCCGAGCGACGGCAACCCCTCGGAGCCGAGCACGAGCCCGCCGGCGCCCGTGATGAGGAGCAGCGACATGATCCGCGGCTTCGTCAGCGTGATGTAGTCGCGCCACGGCGCGCGCGGGGCCTCGACGCCGCCGCGGAACACCAACACGGCAGTGACCACGGATGCGGCGAGCGACGCCGCACCCAAAGCGATATGCACCGGGTACGCCCAGGCGGGCTCGTTCGCGAGCGCGACGATCGCGCCGACGACGATCTGCACGAGATAGAGCCCGAGCGCGGTCTCGGCGGCGCGGCGCGAGCAGCGTGTCCTCGGGATGGCCGAAGCGCACCGAGAGCCAGACCGTGGTCACGAGCGCGAGCCCGACGAGGACGCTGACCTCGTGCGAGCCGGCCCACTCGCCGGTGACGATCGCGATCCCCGTCGCGAACGCGGCCGAGACGGCGGTCAGGCGCAGCCAGGAACCGGGATGCGGCGTCATCGCTGGGTCGCCTCCAGCCGGCGGCGCAGGTCGCGCAGCGGACGCTCGCTCGTGATCGGCGGCAGTTGGTCGAAGTTGTGCTCCGGCGGCGGCGAGGTCGTGTACCACTCGAGCGTGTTCGCCCGCCACGGGTCGTTGCCGACGCGCGGCCCGACGCGCCACGACCGGATGATGTTGAAGAGGAAGATGAGCAGGGCGACCGTCAGCACCCAGGTCCCGATCGTCGAGAGCAGGTTGTAGAGCTCGAACGTGCCGACGCGGTTGTACGTGTAAACGCGGCGCGGCATCCCCATGAGCCCGACCATGTGCTGGAAGAAGAAAGTCAGGTTGAAGCCGATGAAGATGAGCCAGAAGTGCCAGACCGCCAGGCGCTCGTTGTACATCCGGCCGGTGATCTTCGGGAACCAGTAGTAGACGCCCGCGAAGAGCCCGAATGCGGTGCCGCCGAAGAGGACGTAGTGCATGTGCGCGACGACGAAGTAGGAGTCGTGCGCCTGGTAGTCGATCGGGAACAGCGCCAGCATGATCCCGGTGAGCCCGCCCATCGTGAACAGGCCGATCAGGCCGAGGCAGAAGAGCAGCGGCGCCTTGAAATCGAGGTGCCCGCGCCACAGCGTCGCGAGCCAGTTGAAGATCTTGATCGACGTCGGAATGGCCACGGCCAGCGAGGCGACCGCGAAGAAGCCGTTCAGCCAGACCGGCAGGCCGACCGTGAACATGTGGTGCGCCCAGACGAGCATCCCGGCGAACGCGATCCCGATGGTCGAGAACGCGATCGCCTTGTAGCCGAAGATCGGCTTGCGCGCGAAGACCGGGATGACCTCGGAGACCATCCCGAACGCGGGCAGCACCATCACGTAGACCTCCGGGTGCCCGAAGAACCAGAACATGTGCTGGTAGAGCAGCGCGCTCCCGCCTTCCTCCGGCAGGAAGAAGCCCGTGCCGGCCTGGCGGTCGAAGAGGAGCAGCGTCACGGCCGCGGTCACGACCGGCAGCGTCAGGACGAGGAGGATCGCGTAGGTCTCCATCGTCCAGACGAACAGCGGGATGCGCATCCAGGTCATCCCCGGGGCGCGCATGTTGTGGATCGTGACGATGAGGTTGATCGCGCCCGCGATCGACGAGATCGTCGTCAGGTGGATCGCGAGGATCCAGAGGTCCTGGCCGACGAAGGGCATGCCGATGTTGCCGGGGCCCGAGAGCGGCGGGTAGGCGTACCAGCCGGCCTGCGCGGGGCCGCCCTCGGCGAAGAGGCTCCCGATGAGGACGATCCCGCCCGCGAGGAAGAACCAGTACGACATCGCGTTCAGGCGCGGGAAGGCCATGTCCTTCGCGCCGATCATGAGCGGCACGAGGTAGTTCCCGAAGCCCGCCAGGACGGGGACGATGAAGAGGAAGATCATCGTCGTCCCGTGCAGCGTGAACAGGCCGTTGTAGACGTCCTTGGTGACGATGTCGAGGTTCGCCTGCGCGAGCTGGAGGCGCATGATCAGGGCCATCACGCCGCCGACGAGGAAGAACACGAAGGCGGTGACGATGTAGAGGATCCCGATCCGCTTGTGGTCGACGGTCGTGATCCAGCTCGTGATGCCGGTCGCGTTCCAGGCCGGGCCGCGGACCGGTGTGGCGTTCGCGCTCACTGGTTCGCGCCTGCCAATTCAGGGTTCGACTTCACGTACGCGACGAGCGCGTCGATCTGGGCGTCCGTCCAACCGAGGCCGGTCGGCGGCATGTAGCCCTTCACGGCGCCCTGGTCCTGGCCGTTCTCGACGAGCGCCCGGAGCGCGACCGGGTCGGTGAGGATCGCGTTGCCGGCGATCGGCGGGCCGATGTCGCCCTGGCCGGCGAGGCCGTGGCACTTGGCGCACGACGCCGTCCACTCCTGCTCGCCCATCGCGACGAGGTCGGGCGGCTGGTTCTCGGCGAGCCAGGCCTCGAAGTCGGCGGCGCTCACGACCTCGACGACCGTTCGCATCTCGGTGTGCTGGATCCCGCAGAACTCGCCGCAGACGCCCTTGTCGAACGTGCCCACGTTGCGCGGCGTGAAGTTGAGCTCGTTCGTACGGCCCGGGATCGCGTCCCGCTTGCCGGTCAGCTCGGGCACCCACCAGGCGTGGTTCACGTCCGCCGAGCGGATCTCGAGCGTTACGGGGCGATCGACCGGCAGGTAGAGCGTGTCGAAGGAGAGCGTCCCGTCCGGGTACTCGTACTGCCAGTAGAACTGGTGCGCGGTCACCTCGACGACGAGCACGTTGTCGCCGGCGGCCGGGGTCGCTTCGACGTCGGGCACCTTGCTGAATGTGAAGACCGCGAGGATGAGCAGAGCGACCGCCGGGATGACCGTCCAGATGATCTCGATCCGCGTGTTCCCGTGGATCTGCGGCCCCTCGGCGTCGGAGGCCGTGCCCTTCTGCCGCCGGAAGCGGATGATCATCGCGATCAGCGCGGCCTCGATCAGGATGAAGACGAACGCGCACGTGGCCAGCACGACTTTGTAGATCTCGTTGATCGTCTCGCCGCTCTGGGTCCCGCTCTCAGGCGGTTGCGCCCCAGGCAGGGTGAACAACACAGCCACGAGGCCGACCGGAATCCCGACGGCGACGAGGAGGAGGACAAAACGGCTCCCGGGCATCCGGCCACGATTCTACGGCTCTCCCCGCCGGAATGGCCGACCACTCGTTCGAGGGATTGAGGTTCCCCCTTTGTGTGGTTCAGTTCGTCTAACGCGCACACCCTGGGAAGGGGCGAAACGAAGGGGATGCGCGGCGCGACTGGGGAGCAGGCGCGGCGCGGCAGTTCGGCAGTCTAGGCTTCGGCGTTGCGGTGGCCGAAGCCTGGACTGTCCCGCTTCCTCCCGAGGCGCACGAGCCGTTCGAGGTCTATGTGAACGGTGTCTTGCAGACGCGCGGAACCGACTACGAGGTCGAAGGGCCGGTGCTCCGCTTCCTGAAGCCGATCGCGCGGGAAGGAAGGCTCGGAGTGCTGCGCTGGGCGAGCATGTTCCTCGGCGTGGCGGGCACCTACCGCAAGAACGACTCCGTGGACGTCGTCTACCAGGCCGGAGGAAAGAGGCGCGTGGCGAGCGGGCTTCCGATCGTTCCGCCCGACTCGGAGGGGTTGCGCTGAAGGAGCTCATCGCCGCACTGGAGGGGATCTGCGGCGAGGCGAACGTGCTGGTCGACCGCGACGAGCTGCGCACCTACGAGTCGGACGCTTTGGCGTACCTGCGCGGCGTTCCGGCGGTCGTGTGCCTGCCCGGCTCCGCGGACGAGGTTCGCCGGGTCGTGCGCGCGTGCTGGGAGGCCGAGGCGCCGTGGGTCGCGCGCGGGGCCGGCACGGGGCTCTCCGGGGGTGCGACTCCGGTTCCCGGCGGGGTGGTCGTCGGGCTCTCGCGGCTGCGGCGGGTGCTCGAGGTCGACCTGCCGAATGGGCGCGTCGTCGTCGAGCCCGGCGTGACGAACCTCGAGGTCTCGAAGGCGGTCGGGCCGACGCACTTCTACCCGCCGGATCCGTCCAGCCAGATCGTCTGCACGGTCGGGGGCAACGTGGCCGAGAACTCGGGCGGCGCGCACTGCTTCAAGTACGGCTTCACCACGAACTACGTCTGTGGGCTCGACCTCGTCCTCCCCGACGGGACCGAGGTGACGCTCGGCGGCAAGGAGGTCGACCAGCCCGGCTACGACCTGCTCGGCGCGTTCGTGGGCTCGGAGGGGACGCTCGGCGTCGCGACGCGGATCACGCTGCGCGTCTCGCCGGTGCCCGAGCGGATCCGCACGCTCGTCGCGTACTTCGAGACGATGGAGCTCGCGGGGCAGACCGTCTCCGACATCGTCGCGGCGGGGATGGTGCCGGGCGCGCTCGAGATCATGGACAGGCTCTCGATGGCCGCGGCCGAGGCCGCCACCGGGATCGGCAACCCCTACGACGCCGGCGCCGCGCTGATCGTCGAGCTCGACGGGCCCGAGGAGGAGTGCGAGCAGCGCGTCGAGGCGGTCGTGGGCCTCTGCGAGCTGAAGCAGGCGCTCGGGATTCATGTCGCCGCCGACGCCGCCGAGCGCGACCTGATCTGGCGCGCGCGCAAGGCCGCGTTCGCCGCGATGGGCCGGGTCGCGCCGTCGTACTACGTGCAGGACTCGGTCATTCCGCGCACGCGCCTGGCCGCGGTGCTCGGCCGCATCGAGGAGCTCGCGGACGAGTACGGGCTCCAGGTCGCGAACGTCTTCCACGCCGGGGACGGGAATCTGCATCCGCTGGTCGCCTACGACGACTCCAAGCCCGGCGAGGCCGCGCGCGCCGAGGAGCTGGCCGGCCGCATCGTGCTTGCGTGCGTCGAGGAGGGCGGCTCGATCACCGGCGAGCACGGCGTCGGGATAGACAAGAAGCGCTACATGCCGGCGATGTTCTCCGACCCCGATCTGGCCGCGTTCCAGAAGCTGCGCTGCGCGTTCGATCCCGAGCAGCGGGTGAATCCGGGCAAGGTCATGCCCACGCCGCGCCTGTGCGGCGAGGTGCCCGGGCCCTACCGGCAGCATCCGGTCGAGGCGGCCGGGCTCGCGGAGCGGATGTGAGGGTCGAGACGCCTTGCGTCGGCGGCCGAGGCCGCGGAGCTGCTCGCGGCCGGCGGGTCGGTGCGCCCACGCGGCGGCGGGACGAAGTGGAACTGGGGCACGGCCGTTCCCGAGCCCGACGTCGTGCTCTCGACCGCCGGCTTCGGCGCGATCGAGCACAACGCGGGCGATCTCACGGCCGTGCTCGGCGCCGGGGTTCCGCTCGCCGAGGCGCAGGCCGTGTTCGCGGCGGCCGGGCAGATGCTCGCGCTCGACCCGCCCGACGGCGGCGCCACCATCGGCGGCGTGGTCGCGGCCGCGGACTCGGGTCCGCTGCGCCACCGCTACGGCGCGGCGCGCGACCTGCTCCTGGGGATGACGGTCGCGCTCGCCGACGGGACGGTCGCGCGCTCGGGCGGCAAGGTGATCAAGAACGTCGCCGGCTACGACCTGGCCAAGCTCTTCGCCGGTTCGCTCGGGACGCTCGGCGTGATCACCGAGGTGGTCGTGCGGCTCCATCCGCTGCCGGTGTCCGTGGCCACGGTGGTCGCGCGCGGGGACGACCCGGCGGCGCTCGGCCGCGTGGCGGCGCGCTGGTTCGCCGAGCCGCTCGAGCTGGAGGCGCTCGACGTGTCGTGGTCTGACGGATCCGGAGCTGTGCTCGCCCGTGTGGGCGGCGTTGCGGCCGAGTCGCGGGCGACTCGGATCGCCGCGTTGGCCGTCGACCTGCGAAACCGAGATCCACGAGGACGCCGACGACCTGTGGGCGGCCCAGCGCACCGGGCAGCGGGGCGAGGTCGTGCTGCGGGTACCGGCGCTTCCGTCCTCGCTCCCCGAGGTGCTCGCCGCGGCCGAGGAGATCGGCGCGTCGGTCGTCGGTCGCGTCGGCACGTACTGGATCAAGGGAGACGCGGCGTTCGACTTCCCGTTCGCGGGCGTGCTCCAGGACGCGCCCGCCGAGCTGCGCGCCGATCCGTGGGGCGTCGACGATGCGGCGTTGATCGCGCTCTCGCGCCGGGTCAAGGAGCGCTTCGATCCGGCCGGGGTCTGCGCGCCGGGCATCTTCGTGGGCGGCATCTGATGACGGCCTTCGACGCGCTGCGGCCGCCGGCGCAAGAGGATCTCGACCTGTGCGTCCACTGCGGGTTCTGCCTGCCGACCTGCCCGACGTACGTGCTCTGGGGCGAGGAGATGGACTCGCCGCGCGGCCGGATCGTCCTCATGGAGGCGGCGCGCAACGACACGGATGCGATCTCGGACGCGATGGCGCTGCACTGGGATCGCTGCCTCGGCTGCATGGCCTGCGTGACCGCGTGCCCGTCGGGCGTCCCGTACAACCGGCTGCTCGAGGACACGCGCCCGCAGCTCGAGCGCAACTACCGGCGCGGGCTCGGCTCGCGGGCCGCGCGGCGCCTCGCGTTCGCGACGTTCACGCATCCCGGGCGGCTGCGCGCGGTGCGCCCGCTCGCGAGCGTCGCGGGTCGGCTTGGCGCGCGGCGGCTGGGCCGGGCGCTGCCGGATTCCTCACGGGTCGGCGCGATGCTGCGCCTGACGCCTCACGCGCGCGGGCGCGCGCGGACCGCCGAGCTGACCGCCGCGCAGGGCGAGCGCCGCGGCCGTGTCGGACTCCTCCAGGGCTGCGTCCAGCGGGTGTTCTTCGGCGACGTGAACGCGGCGACGGTCGAGGTGCTCGCGGCCGAGGGCTGGGAGGTCGCCGCGCGCACGAGCCCGCGCTGCTGCGGCGCGCTCATGCTCCACACCGGCGCCGAACCGCCGGCTCTTGCACTCGCGCGCGAGACGATCGCCGCGTTCGAGGATTGCGACACGGTGGTCGCAAACGCGGCCGGCTGCGGCTCGTCCATGAAGGAGTACGGGCGGCTGCTCGCAGACGACCCGGCCTGGGCCGAGCGCGCCGCAGCGTTCAGCGCCAAGGTGCTCGACGTGACCGAGCTGCTCGCCGCCTCGGAGCCGCGTGCGCCACGCGGGCCGGTCGAGCTGCGGGTCGCCTACCACGACGCGTGCCACCTGGCCCATGCGCAGGGCGTGCGCGCCGAGCCGCGCTCGCTGCTCGCCGTCGATCCCGGGCCTCGAGCTGGTCGAGCCGCCCGAATGGGAGCTCTGCTGCGGCTCGGCCGGGCTCTACAACGTGCTCGAGCCCGCCGCCGCCGCGGAGCTCGGCAAGCGCAAGGCCGCGAACCTCGCCGGGACGGGCGCCGAGGCGATCGCGGCCGCGAACCCCGGCTGCGCGCTCCAGGTCGCGACGTACCTCGAGGGACTCGGCCGGCCGATGCCGATCCTCCATCCCGTCGAGCTCGTGCGCCGCTCGATAGACGCAGCCCGCTAAGGACACCGCCGCACCACGCCGAAAGAGCAACTGCGCGGCGATTCCAAGCCCCCTAGCTATCCTCAGCACAAGTGGATTCATCGGCCCTCGAAGACCTCAATCTCGGCTATGTCCAAGAGCTCTTCGTCGAGTACCTGAATTCGCCGGAGTCCGTCCCGCCTGAATGGCGGACCTACTTCGAGTCCAATCCCGATCTCGCCGCGCACCTCCCGGCGGCGCAGCGGCTCCACGAGCTCGTCCCCGCCGACGGAAACGGAGCTGCTCCCGCCGCGCCGGTCGCCGAGCCCGCGGCCGTCGACGAGGAGCTGCTCGGCGGCGTCGCCGCGGCGATGGCGCTGGTCAAGGCGCACCGGATGCACGGCCATCTCGCCGCGCACCTCGACCCGCTCGGCACGGCGCCTCCCGGCGATCCCGCGCTCGACCCGGACCGGCTGATCCCGCAGCTGACGCCGGAGCTCCAGTCGCGCATCCCCGCTCGGCTCCTCCGCCTCTACTGCGAGGGCGACTCGCTGCGCGAAGTGCTTCCGAAGCTGCGCGCGACCTACTGCGGGACGATGGCGTACGAGATCGAGCACATCTCGAACCACGAGCAGCGCGTCTGGCTGCGCAACGCAATCGAGTCCGGCCGCTACCGCCGCGAGCTCGGCGCCGACGAGAAGAAGTCGTTGCTCACTGCGTCTGTCCGAGACCGAAGGGCTCGAGACGTACCTCCGCCGGGCGTTCCTCGGCCAGAAGTCGTTCTCGCTCGCGGGCCTCGACGTGATGATCCCGATGCTCGACGAGGCGCTCGAGCTGTCCGCGGAGAACGGTGCGAAGGACGTCGTGCTCGGCATGGCGCACCGCGGCCGGCTGAACGTGATCGCCCACACGCTCGGGCGTCCCTACGAGGTGATCCTCAAGGAGTTCGAGGGCGAGCGGACGCTCGAGGCCGTCACGCACGACCCCGAGGGCGGCACCGGCGACGTCAAGTACCACTACGGCTCCCAGGGCGTTCGCCTGACCAAGCACGGCGAGGTGAAGGTGCTGCTCGCGTCCAACCCGAGCCACCTCGAGGCCGTCGATCCGGTCGTCGTGGGCACGGCGCGCGCGCTGCAGACCGGCCACGACGAGGCCGAGCTCGTCCACGACCCGACCGCCGCGATGGCGCTCCTCATCCACGGGGACGCGGCCTTCGCCGGCCAGGGGATCGTGGCCGAGACGCTGAACCTGATGGGCCTCAACGGCTACTCGACCGGCGGCACGCTCCACGTCGTCGCGAACAACCAGATCGGCTTCACGACGAACCCGGAGGAGGAGCGCTCGACCCGCTACTCGAGCGACATCGCCAAGGGCTTCGACGCGCCGATCATCCACGTGAACGCCGACGATCCCGAGGCCGCGCTCGCCGCGATCCGCCTCGCGATGGCCTACCGCGCGGAGTTCCAGCGCGACGTGATCGTGGATCTCGTCGGCTACCGGCGCTTCGGCCACAACGAGGGCGACGAGCCCGCGTACACGCAGCCGCTCATGTACGAGCTGATCGCCGAGCACCCGACCGTCCGCGAGCTGTACGCGAAGGATCTGATCGAGCACGGCGTCGTCACGCAGGCCGAGGTCGAGGAGATGCTCGGCGAGGCCGACAGCCAGATCAAGGGCGCCCACGACGCGCTGCGGACGGCGATCTCCGAGGGTGCGATGGGCCGGCGCCAGGAGCGCAAGCCCGGCCGCGCCGGAGGCGAGGAGCCCGAGACCGCGATCTCACGCGACCGGCTCGAGAGCCTGAACGAGCAGCTGCTCGTCGTGCCGCCCGACTTCACCGTCCATCCCAAGCTGTTCTCGCAGCTCGAGCGCCGCCGCGACGCGCTCGGGCCCGACGGCGGCATCGACTGGGCGCTCGCCGAGGCCTTCGCGCTCGGGAAGCCTGATCGAGGAAGGCACGCCGGTGCGCCTGTCCGGCCAGGACTCGGAGCGCGGCACCTTCGCGCACCGCCACCTCGTCCTCCACGACGTGAAGACGGGCGACAAGTACGCGCCGATCCAGCATCTGCCGGACGCGGTCGCGCCCCTCGAGGTCTACAACTCGCCGCTCTCAGAGGCCGGCTGCCTCGGCTTCGAGTACGGCTACGCGGTCGCGCGGCCCGACGCGCTGGTCATCTGGGAGGCCCAGTTCGGCGACTTCGTGAACGGCGCGCAGATCATCATCGACCAGTTCATCGTCTCGTCGCTCTCCAAGTGGGGCAAGACGTCGCGGCTCACGCTGCTGCTCCCGCACGGCTACGAGGGGAACGGGCCGGAGCATTCGAGCGCGCGGGTCGAGCGTTTCATGCAGATGGCTGCGCAGGAGAACATCCGGATCGTCAACTGCACCACGGCCGGCCAGCACTTCCACGTGCTGCGGCGGCAGGCGCGGCATCCGAAGCCGCGGCCGCTCGTCGTGCTGACGCCGAAGAGCCTGCTGCGCCTGAAGCAGGCGAACTCGCATGCGATCGAGCTGGCCGAGGGCCGCTTCCAGCCCATCATCGACGACGCGACTCTCGACGAGGAGGCGCGCGCCCGCACCGAGCGGCTCATCCTCTGCACCGGGAAGATCTACTACGACATCGTCGGCCAGGAGGCGCGCGCCGAGGCCGAGGGCGTCGCGGTCGTGCGGCTCGAGCAGCTCTATCCGTTCCCGATCGCCTCCTACGACGAGCTGCTCTCGCGTTACCCGCGCATCACCGAACTCGTGTGGACGCAAGAGGAGCCGCAGAACATGGGCGCCTGGCGCGCGATCCGGCACCGCCTGGAGGAAGGCCTGCCGGAGGACGTGACGCTTCGCTATTGCGGCCGCCCGTGGCGCGCGAGCCCGAGCGAGGGCTACCCGACCGCCCATCTCGTCGAGCAGAACCGGATCGTCACCGAAGCCCTCGGGGTGTAGACGGTTGATTCTCAGTGGGCGTGTCTCCGGGGAGGGCATGCACCAAGCAGCGGGCTTGACTCGTGCGTTGGCAAGGCCGGTGGCCTTGGTGCCGTGCGAGGCGAGCGCGGGGCGCCGTGTGCAGGCCCCCGCTGGAGGCACGTCTACTCGGAATCAGGCGTCTTAATGTCCCGCGTTGCGGACGGGATCGTTGCCGGCGGCGTCGCGGGGGCGCTCAGCGGCATTCCGTCCACGGTGCATGCGCTTGTGACCGGGCGCGACCCGCTCGAGGCAACGCGAGCCGCGGGCTCGATCGTGCTCGGCGAGGACGCGACCGACGACGAGCTGCTCGTCGCCGCGGTTCCCGTGCACCTGGCGATCTCGCTCGGGTGGGGCGTCGTCTTGGCGTATGCGCTGCCGCCGCGGCCTTCCGTCGTTCGCGGCGTTCTGGCCGGGCTCGGAATCGCGGCGCTCGATCTCGGGGTGATCGGGCGGCGGTACCAGAGGCTGCGGCGTCTTCACAACGGCGCGCAGATCGCGGATCACGTCGCGTACGGGGTGGTCGTCGCGGCGGTGCTGCGGCGGCGAGGAAGCGCTTAAACGCTAGACGCGTCTAGCTGGGCTCCCCCCACCCCACCCTTAAGACGATACCGAGGAAACCCGCACGCGTGGGGCACAGAATCGTGCCGAAAGCGTGCCGGTTTCTCCACGGCGGGGCGACCTGTGCAAGGCTGTCGCCATGGCTGACGAGGCGCCGCGCAAGAGTGGGTGGAGCGCAGGCCGGATCGTCCTGCTCATCTTCGGCTGTCTCGCGATTCTCATGGCGGTCGGCCTACTGGGCGCGGGCGGCGCGCTCCTCTGGGCCGACCAGGCGAAGCGCGACTCCGAAGGGTTCATCTCGAAGGGCACCGAGCGGTTCGAGTCTGACGGGTACGCGGTCGTGTCCGAGTCGGTCGACCTCGAAGACTCGATCGGCGTCGACGCGCTCGGCCGCGTGCGCCTGCGCGGCGAATCCGAAAGCGGCGGCGAGCTCTTCCTCGGAATCGGCCCGACCGACGCGGTGGACGGCTACCTCGGCGACGTAGCCCGCGACAAGGTGACGGACTTCGGGACCTGGCCGTTCGAGGCGGAGTACGACGACTTCTCCGGCGGCGCGCCGTCGACGCCGCCCGGAGACCAGACGTTCTGGGCCGCCTCAGCCAGCGGGCCCGGTGAGCAGGTGCTCACCTGGGAGGTCGAAAAGGGCACCTGGACGATCGTCACCATGAACGCGGACGGATCCGCGGGCGTGGACGCCGACATCGGCATCGGCGCCAAACTGAACTGGGTCGTCTGGGTCGCGGTCGTGCTGCTGATCGTCGGTGGGCTCGTCCTCCTCGTCGGCGTGCTGTTGCTCTTCTTCGCGCTGCGCCGCCGTCGCGGGGCCATCGAGCCCGAGGAGGCCGCCACCGCGGCCGCGCTACCCGTCCCGAGCGTCTATCCGGTCGCCGTCCACGGCGAGATGGACGCCGATCTCAGCCGCTGGATCTGGGCCTTCAAGTGGCTGCTGATCATCCCGCACGCGCTCGCGCTCTTCTTCCTGTGGATCGCGTTCATCGTGCTCACGTGGATCGCGTTCTTCGCGATCCTCTTCACGGGCCGCTACCCGCGCGACCTGTTCGACATCAACCTCGGCGTCATCCGCTGGACGTGGCGCGTCTTCTTCTACTCGTACGGCGCACTCGGCACCGACCGCTACCCGCCGTTCACGCTCGAGGCGGAGCCGGACTACCCGGCGACGGTCGAGATCGCCTACCCCGAGAAGCTCTCGCGCGGCCTCGTCCTCGTGAAGTGGTGGCTCCTCGCGATCCCGCAGTACTTCATCGTCGGGATCTTCGTGGGCGGCTGGTGGCTGTGGGACTGGACGCCGGACGTCTGGGTTCCGGCCGGCTGGAACGGCCTTATCGGCATCTGCGTCCTGATCGGCGGCTTCGCACTGCTCTTCGCCGGGACGTACCCGCGCGGACTCTTCGACTTCGTGATCGGCCTGAACCGCTGGGTGCTGCGCGTGGTCGCCTACGTGACGCTCATGACCGACGAGTACCCGCCGTTCCGGCTCGACCAGGGGCCGGACGAGCCGAGCGCTACCCCTCGCGAGCCCAGCTGAACACGGTTTCCGCCTTGCGCGGCCTTCCGTCGATCAGCGGCTGCCAGGCCTTCGCGGCGCGCCAGAACGTCGGGTCGCTCGCGCTGACGTGGAGCGTCGCCGGAACATCGTTAGGCGTCGTGAACACGAACACGGCCTCGCTCTTCGTGAGGTGCACCTCGTGATGCTCGAACGCCGACTCGGCCAGGTCCATCGGCGGCCCGCCGGCGAGGAGGCGCTTGGCTTCCTCGTACGCGCCTTGCTTCAGCGGAACCACGACCACGAGCGACGGCATGAACGGAGGTTAGATGAATGATCGGGAACTGCCGCCCTCACGGATGGCGGCAGTTCCCGAGAGCACACCAATTCCCGATCAACCATCTAGCGCGTCCAGTGTCGGAACTGCTCGGGCACGAAGCGCGCATCCGACAGCGCCAGGCCGGAGATCGCTAGCCCGGCTCCGCCGACAACGCCGACGATCCCCCAGAAGCCGAACCACGACATCTCGAAGAAGTCCCGCGTCGGCTCGAACGCGAACACCGCGACGAACCCGGCGAAGAGGCACGTGCAGAGCATTCCGACGGCCAGCGTGCGGCGCTGCGTGCGGGCCTCGAGCACCAGGACGTAGTAGAGGCCGAGCACGACGAGCGTCGACAGCGCGACCGTGCGCGCCTCGATGAGCGGCTGGCGGACGACGTTCAGCGCGAACAGGTACGCCGACAAGACGCCGAGCCCGGCCGCAACGCCCGCAGGTAGCGAGAAGCGCGCCACCTCGCGGAGGAATCCGTCCGTGCGCCAGGGCCCCGAGCTCGGGCCGAGGGCCAGGAAGAAGCCGGGGATCCCGACCGTGATCGCGGCCGCGAGCGAGAGATGCCGCGGCAGCAGCGGATAGGGCGTCGTCGTCAGCCCGACCACGAGCACGAGGAACGCCGCGAACACCGACTTGGTCACGAAAAGCTTCGTGACGCGCTGGACGTTCCGCAGGATCTTCCGCCCCGACGCGACCATGTCCGGCACCGCCGCGAAGTCGCCGCGCACGAGCACGACGTCGGCCACGCTGCGCGCCATCTCCGTCCCGCTGCCCTGGGCGATCGCAAGCCGCGCCGCCTTGAGCGCCGGGACGTCGTTCACGCCGTCGCCGACCATCGCCACGTACCGGCCCTGGTCGCGGAGCCGCTCGACCAGCTGCTTCTTCCCTTCCGGGGAGATTCTCCCGACCACGCGCGCATCCGCCGGGATGTCGCCGTTCGACCCGTCCACCGCGCCTTCGCCGATGTCGATGCCGACGTCGCGCGCGATCGCCTCCACCGTGGCGGGCGCGTCTCCGGAGATCACGCGCAGCTCGACGCCCTCCGAGCGCAGGAACTCGACCGTCTCGCGCGCGTCCGGGCGCAGCGCCTCCGACAGGACGACCAGGCCGAACGGCTTCAACCCGGACGGCGGGCCGTCGTTCGCGCTCAGCGCTCCGGTCGCCGTCCCGAACGCGACCACCCGCCGGCCCTGCGCCTGCTCGCGGGAGGCGACCGACGCCAGGGGCCCGAGGGGAAACCGCTCCGGCGCGCCCAGCACGTACGAGGTGTCGCCGAGCCGCAGCGCGCTCCAGCGCCGCGCCGACGAGAACGGCACGTACTCGCCCGGCTGCTCCGCGGGAGCGCCCACGGCGACCGCGATCGCTTCGAGCGTGCGGTTGCGCGCCGGCGAGCTCGACGCGAACCGTCCGACCTCGCGCCGCACCTCGTCCGGGTCGCCGCCGTTCACCGCCTCGACCGACACGACGCGCAGGTCGGCCGCGGTCAGCGTCCCCGTCTTGTCCAGGCAGATCACGTCCACCGAGGCGAGCGACTCGATCGCGTTCAGCTGCTGCGCGAGCGCCCCGCGGCGCGCGAGCTGGAGCGCGGCGGCCGCGAAGGTCAGGCTGGCGAGCAGGATCAGCCCTTCGGGGACGAGCGTGACGATGCCCGCGACCGCGGTCGTGACCGCGTCGTGGATCGCGATGTCGCGCTGCCAGAGCGAGTAGATGAAGATCGTCCCCAGCGGGACCATCACGGCGACCATCACGAACAGGAGCCGGTTCAGCGAGCGCTCGAGCGGCGAGCGAGGATGGCGGAACTGCCGCGCCTCGCCGGCGATCCGCTGCGCGTAGCTCTCGTGCCCGACCGCGCTCACCACGAACGCGCCGGCGCCCTCGACCGCGTACGAGCCGGACCGCACCTCCTCGGTCACTCCGCGCGCAGCCGGGCGCGACTCGCCGGTGAGGATCGACTCGTCGAGCGTGAGCCCGGCCGACTCGACCAGCGTCCCGTCCGCGACCACGCCGTCGCCGGCCGAGAGCCGGACGAGATCCCCGACCACGACGTCCTCGACGCCGACCACGCGCGGCTCGCCGTCGCGGACGACCGTCGCATGTGGTGCCACTTCCGCAGAAAGACGGTCGAGCGCGCGCTTGGCGCGCAGCTCCTGGCCGATTCCGATGGCCGAGTTCGCGACGAGGATCCCGAGGAAGAGCGCGTCGCGCCAGTCGCCGAACCACAAGGTGAGGGCGCCGAAGACCGCGAGGATGAGGTTGAAGAACGTGAAGACGTTCGCGCGGACGATCGACTTCAGCGAGCGGCTCGTTGCGGGCGGTTCCCACGGCCCTCGCGCGGCGAGCAGACGGCCGGCTTCGGCCTCGGTGAGCCCGTACGTCGTCACGGCGCGATTGTCGCAGGGCTGCTTGTCACGTAGCGTAGGTCGCCGGTAGCGAGCCAAAGGAGGAGCAAATGTCCGGCGGGTTCCCACACGTCCCCGGTGTTTCCAAGGAGTATCAACAGGCAACCCCCGTCGATCCGCAGAGCCGCGGTGAAGGCTGGGGCGGCCGTAGCACGCTCGCGGGGATCTGGCTCGCGATCGTGGGCAGCCTGCACGTCCTCTGGGCGATCGTCGCGCTGGCGAAGCCCGAATACTTCTCCGAGGAGCAGCTCGTCTGGGAGAACCTCGACTCCTGGGGCTACATCTTCCTGCTCATCGGCGCCGCGCAGATCACGGTCGGCTGGCTCGTGCTCGCGCGCAAGTCCGCGGGCCGGATCCTCGGCGTGCTGATGGCCTCCTTCGGGATCCTCTTCAACTTCTTCACGATCGGCGGAAGTCCGGCGCGCTCGATCGTCCTCATCGCCGGCAGCGCTCTGGTCATCTGGGCTCTCACCGACGACCTCGACTGAAAGGCCCACCATGCCGCTCGCAAGCAATTTCTGGGACGCGTTCTTTCTCCTCATCATCTTCCTGCCCCTCGCGATGATCTGGGCGTTCGCCCTGATCGACGTCTTCCGCCGCGACGACATGGCCGGAGGCTGGAAGGCGATCTGGGTGCTCTGCATCATCTTCGTCCCGGTCTTTGGGACGATCGTCTACCTGGTCTTCCGCAAGCCGGGCATGACCTACGAGAAGGCCGCGGTCGCGAGCCGGCAAGAGGACACCGCGTACATGCTGAAGACGCTCTCTGACCTGCACGACAAGGGCAAGCTGAGCGACGAGGAGTTCGCCGCCGAGAAGGCGCGGGTGCTCGGCATCTGAGTTCGTATCGCTTCGCTACGGTGCGAGAATCGAAGCCGTGAGCGACGCACCGTTCCCCGGCATGGCGAAGATCCCCGGCGGCGCGTTCCGGATGGGCTCCGCCGACTTCTATCCCGACGAGGCGCCGGTGCGCGAGGTCGAGGTGGACGGCTTCTGGATGGACGAGCGCCCGGTCACCGCGGCCGAATACCGCCGCTTCGTCCGCGAGACCGGCCACGTCACGGTCGCCGAGCGCGCGCCCACCGCCGAGGAGTACCCGGACGCCGACCCCGAGTTGCTCGTGCCGGGCTCGCTCGTCTTCCGGCCCACGCCCGGACCGGTGCCGCTGAACGACTTCCGCAACTGGTGGGAGTTCCTTCCCGGCGCGTTCTGGAAGCGGCCGGGCGGCCCCGGAACGACGATCAACGGGCGCGACCACCACCCCGTCGTCCACGTCGCCTTCGAGGACGCCGAGGCCTATGCGACCTGGGCCGGGAAGGAGCTCCCCAGCGAGGCCGAATGGGAGTTCGCCGCGCGCGGCGGGCTCGACGGCGCGGTGTTCGCCTGGGGCGACGAGGAGTTCCCAGAGGGCAGGCCGATGGCGAACTTCTGGCAGGGCGAGTTCCCGTGGCAGAACCTGAAGACCGACGGGTACGAAGGCACCTCGCCCGTGGGCTCGTTCCCGGCGAACGGCTACGGGCTCTACGACGTCTGCGGCAACGTGTGGGAGTGGACGTCCGACTTCTACGCCGCCACGCCCGCGGCCGACGCACCCGCCTGCTGCGCTCCGCGCAACCCGCGCGTGACCGATGCCGAGGGAAGCCTCGTCGCGGGCGCGCCGGGCGAGAACATCCCGCGGCGCGTGATCAAGGGAGGCTCGCACCTCTGCGCTCCGAACTACTGCCTGCGCTATCGCCCGTCGGCGCGCCAGGCAGAGCAGGTCGACACGTCCACGGGCCACATCGGCTTTCGCTGCATCGTCCGAACCCCCTAACCAAAGGAGAGAGAGATGGCGCGACCCAAAGGAGAAGCCTGGCTGACGTTCGCCGGCGTCGTGATGATCCTGAGCGGGGTGCTCGGCATCCTGAACGGGCTCACCGCGCTCTCGATCGACAACGAGACCCTGGCCGGGCTCGTGAGCGACAACATCCACGTCTGGGGCACGACGTACATCGTCTACGGCATCGTCATGGTGTGCGCCGGCGTCGCGGTCTTTGCCGGGGCGTCGTGGGCGGTGTGGACGGGAATCGTCGTCAGCCTCGTCGGCGCGGCGATCAACATGCTCTGGGTCTTCGACCAGCCGATCATCGCGCTGATCATGGTTTCGCTGCACGTCCTCGTCCTGTACGGCCTGGTTCTGTACGGCCTCGGCGACGAGCAGACGGCGTAAGCCGTAGGACGGGAGCCGAGCGGGCATGAAGCCACGAAGCGCGCTCGGCTCCTGGCTCCGGTCGGTCAGGCCCGACCGGAAGAGTCTTCTGAGCGGCGTCGATCCCGTCCTGATCGAGCAGGCGCAGCGCAACCGCCGGGTGGACATCACCGGTCCCGTGCGCGCGTTCGCGGCGACCGAGCTGATCGGAGAAGACCGAACGTGAGCCCCGGCTTCGCAGCGGCCGCGTTCCCGAGCAAGCACGAGGCCGAGCGGGCGCTCGACGCCCTCGAGGAGCTCCAGCACGAGAGTGTCGTCTCGCTCGACGACGCGGTCATCGTCGTCAAGACGGCGAAGGGCGTGAAGCTCCACCAGCAGCGGCAGGTGTCGATCGGCGAGGGCCTCATCGCCGGCGGGGTGCTGGGCGTGATCGTCGGACTCCTGATCGGCTATCCGGTGATCGCCCCGATCGCGGGAATGGTCTGCGGCGTCATTGTCGGGGTGTTCTTCGACTCGGGGATCGACGACGCTCGCATTCGCGAGCTCGGCGAGAAGCTGGAACCGGGCACGGCGGCGCTCTGCATCCAGGTCAGCACGGCCGACTGGGAGCTCCTGCAGGAGCGTCTGGCGGGCCACACCGCGGATCTGATCGTCGCCGAGGTGACGCCGGATCCGGACTCCTAGCCCGGGAAGCGCCGCCGGAAGAGCCAGTACGCGGCGGGCCCGGCGGGGATCGGGAGCCAGAACGACGCGAGCCGGTATGCGAGCGTCGCGACCACCGCTGCGCCGGCAGCGACGCCGGCCAACGCAAGCAGCCCGGTCAGCCCGGCCTCCACGAAGCCGAGCCCACCGGGGGTGAACGGAACCATTCCGAGCATCGACGCGCCGACGAAGGCGAGGAGGACGAGCGATGGGCTCGGCGTCGCGCCGACGGCGAAGAGCGCTGCGATCAAAGCGAGGTAGTCGAAGAGCCAGCGTCCCACCGACGCGGTGAGCGCCATCTTCCAGCGGGCGCCGAGCGCGGTTCGGATCGAGTTTCGCTCGCGCACGAGCCGCTCGGGCAGTCCAGCGCAGATCTCCCGGCCGCGCGGGATGACGCCCGCGACCGCCACGAAGCCATTCGCGACGAGCACGAGCGGGCGTGTGAACGCAAAGGCCACGGCGCCGAGCACGAGCAAGAGGCCGAACGCCACTGCGCCGAGCCACGCGGAGCGCTCGAGCGCCTGGTCGACCGAGGTCCCCGTGAGGACGGCGGGCAGCGCGAGGACGGGCAGGCCGAGGAGGATCGCGAACATGAGCGCGGACGAGGCGGTGATCCCGGACGCGGCCCGCCCGCCGGCCACGCCGGTGCGCACGAGCATCCGGTACTGAAGTGCGCCGGCTGTGGCCGCGCCGCCGGGCACGACCTTGGAGAGCGAGTTGCCGGCGAGCTGCGAGGTTCCGACGACGAACCAGCTTCGCGTGCCGACTGCGATCCGCTGCAGCGCCCAGGTGGAGAGAAAGCTCGCGCAGATGAAGCCGAGCGAGCCGATGAGCCAGATGGGCTTGAGGTCGAGCACTTCGCGCCACGAGGTGAACACCTCGAGGAGGCTCGGGAAGAGGATGTAGAGCGAGACGGCCGTGACGGCCAGCGCCGCGAAGCGCATGAGGATCTTGCGGCCCGTCCAGGTGACCCGCCAGCCGCGGGCCTCGGGTCCGAGGTCGCCGGTCAGGATCCGCCGATGAGCAGCGGGCGGAGCTCCTCCTCGCCGCCCGGCTCGAGGAGCGCGAGCACCTGGTCGCCCGGCCGCAGTTCCGTCGCGCCGACGGCGATCTCCGCCTTGCCGTCGCGCATGACCGAGATGAGCCGCACCGTGCGCGGCAGGTGGAGATCCTCGATCTTCTTGCCGGCCGCGGAGGCCTTGGCGCCGACCTCGACCTCGACGATCTCCAGGTTCTCCTTGCGGAGCTCGAGGAGATGAACGAGCTCGTGCTCGGGCACCTCGTGCTGGATCAGGGCGAGCACCATCGAGGTCGCGCTCACGGTCGGTGAGATGCCGAGGAGGTCGAAATGCTGTTGATTTCGCGGGTCGTTCACGCGCGCGACGACGCTCGGGACGCCGTACGCCTCCTTGGCGAGCTGGCAGATGACGAGGTTGTCCTCGTCGTCGCCCGTGACCGCGACGACCACGTCGGGCGGGCGGCGCATCCCGGCCTGCTCGAGGACGAAGAGCTCGGTGCCGTCGCCGAGGATCGCGGCGTGCTCGAACTCCTCCTCGAGCCGCTCGTAGCGGTCGCGCTTCTGCTCGACGATGACGACCTCGTGCTTGAGCGTGCGCAGCTTGCGCGCCACGTTCGAGCCGACCTTGCCGCCGCCGACGACCACGATGAACATCAGGCGCTCGCTTCTTCCTTGGCCCAGGCCGCGAGCCCGTTGATCGCGTCGCGCGTGGGCGAGACGACGTGCAGGCCCTTGGTCGCGTAGAACTCCGCGCGCGCCGGGTCGAGCAGGCGCACGGCGACCGACTTCGTCCCGTAGCGCTCCTTCGCGACCTGGGAGACGACGATGTTCGTGTTGTCGCCGCTCGTCGCGACGATCACGGCGTCCGCGTCCGCGATGCCGGCGCCTTCGAGCACGGTGATGTCCATCCCGTGTCCGACGTGGAACTCGCCCGGCCAGTTCTCGCCCAGGCGCACGAGCGCGTCCTCGCTCGCGTCCACGACCGACACGTCCCACTCGGCCGCCTGGAGCTTCTTCGCGAGGGACGAGCCGACCCGTCCACAACCGACGATGAGCGCCTTCACACGCTCACTCTAGTGTCCTCCAGGACGCCGCGGGGATACACGACGACCATCACCTCGCACGAGGCCTTGCGCAGGACGTAGTCGACGGTCGGGCTGAAGAAACGCGACTGGCGGCGCCAGCGCGGCGCGGAGCCCATGACGATCAGGTCGGCGCCCTGCTTCTCCGCCTGGGCGACGATCGCCTCGCCGAGCGCGCGGGCACGGACGACCGTCCCGTCGATCTCGAGCTTGTGCTCGGCGGCCAGCTCGGCGATCTCGGTGAGCGAGTCGGAGGCGCGCTGCTCGAGCTCGGGCAGCGACGCGTCGAGCGGCAGCTCGAGCGGCACGCGCAGGACGAGCAGGACGCTCACCTTCGACTTGCGCTCCTCCGCCAGGCGGACGGCGGTCGCGAGCACCTCCTCGCCGATCGGGCCCAGCTTCAGGGGAACGAGGATGTTCGAGTAGACACCCTCGAGCTCGGGGACGAGATCGGCTTCGGCCGGCTCGACGCGCTCCATCAGCGCGTCGCGGGTGTGGCCGCGGACGAGGATGTAGACGACCGCGCCGGCCGCGAGCCACAGCGGACCGGCGATCTGCGCCGCGCCGTGGGTGGCGATCGCGGCGATCCACAGACCGAGCACGAGCGGCGCTCCCACGAGCGCGGGGAGCGGCATCTTGACGCCGCGGATCGTCACGTCGAGCGGCGCGCGGAAGGGGCGCTCGAGATCCGGTTCTGTCCGGCGCAGCCGCAGCACCGCCATCTGCGCGGCGAAGAACGCGAGGAGGACGCCGAAGCTGTAGAGGCTCGCAAGGAAGCTCAGCTCGCGGCCGGCGATGTCCGCGATGAGGAGCAGCGCGCTCGAAAGCAGCGCCGCCGACACGATCGCGATCGGCGCGATCAGCGTGCGCGGGCTGAGCCGGGCGAAGCGGCGCGGCAGCATCCCGTGGCGGCCGAGGGCGTGCGTCAGCCGTCCCACACCGGAGATCGACGTGGTGACCGCGGCGACGAGGACGATCACGGCGCTCGCGGCGACGAACACCGTGAGCACGTCGGCGAACGTGTCCGAGATCGAGCTGCGGGCCGCGTCGACGATCGCCACGAGCGGCGCGCCGCGTCCCTCTCCGCCGAGGCCGGGGACTGACGTGCCGACCATGCCGAGCAGGAACGCGATCCCGACGACCGCGCCGACGGCGCCGAACAGGCTCTTCGGCAGTGAGCGCCCGGGCTCGGTCGTCTCGGCGGCGAAGTTCGCGACCGTCTCGAGCCCGGTGTAGGCGAGCGTCGCGACTGCGAGCGCGAAGAAGAGGTCGTGCCAGCTCGGATTCGTCCCGAGGTCGACGCCCGCGCCGACGTCGCTCGGGTCGAAGACGAACGCGAACCCGACCACGATCACGACGAGCTGGGTGACAAGCGCGAGCCCGGCAACGAGCTGCGCGATCCGGTAGAGCGACGAGCGTCGCGCCAGCCGGGAGGCCGCGACGCCGAGGATGACGATGACGCCGATGATCCCGTCCCACGGCTCCTTCTGGATCGACTCCCAGCCGGCCGCCGCGCCGACGTAGTGCGGCACGAAGAGCGCGGCGAGCGCGATCACGACGAGGTAGTCGAGGAGCAGCACCCACCCGGTGAAGAACCCGGCCGGGTCGTTGTAGGCGCGGCGCACGAGCATCGGCCCGCCGCCGGTCTCGGGGATCGCGCTCACGCCCTCCGCGTACGAGAGCGAGACGAGGAAGAAGATGCAGCCGACGCCGAGCAGCACCCACGGCAAGAGTCCGCCGGCGAGGAACGCGACGATTCCGAGCGCGATGAAGAGCGACGAGCCGATCTCGCCGTAGGCGACCGCGGCGACCGAGCGGGCGCCGAGGACGCGGGTCAGCGCGGGACGTTTCTTCGCCACTAGGCCGCCTTCCTCAGCAGCCAGATCCGCGCCGCGCCGGCGCCGATCATGAGCACGCCCACCAGGTAGCCGATGCCGCCGCCCCCGATCGCCGTCTGGACGAGGATCACGATCCCGAGGACGACGAGGATCGACGACAGGACGAGGGTGACGACGCCTCGGCTCATGCGGCCTGCTTCCCGGCGGTGACGAGCACCCGAACCGGGCTCGTCTTGAGGATGTAGTCGACCGTCTTGCCGAACACCGGCCCGCGGCGGCCGAAGCGGCGGCTCGCGCCGACGACGATCAGCTCGGCGTTGCGGCGCTCGGCCTCCTCCACGATCGCCGGTCCTGCGCGGCGTGCCCACACGAGGCGCGTGATCGCCTTGACGCCGTAGCTCTCGACGATCGCCCGGGCCCCGTCGAGCAGCTCGTCCGCGCGGGCCTCCTCGTCGGGCATATCCGCGGACAGCGGCAGCGACAGCGGAATCTCGACGGCGGTGACGAGCACGATCGTCGCGCCGCGCTCCGCTGCGAGCCGGGCCGCGGCGACGAGCGCCTCCTCCGTCTCGGCCGTGCGGACGACCGGCACGACGATCGTCCGGTAGTCGATCTCGAGCGCGCCCGCGAGGACGATCTGCGGCGCGCGTACCGTCTCGCGCAACGGAATGTGGAGCACGCGCATCCGGTAGACCGCGTACGTCGCGAACCCGCCGATGAGCCACGCGATCCCGACCCAGCGCGTGAGCGGTTGCTGGATGACGACGACGAGCCACGCGAGCAGCGTCGCGATGCCGCCGACGAACGCGAAGATCGGCCAGTCGATCCCGCGGAAACGGACGTTCGGGCGAGCCCGGTAGACCAGCTCGTCGTCCGGCCGCCGCACCCGCAGCGCGATTATCGACGCGTGCGCGATCGCGAACGAGAGCATCGCGCCGAACGAGTACATCGTCGCGAGGAAGTCCGTCTGGCCCGGGAGGATCACGACGATCGAGAGGAATCCGGCGAAGAAGAGGAGCGCGATCCACGGCGTGCGGAAGGTCTTGTGCAACCGCCGAAACCGGTCGGGCAGCTGACGGTAGGTCGACATCGAGTAGGTGATCCGCGAGGCGCCGATAACGCCGGCGTTCGTGGCGACGATGAGGATGGTCGCGGCGAGGATCCCGACGTAGATCTCGAGGGTGCTGAGCAGCGCGCCGTCGATCCCGAGGTTGTCGACGAGCCCGAGCACCGGGTCGTTCGCGAACCCGCCCTCCTCCGGCGGCAGGCCGAGCACCGTCTGGTACTCGCCGCCCGCGAGCGTCACCGGCATGGCCGAGAGCGCGATCGCGGGGAGCGTGAAGTAGATGGCGAAGACTGCGATCGAGACGAGCCGGATCGCGTTCGGCACGGAACGGGACGGATCTCTGGCCTCCTCGGCCAGGTTCGAGACGGTCTCGATCCCCGTGTAGGCGATCATCGCGACCGGAATCGCGAGGAAGAAGTTCGACCACGTCGGCGCCGCGCCCCAATGGACGTTCGACGTGAGCACGTCCGGGCTGAAGATGAGCGCGAACCCGATCAGCACGAGCAGGAGCTGCGTGGCGAAGTCGAGGACGGCGAGGAAGATGTTCAGGCTCGCCGCCTCGCGGACGCCGACGATGTTGATCCCGACGAGGACACAGATGACGACGATGCCGCCGACGATGTCCCATGGGTTCTCGCGGAGCGGCTCCCAGAAGATCGAGAGGTAGTGGGGCACGAAGAACGCCGAGATGGCGATCGTGATGATGTAGTTCAGCATCTGGGCCCAGGCGGCGCCGAAGCTGACGAGCTCGTTGAACGCGTGCCGCGCGAAGCTCGCGGAGCCGCCGGCCTCCGGGTAGCGCACCGTCCCCTCGGCGTACGTCGCCGCGGTCGCCGCGAAGATGAGGCCCGCAATGAGGAAGACGACGGGCGTCAGGCCGAGCGCGAACGCGGCCGTGACGCCGAGTGCGTAGTAGATCGACGAGCCGACGTTTCCGTACGCGGTCGCGAAGAGCGCGGGGGCGCCGAGAACCCGTTCGAGCCCCTGGTTGCGCCTGGGCATCGTTGGAGCTTACGACTCGCGGTTGCGCGCGGGCCGGACGGCTGGAGCCTTCTTCGAGACGCTGATAGGGTCGCGCTTCGCCGCCCCTAAGGAGGATCCCATGCGCAAGCTTCTCGTCCTCGCTCTCGCCATCGCTTTCGTCGCCGCGATCGCCGGCTGTGGATCGGACGACAGCACAACGACTGCGCCCGAGGCGGCGCCGTCCACGGACACGCAGGGCGCGGCGACGACGCCCGAGACGCCGGACCTTTCGGGGATCCTCAAGAACGACGGCCAGCTGACCGTCGGCGCGGAGCCGCCCGCGCCGCCGTTCATCATTCCGCCGTACCCCGACAACCCGACCGGGTTCGAGATCGACATCGCCAAGGAGATCCAGACGCGGCTCGGGATCCCCGAGATCAACTTCATCGAGTTCGTCTGGACGAACCTCTTCTCCCCGGCGCCGAAGCCGTTCGACTTCGACATCAACGAGACGACGATCACCGACGAGCGCGACCAGGTCGTCGACTTCTCGGATCCGTACTTCGAGGCGAACCAGGCGATCCTGGTGCACAAGGGCACCGACGCCGAGAACGCGACGACGATGGCCGAGATCCAGGGCCTGCTCCTCGGCGCGCAGGATACGACGACCGGGCTCAGCTACATCAAGGACACGATCCAGCCGTCGGATGACCCGAAGATCTTCTCGACCACGGTTGCCGCGAACCAGGCGCTTCTCAACAAGACGATCGACGCGTTCATCATCGACCTGCCGATCGCGGCGGGTCTCGTGGGCGAGAACCCGGACGACCTCGTCGTCATCGGCCAGTTCATCACGAACGAGAACTGGGGCATGGTCTTCGAGGATGGCAGCGAGCTGGTGCCGTACGTGAACGAGGCGCTGGCCGCGATGAAGGAAGACGGGACGCTCGCCGAGCTCCAGGAGAAGTGGCTGCCGGGGACCTCCGAAGTTCCCGTGATCCAGTAGACGGCCTCAGTGCCTGACTGGGGCGTCAGACGGCGGTTCCGCGCGGCATCCCGCCGTCACGCGCTCCTGATCTCGATCGTCTCGACGACGCTGTTCGTCGCGCTGCTCGCTAGCGTCTTCGTCTTCGCGCCCGGATCTCAGGACTTCCGCGACGCGTTCTTCTCGCCCCCGGACTTCAAGGACTCCTACGCCTCGGTCTGGCACGGCTTCGTCATCAACATCGAGCTGATGATCGTGGCCGAGGCGCTGGTCCTCGTGTTCGCGCTCCTCATCGCGGTCATCCGCAGCCTGCCCGGCCCGGCCGCGATGCCGCTGCGGCTGCTCGCGATCGTCTATACCGACTTCTTCCGCGGTATCCCGCTGATCCTTGTCGTGTTCATCGTGGGGCTGGGCCTTCCGTCGCTGGGGATCTCGGCCCTCTACACGCGCAACCCGTTCTTCTACGGTGTCCTTGCGCTCGTGCTCGTCTACTCGGCCTACGTCGCCGAGGTCTACCGTGCCGGGATCGAGTCGGTGCACTCGAGCCAGACCGCCGCCGCCCGCTCGCTCGGGCTCTCGCATCTGCAGTCGATGCGCTACGTGATCGTCCCGCAGGCCGTGCGGCGCGTGATTCCCCCGCTCCTGAACGACTTCATCGGCCTCCAGAAGGACACGGCGCTCATCTCGCTGATCGCGGTCGCGGAGTCGGCCCGGCAGGCTCAGACGTACGCCGGCTATCAGTTCAACTTCACCGGCTACACGGTCGCGGCGATCTACTTCCTGCTGCTCACGATTCCGCTCGCGCGGCTGACCGACTACCTGGTGGCGCGCGACCGGCGCAAGATGCGGGCGCTCGGCGGATGAATGTTCATTCCGAGGCGCTGCGCCTCGAGAACGTCCACAAGAGCTTCGGCAAGAACGAGGTGCTCCGTGGGATCGACCTGACGCTCGTGCCGCACGAGGTCGTCTGCCTGATCGGCGCGTCCGGCTCGGGCAAGTCGACGCTGCTCAAGTGCGTGAACCTGACCGAGACGGTGACCGAGGGCCGGATCTTCGTGGAGGGCGAGGAGATCACCGATCCCGATGCGAACGTCGACCTGATTCGCCAGCACATCGGAATCGTGTTCCAGGCGTTCAACCTCTTCCCGCACATGAGCGTCCTCCGCAACGTGACCCTCGGGCCGCGGAAGGCGCTCAAGGTTCCGCGCAAGCAGGCCGAGGCGGAGGCGGCCGAGCTGCTCGAGCGCTTCGGCCTCTCCGACAAGCGCGACGAGTACCCAGACCGGCTTTCCGGCGGTCAGCAGCAGCGGGCCGCGATCGTCCGGGCGCTGGCGATGAAGCCGCAGCTGCTCCTCCTGGACGAGGTGACCAGCGCGCTCGATCCGGAGCTCGTCGGCGAGGTCCTCGACGTCGTTCGGGAGCTGGCCGAGGGCGGCATGACGATGCTGATCGCGACGCACGAGATGGCCTTCGCCCGCGAGACCGCGAACCGGGTGGTCTTCCTGGACGAGGGCGTGGTCTGCGAAGAGGGCACACCCGAGGAGATCCTGACCGCGCCGACGAACCCGCGGACGCAGCAGTTCCTTCAGCGGATCATCAAGGCTGGGCGGCTCTAGTTCTGAGCGCGTGATCGGTGGACGGCCCACCCGCCGAGCAGTCCCAGCACCAAGCCGATCTCGGGCGCGAACGGAACGTCGGTCGCGACGCTGACGCCGATCCCGAGCGCGACCCGATCACGGCTCCGACGACCAGATAGACCCACGTGCCCATGCCGGCGATCCTCGTCGCCGGAGCGGCCCGTGGTCAAGGCGGCGGCGCGTCCTCCCGGCTCCGAGGAGATAGTTGCAGTCTGTTACTAGCGAGATCGAGCCGCCGGAAGCCCCATGGATCCAGGGCTCGCGGTCACTCCAAGATAGTTGCAGTCTGCAACTTGGGATCGATCGGCACGGATTCCGGGGCGGATTGGTGCAGTTCCGTTGCAGGTGCGCTCCCGCGGCCGGCTTAGCCGAGCGCCGCGGCGACCTTTGCCTGGAAGTCCGCGATCAGCATTTCCGAGCGCGGCAGCAGTCGCCCGTGCTCGACCATTCCGGAGCGCAGTCCGCGCTGGACCGACTTCACGAGCTCGGCGTCCTCGCGGCCGACCTGGTCGTCGAACGCCAGCAGCTCGGTGACCCAGGCCTCGTCCTCGCCCGGGGCGAAGAAGTAGTCGAGGAAGCGGTCGGTGCGTTCGGGCCCGGACGGGAAGATCGGGCCGATCGAGAAGTTCGGGCGGCCAGGGGCAATGTTCACGACCGTGTTCGGCCAGACGAAGTGGAACTGCCCTCGTGAGATCTCGCCCGACGGGTCGTACGACCCCTTCGGCTTTTCGCGCACCGGCGCGTACTGGCTCGAGAACGTCTCGCTGATCTCCAACAGAT
>CAVXEJ010000002.1:0-31349 GCA_963760815.1 uncultured Actinomycetes bacterium
AGAAGCACCAACCGAAACCGAAGAGCCCGCCGACGAGGCGGAACCAGAGACGAACGGGGC
The DNA here is from genome assembly GCA_963760815.1 of uncultured Actinomycetes bacterium. Lineage (GTDB taxonomy): Bacteria > Actinomycetota > Thermoleophilia > Gaiellales > Gaiellaceae > CAVRUF01. Next base: position 61 of record CAVXEJ010000002.1, read on the forward strand.
TGAAGAGCCCAAGGAGGAGGAGTAGAGATGGCAGCAACAGGAACCGCGAAGCTCGTCGAAGAGCTCGGAAAGATGTCCGTCCTCGAGCTCGTCGAGCTCAAGAACCAGCTCGAGGAGGAGTGGGGCGTCACCGCCGCCGCTCCGGTGGCCGTGGCTGCGGCCGGTGCGGCGCCCGCCGCGGCCGGAGGCGCCGCCGCGGAGGAGAAGTCGGAGTTCGACGTCGTCCTCACCGCGGCCGGCGACAAGAAGATCCAGGTGATCAAGGTCGTGCGCGCGATCACCGGTCTCGGTCTCAAGGAGGCGAAGGACCTCGTGGACGGCGCCCCGGGCCCCGTCAAGGAGGGCGTCGCCCAGGAGGAGGCCAACGACCTCAAGGGCCAGCTCGAAGAGGCCGGGCGCTAGCGTCGAAATCAAAGAGCTCGGCTTTGAATTGCATCGAGGGAGGCCGCGAAACCGGCCTCCCTCGGCGTTTTTTGGCCGCCTGTATACTCGTTCGACCTGAGCGGCACCCCCGTTCAGGTTTCCGCTTGTGCAGGGTCCGGTGGGACCTGCTACTTTGGAGGGTCGCGCCGCTTTTCGCCGCTTGCCCTAGTTCTTTTGACTTACGACTCTGCGTAGAGGAGGTCGCCCTACGTGGCCACCAAGGTCGCTCCGCGTCCCGTGCGGAAGAGTTCTCCCGCCCAAGCATGTTCTTGACCTTCCGAATTTGATCGACATCCAGCGAGCCTCCTTCGACTGGTTCTTGAAGGAAGGTTTGCGCGAGACGATCGACGACATTTCGCCGATCGAGGATTACACCGGCACGCTTGCCGTCGAGTTCGCCGACTACGAGTTTGGTCGCCGCCGGACTCCATTAAGGAGTGTCGCGAGAAGGACTCTGACGTTCCAGGTGCCGCCCTCGATGACGGTCCGTTTCGTCAACACGGAAACGGGCGAGATCCGCGAGCAGACGGTCTTCATGGGCGACTTCCCGATGATGACCGAGTCGGGGACGTTCATCATCAACGGCACCGAGCGGGTGATCGTCACTCAGCTCGTCCGGTCCCCGGGCGCCTACCTCATGGAGCCCAAGGATCCCGAAAAGCAGGTCTTCATCGCGAACCTGATGCCGAGCCGCGGCTCGTGGCTCGAGGTGGAGATCGACAAGAAGGGCGTGGTCTACGCGCGCATCGACCGGAAGCGCAAGCTGCCGATCACGACGCTGCTTCGCGCGCTGCCCGCCGAGGATCCGACGACGGGGCCGAAGCTCGACACGTCGACGAACGAGGCGATCCTCAAGCTCTTCGACAACTCGTTCTACATCCAGAACACGCTGGACAAGGACACGACGACCCGCGAGGAAGAGGCGGTCGTCGAGGTCTTCAAGAAGCAGCGCCCCGGCGAGCCGCCGACGCTCGAGAACTCGCGCAACCTCCTGCGCGGCCTCTTCTTCGATCCGAAGCGCTACGACCTGACGAAGGTCGGCCGCTACAAGCTGAACCAGCGGCTCGAGGTCGACGTTCCCGACGACTGCCGCGTGCTCACGACGATGGACATCGTCGCTCTCGTTCGGAAGCTCGTCGAGCTGCCGAAGATGCTCGGCGTGCCCGAGGACGCGAAGGACTTCGCCGCCGACGCGTACGCGCTCTCGCGTGAGCCGATCCGCGGCGAGCTCGACGAGTACGAGGACTTCGGCAACCGCCGGCTCCGCACGGTCGGCGAGCTGATCCAGGAGGCGTTCCGCGTCGGTCTCTACCGCATGGAGCGCGTCGTGCGCGAGCGGATGACGACCGAGGACGTCGACACGATCACGCCGCAGACGATCATCAACATCCGTCCGGTCGTGGCCGCGCTGAAGGAGTTCTTCGGCTCCTCGCAGCTCTCGCAGTTCATGGACCAGACGAACTCGCTCGCCGGGCTCACGCACCGGCGCCGGCTCTCGGCGCTCGGCGCGGGCGGTCTCACGCGCGAGCGCGCGCCGATCGAGGTGCGCGACGTGCACCCGACCCACTACGGGCGCATGTGCCCGATCGAGACGCCCGAGGGGCCGAACATCGGCCTCATCGGCTCGCTGTCGTCGATGGCGACCGTCTCCGAGTTCGGCTTCGTCCAGACGCCGTACCGGGTCGTCAAGGCCGGCAAGGTCACGGACGACATCGTCTACCTCGACGCCAGCGAGGAGGAGAAGCTCACGATCGCGCAGGCGAACGAGCCGCTCGACGAGAAGACGGGCAAGTTCCACAACGACACCGTCCTGTGCCGCGGCCCCGGCGGCGAGCCGGTGACGGCGGCGCCCAAGGACATCCAGTACATGGACGTCAACCCGGCGCAGATCGTCTCGGTCGGGACGGCGCTGATCCCGTTCCTCGAGCACAACGACGCGAACCGCGCGCTCATGGGCGCGAACATGCAGCGGCAGGCGGTGCCGCTCATGATCACCGAGCCGCCGCTCGTCGGAACCGGGCTCGAGTACCGCGCCGCGGTCGACACCGGCGACGTCATCCTCGCCCAGAGCGCCGGGACGATCATCGACGTCGACGCCGACAAGATCACGGTCGAGACGAAGGACGGCATCGACGAGTACGAGCTCGTCAAGTTCATGCGGTCGAACCAGGGCACGATCATGCACCAGAAGCCCATGGTCGGCCTGGGCCAGAAGGTCGTGCAGGGCGACGTCCTCGCGGACGGCAGCTCGACGTCGCAGGGCGAGCTCGCGCTCGGCAAGAACCTGCTCGTCGCCTTCATGCCGTTCGAGGGCTACAACTTCGAGGACGCGATCGTGATCTCGGAGCGGCTCGTCAAGGACGACGTGCTCTCGTCGATCCACATCCACGAGTACGAGATCGACGCCCGCTCGACGAAGCTCGGCGACGAGGAGATCACGCGCGACATCCCGAACCGCTCGGAGGAGTCGCTCAGCGACCTCGACGACCGCGGCGTCGTCCGCATCGGGGCCGAGGTCGGCTCCGGCGACCTGCTCGTCGGCAAGGTCACGCCGAAGGGCGAGACCGAGCTGACCGCCGAGGAGAAGCTGATCCGCGCGATCTTCAAGGAGAAGGCGCGCGAGGTGCGCGACACGTCCCTCAAGGTCCCGCACGGCGAGGGCGGCAAGGTCATCGACGTGAAGACGTTCTCGCGCGACAACGGCGACGACCTGTCTCCGGGCGTCAACGAGCTCGTCCGCGTCTACGTGGCGAAGAAGCGCAAGATCGCCGAGGGCGACAAGCTCGCCGGCCGCCACGGGAACAAGGGCGTCATCTCCAAGATCGTCCCGCAGGAGGACATGCCGTTCATGGAGGACGGGACGCCCGTCGACGTGATCCTGAACCCGCTCGGCGTGCCGAGCCGGATGAACATCGGCCAGATCCTCGAGACGCATCTCGGCTGGGCCGCGCACCACGGCGTCTTCGGCGAGAACGGCGCGAGCGACAGCCCGACCCCGATCGCGACCCCCGTCTTCGACGGGGCGACCGAGGCCGAGGTCGACGACGCGCTGGTCGAGTGGACGAAGCAGAACCCGAAGCATCGGATCAAGTTCAAGGTCGACGAGAAGCGCCGCCCGGGCCGCAAGTGCTCGGGCAAGGTGCAGCTCTACAGCGGCAAGACCGGCGAGCCCTTCGAGCAGAAGGTGACCGTCGGCTTCATGTACATCCTGAAGCTGCTCCACCTCGTGGACGACAAGATCCACGCGCGCTCGACGGGCCCCTACTCGCTCGTGACGCAGCAGCCCCTGGGCGGCAAGGCCCAGTTCGGCGGCCAGCGCTTCGGCGAGATGGAGGTCTGGGCGCTCGAGGCCTACGGAGCCGCGTACACGCTGCAGGAGATGCTCACCATCAAGTCCGACGACACCGTCGGCCGGGTCAAGGCCTACGAGGCGATCGTGAAGGGCGAGAACATCGCCGAGCCGTCCATCCCCGAGTCCTTCAAGGTGCTCCTCAAGGAGATGCAGTCGCTCGCGCTCGACATCCGTGTCGAGTCCGAGGAGGGCACCGAGGTCGAGGTCCGCGAGGAGGACGACGAGCTGCTCCGCGCAGCCGAGGAGCTCGGCATCGACCTGTCGCCCGGTTCGCTCCGCGCAGCCGCGCGCGAGCCTTCCGCCGAAGAGGTCGAGGAGGGACAGGACCGGGTCGACGAGTCTGGCGAGCTGGCGGTTCCCACGGACGAATCCCTGACGGACGTCGTCGACCCTGACGCCGCTCCTGTGGCAGACGCGGAGGTCGAGGAATGACGGCCGCGCGGACGACCGCGCGGGTCCAAGTGCCGTCTAGGGCGATTGCAATGAGAGGGAAGCTTTGATCGACATCAATAATTTCGACGCCATCCGGATCGGCCTCGCATCGTCGAAGCAGATCCGCGACTGGTCCTCCGGCGAGGTCACCAAGCCCGAGACGATCAACTATCGAACGCTGAAGCCGGAGAAGGACGGCCTGTTCTGCGAGCGGATCTTCGGTCCGACGAAGGACTGGGAGTGCTACTGCGGCAAGTACAAGCGCGTCCGCTACAAGGGCATCATCTGCGAGCGCTGCGGCGTGGAGGTCACGCGGCAGAAGGTTCGTCGCGAGCGCATGGGTCACATCGACCTGGCCGCGCCCGTGTCTCGCACATCTGGTTCTTCAAGGGCGTCCCGAGCCGCATCGGCTACCTGCTCGACATCGCCCCGAAGGAGCTCGAGAAGGTCCTCTACTTCGCCGCGTCGATCGTGACCGCGGTGGACAAGGACAAGCGCGGCGAGGATCTCGCCGACCTCGAGGACAAGGTGCGGGCCGAGTCGGAGCAGGTGTTCGTCGACCGCGACGAGCAGCTCGCCGCGCTCGAGGACCGGCTTTCCCGCCGGCGCGACTACTTCATCAAGGGCAAGGAGCGCAACTTCGACGAGGACGACGAGTTCTGGGCCCGCGGCCTGATCGCCTGGGCCGAGGAGCAGGGCCTGCCCGCCGCTCGAGGAGGCGCGCACGCTCGTCGCCGGCCTCTTCGCCGATGTCGCCAAGAAGATCACCACCGAGGACGCGAAGAAGATCCGCGAGCTCGTCCGGGGCGCTGCGATCCGCGACGACCGCCAGCTCTCCACGCGCGAGCTCGACCAGGTCGCGACCGCTGCGACGCAGATCCGCGAGGGTCTCGCGCCGCTGCGCGCCGAGTACGCCAAGGCGACCGGCGCCAAGAAGGGCGCGGTCACGAAGCACATGGCCAAGATCCTCGACGCGCTGCTTTCGGGCACCGAGCTCGAGGGCGACGACGCCGCGCTCGTCTCCGGCGTCGACGCTGAAGAACCTCGACAAGGTGCGCGAGGTCGGCAACGGCATCGTGCGGGAGGTCGTCGAGACCGCCCCGGACGGCTCCGGCCCCGACGAGATCAAGGACTTCGCGAACGACCTCTGTCTGAAGACGGACGGCCGGATGCAGAAGGAGGATCTCGACGCGCTCGTGCAGTGGTCGCTCAAGGTGCGCGAGATGTACCTCGACATCGAGTCGCGCCGGGCCGACGCCCGCGACGCCTCGGTGGACGCGGTCAACCGTCTCGAGCAGACCTGGCAGCTCTTCAAGGATCTCGAGGTCAAGCAGATCGTCTCCGACGAGATGCTCTTCCGCGAGCTCAAGGACCGGTTCGGCTCGCCGTACGGGTTCGGCGTGTACTTCCGCGGGGGCATGGGCGCCGAGGCGATCCGCGACCTGCTGAAGGACCTCGATCTCGTCGCCGAGGTGAAGAACCTCCGCGAGACGATCCGCACGTCCAAGGGGCAGAAGCAGAGCCGCGCGATCAAGCGCCTCAAGGTCGTGAACGCGTTCATCACGTCCGAGAACCGGCCCGAGTGGATGATCCTCGAGGCGGTTCCGGTCATTCCGCCGGAGCTGCGCCCGATGGTGCAGCTCGACGGTGGCCGCTTCGCCACGAGCGACCTGAACGACCTCTACCGGCGCGTGATCAACCGAAACAACCGGCTGAAGCGCCTGCTCGACCTCGGGGCTCCCGAGATCATCGTGAACAACGAGAAGCGGATGCTCCAGGAGGCCGTCGACGCGCTGTTCGACAACGGCCGCCGCGGCCGCGCCGTCACAGGCCCGGGCAACCGCGCGCTCAAGTCGCTCTCCGACATGCTCAAGGGCAAGCAGGGCCGCTTCCGCCAGAACCTGCTCGGCAAGCGCGTCGACTACTCGGGGCGATCCGTGATCGTCGCCGGGCCGAAGCTCAAGCTGCACCAGTGCGGCCTGCCGAAGCTCATGGCGCTCGAGCTCTTCAAGCCGTTCATCATGAGCCGGCTCGTCGAGCGGAAGTCCGTCCAGAACATCAAGGCGGCGAAGAAGTACGTGGACTCGATGGCGCCCGAGGTCTGGGACGTCCTCGAGGAGGTCATCGCCGAGCATCCCGTCCTCCTGAACCGCGCGCCGACGCTGCATCGCCTGGGCATCCAGGCGTTCGAGCCGGTGCTGGTCGAGGGCAAGGCGATCCAGATCCACCCGCTCGTCTGCCACGCGTTCAACGCCGACTTCGACGGCGACCAGATGGCCGTCCACCTGCCCCTGTCCGCAGAGGCCCAGGCGGAGGCGCGGATCCTCATGCTCTCGGCGAACAACATCCTCTCGCCGGCGCACGGCAAGCCGCTCTCCACGCCGACGCAGGACATGGTGCTCGGCACCTACTACATGACCTACTGCGCGACCGATCTCAACGCGACGACCGCCGAGGAGCTCAAGCCCCGCCCGAAGCGCTTCAGCCTCGAGGAGGAGGTCATCCTCGCGGTCGACGCACGTTCGGTCGATCTTCAGGATCCGATCGAGTACAAGCGTGGCGAGGAGCTCATCCTCACGACGCCGGGCCGCGTGATCTTCAACGAGGAGGTCGGCCGCTCGCTCGCGCGCACGCTCGGCGAGGGCTACGTCGCGTCGGAGCAGCCGTTCATCAACCGGGCACTCGCGAAGAAGGAGACGAACGACTTCATCGCCGACCTCGTCGACCGCTACAGCGCCCTCTCGATCGCTCCGATCCTCGACACGATCAAGGAGCTCGGGTTCGCCCACGCGACCCGGGCCGGGATCACGATCTCGAAGAACGACATCGTCATCCCCGAGAACAAGGAAGAGATCCTCGCGGAGTACGAGGGTCGCGTGCAGCGCATCGAGCGCGAGTACGAGCGCGGCCTCATCACCGAGGACGAGCGCAAGGAGCGGATCATCGAGGAGTGGACGGAGGCGACGGACGTCGTCGCCGACGCCATGCAGGACACGATGTTCGAGCTGAATCCGATCTACATGATGGCCAACTCGGGAGCGCGTGGATCGATCAAGCAGATCCGCCAGCTCGCCGGTATGCGCGGTCTCATGGCGAATCCGAAGGGCGAGATCATCGAGCGCCCGATCAAGGCCAACTTCATGGAGGGCCTGTCGGTGCTCGAGTACTTCATCTCCACCCACGGCGCCCGCAAGGGTCTCGCCGATACCGCACTGCGCACGGCCGACTCGGGCTACCTGACCCGGCGGCTCGTCGATGTTTCCCAGGACGTAATCGTCCGTGACGACGACTGCGGCACCGATGAGCACATCGAGCTGCCGCTCTACACCTCGGACGGGTTCAACCGGTCGCTGCCGGGGCGGATCGTCTCGCACGACATCAACAAGCCGATCAAGGACGGGAAGCCCGGCAAGACGGTCATCCTGGCCAAGGACTCCGTGGTCACGAACGTCGAGCTCCAGCATCTCGCCGACGAGCTCGGCGAGTACGCGGAGGGCTTCCAGGTGGCGGTTCGCTCGGTGCTTCGGTGCCGCAGCGAGTTCGGCGTGTGCAAGGCCTGCTACGGCATCTTCCTCGCCACCGGCGGGATGTGCGAGGTCGGCGACGCGGTCGGAATCGTGGCCGCGCAGTCGATCGGCGAGCCGGGCACGCAGCTGACCATGCGGACGTTCCACACCGGCGGTGTGGCCGGCGCCGACATCACGCACGGCCTTCCGCGCGTCGTCGAGATCTTCGAGGCCCGCAACCCCAAGGGTGCTGCGCGGCTCGCGGAGGTCAACGGCACGGTGGAGATCGAGGACACGGACCGCGGCCCCAAGATCACGATCGACCCGAAGGCGCTCGACGAGAACGGCGAGCCGCTTCCGGTCAAGGAGTACGCGCTTCCGCGCCGGTCACGGCTGCTCGTGGCGCACGGCGACACCGTCGAGGCGGGCGATCCTCTGCACGAGGGCTCGATCGCGCCGGCGGAGCTGCTCGCGCTGCACTCGACGGGCGACAAGGGCTCCACGCCGACCGAGCTCTACCTGGTCGGCGAGGTGCAGAAGGTCTACCGCTCGCAGGGCGTCGACATCCACGACAAGCACATCGAGCTGATCATCCGGCAGATGCTGAAGAAGGTGCGCGTCGAGAACGCCGGCGACACCGATCTGCTCCCGGGCCAGCTCGTGGACAAGGTCGTGCTCGAGCGGGAGAACATCCGCGTCAAGAAGGCCAAGGGCGAGCAGGCGACGTTCGAGCCGCTGATCCTCGGGATCACGAAGGCGTCGCTCGCAACCGAGTCGTTCCTCTCGGCGGCGTCGTTCCAGGAGACCACGAAGGTGCTCACGGACGCGTCGATCGAGGGCAAGGTCGACCGGCTGCTCGGCCTCAAGGAGAACGTCATCATCGGGAAGCTCATCCCGGCGGCCACCGGGCTCAAGCGCTACCGCGAACATCGAGATCCATCCGACCGAGAAGGTCCCCGCCGCCGCCTACACGCGGCCGGCGACCGAGGAGCAGCTCCTCGCTGCCCTCGAGGAGATCGGCTCGAACGGCGAGGGTCTCGACCTGGCCGGCCTCGACCTCGACTTCCCGGCCGAGCCTCCGCTCGCCGCCGAGGAGATCCCCGAGGTCGACGAGGAGAGCTCCTCCTAGAACGTCATGCGGTCGGGGCGGTCGGAAACGGCCGCCCCGGCTTCGCCTTGCCCGGTTACGCGCCGCCTTCGGCGGCCACGGACTGGCCCTTTCCGGTCTGCTTCGCCCGGAAGAGCGCCTCGTCGGCGCGCTCGAAGAAGGAGATCGCGTCGTCCTCCCGTGTCAGTTCGGCGATACCGGCCGAGAGGTGGAGCCGCTCCGCGGGTCCCGTCGATTTCGTGGAGACCGCGAACTGGAGCCGGCGGTAGAGCTGCTCCGCGTCCGCGAGGGCGGACTCGGGGAGGATGACCGCGAACTCGTCGCCGCCGACGCGGCAGGCGATGTCGGCGCTGCGGACGACCGAGCGGACGCGCTCGGCGAGCTGCGCCAGCACGGCGTCGCCGGACAGGTGGCCGACGCGCTCGTTGATCGCCTTGAAGTCGTCGATGTCGAGTACGACGAGGGCGAGCTGCCGGTCGTAGCGGTGCGCCCGGGCGACCTCGCGCGCGAGCGTGTCGTGGAAGTAGCGCCGGTTGTGCAGGCTCGTGAGCGCGTCGAGGTCGGCGAGCTTGCGCGCCTCGCGGAAGCGCCGCGCGTTCTCGATCGCCGGCCCGACGTTCGTCGCGACGTGCTCGAGCGACGAGAGCTCGTCGTCGCTCGGCCTGCTGCCTTCCTCGCGCCAGAAGACGGCCATCGTCCCGACCGATTCGCCGGAGTCGTTCGACGAGCGGCAGCGCGAGCGCGCCGCGGATGAGACCGCCGTTCGCCTTCGCGCGCTCGGGCGCGTAGCGGTAGGAGATCTCGATCGCCCGGGCGTCGCCGCCGGACGGGGCCGAGACCGGATGTGCGGCCGCTTCCTCGGGCGTCATGCCGTAGGTCGCGATCACCGGCGGCTCGCCCTCCTGCGGGGCGATCACGAGCGCTGCATCGATGGGAGCGAGCGCGCATGCGGCCTCGAGCGCGCGCGACAGCACGGTGTCGAGGTCGATGGACGCGCCGATCGCCGCGAGCTGGCGGGAGCGCTTCGTCTCGTCCTGCGCCCGCTCGACCTCGCGCGCGAGTTCTCCGAGCATCTCCTCGAAGCGCGTGTTCGACGCCTCGAGCATGCGCTCGAGCTCGTCGTTTTGCCCGTGCCGGTTGCGCGTGACGAGGACGAAGATGGCGACGCAGAGCACCACGGCGAGCGCCGCCGCGGCGAGCGCGCCGACGATGACGATCCAGGTCGTGTTGTCGAGCAGGGGGATGGGCAATTCCGGTCCGCCTTCCGGTCACCCGTGTAACGCACGGCGGCGTGTCGCAGTAACGCGCGCCAGGTTCTCCATGCGCTGACAATAGTGCGGTTTGGGCGTTTCGCCTATCCCTAGGCGCAATGCGGCTTTGCTCTGCTACCCTACGCCGAGGTTCGGAGTGGGCTCCGCCCATTCCGGCCTTTTCTTGCGTCTAGGACCGAACAGAAGGACGTTGTGCCGACCGTAAACCAGCTTGTTCGCAAGGGTCGCAAGGCCCCCAAGGCGAAGACGAAGACGCCCGCGCTGAGCGGCGCTCCGCAGAAGCGGGGCGTGTGCACGCGCGTCTACACGGCGACCCCGAAGAAGCCGAATTCGGCGCTCCGGAAGGTGGCCCGCGTCCGCCTGACGAACCAGATGGAAGTGACGTCGTACATCCCCGGCGAGGGCCACAACCTGCAGGAGCACTCGGTCGTGCTCATCCGCGGCGGCCGCGTCAAGGACATGCCGGGCGTCCGCTACAAGATCATCCGCGCCGCGCTCGACACCGCCGGTGTCTCCGAGCGCCGGCAGGGACGCTCCAAGTACGGCGCGAAGCGAGGAAGCTAGTGCCGAGGCGCGCCGCAATCCAGCCGCGGGAGCTCACTCCCGATCCCGTCTACCAGTCGAAGCTGGTCACGCAGCTCGTGAACCGGATCATGACGCGCGGGAAGAAGTCGGTCGCCGAGGACATCGTCTACTCGGCGCTCGACCAGGTCGGCGAGAAGACCAGCCGACCGCCCGTCGAGGTGCTCGAGCAGGCCGTGAAGACCGTCACCCCGGTGCTCGAGGTTCGCTCGCGCCGCGTCGGCGGCGCCAACTACCAGGTGCCCGTCGAGGTGCCGCAGCGCCGCGCGCGCACGCTGGCCGTGCGCTGGATCGTCACGTACTCGCGCGATCGCCGCGAGCGGCACATGTCGGACAAGCTCGCGAACGAGATCCTCGACGCGCTGAACCAGCAGGGCGGCGCGTTCAAGCGCAAGGACGACCTCTACCGGATGGCGCAGGCCAACAAGGCCTTCGCCCACTACAGGTGGTAACGGTGCCCGTGGCTGAAAAAACTGCAGCGCAGACCGGCGGCAAGGGCGGTCTCGAAAAGGTCCGGAACATCGGGATCATGGCCCACATCGACGCGGGCAAGACCACTACGACCGAGCGGATCCTCTACTACACCGGTCGCACCCACAAGATGGGCGAGGTGCACGAGGGCGCGGCGACGATGGACTGGATGGCGCAGGAGCAGGAGCGCGGCATCACGATCACGTCCGCTGCGACGACGGCCTTCTGGCGCGATTTTCGTGTGAACATCATCGATACGCCCGGGCACGTTGACTTTACCGTCGAGGTGGAGCGCAGCCTGCGCGTCCTCGACGGCGCGATCGCCGTCTTCGACTCGGTCGCCGGCGTCGAGCCGCAGTCCGAGACCGTGTGGCGCCAGGCCGACCGCTACCGCGTTCCGCGCATCGCCTTCATCAACAAGATGGACCGCACCGGCGCGGACTTCTTCGCGTCCGTCCAGTCCATGATCGACCGCCTCGGCGCGCACCCGGTTCCGGTGCAGCTGCCGATCGGCCAGGAGGAGCACTTCCGCGGCGTCGTCGACGTCGTCGAGATGAAGGCGACCGTCTGGGAACGACGACCTCGGCATGGAGATGACCGAGGGCGAGATTCCCGAGGAGCTGAAGGAGCAGGCCAGCCGAGTACCACCACCAGCTGATCGACGCGGTCGCCGAGCACGACGAGGAGCTGCTCGAGACCTACCTCACCGACGAGACCGCGGTCACGCCCGAGATGATCCGCCGCGCCCTGCGCACGGCCACGCTGGCGATCGCGGTCACGCCGATCCTGCTCGGCTCCGCCTTCAAGAACAAGGGCGTGCAGCCGCTGCTCGACGCGGTCATCGACTACCTGCCGAGCCCGCTCGACGTTCCCCCGATCCACGGGCTCGACCCGCGCACGCAGAAGGAGCTCTCCCGGCGCCCCGCCGAGGACGAGCCGTTCGCGGCGCTCGCCTTCAAGGTCATGAGCGACCCGTACGTCGGCAAGCTCACGTACTTCCGCGTCTACTCCGGCCGGATCAAGGCCGGCGACCGCGTGCTGAACGTGAGCACCGGCAAGACCGAGCGCGTCGGCCGCCTGCTCCAGATGCATGCGAACCACCGCGAGGAGCGCGAGGAGATCGGCGCGGGCGAGATCGTCGCCGCCGTCGGCCTCAAGCAGACGACTACGGGCGACACGCTGGCCATCGAGTCGGCGCCCATCGTCCTCGAGTCGATGGAGTTCCCGGACCCGGTCATCTCGGTCGCGATCGAGCCGAAGACGAAGGCCGACCAGGACAAGCTCTCGCAGGCGCTCGCGCGCCTCGGCGAGGAGGATCCGACCTTCCAGGTGCGCACCGACGAGGAGACGGCGCAGACGCTCATCTCGGGGATGGGCGAGCTGCACCTCGAGATCATCGTCGACCGCCTGATGCGGGAGTTCTCGGTCGACGCGAACGTCGGCCGCCCGCAGGTCGCGTACCGCGAGACGATCGGCCAGCGCGTCGAGAAGGTCGTGGGCAGGTTCGTCCGGCAGAGCGGTGGCCGCGGCCAGTTCGGCCATGTCGTCATCACGCTCGAGCCGACCGAGCCGGGCGAGGGCTACGAGTTCATCGACCGGATCACGGGCGGGAAGATCCCGCGCGAGTACATCCCGGCCGTGGACATGGGAATCCAGGAGGCAATGGAGTCGGGGATCCTGGCGGGCTATCCCGTCGTCGATCTGCGGATCGAGCTCACCGACGGCTCCTACCACGACGTCGACTCGAGCGAGATGGCGTTCAAGATCGCAGGGTCCATGGCCTTCAAGACCGGCATGGGCAAGGCGAAGCCGAAGCTTCTCGAGCCGGTGATGGCAGTCGAGGTGGTCACGCCGGACGAGTACCTCGGCGACGTCATGGGAGATCTCAATTCACGCCGCGGACGGGTCGAAGGACTCGAGCCCCGCGGCAACGCGCAGGCGATCCGCGCCCGGGTTCCGCTTGCGACGATGTTCGGCTATGCGACGGACCTGCGGTCGACTACCCAGGGACGCGCGACGTTCACCATGCAGTTCGACCGTTACGAAGAGGCGCCGGCCTCGATCGCGAGCGAGATCATCGACGGCGCCAAGGGCGCCTAGCCCAACGGAGAAATTGGAGGAGGAATGGCAAAGCAGAAGTTCGAGCGAACAAGCCTCACGTCAATGTCGGAACGATCGGTCATATCGATCACGGCAAGACGACGCTGACGGCTGCGATCACAAAGGTCCTCTCGGAGCAGGGCGGCAACACGGAGGCCCGCGACTTCGCGTCGATCGACAACGCGCCTGAGGAGAAGCTGCGCGGCATCACGATCAACACGGCCCATGTGGAGTACGAGACGGAGAACCGTCACTACGCGCACGTGGACTGCCCGGGTCACGCCGACTACATCAAGAACATGATCACGGGGGCCGCCCAGATGGACGGCGCCATCCTCGTGGTCTCGGCCGCCGACGGCCCGATGCCGCAGACGCGCGAGCACATCCTGCTGGCGCGCCAGGTCGAGGTCCCCTCGATCGTCGTCGCGCTGAACAAGGCCGACATGGTCGACGACCCCGAGCTGCTCGAGCTCGTCGAGCTGGAGGTGCGCGAGCTCCTCTCCAAGTACGAGTTCCCCGGCGACGACATCCCCGTCGTCCAGGTCTCGGCGCTGAAGGCGCTCGAGGGCGACGGCGAGTGGGTCCCGAAGATCCTCGAGCTCATGGAGGCCGTGGACACCTACATTCCGGAGCCCGTCCGCGACACCGCCAAGCCGTTCCTCATGCCGATCGAGGACGTCATGACGATCCAGGGTCGCGGCACCGTCGTGACCGGCCGCATCGAGCAGGGCGAGATCCGCTCGGGCGACGAGGTCGAGATCGTCGGCATCCATCCGAAGATCGAGAAGACGGTCGTCACGAGCCTCGAGATGTTCCACAAGACCCTCGACTTCGCGCAGGCCGGCGACAACGCCGGCGCACTGCTGCGCGGCACGAAGCGCGAGGAGATCGAGCGCGGCCAGGTGCTGGCGAAGCCCGGCTCGATCCCGCCGCACACGCACTTCAAGGCCGAGGTCTACGTGCTCTCGAAGGACGAGGGCGGGCGCCACACGCCGTTCTTCAACGGCTACCGGCCGCAGTTCTACTTCCGCACGACGGACGTGACGGGCGAACATCAAGCTCCCGGAGGGCCAGGAGATGGTCATGCCGGGCGACAACACGAACATGGAGATCGAGCTGATCCAGCCGATCGCCATGGATCCGGGCCTCCGGTTCGCCATCCGCGAAGGCGGACGCACCGTGGGCGCAGGCGTCGTCACCGACGTCGTCGCGTAGGAGAGAAGGCAACCCCTAGTGGCACAGCAGAAGATCCGAATCCGCCTCAAGGCGTACGACCACAATCAGCTCGACCGGTCTGCGGTGCAGATCGTCGATACGGCGCAGCGGAGCGGCGCAACCGTCACCGGTCCCGTTCCGCTGCCCACCGAGAAGAACGTCTACACGGTGATCCGAGGCCCGTTCAAGGACAAGGACTCCCGCGAGCACTTCGAGGTGCGCACGCACAAGCGCCTGATCGACATCCACCAGCCGACCCCGAAGACGGTCGACTCCTTGATGCGGCTCGATCTTCCTGCGGGCGTGGACATCGAGATCAAGCTCTAGGACGTGATGAAAGGGATCATCGGAAAGAAGCTCGGCATGACGCAGGTCTTCGACCAGGAGACCGGCGAGCTCGTGCCCGTGACGGTCATCCAGGCCGGGCCGTGCCCTGTCGTTTCCGTGCGGACCGCCGACGCTGACGGCTACGACGCCGTCCAGCTCGCGTGGGACGAGGTCCCGGACAAGAAGCTCACGAAGCCGGAGATCGGACACCTGAAGAAGCACGGCGTCGGCCCGCACCGCAAGCTCGTCGAGCTGCGCGGTACGAGCGAGCTCGTCGCCGGCGAGACCGTCACCGTCGAGGCGTTCGCGCCCGGCGAGAAGGTGAAGGTCACGGGCGTCTCGATCGGCAAGGGCTTCCAGGGGACGATCAAGCGCCACAACTTCTCGCGTGGCCCCGTCACCCACGGATCTCACAACGTCCGCGCCCCCGGCTCGATCGGCGCGTCCGCGACGCCTTCCCGGGTGTTCAAGGGCATGAAGATGGCCGGCCAGATGGGCAACAAGCGCCGGACGCAGGTCGGGCTGACCGTCCACGAGCTGATTCCGGAGGAGAACCTTCTCCTCGTCCGCGGCGCGGTTCCGGGCCACAAGCAACTCGACCGTCGTGGTGCGAGAGGACATTCGCTGATGGCGGCCCCGAAGGCACCCGTGCTCGACGCGTCGGGCAAGAAGTCGAAGGACTTCACCCTCGACGAGGGCGTGTTCACCGCCGAGGTGAAGCCGTACCTGATCCACGAGGTCGTGCGGGCCGAGTCGGCCGCGGCGCGCAGCGGAACGTCGGCGACCAAGAGCCGCGGGCTCGTCGCCGGGCGGCCGTGCCAAGCCGTGGCGCCAGAAGGGCACCGGTCGCGCCCGCGCAGGCACGACGCGCGCCGCGCAGTTCACGGGCGGCGGTCACGCCTTCCGGATCGTTCCGCGCTCGTACAACGCTCAAGGTGAACCGCAAGGCCCGCAAGGCCGCGCTTCGCTCTGCGCTCTCCCGCCATGCCGGCCGCGGATCGCTCGCCGTGGTCGGCGCGAAGTCGTTCGAGGAGCCGTCCACGAAGGCCGCGGCCGCGTTCCTCGGCGCCTGGGGCAAGGAGCTGCCGCTGCTCGTGCTCGTCCAGCCGGACGAGCTCATCGGTGGCCCGCTCGTTCCGCAACCTGCCGCGTGTGCTGGTGCTCGAGCCGTCGGAGCTCGAGGTCGGCGCGCTCGTTTGGGCGCGCTCGGTCGTCGCGACCGAGGCTGCGCTCGAGCGGATCCAGGAGGTGGCTCGCTGATGGACGCACGCCAGATCCTCATCGCACCGGTCGTCTCGGAGAAGAGCTACAGCCTGATCGAGGACAACAAGTACTCGTTCCGCGTCCACGACAAGGCGCACAAGACGCAGATCCGCCAGGCCGTGGAGGAGCTCTTCGACGTCAAGGTCGAGGGCGTCAACGTCATCCAGGTTCGCTCGAAGCCGAAGCGGCGCGGAATCTCCAAGGGCGTCAAGCCCGGCTGGAAGAAGGCCATCGTGCAGCTGCGCGAGGGCGACAAGATCGAGATCTTCGAGGGGGCTCAGGTCTAAATGTCGAGCAAAATGCTGCGCATTTTTCTCGAGTCGGGCATGACCCATCGCTTCGCTCGGGTGGACTCGCTGTCTGCCTTCGACACCGTTTCGAGGGGAGGTCGCTCCCATGCCTCCTAGGAGGTTGAAGCCCACGAGCCCTGGACGCCGGTTCCGCACGGTGCCGGACTTCAGCGAGCTCTCGAAGGTCGAGCCGGAGAAGAGCCTGCTCGAGCCGCTCAAGCGCACGGGCGGCCGCAACGTCAACGGACGGATCACGACGCGCCACCAGGGCGGTGGGCACAAGCGCCGCTACCGCAAGATCGACTTCAAGCGGACGAAGGACGGCGTGCCGGCCAAGGTCGCGTCGATCGAGTACGACCCGAACCGCTCGGCGCGCATCGCGCTGCTCCACTACGCGGACGGCGCGAAGGCCTACATCCTCGCCCCCTCGCGGCTCGCGGTCGGCCAGACGGTCGAGTCGGGCCCGACGGCGGACATCCGGCCCGGGAACTCGCTCCCGCTCGAGAACATCCCGACGGGGACGATCATCCACAACGTCGAGCTGAAGCCCGGCCGCGGCGGCCAGATGGCGACGGAGCGCAGGCGCAGGCGTGCAGCTCGTGGCCAAGGACGAGCCGCATGCGGTGCTCCGGCTTCCGTCCGGCGAGATCCGCCGTGTCCTGCTCACCTGCCGCGCGACCGTGGGCCAGGTCGGCAACACGGACCACGAGAACATCCGCAGCGGCAAGGCCGGCCGCAGCCGCTGGCTGGGCAAGCGCCCGACCGTGCGCGGCTCGGCCATGAACCCCGTCGACCACCCGCACGGCGGCGGCGAGGGCAAGTCCAAGGGCGGCCGCAACCCGGTGACGCCGTGGGGCGTCCCGACGCTCGGCAAGCGGACCCGCCGCAAGCACAAGGAATCGAACCAGCTCATCGTCCGCGGCCGTCGCCGCGGCAAGGAAAGGCGCTAAATGCCGCGGAAAATGCTTCGCACTTTCCGCGGGGATGGAGCTAGACCCATCGCTTCGCTCGGGTGCAACAAGAAAGGACAGGCGTGAGCAGGTCTTCCAAGAAGGGTCCTTACGTGGACGCCAAACTGATGGCGCGCATCGTGGCCATGAACGAGTCGGGCGACAAGCGCCCGCTCCGCACCTGGTCGCGCACCTCCACGGTCTTCCCCGACATGGTCGGGCACACGATCGCCGTCCACGACGGCCGTAAGCACGTGCCCGTGTTCCTCACGGAGTCGATGGTCGGCCACAAGCTCGGGGAGTTCGCTCCCACGCGCACGTTCCGCGGCCACTCCGGCGACCGCCAGGCGCAGGTGAAGAAGCGCTAGCCATGGCCGCCTCCGAGACCCAGCAGACTCAGGTGAAGGCCCAGGCGCGCTACGTGCGCACCGGCCCGCGCAAGGCACAGCTCGTCGTGGAGCAGATCCGCGGCCGGACCGTGCCGGAGGCCCGCACGATCCTCGCGTTCACCGAGCGCGCGGCCGCACGGGATGTCCGCCTGGTGCTCGATTCCGCCGTCGCGAACGCGGAGATGAACCACGGTCTCGCGGGCGACGACATGGTCGTCTCGGCCGCGTTCGTCGGCGAGGGGCCGACGCTCAAGCGCTGGCGTCCTCGCGCACGCGGGCGCGCGTCACGGATCAACAAGCGCACGTGCCACATCACGATCATGCTCGCCCAGCTCGACGGCGGCGTGCTCCCGATCCGCAAGGTCGCGCCGGTGCCCGCACCGACGCCCGAGCCCATCGAGGAGCCGCAGGCCGAGGAGACCGAGGCGAAGCCGAAGCGCGCCGCGAAGCCGAAGGCGGAGACGGCCTCCAAGCCGAAGCGCGCCGCGAAGCCCAAGCCGAAGGCCGACGCAGCGCCGACGGAGGAGAAGCCGAAGCCGAAGCGCGCGCCGCGCCGCTCAAAGCCCGAGACCGACGAGGGGAGCACCACCTGATGCCCCTCCCGGCAATCATCAAGCCGTCCCCGACGGCGCCCGGAGCCGCCATGCGGCGTCCTCAGTCGCACCGATATGCCTGCATATCGGCACTCCCTGCGTCCTTGCCTGACGGCCCCGGTCACTCGCCGGAAACGACAGATCATCACCGGAAGGGGCATTAGTGGGACAGAAAATTCATCCCGGCGGTCTTCGCCTGGGAATCATCCACGACTGGAAGTCCAACTGGTACACGGGCACCAAGGAGTTCCCCGCGTACATCATCGAGGACGTCCGGATCCGCGATCACATCAACGGGAAGCTCGGCCATGCCGGCCTCTCGGACATCCTGATCCGCAAGGACAAGCAGCGGATCACGATCGACATCTTCACGGCTCGCCCGGGGATCGTCATCGGCAAGTCGGGCTCCGAGGTGGACGCGCTGCGGCGCGAGATCCATGCGATGACCGAGAAGAACGTCCACATCAACATCAACGAGATCAAGCGTCCCGAGCTGGACGCGCGGCTCGTGGCGCAGGCGATCGCCGAGCAGCTGCAAAACCGCGTGAGCTTCCGGCGCGCGATGAAGCGCTCGCTCGCGTCCGCGATGCGCTCGGGCGCGCAGGGCGTGAAGATCCAGTGCGGCGGCCGTCTCGGCGGAACCGAGATGTCGCGCTCCGAGCACTACTCCGAGGGCCGTGTCCCGCTGCACACGCTGCGCGCGGACATCGACTACGGCTTCGTCGAGGCGAAGACGACGTACGGCCGCATCGGCGTGAAGGTCTGGATCAACAAGGGCGAGATCATGCCGGAGGGCTACGGCGACGGACGCGACGGGGAGCAGCAGCAGTCCTCGCGCCGCCGTCCCAGCCAGGAAGGTCTCAGCGCCGGCCGCGAGGGCGGACGCCGCGCACCCGACCGCGAGGGCCTCGGCCCGGTCCGGCGCCGCGAGCGCTCGGGCGGCGGCGGTGGCGGTGGCGGACGCCGCGGTGGCGGAGGACGTCCCGGTGGAGGCGGCGGACGGCCGCGCCCGCAGGGCGATCGTCCCCAGACCGACCGTCAGGCGCCGCCCGCAGCCGAGCCCGATACGCAGCCCGTGGTCGACACCCCGGCCGAGGCGCCCGTCGAGGCCGCTGCGCCCGAGGTTGTCGAGGCTCCGGTCGTCGAGACGCCGGTCGAGGCACCGGCCGAGACCGCTCCCGAGGCGCCCGTCGCCGAGGAGGCGTCTGCGCCCGAGGTAGTCGAGGCTCCGGCCGAGGAGTCGGCGCCGGCCGCCGAGAAGAAGCCCCGCGAGGCCGCGCAAAGAAGCCTGCTGCGAAGAAGCCGGCCGCTGCGAAGGCGGCTCCCAAGACGACGGCCGCGGCGAAGAAGCCCGCCGCAACGGCGAAGGCCACGACTGCCGCGAAGAAACCGGCAGCAGCGGCGAAGACCGCAGCTGCGAAGAAGCCGGCCGCCAAGACCACCACCGCGGCCAAGAAGCCCGCCGCCGCGAAGAAGCCGGCGGCGCGCAAGCCCGCTGCGAAGAAGGACGAGTCCTAATGACCGGGCGTGATTCGACGTGTTGATGCCGCGGAAGACCAAGTACCGCAAGCAGCAGCGTGGCCGCAGGCGCGGGATGTCGAAGGGCCAGCAGCAGGTCAACTTCGGCGACTACGGGCTGAAGTCCCTCGACGCCGGTTGGGTCACCAACCGCCAGATCGAGGCTGCCCGAATCGCGATGACGCGCAAGATCAAGCGCGGCGGCAAGGTCTGGATCAACGTCTTCCCGGACAAGCCCGTGACGCAGAAGCCCGCCGAGACCCGGATGGGCTCCGGCAAGGGCTCGCCCGAGCACTGGGTCTGCGTGGTCAAGCCCGGACGCGTCATGTTCGAGCTGGCCGGCGTGCCGGAACCGCTGGCGCGCGAAGCGATGCGCCTCGCCGGGATGAAGCTCCCTGTGAAAACCAAGTTCGTGAAGAGGGAGGCAGAACTCTTTGAAGGGTAAGGAGCTGCGGGAACTGTCCGACGAGGAGCTGATCCGGCGCCTCGCGGAGAGCCGCGAAGAATTGTTCAACCTGCGCTTTCAGGACGCCACCGGCGCGCTCGACAACACCGCGCGCCTGGGCCTCACGAAGCGCGACATCGCTCGGATCCTGACCGTTCAGGCCGAGCGCGCCAACAGGCTGGAGAGACGGTAGAGATGGCTGACGAGAACGACAACATCGAAGAGAACGAGCAGACCCCCGAGGCCGAGGCCGAAGTGACCGAGGCGCCGGAGGAAACCGTGGCCGAGAGGAGACTCCCGTCGCGGAGGAGACCCCTGCGGAGGAGCCGTCGCCGAGGAGGAGACTCCCGTCGAGGACGCACCCGCGGAGGAGCCCGTGGCCGAAGAGGCCGCCGCTGAGCCTGCCGCCGAAGAGGCGTCCGCCGAGGAGGCCGCTGCGGCTGAGGAAGCTCCGGCCGAGGAGACCGCCGCGGAGGAAGCACCCGCCGACGAGGCTCCCGCTGAGGAAGCTCCCGCTGAGGAAGCTCCCGCTGAGGAAGCTCCCGCCGAAGAGGCCCTGCGGAGGAAGCACCCGCAGACGAGCGCTCCGGCCGAGGACGCCCCCGCCGCCGAAGCTCCGGCCGAGGAGGCAGCGCCCCCGCAGTCGCAGGAACGCCGCGTGCGGCGCCGCTCCACGAAGCCGAAGGCCGAGAAGAAGGCGCAGCGCGACGCGCTCAAGAAGCGCAAGGCCGCCGCGCGGGAGAAGGGCGAGCGCAAGCCGATCGTCCGCCTGCCCGAAGCCGATCGCCGATCGCGGGCGCCGCAAGGAGCGCCGTGGCGTTGTTGTTTCCAGCGCGATGGACAAGACGATCGTCGTCCGCGTCGACACCTCGAAGCCGGACCGGCGCTACAAGAAGGTCGTCCGCCATTCGACCAAGTTCCACGCGCACGACGAGGAGAACGTCGCGAACGTCGGCGATCTCGTGCTGATCATCGAGACGTCGGCCGCTGTCGAAGACGAAGACGTGGCGGCTCGCCGAGGTCCTCGAGGCGGCCAAGTGATCCAGCAGGAGTCGAACCTGAAGGTGGCGGACAACACGGGCGCCCGCTCGATCCTCTGCATCCGCGTGCTCGGCGGCTCCAAGCGCCGCTACGCCCGCGTCGGAGACATCATCGTGGCGACCGTCAAGGTCGCGACCCCGCAGGGCACCGTCAAGAAGGGCGAGGTGGTGCGCGCCGTCGTCGTCCGAACGAAGAAGCCGTTCGGCCGCTCGGACGGCACGTCGATCGCGTTCGACGAGAACGCGGCCGTGATCATCGACGCCCAGATGAACCCGCGCGGGACCCGCATCTTCGGGCCGGTCGCACGGGAACTGCGCGAGAAGAACTTCATGAAGATCGTCTCGCTCGCGCCGGAGGTCCTCTAGTGGCCACTGCGATGAAGCTCAGGAAGGGCGATCTCGTCCAGGTGATCAGCGGCAAGGACCGCGGCAAGCAGGGACGCATCATCGAGTCCCATCCCGCGGAGCGCCGCGTGATCGTCGAGAACCTGAACCTCGTCAAGAAGCACCGCAAGCCCCGCGCGCTCCGCGATTCGAGCCGCATGGGGCAGCAGCAGGTGCAGCCGGGCGGCGTCTTCGACGTGGCCGCGCCCATTCCCGATCTCGAACGTGATGGTCGTGTGCCCCACGTGCAACCGCGCGACGCGCGTCGGCTACGAGTTCCACGAGACCAAGTCGGGACGCACGAAGGTGCGCGTCTGCCGGCGCGCCGACTGCGGGGAGGTGATCGACAGGTGACCCCCGCCGCGACGAAGGTCGAAGCCGAAGAACGGACGCGTACGTACCGCGCTTGAAGCAGCGCTACGAGGACGAGTTCCGCGCGGAGCTGAAGGACGAGCTCGAGCTGAGCTCCCTGATGATGGTCCCGCGCCTCGCGAAGATCACGCTCAACATGGGCGTCGGCGACGCGAAGACGAACGCGAAGGCGCTCGACACCGCGATGGACGAGCTCGCGATCATCTCGGGCCAGAAGGCTCAGATGCGGCGCGCGACCAAGTCGATCGCGAGCTTCAAGCTCCGCGAAGGCATGCCGATCGGCGCGAAGGTCACGCTGCGTGGCGCGCGCATGTACGAGTTCCTCGATCGCCTCGTCTCGATCGCGATTCCGCGGATTCGCGACTTCCGCGGCCTGTCGCTGAAGAGCTTCGACGGTCGCGGCAACTACTCGCTGGGCATCCGCGAGCAGATCATCTTCCCGGAGATCGACTACGACGACGTGGACACCGTCCGCGGCCTCGACGTGGCGATCACGACCACGGCCAGAAACGATGAGGAGGCCCTTGCGCTCCTGCGCAAGATGGGCCTCCCGTTCAGAGCGGAGTAGGAGGAAGGGTGGCAAAGAAGAGCCTCATTGCGAAGGCCGCGCGGCCGCAGAAGTACCCCACGCGGCAGTACTCGCGCTGCAATCGCTGCGGGCGTCCGCGCGCGGTCTACAAGAAGTTCGGCCTCTGCCGGATCTGCCTGCGCGAGCTTGCCCACGAGGGCGCAATCCCCGGCATGACGAAGTCGAGTTGGTAGAGCCGTGAAAAATGCTGCGCATTTTCCACGGATCGGGCGAGTCACATCGCTTCGCTCGTGAGAACGAGAAATAGAGGAACCCATGCTTACTGATCCCGTTGCAGACATGCTCACCCGCATCCGGAACGCCAACAAGGCGCTCCAGGAGACCGTCTCGATGCCCTCGTCGCGGATCAAGACGGAGATCGCCCGCCTCCTGAAGGAGGAGGGCTACGTGGCCGACTACCACGTCGACAAGGGCGAGTCCTTCGATACCCTCGTCGTCCAGCTCAAGTTCGGTCCCGCCCGCGAGCGGGTCATCACCGATCTGAAGCGCGTGTCCAAGCCCGGCCGGCGTGTCTACGCCAAGAAGGACCGGCTGCCGCGCGTTCTCGGCGGCATGGGAATCGCGATCCTCTCGACCTCGAGAGGGCTGATCACGGGCCGCAAGGCGCAGGAATTGGGCGTCGGCGGCGAGGTTCTGTGCTTCGTCTGGTAACTCCATGAGTCGAATCGGAAGACAGCCCATCGAACTCCCGGCCGGCGTCTCGGTCTCGATCTCCCCTGGGCGCGTCATGGTGAACGGCCCGCTGGGCGAGCTTCCAGCAGCAGGTTCCGGAGCGGATGGCGATCGAGCAGAAGGAGAACGAGATCGTCGTCACGCGACCGACCGAGCGCGGAACGGACCGTGCGCTGCACGGACTGACCCGCACGCTCGTCGCGAACATGGTCGAGGGCGTCACCAAGGGCTTCGAGAAGCGCCTCGAGATCCAGGGCGTCGGCTACCGCGCGTCGCTGCGCGGCTACGTCGCTCGAGCTGAACGTCGGCTACTCGCATCCCGTGGTCATGGATCCGCCCGGCGGAATCGAGTTCGAGGTTCCGACGGTGACCGAGGTCGTGGTCAAGGGCATCGACAAGCAGAAGCGTCGGCCAGATCGCGGCCGAGATCCGCAAGGTGCGACCGCCCGAGCCGTACAAGGGCAAGGGCATCCGCTACCAGGGCGAGTACGTGGCCCGCAAGGTCGGGAAGCGCGCGTAATGCCTGACACTTGACGACACGCGAAGCGCGAATGCGCCGGCACCGGCGGCTGCGGCGGACCCTCTCGGGCTCCGCCGAGCGGCCCCGCCTGGTCGTGTTCCGCTCGAACAAGGGAATCGACGCTCAGCTCGTGGACGACCGCGCAGGCAAGACGCTCGCAGTCGGCCGGCCACGGCGGGCTCAAGTCGTTCAAGGGAACGAAGACCGAGCAGGCGGCCGCCGTCGGGAAGGCGCTCGCCGCGAACGCGAAGACCGCGGGAGTCGAGTCCGTCGTCTTCGATCGCGGCGGCTTCCTCTACCACGGTCGCGTCAAGGCGCTGGCCGACGCCGCCCGCGAAGGAGGACTGAAGTTCTGATGGCAATGGACATCGCTGAGAGCCGCGAGCTCAAGGAGCGCGTGGTCGAGATCAACCGCGTCGCCAAGGTCGTGAAGGGCGGCAGGCGCTTCTCGTTCACGGCCCTGGTCGTGATCGGGGACGAGGTCGACCGCGTCGGCGTCGGCTACGGGAAGGCCCGCGAGGTTCCGCTGGCGATCTCGAAGGCGGTCGACGACGCCAAGAAGAACATGTTCACCGTGCCGAAGCACGGTCAAGACGATCACGCACGAGATCATCGGCCAGTTCGACGCTGCGCGCGTCCTGCTGCGCCCGGCGAGCGAGGGAACCGGCGTCATCGCCGGCGGCGGCGTCCGCGCCGTCCTCGAGCTGGCCGGCATCCACGACATCCTGGCGAAGAGCCTGGGGACGCCGACGCCGATCAACCTGCTGAAGGCGACCGTGAACGGGCTCCAGAGCCTGCGCCGTCCCGAGGAAGTCGCGCGCATCCGCGGCAAGTCGATCTCCGAGGTGCTGCCGCTCCCGAGGACGCCCAAGGTCGCGCCGGAACCGACCGTCGAGCCGGTGCAGCCGTCGCGGAGGAAGCGGTCGATGGCGACGCGTGAGGCGCGTCCCGATGAGGCCTATGCCGTCGAGCCACGCTGGGCGGCACGATGCGGCGTCTCAGTCGCGCCCGTATCCTCCGGATACGAACGCTCCCTGCGTCCTTGCCTCGCACTCGCCCATCGCAGCCCGACGACGAGGCATCATCGTGACGCGAACGCTTAAGGTCACGCAGATCCGCAGCCAGATCGGCCAGTCGGAGCAGCCATCGCGGCACGCTGCGGGCGCTCGGACTGGGCAAGATCGGCCGCTCGGTTGAGCGTCAGGACACCCCGGAAACCCAGGGTATGCTCAGAAAAGTCCGTCATCTCGTGAGGATCGAGGAGTCGTAGTGCCGCCCCTGCCCGAAGACGATCTCAGCCTGCACAACCTGAAGCCGGCGCAGCCGCGCAAGACCCGCAAGCGGGTCGGCCGCGGCCTGGGCTCGGGCAAGGGTCGCTACTCCGGCCGCGGCATCAAGGGCCAGAAGTCGCGCGCGGGCTCGCACAAGATGCGCGCCGGGTTCGAGGGCGGCCAGATGCCGATCTACATGCGGCTCCCGAAGGAGCGCGGCCAGTACTCGAAGGACGCGATGCCGTCGGCCCGCACCGCACGCACACCGTGCCGGTCAACCTCGCGGCCCTCGAGCAGCGCTTCTCGGCCGGCGACGAGGTCACCGTCGAGTCGCTCGATCGAGAAGGGCCTCATCAAGAACTCGCGGATCGACGTGAAGATCCTCGGCAACGGCGACCTGACGAAGAAGCTGACCGTGACCGCGCATGCGTTCTCCGAGACCGCGCGCGAGAAGATCGAGAAGCCGCCGGCGGAACGGCGACCGCGCTGCGCGAGAAGGTCGAGAAGCCGACGCGCAAGCGCCGCAAGCGCCGCTCGACGAAGCCGGCCGCGGCCGAGGTCGAGCCGCAGACCAGACGCCGCAGACGAGGCGCCCACGCATCCGCGTCCGGACACCACGGAGGAGACACCCGCGGACGGAGGAGTCGGAGGGCTAGGTGTTCTCCTGGCTCGCCAACGCCTGGCGGGTCCCGGAGCTCAGGCGCCGGGTCCTGTTCACCGCCTTCATCCTGGCGCTGTACCGGCTGGGAAGCTGGATGCCCACGCCGGGCGTCGATCCGACGACGATCGAGGACTACTTCGCGGGCCAGGGCGGCACGATCCTGAACCTGCTGAACATCTTCTCGGGCGGCGCGCTGTCGCAGTTCGCGCTGTTCGCGCTCGGGATCATGCCGTACATCACGGCGTCGATCATCCTGCAGCTCATGACCGTGGTCATCCCACGGCTCGAGCAGCTCCAGAAGGAAGGCGAGTCCGGCTACGCGAAGATCAACCAGTACACGCGCTACCTCGCGGTCATCCTCGCGGCGCTGCAGGCGGCGGGCTACTCGTACCTCTTCGACCGCACGACCGACCTGAACCTGACGCTCGAGCCGCTTCGTCCTGATCGTCGTGTCGCTCACCGCTGCGACGACGCTCCTCATGTGGATGGGCGAGCTGATCACGAAGCGCGGCATCGGCAACGGGATCTCGCTCCTCATCTTCGCGTCGATCCTCTCGAGCCTTCCGGCCGGGATCCGCGCCTGGTACGAGGGCGACTCGTTCGAGCGGCTCATGTTCCCGCTCATCGCGATCGCGATCATCGTGGCCGTCGTCTTCGTCCAGGAAGGCCAGAGACGGATCCCGATCCAGTACGCGAAGCGCATGGTGGGCCGCCGCATGACGACGGGCGGAACGACCTATCTGCCGCTGCGCGTGAACATGGCCGGCGTCATCCCGATCATCTTCGCCGCCGCGATCATGGCGTTCCCGCCGACGATCGCGCAGTTCTTCCCGAACACGCAGAGCTTCGTCAACGCGCACTTCAGCCCGACCGCTCTGCCGTACCTCCTGCTGCAGGCGTTCCTGATCGTGATCTTCACGTACTTCTACACGGCGGTTCAGTTCAACCCGATCGACCAGGCCGACAACCTGCGCAAGAACGGCGGCTACATCCCCGGGATCCGTCCAGGCCCGCCGACCGCGCAGTACCTCGACCGCGTGCTGTCGCGGCTGACGCTGCCGGGCTCGCTCTACCTCGCGGCCGTCGCCACGCTGCCGACGCTCTTCATCCGCTACGGCGGGTTCTCGCAGGCCACGTCGAGCGCGCTCGGCGGCACGTCGATCCTGATCGTCGTCGGCGTCGCGCTCGACACCATGCGCCAGATGGAGTCGCAGATGATGATGCGCCACTACGAAGGCTTCTTGAAATAGGGCGGGAGACCCGCCGTTTCATGCCTCTCGACATCGTGATCTTGGGCCCGCCGGGCGCGGGCAAGGGAACGCAGGCGATGCGGATCTCCGACGAGGCCGGGATCCCTCACATCGCGACCGGGCGACCTCATCCGCGCGGAGATCGCCGCCGGCACCGAGCTCGGCCGCCAGGTCGAGTCCTACAACGCGCGCGGCGAGCTCGTCCCCGACGAGATCCTGATCGGCCCGGTCCGCCAGCGGCTGAACGAGCCGGACGCGAAGGCGGGCTTCGTCCTCGACGGCTTTCCGCGCACGCTGGCCCAGGCCGAGGCGCTCGACGCGATGATGGAGGACCTCGACCGCGAGGTCTCGGTCGTCCTCAACTTTCTGCTGCCGGAGGAGCTCGCCGAGCAGCGCCTCCTCCTGCGCGCGCTCGAGTCGGGCCGCGCCGACGACACGCCCGAGATGATCCACCACCGGATGGAGACGATGCGCGTCCCCGAGGACCTCGTCGCCTACTACCGGCTCAAGGGCAACCTGGTCGGGATCCACGCCGACCGCTCGATCGACGAGGTGTCCGAGGAAGTGCGCAGCGTGCTCGAGGCGGCGTCGGCGCGATGATCGTCCGTAAGTCTCCGGAAGAGATCGAGACGATGGCGCGCGCCGGCCGAGTCGTGGCCGCGACGCTGGCCGCGATCGGCGAGGCGATCCGCCCGGGCGTGACGACGCTCGAGCTCGACGAGCTGGCGGAGGATCTCATCCGCTCGTCGGGCGGCGTGCCGACGTTCAAGGGCTACAACGGCTTTCCCGGCTCGATCTGCGCCTCGCCGAACTCGATGGTCGTCCACGGGATCCCCGGCTCGTACGCGGTGGCCGAGGGCGACGTGATGTCGATCGACGTCGGCGTGACCCTCGACGGCTTTGTCGCCGACTCCGCGCGGACGTTCGGCGTGGGGGAGATCGATCCGGAAGCGCAGCGGCTCCTCGACGTGTGCGAGGCCGCGCTGGCCGCAGGTATCGAGGCGGCGCGGGTCGACGGACACATCGGCGACATCTCCGCGGCGGTGCAGCGCGTGACCGAAGACGCGGGCTTCTCGGTCGTCCGGTCCCTCGTCGGCCACGGCGTCGGGCGCGACATGCACGAGGAGCCCCAGGTTCCGAATTTCGGCGAGCCGGGCCGCGGCCCGAAAATGGCCGACCGGAATGACGATCGCGATCGAGCCGATGATCACCGCCGGAGATGACGAAGTCTTCCTCGCCGAGGACAACTGGTCGATCTCGACGACGGACGGATCGCTGGCCGCGCATTTCGAGCACACCGTCGCCGATAACCGACGATGGACCGCGGATTCTCACCACGGCAGGAGCCCCAGTTGAATTGCTACGATGACCCCCGCGCGGCTTCGCCGGATATCGGCGTGGCCGCTCGTTTGTGCCTATGAAAGTCCGTGCCTCCGTCAAGCCGATTTGCGACCGGTGCCGCGTAATCAAGCGGCACGGCCGGGTGCTGGTCCTGTGCACGAACCCGCGACACAAGCAACGGCAGGGGTAAGGAGAGAAATTGGCTCGAATCGCAGGCGTCAACCTTCCGCGTGAAAAGCGCCTGGAAGTAGCGCTCACCTACATCTATGGAATCGGTACGCCGACGGCGCGCAAGACGGCGCTCGCGATCGGTCTTTCGCCCGACCAGAAGGTTCGCGACCTGACAGACGAAGAGGTCACGAAGCTCCGCACCTACATCGACGACAACGTCGAGGTCGAGGGCGATCTGCGCCGGGAGCGCTCGCAGAACGTGAAGCGGCTCCAGGAGATCGGCGCCTACCGCGGGGTCCGACACCGTCGCGGGCTGCCGGTCAACGGACAGCGGACGAAGACGAATGCGCGGACCCGCAAGGGCCCGAAGAAGACGGTCGGGCGCGGAAAGAAGCCGAAGGTCTAATGGCTCCTCCTCGCAGGCCGTCCAAGGGGCGCACCCGCCGTCGCGTCAAGAAGAACATCGCGATCGGCCAGGCGCACATCAAGACGTCGTTCAACAACACGATCGTGACTCTCACCGACAAGGAGGGGAACGTCATCGCCTGGGAGAGCGCCGGTTCCGCCGGCTTCAAGGGCTCGCGTAAGTCGACGCCCTTCGCCGCCCAGGTGACGGCCGACTCCTGCGCCAAGAAGGGCATGGAGCACGGCCTCCAGAAGGTCGAGGTCTTCGTCAAGGGCCCGGGCTCCGGGCGCGAGACGGCGATCCGCTCCCTCCAGGCCGCGGGCCTCGAGGTGCTCGGCGTGAAGGACGTCTCCCCCCAGGCGCACAACGGCGTCCGCCCGAAGAAGCGGCGGAGGGTCTAATGGCCCGCGAGAACCTGGGCAAGAAGTGCCGGCAGTGCCGGCGCGAGGGCATGAAGCTCTTCCTGAAGGGCGAGCGCTGCCTGACCGAGAAGTGCGCGGTCGAGCGCCGCAGCTACCCGCCGGGAGAGCACGGGCGCGGTCGCATCAAGCAGTCCGAGTACCTGCTTCAGCTGCGTGAGAAGCAGAAGGCACGGAGGTACTACGGGATCCTCGAGAAGCAGTTTCGCGGCTACTACAACAAGGCCTCGAAGCGCTCAGGGATCACCGGCGAGGAGCTCTTGCGGATGCTCGAGCTGCGGCTCGACAACGTCGTCTACCGCATGGGCTTCGCCGCTTCGCGCGCACAGGCGCGCCAGATCATCCGGCACGGTCACTTCCACGTGAACGGCCGCCGGGTCAATATCCCGAGCTTCCAGGTTCGGGCCAACGACGTGGTTTCGATGAAACCGGGCAGTGGTGTCGAACAGGTAGTCCGGGACGCTACGGATCTGACCGCATCGGTCGTACCGTGGCTCCAGGCCGACCATGAGAACCTGACCGGGAAAGTGCTGAGACTGCCGGAGCGAAACGAGATCGACACGCCGGTGCAGGAACAGCTCATCGTCGAGCTCTATTCCAAGTAGACCGAAGGGACCCATGGTTACCAGATCGCTTGCAACGGACTTTCAGACGCCGAGGATCACCCACGAGGAGGTCGACGAGCAGCACGGCATCTTCGTGATCGAGCCGCTTGACCGCGGCTTCGGTTACACCTTCGGCAACTCGCTTCGGCGGGTCCTCCTGTCGTCGCTCGAGGGCGCGGCAGTCACGTCGGTGAAGATCGAGGGCGTCGCCCACGAGTTCACCACGCTTCCGGGCGTCCGCGAGGACGTCATGGACATCATCCTCAACCTGAAGAACCTGATCTGCCGGCTGCACGGGGACTCCCCCGAGATCGAGGTTCGCCTGGACAAGAAGGGCCCCGGCCCCGTCAAGGCGTCCGACATCTCCGCGCCTGCGGATCTCGAGATCCTCAACCCCGACCTCGAGATCGCGAATCTCGCCGCCAAGGGGCGGCTCGAGATCACGCTCACGGTCGGCCGCGGCCGCGGCTACGTCCCGGCCGAGCTGAACCGTGGCCCCGAGCACTCGATCGGCACGATTCCGGTCGACTCGATCTTCTCGCCGGTCCGCCGCGTTTCGTACGAGGTGGAGGCCGCGCGCGTCGGGCAGCGCACCGACTACGACAAGCTCACCCTCGACATCACGACCGACGGCTCGGTCGACCCGCGCGAACTCGGTCGCCGAGGCCGCCGAGATCCTCATCCGCCAGCTCGCCATCTTCACCGACCTCGACAAGATCGAGGGGCTCGGTGAGCCGGCGGCGGAGGCCGAGGTCGAGGCGCCGACGGCGCACGGGATGGAGAACTTCCCGATCGAGGAGCTTCGAGCTGGGCGTGCGGAGCTACAACTGCCTCAAGAGCGTCGGCATCGAGACGATCGGCGACCTCGTGTCGAAGAGCGAGGACGAGCTTCTCCGCGATTCCCAACTTCGGCAAGAAGTCGATCGAGGAAGTCCGCGAGACGCTGCAGGCCCACGGCCTGACGCTGCGCGAGGACTAGGAACGATGCGTCACCAGAAGGCAGGACGGAAGCTCGGCCGCGACTCGGCGCACCGCAAGGCGCTCTACTCGAACCTGACAGGAGCGCTGATCGAGCACGGCCGGATCCGGACGACCGAGGCGAA
Source organism: uncultured Actinomycetes bacterium (assembly GCA_963760815.1). GTDB lineage: Bacteria > Actinomycetota > Thermoleophilia > Gaiellales > Gaiellaceae > CAVRUF01. The sequence continues at coordinate 31,100 of CAVXEJ010000002.1, forward strand.
GGCCAAGGAGGTGCGCCCGATCGCCGAGAAGATGATCACGCTCGGCAAGCGCGGCGACCTGCACGCCCATCGCCAGGCGGTCGCGTTCCTGCGTTCCAAGTCGGTGGCCCACAAGCTGTTCGCCGAGGTCGCTCCGCGCTTTGCGGAGCGACCCGGCGGTTATACCCGCGTGGTAAAGCTGGACCCGCGCCAGGGCGACAACGCCCCGATGGCGTATCTCGAGCTCCGTGGACTACGTGCCCGAGGCCGC
>CAVXEJ010000003.1:0-9447 GCA_963760815.1 uncultured Actinomycetes bacterium
CCCCCAGTCGTCAGCACGACGCGCGAGGTGGCGGCCAGCTCGCGAATCGCGGCGGCGATCTTGGGACGCTCGTCGGGGACGACGCGGTGCTCGACCTCGAACCCCGCCTCTCGGAGCAGATTGACGAGCAACTCGCCGCTCGTGTCCTCGCGAACACCGGTCGCGACGCCGTCAGAAACGGTCACAACCGCAGCGTTCATGCGGGTTCCTTGGTCTTCTCCACGAGTCGGATCTCGCCGATCTCCATCGCCTTGTCGATCGCCTTGGCCATGTCGTAGACCGTCAGCGCGGCGACTGCGGCGGCGGTGAGCGCCTCCATCTCGACGCCGGTCTGCGCGGTCGTCTCGACCGCGGTCGAGATCGCGACGCCGGCGTCCTCGACGGTCAGCTCGACGTCGATCGACGTGAGCGCCAGCGGATGGCAGAGCGGGATCAGCTCGCCGGTGCGCTTCGCGGCCATGATCCCGGCGACCTGCGCGGTCGCGAGCGCATCGCCCTTGGGCAGGTCGCGAGCCGCGCGGCGGTCTCGGGCGCCATGCGCACGAACGCCGAGGCCCGCGCGCGGCGGCGCGACAGCGGCTTGCCGCCGACGTCCACCATGTGGACGTCGCCGCTCTCGTCGACGTGGCTCAGGTCGGTCACGCGCCTAGCCTACGCCGTCGAGATCGGCCAGCTGCGCCTCGAGCCACTCGTTCACGTCGTGCCGGCGCACGTGGTCGCGGATCGCCTCGAGGTTGCTGCGCCGTTCGTCCACGGGTTGCGTGAGCGCGGCGTAGAGCGCTGCCGCCTGGCCCTCGACGTCGAACGGATCCACGGTGAGCGTCCACGGAGCGAGCTCCTCGTGAGCCCCGGTGTTTGCCGATAGGACAACGGCCCCGTCTCGGGTGTTCACGAGCGGCGCCTCCTTCGCCACCAGGTTGAGCCCGTCCATCACCGAGTTCACGAAGAGGACGTCGAACTGCTTGTAGGCCGCAACGGAGGCCGGAAAGTCGTCTTCGATGCGGAGATCGACGTCGGATCCGAGCCGTGCCGCAACGCGCTCGATCTCGTCAAGGTACGCGGCGTACACGGGAATCTCCTGGCGCGAGGCGTCGAGCAGCGCGAGCATCCGGGCCCGGCCGCGCAGCTCCGGATGCAGCTCGAGCATGCGCGCGAACGCCTCGAATCCGCGCAGGACGTTCTTGGCGGGATCCGTGCGATCGACGCGCAGTACGAGGAGCTCCGGCCGCTCGGCGACGAGCGCTTGTTCGGCCTCGAGCACCGCCTCGCTCTCGGCGAGCGCGTCGAACTCGTGCGGGTCGACCGACGCCGGGTGGAAGCGCACGCGCGCCGGATCGACCGCGACGCCGCGTGCGGCGCACGAGCGCAGGAAGTGCTCCCGCCAGCGCGCGGTGTGGAACGTGACCACATCGTTCGCGAGCAGGCCCTCGTGGATCTCGCGGACGAACTCGCCCGGCAGCGCCTCCCAAGCGCTCGGTTCGGGCCAGGGGATGTGCACGAAATGCGAGAGCGCCGCGCCCGGAACACGCTCGCGAACGAGCCGTGGAGCGAGATACAGGTGGTAGTCGTGGAAGAACACGGCCGCGTCGGGTCGGCCGGCGAGCTCCTCACACACCGCGTCCGCGAACCCACGATTCACCGCCGCGTAGGCGTTCCACGTGGAAACGTCGACCGGATCGGCGAGTTCGGGCAGCGAGTGCTGAATGAACCAGAGCGTCGGGTTCGCAACCACGTTGTAGAAGCGGTCGTAGATCTCCGGGTCATGCGCAACCAGGCGCAGGCGGCAGCCCCCGGCGTCGAACGGTCCCGTTGCGGCGGCCGCGCGGTCCTCGTCGGTGAGCGCGCTCGCGATCCAGGTGACGTCGTGGCGATCGAGCAGGCCCGCAAGCACGGTGACGAGGCCGCCGGCGCCGCGCTTGGCGACCCGGTTTCCGTCGTCGTCACGGGAAAGCTGGACCGGCCCCCGGTTCGAGACGACGATCAGCGGACGGCGCGCGCTCACGCGCGGAACACTAGACCGCGACTTTTTCTAGGTCGCGGCCCTGGTCGGTCTCGCGGCCGTCCAGGAGGTTGAAGAGCGCGAGCCAGTCGCGCAGCAGGCGCGGCGTCAGGAAGTGCTTGCGCACGTACTCCTTGCCTTTGCGCGCCATGACCCGGGCGGCCTCGGGGTCGTCCAGGATCCGCGTGACCGCGGCCGCGCACTCCTCTACCGACGTGACGAGGTAGCCGGTCTCGCCGTCCTGAATCTGGTCGACGATCCCGCCCACGCGGCCCGCGACGATCGGCCGGCTCTTCCACAGCGCCTCGGTGACCGTGAGCCCGAAGCCCTCACGCGTCGACTTCTGCATGAGCGCGTCCGAGTGCACCTGGAACGCGTTCACCTCGACGGAGCCGACGTTGTTCAGGTTCGAGAGGATGAAGACGTCGGGATCGCCGTCGGCGGCCGCAACCGTCCGGTTGTAGTAATCCCAGCCCTCGGGATCGTCATGCGCCATCGAGCCGACGAGCGCGAGCTGCACGTCGGGATGCTTCTGACGGACGATCCGCCAGGCGTCGATCACGCCGAGCGGGTCCTTCCACGGGTCGAAGCGCGAGACCTGCGTGATCAGCCGCCGGTTCACGTCGATGCCGAACTGGTCGACGATGTACGACGCGTCCTCGGGGGAAAGGGCCATGTTCTTCGGCGCCAGCGGGTCGATCGCCGGCGGCCAGATGTAGGCGGGCGGCGAGGTCAGCCCGTCGGGCACGTAGTCGCGCCGGTGGTAGACGGAGGCGTCGTAGCGCCCGATCCACGGTGTCAGGAAGTCGAGCACGTCGCGGTTCGGCTCCGACAGATCGATGTGGCAGCGGAAGATCCAGTGCTTCCCGTGATCGCGCGCCTCCTCGATCATCCCGACCGGCTGGGCGTCGTGGACGATCACCACGTCGAAGACGCCCTCGAGCGCGTCGGCGTTCAGCTTCGTGTAGCGGCGGAAGATCTCCTTCTGATGATCCGTGAGCCCGACCTCGTGGCCCTGGAGCCCGTTGTGGATCGCCTTCGTGACGTCGAAGAACTCGTCCTCGCCGTGGATGACGTGCCATTCGGTGTCGATCCCCGCGTCCTGCATGAGCGGGACGAGCGTGTAGAGGATCTCGGCCACCCCGCCGCCGAACGCGGTCGCGGAGAGATGCAGCACCCGCATCCCTTTGATCGGCGCGGCCAACTCGGCGATCTCCTCCATGAGACCGCGCCCCGCGAGCGAGGCGTAGTCGGCGAGGAGCTTGTGACCTACGTTGACGGACTGAAGCTGCAAGGCGCGCCGAGGATAGCCGCGCCGTCAGTCGAGATACTTGACGAACCGCAGCCGGGAGCCGCCCTCGTGCGACTCGATCGCCAGTTCGTCGGTCACCGCTTCGATGATCGCGAGGCCCAGGCCGCCCTCGTCCAGGTCGTCGACGGAGCCGGCCGCGGCGCCAACCGAGAAGCCGCTGCCCTCGTCACGGACCTCGACCGTGAGCCGGTCGCCGTCGAGCTCATAGCGGATCTCGACCCCGCCGTCGCGTCCTTCGCGGTAGGCGTGGCGGATCGAGTTGGAGCAGGCCTCCGTCAGCGCGAGCTTCACGTCCGCGAGCGTCTCGGGCTCGAGCGGATGCGTCTGGGAAAGGCCGGCGAGCGCCAACCGGCACACCGAGAGGTACTCGGCCTTGGCCGGAATCGACAAGGCCACAACTCGGCTCTCTGTTGAAGTCCTCACATCCATAGGCGTTCCTTCCCTGCCGCAGGCGGGCTAAACGGATGTTCGCACACGGGCGAGCCGTTTCCTCGCGACTTCGATCGCGTCCGGGTTGGAATCGACGAGGACGTAGCGGCGCTCGAGGTTGCGCGCGACCGCCCCGAGGGTGCCGCTGCCGGCGAACGGATCGAGGCACCAATCGCCCGGTCGCGTGGACGCCTGCACCATCCGCCGGAGCAGGCCCTCCGGCTTCTGCGTCGGGTAGCCGGTCTTCTCCCGGCCGGTGGGCGAGACGATCGTGTGCCACCACACGTCGGTGGGCAGCTTGCCGCGCGCCGCCTTCTCCGCACCGACGAGCCCGGGTGCCATGTACGGCTCGCGGTCGACCGCCTCGGAGTCGAAGTAGTACGCGGCCGGATCCTTGACGTAGACGAGGATCGTGTCGTGCTTCGCGGGCCAGCGGCGCTTCGTCCGGGCGCCGTAGTCGTAGGCCCAGACGATCTCGTTCAGGAACGCGTCGCGGCCGAAGAGCTCGTCGAGGAGGAGCTTGCAGTAGTGCGCCTCGCGGTAGTCGATGTGGAAGTAGAGCGTCCCGGTCGGGTCGAGAACCCGGCGCACCTCGCGCAGGCGCGGCTCGAGGAAGCCGAGGTAGTCGTCGAACGAGTCGCGGTAGGACGACTCGGCCAGAAGCCGGGTCGCGTAGCGGCGGCCGCCGAAGCCGTTTCGGTCGCCGTTCTCGTCAGCGCGGATCTCGAGCGTCTGCCGCGTCTGCGGCTTGCCGGTGTTGAACGGCGGGTCGAGGTAGGCGAGCTGGAACGTCTCGTCCGCGAAGCCGGGCAGGACGTCGAGGTTGTCGCCGAGGAGGATCGCGTCGTCGGCGGGAAGCTCCACCCGGCCGAGGCTAGCGGGAGGGCCGGTTATTCCTCGGTCGGCAAGAGCGCCGGTCGCTCGCCGAAGCGGACGTCGATGTCCTGCGCCCGGCCGTCGCGCATGACGGTGAGCCGTGCGACCTCGCCCGGCAGGCGGGAGCTGACGATGCGAACGACGTCTTCCGCCGATCTCACCCGGACGCCGTCGATCCCGACGATCAGGTCTCCTCCGAGGGTGACCGCGACGCCGTCGAACTCCCGTTCCTCGCTTCCGGCACGAAGGCCGGCGTCCTCGGCCGGGCTGTTGGGGATGACGCTCTGGATGAGCGCGCCGGTCTCGGCGCCGAGGTCGAACTCGCGCGCGAGCGTGGGCGTGATCGTCTGCGTCGTGACCCCAACCCAGGCGTACTGCACCTTTCCATCGGCCTTGAGCTGATCCATCGAGCGGATCGCGGAGTTGATCGGCACCGCGAAGCCGACGCCCTCGGCCGTTCCCGACGTCGAGCGGATCTGCGCGTTGATCCCGATCACGGAGCCGGCCGCGTCGAGGAGCGGGCCGCCCGAGTTACCGGGATTGATCGGCGCGTCCGTCTGGATCGCGTCCACCAGCGCGTACTGGGACGTGAGCGAGTCGATCGAGCGCTCGATCGCAGCGACCACGCCGACGCTCAACGAGCTCTCGCGCCCGAACGGACTGCCGATCGCCGCCACCGGTTCGCCGACCACGACCTCGCGGGAATCCCCGAGCGGAAGCGGCGTGAGCTCGTGCGCGGCCGGATCGACCTTCAGCAGGCCCACGTCGTCGAAGAGGTCCCAGCCGACGACCTCGGCCTCGATCCGGTCCCCGTCCTTGAACTGGACATAGACGCTGTCGGCCGCCTCCACCTCGTCGCCGGGCTGTGTCTCGCCCACGGTCGTGACCACGTGCGAGTTGGTGAGGATGTAGCCGTCGGCCGACGCGACGAAGCCGGAGCCCTGCGCCTCGCCCGTGCCGGCGGCGCCCTGGTTGCCGAAGTCCGAGAAGACCGTGACGACGCCGTCGGCCCGGTCGCGGTAGATCGCGGCCGGGTCGAAGCCGTTTCCGGTGAGGGGGCGACTCGTCGCCTCGCCGTCTCCCAGCGGAGCGCCCGAGCCGCGCACGACGATCGTGGATCCCGGCTCCTCGAACGCTCCCGTGGCCTTGGCGAAGCCGAGAGCGCCGATCGCGCCGATGAAGGCGCAGACCACGGCGACGACGACGAAAGAGGACGGCTTCATGGGCGATGAAGGGTAGTTACAGGTTCTACGGCGGTCGCGGCCCTACTGGACGGCGGCCTCGTCGGAGGCCACGCCGGGCGGGCCGCCGTTTTCCCGTGGAAACACTGTTTCGGCAGCGGCGAGCGTCAACGTGAACACGGTGCTCCCCGGCTCCGACACGACCGACACCGTTCCGTCCATGCGCGTTGCGAGCTCCCGTGCGATCGCAAGGCCGAGCCCGGAGCCCGACGCCTTGCCGCCCGCGGCCCGGTAGAAGCGCTGGAACACGTGCTCCTGCTGGTCGAGAGGGATGCCGGGCCCTTCGTCGCGGACCGAGAGCATCGCGTGGCCGTCCGCCGTCTCCGTGCGCACCTCGATCCGCGTGCCCTCGGGCGTGTGGCGCAGCGCGTTCTCGACCAGGATCCGGCCGACCTGCAGCACGCGGCCGTGGTCGCCGACCGCGGCCGCCGGGCCGTTGCTCACCAACTCGAGCGGGTGCTCGCTCACGTCTGCGAGGACGCGGAACTCGTCGATGACCGTGCTCGCCGCCTCGGCGAGGTCGACCTCGCGCTTCACGAACTTGATCTGGTTCGCGTCGAGCCGCGACAGGTCGAGGAGGTCGGTCGCGAGCCTGGTAAGACGCGTCACCTGGGCGCGCGTCTCGTCGAGGAACTCCCGGCGCTCCTCGGCGTCGAGCTCCTCGTCGGCCATCAGCTCGAGGAAGCCGCCGAGCGAGAAGAGCGGCGTCCGCAGCTCGTGCGACGCGTTCGCGATGAACTCGCGGCGCACGCGGTCGAGGTCGGCCAGGCGCAGGCGCATCAGATCGAACTCGCGCGCGAGCTCGGCGATCTCGTCGCTGCCCCTCGTCTCGATCGGCGCCGAGAAATCGCCGGCCGCGATCCGGTCGGCCGCCTTTTCGAGCAGGCGCAGGCGCCGTGTCAGTCCGTACGCCGCCGCGTAGGCCGCAGCAGCCGCCGCCGCGAGCGCGACGAGGCCCGCGACGATCAGCGCCGAGCTGACGAGCCGAACGTTCGCAAGAGCGTCGTTCAGCGGAGCGGCGAGCAGTACGACGTACGTGTCCCCGGACCTGTCCGTGACGGGAATGGCGACCTCGGCGAAGGAATTGCCCTGGCGCTCCACGCGGTCGGACGCAGGTTTAAGCGTCAGTGCAGCCTTCAGCGCGACCGGGTCACGCGCGACGCTCAGGCTCCGAAGCTGCGCCGAATCCTCCTGCGTGAGCAGTGCGTCCGGGCCCGCCCGCCGGAGCAGGGCGACACGGCCGTTCAGGTTCTGGGCCGACTGGCTCACGGCCTCGTTGAGGAGGAAGGGGTTGTCTCGCGGGACGCTGCTGAGCGTTGCCAGAATCGCCTTCGAGGCCCGATCGACCTCGTTGATCTTCGCGTTCACGAGCCTGTCTTCCAGACGAGGGACGACCATGAGGTAGACGATCGCGAGCGCGCCGGCGACCGCTCCGAAAAAGACGAATGCAAGCTTGACCGCCAGCGTCGCCCGCAGGTGGGGCACTCCGACGCGCATCAGTTGTCCCGGAACCGGTACCCCGCGCCGCGGACGGTGAAGATGTATTCGGGATCGCTCGGGTCGCGTTCGATCTTCTCGCGCAGGTGGCGGACGTGGACGTCGATCGTGCGCGGGTCGCGGAAGGCCGCGCCGCCCCAGAGGCGGTCGAGCAGCGTCTGGCGCGAGTAGACCCGGCCGGGCGTGGCCGCGAGCGTGCGGAGGAGCTCGAACTCGAGGTAGGTCAGCTGGACGCCCTCGCCGCGCACCTCGACCGACCGGCGCGGCAGGTCGATGCGCAGCTCGTCCGACTCGATCACGTCGTCCGCCTCGGGCGTGGGCGTCAAGGCGGCCCGGCGTATGGCCGCGCGGATGCGGCTGCGCAGCTCACGGATCGAGAACGGCTTCGTGATGTAGTCGTCCGCGCCGATCTCGAGACCGAGCACCTTGTCGATCTCGTCGTCGCGCGCGGTCAGCATGAGGATCGGAACGGTGCTCTCGGCGCGCAGCCGGCGGCACACCTCGATCCCGTCGATCTTGGGCAGCGCGAGGTCGAGCAGGACGAGATCGACGTCCTCCGCGCGGAAGCGCTCGAGCGCCTCCTCGCCGTCACGCGCCTGCACGACGCGGTAGCCGTCACGCTCGAGCGGGAACGTCAGCAGCTTCTGGATCGACTCCTCGTCGTCCACGAGCAGGATCGTCGTACCGGTGGTCATGGCAAACAGAATATGACCCAGGGACTACCATCGACCTGTTGTGCCTTCGTTAAGACCCCCCGGCGGGCGGCCGTACGACGCCGCGGCGCCACAGCGACGGCGGCGGCGAAAGACCACGATCGAGCGGCCGATCTCGAGCCGTCTCTACCGCGCCGCCTGGATCGCGGTCGCCGTGCCGCTGCTCATCGTCGCGTTCTCCGTCGCGCGTCCCGAGCCCCTGCCCGAGCCCGGTCCGGGCCCGGCGCTCGAGTTGTCGTTCGACCAGTCGACGGCGCTCATTCTCACCCTCGAGATGGCGCGCAACCACCCCGACCGGGTGCCCGGCACGACCGGCGCGGCACGGGCGGAGAGTTGGATGATCAAGCGCTTCGACGACGTCGGGCTCACGGCCCAGCGTGACGCGTTCGAGGCCGACCTTCCGGGACTCGGCAAGACGAAGCTCGCGAACATCGCCGCCGTGGCGCCCGGGGCGTCGCCCGGGACGATCGTCTTCATTGCCCATAGAGACAACAACGGGCGGTCTCCGGGAGCGAACGACAACGCCTCGGGCACGGGGGCGCTCCTCGAGCTGGCCCGCAACATCAACACAACCCCGCGCCAGCAGACCGTCCTCTTCCTCTCGACCGACGGCGGCGCCTACGGCGGGGCCGGTGCGAAGCACTTCGCCGAGCACCCGGAGATCCTCAAGCGCTTCGTCGGCGGCGCCGCGTTCCCCGTGGCGGTCGTCGTCCTCGACGCGATCTCCGGCTCCGAGCCGCCCGTGCTCCTCTTCAGCGGCGACTCGCCCCGCTCGCCGGCGCCCACGCTGACCGCGACCGCGATCGCCTCGATCGAGCGCGAGGCCGCGCAGGCGCCCGAGCTTCCGCGCGGCATCTCCCAGCTCGTGAGCCTCGCGTTCCCGTTCACGCTGCACGAGCAGGGCCCGTTCGTCTCCGAGGGCGTTCCCGCGATCACGATCACGACCGGCGGCGAGCGTGCCGCGGCGCCGGACGACGACACGGTCAAGGCGGTCACGCCCGCCCGGCTCGGCGAGCTCGGCCGCGCGGCGCAGGACCTCATGCTTCGCCTGGACGCCTCGCCCGAGCTCGCGCAGGGAACCCAGTCCTACGTCTACGTCGGCGACCGGATGATCCGCGGCTGGGCGCTCCAGCTCCTGCTCATCGCGCTGCTCGTCCCCGTGATCGTCGCCACCGTGGATCTCTTCGCCCGCTGCCGGCGGCGGCACGTCTCGCTTCTGCGCGCGTTCCGCAGCCTGGCGGCGCGGGCCGTGCTCTGGCTTTGGATCGGACTTCTCTTCGGGCTGTTCGCGCTCGTCGGGCTCCTCGGCGACGGCACCGGGAGGCCGATCGACCCCGGCTCCGAGACCGCGAGCACCTGGCCGGTCGTCGCGCTCATCGC
>CAVXEJ010000004.1:0-1275000 GCA_963760815.1 uncultured Actinomycetes bacterium
AGGCGTCGGGGTCGACGTCGATCACCCGGGCGAGGTCGGGATGGGCGGTCGGGCAGTGGTAGCACTCGAGGAAGTTCTCGCACGAGACCTTCCAGTTCGCCTCGACCTCGAAGTCGTCGCGCTTGCGGAACTCGAGCGCGTCCACGTCGATGCCGCCCTCGGCGACCAGGCGCGGGAGATCCCGCAACGTCTCGGCCAGCGGCGGCGCGTCCGCGGAGGGATTGACCCACACGAACGGCCCCCAGGTGTCGACCGCGGCCGGGATGAGCCCGAGCCCGTCCTTCGAGAACCCGTCCTCCCGCTCCGAGCGCGGCGCGTTGCGGAGCGAACCGTCCAGGTTGTACGTCCACGCGTGGTAGCCGCACTGGAGCGTTTCGCGCTTGCCCTCGCCCTCGACGAGCACCGATGCACGGTGGCGGCAGACGTTCACGAACGCCCGCAGCTCGCCGTCGGAGCCGCGCACGCACACGATCGGAACGTCCCCCGCGCGCGCCGTGAAGAACTGCCCCGGCTCGGCGACCTGTTCCGCGCGGCCGGCGTAGACCCACGAGCGGCGGAAGATCCGCTCCTGCTCGAGGCGGAGCACGGCCGGGTCGGAATACCACCCCGACGGAAGGGTCAGGCCCGAGGCGAGTGACTCGGCTTCCATCCGCCGAATGTAGCCTCTAGCACGTGGAGGAGAAAGCCGAACAGCTCACGCAGGCCCAAAAGACGCAGCTCGAGACCGAATTGGCCGAGCTCGAAGGGCCCGGCCGCGCCGACGTCGTTCTGGCGATCAAGACCGCCCGGGCGTTCGGCGACCTCTCCGAGAACTACGAGTACCACGCCGCCAAGAACGAGCAGGGACTGCTCGAGCGGCGGATCACGATCCTCCAGGACCGGCTGCGCCGCGCGGTCGTCGTGGACGAGAAGGCGCTTGCGCCCGACGTGGTCGGCGTCGCCTCCAAGGTGACGATCGAGCACGAGGACGGCGAGATGATGGACGTCGAGATCTCGAGCGTCGGCGGCGTCTCGCCGGAGTCGCCGCTCGGCAAGGCGCTGATCGGCGCCAAGGTCGGCGACAAGGTCAAGGTCAAGGCGCCGAAGACGACCTGGACCGCCAAGGTCGTCTCGATCGGCCGCTAGCCACGATGGCCGATCGCTTCCGAGTCGATCCCGACAAGGTCGTCCACGAGACGATCGAGGGCGAGGCGATCCTCATCCACCTCGACAACGGCTACTACTACTCGCTCGACGGCGCGGGCGCCGAGATCTGGGGGCTGCTCGCGGAGTCGCGGTCGGTGGACGAGACGGCCGAGGCGCTCGCGCGCGAGTACGACTCCGATGAGGTCGCCGGCGAGGTGCGTCGCATCGCGGACGAGCTCGTCGCCGAGAACCTGCTCGAGCCGACCGACGTCGCGCCGGCAACGGCGCTGAACGGCGACGGGCCCGGAGAGCGGCGCGCGTTCACAACGCCAGTACTGAAGAAATACGAGGACATGCAGGACTTCCTGCTCGTCGACCCCATCCACGAGACGAGCGATGCCGGGTGGCCCGAGACGAAACCCGCGTCCTGAGCCCCGCTCGGGACTACTTCGGCGAGGTCGGCGACGCGGCCGCGGAGGCCGCCGAGCGCGCGGGCGGCTGGATCGAGCGCGACCTGCGCATCGCCGACGCCGAGCTTCGGCTTCGCTTCGCCGGGCCGGCCCTTCTCGACGCGTTCTACGGGCCGATCGCCCACCTCGAGGTCGACCGTGTCGACGATCCTGCCACGATCTCGCTCTTCGACAGCGCCTCGACGGGCGCCGCGTTTCCGACCGTGCCGTGGACCCGCGAGAGCCTCGATCCGCGCGGCCACGTCCGCGAGCCGGTCGGCGACGGGATCACCGCCTACCACCTTGTCCACTTCGGCGCGATCACGCTCTTCGACCGGGTGTCCCGCACGGGCTTCTACTGGGTCGAGTCGGCGCGCGTCATCCCCTGGTACGAGCTCGGGTCGCCGCTGCGCCAGGCATTGCACCTGACGCTTCCGGCGGAGAGCCGGCACCTCGTGCACGCGGGCGCGGTGGGCGTCGGCGGCAAGGGCGTCCTGATCGGCGGGCGCAGCGGCTCGGGGAAGTCGACCCTCACGCTCGCGTGCGTCGAGGCCGGGTTCGGCTACGCCGGGGACGACTACGTGCTCGTCACCCTCGAGCCCGCGCCGGTCGCGCACACGCTCTACACGACGGCGAAGGTGAACCCCGACGGGCTCGACCGGCTGACCACGCTCGTGGGAAGGGCCGGCCTGAAGCGCACCGTCGACAAGGCGCTGCTCGACCTGCGCGGCTGCGCGGAGATCCTCGAGTCGGTGCCGATCGTCGCCGTCGTGCTCCCGCGGGTTCGCGGCGGGGCGTCGGAGCTCTCGCCGCTCGGGCCGGCCGATGCGTTCCGCGGGCTCAGTCCGAGCACGATCCTGCAGATGCCGCATCGAAGCGCCGAGGTGCTGGAGACAACCAAGAAGCTGCTGACCGCGGTTCCGAGCTATCGCCTCGACCTCGGCGACGACCTGCCCGAGGCGGTCGGGCTCGTCCGGGAGTTGCTTCGGTGAGCGCGCCGCTCGTCAGCGTGATCGTCCCGGTGTGGAACGGCGAGCGGTTCCTCGCCGAGGCGCTCGATTCGATCCTGGCGCAGGAGTACGAGCCGCTCGAGGTGATCGTCGTGGACGACGGCTCGACCGACGGGAGCGCCGCGATCGCGCAGGCGCGCGACGTGCGCTACTACGTCCAGCCGAACCGCGGCCCGGGGGCGGCGCGCAACACGGGCGTCGCCGCCGCGCAGGGCGAGCTGATCGCGTTCCTCGACCAGGACGACGTCTACCTGCCCGGCAAGCTCGCGCGCCAGGTGGAGACGCTGGCGAAGCGTCCCGAGATCGGATTCGTGTTCACGCGTATCGACGTCTTCCTCGAGCCCGGCGTCGAGCGGCCCGCGTGGCTCCCGGCGGACTGGCTCGTCACGCCGCCGGTCGGCTACTGCCCGAGCACCCTGATGCTGCGCCGCGAGGCCTTCGCCGCCGTGGGCGAGTTCGACACGGACTACACGGCCTTCAGCGACGGCGAGTGGTTCGTGCGCGCCCGCCGCGCCGGGGTCGAGAACGTCGTGCTCGACGACGTCGACCGTCCGCTACCGCATCCACGGACGCAACCAGTCGAACGATCGCAACACGTTCGTCCACGAGGTGCTCCGCTCGTTGCGCCGGTCGACATGACCGAGCACGAGGAGCTGCTGCGCGACGTCCTCGGCGCGGTGCGAGATCGACTGCGTGCTCGACGTCGGCGCGCACCTCGGCCAGTTCGGGCAGCTGCTCCGGCGTATCGGCTACGAAGGGGAGATCGTCTCGTTCGAGCCGGTGCTGTCGGTGTTCGCCGCGCTCGCCGGAACGGTCAAGGACGACGTGCGCTGGCAGGCGCACCGCCTGGCGCTCGGCGCCGAGGACGGAACCGCCGAGTTGAACGTCCCGAAGGCGACCGACTTCGCGTCGTTCCTCCAACCGAACGAGTTCAGCCTGGCCGAGTTCGAGGGCCACACCGCGGTCGAGCGAACCGAGCAGGTGCCCGTGCGCCGCCTCGACGGCGTGGTCGACGCGTACGCTCCCGGCGCGCGCCTGTTCCTCAAGCTCGACACGCAAGGCTGGGAGCTCGAGGTGCTCGCCGGCGCGGCGGAGACACTCGAACGGGTCGCCGCGCTCCAGGTCGAGCTGGCGTTCCAGCCGGTCTACGACGGGATGCCGCGGGCCGCCGACGTCCGCCGGTTCCTGGCCGAGCGGGGCTTCGCGGTGGCAGGGTTCTTCACCGTGACCCGCGACTCCGACCTGCGCCTCATCGAGGCCGATTGCGTGATGATCCGGCATGGCTAACCCGCTGGTCAGCGTCGTCATCCCGGTCTTCAACGGGGAGCGCTACCTCGCCGAGACGATCGAGAGCGTGTTCGCCCAGACTCGGGACGACCTGGAGCTGATCCTCGTGGACGACGGCTCGACGGACGGTTCGCGCGAGATCGCCGCGCGCTACGACGCCCGGCTTCTCCTCCAGGAGCGCGGCGGCCCGGGCGCGGCGCGCAACCTCGGGGTCGCCCACGCCCGCGGCCGCTACCTCGCGTTCCTCGACCACGATGACCTCTGGGTGCCCGAGAAGCTCGAGTGGCAGCTCGACGTGCTCGCCGCCGATCCGGGGATCGACCTGCTTTTCGGCCACGTGCAGAACTTCGTCAGCCCCGACCTCGAGCCCGAGGAGGCCGCGAGGGTCGAGTGCCCGCCCGACCCGCTCCCGGGTGCGCTGCCGGCGACGATGCTCGTCGAGACCGAGACGTTCCGGTCGGTCGGCGAGTTCGGGGCGACCGAGCGCTACTTCGCGGAGTTCCTCGACTGGCTCGTGCTCGCCGACGGACGCTCGCTGCGGCGCGTGATGATGCCGGAGGTGGTCCTGTGGCGCCGCCTGCACGAGACGAACTTGCAGCGGAGGAACCCGGCGGGCACCCAGGAGTACGTCCGGTCGCTGAAGACGATGCTCGACCAGCGGCGCGCGGGCGAGGCGACGTGACCGCGTACCGCTTCCTCGCCCAGCTCTTCCGCGACTCGCGCTGGCTCGTGGCCGCGAGCGTGGCGTCGGCGGTCGTCCAGTCGCTCCTGCTTCTGCCGATCGCGCTGCTCGTGCGCGACATCTTCGACGAGGTGATCCCGGACGAGGAGGTCGGGACGCTCGTCGTCTACGGCGCGGCCATCCTCGGGCTTTTCCTCGCCAGCTCGTTGTTCGGGCTCGGGGCGCGCTTCTGGGCGCTGAAGGCGACGAAGGGCGCGATCACCGAGCTGCGCGGGCGCCTCGTCGAGCGGCTCTACGCGCTGCGCCAGTCGTACTTCGACCGCGCCGACCACGGGCGCCTGCATTCGACCATCGTCCAGGACACCGAGCGCCTGGACGTGATGAACAACGGCTTCCTCGGCCAGCTCCTGCCGGCCTCGCTGATCGGGCTGGCGCTGAGCGCGATGCTCGTCGTCCTCAGCTGGCGCCTCTTCCTCATCCTCGCCGTCCTCCTGCCGCTCCTGGTCCTCACCGGGCGCTATCTCGGCGGGCGGGTCCGCGCCCGGATGCGGGTCTACCAGCACACGTTCGACAGCTGGAGCTCGCACATGGGCTTCGTGCTGCGCTCGATGTTCCTCACGAAGGCGCAGGCCGCCGAGGTGCGGCAGCTCGAGCTGGCGCAGGAGAAGATCGCGGACGTCGGCGAGGTCGGGCGCGGGATGGTCTGGGCGATCGCGATGTACACGCTCGTGACCGGCGCGGTCGCGGCGATCGTCGGGGTCGTCGTCCTCGTGGCCGGCGGCGCGTTCGTGGCCCGCGACGAGATGACCCCGGGCGAGCTGCTCGGCTTCTTCGCCGTGTCTGGCGCTGCTTGCGCGCGCAGGTGAACGTGATCCTGATCATCGTCCCGCAGGTGATCGCCGGGCTCGAGTCGCTGCGGCGCCTGGCGGAGATCCTCGACACCGACGAGCCCGAGCCGTACCAGGGGAGCGCCGAGCACGAGTTCGCGGGCGGCGTGCGGCTCGACGACGTCGCGTTCACCTACGGCGAGAAGCCGGTGCTGCGCGGGGTGAGCCTCGAGATCGGCGCCGGCGAGCACGTCGCTCTCGTCGGGGCGAACGGCGCGGGGAAGAGCACGATCGTGAGCCTCATCCTCGGGCTCTACCGGCCGGAGACGGGCGCGCTCACGGCGGACGGGCGCACCTACGACGAGATCGACCTGCACCCGGTGCGCCGGGCGATCGGCGTCGTGCTCCAGGACCCGCCGATCTTCCCGGGGACGATCCGCGACAACATCGGCTTCGGGCTCGCCGACACGAGTGGCTCGGATGTGGAGGAGGCGGCCGAGCGCGCCACCGCGGCCGAGTTCATCCGCCGGCTTCCGGACGGGTTCGACACGGTCGTCGGCTCGGAGGGCGTCGGCCTTTCGGGCGGCCAGCGGCAGCGGATCGCGATCGCCCGCGCGCTCGTCGGCCGGCCCGCGCTGATCATCCTCGACGAGCCCGCGACCTACCTCGACCCCACGGCGACGGCGACGCTGATCGAGAACCTCTCGAACCTCCCCTGGAACCCGAGCCTGCTCGTGATCGCGCACGGCGAGGCGCTCTTCCCCGACGTGGAGCGCACGTACCTCCTGCGCGACGGCGTGGTCGAGGTCGTCGGCTCGGCCGTACGGACGTGACGCGGCGGGGAGTCGGCTGGCCGACGCCGGAGCAGGAGCTGCTCCTGCAAGCCGCGCTCGCCCGCGGCGACGAGGCGGTCGGCCGCTGGAAGGAGTGGAGCGCGACGGTCGAGCTCGACGACGTCGATCCCGGGTCGTTCCGGGTGCTGCCGCTCCTGTACCGCACGCTCGCCTCGGCCGGGGTGGAGGAGGCGCGGCTCGCAAAGCTCAAGGGCGTCTATCGCCAGACGTGGTCGCGCAACCAGCTGCTCTTCCACCGCGCGGCTCAGTTGCTCCCCCGGCTCGCGGAGGCCGGGATCGACACGCTCGTGCTCAAAGGGGCCGCGCTCGCGACGCTCTACTACCGCGACGTCGGCGTGCGCCCGATGGAGGATCTCGACCTGCTCGTCCCCACGGCCGCTGCGGCGCGAGCGATGGAGGTGCTCGTCGCGAACGGCTGGACTCCGTCGACGCCGCGCCCGGAAACCCGCGTCGCCGTCTGGCACGCGGACAGCTTCGCCGACGCGCAGGCCCAGAGCCTCGACCTGCACTGGAACGCGCTGTGGCAGCTCTCGAACGACGACGAGCTCTGGGCGGGCGCCGTGCCCGCGACGCTGAACGGCGTCCCGACGAAGACGCTCGGCCACGCCGACCAGCTCCTCCACGTGTGCATCCACGGGCTGCACTGGTCGCCGACGCCGCCGATCCGCTGGGTCGCCGACGCCGTGAAAGTGCTCGAGGTCGCCGGGGACGAGCTCGACTGGGACCGGCTCGTCCGCGTCGCGGACGCGAACCACGTGACGCTCGCGGCCGAGGAGACGCTCGGCTACCTGGCGGAGGCGTTCGGCGCTCCGGTTCCTCCGGCGATGCTGGCGCGGCTCGGGGCGGCGAAGAAGCCGTTCGCCGAGCGGCAGGCGTACGCGGTGACCGGTCGGCGGCCGAACCCGGCCGGGATGCTCCGCCTCCTTTGGGTCCGGCATCGCCGCCTGCGCCGGGAGGGCGGCACGATCGGGTTCGTCACGTACGTGCAGCGCCACGCGGGGCTCGAGCGCCGGTCGCAGCTTCCGAAGCACGTGGTGCGGCAGCTGCGCTACGGCCGCTGGCGCCGCGCGCGATAGCTGCGGTTTTTCCGAAGCCGAATCCGTAGGCCTGCGGATGAATCGCGGCACCCGAGCCGCCACGCTGTCCCCATGGGTCAGAGCCGAGGCAAAACGCGCGTCGTGGTCGCCGGCGGCGGGGTCGCCGGCCTCGAGACGGTGCTGGCGCTCGGAGAGCTCGCGCCGGGTCTCGTCGACATCGAGCTCGTCTCGCCCGAACACCACTTCTGGTACCGGCCGCTCTCCGTCGTGGAGCCGTTCGACGCCGGCCGGGCGATGCACTTCGACCTGCCCGACCTGATGGATGCGCGCGGCGCGATGTTCACGCACGGCGAGATCGCCGAAGTCGACCCGGACGCGCGGATCCTGCGGACGACCGACGGCCTGGAGATCCCGTACGACGCGCTCGTCATCGCGTGCGGCGCCCGCCCGCGAACGACGCTCGCCGGGGCGCTGACGTTCCGCGGCCCCGCCGACACCGGGGCGTTCCGCGATCTGCTCCGCGAGCTGCGCGAGGGCCTGGTGAGCTCGGTCGCGTTCGCGCTTCCGGGGAAGACCAGCTGGCCGCTGCCGCTCTACGAGCTCGCCCTTCTGACCGCGACCTATCTCGAGCGCCAGGGAATCCGCAGCGTCGAGCTGTCCCTCGTCACGCACGAGGACGCTCCGCTCATGCTCTTCGGCGGCGAGGCGACCGAGGCGCTCACGCGTCTGCTCCACACGAAGCAAATCGCCGTTCTGCCCGGCCGGTACGCCAAGAGCTTCGAAGCCGGCGTGCTGACCCTCGTCCCGCAGGAAGAGCTTCGCGTCGATCGCGTCGTCGCCCTGCCCGAGCTCGAGGGCCCCGCGATCGCGGGCCTGCCCAGTGACGAGCACGGCTTCGTCCTCACCGACTCGCTCTGCCGCGTCACCGGCCTCGACGGCGTCTACGCGGCAGGCGACGCCACGGCGTTCCCGGTGAAGCAGGGCGGGATCGCGGCGCAGCAGGCCGACGTCGCGGCCGAGGCGATCGCCGCCGCGGCGGGCGCCGACGTGACGCCGCACGCGTTCCAGCCGGTGCTCCGCGGACTTCTTCTCACGGGCGAGGCCTCGGCGTATCTCCGCGCGGAGCTGGGCGGCGGCCACGGCCAGACGGCCGTCGTCTCGGGCGATGCGCTCTGGTGGCCCCCGGCGAAGATCGTCGGCCGCTACCTTGCACCGTTCCTGGCCGGCCGCTCCGAGATCGAGCCTGAGCCGCCGCCGGTCGGCTCGAACGTACTCCAGGTGGACATCGCGCTCTAGAAAGGGGAACCGATGCAGCGCACAGCAGTCGTCGCGAAGCTCAAGCCCAATGCGGCCGACAAGGCCCGCAAGCTGGTCGAGAACGGCCCGCCGTTCGATCCGAAGGAACTCGGCTTCGAGCGTCACCACGTCTACATCTCCGAGGGCAGCGCCGTGTTCGTCTTCGAGGGCGCGAACGTGAACGCGCTCGTCAAGCGGCTCGGAGAGGCCGGGGGCGCACAACAGGCGCTCGCCGCCTGGGAGCCGCTCCTCCAGGGACTTCCGGAGCTCGCCCACGAGGCGTACTTCTGGGAGCGAGCGGTGCCGGCGGGCTCGGCCGCGTGGGGCGAATAGCCGGTCCGCGGGATAATCGCCGTGTGGACACCGAGCAGCAGCAGCAGGACCGGCTGCGCGCGCTGGTCGAGGCCGGAATCGCGCTCACGTCCGAGTTGTCGCTCGACGCGCTCCTCCTACAGCTCGTCGAGACCGTCGCCGCGCTGACGGGCGCCCGCTACGCCGCGCTCGGCGTGCTCGACTCCGGGCACCGCGAGCTCGAGCGGTTCGTCTACACGGGCATCGACGACGAGTTGCGCGCGGAGATCGGCGACCTGCCACGCGGCCGCGGCATCCTCGGCGTGCTCATCCGCGACGACCGCGTTCTGCGGCTCCACGATCTCGCCGACGATCCGCGCTCGGTCGGGTTCCCGCCCGGGCATCCGCCGATGAAGACGTTCCTCGGCGTGCCCGTGCGCGTGCGCGGCGTCGTCTTCGGCAACCTCTACCTCACCGAGAAAGAGGGCGGCGGCGACTTCACCGACGAGGACGAGGAGCTGACCCGCCTGCTCGCCGCCCAGGCCGCGACCGCGATCGAGAACGCGCGGCTCTTCGAGTCCTCGACACGCTGGTCGCGCCAGCTCGAGTCGCTGAACGAGATCGTCACGGCGATGGCGAGCGAGGTCGAGCTCGGGCCGCTGCTCGCCCTGATCGCGACGCGCCTGCGCGAGCTCGTGGACGCCGAGCTGGTCACGATCGCGCTGCCGGTCGAGTCGGGCGACCTCCGCATCGAGGCGGCCGACGGGCCGAACGGCGCCGAGCTGCTCGGCCGCATGATCTCGCGCGACTCGTCGAAGCAGGGTGGCGTGCTCGAGCGCGCGCGCACCGAGCGCGTCGATTCGTTCCTCGAGGATCCCGAGACCGACCAATCGATCATCCGCGAGGCCGGGGCCCGCACCGGGCTCTTCGTGCCGCTCGTGCTCGGCGGACGGTCGATCGGGGTGCTCGCGGCCTTCGACAAGCGCACCGGCGATGGCTGCTTCACCGGGGTCGACTCGCGGATCGCGGAGATCTTCGGCGCACGCGCCGCCGTTGCGGTCGACCTGTCGCGCCGCGTCGAGCAGGACGCGCTCGGCCGCGCGCTCGAGGCGCAGGAGGCGGAGCGGCGCCGGCTGGCGCTCGAGCTGCACGACGAGACCGGCCAGGAGCTGACGTCGATCCTCCTGTCGCTGCGCCGGGTCGAGGAGGCCCGCTCGGACGAGGAACGCGCAGTCGCGATCGCCGCGGTGCGCGAGATCGTCGTCCAGACGATCCAGGACGTGCGCCGGCTCGCCGTCGAACTGCGTCCGAAGGCGCTCGACGACTTCGGGCTCGTCCCGGCGATCGAGCGCCTGGCCGAGTCGCTCGGCGAACGGACGGGGATCCGGTTCGACGTCCAGGCGACCCGGATGGAGGAGCGTCTGCCGGGGAACGTCGAGACGACGCTCTATCGCGTCATCCAGGAGGCGCTGACGAACGTCGTCAAGCACTCCTCGGCGGCGCATGTCGGGATCGTGCTGGCGCGCACGCCACGTTCGGTGACCGCGGTGGTGGAGGACGACGGGCGCGGCTTCGCGGCCGAGGAGACGCACGAGGGCATCGGCCTCGCCGGCATGCGCGAGCGGCTTGTGGTGATCGGCGGCCGGCTGGAGCTGGAGTCGTCCGGCGCGGGCACCACGGTTCGCGCTGAGGTGCCGCTGCGATGACCATCCGGGTTCTCGTTGTCGACGACCACGCGGTCGTCCGGACCGGCCTGCGCCACGTGCTCGACGCCGAGGACGACATCGAGACGGTCGGCGAGGCGGGCTCGGCCGACGAGGGAATTCGCGCCGCGCGCGAGCTCGCGCCGGACGTCGTGCTCCTCGACATCGTCATGCCGGGACGCAGCGGGCTCGACGCAACGCCCGAGATCCTTGCGGCCGCGCCAGGCGCGAAGGCGCTGATCCTCTCGATGCAGGACGACCCGCGCTACGTCCGGGAGGCCTTCGCCGCCGGTGCGAGCGGCTACGTGCTCAAGGAGGCCGTCGACGCGGACGTCGTCGAGGCGGTGCGCGAGGTGGCGAAGGGAAACCACTACGTCCATCCGTCGCTCGGCGCGCGGCTTGCGGTCGCCGACGCCGAGGCGACGGCGAAGGCCGAGGCCGACCCGCTCTCCGACCGCGAGCGCGAGGTGCTGCGGCTGCTGGCCCTGGGCCATACGAACCAGGAAATCGCGAAGATGCTCTTCATCTCGGTGCGAACGGCCGAGACGCACCGGGCGCACATCATGCAGAAGCTCCGCCTGCAGACCCGCGCCGAGCTCGTGCGCTACGCGCTGTCCGAGGGCCTGCTCGACCAGGCCGAGTAGCCCGCTCCGGTGGAGCCCACCGTCGCAACCGTCGCGCTCGCTGCGCTCGTCACCGCCCTCGCGACGGGGCTCGGGGCGCTGCCGTTCATCGGCGCGCGCACTGCGAGCCGGTCTCGAATCGGGCTCTCGAGTGGCGCGGCGGCCGGGTTCATGGCGGCCGCGACCGTGCTCCTCGCCTGGCAAGGCGCCGTGGCGAGCGTTCCGTGGATGCTGGTGGGCGCCGCGCTCGGCCTGGCGGTGCTCGCGCTCTTCCAGCGCGCCCTCGTCCGCCACGGCGATCTCCACGTCGGCGAGCTGCGCGGCGCGGACGCCTCGCGGGCGATCACGATCGTGGCGGTCATGACCGTGCACTCGTTCGCCGAGGGAGTCGGCGTCGGGGTCGCCTACGCGGACGGCGCCACGCTCGGCCTGGTCATCGCGCTCGCGATCGCCGTCCACAACATCCCCGAAGGCCTCGCGATCAGCGCGGTGCTCGTCCCCCGCGGCTCGACCGTCGCGGCGGCGGCCGGCTGGAGCATTCTCTCGAGCCTGCCGCAGCCCGTGATGGCCGTTCCGGCCTTCCTCTTCGTCGAGACGTTCGGCCCGCTGCTCGCTCCGGGCCTCGGCTTCGCCGCCGGCGCAATGGCCTGGATGGTCGTGCGCCAGCTCATCCCGGACGCCAAGGCGAATGCGGCCCCCCGTCCGCTGGCCGCCGTTTTCGCGCTTGCCTTCGTGGCAATGGCGGCGCTCGAGATCTTCCTCGTCGTCCGCTAGGGGAGGCCTGGGTCGAACCCGGCCTCCCCATCTGCTGCGGGGCTCAGGCGGTCGCGGGCGTTTCGGAGACCGCGGCCGCGGCGTCCGCCTCGCGGCTGCGCAGCGCGCCGCCGAGCGAGAGGACGAGGAACCCGATGCCGGTGAGCACGAGGGCGATCCCGACGACGATTCCGAACATCGTGATGTTCTCGGCGAGGTAGCCCATGTTGAGCGCCGTCGCGAGCGCAGTCTCGGTGACCCAGAGCTGCCGCAGCGGATTCTCGACGGGCTGCCCCGAGTCGGTCTTTGCGGCTGCGTCCGCATCGGAGGTCGGCTCGCCGTTCTCGTCGAGGAAGCGGCCCATCTCCGCGTACGTCTGACCGCCGGTTGCCTCGAGGGCGTGGATGCGCATGTAGTCCGCGAAGCACTTCGCCTCGGCGCCGGTGGTGATCGGCTCGTCAGCGACGCTGCAGGTCGGGATGCTCACGCCGGTGAGGCCCGCCTCTTCGACAGCCGCCCTGGTTGCGTCGGGCGTCATGTCGGGCGTGCCGACGATCTGCTCCTGCTTGATGGCCGACTGCACGTCGCTGCGGCCGTTCACGCTCAGGGCCAGTGCGCCCAGCCCGAACAGAATGAGGACGACGCCTGCGGCGATGCCGCCGTATTCGAACCACTTCCTTTTGTTCATTGCAAAGTCTCCTTCCGGTCGATAGCAGCAGCCTCCTCGACCCCGGGCTCGACTTCATCGGAGGGACCACCGAACCGGCTGCGGGCGACCCGCTGGGCTCGTAGCGGGTTTCCCGCAACCCCTACAGTTGGCGCGTGGCCGTGATCCGCACCGAGGCCTTGACCAAGCGCTACGGCAGCGCCCGTGGGATCGAGGGCCTGGATCTCTCGGTCGAGCCGGGGGAGGTGTTCGGATTCCTCGGCCCGAACGGCGCCGGGAAGTCGACCACGATCCGGCTGATGCTCGACCTGATCCGTCCGACGAGCGGACGGGTGGAGCTCTTCGGCCTCGACGCCCGGCGCCAGAGCGTCGCGATCCGCAGGCGCGTCGGCTATCTCCCCGGCGATCTCCGGCTGTACGAGCGCATGACGGCGCGGGAGCTCCTCCGTTACTTCGCACGCCTGCGCGGACTCGAAGGCCTCGGCGCCGCTCCCGACGTGGCCGAGCGCTTCGACCTGGAGCTCGATCGCCCCATCCATGCGCTCTCGAAGGGAAACCGGCAGAAGGTCGGCCTCGTCCAGGCGTTCATGCACTCGCCGGAGCTGCTCGTGCTCGACGAGCCGACCTCCGGACTCGATCCGCTCGTGCAGCAGCGCTTCTACGAGCTCGTACGCGAGCAGACCGCGCGGGGCACCTCGGTCTTCCTCTCCTCCCACGTGCTCCACGAGGTGCAGCACGCGGCGGATCGCGTCGCGCTGATGCGCGAGGGCCGGCTCGTGCTCGTGGACTCGGTCGAGGCGATTCGCGAGCGCGCCGCCGCCCATGTCGAGGTCACCTTCGCCGAGCCGCCGCCCACGGACGCCTTCTCGGCGATCCCGGGCGTGCGCGAGGTGGAGCGGCGAAACGCCACTGTCCGCCTGGTCGTCGAGGGCGAGGCCGACGGGCTCGTGAAGGCGCTCGCCGCGTTCCACGTGCGCCGGCTCGAGAGCCGCGAGGCCGATCTCGAGGACGTGTTCCTCACGCTCTACGAAAGGGAGGAGCCCGATGCCGGGTAGCGTCGCCGCGAAGACGGTTCGCGACTCGCTGCGCGGGCTCGTGTGGTGGAGCCTCGGGCTCGCCGGCCTCGTCGGATTCATGGTCGCGGCCTTCCCGTCCATCCGCGACAACCCGAGCCTGAACAATCTTGTGCAGGACTACCCCGAGGCGCTGAAGGGGTTCTTCGAGTTCGGCGGGCAGTTCGACTACACGTCGGGCGCCGGCTACATCGGCAGCGAGCTGTTCTCGTTCATGGTGCCGCTGCTTCTGCTCGTCGCCGCGATCGGCGTAGGCGCCCGGGCGATCGCCGGCGAGGAGGAGCGCGGGACGCTCGAGCTGCTCCTCGCGAATCCCGTCTCGCGCCGCCGCGTCGTGCTCGAGAAGCTGCTGGCGCTCATCGCGGAGCTCACGGTGCTCGGGCTCGTCCTGTGGCTTGCGCTCGTGGTCGGCGGGCCGATCGTCGACCTCGGGATCTCGGCGTGGAACGCGGCCGCGGCCACGATTGCCGCGGTGCTGCTCGCGCTGCTCTTCGGCTGCGTCGCGCTGCTCGTCGGCGCCGCGTCCGGGCATCGCTCCCGCGCGATCGGAGTCGCGTCCGCCCTCGTGGTGCTCTCGTACTTCGTGAACGCGCTCGCGCCGCTTTGGGACTCGCTCGAGCCGTTCCGGAAGATCTCGCCGTACTACTGGTACGCAGCCGGCGATCCGCTCCGCTCCGGGCTCGACTACGGACACCTCGGCATCCTGCTCGCCGTCACCGCGGTCGTCGCGGCGATCGCGCCGTTCGCGTTCGACCGCCGCGACGTCTCGACCGGATGACTAGTGGACGACCAGGACGTCGGTCTTGGCGCGGTGGACCACACCCGCGCTGACCGATCCGAACAGGATGCGCTCGACGAGGTTCTTGCCCTCCGAGCCGATCACGATCAGATCGGCGTTCTCGTATTCGGCCTGGTTGACGATGAGCTCCGCAGGGTCGCCCTTCCCTTCGAGCGTCCGAGCCTCGACGCCGAGCTCCGAGAGGCGTGCCTTGGCATCGGCGAGATGCCGCGCCTGATCCTCCTGCTCGACGGGGTCGTAGGTGACGCCGACCTTCGAGGCGACGGTGTGCACGGCGCCCACCACGGTGATCTTGGTCTCGCCGTTCGCGAGTGCCGCGGCCCGCTCGAGCGCGTGCTGCGCCGACTCGGACCCGTCGTATCCCACCACGATCGTCTTCATGATTTCTCTCCTTCTTGCTTTATGCGCGGACGATGACGAGCGGGCAGGGAGCGTGGTGCGCGAGCTGCCCACTCACGGAACCGAGCAGGAGCCCGGCGAATCCGCCGTGCCCGCGTGAACCGACGACGAGGAGGGCTGCGTCCTGCGCGGCCGCGGCCAGCATGTCGGCGGCCTGACCATGTCGCGTCTCAGTCACGACCTCGACGCCGGTCTTCCTGATCTCCTCCGCGCGTTCGGCGAGCAGCTTCTCTGCCGCCTCGCGCGTCTCTTCCTCGAGCGACGGGACGAGATTCGGCACGTAGCCGTACGCGTAGACCGTGTTCGTCACTTCCCAGGCGGCCACGATCCGGAGCTCGGCGTCACGCAGCTTCGCCTCCTCGGCCGCCCATTCGAGCGCCCGCTCCGCCGGTTCCGAGCCGTCGAAGCCGACGACGACCTTGGATCTGCCTGCCATCTCTCCTCCTTGTCGCTTGGCAGGTCAATCGTCGCGGCCGGGCGCGGCGGCGTCATCGGTGGGAAGCCACGAACCGTGTGCGTAGTTGCCCGAAGCGCCGGGCTACCACGTCTTCCGCGCAGCCGCCGCGGAATCGGCGCGTCGCACCCGGGCTCTGGCATCGAGCGCCAGGCACCCGTGGGGGAGCGCGAGCACGGGGTTCAGGTCGAGCTCGGCGATCCGCGGGACGGCGTCGGCCAGATGAGCCAGCCGGTTCACGAGGTCGGCGAGCGCGTCCGCGTCCGCGGGCGGGGCGCCCCGGAAGCCGCGAACGAGCGTGCCGGCCCGGCCTGACCGGACGAGCTCCTCGGCGTCCGCGTCGGTGAGCGGCGCGAGCGCGAACGACGCGTCGCCCACGAGCTCCGCGAGCGAGCCGCCGAGGCCGAGCGCAACGAGCGGGCCGAACACCGGATCCTGGACCACGCCCGCCAAAAGCTCGGGCCCGCCGGCGGCCATCTGCTGGACGACGACGTGCGGCCCGACGCGCTCCGCGGCGGCGCGTACGGCCGCCTCGTCGGCGAGGTCGAGCGCGACGCCGCCCGTTTCCGTCTTGTGCGCGCCCGGCACGGCGGACTTCACCACGACCGGGAAGCCCAGCTCGTGTGCGGCCTCGACCGCTTCGTCAGCCGACGCGGCGTCGCGCTCGGCGACAAACGGGATGCCGTAGGCCGCGAGCAGTGCACGGACCTCGGTGGGAGTCAGCCACTCGTCCTCGCTGCGTTCCAGCGCGGCCTCGACGACCGCGACCGCCTGCGCCCGGTCGATTCCCGCCGGCTCGACGGTCGTGCCGAGCGGCCGCTCGAGCCAGGCGGTGCGCTGCGCAGCGCGCGCGAGCGCCCGTGCGGCCGGCTCGGGATAGACGAAGCGCGGGATCCGGCTTCCCGGGACCGGATCGATCCCGACGGCGAGCACCGGCTTCGCCCCGCCGGCCGATTCGAGGACCGGCTCGAGGTCGGCCACCGGAAGCGACGCGGTCGGAACGGCGAGCACGATGACCGCGTCCACGCCCGGATCCGCGAGGAGAAGCCCGAGGGCGAGGCGGTACTGCTCGGCGGTGCCGCTGCCGAGGACGTCCACCGGTCCGCCCACGCTCGCCTCGGCCGCGAGCACGTCGCGGAGCGCGGCCTGCGTCTCCGCCGAGGGCGTCGCAACGTGGAGGCCCGCCGCCTCGCAGGCGTCGGCGCAGAGGATCGCGAGGCCGCCGGCGTTCGTGAGCAGGGCGACCCGGTTCCCCGCCGGCGCCGGTTGGGACGCGAAGACGGCCGCCGTGTCCACCAGCTCCTCGAGAGTCGCCACGCGGATCACGCCGGCCTGGTGGAACAGCGCCTCGACGGCGGCGTTCGAGCCGGCGAGCGCCGCCGTGTGGGACGCGGCCGCCCGCCGTCCTGCGCCGGTCGTTCCGCCCTTGAGCGCCAGGATCGGCTTGCGGCGGGCGACGCGGCGGGCGATCCGGCTGAACCGTCGTGGATTCCCGAAGGACTCGAGGTACATGATCACGACGGCGGTGCGCTCGTCGTCTTCCCAGTGCTCCAGGAGGTCGTTCGACGAGACGTCCGCCTTGTTTCCGACGGAGACGAACGCCGAGAACCCGAGGCCGCGGGCGGGGGCCTGGTCGAGCAGCGCGAGGCCGAGCGCTCCGCTCTGCGAGCAGAAGGCGACGTTGCCGGGCGGGAACTGGGCCGCGGCGAACGTGCCGTTGAGCGGTGGGTCGGCGAGCGCGATGCCGACGCAGTTCGGCCCGAGCAGGCGCGCGCCGTGGGCGCGGACGAGCGCAAGCAACTCGGCCTGGCGCGCCTCTCCTTCGGGGCCAAGCTCGGCGAAGCCCGCGGAGATCACGCAGATCGCGCGGGTCCCGTGCCGAAGCGCCGACTCGACGATCCCGAGCACCGCCACCCCGGGGACGCAGACGAACGCGAGGTCGACGGGCCCGGGCAGCTCGGCGAACTCCGCGTATCCGCTCTCGCCGTCCACCGGAGCGCCCTCGCGATTGACGGCGTAGAGCGCGCCGGGAAAGCCCGACGCCCGGACGTTGCGGAAGAGCGACCCGCCGATCGAGCCCGGCCTGGGCGAGGCGCCGACCACGGCGACGCTCGACGGCGCGAAGAACGGCCGCAGGGACTCGGCGACGGCGATGTGGTCGCGCTCGTCACGGCGCTCGATGTAGGCCGGCGTCTGCGCCAGGTGCAGCTCGACTCTGATCTCGTCGCCGTCGCGGCGCTGGGTCTCCTGGAATCCGGCCTCGGCGAACACCCGCAGCATGCGCGTGTTCCCGGCGAGGACGTACGCGACGAAGCGCTCGATGCCGGCCTCCGCCGCGAGGCCGGCGAGCTGCTCGAGCAGTCGCGTCCCGATTCCCCGGCCCTGAAACTCGTCCGCGACCGTGAAGGCGACCTCGGCCGCGTCGGGATCTCGCAGCAGCTCGTAGGTCGCGAGCGCCACGATGCTCTCGCCGTCGTCCGTCGAGTACGCGCCCACGAGCGCGCCCCGTTCGCTCCAGTTCGGGTCGAGCGCCGCCCGCACGAGCGAGGGAGTCGCGCCGGCCCGGCCGTGAAATCGTTCCATCGAGCTCGCCGGGGAGAGGTGCTCGAACAGCGCCGAGACGGCGCCGGCGTCCTCGGCGGCGGGCGCGCGGAGCCGCAGGGTCGATCCGTCGCGGAGGATGACGTCGAGCGGTGCGACCTGGGTCACGACGACAGCATGCCCTTGACTCGGGCGCTGTGGGAAGTCCGCGCGGGATTCGGTGATCGCACGGATGCGGTCCGGGTGCACCCGGGACAATCATTCGCCGATGGCGCCGCTGCCCGAGACGACCGGACCGAGCGCGCCGGTCGAGTTGCTCTACCGGGACCTGCGCGCGGGTCCGAACGGGCTGTCACGGCGTGAGGTCGAACGCCGCCTCGCCGTCCACGGCCGCAACGAGCTGCAGCGCCGGGGCGGTCCGACCTGGCCGGCCGAGGTCGCCAAGCAGCTGACCCATCCGCTCGCCCTGCTCCTGTGGGCGGCGGCGGGCCTTGCGATCGTCGCCGGCTCGCCGACCCTCTGCGCCGCGATCGTCGCGGTGATCGTCCTCAATGCGGTATTCGCGTTCGCG
Source organism: uncultured Actinomycetes bacterium (assembly GCA_963760815.1). Lineage (GTDB taxonomy): Bacteria > Actinomycetota > Thermoleophilia > Gaiellales > Gaiellaceae > CAVRUF01. The sequence continues at coordinate 18,442 of CAVXEJ010000004.1, forward strand.
CAGGAGCGGCACGCGGTGCGCGCGGTCGAGGCGCTGCGCCGCTACCTGCCGCCGCATGCCCTCGTGTTCCGCGACGGAGCGCCGGTGCAGATCGACGCGGCAGAGCTCGTCCCGGGCGACATCCTCATCCTCGGGGAGGGCGACGGCATCTCCGCCGACGCGCGGCTCGTCGAGGGCGCGGTCGAGGTCGACATCTCCACGCTCACGGGCGAGTCGCAGCCGGTTCTCCGTGCGGCCGGCGACGCCGATCTCGGGCAGCCGCTCCTCGAGGCCCCGAACCTGATCTTCAGCGGAACGGCCTGCGTGAGCGGCGAGGCCCGCGCACTCGTCTACGCGACCGGGATGCAGACGGAGCTCGGCCGGATCGCCGCGCTCTCGCAGCGCGTCGCGCCGACGCCGAGCCCGCTCGAGACCCAGGTGCGGCACGTCGCCTGGCTGATCGCGATCGTCGCCCTCGCCGCCGGCCTGGCGTTCCTCCCCCTCGGCTGGCTGGTCGCCGGGCTTCCACTCGAGGATGCGCTCACGTTCGCCATCGGCCTCATCGTCGCGAACGTTCCCGAGGGCCTTCTGCCGACGATCACGCTCGCGCTGGCCGTGGGCGTGAGCCAGCTGGCGCGCCGCGGCGCCCTGGTCAAACGGCTTTCGGCCGTCGAGACGCTCGGCTCGACCACGGTGATCTGCACCGACAAGACCGGGACGCTGACGGAGAACCGGATGCAGCCGGTCGCGATGTGGGTTCCCGGCGGAGAGCTCGACTTCGAGCTCGGGACGACGACCGGCGAGCTCCCGGAGGAACTCGCGCGCGAGACCGCCGAGACGATCGTGGCCGCGAGCACCGCCAGCGTGGACGCCGAGGGCGTGAACCACGGCGAGGCGACGGAGATCGGCATGCTCGAGGCGTCGCGCGCCGTCGCCTCCGACCTTCCCCAGCCGGTTCGCCGGCATCTGTACGGCTTCGATCCGACCCTCCGGCTCATGTCGACCGCGACCGAGGACGGCGACCGCCTGCGCCTGAACGTGAAGGGCGCGCCCGAGGTGGTCCTCGCGCGCTGCGACACCGTCTCGTCGGGTACGGACGAGCGTCCGCTCACCTCCGAGGACCGAGCCGCGGTCCTCGCCGCCGTCGACGGGTATGCGCGACGCGGGCTGCGCGTGCTCGGGGTCGCCCGGCGCGTTCTCCCCGGCGAGGCGCCGGACGCCCGGGAAGACGCCGAGCGAAGTCTCGTCTTCCTGGCGCTCATCGTTCTCTTCGATCCGCCCCGGCCGGAGGTCGCCGAAGCCGTGGAGCGCTGCCACGACGCCGGCATCCGCGTCGTCGTCATCACCGGCGACTACGGCGCCACGGCCGTGGAGGTGGCCCGGCGGGTCGGCATCGGCCTCGACGGAGAGCAGGCCGTGACCGGAGCGGATCTCGACGCGATGAGCGAGCCGGAGCTCGACGAGCTCCTGCGCGACCGGCGGGAGATCGTGTTCGCCCGGGCCTCCCCCGAGGCGAAGCTGCGCATCGCCGACGCGCTGCGGGCCGAGGGCCACGTGGTCGCGATGACCGGCGACGGCGTGAACGACGCGCCCGCGCTGCGGCGCGCCGACATCGGCGTCGCCATGGGGAAGTCGGGGACGGATGTGGCGCGCGAGGCGTCGACGATGATCCTCACCGACGACAACTTCGCCTCGATCGTCACGGCGGTCGAGGCCGGACGCCGCGTCTACGACAACGTCCGCAAGTTCATCCTCTACATCTTCGCCCACGCGACACCCGAGGTCGTCCCGTTCCTCGTCTTTGCGCTGTCGGGCGGAAGGATCCCGTTGCCGCTGACGGTGCTCCAGATCCTCGCCATCGACCTCGGCACCGAGGTTCTCCCCGCGCTCGCGCTCGGTCGCGAGCCGGCCGAGCCGGGGATCATGCAGCGGACGCCGCGGAAGCGCTCCGAGAGCGTCGTCGGGAACGGGCTGCTCGTGCGCGCCTGGATCTACCTGGGCCTCGTCGAGGCGGCGCTCGTCCTCGCCGGGTACTTCTTCGTGCTCCTCGGGAACGGCTGGAGTCCCGGAGACGACGTGAGCGCGGGCTCGCCGCTCCACGACGTCTACCTCCAGGCGACCACGATGACGTTCGCGGGCATCGTCGCCTGCCAGGTCGGGACCGCGATCGCGGCGCGGACCGAGCGCGCCTCCCTTCGCAGCGTCGGCTTCGCGACCAACCCGTACCTCCTCGGCGGGATCGCGGCCGAGCTCGTGTTCCTCGCCGCGCTGCTCTACGTCCCGGCCTGCCAGTCGCTTTTCGGAACGGCCGCACTCGGCTGGGAGGAGATCGCGTTTCTCCTGCCGTTCCCGTTCGTCGTGTGGGGCTCCGACGAGCTGCGCCGCGCCTACGTCCGCAGGCGCGCCCGGTCTACCAAGACACACTCCGTAATTCGCCGCACCGGAAATCCGTCGCGGCTCTGATGGCAGGCGGCCACGCCGGCCGGATGATCGTTGGCGTAGGCGGCATCGGGCCGCTGGAAGTGAAGGGAGTGGGTCATGAGCGAGACGAACGGCGCGCCGAACGGCACGACAACGGCCGCGCAGCCTCGCAGCCTCGCCGGCACGCCCGCTCTTCGCAGCTTCCCCCCACGAGATGGAGCGACGGGTTCCTCCGGGCCCGCGCACCTCGAGGGGGGAGACATCCTCGTCAGCGGCTGCGGTGCAGTCATGGTGGGGATGGGGGAACGCACCAGGCCGGCGGCAGTGGAGGCTCTAGCTGAGCGCCTCTTCGCCGCCGGCGGTGCGACCCCGCCAAGAAGCACCTACGCACGGCGAGGAGGGCCACAAGAAGGGCCGGTAGCGGGATCGGCGCGACGCACCGGTCCCCCTCCTGGGACGCCGCCGCAGGCTTCTTCGTGCAGACTGCCCGCTGTGGAGTACGCCCGCCTGAAGTGGTACGTGAGCGTCGCGGTCGCGGTTGTCGGCCTTCTGGGCCTGCTCAGGCAGGGACGGCGCTCCGGCTGGATCTAGACGCTCGCCGCGGCAAAAAACTGCGATTTGCGCAGCAATGTCGGTTTCCGGCTCGATCCACGGCCGCGGTCGCCAGGCGGAAGGCTGCGAATTGCGCAACGACGTCTGTTTGCAGCTTTCCGACGCCGGTCGTATGGTTGCAGCTCGCATGAGACTGCCGCCCCGGCGTTGACGAGGAGGGATTAGCTTGAAGACTTCCAGGTTGCGATCCAGAGAAGGCGGGACGAGGTGGACCTTCGTCTTGGTCCTCGCACTCGCTTTCGCGCTAGCGATGTTCGCCGCCGGTTGCGGCGGCGATGACGAAGACAGCAGTACAGGCGCCGCAGGCACGGGCGGTGGAGGAGAAGGAAGCATCTGGGTCCTCCTGCCCGACAGCGCAAGCTCGCCGCGCTGGGAGACCGACGACCGCAAGTACTTCGAGGACGCCTTCGACGAGGCCGGCGTCGAGCACACCATCGTGAACGCCGAGGGCGACGCGGCCCAGCAGCAGGCGCAGGCCGAGCAGGCCATCGCCGACGGCGCCTCCGTCATCCTTCTCGTGAGCATCGACACCGGCTCCGGCGCGACGATCATCGACAACGCCAAGGACGCGGGCGTCAAGGTGGTCGAGTACGACCGCTTCAACACCGGCGGCTCCGGCGGCGACGCCTACGTGAGCTTCGACAACGTCGCGGTCGGCGCAGCGATGGCCGAGGTGATGGAGCCCGTCATCGACGATCTCGGACTCGACAAGCCGAAGGTCGTGATGCTGAACGGCGGCGAGGAAGACAACAACTCGTTCCTCTTCCGCGACGGCTACGCCGAGACCGTCGAGGCGCGTGTCGACGCCGGCGACTGGGAGCTGGTCGCAGACCAGCACGTCCCCGGCTGGGACAACCAGCAGGCCCAGACGATCATGGAGCAGATCCTGACCGACGCCAACAACGAGGTCGACGCGGTGTTCGCCGCGAACGACGGCCTCGGCAACTCGGCGATCAACGCGCTCGAGGCGGCCGGGATCAAGGGTGCTCCGGTCAGCGGCCAGGACGCGACGGTCGCAGGGATCCAGAACATCCTGCTCGGCAGGCAGACGATGACGGTGTACAAGCCGATCCAGGCTGAGGCCGAGGTTGCCGCAGCCGTGGCGCTCGCGCTTCGGGCCGGCGACGACATCTCCGCCGTCGAGACCGAGGCCGAGTGGACGCTCATCGGCATCCAGGCCGCGGACGGCCAGCCGTCCGACTCGCCGACGGCGACGGCGTGTCCGTACTTCGCGCTCGTGCCGATTCCCGTGACCGAGGACAACATCTCCGACACGGTGATTGCGGACGGCTTCCGCACGGTGGAGGAGATCTGCACCGGCGACGTGGCCGAAACGCAGTGGTGCAAGGACAACAGCTGAGCTGAAGCGATGGTGGAAGGGGCGTCCGCAAGGGCGCCCCTTCCCTGCCGCACCGGTGACCAGGCATGGCTGACGCACCGCTTCTCGAGTGCCGGAACGTGTCGAAGGCCTTCGGCGCGGTCCAGGCGCTCTACCGCGTCGACTTCGAGGTGCGGCCCGGCGAGGTCATGGCCCTCGTCGGCGACAACGGCGCCGGGAAGTCGACGCTCATCAAGGGCATCGCCGGCATCTATCCCTTCGACGAGGGCGAGGTGTTCGTCGACGGCAAGCACGTCAACATCCACGGCCCGCGGGACGCCGCGAAGCTCGGGATCGAGATCGTGTACCAGGATCTCGCGCTGGCGGACAACCTCGACGTCGTCGCCAACATGTTCCTCGGCCGCGAGCGCATCCGCTCCGGGGTCGTGCTCGACGAGCCGAGCATGGAGGCGATCCGCCCGGAGACGCTCGACAGCCTCTCGGTGACGACGCTCCGCTCGGTGCGCCAGGCCGTCGCCGGCCTCTCCGGCGGGCAGCGGCAGTCGGTCGCGGTCGCGAAGGCCGTGATGTGGAACTCCCGGGTCGTCATCCTCGACGAGCCGACGGCCGCCCTGGGCGTCGCGCAGACCCGGCAGGTCCTGAACCTCGTGCGGCGCCTCGCCGAGAAGAATCTCGGCGTCGCGATCATCTCGCACAACCTCCACGACATCTTCGAGTGCGCCGACCGGATCACGGTTCTCCGCCTCGGCCAGAAGGTCGGCCTGTACGAGACGGCGAAGACGACCCAGGAGGAGGTCGTCCACGCGATCACCGCCGGCAAGCTCGCCCACGTTCCCGGGATGGACAAGCCGGTGGAGATCGACGCATGACGAGCGGCCCGCCCGTCCCTCCCGAGCAGCCGATCGACCCGACCGCCGCCCAGCTCGGCCCCGTCCCGGGCGAGCTCGTCGACGAGGACGGGTGCGTCCGGAACGCTCTCGGGCTACGTGCGGCTCTGGTGGCAGGGCGTCCGGGCCGGCGAGCTCGGCTCGCTGCCGATCATCGTCGGCCTCATCGTCATCTTCCTGATCTTCTCGCAGCTGAACGAGAACTTCCTCACGCCGCGGAACTTCACGAACCTGATCCTCCAGATGGCCGCCGTCGCGACGATCGCGATCGGCGTCGTCTTCGTCCTGCTGATCGGCGAGATCGACCTCTCGGTCGCCTTCGTGAGCGCGGTCGGCGGCGTCGTCATGACGCTGCTCCTGCGACCCGACGACCCGGGCTGGCCGTTCTGGGCGGCGATCGGGTTCGCGCTGCTCTGCACGACGACGATCGGCTTCCTGCAGGCGCTCGTGATCACGAAGTTCGGCGTGCCGTCGTTCGTCGTCACGCTCGCCGGGTTCCTCATCTGGTCCGGCGTCGTGCTGGTCCTGACGACGCAGTACTCGACCGCCGGCACGATCCGGATCCAGGACGACACGGTCATCGGGATCGCGAACAACTTCCTCAGCACGGCGGTCGGCTGGATCCTCGGGATCCTCGTGGTCGTGCTCTACGTGGTCGTCCAGCTGCGGGGTGCGCTCACCCGGCGCGCGGGCGGCCTGGCCGCGAAGCCGATGGTGCTGATCGCCCTCCAGTCGGCGGGTCTCGCCGTCGTCACGTTCACCGCGATCTGGTACTGCAACCGCGACCGCGGCGTTCCGACGGTCGCGCTCATCCTCGGGATCCTCCTCGCGTTCTGGTCGTTCATCGCGTCGCGCACGCGCTTCGGCCGCCACGTCTACGCGGTCGGCGGCTCGGCCGAGGCTGCGCGCCGCGCCGGCATCAACGTCGACCGCGTCCGGATCATGGTCTTCATGATCTCGAGCCTCATGGCCGGCGTCGGCGGGATCATGCTCGCCTCGCGCCTGCGCTCGGTCGCAACGAACACCGGCGGCGGGAACCTGCTGCTGCTCGTCATCGCAGCCGCCGTGATCGGCGGCACGAGCCTCTTCGGCGGTACGCGGCCGGGTGATCTCGGCCCTGCTCGGCGCGCTCGTCATCGCCTCGATCCAGAACGGGATGGATCTCCTCGGCTCGCCTCGGGGACGAAGTTCATCGTCACCGGCCTCGTGCTGCTCGCCGCGGTGCTCGTCGACACGGTCTCGAAGCGTCGCCGTGCAGCGCGCGGCGGCGTCTGAGGGGCTCCGCATGAGCGAGCGCATCGGCGTCGGGATGCTCGGCTACGCCTTCATGGGCAAGGCGCACTCGCGCGCCTTCCGCGAGGCGGCCGCGCTCGATCCGCCGGTCGTGCCCGAGCTCGTCTCCATCTCCGGGCGCAACGCGGAGAAGGTCGAGGCCGCGCGCCTCGAGTACGGCTGGGCGGAGGCGCACGACCGACTGGCGCGAGCAGGTCGCCGACGAGCGGATCGGGCTCTTCGACAACGGCGGGCCGAACGCCCTCCACGCCGAGCCGACGATCGAGGCCGCGCGCAACGGCAAGCACGTCCTGTGCGAGAAGCCGCTCGGCCGCACGGCCGAGGAGTCGCTCGCGATCTGGCGCGCGGCCGAGGAGGCGGGCGTCGTCCACATGTGCGGCTTCAACTACCGCTTCGTCCCGGCCGTCCGGCTCGCCCGCGAGATCCTCGAGGCGGGCGACCTCGGCGACCTCTTCCACTTCCGCGCGCGCTACCTCCAGTCGTGGGGCGTGAGCGCGCCGCCGAGCTGGCGCTTCGACCGCGCGCAGGCCGGCTCCGGCGCGATCGGCGACCTCGGCGCGCACATCGTCGACCTGGGCCGCTACCTCGTCGGCGAGCCGGTCGCGATCAACGCGGTCACGAAGACGTTCGTCGAGGGACACGAGGTCGACGACACATTCGCGGCCACGGTCGAGTTCGCAAACGGCGTCGATCGGCACGCTCGAGGCGTCGCGCCTCGCGACCGGGCGGATCAACCAGAACACCTTCGAGGTGAACGGCTCGCGCGGCTCGCTCTCGTTCGACGTCGAGCGGATGAACGAGCTCCAGGTCTCGGACGGCAAGTGGTTCAAGCGCGTCCTGGTCACCGAGACCGAGCATCCGTTCATGAACTTCTGGTGGCCGCCCGGTCACATCGTCGGCTGGGGCGACACGTTCACGCACGAGGTGCACCACCTGCTGTCGGCGATCGCCGGCGAGCACGGCGTCGGCGCCGCACGGCGCCACGTTCGAGGACGGCTACCGCTGCCGCCGAGGTCTGCGACGCGATCGTGCGCTCGTCCGAGACCGGGCGGCGAGTCGAGATCGAGTACGGGGGGGGCGCATGAAGACGAGCCTGGGCATCTGGGCGTTCGGGCCGATGGTGACGCGCTTCGTGCCGGGCGGCTACCAGCCGCAGTGGGCCGGCGAGTCGACCGCCGGACCAGGTGCGGCGCGCGGTCGGCGGGCTCGGCGACCTGATCGACGGCTACGAGTTCCACTACCCGCAGGAGCTCAACGAGCGACAACCTCGACGAGGTCCGCGAGGCGCTCGGCGGCCACGACATCTACTGCATCGCGACCGGCCTGCACCTCGACCCGCGCTTCGGCCGCGGCGGGCTCGTCTCGCCCGACGGCCGATCCGCGAGCGAGGCGCTGCGCCGAACGCTCGCCGCCGCCGACTTCGCCGGCTCGCTCGGCGCGCACTTCATCATCTGGCCGGGGATCGAGGGCTACAACTACCCGTTCCAGACGCCGTACGCGGAGAGCTGGGCGTGGCTCATCGACGGGATCGGCGAGGCCGCCGAGCGGTGCCGCGAGCACGGCGTCCACCTCTTCCTCGAGCACAAGAACTCCGAGCCCGCGATGAAGATCCTCATGCGCAACATCGGGATGACGCTGCACGTGATCCACACGCTGCGCGTGCGCGGCTTCGACAACGTCAAGGTCAACATGGACTGGCAGCACCTGATCATGAACGGCGAGAACCTGGCCGAGTACGCGGCGCTGCTCGCCGCCGAGGGGCTGCTCGGCCACCAGCACGCGAACTCGGGCTGGGGCATCTTCGACGACGACAACATGGTCGGCGCGACCGCGTTCATGGAGACGCTCGAGCTGGCGGTCGAGCTGCGCCGCGCGGGCTACGGCGACGAACGGCGAGCGGCTCGGCTTCGACCTCTACCCGTACACCGAGGACGCAGGTCGAGGCCGTGAGGCGCAGCGTGCTCCAGTGGCGCTTCATCGACTCGGTCGCGGCGCGGATCGACGACGCCGAGCTGCGCGAGGCGCAGACGGCGAAGGACGCCGTGCGCGCGTACGAGCTCGTCTACGCGGCGCTGGGGGCGAAGGAGTGAGGCTCGAGCGGGCGCAGGCGATGGTCGACGTCGGTCCCGCGGCCGCGTCCGGGCCCGTGCGGTCTTCGTCGCGGACGACCACGGCGAGCTCGTGGCCGCGGCGACGATGGACGGAGCCGCGCCGGACACGCGGCTGAACGCCCAGCGCAAGGCCTACACCGCGGCGCGTTCGGACCAGACCTCGACCAGCGCGCTGGCCGCGAAAGTGGCCGAGACGCCGACCGAGCTGGCGAGCTTCGATCCGTTCTGCATCTTCTTCAAGGGCGGGGTGGCGGCGTTCGACGGCGGGCGCCGCGTAGGCGCGATCGGCGTCAGCGGCCTGCCGGGCGACGTGGACGAGCAACTCGCCCGGGACGCGATCGTCACAGCGGGTCTCGCGACGGAATGACCCGCCTCGTCGGGCTCGACGTCGGCACGACCGGCGTCAAGGCGCTCGCGATCTCCCCCGACGGCGAGGTGCTCGCGCGCGCGGAGGAGGAGTACCCGCTCTCGACGCCGCAGCCCGGCTGGGCCGAGCAGGATCCCGAGGACTGGTGGCGCGCGACCGAGGCGGCGCTCGCGCGCTCGGCGCCGACGACATCGCGGGCATCGGGCTCTCCGGGCAGATGCACGGCCTCGTCGTCCTCGACGCCGACGGCGAACGTGCTGCGGCCCGCGATCCTCTGGAACGACCAGCGCACGGGCGAGGAGTGCGCCGAGATCGAGGCGCGCGTCGCGGCCTCGACCGGCTGATCGAGCTGACCGGCAACCGCGCGCTGCCGGGCTTCACGGCGCCGAAGCTCCTGTGGCTGCGCCGCCACGAGCCCGAGGTCTACGCGCGGATCGCCCACGTGCTGCTGCCGAAGGACTACGTCCGGCTGCGCTTGACCGGCGAGCACGCGATCGACGTCGGCGGACGCGTCGGGGACGCTGCTCTTCGACGTCGCGCAGCGGCGCTGGAGCGACGAGGTCCTCGCGGCGCTCGAGATCCCCGCCGAGTGGCTGCCGCGCGTGCTCGAGTCGCCGGACGTGTCGGGCCACGCCGGCGGGATTCCCGTCGCGGCGGGCGCGGGCGACCAGGCCGCCGGCGCGCTCGGCGTCGGCGTCGACCGGCCCGGGCCGCTCTCGGTCGTGCTCGGAACCTCGGGCGTCGTCTTCGCCGCGCTGCCCGGCTACGCCGCGGACCCCGAGGGCCGCGTGCACGCCTTCTGCCACGCGGTGCCGGGCGGCTGGCACGCGATGGGCGTGATGCTCTCCGCCGCCGGCTCGCTTCGCTGGCTGCGCGACGTCGCCGCGCCCGGCGAGTCCTACGACACGCTCGACCGCGGAGGCCGAGCGCTGGGCGCCCGGCGCCGAGGGCCTGCTGTTCGCGCCGTACCTGGCCGGCGAGCGGACGCCGCACGCCGACCCGGACGCGCGCGGCGCGTTCGTCGGGCTCTCGCTCCGCCACGACCGCGGCGCGCTGCGCGCGCGGTGCTGGAGGGCGTCGCCTACGGCCTGCGCGACTCGCTCGAGCTGCTGCGCGACGCTCGGCGTGCGAGCCGCGATCGGCTCGGGTCTCCGGCGGCGGCGCGCGCAGCGATCTCTGGCTTCGGATCGTCGCCTCGGTGCTCGACCTGCCGCTCGAGCGCACCGCGACCGACGAAGGCTCGGCGTTCGGCGCGGCGCTGCTCGGCGGGGTCGCGGCCGGCACGTTCGCCGACGTCGCACGAGGCGGTCGCCGCGACGCGTGCGCGTCACGCGAGCGGATCGAGCCCGATCCCGCGTGGGTCGGCGCGTACGCGCAGGGCTACGACCGATTCCGCGCGCTCTATCCCGCACTTCGACCTCTGGAGGACACATGACATCGCTCGAAGGCAAGATCGCAGTCATCACCGGCGCGAGCCGGGGCATCGGCGCGGCCGTCGCGACGGCGCTCGACGCGCAAGGCGTGAAGCTCGGACTCGCGTCGCGCAGCGGCGACGACCTCGGCCTCGAGGGCGCGGTCGCGCGCCCGTGCGACGTGCGCGAAGCCCGACGATCTCGAGGCGCTCGCGGCCGAGACGGCCGAGCGCTTCGGCGGCATCGACATCCTCGTCGCGAACGCGGGCGTCGGCGCGTACGGCCCGTTCCTCGATCTCTCCGCCGAGCACCTCGACGAGATGATCGACGTGAACCTGAAGGGCACGCTCTACGCCGTGCGGGCCGCGCTGCCGTACCTGCTCGAAGCGACGCGGGCGACATGATCACGCTCGCCTCCGAGGCCGGCCGGCGCGGACTTCCGCTACGAGGCCGTCTACTGCGCCTCGAAGTTCGCGCAGGTCGGCTTCACGCGCGCGCTCGACCACGAGCTGCGCGAGCACGGCGTCCGCTGCACGAACGTCTGCCCCGGCGGCGTCGCGACCGACTTCGCGCATGGGACGCGGCCGCACGCCGGACATGCCCGCGCTGGAAGGGATGATGACCTCCGAGGACGTGGCCGAGGTGGTCGTGTTCGTGCTCACGCGGCCGCGGCACCACCGCATCCTCGAGACGGCCTTCCGGCCGGTGACGGAGGCGTCGTGGGGATGAGCGACGCCGTCAGGTGGGGGTTCCTCTCCACGGCCGACATCAACGACAAGGTGCTCACGGGCGCGCGCGAGTCGGAGCGCGTCGACGTGCGTCGCGGTCGCGAGCCGCGACGCCGGGCGCGCCGAGGCCTACGCGCGCGGAACGTGGGATCGAGCGCTCGTACGGCAGCTACGAGGAGCTGCTCGCCGACCCCGACATCGAGGCGGTCTACATCTCGCTGCCGAACTCGCTGCACGTCGAGTGGTCGATCCGCGCGCTCGAGGCCGGCAAGCACGTGCTCTGCGAGAAGCCGCTCAGCCGCTATCCGGCCGAGGTCGAGCGGGCCTTCGACGCCGCCGCCAGCGCCGGGCGCATCCTGATGGAGGCGTTCATGTGGCGCCACAACCCGCAGACGAAGCGGCTGACCGAGCTCGTGGACGGCGGCGCGATCGGCGAGCTGCGGCTCGTCCGCGCGGCGTTCAGCTTCTCGCTTGCGGACACCGCGAACGTCCGCCTGAACGCGGGCCTCGACGGCGGCGGCCTGATGGACGTCGGCTGCTACTGCGTCAGCGGCGCCCGGCTCCTCGCGGGCGAGCCCGAGCAGGTGTACGCCGAGCAGGTCTCGTCGGCGCTCCGGCGTGGACGAGCTCTTCACCGCGACGCATGCGCTTCCCCGGCGACGTGCTCGCGCGAGATCGACTGCGGCCTCGTCGCTGCCAGGTGCGCGACGAGCTGGAGGCGATCGGCGAGGAGGGCTCGCTCTTCCTGGACGACCCGTGGCACTGCCGCACGCCCGGTGCTCGAGCATCGAACGGCGATCGGGCGTCGAGCGGATCGAGATCGAGCCCGAGGACTCGTACCGCCTGGAGCTGGAGAACCTGGGCGACGCGATCCGCGGCGAGGCGCGAACCGCTCCTCGGCCGCGAGGACGCACTCGGCCAGGCGCGCACGATCGAGGCGCTGTACCGCGCGGCCGCGGACGGCAAGCCGGTGCGGCTCTAGGGCGATGGCGTCCGGAGAGCAGGACGCGCTCCGCCGCCGGGCCCGCGCAGGGCTTGCGACCGGCGCGGAGCGGGCGCCTGCGCGCGCCCACTTCCGGGCGATGGGGATCGACCCGGCCCGCCTGGGCGGCCCGATCGTCGGGATCGCCTCGACGTGGACCGGGACGATGCCGTGCAACCTGAACCAGCGCGAGCTCGCCGATCGCGTCGCGGACGGTGTCACCGCGGCCGGCGGCGTCCCGCTCGGGTTCAACACGATCGCGGTCTCGGACAACCAGTCGCAGGGGACGCCGGGGATGCGGGCCTCGCTGATCTCGCGCGAGGTGATCGCCGACTCGATCGAGCTGATGGTGCACGCGCACGACTTCGACGCGGTCGTCTGCGTCGTCGGCTGCGACAAGACCGTTCCGGCCGCGCTGATGGCGCTCGCGCGCGTCGACAAGCCGGCCGTCGTCCTCTACAGCGGGCCGATGCGCGCCGGACGGATGGGTGGACGGCAGGTGACGATTCAGGACGTCTGGGAAGCGGTGGGCGCCGAGGAGCGGGGGCTGATCACGCGCGCCGAGCTGGACGAGCTCGAGCGCCACGCGTGCCCTGCCGGCGGCACGTGCGCCGGTCACTTCACGGCGAACACGATGGCGGTGGCGCTCGACTGCCTCGGCATCGCGCGGATCGGCGACGGCCTCGTGCCCGCCGACGAGAGCGCGGCGAAGGCCGAGGCCGCGGCGCGTGCCGGAGAGCTCGCGGTCGGGCTGGCCGCGCACGGCGTGACCGCGCGGAGCTTCCTCGACCGGCGCGCGCTCCTCAACGCCATGGCCGGGATCGTGGCCAGCGGCGGCTCGACCAACGGCGTCCTCCACCTCCTCGCGATCGCCAACGAGGCCGGGGTCGACCTCTCCGCTCGACGAGCTCGCCGCGGTCGGGGCACGGACACCCGTGATCGCGAGTCTCGCGCCGGGCGGCACGTACATGGCGGAGGACTTCCACCGCGCCGGCGGCACGGCCGTGCTCATCCGCGAGCTGGTGCGGGCAGGCCATCTGGACGGCTCGGCGCCGACCGTCGACGGCTCGACGCTCGAGGCTGCCACCGAAAGCGCGGCGCTCCCGGACGGCGAGGTCGTCTTCTCCGTCGAGACGCCGTTCAAGCCGACCGGCGCTCTGCACGTCCTGCGCGGCAACCTCGCGCCGGAGGGCAGCCTCGTGAAGTACTCGGGCGAGGGCCACCGGACGCATCGCGGCCCCGCGCGGGTCTTCGACAGCGAGGAGGCCGGCGCCGATGCGGTGCGCTCCGGCGCGGTGACGGAGGGCGACGTGCTCGTCGTGCGCTACGAGGGCCCCGCCGGCGGGCCAGGGATGCGCGAGATGCTGAGCGTGACGGCGTCGGTCGTGGGCGCAGGGCTCGGCGAGTCGGTCGCGCTCGTCACGGACGGGCGCTTCTCCGGCGCGACGCGAGGCTTGATGGTCGGGCACGTCGCGCCGGAGGCCGCGCGCGGCGGGCCGCTCGCGATCGTCCGCGACGGCGATGCGATCGAGATCGACGTGGACGCGGGAACCCTCCGCCTCGACGTGGACGACGCGGAGATCGCCGCGCGCCTGGCCGTCTGGGCACCGCCGCCGCTTCCGTTCGAGGTCGGCGTGTTCGCGCGCTACCGGGCGCTCGTCGGCTCGGCCTCGGAGGGCGCCGTCCTGCGTCCCTACCCGGCGTGAAACGGCCGCGCGGGCGGGCCCGGGCACGTCGACGCGCGCCACGAACACGCTTCCGGCGAGCGGGTCGTCCACGCCGAGGCTCGCGGTCGTCACGTAGAGCGAGCGCCCGTCGGCGCCGCCCAGGCAGCACGCCGTCACCTTCTCCACCGGCAGCTCGAGGACGCGGTCGAGCGCGCCGTCCGCCGTGTAGCGCCGCACCGCGCCGCCGCCGAAGAGCGCGACCCAGACGCCGCCCTCGTCGTCGACGGCGAGCCCGTCCGGCGTCCCATCCGAGGGCTCGATGGAGACGAACGGCCTGCGCCCGGAGATCGTCCCTGCCGCGACATCGAAGTCGAAGACGTCCACCCGGTGCGTGAGCGAGTCGATGTAGTACATCCGCCCGCCGTCCGGCGACCAGCCGATCCCGTTCGAGAGCCCAACCCCGTCGAGCACCTGCTCGAGGCCGCCGGCGAGCGTGAAGCGGTAGAGCGCCGCCACGCCCGGCCGCTCGTCGAGCGCCATGCTCCCGACCCAGAAGCGACCGGCCGGATCGCAGGCGCCGTCGTTCATCCGCAGGTCGTCGCCGTGCGGGACGAGCGCGACGGTTTCGAGGGAGCCGTCCGCCAGGGAGACCAGCGCCAACCGGTCGGCGAGGGCGACGAGCACGCGATCGTCCTCCGTGGTCGGAGTCGCGGCGCCGACCCTGCTCCCCAGCGCGAATGCTGCGCCCGTCGAAGGCGTGCAGCTCGCCCGCCTCGACGTCGATCCAGAGCAGCCCGCGCGCGGCGTCCCAGCGAGGCCCCTCGCCGAGCAGTGCGCGCGTCCGGATGGCGATCTCGACCGTGATCGGGGAAGGTTATGGCCGAGATGAGCGACGCGCGGTTCACCGGCAAGCGGGCTCTCGTCACCGGCGCGGCGTCCGGGATCGGCGAGGCGACGGCCCGGCGGCTGCACGAGGAGGGCGCGCACGTCGTGCTGGCGGACATCGCGCCCGAGCGGCTCGAAGCGCTCACGACGGCGCTGGGCGACCGGGTGGAGTCCCTCGTCCTCGACGTCCGCGACGAGGACGAGGTCGCGGACGCGATGGGCGGCCTCGACGTGCTCGTGAACGTCGCCGGGATCGGCTCGACGACGAACGCTCCCGAGACCGACCTCGACGTCTGGGAGGACGTCTTCGCCGTCAACGCGCGCGGGACGTTCCTGTGCTGCAAGCACGCCATTCCGGACATGGCCACCCGCGGCGGAGGCTCGATCGTCAACGTCTCTTCGGTCGCCGCCCTGGTGGGGCTGCGAAACCGCGCCGCCTACTCGGCGTCCAAGGGCGCCGTCGTCGCATTGACGCGCGCGCTCGCCGTCGACCACGTCGCGGACGGCATCCGCGTGAACGCCGTCTGCCCCGGGACGGTCGACTCGCCGTGGGTGCGCCGCCTGGTGGAGGAGTCGGGCGAGTCGCTCGATGCGCTGCGTGCCCGCCAGCCGATGGGGCGCCTCGGCACGCCCGACGAGATCGCCGAGGCGATCGCGTACCTCGCCTCCGACGGCGCCGCGTTCGTCACCGGCACGGTGTTCGTCATCGACGGCGGCCTCACGGCGGCCTGATGCTCGCGCTCGTCACCGAGCCCGGGACGGCGCATTCGACGCGTGTCGCCGAGGCTCCCGAGCCGGGGGCAGGCGCCGGCGAAGTGCTCTTGCGCACGCTCGAGGTCGGCGTCTGCGGGACCGACCGGGAGATCTCCGAGGGGCTCTTCGGCGTCGCGCCCGAAGGCGAGTCGACGCTCGTGCTCGGCCACGAGCTGCTGGCGGTGGTCGAGCGCGACGGGCACGGCTTCACGCGCGGGGATCTCGTGACCGCGATGGTGCGCCGCTCGTGCCTGCACTGCGTGGCGTGCGAGGAAGGATCGCCCGACTCGTGCCTGACCGGCGACTACAGCGAGCGGGGGATCACGCGTCTCCACGGCTTCGCGCGGGAGTTCGTCGCGGAGGACCCGACGCAGCTGATCGCGATCCCGCCTGCGCTCGGCCGCCTCGGCGTGCTCGCGGAGCCGACGTCGATCTGCGCCAGAGGCATCCGGCACGCGCAGGCGATCGGCGGGCGCCAGCCGTGGCGCCTCGAGCGGGCGCTCGTGCTCGGCGCCGGGGCGATCGGGATGCTCGCGACCATGCTCCTGCGGCTCGAGGGGCTGGACGTCTGGACGGCGGCCCGCAGCCCGGCCGGCGACCTGCGCTCCGATCTCGTCACGGCTCTCGGGGCCCGCTACGTCTCGACGGCCGAGACGCCGCTCGCGGCCCTGCGCGACGAGCTCGGCGGCTTCGACCTGGTCGTCGAGGCGACCGGGAACGCGCAGGTGATGGCCGACACGCTCGGCCTGCTGCGCCGCAACGGCGTCGCCTGTCTGCTCGGCCTCGACGCGCGCGACCAGAAGGTCGAGCTCGACGGCCGGGTGCTCGGCGTCGACGCGATCCTCGAGAACCGGGTGGTCTTCGGCAGCGTGAACGCCCACCGGCAGGACTGGCTGGCGGCGGTCGCCGGCCTCGATCACGCGCGTGAACGCTGGCCCGAGGCCCTGGAGCAGTTCGTCGGCCTGCGCGTCCCGCTCGACCGCTTCGAGGACGCGTTCGCCCACCGCGGCGTGAAGGCGACGCTGGTCGTCGACGAAACCGGCTAGAGACCCACTAGTGGAACTGAACGCCGGCGAGGATCTCGACGGCGATGATCGCCGCGACCACAAAGTCGATCACGAGACAAAACGGCGGCCACCACCGCATGTTCGCGACGAAGTGACTTCGGTGCTGCCAGAGGTCCTTGAGCCCATGGCCCGCAAGTCCGACGACAAGGAGCCACGGTGTGCCGGTTATCGCTGCGGCGGCGATGACGATGAACATGCCGGCGACGCTGGTTTCGACGGCGAGAATCTTGCGTCGCCCGTCGGCAACTGCGAACCCGATGTAGATCGGGGCGATCACAGCAAGCCCGAGCGCATACACGGTCGCTGTGTCGAGCCACCAGAACGCAAGCGGCGTGGCGGCCTGCGCGATTCCGACGACCACTCCCCAGAAGACCGGCTCTCGCAACCCGGCGCGGGTCGACCCCGTAGCGGCGGCCTCGCTCATGGGGCCACGTCGAAGCTGAACATCATCCCGCTCTCGTGGTGCTCGGCGATGTGGCAGTGCGCCATCCAGATGCCGGGGTTCGTGACGTCGAGAAGAATGTCGACCGTCTCTCCGGTTCGGACGAGCACGGTGTCCTTCCAGACGAGATTGGGCTCGACCACGTCGTCTCGGGCGAGGATGAGGAAGCGGCCCGCGCCGTGGATGTGGAACGGGTGGTGCATGGGATGGTCGGAATCCATCTCGTTGACGAGACGGATCTTGACCTGGTCGCCGACCTTGAGGTGCCAGTCGATCGCGTGGTTTTCGGCGCCGGTTTCCCGGTCGACGATCAACCAGCGCATGTTGGCCGGGGTCGTAGTCCGATTCACCTCGACCATGTCGTCTTCCCACTCGATGCCGCCGGCCGCGTCGTGCGCGTGCCCTGCGCCATGGTGCTCGTGCCCCTCGTGCTCCGCCGTCTCGCCGCCGGCCTCGGTCGGCCGCAGCGTCATGCCGCACTCGGGGCAGGTTCCCGCCCACGTCGCGGTGATCTCGGGATGCATCGGGCAAGCGAACGCGGTGGGACGCGCGGTATCGACGGGAGAGGCCATGAGCTTCATCCCGCAGATCGGGCACTTGCCCTCCCACGTCGCCACGATCTCCGCGTGCATCGGGCACCCGTAGACGGCCTTGCCGGCCTCGGTCTCGGGCTCGCCCAGGTCCATTTCGGCTACGAACGCGAGGGTCTTGTCGGGCGCGGCCTCGAGGTAGGAAGCGATCCGCTCCCGCTCCGCTGAAAGGTCCTCGTTCACGCGGAGCGTCTCGAACCCGTTCGCGAGCTCGGGCTCCGCCGGCTCCTCGGCCACCGTGATCTCTGCAAGCGAGTAGACGCGCTCGGGGGTGCGGTGCTCGAGCGTGACCGACCCGGGCCGGTCGAAGAGCACGTCGACGACGACCCGCTCCGACGGAGCAAGGATGACGTCCTCAACGAGCTCCTCGCGCTCCATCCGGCCGCTGTCGCCCCCGACGAGCTTCATCCTGGCGCCGTTCACCCCGACCCTGAATACCCGCGTGTTCGCCGTGTCGGTGAGGTAGAAGCGCACGACCTCGCCGATCCTCGCGTCGAGCGCGAGCTCCGGCTCGCCGGCCACGAGCAACGTCGTCCCGAAGCGACCCATCGCGACGAAGTTGGTCTCGTCGTGGGAGAAGGGCGCAACCTTGCCGTCCTCGATCAGGATGTCGTCGAGGGTCAGGAAGACCTCCCGGTGCGCCGGCGGCCAGTAGTCGGCCTCGGCGGGACGACGAGGATGTTCCCGTAGAGACCCAGCTCCTGGCCGTAGTCCTGGCGAATGTGCGGGTGGTACCAGTAGAGGCCTGGATCCGGAAACTGGAGCCGGTAGGTGAAGCTCTCGCCCACCGCGATCGGCTTCTGCGTTTCGTGAGTTCCGTCGAACTCGTTCTCCAGCCGCAGGCCATGCCAGTGCACGGTCCCCTCGAGGTCGCCCTCGTTGACGGCGTTCACCAGGATCTCCGAGCCCTCGCGCACCTTCAGCGTTGGGCCAGGGATCGATCCGTTGTAGGCGAGCATGCGGACGGTTGCGTCCCCGATCTGCTTCGTGACGGGTGCGATCCTGAGCTCGAACTCATCCCCGTCGGCGAGCTCGACCAGCTCCGTCGCGACGACTTCGGGGGCGCCGGCGGTTTCAGTGGGGAAATTCTCAGTTCCCATGGACAGCCTCTCCTTCTGGAACACGGTGAGTTTGATCGTTCGCGGCGTCTGCGATCTCGCCGGCGATGAACTCGGCGTCGTCCTTGACCCACCCCAGCAGCGCGGATCCGCGCGTGTGCTGCCACGGGAGACCGAGGAAGTAGAGGCCGCGCACGTCGGTGACCCCGCGCCGGTGGCGGAGCGTTCCGTCCGCGTCGGCAACGGGAAGCTCGATCCAGGAGTGGTCGAAGCGGTAGCCCGTCGCCCAGATGACGGCGTCGACGTCGAGCGTGCTCCCGTCGGCGAAGCTGACCGTTCGCCCGGAGACGCCGATCGCGCGCGGTTTCATGTGCACGCCAGCCCGCCGGGCCGAGCGCGGGCTCGAGCCGATCAGCGTGTCGCGATCGCGCATGCGCCGGCCGAGCCGCGACTCGGCGGTCTTGCGGAGCAGCCGCGTCTTCTCGAGCCACCAAAAGAGGTCGCGCCCGAGAAAACGCTGCGGAAGCGGGAGCTGGCGCGAGCCGACCGCGAGGTGCACGTCACGGGTCGCCGCTAGCTCTCTCGCGATCTGAAAGCCCGTGTTGCCGCCGCCGACCACGAGAACCGTTCCCTCCGGAAGATCGCTCGACTTGCGGTACCCGGTGCTGTGGGCCTGAAAGATCTCCGGAGCAAGGTCGGCCGCAAACGCAGGGACGCGCGGGACCTGGAACGGGCCGGTCGCGACGACGACCTGGTCGGCCTCGATCGAGGAGCCGTCTTCGAGCTCGAGGACAAAGAGTTCGCCCCTTGCCGACACCGACCGAACACCGTTGTCGAGCGCAATCGGGAGCTCGAAGGACTCCGCGTAGCTCTCCAGGTACGCGATCACCTCGTCGCGCATGGGATACCCGTCGGCATCGCCGGGAAAGTCGAGCCCTGGGAGGGCGTCGTAGCGCCGCGGTGTGAAGAGGGTCAGCGAGTCCCACCGGGTCCGCCAAGCTGCGCCGATCGAGCGCGCGCTGTCGACGATCAGAAAGCGCCGGCCTTGCTGCGCGAGGAAGTACCCCATCGCCAGACCGGCCTGACCTGCGCCGATGACGACGACCTCGAAGTGCCGCGGCGAGGACTCCGAAAGGCCGGTGTCCCCCGAGTGAAGGTCGGTCGGGTTCATCCGGCGATAGGGTAATTGCGATTCAGGGACATCGCCGCGACGGCCGGAATCACCGGGCGAAGTGCGGATGCCCCCGGCAAGAATCGAACTTGCGCACGCGGTTTAGGAAACCACTGCTCTATCCACTGAGCTACGGGGGCTCGGACGCAGCGTAGCGCTCGGTTTGCCCGGTACCGTGCCCGCGATGGCCGACGTGCGCATCACCCGCAGCGACGACGGGCTCAAGTACCTGCTCACGGTCGACGGCGCCGAGGCCGGGCTGATCGCTTCCGGCCTGAAGGACGGGAAGGTCGTCCTCTACCACACCGAGGTCGACCCGGCGTTCGAGGGAGAAGGGCTCGGCTCGGCGCTCGTCAAGGGTGCGCTCGACGACATCCGCGCTCGCGGGCTCGAGGTGGTTCCGCTGTGCGGGTTCGTCCGCGCGTACATCGCGCGGCATCCCGAGTACGCGGATCTCGTCGCCGGACCTGCCGAAACCTAAAGCTTCTTGCAGGGGCCATTGTGCGCGTCCGCATCAGGTGGGACGATGCGAGAGTCCCGCCGTTTCCCCGTGGAGGTCACGTCATGTTTCGCAAGTCGGCGCTCGGCGCTGCGTTCGTCCTTACCGCCCTACTCGTCGCTGCTCCCGCCCAGGCGGCAGTCAGCTGCGCGTACTCGAGCGCGCAGGCGCGCGTCGACGTTGCGCTGAGCACCCCGGCCGACGTCGTGACGGTCAGCCGGTCCGGGCTCAAGATCATGGCGAATGGATTGCAGTGCGGAAGCGCCACGGTGAAGAACACAAATGCCGTGTACGTGACCGCCGACGCGGCCGAGCAGACGGTCATCGTCCAGTTGAGCGGTGGCGCATTCGCCCCCGGAAAGACCAAGGAGTCGAGGGGGACGTCCGAGATCGAGCTCCATGTGAACCTTGGCGGCGGAACCGACACCGTGACCGTCCTCGGCGGAGCGCAGGCAGACACGATTCGGCTCGGCACGGGCGGCATGAACCTGAACGCCGACGGCGACGCCGACCTGCTCACGACCGGCGTGGACAAGTGGGAGATCGCCGCGGGTGGCGGTGCCGACACGGTCTCCGGGGCCGGCGGCTTCGGAACGGGCGGCAAGTACGGCTGGCCGCTGGTCATCACCGGGGATGCGGGCAACGACACGCTCACCGGCGGATCCAGCGCGGACTCGGTGTACGGCGGGACCGGAAATGACCGGATGAGCGGCGGCGCCGGCACCGACATGATGCTCGGCGATGCAGGGCGCGACCGGCTGGACGGCGGCGACGGGCCCGACCAGCTCACGCCCGGAACCGGAAAGGACTCGGTCTACGGCGGCGCCGGGACGGATCTTCTTTATGCGGAGGCCGGCCTCGACGGCGCCGACGACCTGCACGGTGGCGTGGGCCGGGACTCCGCCTACTACTACCTGCGCACCGGAAACATGAAGGTCTCGCTCGACGACCACGCGAACGACGGACAGACCGGCGAAAGCGACAACATCCATTCGGACATCGAGTCGATCACGTCAGGCTCGGGGAACGACCGGCTGGTCGGCAGCTCGGCCGGCAACTGGTTCGAGTCCGGCGCCGGAAACGACGTCGTCCTCGGCGGTGCAGGCGACGACAGCATCACCGGCGGCTTCGGCGCGACCTCGGGGAACGACTCGCTGAGCGGCGGCACTGGAGAAGACTCCATCAGCGGGGGCGAGGGGAACGACTCCATCGACGGCGGCGCGGGCGAGGACGCCCTGTACGGCGACGAAGGCAACGACACGGTCAAGGGAGGCACCGGCGACGACTCGATCCAGGAGGGCTCGGTGGCCAACGGCGCCGATCTCTTGATCGGCGGCGCCGGGTACGACTACCTCAGCTACTTGCAGCGTGCGGCCCCGCTCCAGCTCCGTCTCGACACGCTCGCGAACGACGGCGCGGCCGGCGAGCTCGACAACATCGGCGGGGACTTCGAGACCATCTACGGCGGCACGAACAACGATGTCTTCGTCGGGAACTCGCTCGCGAACCTCTTCCAAGGCGGGGCCGGACTCGACAACGCGTCGGGCGGCGCCGGCTCGGACCGGCTCTTCGGGGGCGCCGGGATCGACACGCTGACCGGCGACGACGGACTCGACTACCTCTTCGGCGACGCTGACAACGACGTCCTCAACGGGATCGACGGGGGGTACGACGAGCTGTACGGCGGGACCGGGACCGACACGTGCAACGGCGACGTCGCCGACTACAAGCAGGACTGCACTCCCTAAGTCTCCCGCGGTTCCCAGCGGAACAGCCGTAGCGCGACAACGACGCCGACCACGCCCCATGCGACCAGCACGGCGAGGTCGGCGGCCGCGTCCCCGAACGTGCCGCCCTCGATGTAGAGGTCGCGTACGAGTCGGAGGAGATAGGTGAGCGGCGAGAGCTCGGCGATCGCCTGCAGGAACGCCGGCAGAGCGTCGACGCTGAAGAAGACGCCCGAGATGAAGACGAGCGGCAGGTAGATCGCGTTCACGACCGCCGACGCGCCTTCGGCGCTGCGGACGAGCCCGGTGAGAGCCAGGCCGAGCGCTGCGAAGACGACGGCGCCGAGGAGCAGCACGACGGCGAGTTGCAGCGGCGCCTCCGGCCAGGCCGTGTCGAGCAGGTAGACGCCGACGAGGATCTGCAAGACGACGAGGATCGCGAGCACGACGAGTGTCGAGGCGATCACCGCGCCGAGGTAGATCGAGGTCGGGAGGGGCGTTCCGCGCACCCGCTTGAGCACGCCCGATTCTCGGCGCAGCACGAGCGTGATCGCGAGCCCGGCGAACGCGGTCGAGACGACCCCGTAGCCGATCAGCCCGGCGAGCAAGAAGGTCGAGCCGGAGATCCCGTCGATGTCCTCGTCGCCGTACACCGAGCCGAGCAGGACGAGGAAGATGATCGGGAGGAGGAACGTGAAGAACGCGGCCTCGCGGCTGCGCCAGTAGAGCCGCTGCTGGTTCTGGAGCTCGCGGAGGAAGAGCGTCACTCGGTCAGCTCCAGGTAGACGTCCTCGAGCGAGCGGCGCTGCACCTCGAGGCCCTCGAGCTCCTCGCCGCGGGCGAGCGCCTCGGCGGTCAGCTCGTTCAGCACGCGGGTCGGCTCGGTCGTCTCGACGACGATCTCCTGGCCGTCGCGGCGATAGCGGATCTCGACCAGGCCGTCGCCGGCGAGCAGCTCGCGCGGGGTGCCGACGCTGACGATGCGGCCGTCGCGGAGGATCGCGAGCCGGTCGGCGAGGGTCTGCGCCTCCTCCAGGTAGTGCGTCGTCAGCAGGATCGTCTTGCCCAGCTCGCGCAGGCCGCGGATCGTGTCCCAGGCCTGGCGGCGCGCGGCGGGGTCGAAGCCGGTGGTCGGCTCGTCGAGGAAGATCAGCTCGGGGTCGCCGACGAGCGCGAGCGCCAGGTCGAGGCGCCGCAGCTGTCCTCCCGAGAGCGTGCGCACGCGCTGGCCGCTTCGGTCGGCGAGCCCGACGAGCTCGAGCACGTCCTCGGGCTTGCGCGGCGCGGGGTAGTAGCCGGCGAAGAGCTCGACGATCTCGCGCACGTTCAGCGTCGGGTAGACGGCGGAGGACTGGAGGACGATCCCGATCCGCGCCCGGTAGGCGCCGTCTGCCTTCTCCGGGTCGGTGCCGAGCACGCGCACCTCGCCCGCGTCGCGGCGGCGGTAGCCCTCGAGGATCTCGACCGTGGTCGTCTTCCCGGCGCCGTTCGGGCCGAGGAGCGCGAACACCTCTCCCTCCGGAACGGCGAGGTCGAGCCCGTGCAGGACTTCTCGCGGGCCGTACGCCTTGCGCAGGCCGTGTACCTCGATTGCGTTTGCCACCGCGGGCGAGCCTATCGCGCGCGCGTGCGCCGCCACGGCGGGTGCCCTTGCCGCCTCATGCGCGTACCATCAAGGCGTTCATGCGCGCTCAGCGCAAACCCACCGGGAGCCTCGCGGGGAGACTTCGGACGGTCGTCGCGATGAGCCTTCTGGGGCTCGCGGTTCTCGTCGTCGCACCGGCCGCGTCGGCGAGCTTTCCGGCCGAACGCGCATCGGCGGAGTGCGGCGCGCCGTGCCGGATCCACATGTTCTTCCACGGCACCGGCTCGGGGCGCGTCGTCGCCACCTGGGAAGAGGACCAGCCGAAGTCGTTCACGTGCCTCTCGTGGATGTGGGATTGCACCGTTTCCACCGACTACGGGGTGACGATCACGTTTCGGGCCTTCGCAGACTCCGGATCGCAGTTCGTCACGATGATCGACTCGACCGAGTGCCCCGTGGGCACCGACCCCGTCTGCACGTTCTTCATGGACTTCGAGCGGCAGATGGACATCACGTTCGGCGGCGAGGGTCTGCCCCCGCCCGAGGATCTGCCGCCACCGCCACCGCCGCCTCCGCCGCCGCCTCCGCCACCGCCTCCCCGCCTCCGCCTCCGCCGCCCGGCGAGGAGATCCCGGCCGGATGCACGATCGTCGGGACGTCAGGAAGCGACGACCTGGACGGGACGAGCGCGGACGACGTCATCTGCGGGCTCGGGGGGAACGACCACATCCACGTCGGGGGCGGTCGGGACGTCGTGCGGGCCGGTGATGGGAACGACACGGTCGAGATCGGCGCCGGCATCGGCCATCTTGTGTTCGGCGGTTCGGGCCGGGACACCGTGCTCGGCGGCTACGGACCCGACCGGATCCACGGGGGTCCCGACGACGACCTGCTGCGCGGCGGGGCGGGAGGGGACGTGATCCAAGGTGACGACGGCGACGACCGGATCGTCGGCGGGGTCGGACTCGACAGGCTCTACGGCGGCAGCGGGCGAGACACGATCCGTGCCAAGGACGGGGTCGTCGACACGGTCGTGGGCGGGGCCGGGAACGACCGGGCGTTCATCGACGAGTCCGACCACCGCCACATGCGGCTGGTCGAGCACCACCGGCACCGCTAGCCGGGTTCGAGCGCCGCGAGCGCTGCGTCGTCGAAGGGCGTCGGCTCGAAGGGGACGAGTTCGCGGATGCGCGTTTCCCGGGCGACGGTCCGGGTGCGCAGGCCCTCCACGAGCGGACGCGCAACGCTCGCGTTCACGGGCGTGACCAGGTGCAGCCAAAGCGAGGACAGGCGCGGCGTCAGCACGGGCACCTCGATGATCAGAGGGTGCTTGCCGCGCAGCCGGGCGATGCGCTCGATCATGGTCCGGTAGGTCATGACCTCCGGGCCGCCGACGTCGTAGGTCTGGCCGTACGCGTCAGATCGGCCGGCGACGCCGGCGAGGTAGCGGACGACGTCGTCGAGCGCGACGGGCTGTGTCTCGACACCGACCCAGCGCGGACAGATCATCCCGGGGAGCCGGTCGACGAGCGCGCGGATCGTTTCGAACGCGGCGCTGTCCCGACCGATGATCATCGCGGCGCCGAGCGTGGTCACCGGCACAGACCCGGCGGCAAGCCGGACGGCGGTCTCGGCGCGGCTGCGCAGGTGCGCCGAGAGATCCGGCGCGTCGTCGCCCAGGCCACCGAGATACACGATCTGCCTGGCGCCGCCGCCTGCAGCTGCGGCGGCGACCGTGTCGGCGGCGTGCCGGTCGCGCTCCTCGAAGTCCTTCACGCCGAGCGAATGGACGAGGTGGTAGACGACGTCCACGCCGGCAAGCGCGGCGCGCATGCTCGTTTCGTCCGTCACGTCGGCCGCGCGCCACTCGATGCCGGCCGCCTGCTGCTCCGGCAGATGACGGGCGATCGCGACCACTTCGTGATCTTTCGCCAGTACGGGCACGAGAGCGCTCCCGATCGTTCCGGTCGCTCCGAGGACGGCAACCTTCATTGCGTTCTAGCGCCGGTCAGGCCTGCGAGGAACCGGCGCCCGACCGCGTCGTGGATGCGCGCCTGGCCCCGCGCGTACAGGGCTCCCGTCCAAGCGGGGAAGCCCGGTCGGGCGGCCAGGCTCGGGTGGAAGCCGGACACGGTCGTGCGAACCTCGGGGTCTTCGCCTCCGGATTGGGAGAGCGTCAGTGAACCGCCACGCACGCGCGTGAGAAGTCCGCCGGCAATCGGATAGCTACACGAGACGAAGGCCGGCCCCGCCTGCAGCCGCGGCCGGTCGAACCGAAGCAAGGTTGGTCCCCCGAGGAGCCGCAGCTCGATCGCGTCGCCCCGTTCGTGGACGCGGACGAGGCCGCGGGTGACCTCCACGACCTCGCGCCAATACGTGCGGGCGAGCTCGCGGGCCCCCTCGTCACTCCACGGGACGGCTTCACGCATCAGGTGGACGCGCTGCTCGGTGGTTACGGCGCCGTCGGCAGCGAGCGACGCGCTGGTGTGAATCGTCGGCATGAAGGGTGGGGCCGGCCGGCGCGTTCACGGCTCGGCCGGCCCCTGAGGGTGCCCTACGCAGCGCTCGCGTGGGGCTCGGACGTCCAGCGGCGGCGAATCGCGGCCTGCTGAATGATCTGGTAGACGGCCGAAAGTCCGACGAGCCCGTAAACGACCCGGCTCACGGCGTTCGTCTCGCCAAACTCGAGACCGACGGCCCAGGCGACGAGGTCGAAATCGGCGATCGCGACGAGTCCCCAGTTCAGGCCGCCGACGATGAGCAACACCGCGGCGAGAATGTCGAGGTACTTCATGACGGCTCCTTCCTGTAGAGGTTTTGTCCAAGTAAGGTAGCGACTCCTGCCAGGGTTGTCAAGAGTGTGTCGAAGTTCTGTACACTCTCGTGCCATGCAGGACGGACTAGTGCGAATCGGTGAGCTCAGCCGGCGCGTCGGCGTCGCCCCCGAGCTCCTGCGAGCGTGGGAGAGCCGCTACTCGCTGCTCGAGCCGTCGCGCTCGCCCGGCGGCTTTCGCCTCTACTCGCCGGACGACGAACAGCGCGTCCGCGCCATGCGGGCCAATCTCGACCGCGGCTACTCGGCGGCCGAGGCCGCCCGGCTCGTCCTCGCGGCCGGCCCTGAGCCTGCGGTTGCTCGGGCGAACGCAGGCGACGCCGAGGCGGACGCCCGCGAGCTGCGTGCCGCGCTCGACGACTACGACGACGCGCGGGCGAATCACGCACTTGACCGGATGCTCGCGGCGCTCAGCCTGGACACTGTCCTCCGCGCCGTTCTCACGTACCTGCACGAGCTCGGCGAGCGCTGGGAGCGAGGCGAGGCCAGCGTTGCCCAGGAACACTTCGCGAGCAATGTGCTCCGCGGCCGCCTCCTCGGGCTCGCCCGCGGCTGGGGCCAGGGAACCGGCCAGCGTGCGCTGCTCGCGTGCGCTCCGGGGGAGCAGCACGACCTCGCGGTGATCATCTTCGGGCTGGCCTTGCGCGCGCGGGGCTTCCGGATCACGTATCTCGGCGCCGACACGCCGATCGACACGCTGACGCAGGCGGTCGCCGACCTCGCGCCCACCGTGGTCGTGATCGGGATCACAACGCCGGCCTCGCTCGACCCCGAGGCTACGGCGGCGATGCGCCGGCTATCCACCCGAACCCGCCTCGCCCTCGGCGGCCTCGGGGCGACCCACGAGTTGGCTGAGGCGGTGGGCGCCGAGCCGCTTTCCGACGATCCGATCGCCGAGGCCGACCGTCTCGCGGCTGTCTAGGCTCGGTCCCGTTCGAGCACCGCGACGTACCGAGGCGTCTCATCGGTGATGAAGCGCGCGACGTGCCAGCCGGTGCCGGCGGCCTGGGCCTCGAACTCCTCGGGCGTGAGCATCAGGTAGCGAAACCACGGCGTCGCGAGATCCTGGAAGCGGACGCGGAAGCGCCGGTCGTTATCCGGGTCCGGATGGCGGGCGGGGTCGACGCTGTCCGTGATGAGGCGGGCGTTCTCGGTCGTGCTCGCCAGGAGGCGGCGCAGCGTGGCGCGGCCGCGGGAGGCGCTTCCGGCCAGGCCGAGGTTGTTGCGGAGGATCAGCACCGTGTCGAAGAGCGCCGAGCCCGTCGAGGTCGTCGAGCGAGCGCGTCTCCGTGTGTTTCACGCCGCGGCGGCGGCAGACCTCGAGCGCGAGCGGCGACGCGTCGATCGCGACCACCTCGTGCCCGCGTTCCTGGAGGTGCAGCGAGACGCGGCCGGCGCCGGCGCCCACGTCGAGCGTGCGGCCGCGGACGAACCGCATCGCCTTCCGCTCGGCGGCGGGCCAGCGGCGAAACGGCGCGAAGTAGTCGGACGGGTCGCCGACGTAGAGCAGACCGTCGTCGCGCTCCATCACCTCGTGCGCGGCGCGGCCCTCGTAGGCGGCGAGGAGCAGCTCGCCGTAGGCGTCGGGATCGATGCGCACGACCTCATCGTATTTTGAGAAGCTCCAGGCCAATGAAGACCTTCCGCTACGTCATCGCCGACGTCTTCACCGACCGGCCGCTCGAGGGGAACCAGCTCGCCGTCTTCACGGACGCGCGCGAGATCCCCGAGGAGATGCTCCAGCGGCTCGCGCTCGAGACGAAGTTCTCCGAGACGGTGTTCGTGTATCCGGCCGAGGCGGGCGGGCACGCGAAGATCCGCATCTTCACGCCGACGGCCGAGACGCAGTTCGCGGGTCATCCGACGCTCGGCTCGGCGTTCGTGCTCGGCGGGCCGTTGCAGCTCGAGGTGATCGAGCTCGAGACCGGCAAGGGCATCGTCCCGGTGACGCTCGAGCGCGAAGGGGCGAGAATCACGTTCGGGTGGATGAGCCAGCCGCTGCCCGAGATCGAGCCGTTCCCCCAGGAGGAGGCGCTGCTTGCTGCGCTCGGCGTGGAGCGCTCGGAGCTGCCGGTCGAGCTGTACGACCTCGGGATCCGGCACGTGCTCGTGACGCTCACGTCCCCGGAGGCGGTCGCGCGGCTCGACCCCGACATGAGCGCGCTCGCCAGGCTGAGCGGCCTGGTCGGCGCCAACTGCTTCGCGGGATCCGGGACGAACTGGAAGACGCGGATGTTCGCGCCCGGCGACGGGATCCCCGAGGATCCGGCGACCGGCTCGGCGGCCGGGCCGATCGCGTGCCACCTGGCCAGGTACGGGCTGACGGCGTTCGGCGACACGATCGAGCTCACGCAAGGAGTCGAGGCGGGCCGGCCGTCGAAGCTCTACGCCCGGGCCGAGGGCACCGCGGAGAAGATCGAGCGCGTCGTGGTCGGCGGGTCGGCGGTCATCGTCGCCCGCGGCGAGTTTCGGCTCTGAAACACGCTTAAACGCTAGACGCGTGTACCTGGGCTCCCCCCGCCCCACCCTTGAGACGATATCGAGGAAACCCGCACGCGTGGGACACGAAACCGCGCCGAAAGTGTGCCGGGTTTTCCCCAGCGGCCGGCCTGAGCGGCCGAGGCGCTACAGGCTCTCGACGACGACGAGCTGGCCCGTGGAATGGGCCTGGCGGATCGCCTTCGCGTCCGCGTACTCGGCCGAGGCGTGCCAGGCCTTCGCGTCCTCGTACGTCGGGAACTCGACGATCACGAGGCGGTTCGGGTTCCAGTCGCCCTCGAGCGTCTCCGTCTGTCCACCTCGCGCGAGGTAGCGGCCGCCGAACGCCTCGATCGTCGCGGGCACCGCGTCGATGTAGGCCTGGTAGCCGTCGGAGTCGTGCACGTCGACGTTCGCGATCACGTAGCCGGGCATGGGCGCAGCCTAACGCGGGAGCACGGCGCCGAGCTCGCGGATCGTTGCGACGAGCAGGTCGACGTCCTCGTCGCGCGTCCGCCAGTTCACGAACGCCGGGCGGAAGGCGACCACGCCGCCGTAGCGGGTCGTGCCCGTGTAGACGCGGCCGTCGGCGAGTACCGCCTCGCCCAGGCGCAGGTTGAGGTCGTCGAGCGCGTCCTCGGGAACGTCGTCGGGGCGGTAGCGGAAGCAGACGATGTTGAGCGGAACGTCCGCCAGCCGTTCCAGCTCGGGCGCGCCGTCGACCAGGTTGGCGCAGCGCTGGGCGTGCGCGAGGTTGCGCTCGACGAGGTCGCGGTAGCCGGAGCGGCCGTACGCGTCGAGCGTCGCCCACACCGCGAACGACCGGGCGCGCCGCGAGCTCTCCGGGCTGAGCTGGCCCCAGTTCGGGCGCTCCTCGTCGGGATCCGGGAGGTATGCGGCGGTCGCCGAGAAGATCTCCGGCAGCGTGGACGGATCCTTCAGGAACGCGAAGCCGCAGTCGTACGGGACGTTCAGCCACTTGTGTCCGTCGGCGATCACCGAATCCGCGCGCCCGACGCCGTCCAGCAGAGTGCGCGGTCGACGGGCTCGCGCCGGCGAACAGCCCGAAGGCGCCGTCCACGTGGAGCCACGCGCCGTAGCGCTCGGCCAGGTCGGCCATCGCCGGGATCGGATCGAAGTCGCCCGGCGTTCACCTCGCCGGCGTTCCCGATCAGGATCGCGGGCGCGCCGTCGAGCTTGCCGAGCGCCGCCTCGAGCGCCTCGAGGTCGAGCCGGCCGACCTTGTCGCGCTCGAACGTCTGCACGCGCGCGCGGCCGAGCCCGAGCATCGCCAGCGCCTTGCGCGCGGTCGCGTGGACGTAGCCGCTGGTCATGATCGGCGCCGCCGGGAGGCCGGCGAGGCCGTCGGCGTTCACGTCCACGCCGTGCCGCGCCGCCCACCAGTGGCGTGCGGCGGCGAGCGAGGTGAAATTGGCCATCGTCGCGCCGGTCGTGAGCACGCCGCCCCATTCCGCGGGCAGGCCGAAGAGGTCGCGCAGCCAGGCAAGCGAGATCCGCTCGAGCTGCGAGGCGAGTGGCGTCTCGATCCAGGCGAACGAGTTCTGGTCGAGGACGGACGCGAGCCAGTCGGCGCCGAGCGCCGCGGGCGTGACGCCGCCGGTCACGAAGTGGAAGTTCCGCGGGCCGGCCGACGCGATCGTGCCGTCGAGCGCGGGGCCGGTCAGCCGCGCGAGCGTGTCCAGTGCGCCGTGGCCGTGCTCGGGGATCGCGCCGGTAAACGACCAGGCGGTCTCCTCGAACGTCTGGCTGTGGAGGGGAGCGTCGTCGAGCGTGGCGAGGTAGGCGCGCGCCCGCTCGGCGATGAGCGTGATCGTGGGCTCGAGCTCGTCGCGGCGCATGGCCTGACTCTATCCCCAGGCGACGTCGCGGATCTCGGGCAGCTCGACGCCGAGCGCGCGCCAGAAGATCCCGCCGTTGCGCGAGACGTAGAGCCGGTTGCGCCCGCCGTAGAGCAGGTCGTCGGGGTTCTCGCCGACCGCGACCGCCTTCCCGGCCGGAAGCCCGCCGCCGAGCTCCGTCCAGGTCGAGCCGGCATCGTGCGAGACGAGCAGCGGTGGCTTGCGATCCACGAGGACGACGACGGCGGAGCCGTGCGCGTCGACGTCCACGAGCAGCGCCGAGACCCATGCGGGCGCCAGGTCCACGGGGCGCGGGCGGTCGACCGAGCCGCCTTCCTCGCGGCCGACGAGCTCGTCCTCTTCAGCGTCTGCGCCGACCTCGATCAGGTAGAGCGCGTCCGCGCATTCGGCGACCGCGATCATCGCCGGGACAGTAGCCCGAGCCCGAACGCCAGCGCGAAGGCGAGCGCGAAGCTTGGGAGGGACGATCCGATCTGGGTCGCCGGCGGATTCGTCCGCTCGACCAGGTCGACCCACCAGGACGGCCCGAGCGGCGCAAGCCACTGGTACAGCGCGAACCCGGCGAGCCAGGCGGCGAGGGGCCCGATCCGCAGGCGCGGGCCGGCGAAGAAGTCGTGCTTCGAGTAGTTCGCCCCGCTTAGGAGCCAGTCGGCGAGGAGCACGCCGAAGAGCGGCACGAAGAACGAGCCGAGCAGGAGCAGGAAGCTTTCGTAGTTGCCGATGTCGAGGACGAGCGCGCCGAGGGTGGCGAGCACGGCGACCGAGACGACGAGTGCGCGCTGGGAAACCCGCCCGGTGAGATTCTGGATCGAGACGGCGGTCGAGTAGACGTTCGCGAACGCCTCGTCGGCCTCGTCGATCGTGACCGCGAGCAGGGCGAGGGCGCTCGCGGCCCCGGTGGCGGCGACGGCGGCGGGAACCGCGGTCGGGTCGGAGACGCCCTCGCTGAGCACGAAGACCGCGCCGAGCGCGAGCATCCAGATGCCGCCGAGGAAGTAGCCGAGCCCGGTTCCCACGAACGCGCCGCGCCTGGTCTGCGCAAAGCGCGTGTAGTCGGGCGCGAGCGGGATCCAGCTGACGGTGATCGCGATCACGATGTCGACGCCGATCACGAACGGCATCGAGCCGTCGCCCGGCTGGTCCCAGAGCGCGCCGAGGTCGGCGTTCGAGAGCGTCCACCAGGTGAGGTAGAGGAGTGAAGCGAGTACGAGCCAGACGGCGAACTTGCGGATGACGCGGCGCACGACGCCGACCGGGCCCATCAGTGCGAGGCCCAGCGCGATCGCGCCGGTGACGAGCGTCCAGAGCGTGTTGCCGCCGAACCCGAAGAGCTTGTCGGAGAGGGCGCTCGCGGCGGCGGCGATGATGATGATCTCGAACATCGCCCAGCCGAGGCACTGCGCGATGTTGAGGCCGGTCGCGAGGTAGGAGCCGTCGCGCCCGAGCGGCGCGCGCATGAGCACCATCGCGGGCACGCGGCCGTCGGCGCCGATCATCCCGGCCAGGCCGAGCATGAGGTTCCCGGCGAGGCAGCCCACGAGGATCGCGAGCAGCGCCTTCGGCAGCGACATCGACCCGACCAGCAGCCCGGCGGTCACGAGGACGAGCAGGCTGACGCCGAGGTTCGACCAGAGGAGCGTGAGGTCGAGGCCCGAAAGCGTTCGCAGCCGCTCGGGGACGGGCGGGACGCCCCAGGATCCCTCGGTGCTCATCGTGCTCCCTTCGCCGGCATTACCCGAATCAGGTTCGACGGGTCGGGGCTTGTTCACAGCCCCCTCTCAGCCGCCGGCAGGCGGCTCCCCGGGTTTCGTCGGGCGAGTCTAGTGGTGGTTCTGCGCGCGCGCCCCACCCTGGGAGGGGATGAACCACCCGCCACCCGCCTTCGACGGTACCGCGGAAGTGCGCGCGTGTCTGTCACGGAAGAGCGCCGATTGTGTGCCTCTTTGTCCCCAGGCTCAGGGCGCCGGCGTCAGCTCGCGGATGCGCGCGACCGCACGCGCGAGCCGGGGCTCGTCGAACAGAAACGGCATCGCGTTCGCGATCTCGTGCACCGGGCCGTCGAGTGAGTCCGAGCCGGCGCCGCCGTTCAGGGCATAGCGCAGCGGGATCTCGTGTGTCGCGAGGAACACGACCTCGGCGTCGAGTGCCAGCAGCGCCGCGAGCCCGTCGGCGAAGCGCAGCGCCGCGTCGTCGAGGCTCTCGCCGCCGGGGAACGGGACGCTGCGCGGATGACCGTGCTTCCAGGCGCGATAGGTCTCGAGCGACTCGCCGTCGAGGTCGCCGATCTTGATGTCGTCGAGGAGCGGCTCGACAAGGAACGGGATCTCGCGGCCTGCGAGCGCAATCTCGGCCGTCTCGCGCGTCCGCGGGAAGCGCGTGTGGACGCAGAGGTCGATCGGCATCCCGGCCAGCTGGACGCCGAGCTCCGACGCTTCCAGCCGTCCGCGGTCGGTGAGCCCGACCGGCCGTGCCGGGTCGCCGTTCACGCGGCGCTCCGCGTTCAGCGTCGACTCGGCGTGGCGGGCGATGACGAAGAGCCGCATCAGATGACGAACGCTTCCGGTCGAGACTCGCCGCGGCCGAAGCGATCGAGCGCGAACGGGGACAGATCCAGCGTCGGCTCGCGCCTGGCGATCAGCTCCGCCAGGTGCTCCCCGACCGCAGGCGCCTGCTGGAAGCCGTGGCCCGAAAAGCCGGTGGCGTAGAGGAACCGCGAAAGCTCCGGCGCCTCTCCGACGATCGCGTTGTGGTCGGGGCTCACCTCGTAGAAACCCGACCAGGAGGCCTGGATCGGTAGCTCGGCCAGCAGCGGCAGCCGCGCGACGATGTGGGGCGCCAGCTCGTCCAGCGTCTGCTCGCGCCCGCCGAACGCGACGCCTGGGCCCTCGCCGTGGAAGTAGAAGCTCGTCGTGAAGTCGATCGTCAGCGGCAGCGGGCTCGGCAGGTCGCCGCGCTCGGGCGAGTACCACATCCAGCGCGGCTCGCCGGTCACCGGAATTCCGACGCCGACCAGCGTGCCGACTTCGCGCGACCACACGCCGGCGGTGCAGACGACCGTCCCGGTGGAGATCCTCCGCTTCGCCGTCGTGACCGCGGCGATGCGCCCGTCTCGCACGTCGATCGCCTCGACCGGCTCGCCCTGGTGAACCCGCGCGCCACGCCGCGACGCCGCAGCCGCGTAGCCGGACACGACCGCCTCGGGCGTCGCGCGGCCGTCGAGCGGACAGAACGTCGCGGCGATCAGGCCCTCCGTGTCGAGCTGCGGCACGATCTCGGCCGCCTCGCTCACGGTCAGCTCGCGCGACGGCACGCCCAGCGAGTGCTGCAGCTCGAGCGCGGCGCGGAACCGGTTCACGTCGGCCTCGTTGTCGAGCAGGAAGAGGTAGCCGGACTGCTCGAACTCGATCTCCGCGCCGAGCCGCTCGCCAAACGCCGCGAACTCGTCGATCGAGCGCAACGCGATGCGGATGTTCAGGTCGTCCGCGAACTGCGCCCGGATGCCGCCGGCCGACTTGCTCGTCGAGCCCGACGCGAGGGTCTCGCGCTCGAGCAGGACGACGTCGGTGATTCCGAACTCCGTCAGGTGGTAGGCGACGCTCGCACCCATCACGCCTCCGCCGATGATGACGACCTCCGCGGTTTCCACTCGGCGATCGTACGCTCGGTTAGGGTCGCGGCGTGCCCGAGGTCCTCGTCACCGGCGCCACCGGATTCATCGGCCGGCGGGTTCTGCCGCTGCTCGTCGAGCGCGGCGACGACGTGCGGGCGCTCGTGCGCGCCGGGTCGGACGCCACGGCCGTCGAGGCGCTCGGCGCGCGGGTCGTGACCGGAGACGTGCTCGCTCCGGAGGATGTCCGGCGCGCCGCCGAGGGCTGCGGGCTCGTCATCCACCTGGCCGGGCTCGTCGCGTACCGCAAGCGCGACGTTCCGTTGCTGCGGCAGCTGAACGTCGACTCCGTCCGGAATGTCGTCGGTGCGCTCGACGACGGCGCCCGGCTCGTCCACGTGTCCTCGGTGGCGGGGATCGGGCCCGCGCCGGCGCGCGACCGGCCCGCGACCGAGGATCAGGAGTTTCCGGAGGTGGCGACGTCGCTGCCGTACCCCATGACGAAGCACGAGGGCGAGCAGGTCGCGCTCGCCGGGGTGGCCGAGGGGAAGGACATCGTGATCTCGAATCCGGCGTTCGTGCTCGGGCCGGGCGATGTGAACCGCTCGTCGACGTTCATCGTGTGGCGCTACCTCCAGGGGTCGCTGCGGATGCACGTGCCGGGCGGGCTCTCGTTCGTGCACGTGGACGACGTCGCCGCCGGCATCGTCACCACCGCCGACCGCGGCCGGACGGGTGAGCGCTACGCCCTCGCGAACCGCGACGGGAATCTGAGCTACGCCGAGTTCTTCCGGCGGGTGGGCGACGTGACCGGCGTGCGGCGGCGGATGGTCGGGCTGCCCCCGCGCGTGGCGATTGCCGGTGCGACGATCTTCCCGTGGCCGGTCGGCCGCGGCGAGGCGCGCTCGAGCGTGAACTGGTGGTTCTACGACCAGGCGAAGGCCGAGCGCGAGCTCGGGTACGTGAACCGCCCGCTCGACGAGACGATCGCGGAGACGGCGGCGCGATTACGGCGTGAAGTTGTGACGCTCTCGCGCGTTTCGTGACAGACACGCGCGGATTTCCGTATTAGCGTTGAAACCGGGTGGTGGGCTGGGGTGCCCCAAACCTCGGTCGCAAATTGCGGAAATCGGTAGCGCGGGGCGAGGCGCCCGCTACGACATCGGGATCTGCCGCAGCACCTTCGGCTCGATGCGATCCAGGATCTCCGTCAGGCTCTCGCCGGTCGCGGTGATGCCGTGGTTTCGCAGGCCGATGACGGCGTGCGCCGGATCCGGCTCCCGTGCCAGCAGCTCGGCGACCGAAGTCGCCAGCTCGGCAGTGCCGCACGGGTAGTTGATGTCGGTCGCGACGATGTCCTGCATCCACGCATGGACGTGGAGGATCGCGCCGACGTCGGGGTGCTCCTGGTAGATCATCCAGTGCTCGATCGCGTCGACCGAGACGCGGCGCGGCTCGACGTTCGGGGGCACGCTCATGATCATCGTGTGCCGCTCGGGCGCGTAGCCGGAGACGAGCAGAATGTCGCGGCCTGGGATGTCGAGCTTCGTCTTGTCGACGCCGCTCGCGCTCATCCAGAAGCGCGTCTCGTCGAGGCGCTGCGAAAGATTGCCGTACGACAAACCGCCGATGCCGTAGAGCCGCTTCACGTGCCGGAGGTCCTGCTCGTTCAGAAGCTCCTCGATGGGGAACGGCGCCGGGAGCAGGTCGAGATCGCCCATGCGGACGCCCGCTTCCTGGATCTCCTTCGTGTTCGCGTCGCCTTCCCAGAGGTCTTCCTCGAGGTCGGTCAGGAAGTCGTTGTCGATCACGAGCTTCGAGAGCGCGAGCGGGGTGAGCCGCTCGACGACGCCCTCGGCGAGCTCGTGCTGGCCGTTCGTCGGCCTCGACGCCGTAGTGGCCGCGCTCCATCGTCGTGAACCAGGCGCCCTGGCCCGGCACGTAGCAGATGACGATGTTCGCGAGCGCCCGCACGAGGAGCGGGTAGTTCGTCTTCAGGATGTCGTCCGGCATGTCCGTCTGCTCGTGGATCGCCGCGACGAACGTGCCGCGCGCGCTGCGGCGGAACGGCTTCGGGTCGTTCGGGTCGATCAGGTTCAGGACGAGATCGGCTTCGAGCGCGTCGTCGCCGGTGGAGCGCTCGAACCCCTGCGCCTCGAGGGCCGCGGCCAACTCGGTGGCGAACTCCTCGAAGTTGGGCGAGGTGGCTTCGCCGGTAAGCGCGTAGTTCATGTGTCCATCCTATCCGCGCGCTATTCGGCGGCGAGCCGGCGAAGTACGTACGGGAGGATCCCGCCGGCCTTCAGGTAGTCGTGCTCGCGCGGCGTGTCGAGCCGTACCCGCGCCTTGAACTCGACCTCGGTGCCGTCGTCGCGCGACGCCACAACGGTGGCTTCGCGCGCCGCGCCGTCGTCCAGGTCGCGAACGGCGAACGTCTCCCGGCCGGTCAGGCCGAGCGACTCCAGGTTCTCTCCGTCTGCGAACTGGAGCGGCAGGATGCCCATCCCGACGAGGTTCGAGCGGTGGATGCGCTCGTAGCTCTCGGCGATCACGACCTTCACGCCGAGGAGCCGCGGCCCCTT
This sequence comes from uncultured Actinomycetes bacterium, assembly GCA_963760815.1. Lineage (GTDB taxonomy): Bacteria > Actinomycetota > Thermoleophilia > Gaiellales > Gaiellaceae > CAVRUF01. Next base: position 55,397 of record CAVXEJ010000004.1, read on the forward strand.
CGCAGCCCAGTCGCGCGACGACCCGGAGCCGTACTCCTTGCCGGCGATCACCAGCAGCGGGACGCCCTCGGCCAGGTAGCGCTCGGACGTCTCGTAGATCGTCGACTCGTCGCCGCTGGGGAGGTGCACCGTCCAGGTTCCCTCGCTGCCGGGGACGAGCAGGTTGCGCAGGCGGACGTTCGCGAACGTGCCGCGCACCATCACCTCGTGGTTCCCCCGCCGTGAGCCGTAGGAGTTGAAGTCGCGCCGCTCCACGCCGTGCTCGGTCAGGTACTTGCCCGCCGGGCTGTCCGGCTTGATCGCGCCCGCCGGCGAGATGTGGTCGGTCGTGACGCTGTCGCCGACCTGGACGAGAACGCGCGCGCCCTCGACGCCGTCGATCCGCCCGGGGCCGTCTCCCTCGGAGAAGTACGGCGGCAGCCGAACGTACGTGGAGTCGTCGCGCCAGTCGTACAGCTCGCCCTCGGGAACCGGCAGTGCGCGCCAGCGCTCGTCACCCGTGTAGACGTCCGCGTAGGTGCGGCGGAACATTGCCTGCTGGACGGCGTCCGCGACGACCGTCTTGATCTCCTCGGAGGTCGGCCACAGGTCGCGCAGGTACACGTCGTTGCCGTCGCGGTCCTGTCCGAGCGGCTCGGTCGTCAGGTCGATGTCGATGCGGCCGGCGAGCGCGAACGCGACCACGAGCGGCGGGGACGCCAGGTAGTTCGCCTTCACCTCGGGATGGATGCGCGCCTCGAAGTTCCGGTTCCCGGAGAGGACGGAGGCGACGACGAGGTCGTTGTCGAGCACGGCCTTCGAGATCGGCTCGGGCAGCGGCCCGGAGTTCCCGATGCAGGTCGTGCAGCCGTAGCCGACCGTCTGGAAGCCGAGCGCGTCGAGGTAGCGCTGGAGGTCGGCACGCTCGTAGTACTCGGTCACGACCTTGGAGCCGGGCGCGAGGCTCGACTTCACCCACGGCTTGCGCTCGAGGCCCAGCTCGACCGCCTTCTTCGCCACTAGGCCGGCGGCGATCATCACGGACGGGTTCGAGGTGTTCGTGCAGCTCGTGATCGCGGCGATCACGACCGCGCCGTGCTCGAGCTTGATCGTCTGGCCGTCGTCGAGCGTCACCTGCACGTGCGCGGGCGCGACCGGCTCGGCGACCGCAACGGCCGCGGCCGGCTCCTCCACGTGCTCCTTGCTCCCCGGAGCGGTGTCCGCCGGCGGGTCGCTCGCGGGGAACGAGTCGGCGCTCTCCTTGTCGTGCGAGCCGTTCGCGTACGGGATCCCGAACTGCTCCATCGCGGCCTCGAAGGAGTCGCGCGTGCGCGGGAGCGGCACGCGGTCCTGCGGGCGGCGCGGCCCGGCGAGACTCGGGACGACGTCGTCGAGGTCGAGCTCCACGACCTGCGAGTAGGTCGGCGAGTCGCCGGGCTCGTGGTAGAGGCCCTGGTCGCGGCAGTAGGCCTCGACGAGCTCGATCTGCTCCTTCGAGCGGCCGGTCATGGCCAGGTAGACGAGCGTCTCGTCGTCCACGGGGAAGAAGCCGCAGGTGGCGCCGTACTCGGGCGACATGTTCGCGATCGTGGCGCGGTCGGCCACGGGGAGCCCGACGAGGCCGGGCCCGAAGTACTCGACGAACTTCCCGACGACGCCGGTGGCGCGCAGGATCTCGGTGACCGTCAGAACGAGGTCGGTCGCGGTCGCGCCCTCGGGCAGCGAGCCGGTGAGCCGGAAGCCGACGACCTGCGGGACGAGCATCGAGATGGGCTCTCCGAGCAGCGCCGCCTCGGCCTCGATGCCGCCGACGCCCCAGCCGAGCACGCCGAGCCCGTTCACCATCGTCGTGTGCGAATCGGTCCCGACGAGCGTGTCGGGGAAGGCGATCCCGTCGCGCCGGTCGACGACGCGCGCGAGGTACTCGAGGTTCACCTGGTGGCAGATGCCGGTGTTCGGCGGCGCCACCTGGAAGTTGTCGAAGGCGCCCTGGCCCCAGCGCAGGAACGCGTAGCGCTCGCCGTTTCGCTCGTAGTCGCGGTCGACGTTCGTGCGGATCGCGAGCCGCGTCGCGAACTCGTCGACCTGGACGGAGTGGTCGATGACGAGCTCGGCCGGGATGAGCGGGTTGACCTTGGACGGGCTGCCGCCGCGGTCGAGCATCGCGTCGCGCATCGCGGCCAGGTCGACGATGGCGGGAACGCCGGTGAAGTCCTGGAGGAGGACGCGCCCGGGCCGAAAGGAGATCTCGCGCGAGGGCTCGGCCTTCGGATCCCACGTCGCGATCGCCTCGACATCGTTGTCGTCGCCGTGGCGCAGGACGTTCTCGAGCAGCACGCGCAGCGTGTACGGAAGCCGGTAGATGTCGAACGTCGACCGAAGCGCAGGGAGGGCGAACATCTCGGGCTTCTCGCCGGTGATGATGAGCGTCTCCCGAGCCTTGTCGCGCCACCCTGAACCGGCTCCGGCCTGCGTCATCTGTTCTCCCTTCGTCGTCGTCTCTGACCTCAGTTTTACGCGTTCCGCCTCACCCCGTGTCGGACGGGTCGCTTAACCGTCCCTTAACCGACCTCAACGGCCGGTTCAAACCGCCAGGGCTATAACCAGCGTCGTGCGCGCGAAACTCGTGCCCTTCTTTGCGTTGCTCGGTGCCGGACTGATCGGCGGCGGTATCGCGATCGCGGTGTTCTCGTCCGTCTGGGGGGTAGGCGGCGGAACGACCACCGTGATCCGCGAATCGGCTGCCGCGACCCCGGCGCCGACGGCTTTCGAGGCTCCCGGCGACGGGGGTCCCGCTTCCGTGGGCGAGATCTACAACCGCGCCGCGCCGGCCGTCGTCCAGGTCACCTCGAGCGTCGTCACGCAGACCTTCTTCGGGGAGGAGCGCGGCGAGGCGCTCGGCTCCGGCTTCGTGATCGACAAGGACGGCCACATCGTCACGAACTACCACGTGATCGAGGGCGCCGCAGGAGGTCTACGTGAACTTCTCGCACGAGGACAGGATCAAGGCGACGGTCGTGGGAACGGACCCGCAGACCGACCTCGCGCTCCTCAAGATCGACGCGCACCGGCGGGCGCTCGCGCCCAGCTCGATCGGGAACTCGGCCGCGGTGAACGTCGGCGACGAGGTCGTCGCGATCGGCAACCCGTTCGGCCTCGACCGCACCGTCACGGCGGGGATCGTGAGCGCGCTCCAGCGCCAGATCACCTCGCCGACCAACTATCCGATCGACAAGGTCATCCAGACCGACGCCGCCATCAACAAGGGCAACTCCGGCGGCCCGCTCCTGAACGCCAACGGCGAGGTGATCGGCGTCAACACGCAGATCGCGACCGGCGGCACGGGCGGCGAGGGCAACGTCGGCATCGGCTTCGCGATCCCGATCAACACGGTCATGGACGTCGTGGACAGACCTGATGCGCAACGGCACGCGTCGAGCACGCCTACCTCGGCGTCGAGATGCAGGACGTCACGCGAGCAGATCGCGACCCTCGCCGACCTGCCCGAATCCGGCGCGATCATCGCGCGCGTCGTCCCCGGCAGCCCCGCCGAGAAGGCCGGCCTCCTCGGCGGCGACCAGAACGTCGTCGTGGACGGCCGAGTCCTACGTCCTCGGCGGCGACATCGTGACCCTCGCGGACGGCGAGCCCGTCGCGTCCGCGGACGAATTGCGCTCCGCAGCATCGGCACGCAGAAGCCGGGCGACACGCTGGAGCTCGAGATCCACCGCGGCGAGGAGACGATGACTGTCACGGTCAAGCTCGGCGCGCAGCCGACCACCGCCGCAGCGCTAGCAGGGCTCCTTCAGCCTGCGGGGACGCTGCTGCAAGACTTCGGCGGTGATTCCGCATGCGTTCGGACGCGCGCAAACCGCTCACGCTCGGGCGTCGAGGAGGAGCTCTTCGTCGTCGACCCGGCGACGCTTCGGCTGGCCGCGGCGCCCGACGAGCTCTTCGACGGCGACGCGGCTTCAAGTCCGAGCTGCACCGCGCCGTCGTCGAGCTGAACACCGGCATCTGCGCGACGCGCCGAGGAGGTCGCGGCCGAGCTCGCCGAGCTGCGGGTCGAGGCGCGGCGCGCGCCGGAGCCGCCGGGCTCGCGGTCGCGGCGACCTCGGCACCTGGCCGACCGCGCTCGCCGCCGAGCAGGAGGTCACGCCTCGAGCCCGGCTACCTGCGCGTTCGCGGAGTACGCGGGCTCGTCGGCGCGAGCGCCAGGTGCTGCTGCGGGCTCCACGTCCACGTCGGCGTCGAGAGCCCGGAGGCGTGCATGGCGGCGCTCGAGTTCGTCCTCCCTTGGCTGCCGGCGCTTCTGGCCGTCTCCGCGAACTCGCCGTGGTTCGAGGGGCGCGAGACCGGGCTCGCGTCGACCCGCGCCGAGCTGCTCACGCTGCTCCCGCGCGCGGGCGCGCCGCCGGTGTTCGCGCTCGTACGACGACTGGGAGCGCTTCGTCGAGCGCCTCGTCGCGCTCGGCCTCGCCGACTCGTACCGCTCGCCTCTGGTGGGACGTGCGCCCGCATCCCGGCTTCGGGACGCTCGAGATCCGCATGCCGGACCAGCCGACGCGAGCTCGAGGCGTCGGCCGCCTTCGCCGCGGTCGCGCAGGCCCTCGTCGCGGCCGCGGAGCCGGGCCCGCCGCGCCGACCGCGGGGTCTACGCCCAGAACCGCTGGGCGGCGCTGCGCTTCGGGCCGTCGGCCGCTCCTCATCCATCCCGAGGAGGAGCGGCTCGTCACGGCGCGCGATCTGGTCGCCGAGCTGGGCGAGCGGCACGGCGTGGATGTCTCCGTCCTCGTGGCGCTCGACCAGGCCGCGGAGCAGCTCGAGCTCGGCCGCAGCGAGGGGCTCCAGGCGCTGTGCGAGCGGCTAGCATCGTCGAGGCCGTGACGCTCCAGTCCGAGACGCTCCAGGTGAACGGCATCCGCTGCGAGCGGTGCGTCATGCGGCTGGGCGCGGCGCTCGAGGGAATGGACGGCCTCGAGGCCGCGAACGCGAACCTCATGGGGGTCGTCACGGTCCAGTGGGACGACGAGCGCGTCGCCCGCGAGGAGATCGTGTCCCGCATGAACGGGGCCGGTTTCCACGTCCTCGCGGAATAGCCGGACCGCCGCGCGCCGTTCGTTGCTAGTGTCGGCGCCCGTATGAGCGAGGCTCAGGAGGCGGAGGCGAGACAGATCGCGGACGACGCTCGCGATCGCGTTCGGTTCGAGGAGGAAGTCCTCGAGCTGGCCGATCAGGTCTATCGGGTGGCCAGGCGTCTCGTGTCCACGAAGGAGGAGGCAGAGGACTTGGTGCAGGAGACGTACGCGAGAGCGTTCCGTAGCCGCCGTTCCTACACGCCGGGTACGAATCTCCGGGCCTGGCTCTTCCGCATCCTCACGAACCTGAACATCGACCGCGGCCGCCGCAAGCAGCGCACGCCCGACATGCAGCCGATGGAGGAGGGCGACTACTACCTCTACAACCGGCTCGCGGCGACGGCCGACGACGGCGACGAGGAGCGGGTCGTCGAGCGGCTCTCCCAGGACTCGATCGTCGATGCCCTGGCCGCCGTGCCGCACAACTACCGCGATGCGGTCGTGCTCGTCGACATCGGCGACTTCAGCTACGCGGACGCCGCCCAGATCCTCGACGTGCCGATCGGAACCGTCATGTCCCGCCTTCATCGTGGGCGGCGCATCCTGAAGCAAGAGCTGGCAACCGCCGCAGCGGAGGAGAACTGAGATGGATCCCTGCGAGAAGTGCGAGGAGATGCTCCAGCCGTTCCTCGACCGCGAGCTGACCGAGTCCGAGGTCGCACGAGGCCGAGGCGCATCTCAACTCGTGCAGCTACTGCCGCAAGCGCTACACGTTCGAGGAGTCGCTGCGGCGCTACGTCCGCAGCGCCTGGGACGAGAGCATGCCGCCCGAGCTGAAGGCGAAGCTCGCCGCGCTTCGGACACCGCTCGCCGACTAGCCGAGTCCGCGCACGAAAGACGCGCGAAACCGTCACGAACCACGCGCGTTCTTTCCCAAGTTGCAGACTGCAACTAAGTCGGATCGGGCGGAAACCCTGAGCCCATGCGCGGTTTGCCTGTTCACAACCGCTAGTAACAGACTGTTACTTGGCTTCGGAGCGCGTCGGGAGGCCGGCCGCTAGCCGCCGGCCGTGGGCCGGTCGGTGCCGACGATCACGAGCAGGCGGTTCGGATCCTTGCCGCTCGGGAGCTCGGTGATCTCGAGGCCCAGCTCGTCGGCCAGCCGCTGCGCGATCGCCTCGCTGCCCGGTGCGTAGTAGACGCGCGTCTGCACGTAGTCGAGTCGCGGCGCGTTCCCGACGGTGCCCATCCGGTAGGCGAGCGGGCCGCCGATCTCGTTCGACAGGCTCGTCGCCGCGCCCGCAGTGGTCGTGCCGTTCAAGACGTCCACCCGGATCTCCCACGGCGGCGGGAGCTTCGCCTGCACCTCGGTCGGAGACGACGGGGACGCCGCGGGCGCGGCGGCGTCGCGCACCTGTGGGATGACCAGGAGCCAGCCGGCGAGTGCGGCCGCTGCGACGAGCGCAACGACGGCGGCGATGCGCCGGTACGACCGCGAGCTTCGGCCGCCGCGCAGGCCGGCGAGCTTGCGGGCCTCGCGCTCCGAGATTCCCAGGGCCGTGGCGTAGACGAGCGTGGCCGCGAGCGCGTCGGCGACCGAGGGGAAGCGGTAGATGCGTCCCTCCTCGAGCGAGCGCACCTCGTCGGCGCCCAGACCCGAGCGGGCGGCGGCCTCCTCGACGGTCAGGCGCCGGCGCGCGCGGGCCGCGCCGAGCGGCGACGGCTCGAGCGCCGGAGGCGCGACGGCTTGCAGGACAGACGCCATGGGCTTCCGGATTTCTGCGGCAGTGCTTTCCACCCTGCCTCGGTCATCGGCACGGACGCGACCGGGTTTTAGCCGTCGGCGGTGACGGTCTCGATCTGCGCGAGGTGGATGAGCCGGAACGTCGCGCGGCGCAGGCGCAACCGCTCGACCTCGTCCTCGGGCTCGAAGGCGTACGGCCACAGGTCGCGGGCGCACGCGACGAGCTCGACGATCCGCTCGCGCTCCTCCGCGAAGCCGTCGCGCTCGCGGCAGGCGTTCATGGCCAGGCCGAGCACGCCGATCTTGTCCTCCTGGCTCGTCCACAGGAGCACCGTCGCCATCGTCAGGTAGCCCATGATCCGCGTGAACGTGACCGGTTGTTCGAACACGCGGCGCTCGCTCGGCGCGGAAAACGCCGGGAGCGGCGCCCCGTCGGCGATCTTCGCGGCGGTGCCGCCGAGCATGCCGGTCATCTGCTCCTCGGAGAGCCCGACGGCCCGACCCACCTTGAGGGCGATCATGAGCGCGGTCGGCTGCTGGCCGTACGGGAAGTCCGAGGCGAAGAGCGCCTGCTCGGGAGAGAAGCGCCGGTACACGTCGAGGAGGTCGACCGGGCTCCACACCGATGTGTCGTAGAAGACGCCCGGATGCCCGGCGAACGCCTCGGAGAGCGCGCCGAGGTCGGCGATGCCGCCGTGGGCGATGATCAGCTGCGTCCCCGGATTTCCGTTCACCAGCCGTTCGAGCTCGTCGGCGATCGGCGGCAGGCCGCGTCCACCGTGGATGAGAATCGGGACGCTGCGCTCGGCGGCGAGGGCGAAGATCCCCGCGAGCCGCTCGTCGTTCAGGTGGAACGCCTGTGCGCGCGGATGGAGCTTGATCCCGCGCGCGCCGAGGTCGAGGCAGCGGGTGGCCTCGGCGACCGGCTCGGCGGAGAGGTCGAGGCGGACGAACGGGATGAGGACGCCGCCGCTCGCCTCCGCGGCCGCGAGCGTGCGGTCGTTCGCGGCGCGAAACGCCGGCTCGCGGTCGGGCTCGTCCAGGCAGAAGCCGAAGGCACGCTTGATGTTCGCGCGCTCGAAGTTCGCGAGCAGGTCGTCGAGCGGCGCGACCATCCCGTCGATGTCGCGGCCGACGTGGACGTGCGCGTCGAAGAGCTCGGCCCCGTCCGGAACGAGGCGTGCGGCCTCGGCCTCGTACAGAGCGGCGAGGCGCTCGGACCGTTCCCACACGTCCGCAAAGGGCACGGTCTCGGAGGCTACTACCTCAGCACGTGCGCCTCGTAGGTGAAGCGCAGCCGATCGGCGTGCGCGACGCCGCTGCAGGAGAGCGTCGTGCCCTTCCAACAGTCGAGCGCCGGGTCGGCGTTCGTGAGGACGAGGTCGACGCGGCGCACCTCGTCGCCCGAGAACGGGACGACTGCGTGGCCGCGCCCGTCGGCGTCGAACTGGATTCGCCGCTTCGCGATCGCCCCGGATACCCGGCGCACGATTACGGTCGCCGCCGCGTTCTCGCGCGCCGACACAGCGACGTCGATCCGCAGCTGCGTCCCGCTCCCGCCGGGCCGGAACGCGACCGCGCGGTTGGCGAGGCGCCGCACGAGCATCGTGTGCGATCCAAGACCGACGGCCGGCACGGCGGTGGTTGGATAGCCGGCGCCTTCCTGGTAGGAGCTGCCCGGCGTCAGGTTGGCCGCGCCGAACCCGGCGAAGACGTCGCGGAACGAACGGCCGCGGTGGGCGAGCGCGCCTCGTACGGCCGCGAGCGAGTACGAATCCGCCGCCGCGCGGTTCCAGACGCTCTTCACGACGTCCGAGCCGAGCCGCTCGGAGAGATAGCGCCAGAAGATCCAGGCGCCGTACTCGTGCCCGTCGCGCCCGAGGTCGACCGGGAGGTCCGCCCGCACGAACGGGCTGTGCTTGCGCAGGTAGCGGAGGTTGTCGTTGACGCCGTCGAAGACCTCGTCCTCGATCCACGCCGCGGTTCCCTCCATGAGCCAGAGATCCTCGAGCCAGTCGTAGTTGAACTGGATCGCGTGGAAGAACTCGTGCGCGGCGGTTGCCTTGAGCGCCGGCAGCGGCTCGAGCCCGAAGGCGGCGTTGTCGTAGTCCTCGTCGATTACGCAGAACGCTGAGACGCGACGTGAAACATGCCAGGTGGGATCGTCGCTCGTGCACCAGCCGAAGAGCGCGTCCGCGCCGACGTTCGCGAGGTAGATGTCGAGCCGCTCGTCGCCGCCGTTCTCGAACGATTCGAGGTCGGAGCGCGGCGCCCGGTAGCCGAGCTCGCCGATCTCCGTCGCCCAGGACTGCTCGAACACGGCCAGTGTCGTCTCGACCCAGTCGGGCGCGCCCGAGGCGTCGCCGTCGGCGAGGCGCGGCGCATCGGGACCGTTCTCGACCCAGTGGACGCAGAAGTGGGAGTCGCAGAGCCGCTCCGAGTAGCCGGAACCCCAGCCCGGATCCTCCGGCGCGGACTCGTTCGTCGGGCGTGCGAGCAGCAGCTCGGCCTCGGCGCGTTCGGCGCGCGTGAGCCGGGGGAGCGCGGCGCGCAGGTCGCGCAGGACGAGCGTGGCCGCGTGCGGGTCGGCGGCCTGGGCTCCGCGCGCGTGGATTGCGGAGCCGTCGAAGAGCGCGCGGGCCCGCTCGAGCGCAGGGTCGGCTGCGAACGCTGCAGGGCAGGCCAGGAGGGCGGCGGCGACGGCGAGTAGCGTCGCAGCCGCTCGGGGAAGGAGCGGGGCGCGCACGGTCAGAGTCTCGCATCGGCCGGCCGCTTCCGATTGGACACCCCTCACGAGGGTGGATCGATCGTGCCGCTAGGATCGCCGCATGCCCGACGTCGTCATGTACGCCGACACCTGGCGCTCGCCGGAGCTTCGCCACGAGGTGCCGCTGCTCGTCTCCGACCCGTTCGTCTACGTGGAGCGCAACGGGACGCGGACGATCTACGTCGGCTCGCTCGAGATTCCGCTGCTCGAGGCGATCGACGGCCTCGAGGTCTTCCCGTTCGAGGATCTCGGGGTCGACGAGATGATCGCCGCCGGGCTCGGGCGCCGCGAGCGCGATCCCGAGTACGTGCTGCGCGCCTGCCGCAAGCTGGGCGTCACGAAGGCGACGGTGCCGTGGGGCTTCCCGCTCTACATCGCCGACCACCTGCGCGCGAACGGCGTCGAGCTCGAGACCGACGCCGCGCTCTTCGACCGCCGCCGCCGGGCCAAGAACGCGTCCGAGCTGGCCGGGATCAAGCGCGCGATCGCCGCGACGGAGCTCGCCTACGCGAGGGCGAAGGAGCTGCTCGCCGCGGGCCCGCAGACCTGCGAGGGCCTCAAGTCCGCCATCAACCTCGTCTTCGCCGAGCAGGGGATGGCCGTGCCCGATCCGCCGATCGTCTCGCACGGCCCGCAGACCACCGTCGGCCACGAGCCGGGCCACGGCCCGATCGCGCCCGGCGAGCCCGTCGTGCTCGACCTCTTCCCGCAGGATCCCGAGTCGGGCTGCTTCTCGGACATGACGCGGACGTTCTGCGTCGGCGAGGCGCCCGAGGAGCTCGTCGGCTACCACGCCGTCTGCAAGCGAGTCGATCGCGCTCGTGCTCGCCGCCATCCGCCCGGGCGTGACCGGCGCCGAGCTCCACCGCATCTCGTGCGAGCCGTTCCACGAGGCCGGGATCGAGACGCAGCTCTCGAAGACGCCGGGCCAGGTGCTCGAGGAGGGCTACTTCCATTCGCTCGGCCACGGAGTCGGGCTGGAGCTCCACGAGGAGCCGAGCCTCGGACGCAACGGCGGCGAGCTCGTGGCCGGCGACGTGGTCGCGATCGAGCCGGGCGCGTACCGCCTGGGCTTCGGCGGCTGCCGGCTCGAGGATCTGGTGCTCGTCACCGAGGACGGCTGCGAAGTCCTCTACCTCGTTCCCGCACGATCTCGTCGTCTAGGGAACTTTTCCGTGCCACGCCGCGTCCAACCGGCATGACGAAGCTCATCCTCCTCATCGCCGTCTGTGTGCTCGCGGCAGGCTGCGGATCGGGATCGGACAACCCGCAGGAACCGTCGGGCGAGCCCACCTACAGCGGGATCGTCAAGCAGGTCGACGGCGATTCCGTCCTCGTCGTCGCCGACGGAGACGCCTGCGGTATCTGGACGCGCCGCGGGGACGCGGTCGACGACGGCGTCTGGGAGTCGCTCGAGCCGGGCATGACGGTCGATCTCTGGATTCCCGGCCCGATCGCCGAGTCGTGTCCCATGCAGGCCACGGCCGAGGCCGTGGTCGTCACGGCCCCGGCTTAGCCTCCCCTTCGAAAAATCAGGTCTTGCGGCGCCGCAGGACGAACACGAGCGCAACGGCGGCCAGCGCCAGCGCGACGATTCCGAGAGCGTCCGCGCGAACGTGTCCGAGTCCGACGAGTCGCTCGCCGGCGCGGTCTCGGCCGCGGTCGTCGGCGTCTCGGTCTCTCCGCCGGTCGTCGTCTCGGGCGTCTCGCCACCCTCGGCGATCTCATCACCCTCGCCGCCGGCGTTCTGCTTCGGAGCATCCGCGGAGATCTCGGTCGCCGCCGCAGGCTCCTCCGAGCCGGGATCGCCGATCCAGCGCACGACCGTCCCGTCGGAGTACTCCTGAAGCGTCTTCCAGAGGATCACGCCGGGCTTCTCGGGCGTTCCGGCGAGGAACGAGAACTCGACGAAGCCGTCCGCCGGCAGCTCGCCCGTCCATTCGATCGTCTCGATCGCGCCGTTTGCGGCCAGGTTGTTCCTCCGCGTCCAGCCGGGCGGATCCGAGAACGAGAACGGCAGCACGTCGGCCGGCACCTGGAGCGTGACCTTCGTGGTGTTCGCGTCGCTCTCGCCCGGGACGAGCAGCGTGAACTTCACGCTGTCGAGGGGCGCGGCGACGGTCGGGGTGATCTGGATGTGGGCCTGGGCGGCGCCGGCGCTCAGAAGGAAGAGCGCCGCGCCGGCGACCAGGCCGAGGAGGGGTCTGCGTCGGGTCATCTCTTCAGGCTGAACGTGAAGGAACCGTTCTTCTTGTGGCCGTCGGCGGCGGTCTCGGTCCACTTCGCCGTGTACTTGCCGACCTTGAGGCCGCTCTTCAGGCTCGTCTTCAGCCGCCGGATGTTGGTCGCGTCGCGGCCGCCGGTCCCGTTCGAGACCTTGGTGCCCTTCGAGTTGTAGACCTTGAGCGTGCCGCTGCGGATCGTGCCGCTGAACGTGACCGTCACGGTCTTCAGCGTCTTCTTCACCGTCTTCCCCTTGCCGGGCGACGTCGACGTCACCGTGACGTGCGCCCACGCGGCGGTCGCGCCGAATGCAAGCACGAGCGCGACCAAGACCGCGATGAACCCCGGGTGCTTCATGTTCTTCATTTCTCTTCCTCCTTGTGGAACCGCCGGGGCCGACTCGTGCGAGCCGGCCCCGACGCCTCGGAATTAACTGATCGAGCCCTGCAGCGGAATCCGTCAGAGCGCCGGACGTCGCGAGGACGGTGAACTTCGTCGCGGACGCACGCTTCGCGATCGCCTTCGCCGCCTTGGAGCCCGGGGTGAGCGTCACGATGACCGCTCCCTTCGTGCCGAACTGCCGCGGGTCGCGCCGCGATGATGCGCGACGGCAGCTTCAGCTTCTTGCGGTCGGCCTCGCTGATCTGGAGCTTCAGGCTGAGTCCGAGGTGTTCAGCAGGCCGGTCACCATGAGGACGACCTTGCCCTTGTTCTTGGACTGGCGCAGCACGACGTCCAGCGGGCGGTTGATGAGCGCGTCGCGCTCGTTCTCCGCCGCCTCGAGGTCGGCCTCGAGCTGCGCCTTCTCGGCCGTCAGCGTGGCGTTGTCCGACGTGAGCGTCGCGATCTGCGCGTTCAGGGGAGCGACCGCGTCGGCGATCATCGCACTCGCCTGGTTGCCGCCCTGAGTGTCGGCCGGGACGTAGACGCCCGCCGATGTTCTCGCACGCCGTCCGGAAGTCGACCACGGACGTGAGCGTCGCGAAATCGACGCCCCCGGCCGGAGCTCCCATGAGACCGTTGGTGGCCGTCTTCACGACGTTCGTCCACTTGGTCGGGTCCTCGCCCCCAACCGGGACGATCGTCTTCTGCCACGGAACGTAGTTCCAGAACGGATCTCCGGCCGCGTTGACGCCGAAGTTGTGCTGGACGGCCTGCGCATTCGCGATCGGTGTTGAGCGCAGGGACGTTCTGGCACGTGGCATGCGTCTGGATGCCCGTCTGCACGTTCGTGTACGTGATCCACTGGAGGCCGGTCATCGGCGCCCGGAAGCCGCCCGGCATGAACTTGAGGTTCAGCCAGCCGTGGTCGCTGAGGCCGTTCGACTCGGTCCACAGGGTGGCGTAGCCGTCGTTCACGATGAGCGCCTGCTGAGGCGTGTCCTGCAAGGTCGCCCCGGTCGGATCGGTTGCGTAGGTCGTGTTCGTGGCAGATCCATCGATCACGGGGGTGATCGAGGCGGTCGCCGTGCCTCCCGTGAGCCCGGTGGAGCTGGGCGCGAGCGGAGCGACATTGGTCGTGGCCAGCGAGCCCTGGAAGCGCAGCGTGTACGGGCCGCCGGGAAGCCCGGTGACGAGCACGTTCGCCTGGCCGTTGACCGCGTTGCGGCCGATGGCGCCGTCGAAGCCGAGCGCGTCCTGGACCTGCCAGGAGGGTGCGTTCCACGGAATCGTCTTGGCGCCCGCGGACGGCTTGTAGGTGCCGCCGGTCGCGTCGACCGTGAGCGTCTGCACCTCGGCCTTGTTCGCGATCTTTCCGGTGATGAGGTACAGGCTCGGATGCGCCGAGCCTGCGGCGGGAATCGTCAGCGCCAAGACGGCGAGCGCTGCGATGGTGGTCTTCAGGTTGACGATCTTCATGTCTTCGGTCTCCTCTTGACTGCGTTGGGCGCCGAGGCGCCGATCTGTTGGGCGGGGTCAGATCAGCAGCGAGAGGAGCGGCGGCGCGCGGGCTGAGCGGGCGCCGGCGAGCTGGACCGGGAGCAAATGCTTCGAAGCGGTGTTCCAGCCGGGTCCGAACGTGTCACGCCCGCGCGTCCGCTTGTTCCGAGCGGCGAGCGCGGCGCCGATGCGGTCCGCCACGCGCAGGAGTCCCCTGGCTGCGAAGTAGGCGAGGAGCCCCAGCGGCAGCTGCAGGACGAGGCCGGCGAGGAACGCCGGGCCGGTCACCGACGCAAGCGTCAGCGAGGTCGTCCCGGTGAAGTCCGAGAAGAACTGGTGGAGCAGGAAGCCGAGCGGCGCGAGCAGGCCGAACGGCCAGGCCGACAGATGCGCCTCGGTGCCGCCCTTGAGCGACTGCAGGCTCCGGGCCACGAGCCCGAGCATGAGCAGCGTCAGGCACGAGAAGAGAAACGGCGCCGCGCAGAGGAAACCGACGACGCTCGTCGTCTCCGCATGGCCGCCGTGGTGCGCCGGCGAGAAGCGGGCGAGCACGTAGCAATGCGTGACGAACGTCCCCGCGAACATGAGCGAGGCGGCGACGAGCCAGGCGCTGAGGCGGCGCAGGGTCAACGCCGGTACCTCACCGTGTTCGAGTTGGCGCGCTCGCCGCGGTGCTTGTCCGGGACGAAGACGACCAGGAAGCTCCCGGGCTTCGGGCGCTTGAGCAGGAAGCTGAACTTGCCGTTCACGATCTTCCGGGTCGTCTGCGAGGCCTTGAACCCGTCGGTGCGCAGCAGGAGGAGCTTCCCGGGCAGCCACGGGCCGACCGCGCCGGTGATCCGCGCCTTGCCGCCGCCGAGCTTGCGGAGGCCGATGTGGACGGTCGGCTGCGAGACGACGGTCAGGGTCTGCGAGGAGATCGTCTCGGCGACCGCCTGGAGCTTGGTCGTCTCGCGGATCGGGATCGAGGCGCTGAACGTCCCGTCGGCCGCGCTGACGAGGTTCGTCACGACGGTCTGCGTCCCCTGCGCGTGAGAGCGCGACCGGTACGCCGCCGCGGGCCGGCAGGACCTTCCCGGTGACGAGCGCCTTCTTCTTGCCGCCCTTCACCTTCGCGGGCGCCGAGAGCTGCACCGCGACGGTGGTGTCGGGATCGTCGCCGCAGGAACCGACCACGTAGTCGGCGCCGCGCGAGCTGTCGGCGGGCGCCGTGCCGCCGGGGCCGTGATCGACCTCGGTCGGATCGCCGGCGATGATCCCGTCGTAGGTGAGCACGAACGGGTCGTCGAGCACCGCGTCGTCGACCGCTCCGGTCGCCGCGGGAATGTCGATGATCACCGAGCCGCCCGTCACGGCCGTGAACACCTCGCCGGTCGTCGCTCCCGCCTGTGTGTACGTCTCGGCGGACGGATACGTGCCGTAGTCGTAGACCGGCGGGCCGTCGCTCGGGAAGGGGATCGTCGCGCGCACGTACTTCGTCTGCCGCCGACGGTGAAGAGCATGACGAGGCCTGCGCCGTTGACGGTTGCGTCGTCGTGCTCGGGCCCGGGCGTCGACGCCTTGACCTTGATCACGGCCTGGAGGTGACCGGCGTCCTCCGAGAACCAGGCCGAGAGGACGTCGGTCGGACACGTGGTGCCCGTCGCCGTCGGATCGGTTATCTGGGCGACGCCGAGGCACGGCTCGGGCGGTGCGGCGACGGCGCTTCCGGCCGACGTGCCCGGAACTGCGAGCAGCGCAAGCAGAATCGTGAGCAGGCCAAGGCTTGCGGTGACGATCCGGTGGCTGTTCTTCGATTCGTGCGCGCGTGTGCGCAGGTGCTGCATCGGTGCTCCCTTCCAATCCGTACGAGCGCGCGGCTGCGCGCTGCGGAACTACCTGGACTGGAAGGCGAGCGGGGGCGCGCGTGGCGCCGCGGAAAGTGCGAGGAGCGCGAGGCGCGGCGTGTGCGCGAGAAGCGACGCGCGGGGCCGGCGGATCGCGGGGATCGCCCGGCGGGGCTTGCGGAGCTCCGCGAGCGTGACGCCGAGCCGCTCCGCGAAGCGAAGCAGGAAGCGGACGACGAAGAAGGCGACGATCCCGAACGGGATCTGGAGGATCAGTCCGAGCAGGAAGGCCGGCGCGGTGAGCGCTGCGACCGAGATCGCCCCGGTCGACGCGAGCTGCTCGAAGTGCTGGTGCAGGAAGAAGCCGAGCGCCGGTACGACCGCGAACGGCAGCGCCGACATGCGGGCCGGGTTGTGTCCGGCGAAGGACAGTCCGACGCGGAAAACGAGCGCCAGCGCCAAAACGGCGATGCACGCGTAGAGGAACGGCGCGCTGAAGACGAACGCCGCCGCGGACATCCGGCCCGTGTGGCCGGCGTGATGTGCCGCGGCGTGCGTGGACGGATCCACGGTCGCAAGCGCGTAGCAATGCGAAAGCCACGTTCCGGCCGCCATGAGCGGGAACGCGACCAGCCAGGCTGAAACCCTGCGAGGCATTACGCAGATTGTTCCAGGTTCACGAGCGGTCTGCCTACCCCGCCGGAAAAGGCTTTACGAGAGCGTCAGGGCGTTCTCGAACCGCGCGGGATCGTCGAACGGGCCGATCACGGCCAGATTCAGGCGGTCGTCGCGGATGATGTCGCCGGCCACGCGGAGCACGTCCTCGACCGTGACTGCGTCGATCGCCGCGAGCACGTCGTCCGGCTCGCGCACGGTTCCCTCGAGAACCTCGCTGCGTAGCCCGTACATGATCGTCCCGCGCGGATCCTCGAGCGAGAGCACCAAACGGCCGCGCGAGAAGCTCTTCGCCTTGGCCAGCTCGTCGTCCGACACGGCCTCCGTGCCGATGCGCTTGAACTCGTTCACGACCGTCTGGACGGCCTCGTCGATGCGCGCGATGTCGACGCCGCCCTGCGCGAACAGGGTTCCCGCGTCCGTGTAGGCCTGGTTGTAGCCGTAGATGTAGTAGGCGAGCCCGCGCCGTTCGCGCACCTCGCTGAAGAGCCGCGACGACATGCCGCCGCCGAGAATCGTGGCCAGCACCGAGAGCGAGTAGCGGTCGGGATGGTCGATCGGGTACGAGTGGACGCCGAGGCGGATGTGCGCCTGGTCGGACTGCTTCGTGTGGATCTTGACGCTCGGCTTCTGCTGGGCCCACTCGACCGCCAGCGGCGCGTCGGTCGCGCCGTCGGCCACGTCGCCGAGGAGCTCCTCGATGCGGGCGACCGCGTCGTCGCCGACGTCGCCCGCGATCCCCGCGACCATGCGGTGGGCGCGGTACCACTTGTCGACGTAGCCCATGAACGTCTCGCGGGTCGCGCCGCGCACCGTGTCCTTCGTGCCGATGATGTCCCAGCCGAGCGGCTGGTCGCCGTAGAGGAGCTCGTCGTACACGCCCTCGAGGTAGTCGCGGGGCGTGTCGTAGTACATGTTCATCTCCTCGACGATCACGCCCTTCTCGCGGTCGATCTCCTCGGGCTCGAACTTGGAGTGCCGGAGCATGTCGACGAGCACGTCGAGCGCCGTGTCGCGGTGCTCGGCCGCGCACTTCACGTAGTAGCCCGTGTACTCCTTGCCGGTGAAGGCGTTGAACTCGCCGCCGATCGTGTCGATCTCGCCGGCGATGTCACGCGCGGACGGGCGGTTCTCCGTGCCCTTGAAGAACATGTGCTCTGCGAAATGCGCGATCCCGTTCGTGTCCTTGGTCTCGTAGCGCGACCCGGCGGCGAGCATCACGAACACCGCGACCGACTTTGCCTGCGGCATGGGCGCAGTCAGGACTCGAAGCCCGTTTTGGAGCACCGTTTTCTCGAAGATGTTGCTCATGTCGTCGCGAGTGATTCCGCTTCGTAGGCCTCGATCCTACTTCTCCACTCGTCCGGAACCGGGGTCGGCTTGCGAATTTCGTAGTCGAAGCAGACGTGGACGCTGGAGCCGTCGGCGACCGCCCGGCCGTCCGGTCCCTCGACCGCGAACGCGAACTCGATGCTGGTCGTCCCGATGCGCGCCACGCGGATCCCGAAGGCGAGCGTCTCGCCCAGGAACGAGGGCGACCGGAAGGCGATCTTCACGTCCGCGACGATCCCGAGCCGCTCGAGGTCGACGTCGCCGATCACCTGGCGGAAGTAGTCGATCTTCGCGTTCTCGAGGTAGTTCAGGTAGACGGCGTTGTTCACGTGCCCGAGGCCGTCGATGTCCCGGAACTGGACCTCCTGCGCGTGCACCAGTCGATATCCGTCCACGGGCGGGATGCTAGCGTCACGGCCCATGGCTGCCGGAGAGCACATGCGCGCGGCGATCGCGGCCCAGCCGGAGTGGCTGGCCGGCGTCGCCGAGCGGCTCGGCGGCAAGCGCTTCCCCGAGGGACGCGTTGTCGTCACCGGCTGCGGAACCTCGTTCCATGCGGCCCAGACCGGCGGCGAGTCGATCCAGGCGCTCGAGGCCGTGCTCGCCCCGCCGAAGGCCGATCTCATGGTCGCGATCAGCCACGAGGGCGAGACCGAGCTGTCCATGGAGGCCGCCCGCGCGTTCGACGGCCCTGTCTGGCTTCTGACCGGCAAGGCGGAGAGCCCGTTCACGGAGATCGCGGACGAGGTGTTCGTCATCACGCCCGAGATCGAGAAGTCCTGGTGCCACACCGCGAGCTACACCTGCGCGGTCGCCGGGCTGGCCGGACTGCGCGGAGACGACATCCACTGGCTTTCCGAGGCGACGCGGCGCGCGCTCGACGAGCACGAGCCGGTCTCGGATCACACGCGCATGCTCGTCGCCGGCGCCGGCCGCGACTGGCCGACGGCGCAGGAGGCGGTTCTGAAGCTGCGCGAGGGCGCGTGGATCGCGGCCGAGGCGCACGAGACCGAGCAGCTCCTCCACGGACACCTTTCGGCGATCGACGAGACCGTCCGCTGCTTCGTCCTCGAGGGCGAAGGCCGCGCGGCCGAGCGGGCGCGCCAGGCCGTTGCGGCGCTGCAGGCGCTCGGCTGCGACGTGACGCTCGTCCCCACCAAGCATCCGGTCGTGGACATCGTCCGCTTCCAGCAGCTCACGCTCGACCTGGCCGACGCGCGCGGAATCGATCCGGACTGGATCCACCGCGACGACGAGCGCTGGAAGAACGCCGCGGCCGCCCACAAGGGCTAGGCGAGCGTCGCCAACTCCGCGAGGACGCGGTCGACCTCGTCGAGCGTGTTGTAGTGGACGAAGCCGATGCGCACCGCGCCGTCGGGTAGTCCCAGGCGCTGCATGATCTCGACCGCGTAGTAGTCGCCCGCCCAGACCGCGATGTCTTTGGCGGCCAGCTCGTCGGCGACCTCGAAGGACGAGCGGCCCGGCGATGTTCACGGCGAAGGTCGGCGTGCGGCCGTCGGCGGTCGGGACACCGTAGAGCGTGACCCCGTCCGGGAGCCCGGCGAGGAAGCGCTCCGAGAGCTCGTGCTCGTGCGCGATGGATCGCGTCCCAGCCCGTCTCCTCGATGTACTCGACCGCGGCGACGAGGCCGGCGAGGAGCTCGTGCTGCTGCGTGCCGGGCTCGAAGCGGGCGGAGAGCGGATCGTCGGGCGCCGGGCGCACCTTGTACGGGCGCAGCTCCGCGAGCAGCTCGGCGCGGGCGAAGAAGAGGCCCATGTGCGGCCCGAAGAACTTGTACGGCGAGCAGAGCAGGACGTCCGCGCCCGCGGCCGCGACGTCGATCGGCCCGTGCGGCGCGTAGTGGACGGCGTCGATCCAGGCCAGCGCGCCGGCGTCGTGGGCGAGCGCCGAGATCCGCGCCACGTCGCTCACGGTTCCGACCGCGTTCGCGGCCCAGGGGAACGCGACCACGCGGGTCTTGTCGGAGAGCTGCCGCTCGAGGTCGTCGAGGTCGAGCGTGCAGTCCTCGCGGATGTCCACGAAGCGGACGGTGAGGTCGCGATCCTCGGCGATGGCCAGCCAGGGCGAGACGTTGGCGTCGTGGTCGAGCCGGGTCACGAGGATCTCGTCCCCGGCGCGCAGGCGGTCGCGCGCGAGCGCGCGCGTGAGGCCGAAGTTGAGGGTCGTCATGTTCGGGCCGAAGCCGACCTCCTCCGCGGACTCGCACCGAGGAAGCGCGCCGCCGTGGCCCGCGCGTGGTCGACGAGCGCATCGGTGGCGAGGCTGGTCGCGAACGAGCCGCCGGTGTTCGCGTTCGAGCGCTCGTAGTAGCCGGTGACCGCCTCGATGACCGTGTCGGGCACCTGCGTTCCGGCCGGCCCGTCGAGGAACGCGGTCGGTGCGGCCAGGGCCGGGAAGCGCTCGCGGTTCATGCCGCGGCAGCTTCCCACGCGGCGAGGAGCTCGCGCTCGCGCTGCGGATCGAGCCCGCCGGGCACCATCGCGACGCCGATGTCCTTCGGCCCCGGCGTCTCGAGCAGCGCCCACGCGAGCGTGTCGCGGGCCGTCTCCTCGAGCGGCCGGAAGCGCAGCCCCTCCCAGGCCGCCTTCGCCGCGTCCACGCTGAAGAACCCGGCCCAGTCGGGATCCGCGTTCGGCGCGAGCCAGAGCGGCAGGTCGGTGAACGGCTCGACTCCCGCGGCCAGAAGCCAGCGCTCGTGGGCCCACACGAGCGTCGCCGACCCAGGCATCCGTTCGAGCAGCGTCTCGAGCGTCAGCGGCTCGGCGGGCCCGACCGCGTTGAAGACCCCGCCGAGCCCGGCCTCGGCCGAGCGGAGGATCCACTCGGCGAGATCGCGGCCGTCGATGAACTGAACCGCCTGGTTGCGCGGCTCCGGCGCCAGCGTCTCGCCGCCGCGCGCCAGGCGCGTGACCCAGTACGTGAACCGGTTGGTCGGGTCGTACGGCCCGGCGACCACGCCGGCGCGCACGGTGAGCACGCGGCCCGGGAGCACCTCCTCAACGGCGCGCTCGCACAGGACCTTGAACCCGCCGTACAGCTCGGGCGAGGACAGCGCCTCGGGCGTGTCCGGGTCGAGCTCGATCAGCTCCGCGTCCTCCGTCCGCCCCGTCCGGCTCTGGTCGGCGTACACCGAGCAGCTCGAGACGAACGCGTAGTGGCCGATCCGCCCCGCAAGCGCCTCGGCGGATGCGCGGACCTGGCGCGGGAAGTAGCCGCACGTGTCCACGACCGCATCCCACTCCCGCCCGGCCAGCGCGGAGAGGTCGCCGTCGCGGTCGCCGCGCAGCCGCTCGACCTCCGGGAAGAGCTCCGCGCCGTGCTGCCCGCGCGTGAAGATCGAGACCTCGTGCCCGGCGGCGAGCGCGGTCTCCACGACGTGACGGCCGACGAAGACCGTGCCTCCCAGGACGAGCAGTCGCATGCGCGCGACCCTATCGTGCGCCCCGTGTCCGCCGTTCCCGAGGTGCTTGCGCCCGATCTCAGGCTCGTTTTCTGCGGGATCAACCCCGGCCGCGCGTCGGCCACGGCAGGCGCGCACTACGCCAACCCGCGCAACGACTTCTGGCGGCTCCTCCACGACGCGGGCTTCACGCCGCGGCTCTACGACCCGGCCGAGCAGCACGACCTGCTCGAGCTCGGGATCGGGCTCACGAACGCCGCGTTTCGCACCACCCGCGGCTCGAGCGACCTGCGCGCCGGCGACTTCGAGGGCTCGGCCGAGCGGCTCGAAACCATGGCGCGGGAACTGCACCCCGGAGTCGTCGCCTTCGTCGGCAAGGCGGGCTACCAGGGCGCGTTCCGCGAGCGGCCCGACCTCGGCCTGCAGGAGCGCCGGCTCGCGGACACTCCGCTCTTCGTCCTTCCGTCCACGTCGCCGGCGAACGCGGCCGTTTCGTACGACGAGCGCCTGCGCTGGTTTGACGCGCTGCACACGTTCGTTGCCAATCCCCGGTAACTGAGTCATCATCGAAGGTCATGCCTCGCGGACTTCCCACGCGGGCTGGGGTTTGCCTCACTGCCTTTCTCGTCGCGCTCACGCTTGCGGCCACCGCGCAGGCGGGCCAGTGCGACCCGGTGATGCCGGTCGCCGATGTCACCACGGGGATGACCGGAACCGGCTGGACGGTCGCCCAGGGCCGCACCAGGGTTCCGTTCGACGTCGAGATCCTGGGCGTGGCCCAGGACGGGGTCGGCGCGGGCCGCGACCTGATCATCGTCGAGGTGTCGAGCCCCGAGCTCGACGACGCGGGCGGCATCTGGGCCGGCATGTCCGGCTCCCCGGTCTACGTCGGCACCGACCTGCTCGGCGCCGTGGCGTACGGGTTCTCGAACGGCCCGTCGATGATCGGCGGCGTCACGCCCGCGGAGGACATGATCGACCTGCTCGGGATCACGTCGTTCGCGCCCGCGGCGGCTCGCGAGCCGCGCAGCGTCCGGCTCCCGTCGGGGCTCGCGCGCAGGATCGCGAACCGCACAGGCGCCTCGCTGCAGGAGGCCACGACGCTCAGGCAGCTGCGGGTTCCGCTCTCGATCTCCGGCCTCGGCTCACGGTCGCTCGAGGCGCTGAACGTGAACTTCAAGACGCACCCGGCGGACTCGTTCATCCCGTACGCGGGAACCTCGACGACCCGCAGCGCGGCCGCGCTGCCCGTAACGATCGAGCCGGGCGACAACTTCGCCGCCGCCATCTCCTACGGCGACGTGACCGCGGCCGCGGTCGGCACGGCGACCTACTCGTGCGACGGCCAGGCCCTCGCGTTCGGACATCCGTTCCTGTTCAGCGGCCCGACCGTCGAGGGCGCCAACGCCGCCGACGCGTTCGGGATCGTGCCCGAGACCCTCGGCGCGCCGTTCAAGTTCGCCCAGATCGCCGAGCCGCTCGGCGTCGTCGACCAGGATCGCCTGTCCGGGCTGCGCGCCTCGCTCGGCGGCGCCCCGCCCGCGATTCCGCTCGAGACGGTCGTGAACGTCCCGGAGCTCGGCGCCCAGCGCACCGGGCTCACCGAGGTCGTCGCCAACGACTGGAGCGGCTACCTCCTGTTCCTCAGCCTGCTCAGCTCGATCGACTCCACCTTCGACGCGTCCGGCAGCGGCACCGACTACGGCGGCCGCGGAACCGCGTCGGCGTGGTGGACATTCGAGGGAGTCCGCGACGACGGCACGCCGTGGAAGCTCGACCGCGGCAACCGCTGGGCCTCGAAGTTCCAGATCGGACTCGCGGCCGCTCTCAGCCCCGGCTACCAGCTCGACACGCTGATCTACAACCCGTGGGAGCAGATCACCGTCACGAAGGCGAAGGTCGTGATCACGCTCGAGAAGGCGGTCAAGCTCTACACGATCAAGGAGATCATGGTCGCGACGGGCAAGGGCTCGTTCCGCAAGGCCAAGCGCGGGGTCTCCGTGCAGCGCGGCACCGAAGCTGCGCGTGCGGATCGTGCTGCGCAAGTTCCAGGGCGGGACGAAGACGGTCGACTACGCGTTCCGGATTCCCAAGAAGGGAAGAATCCCCGGCCAGCTCGTCTTCTCGGGGTCGAGGCCGTTCTTCGAGGATCCGTGCTACGGCGGCTATTGCTTCGTGGACGAGGGCGACTACAACTTCCTCGACGGCTTCGACGGACAGCTCTCCGGCTACCAGAGCTATCCGCGCAACGACCAGCTCTACGGGACGCTGCGCTACGGCCGCAAGCTCGCGGCGAAGCGCAGCACCCGGATGGACGGCGTCGTCGTCGGCTTCGCGGGCGTCGTGCTCCTCCCCGACGGAACCGTCGGCGGGCCGATCAGCATCTTCGACCGGCCGCGCTGAGCGCCTAGCCGCGCCAGCGGTTCGTGATCGGCGTGCGGCGGTCGCGCCCGAACGCCTTCGTGCGCAGCTTCACGCCCGGCGGCGCCTGCCGGCGCTTGTACTCGGCGCGGTCGATGAGCGCGATCGCGCGGGTGACGACGTCGGCGTCGAAGCCGTCCGCGATCAGCTCCTCGCGTGAGCGGTCCTGCTCGACGTAGGCCTCGAGCACCTTGTCCAGCTCGGCGTAGGGCGGAAGCGAGTCTTCGTCGCGCTGGTCGGCGCGCAGCTCCGCGCTCGGGGCCCGGTCGATCGTCGTCTGCGGGATCAGCTCGCGGCCGGCGCGCTCGTTCAGGTGGCGCGCGAGGCGGAACACGTCCGTCTTGAACACGTCCTTGAGGAGCGCGAACCCGCCCACCATGTCGCCGTAGAGCGTCGCGTAGCCGACCGCCAGCTCGCTCTTGTTCCCGGTCGCGACGACGAGCCAGCCGAACTTGTTCGACAGGGCCATGAGGAGCAGTCCGCGCGCGCGCGCCTGGATGTTCTCCTCCGCGAGGCCCGGCTCGGTGCCGGCGAACGGCTCGGCGAGCGTCGAATCGACCGCCTCGACCACGCCTTCGATCGGCAGCTCGAGGAACCGGATGCCGAGGTTCTCCGCGAGCGCCCGCGCATCCGACTTCGTCTCGGTGGAGCTGTAGCGCGACGGCATCGAGACGGCGACCACGCGCTCTGGGCCGAGCGCTTCGACGGCCAGCGCGGCCGTGAGCGCCGAGTCGATCCCGCCGGAGAGCCCGAGGACGATCTCCCGGAAGCCGTTCTTGTCCAGGTAGTCGCGCAGGCCGAGCTCGAGCGCCAGGCGCATCTGCTCGAGCTCGGAGAGCGGCTCGGCGAGGCTCGGCGTCACGGGTTCCTGCGCCCGCGGCTCGCCGAGACGAAGGACGTCGTCGGCCGATCCGCCCGCGTCGATGTCGGCGACCAGCAGCGCCTCCTCGAAGGACGGCGCGCGCGCGATCACGTCGCCGTTGGGCGCGATCACGACGCTGTGTCCATCGAAGATGAGCTCGTCCTGGCCGCCGACGGCGTTCACGAGGACGACCCAGCAGTCGTTGTCGCGTGCGCGCTTGACCAGCATCGCCTCGCGCTCCATCCCCTTGCCGAGGTGGAACGGCGACGCGGAGATGTTCGCGATCACCTGCGCGCCCGCGCGCGCGAGGTCGGTGATGGGCGGGCCCTCGAGCCAGATGTCCTCGCAGATCGTCGGGCCGATGACCGTGTCGCCGATCCCGAGGAACAGGAGCTCCGTGCCGTTCTCGAAGTAGCGCTCCTCGTCGAAGACGCCGTAGTTGGGGAGGTGGTGCTTGCGGTAGATCGCCTTCACCTCGCCGTCCGCGCAGACGGCGCACGCGTTGTAGAGCTGGCCCTCGTGCACGTTCGGCGTGCCGACGAGCGCAGCGATCCCGTTCGTCTCGGCGGCGATCGCCGCGAGGCTCTCGTCGGCGGCGCGCAGGAACGCCGCGCGCAGGAGCAGGTCCTCGGCGGGGTAGCCGGTCGTGGCCAGCTCGGGGAAGAGGACGAGGTCGGCGCCTGCGTTGCGCGCCTCGGCCAGCCCGGCAAGGATCCGAGCGCGGTTTCCGTCCAGGTCGCCGACGACGGTGTTGATCTGTGCGAGCGCGATCCTCATGCCTGAAGAATACCGGGGTTGTCGCCCCTCAGGCGAAAACCTGACCATGCGGCGAAGCGCCACCCGTCCTGACTGTCACAGAACTGTGCCAACTTCCGCCCGACCCAGTGCCGATCCATCCCAAGTTGCAGACTGCAACTATCTCGGAGGGCTCGGAACGCCAGGAGGGATCGGGGTTTCCGGCGCACGAGCCCGCTAGTAACAGACTGCAACTAAGTCGTTCGGCGGCCCGGGTTCCGACCTCGTCGGCCCCGCGGCTCAGCGCCGCAGCCGGATCGCGTTCAGGTCGTTCGCGACGATCTCGTCCGCGCGGCGCTCGATGTCGTCCAGGTCGTCGTGCTCCGCGTGGAGGTAGCGCCCGGCGAGGGCGTCGAGGCGTCCCGTCGCGATCCGGTGGACAAGCCGCGGCGCGCAGTCGTCGGGCGTCCACGGCGCATCGTCGGAGAAGTACGGCTCGGTGAGCGCAGTCCGCACGAGGCCCGGGCTGATCGAGAACACGCGCACGGGCGTGTCCTTCAGCTGGTTCGCGAGCACCTCGCTCATGCGGTGCACCGCGGCCTTCGAGCCGCCGTACGCGCTTCCCGGCGACCCCGGCAGGTACGCGGCGCCGCTCGCGACGTTCACGATCCGGCCGCGCCCACGGGCGAGCATCCCCGGGATGACCGCGCGGTCCGTGAGGTAGACGCCGCGCACGTTCACCTCGAAGACACGCCACCACTCGTCGGGATCGGCCGCCCAGCCGCCCTCGGGCTCCGAGGTCATGATCCCGGCGTTCGCGACCAGCAGGTCGATCGGCCCCAGCTGCGCCTCGGTCTCGATCACCATCCGCTCGATGTCCTCCGGCTTCGCGACGTCGGCCTCGATTGCGAGCCCGCCGATCTCGGCGGCGGTCTCCTCGACCTGGGCGCGCGTGCGCGCGGACACGGCGACCTTCATCCCGGCCTCGGCCAGCTCGAGCGCGACGTAGCGGCCGATTCCGCGGCCCCCGCCGGTGATGAGTGCGATTTGTCCTGCGAGGTCAGATGGCATTTGCGATCGCCTCCAGCGAATCGGGGTTCTCAACGGACGAAAGGTCGCCGGGATCCTCGCCCATGGCCTGGGCGCGTACGGCTCGGCGGACGATCTTGGCGCTGCGGGTCTTGGGAAGGGCGGGAACGAAGAGCACGCGGTCGGGCGCGAACGCCTTGCCGAGATCAGCCGCGACGGCGCCCGCGCACCTCGGCGGCCAGCTCGTCGCTCGGCTCGATGCCCGGCGCGGGAACGCAGAAGATCCATGCGACCTCGCCCTTCACCTCGTGGGGGATACCCACCGCCGCCGCCTCGGCAACGGCCGGGTGCCCGACGGCAGCGGATTCGAGCTCGGCCGGCCCGATCCGCTTGCCGGCGATGTTCAGCGTGTCGTCGGAGCGGCCGTGCAGGAACCAGTAGCCGTCCTCGTCCACGGAGGCCCAGTCGCCGTGCACCCAGATCCCGGGCAGGCGGCTCCAGTACGTCTCGAGGTAACGGCCGGGATCGCGCCAGAAGCCGCGCGTCATCCCGGGGAACGGCTTGCGGCAGACGAGCTCGCCGACCTCGCCGCGCACCGAGTTGCCCTCGGCGTCGACGACGTCCATCGCCATCCCGAGCGCCGGCCCGCCGAGCGAGCACTCCTTGATCGGCTCGGCCGGCGTCGGAGACAGGAAGCACGCGCCGACCTCGGTGCCGCCGGAGCAGTTGATGATCGGACAGCGGCCGCCGCCGACGTGCTCGAACAGCCAGCGGTAGGGCGCGGGATTCCACGGCTCGCCGGTGGTCACGATCGTGCGCAGCGCCGAGAGATCCGTGGTCGGGCTCGCCGTGCTGCATGAGCGCGCGGATCGAGCGTCGGGGAGCAGCCGAGGATCGAGACGCGCTCGTCCGCGCAGAGCGTCCACAGCCGGTCGACGGGCCAGTCGGGGGCGCCCTCCATGAACACGAGCCGCGAGCCCATCGCGCCGCCGCCGACGACGGTCCACGGGCCCATGATCCAGCCCATGTCCGTGGAGAAGAGGATCGTGTCGTCGGGGTGCGCGTCGGCCTGGTAGGCGACCTCGCGGGCGATCGAGACGAGGAAGCCGCCCTGTACGTGGACGATCCCCTTCGGCCGCCCGGTCGTGCCCGACGTGTAGGTGAGGAGGTACGGCGTCTCGGCGTCGACCTCGAGCGGCGCGAGCGTGCCCGGCTTGCCGGCGGTGAGCTCGTCCCAGAAGACGTCGCGGCCGTTCTCCATCGAAACGTCGCCGCCGAGCCGCCGCCAGACCACGACGTGCTCGACCGACGGGGACTCCTCGAGCGCCTCGTCGACGACCGCCTTCATCGGCAGCTCCCTGCCGCGGCGCAGCGACCCGTCGGCGGTGATGACGACCTTCGCGTCTGCGTCCTGGAGCCGCGCGGCCACGGCGGGCGCGGCGAAGCCGGAGAACACCGGCACCTGGATGGCGCCCAGGTGCGCGCACGCGTGCGAGGCGATCGCGACCTCGGGGGACATGGGCAGGAAGATCGCGACCGTGTCCCCCGCGCCCACGCCGAGCGACGCGAGCCCCTCGGCCAGGCGCGTCACCTCGGCGGACATCTCCGCGAAGCTCACCTCGCGCCGGTCGCCGTTCTCACCGGCGAAGACCGCGGCGACCGCGTCAGGCCGCGACGCCGCCCAGCGATGCACGCAGTTCCAGGCGATGTTCAGCGTCGCGCCGTCGAACCAGGTCGCCCATTCCGGCCCGCGGGAGAGATCCATGACCGTTTTCCAAGGACGCGAGAACTCGAGCCCCATGTCCTCGATCGCCGCCGGCCAGAACCACTCGGGATCGTCCTGGGAGCGCCGAACGAGCTCGCGATAGGAGTCGATCCCGTGCCGGCGCATGAGCCGCACGACGTTCGCGTGCTCGAGTACCTCGGGGGACGGACGCCAGATCGGATCGGTCACCGCGAGAGCTTATTCGGCAGGTAGCTTTCCGAAGTTGTGAGAGCGCGCATCCTGGCCGACGAAAACCGCAAGTGGCTGACGCTGGCCGCAGTCTCGTTCGGCCTGTTCATGATCATGCTCGACAACACGGTCGTGAACGTCGCGCTCCCGTCGATCGCCGCCGATCTCGGCGTCGGGCTGTCGGAGCTCCAGTGGATCGTGACCGGCTACGCGCTCACGTTCGCCGCGTTCATGCTCACGGGCGGAAAGCTCGCCGACATGATCGGCCGCAGGCTGATCTTCGTCGCCGGGCTGGTGATCTTCACGCTTTCGTCGCTCGCCTGCGGGCTTGCGACCGAGCGGCGACATGCTGATCGGCGCGCGGATCGTCCAGGGAGTCGGCGCGGCGCTCATGAACCCGGCGACGCTCTCGATCATCGCGGCCACGTTTGCGCCCGCACAGCGCGGGATGGCGATCGGCATCTGGGCCGGCGTCTCGGCGCTCGCGCTCGCGATCGGCCCGCTCGTCGGCGGCCTTCTCACCGAGCACGTCGACTGGAGCTGGATCTTCTTCGTGAACATCCCGGTCGGGATCCTCGCGATCGTCGCGAGCTTCCTGTTCATCGACGAGTCGCAAGGACGACGTCGCGAAGTCCAACGGCTCGATCTGCCAGGCCTCGTCACGTCGGGAATCGGCCTCTTTGCGCTCACGTACGGACTGATCGAGGCGAACACGTACGGCTGGACGTCGCCCCGGATCGTCGGCGCGTTCACGGTCGCCGTCGTGATGCTCGCCGCCTTCGTCTTCCTCGAGCAGCATCAGAAGGTGCCGATGCTCGACCTGTCGCTGTTCAAGAGCGGGACGTTCACCGGGCGCGATCCTCGTGGTCTTGCTCGTCGCGCTCGCGATGTTCGGCGTCTTCTTCTTCGTGTCGCTCTACATGCAGAACATCCTCGGCTACTCGCCGGTCCAGACCGGGGCCGCGTTCCTGCCCATGACGATCATGGTCATCCTGGTCGCGCCGATCGCCGGGAAGGCCTCCGACCGAATCGGGTCGCGCGTGCTCATGACCGCGGGCATGTCGCTGCCTCGCTCTGCAGCTCTTCTACTTCTCGCGGCTCGGCATAGACACGACGTTCTGGAACCTGCTTCCGGGGTTCATCATCGGCGGCATCGGCATGTCGCTCACGATGACTCCGAGCGACCGCCGCGGCGATTCGTTCGGTCCCCGTGGACAAGTCAGGTGTCGGTTCCGCGGTGCTGAACGCGGGACGCCAGGTCGGCGGTTCCGTCGGGATCGCGCTGATGGGAGCGATCGTCGCTTCGTATCGTCGAGCCCTCGGGATCCCCGATCCGGACGAGTTCATGGCCGGGTTTTCGGCTGCGCTTACGGTTGCGGCCGGAATCGCGCTCGCGGGCGCGTTCGTCGCCGCGATCCTCGTCCGGCCGCACGCGATGCGAGGGGCCCGACGAAGACGCGTCTCGGGAGATCGAAGCGGTCGAAGCCGCTCTTTAGGAACGCTCTAAGCCTCCAAAGAGGGATAGACGGAATCGGCCCTGAGGCCGACGCTTCGTCGTATGCCGCTTGCCGCACTATTTAAAGGCGACGACCCGGAGACATCGGCTCTGCGGCCAAGCCGCGCCTCCGGGTACGTGTCGCCCATATGTAGTGCTCCCCGTATCAGCCTGGCGTCTGGCGATACGGACGATTCGGACTATAGGTACGAACCGGAAAAAGTCAAGTGGGGTTGTGAAGTAATTTTCCGTCCCTATAGTTCACTCTAAGGACACACCAATGTCTTCCACGCCGCTAACCCTCCAGACCAGGACGCATCAAGCCACGAGGCCCAGCCTCGGCGAGCGCGTACGCCAGCTCCGCATCAACCAGGGGCTCACGCAGACCGATCTCGCCGGCGACCGGTTCTCCAAGGAGTACGTCAGCCAGATCGAGCGCGGGAAGACCCGTCCGACCGAGTGAGACGGTCGCATGGCTGGCGGAGCGCCTGAGCGTCGACGCCGGGTTCCTGCTGAACGGCGTCTCCTCCGGCGAGCGCGAGCGGGTCGAAAGCGTCATCGCTCGCGCGGAGGCTGCGCTCGAGTCCTACGACTACGCCGGCGTCGCTCCGAGTCGACTCGGCTCCGTCGCGGATGCGCTTGCGCGCGTCTCGGCTCCCGACCTCGAGCTTCGCTCGCTCACGGCCGAGGCCTGGGCGCAGATGTACCTCGGCGAGGTGCGCGACTCGATCCGCCTGCTCGAGCGGGCCCGCCAGCTGGCGGAGGACGTGGCCTTCACGGACGTCGATCGCGCGGACGTTCTCTTCCGCCTCGGCGCCTGCCGCTACAACCTTTCCTCGATCGCGACCTCGGTCAGCCTGCTCTCGCAGGCGCTGAAGCTCGCAGACGAGTCGGGAATGCCCTGCGACCGCCTTCGGTCGCTCATCCTCGAATGGCGTTCGCGCTGCTACCAGCGCCAGCGCGACTTCGAGGCGGCCCGCGAGGACATCGAGCGCGCGCTCGAGCTCGCGAATGGAATCGACGACCGTTACGCGATGGCGCAGGCGCACTTCCAGGCCTCGCTCGTCGCAGAGCGACAGGGCCGCTGGGTTCTGTCGCGTACGCACGCGGAGCAGGCCAAGACGCTCTACGAGGAGATCGCCCGACCAGGCGAACGTCGGCAAGCTCCTGAACAACCTGGGCGGGCTCAACTTCCTGCTCGGGAAGCCGGACGAGGCGAAGGTGTACTTGAAGGACGCCTTCCGCGTCGCGCTCGAGACGGGCAGCGACCTCGACGCCGGCTTCGCCATCTCGTCGCTCGCGCAGGTCCATCTGCGCACCGGCGAGCTCGACCTCGCCGAGGAGCAGGCGCGACACGCGCTCGAGCTCCTCGACGGCCGCGACGACTACATGGACGAGATCGGCAACGCGCAGCTCGTCCTCGGCCGCTCGCTCCTCGAGCAGGGCCGGCTCGACGAGGCTCAGGCGAGCTTCGACGACGCCGAGTCGAGTCTTCGACCAGCTTTCATCCGCAAGCCATCGGGCGGCGGCCTGGATCGCCAAGGGCGATCTCGAGGCCAAGCGCGGCGACGACCGCGCAGCCGCAGACCTGTACCGGCGCGCTGCCGAAGCGCTCCAG
Organism: uncultured Actinomycetes bacterium; assembly: GCA_963760815.1. GTDB lineage: Bacteria > Actinomycetota > Thermoleophilia > Gaiellales > Gaiellaceae > CAVRUF01. Next base: position 86,438 of record CAVXEJ010000004.1, read on the forward strand.
GACTTCCACTTCTAGAAGGAGGTGACGAGAGATGTAGGTTCGTTCAATCACAGCGCTCGTTTCGCTCTCGACGGTTGCGGTCTTCCTGGCGGGCTTCTGCCGCGGCGGGATGTAGGAATGGATTTCTACGCGAAAGGAGGTGTGAGAATGAGGGGTCGTTCGATCACCGCGCTCGTTGCGCTCACTACGGCATCGCTGTTCCTCGCGAAGCTGCACATGTTCTTCCCGGGCTTCTGCCGCGGCGGCTAACTACGGAGGAGACGCCGGTTCCGAGGCGAAATCCTGCGCGTCATGGTCATGGTGACGCTCAAGCCTTTGGAGTCCCGTCCGTCTCTTCGCCCGCTCGCGCCGGTGCTCGTGTCGCTTCTCGTGATCTGGGTCGCCGTCGGCGTCCTGATCCTCGGGCAGCTCATCTAGCACCAGGCAAACGCTCCGGCTAAGAACCTTCGGCGCAATCAGCTCCCCGGCGCCCGCTGCGGTCACACTTCCGACCCGCTGCGGGCGCCGATGCATTTCGGTTACGGTTCTCCCACTTCAATTGGTAAAGCGCATGGGAGGACCGCCGAATGTCGGAGGATGGATACGCAAAGGCTGTGCTCGTCACGACCGAGTGGCTGGCGGAGCATCTCGGCGACGAAGGGCTCGTCGTGGCCGAGGTGGACGAATCGCCCGAGCTCTACGACGAGGGGCACATCCCCGGCGCCGTCAAGCTCCACTGGCGCGACGACCTTCAGGATCCGGTCGAGCGCGACGTCGTCGACCGCGAGACGTTCGAGGCTCTCCTCGGCTCGCGCGGAATCGGCAACGACACGGCCGTGATCCTCTACGGCGACAAGAACAACTGGTTCGCCGCCTACGCCTACTGGTACCTCAAGCTCTACGGGCACGAGGACGTCCGCATCCTCGACGGCGGGCGCCAGAAGTGGATCGACGAGGGCCGCGACCTCACCGCCGACCTTCCCTCGCCGGCCGCAGCGTCGTACAGCGCGTCCGAGCAGGACGACTCGCTTCGCGCCTACCGCAACCAGGTGCTCGACGGTCTCGGCGACGGCGGGCCGCGCGCTCGTGGACGTCCGCTCCCCGGGCGAGTACGCAGGCGACCTGATCGCGCCTCCCGGCTACGAGCAGGAGGGCGCCCAGCGCGGCGGCCACATCCCGACGGCCGCGTCGGTTCCGTGGGCGACCGCGGTCGCGGACGACGGCACGTTCAAGTCCGCCGACGAGCTGCGCGAGATCTACGGCGGCAAGGGCGTGACGCCCGACAAGGAAGTCACGGCGTACTGCCGCATCGGCGAGCGCTCGCGCGCACACGTGGTTCGTCCTCCGCGAGCTCCTCGGCTACGAGAACGTCCGCAACTACGACGGCTCGTGGACCGAGTGGGGCAACCTCGTCGACGTGCCGATCGAACGCGGTGCGTAGCCGCTAGCCGCGAAGGAGCGGGCGGGTGAGGCACGTCGGGCCGCCATCGCCGAGGCGCGACAGGTGGTCTCCCGCGTAGACGCGGACGTCCACGCCCGCCGCCTCCATGCGCTTGCGCGTGACCGGGTTGCCGTCGAGCGCGAGCCCGACGCGGGGCGCGAGCGCGAGCACGTTCGGGCCCATGCTCTCGAACTCCTCGTCGGGAACCTCGATGAGCTCGATGCCGCGCTCGGCGAGCAGCTCCACGATCCGGGCGGGGAGCAGCGGCAGGTAGACGACGGCGAGATCGGTGTCGAGCATCGAGATCAGCGACATGAGGTGGAGCACCTCGCCCGCGCCGTGCCAGTGCGGCAGGTCGTAGGGGATGACGGCGACGTCGGGCAGCGCCGCGGCCACGGCCGCGATCCCGGCGTCGTTCGTGCGGTAGCCGCGCCCGACGAGCAGCGTCGTCTCGTCGAGCCAAAGCGTGTCGCCGCCCTCGATCGTCGCGGGCGCCTCGAGCTTGCCGGCGATGGGAACGCCCGCCTCGACGAAGTCGGCCGCCATGGCCTCGACCTCGGCGCGGCGTCCCTCCTTGCCGGGCCGCAGGAGCAGCGCCCCCGCGTCGGTGACGATCGCCGGGTCGTAGACGTAGATCGCGTCCGGAGACATCGGGATCGGCGTCTGCGCCACGATCACCTCGGCGCCCGCGTCGGCGAGCTGCTGCTGCAGACCTTCGTGCTCCTCCGCGATGCGGACGGGATCGGGCTCGTCGCGCCAGCCGAACGCGCGCCACGCGACCGTCGAGTCGGCCGCCGGGGGGCGGACGAGGACGCGCCGCAGCGGCAGCGTCATCGTGACGCCGCCGTATCCGAGTTCGTTCTGCGTTTCAGTCATCACTGGATCGTACGTGTCAGCACCGGCCGGATGAGTCACTGGTGTACGCTCGCCAAATGGGGACGGCGGCTGGGCTCCAGGGGCGTTCGGCCGCGCGGATCTTCCGCTACGCCGTCTGGGCCGCGCTCGTCGCGCTCTTCCTCGTGACGGTCACAGGAGCGACCGTGCGACTGACCGGATCCGGCCTCGGCTGCGAGAACTGGCCACGCTGCGGCGAGCAGGTTCTCCCGGAGGCCGAGGCCGGCTACCACGCGTTCGTCGAGTTCGGAAACCGCGTCGTCGGGTTCGCGGTCGGGCTCACCACGCTGGCGGCGGCGATCATCGGGTGGCGCGCACGGGTCCCGCGCGGACTCTTCCACCTGGCGCTCTCGCTGCCCTTGCTGGTGCTCGCCCAGGGCGTCCTCGGCGGGATCACCGTGCTCGTCGAGCTGAACCCGGTCATCGTCATGTCCCACTTCCTCCTCTCGCTCGTCGGCGTCGGGCTCGGGGTCGTGCTCGTGCTCGAGACGGAGCGCTGGCTGCGCGCCTCGCCGCCGCCCGACGAGCCTCGCGAGGTGCGCTGGTTCGCGTACGGCCTCGTTCCGCTGGCGCTTGCGCTTGTCATCTCGGGGACGTTCGCCACGGCGGCGGGCCCGCATTCCGGCGGGGTCGAGATCGACCGGCTCGGCACGCTCGTGACCTCGGTCCACGTCCACGTCCGCGTGACGGCGGTCTTCGGGATCGCCTACCTCGTGTTCTGCGCGCTGCTCCTGCGCCGGCGGGCCTGGTCGCGGCCCGAAGGCGTGCTCACCGGGCTGACGCTCGCCCTGCTCGTGACGCAGATGATCGTGGGCGAGACGCAGTACCGCCAGCAGCTTCCGTGGTGGCTCGTGCTCATCCACGTGACGCTTGCGACGCTCGTTTGGGCCGGAGTCGTCGCGGTTGCGGCGCTCCTTCGCGCCCGGCCGCCGGCGAGCCCCGCATAGACTCCTCGCATCGGCAAGCATCTGCGCATCGACGCGCGACCAGGGCTCCGCAGGCCGGTGCTGGTGGCCGCATTCCGCGGGTGGAACGACGGAGCGCAGGGCGCCACGCTGGCCGCCGGCTACCTGGCGCAGGCGTGGTCTGCGACCCGCTTTGCCGACGTCGATCCAGAGGAGTTCTACGACTTCCAGGTCACGCGGCCGCACATCGCCCTCGACCAGGGGCTGACGCGGAAGATCGACTGGCCCGAGACCGCGTTCTTCCACGCGGAGCTGCCCGAGATCGACCGTGATGTCGTGCTGCTCCTCGGCGTCGAGCCGAACCTGCGCTGGCGTACCTTCACGGCCGAGATCGTCGACCTGGCTCAGGAGCTGGGCGTCGAGCTCGTCATCACGCTGGGCGCGCTGCTCGCCGACGTTCCGCACACGCGGCCGTCTCCAGTGACCGGCTCGGCGACCGATCCGGAGCTCGTCGAGGAGCTCGGCCTGGCCGTCTCGCGCTACGAGGGCCCGACCGGGATCGTCGGCGTCCTCCACGACACGTGCCGCATGGCGGGGATCTCTTCGGCGAGCCTCTGGGCGGCGGTTCCGCACTACGCCTCGCTCGCGCCGAGCCCGAAGGCTGCCTTGGCGCTTTGCACCCGACTCTCCGACCTGCTCGGCGCGGATATCGACTTCGCCGACCTCGAGCGCGCCGCGGAGGCGTACGAGCGCCAGGTCACCGAGGCGGTTGCCCAGGACGAGGACACGGAGGCGTACGTCCACGAGCTGGAGCACCGCCGCGACACGCTCGGCGACGAGATCGACATGCCGTCGGGCGACGCGCTCGCCGAGGAGCTGACGCGCTTCCTGCGCGAGCACGAGGCCCGCACGAAGGACGACCCGGAGGAAGAGACCTAGCTAGGCGGGTCTGACGAAATAAGCCTGAGCCGTCGGGCCGCGCTGGACGGCGCGATGCGGCGTCGCCGTGCCGCGCCCGTATTCCCGATACGAATGCGGCATGTCTCCTTGCCTCGCACCGTCCAGCGCACCCCGACGGGAGACGTATTTCGCCAAACCCGCCCTAGGTTTCCGCGGGCGCCGGGGCCTGCTCGGCCTTGGGCTCGGCGGCGTCCGGCTTCTTTGCGGGGGTGCGCTTGCGCTGCGGCCGGCGGCCATTCTGCTTGGCCGGCGTCTTCTCACCGTCGGGCGTGTCGGTGGTCGCGGCGGTCTTGGCCGCCTTCGCCGCCTCGGCCTGGCGCTTCTTGCGCCGGCGCCTGCGTCTGGACTTGCCGCTCGGCGCCTTCGCCTGCGGGAGGTTGTCCGCGAGCGCGTTCGCGACCTCGCCGATCGTTCCGAGCCGCTCACGCGCGCCGTCGATCAGGCGCTGGGCGGTCGGCGTGTAGGCCTCCGCGGACGCAAGCAGCGCAGCGCCGACGTGGATCGGCTGCTCGAGCGCGACGTTGACGAGCCGCGCCGCGTTCTCCTCGTGGCGATGGCCGCGGGAGTTCGTGAGTGCGCCGAGGAGCCGCTTCGCGTCCGGCAGATCGGCGCTCGCCCGGCGGTCCTGGAGCTTGCGGGTGGCCCGCGCCAGCTTCCACGTCCAGCGGGCCATGATGTCCTCCGGCGCCTCGGCCTTCCCCTCGCCGATCGCTCGCAGGAGGATCCGGATGCCGTGCATGCGGTCCTTCTCCCAGGTCGGCGCGGACGTGACCATGGAGACGAGGTCGTCGAAGCTCGCGCGGTCGACCGAGATCGCGACGCGGTCGCCGAGCGCGGAGAGCCGCAGGCGCCGGTTCGGGTTCTCGGCCGCGCAGCTCATGAGGAACGCCTCGCGGCATTCCCGCGACGCCTTCGCGAGCTTCTCGGCGAAGGCCTGGCGCTCGTCGAAGCGCAGCTGGCGCCCCGCGATCGCGGCCCAGAGCATCTGCTCGTCGTCGGCGAGCTTGCCGGGGTTGATCCGCTCCCACTCCCGCTGGATGACGAGGACGCGGCGACGCGGATCCGACGTGACCGGGACGAGCCAGGCCGCCGGCGAGAGCTTGCGGCGGGCGCGCCGCTGCACCCGGCGCCGCGGGGCCGGCGTGACTCTCGCGCCCGGCCGGTAGAAGTCCGAGTCGAGCAGGGAGTGGATCGTGACCGTGCGGTCGTTGTGCGTCGCAGCCGGGTCGACGAAGTCGACGACGACGCCCGCCTCCTTGCGCGGATGCGTGCGCATGACGCGGCCGATCCGCTGCTGGTAGACGCGGCGGCTGGCCGTGGGCGCGAGGTGCATGCAGACCGTCGCGCGCGGCGAGTTCCAGCCTTCGGCGAGGAGCTGCGCGTTGACGAGGACGTTGATCTCGCCGCGCTCGTAGGCGGCGAGCGTCTCGGCCAGCTTGAGCGGCGGCGTCTTGCCGCTGACGGCCTCCGCCTTGATCCCGGCTGCGCGGAACTCCCGCGCCAGGTTGTAGGCGTGCTCGACGCCGGCGGCGTAGACGATCCCCGGCGTCGCGTCGAAGCGGTCGCGGTAGAGGCTCGCGGCGGCCTGGTTGATGAGCTCGTGGTCGAGCACCTTGGCCAGCGCTTCCTGGTCGTAGTCGCCGCCGACGATCGGAACGGACGAGATGGCCGCCGCGGGAGGAATCCGCAGCGAGCGCAGCGGCGCGATCAGCCCGCGCCGAGCGGCGTCACCGAGCGGAAGGTCGTCCACGGAGGCGGGGAAGACGTCGGAGACCTGCTTGGCGATCAGCTGCTCGGTCGCGGTCATCCCGACGTAGATCGGCTCGGGGAAGCTGCGGATCGCGGCGCTCGTCTTCTCGCCGAGCGCGGTGTGCGCCTCGTCGCAGATGACGAGCTGGTACGCCGTCCGCGAGAGCGTCCCGACGTGGCGCGCGAACCAGGCGTAGGTCTGGATCGTGATCGGGTTCCCCGGGCCCGACTCCTGTCCGGCCTCGATCGCGGGGCGGAACCGCTCGCCGTAGCCCTCGGTGGTCAGGTCGTTGGTGAACTGGTTCACGAGCAGGCGCCGGTGCGTGAGGATCAGGACCCCCATCGTCCGCGCCGCCTCGACGAACCCGGCCGCGGCGATCGTCTTGCCGGACGCCGTCGGATGCCGGAAGCGGAACCGCCGCTCGGCGCCCGGGTCGTCCTCCGGCCTGATCTCGGACTCGAGGTCGTCGTCCTCGCCCGGATCCTCGGCGATCGGCTCGTCGAGCTCCTCTTCGAAGTCGTCGTCGTCGCCGTTCGGCCGTTGCCGTTCTCGCTCGTGGCGCTCGTTGCGGGCGATCAGCTCGGTGAGCATCCCGGCGAGCGCGTCGATCTGGTGGCGCCGCAGCTCGGTGCCGGACGCGAGCCGCGCCGGATGGTCGGCGAGCACGCGCTCGAGCCCGAGCATCAGGGAGTAGTGGACCTTCCAGGCCGGGGACGGCGACTCGAGGCCCGTCTCCATCTCGGCGAGAGCGTCGTCGAGCGCCTCGCGGCGGGCATGGCCCTCCCCCAGCACCTCGGCAGGGTCTTCCCCGGGGCGCAGGAAGGGCTCGCCGGACCATGACTCGGCGCGGAGGGCGGCGGCCGCCAGGCCGTCCGTCGCCTCCGACCCAACGGTCGGCTGCCGGATTGCTTCTTGCATGGGTGCAGCGCCGACGTTCGCGCTGCTGATGGTGAGGTTTGCCGGCGCAGTGGAGCGCGCGGCTAGATCGGAACTATACAAGAGAAAACGGCGGTTCAGGCCGATGCGCGGCGCTTCGGCGCCGAGGTCTGCTGTGCCGCGATGGCGCGCTTCATGTAGCCGTAGGCCTCGTCCGCGCGTCCTTCCGCCTCTAGCGTCTCGGCGAGCCGCGCGTAGAGATCGACGAGGTGACGCTGCGAGCCGTTCTCCTCCAGGTACTCGGCCGCGGTCTCGTAGTAGGTGATCGCCTTGCCGCGCTCGCCGTCGCCGGCCGCGACCTCGCCGAGCACCGCGTACACCTGGCCGATCATCTCCTTCGGCTCCTCGTCGCTCAGGAGATCCGTGACCTGCTTCGCGAGCGCCTCGACCTCGTCGCGGTCGCCGAGCCTCGCGTGCGCGCGGGCCTGCTCGACCAGGAAGCCGGCCCGGTCGACCGGCGAGCCGGTGCGCTCGATGATCGGGAGCCCGTCCTCGAGGTGGGTGAGCGCCTCCTGGGCGTTGTCGCGCTGGAGCTCGACCTGGGCGATGAGCAGGTGGGCCACGGCGGTGTAGTGGAGATCCTCGGTCAGCTCGAGTGCCGCGAGCGCCTGGTAGGCGTACCGAAGCGCGCCGTCGGCGTCACCCTGCTCGCCGCGGAGCTTCGCCTTCGCCCAGTACACACGTGCGCGCGTGTACGGGTCGAGGCTCTCGCGCCCGGTCGCGAGGGCGTTCGTGACGACCTCCTCGGCGCGGGCGAATTCGTTCTGATCGGAGAGCGCAGCCGCGAGAAGGCAGGAGAACCGGATCGCCTCCACCGTGTCGCCGCGGTCCTGGAAGGCCTTGAGGCAGCGCTCGAGGATCGCGACCGACGGCTCGAGCTCGCCCATCGTTGCGTACGCGCGCGCCAGGCTTTCCGCCAGCGCGGGGCGCTCCCACTCGGCCGAGCCGGACGCGACGAGCGCGTCCTCGAAGAGCTTGACCGCCTCGCGCAGCTCGCCGCGGCGGACGGCCAGGTGCCCCAGGCCCTCCTCGGCGGTTGCGCGCTCGCGCGGCGTCGCCGCCCGGTCGAGCGCCTCGGAGTAGAGGCGCTGCGCGGTCGGCTGGTCGTCGAGCCGAAGCGCGATCTCGGCCTCGAGCATGCTCAGCGTCTGGAACTGCGTCTCCTCGCCGGTGGCGAGAAAGTCCTCGCTCACGCCGAGCCGCCGGCCGAGCTCGCGCAGGAGCTGGAGCGACGGGATCCGGTCGCCGGCCTCGATCCGCGAGATGTACGCGGGCGAGCAACCGGGGAAGGCGAGCTGGCGCTGGCTCAGGCCCGACTCGAGCCGGGCTGCCTTGAGGCGCTCGCCGACTGCTCCGGGATCGTCTACGTGGGTGGACTTTTGTCTTGGCACGGTCTTCCTTTAGCTCGATCTTCCCTTATATACTTCAGTTTGCAGTATCGGGACACGAAGTGCGATCGAAAGGACGGTTACGCATGAGGCTTCGCTTCCTCAGCCTGCTGGTCGCAACCGCTGCGCTCGTCGCCGCGTTTGGCGGCTTCGGGCTCGTGTGGCCCCCGTAACGCGCAGCGTCAGTCGCCTCGCGTCGAGCGAGGGGATGCGAACGGTGTGAATGAGGGCTCGAGAGGGGCATGAACAGGCAGTCTAGCGCCTTGTCTGCTTCCAAGAGTCGTCGTTTGGTTCGCGATGCGCAAGCCCCTTTGGGGGGCATTTCAAAGCAGAAAGACACGGAGGCCCGCCTGCGGCGCGGGCCTCCGTCGACGGGATAGGAGGACGGACTCGCCGAACGGTTCGGATGGGAGGACTGCCCGGCGGTAAGAGACAAATCCGTTCTCATGACTTAAGTAATCAGGGTGTGAAGTCGCCGCTGTCCCCCTTCCGGGGGAACCGGAACTAGGCTGGCCGCGTGGATTGGGAGGAGCACGCGGCCCGGGGCGCGGCCCGCTACGACGACGGCCTCGCGCGCCTGCCCGACGATCCGACGAAGCGCGAGCGCCAGCTCGTCCGCATGGCGATGGCCGCCGGCACCGTCGGCCTCGCGCGCGTGATGCAGGACGAGGACGGGACCGAGTGGTTCCGACGCTCCGCGGCCGCCTACCGGGAGAGCTTCGCGCTCGCGCCGCCGGGGAGCTGGGGCCGGGTCGTCGGCGCCGTGAAGGCCGGGATCCTCTCCGGCGGCGCGCGGGTCGACGCCGAGTGGACGCTCGCAGCAGGTCACCGGCGCCGAGTCGTCCACGGCCCGCTACGCCGAGATACTCGCGCTGCTCGCGGTCGGCGCCGCCGAGATTCCGTCGGTCGCGTGGGATCCCGAGTTCCCGGCCGACGTGGCGGCGGCGCTCGACGCGCTCGCGGTCCGGGACGCTTCCGCGTACCGCGACGCCGCGGCCTCGGTGCTCGCCTCATTCGAGTCGCGGCAGGAGTTCCTCGAGAACCTGCCCGTCGCGGACACGGTGCTCGTGCTCGAGCTGCTCGCGGCCCAGCGCGGGATCGCCGCCGGATTCAGCTCGGCGCTGCTGCCTAGACCAGCAGGCCGGTCAGGTACATGACCGCGAGCCCGGAGAAGAAGCCGCAGATCACGTAGGGCGAGCGCACGCCGCCGGGAGCCTTGCGCACGATGAAGCGCCCGACCTCGGTGACGACCTCGAGCGCGGCGCCTGCGGCGGCGGCGAAGAAGACGACGCCGAGGAAGTCGCTCGTCACGAATCCACCGAGCCAGGCGCCGAGGATCGCGGGCGCACCGGCGATCAAGGTCAGCACGGCGAGCCTCGCGACGCTCGCATGCCGGCTGTCCTCCGCGGCCGGGGCGGCGATTCCGAGTCCCTCGGTGATGTTGTGGACCATGAAGCCGATGATGAAAAAGGTGCCGAGCGCGAGCTCGCCGAGCGCGAACGACGAGCCGATCGCGAGCCCTTCGCCGAGGTTGTGCAGCCCGATGCCGATGGCGACCAGCGTCGCGAGCGCGAGTCCGCCTAGGGGTGCGCCGCGCTCCGACGACTCGGCGCTGAAGCGCCCGGAGATGAGGACGAGCGTCAGGTAGCTCCCAGCGACGCCCAGGAGGACGAGGCCCGGCCCGCCGAGACCGCCCGGAAGCGCGGCCTGGAGGTCGAGCGCCTCGCCGAGGGCTTCGAGAGCGAGGAACGTGAGCAGCCCCGCGGTGAGCGCCATGAACGCCGCGAGCCACTGCGGCGCGGCGCGGCGCAGTGACGGGAGCCAGAGCAATCCGAACGCGATCGGCACGACGCCGACGAGGAAGCCGATCAGTCCGTAGCCGAGGACGCTGCGCCCGCCGATCGACGGCGTCTCGACCGCGGCCGCGATCGCCTCGGTCGTCTGGATCCCCGTGGAGGAGGTCACGCCGACCGAGATCGGCTCGTCCTGCACCCACTCGAACGGCACGACGATCGTCGACGAGCGCAGCCGGCCGAGCGTCTGCGGCCCGTCGAGTGAGTACGGCACGATCGCGTCGTCCACGGTCACCACGGCGATCGTGAGGTCCTCGGGCTGCGGGTTCGTCACCCGGATGCGGATCTCGCCGGGGTGGAACTCGACGCGCCGGATGTCGAACGTGTCGGCCGCAGGCGGGTTGTCGCGGATCAAGCCGGTGAGCGAGTCGCCCGACGCGACGAAGAGCGACACGACGCCGACGAGCAGCACGATCGGCAGGAGCGCCCAAAGGCGCCAACGATTATTCGACGACATCGAAGAAGCCCATCCAGCCGAGCTCGGCGAACTCCGACTGGTGCGCGTGGAACATGAACTTCCCGGTGTTGTGGAAGTCGATCTCGATGATCCCGCGCTCGCCCTGGCACTGCATCGACCGTGTCCGTGTACTCGAAGTGGTCGCTCGAGCCGGTCGGGTAGTAGCGGAAGAACTCCCCGTGCAGGTGGAACGAGTTGATGAGATCGAACTCGGTCAGATTCGCGAGGTAGATGCGAACCATCTCGGAGCGGCGCACCCGGATCGGGTACTTGGCGTAGTAGAACGCCTTGCCGTTGACGGTGTAGAAGTTGTTCTCGCCGTCCCCGTCGGTGTCGTAGCCGTTCATGACCATGACCAGCTCGTGCGCCGGCTTGCGCGGTTCGCGAGGGTCGATGATGAAGGCGCCGTAGAGACCCTTGTGGATGTGCTTCTTGAGCGGAGTCGCGTGGCAGTGGTAGAGGTGCATCCCGTACGGGCGCGCGGGGAACTCGTAGGTGAACGACTCGCCCGGGGAGACGATCTCGAAGACGCCGTCCATGTTCGCCGGGTGGATCCCGTGGAAGTGGATCGTGTGCGGATGCGAGCCGGCGTTCGCGAACTCGACCCGGAGGATGTCGCCCTCGGTCGCGCGGATGACCGGGCCGGGCACGGAGCCGTTGTACGTCCACGCCGCGAAGGTCACGCCCTGCGCCACCTCGATGTCCTCGTCGCGCGCAACGAGGGTGTACTCGCGCACGCGGCCGGGCTCGTACGGGAGCGCGGGGGCCGGGATGAGCAGGTCGTCGAGGTCGTTCGGGCCGCCCGGAGCGGGCACGCCCTCGCCGATCATCGCCGCGTGGCCCTGGTGCGCCTCCCCGTGGATGTGCGTCGCCGACTTCTCCGCCGCGGCGCTCGCACTCGCGAACTTGGCCAGCGGAACAGCCGCCGCCGCGGTCCCTGTCGCGGCCAGCAACTGCTTGCGTGTGAGCGAAAACTTAGACACGACTAAATCTCAGTGTAGACGCACCTCCATCAGTCGGCCACCCCCGCGCCGGATAGAGTGCGCCGCGATGGGACGAGGTTCACGACCGATCCGCCGCTGGCGCAACGACCGGCAGCGCAAGAAGAAAGAGCGCGACAAGCGCCAGCCTCGCCGTCGCCGCTCGTAGGGCTCCCGTGAGCGTCGTCAGCGCCATCCACTTCTACGTGACCGACCTCGACCGGTCGATGGACTTCTATACCCGCCTGCTGTCCCGGGGGCCGCAGGCCGCCTACGACGAGGGCGAGAATGCGCACTCCGCGTTCTTCGTGATCGACGGCGGCACGCACCTCGTGCTCACCTGGGATCTCGACCGCGGCCGCGAGGTCGGCGCCGGCGTGAGGCTCGAGCTCGCCTGCGAGGATCTCGACGGTGAGATCGCAGGCCTCGAGGGGCGCGGGCTCCACGGCAAGCGGACGAAGACGCGCTTCGGGACGGAGGTCTACGACCTCGCCGACCCCGACGGCCATCTGATCCGCTTCGGGCCGGCGTGGGCGCTCCACGCCATCGAAGGCGCCGTTTAGGAGGGCTCGGCTCAGCCGAGACCCTCCTAGCCGTCCGAGGGATTCTGTCGCTGCACGGCTCTCGTTGCCGACGACTGTCGAATATGCGTCAAGCGGCAAATGAAAGGCGGCTTTCATGACGAAGATCCAGCTCCAGAGGAAGTTTCGTAACTTCCCGGAAGCCGAGCTTCGCAGGCGCATCGCGGCTACGAAGGTCGGCTAGGGCTCGATCGGGACCAATCGGTCCCCAGGTCGGACCCCGCGCCGTTCGGACTCCCCGGAAGAGAGCTCAAGAACGGCGCGGGCCCCTCTGCAACCCGCGGTTCGCCATGGCCTCACATCGGCCGCGACCCGCAGGACTCGAAATTCCTTGTCCAGAAACACCGCGTCGATCGGAAAGCGCATGAACGCCGTGTGAATGGACGAGGCGGGACGAAGGAGAATTCCCTCGTCCCGCCCCAGAGAAGCACGCCCCAGGAGCCCCTTCAGCCGGGAAAGCGGGGAGGCGGCGACGACGCACCGCTCGCACAGCGCCTTCCCGTCGGGTAGCTCGAGGCGAACCGGCATCTAGAACCCGACGTGAATGTGGTCGTCGTGGTCGGCGAGCGGGAACGACGGCCCGCCCATCCCGAGCAGCGAGATCACCTGTCGCGGGCTGATCTCGGCCGGCATGAGCAGGATGTTGCGCACCGCCTTCTCGGTGATGCCGCCCACCTGCTGGTGGCCGTAGATCGACTGGTTGTCGAGCGCGGCGATGTCGACGGCGAGGCCGTAGACGTGCGCCGAGACGACGCCCGGCCGGGCGTAGATCCGGTGGCCGCTCGTGAGCGACGACACCGTCACCTGGCCGTGAGCCTCCGCGAGGTACTCGAGGAGAACCAGAACCCGGACGTCGATCCGGTCGGCTGCGATGTCGTTCGCGCCGCCGCCGTAGATCGAGATCCGCCGGTCGTTCAGCACCTTCTTGCCCAGGCGGTGCTTCGACGCGTCGAGACCGCGGACGAGCGCCTTCAGGCCGACCGCCCGGTTGTAGTAGGTGAGCGCCGCGGCCTGGTCGGCCCAGGCCGTCTTCCCGCGCAGGGCGAGGAAGGTCAGCCAGGCCGTCTTGCCCTTGGCGGCGGCGATGTTCGTTCCGACGGCGTGGACACGCGCCCTTGACGCGGGCCAGCGCCCGTCCCGTCCGTCGGCGCGCAGCGTCGCCATGATCATCGCCCAGCCCGCTCCGGTGGCCTTGGCCTCTTCGCGGAGCATCGCGGCGAACTTGGGCGCCAGGCGCTTGGCCGGCGGGGTCGGATCCGGCATCGTGCGGTGCAGCCAGATCGTGGACGCGCCGAACAGCGTCTCGGGATCGACGGCATCGAGCGCGTCGTCGTCGGCGTGCTCGTGCGGCTTGACGACCGGAGCACCGGCCGACTTGCCCTTGTCGGGCTTCGAGCCGTTGCCGCCGCCGTCAGAGCCCGGCGTGGTCGTGCCGCCGTCGTCGGGCGCCTCGCCCGGAGTCGGGGGCGCCTCGCCCGGCGTCTCCGGCGCGGTTCCGCCGTCGTCGGGCGTGCCCTCGACCGGATCGGTCGCGCCGCCGGCGGGATCCTCGGCCGGGGTCTCCTCGGCCGGAGGCTCCGTGGCGCCGTCGTCGGCGGGCGGCGCCTCCTCGGCCGGAGTCTCCTCCGGCGGAGCGCCCTCGTCCGGAGCGTCGCCGTCCTCGGGACCCGTCGTCGTGGTCGCCGAGGCGTCGGTGCTCGTCCCGTCGTCGGGATTGACGAGCGAATCGCCGGCGATCGCCGAAAGCGATGCGCCCGCGAAGAAGAGCGTCGCGAACGCGAGGCTCGTCGCGAGCCGGCGCTTGCGGCTCCGCACGCGCTTGCGCGGAGCGAACAGGGTCATCCGCGCGGCGGTGACCCGGCCCGAGGTGGTCGTCTCGCTCGCCTCGTCGCCGGAGCGGCGGAGGATCGAAAGCGTCCAACCGAGGACGGCGAGGAAGAAGAGCCGCGCGAGGCTCGTGCGCGACGAAGGATTCTGCTGTGGCATTCCTTGCTCCTGTGGTTCAGGCGCCGTGGCCGCCACGTGGCGCGATTTCAGCCTTGATTCCGCGCCGCCACGGACCTGTGTTCTCTATCGAGCCTTACTAGGCGCGCGGGCATCCCTCGAATAGGCGAACCCAAAACCGAATCACCACGTCGAGGGATGGGCCGATTCCCAAACCAGGGCGATGGTGGGATCACTGAGCAACTACGGCGGCGCGGTCACGCCACGGAGTTCGGAGGTTTCACGACGTGACCAGTTCGTATTCGCCCGCCGTTCGATCGCTCGATCGATCCACTGATTGCCTTCCCCCTCAGGGCATGGCTGTCACGGACAAACGCGGTTCGTGGCGGGTGCAAGAGTTGAGGAAGGGAGGTGAAACAGTGACGAGTTTCTTCACCAATCTGATCGAGCTCCGCAAGCGCGAGGAGGGGCAGACCATGGCCGAGTACGGCGTGGTTCTGGCCGTCATCACGCTCGGAGTGGTTCTCGCGCTCGGCATCCTCTCGGGCGCCATTAGCGATGCGATCGAGCGGGTCGCCAGCTTCCTCTAGATCGCGAGCGTAGGCACATGGCCGGGGCGGGCTCTTCTTCGGAGGAGCCCGTCCCACAAAAACACCCAATTCAAGACACCAAGAAAGCGACCAAACAATGATCAAGGGACACGCGATTCGAAATCAAAGCGGTCAGACGATGACTGAGTTCGCGATGATTCTTCCCGTCTTCGCGCTGCTCCTGTTCGGGATCATTCAGTTCGGCATCGCGTTCAACCATTACCTGACGGTCACCGACGCCGCACGGGTGGGAGCCCGCAAGGCGGTCGTCAGTCGTACGGCAACGAATCCGAACGGCCAGACGATCGCAGCGGTTCGCAACTCGGCGGCCAATCTCGACCAGGCCAAGCTCAACGTCACGGTCACGACGACGTGGACGCAGGGCACGGACGTGACCGTCAGCGCGTCGTATCCCTACGAAATCAGCCTCCTCGGCATGGTCATGAAGTCGGGGTTCCTGACGAGCTCCACGACGGAGCGCCTGGAATGAAGCAACGGGGGTTCCGCCGGCCGACGAGGCCGCGCGGGCCGGTCAATAGCGCAACGAGAAAGCGGGTCCGATGACGTACAGGGTCAAAAACATTGGGATCGCAGTCGCGCTCGCGCTCGTCGCGGGCCTTCTGACGGTCTTCTACGTGACGAACTACAAGCGCGACGTCCGTAGCGCTGAGCGAAGCGTGACGGTGTGGGTCGCCGCCAAGGACGTTCCCGCGGGGACGCCGGGTGAAGACATCGCCGCCAACGGCTTCCTGACACAGCAGGACGTCGCCCAGCGCAGCGTGACGCCGGGCGCCATCTCGAGCGCGGATCAGCTCGAAGGCCTCGTGGCCTCGGGCGAGATCTACGCGGGCGAGCAGGTGACGACGCGCCGCTTCACCACCGAGGAGACGCGCGGCATCCGCGCCCAGATCACCGGGACGGAGCGCGCCGTGTCCGTCGCCGGCAACAAGCAGCAGACACTCGCGGGCACGCTCAAGGCCGGCGACCACGTCGACGTGGTCGCGAGCTGGAACGTGCCGGAGCAGATCCAAAACCACGTTTCGCGCGTGATTCTTCGCAACATTCTCGTGCTCGAGGTCCCGGAAGCCGCAGCTACGGATCAGAAGCTCACCGAGCCGGGCGAGGGCGGCGAAGCCGTCATGCTCGCGCTCACCGACGCGCAGTCCCAGAAGATGTTCTGGATCACTCAGAACGGCTCCTGGACGTTCGCACTGCGCCCGCCGGACAAGGATGCAGACAGCCCGAACAGCGCCGAAGGGTCGCTCACGATCCTGAAGGACGGCCTCGGAACTGCTGCCTTCGCCGAGCTTCTTCCGCAGGAAGGAGGGCAGTAACGATGGCGGTCGACGTTCATTCCGAAGCCGCGACGCGGGAAAAGGTCCGCGTCTTCATGACCGGTGACTGCGACGGGCTCGCGGATCTCCGCGGCGCCCTCGAGCGTCACCTCGAGATCGACTTCGTCGGGGCCACACCGAGCCTCGGCGAGGCCGCTGCCGCCCTGCGCGGCGGTCATCTCGCCGTCGTGCTCCACGGCACGCGCAGCTCCACGCTCCCCGAGTCGGAGCTGGCCGCGATCCGCGAGCACACAAGCGCACCGATCATCCTCCTCGCCTCGGGCGAGGCGTCGATGCTGCTCGAGGAGGCGCTCGAGGCCGACGTGGCCGACGTGCTCCTCCTCCCGCAAATGACCGAAAACCTCGTCTTCGCCATTCGCAAGGCGAGCCATTCCGGCCGTCGCGCCCGCGGGCATTCCGGGCGCCGCGGCCGGGTTGTCACCGTGTTCAGCCCCAAGGGCGGAACCGGCAAGACCGTCATCGCGACGAACACCGCAGCGTCGGTGGCGAAGTACGAGGGCAAGCGCGCCCTCCTCGTCGACCTCGACCTGCAGTTCGGCGACGCCGCGATCATGCTCGGCATCGAGCCGGAGAAGACGATCTACGACCTGGTCGTCGCTCCGGGCGAGCTCGATACCGAGAAGCTCGCGGGCTACGTCACTCGTCACGGCTGTGGGCTCGACATCCTGCCGGCGCCGCTTCGGCCCGAGGACGCAGAGCTCGTGACCGAGACCAAGCTGGCCCAGCTCCTGGATGTTGCGCGCGACCTCTACGACGTCATCGTCGTGGACACGTCGCCGTTCTTCCACGGGCCCATGCTCGCGACACTCGACCGAACGGACGAGCTTCTGCTCATCTGCTCGCTCGACGTGCCGACGCTCAAGAACGTGAGGCTCGCGCTCCAGACGCTGGAGCTCCTGTCCTTCCCGTCGGAGCGGATCCGCCTCGTCCTGAACCGCGCCAACTCGAAGGTCGGGATGAAGCCCGGCGAGGTCGAGAGCGCGCTCGAGGTCAAGGTGCGCTTCAGCGTTCCGAGCGACCGGGCCGTGCCGATCGCAGTCAACCGTGGCAACCCCGCCGTCCTCGCCGACGCCCGGGCCGACTTCTCCCGCGCCGTGCGCGACATGGCGAAGGCGGTCGCCCCGGCCGAAACGGCGGCCTCTCCCAAGGGTGCAAGCGCGCCCAAGGGCGATCGCCGCTGGTTCGGAAAGGCGGCGTAACGGATGGGCCTCCACGACCGCATCAACGGAGGCGGCAACGGGAACGGATCGAACGGCGACCACGGTCCCGAGCCGCTCACCGCGCTCGCGGCCGCCGCTCCCAAGCGGGCCGAAAGCGGCGGTCCGCCCGTCGACCCGTACGCGGAGCTCAAGACCCGCGTCCATCACGCCTGCATCGCGAAGCTCGGGCCGCAGCTCTTCTCGACCGACTCGGCCGCCGACCTCAGCGACCAGGTACTCAGGACCGTCACCGAGCAGGTGGCGCTCGACCGCACGCCCCTCACGAGGGACGAGCGGCGCAAGATCGTCCGGGAGATCTCGGACGACATTCTCGGCTACGGCCCGCTCGAGCCGTTCCTCCGTGACGATCAAGTGACCGAGGTCATGGTCAACGCGTCGGACCGGATCTTCATCGAGCGCGCCGGCAAGCTGGAGCGCACGGACGCGGCGTTCGCCGACAACGCGCACCTCCTGCGGATCATCGACAAGATCGTCTCGCAGGTCGGGCGCCGCATCGACGAGTCGTCGCCGATGGTCGACGCGCGCCTCCCCGACGGGAGCCGCGTCAACGCCATCATCCCGCCGCTCTCGCTTCAGGGCCCGACGCTGACCATCCGGAAGTTCTCCCGTGACCCGTTCACGATGGACGACCTCATCAACTTCGACTCGATCACGCCCAAGGCGGCGCATTTCCTCTCCGCGTGCGTACGCGGGAAGCTGAACGTGCTCATCTCGGGTGGTACCGGTACCGGTAAGACGACGACCCTGAACGCCCTCTCGGCCTTCGTGCCGGGGGACGAGCGAATCGTCACGATCGAGGACGCAGCCGAGCTCCAGCTCCAGCAGGAGCACGTGATCACGCTCGAAAGCCGGCCGCCGAACATCGAGGGGAAGGGCGAAGTGCGCATCCGCGAGCTCGTCCGCAACGCCCTGCGAATGCGGCCCGACCGGATCATCGTCGGAGAGGTTCGCGGCCCGGAGACGCTCGACATGCTCCAGGCCATGAACACGGGCCACGAGGGCTCGCTCACGACCATCCACGCCAACTCCCCCCGCGACGCGCTCTCGCGTGTCGAGACCCTCGTCCTCACCGGCGGCGTCGAGCTGCCGCTGCGGGCGATTCGCGAGCAGATCGCAAGCGCGTTCGACCTGCTCGTCCAGATCAGCCGGCTCGTGGACGGCTCGCGCCGCATCACGCACATCTCGGAGGTGCTCGGGATGGAGTCGGACGTGATCACGCTCCAGGACGTCTTCGTCGCCAAGCCGCCGGACGAGGATTCGGGCATCACCGGCGCCGGACGTCTGCTTGGCCCGCTGAACTGCGCGGGACTCAAGCCTCACTTCCTCGACAAGATGGCCGTGCACGGCGTGACGATGCCGTCGAACTTCTTCGAGCCTGAAGACGACGCGCAGCGGCCCACGTTCGCCACGGCCAGCTTCGGCGGGTTCTCGTGAGCTCGAGAACCCTCCGCATCCTCGCGTTCGCGCTTGCGCTCGCCCTGCCCGGCGTCGCGTCGGGCGCCGAGATCAAGGGCGTCGACACCTCCGGCTATCCGGAGGTGCGCTTCACGGTCGAGACGGCCAAGCCGGGAACGACGCCGCCCACGGTGCTCGAGAACGGCCTGGCGGTCGCAGGCCTCGAGGCCGAGAACATGGGCCGGGCCCTGAGCTTCGTGCTCGCGGTCGACCGCTCGGTTTCGATGAAGGGCGAACCGCTCACGAACGCGGTCGAGGCGGCGCGCGCCTTCGTCGCCGCCAAGCCGGCCGCCGACCGGATCGCGGTCGCGACCTTCGCGACCAGCCCGGTCATGCTCACCGACTTCTCCACGTCCACGATCGACGCGGACGCCGCGCTCGGCTCGCTGGTCGTCGACGACGTGCAGGGAACCACGCTCTACGACGCGCTCGTGATGGCGTCCGGACTCCCTGTCCGTCCGAGCAGCTTCCCGCGCGGGCGATCATCGTCGTCACCGACGGAAACGAGACACGGAGCGAAGCATCGCTCGACGAGGCGATCGCCGCCGCGCAGGACGCAGGCGTGGCGATGTACGTGATCGCGATCGAGAGCGACAAGTTCACGCCCGGCCCGCTGAAGGAACTGGCGGCGTCGACCGGCGGCTCCTACTACGGCGCCGCCTCGTCCGAGGCGCTCGCCGGCGTGTACGAGTCGATCGCCCAGGAGCTCAAGCGCACCTGGCAGGTTCGGTACTTCACCGCGTCGCGCCCGGGCGAGGAGCTCTCGCTCGAGGCGTCCGTCGGTTCCGATTCGGCCACGTCGGAGCTCACGCTTCCGGGGACCGCCGCGGCGGCCACGGCCGCGAAGCCCGAGTCGGTGCTTCCGTCCTCGTTCCTGCAGGGCTGGTGGGGCGCGGGCGTGCTCGGGTTCGCCGTCATGGCGCTCGTGCTCGTCGCCGCGCTGCTCGCGTCGTCGGTTCCGCGGGGCAAGCGGCTTCGCGCTCAGATCGCGCCGCACACCGGCGAGCGGGAGCGCAACGTCGCGCTCAAGTCCGAGCGGGACCGGCTCGCAGTCGCCGCGGGACTCTTCCGGGTCACCGAGCGGACGTTCGCGCACCAGAAGTTCTGGAAGAACCTCGAGAACCTGCTCCTGCGCGCCGACGTTCCGCTGCGCACCGTGGAGCTCCTCTACGCGATGGCGGGCTCGGCGCTGCTCGCCGGGATCATCGCCGCCATGTTCAGCCCGCCGTTCTTCCTGCTCCTCGGCGCTCTTGCGCTCGGGGCGTACATCCCGTACGGCTGGGTCTCGATGCGCGGCAAGCGCCGCCTGAAGGCGTTCGACGCGCAGCTTCCGGACCTCCTCACCACGGT
Source organism: uncultured Actinomycetes bacterium (assembly GCA_963760815.1). Lineage (GTDB taxonomy): Bacteria > Actinomycetota > Thermoleophilia > Gaiellales > Gaiellaceae > CAVRUF01. The sequence continues at coordinate 106,476 of CAVXEJ010000004.1, forward strand.
CGCCGCCTCCCTGAAGGCGGGGCACAGCTTCCGCCAGGGCATCCAGGCGGTCGTCGAGGAGGGCCAGGAGCCGGCGTCCAAGGAGTTCCAGCGCGTGCTCACCGAGACGCGCCTGGGCCGCCCGATGGACGGCGCCCTCGCCGAGATGTCACGGCGGGTCGGCTCGAAGAACCTCGAGTTCGTCCTCACGGCCGTGACCATCCAGCGCCAGGTCGGAGGGAGCCTCGCGGCGATCTTCGACATGGTCGCGGAGACCGTTCGAAACCGGCATCAGTTCGCACGCAAGGTGAAGGGCCTGACGGCGATGGGCCGCGCCTCCGCCTACGTGCTGATCGGCCTGCCGTTCTTCGTCCTCTTGGCCGTGACGGCGATCAACGCCGAGTACATGGCTCCGCTCTACCACACGCCCACCGGTCACAAGCTGATGATCGGCGGGCTCGTGATGATCGGAATCGGGTCCCTGTTCCTCAAGAAGATCGTTTCCTTCAAGGGGTGATCGAATGCTGCTACTGCTACTCGCACTCGCGTCGCTGGCACTCGCCGTCTTTCTGATCGGCGAGGTCGCGACCTTGCCGACGCGACAGCGGCAGGGTTCGATCCGCCGCGCCGCGACCTACGGAACCAAGAAGAAGAGCGTCAACCAGATGGTGGCGCAGGCCGGGATCCGCGAACGCGCGGTCAGCCCCGCCGCAACCGCCATGGCCCGCGTCGTTCTCCGGGTGAGCCCGAAGGCGACGCTGGACGGAATCAACGCCAAGCTCCTCGCAGCCGGGCTCGGGCGGCGTCTTTCACCGACGACGTTTTTGGCCGCGAAGGGAATCACCGCGATCGGCGGGCTCTTCGTCGGGCTCATGATCGCCGGCGCCGGAAACAGCCCCGCGAGCAAGACCTTCCTCACCGCGGGCGGACTGGCCCTCATGGGCTTCTTCATCCCGGACACGGTGATCACGTTCAAGGCGCGGTCGCGCAACGAGCGCATCCAGGCGGAGCTGCCGGACGCGCTCGACCTGCTCGCCGTCAGCGTCGAGGCCGGAATGGGCTTCGACGGCGCGATCACGAAGCTGACCGAGCACATGGACGGCCCGCTCGCCGAGGAGTTCGCATTGACGCTCGGCGAGATGCGCATCGGCGAGAGCCGGCAGGAGGCGCTCCGCAAGATGTCGGACCGGGTCGCCTCGCCGGAGATGTCCTCGTTCACCCGCGCCGTGATCCAGGCCGACCAGCTCGGCATCTCGCTCGGCCGGATCCTCAAGCTGCAGGCGGGCGAGGCGCGAAACCGCCGTCAGGCGGCCGCCGAGGAACGGGCGATGAAGGCCCCGATCAAGATGCTCTTCCCGACGGTCGTCTTCATCTTCCCGGCCATGTTCATCGTCATTTTGGGCCCCGCGTTTCTCAATCTCTCGAAACTCTTCTAGGAGGAAGACACGGCGCTGACGCGACGCCGCAACAGAAAGGACAGCAGCATGAAGAAGCACCAAAGCAAGCTGCTGCGGCGCACTCGGGGGGAAACCGGGCAAGTGCTCGTGTTGTTCGCGGTCGCGCTCGTCGTCCTGTTCGGGATGGCGGGTCTCGTGATCGACATCGGCTACGCGTTCTACGCGAAGCGTTCCATGCAGGCGTCCGCCGACGCCGCCGCGCTGGCAGGAGCAGGGCAGCTCCCGAACCCGGCCATGGCGACCTCGGCTGCGCTGACGTACGGGGGCGCCGCGGGGGCGAAGAACGAGAACGGGAACGTCCCCGGCGTGAACACGAACGTCTCGACCAAGTGCGCGCCCGTCGCGCCTTGCAATCCGATCAACGCGATCACGGTCACCCAGACGTCGAACGTCCCGACCAAGTTCGCCCGGCTCCTGGGGATCGACAGCTTCCACATCTCGGTCAAGTCGACCGCGTGCTCCCCGTGCGGGGTGCGCCCGCTCGACATCATGCTCGTGCTCGACCGGACCGGCTCGATGTGCCAGACGTCGAGCGGCGCGAGCGACCCGAGCTGTACCGACCTGAATAACGCGAAACAGGGCCTGCGCGACTTCATCGCGTTCATGGACCCGACGATGGACAAGATCGGGCTGACGGTGTTCCCACCGGCGCAGAGCATGAGCACCCGGTGCAACACGCCCCAACAGAGCTACTACGACTCGACCTCGTCCCCCTACACGGTCGTCCAGCTCTCGCAGGACTTCAAGACGGGCAACGTCCTGAACGAATCGTCGGCGCTCGTCTCGACCATCACCTGTCTCAAGGGGGCCGGTTCGACGGCGTACGCGACGGCGATCGAGAAGGCGCAAGCCGAGCTCGACGCCCGCGGGCGCGCGACCGCGCAGGACATCATCGTGTTCTTCTCCGACGGGGCGGCGAACTACGGGCCGACCTACTACGGCAACACGTCCCCGTACCGGACGAAGCCCTGCCACCAGGGCGTGACGTCGGCCGCAACGGTCAAGAACCGCGGGACGAAGATCTACTCGATCGGCTACGACCTGCAGGCGAGCGGCGGCACCGCGAACATCTGCGAGTCGTACACCGGCTCGAACGAGACGCCCGCGATCACTGCCTACTCGGCGATCTCCCAGATCTCGAGCGGCGCCGGGTACTTCTTCAACCAGCCGGCCGCCGGCGAGCTCCAGACGATCTACACGCAGATCGCCGCGGAGATCTCGGGCGCCCGCCTGATCGACACCTTGGACGAGTAAGCCGAAGGGGTTGCGCTGGCTCGGCCGTGGCCACGGGTTCGCCCGGGCCGCGGCCGAGCCTTTTGTTTGCTCCGGTTCGCGGCCTTCGGTGTGACGGGATTCCCGCCAGGACTTGCGATCAGGTCACACGCATTTTCCGCCAGGTCTCCGGTCCGACGATCCCGGTTCGGGGGAGGCTGACGATGCCCTGGAATCGCTTGACGCGTGCCTGTGTCCTCGTGCCGAAGCTACCGTCGTCGTCTGCACCGACCCAGCGCTGGACGAATGCGACGTCCGTACCCCGCATATGCGGATTCTTGAGCTGGAGGACGCGCGAGCCGAGCTCGTGGCGTGGCAAATCGGGCGCACCGCCCCCGCCCGGAGGAATAACTGCCCTTCGGACGCCCCAGCTGCCGCCCTTGTCATAGCCGGCCGCCTTCTCCGAGACGGAGACATGGATGTGACTGGTATGCGGGTCATCCCCGTCGTACTCGCGCCACCGCCATTGATGCGACCAGGACGCAATCCGGCGGTTGTAGATGACGTACCCGCCGTCGGCGAGGCGCGGGTCGCCCGACTCCCCCAGCTGCCGCACGTGCTCGGCCAGCCAGGCGGCTCGGATGCCGTCGGAGTCGATGTCGAACGCGCGCACGGCGCCCGCAGAGTTCGGACAGTGATCGCTGGTCCCGCCCCCACCACAGTGTGCGTTGTCGCCGATCATTCCATCACTGAGTCGGTCCCGGTTGGGCCAGCGGCCGTCGACCTCGCGCTTGAGCCTGCTAAGTGATTTCGCCGGGCGCCAACTCATTGCTCTGGCGTCTCCGAGAGCTCCTCATCGCCAACCGATGCCAAGGCCTCCTCCGCTTCCTCCTCCTCAGCTGTGAGGCCCGCGGGCGGGTCTAGGTCTTCGTCGGCGGGCCCCCGGCCGGTGTCAGTGGGTGGAAAGGCCTCAGCACCGACGTAGGCGAGCGGGTCCTCGTCCTCGAGTGCAATTGCCTGCGGCCGGTCAGCCATGACTTAGTCGCAAAACGTACGACCTTCTCCAGGCGTAGTCAAATGGTCTTCGAGGCTGCGAGTGCGGGCGCCGGAGAACGGGGCGGCTAGATGACGCCGCGGCTCTTGTTGATCGCCGTCTGCACCTGCGCGACGTACTCGGCCAGCTCGGTTTCCTTCTGCTGGAGCCGGCGGTCGAGGTCGTTCAGCTCGGCGTCCCACGTCTCGAGCTTGTCCTCGCGGAGATCCTGGTCGGCCTGGACCGTCGCCTCGCGGGCGTCGAGCACCGCCTCGCGCTCGTCGAGCTCCTGGCTGCGGCCGTTCAGGTCTCCCTCGACCTTGATGACGCGCTTCTCGCGCTTCGTGACGCGGGCGGTGTCGCCGTCGATCGACTCCTGGGCGGCCGCCACCGCTTTCTCGCGGTCGGCGAGGTCGTGCTCCTGCTCGGCCAGCTTGGCCTCGAGCTCGTCGAGATCGCGGGCCTTCGTGACGTTCTCGGCCGACCGTGCGGCGGCTGCCTCGAGCCGGTGGATCTCGGCCTCGCGCGCGGCGAGGTCGGTCTCGCGGGAATCCAGCTCCATTCCGCGCCGGTCGAGCTCGACCAGCCGTGCGACGGCCTCCTGGGCCTCGTCCTCGCGGCCGGCGAGATCCCGCTCGATGCGGTGCCGGTCGACCTCGAGCTGCTTCTGCGCGGCGAGAATCTGGTCGCGCGCCGTCTCCAGTTCCTTGTGCGTCGCCTCGAGCTGCGCCTCGCGCTCGGCGAGCGTCGAGCCGCCCTTGGTGATCACCGTCTCGCGCTTGGCGAGATCGCGGTCGCGGGCCTCGAGCGCCTTGGCCTCGGCGGCGAGCTCGCGCGCCCGGGCCGTCAGTTCCTTGTCCAGCCGGGCGATGTCGGTCTCGCGAGAGGCGGTCGCCTTCTCGATCGCCCTTTCGTTCGCCTGGCGGATCGCCTCGATCTCGGCCTCGCGCTTCGCGAGCGCGGCGGTCTGGGCGGCCAGCTTGCGTTCGCCCTCGGCGAGCTGTGAGGCCCGCTCTTCGAGCTCGACCTCGGTGCTCGTGCGGGCGCGCCCCTCGAACTCGAGCTCGCGGAGCTTCTCATCGACGGCGGAGAGCTCCTCGTGGAGCTGCCGCTCGCGCTCGGCGGTCTCGGCCGTCTGCTCGGCGACGGTGTTTCGCGTCGAATCGAGCTCGGCCCGCTCCTTCTGGAGAGCGGCGAGCTCGTCGTCGAGCGCGCGCTTCTCGTCGGCGACACGCGTCGCGGTTTCGTCGAGCGCGCGCTTCTCCTCGGCGACCCGCGCAGCGTTCTCGTCCAGCGCGCGCTTCTCCTCGGCGATGCGGTTCTCCGTCTCGGTGAGCTGCGCCTCCAGCTTCTCGATCTCGGACTTGCGCTCGGAGAGCTCCTTCTCGAAGTCGAGGCCTTGCTCGACCGTCGTGATCTGGTCGCCGATGGCGGTGCGGAGCTCTTCCTCGCGGGCCAGAGACGCCTCGAGTTCCTTGCGGATCTTCTCGACGTCGGCCGGCTTCGCATCGCCGTTCGTGCCGTTCGTCAGCTCGGCTGCGGCGGCTGCCTTCTCGGCGCCCTTGCCGTTCGAGGCCGCGGCCAGATCGGCACGGCGACGCTCGAGCTGCGCTCGCAGCCCAGTACCGAACCCCTGTTCGGTCTTTTCGTCAGCGGCGGTTGTTTCTTTCGGCATGCGGCAAGCCGTCCTGTGATTGCGGCATCGGCGCGGGAGCAGCCAGGCCGCATCCCCCAAAGGGTGTTTCGGGCCGCTAATCCCCTGGATTCAAGCGGGCTTCCAGAGCGGCTCCGAGCGCCGCCCACGCCGCCAGCGTGTCCCCGGAGACCTGCGCCCCGATCTCGGACGGCGCGGTCGCCCAGTGCAGCTCGGCGACCTTCGTCTCGTCCGGCACCGGTTCGGCGCCTTCACGTAGGCCGGAGCGGTACACGACGAGCGCCGATCCGGTGTCGTCGTTCACGCAGATCGCCACCGGACGTAGGTCGGGCAGGTCGTCCTCGCGGAGCCCGATCTCCTCGGCTGCATCGGCCAAAACGGCCGCGCGCGCCTCCTCGCCCGGCATGACTCCGCCCGACGCCGACGCCGTCCAGAGCAGCGGATCGCGGCCGATCGAGCGCCCGCGGAGCTGGAACAGGAAGATGCCCGCGTCGCGCTCGACGAAGAGCTGCACGCCGAGCGCAAATCCCAGCCGGTAGGCGAGCGTCGGCTCCTGGAAGACGACCATCGCCTCCGCGTAGCGGCCGGCGCGGCGGAGGATCGTTCCGTCCGGCGTGACCCCGTGGCAGAACGCGATCGGCCCGTCGAAACGGCCCGGCGTGCGCGCGAGAGTTTCCCGCGCGTCGAACACCGCCCGGGCCACGGCGCCCTCGAGCGGCAGGCCGAACGGGAACGGCCGAAACCGGGGCTCGTCGTCGAGCAGGATGACCGCGCGCATCCGGGAAGTGTCGCCACCGAGCCGGACACGGGCAACGGAGACGGCGGGCGGAGAGGAACGCCCGCCGCTCCGTCGAGCCGTGGGGCTAGCCGCCCGAGGTGGCGACGTTCGCCGCTCCCTTCGTGAGCGTGGTCGTGAAGACCCAGTCCGCGGCGGCGTTGTTCGTGTCCTTGCCGTCGGGATTGCGGATCAGCGAGCCGTTCGCCGTGTTCGAGTCGACGACGGTCGCCGCGAGGGCCGTGCCCTCGACGAGGTTGTAGGTCTTCGTCCCGATCACGGCGCTCGTGATCGCGCCTTCATAGGAGAGCGCATCGAGGAGGGATCCGCTCCCGGACGTGTCGATCAGGGCGAGTCCATCGGGCGACCCGTTCTGCGGATCGACCGCGATCACGAGGTAGCCGCCGGGCGCCAGCGTCCCGGTCAGGGACTCGCGCCGGTACTCCTCCGAATCGGCCCCATCCACGAAGACCAGGGCGACTCCGGTGAGGGAGGCCGCGGTCGAGCCGGTGTTCTTGATCTCCACGAATCCCGCACCGTCGGCACCGACCTGGTCGTAGTCCACCTCGTTGATCACCAGCTTGGCCGCAGCCGGAGGAGGAGGGGTCGAGCCCGCGATGCAGCGGAAGAGCACGGTGTCGTCGCCGGCGAAGTCGAGCTGCACGGTGCCGGCCGCGCCGCTGTCGGTCGTGCAGGCGATGCCGCTGAGGTCGCCGAGCTTCGTGATGCCGCCGCCGCTTCCGGCCGCGTTCCACGAGACCGCCTGCTCGCGGGAGCGGCAATCAGACGCGGCGTTGACCAGGCGGATCCAGCCGCCGTTCGGGTGCTTGCACGCCGTGATCGTCCCGTCGGCCGCGGCGAGCGTGCTCCCCGTGACCGCGAGCGCGCCGGTCGCCACCGCAGCGACCGCGGCCGCCGCGGCGAGCACGGCGAGCACGTGTGTCCATCGGATCTTCATGTGGCTCCTTCCGAGTCGAGTGACTCGACTGGAATAGCCCGCGGCCCGTGCCCGCCACCAGTGGCCGAAACGGACGTGTCCGCTTTGGAACCCGCATGGTTGCGATGCCTGTGGAGAGCCTCGGCACGAAGTAGGATCGCTTCCGTGCAGGTTCGCGCCGCAGTTCTCGAGGAGTTCGGAGCGCCGCTCGTCGTCCAGGACGTCGAGCTCGCCGACCCCAAGGCCGGGGAAGTGCTCGTCCGGATCGAGGCGTGCGGGGTCTGCCACACCGACCTCTACACGGCCTCGGGCGCCGATCCGTCCGGGTACGCGCCGGCGGTGCTCGGCCACGAGGGCGCCGGGGTCGTGGAAGCCGTCGGGCCCGACGTGACCCTCGTCGCGCCCGGCGACCACGTCGTCACGCTCTTCGCGCCCGAGTGCGGGAAGTGCGTCCACTGCCTGAGCCCGCGGACGAACCGCTGCACCGCGATCCGCGACCAGCAGGGGCTCGGCTACCTCCCCGACGGAACCGCGCGCTTCGGCCGCGACGGCGAGGAGATCCGCCACTTCATGGGCACGTCGACCTTCGCGGATCACACCGTCATGCCCGAGATCGCGCTCGCCAAGGTGAACCCCGAGGCGCCGCTCGCCGGCTGCGCGCCGTTCGCCTGCGGGCTCTCGACCGGGATCGGCGCGGCGCTCTACACCGCCCGCGTGGAGCCCGGCTCCACCTGCGTCGTCTTCGGCTGCGGGCTCGTCGGGCTCGGCGCGGTCATCGGCGCGCGCCTGGCCGGAGCGGGGCGGATCATCGCGATCGACCTCTCGGAGGAGCGCCTCGCCGAGGCGCGCCGCCACGGCGCGACCGACACGCGCATCGCCGCCGACGACACGGTCGACTGGATCCGCGAGGAGACCGGCGGCTTCGGCGCCGACTACACCTTCGAGGCGACCGGGAACGTCCAGGTCATGCGCCAGGCGGTCGAGTCCGCGCGGGAGGCCTGGGGCCTCGCGACCATGATCGGCGTCGCCGGCAAGGGCGAGACGCTCGACATCGTCCCGCGCTTCCTCATCACCGGCCGCCGCGTCACCGGCTCCTCGTTCGGCGGCGTGAAGGGCCGCAGCCAGGTGCCGGAGCTCGTCGACCGCTGGCTCGCCGGCGAGATCGACGTCGACGCGCTCGTGACCGACCGGATCTCGCTCGACGGCGTGAACGAGGCGTTTGCGGCCATGGAGCGCCAGGAAGGCATCCGGACGGTGATCGAGTTTTGATCGTCGAGCGCACCGAGCATCCCACCTGGCTCTCGAACGCCTATCTCCTCGGAGACAAGCCGGGCGGCCACGGCGTGCTCGTCGACTCGAACGGGATCAACCAGCCGCTGCTCGAGGCGGTCGAGAGCTACCAGCTGACGATCACGGAAGTCCTCATCACGCACTCGCACGGCGACCACGTCGTCACGTGCGAGGAGGACGCCAAGCGCTTCGGCGTCGAGATCCTCGCGCACCCGCTCGTGCGCAACGCGGGCGTGCGCGTCGACCAGACGCTCGAGGACGGCGACACGCTCACCGTCGGCGACCTCGAGATCGAGGTCATCGCCACGCCCGGCCACTGCCTCGACCACCTCGCGTTCCTCGTGAACGGAACCGACTGCCTCACCGCGGACTGCCTGTTCAAGGGCACGGTCGGCGGAACGATGGGCGGCGGCGAGACCGGCTACTCGGATCAGGTGCACTCGATCATGGAGCGCCTGATGAAGCTCCCGCCCGAGACGCAGCTCCACCCGGGCCACAAGGAGCCGACGACCGTCGCGAAGGAATGGGATGAGAACCCGTTCATCCGCATGTGGCGCGGGCTCGATGCCGAGGGCACCGAGCCGTGCCGGGTGAAGGGCGAGGACGCAACGCTCGTCCTCTGGGGCCCCGACTACGACGGCACCCACAAGGCGTGGGTCCGCTTCGCCGACGGCCGCGACGCGATCGTCGGCGGCTCCCAGGTCGAGCGCGGCTAGCGCAGCCCGCGCCCGACCCGTGGAACTGCCTACAGCGCGCGGATTCTGAGGATGAGCTCCCTCGCCTCCGCCTTTGTGAACGCCTTGCCGGACTCGAGCCGTACGATCAGCTCGGCGACCGCGAGCGACAGGTGCTCGATGGTCGGACATCCTGCTGCGTGGGCCTGCTCGGCCGCCTCGAGCGCTGCGCACACGCTCTTCGCGACCGAGGCCTTGGACGAGTACGCCTTCGCGAGTGCGCACACCTCGTCGTAGGGGCTCGTCGTCCCGCCGGTGATCGTCACCGTGTCGCGGTACTCGGAGACGCCGCCGTCCTTGTCGCGGATCTGGCCGCCGACCGAGCGCGTGCCCGCGGTCGGAGCCGAGCACGAAGCCGACGCAGCCGCGGCGAACGCTCCGTAGCCCGAGCCGCAGTCGAACGCGTACTCGAACCCGGCGGTCGTGTCCGCGGAGGACGGGTCGGTCTGGCCGGTGAACGTCAGCGTGAACGTCCCGGCCGGGACCGAGTCGGGCGCCGTGAACGTCGCTGTGGGAGCCACGTTCGTCACCGTCACCGTTGCGGTCCCCGTCGCCGAAGCACCGGACGGATCGGTCGCCTGCACGGTCACCGTCCGCGTGGCCGGGCCGTCGTCCCAGGTGAAGCTCGGGGACTGGCCGGTCGTCTCGAACGTGCCGTTGTCGTCGAGATCCCAGGCGTAGGCGAGCGCGTCGCCGTCGGGATCCGATCCGGCTGCGGAGAGCCCGGTCGAGCCGCCCTCGGCGACCGTGTACGGGCCACCCGCCGAGACCGTCGGCGCCCGGTTCAAGCACGAGCCGCACGAGCTGCGGGTCGTGGTCCGAGGCCTGGTCGGCGAACTCCGCGTTCACGTGCACGACGTCGTAGGAGAACGGCTTCGCGAAGATCGCGTCGCTCACGAGGATGTGGTCGAGCGACTGCGAGTTCCCCTCGAAGACGTACGTGTACTGCTCGTTCGCCGGCAGCGTCTCGAGCAGCGTGTGCAGCGGGGTCGCCTCGAGGATCGACGCGGTCTGGGAGAAGTGGAAGTCGTTCAGGTCGCCCAGCACGACCACGTTCCCGGACGGGTTCGCGGCCAGGATCGCCTGCGAGAAGTTCCGGACGATCGTCGCCTGCTGGTGGCGCTGCGTCTCGGACGGGCGCACCGGCGGCTGGGCGTGGCCGAAGAGCGGATCGTCGCCGCCCTTCGAGTTGAAGTGGTTGACGATCACGAACAGCTTCTTGCCCGCGTAGGAGAACTGCCCGGCGAGCGGCTTGCGGCTCGCGTTGAACGCCGTGCTCGTCGGCTCGATGCGGCCCGGGCTGAAGGCGAGATCGCCGCTGGGAAGCACCGAGTTCGCTGACGTGGGCGTTCCGCCCGGCGCGTCCACGAACGTGAGCCCGCGGTCGGTGCGGTAGAAGAACGCGACGCGGATGTTCCCGCCCGGCTCTCCTCCGTCGGCGCCGTTCACGGGATTGACCTGGCGGTAGGCGTATGCCGGGCCGCCCGCGGCCACGACCGCGGCTGCGAGCCGGTCGAGCGTGACGTTCGCGTCGACCGTGCCGTCGTTCGTCGCGCCGGTGTTGTCCTGGACCTCCTCGAGCCCGAGGAGATCAGGCGACTTCATGTTGGCGACGATGATCGCCGCGAGCCGGTCGAACTTCGACTGCGGATCGCTCGGATCGAGGTTCTCGACGTTGAAGGTCGCGACCGACAGCTCGTCGGGACCGGCTGCGACGGTCGACTCCGGCGTGACGCCGTCGTGGACGGCCGCGAGCGGCGTGGTCGCCTCGAGCATGAAGACACCGAAGTTGTAGTCGAGCACTCCCTGGACCGGATTCGCGTAGTGGTCGCCCACGTTCATCTGGACCGCGGGGACGATCAGGTCGTCGATCACAACCCGCTCGGGGTTGAAGTCGGTCGCGGTGATGAGGATCCCGCCGCGCGGCGTTCGCCCGGTCGTGCCGGCGCCGTTCTGCGCCAGGACCGGGGTCTCGCCGAACGAGTTCGTCGGGCCGACGGCGACCGGGATGCCGAGGTCGAGCCGCATCATCTCGAGGCTCTCCCAGAAGTCGATCCCGTCGGTGGTCGCGTCGAAGGTGCCGCTCGTCTCGACGTCGCCCGTCGCGTCGTTGTCGATCACCTCGGTCGGCGGCACGCGGCCGCCGGGGCCGATCAGCGTCGCCGGCGGGAGCGGATTTCCAGCCGACAGGACGGTGATGGTGAGCGGCGCGACGAGCTCCGTGTTCGTGAGCCCGGTCGCGCCGGGGCGGAACTCGCTCACGCGGCCGCCCACCTGGAGGCTGTCGCCCACGAAGACGGTCGGCGCGGAGCTCGTGAAGACGAAGATCGCCTCGGACGTCGCCACATTCGCGTCCGGGCTCGGATCCTGGACGTAGAAGCCGTTGCCCTTCACGGCGGTCACGACTCCCGTGGTCGCGACGTTCTGGTTCGCGTACGGCGAGAGGTGGGTCGCGCCCTGGATGTCGTGGATCGGGATCGGGACGACCGGCGCGGCGACCGTGAACGAGAAGACGTAGTCGCCCGCGAGGTTGTCGGGCGGATCCGACGTGTCGACGTCGTGGATCATCGTCGCGGAGACCGTGACCGTGCAAACCTCGCCCGGCGAGAAGTCGATCGCGCTGTCGAGCGTGTACGTCCGCTTGTCGGCCGAGAAGGACACCGCCGGCGAGCGGAAGCCCGACGGGCACGCGATCGAGAACGCGTCCACGTCGGCGTTGACCGGCTCGCTGAAGCCGACGATCACGTTCGCGTTCGTGGCGACGCCGGTCGCGCCGTTCGAGGGCGTGGTCGAGGTGACGCTCGGCGCCTCCTCGGGCGGAGGCGTGCCGCACGGCGCCGCCGCGGTCGCGGAGTTGCGCGGCGCGGGCAGCCCGGCGGTGAAGTCGGTTGCGTTCGAGTCGGTGTCGGTGCAGCCGTGGTCGGCGCGCACGGCCGCCGTCGAAGCGGCCAGCGTGGGCGCCGGAGCGGTCTCGGAGAAGTTCGCGGTGCCGTAGCCGACGAGGTCGAGGATCAGCGCGGTCTGCGCCGGCGTGCAGGGCGTGGAGCTCCCGTTGCACGCGAGCGAGGTCGCCTGCTGGATCAGTGCCACCTTCCCGGCGGTCGCGCTCATGGCGATCGCGCCGGAAGCGTCGGTCGGCGGAAGCGGAGCGCCCACGGCGCCGGCCACGGTGCCCTCGCCGACGAGCAGGTAGCCGCCCGCGGGAATGGTCACGGCCGGAAGCGCGGTGGCGGTGAAGTTCCCGGTCCCGGTCGCGCTGGCGTACTGCACGGACCAGCCGGCGACGGACTGCGGCGACGAGCCCCGGTTGAAGAGCTCGATGAAGTCGGTGTTGTAGACGGCGCCCGATGCGGCGCTCGTGGATCCTCCGCCCCCGTAGACCTGGCTGATGACGATGGAAGGCGATGGCCCGTTCGGTGGCAGTGCTGCCGCTCCCCCGACGGCGAACAGTGCGACGACGGCGACGACGGCGATGCGCGAAACCAAGCTGGGCACGACGAACCCCCTCGTTTGCGGCAGATGTCGGACTTTAGGCAGGTCCAGCATCTCCCTCTACACCCTGAGGGGTCAAGTGCGCCTACGGGATCGTCACCCTCCGGTTACACGCGCGTGACGGGCGCCGCCCGCAGCTACCCTCGTTCGGTGGCCCTGAGAGAGGACATCCGCAACGTCGCCATCGTGGCGCACGTCGACCACGGCAAGACGACGCTCGTCGACGCGATGCTCTGGCAGTCCGGTTCCTTCCGGGCCAACCAGGACGTGGGCGAACGGGTCATGGACTCGATGGATCTCGAGCGCGAGAAGGGCATCACGATCCTGGCCAAGAACACCGCGGTTCGGCACGGCGGCGTGAAGATCAACATCGTCGACACGCCCGGCCATGCGGACTTCGGCGGCGAGGTCGAGCGCGGGCTCACGATGGTCGACGGCGTGCTGCTCTTGGTAGACGCGAGCGAGGGCCCGCTGCCGCAGACGCGCTTCGTCCTGCGCAAGGCGCTCGAGGCCCGGCTGCCGCTGATCCTCGTCGTGAACAAGGTCGACCGTCCCGACGCGCGCATCGCCGAGGTCGTGGACGAGGTCTACGCGCTCTTCCTCGACCTCGACGCCGACGAGAGCCAGATCGAGTTTCCGATCGTGTACTGCAACGCGCGCGCGGGGCAGGCGGGCTTCTCCGCCGACAGCCTCGCGGACGACCTCGAGCCGCTGTTCGAGACGCTGCTGAAGAGCATCCCGGCGCCGTACTACACGGACGGCCATCCGCTCCAGGCGCTCGTGACCAATCTCGACGCGTCCCCGTACGTGGGCCGGCTCGCGCTGTGCCGCGTGTGGGAGGGGACGATCCGCCAGGGCCAGCAGATCGCCTGGTGCCGCGCGGACGGCGAGATCGAGCGCGCCAAGGTGACCGAGCTCTACGTGACCGAGGCGCTCGACCGCGTCGAGGCCGCCGAGGCCGGGCCGGGCGAGCTGATCGCGGTCGCCGGCATCCCCGAGGTGACGATCGGCGAGACGCTCGCCGACCTCGACGACCCGCGTCCGCTCCCGGTGATCGGCGTGGACGAGCCGAGCCTCGCGATGACGATCGGGATCAACACGTCCCCGCTGTCCGGGAACGACGGCGACAAGCTGACCGGCGAGCATGGTCAAGAGCCGGCTCGACCAGGAGCTCGTCGGCAACGTCTCGCTGCGCGTGCTCCCGACCGAGCGCCCGGACGCCTGGGAGGTGCAGGGCCGCGGCGAGCTCCAGCTCGCGGTGCTGGTCGAGCTGATGCGCCGCGAGGGCTTCGAGCTGACGGTCGGCAAGCCGCAGGTCGTGACGCGCGAGATCGACGGCAAGCGGCACGAGCCGGTCGAGCGGCTCGCGATCGACATCCCCGAGGAGTACGTCGGCGTGATCACCCAGCTGCTCGCGCTCCGCAAGGGGACGCTCGAGCAGATGGTCAACCACGGCACCGGCTGGGTGCGCATGGAGTACCGCGTCCCGGCGCGCGGCCTCATCGGCTTCCGCACGGAGTTCCTCACCGAGACGCGCGGGACGGGGATCCTCCACCACGTCTTCGACGGCTACGAGCCGTGGTACGGGGAGCTGCGCACGCGCCCGACCGGCTCGCTGGTCGCCGACCGCCGCGGCCCGACGACGGCGTTCGCGCTCATGAACCTCCAGGAGCGCGGCCAGATGTTCGTCGGCCCGACCGTGGAGGTCTACGAGGGCATGATCGTCGGCGAGAACGCGCGCGCCGAGGATCTCGACGTGAACGCCACGAAGGAGAAGAAGCTGACGAACATGCGCGCCGCGGCGTCGGACGAGACGCTGCGCCTGATCCCGCCGCGGCCGCTTGTCGCTTGGAGCAGGCGCTGGAGCTGATCCGCGACGACGAGTGCGTCGAGGTCACACCGGAGAACATCCGGCTGCGCAAGGTCGAGCTGAGCGCGACCAAGCGGCAGAGCTCAGCGTCGAAGAAGGCCCGGGCGCTGGCTTCTAGCTAGACGTCGGTTCGTGGGGCGCTATGGTCGGATCAATGGCGCCGGCCACCAAGACACCACCCCGCGAGCGCATCCGGCCGACGGACGGGAGCGGGACGGGCGACGCCTGGAAAGTCATCGTCCTGAACGACGACCACAACTCGTTCGACGGCGTCGCGTTCGCGCTCTCGAGCACCATCCCCGGCGTGTCGTTCGACCGCGGGCTCGAGCTTGCGGACAAGATTCACCGCTCCGGCAAGGCGATCGTCTGGTCGGGCCATCGCGAGCAGGCCGAGCACTACTGGGAGCAGCTCAAGGACTTCGGCCTGACGATGGCGCCGCTCGGCGGCTAGGGCACGTCGACCTGTTTGGCGCCGGGTGCGTGACAGGGCCGCCGGCCCGGTGGCGACCACTACGACCGCGGCCGCGACGACCATCAGCGCGACGTAGATCAGGAACGGCTGCGTGACGTTGTCGTCGAGGGGCTCGTAGAAGACCGTCAAGGGCACGTTGGCCGCCGCGTGGAACACCACCACGAGCAGGAGGCTCCCGCCGGTGCCGTTGTACACCCAGGTGAGGATCACCGACATGGCGACGGTGAGGACGACCCACGGGGCGAAGAGCCCGATCGGGCGGATGTCGGCTCCGATCAGGTAGAGCGGCAGGTGCCAGACGCCCCACACCACGCCGAGCGCGAGGCTCGCCGTGAGCGCGCTGCGGGCTGACTGCAGGTGCGGCAGCGCGAACCCGCGCCAGCCGATCTCCTCTCCGCCGGCACTCCCCGGGAAGATGGAGAGGAAGAACAAGACCACCGCGCCTGGGACGACCACGGTGACGTCCGGCGACTCTCCGCCGACCAGGATGCTCAGCCCGACGGCGACGGCGGCCAGCGTGGATAGCAGCACGACGGCCGCCCACCAGCCGAACCCGACGCGCCAGATGAGCAGGCGGTGGAGCAGCTTCCGCACGCCGGCTTTCCCGTACTGCACGGCGACGAGCGCGATCGCGACGCTCGACGGTACGAGCGAGCCCAGGAGCAAGAGGACGAAGCTCGGCCCGTCGGCGAGCCGTCACCGGCGACGACGAGCGGGAGCCACAGGAGCCACGAGATCGCGTAGGCCAGGGAGAAGAACCACGCGAGCGGGTGCTGTCGGATGGCGCTCTTCACTACGCGGCGGCGACGGGGCGCAGCACGAGGAACGCCCACACGGTTCTCGCGACGGCCCAGACGAGCGCGACCAGGCCGCTCGCCAGGAGCAGGTACGCGACGTCGGGGAATCCCTCCGCGAGGGTCGTAAGCGGCAACCCGAGCGTCTTCGGGATCAGGACGAGGACGAGCACCGCCCAGGCGAGGTTCGTTACCAGGGCCAGGCCGATACGCGACTTCCGGCCGAACCGGCCCGTCGGGACGCGCCGGCGGCGCAGCGCCCGTATCGAGTGGACCATCCCGCTGATCTGGAGCGCGAGGGCGCCGAACAGCGCGGCGTAGACGATGAAGATGGCGACGCCCGACGGAGGCGGCTCGGGCTCCTTGTCCTCGAGCATGCTCGCGACGCCCTCGGCGACGGTGCCCATGCGCCCGCGGACGAAGAGATCCAGCGAGTTCTCCGCGTTCATCAGCACTACGACGCCCCGCCCGCTCTCGGGCATGAGGATGACGTTCGAGTGGAAGGTGAACGTCTCGCCCTGGTGGAAGACCGCTGGGATGCCGTTCACCGGTCCGACGAACCAGCCCATGCCGTAGGAGACGTCGGCCTCGGGCGTCGGGACGGCCGGCTTCTGCAGCTCGGCGATCCCCTCCGGCGAGAGCACCGACGCGCCGCCGTACTCGCCGTCGTTGAGCTGCGCGATCACGTAGTGAGCCATGTCCTCGGCGCTCGAGATCAGGAAGCCGGCGGGGAGGATGCTGCGGTTGAACGGCTCGTGGGAGGCTCTCGGCCGGCTGAACCAGTAGTTGTGGCCGGTCGCCAGAGTCCTGCGCATCCGCCTCGGCCGTGAACGAGCCGTCCATCTCCAGGGGATCGAAGACGTTGTCCTGGATGTAGCTCTCGTACGACTGTCCGCTCACGGTCTGGACGATCAGGCCCAGCACCGAGTAGTTGATCGTGCTGTATTGGAAGGTCTCGCCCACCGGCTCCGTCAGCTCGGCGGTGCTCAGCTTACGGACGGCCTTTTCCAGCGCGTCGTCGCTCGTGTCGCCGTTCCCCTGGTACGACCTTCCCGTCTTCGTCGAAATGCCGCTCGTGTGGTTCAGGAGGTGGCGGACGGTGATCTCGGCGGACGCCTTCTCATCGGCGACGCGGAACCACGGGAGGTAGTCCTGCACCGGTGCGTCGAGATCGACCTTTCCCGCCTCGACGAGCTGCATGACCGCCAGGGCGGTGACGGACTTGGCGACGGAGCCGATGATGAACGGCGTCTCCGGCGAGACGGCCTGCCCGGACGAGTCGGACTCGCCGAAGCCGCGTAGGTGGACGATCTCGTCGCCCTCGACGATGCCGAGCGCGAGGCCGGGGATGCGCTGCGCGTCCATCTCGCCCAGCACGTACTCGTCGATGGCCGCGAAGTCGGGGTCGGCCTCGCCTTGGGCGACGGTGCCGCCGGAGCGGCCGGAGCAGCTTGCCGCGAACGCCCCGAGGAGCACCAGCACGGCGACCAGCGCCACGACGGCTATCCGCCGCCGCCGCGGGCTCCAGCGGCCTGCACCGGTATTCGAGTCAGATGTTGCGATGCCGCATACTGCGCCGCTCGGAGGCGCAAACGCAAGACGCGCCTTGGTTAGTCCTCGAGCGGCGCGAGCCCGAGGCACTCGCGGAACGTGTTCTCGACCGTTGCGGCGCGGTCGTGGTTGCCCATCGAGCCCGTCACGAACGCGATCGCGTAGCCGCCGACCGTTGACGCGGCGGCGAAGCTGCCGCCCGTGCCGCCCATGCCGTAGCCGTCCTCGTCCACGGAGAACCCGAGGCTCCACGACACGTTGTGGCCGAAGACGCGGTCGATCCCGGCGCACTGGGCGCGCGTCGCCTCGGCCAGCATGTCCGGCGACAGAAGCTCGCCCTGGAGGAGCGCGGCGTAGAGGCCCGCCGCGCCCCGCGCGGTGCCGTGGCCGTTGATCGACGGGATCTCCGCCGCGCGCCAGGCCGCGCTGTTCACGACCGCGCCGTCCCGCGCACCTGGCGGGTTGCCGATCGCGTTCGCGTAGATCTCCGGCTTGCCGTCCATGTTCTCGCGCGCGAAGTCGTCGTCGAGCCCGGTGATCTCGACGGCGCGCTGCTGCTCCTCGGGAGAGAGACCGAACGCGAACTCCAGTCCGATCTCCTCGCGCATGAACGTCCCGAGCGAACGGCCATCGACACGCCGCACGAGCTCGCCGACCAGGTGGCCGTAGAAGAGCGCCGACTCGCCGTGCGCGGTGCCCGGCTCCCACAGCGGCTCCTGCCGGGCGAGCAGCGCGCAGAGCCGCATCCCAGTCGTAGAGCACCTCGGTCGGCGCGGGATCGTCGAGCACCACGACCCCGGCCTGGTGCGAGAGAACGTGCCGAACGGTCGCGGGCGCCGTGAACTCCGGCCAGTACGCCTGCACCGGCGCGTCCAGTTCGAGCTGCCCGCGGTCGACCAAGACGCAGCGCGCACACCGCCGCGAACGGCTTGCTCACCGAGTACGGCTGGACGATCGAGTCGCGCTCCCACGGGCGGGTGCGCGCGGCGTCGGCCCAGCCGCCCCACAGGTCGACGACCCAGTCACCGTCGTACCAGGCGGCGACCGCAGCGCCGGTTCCGGTCGCGTTCTCGACGACCTCGGCAAGCGCCTCACCGACCGGCGCGAAGCGAGGAGCGATCGTTCCACTAACGGCCATGGCGCAGTATCCTCGCCGCGACCTCCCGGAAGGAGAGGCATGGCGAATTCCGTTGCGTCCACTACGGGATGACCGAAGCCGCTTCGCAGCCGCCTACGACCGGCCCCGCAAGCGCGCTTCGGGCGGGGCTTGCGACCGAGACGGGAATCGCGCGCGTCGCGCTCCTCGCGATCGCCCTCCACATCGTCGACGACGCGTTCCTCCAGCCCGAGCCCGGCATGTCCGCGCTCGACCACGTCCCGGCGGCGCTCGTGCCCGCTCGCGCTCGTGGTGGGCGCCGCGGTCGTCTATCCCCGGCTGCGGGCCGGTGCACGTGCGGCGCTGGCGCTCGCCTTCGGCGTGTTCGGGATCGCGTACGGAATCGAGGCCGTCTACTACACGATGAACGGCGGCCCGTCCGGCGACGACTTCACCGGGTGGCTGTCGCTCGCCGCCGGTCTCGTGCTCCTCGGTCTCGGCGCGGTCACGCTCTGGAGGACACGGCGGACGGACGACAGTCGCCGGCGCCGCTACCTGCGGCGCGCGCTGCTCACGATCGCGGGTCTCGATCGTCGCGTCTCAGCTCCTGTTCCCGGTCGTGCTCGCACAGGTCATGACGCACACGGCGCGTGCGCACGTTCCGGCGCCGGATCTCGGCGCCGCCTACGAGGACGTTTCGTTCACGACTTCGGACGGTCTCCGGCTCGAGGGCTGGTTCGTGCCGTCCCAAAACGGCGCGACCGTGATCGTCGTCCCCGGCCGGTCGGGTCCGCAGAAGCAGACGCGGATGCTCGTCCGCAACGGCTACGGCGTCCTGCTCTTCGACCGTCGCGGAGAGGGCGCGAGCGACGGCGATCCGAACATCTTCGGCTGGGGTGGCGAGCGGGATCTGCATGCCGCCGCCGCCTACCTCCGGTCGC
Source organism: uncultured Actinomycetes bacterium (assembly GCA_963760815.1). Lineage (GTDB taxonomy): Bacteria > Actinomycetota > Thermoleophilia > Gaiellales > Gaiellaceae > CAVRUF01. The sequence goes on from CAVXEJ010000004.1 coordinate 125,763, forward strand.
GCGCCGACGTCGACCCGGAGCGGATCGGGGCCATCGGCCTGTCGGTCGGAGGCGAGATGCTGATCCACGCGGCGGCCCACTCGGACGCGTTCAAGGCGATCGTCTCCGAGGGAGCGAGCGGCCAGTCGGTCCGCGACGAGCTCGCGAACCCGGACTTGTCGGACCGGTTCCTCGATCTCCCGATTCAGGCGGTTCTCACCCTCTCGCTGGCCACCTTCGCAAGCGAGCTGCCTCCGCCGAGCCTGAAGAGCGAGGTCGCCGAGATCGCGCCGACCGCCCGTGTTCTTCATCTACGGCGAGCACGGCCAGGGCGGCACGGAGACGAAACCGAAGAACGCGTTCTACGCGGCCGCGCGAGCCGAAGGAGATCTGGCAGGTCCCGACGGCCAGCACATCGCCGGGATCACACCGAGCCGGAGGAGTACGAGCGCCGCGTGATCGCGTTCCTCGACGGTGCCCTCTTGCAGGACATACGAAAGGAGCCCCGATGATCCGCGCCTTGCGCCTGACCTTCCTGGTGGCGACTCCGCTCGTTCTCGCCGCCGTTCTCTGGTTCCACCCGCCGGGCGGCGACACCGTCTACGAGGGAGTCCGCGACGACGTGGGCGAGTGGCTGTTCGTGCACACGGCGTTCCTGTTCTTCATCCCGCTGATCGCGGCCGTCGTCTACCTCCTGCTGCAGGGCGTCGAGAGCCGCGCTGCGACGGTGAGCCGCATCTCGCTCGTCTTCTTCCTCGTCTTCTACACCGCGTACGAGGTGACGGTCGGGCTCGGGTCGGGCGTGCTCATCGACTACGCCAACGGACTCCCGCCGGACGAGCAGGCCGCCGTCGCCGACGCGATCGAGCACTACAACAAGAGCTGGATCCTGGGCGATCCGGCCTCGGTCTCGCTGCTTCTCGGCTTCTTCGGCTGGGTCGTCGCGCTGATCGCAGCCGCGGTCGCGTTCCGGCGGGTCGGATTCAGCTGGTGGGTCACCATCCTGGTCGGCATCGCCGCGGTATTCGCGATCCATCCGCCGCCGGTCGGCCCCATCGCGCTTGTCTGTCTCGCCGTCGCGGCTCTCCTCATCGAGCGCTCGCGGGCGACTCCGGCGACGGCCTAGCCGGCGGAACTATCCGACTGCCACAGGTGGAACTCGTTCCCCTCGGAGTCGGAGCACTTCGCGTACCACCCGTGGGTCGGCACCGGCTCCTTCTCGTCGGCCTCGCCGCCCAGCTCGACCACCTTCGCGCGGGACGCGTCGATGTCGGGCGTGTCGAAGTAGTAGCTCGGGTGCCCCGGCACGCGGATCGTGGCCTCGAAGACGGCGACGCCGGAGCTCTCGCCGGTGCGCGCCATGCGGTAGTCGAAGTTGGGCATCGCGGTCTCGCCGAACTCCCAGCCGAACAGGCCTCCCCAGAAGCGCTGCGCGCGATCGACGTCGGTGGACGGAAACTCGATGTGGACGATCTCGCCTGCCATGGGACTCCTTTCGTTCGGGGTCGGTCCCGACGCTAGCCTACGGCCGATGAGCGAGCGCGCGATCGAGGCCCTCGGGCTGGTCATGCAGTACAAGAAGGGCCCGCGGGCCGTCGACGGGATCGACCTCGCGGTCGCGCCCGGGGAGATCTACGGCTTCCTCGGCCCCAACGGCGCGGGAAAGTCCACCACCGTGCACATCCTCACGACGTTGCTTCCGCCGACCGCCGGGACGGCGCGGGTTGCGGGCTTCGACGTCGCCAAGGAGGGGCCGAAGGTGCGGACGCAGATCGGCGCCGCGCTCCAGGAGGCGGCGCTCGACGGGCTGCTCACCGGCCGCGAGCACCTCCGGCTCCAGGCGACGCTCCAGAACATGCCCAGGTCGGAACGAAAGCCGCGCGCCGACGAGCTCCTCGCGCGCGTGGGTCTCACCCAGGCCGCCGACCGGAAGGTGCGCAGCTACTCGGGCGGCATGAAGCGCCGGCTCGACCTGGCCCTCGCGCTCGTCCATCGCCCACGCGTGCTCTTCCTCGACGAGCCGACGACCGGCCTCGACGTGCAGAGCCGGACCGCGCTCTGGGAGGAGGTCGAGCGGCTCGCAAAGCAGGACGGCGTCACGGTCTTCCTCACGACCCAGTACCTCGAGGAGGCCGACGTGCTCGCGAACCGGGTCGGAATCATCGACCACGGCCACATCGTCGCGGAGGGGACGCCGAGCGCCCTCAAGGCGGAGATCGGCCGGCCGACGATCGAGGCGGTTCCGGCGGTGAAGGACGACCTCCCCCGCATGGAGGCCGTGCTCGCGCGGTTCGGCGAGCCGTGCGACTCGGTCCACGGCGCCGCCGTGCGCGCCGAGCAGGGCGCCTCGGTGCTCGCCGACATCGTTCGTGCGCTCGACGCCGAGGGGATCGAGGTCGAGCAGCTCGAGCTGCACCAGCCGTCGCTCGACGACGTCTTCCTCGCGAAGACCGGCCGCTCGCTCGAGGGCGCCGGCGAGCCCGAGGACGAGGAGCCCGCGTGAACGCGTCCGGCGAGCAGGCGCTCTTGCTCGCGCGTCGCTCGGTCGTTCGCACTGCGCGCCAGCCCGCGAACGTCGTCTTCCCGCTCGTCTTCCCCCTGCTCCTGCTCGCGGTCAACTCGGGCGGGCTGCGCTCCGCGACGAGCCTCCCGGGGTTCCCGACGGACTCGTTCGTCGCCTTCGCGCTCGCGATCCCGTTCATCCAGGGCGCGCTCTTCGCGACGATGAACGCGGGCACGGACCTCGCGCGCGACATCGAGACCGGCTTTCTCAACCGGCTGTCGCTGACTCCGATGCGCGCGCCGGTGCTCCTCGCCGGCCAGCTCGGCGGGATCGCCGTCATGGGAGTCATCCAGGCGCTCGTCTACATCGTGGTCGGCCTGATCGCCGGGGTGCGCTTCGAGTCGGGTCCGCTCGGCATCGGCGTGCTGCTCCTCTTTGCCGTCGTCGTCTCGATCGGCTTCGGCGCGCTCGGCGCCTTCGCGGCGCTGCGCACCGGCTCGGGCGAGGCGGTGCAGAGCCTCTTCCCGGTCTTCTTCGTCTTCCTGTTCATCTCGTCGATGAACATGCCGCGGAACCTGATCGCCGTTGAGTGGTTCCGCACGGCCGCGACGGTGAACCCGGTCTCATACCTCATCGAGGCCGTCCGCAGCCTGATCATCCTGGGCTGGGACGGCCAGGCGCTCGCGCTCGGGTTCGGGATCGCCGTGACGATCATGCTCGTCTCGCTCGTGCTCGCGTCGGCGGCCCTGCGATCGAGGCTGACACGGTCGTGAGGAGCACGATCGCCGTCGCCCAGGGAGTCGCGTGGCGCACGCTCCACAACGTGTTCACGAACCCGTCGTTGCTCTTCCCGTCGCTGATCTTCCCGCTGTTCTTCTTCATCGCCTTCGCGGGCGGACTCTCCCGCGTCGCCGACGTGCCCGGCTTCGAGTATCCGCCGGGCTACACCGCGTTCCAGTACGTGTTCGTCCTGCTCCAGTCGGCGGCGTTCGGCGGGGTCTTCACCGGCTTCGGGATCGCGCGCGACTTCGAGAACGGCTTCGCGCGGCGGCTGCTCCTCGCGGCGCCGAACCGCTCGGGGATCGTGATCGGCTACGCCGCGGCCGCGCTCGTGCGCTGGCTCGTCACAGCGGCATTCGTGACGGTGCTCGCGCTGGCCGTGGGGATGAACGTCGGCGGCAGCGGGATCGACCTCGTCGGGCTCTACACGCTCGCGCTGATCGTGAACATCGCCGCGGTGCTGTGGGCGAGCGGGGTCGCGATGCGGCTGCGGACGATGCAGGCCGGGCCGGTCATGCAGATGCCGGTGTTCCTGCTCCTCTTCTTCGCGCCCGTGTACGTGCCGCTCGCCCTGCTCGACGGCTGGATCCACGCGGCCGCGCGGGCCAATCCGGTCACGTTCATCCTCGAGGCCGGACGCGGGCTGCTCGCGGGCGCTCCAACGGAGCTCGCCGAGGCGTTCCTCGCCGCGTCGGTCCTCGCGATCCTCTTCGCGGTCTGGGCGTACCGCGGCCTGCTCTCCGCCGAGCGCGCGGGCTAGAGCTTTCCGCCGGGGTGTGACACCCTCCGGCGATGCGTAGGTGGGTGCTCCTCGTCGTTCTCGTCGGACTCGTAGCCGTCCCGAATGCGGGCGCGGCCGTTTCGACCTGTGCCTACAACGCCTCCGCGAAGGTCGTGACCATGACGATGGTGGACGAGTTCGGCGCGCGCGTGATCCGGGAAGGGAACGCGATCCGGTACATCGCAGGCGGAAACGAGCTCACCTGTGGGGCCGCGACCGTCAAGAACACGAAGCGCATCGACATCAAGGGCAACGGGGCCAGCGCCGACACGATCGCCGCGAACTACGTGATCGTGGATCTCCAGGGCGGGCCGCTCGCGCCGGGCAGCAAGGCCGAGGCCAAGGGGAAGAGCGAGATCGAGATCCGCGTCGCGGTCGTACCCCGGGCACCAATCCCTTCCCGCCCAACCACCCGTTCCCGATCGCGCTCCAGTACGTCGGGACGAACGGGCCCGACCGCGTAGTCGTCGGGACGAAGGGGATGGATCTGAACGGCGACGGCGACGTGGACGTCACGACCACGCTCACCCCGTTCGGGATGTACTCGTTCTACGGCGTGAACGGCAACGACTTCATGAGCGCCGGCGGAAGCAAGGCGACCGGCAAGGCCGTGACCAAGCCGGCGGACTTCCACGACGGTCCGGGCAACGACACGGTCATCGGCGGCCGGGCCGGCGACGCTTTCGTCGGCCAGCCCGGCAAGGATTTCCAGTCGGGCGGCGCGGGGAACGACATCTTCTACTCGGCGTTCCCCGACGGCCGCGACCGTCTTGCCGGGGGCGCCGGATTCGACACGGCGAACTACGAGGACCGGCCGGTCTCGCTCACGATCTCCCTCGACCGCAAGGCGAACGACGGCTCGGCGGGCGAGAAGGACAACGTCGGCACCGACAACGGCATCGAACATGTGATCGGCGGCCTCATGGGCGACGTGCTCACCGGGAACGCGCTCGGGAACATGCTCTCGGGCGGCGCCGGCAACGACACGCTCACCGGGCGCGACGGGTTCGACTTCCTCTTCGGCTACGGCGGCAACGACACGCTGAAGGCGCTCGACGGGTTCCCGGACATCGTCGACGGTGGCGCCGACACCGACACGGCCATCGCCGATCTCGCGGACGCCGTCACGAACGTCGAGGCGACCGCGCTCCACGGGCGGGGCTGAGACGTGGCAACGCGGCCCGGTAGCGCGGTCCTCGCGCTCGGCGCGGCGTTCCTCCTCGTCCTCGCGCCCACCGCAGCCGGCGCCGCGAAGCCGAAGGTCACCAAGACGGCGAAGGCCCCGCTCGTCGCCGCGCAGGGCGACACGCTGAGCGTCACGGCCACGGTCGCCGGGACCGGCGCGCGGATCAAGGTCGGGCTCGTCCTCGGCAACGCGAAGGGCTCGCCGAAGGGCGGCCTGAAGCTCGGGACCGGCGTGACCATCTCGCACCGCGGCTCCAAGAAGATCGTCGTCAAGGGGAAGGTTCCGCTCAAGACCACGGCCGGCCAGCTGCGGACGCTGCTCGTCTGCATCGACCCTGCGAAGGCCGTCAAGGGCAAGAGCGCCTGCAAGCTCGCGGCGAAGATCGCCACGTCGGGCCGCAGCGCCGAGGAGCGCATCGCCGGCGCGCTCAAGGCGAAGCGGATCACCAAGGCGCAGGAGACGCTCTACGGCCTCTACGCGCTGAGCCACGATCCGCGGCTGCCGGTCGAGCTGCGCGGCGACACGTCCGGGCCCGGCGGCGACCAGGACGCGATCAAGGACGCCGCGAACTCCTTCTCGACGCTGCCGGCCGCGATCCAGAAGCAGGTCTTCCCGTACTTCGTCCCGCCGCAGGCCGGGGGCAGCGCGTGGCAGTACAAGGGGCGCAACTGGAAGCCCAAGACGTCGTCGTCGCCCCGCCGCGCCACGGCCGACGCCGCGAACTGCACGGGCTACAGCTCGCTCGACATCGGCACGGGCCCCGCCGAAGACCGGTTCCCGTGGACCGGGGTCCCGACCTCGGACAACAAGGCGATCGTCTGGTACGGCACGACCGAGACGCCCGCGTTCGAGCACTACGAAGTGGAGGACGCGGCCGCGGCGGCGCAGTACGCGGCGTGGATGCCGGACATCTGGGACAAGCTGACCGACGAGTTCGGCGAGCCCCAGTCGGACGCGGGCGAGGAGTGCTACCACGGGCCCGACGGGAAGTTCGACATCTACGTCGGCGGCTCGATCGTGGCTGTCGCCGGCGGCTTCACCACCAGGGCGCTGGCCGTGACGGCGCCGTATCCGGCGGTCGGCAACTACCCCGTCGTGGGCAAGTGGTGCACCGACCGTCCCGCGTGGATCGCGATCAAGCCGGGCCTCTCCAAGTGGGCGCTCGCGCACGAGTTCATGCACGCGATCCAGTTCTCGCACCGCTACACGAGCTGCGACGAGCCGATCGCCTGGTGGGACGAGGGCGGCGCGAACTGGGCCGCCGACTTCGTCGAGCCCGACGACAACGCGGAGCAGAAGGACTCCGGCGGAATGGTGAAGGGGCCGCTCTCGGACGACCTCTCAGGCGCCGGCTACGAGGCCTGGCCGTTCTGGATGATGCTCGAGGAGACGAGCGGCGGCACCGGCGTCCTGAACTCGATCTTCACGCAGCTGCAGACGAAGAAGTCGCCGCAGGCCGTGGACGCCGCGGTCTCGGGCGGGCTCGCCAAGCAGGTGCCCGAGTTCTTCCTCCACGTGTACAACCAGTCGCCGATCGGCGACCCGGGGTTCTCGATCGACGAGTCGTTCAAGGCCTGGGACGACTGGAGCCAGACGCCCACGCTGCCGGCGGCGACGACGGTGAACCTCGGCGCGCTCCCGCAGCGGACGCTGAACCTGAAGATCCAGCGCCCGAGCTTCCCGGCGTTGAGCGCGGGCTCGTACCACCGGGTGAAGCTCCCCGACGACAACGTCCGCGAGGTGCAGTTCAAGAACCTCCTCTTCGGCAAGCCGGGCGCCCACGTGGACGCGCTCGTGAAGCGCGCCGACGGATCCTGGAAGCGCGAGGACTGGACGTCGAAGAAGACGGTCACGTTCTGCCGCGACGATCCCGCGCAGGACGTGCGCGAGCTGGTCATCCTGAGCACGAACGCGAGCTTCAACACGCTGGCCGGCTACACGCACACGCTCAAGGTGCGCTCGAGCTGCCCGCGCACCTACAAGATCATGGCGGCGACGCTGAACGAGACGTTCACCGGACACCACGCCGTCGAGTTCATTCCGGGGTGTGTCCTCGGGGGCACGCAGACGAACACGATGTCGCTCGGCCCGCAGCCGTTCGTGCAGGGCATGAACTACCTGCTCGCGGGCCCGGCCGGCCACGTGGGCGTGATCATCGCGAACGGGACGAAGGCGGCCTCGACGAGCATGAACGGCTGCGATCTCATGACGGCGTCGCCCTGCTCGAGGATGGGCTCGGGGACCATGAGCGCCTCGGTGTACATCCAGGTCACCATCCCGAAGAACAGCCCGACCGCCGAGGTGCAGTGGTTCCTCACCGAGCCGAACGCGGGCCTCGGGAGCGAAGGTGCGGGGTCGACCTGCTTCTGCTCCCCGATCGGCACGACGCTCGACGACCAGTCGATCGGAAAGAAGACCGTTCCCAGCGCGATCTTCCAGTCGGATACGCCGCAGACCATCTCGATCGACGTCGATTTCGATCTCGCTCTGCCCGGCGGCCTCGGTGGAACGATCTCCGCATCCGAGACCCACTCGCTGACCATCCAGCGCGTAAACGACGACGGCTCGCCGCTGGGCTGATGAGCGACTTCGAGCCGCGGGACCCGGGCTACGAGGAGCGCGTGCGCGGAAGCTTCGCGCGGCAGGGGTTCATGACGACGCTCGCCGCCGAGATGGGCTCGGTCGATCCTGGAGCGGTCGACGTCGTGCTTCCGCACGGCGACCACCTCGGCCAGCAGCACGGGTTCCTGCACGGCGGCGTGGTCGCGGCGCTCGCCGACACGGCCTGCGGTTACGCGGCGATGACCCTCGTGGAGCCCGGCGCGACCGTGCTCACGGTCGAGTTCAAGGTGGATCTGCTCCGCCCGGCCGAGGGCGAGCGCTTCGTTGCGCACGGCCGCGTGATCAAGAACGGGCGCACGCTGATCGTGTGCCACTGCGACGTCTTCGCCGACGAGCGCCACATCGCCACGATGGCCGCGACGATGATGACCGTCCGCGACCGCGGGATCGCCGACTAGCTTTCAGTCGATGTCGGCGCGCCGGTATCGCAGCGTCGCCACGACCCAGCCGGCGATCGCGATCAGCGGGAGCACGATGTACGCGCTCGTGGCCGAGCGGCCGTCCAGCGGGACTTCCACGCCGTCCTGCGCCGAGACGATCGAGCGTGCCCAGCTCGTCACGGTGAAGCGGGCCGTTCCGTCGGAGGCGTGCGCGCCGACGTTCTCCCAGAGGAGCAGGAATGCGAGGCCCCACCACACCGCGCGGCGAAACCACAGGCCGGCGGCGACGAACACGCCCGAGTAGGCGAGCGCCGCGAGCGACGCGGCCACGAGGGTGCGCACGGACAGCTCGGCGTCGCCCGCGGCCGCGCCGATCGCGGTCGGAAGCGCGGCCAAGGGAATCACCAGCGTGACGGTCGCGAGGATCGCCGCGGCCGGAAGCTGCCAGCGCGGGACGGGCTTCAGCCAGAGGTAGACGAGCAGCCGGTCCTCGACGAGGTCGCCGATCGCGGCGGTGCCCAGCCACAGCGCGGCGAGCGGAACGAGGATCCCCAGTCCGTACGCCGCGACGACGTGCGAGGCGGCGTCGACGGGATCGTCCGCCCAGGCCGAGAACGAGCCCAGCAGGACCGCGATCCCGCCGAGCGCGCCGATTCCGAGCAGGCGAGACACCGAGATCTGGGAGCGAAGGACCAGGCTGTAGAGCGCACCGAGCGTCGATCCGGGGCGTGCGGTTGCGGTGGTGGCGCTCATCGCTGCACCAGGTAGCGGAAGACGCCTTCGAGATCCGCGTCGAGGGGAACGACCTCGAAGAGGCTCGCGTCGCGCTCGCGTGCGACCGGGGCCAGCGCGCGCGAGAGAGCGCGGGCGTCGCTCGTGTCGATCTCGAGCGTCTCGTCTCCGTCGATGCGGACGCCCACGATCGGCCCTCGCTCGACCAGCGCGCCCGCGAGCTCGCGCGGGCGGTTCGTGCGGACACGGACGCGCATCGGCCGGTCGTCCATCAGCGCGCGCAGCTCGTGGAAGTCGCCGGCGGCGGCGAGGCGGCCCTGCGACATGACGAGGATCTGCGAGCCGAGACGTTCCACCTCGTCGAGCACGTGACTGGAGACGAGCACGCACCGCCCCTCTTCGCCGAGGCGGCGGAAGAGCCGGATCATGTCCCCCCGCTGGCGGGGATCGAGGCCGGTGAGCGGCTCGTCGAGCATCAGCACCTGCGGGTCGTGGATGAGCGCCTGGGCGACCTTCACACGCTGGCGCATCCCCTTCGAGTACGCCGGGAGCTTGCGCGTATCCGTGGGGTCGAGGTGGACGCGCTCGAGCGCCTCGGACGCCACGCGCTCCTTGTCGCCGAGGCCCTGGAGCGTCGCCGTGATCTGGAGGAACCGGTGCGCGGTGAGGTGCTCGAACACGCTCTCCTGCTGGGGAACGAGCCCGATCGAGCGCGCGATCTCGGCGTCCGAGGCCGGATCCTTGCCGAGCACACGCACGGTTCCCTTCGACGGTCGCGCGACCCCGCACAGCATCCGCAGCATCGTGGACTTGCCCGCGCCGTTCGGGCCGAGGAGCGCGGTCACGCCGGGACCGACCTCGAAGCTCACGTCCGAGACGGCGACCAGCGGGCCGAACCACTTCGACACGCCCTCGGCGACGACGCGGGGCTCGTTCATTTCGAGGCCTCCAGCCGGCGGTAGCGCAGCCAGGTCACGAACGCGCAGCCGAAGACCCAGACGAACGTCGCGGTGACGAGCGCGAGCGTGGAGAGCTCCTCGATCGCGCTCCCCTCGTAGTGGTACTCGTCGAAGATCCGGTAGGTGAGCTCGCGCGCGACCAGCGTCAGCGAGCCGAGCAGCAGCCAGCCCGGTCCTTCCACGGTGTCGATCGCCGCGCCGGCGACGATCGGGGGGACGAAGAGGATGAGGATCACGCCGACCGCGGCCGCCGCGCGACGGGTCGTGAAGCTCGCGACCATCAGGGAGACGGCCGCGTAGAGCGCCGCGGTCATGATCCCGGACGCGAGGATCCGCCCGAGCAGCGGCCAGACGTCCCCGAACGACGGTCCGTACCCGGCGATCACGTAGGCGAGGAGCATGAAGAGCATCGGCGCCGCGGTGATCGCGAGCATCACCGTGAACACGGCGCCGCCCTTGGCGAGCAGGTAGCGGTTCCGGTCGAGCGGCCCCGCGAGGTAGAGGCCGAACATCCCGGAGCGCCGGTCCGGGCACAGCGCCTCGGGAGCGACGAGCGCGGCGAAGAGCGCGACCGCGCTCGCGATGTAGAAGGTGTACTCGCCGTACGTGATGAAGTCGCCGATCGGGATGTCCGAGAGCAGCGCCGCGAGGAGCACCGAGACGATCGCGGGCACGAACGCGATCACGAGCGTGATCACGGGCAAGACCTTGGCGCGCCCGCCGCGGCCGAGGCCGAGCACGCGCTGGGCGGTGAAGCTCCCGAGCGTGAGGATCGCCCAGGCGGGACGCCGGCGCGGGCCGTCGTAGCCGCGGTAGCCGAGGTCGAAGAGCCGCGCGTCCGTCATTCGCCTCTCCCGAGGTAGACGTCCTCGAGCGTGCGCCCGCGCGGGGCGAGCCTGCGGATGCCGACGCCGAGCTCGGCCACGGCGTCGCGCACCGCGTCGTGGTCGCCGGCCGCCAAGAGCAGCCGACCGTCGTCGTCGGTCACGGCGAAGCCGCGTTCGCGGAGCAGGGCCGCGAGCTCCTCCGTGCGCTCGTCGACCTCGACCACGAGCCCGGCGGGCCCGCGCCGCAGGTCGGCGAGCGTTCCCTGGTGGACGACGGTTCCGCCCTCGACGATCACGACCGCGTCGCAGATCCGCTCGACCTCCTCGAGGTGGTGCGACGAGATGAGGATGTGCATCCCGAACTCGCTGCCGATCCGGCGGATCAGGTCGAGCATCTCGGAGCGCTGCACGGGGTCGAGCCCGTCGGTCGGCTCGTCCAGGAGCACGAGGTCGGGGTCGTGTGCGATCGCGCTCGCGAGCTTCACGCGCTGCCGCTGGCCCGTCGACATCGTCCCGACCTGGCGGAACCGCTCCTCGCCGAGGCCGACGAGCCAGAGCGCGTCGTTCGCGCGCTGCACGGCTCCCCGCCGCGGGATCAGGTGCATCTCCGCGAGGTGCCGGACGAGGTCGGCCGCGGCCAGCTCGGACGGAAGGTCGTGATGCTCGGGCGCGAAGCCGATGCGCGCGCGGACGTCGATCCCGGCCGTCGCCGGATCCTCGCCGAGCACCTTCAGGTCGCCCTCGTTTCGCGACCGCAGCCCGAGGACGAGCGACAGGAACGTGGTCTTGCCGGCGCCGTTCGAGCCGAGGAGGCCGGTGATGCCGGGGCCGATCTCGGCGTCGAGCCCGTCCAGCGCGACGGTGCGGCCGTACCGCTTGACGACGCCGCGGGCGGAGACGATGGGTTGGGCCGAGTCGGGCACGCTCCGGTCCGACCCTAGCGATCTACGCGCCGCCGGAGGTGTTCGAGGAGTCTCGCGCTCCGTAGTTTTCCGTCCCTGAAATCAGGTTCCGCGCCGATGAAACGCGCGCCGCGAGCGGCCAGGCTGCCTGGAAACGACACGGAGGCCGCCGATGCAGACCGACAACCTGATCGTCGAGGCGCGTGGAGTGGTCAAGAGGTACGGGATGGGCGACGCTCCAGGTCGACGCGCTGCGCGGCATCGACCTCGTCCTCGAGCGCGGCGAGATGGTCGCGATCATGGGCCCGAGCGGCTGCGGCAAGACCACGCTGCTCAACTGCCTGTCGGGACTCGACTCGATCGACGAGGGCGAGGTGGCGATCGAGGGGACGGCGCTCTCGTCCATGTCCGATCGCGAGCGCACCGACTACCGGGCGCGGCGCATGGGCTTCGTCTTCCAGTTCTACAACCTGATGCCGGTGCTCACCGCGGTCGAGAACGTCGAGCTCCCGCTCCTCATCGCCCGCGTCTCCGGCGACGAGGCGCGGCGCAAGGCGATGGCCGCGCTCGACCTCGTCGGGCTCGCGAACCGCGCCGGTCACGTGCCGGACGCGCTCTCGGGCGGCGAGCGGCAGCGCGTGACGATCGCGCGCTCGCTCGTGAACGACCCGGCGATCGTCTGGGCCGACGAGCCGACCGGCGACCTCGACTCGGAGAACGCCGACCGAGATCGTCGAACTCATGCGCGGACTGAACCTCGAGCGCGGGCTCAGCTTCCTCATCGTCACCCACGACATCTCGGTGGGCCGCAAGGCCGACCGGATCATCCGAATGCTCGACGGCCGAGTCGTCGAGGAACAGCGACTGGAGGTACGCGATGTACTCGCGAGTCACGTTGCTTGAGATCGATCCCGTCCGCACCGACGTGGAGTCGGCCGTCGCGATCTTCCGCGAGCAGGTCGCTCCCGGGTTGCGCGAGCGCGAGGGGTACGAAGGCGCGTTCGTCTTCGCGACCCCCGAAGGGAAGGGCATGGTCGTCTCCCTCTGGGACACGCAGGCTGCGGCCGACGCGTCCTCCGACTTCGCGACCGCGCACCTCGACCGGCTGGTGACGCTGTTCGCGGCTCCGCCCGGGCGGGAGCACTACGAGGTCATGTACGCCGACCTGCCGGGCGTGCCGGCCTAGGGCATGGAGAAGCTCTTCGGGATTCCGGTCGACGGGCTCCTCACGGGGCTCCTGCTGGCGCTCGCCGTGGCCGCCGTGATCGTCGGCGTGCTCGCCGTACGGAACCCGATCCTCGTCAAGCTCGGCGTTTCGCAACGTACGCCGCCGTCGCGCCCGCAGCACGCTGATCGTCGTCGGGCTCATGCTCGGGACGACGATCGTCGCCGCGGCGCTCACGACCGGCGACACGATGAGCCACTCGATTCGCGTCGAGGCGGTGCAGGCCCTGGGAGCGATCGACGAGGTCGTATCGCCGGCCGGCGCGACGGACGACATCGCCGGAGAGCTCGGCGACTCCACAGGACGCAGCTACCTCGACGCGGCGATCGTCGCGGACGTGGACCAGGCGCTCGCGGGCACGAACCTGGTCGACGGCGTGGCGCCGGTGATCCTCGACGACGTCGCGGCGCAGGCGCCGGCCAGCCGCCAGACCGAGCCGCGGGTGCGCGTCTTCGGCAGCGACCCCGCGCGCATGGACGGCTTCTCGCCGATCGTGCCGGTCGGGGGCGGGCAGGCCGAGCTGTCCGACCTGCAGGCGGGCGAGGTCTTCCTGAACGAGGAGGGCGCCGAGGAGCTCGACGCGAAGGCCGGCGAGACGCTGCTTCTCTACGCGGAGGGCAAGCCGGTCTCCGTCACGGTCCGCGACGTCGTCACGTTCACCGGCACGGGCGAGGACGGCCCCGCCGTGCTGGTTCCCCTGACCGCCGCCCAGGAGCTGCTCGGCCGGGAAGACCAGATCGACGGCGTGATGATCTCGAACCGCGGCGGCATCGTCACCGGCGCCGCGCTCTCGGACGAGGTGGTCGCGGCGCTCCACCCGCTCGAGCTGCAGCTACGACGTCGACGTGACCCCGGCGAAGCAGGACGTGCTCGAGCTCGCCGACGAGGCCGGAAGCGCGTTCATGGCGTTCTTCACGACCTTCGGGTCGTTCTCGATCGCCGCCGGCATCCTGCTCATCTTCCTCATCTTCGTGATGCTCGCCGCCGAGCGGCGCGGCGAGCTCGGCATCGCCCGCGCGATCGGCTCGCGCCGCGGGCATCTCGTCGAGTCGTTCACCTTCGAGGGCGTCGCCTACGACCTGCTCGCGGCCCTCGTCGGGGCGTTGCTCGGGGCCGTGATCGCGTTCGCGATGGTCGCTGCGATGTCGAGCATCTTCGGCGCGCAGGGCTTCGACATCGAGTTCTCGGTCACCTGGAGGAGCCTGGCGATCGCCTACGCGCTCGGCGTCCTGCTCACCCTGGTCGTGGTCGCGCTCTCGGCCTGGCGCGTCAGCCTGATGACGATCTCGTCCGCGATCCGCAATGCGCCCGAGCCCCCGGCCGTGCACCGGCGGCGCTGGCTGCTCGGGACGTTCGGCGTCATCGCCGGGCTGCTCCTCTTCGCCTCGGGCCTCGCCGGCTCGCAGGCCACGCCGCTCATGCTCGGGCTCTCGATCGTGCTCGTGAGCGCCGTCCCGCTCGCGCGGATGGCCGGCGTCCCCGACCGGCTCGCGTTCACGGCCGCGGGGCTCGCGATCGTGGTCATGTGGATGCTTCCCTGGTCGTACTGGGAGAGCGTCTTCGGGCCGCTCGCGATGAACTTCTCCACCTGGATCGCCGCGGGCCTCATGGTCGTCGTCGGCGCGGTGTGGACGATCATGTTCAACGCCGACCTCCTGCTCGACGGCACGATGCGCGTCTTCGGCCGGATCCGCGCGCTCGCGCCGATCCTCAAGATCTCGATGGCGTATCCGCTCGCCGGGCGCTTCCGCACCGGGACGACGCTCGCCATGTTCACGCTCGTCGTCTTCACGCTCGTCACCGGCACCGCATCGTCGGGGTCGTTCATCGCCGCCGCGGCGAACGTGGACGCGGTCGGCGGCGGCTTCGACGTGCGCTCGGCGACGGCCGCCGCGGCACCTCTTGGCGATCCCCAGGCGGCGCTGCAGGAGAAGCTCGGCCCCGAGGCCGCGGACTTCCCGGTGGTCGGGAGCCAGTCCGTCCTCGCGGTCGACGCCAACCAGACGGGAGCCGGAGGCACTCCGGGTTCGTACGTCGCCCGCGGCCTCGACTCGAGCTTCCTCGAGCACACCACGTTCGGCCTCGGCGCGATCGCGACCGGCTACGGGTCGGCGCGCGAGGTCTGGGACGCCCTCGAGGCCGACCCCGGCCTCGCGGTGGTGGACAGCTTCGTCGTGCCGCGCCGCGACAACTTCAACTTCGCCGTCGCCCCGCCGGACTTCCAGCTGGCCGGCTTCTACTTCGACGACGGCACGTTCGATCCGATCAAGGTCCAGATCCAGGACACGCAGACCGGCCGCACGACGGGCCTGACGATCATCGGCGTCCTCATGGACACCGCGCCGCTCGAGATGGTCGGGATCTCGACCTCGCAGGAGACGCTCGCCGACGCGTTCCCGGGGCGCGTCGAGCCCACGATCCACTACTTCCAGGTCGCGCCCGGCGTCGACCCCGACGCGGCGGCGCAGACGCTCGAGGCGGCGTTCCTCCAAAACGGCCTCGAGGCCGAGTCGATCCAGTCGGTCGTCGACGAGAACCAGGCGGCGTCGCTCACGCTCAACCACCTGATCCTCGCGTTCATGGGGCTCGGCCTGATCGTGGGAGTCGCAGCGCTCGGCGTCATCAGCGCCCGCGCCGTCGTCGAGCGCCGGCAGCACATCGGCGTCCTGCGCGCCCTCGGCTTCCGGCGCGGGATGGTCGAGGCGGCCTTCCTGCTCGAGTCGTCGTTCGTCGCGCTCACCGCGATCGTCGTCGGCACCGGGCTCGGGCTCCTGCTCGCCAACAACATCGTGGCCGACCAGCGCCGCCAGCCGAGCTGGGAAGGAATCGAGCTGGTCGTCCCCTGGGTGAACCTCGGGATCATCTTCATCACCGTCTATGCCGTCGCTCTGCTGGCCACGCTCGCGCCGGCGGTTCGGGCCTCGCGGATCCGCCCGGCCGAGGCGCTTCGGTACGAGTGACCGCGCCTGGTCGCACGGGCGATCGAGCGATTGACGCACGCCGAGGGCCTCGCTACGTTGGAAGCTCAGCGACGCGAGAGGTACGCAATGGTCAGCGCAGAGGTCATTGCTGCGGCTGAAGGAGGGAAGCGACGCCTGCTCGTCGTCGAGGCCGGCCCAGCCGGTACCGAGACCCTTCGCCACGCGCTCGCCCTCGAGGGTTACGAGGTCACGGTCACGACCGGCGAGCACGCGCTGCGCATTGCCGACGCCGAGTCTCCCGAGGTCGCGATCGTCGATCTCCGCGCGTGCGACGAGACCTCGCTCGACCTTTGCCGCCGCCTGCGCGAGCGGCAGCCGCAGCTCCCGCTGCTCGCGATGAGCGCGGGAGACAGCGTCCAGGATCGTGTGGCCGGACTCGAGGCCGGGGCGGACGACTACGTCGTGCGGCCGAACACGATCGACGACATCCTCGAGTTCGTGGCGCGGGTCCGGGCGCTGCTGCGGCGAACCGAGGCGGAGGAGGGCGTCCTGAGCTACTCCGACCTGACGCTCGACACCGAGAAGCGCACGGTCGTTCGCGCCGATCGGCGGATCGACCTCACGCGCACCGAGTTCGGGCTGCTCGAGCTACTGCTCCGCAACCCCGGCCGCGTGATCAACCGCACCGAGATCTTCCGGCACGTCTGGGGCTTCGACTTCGGGCCGTCGTCGAACTCGCTGAACGTCTACGTCGGCTACGTGCGCCGCAAGATCGAAGCCGACGGGGAACCGCGCCTCATCCACACGGTTCGCGGCGTCGGCTACGTGCTCGGCGACCGCTGAAACCCTTGCCCGGCCGATTCTTACGGAACTCTTCGCGGATTCTTATCTGCGGCGGTTGACTTCGAGCGGGCCCCCGTGACAATGGAATGAAGGGCTGGGGCGGACACGCAGAACGCCCCCCACCCAGGCGCTTCATTTCTGATCACCGCCTGCGGCCCGTCACTTAGGAGGAACCAGTCATGCGCAAGCCTGCTCTCTTGCTCTTGACCGCTGTCCTGTCGCTTTCCGCGTTCGCCGGAGGAGCCGGCGCCGAGGTCCGAACCCTCGACGGAAGCGGCAACAACCGCGCTCATCCCAACTGGGGGAAGGCGAACACCGCCTACCTCCGGGTTGCGGCGGCCAACTACGCCGACAAGGTTGCGAAGCCCGTCGGCGGGCCGTCGTCGCGCTACGTCTCGAACCGCATCTTCAACGACACCGCGCCAGAACCTGTTCTCGGAGAACGGCGTCACCCAGTGGGGCTTCGTCTGGGGCCAGTTCATGGATCACACCTTCGGACTGCGCGTGGAGGCGGGCGGCGAGAACGCGCCGATCCCCTTCAGCTCGTCCGACCCGCTCGAGGCGTTCACGAACACGCTCGGCTCGATCGCGTTCAACCGCACGCCCGCCGCTCCCGGGACCGGGACGGGAACCAAGGCGCGGCAGCAGATCAACACGGTCCCGAGCTACATCGACGGCTTCCCCGTCTACGGCGGCACGACCGCGCGGCTCGAATGGCTGCGCGAGGGCCCGGTCGACGGGAAGATGGCAAACAACGCGGCCAGGCTGCTCATGCAGGACGGCTACCTCCCGCGCGGCGATGCCCGCGGCGACGCGGCCGCGGCTCCGCCGATGGCGCTGATGGGCCGGCTCGAGGCGCCCGGCGGCAAGGCGAAGGCCTTCGTCGCGGGCGACCAGCGTGCAAACGAGAACCTCGCGCTCACCGCGACCCAGACGCTCTTCGCGCGCGAGCACAACCGCATCGTCGCGAAGCTGCCGGGGAGCCTCTCGGCGGAGCAGAAGTTCCAGATCGCCCGCCGCATCGTCGGGGCCGAGCAGCAGTGGATCACCTACCAGGAGTTCCTCCCCTCCCTCGGCGTGAAGCTCGCGGCGTACAAGGGCTACAAGCCCGCCGTGAACGCGACGCTCGGCAACGAGTTCGCGGTCGTCGGCTACCGGGCGCACAGCATGATCCACGGCGAGTTCGAGGCGATCGGCGAGGCCGCCGACTACACGCCGGCGCAGATCGACTCGATCGAGGCGCAGGGCGTCGAGGTCGAGGTCGAGGGCGACGAGCTCGCGTTCGTCATCCCATTGAACCTCGCGTTCGGGAACCCGGACCTGCTGAAGCTGGTCGGCGCTCGAGCCCGGTGCTCAAGGGCCTCGGCGGCGAGCCGGAGTACAAGAACGACGAGATGATCGACAACCAGCTGCGCAGCGTCCTCTTCCAGGTGCCGGTGGCCGGAAACGAGGGCTGCCTCGACGGGCCGACGCTGCCGCAGTGCTTCCAGGGCGTGGCCGACCTCGGCGCGATCGACATGGAGCGCGGCCGCGACCACGGGATGCCGCTCTACAACGACCTGCGCAAGGCGTTCGGGCTTCCCGCCAAGCAGTCGTTCACGGCGATCACCGGCGAGTCGACCGAGAGCTTCCCGGCCAACGACCCGCAGATCACGGGCAACCCGATCGACGATCCGAACAGCCTCGACTTCGTGGCGCTGTTCGACGCGGCCGGGAATCCGATCGCGCTCGGCAGCCCCGAGGCCGACGCGGAGGCCGTGACCGGCGTGCGCCGCACCACGCTCGCCGCGCGGCTCAAGGCGATCTACGGGACGCCGAACAAGGTCGACGCGTTCGTCGGGATGCTCTCCGAGAAGCACGTCGCGGGAACCGAGTTCGGCGAGCTCCAGCTCGCGATCTGGAAGCAGCAGTTCACCGCGCTGCGCGACGGCGACCGGTTCTTCTACGGAAACGACGTCGCCGACCTGAAGGCGATCCGCCAGACCTACGGGATCACGTTCCAAAAGACGCTCGCCCAGATCATCGAGCAGAACACCTCACTCGACGTGCAGGACGACGTGTTTGCGGCGGTGCCGGAAGGCTGATTTCCCCGGGGGCCCCGCTCCGGCGGGGTCCCCATCCCCTCGCGCCGCCGAAGGCGATGTACGCTCGCTCGGTGGTTCGGTGTGCCTCGTGCGGGCAGGAGAATCCGGATGGTTTCCGGTTTTGCGGCGCCTGCGGCGCGGAGGTCGCCACGGCGCAGCCCGCACGCGAGCAGCGAAAGACGGTGACCGTGCTCTTCTGCGACGTCACGGGCTCGACCGCGCTCGGCGAGCAGCTCGACCCGGAGAGCCTGAGGCGCACCATGAGCCGCTACTTCGAGGAGATCCGCCGGATCGTGGAACGGCACGGCGGGACGGTGGAGAAGTTCATCGGGGACGCCGTCATGGCGGTGTTCGGCATCCCCGTGGCGCACGAGGACGACGCGCTGCGTGCTGTCAGGGCTGCTGTTGAAATCCGCGAGCGAATTGCGGGCCTCGGCGACGAGCTCACCCTCACGCTCTCCTTTCGCACAGGAGTGAACACCGGCGAGGTCGTGGCCGGCGACGGAGAAACGCTCGTGACCGGTGACGCCGTCAACGTCGCTGCGCGGCTCGAGCAGGCGGCCGCACCGGGTGACGTGCTGATCGGCAGCGGCACGCTTGCGCTGGTTCGCGACGCGGTCGTCACCGAGGCCGTCGAGCCGCTCGAGCTGAAGGGAAAGCGCGAGCCCGTTCCCGCCTACCGCCTGATCAGCGTCGACCCGACGGCCGACGCGTTCGTCCGTCGGCTCGGCACTCCGCTCGTGGGGCGTGTGCGCGAGCGCGAGCGGCTGCGCGGCGACTTCGAGCTCGCCGTGTCGGAACGGGCCTGCCATCTCTTCACGCTGCTCGGGCCCGCCGGCGTAGGGAAGTCGCGGCTGGTGGCGGAGTTCCTCTCCGACGTCGAGAGCGGCGCCGACGTCCTGTGGGCGCGGTGCCTCCACTACGGCGACGACATCACTTACTGGCCGTTGGTGCAGATCCTGATCGCGATCGGCGTTGATCCGGAGACCGTGATCGGCACCTCGCCGGCCGAGACGCAGCTGACGTTTCGCAAGCTCCTGGAGACCCGTGCCGCCGAGCGGCCGCAGATCGTCGTCCTCGATGACATCCAGTGGGCCGAGGGCGTCTTCCTGGACCTCGTCGACCACGTCGCCGACTGGTCGCGGGACCTTCCGATCTTCCTGCTCTGCGTCGCGCGGCCCGAGCTGCTCGAGAAGCGCTCGGATTGGGCCGGGGGAAAGCTGAACGCTACGACGATCCTCCTGGAACCGCTGTCCGCGGACGACAGCGAGCTGCTCGTCCGCGAGCTCGCGGCCGGCGTCGCCCTCGACCCCGATCTCCGGCAGCGCATCGTTGCCGCCGCGGACGGAAACCCGCTCTTCCTCGAGGAGATGCTTGCGATGGTCGCCGAGGACGACCAGCAGGCGGAAATCGCCATTCCGCCGACGATCCAGGCCCTGCTCCAGGCACGGCTCGACCAGCTGGGTGCGGAAGAGCGCGACGTGATCGGGTGCGGCGCAGTGGAGGGCGAGGTGTTCCACCGTGGTGTGGTGCAGGAACTCGCCTCGGACTCGGGCCGCGAGGGCGTCCCGGCACAGCTCTTGACGCTGGTGCGCAAGGACGTGATCCGGCCCGACCGGGCCACGTTCGCCGACGACGACGCCTTCCGTTTCCGGCACCTGCTGATCCGCGACGCGGCCTACGACGCGCTGCCGAAGGAGACGCGCGCCGAGCTCCACGAGCGCTTCGCCGACTGGCTCGAGCACCACGGCGGGCTGGTCGAGCTGGACGAGATCGCCGGCTACCACCTCGAGCAGGCGCACCGGAACCGGACTGCACTCGATGCCGTCGATCCGCGGCTCACGGCACTCGCGCGCCGCGCGGCGACCCGGCTCGGCCGCGCGGGCCGAAGTGCGTTGAACCGCGGCGATGTCTCGGCCGCCCTCGGGCTGCTTGGGCGTGGCAGCGACCTTCTGCCGGCCGGAGATCCGCTGCGCGTGGACCTTCTGATCGAGAGCCTGTTCCCGCTCACGCTCGCGGGTGGACCCGTCGCAGAGGTCACCGAGGAGCTGGCTGCGACGGAGAGCACGCGAGGTCCTGCCTTCGCCGAGATCCTGACTCTGTACCACGACCAGGCCGCCGCCACTCCGGAGCGGCTCGACCGGTCCCGGCGAGCGATGCTCGAACTGGAGGACGACCTCGGTCTCGCCTGGGTCGAGCTCCAGAGCTTTGCCATGAGCTGGAGAGAACTGCGGGCCGAGGAGGGCCGGGCGGCACTCGTCCGCGGTGCCGAGCACGCGGAACGGGCCAAGCAGACGGCGCTGGCCGGCTACCTCCGGGCCTGGGAGGGCGCCGCACTCGTCTTCGGCCCGAGGCCGGTGGAGGAGGTTCTCGCAGTCCTGGAGCAGTCCCTGGCGTCGGCTCAAGGGCCGCTCGAGCTCGGCGCCGCGCAGCGACGTCTCGGCAGGATGCTCGCGTGCCGCGGCGAGTTCGACCGCGCTCGGGAGGTGTACCGCGCGGGCATGGAAGCCGCGCGCGATTCCGGCCAGCTGCTCGACGCGTCTGCCGCCAACATGGGGCTGGCCTACATCGAGACGCGCGCGGGCGATCGCGCCGCCGCCGAGGCCGCGCTGCGCACCGGCATCCTCGAACTCGACGAGATGGGCGACCGCTGGTTCCACCCGACCCTGCTCACCGAGCTCGCACACATTCTCGTCGAGCGGGGAGCAGACGACGAAGCCGCGGCGGCGTGTGCGACGGCGCGCGAGGCGGCGGCGAGCACGGACCTCGTCACCATTGCGTCGGTCGAGGGACTCGAAGGACTTCTGCTCGCCCGGCGCGGCGAGCTCGACGAGGGCGAGCGCAAGACCCGCAACGCGGTGGAGCTCCTCTCCGGGTCGGACTTCTACGCAAGCGTCTCCGGCGCCAGGCTTCTGCTCGCCCGCACGCTCCTGCTGTGCGGCAAGCCGGACGAAGCCCGGGCAGCCGCCGGCGAGGCGCTGGCGATCTACGAGGCGAAGGGCGACCGGCCCGGCGCCGGCTGGGCGCGCGAGCTGCTCTCGTCCTAGCACGACGACCCGGCCATACTGGAGCGATGGGAGGAGCCCGATGAGCGCGCCCGCCGCAGCAGCCGGCAAGCCCACGCTCCGCATCCGCGGCACCGCCTACCCGGTCCTGCTCCCGTCGATCCGCGACCCGCGGCTGCATCTCGCGGCGGTGATCGTCTCGCTGCAGATCCTCGGGCAGGTCGCGTTCGACTTTCGCCTCTCGATCGCGCAGATCCTCGTCGCGCTGATCACGTGCGCGGTGCTCGAGGTCGGGATCGCGTTCCGGCAGCAGCACGTGATCCTGTGGCCGGCGAGCGCGCTCCTGACCGGGAACGGCGTCGCCTTCATCCTCCGCGTGCCGGGAACGGAGCACGGCGACTGGTGGAGCCTGCACGGCTGGTGGATCTTCGCGGGCACCGCCGCCGTGGCGCTGCTCTCGAAGTACATCGTCAAGTGGAAGGGCCGCCACATCTTCAACCCGTCGAACTTCGGGCTCGTCGCGACGTTCCTCATCCTCGGCTCCGCGTACGCCGAGCCGCTCGACTTCTGGTGGGGGCCGATGTCGGTGTGGCTCGCCCTGGCGCTCGCGATCATCGTCACCGGAGGGTTCGCGATCCTCAGCCGCCTGCACCTGGTGGGGCTCGCGGTCGGCTTCTGGATCGCGTTCGCCGCCGGGATCGGCGTGCTCGCCGCGACGGGCCACGCGATGACGGCGCGCTGGCACCTCGGCCCGATCGCGGATGCGGCCTTCTGGCGGGCGCTCGTCTTCTCGCCGGAGATCCTCGTCTTCCTCTTCTTCATGATCACCGACCCGAAGACCGTCCCCACGGGGCGCGTCGGGCGTCGCGTCTTCGGCGTCTCGGTCGGGTTGCTCTCGGTGCTGCTGATCGCGCCGCAGACGACCGAGTGGGCGAGCAAGGTCGCCGTGCTCGGCGCGCTCGCGATCGTCTGCGCGGTGCGACCGGTGCTCGAGGCGCTCGCTCCGCGGGTGTCCTTGCCCGCCCTTCGACGCCCGGCGCTCGGCGCCATCGCGCTTGCCGGCGCCGCGGCGTTCGTCGGGGTGGTCGTACTCGCCGGGATCCCCGCCCGGGAGGCCGTCGGCGCTGCGAACGCCCAGGCCCTCGACGCCGGCACGCTCCCCGAGGTCACCGTGGTCTCGGCCGAGGGCGTCTCCGCGCAGATCGACGAGGCCACGGCGCAGCAGATCGCCCACGACGTCGTCGCCGGCCTGAAGACCGCCTCGGGCGCGCTCCAGCAGCGGGATCCCGAGCAGGCCGCCGCAGCAGCGGACGGCGCGTGGCTCGCGAGCCTGCGCAGCCAGATCGAGGGCGCGGACGGCCGCGCGATCGCGGTTCCCGCCTACACCCTCGAGACGCTGCGCGTGACCCTCGAGCCCGGCGTCGGCCAGGGCCCGCCGAAGGTCATCGCCACGGCCGAGGGGACGGTGGAGGTCGCGACCTACGCCGCGGCGTCGTCCGAGCCGGCGCAGCTCAGCGACCCGGCGCCGTTCACGCGCACGTTCGAGCTCGCCCTCGACGGCGACCGCTTCGTCATCGTCGGCTCGCGCGGCGGCGAAGCGCCGCAGCCGCCGCCCGCGACCGCGCCGACGAATCCCGCGACCGCGACCGGCTTCGTCAGCCCGAACCTGACCGACGTGGCCGGCAAGGCCGGGCTCGACTTCACGCACAGCGCGTTCGCGTTCAAGACCACGAGCACCGATCCCGAGGCGATGATGGGCGGCGGGGTCTGCTGGCTCGACTACGACGCGGACGGCTGGATGGACCTCTTCGTCGTGAACTCCTACTCGGAGCTCGACGTGGCCCAGTGGAAGAAGCGCGGCGGCCTGCCGCGCAGCGCGCTCTTCCACAACGAGCACGGGAAGTTCGTCGACGTGAGCCGCGGGTCCGGCGCCGATCTCGCCGTGCGCGGCAACGGTTGCGTCGCCGCCGACTTCGACCAGGACGGCTTCACCGATCTCCACGTGACGACCACGACCTACGACGCGCTCCTTTGGAACGACGGCGACGGCACGTTCACCGAGGGCGCGCGCGACGCCGGCATCGACGTCTACGGCTGGCACACCGGCGCCGCGGTCGGCGACGTGAACGGCGATCGCCGCCCTGACCTCTTCGTGGCCGGCTACACGGATCCCAACGGGCCGGTGCCCGGCTCCTTCGAGGGCTTCCCCACGAACCACCTCGGCGTGCGCGACCTCCTGTACCTGAACGAGGGTCGCGGCCCGAACGGCAAGCCGCGGTTCCGCGAGGTCGGCGTCGAGGCGGGGCTCGAGAAGGCGAACTTCGAGCACGGCCTCGGCGCGGTGCTTCTCGGATCTGAACGGCGACGGGCGTCTCGACCTCTACGTCGCGAACGACGAGGACCCGAACCGGCTGTACGAGAACGTCGCGGCGGAGGGCGGGCTCGGGTTCCGCTTCGACGACATCGCGAAGGCCGAGGGCGTCGCCGACGAGCACGCCGGCATGGGGATCGCGGTCGCGGACTACGCAGGCGACGGCCGGCCCGACCTCGTGGTCACGAACTCGCGCGGCCAGGGCAACGCGGTCTACCGCAGCGACGGCCACGCGTTCGCGGACGTGCGCGCGGACTTCTCCCCGGCCCTGCGCAAGAGCCTGACCGGCTGGGGCGTCACGTGGGCCGACCTCGACAGCGACACCGATCTCGACCTCGTCCTGTCGAGCGGCGCCATCCCGATCTCGGACCTCGCCATGGACGCCGAGCCGATGCAGGTGGTCGAGAACGTCGCCGCGCCGGGCGCAGCGCCGCGGTTCGCCGCGGTCGCCGAGACGCGAGAGCGGCTACGCCTGAACGGGCGCGGCGTCGCGGCGGCTGACTTCGACAACGACGGCGACGTCGACTTCGCGGTCAACTCGATCGCCGGCCCGCTGCTCCTGCTCGAGAACACCGACCAGGGCGGAAACTGGCTCGAGGTCTCGCTGGCCGGCTTCCACCCGGGCGCGCGCGTCACGGCGGAGCTGCCCGACGGCCGCAAGCTCGTCCGCGAGGTGCTCGCCGGCTCGAGCTACCTCTCGTCGGAGGATCCGCGCGTCCACTTCGGCCTCGGCGCGGCGAAGCGCGTGCGCGCGCTCACGGTGACGTACCCGGACGGGAGCGAGACCCGGCTCACCGACGTTCCCGCCGGTCAGATCCTCTCCGTCGGCCCCTAGCGCCCGGGCGGGTGCGAGGTGTAGCCGTGCTCGAGGACGCGGTAGACCATCTCGTCGTAGTCGGCGGGATCGGTCGGCGTCCAGGTCGCGAGGCCGTCGACGTAGCGGTTGAACATGCAGAACGTCGCGGCGATGAGGACGGTGTCGTGGATCTCCACGTCCGTCGCGCCGAGGTCACGGGCGGCGGTCGACGTCGGCCTCGGTCACCAGGCGGCCGCTCTGCTGCACCTTCCCGGCGATGACGAGGAGCGCCCGGAGCTTGTCGCTGATCGGCGCGCTCGCCGGGTCGCGCTTCACCTGCTCCACGAGATCCGCGCCGCCGTCGAGCTGCTCGGCCGCGAACCGGCTGTGCGAGGTCTGGCAGAACATGCACTCGTTCAGGTTCGAGACGTAGGCGGCGATCAGCTCTCGGTCGCCGCGACTCAGCGTGTTGTCCCCGCGCAGGAGCACCTCGGTGAGCTGGCGCATGGGCCCCGCGGTCTCGGGCCGGAACTCGAACCCGCTGCGGATGCCGGGGACTCCTTCGGGGAGGGCGATGTGCGGCACGGGCCTCAGATTACTCCAGGGACGATTAGGTGTACGCGGGTGACCCTTGTACTCTCGACGTGTGGGGTCTGCTCGAACCTGCGGCGTCGTCGCCGTGATCACGGTTGCGCTTCTCGGCTTCGCCGGGACCGCCGCCGCGGGCTGGACGCCGGCTCGGAACCTGTCGACGGGGACGACGGATTCGCTCGAGCCCGTCGTCGCGGTCGCGCCCAACGGGACGGCGACGGCCGCCTGGACGCTGGACACCGGCCCGGGACAGGACGCGCGGGCGCGACGGCTGCCGCTCGCGGGAACCCCGGGTCCCCTCCGCAACCTGCTCGTCTCGAACAGCGCGCCCGACGTGGCCGTTACGCCGAAGGGCATCTCCTTCGTCGTCTGGACGACACCGGCCGGAAAGGTTCTGCTGCGGCGGATCGCCGCCAACGGCAGCATCGGCCCCGCGCGCGAGATCGCGGCCACCGGGCAGCTGGCGCAGGTCGCGGTCTCCCCGAGCGGCCATGCGATCGTGGCCTGGATCCGGTTCAGCGGGATGTCGTTCGACGCGGTGGCGCGGCGGGTGGCGCCCGACGGGACTCCCGGCGGCACGACCTTCACGCTCGGCCCGGCCTTCTTGAACATCCCGGCCGTGGTGCTGGCGCCGAACCGGACGGCGACCGTGCTCTGGCTCGGCTCCGACGGCACGCACCAGAGGGCGCAGAGCCGGCGGATCGCCCGCAGCGGCGCGCTCGGTCCGGTGCGCAATCTCTCGCCCGCAGGCGGGCCCGCCTTCGCGGGCACGCTCGGCGTCGCGACGGACGGAACGGTCACTGCGGGCTGGGCTCGGAACGACGGCGCAGTCTCGTTCGCGCAGATGCGCCGGATCAACGCCAACGGAGCGCTTGGGGCCGTGCGGACGCTCTCCGGCCCGGGGCAGAGCGTCACGCAGCTCGACCTCGCCGTCGCGCCGAGCGGCGTCTCGACCTTCCTCTGGAACCGCTCGGACGGCTCGGTGCTGAGGATCCAGTCGCGCCGCATCGCGGCGAACGGCACCGTCGGCCCGATTCGCAATCGCTCGGCGGCGGGTCGGCCGGCCTCCGACCTGACCATCTCGGCCGGCCCGACCGGCGTCGTCTTCATGGCCTGGCGCCGGCTCAACGGCGGCCTCTTCGATGTCGCGCAGGCCCTCCGCGTCTCGCCGGCCGGCCAACCCGGGAAGGTCAAGAACGTCTCGGCGGCCGGGCGCAACACCAACGACCTCGACATCGCGGTGTCGCGAGCGGGGTCGGCGACGCTCGTCTGGTACTCGAACGACGGCTCGAAAGACGTCGTTCAGGCCGCGCGCTTCCGCCCGTAGCGCACCGGACTGCGGCAAACCCCTCACGACGGATCGGTGCCCTCGCCGATGCCGTGCGCTGCTGCGCGACGGAAGCTTCAGGAAAAGAGGAAAGGAGGATCCCATGAAAGCGCTCGTGTACCACGGGCCGGGGGAAAGGGCATGGGAGTCGGCTCCCGATCCGACCATCAAGGAGCCCGGAGACGTCGTCGTGAAGATCGACACGTCCACCATCTGCGGCACCGACCTGCACATCCTCAAGGGGGACGTGCCGGAGGTCGAGCCGGGCACGATCCTCGGCCACGAGGCCGTCGGCACCGTCGTCGAGGTCGGCTCCGGAGTGACCACGCTCGTCGAGGGCGACCGCGTCCTCGTCTCGTGCATCACTTCGTGCGGCCGCTGCCGCTACTGCCGTGAGGGCCACTACGGGCTCTGCACGGGAGGAGGCGGCTGGATCTTCGGTCACCTGATCGACGGTCTCCAGGCCGAGTACGCCCGCGTGCCGTTCGCCGACACGTCGGTCTACAAGATTCCGGAGGGACTCTCCGACGAGGACGTGCTCTTCCTCGCCGACATCCTTCCGACCGCCTGGGAGGTCGGCGTCCTGAACGGCGGCGTCCGCCCCGGCGACACGGTTGCGATCGTGGGAGCGGGCCCGATCGGGCTCGCCGCGATCATGACCGCGAAGCTGCTCACGCCGGGGAAGATCGTCGCGATCGACCTCGCGGACTCGCGTCTCGCGAAGGCGCTCGACTTCGGCGCCGACGTGGCGATCAACAACGGCTCCGAGGATGCCGTCGCCCGGGTCATGGAGCTCACGAACGGGCAGGGCGCCGATGTCGCCATCGAGGCGGTCGGAGTGCCTGAGACGTTCGAGCTCTGCACCGAGCTCATCCGGCCGGGCGGCCGGGTGGCGAACGTCGGCGTCCACGGGCATTCGGCGACGCTCCACCTCGAGAAGCTGTGGATCCGCGACGTGACCATCACCACCGGTCTCGTCGACACGTTCACGACGCCGCAGCTGCTCCAGCTGATCGCGGACGGCCGGCTCGATCCGACGCCGCTCGCAACGCACCGCTACGAGCTCGGGGAGACGGAGGAGGCGTACACGACGTTCGCCGACGCCGCGACCACGAACGCGCTCAAGGTCGTGCTGAGCGGCCACCCGGTGCACCTCGTGGCCGACGCCGCCCAGCTCGCCGAGAGCAGGACGTAGGGAAGTACGGCCGGGCGCCTGCCACAGGCGCCCGGCCATTGATTCAAGAAGGGAGGAACGTCATGGCAACACTCGAGAAGACCACAACGTATGCGGCTCCTGGAGAGGCCGACAGTCCCGTCGAGTTGAAGTCGCGCTACGAGAACTTCATCGGCGGCCACTGGGTCGCGCCGATCGAGGGCCAGTACTCCGCGAACGTGACGCCCGCCACGGGCGAGCCGTTCACGGAGGTTCCACGCTCGACACCGGAAGACGTCGAGCTCGCGTTGGACGCGGCGCATGCCGCGAAGGACGCCTGGGGCGAGACCTCGACGACCGAGCGCTCGCGCGTCCTGAACAAGATCGCGGACGCAATCGAGGAGAACCTCGAGATGCTCGCGGTCGCCGAGAGCTGGGAGAACGGCAAGCCGGTGCGGGAGACCCTCGCAGCGGACATCCCGCTCGCGGCCGATCACTTCCGCTACTTCGCCTCGGTCATCCGCGGCGAGGAGGGAACCATCTCCGAGATCGACAAGGACACGGTCGCCTACCACTTCAAGGAGCCGCTCGGGGTGGTCGGCCAGATCATTCCGTTCAACTTCCCGATCCTGATGGCGGCCTGGAAGCTGGCCCCCGCGCTGGCGGCCGGCAACTGCGTCGTCCTGAAGCCGGCGAGCCCGACTCCGTGGTCGATCCTCAAGCTGATGGAGCTGATCGAGGAGATCGTGCCGCCGGGCGTGATCAACGTCGTCAACGGTCCGGGCGCAGAGATCGGCAAGGCGCTCGCGACCAGCAAGCGGATCGCCAAGATCGCCTTCACCGGCGAGACGGTGACCGGGCGGCTGATCATGCAGTACGCGGCGCAGAACATCATCCCGTCGACGACCGAGCTGGGCGGCAAGTCGCCGAACATCTTCTTCGCCGACGTGATGGACGAAGACGACGAGTTCCTGGACAAGGCCATCGAAGGGCTCGTGCTCTACGCCTTCAACAAGGGCGAGGTCTGCACGTGTCCGTCGCGGGCCCTCATCGAGGAGTCGATCTACGACGAGTTCATGGCCCGGGCGCTCGAGCGGATCGCCGCGATTCGCCAGGGCAACCCGCTCGACATCGAGACGCAGATCGGCGCACAGGTCTCGCAGGCGCAGCTCGACAAGATCGTGAGCTACGCGGAGATCGGCAAGCAGGAAGGCGCCGAGCTTCTGATCGGCGGCGAGCGTCCCGAGCTCGAAGACGAGCTGAAGGACGGCTACTACTTCCAGCCGACCGTCTTCAAGGGCACGAACGACATGCGGATCTTCCAGGAGGAGATCTTCGGACCGGTGCTGGCAGTCACGACGTTCAAGGACGAGGCCGAGGCGCTCGCAATCGCGAACGACACGATGTACGGGCTCGGCGCGGGCGTCTGGACGCGCGACACGAGCAAGGCGTTCCGCATGGGCCGGGGCATCAAGGCCGGCCGCGTGTGGACGAACTGCTACCACCTCTACCCGGCGCACGCCGCCTTCGGCGGCTACAAGGTGTCCGGGGTCGGGCGTGAGAACCACAAGATGATGCTCGACCACTACACGCCAGACGAAGTGCCTGCTCGTCTCCTACGACCCGAACCCGCTCGGGTTCTTCTAAGACGATGCAAGCGGATCCCGCTCCCAGGGTCGTCGCCACCGAGTCCGCGCTCGCGGAGATCGGGCGCCTGAAGACGGAGCACGGGCCGCTGATGTTCTTCCAGTCGGGGGGCTGCTGCGACGGCAGCTCCCCGATGTGCTTCCCGGACGGGGAGCTTCTCACCGGCCCGAACGACCTCCTGCTCGGCGAGATCGGCGGCTGCCCGTTCTACGTCGACGCCGACCAGTACGAGCGCTGGCGCAGGCCGGTGCTCACCCTCGACGTCGCGCCGGGCGCCGGCTCGGGCTTGTCGCTCGAGGGCGTCCACGACGTTCACTTCCACGTGAACGTGCCGGCGGTCTCCGGCGCCTGTGCGGTCGAGAGCCTCCGATGACCGAAACGGCTCACGCACCGGCGACCGTGCGACCGAAGGAGTTCCACTTCCCGGTGTCGGTCGAGTGGCTCGGCGAGCGCCGCGTCGCCGCGGGCGTGGAGGGCAAGCAG
Source organism: uncultured Actinomycetes bacterium (assembly GCA_963760815.1). Lineage (GTDB taxonomy): Bacteria > Actinomycetota > Thermoleophilia > Gaiellales > Gaiellaceae > CAVRUF01. The sequence goes on from CAVXEJ010000004.1 coordinate 155,860, forward strand.
GCGATCGAGATCACAGCGCCGCCGGTCTTTCGCGGCACCGATCCCGCGACGTGGAGCCCCGAGGACTTCTTCGTCGCCGCGGCCGCGTCGTGCCTGGCCGTCACCTTCACCGGGCTGGCCGCCCGCGCGGGGCTTGCGTACGCGGGCCTCGTCGTGAACGCCGACGGCGTCGTCGGCAAGCGCGGTGACGGACGGTTCGGCTTCACCCGCCTCGAGCTTGCGGTCGAGATCGAGACCGAGCCCGGCGACGAGGCACAGGCCCGGGCGCTGGCCGAGGAGGCCGAGCGCACCTGTCTCGTCTCGGCGTCGCTCGACGTTCCGGTCGAGACGACGATCGAGGTCGGCCCGGGGCTCAGCCCGTCTCGACGTCGATGACGAGCCGGGGCGGACCGGACAGCTGCAGCACGCGGAACGGGACGCGCTCGTCGAGCCCGACCGCCCAGTTGAGGACGGCCTCGAAGTCGCCGGTCAGGACGACCTCCTCAACGACCTCGGCGCCCGCGCCGGAGCCGGAGATGCGCGACGGGCCCGTGTAGACCTGGCCGCCCGGGCCGGTGAGGTCGAAGCCGGAGGCCGGCTCCATGCGGATCGAAAGGAACGCCGTTCCGGCGACGCGGACCCGCATGCCTGACGGATCCGCGATGATCGGCGGCCGCACGTAGCGCACGCGGTAGCCCGGCGTCGGGCCGGAGAGGAACTCGAAGACGATCCGGTCGTAGCCCTCGTGGCCGCCGACGCGCACGGCCTTGAGGAGCGCGAGCCCGCTGCCCGACGGGGAGCCGGTCGCGAGCGAGAGGCCGAAGGGCGGGCCTTTCGGAGGCGGCGGCGACGTGGTCGTCGCGGCGGTGGTGGTCGGAGCCGTGGTCGTGGACTCCGTGGTCGTGGACTCCGTGGTCGTTGACTCCGTGGTCGTGCTGCCGGTCGGCGTGGCGGCGGTCGACTCGCCCGAACCGGTGGTTCCGTTTCCGCCTCCCGAGCAGGCCGCGAGCAGCGCAACGGCAGCGAGGGCGAGGACTCCCGCCTCGATGCTCCAGCGGCGGATCTGATGTGTCACGACACCAATGGTGCCTGCGCAACTCACTTCCGGTCGAACAGGCTCCCGAACTGGTCGAGAAGCGACGACCCGCCCTGGATCAGCCAGTCGAGCGGAGCGCGGTCGATCACTTCCTGGATGAGCCGGGCTTCGAGGCTGCCGATGTCGCCGCGGTCCTCGGCGTCGGCAAGCGCCTCTTGCATCCCGGAGCGAACGGCGCGCTCGAGCGTCTCCTTGTCCCACTGGACGTCGCGGCCGAGCGCGGGGTCGATGGAGAGGACGAGCTCCTCCCGCGTGGTGTCGAGCTCGCAGGCGGCGCCGTCGAGGCCGTCGAGGACGATCCGCTGGAGGGTCGCGTCGAACCCGCTCCCGGGGAAGGCCTCGCGCGGCTCGCACGGGTCGGCGACCTTCGACGAGCCGTAGTCGAGCGCTCCCTGGCCCAGCTCGACGGCGATGAGCACGAGCGCGGCCAGCCCGAGCGCGGCGAGCGCGACGAGTCCCTGGCGCTCGCGGCTCACGTCGGCTCCCTCCGCCCGAAGAAGATCCCGGCGACCGCGGCCATGAGCGCGAACGCGGCGGTGAGGAAGAACGACGAGCGGAAGGCTCGGGTGAGCACGGCCTGCACGGATTCGAGGAGCGAGTCGCGCGCCTCCGCGACGTCATCGTCGTCGGCCGCGCCGTGCTCGTCGAACGGCCGGGCGAGGTCGGGCAGCTCGCCGTCCGGCACCTTCTGGAACTCACGGTAGATGTCGAGCGCGATCGGGATCTTCGTCGTCAGCGGCAGCTGCGCGTCGAGGGCGACGGCGGTCGCGTTCAGCGTCGCGGTCTCCTGCGCCTTGTCGAGCTCGGAGGAGAGCAGCGGCGCGACGGCGAGCAGGCCGATGACGAGCCCGACGTGGCGGATGCCGACCGAGGTCGCTCCGCTGTGCGCGAGCTCGCCCTCGCGCGCGAGGGACTCGCGCGTGAGGGGCGGCAGCGCAAGCCCGAGGCCCGCGCCGGCGAGGGCGAGCGCGGGGACGGCGTAGGCCGGGTCGCTGGCGGGCAGCAGCGCGAGGCCGACGAGCCCTGCGGCCAGGAGCAGCGGCCCGCCGATCTCGTCCACCGGGCCGGAGAGCCGCGCCGAGAGCGGCCGCACGGCGAGCGCGGCGAGCGGCAGCGCGCTGACGATGAACGCGCCCGCGAGCGGCCCGTAGTCCCAGGCGGTGACGATGAGGATCACCGAGAGGAAGAGCGCGCCGACGAGCGCCGCGTAGGTGAGGACGAGGCCGAGCGCCGAGCGCAGCGGCATACGGCCCCGCTGGGCCGGCGGCGCCAGTCCGCGCGCGAGCGGATGGAGCGCGGCGACGATGGCGGCGGCGGCGAGCGGCGCCTGGACGGCGAAGATCGCGCGCCAGTCGAAGACGTCCGTGAGGATCCCGCCGAGCGCCGGCCCGACCGCGGTTCCCAGCGTCCCGGCGGCGACCCAGAGCGCGATCGCCCGGCGGCGGTCTCCGCTCAGGACGACGAGCAGGGGCAGCGAGGCGGCGAGCAGGAACGCGGCGCCGATCCCCTGCGCCGCCCTCCCGGCGACGAGCGTCTCGAGCGTGTTCGAAAGCGCGCACACGACCGAGGAGACGAGGAAGATCCCGAGCCCGGCGAGCGCGAGCCAGGCAGGCCGGATCCGCCGCAGGAACGGCAGCAGCGCGAACGCCCCGACGACGACCGCGAGGTTGTACGCCGTGATGACCCAGGAGATCTCCGGGACGGTCGTCTGCAGCTCGAGGAAGAGCTCGGGCAGCGCGAGCACGACGATCGAGGAGTCCGCGAACGCAACCGCGATCGAGACGACGAGCGCGATCTCGAGCGCAAGGCGGTGCCTGGGTGCGGGCGCGGCTTCGATGCCGCGCAGCCTAGTGGCGGTACAGTGGGCCGGTGGCGCTCGTGGAGCGCGAACCGCAGCTCGAGGCGCTCGATGCCGCGCTCGAGGCGAGTGCGTCCACCGGCTCCGTGGTGCTGGTCGCCGGCGAGGCCGGGATCGGCAAGACGGCGCTCGTGCGGGAGTTCGCCGAGCGTGCACCGCGCCGTGCGCGCGTCGTCTGGAGCCGCTGCGACGACCTCGTCGTGCCGCGGCCGCTCGGCGCGGTGCGCGACCTGTCGCTCGAGGCCGATCCCGCGCTCGGAGAGGCGCTGCGCGCGGGCCGGCGCGCCGAGCTGCTCGAGGCGATCCGGGCGGAGCTGGCGCGGGAGCCGGGGACGGTTTGGATCGTCGAGGACGTCCACTGGGCGGACGGTGCGTCCCTCGACGTCTTGACGTTTCTGGGGCGTCGGATCGAGGAGCTGGCCGCGGTGATCGTGCTCACGTTTCGCGACGACGAGCTCGTCGCCGATCATCCGCTGCAGCGTGTGCTCGGCGCGCTCCCGCCGCGGCGGTGCGGCGGGTGCACGTGCCGCCGCTTTCGCGCGCGGCGGTGTCGGAGCTGGCCGGAGCGCCGGCCGACGAGCTGTACGCCGCCACCGGCGGCAACGCGTTCTTCGTCACCGAGGCGATCGCGGCCGGAGGCGAGCTGCCGCCGCCCTCGGTGCGCGATGCGGTGCTCGCCCGTGCGGGCAAGCTCGCCGAGGACGCGCGCATGACGCTCGAGCTCGTCGCGGTCGTGCCGGGCGCAGCCGAGCTCTGGCTCGTGCGCGAGGCCGACGCGACGGACGGGCTCGCCGAGTGCGAGGAGCGCGGGCTGCTCATCGTCGAGGGCGGGGTCGTCCGCTACCGGCACGAGCTCGCCAGGCGAGTGATCGAGGAGTCGCTCCCCGGCGGGCGGCGCGCCGAGCTGCACGGTCGCGTGCTCGGCGCGCTCCTGAGCGGCGACGTCGATCCCGCGCGGCTCGTCCACCATGCCGTCGAGGCCGGGGACCCGGCGAGCACCGTCGAGCTCTCGCTGCGCGCCGCTCGCGCCGCGGCTGAATCACGCGCACACGCGGAGGCCGCCGCGCACTACGCCCGAGTGCTCGACCATCGCGAGCTGCTCGACGAGAACGGCCGCGCCGACGTGCTGGAGGCCTTTGCAGTCGAGAGCTATGCAGCCGGCCGCGCCGATCCCGCCCTCGCGGCGTGTCACGAGGCTGTCGCGCTTCGACGGGCGGCGGGCGACGTGGAGCGGCTCGCCGACGATCTGCGCACGCTCTCGCGGCTGCTCTGGTGGGCGAGCGGCGACGGCGTCGCGGCGGCGCGGGCGGGTGACGAGGCGGTCGAGCTCCTCGAACCTCTCGGCCCGAGCCTCGGCCTCGCGCTCGCGTATGCGAACCGCGCGCAGCTGCTCATGCTTGCGCAGCGGGAAGAGGAGGCGGTCGAGGTCGGCGAGCGTGCGATCGCGCTGGCCCGCGAGTTCGGCGATGACGCCGCTCTCGTACACGCGCAGACGACCGTCGGGTCGGCGCTCGCCTATGCGCGCGGGCTCGCCGTCGGGGGTCACGTGCTCGCGGATGCAATCCAGCTCGGCATCACGATCGGAGCCGACGAGCAGGTCTGCCGCGCCGCCGTCAACGTGGCCTGGACGGCCATCGACTGGCAGTTGCTGGACCGCGCCGATGCCGACTGTGCGCTGGCGCTCGCGCTCGCCGACGCGCGCGAGAACCGAGCGTTCCGGCTCTACGCGCTCGCGACCCGAGCGCGGCTTCACGTTGCCCTCGGTCGGTGGGACGCCGCCGTCGCCGACGCCGAGGAGGTGCTGGCGCAGGCCGAGGGCCCGGCCGTCGCGCGGATACCGTCGCTCATCTGCCTCGGCCTCGTCGAGGGGCGTCGCGGACAGGACCGCGCAGAGGCCCTGCTCGCGGACGCACACGGCATGGCGAAGGCGACCGGCGAGCTCCAGCGCCTACGGCCCGTCGCCTGCGCTCTCGCCGAGCTGGCCTGGTTCCGGGACGATCGGGACGCGGTCGACGAAGCGACGCGCGCGCCGTACGCGCTCGCGAGCGAGATCGGGAACGAATGGGACGTCGGGGAGCTTGCGAGTTGGCGCTGGCGCGCCGGCGTCCTCGATGACGCTCCGGACTGTGCCGAGCCCTACCGGCTCCTGATCGCGGGCGACCCGCTGGCCGCCGCCGAGTGCTGGCTCACCATCGGCGATCGCTATCAGGCCGCCCTCTGCCTCGGTGACACCCACGATCCGGACGCGCTCGCCGAGGCGCTGACCATCGCCGAGGGTCTCGGCGCCGAGGCCCTCGCGCCTCGGCTGCGCCGACGGCTACGGGCGCTCGGCCAGAGCGTTCCGCGCGGGCCGCGGCCGTCCACGCGCGCCAACCCGGTCGGGCTCACGGGCCGGCAGCTCGAGGTCCTCGAGCTCGTGGGGACGGGTGCGACGAACGCCGAGATCGCCCGCCTGCTCTTTCTCAGCCCGAAGACCGTCGAGCACCACGTGGGCGCGGTGCTGGCGAAGCTCCGCGTGACAAGCCGTGCCGCGGCGGTGGCGCGGGCCCACGAGCTGGGGCTCGTCGAGCCCACGGGCTCGAATGCGCCAACTTAGGGGTGCCCACCGATGCCGCGACGGGCGCGGCCGCGTAACGTCGGTCTCCGCCGTAGCAACACATCAAGGAGGACTCACTCATGGCAACGTCCACATTCGACCCGGCCGCCTACAAGGAGACGACCAGGGCGCAATGGCAGGAAGCAGCGGAAGCCTGGAACCGCTGGGGGCCCACGCTCGAGGAATGGCTCGGCGAGGCGACGGAGCTCATGCTCGACCAGGCCCAGATCGGCGAGGGAGCGCAGGTGCTCGACCTGGCGGCCGGCGCCGGCGGGCAGACGATCGCCGCGGCGCGTCGCGTCGGCCCGTCCGGGCGCGTGGTCGCGACCGATATCTCCCCGGAGATCCTGGCCTACGCCGCCGATGCAGCCCGCGAGGCCGGGCTCGCGAACGTCGAGACCCTGGAGATGGACGGCGAAGCGCTCACCTTCGAGGACGGCACGTTCGACGCGGTCATCTCACGGGTCGGGCTCATCTACTTCCCCGACCAGCAGGGCGCGCTGCGTGAGATCCACCGCGTGCTGCGGCCGGGCGGCCGTCTCTCCGCGATCGTCTACTCGACGCCGGAGCGCAACCGGTTCTTCTCGATCCCGGTCGGGATCATCCGGCGTATCGCCGGCCTGCCGGCGCCTGCGCCCGGGCTTCCGGGGCCGTTCAGCCTCGGCGGGCCGGGCGTCCTCGACGCGGCGTACGAGACCGCAGGGTTCGAGGATGTCGACGTGCGCGCGGTGGACGCACCCGTTCGCTTCTCGACCGCGGCGGAGTGCGTCCGCTTCGAGCGCGAGTCGTTCGGCGCCCTCCACGCGATGCTCGCCGGCGTGACCGAGGCCGAGCGCGACCAGGCCTGGACCGAGATCGAGACGGAGCTCGGGCAGTTCGAAGGCCCCAACGGATTCGAGGGCCCCTGCGAGCTCCTCGTCGGAGGTGCGCGCCGCAGCGCTTGAGCCGGCGAGCCTAGGTCGCCGGTCGCGCCTTCCGGTCCAGGCGCACGTGAAGCGCGCTCGCGGCGAGGATCGTCCCGGCGAGCGCCGCCAGGAAGACCCAGGTCAGTGCCCCGCCGTCCCAGTCGTCCCACGCGCGGGCGGCCGAGACGAGCAGGAGCAATGCGCCGATGATCGACGTCTGCGTCAGGATCCGCCAGCCGGTCCAGCGTTTCTCGCGCGCGAGGAAGAGCGCGATCACGCCGCTCTCGACGAGGAAGGAGGCCATGACCCGCGCGGTCAGCGGCGTGAGATCCCAGGGCCAGTGGTCGATGCCGACGTCCGGCACGAGGTAGATCACGGCGCCGAACGCGACCGCCGCCGCGCCGCACACCGCGACGCCGCCGCGAACCGCGCCCGCGACGACCGCGTCCTCACTCTCCGCCGCGCCGGTGTCGACGCTGCGGTTGCGCAGCCATACCCAGCCCACGAGGAGCGGCGAGATCGCGTACACGATCGTCCAGCCGAAGAAGGCGGTGGCGGCGATGAAGGGCGCGTCACCGTGATTGAACTTGTCCCAGTGGAGCAGGGTCGCGACGAACATCAGGACCGCGAAGATCGCGATTCCGGGGAAGCCGGACGAGATCCGGTGCCAGCGCGTTGTCCGGAAGCCGCGGGCGAAGAAGAAGGCCCCCGCTGCGTAGGCCGAGCCCATGAAGAGCGGCGTCATCTCGGGCTTGATCGTCCAGGCCCAGAGGTCGTCGGTCTGTCCTGGCGCGATCCAGAGGAGCGAAACGCCGGCGACCAGGACGACGGCGACGAACAGGCACGCCCAGCGTGTCTCCGCGACCGGCTGGTCGGCCGGCACGGTCGGTGTGGTGGGTTGCCGCAGCGCCTCCACGAGCGCGCCGATCGTACGGGGTCAGGTCTTGTAATGCGACATTCTCGTTGCGACGAGTCCTGAACTTCGGCGGCCGCGGCTAGGCTCGCGCCGTGGAGTTTCGGCACGCCGCGGAGATCTGGGCCGAGTTCCCCGAGCTCGCCGCCGGGGCCGTCTTCGCCGACGGGTCGACGCCGACCGCCGACGTAAGCGCGCGCATCGCGCCGTTCGAGCGAGATCGCGGCGGAGCGGCTCGCGGCCGGGCCCGAGTCCGAGCTGCCGGAGATCCAGGCCTGGCGGCGGACGTTCTCGCGGATGGGACTCAAGCCGACGCAGTATCGCTGCGCGTCCGAGGCGCTCCTGCGGCGCTTCCGCAAGGAGGGGAGCCTGCCGCCGATCCACCCGGTGATCGACCTGTGCAACGCGGTCTCGCTCGCGTACGCGATCCCGGTCGCCGCGTTCGACACGGCGAAGGTCTCCGAGTGGCTCGAGGTGCGCCGCGCGGCCGGCGACGAGAGCTACGAGACCTTCGGCGGCGAGATCGAGCACCCGGAGCCGGGCGAGGTGATCTTCGCCGACGCCGCGGGCCGGGCGCACGCGCGCCGCTGGACGAACCGGCAGAGCGGCGCGTCCGCGGTGCGCGAGTCGACGACCTCGATCCTCGTCGTCGCCGAGGCCCTGCACGAAACGGCGGCGGCCGACGTGGAACGGCTCGTCGCCACGATCTCGGAGGAGCTCGCCGCGCTCTGGCCGGTCACGCCGCGCAGCGGGATGCTCAGCGCCGCGGATCCACGCTTCGAGTTCTGACCGACCTCGTATGCTCGCTCGCCGTGACCGCGCTTGCCCATTCGCTCTTCGCGGCCTCCACGTCGGACTCGGCGATCGTGACCCTGATCGTCGGCGCGCGGCTCCTCATCCCGCTCGCGATCCCGCGCCTGCCGCTCGCGATCGTCGTCGTGATGCTGATCGACGCGGCCGACCAGACGATCCTCGCCGAGTTCACGAACGTGGACACGACCGAGACGGGCCCGTACCAGAGCGTCGACAAGGCACTCGACATCTACTACCTGTCGATCGCATACCTCGCGACGATGCGGAACTGGACGAGCGACGCCGCCTTCCGCACGTCGCAGTTCCTCTTCTACTGGCGGCTCGTCGGCGTCGTGGCGTTCGAGCTCACGAACGAGCGGATCCTGCTGCTGATCTTCCCGAACACGTTCGAGTACTTCTTCATCGCCTACGAGCTGATCCGGACGCGGTTCGATCCGGGCAAGATCTCGGCGCGGTTCTGGGTGCTCCTGGCCGCCGGGATCTGGATCTTCGTGAAGCTCCCGCAGGAGTACTGGATCCACATCGCCAAGCTCGACTTCACCGACGCGATCCACGACAACGCCTGGTTCGCCGTCGCGGTCGTGCTCGCGATCGTCGCGCTGGCGCTCGTCTTCTTCTTCGTCGTGATCCCGCGCGTTCCGGTTCCGGACTGGGGCTGGCGGTTCGGCGCCGACCGGCTGCCGTCGTCGATGCGTGAGGCGCACGCCCGCTACGCGCGCCGGCTGAAGAGCGGACGCGTGCTCACCCGCGAGGCGGTGGAGCTGGTCTTCCTGCTCGGCCTCCTCTGCGTGATCTTCGCGTCGATCCTTCCGGGCGTGGACGCGACGCCGCTGCAGGTCTTGATCGGCGTCGCGGCGATCGTGCTCGCGGACTCGGCGATCACCCTCGCCGCGGCGCGTCGCGGCGGCTTCGGCCTGACGTCCGCGGCCGGCCGCTACGTCGCGCTCGGCGTGACGAACCTCGTGCTCATCTACGCCGCGCACTTCATCCTCAGCGGCCGCCGCGAGTTCGACCTCGGCTACGGGCTCTTCTTCGCCTTCCTCATCACGACCGTGATCTGGCTCTACTCGGCCTTCCGGCCCGTGTACGACCTGCGCTTCGCCGGCGACGCGCCGCTCCACGTCACGTCGGTGGGCGACCTCGTCCGCCGCGTGCGGACCGCGTTCCCTAGCCACCGCCGTCCGGCTCCTCGGTCGGGCTAAGTCCGCTTCCCGCGACTCACGACGACGTTCACCTTCGCGTCCTTCGCAAGCACACGGCCGGCGCCCGGCGAGCTCTTGATCACGCGGCCCTTCTTCACGCTGGCGGAGTAGGCCTGTGTGACGCGGCCGAGCCCGCACTTCGCGCTCGTCAGGGAGGACTTCGCGGCCGAGAGCGTCTTCCCCGCGAGCTTCGGCACCTTGCACGACACGACCGTCCCCGAGAGGACGACGGCGTAGATGGCCGGGGAGGCGTTCGTAGTGAGGATCAGCGTCGCGGTGCGAGTTCCCTCGCCCTGCGGAGCGAAGCGCACCCACAGCCTGCACGTCTCCCCGCCGGGTAGTGGGCCGCGGCACGTCGAGGCGCCGATGAAGAAGTCGTCCGCTGCCGCCCCGTCGAAGTTCTCGCCGAGGATCTGGAGATCCGCGGCGCCGTTGTTGGTCACCGTGACTACCTTGGGCGCGCTGACCGTGCTCTTTGCCTGGGACCCAAAGGTGACCGTTCCGGGCGCGAGGACCCCCATCGCGTACGTGAGCGTGGGCGGGATCGGACTCACCTGGGCTGAGGCGTTGGAGCCCCAGCACGCAACGGCGCCGTTCGTCCGCACCGCGCAGTTGTGGGCGTAGCCGGCGCTCAGGGCACGGAAGGTTCCGGCCGGGGGCGTCGCTCGCCCCGCGGCGTTATCGCCCAGACAGCTGAGTGTCTGGTCGCCCCTGAGGGCGCAGGTGTGGTCGTACCCGCTGCTGATCGCGGTGAAGATCCCGGCCGGCGGCTCCGGCATCGGTGCGCCGTTCGAGGTGAACCCTCCCCAGCACGCGATGGAGCTGGCGAGCGTCAGGGCGCATCCGTGGGTGCCTCCGGCGCCGGCGGTGCTGAACGTCCCAGGCGGTGGGTTTCCGCGGCCGTAGGAGTTGTAGCCCCAGCAGGTGATCACGCCTGCGATCGAGACCGCGCAGCTCCAGGTCGTGCCGGCCGTGTTCCCCGCGCTGACGGCGATGTACTGCCCGAGCGGCGCCACGTTGAACGGGGGCGACTGGGTGTTCCGTCCCCAGCAGGCGAGCGTGTTGTCCGTCTTCAGCCCGCAGCTGTGATCGCCGCCGGCGCTGATGGCTTGAAAGGCGCCGGGAGGCGCGGTCGACTCGCCGTCGTCGTTCTTGCCCCAGCACACCGCGACGTCGTCGGTCCGGATCGCGCACGTGTGCAGGCCGCCCGCGTCGATGGCCTTGAAGGTTCCGGGCGGCGACGCCGCCTGCCCGTAGTCGTTCGAGCCCCAGCAGACGATCGTCTGGTCGACCTGGATCGCGCAGCTATGACCGCCGCCCGCCGTGACCTGCACGGCGCCCTGCGCGCCCATCGGCGCGGCCGCGAGGAGCATGAGCCCCACCGCGGCCGGCAACGCTGCACGACACGCGCGCACGAACCAGCCCTCGCACTCCACCGCTGTTGGCACTGGACCCCTCCTCTGCCTCCGAGCATTCGCCACCGCAGACTCTTCGGCAGCCCCAAGCCTTCGGAAGGTACTCCTTTGGGCTGCGCATACCAACAGGGATGTCACACTTCCCTCATGGCTACCGGCCTCCCTGTCGGCGGCGATCTCGAGCGGGCTCTGGAAGACGTCGGCGTCCCGAGCTACGTCCTCGACACGACGGGAGTCATCCGGTGGATCAATCCGGCAGCCGAGCGGCTCGTCGGTGACGTTCGCGGTCGCCAGTTCACCTCCGTCGTCGCGCCCGAGGACAGCCGGCGCGCCCGCGAGCTGTTCTCCCGGAAAGTGCTCGGCACCGTTGCGGCCACGGACGCGTCCAGCGTCTTTGTTTCGACCACCGGCGCGCGGGTGGCCGTGGAGATCAGCGCGGTGCCGCTCATGAGCGGTGAACGCGTGGTCGGCGTCTTCGGTCTGTTCGAGGGACGCCCCGTCGACGGTCCCACGGCCCCACAGCCTCACCTCACCCCGCGCCAGGCGGAGGTGCTCCGTCTGCTGGAGCAGGGCCGCTCGACGAAGCAAATCGCAGCCGAGCTCCACCTGAGCACCGAGACGGTCAGGAACCACATCCGCCGCCTCTTTCGGGCGCTCGGCGTCAATTCCCGACTCGAAGCCGTCGCCGTCGCGCGGAGTGGATTGCCCGGCTGAGCGACCCTTTCTGGCCATCGCACGATGAGCCCAACTGGGTCAAGTGACCGGCCCCCGGGCGCGCGTACCTTGAATTCATCGAGCCCGCGGCAACCAGCCAGGCGGGCAACTGGTTACCGAAAGGACTCAGATGAAGTTGAAGGGAAAGCGTTTCACGCCCTCGATGGTCGTCGCCATGATCGCTCTCGCAGTCGCGCTGACCGGAACGGCAGCGGCAGGCACGGCGAAGCTGATCTACAGCAGCAGCCAGATCAAGGACGGCGCGATCGGCCTGGCTGACATCAGCGCGAAGGCCAAGACGACGCTCAAGAGCGACGGGCTGGTCACGCGCCACTACGACTACGTCAAGGGCGTCGCCCCCTCCGCCGACTACCCCGGCGCGGGCTCGGGCGGCATCGCCACCGTGGCCTGCGACGACGACCCGGCTGTCAGCCAGACCAAGGTCGCGATCGGCGGTGGCGTGCAGTTCCTCGACGTCGGCCGCAGCAAGGGCACGCTCGGGAACGCTTACGTCGGCGAGACGCACATCACCGACTCCTTCCCCGGCCGCATGGACTGGGCCACCAACACGCCGAAGGCCGACCGCCTCGACGGCTGGATCGTCCGGCTCAACGACACCCCGTCCGTGGACATGCGCGTCTGGGTGACGTGCGTGGACGCGGCGAGCGCCTCGTAACACTCAAGAGCTAGCAGCACAGACCATTCGAACCTGAAGGGCGCCGGAGACGGCGCCCTTCGGTGTTTCGACTACCTGTGACAGCCCTTGTCGCGGACGCTCACAGGAGTACGAGTGGGTGCGCGAAGCGGGAGCGACGGGACTCGAACCCGCGACCTCCGGCGTGACAGGCCGGCGTTCTAACCAACTGAACTACGCCCCCGCGAGCCGGGGCATTGTATCGACGCGGTCTCGGCTTCGAATCCCCTAGGGGTGGTTACCTGCGGGGACCGCCGCTACGCTTCGACTTGGTGATTCGGAAGGGGGCTCTCCTAATCGTGCTGGCGGCGGCGCTTGCCGTGCCCAGCATCGCGTCTGCGGGCGGCGCTTCGTCGTACCCCGCGTCCGGCCCGGTCATCGCGCCGGCCGTCAACGTGCGCCAGAACCCGAGCACCCATTCCAAGAGCCTTCTGCTGCTCCGCGACTACCGCGCCGACGGGCTCACGCAGTACGTCCTCGCGGTCGCGCAGAAGCGCGTGGGGTTCGTCGCCGCGAAGCACGCCAAGCTCGTTCTCAAGACGACGAGCCTTGCGAACGGGGTCACCCTCACCGCGCGCGCCGGCGGGAAGAAGGGGAACCTGTACTCGGCGATCGTCCAGGACGATCCGACGAGCTCCGACCCCGACGATGCGCAGCTCGTGATCCGCTTCCGGACGAGCGTGCTGCAGACGATCTCGTTCTCCCAGAGCGACCTCGCCGCGCTCGCCGTCGCCGTGAACGACCTGGCGCTGCCGCTCACGGCGAGCGCCGGTACGCCCGGGACGCTCGCGTTCGGCTCGCATCATCTCGCCGGCGGCACCAACGGCAAGGCCGGGAAGCTCTGGCTGAAGATCGTCATGCCCACGCGGCCGCTCAACCGCAGGGGCTGGCTGCCTGCCTCCGCCGCGCGGGTCAGGCCCGCCGAGAAGACGATCGTCGTCAACCGGACGACGCACTGGCTCAAGGTCATGAAGAACGGCAAGCAGATCTTCAAGACCCGCGTCGCCACCGGCCGCCCCGACCGGCGCACGCCCGCCGGGCTCTTCTACATCGCGGCCAAGTACACGCCGGCGGAGAGCGCCGCCGTGACCGCCTACGCGCTCGAGCTGAGCGCGCCCGCCGGTCTCCCGGACTTCGATTTCGGCGGCGTCATCGGGATCCACGGGACGCACCTGCTCTCGTCCCTCGGCCACAACGCGTCGAACGGCTGCATCAGGGTCGCGCCGAGCGCCGCGCTGCGGCTGAAGAAGCTCATCCCGACCGGCACGCCGATCCGCGTTATCGGTTAGGCGACCAGCCGGTAACGGCCCGGTGAACCGCCCTTGCGGCCGACTCTCGCGGGGCGACAGTCGAGGCATGGGCATACATGAATGGATCGCAGGAGCGCTCGCGCTTCCGGTCGTCGTCGGTCTCGCGCTCGTCGAGCCTGCTCTTGGACTCCTCGCCGGCTTCGTCGTCTATGTGGCGGTGCTGACGGCGCTGCCGCGGCTTCGCCGCGCGCGGGTTCATCGGCTTCCCGTCGAGGAGCCCGAGCACCGCCTCGCGGCCTAGAGCCGCTGGACGGTCACTCCGCCGGCTCGACGATGATCCCACGCAGGGCGGTCGGGAGCGGCCGGCGCCGCCGTTGGGGAGTCGACGCCGGCCCCGGCGGTCGTGGTCCAGCGCCAGCGTCGCCGCCAGTGCCGTTCTGACTCAGCAACTTCAAGGACGACGTGACAGACGGCGGGGCAAATCTCGACGGAGCGCCGGAGCCTGGAGTTTCGCCCGGCCGCCGATGCGCAGGAACTCGATCGTTCGGTCGACCTCCCAGGCGCGATCCCGCCCGGCTCCCGGTGTCCCGGACGGCCACACGCACAACGAGCTGGGACGAGGGGTAACGAGGTGTACATGGTCGTGCGCGGGAGCAGGACGGATGAAGCTCGATGACGACATCGTCGAGCTCGAGAGTGGGACGCGGTGCGCGTACCTCGCGGACCTGGCGAGGCTACGAGGCTGCGACCCGACGGCCTCGAGCGTCCTCGTGATCGGAGCGCCCATGCCTTTCAGCGAGGATCGGCGGGCCGACGTCGACGTTCAGCGCGACTGGAGGACCGACTAGCGCCGCGTCCGAATGGGCCGGGCTGGACTCGAACCAGCGACCTTGGGATTAAAAGTCCCCTGCTCTACCAGCTGAGCTACCGGCCCCGCGGGCGAGTCTAAGCGCCGTCGAGGGCGCAGGGCTCGTCGTCGGCCGCACCGGGCAGACGCGCGAGCAACTCACCGAGCGTCTCGAGCTCCGCCGGTTTCAGGCGGTCGCCGACGAGCTCGGAGAGCGTGGCGTGGTAGACGCAGAGCGCCTCCTCGAGCGTGCGCCGGCCTTCGTCCGTGATGACGGCGTAGGTGACGCGCGCGTCGGCCTCGCAGGTGCCCTTCTCGACCAGGCCGAGCTTCTGGAGGCCGTCGAGCAGGCGCGTGATCCCGGACGGGCTGAGGAGGAGCCGCGACGAGAGATCGACGCGGCGCATCGAGCCGTGCTCCTCGCGCGCCAGGACGAGCAGGGCCTCGTAGTCGCTCACCGTGAGGCTGTGCGTCTCGAGCAGGCGCAGCTCCAGGCCGCGCCGCAACGTCGCATGGGCGCGCAGGAGCCGGACGAAGAGGGTGACCTCGACCGGTGTTTGCGTGGGCAATGTTTGACTAGGCAAGCTTCTGTGGTAGATTGATTGCGTACTCAACTATACAGGAGCGAAAGGAAGACAGGAATGAGCGCAACAGCAATCAGCACGGCGATCCCGACCGGCACGTGGGGCGTGGATCCGGTCCACTCGTCCATCGGGTTCGCCGTCAAGCACAACGTCATCGCGACCTTCCGCGGCACGTTCGGCGAGGTCGAGGGCGCACTCGGCCCCGACGGCCTCACGGGCGTCGCCAAGGTCGAGAGCATCACCGTCGGCGAGCCGAACCTGAAGGGCCACCTGCTCTCGCCGGACTTCTTCGACGCCGAGCGCCATCCCGAGCTCACGTTCAGCTCGCGGGAGATCCGCGTGGCGGACGGCGCGGTCGAGGTCGAGGGCGAGATCACGATCAAGGGCGTCACGAAGCCCATCGTGCTCACCGGCTCGGTCACCGGCCCCGTCGAGGACCGGATCGGCCTCGAGCTCGAGACGGTCGTCGACCGCCGCGAGTTCGGCCTCGACTGGAACGCACCGCTTCCCACCGGCGGCTTCGCCGTCGGCAACGACGTCACCATCCGCGGCGAGCTCGAGCTGGTGAAGGCCGCCTAATGCGCGTCCTCGGCATCGCCGGAAGCCTTCGGAGCGGCTCGCTCAACCGCGAGCTGCTCCGGCTTGCTTCCGACGCGACCCCGGACGGGATCGAGCTCGAGATCTGGGACGGGCTCCGCGACATCCCTCCGTTCGACGCCGATTCCGAGGACGACGAGCCGGCGAGCGTCGCCGAGTTCCGCGACGCGGTCCGCTCGGCCGACGCCGTGCTGATCTCGACGCCGGAGTACAACCACTCCGTTCCCGGCCAGCTGAAGAACGCGCTCGACTGGGCCTCTCGGCCCGAGCTCATGACCTGCGTGTTCCGCAACAAGCCCGTCGCGGTCGTGAGCGCGAGCACGGGCATGTTCGGCGGCGTCTGGGCCCAGGAGGACGCGAAGAAGATCCTCGGCGCGATGGGCGCCCGCGTCGTGGATTCGGGCCTCGCCGTCGCCAAGGCGGACGAGCGCCTCGCCGATCCCGGCGACGACCTGCGGCGACGAGCTGCGGGCGGTCGTCGACGGCCTCGCCGCCGAATGCGCTCCGACCGCTCTCGTCGCCTAGCCGCGCTGCTAGCCTGGCCCGGCCGGGCCCCCATCGACTAGCGGCCCAGGTCACGGCCCTTTCAAGGCCGTAGCGCGGGTTCGAATCCCGCTGGGGGCACCAGGGCGGTTAGCTCAGTTGGGAGAGCGCCTGCTTTACACGCAGGATGTCGGCGGTTCGAGCCCGTCACCGCCCATTCGACAGCAAGGATCAGGAAGCGCGGCCGATCGAGTGCCACGGCAGCACCTTCACGCGGCGGTCGCCCTTCGTGCCGCGCAGGATGATCGTCCGCCTGGCGACGTTGTTCGCGGTCGAGCTCTCGCGGAGGAGCCGCTGCGGGTTCACCTCGATCTCGATCTGGTAGCGGCCGTTGGGAAGCGACGTCACGTCGAACGCCTGGCCCGCGACTACCTGGTAGTACGTGTCGGACCAGCCGACGGGCATCGCCTCGCGCAGGTGCTTCGCGTTGCGCCCGCCGCAGATGCTCGTGTACGACAGCGACCAGGGAAGCCACGCCGCGCCGGGGACGGTCAGGTCGACCGGCTCGGTCGGCGCTAGGCAGAACGACTGCTTGCGGCTGCGCAGGACGGCTCCCTTGTCCGGGTCGATCAGGCTGTAGCGGGAGAACTGGAGGAAGTGCCAGTGGTCGTGGCCGGGCCGTGAGTCCCATGCCATCGTGCCGGCGCGGGTGCGGCCGACCGGCGTCTCGGTTCCGTCGTAGAAGTACTGGTACGCCTCCATCATCCCGGCGCTCGTCGTGCGAAAGCCCTCGACGACGAGCGGCGCGGGCCCGGCATTCCACGGGCTCGCGGCGAAGCCGAGCAGATCCCTGCCCCCCGCCTGGTAGAGGCTGATGTTCCAGGCCGGCAGGGCGACCAGGTCCGGGATGAGGGCCGGGTCCGGGTCGGGCATGTCCGGCGGGATGACCTCGTCCTGCGCCGCGCGCGTCTCGTCGCGGCGCGGCTCGCTGCGCGCGTGCCTGAAGACCGCGGCCGGCGCGACGGTGAAATCGACGACGACCTCGGCACTCGCGTCCGGAATCTCGAACAGCTCGCGGTAGCGCTCGTCGATCGCGACCTCGGCCGTGTAGTCGCCGGGCGCGAGCTTGAACGCGTACTGACGCGTCGAGATCTCCTGCAGGAACCCGAAGGCGGTCACGGCCCAGCCGGCATTGATCCCCCAGACCGTGCCGCGGATGAACGGGGAGCTGGAGTCGCACGCTTCGGGGTAGCGCGGAGCGACCGCGTCGCCGTCGATCGCGATGCGGTCGGCGTTGTTCGGGCAAAACCGGAAGTAGCGCTCCGCTACCACGTCGCCGGCGCTCGTCTCGCACGGTGACGACGAAGAAGCGGCGCAACCCGCGCCAGCGGCGCAACGTCGAGTCGGGCAGCTGCCGCATGAGCGCGCCGGTCCGGGCGTCCACCTGCACGATCTCGGGATCCGAGTCGTAGTCGGCCCGCCGAACGCGCAGCTCGAAGGCTCCGCCCGTCGCCTTGACGACGACGCCGAGGTCGAGCAGGACGCGGCCGCCACGCGACTCGAGCGCCACCGTCTGTCCCGGCGGGATCAGCTGGAGCGAGGGCGGCGCCGCGGAGGCCGGGGCCGCCGCGAACGTCGCGACGCCTGCGACAGCAAGCGCGAGCACGGCCCGAAGCCGCATCCTCGGGCGCGAACCGCTCAATCCGTGATCCCGTGCCACGGCTGGACGATCACGGTTCGCGCGCCCTTGCGGCCGCCGAGCGTGATCGACCGGTCTTCGACGTTGTTCGCCGTGGAGGTTTCCTTGAGGAGACCGAGCGGGTTCATCTCGATCCGGATCGTGTACGCGCCGTTCGGCAGGCCCGTGATGTCGAAGGCCTGGCCCGCGACCGACTGGAAGTACGTATCGCCCCAGCCGGCCGGCAGCGCCTCGCGCAGCCACCGCGCCTCCTGGCCGCCGCAGATGCTCGCCATCTCCGGCAGGTACGGGAGGAAGACCGCGCGCGGCACGGTCAGGTCGATCGGGTCGGTGGGGGCGAGGCAGAACGACTGCTTCGTGCTGCGCACGACCTCGCTCGTGGACGCATCCAGGATCGAGTAGCGCGTGAACTGGAGGAAGTGCCAGTGGTGGTGGCCGTTGCGGTGGTCGAACTCGAACGTCCCGACCGGCGCGCGCGACACCGTGTCCCCGTCGGCGTCGTAGAAGTACTGGAAGGCGTCCATCGTCTCGGCCGCGCCTGACCGGAAGCCCTCGACGAGCATCGGCGCCGGGCCCGCGTTCCAGGCGGTCGATGCGAACGACAGGTAGTCGCGGCGCCCCTCGTGCCGGGTGGTGATCGCCCAGGCGGGCAGCGCGGCGAGGTCGGGCCGCAGGCTCGGGTCGGGATCCGGGTCGATCGGAACCTCGTCGGTCGCCTGCGCAGCGGCTCGCGCCGTCCGCAGCGCCTCGATGCGCCCCTCGATCGGCCCGCCCGGCCCGTTCGTGCGCAGCCGGCGGACGACGAAGTCGACCGTCGTCTCGGCGTCCTCGTCGGGAACGGCGAAGAACGTGCGGAAGAACGGCATGATCTCGGCCTTCAGGCGGTACTTCCCGGGCTTGAGGAGGACGCTCGCGAAGCGGAAGTTCGTGTAGTAGGCGTCCTGCGCGAACGCCGGGGTCGCCCAGCCCTCCTCGATCCCCCAGACCATCCCGCGTGTGAACGGCGAGAACGACCGGCACGCGTACGTGTAGCGCACCGTGAGCGGACCGCTGCCGGAGACTCTCGTGCGGTCGCCCGAGTTGGGGCAGAACGGCCGGTAGAGCTCCGTCACCGGCGCCCCCGACCGGGTCGTGATCGTGTAGTGGAAGAAGCGCCGCAGGCCCTCCCAGCCCTTCAGGTTCGCGGCCGGGAGGGACTGGATCGGGCTCGACGTCTCCGAGTCGACCTGCCACGCCTCGAGCGGGCCCTCGTAGTCGGGCCGGGTCACCCGCAGCTCCACGTTGCCACCGTTTGCCGCGACGAGGACGCCGAAGTCGAGCGGCACACGGCCGCGGTAGGAGTACGACGTGAGCGGCTGCGCGAGCGGCGGTAGAAGCTTCAGGGACGGGGCCGCCGCGGCCGGGGTTGCCGGCGCGACGGCCAAGGTCGCAAGCGCGAGCCCGGCCACCGCGAGCGCGCGACGCCGGTTCGGCCGGGTTCGGGGGGGTCGGCGCACCGGCCCCGGATCGTAACTGGAAAACGCTGGTTTTCTAGCTTTCCGGGTCGAACTCCAACGCGGCCGAGTTGATGCAGTAGCGCAGCCCGGTCGGGTTCGGCCCGTCCGGGAAGACGTGGCCGAGATGACCGTCGCAGGTCGCGCACAGAACCTCGGTGCGCCGCATGAAGAACGAGCCGTCCTCCTCGGTCTCGACCGCGTCGTCGCTCGCCGGGGCGTAGAAGCTCGGCCAGCCGCTGCCCGACTCGAACTTCGTGTCGGAAGCGAAGACCTCGTTCCCACAGCCGGCGCAGCGGTACGTGCCGGACTCCTTGTTCTCGTTCAGCGGGCCGGTCCACGCACGCTCGGTGCCCTTCTCGCGAAGGACGCGGAACTGCTCCGGCGTCAGGGTCTCGCGCCACTCCGCCTCGGTCTTACGAATCTTCTCCGTCACAGGTCTCCTCCTTTGCTACGCTCGGTATCAAAAGTATACTTACTAACGCAAGCAGCCCAAGTGTCGAGGAGATGATTTGGTGAGCACCACTCTGTTGCTCGTTCCGCTCGAAGACATCGTCGTCTTCCCCAATATGGACGTCACCCTCACCGTGGACGTCGGCGACGAGGAGCGCGTGCTGCTCGTTCCGCGCCACGAGAGCGATTTTGCCGCCGTCGGCACCGTTGCGGACGTCGTCGACACCGTGCGCCTCCCGGGCGGAGGCCGCGCCGTGTCGCTGACCGGCCTGCACCGCGGAATCGCCGGCGCCGCGCACACCGATGCCCAGGGCCGGCTGCGCGTCGAGGTCGAGGAGCGGCCCGACGAAGAGCAGGAAGTCGATGGGCGCGTGAAGGAGCTCGAGCGCGAATACCGCGCGATCGTCGAGGAAGTGCTCGAGGTGCGTGGCGACGACGGGCGCATCTCCGCGTTCGTGCGCTCCATCTCCGATCCGGGAACGCTGGCCGACACGGTCGGCTACGCGCCGGACTTCTCCTTCGAGCAGAAGGTGCAGCTTCTCGAGGCCGTCGACCTGCGCGAGCGGCTCGAGCTCGCCGTCGACCTCCAGCGCGAGCGCCTGGCCGAGCTGCAGGTTCGCCGGCGCATCCGCGAGGACGTCGAGTCGGGCGTGCAGAAGCAGCAGCGCGACTACGTGTTGCGCAAGCAGATGGAGTCGATCCGCAAGGAGCTCGGCGAGGACGACGGCTCCGTCATCGACGAGTACCGCACGAAGATCGCAGAGGCCGAGATGCCCGAGGATGTCCGCGGGCAGGCCGAGCGCGAGCTGAACCGGCTCGAGTCGATCGGCGAGCAGAGCCCCGAGGCGTCGGTCATCCGCACCTACCTCGACTGGCTCACCGCCGTCCCGTGGGCGAAGCGCTCCGAGGAGCGGCTCGACCCCGCGCACGCGCGTGAGGTCCTGGACTCGGACCACTACGGCCTCGAGGACGTGAAGGACCGCATCGTCGAGTACCTGGCCGTCCGCAAGCTGCGCACCGAGCGCGGCATCGCCGAGGACAAGAAGTCGGGCGCGATCCTGACGCTGATCGGACCTCCCGGCACCGGGAAGACCTCGGTCGGCGAGTCGATCGCCCGTGCGCTCGGCCGCGAGTTCGTGCGCATGTCGCTCGGCGGCGTCCGCGACGAGGCCGAGATCCGCGGCCACCGCCGCACCTACATCGGCGCGATGCCGGGCCGCCTGGTCCGCGCGCTCCGCGACGCCGGGACGATGAACCCGGTGATCATGCTCGACGAGGTCGACAAGGTCGGCGCCGACTGGCGCGGCGATCCCTCCGCCGCGCTGCTCGAGGTGCTCGACCCGGCCCAGAACCACTCGTTCCGCGACCACTACCTCGACGTGGAGCTCGATCTCTCCGAGGTCGTCTTCATCGCGACCGCGAACATCGCCGACACGATCCCCGGCCCGCTGCTCGACCGGATGGAAGTGATCCGCTTCGACGGCTACACCGTGGACGAGAAGCGCGCGATCGCGCGCGGCTACCTCTGGCCGCGGCAGCGCGAGCGCAACGGCCTGCTCGAGAACGAGGTCGAGATTCCCGACGAGCTGCTGCAGACGATCGTCTCGGAGTACACGCGCGAGGCCGGCGTCCGCCAGCTCGAGCGCGAGCTCGGGAAGCTCCTGCGCAAGACGGCGACGCGGATCGTCTCAGGCGAATGCGAGCCGCCCGTCGTGCTCGACCTCGAGCTCGTGCGCGATGCGTTGGGCAAGCAGAAGTTCTTCCAGGAGGCGGCCGAGCGGACCGCGGTTCCCGGCGTCGCAACCGGGCTCGCCGTGACGGGCACCGGCGGCGACGTCCTGTTCGTCGAGGCCACGGCCATGACGGGCAAGGAGGATCTGATCCTCACGGGTCAGCTCGGCGACGTGATGAAGGAGTCGGCGCGCATCGCGCTCTCCTACATCCGCGCGCACGCCGAGGAGCTCGGGATCGAGGAGTCGGCCTTCGAGGGCAAGTGCTTCCACGTGCACGTCCCCGCGGGAGCGATCCCGAAGGACGGGCCGAGCGCCGGCATCACGATGGCGACCGCGCTCGCGTCCCTGCTGTCGGGCCGGGCCGTGCGTCACACGGTCGGCATGACCGGCGAGGTGACGCTGCAGGGCCGCGTGCTCCCGATCGGCGGGCTCAAGCAGAAGGTGCTCGCGGCGCACGCCGCCGGGTTGACCGACGTGATCCTGCCGGAGCGCAACCGCCCCGACATCGACGACGTCCCAGAAGAGGCTCGCGACGAGCTTCGGTTCCATCCCGTCATGAACCTCGGCGAGGTGCTCGAGCTCGCGCTCGAGCCGTCCCGTGATGCACGAGCATCGCTGTCGTCAGTGTGAGCCGGTGCCCGAGGACGTTCGGCGCGCAGCCGAGGTCCTCGAGCGCCGCTGGCTCCTCCAGATCGTCTACGCGGCGCATCACGGCGCCGTGCGCTTCAACGAGTTCCGCCAGGCCGTCGGCGCCGTGCCTCCGCGCACGCTCGCCGCACGGCTGGTGGAGCTCGAGAAGGCCGGCGTTCTCGAGCGCCGCGTGATCGACGCGCGCCCGCCGCGGGTCGAGTACACGCTGACCGACGAGGGCCAGCGCCTGAAGATCGTGGTCCAGGCGCTCGGGACCTGGGCCGCCGCGCGTTAGTCCTTCCGCGGGCCGGGTACTAACGGCTTCGACCCTACGGAAAGGAAGGACATGGGAATCATCGCGTGGATCCTGCTCGGCCTCTTCGCCGGGCTGATCGCACGGCAGGTCATCGGAGGCGCTCCCGGCGGGCTCATCGTGACGACCTTCGTCGGCATCATCGGAGCGGTGCTCGGCGGCGCGATCGCCCGCGCGCTCGGTCTGGGCGACCCGATCGACGAGTTCTTCGACATCAGCACCTGGCTCGCCGCGATCGTCGGCTCGGTGATTCTCCTGGCGATCTTCCAGGCGGTCGCGAAGCGCACCTGAGCCTCGGCGGGTCGGCTCGGCGCTCCAAGACTTAGTTGCAGACTGTTACTTGGCGTTGGGCCCAGGGTCCATGCGCCGTTGACAAGTTGCAGTCTGCAACTTGGGATTGTTCGCGACGCTTCTGTGACGGTTCCGTGCGTCTTCGGTGCGTGGTCGGCCGGCGGCGACGTGGAGGCGCTCTACACCGACTTGACGCCGGCGATCAGCCGCTCGATCGAATCCTTCGCGTCGCCGAAGAGCATCGCCGTCCTCGGATCGAAGTAGAGCTCGTTCTCGATCCCGGCAAAGCCCGGGTTCATGCTCCGCTTGAGGACGACGACGTTCTTCGCCTTGTCCACGTCGAGGATCGGCATCCCGTACAGCGGGCTCTCGGGGTTCGAGCGGGCGGCGGGGTTCGTCACGTCGTTCGCGCCGATCACCAGCGCGACATCGGTGCGCGGGAACTCCGGGTTCGCCTCGTCCATATCGAGGAGCTGCGGGTACGGCACGTTCGCCTCGGCGAGGAGCACGTTCATGTGGCCCGGCATGCGGCCCGCGACCGGATGGATCGCGTACTTCACCTTCACGCCGCGCGCCTCGAGGAGGTCGGCGAGCTCCCGCGCGGCGTGCTGGGCCTGGGCGACCGCGAGGCCGTAGCCGGGGACGATCATCACCTGGTCGGCGTACGCGAGCATGACCGCCGCGTCGTCGGCCGTGATCTCGCGCGCGACCTGGCCGTCCTGGGTGGCCGCGGCCTCGCCTCCTCCCGAGGGCGCCGCGCCGAACGCGCCGAACAGGACGTTCGCGAGCGAGCGGTTCATCGCCTTGCCCATGAGGACCGTGAGGAGCGTTCCCGAGGCGCCGACGAGCGTGCCGCCGATGATGAGCGCGTTGTTTTGCAGCACGAAGCCGGTCGCGGCCGCGGCGAGTCCCGTGAACGCGTTCAGGAACGAGATCACGACGGGCATGTCCGCGCCGCCGATCGGCAGCACCAGCGTGACGCCGAAGACGAGCGCGCCGACGAGCACCGCGACGAGCCAGATCTGCTCCTGCGTGATCGCCGCCACGACGGCGGCGGCGACGGTGGCCGCGAAGAGCAGCGCGTTCACGATCTGCTGGCCCTTGAAGACGATCGGCCGCCCGGGGAGCAGCTCCTGGAGCTTGCCGAACGCGACCATGCTTCCCGAGAACGAGATCGAGCCGATCACGGCCGAGAACATGATCCCGACGACCACGTCCCCGTCCAGGTTGTCCGGGAGCGGCGCGAGGCGATGGAACTCGGCCGCGGCGATCAGCGCCGCCGCGCCGCCGCCGACGCCGTTGAAGATCGCGACCATCTGCGGCATCGCGGTCATGCGCACCATGCGCGCCGACGGAATCCCGATGACCGTGCCGACGGCGATCCCGGCGAAGATCAGCCCGTAGTTCTCGATCTCCGGGGAGAAGAACGTGACGACGACCGCGATCGTCATGCCGGCCGCGGCGACGAGGTTCCCCGAGCGGGCCGTGGCCGGCGAGCTGAGCCGCTTGACCCCGAGGCAGAGCAGGATCGCCGCCGCCGCGTAGACGAGGTTGACCGTGTTCTGCGAGAGCGCGAGCGGGATCACTCGTCGCGCTCCGGCCGGCGCTTGAACATGTCGAGCATCCGGTCGGTCACGAGGAACCCGCCGACCACGTTCACGGTTCCGAAGACGATGGCGACGAACGCGAGCACCTGCTCGACCGTCGAGTCCGCCGAGCCGGCGACGATCATCGCCCCGACCACGATGATCCCGTGGATCGCGTTCGTGCCCGACATGAGGGGCGTGTGCAAGAGCGCGGGGACGCGGCCGATCAGCTCGAGGCCGAGCAGCGCGGCGAGCGCGAAGATCGTGAGGCTGGCGACGAGCTGTGCGGTCATGCGGGCTCCTTCAGGACTCGGCCTTCGTGGGTGACGCAGGTGTCGCGGACGATCTCGTCGTCGAAGTCGAGCGCGAGCTCGCCGTCGCGGACGATCAGGGCGAGGAAGCTCATGACGTTGCGCGAGTACATCTGGCTCGCGTGGAACGGCATCGTGGACGGGAGGTTCGTCTCGCCGACGATCGTGACGCCGTGCTTCACGACGGTGCGGCCCGCCTCGGTTCCGGCGCAGTTGCCGCCCATCTCGGCGGCGAGGTCGACGATCACCGAGCCCGGCTGCATCCCGGCCACGGCCTCCTCGGTGAGGAGGAGCGGCGCGGGCTTGCCCGGGATGAGCGCGGTCGAGATCACTGCGTCGGACGCTGCGGCGTGCAGCTTCAGGAGCTCCTGCTGGCGCGCCTGCTCGTTCTCGGCGAGCGCGATCGCGTAGCCGCCGACGCCCTCGGCGCCCTCGACGTCGAGCTCGAGGAACTTCGCGCCGAGGCTCTCGACCTGCTCCTTCACGGCGGGGCGCACGTCGTAGGCCGACACGACCGCGCCGAGCCGGCGGGCGGTCGCGATCGCCTGGAGGCCCGCGACGCCGGCGCCGAGCACCATCACCTTCGCCGGGCGGATCGTCCCCGCCGCGGTCGTGAGCATGGGGAAGAACTTGCCGATCGAGCCCGCGGCGATCAGCACCGCCTTGTAGCCGGCGACCGTCGCCTGCGAAGAGAGCGCGTCCATCGGCTGCGCGCGCGTGATCCTCGGGATCGCGTCCATGGAGAAACTGGTGACGCCCTTCGCGGCCAGCGCCTTCGCCAGCTCGGTGTCGACCAACGGCTGGAGGAACGCGACGAGCGTCTGGCCGTTTCGAAGCGCGCCGACCCCGTCGACCTTGCCGATCCGCAGGACGAGATCGGCCTGGGCGTAGAGGTCGTCCGCCGAGACGATCTGCGCACCCGCGTCCGTGTACGTCGCGTCGGGATAGGCGGCCGCCTCGCCCGCGCCGGATTCGACGAGGACGTCCACGCCCGCCTCGGTCTGGTGCCGCACGCCGTCCGGGACGAGCGCGACTCGCTGCTCGCCCGGATCGGTCTCCTTGGGCACCCCGATCTTCACGCGCGGAGTCTACGGCTGGGCCGGACGGGACGGGCCCGGTGCCGGCGCGCCGCTCAAATCCTGCGGAAAAACCGAGCCCGATTACGGTGATCTCCCCGACGGTTTTCGGCCCTTCCTGCGAGACGATGAGTCCTGTGTTTCAGGTCCGAATCCACGGTCGCGGGGGCCAGGGGGTCGTCACCGCAGCGGAGCTTCTTTCGGTCGCCGCGTTCAGCGAGGGCCGGCACGCTCAGGCGTTTCCGACCTTCGGCTCCGAACGCACCGGTGCTCCCGTCGTTTCGTTCTGCCGGATCTCCGACGCCGAGATCCGCGTGCGCGAGCCGATCTTCGAGCCCGACGCCTTGATCGTCCAGGATCCGACGCTGCTCCACCAGGTCGATCTCTTCGCCGGCCTCAAGCCGGACGGCTACCTCCTCATCAACTCGGTGCACAGCTTCGACGAGCTGGGGCTGGGCGAGTTCGCCGAGCGCTTCCGCAAGGAGCGCCTGCTCACCGTGCCGGCAACGGACATCGCCCGCGAGCACCTCGGGCGGCCGCTGCCGAACGCCGCCCTGCTCGGCGGGTTCGCCGCGGTGACCGGCGTCGTCTCGCTCGCCTCCGTCGTCGCCGCCATTCGCGAGAAGTTCGCCGGGAACGTCGGCGCCGCCAACGCTGCGGCGGCCGAGGCCGCGTACGAGTTCGTCGAGGGCGCGATCAGGGAGCTCTCCCTTGCGTAGGCAGATCGAGGGATCCCAGGCCGTCGCGAGCGCAGTCGCGCTCTGCCGCCCCGAGGTGATCTCGGCCTACCCGATCTCGCCGCAGACGCACATCGTCGAAGCGCTCTCGGATCTGGTCAAGACGGGGGAGCTCGCGCCGTGCGAGTACCTCATGGTCGATTCCGAGTTCGCGGCGCTGTCGGCCGCGATCGGCGCGTCCGCCACGGGAGCGCGCTCCTACACGGCGACGGCCAGCCAGGGCCTCCTCTACATGGCGGAGGCGCTGTACAACGCGTCGGGTCTCGGCCTGCCGATCGTGATGACGGTGGCGAACCGTGCGATCGGCGCCCCGATCAACATCTGGAACGACCACAGCGACTCCATGTCCCAGCGCGACTCCGGCTGGCTCCAGCTCTACGCCGAGACGAACCAGGAGGCGCTCGACCTGCACATCCAGGCGTTCAAGATCGCCGAGGAGGTCTCTCTGCCGGTGATGGTCTGCATGGACGGCTTCATCCTCACGCACGCGTACGAGAGCGTCGACATCCCGACGCAGGAGCAGGTCGATTCGTTCCTGCCGCCGTTCGAGCCCCGGCAGGTTCTCGACCCCGCCGAGCCGGTGACGATCGGCGCCATGGTCGGCCCCGAGGCGTTCACGGAGGTCAAGTACCTCATGCACGCCAAGCAGATGCAGGCGCTGGACGTGATCCCCGAGATCGCAGGGGAGTTCGCGCAGGCCTTCGGGCGGGACTCGGGCGGGCTGATCAGGTCGTACCGCAGCGCCGACGCCGAGCTGATCGTCGTGGCGCTCGGCTCGGTGCTCGGGACGATCGAGGACGTCGTCGACGAGCTGCGCGACCAGGGAGTGAAGGCCGGCGCCGTCGGCATCAAGTGCTTCCGCCCGTACCCGCTCGAGGAGGTTCGCCAGGCGCTCGGCCACGCGAAGCGGATCGTCGTCTTGGAGAAGGCCTTCGCGGTCGGTCTCGGCGGCATCGTGGGGCAGAACGTGCGGTTGGCCCTGTCCGGCGTCGCCGCGCCTGTTTACGACGTCGTCGCGGGGCTCGGCGGACGGCCGATCACGACGCGGTCGATCCACGCGCTCCTGGCCGACGTGCTCGCCGACCGGCTCGAGCCCGGCCGGCTCACCTTCCTCGACATGAACTGGAAGCTCGTCGAGCGCGAGCTGCAACGGACCCAGGAACAGCGCCGGTCGGGGCCGCATGCCGAAAACATCCTGCGCGATATCGGCGTCGTCGCGGCGGGCCCGAACTGAGGAATCGACCATGCCGTCCCAGCAGATCAAGTTCTACCAAGTGGGAAGCTTCGTGGCCGGCAACCGCCTGCTCCGCCCCGACGAGCGCTCGGTGCAGGCGCGGATGGAGCGCTCGAACAGCCTCACCTCCGGACACCGGGCGTGCCAGGGCTGCGGCGAGGCTCTGGGCGCGCGCTACGCCCTCGACGCCGCCATGCGCGCGACCGGCGGGCAGCTCATCGCCGCCAACGCGACCGGGTGCCTCGAGGTCTTCTCCACGCCGTACCCGGAATCGTCCTGGCAGCTTCCCTGGATCCATTCGCTCTTCGGGAACGCGCCCGCGGTCGCGTCGGGAATCGCCGCAGCGCTGAAGGCCAAGGGCCGCACCGACATCAGGGTCGTGGGGCAGGGCGGCGACGGGGGCACGCTCGACATCGGTTTCGGTGCTCTCTCCGGGATGTTCGAGCGAAACGACGACGTGCTCTTCATCTGCTACGACAACGAGGCGTACATGAACACGGGCGTGCAGCGCTCGAGCGCCACGCCGCCCGCGGCTCGAACGGCGAACACGAAGCCGCTCGGCCCCGAGCCGGGGAACGTGTTCGGCCAGGGCAAGAACGGGCCTCTGATCGCCATGGCCCACGAGATCCCGTACGTCGCCACGGCGACGGTGTCCGAGCTGCGCGACCTGGAGGCCAAGATCGAACGCGCGATGGAGTTCCGCGGCGCGCGCTACGTGCACATCTTCGTGCCCTGCCCGCTCGGCTGGGGCTCGGCCTCGAAGGACACCATCAAGATCGCGCGCCTGGCCAAGGAGACGGGACTCTTCCCGGTTTTCGAGGCCGAGCACGGCGAGGTCGTTGGCGTCTCGAAGATCCGGCGTCGCGTCCCGGTCGAGGAGTATCTGCGGCCTCAGAAGCGCTTCGCCCATCTCTTTTCCGATCCGCCGCAGACGGAGGTCATCGCGCGGATCCAGGCCGGCGCAGACCGCAACATCCGGCGCTTCGGGCTGCTGCCCGACGAGCCGCCCCAAGAGGACGGCGATCTCATGCGCCTGCTCGCCGAGACGGACCGAGGCCCACAGTGAAGGAGAAGCCGTTCGCAATCACGCTCGACGTCGGCTCGAGCCTCGCCAACAAGACGGGCAACTGGCGCACCGAGCGCGCCGTGTACGTCGACCGGCTTCCTCCGTGCAACCACGCGTGCCCGGCCGGCGAGAACATCCAGCAGTGGCTCTACGACGCCGAGGAGGGCGGGGAGGGCTACGAGCGAGCCTGGCGCCAGATCATGGAGGACAACCCGTTCCCCGCGGTCATGGGGCGCGTCTGCTACCACCCGTGCGAGACGTCCTGCAACCGGGCCGAGCTCGACGAGGCCGTGGGCATCAACTCGGTCGAGCGCTTCCTCGGCGACGAGGCGATCAAGCTCGGCTGGAAGGTCGACGTGCGCGCAGAGCCGAGCGGAAAGCGTGTGCTCGTGGTCGGCGCCGGGCCCTCCGGACTCTCGGCCGCCTACCACCTGGCCCGTCTCGGCCACGCGGTCACCGTCTACGACGCCGGGCCCAAGGCCGGCGGGATGATGCGCTTCGGGATCCCGAAGTACCGGCTGCCGCGGGACGTCCTCGACGCCGAGATCCAGCGGATCCTCGACCTCGGTGTCGAGCTCGAGCTGAACCGCAAGGTCACGAACATCCTCGAGACGATGCAGGAGGGGCGCTTCGACGCGGCCTTCCTGGCCGTCGGGGCCCACCTCGGCAAGCGCGCCTACATCCCCGCCGGGTCGGCGGCCCACATCCTCGACGCGGTCTCGCTGCTCCACAGCATGGAAGGCGAGGAGAAGCCGCTGCTGGGGCGCCGCGTCGTCGTGTACGGCGGCGGAAACACGGCGATCGACGCCGCGCGGACCGCGAAGCGGCTGGGCGCCGAGGAGGCGATCGTGGTCTACCGGCGCACGCGCGAGCGCATGCCGGCCCACGACTTCGAGGTCGAGGAGGCCGAGCAGGAGGGCGTCCTCATGAAGTGGCTCTCGACGATCAAGCGCGCCGACGGCGGCAAGCTGACGGTCGAGAAGATGGAGCTGGACGAGACCGGCTTCCCGCAGCCCACCGGCGAGCTGGAGGAGCTCGAGGCCGACTCGCTCGTGCTCGCCCTCGGCCAGGAGACCGATCTGTCGCTCCTCGACGGGGTGCCCGGGCTCGAGGTGGAGGACGGCGTCGTGAAGGTCGGCCCCGACATGATGACCGGCCATCCAGGGATCTTCGCCGGCGGCGACATGGTGCCCGCCGAGCGCACCGTCACGGTCGGCGTCGGGCACGGCAAGAAGGCGGCCCGCTACGTCGACGCGTGGCTGCGCGGCGGTTCCTACGCCCCGCCCGCCAAGCACGAGCTCGCCTCGTTCGACCTGCTCAACACCTGGTACTACTCGGACGCGTCGCGCACTGTCCAGCCCCAGCTCGAGCTGGCCCGCAGGCAGTCCACGTTCGAGGAGGTCGTCGGCGGCCTCGACGAGTCGACGGCGCTCTTCGAGGCGCGCCGCTGCCTCTCGTGCGGGAACTGCTTCTCCTGCGACAACTGCTTCGGCGTCTGTCCGGACAATGCGGTCATCAAGCTCGGCGAGCCTGGGGAGCGCTATGCGATCG
This sequence comes from uncultured Actinomycetes bacterium, assembly GCA_963760815.1. Lineage (GTDB taxonomy): Bacteria > Actinomycetota > Thermoleophilia > Gaiellales > Gaiellaceae > CAVRUF01. Next base: position 185,979 of record CAVXEJ010000004.1, read on the forward strand.
ACTACGACTTCTGCAAGGGCTGCGGCCTTTGCGTCGCGGAATGCCCTTCCGGCGCCATCGAGATGGTCCCGGAGACGATCTGACCGGAGGAGGTGCACCATGGTCGACGAGACACAGACTCCGCTTCCGCTCCAGGGCCTGGACGGCGCCACCGAGGAACGGCTCGCCACGCTCCTGCGCGATCTGACCGCGCGGCGCAGCGCTCTGCGCGCCGAGCTCGGACAGATCGAACAGGCGCTCGAAGAGGTCGAGGTCGAGCTCGCCCGCAGAGGCGCCGGCGGCTGATCGCGCGTTTTCACCCGAGGCGGTTGGGCGAGGGCTGTAGGTTTTCCCCGATGCACGAGTGGATGGAGCAGGCGAGCCGGCGGCTCGCGGACGAGATCGGCGCGAATCCCGCCGAGTACGCGCTGACCGAGGCCGAGATCGAGACGCTGCTCGACCTGGCCCGCGTCTCCGCGCACTCGAGCGGCGAGCGGACGAACGCGCCGCTCGCGTGCTACCTCGTCGGCCTGGCCCACGGCCGCACCGGCGGCGCGCTCGCGACGCTTGCGGACACGGCGGCGGGAGAGCAGCTCTAGTGGGCGCGCTCGACGGACGCACCGTGGTCGTCACCGGCGGCTCGAGCGGCATCGGCCGCGCGACCGCGCTCGCACTCGCGGGCGAAGGCGCGCGGGTTGCGCTCGGCGCCCGCCGGGTGGAGAAGCTCCAGGCCGTCCTCGCGGAGCTTCCGGGCGAGGGCCATGTCGCCCTGACGCTCGACGTGACCGACGAGGCGAGCGCCGAGGCCTTCGTCGCCGCGGTGGCGATGGAGTTCGGCGGGCGGATCGACATCCTCGTGAACAACGCCGGGCTCGCGCTCGGCCGCACCGCGATCGCCGACGGCTCGAGCGAGGACGACGCGGTCGTGTGGGAGACGAACGTCATGGGCCTCGTGCGCCTGACGCGCTTCTGCCTGCCGCACATGGAGGACTGGCGCGGGCACGTCGTCAACCTCGGCTCGTGGGCCGGCCGCGAGGCCTATCCGATGGGCGGCATGTACGTGGCCTCGAAGTACGCGGTGCGCGCGCTCACGGCGGTGCTGCGCAAGGAGCTGGTCGGCCGCATCCGGGTCTCCACGGTGGATCCCGGCATGGTCGGCGACACCGAGTTCTCGGACGTTCGCTTCGGCGGAGACACGTCCAAGAAGGACGCGGTCTACGCCGGCGTGCGCTACCTCACGCCCGAGGAGATCGCCGAGTGCATCCGCTGGGTCGTGACCCGGCCGGATCACATGGTCATCGACGAGATGGTCGTGAAGCCGCTCCAGCAGGCCACCCAAGACGTGATCGTCCGCGATCAGGGGTAAGAGCGCTCCATGGCGCTGACGATTCTCGAGGGGTCGACCTTCTGCATCTGCGACGAGCTCGGCGACCTGGGCGAGACGACCGCGGGGCTGTTCGCGAGCGACACGCGGTTCCTCTCGCGCTGGGTGCTGACCGTGAACGGCGAGCGGCCGCTGCTTCTCTCCTCCGACCGCGTCGACTACTTCTCGGCCGCGTTCTTCCTGCGCAACCCGATCGCAGGCGGGCTCGGCCAGGACGAGCTCTCGATCGCGCGCGAGCGCTTCGTCGGCGACGGGATGCAGGATCACGTGGTCGTCCACAACTACTCGCCGCGCCGGCTCGAATTCGAGCTCGCCTTCGAGATCGGCACCGACTTCGCGGATATCTTCGCCGTCAAGGACTGGGACTTCGCGCTCGGCGACCCCGAGAACGCCCGGCCGCTCCCCGACCTCGCGCCGCTCGTCTTCGACCCGGCCGAGACCGCGGTCACCCTCACGGACGGCAATGGATCGACCGGCGTGACGCAGCTCTTCTTCTCCGCGCCCGGCGAGCTGGACGGATCGGCGATGCGCTACCGCCTCGCGCTCGACCCCGGCGAGCAGTGGCGGCTGCGCGTCGACGTGACCGTCTCGCCCGACGGCGAGCGCGCCACCGACACCGGGGCCGAGCAGCTCTTCGGCGCCGAGATCGAGCGGGTCCGCGCGTCGCTCCAGGCCTGGCGCATGCAGGTGCCGACGCTCCGGGCGAGCTGGCCGACGCTCCACACGACGTTCGACCGCTCGGTCGCCGACCTCGCCTCGCTGCGCATGCACGAAGGCGGCGCGGGAGGCCAGCTCTTCGCCGCCGGAATGCCGTGGTTCATGGCCGTGTTCGGCCGCGACACGCTGATCACGTGCATCCAGACGCTGATCTTCGGACCCGAGCTGGCGCGCAACGCGCTCACCGCGCTCGCCGGGCTCCAGGCGCTCGAGGACGACCCGTCGATCGACGCCGAGCCGGGGAAGATCGTCCACGAGGTCCGCACGGGCAAGGCCGCGACGACCTGGTTCAAGCGCTACTACGGCACCGTCGACGCTACGCCGCTCTTCCTCGTCCTCCTCTCGGAGGTCTGGCGCTGGACGGACGACGCGGCGTTCGTGCGCACGCTGCGCGAGCCGGCCATGCGCGCGCTGAACTGGATCGACGAGTACGGCGACCTCGACGGCGACGGGTTCGTCGAGTACCACCGCCGCTCCGAGCGCGGGCTCGAGAACCAGTCGTGGAAGGACTCCCACAACTCCCAGCTCTTCCACGACGGGCGCCAGGCGACCGGCGCGATCGCGGCGTGCGAGGTGCAGGGCTACGTCTACGACGCGAAGCTGCGGATGGCCGAGCTCGCACGGGAAGTGTGGCGCGACCGCGACCTGGCCGACCGGCTCGAGACCGAGGCGGCAGAGCTGCGCGAGCGCTTCGACGAGGCGTTCTGGGTCGGGGAGCGCGGCGGCTTCTACGCGCTCGCGCTCGACGGCGAGAAGAACCGGGTCGACTCGCTCACGTCGAACATCGGCCATCTCCTGTGGAGCGGGATCGTCCCCGACCACCGCGTGGATGCGATCGTCGACCGGCTCATGGGCGAGGACCTCTGGTCGGGCTGGGGCGTGCGGACGATGTCGGCCGCCGACGCCGGCTACAGCCCGCTCACGTACCACAACGGAACCGTCTGGCCGCACGACAATTCGCTGATCGCGCTCGGCCTCGCGCGGGCGGGCCGCTGGCCCGAGGCGCACCGCATCGCGCGCCGCTCGATCGAGGCCGCAGCGCACTTCGGGCACCAGCTTCCCGAGGTGTTCGCCGGCTTCCCGCGCGCCGACACGCCGTTCCCGATCGCCTACCCGACCGCGGCCCGTCCGCAGGCCTGGGCCGCCGCGACGCCGGTGCTGCTCCTCCAGGTGCTGCTCGGTCTCCAGCCCGACCACGCGCGCCAGGCGCTCGAGACGGTCGCGCCCGAGGAGTTGCCTTCCTGGGCGGGCGCGCTCAGACTCTCCGGCGTGCGGGCCTTCGACCGAGTCTGGAACGTCGTCCTCGCCGACGGGCACGTCCGCGTCGAGGAGACGGAAGCGCCCGAGCTCGAATGAAGATCGCGGTTCTGAGCCCGGTGTGGTTCCCGGTTCCGCCGACCGGCTACGGCGGGATCGAGTGGGTCGTGTCGCTCCTCGCCGACGGGCTCGCGGACGCCGGCCACGACGTGACGCTCTTCGCCTCGGGCGACTCGCGCACGCGCGCGAAGCTCGACGCGGTGTTCCCGGAGCCGCCGGCGACCTACATCGGGATGTCGTACGCGGAGCTGCGCCACGCGCTTCCGTGCTTCGACCGCTCGCACGAGTTCGACGTGATCAACGACCACTCGTCGCAGGTCGCGATGGCGCTCGGCGGGCTCGTCGACACGCCGGTCGTCCACACGGTGCACGGCCCGCTCGACGAGCACCCGCTCGCGAACTACCGCGGCATCTCGGCGCTCGCTCCGCAGGTCGGGCTGATCTCGATCTCCATGAACCAGCGCAAGCCGGATCCGGATCTCCCCTGGGTCGGAAACGTCCCGAACGCGCTCGACCTCGACGCCTACCCGTACCACTCCGAGCGCGGCGAGTACTTGCTCTACCTGGGCCGGCTGAGCCCGGACAAGGGCGCGCACCGGGCGATCGAGATCGCGCGCGAGGCGGGACTCCCGATCAAGCTCGCCGGCAAGAAGCGCGAGCACGCCGAGCAGGAGTACTTCGACCAGCAGGTCAAGCCGCTCCTCGGCGACGACGCCGAGTACCTGGGCGAGACGAGCCACGCGACGAAGGTCGACCTCCTCCAGAACGCGCGCGCGACCCTGTTCCCGATCGACTGGGAGGAGCCGTTCGGCCTGGTCATGATCGAGTCGATGGCCTGCGGCACGCCGGTGATCGCGACCCGCCGCGGCGCCGTTCCCGAGGTGGTCGAGGAGGGGCGAAGCGGGATCATCGTGGACGACTACCGCGAGATGGTCGACGCGATCGCCGAGGCCGACAAGCTCGATCCGATCGAGTGCCGCGCGGCCGCCGAGGAGCACTACTCGGTCCCGCGCATGGTCGCCGACTACGTGGCCGTCTACGAGCAGATGCTCGAAAGGAAGTGAGCATGCACGTCCTGCGAATCGAGCATCCCGTGCCGGACTACGACACCTGGCGGCAGGCGTTCGAGAGCGATCCGCTCGACCGGGCGAAGAGCGGCGTGCGCCGCTACCGGATCCTCCGCGGCGCCGACGATCCGAACTACGTCGCCATCGAGCTCGAGTTCGACACCGCCGCCGAGGCGGAGGCGATGCACGAGCGCCTGAAGGAGCTGTGGAGCCGCGTCGACGTGGCGCGAAACCCAAACGCCCGCGTCTTCGAGGTGGCCGGCGGCGGCGAGTACTAGGCTGCGCCGGCCGCGGCCGGGACCTTCGCGAGCGCCTGCTCGAGATCGGCGATCAGGTCGTCCGCGGACTCGATCCCGACGGAGAGCCGCAGCAGCGTGTCCGGCACGGCGAACGGCGAGTCGGCCGTGGACGCGTGTGTCATGAGACCGGGGTGCTCGATGAGGCTCTCGACGCCGCCGAGGCTCTCGCCGAGCTGCCAGATCTTCGTGGCGCTGGCTACGGCCAGGGCGTCGTTCTTCGTGGCGAGGAGGAACGAGATCATCCCGCCGAAGTCCGACATCTGCGCGGCCGCGAGCTCATGGCCGGGATGGTCGGCGAGGCCCGGGTAGTAGACCTTCGTCACCGCCGGGTGCTCGTTCAGGAACGGCGCGATGCGGTGCGCGTTCTCGCAGTGCTGGCGCATCCGCACGGCGAGCGTCTTCAGGCCGCGTAGGACTAACCACGAGTCAAACGGTCCGGGAACGCCGCCCATCGAGTTCTGGAGGAACTTGATCCGCTCGGCGACGGACGGGTCGTTCATGGCCGCGAAGCCGCCGACCACGTCCGAGTGGCCGCCGATGTACTTGGTCGTCGAGTGAACGACGATGTCCGCGCCCAGCTCGAGCGGGCGCTGGAGGTACGGCGTCGCGAAGGTGTTGTCCACGACGACGAGCGCGCCGACGGCATGCGCGGCGTCGGCGACCGCGCGGATGTCGACGATGTTGAGCAGCGGGTTCGTCGGCGACTCGAGCCAGACCATCTTGGTCGTCTCGTCGAGCGCCGCCGCGAGGTTCGTGTTGCACTCCTCCGTCGACAGGTAGTCGAAGAGGAAGCCCTTGGGCGCGAGCACCTTGTCGAAGAGCCGGTAGGTGCCGCCGTACACGTCGTTCACGGCCACGACCTTGTCGCCCGGGTTGAGGAGCTGCGTGACCGTCGTCGTCGCCGCCATCCCCGAGGCGAACGCGAAGCCGTGATCGGCGCTCTCGAGCGACGCGAGGCAGTCCTCGAGCGCCTTCCGCGTCGGGTTGGCGCTGCGCGCGTAGACGTAGCCCTTGTGCTGGGCGACCTCCTCCTGGATGAACGTGGAGGTCTGGTAGATCGGCACCGCTACGGCGCCGGTCGTCGGGTCCGGCTCCTGCCCTTCGTGGATGGCGCGGGTCTCGAAGTCCAAGGTGGCTCGATCGTAGCAACGCCGATCAGGGCCGCCAGGCGCGCGAGGGCGCCCTCGAACGCCTGGCGCAAGGCGGCCGAATCGCGGACGCCCGGCTCCGGATGGAACGCCAGCGCGCGCAGCACTCCGGCCGGGCGGTCGGCCTTCAGGTCGGCGCGGCCGACGAGGCGGTCGCCGCGCAGGAACGGGAGCACGTAGTAGCCGTACCGGCGCTGATGGGCCGGCTTGTAGACCTCGATCATGTGGCGGAAGCCGAACAGCCGCTCGGTGAACGCGCGATCCCAGATCAGGTTGTCGAAGGGAGACAGGAGCACCGCGGCCGTGTTCCGGCCGGGCTCGGCGCCGGGGACGACGTAGAGCGCGCGGGCCGCCGTCGTCGACCTCGTGCCGTTCCAGCTCGCCTTCCTCGACGAGCGCCGCGAGGTGCGGCCGGATGCGCTTCGTCCCGCCGGTGAAGCGCCAGTGCTCGACGATCGCCGAGTCGGTGAGGCAGCCGCGGGCGCGCACGGCCCGAACCGCGAGCGAGCGGAGGTAGGTCGCCTCGTCCGGCATCGGCGCGTCGAGCACCTCGGCCGGAAGGACGCGCTCGGGGAGGTCGTACAGCCGCTCGAAGTTCCGCCGGCCGGCGACCGCGAGACGGCCCGCGGTCCACAGCGCCTCGAGCATCCGCTTCGCCGGCTTGTAGTTCCACATGCCCTCGCCGCCCTTCCCCTCGAACGAGCGCGAGCCGAGCGGGCCGCGGTCCCGGATCTCGGCGAGCACGCGCTCGGCCAGCTTGGGATCGCCGCCGATCACGTCGCCATACCAGTGGTGCATCCGCCGCCCGTCCATGCGGCGCTTGTAGAGCGGGTAGTCGGAGACCGGGATGACGCAGGCCTCGTGCGCCCAGTACTCGAACACGCGGCCGGCGGCGGTCAGATCCGAGACCGTCGCGCGCGGATACGTGCCGACCCGCGCCCCGAGCACGATCCGGTGGCTGCGCTCGACGGCCGTGATCGAGTCGAGCTGCACGCAGGAGAGCCGGCGGACGACCGCCTCGACGTCGTCCGCGTTCCCGCGCCGCGCCCGCCCGGCGTAGCCCTGCGCGGACACCGCAAGCGCCCGCGCCGCGGCGAGCGTCAGCGTCACGCGCGGGCGAGGTACTCGAGCAGATCCGCGCGGGTGAGCACGCCGATCGGCTTGCCCGACTCGGCCACGAGCACCGCGGGCGCCGTGCCGGAGAGATCCGTGAAGACCGTCTCGACCGACTCGTCGATCTCGACCGCGGGGAGCGGGGGCTCCATGGCCGCGGCGACGTCGTCGTTCAGCGCCTCGTGGTTTCCGAACAGCCGCTCGAGCAGGCCGCGCTCGCGCACCGAGCCGACCACGTCCGCGAGCGAGTCCACCGGGTCGTGCCGCACGACCGGGATCTGCGAGATGCCGTAGCGCTGCATCAGCTCGACCGCAACGCCGACCTTCGCGTGCGACTCGACCACGACGAGCCCCGGCATCCCGTTCTTCTCGGCCCGCTTGAACGCGAGCACCTGCTCGATCGTCGGCGAGACCGAGCCGCGGTCGAGCATGCCGTACTCGGCGAGCCAGTTGTCGTCGTAGAGCTTCGACAGGTAGCCGCGCCCGGAGTCCGGGATGAGCGTCGCGATCGTCGTGCCCTTCCCGTAGCGCTTCGCGACCTCGAGCATCGCCCACACGGCCGTGCCGCCGGAACCGCCGACCAGGATCCCTTCCTCACGGGCCAATCGGCGCGCGGTCAGGAACGAGTCGCGGTCGGAGACGGTCACGTACTCGTCCACGAGCGACGGGTCGTAGGTGGTCGGCCAGAAGTCCTCGCCGATCCCCTCGACCAGGTACGTGTGGACGGTCTCGGACGAGTAGATCGAGCCCTCGGGATCGGCGCCGACGACGTGCAGGTCGGGCTTGCGCTCCTTCAGGTACTTGGCCGTGCCGGAGATCGTGCCGCCCGTGCCGACGGAGAAGACGATCACGTCGAGCTCGCCGCCGGTCTGCTCCCACATCTCCGGGCCGGTGGTCGCGTAGTGCGCCTCCGGATTGGCCGGGTTCGAGTACTGGTCGGGCTTGAACGCGCCCGGGATCTCCTCGGTCAGTCGGGCCGAGACCGAGTAGTAGCTCTCGGGCGACTCGGGCGCGACGGCGGTCGGGCACACGATCACCTCGGCGCCGTAGGCGCGCAGCAGGGCGATCTTCTCGCGCGCGACCTTGTCGGGCATGACGAAGATGCAGTGGTAGCCGCGCAGCGCCGCCGCGATGGCGAGCCCGACGCCGGTGTTGCCGCTCGTCGGCTCGACGATCGTCCCGCCCGGCTTCAGCTTCCCTTCCTTCTCGGCCGCCTCGATCATCGCCAGGCCGATCCGGTCCTTCACCGAGCCGCCGGGATTCATGAACTCGAGCTTGGCGAGCAGCAGCGGCTCGAGCTCGGCGCCCACCGACTGGAGGCGCACCAGCGGCGTGTTTCCCCAGGTCGAGGATCGTCGGATATTCCACGGCCGAAGCGTAGTCGCGGCGCCGCCGTGCCATCGCATCGACCGGTCATTTCAGACGGACGACCGAGCTAGGCTCGGGTCCGAGGCGGCATCGCAAGCGACGCCTCACGCTCGGTTCAGTGGCGGAAGTGCCTGCGCCCGGTGACGACCATCGCGGCGCCGGCGGCCTCGACCGCCTCGACGACCTCGTCGTCGCGCTTGGAGCCGCCCGGCTGGATGATCGCGGCGATCCCGGCGTCGAGCGCGACCTGCGGGCCGTCGGCGAAGGGGAAGAACGCGTCGGAGGCGAGCGCGGCGCCCATCGGGTCGTGGCCGTGCTCGCGCGCCTTGTCGAGCGCGATCTTCGTCGCGTCCACGCGGCTCGGCTGGCCCGTTCCGATCCCGATCGTCTGGAGGCCCTTGGCGAGCACGATCGCGTTCGACGAGACGTGCTTGGCCACGCGCCAGGCGAAGAGCAGGTCGCCCCACATCGGCTCGTCGGGGACGTTGATCGTCGGGACCTCCATCGCGTCGCGGTCGTCGGTCTCGCCGTCGGTGTCCTGGACGAGCATCCCGCCGAGCACGCGCTTGTAGTGGCGCTCGCCCGGTGTGGCGCCGCGGCGCTCGCGGTCCTGGAGGATCCGCGTCGACTCCTTGCGGCGCAGGATCTCGACCGCCTCCTCGGTGTAGTCGGGCGCGATCAGCACCTCGACGAACTGCTCGGCGAGCTTCTCGGCCAATCCGGCCTCGACCTTGCGGTTCACCGCGACGACGCCGCCGTACGCGGACACCGGGTCGCACGCGAGCGCCTTCACGTAGGCCTCCTCCGCCTCGGTCGCGAGCGCGACGCCGCACGGGTTGGCGTGCTTCACGATCACGCAGGCCGGGACGGTGAACTCGCCCAGCAGCGCGCGGGCCGCGTCGAGGTCGTTCAGGTTGTTGAAGGAGACCTGCTTGCCGCCGAGCTGGTCGACCCGCGAGAGGAGATGCCGCCGCGCGCCGGCCTCGGCGTAGTAGGCCGCGCGCTGGTGCGGGTTCTCCCCGTACGGGAGGTCAACGACGCGGTCGAGCGAGACGATCAGCCGCTCGGGGAACGTCTCGCGGTCGGAGAACCACTGCGCGATCGAGGCCTCGTACGAGGCCGTGTGCGCGAACGCCTCGGCAGCAAGCGCGCGCCGGGCGGCCATGCCGATGTCCCCGCGCTCCTTGAGCTCGGCCACGATCGAGCCGTAGCGGTCGATCGAGCAGACCGGGACGACGTGGACGAAGTTCTTCGCCGCCGCGCGGAGCATCGACGGGCCGCCGACGTCGATCATCTCGACGGCCTCCTCCTCGCGGACGTCCTTGCGGGCCGCGACCTGCTGGAACGGATAGAGGTTCACGCACACGAGGTCGAACGGGTCGATCGCGTGCTCCTCGAGCGCGGCGATGTCGTCCTCGCGGTCGCGCCGGGCGAGGATCGCGGCGTGGATCTTCGGGTGCAGCGTCTTCACGCGGCCGCCGAGGAGCTCCGGGATCTCGGTCAGGTCGTCGACGCGGGTGACCGGGAGTCCGAGCTCCTTGATGAATGTCGCGGTGCCTCCGCTGGCGACCAGCTCGATCCCGAGCTCGTGCAGGTCGCGCGCGAACACGTCGAGCCCGGTCTTGTCGAACACGGAGATCAGGGCGCGTTCAAGCACTGCGAGGAGAGCGTAGTTCGCCTGCCAGATAGAGGCGCGCCGCTTCGGGCAGCAGCCGGTGCTCGACCTCGTGCATGCGCGCGTGGAGCGTCTCGGCCGTGTCGCCGGGCTCGATCGGGACGCGCTCCTGGAGGATCACCGGGCCCGTGTCGATCCCGTCGTCGACGAAGTGCACGGTGACGCCGGTCTCCGGAAGCCCGGACGCGAGCGCCTCCTCGAGCGGGCGCAGGCCGGGGAAGGACGGGAGCAGCGACGGGTGGACGTTGATGACCGCGTCGAAGCGCTCGAGGAAGCCGGGCGTGAGCAGATGCATGTACCCGGCGCAGACGACCAGCTTGGCCTCGTGAGCGGCGAGCCAGTCGGCCATGGCGACGTCGCGGGCCGCCCGGTCGTCGTAGTCCTCGATGGAGAAGACGGCGGTTGCGGCGCCTGCGTTCGCGCCGCGTTCGAGGGCCCGCGCGCCCGGAACATTCGACGCGACCGCGGTCACCGGGAGCCCCGCGTCGAGCAGCGCCTGCAGGTTCGTTCCCTCCCCGGAGACCAAAACGCCGATCACGCGGGCGCTCGTGTGCGACACTGGGTGCCAATCGCTTGGAGGGACCAATGCAGGCAGCACCGCAGGTAGTACCGGCCACCGAAGCGCCGATCGTGCGTGTCGAGATGAAGAGCAAGCTCGGTCTGGACGGGCCGAAGCCCACCCCGCCGCATGTTCGGCGCCCCGCCCCGGTCGTGGGCGAAGTGCCTGCCGGCGCCTCGCGCGCCCGCCGTCGGCGCAAGAGCTAGCGTCGTCATCCGAAGACGACGCCGTCGAGCCCGGCCTCGACGCGCCCGATGACCGCGAGCCCTGTCGCGTCGGCAGCGGCGGCGGGAACGACCGCGCAGTAGCCGATCCCGAGGTTGAACACGCGCCGCTGCTCCTCCTCGGGGACGCCCTGCTCGTCGAGCCACCGGAACACCGCCGGCCGCTCCCAGGCGGCGGGGTCGATCCGCGCGCCGAGACCGTCGGGCAACACGCGCGCGAGGTTCCCCGGGATGCCGCCGCCGGTGATGTGCGCGAGCGCGCGCACGTCGGCTGCGGCGCGTAGCCGGCGAACCGGCTCGAGGTAGAGCGCGGTCGGCTCCAGCAGGAGGTCGGCGTCGAAGTCGCCCTCGCCGATGAGGCGCCGCACGAGCGAGAAGCCGTTCGCGTGCAGTCCGGAGGAGGGGAACCCGAGCACGACGTCGCCCTCGGTCACGCGAGTTCCGTCCACGAGCCGGTCGCGCGTCACCAGCCCGACGCACGTGCCCGGCGAAGTCGAGCTCGCCCGGCTGGTAGACGCCGGGCATCTCCGCGGTCTCGCCGCCGAGCAGCGCGCAGCCGGCCTCGCGGCAGACATCGGCGGCGCCTTCCACCAGGGCGGCCACGTCGTCGAGGCTCAGCTGGTCGGATGCGACGTAGTCGAGGAAGAACAGCGGCTCGGCGCCCGTCGTCAGGACGTCGTTCACGCAGTGCGCGGCGAGGTCGCGGCCGGCGTCTCGCAGGCGTCCGGCCTTGCGCGCCAGCACGAGCTTCGTCCCGACCCCGTCCGTGGAGGCGGCGAGCAGACGGTCGTCGTCGAGCGCGAAGAGCCCCGCGAAGCCGCCGAGGCCGGACTCGACGCCGGGCGTGCGCGTCGATTCCGCCGCGGCGCGCAGCCGCTCGACCACGGCGTCCGCCGCGGCGAGCGAGACGCCCGAGTCCTCGTAGCTCGCCACCGGGTCGGCATCGTAGCCCGCCGGAAGGAAACCTCCGCGAGGGCGCGAACCCTCCGGGCATGTCAACTCCGCCTCCGCCTCCTCCGCATCAGCAGCCGTACTACGGCTCCGGCGCTCCGCCCATCCCTTCGGTGAACCCCGAGCTGATCGTCTACCTGCTCGCGCTCATCGCCGTCGGGCTCGTGGTGATCATCGACGACAAGACGCTCGTCGCCGCCAACTGGGTGCAGTTCGCCGGCATCGCGACCGCCGCGTACCTGATCTCCCGCGGCCTCGCGAAGATGCGCAACGTCACCGAGTAGCAGCCCGCGTCCGGACGCGTCAGAATGGGCGGCATGGCCGTCGCATCCGATCGTCTGCTGGCGCCACTTCACCACGGCCGGCGCCGCGTCGAATCCGATCGTCATCGACCGCGGCGAGGGCTGCTACATCTGGGACACCGAGGGGAACCGCTACCTCGACGCGCTCGCGGCGCTCTACTGCGTGAACATCGGCTACGGGCCCTGGCCCGAGATCGCCGAGGCCGCGCGCGCCCAGCTCGAGCGGCTCCCGTTCTTCACGAACTGGGTCGGCTTCGCGACGCAGCCGTCGCTCGATCTCGCGGACAAGGTCGCTGAGCTCGTCCCCATCGACGTCGGCCGCGTGTTCTTCTGCTCGGGCGGCTCGGAGGCGGTCGAGTCGGCCCTCAAGGTCGCGCGCCAGTACCACCGGCTGCGCGGCGAGCCGACGCGCTTCAAGTACATCAGCCGCCGCAGCGCCTACCACGGCACCACGATGGGCGCGATCTCGATCAACGGGAGCCCGGCGCTTCGCTCCCAGTTCGAGCCGCTGCTCCCCGGCTGCCTGCGCGCGCCGATGCCGTACCGCTACCGCTGCCCGTACTGCGCGGAGAGCTCGGCCTGCACGCTCCAGTGCGCGGACGAGATCGACAACATCATCCGCAACGAGGACGCGTCCACCGTCGCCGCGGTCATCCTCGAGCCGGTGCAGAACTCGGCGGGCTCGATCGTGCCGCCGCCCGGCTACTTCGATCGCGTTCGAGAGATTTGCGACGAGCACGGCGTCCTGCTCGTGGCCGACGAGGTCATCTGCGGCTTCGGCCGCGTCGGCGACTGGTTCGGCTCGACCCGCTACGGGATCAAGCCGGACATGATGACCATGGCCAAGGGGCTGACCTCCGCGTACGCGGCGCTCGGCGCGCTGGTTGCGAGCGAGAAGGTGATCGAGCCGTTCTTCGCCGATCCGTCCTCGATGTTCATCCACGGGATCACGTTCGGCGGCCATCCGGTCGCGTGCGCGATCGCCCTCGCGAACCTCGAGATCATGGAGCGCGAGGACATGATCGGCCACGTCCAGCGGATGACGCCCGAGTACCAGGCCACCTTCGGAAAGCTCGGCGAGGAGCACCCGATGGTCGGCGACGTGCGCGGCGACGGCGCCTTCTATTCCTTCGAGCTCGTGAAGGACAAGGAGACGAAGGCGACGTTCACGCCGGCCGAGCGCGACGTGCTCATCAAGCAGTTCATGGTCCCGCGCGCGCGGGAGCTGGGCGTCTACATGCGCGTCGACGACCGCGCCGAGACAGCCGCGCAGTTCTCCCCGCCGCTCATCGCCGGCCGCGCCGAGCTGGAAGAGTTCATGGGCGTGTTCCGCCAGGTGCTCGACGAGGCGTACGACCGCTTCGTCGTGAACGCGCCTTGACCAGGACGCTCCAGAACTTCGTCGCGGGCGACTGGGTCGACGCGACCGGCTCCGACGCGCGCACGGTCGTCTCCCCGGTCACCGGCGAGACGCTCGCCGAGGCGCCGAACGCGAGTCCCGAGGACGTGCGGCGGGCGACCGCCGCCGCTCACGCCGCGCAACCCGCGTGGGCCGCGCTGTCGGTGTTCGACCGCGCCGAGGTGATGCACCGCATCGGCGACCTCCTCGAGGAGCGCAAGGAAGAGCTGGCCCGCTCGCTCACGCTCGAGAACGGCAAGCCGTACAAGGCCGAGGCGCTCGACGACATCCACGAGATGGCCGACAACTTCCGCTCGTCGGCCGAGGACGCGAAGCGGCTCGAGTCATCGGTCATCCCGACGCAGGACGCCGCCAAGCGGATGTTCACGATCCGGGTTCCCAACGGGGTCTACGCGGCGATCACGCCCTGGAACTTCCCCGGGATGATCCCGGCCGAGCTGGTCGCGCCGGGGATCGCGGTCGGCAACACGTTCGTGGTGAAGCCGTCCGAGTGGACGCCGATCGCGATGGCCGACTTCATGCAGACGATGGCCGACGCGGGGCTCCCGGACGGGGTCGTGAACGTGATCTACGGCGGCGGCGACGTGGGCGAGTGGCTCGTCACCGACGACCACGTGAACGGGATCGCGTTCGTCGGCTCGCACACGACGGGCGAGAAGATCGTCCGCGCCGCCGGGCTGAAGCGGACGCTGATCGAGGCGTCCGGCAACGGGCCGGTCGTCGTGTGCGCGGACGCGGATCTCGAGCTCGCCGCGAAGGGCGCGGTCTACGGCGCGTTCTACTGCGCCGGCCAGGTGTGCGCGGCGACCGAGCGCGTGCTCGTGGACAGCTCGGTGTACGAGGAGTTCCAGGCGGCGGTCGTCGCCGAGGCGGAAGGCTGGATCCTCGGCGATCCCTTCGACGACGCCACGCTCGGTCGGGCCGATGCAGAACGAGCCGACCGCGGCCAAGATGGACGCGCACGTCGAGGACGCGGTTGCGAAGGGCGCCGAGATCGTGGTCGGCGGGTCGCGCGATTCGGGGCGGCCGACGGCGCTGTACTACCAGCCGACCGTGGTCGCGAACGTGGGGCGCGACACGCTCGTGAACCGCGACGAGACGTTCGGGCCGATCGTGCCGCTGATCTCGGTGGACGGCGACGACGACGCGCTCGCGGTCGCGAACGAGTCGCATCTCGGGCTCCAGGCGGCGGTCTATACGCGTGACCTGGCGCGGGCGTTCCGCTTCGCCGGCGAGCTGCGGGTCGGGAGCGTCGTCGTGAACGACTCGACCATGTACTGGGAGACGCTGCAGCCGTTCGGCGGCGCGGCCGGAACGAAGACCGGCTGGGGCCGGGTCGGCGGGCGCCACGCGCTCGAGGACATGACCGACCTGCGGACGATCATCCTGGACGTGGGCGGGTCGTAGCCGGCTCGGCAGCGGGCTGTTCACAACTCGGCACGAAGTCGGCGCGGTTCGGTGCCAGACACGCGCGCATTTGCTCGATAGCGTGACCAGCGGGTCCGAGGGTGGTCACCCCCCACCCAGGGCGGGGTCGTCGCGCGCGAGGGGCAAGACACTCGATAATCCCGACATGCGGCTCTGGCTGGCTGCGGCGATCATTGCCGTCGCGTGGGTTCTCGCGCTCGTCCTCTACGTCGAGAGCAACGGAATCGACTGCTACCCGAGCTGCAGCGCCTCGCAGGACGCAGCCGGTGTCGTCGCGTTCACGGTGCTTCCCCTGGTGTTCGTCGTGGTGGTGGTCGTGGCCCTCGTTCAAAGCTGGCGCGCCTGGTCGGGCCGCCGGAGCGCCAAGCCAGAGTGATCTAGAGCGGCTCGACCGGGTCGCCCACGCGGATCCGCCCGGGCTCCACGACCTCGGCCAGCACGCCGAAGTCGATCGAGTCGCCGTCGCGCACTCCGCGGTAGTTCTTGATCGCCCGCAGCGTGTCGAAGTCGCGGCTGCCGGAATCCGGGTTGTGCGTCGTCGTCGCGCAGCGCGCGGTCTGCTCGATCACGCGGAGGAGCACCTCGCCGATCCGCACCTGCCCGCCGATCCACTCGTCCTCCTCGTGCGGCTTCGTGCCCGCGAGCGCGATCAGCATCCGGAAACGCCGCGCGTCGAAGTCGCCGTTCAGTCCGGCCTGCCGGCCGAGCTCCTCGACCGATGCGTCGCCGAGGATCGTCACCGGGCTCGAGTCGTAGCCCGTCCGGTCGTCGTCGACGCGGACGATGCGGAGGAACTTCCCGGCGAAGTCGGAGAGCGCGTCCTCCCACGGCCCCTCGACGTAGCGGCCGCGTACCGGGCGGCCCCAGAACGCGGTCACCTTTTCCTCACCGAGCCCGACCTCGCCGTCGACGACGCGGCCGTCCGGAAACGTGAGCGACAGCCGCGACCCGGCCGGATCCGACTCGGAGACGACCTGCACGAGCGGCCCGAAGTCGATGCCGCTGAAGAGCCGTCCGTCCTCGTTCACGAGGAAGAACCGGCGGTCGCCCGGCACGCCGTCGGCCTCCACCGAGATCTCCGTCCGGGGAATGCAGGCCGAGCCCCTTCACGGGCGCGACCTGGAGGCGCGCGACCGCGATCACAGGCGCGTGGGCTCGAAGCGGTGCTTGGCGAGCGTGCGGTCGTCGGGCACCGCGGTCGGGTACTTGCGCGTGAGGCAGGCGCGGCAGAACGTCGCCTCGGGCCGCCTGGTGGCCGCCTGTAGACCATCGAGCGAGAGGTAGGCCAGCGTGGTCGCGCCGATCTGGTCGCGCACCTCCTCGACCGAGCGGTTGCCGGCGATCAGCTCCTCCTCGGTCGCCATGTCGATCCCGTAGAAGCAGGGGGAGACGATCGGCGGCGACGACACGCGCACGTGCACCTCCTCGGCGCCCTCCTCGAAGAGCATCGAGACGATCTTGCGGGTCGTCGTGCCGCGCACGATCGAGTCGTCCACGACGACGACGCGCTTGCCGGCGACCTCGGCGAGCGGATTGAACTTCGTCTTGATCCCGTGCTCGCGCAGGGCCTGGTCGGGCTGGATGAACGTGCGGCCGACGTAGCGGTTCTTGATCAGGCCCTCGTTGAACGGGATGCCGCTCGCGCGCGCGAAGCCGATCGCGGCCGGCGTGCCGGAATCCGGGATCGGGATGACGATGTCGGCGGCGACCGGGGCTTCCTCGGCGAGACGCTCGCCCATCCGCACCCGTGCGCCGTGCAGCTCGACGCCGCGGAACTTCGAGTCGGGCCGGCCGAAGTAGATGAACTCGAAGATGCAGAGCGCGCCGCCGCCCTCGTCCTCGGGAACGACCTGGATTCCACGCAGCCCGTTCTCGTCGCAGACGACCAGTTCGCCGTGGCCGATCTCGCGCTCGAACTCGGCGCCGAGCAGGTCGAGCGCGCAGGTCTCCGATGCGATCACGAGGTCGTCGTCGAGCCGTCCGACGACGAGCGGGCGGATCCCCTGTGGGTCGCGGAAGCCGAGCAGCTTGCCCTCCGAGAGGACGACCGTCGCGTAGGCGCCCTCGAGCTTCTGCATCGTCGCGGCGACCGCCTCCTCGAGCGGGCGCTTGTCATACGCGAGGAAGGCGGCGATCACCTCGGTGTCGGAGGTGGTGCGCAGCTTCACGCCCATCGCGTCGAGCTCCTCGCGCAGGGCGGTCGTGTTCACGAGGTTGCCGTTGTGCCCCAGGGCGACGCGACGCGCGGGGCCCTCGAGGACGACCGGCTGGGCGTTCGTCCAGTTGACGGACCCGGTCGTGGAGTAGCGGCAGTGCGCGATGGCCGCCTGGCCGCGCAGGCCCTGGAGGCTCTCCTCGGAGAAGACCTGGGACACGAGCCCCATGTCGCGCATCGCCGTCAGGCGCCCGTTGTCCGAGACCGCGATCCCGGCCGACTCCTGGCCGCGGTGCTGAAGCGCGAAGAGTCCGAAGTACGCGAGCCGCGCGACATCCCGGTCGGGTGCGTGGATGCCGAGGATGCCGCACATGGCTAGGCGGCCTTCCCGTGCTCGTGCGCCTCGGCTAGGTCGCTGACCGCGAGACCGAGGATCGAGTCGCCGCCGACCGTGCCGATCTGCCGCAACGCGACGCCGTCGAGGCGCGCGACGTCCTCGGGCCGGCAGGTGACGACCGCGCGGCCGCCGCCCTCGCCGAACCACGTCACGGTGTCGCCGTCGAGCTCGATCTCGGCGCCGAGCTCCGACCAGATCGCCAGCTCGGCGAGCGCGACCGCGAGGCCGCCGTCGGAGGCGTCGTGTGCGGCTCGTCAGCACCTCGGCGTTGCGCGCGAGGAACGAGATCAGCGCCGCTCTCGGCGTCGAGGTCGGGCCGCGGCGGACACCCGGCGATTCCGCCGAGGAAGCGCGCCTGGAACTCGGAGCCGTCGAGCGCGACCGGCGCATCGCCGGCGAGCAGCACGACGTCGCCCTCCTGCCACTTGGACGGAATCGTGCGCACGTCCTCGACGGTACCGACGCAGCCGACGACCGGGGTGGGATCGATGGCGCGTCCGTCGGTCTCGTTGTAGAGCGACACGTTCCCGGAGACGACCGGCACGCCGAGCGCCTCGCACGCGAGCGCCATCCCCTCGATCGCCTCGGTCAGCTCCCAGGCGACGTCCGGCTTCTCGGGATTGCCGAAGTTCAGGCAGTTCGTGATCGCGAGCGGCGTCCCGCCGGCGCAGGCGACGTTGCGCGCCGACTCGAGCACCGCGTTCATCCCGGCCGTGCGCGGATCGAGCGCGGCCGCGCGGCCCGGGCCGTCGAGCGACACGGCGAGCCCGCGCATCGTCGGGCGCAGCCGAGCACCGCCGCGTCCAGTCCCGGGCGGCGCACCGTGCGCGACCCGACGAGGTGGTCGTAGCGCTCGAACACGCGGCGGCGGCTGCGGATATTCGGTGAACCGAGCAGCTCGAGCAGCTGGGCAGGCTCGGCCTGCGCGGACGCGACCACGACCGGCGTGGCGGGCTCGCGCGCCTCGGTCTCGAGCTCGTAGCGCGGCGCCTCGTCCGTGAGGAACCGCGCCGGAATCTCACCGACCGCCTCGCCGTCGAAGAAGCAGCGCAGCTCGCCGGAATCGGTGACCTCGCCGATCACGGTGCAGGCGAGCTCCCAGCGGGCGCAGAGCGCCTCGACCTCGCCGAGACGCTCGGGCTCGACAACGGCGACCATCCGCTCCTGGCTCTCGGAGATCATGATCTCGACCGGGTCCATCGCGGCCTCGCGCTGGGGCACGCGGTCGAGGTGGACGTCCACGCCGGCGCCGCCGCGGGCCGCCATCTCGGCGAGCGAGGAGGCGAGCCCGGCCGCGCCGAGATCCTGCAGCGACACGCAGAGCCCGCTCTCGACGAGCGCCAGCGAGAGCTCGATCAGCTTCTTGCCGGTGAACGGATCGCCGATCTGCACCGTTGGGCGCTTGTCCTCGTCGGAGTCGGAGAGCTCCTGGCTCGCGAGGACACTCGCACCGCCGATCCCGTCCCGGCCGGTGGTCGCTCCGTAGAGGACGATCAGGTTCCCGGTGCCTCGCGCGCTCGCCGCAAGGACGCGCTCGGCCGGTAGCACGCCGACGCACATCGCGTTCACGAGCGGGTTCGCCGCATAGACCTCGTCGAACACCGCCTCGCCGCCGACCGTCGGGACGCCGACGCAGTTCCCGTAGTGCCCGATCCCCGCGACCGCGCGCCCGAACGAAAAGCCCGGGTCGCCGAAGCGCAGCCCGTCGAGCAGCGCGATCGGCCGCGCGCCCATGGCGATGATGTCTCGGAGGATCCCGCCGACGCCGGTCGCGGCGCCCTGGAACGGCTCGACCGCGGACGGGTGGTTGTGGCTCTCCACCTTGAACGCGACCGCCTGGCCGTCGCCGACGTCGACGACGCCTGCGTTCTCGCCGGGGCCCTGGAGCACGGCCGCGCCCTCGGTCGGAAAGCGGCGCAGCAGGAGCGCCGAATGCTTGTAACCGCAGTGCTCAGACCAAAGGAGCGAGAACACCGCCAACTCGAAATCGTTCGGCTCGCGTTCGAGCAACGCGCAGATCCGATCGAGTTCCCCGTCCGTCAATCCGAGCGCGCGGTGGAGTGGTTGCTCCGCGACCGGGCTCAAGGCTCGTAGGTTAGCCGCCTCGTCGGCGCGACGTTGCGGCGAGTGGATAGCGTGCGGCGATGGCCCGCGGCTATCTCCCCTTGCTCATCTTCGTGGCCGCGATCTGGGGCGCGTCGTACATGTTCATCAGCGTCGCCGTGGAGGAGATCGACCCGATCCCGCTCATGGCGCTGCGGCTGCTGCTCGCCTCAGCCGTCCTGCTTCCGATCCTGATGATCCAGCAGGGTGGCCGCGGCGCGATCGCCGACCTTCGCGCCGCCGGCTGGGGGCTCGTCGTTCTCGGAGTGATCAACACGGCGCTGCCGTTCACGCTCATCGCCTGGGGCGAGCTGCACGTCACGTCCTCGATCGCGGGGATCGCGAACGCGCCCGTGCCGATCTTCGTCGCGCTGCTCGCGATCAAGTTCCGGCCGAGCGAGAAGGTCGCCGGCCTGCGCCTGGTCGGGATCATCCTCGGCTTCCTCGGCGTCGCCGTCCTCGCGGGGCTGCACCCGGAGGGAGGCTGGTGGGCCGCCGCCGGGACGCTCGCCGTCGTTCTCGCGTCGTTCTCGTACGCCTGCGCGAACCTCTTCACGCAGGGCCACTACACGACGACGAAGCCGCTCGTGCTCGTCACGGGCTCGTCGATCGCCGGGTTCGTGATCCTCGCTCCGCTCGCGCTGTTCCGCCTGCCGGAGGAGACGCCGAGCGCCAAGGCGTTCGCGTCGGTGGCGGTGCTCGGGATCGTCGGCACCGCCTTCGCGCTCCTGCTCTTCTTCCGGATGCTCATGGCCTACGGCGCGTCGCGCACCGCGCTCGTCACGTACCTCATCCCGCCGTTCGCGGTGGCCTACGGCGTGACGATCCTGAACGACCCGCTGCCGCTGAACGCGATCCTCGGTCTCGCCCTGATTCTGGGAGGAGTCGCGCTCGGTTCCGGCGCCTTTCGTTTCACGCGCACGCGCGAGGCGGCTCCCGCCGCGCAACAGCCCTGATTTCCGCCACTTCGGCGGCAACTACAGGAAACTATTGCGCATTGCAACTCGGCTGATTCGCTTGAAAACAGCCGGAAAACCTGTTCTCATTGCCCGTCCCACCAGGAGAGGAGAGGGGAATGCGGAGACGTATGGGGAGCCTTCGGGGCCTGATGGTCCTGCCGGTTCTCGTCGTGCTCGTGGCCCTTGCGCTGACAGGAGGCGCGGCCGCGATCACAGACGAAAATGGTGTAGAGCAGGAAAGTTTGGTCGAGGTGACCGTCCCGAGTCGCAGTGCGCTCGACGCGCTGATTGCGACCGGCGCCGACGTGGCCGAGTACGTACGCCACAACGAAGACGGCACGCTCACCACGCAGGTCATGGGCACCGACGAGGAGATCGCAGCGCTCGCTGAGGCGGGCTACTCCATCGGCGCCACGATCCAGGATTACAACGACTACCTCGCTCGCATGTCCGAGCGTCAGGCCGCGATCGACGCGTCGAATGCCGCCCAGAGGGCGGCCGAAACCGGCGCCGGCTCGAGCGTCCAGAAGTTCGGGCTCCGCTCGATCGTCTTCGCAAAGGCCGCCCCTGAGGTGACGATCCAGCGGATCGATTACTTCCAGAACTACGCCGGGCGCTTCATGTCCGTCGAGGCGTTCGACTCGGCCACGGTGATCAACAGCGGTCCGACCCTGGCCATGTCGTGGGCGGGCGAAGACGGTGTCTACGGACCGGCCGTGAACATGAGCCGGTACATCGACGGGGATCCGACACCTGACACGTACCTGTACCACGTGATCACGGTTCGGATCGGGCCGGTCGGCTCGACGACTCCCGTGCCGAAGACGGTGCGCGTCGCGACGAGCACGGTCGGCGAGCCTCCCGTCGTGGCTCCGGTGACCGAGTTCATCACCGGCAACCCGCAGGGCGAGCCGTACCCGCTCGGATTCCAGAGCCACTTCTTCGATCACTACATGGATCCGACCGAGGTCTACAACGCGTTCGAGAACATCGCGACGGAGTACCCGAACATCACGCAGCTGATTCCGCTGCCGAACCTGACGACCGGGTACCAGCGCAAGTCGGCCGCGGTCATGTCCCCGACGGCGACCACGCTGAACCAGCCGGCCGCCGCAGGCGCGACCGCCGTTCGGCTCGCGTCCACGACGGGCGTGGCGGCAGGATCGCTGCTCCTGGTCAACACCGGTGCAGCCCAGGAGTTCGCAACGGTCGCGTCGGTGATCACGCCGAACCCGGCCAGCCCGGCTCCGAACGTCAACCTGACCGCCCCGCTCGCAAACGCTCACGCGGCCAATGCTCCGGTGCTTCACGGCGCCGCGAACATCGCCTCGGGCGCCGCGAACGCGGCGACCTCGAACGCGGTCGTCCTGACGGCGACCAAGTTCGGTCAGAGCGGCGGCAACGCCACCCGGGCGCAGTTCGTGAACCCGGGCGTCGCCGACTCGCCGCTGTCCGTGACCGTCGTCCCCAACTTCGGGGGACAGAAGGACGTCATCGTCGGCCTTGCCACCGACTCGACCGGCAAGCTCACGAGCACGGCCGCACAGGTCGTCGCGGCGATCAACGCCTCCCCGGCTGCGGTCGCCGAGATGTCGGCGCAGACGTGGGCGTCGAACGCGGGTGCGGGCATCGTCATGCCGCACGCGATCGTCAACCTGTCCGACTTCCTGAACGCTCCCGCGAGTGTCCAGCGCGGTCCCTTCCGGATGAAGGTCCTCCGGATCGGAAAGCACCGTGACGGGTCGAAGACGGGTATCTACATCTACTGCCAGGAGCACGCTCGCGAGTGGGTCACCCCGCTCACGTGCTACGAACTGGCGATGCGCCTGACCAAGAACTACGCCACGGACGCCGAGACGAAGGACTTCGTCGACAACCTCGACATCTTCATCGTCCCTTCGGTGAACCCTGACGGTTCGCACCACTCCTTCTACGACAACTCGGGCCAGCGCAGGAACCTCCCGAACTACTGCGCACCCGGGACCGCGGCGGCGATGCCCTCGAACCGCAACGCCTGGGGCGTCGACCTGAACCGCAACAACTCCGAGTACACGCTCTTCGACGGGTACTTCGGAGCGTCGACGAGCTGCACGAGCGACACCTTCGCCGGCCCCTCGGAGGTTTCCGAGATGGAGACGCGGAACTCGCACTGGGTCGTCGACACGTTCCCGAACATCAAGTTCTCGATGAACACCCACAGCTCGGGTGGCTACTTCATGTGGTCGCCGGCTTCGTACGTCGGAGCCGGCCGCGTGACGGCGCCCGCACCGAACATCGGGATCGAGGGCTACTTCTGGGCTGCTGCCGACACGACGCTGAAGCGGATCAAGGAGTTCCGCGGCACCGTCATCGACCCGCAGCGGACCGGCCCGGTGGCCGACGTGCTCTACTCGGCCGCAGGGAACTCGGCAGACGACTACTGGTACCGCAAGGGGATCATCGCCTACAGCTTCGAGGTAGGCGCTGACCGCGACGCGTTGCCGCTGCTCAACATCGCGACCTCGGCGGGAGTCAGCGCGATCCGCGCAACGACGACCGTGGGCATGACGGTTGGGAACGAGATCAGGATCGATGTCGGGAAGAACCTCGAGGTCCGGACGATCACGGGCATCGTGACTCCGAATCCCGCCAGCCCGGCGACGAACATCACCCTGGACGCTCCGCTCCTCCTGCCGCATGTGCAGAACACCCAGCTGGTCACGAACGGCACGTCGACGGGCAACACGGTCGGCGTCGGCTTCATGCCGAGCTTCGCCGTCGAGGGCCAGTGGGAGGGCATGGAGTTCGCGAACGGCCACTACGGCCTGCTCGACGCGGCTCTCGCGTACCAGAACGACCATGTGGCTCCGACGTCCTCGATGATCACGAAGCCCGAGGGCGGCCCGATGGCGTCCCAGTCGCCGATCAGCGCGACGTTCAAGTGGGGCAACGAGCCGTCGGTCATCTACTACACGCTCGACGGCTCGACGCCGACGCTCGCGTCTCCCAAGTGGGAGGCCCAGGGTCCGCGACGGCCGGGTGAGATCTTCACCTTCGACCACACCACGACCGTGAAGTGGATCGCGGTCGACATCGTCGGCAACACGTCCGCGGTGCAGTCCGCCACCTTCGCGATCGACACCGACGCTCCGGAGACGAGTGCTTCGCTCTCGCCGGCGCCTCAGAACGGCTTCTACCGCGCTCCGTTCGTGACCCTCATCGCCGACGACAACGTCGACGGCGGCGGCTCTGGGATCGCGTCCACGGAGTACAAGCTCGACGGTGCAGCCGACTGGTCGGTCTACTCGGGTCCGTTCCAGGTCACCGCGAACGGCCCGCACACGCTGGTGTTCCGCTCGACGGACAACGCCGGCAACGTGGAGGCCGACAAGACCATCACGTTCACCGTGGACTCCACGGCTCCGACCGTGACGGTCACGACCCCGCCGAACGGGGCCACCTACACGCTCAACCAGATCGTCAAGGCGTCCTACCTCTGCGCTGACGCAGAGTCCGGACTCCTGTCCTGCGTGGGCACGGTGGCAAACGGCTCGAACATCGCCACGAACACGGTCGGCCCGAAGACCTTCACGGTCACCGGGACGGACATGGCCGGCAACACCACCACGGTGACCCGGAGCTACAACGTGTTCTGGCCCTTCGACGGCTTCGAGGATCCGCTCGATGCGAAGCCGGGCAAGTACGTCGAGGAGAAGGCCGGCAGCGACATCGACGTCATCTTCTCCCTTGGTGGGGATCGCGGAATGAACATCCTCGCGGTCGGCTCGCCGTACTCGCAGAAGGTGAACTGCTCCGACTACACGCCCGCGAAGGGCTGCGGGAAGGCCAAGCGGCTGAAGAGGCAGATGCTCGCCCGTCAGCAGGGTGAGGACTTCGGCCCGCTGAAGTACGACAAGAAGAAGAAGCGGTACACGTTCGAGTGGGAGACCGACAAGAGCTGGAAGGGCACTTGCCGGATGCTCGTCGTGCAGCTCACGGATGGCTCGGTCCACTCCGTGGTTGTCCGGTTCAAGTAGAACCACCGCTTCGGTAGCGCTCGAGAGGGCCCCGGCACACGCCGGGGCCCTCTCATTTTGTTTGGCTATGCTCGCTCCCGCATGGAGCTCATCCACACCTGCTACCGCATCACGGACGTCGACCGATCGGTCGCCTTCTACACGGCGCTCGGCTTCGAGGAGCGCAAGCGGATGCCGATCCGCGAGGAGGCGATCAACGTCTTCATGGGCCTCCCCGGCGACGGCGACCGGCTCGAGCTGACGTACAACTTCGAGATCCCCGAGGGTGGCTACGAGATCGGCACCGGCTACGGCCACATCGCCGTCTCCGTGGACGACCTCGACGCAACCCTGTCGGCGCTGGCCGAGCAGGGCATCGAGCCAGAGCGCCCGCCGTACACCGTGCGGGAGGGTGGGTCGCGGCTCTGCTTCGTCGGCGATCCGGATGGGTACCGGGTCGAGCTGATCGAGACCTCGTAAGGCCACTTCCGAAAAATCCGGCTTCTCGGCATGCCTGCGCCGGTTCTCGAGACGATAATCTCGGGCGCGATGGCCACGGTCGAAGCAAGAGTGGAACCCAGCACGTTCATCCGGCCGGACGGGAAGGAGAAAGTCACCGGATCCGGTCGCTATGCGGCCGACCTGAACCTGACGGGACAGCTCCACGCCAAGTTGCGCTACGCAGACCACACGCATGCTCGCATCCTCGCGATCGACGCCAGTCGAGCCCGCGCGATGCCGGGCGTCTTCGCGGTGCTCACGCACGAGGACGTGCCCGACGTGCTCTACGGCCAACTCGTGAAGGACCGGCGACTTTTCGCCCGCGATCGCGTCCGGTTCGAAGGGGACGTCATCGCAGCAGTCGCCGCGCGGACCCCTGAGATCGCAAGAGAAGCTGCGGCGGCAATCGAGGTCGAGTACGAGCCTCTCCCGGCCGTGAGCGATGTGGAGCTCGCGCTCGCCGAGGACGCGCCGCTCATCCACGAAGAGTGGCAGTCGTATGAGGGCGACGAGCAGCTCGGGCGAGACGGAAACCTGCTCGGGTTTTCGTCGGTGGTCAAGGGCAACGCCGACGGGGCCATGGCCGCGGCCGACGTGGTCGTCAAGAGCCGGTACGTGACCGACGCATCGCAGGGCGTCCCGATCGAGCCGCGCGCGATCCTCGCGCAGTGGCAGGGCGATCGGGTCACGGTGTGGAGCTCGACCCAGGTGCCGTACGCGGCGAGAAGCGGCGTCGCCCACGTCCTCCAGATCCCCGAGTCCCACGTGCGCGTCATCGTCCCGCTGCTCGGAGGCGGCTTCGGGTCCAAATGCGACTTCCACTTCGAAGGGCACGTCGCCGCCCTGGCCCGTGCGGCGCGGCGGCCCGTGAAGCTCGTCTTCACCCGCGAGGAGGAGTTCGTCGCCCCCGACCACCGTCGCGAGGGAATGGTGATCGAGCTCGAGACCGGTGCGAACCGGGACGGGACGCTCGTTGCGCGCCGTGGCAGGCTCGTCCTCGACGGCGGCGCTTACTGCGGCGAGGGTGGGTTCTTCGCACAGCTCGCCGCGATGCTCGCCTGTGGGCCGTACGTGGTCGAGAACCTGAAGATCGAGTCGTCGCTCGTGTACACGAACAACCAGCCCTCGGGTTCGATCAGAGCTCCGACCGCGCCCCAGGTCTGCTGGGCTGTCGAGCAGCACATGGATGAGCTCGCCGAGGCGCTCGGGCTCGACCCGGTCGAGATCCGCCGGCGAACGCTCATCGAAGAGGGCGTCGAGGGACCGACACGTCAGGTGTTCGGCCCGATCTCGATCAAGGAGACGCTTGAGCGGGCGGTCGAGATGATCGCTCCCGAGGGTGACCTGCCTGAAGGCGAGGCGATCGGAGTCGCATGCGGCTGGTGGCCTTCCTTCGGGATGAACTCCGGCGCATACGTGAAGCTGAACGAGGACGGCTCGGGGACGATCGTCACCGGGGCCCAGGAGAACGGAAGTGGCGCGGTGATGGCGTTGCCCCTTCTCGTCGCCGAAGTCCTGGGGATGGAGCCGTCCGCTTTCTCGATCCTCTACCAGGACACGGAGGCGGCGCCCTGGGACGCGGGCTCCTCGGGCTCTCAGACGACCTTCAACAACGGGCGGGCCGTCGTGGCCGCGGCGAGCGAGGTCCGCGAGCGCCTGCTCGATCTCGCAGCGGAAAAGCTCGAGGTCGGCCGGGAAGACCTCGAGCTCTCCGAGGGTCAGGTACGCGTGGCCGGCGCTCCCGCCAAGACCGTGTCGATCGCGGAGCTCGCCGGCTCGGGTGTCGCGCTCATCGGCAAGGGCTCCGGGCCCGCGCTCGACAACCCACCCTGCTCGCCCGAGGGCTGCCTCGGGCGCCTTGGGTTCGAATCCTTCCTCGAGCCGCAAGTCTTCACGCACGCCGCGCGGGTGAAGGTCGACAGAGAGACCGGAGTCGTTCGCGTTCTCCAGGTGGCGGCCGTCCATGACTCCGGCGTGATCGTCAACCGGATCGGGGCGAGCGGCCAGGTCTACGGCGGTGTCGTCATGGGAATCGGGCAGGCACTCCACGAGGCGACGCATCTCGATCCGGACGGGCGGCAGCGCAATCCGCACCTGCTCGACTACAAGCTCGTCACCGCCTCGGATGCTCCCCGAATCGATGTCGACTGGATCGAGACGCCTGCCGAGAACGGTGGCCCGAAAGGCTCGAAGGGCGTCGGCGAACCTCCGACGGTTCCGACTCCCGGCGCGATCGCGAACGCGATCGCCCGCGTGCTCGGCGCACGGGTGAGGGCGCTGCCTATGACTCCCGAGCGCGTTTGGGCGGCGGCCGCGGAAGAAGACCGTCGATGACCGCCTTTGTCTCCGCCGGATCCGTGGACGAGGCACTTTCGGCGCTGCGGAGCGGGGCTCGCCCGGTCGCCGGCGGGACCGACCTCGTCGTCGGCGCCCGCCAGGGCAAGGCGGCGCTGCCCGAGCGCATCGTGGCCATCCACCGGATCGACGAGCTTCGCGGCGTGAGCATGTCCGACGGACGGCTTCGCCTCGGTGCGCTCGCGACCCATGCGGAGATCGCAGCGGATTTCACCGTGCGCGAACGACTCACCGCCCTCGCGGATGCCTGCTCGATCGTCGGCTCGCACGCGACCAGGGCGAACGGGACCGTGGGCGGGAACCTCATCAACGCCTCACCGGCCATGGAGGTTGGCGGGCCGCTACAGGTCTTCGACGCCGAGGTGCTGCTTCGCTCCCCGACCAGCGAGCGAAGGGTTCCGGTGGCGAGTCTCGCCACAGGTCCGGGGACCACGGTCGCGACCCCGGACGAGCTCCTGACCGAAGTCCTGGTCGCCGTTCCGCCCGACGGAACCGGCAGCTGCTACGCCCGCCTGGAGTACAGGCGACAGATGGAGATCGCGATCGTGGGCGTGACGGCCGCGGTGACGGTGGCCGACGGAAGGGTCACCCGGGCGCGCGTTGCCATCACCGCCCTGGCGCCCACGATCGTGCTGGTTCCGGAGGCGGAGGAGGCGCTGCTCGGCTCCGACGGCGGAGTCGCGGCGGCGGCCGCCGCAGCCAAGGCTGCCGCGCAGGCGGCTAAGCCGATCTCGGACGTTCGTGGCTCGGCCGACTACCGGCGCGCAATGGCGGAGGTCGTCGCCCGCCGCGTGATCGATGCTGCGGTTCGACGCGCCGAGGGAGGAGAGGTCTCGGTACCTGCGAGCGACGCCCTCTTTGCGGCGGCGGGAGGAGCTCGGTGAAGGTTCCTACGACCCTCAGGGTCAACCACGTGGGCTACGAGCTCGAGCTGGAGCCGTCGACGACACTCCTTGTCGCGGTGCGAGATGCCGTCGGCCTCACCGGCGCGAAGGAGGGCTGCGACGATTCGGAGTGTGGCGCCTGCATGATGCTCCTCGACGGAAGGCCCGTGAACTCGTGCTCGTACCTCGCACTCCAGGCCGAGGGGAGCGAGGTGACGACGGTCGAAGGGCTTTCCGACGGCGCGGACTTGGCGCCACTCCAATCGGCCTTCCTCGAGCGCGGGGCTGTGCAGTGTGGCTTCTGCACGCCCGGGATGCTGATCTCGGCGACCGCGCTTCTCGAGGCGAACCCCCGTCCGACCGAACGTGAGGTCCGGGTCGCGCTTTCGGGGAACCTCTGCCGATGCACCGGCTATGACGGGATCGTGAAAGCTGTTCTGGCTGTCGCCGGAGACAACTCGTCTTGAGCTGCCATGAGCGCGTATCGTGCTGGGGCCGCTGATCTCTGCGAGATGGCGCAAGCACACAGAAACAGGGTGATCTCACAGCTACTACTGGAAGCGCAGACGCGACGAGGAGGATCTACGTGAACGCAGATCAAAGGGCGGCGCGGATCACCGGGGTGCTCTTCCTCGTCACGTTCGCGACCTCGATCCCGGCGCTGTATCTCTTCCAGCCGGTCCTCGACGACCCCGCCGGCTATGTCGCCGGCGCCGGCGGCGACAACAACGCCATCTTCTTCGGAGCGTTTCTGGAGCTGCTCCTCATCGTCGCGAACGTCGCCAGCGCCGTCGTGCTGTTCCCGATCCTCAAGCGGCAGAACGAGATCCTCTCGCTCGGCTATGTCACGGCGCGTCTCATCGAGAGCGCGTTCATCGCCATCGGCCTCGTCAGCGTCCTCGCGGTCGTGAGCCTGCAGCAGGACGCCACGCCGGACGCAGGCGCGGTCGCCGTGGCGCTCGCCGCGGTCAAGGACTGGACGTTCCTGCTCGGGCCCGGCTTCATCGTCGGCCTCGGGAACGGGCTGATCCTCGGCTACCTGATGTACAAGTCCGCCCTGGTGCCGCGGCGCATGGCGATGCTGGGGCTCATCGGAGGCCCGCTCCTCTGCCTATCCGGGATCCTCATCCTGCTCGACGTCACCGAGGCAGGCGGCACGCTCCAGGGGATCGCGACGATCCCGGAGTTCATCTGGGAGCTGTCGCTCGGCATCTGGCTGACCGTCAAGGGATTCAACCCGTCGTCCCCGATCCTCGCGCCTAGCCGGCTCCGCCCCACAGACGTCTGATCGCGTCTGACCTGCAAATAGCGTTGTTTCGAGCGTGACAGTATGCTCCTCGCCTGCGGCCGGGCGGGTGGGGCACCGCCCGTTGTTGACCAGGGACAAAGAGTGAGGGGAGAAACAATGACGGGATTTGCACGAGCACTCGGGTCGAGACGCACCCGATGGATGGCGGTTGTCGCCTTCTCAGTGGCGGCGATGGTGCCCGCGGGCAGCGCGGTCGCGAACAACGGCCACGGCAATGGTCATGGCAACGGCCATGGCCACGGCAACAAGCACCGAGAGCTGCGATAACGCGCGACAACAACACGTACAGGAAGATCCTCCAGTGCGTCCGGCTCAGCGAGGTGCGCGAGCACCAGTGGGCGCTCCAGCGGATCGCCGACCGCAACGACGGGAACCGCTTCTCCGGGTTCGCCGGCTTCAACAAGTCGGTCGACTACGTCGTCAAGACGCTGAAGCACGCCGGCTACAAGCCGCAGGTCCTCGCGTTCGACTACCTCGCGTACGAGGAAATCGGCCCGTCGGCGCTCCAGCAGACCGCGCCCGGGACGGTCACGTACGTCGAGGGCATCGACTTCGGGGCGATCACCCAGACCGACCCCGGTGACGTCACCGCGGCGGTCACGCCGGTCGACCTGCAGCTCGGGCTCGGCAACACGTCGACGAGCGGCTGCGAGGCGGCCGACTACGCGGGCTTCCCCGCGGGGAACATCGCCTTGCTCCAGCGGGGCACGTGCACCTTCGAGCTGAAGGCCGAGAACGCCGCCGCCGCCGGTGCGATCGGGATCGTGATCTTCAACCAGGGCAACACGGCTGCTCCGGACCGCAACGGCATCCCGGCCGTGACGCTCACGGCGAACAACACGAGCGGCATCCCGGTGCTCGGCACCACGTATGCCCTCGGCGCGACGCTGGCCGGCACGGCCGGCCTCCGGATGCGGGTGTTCGCCAACACGCTCCGCCAGACCCTTCCGACCTACAACGTGATCGCTGAGAAGAAGGGCAAGAACGAAAACAACGTCGTGATGGCCGGCGCGCACCTCGACTCGGTGCTCGCGGGACCGGGCATCAACGACAACGGATCCGGCAGCGCGGCGATCCTCGAGGTCGCCGAGCAGCTCGCGAACCACAAGCCGCAGAACACGCTGCGCTTCGCGTGGTGGGGTGCGGAGGAGAGCGGGCTCGTCGGCTCGACGAACTACGTCAACAGCCTGAGCCAGGCCGAGAAGGACCGGATCGCGCTCTACCTGAACTTCGACATGATCGGCTCTCCGAACTACATCTTCATGACGCAGGACGCCGACCAGTCGAGCTTCGTCGCACCGGTCGCCGTTCCGGCGGGCTCGGTGCAGATCGAGGATCTCTTCGAGTCGTTCTACACGCTGAAGCATCAGCCGTACGACGACGCCGAGTTCAGCGGACGCAGCGACTACCAGGCGTTCATCCTCAACGACATCCCGGCCGGCGGTCTCTTCACCGGCGCGGAGGGTGTCAAGACCGCCGAGCAGCAGTCGATCTGGGGCGGAACCACGGGTGCGCAGTTCGACCCGTGCTACCACGCGGCCTGCGACACGTACGCAAACAACAACGACCACGCGCTCAAGATCAATGCCGACCTGATCGGGTTCGCGATGCTCACGTACGCGTACTCGACCGAGACCGTGAACGGCGTTCCGGGGAAGAACGTCCCCGGTCACTTCTACATCCCGGCTCCGGCCGGCTCTCAGGGCACCTTCGTTCCGTAGCCCGATTGGCAGGAGGAAGGGGGCGGCCGGACCGGCCGCCCCCTTACCCGCCGGTGCTTTTCACGCCGCAACAACACGAGCCGCTCGTCGACGACGCCTGGGACGAGGGCCGGGTCCGCGAGGCGGTCGCGGCGATCGTCGAGGACACGCTCGCCGCCCAGCAGCCCGACGGCTTCTGGCCGCTGCATCCGAACGACGCCGACGGCGGGCCCGAGGACGCCGTGCGCAACGGGATCTACCTCGGCGCCGCGGGTCTCCTCTGGGGGCTCCACCAGCTCGGGCACGACCTGACCGAGACGGCGGAGCGGCTGCACGAGCGCTACCTGGAGGAGCCCGACTGGCCGGGAGTCGTGCCCGGGTTCGTGCTGGGCGAGGCGGGCGTGCTGCTCGCCGCGCACCGCCTCGGGCCCGACCCGGAGACGGCGCGGCTGCTCGAGCGGGTGGTGCTCTCCAACTCCGGCAACGAGACGAACGAGCTGATGTGGGGCGCCCCGGGCACGATGATCGCGGCGCAGGCGATGCTGGCCGAATCGGGCGACCGGCGCTGGGCGGACGCCTGGCTTGCGAGCGCGTCGACGCTGTGGGCGCGGTGGGAGCCGTCCGAGGCCGGCGATCTCTGGACGCAGCATCTCTACGGCGACGTCGTGCGCTACGTGGGGGCCGGCCACGGGTTCGCGAGCAACGTGCTGGCGCTCTCCATGGACGGCGGGCTGCTCGCCCCCGAGCGTCGCGCGGAGCTGGAGCGGCGCGCGGTCGCGACGGCCACGGCGCTCGCGGTCCGCGAGGGCGACCTGGCGAACTGGGCTCCCGTTGCGGGCAAGCCGCTCGCGGGTCGCGGGATCATTCGGGTGCAGTGGTGCCACGGAGCGCCCGGCATGGTGACGTCGCTCGCAGGGATCGCGGTCGACGACGAGGAGTTCGGCGCGCTGCTCCGCGCGGGCGGTGAGCTCACGTGGCGGGCGGGTCCGCTGGAGAAGGGAAGCGGCCTGTGCCACGGCACCGCCGGCAACGGCTGCGCGTTCCTGGCGCTCCATCGCCGCACCGGCGACGAGTTGTGGCTCGACCGCGCGCGACGCTTCGCGATGCACGCGCTGGCCCAGGTCGAGGCGACCCGCGCGCGGTTCGGCCACGGCCGCAACTCCCTGTGGACGGGAGACCTCGGCGTCGCGCTCTACGCCATGCAGTGCGTCGACGGCCGCGACGGGGTTCCGTCGCTCCACTGGTTCTGAGGCCGCGCCGAGGGGGCTAGAGACCGGCGTACGGGACGCCGGTCATGTACTTGAACCCCGAGTCGACCGCGAGCGTGACGACGACCGCGTCGGGTCCGAGCTGCTCGGCGAGCCGCAGCGCGCCGACGACGTTCGCGCCGGTCGAGACGCCGGCGAAGACGCCCTCCTCCTGCGAGAGGCGCAGCGTCATGTCGACCGCCTCGTCGTCCTCGATCGTCCAGACCTCGTCGGCCGCGGTCGGATCCCAGTGCGGCGGGATGCCGCCGGTCCAGCCCTGCATCGCGAACGAGCCCTTCGGCCCGCCGGTGATCCCTGGGGAGCCGGCCGGCTCGAGCGCGACGACGTGGACCTCCGGGTTGCGCTCCTTGAGCGCCTGCGAGACACCGATCACCGAGCTCCCGGTGCCGACGCCGTGGCAGAACCCGGTGACGCGGCCGTGCGTGTCGTCCCAGATCTCGCGGCCGAGCATCGCCTTGTGGCCGGGGATGATGTACGGGTTCCTGAACTGGTCCGTGGCGTAGGTTCCAGGCTCGCGCGCCAGCTCGGCCGCGCGCTCGACCATGTTCCCGATGTCCTGGGCGGTCGGCCGGCCCTTGCCTTCGACCGCCTCGATCACGTCGAGCTCCGCGCCGAGGGCCCGCATGAGCTGGAGGCGCTCGTCGCTGAAGCAGTCCGAGATGACGATCCGCGCGGGGTAGCCCTTGGCCGCGCAGACGAGCGCAAGCGCCGGCCCGGTGCTGCCGCCCGTGTACTCGATCACCGTCGTTCCCGGCGCGAGCAGGCCGTCGCGTTCGGCGCCCTCGATCATCGCG
This sequence comes from uncultured Actinomycetes bacterium, assembly GCA_963760815.1. Lineage (GTDB taxonomy): Bacteria > Actinomycetota > Thermoleophilia > Gaiellales > Gaiellaceae > CAVRUF01. The sequence goes on from CAVXEJ010000004.1 coordinate 219,350, forward strand.
AGCGCCATCCGGTCCTTCATCGAGCCGGTCGGATTCAGGTACTCGAGCTTGATCCAGAGCTCCGCGCCGTTCGCCGGTGCGATGCGCTCCAGACGAATCAGCGGTGTCCCGCCGATCGTGTCGAGGATCGAGGTGGCGGCCACGGCGCAACTCTCGCATCTTGTTCCACTTCTGTGCGTGTTTCGGCGCATTTGGTGCGTCTTCTGCGCGGATTTGCTCCCTACCCTGGAGGTATGACTGCGAAGGCGACAACGGCATGGGGCGAGACGACGGTCGTCGAGCAGATCGACCTTCCGCAGTCGTCCGGCGACAAGGAGTTCACGTCGGTCGTGCAGCTCCTCGCCGGAGCGGACGGCGAGCGCTACGTCCGCTTCGCGTACACGACCGACGGGGTCGCGCGGCGCGGCCCGGTAACCCTGCGGGAGGAGGACGTGGCGCGGCTGCAGACGGAGCTTCGCGACCGGCCTGAGCTGGCCGCCGCGCTCGGGATCCCGGCGGCGGGAAAGCGTGGAGGTGGTCGCTTGAAGCTGCGGTGAGAAAATCTAGGCAGCGGCGAGCATGCGGGTGCGAGCCGCGTCGACGAGCGACGCGAGGATGAACGCGCCGTCGCCGGAGCCGAGGAGCGGGTCGACCGCGTGCTCGGGGTGGGGCATGAGGCCCATGACGTTCCGCTCGGCGTTCAGGACGCCCGCGACGTCGGCGAGTGCACCGTTCGGGTTCGAGCCCGGCTCGTAGCGCAGGACGATCTGGCCGTTCGACTCGAGCTCGGCGAGGAGCTCGGGGGGAGCGAACCAGCAGCCGTCGCCGTGCTTGACCGGAATCGTGAGGAGCTGGCCTTCCGTGCAGCGCGACGTGAACGGTGTCTCGAGTTGCTCGACGCGGACGGGAACGTCCCGGCAGACGAAGCTCAGAGACGCGTTGGGACGGAGGACGCCTGGCAGAAGGCCGGCCTCGCACAGGATCTGGAACCCGTTGCAGATCCCGAGCACCGGGCCGCCGGCGGCGGCGAAGTCGGCGACGGCGCGCATCGCGGGCGAGAACCGCGCCATCGCTCCTGCGCGCAGGTAGTCGCCGTAGGAGAACCCGCCCGGCAAGACGATCGCGTCGAGCTCGGGGAGCTCCTCGTCGCCGTGCCAGACGAGTTCGGAGTCGGCGCCGAGCGCCGCGAGAGCCCAGGCCGCGTCCCGGTCGTCGTTCGAGCCGGGGAAGACGATCACGCCGATCCGCGGGCGCAGCTCGGTCACGCGCCGTTCTCCGTCGACAGTGAGATCTCGTAGCTCTCGATCAGGGCGTTTACGAGGAGTTGCTCGCACATCCGCTCGAGGGCGGCGCGGGTCTCGTCCTCCGCGCCTGCGGGGAGCTCGAGATCGATCACGCGGCCGATCCGCGCCTCGTCGACCTCGAACCCGAGGTGACGCAGCGACGTGACCACCGCCTCGCCCTGCGGGTCGAGGATCCCTGCCTTCGGCCGGACGAGCACGGTCGCCTTCACGCGAGCGTCCCGTTCGGGTCGGCGAGGTAGGCGTCGAAGGAGAGCTCGGTCAGGCGCTCGAACGCCTCGACGTAGCGTGCCCGCGTTCCTGCGACCACCTCGCGGGAAGCTCGGGGCCGGGGTCGGTCTTGTCCCAGCCGAGCGTCTCGCAGTAGTCGCGCACGAACTGCTTGTCGAAGGAGGCCTGGCCGCGGCCCGGCTCGTACTCGTCCGCGGGCCAGAAGCGGGAGGAGTCCGGCGTGAGCGCCTCGTCGCCGATCACGAGCCGGTTGTCCTCGTCGAGGCCGAACTCGAACTTCGTGTCGGCGAGGATGATCCCGCGCTCCGCGGCGTGCTCGGAGCCGAAGCGGTACAGCTCGAGCGCGACGCGCTCCACCTCGGTGAGCAGCTCGGCGCCGATCATGACCGCGGCCTCGTCGCGGCCGATGTTCTCGTCGTGACCCTCCTGCGCCTTGGTGGCCGGCGTGAAGATCGGCTCGGGGAGCTTCTCCGATTCCTGCAGTCCCTCGGGGAGCCGATGCCCTGAGGTCGCGCCGGTCGCAAGGTAGTCCTTCCAGCCGGAGCCCGTGATGTAGCCGCGCACGACGCATTCGATCGGCAACATCCGCAGCTTCTGCACTTCGGTCGAGCGTCCATCCTCGCGCAGCGCGAGAACATGGTTGGGGACGATGTGCTGCGTCCGGGCGAACCAGAACGCCGAGAGCCCCGTGAGCACGCGGCCCTTGTCCGGGATCTCTGTGGGGAGCACGACGTCGAACGTCGAGATGCGGTCGCTCGCCACGAGGAGCAGGCGCTCCGCGTCCAGCTCGAAGATTTCGCGGACCTTGCCGCTCGCCACGTGGGTGCCGGTCTCAGACAATCGCCTTCTCCTTTTCGGTTGCGAGAGCGCCGAGGCGCTCGAACAGGACGTCGATGTGCCGCAGCGCGTCGGTGAGGTCGAACGCCGCCGCGATCCCTTCCGCGCCGAGGCGTTCGGAGATCTCCGGGTCGGCCTCGACGAGCGTGCGGAAATCCAGCTCCTCGTCCCAGGCCTGGAGCGCGTTGCGCTGCACGAGCCGGTACGCGTCGTCACGCGAGAGCCCCGAGGAGACGAGCGCGAGCAGCACGCGCTGGCTGAACACGAGGCCGTGCGAGGCGTCGAGGTTGCGCTGCATCCGCTCGGCGTTCACGACCAGCCCGTCGGCGAGCCACGCGAAGCGGTCGAGCATGTAGTCGAGCGCGAGGAACGCGTCCGGGACGACCACCCGCTCGGCGCTCGAATGCGAGATGTCCCGCTCGTGCCACAGCGCCACGTTCTCGAGCCCGACGAGTGAGGCGGCACGAACCACGCGCGCAAGACCGCACAGCCGCTCGGCCACGATCGGGTTGCGCTTGTGCGGCATCGCCGAGGAGCCCTTCTGTCCGGATCGGAACGGCTCCTGAACCTCGCGCACCTCGGTGCGGGCGAGGTGACGGATCTCGGTCGCGAACCGCTCCAGCGACGCCGCCGTCACGGCCAGCGCCGAGAGCAGCTCCGCATGCCGGTCGCGCGGCACGACCTGCGTCGCGACCTGCTCGACCTCGAGCCCGAGCCGCTCGCAGGCGACGCGCTCCATCTCGGGATCGCCGCCGCCGTACGTGCCCACCGCGCCGGCGATCTTGCCGACGCGCATTCCTTCGAGCGCCCGCTCGAGCCGAACCCGGTCGCGCGCCAGCTCGAACGCCCAGCCGGCGAGCTTCGCGCCGAACGTGGTCGCCTCCGCGTGCACGCCGTGCGTTCGCCCGACGCAGACCGTGGCGCGATGCTCCTCGGCCCGGCGGATCACCGCGGCGAGCGAGCGGTCGATCCCGTCCAGGATGAGCGCCCCCGCATCGCGAACCTGCAGCGCGAGCGCCGTGTCGAGCACGTCCGAGGACGTCAGTCCGTAGTGGAGCCAGCGTCCCGCGGGGCCGAGCCCTTCGGCGGTCGCGTCCACGAAGGCGGCGAGGTCGTGCTGCGTCTTCTCCTCGATCTCGCGCACGCGCTCGGCGCTCGGCGGCACGGCGTTGGCGCGGATCTCCGCGACGTCCTCCGCGGGGATGGCCCCGACCTCGACCCAGCCGTCCAGCGCCGCCAGCTCCACCTCGAGCCAGCGGGCGAGCTTGCCCTCGTCCGACCAGATCGCCTGCATGGCCGGACGGGAGTAGCGAGAGATCACAAGAGCGATTCTAGTTCGAGCTACGGCCGCCGGTTCGACCTAGCGCTGGGCCTTCGGCGCCTCGGGGTAGCCGCCGCCCTGGCCGAGGATCTTCGCTGCCAGGATCGCCGCGTTCTTGGCGCCGTCGAGCGATACGCAGGCCACGGGCACTCCGGGCGGCATCTGGACGATCGCGAGGATCGCGTCGAGTCCGCCGGCAGCGGTCTTCGAGCTCGTCAGCGGGACGCCGATCACGGGCAGGTCCGTGTTCGCGGCGACGGCGCCCGGCAAGCGCGGCCGACATCCCGGCCGCGGCGATGATCACGCGCGTCCCGCGCATCGCCGCCGTCGACGCGTAGTCCGCGACCTCGCGCGGGTTGCGGTGGGCCGAAAGCACCTGGAGCTCGTTCGAGATCCCGCGCGCGTCGAGCTCGTCGATCGCGCCCTGCATGCGCTCGCGGTCGGACTCGGAGCCGATCATGATCGCAACCAGCGGGCCCTGCTCGAAATCGTCGATGACGGACAACGGACTCGGTGCCTCCTCGGTCGGTGGGGTCAGGTCGGTTTCAGCGCGTGACATGGATCGCGGCCTCCGCGATGTCGCGCCGGTACTGGGCGTCCGAAAGCTGGATGCAGGCGGCGGCGTCGTAGGCGCGCCCGCGCGCGTCGGCGAGCGTGTCGCCGAGCCCGGTGATGCCGAGCACGCGCCCGCCGGCGGAGACGAGCTCGCCGTCGCGCAGCGCCGTTCCCGCGTGGAAGACGAGGGCGCCGGCGTCCTCGGCGTCGTCGATCCCGCCGATCGGCGCGCCGGTCACGGGCGCGTCCGGGTAGCCGGGCGAGGCGACGACGACGGTCACGGCGGCACGCTCGGGCTCGGCCAGCTCGACTCCGGCGAGATCGCCGCTCGCTGCGCGCACGAACGGCTCGAGCAGGTCGTCGCCGATGACCGGGAGCACGGCCTGCGTCTCGGGGTCGCCGAAGCGGCAGTTGAACTCGAGCACCCGCGGGCCGTCCTCGGTGAGCATGAGCCCGGCGTAGAGCAGCCCGACGAACGGCGTGCCGCGCCTGGCCAGCTCGGCGAGCACCGGCTTGTGGATCCGCTCGACGAGCTCGGCCGGTCTCGTCGGCGCCGAATCCTGGAACGGGCGAGTACGCGCCCATGCCGCCGGTGTTCGGGCCCTCGTCCCCGTCGAGCAGCCGCTTGGCATCCCGCGCGGACGGCAGCGCGAGCGCCTCGGCGCCGTCGGTGAGCGCGAACACGGAGAGCTCGTCGCCCTCGAGCAGCTCCTCGACGACGACGCTGCCGCCGAACGCGCGCGCCCTGGCGAAGGCCTCCTCGGCCTCGGCCTGGGTTTGACAGACGAAGACGCCCTTGCCGGCAGCGAGCCCGTCCGCCTTGACGACGCACGGCGCGCGCGGCATGTCGAGATCGGCCGCGGTGGGAACGCCCGCCGCGCGCATGACCTCCTTCGCAAATCCCTTCGAGCCCTCGATGCGTGCGGCCTGGGCGCCCGGGCCGAGCACGCGGACGCCGCCGTGGCGCAGCACGTCCGCGACGCCGGCGACGAGCGGCGCCTCGGGGCCGACGACGACCAGATCGATCTCGCGCGAGCGGCAGAACGAGAGGAGGCTGTCCCCGTCGTCGGGCCGCAGCGGGTGGCAGGTGGCGAGCCCGGCGATGCCCGGGATTTCCGGGCGCCACGTGCAGCTCGCCGATCTCCGGCGAGGAGGCGAGCTTCCAGACGAGCGCGTGCTCGCGTCCTCCGGATCCGACCACCAGCACGTCCATCCGGCGAGTCTAATCGGGCGTCAGCGGGTACGCTCGCGGTCACGATGGCCGACCCCCGAACGTTCGTGATCGTCGGCGCGAGCCTCGCCGGCGCGCGGGCGGCGGCCGCGTTGCGGGACGAGGGATTCGACGGCCGTGTCGTCCTCCTCGGCGAGGAGCCGGAGAAGCCGTACTCGCGCCCGTCGCTCTCGAAGGCGTACCTCGCCGGGAAGAAAGACCGCCCGTCCGCGGTGCTCGACGAGGACTTCTACGAGCAGCACTCGATCGAGCTGCGCACGTCGACGGTCGTGACGGGTCTCGACCGCGCCGCCGCGGAGATCGAGCTCGAGGGCGGCGAGCGGATCGGCTACGACCGGCTGCTCCTCACGACCGGCGCGCTGCCGCGCGCCCTTCCGGTCCCGGGCGCGGAGCTCGAGAACGTGCTGCTCCTGCGCCGCGTCGGAGACTCGGACGCGATCCGCGAGCGCATCGAGAGCGGTGCGCGGTTCGTCGTCATCGGCGGCGGCTGGATCGGCGCCGAGGTGGCCGCGACCGCCCGTTCGCGCGGCTGCGAGGTCGCCATGGTCTTCCCCGAGGACGTGCCGCTCGAGCGGGTGCTCGGCACCGAGCTGGGCGGCATCTTCGGGCGGCTCCACGAGACGAACGGCGTCGAGCTCTACGCGGGCGCTGGTGTCGCGGCGCTCGAGGGGAGCGGGTCGGTCGAGCGCGTGCGCCTCGCCGACGGGCGCTCGCTCGACGCGGACGCGGTCGTCGTGGGGATCGGCGTCGTCCCGCGCGTCGAGCTGGCCGAGCAGGCGGGCCTTGCTCTCTCGAATGGGATCGACGTGGACGCGCGGTTTCGCACCTCGGACGAGAACATCTGGGCCGCAGGCGACGTCGCGGCGGTCGAGCACGCGTTCTTCGGCGAGCGGATCCGGGTCGAGCACTGGGCGGTCGCGAACGACCACGGCCCGTTCGCGGCGAGGAGCATGCTCGGAAGCGAGGACGACTACGACACGCTCCCGTACTTCTTCTCCGACCAGTTCGACGCGTCGCTCGAGTACTGGGGCTTCGCGCGCGAGTGGGACGAGGTCGTCATGCGCGGCGACGAGCAGAGCTTCGTCGCGTTCTGGCTGAAGGACGGCCGCGTCCTCGCGGGAGCGGGCTACAACTCGCCGGGCGTCGGCGAGGCGATCGAGGAGCTGATCCGCTCGCGCGAGCAGGTCGACCCGGCCGCGCTCGCCGATCCGGGCACACCGCTCGGCGCCGGTGCGGAGGACATGCCCGAGGTCGCGCCCGGCGAGGGCGTCGTGCTCGAGCGGGGCGACGACTCGCTCGCGGTCGCGCGCGACGCCGAGGGCAATCTCCACGTGCTCTCCGCGGTCTGCACGCACCTCGGCTGCATCGTTCACTGGGAGCGCGACGACCAGCTCTGGGAGTGCCACTGCCACGGGTCGGCGTTCGCGATCGACGGCACGGTCGTCAACGGGCCGGCGGCCGAGCCGCTGCCCGAGCGCTCGCTCTAGCTAGTTCGCGATCGCGAGCAGGCCCTGGACGTCGAGCGGGCGCGTGTACATGGCGATCCCGTCGCCGCCGTCGGCGGGCTGCGGCCAGTCCTCGCGCGGGCGATCCCAGTAGAGCTCGACTCCGTTGCCGTCCGGGTCGTGGAGGTAGAGCGCCTCGCTGACGCCGTGGTCGGTGGCGCCGTCGAGGCGGATCCCGGCGTCGAGCAGCCGGCGCAGCGCGACGGCGAGCGCCTCGCGCGTGGGATAGCGGACGGCGGCGTGGAAGAGCCCGGTCGTCCCCGGCGGCGGCGGCGATCCGCCCTTGCTCTCCCAGGTGTTGAGCCCGATGTGGTGGTGGTAGCCGCCGGCGCTGAGAAAGACGGCCTGGTCGCCGTAGCGCACCGTCTCCTCGAACCCGAGCGCGTCGCGCCAGAACTCGAGCGCGCGGTCGAGGTCGGAGACCTTCAGGTGGACGTGGCCGATGTCCACGCCCGGATCGATGGGCTCACCCGCGGGCACGCCGAGACTGTAGCCAGGGTCACTCGGCTCGGGCTGCGAGTCGTTGTAGGACCAATCCCCCACCCTTGGGAGGGGTTGTGGCCCTCATTTTCGAGCCACCCGCAATCCCGCATGAAATCTAGCGTTGCCGGGCGCACGGGTGTGTGCCGATTGTGTGCCGACTTTCCGCGGCGGCTCGCGGCGAGAAAACGCGCGGTCTTTCAGGTCGCCGGCCCGAGCGCCTGGGCGACGTCGCCCATCTGCCGGAACTCCGCGCCCGCTTCGCCGCAGTGGCGGATGAACTCGTCGAGCATCGCGATCCTCGAGCCGCGCCCGATCACCTGCGGATGCATCGTCACGACGAGCACGCCGTCGTCCACGTTCGCGTGCATCCAGTCGAACTCCGCCTCCCAGATCTCGCGCACGTGCCGCGGCGGGGCGCCGCCCTTGCGGTACGGGTCGAAGTTGAACTGGAAGTGCACCCAGTCGTCGAGCTCGAAGCTCAGCGGCAGCTCCCAGAACCGCGCCTCGCGGCCGCGCACGAGCGGCTCCTCGCGGCTCACGCGATCGCCGATCCGCGGGCGGAACGGCCGGTAGTCGTCCGTCATGAGGCTCGAGTCGTAGAGGAACCCGTGCTCCTCGACGAGCGCATGAGTCGCGTCCGAGAGGTCGGCCGACGGCGAGCGGAAGCCGAGCGGCGTCACGCCGAGGGTGGCCAGCGTCGTCAGCGCGCGCTCCATGTCGGCGCGCTCCTCGTCTGGCGTCTGGCCGCTCGGATCGACGTGCGCGTACGAGTGGTGCGCGATCTCGTGACCCGCCTCGAGGATCGTCGCCGTCTCCTCCGGATACGACTCGACGGTGTGCCCGGGGACGAAGAAGGTCGCGTCGAGGCCGTGCGAGCGGAGCAGGTCGAGGACGCGCGGCACGCCCACCCGAGCGCCGAACTCGCCGCGGCCGAGCATTGCGGGTGTCACGCGCTCGTTCGCGAGCCACACGGACAGCGCGTCGAAGTCGAACGTGAGGCAGACGGTGCTCGGCATCGCGCCGCGATCCTAGGGCACACGCGTACCATCGGGCCATGCCCGAGCCGAGCGTCGCTCCCTCGCTTCCGTCCTGGTGGCTCGACGAGGCCCTCGCGGCCGAGACCGACCCGCCGCCGGCGCCCCCGCTCGAAGGGGAGCAGCGCGCCGACGTCGCCATCATCGGCGGCGGCTACACCGGACTCTGGACTGCGCTGGCGCTGAAGGATCTCGACCCCTCGCTCGAGGTCACCGTGCTCGAGTCCGAGGTCTGCGGCTGGGGGCCGAGCGGGCGCAACGGCGGGTTCCTGCACGGCTACTGGACGCACCTCCACCGGCTTCGCGCCTCGCTCGGCGACGAGGACGCGCTCACGGTCGCGCGCCAGTCGGACCAGGTCATCCCGGCCGTGCAGGCGTTCTGCGACACGTGCGACTCCGACGTGTGGTTCCGCGTCGGCGGCTACCTCAAGGTCTCGACGTGTCCGGAGCAGGACGCCGCCGTCGAGCACTCGATTCGCACCGCCGCCGAGCTCGGCGTCCCCGAGGAGGCCAAGCCGCTGAACGCCGACGAGATCGCCGCCCAGTGCAACTCCCCGCGCTTTCGCCGCGGCGTCTTCTTCCGCGACGGCGCCACCGTGCAGCCGGCCCGCCTCGCCCGCACGCTCAGGCGCGTCGCCCTCGAGCGCGGGATCCGTATCCACGAGCGCACGCGCGCGACGAAGCTCTCCGCGGGCACGCCGAGCACGATCGAGACCGCCGGCGGCCGCATCCAGGCCGACGAGGTCGTCGTCGCCACCAACGCAGCCGAGACGGGCTGGAAGCCGGTGTCCCGCAAGCTCACGAACTTCGGCAGCTACGTCGTCCTCACCGAGCCGATCCCGGAGCTCCTCGCCGAGATCGGCTGGACCGGCGGCGAGGCGATCACCGATGCGCGCATGTTCATCCACTACTTCCGCACCACCGCCGACGGGCGCGTCGTCATGGGCTCGGGCGGCGGACCGATCGGTCGCGGCGGCCGCGTCGACGACCGGTTCGCCTACGACCGCGAGGCCGCTGCGCGCGCCGAGGCCGGCCTGCGCGGACTGCTCCCCGCGCTCGCGGGCGTGAAGGTCGAGCGGGCCTGGGGAGGGCCGATCGACGTCTCGGCCGACCAGCTCCCCTTCTTCGGAACCGTCGACGGGACGCGCGTCCATTACGGCGTCGGCTACTCGGGCCACGGCGTGGGGCCGAGCTGGATGGGCGGGCAGATCCTCGCCTCGCTCGCCCTGCGCCGCGAAGACGAATGGAGCGGCTCGCCGCTCGTTCGCACCCCGAAGGCCTCGCTTCCGCCCGAGCCGTTCAAGCGTCTGGGCGGCGCGGTGATCCGCAAGGCGATGCTCTCGGTCGAGGACGCGCAGGAGGAAGGACGCCGCCCCTCGCTCGTCGCGCGGGCGATCGCCGAGGTTCCCACCCTGCTCGGAATGCCGCTCGGCCGGCGTTGACGCATTGCGCAACCAAATCGGCGAATTCGCTGCTTTTTGCGCAGCACAGTGGTATGCTCGCGCCCCCAATTCGTCGCTTTTGTGGCTTCGAGACTCGCAAACAGGAACTCCCTTGGCGCGTAGCGTCACTGTTTTCCCGCGCGGCGCCGTCACCCGGCCGGCGTCGATCGACCGGCTCGACCGGCAGCTGATCGAGGCGCTCCAGGCGAACGGCCGCGAGCCGTTCCGCAAGATCGCCGGGCAGCTCGGCGTCAGCGAAGCGACGATCCGCAACCGCTACGCGCGCCTGTGCCGGGGCAACGTGCTCCAGGTCACCGGGGTCACCAATCCGCTGGGCCTCGGCTTCGACGCCCAGGCGATGATCGGGATCAAGACGAACGGGCCGGTGGAGATGGTCGCCGACGAGGTCGCGACCTGGCGCGAGGCGAGCTACGTCGTCGTCGCGGCCGGGCAGTACGACGTCCTCGTCGAGCTCGTGTGCACCGACCGGCACCACCTGCTCGAGATCATCAATCGCATCCGCGGGATCGACTCCGTCGTGTCCACCGAGAGCTTCATGTACCTGGAGCTTTGGAAGCAGCTCTACGACTGGGGCGCGCAGCCGGACGGAGCGGAAGCGGACGACCAGCCGAAGAAACGCGAACGGAGGCCCAGATGAGCGCCGCCATTCCGCTGGTCTCCGAGATGCCGCACGGCGGCTTCAAGCAGTCGGGCTACGGCAAGGACATGTCCATGTACTCCGTCGAGGAGTACACCGTCGTCAAACACGTCATGGCGAAAATCGACTGACCGTGCTCCTTGCGGCGGCACTGGAGATGGAGCGCGGCGCGTCGAGCGAGCCGCGCGTGGCGGACGTCCTCCTCGAGGGCGTCCGCAAGAGCTTCGGCGACGTCGCCGCCGTGGACGACCTCACGCTCGAGATCCCGCAGGGCGAGTTCTTCACGATGCTCGGCCCGTCCGGATCCGGAAAGACGACGACGCTGCGCCTCATCGCCGGGTTCGAGCGGCCCGACGAGGGACGCATCCTTTTGGCGGGCGCCGACGTCACCGACGAGCCGCCGTACAACCGCGACGTCAACACGGTCTTCCAGGACTACGCGCTCTTCCCGCACATGACGGTCGCCGAGAACATCGGCTACGGGCTGAAGATCAAGCGCGTCGGACGCAAAGAGCGTGCGGTCAAGGTCGAGGAGGCACTCGGGATCGTCCGTCTTCCCGGCCTCGGCCCGCGCAAGCCGGCACAGCTCTCCGGCGGCCAGCGGCAGCGCGTCGCCCTGGCCCGCGCGATCGTGAACGAGCCCGCCGTGCTCCTCCTCGACGAGCCGCTCGGCGCGCTCGACCTGAAGCTCCGCCAGGAGATGCAGATCGAGCTGAAGCGCATCCAGCGGGAGGTCGGCATCACGTTCGTCTACGTGACGCACGACCAGGAGGAGGCGCTGACGATGAGCGACCGCGTGGCCGTCTTCAACCACGGCCGCATCGAGCAGATCGGGCCCCCGGCCGAGCTCTACGAGCATCCGGCGAACGAGTTCGTCGCGAGCTTCGTGGGCGTCTCGAACGTGCTCGAGCGCGGGTCGCAGCGCTTCAGCGTCCGGCCCGAGAAGATCCGGATCCTGTCGAGCGGCGCCGAGCCCGATGCCGAGTGGCAGCGTCGAGACCGGAACGATCAGAGAAGTGGTCTACGCAGGGCCGGCGACGCGCTACGTCGTCGACCTGGAGCAAGGAGGCGCGCTCATCGTGGTGTGCCAGAACCTGGAGACGACCTCGGCGCAGGCCCTCACGACGCGCGGCACGACCGTGCGGCTCGAGTGGCGCCCCGAGCACATGCTCGCACTGGAACCGAAGGAGGAGGAGGAATGACGTACGGACGGGTGGGACGGCTGCTTGCGGTCGTAGGTCTCATGGCGCTTCTTGCCACCGTCGCGGCCTGTGGAGGCGGCGACGACTCGAGCGACGGCGACCTGCCGGGCGGGCCGATGATGGAGACGCTCGGCGAGGGCGAAGGAGAGGTCAACCTGATCGCGTGGGCCGGCTACGTCGAGGACGGCTCCACCGATCCGGCGGTCGACTGGGTCAGCGACTTCGAAGCGGATACGGGCTGCCAGGTCAACGTGAAGATCGGCAACACCTCCGACGAGATGGTCACGCTCATGCAGACGGGCGAGTACGACGGCGTGTCCGCCTCCGGCGACGCGACGCTGCGCCTCATCCGCTCAGGCGATGTCTCCCCGGTGAACACCGACCTGATCCCGAACTACGCCGATGTGTTCGAGGGTCTCAAGGAGCAGCCGTTCAACAGCGTCGACGGCCAGATGTACGGCGTCCCCCACGGCCGCGGCGCGAACCTGCTCATGTGGGAGACCGACACGGTCACCGAGGACCCGGATAGCTGGGGCGTCGTGTGGGACGAGAACTCGCCGTACGCCGGCAAGGTGACCGCCTACGACAGCCCGATCTACATCGCCGACGCTGCGCTGTACCTGAAGGCGACGCAGCCGGATCTCGGCATCGACAACGTGTACGAGCTCGACGAGGACCAGTTCAACGCCGCCGTCGACCTGCTGAAGAAGCAGAACGGGATCATCGGCGAGTACTGGTCGGACTACACGAAGCAGATGTCCGCGTTCTCCGGCGGCGAGAGCGTCCTCGGAACGACGTGGCAGGTCATCGCGAACCTGCTCGAGGCCGACGACGTGCCGATCAAGACGACCCTGCCGAAGGAAGGCTCCACCGGCTGGTCGGACACGTGGATGGTCTCGTCCAAGGCGAAGAACCCGAACTGCATGTACATGTGGATGGACCACATCATCTCGCCGACGGCCAACGCGGCCGTGGCCGAGTGGTTCGGCGAGGCGCCCTCGAACTCGAAGGCGTGCGCCGAGACGGCAGACGCGAACCACTGCGACACGTTCCACGCAGACGACGAGGCGTACTTCGACCAGGTTGCGTACTGGACGACGCCTGAGGCCGACTGCGGCGACGATCGGGGCGAGGTCTGCAAGACCTACGCCGACTGGGTCAACGCCTGGACCGAGATCAAGGGATGAGCTCCGCAGGAGGGCCGGGCTTCGGCCCGGCCCTCCCTCTCCGCCCATGACGGCAGCCAACCCCTCCGTTCAGCCGCGTCCCACGCTCAGCCGGCGGTTCGCGACCTACCTGTACCGGCGCCCCCGGCTCCAGCTCGGGCTCTTGCTCGCAACTCCGGTCGGCTGGCTCGTCATCGCCTATCTCGGGTCGCTGCTCGTGCTCTTCGTGGCGGCGTTCTGGCGGCTCGACCCGTTCACCTCGGAGGTCGTCCACGAGTACGGCTTCCAGAACTTCCGCACGCTTGTCGAGAACGACGTCTACCGGGCGATCACGATCCGCACCGTCACGATCGCGGCCGCGGTCACGCTCACCGATGCGATCCTCGCGTTCCCGATCGCGTACTACATGGCCCGCGTCGCGTCGCCGCGCACGCGCGGCCTCTTGATCGTCGCGGTGCTCATGCCGCTCTGGTCGAGCTACCTCGTGAAGGTCTACGCCTGGCGCGTGATCCTCCAGGAGGAAGGGATCCTGAACTGGGCGCTGTCGCCGCTCGGACTCAGCGGGCCCGGGTTCGGGAACGTCGCCACCTGGCTCGTCTTCAGCTACCTGTGGCTGCCGTTCATGATCCTGCCCGTCTACGCCGGGCTCGAGCGCATCCCGAACTCGCTGCTCGAGGCCTCGGCCGACCTGGGCGCCGGCGGACTGCGGACTCTGCGCCGCGTCATCCTGCCGCTCGCCTTCCCGGCGTTCGTCGCCGGCTCGATCTTCACGTTCTCGCTGACGCTCGGCGACTACATCACGCCGACGCTCGTCTCGAGCACGCAGTTCATCGGGAACGTCGTCTACGTGAACGTCGGCGTCGCGAACAACCTCCCGTTCGCGGCCGCGTTCGCGCTCGTTCCCGTCGTCGTGATGATCCTCTACCTGACCGTGGCCAAGCGCCTCGGCGCCTTCGAGAGTTTGTAGTGGTCGAGACCCGCCTGGCCCGGTTCGGACTGCGCGCGGCGAGCGGGCTCACGCTCGCGTTCATGTACCTGCCGCTCCTCGTGATCGCGCTGTACGCCTTCAACGAGACGCGGATCCAGACCTGGCCGATCCCCGGGCTGACGCTCGAGTGGTTCGGCAAGGCCTTCGGGAACCCGGGCGTGCGGCATGCGCTCGCTGACCTCGATCATCGTGGCGATGCTCGCGACCGGGGTCGCCGTCCTGCTCGGGCTCTTCGCCTCGCTCGCGGTGCAGCGCTACAAGTTCTTCGGCCGCGAGACGATCTCGTTCCTCGTCATCCTCCCGATCGCCCTGCCCGGGATCGTGACCGGGATGGCGCTGAACGCGACCTTCCGCGAGGTGCTCTCGCCGTTCGGATTCAGCCTCGGGCTCTTCACTGTCGTCGTCGGACATGCGACCTTCTGCATCGTCGTGATCTACAACAACGCGATCGCACGCCTGCGCCGCACCTCGGTCTCGTTCGAGGAGGCCTCGATGGATCTCGGCGCGGACTCGTTCCAGACGTTCCGCTTCGTCACGCTCCCGGCGATCCGCACGGCGCTCATGGCCGGGGCGCTGCTCGCCTTCGCGCTCTCGTTCGACGAGATCGTCGTGACCACGTTCACGGCCGGTGCGGAGCAGACACTTCCGATCTGGATCTTCACGAACCTGTCGCGCCCGAACCAGCTCCCGATCGTGAACGTCGTCGCTCTGTTGGTCATCCTCCTGTCCGCAATCCCCGTCTACTTCGCCCAGCGGCTGAGCCGCGACAGCGCGGGGGCCATCGCCGGAGGCGGAGCCCGCTAACCCGATGAAGGAGGAACGTTGAGCACAACCGACGCACCCGCACCCGGATTCCCCGTCCGGATGGAAGGCGCCCCCGGCGAGAAGGGCCTGAAGACCGGCGCGCTCGGCTTCGTCTCCGGCGTCGTGATCGGCGTCGCGTCGACCGCTCCCGGCTACAGCCTCGCCGCCGTGCTCGGCTTCGTCGCCGCCGCGGTCGCGTTCCAGTCGCCGGCGATCATGCTCCTCGCCTTCGTCCCGATGCTGTTCACCGCGGCGTCGTACTACTACTTGAACCGCGTCGACCCGGACTGCGGGACGTCGTTCTCCTGGGGGACGCTGGCGCTCGGGCCCGTGGGCCGGCTGGCTCACCGGCTGGGCGATCATCGTCGCCGACATCGTCGTCATGTCGAACCTGGCGGCGATCGCAGGCTCGTACTCGTTCCTGCTCGTCGGCGCCGACGAGGCCGCGACCAACACGAACGCCGTGCTCGTCGTCGGCGTCCTCTGGATCGTCCTCATGACGCTGATCTGCTACGTCGGCATCGAGGTCTCGGCCAAGACCCAGTGGTACCTGCTCGGCGCGGAGCTCATCACGCTCCTCCTCTTCGCCGCGGTCGCCCTGTTCAGGGTCTACACCCAGGACATCGCGGGCGAGGTGACGCCGTCGCTCGACTGGCTGAACCCGTTCGCGATCGACTCCTGGAGCGCGCTCGCCACCGGGATGATCCTCGCGATCTTCATCTACTGGGGCTGGGACTCGACCGTCACGGTCAACGAGGAGAGCCAGGATCCAACCGAGGGGCCGGGCAAGGCCGCGATCGCCTCGACGGTCATCCTGCTCTTCATCTACGTGATCGTCACGATCGCCGCGCTCGCCTATCACGGCTCCACGTTCCTCTCGGACGAGGAGCACCAGGGGGACGTGCTCGGGGCGCTCGCGCGGCGACGTGTTCGGCTCGCCGCTCGACAAGCTCCTCATCATCGCGGTGCTCACCTCGGCGGCGGCGTCGACCCAGACGACGATCCTGCCGACCACGCGCACGGCACTCTCCATGTCGTCGAAGGGCGCTGCGCCCAAGTACTTCGGCCGGGTCCACCAGCGCTACCTCACGCCGAGCACGGCCACGATCTGGATGGGCGTCCTCTCGATCGCCTGGTACGTCGGGCTCACGGTCGTGTCGGAGAACATCCTCTTCGACGGCCTTCTGACGCTCGGCCTCCTGATCGCCTTCTACTACGGCATCACCGCGATCGCCTGCGTCGTCTACTTCCGCCGGCTGCTCTTCCGCAGCGTGAAGAACTTCCTGTTCATCGGGCTCGCCCCGCTGATCGGCGCCTTGATCTTGGGCTGGGCGTTCGTGAAGTCGATCATCGACCTCTCCGATCCGGCCAACTCCGAGTCCGGCGAGTCATGGTTCGGCCTCGGGCCGCCGCTCGTGATCGCGATCGGCTTCCTGATCCTCGGGGTTATCCTGATGTTGATTCAGTTCGCGCACATGCCGGGGTTCTTCAAGCGCAAGATCGAGACGGCGGCGCCGGACGCACTCGACGCACCAGCAGTGGAAGGAGCCGCCTCGTGAGCGAACCAGGATCCGTCGGGCTCGAGCGCGTCACGAAGATCTTCGAGGACGCGCCCGCGGTCGACGACATTTCACTCGAGATCGAGCATGGGAGCTTCTTCGCCCTGCTCGGCCCGTCGGGCTGCGGCAAGACGACGACGCTCCGGATGATCGGCGGCTTCGAGGAGCCGACCGCCGGGCGCATCCTGCTCGGCGGCACCGACATCGCGGGTCTGCCGCCGTACAAGCGCGACGTGAACACGGTGTTCCAAAGCTACGCGCTCTTCCCGCACCTGACGATCCACGAGAACGTCGCGTTCGGGCTGCGCCGCAAGGGCGTGAAGGGCGACGACCTGAAGAAGCGGGTCGACGACGCCCTCGAGCTCGTCGACCTGAGCGCGCTCGGCAAGCGGAAGCCGCGGCAGATCTCCGGCGGCCAGCAGCAGCGGGTCGCGCTCGCGCGCGCGCTCGTCAACAGGCCGCAGGTGCTGCTCCTCGACGAGCCGCTCGGCGCGCTCGACCTGAAGCTGCGAAAGCAGATGCAGCTCGAGCTGAAGAGCATCCAGTCCGAGGTCGGGATCACGTTCGTCCACGTCACGCACGACCAGGAAGAGGCGATGACGATGGCCGACCAGATCGCGGTCATGCGGGCCGGCAAGATCGAGCAGCTCGGCTCGCCCAGCGAGCTGTACGAGCGGCCGAAGACGTCGTTCGTGGCCGGGTTCCTCGGCACCTGCAACCTGCTCAGCGGCACGGTCGAAGGGCCGGGCCGGGTCAAGCTCGCCGACGGAACCACGATCCAGGCGAACGTGGACGGAGCATCGGGGCAGGTTTCCATCGGCGTCCGCCCCGAGAAGGTGCGGCTCGGCGACTCGGCCGACAACCGGCTCACCGGAACGGTTCGCGAGACCGCCTACATCGGCGTCGCGACCCAGGTGATCGTCGATACGCCGTCGGGAAGCATGACGGTGTTCCACCAAAACACGGAGGCGGGCGGGCTCATCCCGGCCGTCGGTTCGCAGGTCACGGTGTCGTGGCCGGCGGACTGCACATTTGTTGTCGACCAAGAAGGAGGAGTGAGCTCATGACCTCGCAACTGACCCGTCGCGAGTTGGTTCAGCGAGGAGCGGCAGGGTTCGCGCTGCTTTCGGTTCCCGGCTTCATCGCCGCGTGCGGCGGCTCGAGTGGGGGAGGAGGCGCAGCGGCAACCGACGAGTTGCGGGACAACCTGCGCTTCGCAAACTGGCCGCTCTACATCGATTACGACGAGGCGACCAAGAAGTACCCGACGCTCGACGCCTTCACGGCCGACACGGGAATCAAGGTCGACTACACCGAGGAGATCAACGACAACGCCCAGTACTTCGGAAAGATCCAGGGCGCGCTGTCGCAGGGCCGCGGGATCGACCGCGACATCATCGTCTTGACGGACAACTCGCGGTTCCCGGGACTCATGATCGAGCGGGGCTGGGCGGAGAAGCTGAACACCGACCTGATCCCGAACATGTCCAACCTGATCACGGCCCAGCAGCATCCGCCGTTCGACCCGAACCGCGAGTACTCGCTTCCGTGGCAGTCGGGCATGACCGGCATCGCATGGAACGAGGACGTGACCGGCCCGGTCGAGTCCGTGGAGCAGCTCCTCACGGATTCGGCGCTCAAGGGCAAGGTCACGATGCTGATGGAGCTCGCCGACTCGGTCGGGCTCGTCATGCTCTCGAACGGCGACGACCCGTCGAAGGTCACCGACGACACCTACAACGCCGCCATCGACACGATCCAGGGCGCCGTCGACAGCGGCCAGATCCGCAAGTTCACGGGCAACGACTACGCGCAGCCGCTCACGCAGGGCGACATCGCGGCCGCCGTGGCCTGGTCGGGCGACGTGGTGCAGCTCCTCGCGTCGAACGACAAGCTCAAGTGGGCGATCCCGACGGACGGCGGGATGATCTGGACGGACAACATGCTCATCCCGCAGGGCGGCTCCATCGCCACGGCGTCGACCTACATGAACTACGTGTACGACCCGGCCGTCGCCGCGCAGATCGCGGCGTACGTGAACTACGTCACGCCGGTGCAGGGCGCCAAGGAAGAGCTCGCAAAGACGGATCCGGAGACGGCGAACAACCCGCTGATCTTCCCGACCGAGGAGATGCTCTCCCAGGTGCACCAGTTCGACTCGACCGCGCTGAACAACGAGGACTACATCGAGGCCTGGCAGACGGTGCTCGGAGCCTAGAGCGATGAACCGGACCGCGCGAAAGCGGCTCTCGCCGTATCTCCTGCTCATTCCCGGGCTCGCGTGGCTCGCGTGTTTCTTCCTGGTCCCGCTCGGGTTCCTCGGCTACCAGTCGCTTCAGTCGGGGAGCTTCGAGCGGGGCTACGAGTTCACCTGGCATTTCTCGAACTACAGCGATGCGTTCTCCAACTACCACGAGCAGCTCATCCGCTCGTTCCTCTACGCGGGGATCGCCACGATCCTGGCGCTCCTCATCGCGTACCCGCTCGTCTACTGGATCGCGTTCCGCGCCGGCCGCTGGAAGAACTTCTTCCTGCTCGCCATCGTGGCGCCGCTCTTCGTCACCTACCTCGTGCGGACGCTCGCCTGGCTGAACATCCTGGCCGACGAGGGCCCGCTCGTCCGCTTCCTCGACAGCCTGCACCTGCTCGGCTCGGACGGCCGCGTGCTCGCGACCTCCGTCGCCGTGGTGGCGGGGATCACCTACAACTTCCTCCCCTTCATGGCGCTGCCGATCTACGTGTCGCTCGAGCAGGTCGACCAGCGGCTGATCGAGTCGGCGAAGGATCTGTACGCCGGCCCGGCGCGGGCGTTCTTCAAGGTGACGCTGCCGCTCTCGGCGCCGGGGATCATCGCCGGGACGCTTCTCGTGTTCATTCCGGCGGCCGGCGACTTCATCAACGCGCAGCTCCTGGGGACACCGAACCAGGCGATGATCGGGAACGTCATCCAGTCGAAGTTCCTCGAGCTCATCGACTACCCGTCGGCCGCGGCGCTCTCGTTCGTCCTCATGGCGACGATCCTGATCGCGCTGCTCGTCTACGCCAAGGCCGTCGGGACGGAAAGGCTGACCGGCTGATGCGCGCCGACGCTCCCGCCGCTCTGGCCCCTCCCGTCCAGCGCAAGCAGGGCTTCGTGGCCTGGGTGCGGCGCAACGCGCTGACCGGCTACGCGATCCTGGCCTTCGGCTACCTGATGCTGCCGATCGCGGTCGTGATCCTCTTCTCGTTCAACGCTCCGAGCGGCCGCTTCAACTACATCTGGGAAGGCTTCACGCTCGACAACTGGATCCACTGGGACGCCGTCCCGGGGATCCGCGACGCGGTCATCAAGTCGCTCGAGATCGGCGCGCTCTCGACGATCGTCGCCACCGTCTTCGGGACGATGGTCGCGCTCGCGATCGTGCGCCACCGCTTCTTCGGCCGCGGGGCGACGAACCTGTTCATCTTTCTCCCCATGGCGACGCCCGAGATCGTGCTCGGCGCCTCGCTGCTCACGTTGTTCCTCAACGTCAACGTCTTCACGCCGGGCTTCATCACGATCTTCATCGCCCACGTCATGTTCGTGATCAGCTACATCGTCGTTACCGTGAAGGCCCGCCTGATCGACTTCGACGTGCATCTCGAGGAGGCGGCGATGGACCTCGGCGCGACCGAGTTCGTGACGTTCCGGAAGGTCACGCTTCCGCTGCTCGCCCCGGCCATCCTGAGCGCGGCGCTGCTCGGCTTCGCGCTCTCGATCGACGACTTCGTCGTCACCTACTTCAACTCAGGAGGAACGCAGACGTTCCCGCTCTTCGTCTGGGGCGCCGCGCGCGTTTCGGTGCCGCCGCAGGTGAATGTGATTGCGAGCGCTATCTTCATAGCAGGGCTCGCGATCATGGCCATCAACATCGTCGTCCAGCGCAGCCGTACGAAAGGACCCGCATGAGTACACCCACGACCGCTCTTTCCCCCGCAGAACTCCAGCGCGCGGCGCGCGATCATCTCTGGCTCCACTTCACCCGGATGGGCGGCCTGCAAGGCGCCGACGTCCCCGTGATCGTGCGCGGCGACGGCTGCTACCTCGAGGACTCGAACGGCAAGCGCTACCTGGACGCGCTGGCGGGCCTCTTCGCCGTGCAGATCGGCTACTCGTACGGCGACGAGGTCGGCGAGGCCGCGGCCGCGCAGATGCGCGAGCTGCCGTTCTACACCAACTGGAGCTACGCGCACCCCCGCGCGATCGAGCTGGCTGCCGAGATGGCGTCGCTCGCGCCCGGCGACCTGAACCGCAGCTTCTTCGTCTCGGGCGGGTCCGAGGCGGTCGAGTCCGCGTGGAAGCTCGCCCGGCAGTACGCGACCGCGCGCGGCGAGCGCCGCTGGAAGGCGATCGCGCGCCGCGTGGCCTACCACGGGACGACCATGGGCGCGCTCTCGATCAACGGCGTCGCCGGGCTGCGCACGCCGTTCGAGCCGCTCGTTCCCGAGGTGCACCACGTCCGCAACACGAACCGCTACCACCGTCCCGAGGGCGAGACCGAGGAGGAGTTCACGGCGATGCTCCTCGAGGAGCTCGAGGAGACGATCGACCAGGCCGGCGCCGACACGATCGCGCTGCTCATCATGGAGCCGGTGCAGAACGCGGGCGGCGCGTTCACCCCGCCGGCCGGCTACTTCCAGGGCGTGCGGGCGCTCTGCGACAAGTACGGGATCCTGCTGTGCGCCGACGAGGTCATCTGCGGCTTCGGGCGGCTCGGCCACTGGTTCGGATCCGGCAAGTACGACATCCGGCCGGACCTCATCACCTGCGCCAAGGGTCTTTCGTCCGCGTACGCGTCGATCGGCGCGGTCATGACGACCGACGCCGTGATGGAGCCGTTCCTCTCCGAGACGGGCATGTTCTCCCACGGGATCACGTTCGGCGGCCATCCGGTGCAGACGGCGATCGCGCTCAAGAACCTCGAGATCATGAAGCGCGAGCGGATCGTCGAGCACGTCGCCGCCGAGGAGGATGCGTTCGCGGCGACGCTCGGCCAGCTCCTCGACCTGCCGATCGTCGGCGATGTCCGTGGGGCCGGGTTCTTCTACGCGATCGAGCTCGTGAAGGACAAGGACACGCGCGAGACGTTCACCGATGACGAGTGCGAGGATCTGATCCGCGGGTTCCTCTCCGCACGGCTCTTCGAGCGCGGGCTCATCTGCCGCGCCGACGACCGCGGCGACCCCGTGATCCAGATCTCGCCGCCGCTCATCGCGGGCCAGGCGGAGTTCGACGAGATGACGAGCATCCTCGGCGACGTCCTCACGCGAGGCCTGGTCGCGCTACACCGCGTCCGGGGCGCCCAGGGCGAGCACGCGCCGCGAGCCCTGACCGTTTCGGGCGATGCGCGGCCGGCGCCGCGGTCTCCGAAAAGCCATGTCCGGGGTCAGACCCCGGCCGTGGCCTGCGGGGACATGTCCAGGGCGCGCGGGCCCAGTGCTCACGCCAAGCGCGTCGGCTGCAGTTCACGGCTCCTATTGACTTTGTGGAGAATGGGGGCGTGAGAGTCTCCGCAAAGGTCGATTACGCGCTCCGCGCCGCGGCCGAGCTGGCGCGCGCCGACGCGGGCCCGGTGAAGGGCGAGCGCATCGCGCAGGCGCAGTCGATCCCGCTGAAGTTCCTGGAGAACATCCTCCTGGAGCTCCGCCACGACGGGCTCGTCGCGAGCCAGCGCGGCGCGGAGGGCGGCTACTGGCTGGCCCGCCCGGCCGACCAGATCACGCTCGCCGAGATCATCCGCGCCGTCGAGGGCCCCCTCGCGAACGTCCGCGGCGTGCGCCCCGAGGCGCTCGAGTTCGAGGGCGCCGCGTACCAGCTGAAGGAAGTCTGGGTCGCCGTCCGCGCCAGCCTGCGCTCGGTGCTCGAGGAGGTCACGCTCGCCGATCTCGCCAGCGGCCAGCTCCCGGATGCGGTGAAGCGCCTGACCGCGGATCCCGAGGCCTGGGAGCCGCACTAACGCTCAGCGCACGCTCGGCCAGGGGTAGAACGCCAGGTGGAGCAGCAGGATGACGAGGAGCGCGGCGATGAGCGCCGCGACGAGCTGCAGCCGCTGCCCGAGGCACCGAACGGTGAAGAACACGGTGCAGAACGGCACGTCGCTCTTGAACCAGTACGAGGCCACGTTCGGCAGGACGAGCCAGAACACGAAGATCAGGGAGTAGAGGACGTACCCGACGAGGAACCGGTTCTCGCTCGTCGCCGCGACGAGCCGTGGCGACGATCACCGCGACTGTCACGAACGCGAAGTAGGGGACGACGCCGACCTCGCGGCGGCCCTCTTTCGCCGGCACGCCGCCGCGTTCGAGCTGGTCGCGCGAGACATCCTGCTTCGCGAGCCGTCCCTCGGGCGTGCGCCCGAGGCCCTGGTAGTCGGCCTGCATCGCGGTGCTTCCGGCGCCGACGCGGTACAGGGAGAACGCCGACATGACGATCATCGCGACGGGGATGAGCGCCACCACCGGCCAGCGATCCTCGAGATGCCCGACGGTCGTCGAGATGGTCGGCCAGATGAAGTCGCTCCCGGAGACGGCGGCCCAGACCTCGGGCACGAACACGACGAGCCCCATTGCGCTCCACACCGCGTAGCCCCAGCCCTCGGCGCGGCTGACGTTCTTGAACCGGGCCGCGAAGTAGCGCCGAATCCGAGCCACGCGGCGAGGGTACTCCTCGCGTCTGATGGCCTCCGTCGCGCGAACGGTTGAAGCACTCTCCGCAGTGACCGAGCGGCCGTCCGGCAAGGGCATCCACGGTTCTCTTCTGGCTTCCGCTGGGCGCGGGCGGCCATTCGGTGCGGCTGAACGGACGCGTCTACGAGGCGGTGGCGGCGCGGCTGGGACGGCGGCCGGTCTACGATCTCTACCACTCGGCGCTCGAGGTGCATGTCCCGGATGGACGGTTCGTGATCGAGCAGGCGCCGGTTCGCGATTCCCGGGGAGACGAGCGGGGCGTGGTCGCCGAGGCCGGTCGGACAGCGCTGGGCAGGGCGCTTTCGGATCTTCCGCTACGAGGTTCGCTGCTGGCGCAACGGGGTCATCCCCGACATCGCCGAGGCGGTCGGAGGCCCGCAGCTCCTGAGCGACGATCCTGCGCAGGCCCAGCGGCTGCTCGATCTGGCAGCCGACCATCCCGACTCCGGTCTGGGGCCGCGACGAGCTCGACACGGGCGAGATGTGGAACTCGAACTCGGTGACCGCCTGGCTCGTCGCGCGCAGCGGCATGCGTGGACACACGGCCGACCGCCGCCAAGGCCGCGCCAGGCTGGAACGCAGGCTCGCGGTCGCGGTGCGTCAGATGGGGACGACGCCGCTGACCGCGCCGGTTAAGCCTCCGCGTTCTCCTCGACGAACACCGTAGTCCGGCTCGGCCGGACGAACACGATCTGGCCGTCGTGCAGCTCGAGCTGCTCGGCCTCGTCGCGGGTGACCTGCGCGGAGACGTGCGTGCCGTCCTGGAGGACGAGCTCGACGCGCACCTCGAAGCCGAGGTGGACGATCCGCTCGATCATCGCCTCGCTGGTGGAGCCGTTCGGCTCGATGAGCAGGTCGAGGTCGTGCGGGCGCACCCAGTCCTCGCCGAGCCGGTTCACCGGGCCGACGAACGACATGACGAACTCGTTCGCGGGATGCTCGTAGAGGTCGCGCGGCTTGCCGGTCTGCTCGATCTTGCCCTGGTTCATGAGGACGATCCGGTCGGCGACGTCCATCGCCTCCTCCTGGTCGTGCGTGACCAGCACGGTCGTCACGTGGACGTCGTCGTGCAGGCGGCGCAGCCAGGTGCGCAGCTCCTTGCGGACGCGGGCGTCGAGCGCGCCGAACGGCTCGTCCAGCAGCAGCACCTCGGGCTCGACCGCGAGCGCACGCGCCAACGCCATCCGCTGGCGCTGGCCGCCGGAAAGCTGCGACGGGTAGCGCTCGGCGAGCCCGTCCAGCTGCACGAGATGGAGCAGCTCGTCGACGCGCGTGCGGATCGCCGCCTTCGGCTCCTTGCGGATCGAGAGCCCGAAGCCGACGTTGTCGCGCACGGTCATGTGCTTGAACGCGGCGTAGTGCTGGAAGACGAAGCCGACGCCGCGATCCTGCGGCGGCACGCCGGTCGTGTCCTGGCCGGAGATGACGACGTCGCCCGCGTCCGGGTTCTCGAGGCCGGCGATCACGCGCAGGAGCGTGGACTTGCCCCGAGCCGGAGGGCCCGAGCAGCGCGGTCAGCGAGCCGGTCGGGATGGCGAGCGACACGTTGTCGAGCGCCAGAAAGCTGCCGAAGCGCTTAGTTGCCTGCCGGACCGCTATCCCCACTTGCCACCTCCTTGTGCTCGCTCTGCTTGAACAGGTTCATCGCGATGAGAGTGCTGACGGCGAGCAGCGCCAGGACGAGCGATGTGGTGTACGCAGCGACCTCGTTGAAGCGCAGGTACTGCTCGTCGACGTGAAGCGTAAGCGTTTCCGTCTTGCCGGCAAGGCGGCCCGACACGACGGCGACCGCGCCGTACTCGCCGAGCGCCCGCGCGGTGGTCAGGACGACGCCGTACGCGACGCCCCAGCGGATCGACGGAAGCGTGATCCGCTTGAAGGTCTGCCAGCGCGACGCGCCCAGCACCCAGGCGGCTTCCTCCTGGTCGGTGCCGATCTCGCGGAGCACCGGGATCACCTCGCGCACGACGAACGGCAGCGTCACGAAGATGGTCGCGAGCACGATCCCCGGCGTGGAGAAGATGACCTGGATCCCGAAGTCGGCGAGCCAGCTCCCGATCCAGCCGTCGTTGCCGTAGACGAGGATCAGCGCGAGCCCGACCACGATCGGCGAGAGCGCCAGCGGCAGCCCGATGGCCGCGTTGAAGAACCACTCGCCGCGGTTCGACTCGCGCCGCACGAGCGCGATCGCGCACAGCACGCCGAAGACCGTGTTCAGCGGCACCGCGATCAGCACGGCGATCGATCGTCAGCTTGAACGCGCTGAGGAAGAGCGGATCGGTGAGCGCGGCCCAGACGGGTGCGAGCCCGTCCTGGAACGTGCGGAACAGGATCATCGACAGCGGCAGCACCAGCACGAGCGCCAGGTACGTGAGCGCCGTGTAGCGGATGACGTACTTACGCATCGTGCCTCCGGCTTCTCCGCTCCAGCAGATCGGCCGCGACGAGCACGAGCAGCGACAGCACGAGCAGCACGACCGACACCGCCGCGGCGCCGGCCGGGTCGTCGCTCTCGATCGCCTTGAAGATGTTCACGGAGGCGACCTCGGTGTCGAACGGGATGTTCCCCGAGATGAGGATGATCGAGCCGAACTCGCCGACCGCCTTGCCGAACGAGAGCGCCGCGCCCGAGAGGATCGCCGGCATGAGGTTCGGCAGCACGATGCGCCGGAACGTCTGGAAGCTCGAGGCGCCCAGCGAGCGCGCGGCCTCCTCCATCTCCTGGTCGAGCTCGAGCAGCACCGGCTGCACGGCGCGCACGACGAAGGGCAGCGTCACGAAGAGCAGCGCGACCACCACGGCGGCGCGCGTGTACGCGAGGTTCAGGTTGATCGGGCTGCGCGGGCCGTAGATCGCGAGCAGCGTCAGGCCGGCGACGATCGTGGGCAGCGCGAACGGCAGGTCGATGAGCGCGTTCACGACCGCCTTGCCGCGGAACGAGTCGCGCACGAGCGTCCAGGCGACGAGCGTCCCGGTGATCGCGTTCACGAACACGACGAGCAGCGACGCCGCGAACGTGAGCTTGAGCGCGGCGACCGCGGCGGGCGCGGTGATCTCGTCCCAGAACGCGGCGAGGCCGCCGCTCAGCGATTCGGCGACGACCGCGGCGATCGGGATCAGGACGATCAGGCTCAGGTAGGCCGTCGAGATCCCGAGCGCAAGTCCGCCCGAGCGGCGAGGCGAGGCCGCCCGGGCGGGAAGTGCGACTGCAGTGGTGCTATCCGTCAGTTGGGACTCCAAGCTCCTCTTCGATGCCGGCGAAGATCCCGTTCTCGCGGTCGAAGAACTCCGACCGCACGTCGGCCCATCCGCCCAGGTCAGCGATCGTAAAGAGCCCCGGCGGCTCGGGGAAGTCGAACTCGCCGGCCACGTCCCGGTTCACGGGCCGGTAGCCGTTCTCGCCGAAGATCTTCTGCGCCTCGTCGCCGCGCAGGAAGTCGATGAACGCCTGCACGGTCGCCGCGTTCTTGGACGTCTTCACGGCCGCGACGGGGTTCTCGATCAGGATCGTCTGGTCGGGGACGACGTAGTCGAGCGTCCTGGCCCTTGTTCTTGGCGAAGAGCGCCTCGTTCTCGTAGGCGAGGAGCACGTCGCCCTTGCCGACGAGGAACGTCTGGAGCGCCTCGCGCGCGCTCTTGTCCTGCACCGGCACGTTGTTCAGGAAGAGCTCGCGCAGGTACTCGACGCCCTCCTCCTCGCGTCTTGCCCTGCTCGAGCTGCGCGCCGTAGGCGGCCATGATGTTCCACTGGGCGCCGCCGGAGGTGAACGGGTTCGGCGTGATCACCTCGAGGCCCTCCTGGAGGAGGTCGTCCCAGGTGTGGATGTTCTTCGGGTTGCCCGGGCGCACGGCGAAGACCACGACCGAGTCGGTGACCATGCCGTTGTACTCGTCCTCGGCCCAGTTCGCGTCGACCAGGTCGGCGTCGACGAGGCGCGTGACGTCGGGCTCGAGGGAGAAGGCGACGAAGTCGGCGGGCAGGCCCGACTCGACCGCGCGGCTCTGCTCGCCCGACGCGGCGTAGGACTGCTCGAAGTCGACGCCCTCGCCCTCGGCGGTCTTCTGGAAGGCGGGGATGATCGCCTCGTAGGCCTCGCGCGGGGTCGAGTAGGCGACGAGGGTGATCTTCTTGCCGCTCCCGCCGCTCGCGGAGTCCTCACCGCCGCAGGCGGCCAGCGAGACGACGGCGAATGCGGCGAGCGCGAACGGGATGAGCAGGCGACGGGTCACGGGTTAGTCCTCTTTCTCTACGGATTGAATAGACAACGTGGGAATTCCTACCGGAGCGGCCTGCCGGGCGCAAACGGGAACCGTTCTAGAGGTAGGTGACGAGCTCGTCGAGCGAGCGGCGATTCGCCTGCTCGCTCCACGCGTCCGCGTCATGTGCCGACGGGTCGGCAGGTCGAGTCGGATAGCCGAACGAGAGGACGATCGCGATGCGCTCGTCCTCGCCGATCTCGAGCAGCTCGCGCGCCTTCTCGGGCTCCGCGAGGCCGTTCGGGCACGACGCGACGCCCTCGTTCCAGGCGGCGAGGAGCATGTTCTGGGAGACCCGGCCGGCGTCGAAGCGCGCGCGGATCCCGTCCGGGACGACGATCGCGACGACGAGCCCCGCTGTCGCGACGTTCTCGTGCGCGTGGACGAGCTCGGCGAGCGCGGCCTGGCGCTCGGCGACGACGACGAAGCGCCAGAGTTGGCGGTTCTTCGCGCTGCCGCTCAGGCGTCCCGCGTCGAGGATCTTGCGGACGCTCTCCTCGGCGACCGGCCGTCCGTCGTAGTCGCGCCGGTCGCGCCTGCTCGCGATCGCGAGGTACGTGTCCATTGTCGCGAGGTTACCGGCGTGTTGCTGCGAGGGCGCGCTCGGCGGCGAGCTGTGCGGCCGCGGCCCGCTCGCGCGCCTGGATCACCTGGCCGTCGGTGTCCGACGTGCCCAGGTTGATCGCGACGAGATGCGCCGCGACCTGAGCGGCGGAGGCGGCGAGGGTGGCGCCGCCGGCGGCGTCGGAGCGGAGGTTCGGATTGCCGTTCTCGGCGACTTGCGCGGCGAGCTCGGCGGTCTCCGCGGCGCAGCCGGCGATCTCGAACGGGATCTCCGCGGCGCGGGCGAGCGCGTTGCCGATCGCGGCCTCGCGGACGACCGGCTCG
Source organism: uncultured Actinomycetes bacterium (assembly GCA_963760815.1). Classification (GTDB taxonomy): domain Bacteria; phylum Actinomycetota; class Thermoleophilia; order Gaiellales; family Gaiellaceae; genus CAVRUF01. Next base: position 247,496 of record CAVXEJ010000004.1, read on the forward strand.
AGCGTCTTCGGCAGGCGCAGCGCGGTCAGCACCTCCTCGTAGGCCGCGCCGTCGGCGGGCGCGAGCGGGGCGACGCGGGCGATGAGCGCATCGGCCTGGAGCGCGGCGTCGGCGGCGCCCGTCCCAGTGGTTGACCGAGAGCCGGGCCGACATGGCGGCGAGCCCGGCGCCCATCGCGACGACGAGCGCGGCGACCGAGCCGGCGCCGGGCGCGGGCTTCTCAGAGGCGATCTCGGCGAGCAGGTCGTCCAGGGGCTGCGAGAGAAAGGCCTCGATGGTGGTCAGAACAGTCCGATCGTCTTCCCGGTCTCGTCGATGTCGACGTTGAACGCGGCCGGCGAGACGCCGTAGCCGGGCATCGTCTGCATGTCGCCGAGGAGCGGCACGAGCCAGCCGGCGCCGGTGTACGCGCGGATGTCGCGCACGGCGACGGTGAAGCCGGTCGGCGCGTTCATGAGCGCGGGATCGTGCGAGAGCGAGAGGTGCGTCTTCGCCATGCAGATCGGGAGCTTGTCGAACCCGGACGCGACGGCGCGCTCGATCGAGGCGCGCGCGGCGGGCAGGAAGTCGACGCCGTCGGCGCCGTAGACCCGCGTGCAGATCGCTTCGATCTTCGCGTCGATCGTCTCGTCCAGGTCGTAGAGCGGCTTGAAGTCGGACGGCGTCTCGGCCGCGGCCACGACCGCCTCGGCCAGCGCCTGGGCGCCCTCGCCGCCGCGCTCGAACGCCTCGTTCAGCTCGGCCGCGGTTGCGCCCGCCTCGAGCGCGAGCCGGCGGACGGTCTCGACCTCCTCGTCGGTGTCCCCCGGGAAGCGGTTGATCGCGACGACCGTGCTCAGCCCGAACTCGCGGACGATCCCGAGGTGGCGGCGCATGTTCTCGGCGCCGCGCTCGATCGCGTCGATGCCGCCGTCCGGGTCGCCGCCGTGGTGCTTGAGCGCCCGCGCCGTGACGACGAGCACGACCGCGTCGGGCCGCAGGTTCCCGACGCGGCAGACGATGTCGAAGAACTTCTCCATGCCCATGTCCGAGCCGAAGCCGCTCTCGGTCACGCAGTAGTCGCCGAGCTTGAGGCCGACGCGCGTGGCGACGAGCGAGTTGTTGCCGTGCGCGATGTTCGCGAACGGCCCGCAGTGGACGAACGCCGGCTGGCCCTCGAGCGTCTGCACGAGGTTCGGCTTGATCGCGTCCTTGAGGAGGACGGTCATCGCGCCGGCCGCGTGGATCTGCTCGGCGGTGACCGGCTCGCCCTCCCACGTGTAGCCGACCGTGATCGCGCCCAGCCGCTCGCGGAGGTCGAAGAGGTCGCGGGCGACGGCGACGATCGCCATGACCTCGGACGCCGCGGTGATGTCGAAGCCGGTCTCGCGCGGGTAGCCGTTCGCGCGGCCGCCGAGCCCGACGACCGATCTGCCGGAGCGCGCGGTCGTTGATGTCGACGCAGCGGCGCCAGGTGACGCTGTGCGGATCGAGCCCGAGCTCGTTCCCGTGCAGGAGGTGCGCCTCGACCAGCGCGGCGAGCAGGTTGTTCGCCGCGCCGATCGCGTGGATGTCGCCGGTGAAGTGGAGGTTCATGTCCTCCATGGGGACGACCTGCGCGTAGCCGCCGCCGGCCGCGCCGCCCTTGATCCCGAACACCGGGCCGAGCGAGGCCTCGCGCAGGCACAGCACCGGGTTCTTGCCGATGTGCCCGAGGCCCTGGGTGAGCGAGACCGACGTGGTCGTCTTCCCCTCGCCCGCCTTGGTGGGCGTGATCGCGGTGACGTCGATGAGCTTCCCGTCGGGCCGGTCGGCGAGGCGGTCGAGCACCGAGAGGTCGATCTTCGCCTTGTAGCGGCCGTACGGCTCGTACTCGTCCTCGAGGATCCCCGCGGCGTCGGCGATCTCGGCGATCGGGCGAAGGGTCGCCTCCTGGGCGATCTCGAGGCTGCACGGCATCTGTGTGGCCATGTGTGTTCCTCCTAGTGCGAGACGGCGGCGGCGGCGAGCTCGGAGACGAGCGTATCGGTGTGGAAGCGCTCGAGCGCGAACGGCGCGATCAGCGGCGGCGTCTTCGCCGGTGGCGACGAGCTCGGCGAGCGTCGTCCCGACGATCGGCGCGGCCTTGAAGCCGTAGGTGCCCCAGCCGGCGCTGACGAGGAACCCGTCGACCTCGGTCTCGCCGAGGATCGGGCTGTAGTCGGGGGACAGGTCGCAGAGGCCCGTCCACGGCGGAGCACCTTGACGCGCTCGAGCTGCGGGAAGAGCTCGAGCATGTGCCGGGCGGAGTACTCGAGGAACGGGAACGTGCTCGTCCCTCGGTAGGTCGTGTACGGCTCGATCTCGGCGCCGATCAGGAACTCGCCGCGGTCGGTCTGCGAGACGTAGACGTGCATCTGCGACGAGACGATGATCACGTCGAGGAACGGCTTCACCGGCTCGGTCACGAAGGCCTGGAGGATGTGCGTCGTGATCGGCAGCGGCACGCTCGGCGAGGTCGCAGACGAGCGTCGACCAGCCGGCCGTGCGCGCTGATCACCGTGTCGCAGTCGATCGGGCCGCGGTTCGTCTGGACGCCCGTCACGCGGCCGTTCGACCGGTCGATCCCGGTCACCTCGGTGTACGGGTGGATCTCGACGCCGCCGCCGGTCGGCGCCGCGCGCGTAGCCCCAGACGACCGCGTCGTGGCGGATGATCCCGCCGGGCGGGTGGTAGAGCGCGCCCATGACCGGCCAGGTGACGTCGTCGGAGAGGTCCAGCTCCGGGCAGAGCTTGCGCGATCTCGTCGCGGCCGATCACGCGGCTGTCGATCCCGAGGAGCTGGTTCACCTCGGCGCGCTCGGTCATCGTGATGATCGCCGCGGTCGGAGTGCGCGAGCGTCAGGTGGCCCTGCTGGGAGAAGAGCAGGTTGAAGTCGAGGTCGGCGCCGAGCCCCTCGTAGAGCTTGACGCTCGCCTTGTAGAACTCGGCGCCCTCGGGCGTGCGGTAGTTCGCGCGGATGATCGTCGTGTTCCGCCCGGCGGCGCCCGAGCCGATGTAGCTCTTCTCCAGCACGGCGACGTTGCGTGATCCCGTGGTTCTTCGCCAGGTAGTAGGCGGTCGCGAGCCCGTGCGAGCCGCCGCCGATGATGACGACGTCGTAGCGCGGCTTCAGCTCGCTGCGCGGGCGCCACATGCGGCGGACGCGGAAGACGTCCTTCACGCTCGCGCCTCCAGTCCTTCCAGCGCGTCGAGAACGACCTCGGCGACGTAGTGGGCGTACTCCTGCGCGGAAGAAGAGCCGGAAGCGCTCGCCCTCGCGACGAACAGGATCGTCGAGACGTGCGCGACCGAGCCGACGGCCGGGAGCCGGTCGAGGTCGAGGTCGGTCAGCCGGCGCAGAACCGTTCGCCCTCGACCTCGAGCCCGGCGAAGCCGGCCGTCACGTCGACGGCGACGAGCCCGCGCTCGGCGAGCGAGGCGGCGAGACCGAGCGTCTCGTCGTATGGGGCGAGGACGAGCGCGCGCCCGGTCGTCAGGCGGACGACCTCGACGCTCGGCTCGAGCCCGTCGAGCTCGCCGCGGACGTCGAGCGTGCCGTAGGCGAGCGAGAGGTCCCGTCGGTCGGCGCCCGCGAGCGCGCGCGCGAGCGGCGATCCGTGGCGCCGGCTCGGCGAGGCCCGGGGACGAGGAAGTCGAGCACGCCGCTCACGAGCGCAGCCGCTCCCCGTCGGGGTCGAAGAACGGCCGCAGGCGCACCGCGCCGGCTCGAAGCTGGCCGTCCACGCGGATCGCGAGATCTCGGCGTCCTCCTCGGCCAGGACTCGGCGGCACCCAGGCGAGGCCGATCGTCCGGCCGAGCGCCTGGCTCCAGCGCGCGCTCGTCACGCGGCCGCGCGGGCTTGCCGTCGACGACGATCTGCGCCGCCCTCGGGCGGGACGACGCCGTTCTCCATCTCGAAGCCGACGAGCGGCTCGCGCAGGCCGCGCTCCTGCACGTGCTCGAGCGCCCACTTGCCGACGAAGTCGTCCTTGTCGAGCTTGGCGATCCACGGCATGCTCGCCTCGAGGACGTTCGACTCGGAGTCGGTGTCCTGGCCGATGAGGATGTGCATCTTCTCGAGCCGGAGGATCCGCTGCGGCTCGAGCCCGAACGGGTCCGCGCCGGTCGCGCCGCTCGAGATCGCGTCCCAGACGTGCTCGCCGTACGAGCTCGGGAAGTGGAGCTCGTAGCCGAGCTCGCCGACGAAGCCGATGCGAAGGAGGAGCGCCGGCACGCCGGCGACCCGCGCCTGCTTCGCGTCGAGGTACTTGAAGGCGTCCGGTGCGAGGTCGAGGTCGGTGAGCCGCGCCAGCAGGTCGCGCGCGTGCGGGCCGGCGACGTTGACGGCGGCGAGCGCGCCGGTGACGTCGACGATCTCGACGTCGAGCTGCCAGATCGCGTTCCACCACTCGAACCACTCGATCACCGCGTCGGCGCCGGTCGAGGTCGTCGTGACGTAGAACGTCTCCTCGGCGAGGCGTCCGATCGTGCCGTCGTCCATGATCCGGCCCGCCGTCGGTGCCGAGGACGCCGTAGCGGATGCGTCCCGGCGCGAGGTCGGCGAAGCGGTTCGGGTAGAGGCGCTCGAGGAACGCGGCCGCGTCGGGGCCGGCGACGAGCGAGCTTGCCGAGCGTCGAGACGTCGATCACGCCGACGGTCTCGTGCACGTTCGCGGGCCTCGCCCGCCGGGTCGCCGTAGGAGTGCGGCCGGCGCCAGGTGCCCGTCCACATGATCTTGGCGCCGAGCTCCTCGTGGCGGTGGTGGAGCGCGGTGCGCTTGGCCGGCTCGTGCGGGCGGCCGGCGAGAAGCGCCGAGCGAGACCGGGCTCCACGGCGGGCGCGCGGTCGTCGTGCCGATCGCCGCCTCGTCGGCCTCGTCTCGCGCGCGTAGAGCCGGATCGACGCGAGGTGGCAGAGCCGGCCCTGGCACGGGCCCATCGTCACGGTCGTGTAGCGCTTGGCGAGCTCGATCGAGTCGAAGCCCTCGGCGATCGCGCGCTTCACGTCCTTCGTCGGTCACGTCCTCGCAGATGCAGACGAAGCACTTGTCGCCGCCGGGCGACGCCGCAGGCGCAACCGCCGTCGTCCCCTCACCCGTGACGGAGCCGACGACCTCGACACCCGCGGGCAGGTCGCGTGGGACGAAGATGCCGCGGGCCGCGTCGTAGTCGACCTTCGCGCCGGCCTGCGCGAGAAGCGAGTAGGCCGGCTGGCGGCCGCTCGAGACGACGAGCGAGGTCGCACGCGATCCGCCTGCCGTCGAGCTCGACCTCGGTCACGCGTCCTCGCTTCCCCATCGCGCGCGATCCGGGGCGCGCCGCTCGCGCAGGTCGACGATCTCGACGACCTTCGTGCCGGCCGCTCGGAGATCTCCGGCGACGCCGAGCCCGCCTTCGTCGGCGGCGAGGACGACCGCGCGTTCGCCCGGGCGGATCGCGAAGTCGCGCACGAGCCGGCGCACGGCCTCCGGCAGGACGACGCCGACGAGGTCGTTTCCGGGGAAGACCAGCGGCTGCTCGACCGTGCCCGGTCGCGACGACGATCCGCCCGGCCCGGAGGCGATAGAGGAGCCGTCCGGCGGCGACCGGGACGAGCCCGCCCTCGTAGATCCCGAGCGCGAGCGCGGGTGCGACGATCTCGATTCCGGGCTCGTGCGCGCCGACGAGCCGCGAGCCCTCGTCCACGAGCACGACGCTTTCGCCCGCCCAGGCCGCGTCGCGCGCTGCCGCGAGGCCGGCGCTGCCGCCGCCGATCACGAGCACGTCCGCGCGGCGGTGCTCGACGTCGAAGCGTCCGCTGCGGCGCGCGTGCTTGTCGACGCGGCCGAGCCCGGCGACGTTGCGCAGGAACTTCTCGTAGACGGGCCACAGGCGCCGCGGCCGGATCAACGTGCGGTAGTAGAAGCCGACCGGCGTGAACGGTCCGCCGACCTTGTCGGTCACCGCCATGAGATCGCGCTCGAGCGAGCCGACGACGTTCTGCGCCTTCACGACCGCGCCCTCGCGGACCGGCTCGACGCAGACGCGGACGTTGGGGACGCCGTCCACCTCCATCATGCAGTTGGGGCAGGCGCCGGAACAGCAGAGGAGCCCGCGCGGACGGTGGTACTTGAAGCTCCGCGAGAAGACGCGCCGGCCGCCGGCGTAGAGCGCCGAGCCGACCGTGTCGCCGGCGTACGCCGAGACCGGCTTCCCCTCGAAGGTGAAGGAGAGCGTCTGCGAGCGGTCGATCCGCTCGCCCGGCTGCGGGCCGATCCTCACGACGGGAGCTCCGTCTTCAGGACCTCGTTCGTGCGCGTGTCGCGCTCGGCGAGGAACCACGCCTCGCAGCCGAGGCGGTGGTACCACCACTCGCGCTGCACGCCCGCGACGTTGCGGCGAAAGTAGAGGTAGGCCGAGAGCTCGCGCCGGTCCGGCGCCGTCTTCGGGCGCACCGTCACCTCGCCCTGGCAGTGGAACTCGTTCACGTCGCGCGGCCCGCAGTTCGGGCAGGCGAGCAGGAAGGACATCAGGCGGTCGCCTCCTCGGCGGGCGCGTCGCTCTCGTCGAGCATCCGGCCGAGCTCGGTGAGCACCCAGAGGAGCGCCTCGCGGGTCGAGGCCTCGGCCGCGGCGCCGTCGCGGGCCCGCGCGGCGTCGATCAGCCGGTCGGGATGCTGGCGAAGCTTCGCTGCCGCCTCGACGTCCGCGCAGAGGAAAAGGACGTAACGCTCGACGCGGGCCCGCTGGTCGGCGAGCGCGCGCTCGAGGCGCGGGCGTCCCGCGCACCGGTAGCAGGCGTCGCGAACGCTCCAGAACGTCCCCAGGTACGCCTCGAGGTCGCCGCGTGCGTGCGCATGCTCCATCTCCTCACGCCGCTCGGCCATCTCGGCGAGCGCATCGTCCGTGCACGCCTCGGCGCCGTGGCGCGCGAGGAAGGGCTCGAGCCCGAGCCGCACCAGCTGGATCTCCTCCAGCTCGGCCACGGTGAGCGGAGCGACGCGCGCCCCCCGGCGCGGAACGCTGACGACGAGCCCTTCCGCCTCGAGACGGCGAAGCGCCTGGCGGATCGGCGTCATGCTCACCCCGTAGCGGGCCGCGAGCCCCTCGAGGAAGAGCCGCTCGCCCGGAGCAAGCGCGAGCCGCGTGATGTCGCGCCGCAGGAGCCGGTAGACGGACTCCTCGACGGAAGGGATCTCGAGCGGGGCGGGTCGGCCCATTGACCTTTGATCAAATCTGACCGAACCGACCGTGTCAAGCCCTTCTAATGCGCTTCCGGCGGCTCCCAGCCCTCGAGGACGGGCGGCTTCCAGTCGGTCCCGACCGTCTGCGAGCCCTCGACCCACGGGCCGAGCTCGGGCTGGGGGAACTTCGCGTGTTCGGCCTTGAGCTGGATCCCGTAGGACATGCCCGACTGGAGGTGCTTGACCAGGACCTTGCGCGCGAGCTCGTCCTCGCGGCCCTCCGGAATCGGGAAGTAGATCTTCAGGAACGAGTTCGAGTACCGGTCGAAGACGGCCGGCGTCCCGTCCTCCTGGAGCAGTTCGACATCCTCGAGCCAGTTGAGGTCCTCGCCCGGGGTCGCCGCCAGGAGGTCGACGTCCTCGACGAGCGAGATGTCCTCCTGGTACGGGAACCTCCGTCCGGCGAGGCGCTCGGCATCGAGCGCGACGAAGCGCTCCTCGGCCGTCACGGACTCTCCGGCGCAGTCTCGCGCTCGGGCAGGTAGTCGACCGGGTTGTCGATGTAGCGCTCGAGCATCCGCTCCATCCGCGCGAGCGTGCGCTCCTCGCTCACGCCGGGGATCCAGTCCGTCCCCGCGAGCGGAACCTTCGCCATCGCGGCCGCCTCGACCGTGAGGGCGCACAGATCCTCGGGCTCGAGCGAGTGGACGTTCGTCTTCCCACAGGCTCGGGCGAGCATCTGCAGCTCGAGCGTCATCGTGTGGAGGAAGTTGTAGATCCGCTCCGCCGCCTCGTCGACGATCAGGCGCTTGCGAAGCTCGGGATCCTGGGTCGTGATCCCGACGGGGCAGCGGCCCGTGTGGCAGTGGTAGCACTCGCCCGCCTTGACGCCGACCGTGCCCTCGTAGTCGGTGACGCCGGGGATCTCCTTGTTGCAGTTCAGCGCGATCAGAGCCGCGTGGCCGATTGCGATCGCGTCCGCGCCGAGCGCGATGCACTTCGCCACGTCCGCGCCGTTTCGGATCCCGCCCGCCACGACGAGCTGGATCTCGTCGGCGAGCCCGACATCCTCGAGCGCGCGGCGCGCCTCGGGGATCGCGGCCATGAGCGGAATGCCGGTCTCCTCGGCCGCGATGTGCGGCCCGGCGCCCGTGCCGCCTTCGGCGCCGTCCAGGTAGATCACGTCCGGCCCGCACTTGGCCGCCATCCGCACGTCGTCGTAGACGCGCGCGGCGCCGAGCTTGAGCTGGATCGGGATCTGGTAGTCGGTCGCCTCGCGGATCTCCTGCACCTTGAGGCTCAGGTCGTCGGGGCCGAGCCAGTCCGGATGGCGCGCAGGCGAGCGCTGGTCGATCCCGGCGGGGAGGGAGCGCATCTCCGCGACCTGCTCGGTCACCTTCTGGCCCATCAGATGGCCACCCAGCCCGACCTTGCAGCCCTGGCCGATGAAGAACTCGCAGGCGTCGGCGAGCATCAGGTGGTGCGGGTTGAACCCGTACCGGCTCTGGATCAGCTGGTAGTACCACTTCGTCGAGAGATCGCGCTCCGGCGGGATCATCCCGCCCTCGCCCGAGCAGGTTGCGGTGCCGGCCATCGAGGCGCCCTTTGCGAGCGCCATCTTCGCCTCGAGCGAGAGCGCGCCGAAGCTCATTCCCGTGATGTAGATCGGGATGTCGAGCTCGATCGGCTTCTTCGCGAAGCGCGACCCGAGCACGGTCTTCGTCTCGCACTTCTCCCGGTAGCCCTCGATCACGAACCGGGTCAGCGTGCCCGGCATGAACATGAGGTCGTCCCAGTGCGGGATCTTCTTGAACATCGAGAAGCCGCGCATCCGGTAGCGGCCGAGCTCGGCCTTCATGTGGATGTCGTTCACGACCTCGGGCGTGAAGATCGGGCTGCGCCCGAGCCGCGAGCGGTTGTCGGGCTGGTCTTTCCCGACGTTTCCGTGCAGCTGGTCGTATCGGTCCGAGGTCGTCACAGCACCAACTTCCTCTCGGCAGGCTCGAGGTTGTCGTAGTTGTAGAGCTTCTTGCCGCAGACGAACTTCTGGAACTCCGGCGGGGAGCCGAGCCCGTAGATCGAGAACTTGCGCTCGACGAGCTCGGTGTCGGCGTCCGTCCACTCGCCCGGGACGCAGTCGATGCCGAGCGACTTCACCTTGCCGGCGACGTAGATCGTCCCGTCGTACATCGAGTCGCCCAGGCCGGCGCCGGCGTCGCCGCAGATGATCATGCGGCCGCGCTGGAGCATGAAGCCGGTCATGGAGCCGGCGTCGCCGCCGACGATGATCGTGCCGCCCTTCTGGTCGATCCCCGTTCGCGCGCCCACGCGGCCCTTCACGACGAGATCGCCGCCGCGCATTGCGGCCCCCGTCTGCGAGCCCGCGTTCGACTCGATGACGACGACGCCCGACATCATGTTCTCGCAGGCTGCCCAGCCGACCCGGCCGGTGACCGTGACCTCCGGGCCGTCGATCAAGCCGAGCCCGAAGTAGCCGAGGCTCCCCTCGAAGCGAAGCTTGCAGCGCGTGAGGATCCCGACGCCGAGCGAGTGCTTCGCGCCCGGGTTGCGGACGGTCACGTCTGTGATCTGCTCCTCGTAGAGCAGGCGGCGGAGCTCGAGGTTCACCTGGCGGGTCGTCAGGTCGTGCGCGTCGAAGGTCGCTCGCCCGTCGGCGATCTCCGCGACGCGCGGCGCCTCTGCGTTCGGCTCCGCGAGGCCGCGGGCGTCGTACGTGATCCGGCGTTCCCCTACCTCTGCCATACGAGGACCTCCGACTCATACGGGTCGTACGTCTCGATCTCGCGGTCGAAGACGGCGCGGATCGCGATCTCCTCGGAGGCGAGGGCCACGACCTCGTCCGATTCGTAGAGGACGAGCGGCTTCGCGGCCATGTCGTCCTTCGCCACGCCGAGGGCCTCGTCCGTGACCGCGATGTACGTGAAGACGCCGTCGAGCTCCTCGAGCGAGTCGCGCATCGCGTCTTCGAGCGAGGCGCCGTCGCTCATCTTCTCCGCGAGGTAGACGGCGATGATCTCCGAGTCGCACTCGGACTGGAACCGGTGCCCGGAGCGCTCGAGGCGGCGCTTCCACTGGAAGTAGTTCGTGAGCTGGCCGTTGTGGACGACCGCGACATCCGAGAACGGATACGCCCAGTAGGGGTGCGCGCCGGAGATGTCCACGTCCGATTCGGTCGCCATCCGGACGTGGCCGATCGCATGCGTCCCGGTGAAATCGCCGAGCCCGTACTGCTCCGAGACCGACTCGGCGTCGCCCAGGTCCTTCACGATCTCGAGCGAGTGGCCGAGCGAGAGCACCTCGCAGTCCGGGATGTCCTCCAGCCGGTCGGTCAGCCCCTTCAGGTCGGCGTCGCCGTTCGCGCCGGGCAGCTCGAGGTCGATCCGGTAGGCGTACTCGGTCTCGGCCTCGACGTCGTGCACGGTCGCGCCGAGTGAGCGCAGCCGCTCGAGCACCTGCGCCTGATGGCGCCGGAGCCGGTCGGAGAACTCGAAGTCCCGCGGCGTGTTGGCGTCTGCGAGCGTGTAGCGCATGACGATTCGCCCGTTCGGCGGCCCGTAGAGCGCGTACCCCGTCGAGTCGGGTCCGCGGTGCTTCATGGACTGGAGCATTCGCGTGAGGTCTGCCCCGATGTCGTGGCTGCCGTCGCGATAGATGAGTCCGGCGATTCCGCACATGCCGTTACGGGAGGATGTCGAGGTAGCGCTCTCGCTCCCAGTCGGTCACGGCTGCGAGGAAACGCTCCCACTCGTCCTTCTTGTAGTGAAGATAAACGTCGAGGAGCCGGCCCGGCAGCGCGCTCTTCACGACCTCGTCGGCCTCGAGCGCGTCGAGCGCCTCGCCCAGGTGCGCAGGGACGCGCTCGACCTCGACGCCCTCTTCGATCACGTCGTAGATGTTGCGTTGCTGCGGGGAGCCCGGGTTGAGCTTGCGCTTCACGCCGTCGAGGCCCGCTCGCAGGAGCGCCGCCTGCGTGAGATACGGGTTGCAAGACGAGTCGACGGCGCGGAACTCGAAGCGCCCGCCGCTCGCCACGCGGACGAGGGTCGTCCGGTTCTGCCAGCCGTAGTCCTTGTAGATCGGCGCCCAGAACCCAAAGTCCCAGAAGCGCTTGTACGAGTTGACCGTGGGAGCGGTGAGTCCGCAGAGGCCGCGGGCGTGCTCGAGGATCCCGCCCATGAACTGGAGCCCGAGCTCGGAGAGCTTCGCGGGCCCGTCGGGGTCGTAGAAGACGTTCGTTCCCTCGGCGTCGACGAGCGTGAAGTGGTGGTGGGCCCCGTTGGCCGAGACGCCTGTGAACGGCTTCGGCATGAAGGTCGCGATGATCTCGGTGTCGGCGCCGTACGTGCCGAGGCGGGTGTGCTCGCGCGCGACCGCGGCGCAGATCTGGCGGTAGGTGGAGAGGTTGTCCGCCGTTCGCACGGCCCGGTCGAAGAGGAAGTTCAGCTCGAGCTGGCCGGGCGAGTCCTCGTGGTCGCCGTATGTCGGGTGGATCCCAAGCTTCTCGCCGTACTCGATCACGTCGAGGATGATCGGGCGGAGCTCCTCGAACTGGTTGATGTGGTAGCACCAGGGCTTCGTGATGCCCTCAGCCGCGCCTGCGCCGGAACCGGCCGGGCGCTTCATCCACATCATCTCGGGCTCGATTCCGCAGAGGAACGTGTAGCCGAGCTCGGCCTCGATCTCATTCGCCGTGCGCTTGAGGTTCTGGCGCGGGTCGGCCTCGAGGAGCTGCCCGGTCTCGGTGTCGTAGCAGTCGCAGAAAACCCGTGCTACGCGAGGGTCCCACGGGAGCTGCGCGAACGTGTCGACGTCCGCGATCGCGGCCAGCTCGGACTCCTCCGGCCCGAAGCCGATGTAGCGGTCGGCGCGGTCGACGAAGAGGTCGGCCGTCGCGCCGTAGACGAGCTGATAGCCCTCCGTGGCGACGCGCTCCCACATGGAGGCGGCGACGCCCTTCCCGTTGACGTGACCCGAGATCGAGACCTGCTGGAAGAAGATGTACTTGATCCCGAGCTCGTCGATGAGTGCGCGGACGCGACGGATCTTGTCCTGGCGCTCCGGGTCGGTCCGCGCCTCTTCGAGGGTCGGATGCGGATCCGGGATCGGCCCCCGGGCGAGCACCTCCTGGACGAGCGACGACCGCTCAACGACTGCCACCGTTGGCCTCCCTTTCTGCCGTCTGACGCGAGTCCCGGCCCGAGGGCGCGGGCACGAGCCACCTTACCTCCGTGTCCTCGCCGCTCCAAGGTGGCTCCGCCGCCGGGCGGGCCATTGTGGACGTTCCACCCACGTCGCCCTTCGCGCGGTGGAGGATCTCGCCATGGAGCAGGGATCGTGCGCTCATCAGTCCCGCACGATCCAGAAGAGGAGCGCGTCGCGCTCGCCGACGTTTCGCCAGCCCTCGACGACCGCCTCGTCGGCGAGCAGCACCTCGCCCTGGCGCAGCACGGCCGGGCTCGTCGAGGTCAGGACCTGTACGAGCCCGCGGCCGACGGCGACGAGCTCCACGTGCTTGTGGGCGAGATGCGGTCGCCCCGTCGCCTCGGCCGGGAGCGTGAGGACGTAGGCGCGAAGTCCCTGCCCCGGGTCGTCGAGGAGGGCGAGCGGCTGGCCGCGGCCGTCGCGGCCGGCCTCGCGAAGCCGGCCGATCCGGTAGCCGGGCGCCTGCTCCCCGCGCAGGAGCTCGTCGAGTGACAGGTCGAGCTTCGCGCTCAGCTCGATCAGCGTCTCGAGCGAGAGGCCTCGCCGGCCGCGCTCAGCCTGGGAGATGGCGCTCGCCGAGACGCCGGCGAGTCGCGCCAGGTCGGCCTGGCTCAACCCGCGGGCGAGCCGGGCGGCCCGAAGTCCTAGGCCGAGCCGGCCGGAGACGGGCGCCGGCTCGAGCACCGGCTGCCCGTCCTCGATCCGGTAGCGGAACACGCTGCCCTCGGCCCCGGGCGGGCGACCCTGCGCCTTGGCGATTCGGATCCGGTCGCGCGTCACCGACACGACGCACTGCGTCACCTCGTCCACGTGACGGCGAAGGGCCGGGTCGGCGTCTGCGTCGAGCGACCAGTGCGCGATCACGCCGAGCTCGAGGAGCCGCGGGCAGCAGCTCCCGAAGAACCGTCGTGCCGCCTCGCTCCCCCAGCGCGTGACCATCGTGTCGAGAGGGTCGAAGAGAAGGAGGTTCCTGAGCGCAGGGTCGCATCGGCGGGCGAGCTCGTCGAGCAGCGCTCCCGGGCTGCCGAGCGCGGAACCCGCGTGCGCATGGACGATCCGCAGTCGCGGGTGGGCCGCCGCGATCTCGTCCGGCGGCGTAGCCAGCGCGACGTAGGCGGCGAAGTCGTAGTCGTCCGCCCCGCTGCCGGCGGCGCGGAAGAACGGGGCGATGGACGCGCCCGCTCCCAGCTCCCACACGACGTTGTCGCCCGAGTAGAGCCCGCCGAGGCCCTCGTCGAGCGCCGGGACGCCGGTGCGAGCCACGAACGCGGAGGGTTGCTCCGTAAGCACCGCTTCCATCATTTCACGCGGTGCCAACCCTTGCTATCGGTCGTGTGATCGGACTACACGGTCGGCGGACAAACGATGGGACGGGGGTACGTGGGCCGGGCGCGGCACCGGCCGTAGGCTCGCACTCGTCGCATCCTCGCAGGGGCAGCGGCCTCAACGGCGTTCTCGGGCCCGGGATGCGGACACGGCGTCTCACCGACAGTTGCAGGGAGGGCTGGCCGATGGCTACCAGGAGAAGGGAGCTCGCATGGACGACCAGCTAAACGGGCTCACCACCATCTTCACGGAGTTCTACTACTGGGTCACGATCGTCTTCATGTTCCTGATCCACCTCGGGTTCATGATGTACGAGGCGGGCTACGCACGAAGGAAGAACGTCCAGCACACGGTGTTGAAGAACGTGCTGCTGATCCCGCTCGTCACGGTCACGTTCTTCTTCTTCGGCTGGTGGATCTACAACTCGTCGATCACGACCGGGCCGTGGCTCTACGGAGGGTTCCACTTCACCTCGCTCGACCAGGGCCTTCCGTGGAACGAGCTGATGGCGCCGCACATGCAGGACCGGATCAACGGCGTCTTCTGGGCGGCGTTCCTCCTGTTCTCGTGGACGGCGGCCTCGATCGTGTCCGGAGCGATGATCGAGCGGGCACGTCTCTCGGGCTTCCTGTTCATCGCCGTGATGCTCGGGTCGGTCACATGGATGATCGACGCCGCCTGGGGCTGGCACCCGGCCGGCTGGATGGTCCAGATCATGGGCTACCACGACGCGTACGCATCCGGCGTCATCCACGCGATCGCGGGCGGCACCACGCTCGGGGTGCTGATCGTCTTGGGCCCGCGGATCGGGAAATTCGGGCCGGGCGGGCTGATCCGGCGGATTCTCCCGCACAACATCTGGATGACCTGCCTCGGGATCTTCATGATCTACACGGGTTTCTGGGGCTTCTACGCAGCCTGCAACATCCCGATCTTCAACGTCGGAACGGAGGGCGAGCCCTTCTTCTCGGCGACGAACATCTACCTGATGCCGACAACGCTGTCGGCGATCACGTTCAACTTCATCATGTCGCTTTCGGGCGGGCTTCTCGCCGGCTACCTGATCAGCCGCGGAGATCTCTTCTGGACGTTCTCGGGCGGTCTCGCCGGCATCATCGCGGCGTCCGCCGGCAACGACCTCTACCACCCGCTGCTCGCGTTCGTCGTAGGGATGGCCGGCGTGACGGTCGCGTTCAAGGGCCACAACTACGTCGAGCGGCGCTTCAAGATCGACGACGTCGTCGGGGCGGTGGCGGTCCATGGCTATGCGGGCTTCTTCGGCGTGGTGGTGGCCGGGTTCCTCCTCTGGGGCTACCCAGCGGCGGCTCCCGTCGAAGAGGGTCTCGCGTGGTTCACGACCCCTGACGGCTATCCGGCGATCAACCCGATCGGGAACATCCTCGGCGCGATCATCATGTTCTTCGTGCTGGGGTTCATCCCAGGCTTCATCCTGGCGAAGATCCTGATGAGAACTGGGCTACTTCGCGTTCCCGCTTCGGTCGAGGCGGCCGGGCTCGACGCACACGACGTCGGTGACGTCTACCCGTACCTCCCACAGCGCGACACGCAGTTCGAGATCGTGGAGCGCGAGGACGCCCTCGCGGCGGTCCGGGCGGGCAACGGGCGCGGTGCCGAGAGAAAGGAGACCGTGCAATGACGGTACTTGCGTTCAGCACCGGGCTCGATTCGTTTTCGGATCCGAGCGAGATCGGCCCGCTGTATCCGTTCGTGGGCTACGAGTGGGTCTTCCTGGTCGCCGCGGTCGTGCTCTGGATCGGCTGGCACGTCCTGCAGATCAGGATGGAGAACCGCGACAACGCGCGGGCCGTCGAGACGTACGAGCGGATCGGACTCGACCGCGTCATGTTCTACGGCGGCAGCGCGGACGTGCCGAGCGACGAGGAGTGGGCGCTGCGCGAGAAGCGTGCCCGCATCACGGACCCGTCCGCAGGGGAGCCCTCGTCGGATCTCGACGAGCCGGACGAGCCTCGGCTTCCGCCGGTGCCGCCGGGACGGACCGACTAGGCGAGTTCAGGCTACGGAGAGAGGCCGGGGGCGGCGGAGGCCGCCCCCGGCCGTTCCGTTGGAGCACCGCGATTAGGATGCGACTGTGACCCCTCGAAGCGCGCGCTACGTCGTCATCGGAGCCGGCATGCACGGTCTCTCGACCTCGTACCACCTCGCCCGGGAGCTCGAGGCGCGCGGTCTCGGCTCGGGCGGCGACATCCTCGTCCTCGACAAGAGCGAGCCCGGCGCCGGTGCGACCGGCATCGCCTGCGGCGTCGTCCGCAACAACTACTTCCAGCCGGCCATGTCCGAGCTCATGCAGGCGTGCGTCGAGGTGTGGGAGTCCGACCCCGAGGGCTTCGCGTACAACCCCGTCGGCTACCTCGCGCTCGGCGCGCAGCGCCAGGAGGCCGACCTCGTGGCCGTCCACGAGCGGCAGGAGCGGATCGGCTACCGCTCGCGCCTCGTGACCGGCGAGCGGGAGGTGGCGGAGTACATGCGCGGCCTGTTCCCGGACTGGCGCGCGCAGGGCGTGTCCGTCTGCCTGCACGAGTTCCAGGGAGGGTTCGCGTTCAACCAGGAGTCGGTCGCGGGCCTGGCGCGCAAGTGTGCGGAGGCCGGCGTGCAGATCGCGACCGGCGTCGAGGTGACCGGCTTCGACTCGGCCGAGGACGGTTCCATCCGCGCCGTCGAGACCTCCGAGGGCCCGGTGGCGGTCGGCGAGCAGGTCGTCCTCGCCCCCGGCCCGTGGGCGAAGCGCTTCTGGGCGCTCCTCGGGCTGCCGCCGACGATCGACGTCCGGATGCCGTCCGGGGAGGTGGAGCCGGACCGACCGATGTGGACGTTCTGGAACCTTCAGGAGGGCGAGGTCGCGCTCGATCCGCAGGTGTTCGCGCTCGCCGACGGGAGCGCGCCGCCGGTCATCCACCTGGACAGTGACGCGCCGCTCTACACCGACGACGGGCGCCTCGTGACCGACGAGCTCTGGGGGATCTACTTCAAGCGCGACCGCCACGGCGTGCAGGGCGGGGCCTCGCCGCTCGTCGTGGACGGCGACGTCGAGCTCGATCCCTACCCCCTGACGACGGATGTGGACCCGGACTTTCCGGACATGTGGTGCGCCGCGCTCTCACACGCGATGGAGCGCTTCGAGGGTGTTCGGCCGCTCTACCGGAAGGCCCGCTCGGGCGGCGTCGGGTCCTTCACGGCCGACAACTTCCCCGTGTTCGACTATCTGCGGCCGAACCTCTACGCGATCCTCGACTCGAATCACGGCTACAAGATGATCGGCGTCGGCCGCGAGGTAGCACGGGTACTCGTGGGCGAGCACTCGAGCCTCCTCTTCCCGTTCCGCTTCGAGCGTTTCGCAAGCGGCGACCTCCATCCGGTCTCGAGCTCGCCGTACCCCTGGTCCTAGCGGGCCTCGGCGCCCGGAATCCAGTTCGTGCCGGCCAGCGGTACCCGAGCCATCGCGGCGGCCTCGATCGTCAGGGCGACGAGATCCTCGGGCTCGAGGTTCAGCACGTGGGACTTTCCGCAGGCGCGCGCGAGCGTCTGCGCCTCGAGCGTGAGGACGCGGAGATAGTTCGCGATCTTGCGTCCGCCGACCTCGGGGTCGAAGCGGGCGGCGAGCTTCTCGTCCTGCGTGGAAATCCCGGCGGGGTCGCGGCCGGCCTGCCAGTCGTCGTAGAACCCGGCCGAGCTACCGATCTTTTCGTATTCGCGCTCGTACTCGGGGCTGTTGTCGCCCATCGCGATCAGCGCGGCGGTACCGATCGAAACCGCGTCCGCGCCGAGCGCCAGCGCCTTCGCGACGTCCGCGCCCGTCCGGATCCCGCCCGACACGACGAGCTGCACCTTGCGGTGCATGTCGAGCTCGGTGAGCGCGTCCACGGCCAGTCGTACGGCGGGCAGCGTCGGGATCCCGACGTGCTCGATGAAGACGTTCTGGGTCGCCGCCGTGCCGCCCTGCATCCCGTCCACGACGATCACGTCGGCGCCGGCCTTAACGGCGAGTCCGACGTCGTAGTACGTCCGCGTGGCTCCGACCTTCACGAAGATCGGCTTCTCCCAGTCGGTGATCTCGCGGAGCTCGCCGATCTTGATCTCCAGGTCGTCCGGGCCGGTCCAGTCGGGATGGCGCGAGGCGCTGCGCTGGTCGATCCCCTTCGGCAGGTCGCGCATCTCGGCGACGCGATCGGAGATCTTGTGCCCGAGCAGCATCCCGCCGCCGCCGGGCTTCGCGCCCTGGCCGACGACGATCTCGATCGCGTCGGCGCGCCGGAGGTCGTCCGGGTTCATCCCGTAGCGGGACGGAAGCAGCTGGTAGACGAGCAGCTTCGAGTGCTGCCGTTCCTCCTCGGTCATGCCGCCGTCGCCGGTCGTCGTGGACGTGCCGACCTCGGTCGCGCCGCGGCCGAGCGCCTCCTTGGCGGGCGCCGAGAGAGCGCCGAAGCTCATCCCGGCGATGGTCACCGGGATCTTCAGGTGGAGCGGCGTCTTCGCGTGCCGTGTGCCGAGGACGACGTCCGTGTCGCAGCGCTCCCGGTAGCCCTCGAGCGGGTAGCGCGAGATGCTGGCGCCGAGCAGAAGCAGGTCGTCGAAGTGGGGGACCCGCCGCTTCGCCCCGAACCCGCGGATGTCGTAGATCCCCTCGCGTGCGGCTCGCTGGATCTCGGCGATCACCGGGCGGTCGAAGAGGTACGACTCGCGCAGCTCCCAGGGCCGGCCGTTCTTTCCGGTCATCAGTACGCGCCTGCGTTGTCGACCTTGAACGTGTAGAGCTCGCGCGCCGAGCCGTAGCGGCGGAAGCCGTCCGGGCTCACGTCGTCGATCCCCGCGGAGGACAGGAGCTCGGCGAGCTCGGCGCGGTGCTCTTCGCGGAGCTCCTTCTCGACGCAGTCGGCCCCGAGGCTCGTGACCGTGCCGCGGACGTACAAGCGCGCCTCGTAGAGCGAATCGCCGAGCGCGTCGCCGGCGTCGCCGCAGACGACGAGCCGACCGCGCTGGGCCATGAAGGCACTCATGTGCCCGACCGAGCCGCGGACGACGATGTCGACGCCCTTCATGGAGATGCCGCAGCGTGCGCTCGCGTCGCCGTGGATGACGACCAGCCCTCCCCGTCCGGTGGCGGCCGCGTACTGGCTCGCGTTCCCGTCCACGATCACCCGGCCGGACATGATGTTCTCGGCGAGCCCGGGGCCCGCGTTCCCGTGCACGCGCACGGTCGCGAGCTTGTTCATGCCGGCGCAGTAGTAGCCGACGTGACCTTCGATCTCGACCTCGACGTCCGCGTCGAGCCCGCATGCCACCGCGTGGGCCCCGTTCGGGTTGACGATCCGCCACAGGCGAGGCCCGTCGTCGAGTTCGTGCAGGCGCCCGTTGAGCTCGCGCAGCGAAGTCACGCCGAGGTCGATGACCTCCACCGAGGTCGTTTCCGCGGCTCCCGCCGTCACGCGACCCTCGCACGCTCCCAGACGTACGGAACCGCCGGGGCCGGCTCCCACATCCGGGCCGCGGCCGCGCCCGGCAGGACCGCGATCGCACGCCACTCGGAGGCCATCGCTACCCACTCGTCCGTCTCGGCGAGCACGGCCGGCTTGCAGGCGATCGGGTCGCGGAGGACGGCAAAGCCCTCGGCCGTGCCGACCAGGAAGGTGTAGAAGCCGTCCAACTCGACGAGGCAGCCTTCGAGCGCCTCCGTGAGCGATGCCCCCTCGCGCATGCGCCACGCCACGTACCCCGCGGCGACCTCCGTGTCGTTCTCGGTCTGGAACTCGATGCCCTCACGGCGCAGGCGCTCCCGCAGCCGGTTGTGGTTCGAAAGCGAGCCGTTGTGGACGAGGCAGACATCGTGCCCGGTCGAGAACGGATGCGAGCCTTCGGTCGTCACGCGGCTTTCCGTTGCCATCCGCGTGTGCCCGAGCGCGTGCGTGCCGCTCAGCTCCTCCAGCTGGAAGCGCCGGACGAACTCCTCGGGCCGGCCAGTCTCCTTGTAGATCTCGATGGTTCGACCGGCGCTCATGACGCGCAGCTCCGGATGCGCCCTTCGCACCCAGGCCTCCGCTTCGGCGGCGTCCGAGTCGACCGCGAGCACGGCGTGGCTGGCGCGGACGCTCACCGTCGGCGAGCCCCCGAGCGCCTTGCCGAGCCCGCCGGCAATCGCCTCCCAGTCCTGGAGGGGATCGTCGGAGAAGAGCGTCAGCTTCCCGAAGCTCGACGAAACGTCGTTCCTGTAGACCGCGACGCCGGCGCTGTCGGGCCCGCGATCCGACATCTGGGCCAGCATCGCGGCGAGGTGCCTGCCGAGCGATTCCTCGATCTCGGGTGACTTGGCGAACAGTCCGACGATTCCGCACATATGTTCAGAATCTACACCTGGTGTGGGGTCCCGATACCTATGGAATGGCCAAAGTTTTGATTCATGGCATGTCTGGTTCCTACATGCGAGCTCAGAATCGCGTGAGGTACTCGCGCAACTCCCAGGGCGTCACCTGCTCGTGGTAGCGAGCCCACTCGTCACGCTTCACGCGGATGAAGTAGTCGACGTAGTCCTCGTCGCGCCCGCGGCCGAGCGCTGCCCGCAGCACGTCGTTCGTCTCGAGTTCGTCCGTTGCCTCGAGCAGGTTGGCCGGAAGCGTCTCCAGTCCCCGGCCGCGCAGTTCGTCGTACGAGATCGTGTAGAGGTTCTCCGAGTTCGGCTCGCCGGCGTCGAGGCCGTTCTCGATCCCGTCCAGCCCCGCGGCAAGGACGGCCGCGGCCGCCAGGTAGGGGTTGCACGATCCGTCGATCGTCCGGTCCTCGATCCGCCCGGGGGCAGGGATCCGCAGCATCTGCGTCCGGTTGTTGTAGCCGTAGGAGATCCAGACGGGTGACCAGGTGGCGCCCGAGCTCGTGGAGCCCAGCTTGAGCCGCTTGTACGAGTTGACGGTGGGCGCCGTGATCGCGCTGTAGGCGCGCGCGTGCTTCTTCAGGCCGCCGATGAAGTGGTAGGCGGTCTCGGACAGTCCGAGGCCGCGCGCGTCGTCCTCGTCGAGGAAGAGGTTCGTGTCCCCGTTCCAGAGCGACATGTGGAAGTGGCAGCCGTTCCCGGTCAGGTTGGAGAAGGGCTTCGGCATGAACGTCGCGAGCAGGCGCCGTCCGACCTTTCGGCCCCACTGCTCGGCGAGCTGGTGGACCATGAAGCGGAAGAAGATCGCCCGGTCGCAGCTCGTGAGCGCATTCGCGTAGGCGAAGTTCTGCTCGAACTGGCCGTTTGCGTCCTCGTGGTCGTTCGCGTAGTTCCCCCACCCGAGATCGTCGTTCACGTAGCGCGAGACCGTGGTCAGGAACTCGTAGTGGCGGGAGAGGCCGTTCAGGTCGTAGCAGGGCTTCTCGAGCGTGTCGAGTTCGTCGGCGACCCGGATCGACCCGTCGTCCATGAGCTCGACGAGGAAGTACTCGAGCTCGATCCCAATCTTGAACTCGAAGCCCTTCTGTCGCGCGCGCTCGATCTGGCGGCGCAGGATCGTCCGCGGGTCGTACGCCCACTCCTCGCCCTCGACGTGGATGTCGCATGCGAAGCGCGCGACGGTCGGCTCCCAGGGAACCGGGGTGAACGTCGCGAGATCCGGGATCGCCGCGATGTCGGGATCGGCCGGGACCTGGCCCAGGTCGCCGGCGGCGAAACCCGCGAACCCGGCACCGTCGCTCACGAGATCGTCGAGGTTTTGCGCCGGGACGAGCTTCGCGCTCGGGCGCGCATGCATGTCGACGAACTGCGCGAAGAAGAACTCGATACCCCGGTCGTCGACCTGCTTCCGTATCTCCTCGATCGTGGGTGCTGCGTCCAGGGCCATGTGGCTCCTCCTCGGTGCGGTCGGCTCAGGTGACGATATTCCCGCCCCCGCCCGGGGACGATGGTCGCTCGCTACACCAGGTCGAGGCGGATTGTGTTGCTCGCGACCTGTTCCAGTTTCACGATCTTGACCGCGATCTCGACCATGAGCCAGTCGTCGCGCCGCAGGTCGATTCCCGTGAGCTCTTGGATCCTGCGCAAGCGCTGGCGGAGGGTGTTCGGATGGACATAGAGCGCCTCGGCGGTCGCGCTGATGTTCCCGCGGCGGCGGAGGAACTCCTCGAGCGTCTTCAGGAGTGCGGTCGAGCGGCGGCGGTCGTAGTCGGCGAGGCGTGAGACCGCGTCGCGGTGCGGGTCGCGCACGCCGGAGTCGAGCGACATCCGCAGCAGGTACTTGTACGGCCCGAGCTCCTCGTACGTCATGACTCCGGGCTCGCCTCGAACGATTGAACTGCCGAGGAGCGCATGCGTGGCCTCCTCGAAGCCGGCGGGGAAGCTTTCAGCGCCGCGGCACGGGCTCGAGAGGCCGACCGCGGTCTCGGGCGCGCGCTCGGCCTCGCGCACCGCGATGACGAGCGCCTCCTCGCCGGCGCTCGGCACGCGCAGGACAGCGCGCAACGCGTCGTCGCGGCGATCGAAGAGCGAGTCGGGCGCGAGGCGGGCGAGCGCCTTCTCGAACGCGTCGTCCGGTGGGGCCGCTGCGAGGACGAGATGACGCTGTGCCAGGTCGCAGCCGAGCCGGGTGGCACGTCCTTCGACGGCTCCTGGATTCGAGCCGCGGGCGAGCGCATCGAAGAAGTCCCGGATGCGGTTCTTCTCCGTCAGGCGCTCGATCAACTCGATCTTCTTCAACGCGACCGCTGCCTGGTTCGCCGCCGCTCGCGCGAGATCGACCGCGGAGGTGCCTTCGGCGCGCAGAAGGCCGAGCAGCTCGTCGTTCGCGACGAGCGGGACGGCGACCGACGCCGACCGCCCGCTGCGCGCGAGCTCGGGGCCGAGCTCGGCGAGCCCGACCCGCGCCGGAGCCTCGGCGCCGGCCGGCGCCGAGGCGCGCAGGTGAAGTTCCTCGGAGCCGGCGTCGAGGAGGTAGAGGTGGCAGGCGCGCGCGCGCAGGAGCGAAAGGCTCCGCTCGCTCACGGCCGGGAGGAGCTCCTCGACCGTCTCCGCCGCAGCGATCGTCTCGCCGAGCTCGGTCAGGTGCTCGAGCTCGTCCACCCGGCTTCGCATCTCCTCGTAGAGGCGCGCGTTCTCGATCGCGCCGGCGACGAGCGACGCGCTCGAGACGAGGAAGTCGATCTCGGTGCTCGGTGAACTCCCGCGGGGCCTCCGTGTGGAGCGTGATCACCCCGACGATTCCGTTGTCCTTGCCGACGATCGGGACGGAGAGGAGTGACTGGAAGCGCTCCTCCTCGAGCTCCGGCACGAGCTTGAAGCGCGGGTCGGCGAGGGCGTTGTCGAGGATGAAGCCGGGCTCGCGACGCTCGGCCGCCCACCAGGCGAGCCCCTCGCCGTGCTCGAGAGAGATCTCGTTGACGAAGCGCCCATACGGCTCGGACGCGGCCTTGAGCACCAGCCGCTCGCCATCGTCCTCGATGAGGTAGACGAAGCAGGCGTGGACCGCACTCGCATCCGAGAGCAGCCTGACCACCGCCTCGAGGACCTTCTCGAGGTCGAGCGACGAGCCGACGGTCGAAATGATCTCGTTGAGGACGCGGCTCTCGTCTGCATGCGCAGCGTGCGTGCCGATACCGGCAATGGTAGTCCGCTTGCCTCGATCGTCCTAGCTGTCCGCCCTAGAATCTCGGTCGTGGCGGTCGAGGGGAACGGCGACGGAAGCGTTCGGGCGGCGGTGTTCGACGGCCCCGGGCGCGTATCGATCGAGGTGCTCTCGCTCGAGGGCCCGCGCCGCGGCGAGGTGCTCGTGAAGCTCGGCGCGAGCGGCGTCTGCCATTCCGACCTGCACGTGGTCGACGGCGACTGGCCGCGGCCCCACTCCGGTGGTCATGGGCCACGAGGGCGCGGGCGTCGTCGAGGCCGTCGGCGAAGGAGTCGAGGGCGTCGAGGTCGGCGACCATGTCGTCTGCTCCTGGTTCTACTCGTGCCGGCGCTGCGACCACTGCTTGGCCGGCCGCGCGTGGGCGTGCACGGGGACGAAGGCGGGCCAGTGCGTGATGGACGACGGCACCACGCGGTTCAAGCGGGCTTCCGGGGAGGACGTGTTCTCGTACCTCGCGGTCGCGTCGATGGCCGAGCGCACGGTCGTTCCCGAGGCGGGCGCGATTCCGATCTCCCGCGAGGTGCCGATGGATGTCGCCGCGCTGATCGGCTGCGCGATCACGACCGGGGTCGGCGCGGTGTGGAACACCGCCGGCGTGGAGCCGGGCGCCTCGGTGGTCGTGATCGGCTGCGGCGGGGTGGGACTCTCGGCCGTCATGGGCGCTGCGCTCGCCGGCGCGGACCCGATCGTCGCGGTGGACGTCTCGCCCGAGAAGCTCGCGCTTGCGCTCGAGGTGGGCGCGACGCATGCCTACGGGTCGCTCGACGAGGTTCCCGGCGGCGCGGACTACGTGTTCGAGGCGATCGGGCTCGTGGAGACGATCGAGGCGATCCCCGGGCTGCTGCGTTCCGGCGGCGTGGGCGTGCTGGTCGGGCTGGCGGCGTACGACGTGCGCGCCTCGTTCGACGTCTACTCCTTCGTCGACTCGGGTAAGTCGTTCGTCGGCTCGATCTACGGCGGCGCGGTGCCGGCGCTCGACTTCCCGCGCATCGCCGACCTCTACCTGGCCGGGAAGCTCCCGCTCGACAAGCTCGTGTCGCACCGCATCGGCCTGGACGAGGTCTCCGACGCCTTCGCCGCCATGCGCCGCCGCGAGCGGGCGCGCTCGGTCGTCGTGTTCTGACGGGCGCGACCGCAGGCCCAACCTGTGCCGATTTCGTGCCGATCTGCGCGCAGCTTCGTGCGCTTTCATCCCAAGTTGCAGACTGCAACTAAGTCGGGACCGCCGTCAGCGCAGTAGCGATGCGGGTTTGCGGGTTCCCGGCCCGCTAGTAACAGACTGCAACTTAGTCCCGTGGGTCGGACGCGTACCATCGTGGGCGCGATGAGCGAGAAGGGCTACCAAGTCGTCCAGATCTCCGATCTTCCGGCCGTGCCGATCACCGAGACGCTCGTCTGGCGCCCCGTGCGCCGCACGCTCGGGATCGAGGCGTTCGGCATGAACGCCTACACGGCTGCGAACGCGGGCGACGAGATCGTCGAGGACCACGACGAGCTCGGCAACGCCGCGGGCGGGCACGAGGAGGTCTACGTCGTCCTCGCCGGCCACGTGACCTTCACGGTCGGCGGCGAGGAGATCGACGCGCCGGTCGGGACGCTGGTCTTCCTCAAGGATCCCGCGGTTCGCCGCGCCGCGATCGCGAAGGAGGCCGGCTCGACCGTGCTCGCGGTCGGCGGCGAGCCGGGCAAGGCCTACGAGGTCTCCGCGTGGGAGTTCTACTTCGCCGCCATCCCGTTCGCGAAGGCGGGCGAGTGGGACAAGGCCGTCGAGACGGTGGCCGAGGGGCTCGAGCGCTTCCCGGACAACCCGGCGATCCTCTACAACCTCGGCTGCTACGAGGCCCAGGCAGGGATGCACGACGAGGCGGTCGCGCACGTGCGCCAGGCGATCGTCCGATCCGCGGCTCGGCGAGGTCGCGACGAAGGACGCGACTCGATCCGATTCGCGACCGCTCTAGTCGGGTAGCCGAAACAAGCCTGAGCCGCCGTGCGTCGGGACAGCGCGATGCGGCGTCGCCGTGCCCGTTTCCCGATACGAGCACGGCATGCCTGCGCTCGCACCGTCCAGCGACCTCGACGGGAGGCGGTCTCAGCCCGGGGTCGAGCTCGAGGTGCTCGCCGCGCTCGACGATCGCGCGGGTTCGCTCGACGATCTCGGTGACGTCGTCGAGGCTCGTGTAGAGCGGCGGGAAGCCGAAGCGCACCGTGTCCGGCGCGCGGAAATCCGGGATGACGCCGGCGCGCTCGATCAGGGCGCGGCAGATGCGCCACGCCTCGTCGTGGCGGAAGGCGACGTGGGCGCCGCGGCGGTCCGGGTCGCGCGGCGTGCCGAGCGTGAAGCCGAGCGGCGCGAGCACGGCGTCGTGCAGCGCGATCGCGTGCTCGGTCAAGCGGCGCGCCTTCGCCTCGATCTCGGCGATGCCCGCCTCGGCCGTCAACTCGACGCCCGCCTCGACGCACGCGAGCCCGAGGATCGACGGTGTCCCGGCGAGGAACCGGCGGATCCCGTGGGCCGGGTCGTACGCGGGCCCCATCGCGAACTGCTCCTCCTGGCCGAACCAGCCCTGGATCGGCGAGCGGAGCTCTTGCACGAGGTCGCGGCGCACGTAGAGGAACCCGGGAGCTCCCGGTCCGGCGTTCAGGTACTTGTAGGTGCAGCCGACCGCGAGGTCGACGCCCGTCGCGTCGAGGTCGATCGTGACCGCCCCGGCTGAGTGGCTGACGTCCCAGAGGACGAGCGCGCCGGCGTCGTGCGCTGCGGCGGTGATCCCGGCGAGATCCGCGAGCGCCCCCGAGCGGTACGCGACGTGGGAGAGGCTGACGATTGCCACGTCTCCCGCCGCGCAGGCGCGCTCGACGTCGGCGACGGTCGGGCCGTCGATCGGGTCGGTCGTCGACGAGCCGCAGCTCGGCACCGAGCCCGTCGAGCACGTAGCGGTCGGTGGGGAAGTTCCCGGCGTCGGTGACGATGACGCGCCGCTCGGGCCGGGCGGCCAACGCAGCCGCGGCGAGCTTGTAGAGGTTGACCGTGACCGAGTCGCAGACGAGCGTCTGGCCGGGCCCGGCGCCGAGCGCCGCCGCTGCCGAGCTCGTCGCCGATCCGCTCGGGCAGCTCGATCCAGCCGTGCCAGCCGCGGACGAGCTCCGTGCCCCATTCGTCGAGCAGCTCCGCGAGCCGGTCGCGGGTGCGGAGCGGCAGGCGGCCGAGCGAGTTTCCGTCCGCGTAGACCGGCCCGCCGTCGGTGTGAGCGAACTCGGCGCGAAAGCGGGCCAGCGCGTCGTCCATGGATCGATTCTAAGGTGCGTCCTGTGCGGGACGAACTGACCGATCTGGCGCGCGAGCTGGTCGCGATCGACTCGGTCAACCCCGGGCTTGCCCCGGGCGCCGCCGGGGAGGAGGAGATCTCCCGCTTCGTGGCGGCCTGGCTCGAGCGGCGCGGGCTCGAGGTCTTCCGCGACGAGATCGCGCCGGGCCGCTGGAACGTGACGGCGTTCGCGCACGGCTCGGGTGGCGGCCGGTCGCTGCTCCTGAACGGTCATCTGGACACGGTCGGGCACGCCGGCATGGAGCGCGCGCTCGAGCCGGCTGTCGAGGGCAACCGGCTCTACGGGCGCGGCGCCTATGACATGAAGACGAGCGTGGCCGCGATGATGCTCGCCGGCGCCCGCGCGGTGGAGCTGGGTCTGCGCGGCGACGTGATCGTGTCCGCGGTGGCCGACGAGGAGGTCGCGAGCATCGGCTCCCAGGCGGTCGCCGCGAAGCTGCGTCCGGATGCGGCGATCGTCACCGAGCCGACCGAGGAGCGCGTGGCGATCGCGCACAAGGGTTTCGTCTGGCTCGAAATCGAGACGCACGGGGTAGCGGCACACGGCTCGCGGGCCGATCTCGGCGTGGACGCGATCGCGAAGATGGGGACGATGCTCGTCGGGATGGCCGCGCTCGACCGCTCGCTGCGCGGCTCGCCGACACACCTCCTGCTCGGGAGCGGCTCGCTGCACGCGTCGCTCATCGAGGGCGGGGTCGAGTTGTCCACCTATCCCGACCGGTGCCTCGTCCAGGCCGAGCGGCGCACGATCCCCGGCGAGACGCCTGCCGTGGTCGAGGAACAGATCCGCGAGATCGTCGAGGACTCGGGCGACCCGGATCTCGATGTCGATGTGCGCGTCACGTTCGTGCGGGAGCCGTTCGAGGTCGCGCCGACGGCCGAGATCGTGGAGCTCGTGCGGCGCCACTCCGGCAGCGAGGTCTCCGGCGCGCCGTTCTGGGCGGACGCGGCCATCTTCTCCGCGGCCGGGATCCCGACGGTCATGTACGGCCCGATCGGCGAAGGAGCCCACGCGGACGTGGAGTGGGTCGACCTCGACTCGGCGGCCCGCTGCGCGGAGACGTACCTCGCGGTCGCGACCGAGTTCTGCGCGTAGTTGGCATCGCGGCGAATTCGCGCGGTTTGGCCTGCAAATCGGTGCATTTGGTGCGCCTTCCGCGCGGAAATCCTCGATAACATCTGGGTGGGGCGGAGGGAGTCCCTGACACACGCGCGCCTGCTATTAAGCGCGCGCGGGCTCGCCGGGCCTACGCTTAGAGGATGCAGACGCCCCCCGCCCACACCGCGGGCCGGGTCGAGGTGCTTCGCCTCCCCGGAGGCCGCAGCGAGCCCGACGAGGTCGCGGTCGAGGAGCCGCTCGAGATCCGCGTCAACGGCGAGCCGGTCGCGGTCACGATGCGCACGCCCGGCCACGACGAGGAGCTCGCGCTCGGGTTCTGTCTCTCCGAGGGAATCGCGGCCACCGCGGCGCGGCTCCCGGACGATCTCGCCGCGAACACCGTCGAGGTCGACGCGCCCGGGTTCGACCCGGCCGCGCTGAAGCGGAGCTTCTACACCACGTCCTCCTGCGGCGTGTGCGGCAAGGGCGCGCTCGAGGCGATCGCGGTCGAGGCGCCGCGGGTCGAGAGCGACCTCACCGTCCCGGCGACCGTGATCTCAGCGCTCCCCGACCGTCTCCGCGAGGGACAGGCGACCTTCGCGGCCACCGGCGGCCTGCACGCGACCGGGCTCTTCGACGAGGCCGGCGAGCTGCTCGCGCTGCGCGAGGACGTCGGCCGCCACAACGCGATGGACAAGGTGATCGGCTGGGCGCACGGCGCCGGCCGGCTCCCGCTTTCGCGGCTCGTCCTCTGCGTCAGCGGGCGCCTCTCCTTCGAGCTCGTGCAGAAGGCCGCGGTCGCCGGCTGTCCGCTGCTCGTCGCCGTCGGCGCTCCGTCGTCGCTCGCCGTCGACCTCGCCGCCGACCGCGGGATCACGCTCTGCGGCTTCGTCCGCGACGGGCGGATCAACGTCTACACGGAGCCGTGGCGCGTCACGACGTAACCGGCGTCCTGCTCGTCGGCGGGGCGAGCCGCCGCTTCGGATCGCCGAAGGCTCTCGCCGTTCTGGGTGACGAGACGCTCGCCGAGCGCGCGCACCGAACCCTGGCGGTCACCTTCGAGGACGTCATCGCGGTGGGCAAGACTGCCGACGACTTACCGCTGCCGTTTCCGCTCACCGACGACGGGAGCGAGCTGCGCGCGTCGATCGTCGGCGTCGCCGCCGCCCTTCGGCTGGCCCGGCACGAGCTCGTGGTCGTCCTCCCGGTCGACGTACCGCTCGTGAGCTCGATGCTGCTCACCGCGCTCGCCGATGCGGCCGAGGACGCGGCGGTCACGCAGACCGGCCCGCTGCCCGGCGCTTACCGCCGGTCCGCGCTGCCGGTGCTCGAACGCCGCATCGCCGCCGGAGAGCTGAAACTGCGCGACGCACTCGCCGAGTTGCAGGTCCGCGAGATCCACGGGAACCCCGAGGAGCTTCTGAACGTAAACACCGTGGAGGATCTGAAACGACTCGCAAGCTCACAGCCGCGCTCGTCGCCCTCGTAGCGCTTGCGGCCGCTCCCGCGGCCGAGGCGAAGGGCCCGCTCTCGCTGACGGTATGCGGCGCCGACGAGTGTCGCCGGTTCATGAGCCAGACGCACGAGGCGCTCGTCTACGGCGTGCTCGAGACCCACTACGGCATGTCGTACGCGGGCGCCCCGCCGCTCGCGCCGTACTACACGCTCGAGCTCGAAGGCTGGGAGGAGTGGGACTCGTCGATCTACGTGCCGGCCGTGCCGCTCATCGGTTCCGACGCGGGCTGGTCGAACCCCACGTCGCGAACCGAGACGAGCCTGGAAAGGGCGGTCGAGCGGCTCGAGCCGTTCTCGACCCCAGATCGCGAAGGTGACCGTCGACGGCGCACCTGCCGAGAACCCGGCTGCGTTCGCAGCGCTCTTCGACGACCTTCCCCCGGCGCAGGCCGTGCTCGACGCGCCTCCGGTCGAGATCAGGATCGGCGGACTTCCCGAGGCCTGGGTCGATCGAGTGCGCGCGATCGAGTACTTCCCCGCGGAAGAGGTCCTGCGGCGCGACCATCAGTGGGTGAAGGTCTCGCCCGAGGTGGCCGCGGTGATCGAGGGCGACGAGATAGCTCCGGTCGCCGCTCCGGTCGCCGACGCACCCGCCCGGCCGAGCGCCCTGTGGCTCGCGCCCCTCGGGCTCCTTGCCGCCGCCGTCGCGTCAGTGTGGCTCGTACGCCGCGGGCGAGGTCGCGAGCGCGAGGGACTCGTTGGCGGTTGAGACGCTGAGCCCCGGCACCGTTCCGCCGCCGAGCGCGTAGACCCGGCCGCCGACGGCGGCGACGCCGAGGCCGTGGCGCGGCGTCGGGAGATCCGGCAGGCGGAACCAGCGGCGCGACGCGATGCGGTAGCGGTAGACGAAGCGGATCGTCCCGCCGGTCGCCTCGCCGCCGACCGAGACGATCGAGCCGTCGAGCGCCGCCGCCCCGGTTCCGCCGCGCGGCCTCGGCACAGGCGGGAGGTTCTCCCAGCGACGCAGCTTCGGCAGGTAGCGCTGGAACGTTCGGAGGTTGGAGGCGAACCCGGCCGTACGGCCTCCGACGACGTAGACCTTGCCGCCCCACGCGGTGACGCCGAGGTGCTCGCGCGGCTTCGGGCCCGGGGCGAACTGCCAGCGGCCCGTGCGGAGGTTGTAGAGGAGCGCCGACTTGGCGAGCCCGTTCGGGCCGACGCCTCCGGCGACGACCAGCGTGTGGCCGACCACGGCCGCGCCGGCCGCGGCGCGCTCGGCCGGGAGACGCGGCCCGAAGCGCCATTTGCCGCCGCGGAAGACGAGCAGCGCCCGGGCGCGCTTCCCGTCGTGCCGGTAGCCGCCGACGACGTAGACGCGGCCCTTCCAGCTCGCGGCCGCAGGATGGTGCAGCGCGATCGGCAGGTCGGGCAGCCGGCCCCAGTCGTCCGCGACCGGGTCGTAGGCGTCGACGCGCTTCGAGGCCGAGCCGTCGCCGCGCACGCCGCCGATCACGAGGATCTTCCCGTTCACGACCGTCGACACGACCTCCGCGCGCGCTTCGGGGAGCGGCGCGCCGTCTTCCCACGCTGCCTGGGCCGGTGCGGCGCAGCCGAGGAGAAGGAGCGTGGAGGCGAGGCCGAGCCGGGCGGTCACGCCGTCCCGGCGACGCTCTCGAGCTCGCGGGAGGTGAGGACGCGCTCGCGGTCGGGGCCGGTCCCGACCATGCAGATCTCGACGCCGAGGGAGTCCTCGATGAACGCGACGTACTCGCGCGCCGCGGTGGGCAGCCCGTCGAGCGTGTCGACGTCGTCGAGCGGCGTCTCCCAGCCGGGCAGCGTCTCGTAGACCGGCTCGGCGTGGTGGAAGTCGCTCTGGTGCGCGGGGAACTCGTCCGTCTCGGTGCCGTCGGGAAGCCGGTAGCGCACGCAGACGGGCAGCTCGGAGAACGCGGAGAGGACGTCGAGCTTGGTGACGGCGAGCGACGTGAGCCCGTTGACTCGCACCGCGAAGCGCAGGCCGACGAGGTCGAGCCAGCCGCAGCGCCGCTCGCGCCCGGTGGTGGTGCCGTACTCGGCGCCGAGCTCGCGCACCTTGGCGTTGTCGGGCCCCTCGATCTCCGTGGGGAACGGGCCTTCGCCGACGCGGGTCAGGTACGCCTTGGCCACGCCGATCGCGCGGTCGATGCGCGTCGGGCCGATTCCGGTCCCGGTCGCGGCGGCGCCGGCGGTCGGGTTCGACGAGGTGACGAACGGATACGTGCCGTGGTCGAGGTCGAGCAGCGTGCCCTGCGCGCCTTCGAGGAGGACGCGCTTGCCGTCCTTCAGTGCCGTGTCCACGAGGAGCGACGTGTCGGCGATGTACGGGCGCAGGCGCGTCGCGTACTCCTCCATCCGGTCGGCGAGCTCCTCGAGGCGCAGCGGCTCGGCCTCGTGGAGGCGTTCGAGCAGCACGTTCTTCTCGTCGAGCGTCGTCTCGAACTTCTGGCGGAGGATCTTCGGGTCGAGGATGTCCTGCATGCGGATGCCGATGCGCGCCGCCTTGTCCGCGTAGGCAGGGCCGATGCCGCGCCGCGTCGTGCCGATCTGGAGCCGCCCGAGGCGGCGCTCGCTGGCCGAGTCGATGGCGACGTGCCACGGCATGATCAGGTGCGCGTTGCCCGAGATGCGCAGGTCGCCGGTGGTGATGCCGCGCGCCTCGAGCCCGTCGATCTCCTCCACGAGCAGCCGCGGGTCGAGCACGCAGCCGGCGCCGACGACGCAGGTGCGCCCGGCGTAGAGGATCCCGGACGGGATGTGGTGGAGCTTGAACGTCTCCCCGTCGCGCACGATCGTGTGCCCGGCGTTCGGCCCGCCCTGGTAGCGGCAGACGACGTCCGAGTGCTCGGCGAGCAGGTCGACGATCTTGCCCTTGCCCTCATCGCCCCACTGGGCGCCGACGATCACTGTGGCGGGCATCGGTTGGAGCTTAGTTGCGCGCGGAGTCGGCGGTGCCTAGACCGCAGCCAGATCTGCGAACTTCGCGTACTGCGAGATGAAGGAGAGCTTCACCTTGTCGGTCGGCCCGTTGCGGTGCTTGGCGAGGATCACCTCGGCGACGCCCGGGTCCGGGGAGTCGTCCGGGTTGTAGTAGTCGTCGCGGTAGATGAAGGCGACGATGTCCGCGTCCTGCTCGATCGAGCCCGACTCGCGCAGGTCGGACAGGATCGGGCGCTTGTCGTGGCGCTGCTCGACGGCACGGGAGAGCTGGGACATGGCGACGATCGGCGTCTCGAGGTCGCGCGCGAGGATCTTCAGGGAGCGGGAGATCTGGGAGACCTCCTGGACGCGGTTCTCGGCCGACGTGCCGGACGTCATCAGCTGGAGGTAGTCCACGAGGATGAGCCCGAGGTCGGGGTGCTTCGACTTGAGCCGCCGCGCCTTGGCCCGGATCTCCATCATCGTGATCGAGCCGGTGTCGTCGATGTAGACCGGCGCCTTCGCGAGGCGGTCGCACGCCGCGGTCAGGCGGGGCCAGTCGTCTCCGCCGAGCCGGCCCGTGCGGAGGCGATGCAGCTCGACCTTCGCCTCGGCGCACATGAGCCGCTGCGTCACCTCGGCCTTCGACATCTCGAGCGTGAACAGCGCGACCGGGAGCTGGTGGCGGACGGCGACGTTCGCGGCCATGCCGAGCGCGAGCGCCGACTTCCCCATGCCCGGGCGGGCGGCGAGGATGATCAGGTTCCCCTCCTGGAAGCCCGACGTCAGACGGTCGAAGTCGCGGAAGCCCGACGGAACGCCGGTGATGTCCGCGCCCAGCTCGTAGAGGGACGTGATGCGCTCGAAGCTCTCCTTGAGGAGCACCTCGATGTGGCTGAACTCGCTCTGGGCTCGCTCCTGGCCGAGCTCGAACACGATCTGCTCGGCCTGGTCGACCAGCATGGTCGCGTCGCCGGGGCGCTCCCAGCCGAGGCGGGAGATCTCGCCGCCGGC
Organism: uncultured Actinomycetes bacterium; assembly: GCA_963760815.1. Taxonomy (GTDB): domain Bacteria; phylum Actinomycetota; class Thermoleophilia; order Gaiellales; family Gaiellaceae; genus CAVRUF01. The sequence continues at coordinate 280,678 of CAVXEJ010000004.1, forward strand.
CTTGATGAGGCCGCGCAGGATCGACGACTCGTGGACGATCTGCGCGTAGTGGCGCGCGTTCGCGCTCGCGGGCACGAGGGCCGCGAGCTCGTTGACGCGGTTCGCGCCGCCGGCGCCCTCGAGGTCGCCGCGCTCGTCCAGCTCGTCCACGAGCGTGATCGCGTCGACCGGCTCGCCCTTCGCGTACAGGCCCAGCGCGGCCCGGTAGATCTTCGCGTGGCTCTCGCGGTAGAAGTCGCGCCCGCCGGCGTCCAGCACCTCGCTGACCGCGCCGATCGCGTTCGGCGAGAGCATCATCGCGCCGAGGACGGACTCTTCGGCGTCGAGGTTCTGGGGAGGGACGGGGGCTGTTTGGAGGGCTTGTGCCATGCCGCGGGGCGCTCCATTAGCCATGACTTGACCGGGCGTGTCAAGCAATCTGGGGGACCCGTCGTGCACAGGGTCAAAAGGGCTGTTTGCAGCCATTATGGAACATAGGTTCGCAGGCAGGCCGGATGGAAGCGCCCGTCCACACACAGGGGCGGTGGACAGTCTCCCCGCTTAGAGCGGGAACTTCGCGCGTTCGCCCACAGGCCTGTGCACAGGCCGGTGAACAAGTTGCTACGAGGGCTCGAGCTCCTCGTCCGGCTCGGCCGGGGGCTCTTCGGCGGGGGCCTCTTCGGCCTCGGGCTCGGTCGCCTCGGCCTCTTCGGGCTCGCTCTCGGCGACGGCCGGCTCCTCGGTCTCGGCGGCCTCGGCCTCGGCGGCTTCGGCCTCGGCCTCGGCTCGGCCTCGGGCTCCTCGCCCTCGGCGGCCTCGGCGACGGGCTCCGGCTCCTCCTCGGCGAGCAGGGCCTCGAGCTCCTCGGCGCCCTCGACCTCGCCCTCCTCGGGCTCGGCCTCGGCGCGCTCCTCGGCCTCCCACGCGGCGATCTCGTCCTCGGACGGCAGCTCGCCGCCCTCCGGGATCACGACCGTGCGGACCTCGGTGGAGACGTCCTCGAAGATCCGGATCGGAACCGTGTGGACGCCGACGCGCTTGATCGTCTCGTCCAGGTCGATCTTGCGGCGGTCGACGCGGACCTTCTGCGTCGACCAGATCTCGTCGGCGATGTCGGTCGGCGTGACCGAGCCGAACAGGCGCCCGCGCGGTCCGGCGCTGCGCTCGAAGCGCAGCTCGATGCCGCCGAGCTTGGCCGCGATCTCCTGGGCCTGCTCGAGCGTGCGGGCCTCGTGCCGGGCGCGGTTCGCCTCGCGCTTTTGGTGCTCGGCGAGCGAGCGCGGGCGTGGCCGTCTCCGCGAGCTTGCGCGGCTCGAGGTAGTTGCGCATGTAGCCGCGCGCGACGTTCACGACGTCGCCGCGCAGGCCGACCTTCTCGACGTCCTTCAGGAGGATGACTTCCACTACTGCCCCGTGACGTAGGGGAGGAGGGCCATCTCACGGGCGCGCTTGACCGCGACCGCGACCTGCTCCTGGTGGCGGCGGCAGGCGCCGGTGATGCGGCGCGAGCGGATCTTCCCCTTCTCCGAGATGTAGCGCCGGAGCTGGTTGTAGTTCTTGTAGTCGACCACCTCGACCTTGTCCTTGCAGAAGTAGCAGCTCTTGCGCCGCCCGCCCCCGGGGGGTGCCGGGCGCCTGCTGCCGCCGCGTGAAGATTGCTGCTTAGCTTTCTGGGCCATCGGGCGTCGTGCTCCTTCCTAGAACGGAATGTCGTCGTCGCCGGCGGCCGGCGCGAAATCGGACTGGTCGGCGGTGACGTCGCCGGCCGGGACGTACTGCGGCTGTCCGCCGCCGCCCCCGCCGCCTTCGCCGTCCGCGCGCGAGCCGAGGAACTGGACGCTGTCGGCGATGATCTCGACCGCCTGGCGCTTGGAGCCGTCCTGCGCATCCCACTCGCGCCAGTCGAGGCGTCCGTCCACGGCGACCGGGCGGCCCTTGGCGAGGAACTGCGCGCAGCTCTCGCCCTGGTTGCCCCAGACCGTGACGTCGAAGTAGTTGGGCTTGTCTCCCCACTCGCCCGTCGCCCCGTCCTTCTGGCGCGTGTTCACGGCCAGGCGGAGCTTGCAGACGGCGGTGCCGCTCGGGGTGTGGCGCAGCTCGGGATCCTTGGTCAGGTTCCCCACGAGCACGACTCGGTTGATGTTGGCCATGTGAGCCTCCTTACTCCTTCGCCTCTGCGGGCTCCGGCTCGGCTGCAGTCTCCGGCTCGGGCGGCCTCGGCCTCGACTTCGGGCGCGGCCTCGGGCTCGGGCGCTGCCTCCTCGGCGGCGGCAACCGGCTCGTCGGCCTCGTCCTCGATGGGCTGGGACACGGCCTCGGTCTCGGCCGGCGGCGGAGGCGGCGGTGTCCGCGTGGCGGTCGGAAGCCGCCGCACGGCCATGTGCCGCATCGCGCCGTCGGTGATCTTGAGGATCCGCGTCAGCTCGTCGAGCGTCGCGGGCTCGCAGTCGAAGTGCAGCAGGTAGTAGATCGCCTCGGGCTTCTTGTCGATGTCGTACGCAAGCCGGCGCCGGCCCCAGGATTCCTGGCCGACCCACGTTCCCCCGTCCTTTTCGACGAGCTCGCGGGCGCGCGTCAGGATCTCGTTCTGGCGCTCTTCGGCCAGCTCGACGTCGAGCAGCAGCATGATCTCGTAAGCGTTCAGTTTCCCGTTCCTCCTTGGCTCTTCCCTTGGTCTAGTGGCTTCGCCCTTCGTGCGCCGCCCGGGTTTGGCGGGGCCCGACGAAGCAGGAAGAACGCCGAGTATAGCTAGCCCTGCGAGGTTGCCCCCGCCCTCTCTATCGTGGAAGAGTGACGACTATGAGACGAAAGCTCGCACTCACCGCAGGCGCCGCGATCGGCGCCGCCGCCGGCATCTTCTGGCGCCGCGGCCGCACGCCCGCCGCGCCCGCCGAGCCGGACGAGCGGACCGAGGAGCTGCGCCGCAAGCTCGCCGAGGCGCGCGAGGCCGAGCCCGTCGCCGCCACTCCGGCGCCCGAGCCCGAAGCGGAGCCCGAGCTCACGGTCGACCTCGAGGAGTCGCGCCGCAAGGTCCACGACGAGGCCCGCGCGGCGATGGACGAGATGCAGCGCGCCGGCGAGGACGAGGCCTAGTGCCGACCAACGAGTACTCGGTCGAGATCGACCGCCCGGCCGCGCAGGTGTTCCCGCACCTCGTGACGAGCGAGCGGCGCATGCGCTGGATGGGCGCGCTCAAGGAGTCCAAGCAGGTCACCGACGGCCAGCCGGGCCAGGGGACGCGCTTCGAGGACGTCTTCGAAGATCACGGCCAGCGGTTCGAGATCGCGTCCGAGATCGTCGAGTACAGCCCGCCCGACACGCTCAAGCTCGAGCTCGAGGGAAGCGCGTTCGAGTCGGTCGTGACCCAGACGCTCGCCGAGAGCGACGGCAAGACGACGCTGACGACGAAGATCGACACCGAGTACCACAGCGCCCTCGCGCGGCTCATGAGCGGCGTCGTCACCGGGCACGCGCAGAAGCAGCTCGAGGAGGATCTCGAGCGGCTCAAGCAGCAGCTCGAGGCCTAGGTAAACGCCTCAGCCGCGTTCACGAGCCCTCGGGCGATCTTGGCCTGGTAGCTCGGCGAGCGCAGTTTCTTCCGCTCGGCCGGGTTCGTCATGAAGCCGGTCTCGATCAGGCAGGTCGGGACGTTCGACCAGTTGAACCCGGTCAGGTCGGAGCGCTTTACGAGCCCGCGGTCGGCCGCCCCGGTGGTCGCGAGCACTTCGTCCTGGACGATCCGCGCCAGCCGCAGGGACGCGGGCAGCACGTCGTCGGTCCAACCCTTCCGCTTGGCCGGGTAGAGCGTCGAGAGGCCGTGCATCGACGAGCTCGTCGACCCGTCCGCGTGGATGCGGAAGACGAGCGCCGCGTGCCTGCGGTTGCAGAATCTCGCGCGCGCGACGTTGCCGCCGCCCTTCAGCTTCATGTCCGGACCTGTGCGGGTCATGGCCACGCGGAAGCCGGCAGCACGGAGCTGGCGGCGGGCGCGCTTCGCGATCTGGAGCGTCACCTCGGCCTCGCCCGCGGTTCCGCCCGGGTCCTTCACCTTCATCGTCTTCGAGCCCGGGCCGATCGGCTCCTTGCCCAGGTTCGCGTGGCGCGCGTGTCCGGGGTCGAGGCAGACGAGCGGCGCCGCCGCGGCCGGGAGCCGCCCAGACGGCGAACACGACGAAGGCGATGACAAGAACGCGCATGCATCCCATCGTAGGGGCGCCTGCCGTGGACGTCGCGCAGCACGCGGGCTAGCCTGCTGCGATGGAGGCCGGCTCGATCTCGCGGCGTCGTGCGGCCGAACGTCTCGGCGGCCCTGCCCGCGCGGTTCGCTGGGCGGCCCCCGTCGTCTACCTCGCCGTCCTGTCGGTCGCGATCTACCGCGACGGCGTGCCGGTGTCGCGCGAGCGGCTGCTCGTGTGGATCCTGCTCGGGCTGCTCGCCGTTTCGCTTTCGAACGTGCGCGGCTGGGCGGGCGGCGTCCTCTTCGAATGGCTGCCACTCGCGCTCGTCCTGTGGATCTACGACCTCCTGCGCGGCGCCGCCGACGGGCTCCTCTTCCCCACGAACGTGACGCCGCAGATCGACGCGGAGAAGCTCCTCTTCTTCGGCGTCGTGCCGAGCGTGTGGCTCCAGGACAGGCTCTGGCACGGAACGTTCGACCTGCGCTGGTACGACTACGCCGCCTGGGCCGTCTACGTGAGCTACTTCCTCCTCGTCTACGTGCTCGCGGCCGTGCTCTGGTTCTTCGCGCGCGACCGGTTCCGCCGCTACGTCGCCTGCGTCTCGCTCCTGGCGCTCATGGGGTTCGCGACCTACGCGCTCTTCCCGGCCGCGCCGCCCTGGATGGCGAGCCCAGCTGGGGGAGATCGGCAGCGTGACCCGCTCGATCGGGGTCATCTCCGGCCACATCCCGATCATCGACGGCCGCGCGCTCTTCGACCACGGGACGCAGTACGCGAACCCGGTCGCCGCCGTGCCGTCGCTGCACGCTGCGTACACGCTCATGATCTCGATGTTCCTCTGGCGCTACACCCCGCGCTGGGGCCGTCCGCTGCTCGTCGCCTATCCGCTCGCGATGGCCTTCGCGCTCTCCTACACGGCCGAGCACTACCTCGTGGACGTTCTCCTCGGCTGGATCTACGCCGTGTTCGCGCTCTGGCTCGTCAATCGGGTCGCCGACCGGCGGGCTGCCAAGGTCTGGAGATTCGCCCCGGAGTAGCGTAGTTTCCGCTGCTCATGCGACGGGTGGCGTTTATCGGAGTGGCGGTTCGCGGTGGCTTTGGCCGTCGCGGGACCCGCCTCGGCCGCCGTCAAGGCCAAGGTCGCCGGCGGAACGCTGACAGTCACGGGCACGAACAAGGCCGACAAGGTCACGCTCAAGCTCCGTAAGGGCAAGAAGAGCGTCCTCCAGGTCGATGTCGGCTCGAACGGCTCCGTCGAGTTCGCGTTCGCCCGAAGCCTCTTCACCTCGATCGTCGTGAGTGCAGGGGGCGGGAACGACACGGTCACGATCAGCGAGCAGAACGGCGCGTTCACGAACGAGGAAGCGACCCGCTGAACGGCGGCTTCGGCAACGACAAGCTCACGGGCGGCTCCGGCCCGGAGACGATCAACGGCGCCGCCGGAAACGACGTCGCTGAAGGGCAACCTCGGCGCGGACACCGTGGAGGGAGGCGCACGGGAAGGACACGCTCCTGCTCGGACGCGGCACCGACGCGGCCGTCTGGCATCCGGGCGACGGCAGCGACGTCGTCGACGGTCAGGCCGACAACGACACGCTGTCCGTCACCGGCTCGAGCGCGGCCGAGACCTTCGCCTTCGCGGCCAGCTCCGGGAAGGCGCTTCTGACGCGGAACGTCGACGCCGTCACCCTGAGCCTCGACGGGCTCGAGGCGGTCGTGCTGACCACGCTGGGCGGCGCGGACGCCGTGACCGTGGGCGAGCTCTCGACGACCGATCTCACCACCGTCGACGTCGATCTGGGCGTGGCAGGCGTCGGGGACGCGGCCGCGGATCAGGTGGTGGTCGAAGGCACCGGCGGAGTCGACATCGTCCAGGCGACCACGGTGGGCGCCTCGCCCCAGGTCAACGGGCTCGCCAGTCAGGTACTGGTCACGAATTCGGAGGCCGCGAACGACCGGCTCACCGTTCGCGGGCTCGGCGGAGGAGACACGCTCTCGGGCGGCGCGCTCGCGTCGTTGATGCAGCTGACCCTGGACGGCGGCGACGGCAACGACACGCTCAACGGCGGCAACGGCGCCGACACGCTCATCGGCGGCGAGGGCGCAGACACCGTCGACGGCAACGGCGGCAACGACACCGCATTCCTGGGGGCCGGACAACGACACCTTCGTCTGGGATCCCGGCGACGGCAGCGACATCGTCGAGGGCCAGGACGGTGGCGACACGCTCCACTTCAACGGCTCCGCCGGCGCGGAGATCTTCGCGGCCTCGGCGAACGGCGGCCGGCTGCTCTTCACGCGCAACGTCGGGAACATCGTCATGGACACCGACGACGTCGAGATGCTCGACCTGAACACGCTCGGCGGCGCCGACACGGTCGACGGTGAACGACCTGGCCGCGACCGACGTCGCGTTCGTCAACGTCGATCTCGGGGTCAACGGACTGGGTGACGGCGCGGTGGATGCGGTCACCGTGAACGGAACGGTCGGCGTCGACGTCATGAACCTCTCGGGCAGCGCCGGGTCGGTCACGGTCGTGCACGACGGGCGATGGCGCTCACGTCTTGCGCGCCGAGCCGGCCAACGACACGCTGACGGTCAACGTCTCGAGCGGCGCCGACCTCGTCAGCGCCTCGGGGCTCGCGGCGTCGAGCCTCTTCCACCTGACCCTGAACGGCGGGAACGACAACGACATCCTGGTCGGCAGCTCGGGCGCCGACACGCTGAACGGCGACGCGGGAGCCGGCGACTACTGCGACGGCGGGCCCGGAATCGACGCGGGCGCGACCTGCGAGACCTCGGTCAACATTCCGTAGAACCGCGTTGGACCAAAAAAATAGGGGGCGACTATTGCCGCCCCCTGCGGGTCCGTAGGCTGCGGCCTCCCACGGATCCGCTTGAGCCGGGTAAACGCCCCTCAGTGCCCCGGCAAGGATCACCATGGTCGATTTCTCCCGGCTTCGCGTAACCCTTAAGGGTGAAAGTGAAGTGAGTTGGTGAACCACCTTTCGAGCCATGGAATCAAGCGGCCGGCCTGATGAATACTGCTGTTCATACGGCACTGCGGCTCATAGAGAGTCGGGCCCCGATGCGGCGGGGGCTCGATATGAGACGAGGGCGAGCCTGCGGCGGGCTCGCCCTCAGTCATTTAACGGGTCGCCACGCATCCGCGTCCGGGCACACGTGGAAAACCATCGACCAGGGCGTCGTTCCGAACGAGCTCCAATCGGTTGTCGCCCTTGGATGCCGGGCCGGGCCTTATAGGATCACGCGCCGTGCAGCCGAATGCCGCCACTCTGCGACTCGCCGTCTTTCCGCGGACGACGCTTCTCACGAACGTGATGCTCGTGGTCGGCGGCGCCGGGTTCGTGGCGCTCTGCGCGTTGGTCTCGATCCCGCTGTCGTTCACGCCCGTTCCAATCACGGGATCGACGTTCGGCGTCTTGCTCGTCGGCGCGTCGCTCGGAACGGTGCTCGGTGCGGCGAGCCTGTCGCTCTACGTCTTCGCCGGGCTGTTCCTACCGATCTACGCGGAACACAAGCACGGCTGGGATGTCTTCTCCGGCCCGACCGGCGGCTATCTCGTCGGCTTCATCGTGGCAGCGCTGGTGATCGGGTGGCTGGCCGAGCGCCCGCATTGGGACCGCAAGTTCGGCTCGTCGATCGCCGCGATGCTGACGGGCAGCGTGATCATCTACGCATTCGGGCTCGTCTGGCTCCAGCACACGATCCACACGAACCTCGAAGGAACGCTCGAGGCGGGGCTCTACCCGTTCATCCTGGGCGACCTGATCAAGCTCTACCTCGCCGCCGCGCTGCTGCCCGCCGCCTGGCTGGGCGTCAAGCGCTTCCGCGGCGACTCTGACTCCTAGGCCAGCGCCGCGAGCTCGACTTCGCCGCGGGCCTCGATCGTCTCCGTGAGGACGTCGAGCATCGCTCCGGCTGCCGGTGAGCGGCCGTCGGCCCGGTGGATCGCGAACACGCCGCGCTTGAGCGGCCGCAGCGCGACCGGTCGCGCGGTGACTCCGGCGTAGACCGACTCGAGCGCCAGCGCGGGGGCGAGCGCCACGCCCATCCCTGCGGCCACGAGGCCCTGCCAGACGCCGTGGTCGTCGCTCTCGAAGCCGATCTGCGGCTCGAAGCCGGCCTCGCGGCACGCCCGCGTGACGAACTGGTGGCACGAGGAGCGGCGGGTCGAGCTGATCCACGACTCCTCGGCGAGCTCGCCCAGGCTGATCGCGCGCCGCTTGGCCGCGCGGTGGCCGCTCGGGACGAGGACGTAGATCGGATCGTCGAGCAGGTCGGTGCGCACGATCCCGTCCTCCTCGGGGAAGTCCACGAAGTCGTACTCGAAGCCGAGCGCCAGATCGAGCTCCCCGGATTTGACCCGCGCGAGACTGATCAGCGGGTCGGCCTCCGTCAGTGAGAGCTCGACGCCGGGATGGCGCCGCCGGAACTCGCCGATCGCGGCCGGCATGAGCGTCGCGTAGGCGGTGGGGAACGAGGCCAGGCGCAGCATCCCGCCGCGGACGCCCGCGATCGCCTGGATCTCCGCTTCCGCGGCGGCGAGGCTCGCGACGATGCCGTCGGTGTGGGCGACGAGCGCGCGCCCGGCGTCGGTGAGGCGGATCGAGCGGGGGCCGCGTTCCACGAGCGCCACGCCGGCCTCGCGCTCGAGCGTGGCGATCTGCTGGGAGACCGCGGAGGGCGTGTAGCCGAGCTCCAGGGCGGCCGCGGCGATCGAGCCGCGCTCCGCGACCTCGCTCAGCACGCGCATGCGCCGAACATCGAGCATAAGCAGAACTTAGCACAACCTGAAGAAGCCTCAGTGGTCGTGACTCTCAGCTTCTGTCAGCGTGTATTCGTGAACACGACGCGGACGAATCGGCTATCCGCTGCGGCTCGCCTGGAACCGGCTCGTCCACGGCGCCGGCCGCGCGGGACTGCTCGCGCTGGGGATCGCCGCCGCCGCCGCCGCGCTGGCCGCGGTCGTCGGCGGAAGCCTGGTGGCGCAGGACGAGGCGCTCGCCCGCGCGCTCCAGCGCGTGCCGCCGAACGAGCGCTCGGTCTCGGTGGTCTACTCCGATCTCGGGGTCACGCGAAACGGCGTCACGCGCGAGCGATCTCGAGCCGCTCGTCGACCGCACGCTCGCCGGCCTCGCTCCCGGCGCTCCGGTGCGCGCCGTGCAGCTGAAGCTCCTGCGCATCGGCGGGCAGCTCACGAACCTCGCGGCCGCCGACGACCTCGGGCGCTTCGTGCGGCTCACGTCGGGGCGGCTGCCGGAGACGTGCACGCCCGGAGACGCTGCGAGGTCGTCCAGCTCGGCGGCGCCGGCCGCGTGCCGAGCGTCGAGGGCCTGCGCTTCGTGAAGGTCGGCGAGGGGACGCTCGTCTCGCCGCTGCCGTTCGGGCGCCTCCCCGGCGAGAACGCGACGCGCCTCGGCGATTCGTTCGGCGTCGCCGAGCCGCCGTTCCTCGTGGCCGAGGGCTTCGACGAGTTCGCCACGCTCCCAGGGCTCGAGGGCTTCTACCGCACCTACGCCTGGACGACGCCGCTCGCCGCCGACGGCGTGCATCCGTGGGAGATCGACGGATTCGCCGCCGCCGCGGCGCGGGCCCGCTCGACGCTGCGCTCGGAGTCGCTCTTCCTGGATCTCGCCGCGCCGGTGGACGAGCTCGCCGCCGCGCGGGAAACCGGGCAGGTCGCGGGTCGGCGCCTGCTCCTCGTGGGTGGACAGGCCGCCGCGCTGCTCCTCGCGTTCGCGATCCTGGCCGCCGCCGGGATGCGCCGCGACGTCGAGGGCGTCTGGCAGCGGCTGACGTGGTTCGGCGCGCGGCGGTACCAGCTCGGCGTTCTGTCCGGAGCCGAAACGGGAGCGGCAGCGCTCGCAGGGCGTCGTCGTCGGCTGGGGACTCGGGATCCTCGCCGTCGCGGTGCTCGCCGACCGGGCCGGTGCGCCCGTCGGGGAGATCCTGCGCCATTCCGTGCTCGCGGCCGGCGGGCTCGCGGCCGCGGCGCTGCTCGTCGTCGCCGCGGTCGTCGTGCTGCTCCTCGCGCTGCGCGCGCCCGGCGCTCCGCTCGGCGGGCTGCGGATCACCGCGCTCGACGTGGCCGCGCTCGGGGCGCTCGGCGCCGTGCTGCTCGCGCTCGCCCGCGGTGACGTGAACGCGGATTCGGACGCAGGCACGGGCACGCTGCTCCTCCTGCTTCCGGGCCTCGTGACCTTCATCTGCGCCGTCGCGTTCGCCCGCCTGCATCGGGCCCGGCCTGCGCCTGCTGGAGCGAATGTCGCGCCGCTCGTCGCCGGCGATCCGCCTCGCCTCGCTCTCGCTGGCGCGCAATCCCGGCCGCGCCGCGGTGGCCGTGACCTTCCTCGTCGCGAGCCTCGGGCTGGGACTCTTCTCCGCCGTCTACCGCTCGACACTCGACGACGGGCTCGAGGCGCAGGCGGCCTACGCGGTGCCGCTCGACTTCCGGGTGCAGGAGGACTTCACGCAGGCCGGGCTCGTCGCGCCGCTCGAGGCCGCGCCGCTCGGCGAGTACGAGGCGCTCGGCGCGGACGCGGTCGTCCCGGTCATCCGCCAGACGGGAACCGTGGCCGGCGCCGGCCAGTCGACGCTGCTCGGCGTGCCGGCCGACACCGCCGCCGCGGTCTCGGGCGCCGATCTCGAGAGCGCCGACGTCGAGCTCGCAGGCCCGGATCTGCCCGAGGACGCCGCGCGGCTCGAGCTGCCGGTCTCCACCGACGGCGGCGACGTGACGATCACGGCGATCGTCCTCACGCCCGGCGGCGGGTTCGTGCGGATTCCGCTCGGCCAGACGAACGGCGCGACCGAGACCGAGCTCACGGGCGCGATTCCCGAGCCGGCCCGCGGCGGACGCGTGGTCGCGCTGACGCTGGCGCGGCCCGATGCCGTGACCGGACACGGGGACTTCGAGCGCGCGGACGGGACGCTGACGTTCGGCGACCTGGCCGCCGGCGGGGAGCCGATCCTCACCGGCTACGACGACTGGGTCGGGCTCGACGGCGTCGAAGCGAACGGCAACAAGGTCACGTTCCTCCTGTCGAACGAGGCCGCGAACCCGCGCTTCCAGCCGCGCCAGCCCACGGACGGCGAACCGGTGCCGGTGGTCGTGACGCCCGGACTCGCCGCACGCGCGGGCGAGGGCGACGTGCTCGCCGTGCGCGTGCCGTCCGGCCAGATCTCGGTTCGGGTCACCGGCGTCGTCGACCGCTTCCCGACCGTGTCGGGCGACGTGATCCTGGCCGACGAGCGGGAGCTCTTCGTGGCGCTGAACTCGGCGAGCCCGGGGACGACGGTTCCGGACGAGCTCTGGCTCGACGGGCCTGCGTCGGTCGGCGAGGCGCTTGCGGAGCCGCCGTTCGACGTGCTCGACGTCAGCTCGCGCGCCGAGGTGCAGCACCGGCTCGAAAGCGACCCGCTCGCCCGCGGCTCCCTCGCGACCCTGACCGGCGCCGCGCTCGCCGCCGCGCTGCTTGCGCTCTTCGGGCTCGCGCTCCTCCTCGCGGGCGACGCGCGCGACGAGGGACGCGAGCTGTTCGACCTCGAGGCCCAGGGCGCCGGCCCGAAGACGCTGCGCCGCCATCTGCGGCTCAGGGCCGGCCTCGTCGCGGGACTCGGCCTGCTCGGCGGGCTCGCGGCGGCGGCGCTCCTGTCGATCCTCGCGGTCGATCTCGTGACCCTGACTGCCGGCGCTGCGGCGCCCGAGCCGCCGCTCTCGCTCTCCGTGAACTGGCTCCTCGTCGGCGTCGCCTGCCTGGCCTACGCGTTCGCCGCCGGCGCGCTCATCGTCACGTCCACGAGGAGGGCCGTATGAGCGCGATCGAGGCCAAGGATCTCTTCTGCGTCTTCTCCACGCCCGAGGGCGACGCGGCCGCGCTCCAGGGGCTGACGCTCTCGGTCGAGGAGCGCGAGGTGCTGGTCGTCCTCGGGCCGAGCGGCTCGGGCAAGTCGACGCTCCTGCGGATCCTCGCCGGGCTCGAGCGGCCCTCGGCCGGAACGGCGCGGGCCTTCGGGGCCGACCTCACCCGGCTCGGCGGGCGCCGGCTCGCGGACTACCGCGCCAACACGCTCGGCTACGTGGAGCAGCACTACTCCCGCTCGCTCGATCCCGACCTGACCGCGCGGGAGCTGATCGGCGTGCAGCTCGGATTGGCCGGGGCGACGCGGGCCGAGCGCGACCTCCGCGCCGACGAGCTGCTCGAACGCGTCGGCCTCGCGGACAAGCGCGACGCCTACCCGCGCGCGCTCTCGGGGGGCGAGCAGCAGCGGGTCGCGGTCTGCGCCGCGCTCGCGCATCGCCCCAAGCTGCTCCTCGCGGACGAGCCGACCGGAGAGCTCGACGCCGCCAACGCGGGGCTCGTCACCGGGCTGATCGGCGAGCTGGCACGGGAACACGGCTGCACCACCGTGGTCGTTACCCACGACGTCGAGACGACCGCGATCGCCGACCGGGTCGTCCGCGTCCGCGACGGGCGTGTCAGCGAGGAGTCCCGCGGAAACGGCGGCGGCGACGAGGCGCTGGTGGTCGGCAAGGGCGGCTGGGTGCGGCTCCCGGAGGAGCTGGTCCTCCGCGCCGGACTCGGCGACCGGGCCCGCGCTTCGCTAGGCGAGTCGGGGATCGTGCTCAGCCCCACCGGCGAGGCCCGTGCAGCCGGCGAGGCCGAGCCGGCCGCCGTCGCCGCGGCGCAGGGCGACAACCGCGTCGTGGCCGAGGTGCGCGGGCTGCGCAAGACCTACGGGAGCGGCGAGCGCGAGTCGGTCGTCCTCGACGGGCTCGACGCGGCCTTCGCCGCCGGCCGCCTCGTCGCGGTCACGGGCCCGTCGGGCTCCGGAAAGACGACGCTGCTCCATCTCCTCGCGGGCCTGGCCGACCCGACCGGCGGCGAGGTGACCGTTCTCGGAAACGCGCTCGGCGGGCTCGACCGCGAGGCGCGCGCGGCCCTGCGGCGCGACCACGTCGCAGTAATCGGCCAGGACCCGGGCCTGACCCCGTTCCTCTCGGCGCGCGAGAACGTTGAGCTGGCGCTCGCGCTGCGTGGGATCTCCGAGGCGGAGGCGAGCGAGAGCGCCCTCGACGCGCTGGCCGCGGTCGGCCTGGGTGAGCGGAGCGAGCAGCGCGTCGCGCGCCTTTCCGCCGGCGAGCGCCAACGGGTGGCGATCGCCCGCGCGTTGGCCTCGGGCCCGAGCCTGCTCCTCGCCGACGAACCGACTGCGCGGCTCGACGAGGCGAACGCGCTCGCCGTGGGCGCGCTCTTCGCCCGCCTTGCGCGGGAATCGCGTGCCGCGGTCATCTGCGCCACGCACGATCCGCTCGTCGTGGAGCAGGCGGACGTCGTGCTCGCGCTGCGCTAAGACGCCGCGAGCCGGTGCTCGTGCCGCTCGACCACGATGCGGACGACCTCGTCCGGGTCGTCCGTGACGTTCAGCTGGTCGATGTCCTCCTGGCTGACCATCCCGTCGACGAGCAGCGTGTCGCGGATCCAGGCGAGCAGCGGCGCCCAGTAGTCGGTGCCGAAGAGGACGACCGGGAAGTCGAGGATCTTCTCTGTCTGGATGAGCGTGAGAGCCTCGAACAGCTCGTCCAGGGTCCCGAAGCCGCCCGGGAAGATCACGAACGCCTCGGCCGACTTCACGAACATCACCTTGCGCGCGTAGAAGTGGTGGAAGGTGACCTCGATGTCGAGGTAGTGGTTCGTGAACTGCTCGTGCGGCAGCTCGATGTTGAACCCGACCGAGAAGCCGCCGCCTTCCCTGGCGCCGCGATTCGCGGCCTCCATCGCGCCGGGTCCGCCGCCGGTGACGACCGACCAGCCGGCCTCCGCGAAGCGCCGCCCCGTCTCGCGGGCCGCGTCGTACGCGGGATGCCCCTCCCGCACGCGTGCCGAGCCGAACATGGACACGGTCGGGTCGGGGATCTGCGCGACGGCCTCGAACCCCTCGAGGAACTCGTCCGCGATGCGGGCGACCGCCCTGCGGTCACCGTCCTGACGCTCCAAAAGCTCTCGGTCGTTCACTGTCGCATGGTAGCCCCGAAAACGACGAAGGGCGCCTTGCGGCGCCCTTCGCAGGATTCGTCCGAACTGCCTTCGTTACGGCAGGTTGTAGATGATCGTGACGGCGCAGAACCCGACGCCGGTATTCGCACCCGGGTTGGCGGTCAGCGTGTACGCGAACCTCGAGTTGTCGATGGCGCCGAGGCTCGGGTTGAGATCGCCGATCGTGTCGTCGAGCGCGATCGCTGCATCGCCCAGGCCGATGTTTCCGAGCGTGGCCGTGGCGAGCGTGCCCGCCGTGCCCGAGCCATCGCTGCTGAAGAGCGGATCGCGGGTCAGGACGACGGTGCCGTTCGAGTTCGTCGTACCGGCGTCGTCGCGGTAGTCCACGGTCATCTTCATCACCTGCGCGCCCTGCGGAAGGTGGATATCCGCGTAGGCGGCGGGCGTTCCTGAGCCGGGGGTGGTGCACCACTGCGTCTTCGTACCGAAGGCGCCGGTGAACGTGGCCTGCACGGCGTTGAGCATCAGACCGTCGCGGTCATTCCAGGAACCGCCTGAAACGACGTACGCGTCAGAGCCGCCGGCCATCTTGAAATCGCTGGCGGAATGGCCGCCGAGGAGCGCGGCGTTCACGCCGGTGATCGATGCGCCGGCAAGCGTCGACTCGTTGATGTCGGCGCCGGTGAGTGCGTTATCCGCAACCTTCGCGGTGCCCACGGCGTTCGCCTTGAGCTGACCCGAGCCAACGCTGTTCTTGGGCAATGCCGTTGCCGCATAGCCGACGCCACTCAGGGTGACGGCCAGGGCAATGCAGGCGACTACCATCGCGGGCGACGGCGCGCGCAGACGCTTCCGCTTCGAGCCTCTCTCCATCAAGAAACCTCCCGTGCTGTCGGTCGTTCTCGTGCGCTCCACGATGGTTCGCTGAGCTGAGCCCGACTAGTGTCCCACATTCGCGCCTTCGAGAAAAGGGGCTACCGCGCAAACGCGCCGAGCCCGTTGTCGAGGCGCTCCTATGAGCCGGCCGACGTGTACGTGTACTTCACCTTCGCGCCGTAGAACGTGTCGCCCGGGCCCTCGCAGGCGAGGATGCCGTAGCTGTACGCGGAGCTCACGGCCTGCTTCGCGGCGGCAACCGCGCCGATGGACGAGCGGTATCCGCCGGACGTGTCGGTGGGCTGGACGGTCGCGATGCTCGACGCGCTTCCGTTGCTCAGCAACGTTCGCCAGAGGCGTCCGAGCACGGCGCCCGTGACGCTCTTGTAGAAGAACTGAACCGACTTCACCTTCGCGCCCGCCGGGAGCGTCACGCCGGCGTTGAAGCAGCCCCCGGTCGTGGTGAGGCCGGTATCCGGCTCGGTGGTGTAGATCCTCGTGTCATTCCCAGGTGTGAAGGCCATGTGGCTGACGATGACGTAGCCGGTCTTCGCCTTGCTGTACGTGAACGACTTGGACGTCAGCGCGTAGGCGGCGCCCGCGATCACCAGCGCAATCGCGGTCAGGGCCGCAAGCGGGATGCCGATTCGCTTCGGGTGGAGAAGGCCTTGCATGGGTTCGCTCCTTCCGTTGCTCCCAAACAAGCCGATTGAAGCACGTTGTGCTTGTCGTTACGAACTACGCTCTAGGAGCCGCGGCCGATCCACTCCTCGCCGCCGTCGTAGATCTCCTTCTTCCAGACGGGGACGCGGTCCTTGAGTGCGTCGATCGCGTCGCGGCAGGCTGCGAGCGCGTCTGCGCGGTGAGGCGCCGAGACGGCCACGACGACGCTCGCCTCGCCCAGCTCCAGCCGACCGACGCGATGGTGGATGGCGATGTCGGTGAGGTCGTAGCGTCCGCGCAGCTCGGCGGCGATCTCCGCGAGGACGTCCTCGGCCATCTCGGCGTACGCCTCGTACTCGAGGCTCTCGACCTCGCGGCCGCGGGAGTGGCGCCGCACGGTTCCGGTGAACGTCGCGATCGCGCCCGCCTCGTGGGACGCGACCTCGGCGACCGCCGCGTCGAGCGAGAGCGGCGCCTCGCCGACGCGAAAGTCGCCGCCGGAAACCGGTGGGATGAGCGCGACCTCGTCCCCGTCGACGAGCGCCTGGTCGCGCGGCGCGTAGGCGCGGTTGACTGCGTAGAGAAGCCCCTCCGGCTCGTCGCCGAGGGCGAGCGCCGCCCAGACGTCGCCCACGGTGGCCGCGTCGAGCGCGCACTCGGAGTAGCCGGCCCGCTCGCGCAGGCCCGCGAAGAGCTTCACCGTCACCTGCACGCCGAGTAGCCTAGTCCCGCCATGGGCACGGAGGAGAATCGGCGCGAGACCGACTCGGGAATCGAGATCAAGCCGGTCTACACCGCCGACGACGCGGGCACGCCGCTCGAGGCGCCGGGCGAGTTCCCCTTCACGCGCGGGCCGTACCCGACGATGTACCGCGGCCGGCCGTGGACGATCCGCCAGTACGCGGGCTTCGCCTCGGCGGAGGAGACGAACGAGCGCTTCCGCTACCTGCTCGGCCGCGGTCAGACGGGGCTCTCGGTCGCCTTCGACCTGCCGACGCAGCTCGGCTACGACTCGGACGACCCGCGCGCGCTCGGCGAGGTCGGCCGCACGGGCGTCGCGATCGACTCGCTCGCCGACATGGAGATCCTGTTCGACCAGATCCCGCTCGCCGAGGTCTCGACCTCGATGACGATCAACGCGCCCGCCTCGCTGCTCCTGCTGCTCTACGAGCTGGTGGCCGAGCAGCAGGGAACGTGCCGGGGACAAGCTGCGCGGCACCGTCCAGAACGACGTGCTCAAGGAGTACGCGGCGCGCGGCAACTACATCTTCCCGCCGCGGCCCTCGATGCGGATCACGACCGACCTCTTCGCCTACTGCGACGAGCGGCTGCCGCGCTTCAACACGATCTCGATCTCCGGGTACCACATCCGCGAGGCGGGGTCGACGGCCGTGCAGGAGCTGGCGTTCACGCTCGCGAACGGGATCGCCTACTGCGAGGCCGCGGTGGCCGCGGGGCTCTCGCCGGACACGTTCGGCGAGCGGCTCTCCTTCTTCTTCAACGCGCACAACCACTTCTTCCAGGAGGTCGCGAAGTTCCGCGCGGCGCGGCGGCTTTGGGCGTCGATCATGCGCGACCGCTTCGGCGCGACGAACCCGAAGGCGCAGGCGCTGCGCTTCCACGCGCAGACCGGCGGCTCGACGCTGACGGCGCAGCAGCCGGAGAACAACATCGTGCGCGTGGCCATCCAGGCCATGTCCGCCGTCGCGGGCGGGGCGCAGTCGATCCACACGAACGGCTTCGACGAGGCGCTCGCGCTGCCGTCGGAGCGCTCGGCCCGCATCGCGCTGCGCACGCAGCAGATCCTCGCGGCCGAGGCGGGCGGCACGGACACGGCCGATCCGCTCGGCGGCGCCTACTTCATCGAGGCGATGACGGACGAGCTCGAGGCGCCGCCCGCGAGCTGATCCAGCGGATCGACGACCTGGGCGGCGCGGTCGCGGCGATCGAGGCCGGGTTCATCCAGCACGAGATCGAGGACGCGGCGTACGCCTACAACCAGTCGATCGAGTCGGGCGAGCGGACGATCGTCGGCGTGAACGCTTACATCGAGGACGACGAGGAGGAGATCGAGCTGCACCGCCTCGACCCGGAGGCCGAGCGGCGCCAGGTCGAGCGCACGGCTGCGGGTTCGGGCCGAGCGCGACGCGGCCGGCGGCTGCGGCGGCGCTCGAACGGGTGCGCGAGACGGCGCTCGGCGACGGCAACCTGCTCCATCCGATGCGCGACGCCCTGGCCGCGCGCTGCACGATCGGGGAGATCTGCGGCGTGCTCCGCGCCGAGTTCGGCACGTACGACTCGCACGTCGCGCCGTAGCAATAGTCTCCCGCCATGGCCAAGGAAGAGGACGCCTTCGCGAAGTTCGAGCGGCTGCGCGACGAGGCGCTCCACGCCGGCGACGAGAAGGCCGTTCAGCGCCAGCGCGAGCGCGGCAAGCTGCTCGCGCGCGAGCGGCTCGAGAAGCTCCTCGACCCCGGCTCGTTCGTCGAGCTCGACCGCTACGTGCGCCACCGCAACCCCACTTCGGGATGATGGACAAGCGGCCGTGGGGCGACGCGGTCGTCACCGGCTACGGGACGATCTTCGGCCGCAAGGTCTTCGTCTTCTCCCAGGACTTCACCGTCTTCGGCGGCACGCTCTCGGAGGCGTTCGCCGAGAAGATCTGCAAGGTCATGGACCTGGCCGTGAAGTACGGCTGCCCGCTGATCGGGATCAACGACTCGGGCGGCGCGCGCATCCAGGAGGGCGTCGTCTCGCTCGGCGGCTACGCGGAGATCTTCTGGCGCAACGTCCAGGCGTCGGGCGTGATCCCGCAGATCACGCTCGTCATGGGCCCGTGCGCGGGCGGCGCCGTCTACTCGCCGGCCATGACCGACTTCGTCCTCATGGTCAAGGAGACCTCGTACATGTTCATCACCGGGCCCGAGGTGGTGAAGACGGTCACCGGCGAGGAGGTCACGTTCGAGGAGCTCGGCGGGGCGCTCACGCATGCGTCCAAGTCGGGCGTCGCGCACTTCGCGGCGGCGAGCGAGGAGGAGTGCCTCGAGGACGCGCGCTACCTGCTCTCGTTCCTGCCCCAGAACAACGTCGACCCGCCGCCGTTCTTCGCGCCGACCGACCCGCTCGACCGCGAGGACCCCGAGCTCGACACGATCGTCCCGGAGAGCCGACCAAGCCGTACGACATGCGCGACGTGGTCGCACCGCGTCGTCGACGACGGCGAGTTCCTCGAGGTGCAGCCGCTGTGGGCGGAGAACATCGTGTGCGGCTTCGCGCGGCTCGGCGGGCACCCCGTCGGGATCGTCGGGAACAACCCGAAGGCGCTGGCCGGGACGCTCGACATCGACTCGTCCGTGAAGGCCGCGCGCTTCGTGCGCACCTGCGACGCGTTCAACCTGCCGCTGGTCACCTTCGTGGACGTGCCCGGCTTCCTCCCGGGGACGGAGCAGGAGTGGGGCGGGATCATCCGCCACGGCGCCAAGCTGCTCTACGCGTACTCGGAGGCGACGGTGCCGAAGATCGCGGTGATCACGCGCAAGGCCTACGGCGGCGCCTACGACGTGATGAGCTCCAAGCACATCCGCGCCGACTTCAACTTCGCCTGGCCGACCGCCGAGGTGGCGGTGATGGGGCCCGAGGGCGCGGTCAACATCGTCTTCCGCAAGGAGCTCGAGGAGGCGGACGACCCCGAGGCCCGGCGCGCCGAGCTGATCGCCGACTACAAGGCGCAGTTCGCCAACCCGTACACGGCGGCCGAGCGCGGCTACGTGGACGACGTGATCGAGCCGCGGCGCACGCGCGCCGTGCTCTGCGACGCGCTCGCGACCGCGCTGACGAAGCGCGAGCCGCGCCCGCCGCGCAAGCACGGGAACATCCCGCTCTAGCGGCCCGCCGCCTCACGCGCGCTTCTGGCCGGCCGGGACCAGCGCAAACGTGAGACGCGCGCGCGACCACCCCGCCCGGGTGGGGGGTGCACCGCCCGCTTACCCGCCTTCGACGGTACCGACGAAATCCGCGCGTGTCAGTGCCGGAGCTGCGCCGGCTTTGTGCCGATCTCTCCCCGGCGGGTTACGACTCGCGACGCGTGATCACGCTGAGATCGCCCGCCGCGACCGCCTTGCGCCGCTCGACGTCTGCGGGATCGACCATCTGCCCGTCGCGCCCGACGTATCCGCCGGCGGCGCCGACGATCAGGAGCACCAGATCTTCGTCCCCGGCGTTCCACACGCGCCGCGGCGTGGTCGACTCGACGTGCACGAGGCCGCCCGGGCCCAGCTCGAACTCGTTCCCCTCGATTGCGAACCCGGCCACGCCGGAGTGGACGAAATAGAGCTCGTCCTGCTGCTCGTGATAGTGCTCGAACCACTCCTGGCCCGGTTCCAGAACCAGTCCGTTGACGCCGAACGCTCGCACCCCGAGGGCCTGGCGGACCTTGCGGAACGGCCCGTCGCCGAGTTGGAGCAACGAGCCGGTGGAGTAGCTCACGTCAGCCCGAGGCGACGACGGACAGCGGCCGCGGCGCGTCCTCGCGCTCGGGCGTGCCCAGCTCGGCGACCTCGGCCTTGAACGCCTCGACGACCTCGGGGTCGAACTGTGTCCCGGCGCAGCGCTCGAGCTCGCGAACCGCGTGCTCGTGCGAAAGCCGGCCGCGATACACACGCTCCGTGGTCATGGCGTCGTAGGCGTCGGCGACGAAGAGGATCCGCGCGCCGAGCGGGATCGTCTTGCCGGAAAGCCGGTTCGGGTAGCCGGCGCCGTCCCAGCGCTCGTGGTGGTGCAGCACCCAGGTCGCGACCGGCTCGATGCCGAGCGAGTCGAGCATCCGGAAGCCGATCTGGGGGTGACGCTCGAGCACGAGCCGCTCGGGTGCGCTCAGCGGGCCCGGCTTGCGAAGGATCTCCTCGGGGATCGCGAGCTTGCCGACGTCGTGCAGGCTCCCGGCGAGGCGGAGCAGTTCCACGTCGTTCGCGTTCAGGCCGATGCGGGCGCCGATGCGCGCCGCCAGCTCGCCGACCTCGGCGGAGTGCTCGCCGGTGTAGGCGTCGCGCGCGTCGACTGCGCGGGCCAGTCCGGCCGCCGCGAGGAAGCGCGCATGCCGGTCGTTGCCGGTCGCGAGCAGGTGCAGGTCGCCGATCTCGGGCGCGCCGGGCCGGTAGACGGTCGCGCTGCCCTTGCCCTGGTTCTTCGAGGCGTAGAGCGCGTTGTCGGCCACGCGGACGAGCTCGCTGCGGTCGACCCCGTGGTCCGGGAACACGGCGACGCCCGCAGAAACGGTCAGGCGCTCCCCGTGCTCGAGTTTGAGGGCGGCGACCCGGTCGATCACGGATCTCGCAATCGCGAGCGCCTCGGTCTCGGTCCGTCCCGGTAGGAGCAGCGCGAACTCGTCGCCGCCCAGCCTGAAGGCCTCGCCGCCTTGCCGCAGTCGCGTTGCGACCTGTGCCAGCACCTCGTCTCCGACGGGATGCCCGTGCCGGTCGTTCACGCGTTTGAAGTCGTCGATGTCGACGAGGCAGAGCGCGAGGCGTGTGCCGCGCTCGGTCGCCCGGTCGAGATCGGTCTGGAGCCGCTCGTGGAAATGCCGGTGGTTGCCGAGCCCCGTCAGCGGGTCGGTCAGGGCCAGGCGCATCGCGCTGAGCGCGTCGTGCACCGAGCGCTGGTAGAGCGCCACGGCCACGAGCGGGCCGACGAGCGCGACCGAGAGGAGCGGGGAGTGCGGCCACAGCTCGGTCAGGATCAACGTGATCGAGGCCATGATCGCGAACGGGATCGCCGTCCGGCGCAGAGAGCGCATGACGAGCGCGACCACGGACTCCTGGGCCGCGCGGGCGACGACGATGCCGATCAGGGCGACGTTCGTGACGTAGAACGCGGTCGCGCCGGCGCAGACGGTGAGCACGAGCGCCGGAACGCTGTCGCTCGACTCGAGGCCGGTGAGCGAGGCGACGCCCGCCGCGGCCGCGCCCGCGGAGGCCGCGCCGATGACGTAGACGGCGCCGTTGTAGAGAAGCTTGTCGAGCCCGCGCCGCTGCACGAGCTGGATAACGGCCAGGGCGACGAACGCGACCAGAACCGCCGGCGCCCAGCCGTAGATGACCGCGGCTCCCACGATGAAGACCGCGGCGAGCGAGACGCCGCCGGCGGCGACTCCTTCGAGGTCGATCGGGACGGGGAACAGCTCTGCGAGCATCGCGCCGACGACGAGCAGGCCGATGCCGGCCCAGTCGTTGGCGGAGAGGCCCAGGGTCGTAAGCGTCGCGGCGGCCGCGACGAGGACGACGAACCCGGCGGCGGTCACGGGCACGAGAACCCAGAGAACGCGCGCGGACGGGTTGGTCGATTCGGTGGAGGGGCGGGCCGAGCGCAGCCTTTCGGCCGCGTCCGCGCCCGGACCGCGATCCATCCCCGAATCCGGCTCTGTTACAGCCGCCACGTCCATCCGGCTCCGATTGCGCTGAGAACTGAGAGCGCCGCAATCAGGCCGAAAAGAAGCCTGCTCTTCCAGTGCAACATGTAAATCCTCCCTCGTACCGCTGGAGATGCCAGTATCCGGGCCGCTATAGGCCCAAGGCATCACTCGTTTGGGGGATTCGCAAGGAGGGCTTGGCGGAAGAGGCATGTGCCGCCGGGCCGCACTGGACGGCCCGATGCGGCGTCCTCGGTTGCGCCCGTATTCCCGATACGAACGCGCCCTGCGTCCTTGCCTCGCGCCGCCCAGCGCACCTCGACGACGAAGCCTCTTGCGCCAAGCCCTCCCGGGGTTACCCCAGGCCGGCTTCGCGGAGGGGCCTGCGTGCCCACGCGAAGCCGCTCTGATACCAGCCGGTGAGGGGCGCGATCGTCGTCCCCTGGCCGGACGAGTGGACGAACCAGCCGGCGCCAAGCGACAGGCCGGTGTGGTTGATCTCGTTCGGCGTCGATTTCGGGCCGCGCCCGTAGAAGATCACGTCCGCCGGGCGAAGCTTCGCCAGCGGGATCCGCCGCTTCTTCTTCATCTCGCCGGCCATCTGGTAGGTCGTCCGGCCGTGGATGGTCGTGCCGAGCGACGGCGCGCCGCCCCAGGCCTCGAGCTTGTAGACGCGCCAGACGAAGCCGGAGCAGTCGAAGCCGCCGCGCGACGTGACGCCGAAGAGCGTCTGCTGCTCCTCGGACATGCCGCCCCACACGTACGGGTAGCCGACGAACTTGACGGCGCGCGTGAGGACGCGCTTCTGCCACTCGGTGTACTTGGGCAGGTGGAACGCGGCGGTGAGGTCGTTCACGCGGTCGAGATCCCACTCGGAGATGTTGAGCAGCCGCCACACGGAGAAGGCGGCCTCGGCGCGCGTCGCAGTGTCTTTGGGGCGCAGCTCGAGGTTGTCCCGGGTCGAAGGGTGGTTGAAGCGCAGCGCCAGGAGGCGGGCCACGGTCTCCCAGCCGGCGCGGGCGGTCGGGTCGAGGCCCGCGCGGCCAAGTTCGGCGCGAAAGGCGGCCGAGGCGGGCGCGAGGCCGACGGCGTTCACGAGCGCGCGGTTCAGCTCGGTCATGGTCACGTGTTTGTCGGGCTTCGAGACCACGCGCTCGCGCTGCGTGATCCCGGCGACGATCAGGCCGAGGTCGCGGCGCGTCAGCGGGTCGTTCGGACGGAACTCGGCGACGCTCGGGCCCATGAGCCCGCTGTGCACGGCCTCGCGGATGTACGGCTTCGCCCAGGAGGCGGCGGAGGCCGACGGCGCGACCACGCAGATCGCGAGCACGGCGAGGACGATGACGAGGCGACGCATCTCCGTTCGTATCGTCGGTGCCCCGAAACGGCTTTAATCAGGCCATGACCGCCGACGAATCCCGCGACGCGTTCGAGATCGTCCCCGAGCCGACGCCCGAGGAGCTCGAGGCGCTGCGCAAGGTCGTGGCGAAGCCGGAGGAGGACGCGCGTGGCGAGTGGTGGCGCGAAGGCGTCCGCGAGAACGTCGAGCCCGACTTCTAGGAGCTACAGCTCGAGCTTGAACGTCTGAAGCACGAGCCACGGCGCGAAGCCCTGGCGGCGGTAGAGCTTGATCGCGGGAACGTTGTCGGCGTCCACGTCCAGGCCGAGCGCCTGGCCGGGGTGCTGCGTCCAGTAGTCGGCCAGCGAACGGCTGAGGAGGTAGGAGCCGACGCCGCGGTTGCGCTCGCTCGTCGCGACGCCGACGTGGTAGATCCAGCGGTCGCTCGGGTCGATGTTCAGGACGGCGACGACGCGGCCCTCGTCCTCGGCGGCGTAGACCGTCCCGGTCTCCACGTTCGTACGCCAGACCGCGTCGGGGAAGCTGCCCGCCGGGAAGCACTCGTGGTAGAGATCGAGCATCGTCGGCAGGTCGTCCTCGGTCGCGAGCCGCACGTCGACGCCCTTCGGCTCTTCCTCTGCGGGCCGGTGCGCGGCCGGCTGGAGCTTGAACGTCGCCTGCGGCCGGCCGCGAACCTGGAAGCCCTGGCGCTCGAGGAGGATGCGGCCTGCGGCGTTGCGCGTCCCCACCGAGCCGTAGATCGCGTCGGCCTTGCTCTCGCGGGCGCGCTCGATCGACGCCTCGAGGAGTCGCGTGCCGAGCCGGTGCCCGCGCGCCTCGGATGCGACGAGCGGCCCGAACAGCTCGGCGTGCGGGAAGTCGGCCGGCCGCTCGATGCCGCCGAACGCCATCACCTTGCCGCCCTCGTCGGTGACCGTGAAGAGCGTGTCGGAGGCCGGCGGATCCCAGTCGGCGATCTCGCTGGTGAGCTCGTCGATGGTCGTCCAGATGGGATTTCCGACCTGGAACTCGGGCCGGGAAAGCGTCACGCGGCTCAGGGCGACGACCTGCTCCGCATCGTCGCGGGCGAAGCTACGCAGGTTGGCGGCCACGAAGCACGCTCGGGGCGATGCGGGCGTAGTCCAGCCCGGACACCCAGGTCAGGATCAAGGCGACGAGCAGCGCGACCCAGGCGATGTCCTCGTTGATCGCGCCGCCGGCGGCCAGTCCGCCGAGCCCGGCGGCGATCGCCTGCGCCCAGGTCTTGAGCTTCCCCAGGTCGCGGGCGCTCATGACGACGCCGCGCTCGAGCGCCGCGAGCCGCAGGCCCGAGACGAGGATCTCGCGGACGACGATCAGCGAGACCATCCAGGCGGGGAATGCGTCGCCGATCAGCATGATCAGGGCCGCGAGGACGAGCACCTTGTCGGCGATCGGGTCGAGCAGGCCGCCGAGGTTCGACTCGTCGCCGACGCGGCGCGCCCACCAGCCGTCGAGCCAGTCGGTCGCCATGGCGACGCAGAAGACCGCGGTTCCCCAGTAGTAGTGGTTGGGGAAGTCCCAGGCGAAGAGGAGGATCACGACCGGTACCGCGACCGTGCGCCCGACGGTCAACTGGTTCGCAAAGCTCATGCCGGACAGAATACGCCGCGTGCCCGAAGCCCCTCCGTTTTCCAAGGTCCTCGTCGCGAATCGCGGCGAAATCGCCGTGCGGGTCTTTCGCACGCTGCGGGAGCTCGGGATCGCGACCGTGGCCGTCTACTCCGAGGCCGACCGCGGGTCGCTGCACGTCCGCGCGGCCGGTGAGGCGTTTCTCGTCGGCGCGGGCGCGCCGGCCGAGAGCTACCTGAACGTCGAGCGGATCCTCGACGCCGCCGTGCGGTCGGGCGCCCAGGCGATCCATCCCGGCTACGGCTTCCTGGCGGAGAACGCTGTGTTCGCCCGTGCGTGCGAGGACGCGGGGATCGTGTGGATCGGCCCGCCGCCCGAGGCGATCGAGGCCATGGGGTCGAAGATCGAGGCGCGGCGGCTCATGGCCGGCGCAGGCGTTCCGGTCATCCCAGGCACGACCGATCCGGTGACGACCGCGGAGGAGCTCGTGCGGCTGGGCGAGGAGTACGGCTGGCCGCTCGCGGTGAAGGCGTCGGCCGGCGGCGGCGGGAAGGGCCTGAAGGTGGTCGAGTCGGCGGAGGAGGCCGAGCGTGCGCTGGCGTCGGCGCAACGCGAGGGCGAGGCGTACTTCTCCGACGCGACCGTCTACGTCGAGAAGCTGATCCGCGACCCGCGCCACGTCGAGGTGCAGGTGCTCGCGGACGCGCATGGCGCGGTCATCCACCTGGGCGAGCGCGACTGCACGATCCAGCGCCGCCACCAGAAGCTCGTCGAGGAGACGCCCTCCCCGGCCGTCGACGCCGAGCTGCGCGAGCGCATCGGGCAGATCGCCGTCGATGCCGCGCGCGCCGTCGGCTACCGCAGCGCCGGGACGATCGAGGGGCTGCTCGATCCCGACGGGAACTACTACTTCCTCGAGATGAACACGCGGATCCAGGTCGAGCACACGGTCACCGAGCTCGTCACCGGGATCGACCTCGTCCGCGAGCAGGTGCTGATCGCCGCGGGCGAGCCACTGTCGGTTCGGCAGGAGGACGTCTCGTTTCGGGGCCACGCGTTCGAGTGCCGCATCAACGCCGAGGACGTCGCGAGCGGGTTCCTGCCGGCGCCGGGGACGATCACGGCGTACCGCGAGCCGGCCGGGCCGGGAGTGCGCGTCGACTCGGGCGTCGAGGCCGGCTCGGAGATCCTGGCGCTCTACGACCCGATGGTCGCGAAGCTCTGCGTGTGGGACACGGACCGCGAACGGGCGCGGCGGCGGATGCTGCGGGCGCTCGAGGAGTTCGTGGTCGAGGGCGTGACCACGCTGATCCCGTTCCACCGGGCGCTGCTTTCGCACCCGTGCTTCATCGCCGGGGAGACCTGCCACGGCGTGGTCGAGTCGGAAAAGCTGGCGGCGCAGGCGGCCGCGTTCGTCCCGGCGGCCTCGAGCGCGCCGGCGACCGGCCGCGAGCAAGGACGTGCGGTCGGGGTCGAGATCGACGGACGTCGCTTCGATGTGACGCTCATCGAGCCCGAGCCGCCGCATGCCGAGCTCGCCCGGCGGCGCCGCGAGCGCGAGGCCGGCGCGGCCCACGGATCCGGCAGCGAGGCGGTCGTGAGTCCCATGCAGGGCACCGTGCTCGCCGTCGAGGTCGCCGACGGCGACGAGGTGCGGGCCGGGCACGTCCTCTGCGTGATCGAGGCGATGAAGATGGAGAACGAGATCCGCGCACACCGCGACGGGACGGTGAGCGGGCTGACGGTCGCGCCCGGCGACGCCGTGCGGGCGGGGCAGGTCATCTGCGTCGTCGCTCGCTAGCGTTCGGGGGGTGCCGAGGCCGTTTTGCTCCGAGGTCGCCCGCGACTCCGGCGAGTCGCTCACCGCGACCGCGAGCCGCATCGACACCTGGGTGCTCGTCGAGTACCGCGGGCGCTGGGATCGCGACCTGCTCGGCGGCAGCGTCCTCTCGGAGCCGCTGAAGGAGCACCTGAGCGACACGATGACGCGGCTGCCCCGCTCGCGGCTCCTCTTCATCAAGCGCCCGGAGCGGCGCGGCCCGCGGCGGCGGATGCTCTACGTCGCGTCCTCGAAGGCGGGGAAGGAGCGGCTGCACGCGCTCGAGTTCGAAGACCACGACGACCTGCTCGGCCTCGACCTGGTCGCCGTCGCGCGCGGGAAGGAGCCGGCGGTTCCGGTCGACCATCCGCTCCTCGTCGTCTGCACGCACGGCAAGCGCGACCGCTGCTGCGCCCGCTACGGCCAGCCGCTCTACGACGCGCTGAACCGCACGGTCGATCCGTCGTGGTCGTGGCAGTCGACGCACGTCGGCGGCGACCGCTTCGCCGCGAACCTGGTCGTGCTTCCCGAGGGGCTCTACTTCGGGTGGGTCGAGGAGGACGACCTCGGCGGGATCCTGGGCGACCACGACCGCGGCCGGATCCGGATGAAGCGCTACCGCGGCCGGTCGATCTACCCGTTCCCGGTGCAGGCGGCCGAGCGGGCGGTGCGGGCGAAGACGCGCTCGCGCGGGATCGACGATCTCGTGTTCGCCGGCGCCGAAACGCAGGGCGAGGGCGTCCGCGTCCGCTTCCGCGACGAGCGTAAGGCCGAGACGCACGAGGTCGACATCCGCGCCCGCCTGCGCGGCGAGGAGCGCTACCTCACCTGCGGCAGCGCCGACCCGAAGCGCGCGCTCCACTGCGCGGTCGTCGGCCACCGAATTCTCATCGACTAGGTGGGGAAACGAGATCCCCGCTTGGCGTGCGCATCTCCGCCGACGGCCATGTCTCCGAGAGCCGTGTCCGGGGTCAGACCCCGGCCATGGCCGGAAGGGACAGTTACGGCGCGAGGCGCAGGAAGCCCTCGCGCACGAGCCGGCGGACGAGCACGAGCCGGCTCGATTCGTCGAGATCGCCGGGGAGATCCGAGGGCGTAACCGGCCCGTCGCCGAGCGCGAGCGCCTCGATCTCCTCGCGCGCGTGCGCGGGAAACGCGATCCGCTTGCCCTCGAACGCGAGCTCGATCGAGCCGTCGCGCCGGTCGTGGAGATCGGCGATCACGGTCGGGCGCCGCTCGACCTCCGTGTCGGGCCCGAGATCGTCGAGCGCCCGCAGCTCCGAGATCCGGTTCTCGAGGATCGGCCGCCGCGACCAGATGAACTTCCGCCGCATGCGCCGGACGACCGCCTCGGGATCGAGCCGGGCCGCGAGCAGCTCCACGAGCTCCGCGCCGCCCTCGCCGTCGGCGGGAACCGACCGCCGCAGCTCGACCTCGTTCTCCGCGGCGTGCAGCGCGGCCTTCATGGCGTCGATCCAGGTGTAGACGTTCACGCCGACGGTCAGGTGGAGCGAATCCGTCTGCGACGTCATCGCCTGGTGCAGCCAGCCGCGCGGCAGGTAGAGCGTGTCGCCGGCGCGCAGGGTCACGTCGTGGACGATCTCGCCCGGCCCGCCGAGCGACTCGGAGTAGCGCTGGTCCTTCAGCGGCAGCTCCAGCACGGGCTCGTACACGAGCCAGCGCTTCTCGCCCGCGATCTGGAGGACGAACACGTCGTGCGTGTCGTGGTGCACCGGCAGCCCCTGCGAGTCGCGCGGCGTCCAGTACGCGTTCCCCTGCGCGGGATGGCCGAGCTCGGCCTCGAGCTCCCGGCAGAACCGCGCGATCGGCGGCCACCAGTGGTGGAGCCCCTGCGCGACGATCGACGCGCCGTCCGGCGAAGGCCTCCGCGACCGCGCCCGGGTTCGCGACGCCGGTGAACGGGAGCGGACGCCACGGGATGTCCACGGCGTGATCCTTCAGCCGCAGCCGCTCGCCCGCCTTCACGAGCCGAAACGCCGGCGAGCGGAGAGCGCCCGAGCAGACGAGCGTCTCGAGATCGGCCTCGGAGATCAGGTCGTCGAAGCCCGAGCGGCCGCCGCGATCGACTACGAGCGGCAGCCGCTCCCAATGCTCGGCGAGGAACTCCTCGGCCGAGACCGGCTCGACGCAGCGCGCGAGCGCCGAGGCGGTTGCGCTACTCGCCGGAGTCCGCAGGTCCCGTGTCCGCGTCGTCGGCGTCGGAGTCGTCTGATCCATCCGCGTGATCCGAGCTGTCGGAATCGTCGGAATCCGAGTCGTCGGAGTCCGCGTCGTCAGCCGCCTCGGCTACCGGAGTCGTTCCGTCGAGAGTCTCGATGTCGTCGTCGTGCAAGCTGGACATTCGGTCTCCTTCGGTTGCGGTTGCGACCCCTCGTGCGAGCGACGATATGCCCGATCGCCGCTCGTTGCGAACCCTTCGCATAGACTCGCCCGCCGATGGACCTCTACGAGTACCAGGGCAAGGAGCTCTTCGCGCGGTTCGGCATTCCCGTCTCGGAGGGCCGGCTCGCGGAGACCCCGGAGGAGGCCCGCGCGGCGGCGGAAACGCTGACCGGCCAGGTCGTCGTGAAGGCCCAGGTACTCACCGGCGGGCGCGGCAAGGCCGGCGGGATCAAGCTCGCCGAGAACCCGGACGAGGCGGCTGCGGCGGCCGAGGCGATCCTCGGGCTCGACATCAACGGGCACGTCGTGCGCCGGCTCTGGATCGAGCGCGCCTCCGACATCGCGAACGAGTACTACCTCTCGGTCACGTTCGACCGCGGCGAGAAGAAGCCGCTGTTCATGCTCACGAGCGAGGGCGGGATCGACATCGAGGAGGTCGCGGCCAACACGCCGGACGCGCTCGCGAAGCTCCACATCGATCCGCTCGTCGGCTTCGAGCCCTACCAGGCGCGCTGGCTCTGCTTCCACGGCGGCATCACCGACCCGGGCGAGCAGAAGCAGGTGATCGCGATCATCGGGAAGCTCTACGAGGCCTTCGTCGGCTGCGACGCGATGCTGTGCGAGATCAACCCGCTGATCGTCACGCCCGACGGCGAGGTGCGCGCGCTCGACTCCAAGTTCACCGTGGACGACAACGCGCTCTACCGCCACGAGGACATCGCCGCGATGCGCGATCTCGAGGCCTACCCGGCCGAGGAGCGGGCTGCTCGTGCGAAGGACGTCACGTACGTGAAGCTCGACGGCGAGGTCGGGATCCTCGGCAACGGCGCCGGGCTCGTCATGTCCACGCTCGACGTGATCGCGCAGGCCGGCGGGAAGCCCGCGAACTTCTGCGACCTCGGCGGCGGCGGCGACGCGCAGGGCGTGGTTGACGCGCTCGAGATCATCTCCGCCGACCCCCAGGTGCGCTCGATCCTCTTCAACATCTTCGGCGGGATCACCCGCTGCGACGAGGTCGCGCGCGGGATCCTCACGGCGCTCGGGCAGCTCGACCTGAAGCAGCCGATCGTCGTGCGCCTCGACGGGACGAACGCCGAGGAGGGCAGGCGGCTCCTGGCCGAGGCCGCGCCGCCGAACCTCTACGTGGAGGCGACCATGCTCGAAGCCGCGAAGAGGGCGGTCGAGGTCAGCTAGTGGCGATCATCGTCACCAACGAGACGCGCCTCGTCGTCCAGGGGATCACCGGGCGCGAGGGCTCCTTCCACACCACGCGGAACCGCGACTACGGCACGAATGTCGTCGCCGGCGTGACGCCGGGCAAGGGCGGCGAGAACGTGGACGGCATCCCGGTCTTCAACACGGTGCGCGACTCGGTCGCCGAGACGGGCGCGAACACGGCGATGGTCTTCGTCCCGGCGCGCTTCGCCGCGGACGCGACCTTCGAGGCGATCGACGCCGGGATCGAGACGGTCATCTGCATCACCGAGGGGATCCCGGCGCACGACATGCTCCGCGTCTACAACCACGCGCGTCCGAAGGGGATCACGCTCATCGGCCCGAACTGCCCGGGCTGCCTGTCGCCGGGCAAGGCGAACGTCGGGATCATCCCGGCCGAGATCTTCAGCGCCGGGAAGGTCGGGCTCGTCTCCCGCTCGGGGACGCTGACCTACCAGATCGGCCACGAGCTGACCCAGCTCGGGATCGGCCAGTCCACGATCGTCGGCATTGGCGGCGACCCGGTCGTCGGCTCGTCCTTCATCGACATCCTCGAGAAGTTCGAGGCCGATGACGAGACCGAGCTGGTCGTCATGGTCGGCGAGATCGGCGGCGCCGAGGAGGAGAAGGCGGCGGCCTACATCGGCGAGCACATGAAGACGCCGGTGGTCGCGTACATCGCGGGCTTCACGGCGCCGCCCGGGAAGACGATGGGCCACGCGGGCGCGATCATCTCCGGCTCGGCCGGCACGGCGCAGGCGAAGAAGGAAGCCCTGGAAGCCCAGGGCGTGCGCGTCGGGACGAACCCGACCGAGGTCGCCCGGCTGGTCGCCGACGCGGTGAGCGTCGGCGCGACAGGCGGATCGGACTGATCTAGGCGGCCGGCCCGGCGCGGGACGGCTTCGCGTCGTTCCCTCCGGCCCCTTCGGTCTCGCGCGTGATCGTCACCGCCGCCATCAGCGCGACGGCGAGACCGGCGTACGCGACGATCTTGTGCCAGTTCGGGTCGGCGAGGTACTCCTCCAGCAGCACGATGCCGATCGCGACGCTGACGAGCGGGTTGAGCACGGAGGTCATCGCCACGGACGGGGCCAGGCGACCCGTCGCCAATGAGACCTGCTGGACGAGAAAGGCGACGATCCCGGCGACGGCGAAGGCCCAGAACTCCCAGCTGGCGAGCATCCCTCCCAGGCCGTCGCTGTCGTAGACCGTTGACGTCGGCTTCCAGAGCGAGGCTGAGAGTCCGTAGAGGATCCCCGCGCACGCGCCGTACATCGCGGCCTTCCGCGCGAGGGAGCCGCGGCCGCCGAGGGCGACCAGCGTCGCCGAGACGAGTCCCAGCACGAGGATCGCGGCCGCCCACTCCCACCCCGGCGCGTCGTCGTTTCCGGGGGCGGCCTTGCCCACGACCGTGAACACCGCCAGCCCGAGGACGACGAGCCCGGCGGCGGCAACCTGTTTGCGGCTTACCTTCTGGTTCGTGAGGAGATAGCCGAGCGGAAGGGCGAAGACGATCGTGGTCACGAGCAACGGCTGGACCACGGCCAGCTCTCCGTTGTCGAGCGCGACGGCCTGGAGGACGTAGCCGCCGAGCAGCGCGAGCGTCCCGAGGAGCCAGAAGGTCTGCCTGGCCAGCTGGACGAACGAGCTCGGCGAGCGCAGGGAAACCTCGCCGATGCCGAGCGCGCCCTTCTGCTGGAGCGTTGCGGCGAGGGCGAACATGAACGCTGCGCCGAGAGCGAGGAGATCCGCCACGAAAGCGGACACTATGTCCGATCCCGGACAGTCTCAGATGAGATTTGTCGGGCCCGCTGCCGACGACGACACGTTCGGCCACCCGGAGGCCGGTCACGGGCCGTGACTAGACTCTCGGCCATGGGCGTCATCTCCTTCGCGCGCGGGATTCCGGGTCCCGACCTCCTTCCGTCCGAGGCCTTCGGCGCGTGCGCCAAGGCGGCCGCGGAGAAGGACGGGGCGCGCGCGCTCAACTACGGGCCGCCCTCCGGCTACCCGCCGCTGCGCGACTGGGTCGCGGCTCGGCACGACGTCGATCCGGGTCGCGTCGTCCTCACGACCGGCTCGCTCCAGGGCTTCAACTTCGTCGCGCGGACGTTCGCGGCCAAGGACGCGACCGTCTTCGTCGAGGCGCCCTGCTACGACCGCTCGCTCGGCATCCTGCGCGGCATCGGCGCCCGGGTCGTCTCGATTCCGCTCCGCGAGGACGGGCTCGACGTGGATGCCCTCGCCGTCGCGGTCGAGTCGACGCCCGGGCCGAAGCTCATCTACACGATCCCGACCTTCCAGAACCCGAGCGGTCGCACGCTCGGCGCCGCGAACCGTGGCCGCCTTCTGGAACTCGCCCGGGAGACCGGCTCCACGATCCTCGAGGACGACCCGTACGGCCTGCTCCGCTTCGACGGCGAGTCCCTGCCGACGCTGTTCGAGAGCTCGGGCGGCGACGGCGTCCTCTTCCTCAGCTCGTTCTCGAAGACGATCGCGCCGGGGATCCGCGTCGGCTACGTGATCCTTCCCGAGGACCTCGTCGGCGCGATCGAGCAGCAAGTGCTCGAGAACTACGTGTCGCCGTCGATCTTCGTGCAGGCCGCGCTCAACGAGTTCGCGAACCAGGGGATCTTCGAGCCGAACCTCGAGCGCACGCGCGACGGCCTGCGGATCCGCAGGGACGCGATGCTCGCCGCGCTCGACCGCGAGGCGCCCAAGAGCATGCGCTGGAACCGGCCCGAGGGCGGCTACTTCCTCTGGCTCGACCTCCCGCCCGGCGTGAACGCCGGCGACCTGCTCGACCGCGCCACCGCGGCCGACGTCACGTTCGTCAAGGGCTCCGACTTCTACTTCGGGCCCGGCGGCGAGGAGTCGGCGCGCCTCGCGTTCAGCTTCGCCACCGCCGAGGAGATCGACGAGGGCATCTCGCGCCTCGCGGGCCTCGTGCGCGAAGCCGCCGCAGTTACCGCGTAGACGCCTTCTCGAGGGCCGCGATCGCCTCGTCGAAGGTCGACACGGGGACGATCTCGAGCCCGTCCGCGTACTTGCGCGCCTCCTCGGCGTTCGCGTCCGGGACGATGAAGATGTCCGCGCCGGCCTCCTTCGCGCCGATCGTCTTCTGCTTCACGCCGCCGATCGGGATCACCGTTCCGTCGAGCGCCAGCTCGCCGGTGACGACGACGGTGCGGCCGCCCGTGAGATCGTCGTCGCCGAGCTCGTCCACGATGCCCAGCGCGAAGGCAAGGCCGGCCGACGGCCCGCCGATCGAGCCCGCGTCGATGGAGACGTCCACCGGCAGGTCGAACGTGGCCGCGTCGGCGACGATGACCCCCATCACGGCCTGGTCGGGATCCTCGGGCGACTCGCTCGTTCCCACCGTGACCGGAGTGCGCTTGCCGTCGCGCAGGACGACGAGGTCGATGTCGTCGCCCGGCTCGATCTCGCCGAGCGCCTTCACCAGGTCGGCGTGGCCCTTCACAGGCTCGCCGCCCGCCTCGACGATCACGTCGCCGACCTCGAGGACGCCCTCGGCGGGCCGGCCCGGGACGATCGTGTCGATCTGCGCGCCCTCGCCCTTCACGTCGATGTCGTAGCCCAGGTGCTCGAGCGCCACGGCGGCCGCGATCTGCTGCGAGCGCGACATCTGGTTCTTGCCCTCCTGCCGCCGGTCCGACTCGCTCACTCCCGCGGGATTGAGCGCGTCCGCGGGGACGAGCGTGCCGTCCGAGGCGATCGACGGGAAGAGCGCCTCGAGGCGCGACGCCTTGCGGATGAGGATGTCGACCATGTAGACGCCGCCCTTGGCGCCGCTCGTGTCGGGCTTCTCGCCCTCGACGCGGATGAGCGGGTCGACGGGCCGCGCCTTGTCCGGAACGAACAGGTACTGGTCCGACGGCGCGATCACGAAGAACGCGCCCAGGCCGATGGCTACCGCCGCCACCAGGGTGATGGCGATCCCCTGGAAATGGTGGCGCTTCACGGGTCTATTGTGCGGACGCCGCTAGGAGCCGTGGCGCAGAACCGCAACGACCTCGCGGACGGCCTCGGTCGAGGCGTCCAGCTCGGCCTGCTCGGCGTCGGTGAGGTCGAGCTCGACGATCGCCTCGATCCCGGCCGCGCCGAGCTTCACGGGCACGCCGATGTAGAGACCGTCCACGCCGTACTCGCCCTCGAGGAGCGCGGTGCACGGGAGCACGCGCTTCTGGTCGAGGCAGATCGCGTCGACCATCTGCGCGACCGCCGCGCCGGGCGCGTACCAGGCGGACGTTCCGAGCAACTCGACGCACTCCCCGCCGCCCTTTCGCGTGCGCTCGACCATCGCCTCGATCTTGTCCGCGGATGCGAGCTTCGTCAGCGGGATCCCGCCGACGGTCGTCGCCGACACGACGGGAACCATCTGGTCGCCGTGCCCGCCGAGCACCATCGCGGTCACGTCCTTGGAGGACGCGCCCGTCTCCCAGGCGATGAAGGTGGAGAAGCGCGCCGTGTCGAGGATCCCGGCCATGCCGAACACGCGCTCCCGCGGCCAGCCGGTGGCGGCGCGGGCGACGTGGCACATCGCGTCGAGCGGGTTCGACACGATCACCAGGATGGCGTCCGGCGAATGCTTGGCGGCCTCGAGGGCGCACGATCGGACGATCTCCTCGTTCGTCGTGACCAGGTCGTCGCGGCTCATCCCCGGCTTGCGCGGAAGCCCCGCGGTGATGACGACGACGTCGGAGCCCGCGGTCGCCTCGTAGGAGTTCGACCCGCTCGTATTCGGCTCGTAGCCGAGCACCGGGCCCGCCTCGTTGATGTCGAGCGCCTTGCCCTGCGGCAGGCCCTCCTTGATGTCCACGAGGACGACGTCCGCGTAGTCGCGCCGCGCGATCTCCTGCGCCGCGGTCGCGCCGACGTTCCCCGCTCCGACCACCGTCACCTTGCGTCTCAAACCGTCACTCCCATCGTTTCGATGATGGCGTCTGCGACCTGGCACGTTCCCACCGAGGTTGGGTCGTCGCGGCTCGGCTTCATGTCGTAGGTCACCGACTTGCCGTCGGCGATCACCGCGGCGATCGCGCCTTCGAGCCGCGTCGGCGGCGTCACGTTCGTCGAGATGGCGGAGCATCATCACGCCGGAGAGCATCATCGCCATCGGGTTGACCTTGTTCTGGCCCGTGTACTTGGGCGCCGAGCCGTGCGTGGGCTCGAACACCGCCGCCTTCGTGCCGAAGTTCCCGCCCGGGGCGAGCCCGAGCCCGCCGATCAGGCCGGCGGCCAGATCCGAGACGACGTCGCCGTAGAGGTTCGGGAGCACGAGCACGTCGTACTCCTCGGGCCGCTGCACGAGCTGCATCGAGAGGTTGTCCACGATGCGGTCCTCGAACTCGATGTCCGGCTGCTCCGGCCGCCACCTCGCGGGCCACGCGCAGGTAGAGCCCGTCCGAGAACTTCATGATGTTCGCCTTGTGGACGGCCGTGACCTTGCGCCGGCCGTTGCGGCGCGCGTAGTCGAAGGCGAACTCGACGATCCGCCGTGTCCCCGTGATGGAGATCGGCTTCAGGGAGATGCCCGAGTCGTCGCGCATCCGCGTGCCGGTCTTCGCTCGACCCAGTCGATCAGCTCGAGCGCGTCGTCCGTGCCCTCCTCGAACTCGATCCCCGCGTAGAGGTCCTCGGTGTTCTCGCGGATGATCACGAGGTCGACGTCCTCGTAGCGGGTGCGCACGCCCGGGTAGGTCTTGCAGGGCCGCACCTGGCCGTAGAGGTCGAGCGTCTTGCGCAGCGCCACGTTCACCGAGCGGAAGCCGCCGCCGACCGGGGTCGTGATCGGGCCCTTGATCGCGACCGTGTTGGCCGCGATCGACTCGAGCACGTGGTCGGGCAGCGGATTGCCGCCGTGCTTGTCCATCACGTCCGCGCCGGCCTCCTGGACGTCCCAGTCGATCTGGACTCCCGTGGCGTCGATCACCCGGCGCGTGGCCTCGGCGATCTCGGGGCCGGTGCCGTCGCCGGGGATGAGGGTTACGCGATGCGTCACGGGCGGTGACTCTAACGAAGGTACGGAGCGCAACGGTCCGGGTAGATTGCCCCCGTGACCGACTTCCGCCCAGGCCTCGAAGGCGTCGTCGCCTTCCAGACGGAAATCGCAGAGCCCGACCGCGAAGGCGGCGCGCTCCGCTATCGCGGCGTCGACATCGAGGAGCTCGTCGGCGCCTACCACTACGAGCAGGTCTGGGGACTCCTCGTGAACAACACCTTCGAGTCGGGCATGCCCGACCCCGAGGGGTACGAGCCGAAGAGCCTCACCGGCAACGCGCCGTCCGATCTCCAGGCCGAGACCGCGCGCCTTTCGAGCGAATGGGATCTGCAGAAGATCATCGACATCGACGACCTCCAGGTGCGCGACGACCTGGCGCGGCTTTCGGCCGAGATGATGTCGATCGTGGCCAAGTCCGCCGCCATCGCGGACGGCCGCGAGCCCGCCTCCGACGAGGTCGTCGCCCAGGGCGACACGGCGGCCGAGAAGTTTCTGCTCCGCTGGCGCGGCGAGGCGAACCCGGATCACGTCAAGGCGATCGACACCTACTGGATCTGCACCGCCGAGCACGGGCTGAACGCCTCCACGTTCGCCGCCCGGGTCACCGCCTCCACCGGAGCCGACTGCGGCGCCGCGATGTCGTCGGCCGTGGGCGCGCTCAGCGGCCCGCTGCACGGAGGCGCGCCGGCCCGCGTCCTGCCGATGCTCGACGCGGTCGCCGCGAGCGGCGATCCGCAGGGCTACGTCAAGGATCTCCTCGACTCGCGCGGCAAGATCATGGGCTTCGGCCATCGCGTCTACCGGGCCGAGGATCCGCGCTCGCGCATCCTCAAGCGCACGGCGCAGGAGCTCGGCTCGCCGCGCTTCGAGGTCGCCGAGGCGCTCGAGGAGGCCGCGCTCGCAGAGCTGCACAACCGCAAGCCGGACTACGTGATCGCGACCAACGTCGAGTTCTACTCGGCGGTCGTGCTCGACCTCGCGGAGATTCCGCCCGACCTGACGCCCGCGATGTTCGCCTGCGCGCGGGTGGCGGGCTGGTCGGCGCACATCCTCGAGGAGAAGCGAACCGGACGCCTGATCCGGCCCTCGGCCCAGTACATCGGGCCCGGCAGTCGTCCTGCGTCTGCCGTCGACGGGGCCGCGGTCTCCGGTTGAACCTCGCAGAGGCCGTCGCCGCTTCCTCCGAGGCCGCCGACGAGCGGGCTCTCGCCGATCTGCGCCGTGACGTCGACGAGGAGCTCGAGGCGGCGATCCGCGACGACGACTTCCGCACGCGCGCCCTCGCCTACCGCGCGATCGGCCAGCTCCACTTCGCCCAGAAGACCGAGCTCCTGCGCCGCGGGATGGAGGACGACAGCCCGGCGTGCCGCGGCTCGGCGCTCCTCTCGCTCGAGCTGCTCTCGCGCGACCACCCGGGCCTCATCAACTCGAACCGGCCGCTGCTGCACAAGCTCGTGAACGCCGACGGCAACGAGGCCGTGCGCCGGCTCGCGGTGCTCTGCCTGAAGAACGGCTCGCCCGCGCGCGACACGCTCGTCTTCCTCGACCACCTGACCGACTCGGACGAGGAGAAGGCCCTGCGGGACGCCGCCGCGTCGACGCTCGTGGCCCTCCGGAAGAAGGCCCGGGACAAGTAGGGACGTTCGAGGGTGTCGATCCGCGACGAGATCCTCGAGGCCAATCGCCGTCACGCGACCGAGCACGGCACGCACGAGCTGCCGATGCCGCCGGCGCGGCGCTTCGTCGTCGTCACGTGCATGGACGCGCGGATCGACCCGGCCAGGATCCTCGGGCTCGCCGAGGGCGACGCGCACGTGCTCCGCAACGCCGGCGCGATCGTGAACGAGGACGTGCTCCGCTCGCTCGTCATCTCCCACTGGCTGCAGGACACGCAGGAGGTGCTCGTCATCGGGCACACCGGCTGCGGGATGACCGGCTTCACGAACGAGCGCTCGGCGCGCGGCTCGGCCGAGGAGACCGGCGCGGACGCCTCGGGAATCGACTTCGAGCCGTTCGCCGACCTCGAGGAGAGCGTGCGCGCGAGCGTGGCGCGGATCCCCGAGTCGCCGTTCCTCCCGGGCGTCGCGGCGAGCGGCTGGGTCTACGACGTCGGCACCGGCGCGCTGCGCGAGGTCGCTGTAGCTCGACCGGCGCTTCGCGTGCGGGTGCGAGCTGAAGTACGTGTCGCGGCGGCGCTTGTCGGAGACGTGCGTGTAGATCTCGGTCGTCCCGAGGTCGGCGTGGCCGAGCATCTCCTGGACGCTGCGTAGGTCGGCGCCGCCCTCGAGCAGGTGCGTGGCGAACGAGTGGCGCAGGAGGTGCGGGTGGACGCGCTCGGGCTCGAGCCCGGCCTTCATCGCGAGCTTGCGGAGGATCAGGAACGCGCCGGCGCGGGTGAGCGCGCCGCCCTGGGCGTTCAGGAACAGATCCTGGCGGTGGCGCTTGTCCAGGTACGGCCGCCCGCGGGAGAGGTAGCGGCGCACCGCCTCGACGGCCTCGCGGCCGAGCGGGACGATCCGCTCCTTGTCGCCCTTGCCGATGCAGCGCACGAGGCGGTCTTCGAGGTCGATGCTCGCGCAGCTGAGACCGACCGCCTCGCTCACGCGCAGGCCGCCGCCGTAGAGGAGCTCGACCAGCGCGCGGTCGCGGAACGAGCGCGGCGTCGTCCCGTTCGCGGCCTCGATCAGGCGCTCGATCTCGGCGGGCGCGAGCGAGCGCGGCAGCTTCGTCCGCCGACGCGGCAGGTCAATGTCGGCGGCCGGGTTGTCCGGGCGCAGGCCGAGCAGGACGAGGTGGCGGTAGAACGTCCGCGCGGCCGAGGCCTGGCGGGCGACCGAGCTCGGCGACAGCCCGCGGGCGCGCAGCTCGGTGAGCCAGTCCTGCATCTCCTCGCCGGACGCGTCGGTCGGCGGCGCGGCCGAGGAACACCGTGAGGTCGAGCGAGGTCGCGGCGGTAGGCGTCCACGGTCTTCGGGGCGCGGCGGGCGGCGAGGAGGGCGAGGAAGCTCTCGCCCGCGGCGTCAGGCTCGGGGGTGGGCAGTGTCATAGACCTTGCGC
This sequence comes from uncultured Actinomycetes bacterium, assembly GCA_963760815.1. Lineage (GTDB taxonomy): Bacteria > Actinomycetota > Thermoleophilia > Gaiellales > Gaiellaceae > CAVRUF01. The sequence goes on from CAVXEJ010000004.1 coordinate 320,266, forward strand.
AGTCGCTTGGCGTCCACGTGGCTGTAGATCTGGGTGGTGGACAGGGACGAGTGGCCGAGCAGCTCCTGGATCGTCCGCAGGTCGGCGCCGCCCTCCAGGAGGTCGGTCGCGAACGCGTGCCGGAGCTGGTGCGGGTTCGGGAGCAGGCGGCGCAGCGTCGACGTGTCCAGCGGCTTCCCGCGCGCGGACAGGAAGAGGCGGTCCTCGGCGCCGCGCGCCAGCTACGGCCGGGCGCGCTCGAGGTAGAGGCGCAGGCGGTACGAGGCCTCCTCGCCGAGCGGGACGACGCGCTCCTTGCCGCCCTTGCCCTGCACGTGGACGAGCTCGCTGCTCGAAGTCGACGTCGGCGAGCCGCAGGTCGACGGCCTCCTGGGCGCGCAGCCCGGCGGAGTAGACGAGCTCGAAGAGCGCCCGGTTGCGGAGCGCGAGCGGCTCGTTCTCCTTGAAGGCGTCGATCAGCGCGTCGGTCTCGGCGGGGCGCGGCGCGTGCGGAAGCCGGCGCCGGCGGCGGCCGCTCAGCGCGAGGTCGGGAACGCGCGCCGGCCCGAGCGTGGCGCGCAGGAACGAGCGCACGGCGGCGAGCTTGCGCGCGAGCGTCGTGGGCGCGAGCTTGCGCGGCTCCCGTCCGGGCCGGTCGGCGCCGAGCATGGCCGCGTACGCGGAGAAGGAGCGGGCGTCGATGTCGTCGAGCCCCAGGCCCCGTCCGCGCAGCCACGAGGAGAACTCCTCCAGGTCGGAGCGGTAGGCCCGGCGGGTCGCGTCGGAGAGCGCCGGGCTCTCGAGAAACCGGTCGATTGCGCGTGCGGCATCCACGGACCAGGACCATTCGCCGCCGCGGGGCGCGTCCCCTCTAGCCGAGCAGGTCTGCGAGCCGCTCCGTGCGGTAGTCGAAGATCCGCTCGAGCTTCGGCCGGACGAGGAAGCGCTCGACGAGCCGGCCGCCGAGGACGCGGTAGCGCACGTGGTCGTAGACCTCCGTCCCGCCGGGGACTTCCGTGAAGCGGTGCGTGTGCTCCCACAGGCGGTACGGGCCCTTGCTTTGCCGGTCGGCGAAGCCGCGCGGCGGGTTCCACTCGGTGATCTCGGTCAGCCAGCGCACCGGGACGCCGGAGATCCGCAGCCGGTAGGCGATCAGCGACCCTTGCTCGAGCGAGGCGGGCGCCTCGACGATCGCGAACCGAAGCTCCGGCGGCGTGATCGCCTCGAGGTTCCACGGGTCGGAGAAGAACGCGAAGACGTCCGCGAGCGAGCCGGGGACGACCAGGGTGCGCTCGAGCGAGAAGTCGGCCATCAATCGAGGCTACCGTCACGAGGCGCAAAGCCCGCCGCGTGATGTAGCGTCTCAATCCCGTGGAAGCCCAGCACGACGTCCTGGTCGTAGGTGCCGGCTGTGCCGGCATGCGAGCGGCAATCGAGGCCCACGATGCGGGGGCCGACGTCGCGCTTCTCTCGAAGATCCATCCGGTGCGCAGCCACTCCGGCGCGGCCGAGGGCGGGATCAACGCGGCGCTCGGAAACGCGTCCGAGGACAACCCCGAGCTGCACGCGTTCGACACGGTCAAGGGCTCCGACTACCTGGGCGACCAGGACGCGATCGAGATCCTCTGCAACGAGGCGCCGGGCGACGTCTACGAGCTCGAGCACTGGGGCGCGGTCTTCTCGCGCACCGAGGACGGACGGATCGCGCAGCGCCCCTTCGGCGCCGCCGGCGCGCCGCGCACCGCCTACGCGGCCGACATCACCGGGCCACGTGCTCGTCCACGTCCTCTACGAGCAGGTGATGAAGCGCTCGATCCCGGCCTACGAGGAGTGGTTCGCGTGGAAGGTGATCGAGGAGGACGGCCGCTGCCAGGGCGTGATCGCCTGGGACATCGTGAACGGCGGCCTCAAGGTGGTCGGCGCGAAGACGGTCATCCTCGCCACGGGCGGCGCGGGCCGGCTCTACCAGGGATCGACGAACGCCTATGCCTGCACCGGCGACGGAATGGCGATGGCGCTGCCGCTGGGCGTGGCCCTGAAGGACATGGAGATGATGCAGTTCCACCCGACGACGCTCTCGCCGACGGGCGTGCTCATCACCGAGGGCTGCCGCGGCGAGGGCGCCTACCTCCTGAACTCCGAGGGCGACCGCTTCCTCAAGAACTACGCGCCGAACGCGATGGAGCTCGCGAGCCGCGACGTCATCTCGCGCGCCGAGCAGACCGAGATCGACGAGGGACGCGGCGTGGACGGCAACGTCCTCCTGGACCTGCGCCACCTCGGCGCGGACAAGATCATCGACCGCCTGCACGGAACCCGCGAGCTCTCGATGGTGTTCGCCGGCGTCGATCCGATCCACGAGCCGATCCCCGTCCGGCCGGGCGCCCACTACCACATGGGCGGCATCAACACCGACCTCCAGGGCAAGACGACGATCGACGGGCTCTACGCCGCCGGCGAGTGCGCCTGCGTCTCGGTGCACGGCGCCAACCGGCTGGGCGGAAACGCCCTGATGGAGACGATCACGTACGGCAAGCGCGCCGGCGCGGCCGCGGCGGAATGGGCGCTCGGCGCTCCCGCCGCGAACGTCCCGGACAGCGTCGTCGCCGACTCCGAGCGCGAGCTGAAGGCGCTGCTCGGCCGCACCGACGGCGAGCGGCCGCACACGATCCGCGACGAGATGGCCTCCACGATGCACGTGAACTTCGGCGTCTTCCGCCGCGAGGAGCAGATGCTCCAGCAGGGCGAGATCATCGCCGGGCTGCGCGAGCGCTACCTCCGCGTCACCGTGGACGACAAGGGAACGGTCTTCAACAACGACGTCACGCAGGCGCTCGAGCTCGGGTTCCTCCTGGATCTCGCGGCCTGCATGGTCGAGGCGGGGCTGGCGCGCAAGGAGTCGCGCGGCGCGCATGCGCGTCCGTACGACTACCCCGACCGCGACGACGAGAACTACATGCGCCACACGCTGGTCACTTGGCGCGACGGCGGCCCGTCGCTCGACTGGGCGCCCGTTCGCACGACCAAGTGGCAGCCGCAGGAACGGAAGTACTGATGCTCCGCGCATTCGTGGCTCTCGCCGCCCTGCTGGCCGTCGCGGGCTGCTCGGGCGGCGGCTCCGACACCACTTCGGAGTCCTCGCCGCAAGCCGTCGTCGCCGCGACCCCCGCCAAGACCGCCGCGGCCACGCCGGCGAGTGTCGAGATCACGGGCACGGTCACCCCGACCAATGGTGCGGGCTCCGAGGTGAAGATCGAAGGGACGGTGGACGGAGACACCGGCACCATGACCCTGACGAGCACCGACGGCGGCAGCGACGTCACGACCAAGGTCGCGCACGACGGCACGGTCTTCTACATCCAGCCGGTGGCCGGCACCGAGATCCCGCAGGGCAAGGAGTGGGTGCGAATCGACGTCGCCGAGTTCGCGCCCGGCACGCAGGACCTGAGCGGGTTCCTCCAGTTCCTCCAGTCCGATCCGATGCGGCTGCTCGGCTTCGTCGCCGCCGGCATGGAGGATCCCAAGGACGTGAACACCGAGGACGTCCACGGCGTCGAGACCACGCACTACCGCGGCACGGTGAACGTCGCGAAGGCCGCCGAGGCCTCGACCGACCTGGGCGACGCCTTCACGCAGCTCGCCGACCTGGCCGACTTCACCGAGTTCACGGCGGACATCTGGATCGACGGGGACGGTGTCACGCGCCAGCTGATCTACGAGATCCCGAACTCCGCGATCGCCGGCGGGGGCACCGCCAAGACCGCGATCGTGTTCACGGAGTTCGGCGAGGGCATCGAGGTCGACGTGCCGAGTGACGATGACGCCTACGATCTAGGGCAGCCCGCCCTTCCACCGACCGACACCGGGGAGGATCCGCGTTGATCGCTTCGTCTCGTATCCGTCTTTTCGCGCTGGCCGGCGCGCTCGCGCTCGCGGCGGCAGGCTGCGGCGGCTCCGGCGACTCCACCGGCACGAATGCTGCGAATCCGCCCGCTCCTCCGTCGTCGACCGGCGGCTCTTCGTCGGACGTTCTCGGCCAGGCCGCGACGGCCACCGCCGCCGCCGGCACCTACAAGACCGAGTTCACGATGGAGATGGACGGCGGCCCGACCGGGCCGATCACCCTCGCGGGCAACGGCGAGTTCCAGGCCGACCCGCCGCTCGGCAAGGTGACGATGGACTTCTCCGCGATCTCCGGCGGCGCGATCGGCGGCAACGTGACCGCGATCTTCGACGGGCCGGTCATGTACATGCAGATGCCCGGCCTCGGCGCGGGAACGACGAAGTCGTGGTTCAAGATCGACACGTCGACGCTCGGCGCCGGCGGGCTCGGACAGTTCTCCCAGGTCACGCAGGGCGACCCGACGCAGACGCTCCAGTACCTGCGCGGCGCCACCGGACGACGTCGCAGGAGGACGGAACCGAGGAGATCCGCGGCGTCGAGACGACGAAGTACACGGATGACGATCGACCTGAACGAGGCGGCCGAGCAGGCCTCGAGCGAGGAGCTGAAGCAGTCGATCCTCGAGACGATCGAGGCCACCGGCGTGAGCGAAGTGCCCGCCGAGGTGTGGATCGACGGCGACGGTCTCGTTCGCAAGACGGTGACGCACGTTCGACGACATCGACGACCGACGAGGGCGCGACGCACATGACGGTCACCCAGGAGATCTACGATTTCGGCGAAGACGTGAACATCGAGGTCCCGGCCGACGACGAAGTGCTCGACTTCGGCGACCTCGGCGGGCTGTTCCCGACCACGACGACCCAGCAGTGAGCGAAGGAGGACGGATCTAGGTGGATGTAGCTCTCAAGATCTGGCGCTCCGACCCGGACACGGGGAAGCCGGAGCTCAAGCGCTACGAGGTCGAGGCGCCCGAATGGGCCTGCCTGCTCGACGTCCTCGACATCATCAAGGACTCCGTCGACGGGACGCTCGCCTTCCGCAAGAGCTGCCGGATGATGATCTGCGGCTCCTGCGGGATGCGGATGGACGGCCGCGCCGTCCTCGCCTGCCGCGAGCGCATGAAGCCGATCGTCGACGCCGGGCACGTCCCGACGATCGCGCCGATGGGCAACCTGCCCGTCCTCAAGGACCTCGTCGTCGACATGGATCCGTTCTGGAACAAGGTGCGCTCGATGCGCCCGTGGCTCGAGCCGGGCTACGAGGAGTACCCGGAGCGCGAGTTCGTCCACTCCCAGGAGGCGATGAACCCGATCCAGAAGGAAGCGCTGTGCATCATGTGCGGCTGCTGCGTGTCGGAGTGCAACTCGATGGAGGCCGATCCCGAGTTCCTCGGCCCGGCGGCGCTCGCCAAGGGCTTCCGCTTCGTCGGCGACCCGCGCGACAACACGACGAACGAGCGGCTCGAGACCTACAACTCGCCGCACGGGATCTGGGACTGCACCCGTTGCTATTTCTGCAACGAGCGCTGCCCGAAGGGCGTCGACCCGCGCGACGCGATCGCGAAGCTCGGGGCCGAGTCGATCAAGGCCGGCATCGACCGCGACATGGGCGCGAAGCACGCGAAGTGGTTCGTGAAGTCCGCCGAGACGACCGGCTGGCTGCGCGAGACGGAGCTCGTCCCGAAGACCCAGGGCCTGATCGAGGCGCTCAAGCAGACCGGCTTCGCGCTCTCGCTCGCCAAGCGCGGCAAGGTTCCGATCCCCTTCCCGCCGCACGTGGCCGCCGACGTGAAGGAGGCCCGGATGCTCCGCGACCTGATCAAGACGCAGGGGATGGACGGCGCCGCCGGCCACGTCCAGGGCGAGCGCGCGCTGTCGCGGATCGAGCACAAGCATTCCGAGGAAGGAGGCGCCCAGTGAGGGTCGCGTACTACACCGGGTGTCTGGCGACGCTCTCGGCGAAGGAGCTCGACACGTCCACGAAGGCGCTCGCGCCGAAGCTCGGGATCGAGCTCGACGAGCTCGAGTCGGTCACCTGCTGCGGCGCCGGCGACATCCACGAGGCCGAGCCCGACTACTACCTGCACCTGAACGCGCGGATCCTCGCCTACGCCGAGGCGACCGGCGCGGACACGCTCATGACGATCTGCAACGTCTGCACGCTCAACCTGCGCCAGGCGAACCACATCCTCCAGGGCGACGAGGCGGTCTTGGCCCGCGTCAACGAGAACCTCCGCTCTGTCGGCGCGCCGCAGTACAGAGGCGGCGTCGAGGTGCGGCACTTCCTCTGGATGATCGCCGAGGGCGAGGGCTACGAGAAGCTCCAGCAGATCGCGCACAAGGGCCTCAAGGGCCTCAAGATCGCGCCGTTCTACGGGTGCCAGATCCTGCGTCCGTCGAAGCTCATGGGCTTCGAGGATCCCGACAAGCCCTGGTCGCTCGAGGCGATCATCGAGGCCTGCGGCGGCGAGGCGATCGACTACCCGGCGAAGATCAAGTGCTGCGGGTTCCCGATCATCCAGGCCCGCGAGGAGACGGCGCTCGCCGAGCTGATCCAGCCGATCTCGCAGGCGATGGAGGCCGGCGCCGACGCGATGGTGACGCCGTGCCCGCTCTGCCATCTCTCGCTCGACGCCTGGCAGCAGAAGCTCGAAAAGCAGACGGGGCAGAAGCTCGGGATGCCGATCCTCCACCTGTCGCAGCTCGTCGGCGTGGCCGCGGGTCTCGACGAGTCGGAGCTCAAGTTCAAGCGGCACGTCGTCCCGGTGATCCCGATGCTCGAGAAGGCCGAGGTCTCGTAGCGATTCGACCGCTTCGCCTCGGTCTGCCGGCGCTCGCCGCCGCAGGAGGCTGGGGGCTCTACGAATCGCAGCGGCTCGAGCGAATCAGGCTCGACGTCCCCGTGCCGGGGCTGCCGCCCGCGCTCGACGGGTTCCGCATCCTCCATCTCTCGGATCTCCATCTGGGGTCGTTCTCGCTGGCCGGGCGCACGCTCGACCAGGCGCTCGACTTCGCGGACGAGACCGATCCCGACCTGGTCGCGATCACGGGCGACCTGGTCACGCGCGACCGTGGCCGCGCGCCGCTCGAGGCCGCGCTGCGACGGCTGAAGCCGCGCCACGGGACGTTCCTCACGCTCGGAAACCACGACGTGGACGACTCGCGCGATCCGTTCCGACGCCCTGCCGACCTGTCCGACCTGTCGGTTCCCGGCTCGGCCCTTCTGCGCGACGAGGAGATCGCGGTCGTCACGGGCGGCGTGCGGATCCAGGTCGTCGGCGTCGATCCCGCGACCTACGTGACGGGCCGTTCCCGTCCCGTCGAGCGCGTCGACCCCGGCGCCGACCTGCGGATCCTCCTGTGCCACTTCCCCGAGGCCGTGCGCATGCTGCCGCCGGGCGTCTTCCACCTCGTGCTCGCGGGCCACTACCACGGCGGCCAGATTCGCCTGCCGACGCCGTGGGGCCGGGTGCCGCTGAAGGAGTTCCACGCGCCGTACCTGCACGGCCTCTACGAGACGCCGGTCGCGGTGCTGCACGTGTCGCGCGGGCTCGGGACGAGCTTCGTCCCGGTCCGGTTCCTCGCGCGCCCGGAGGCGACGCTTCTTACGCTGCGCGGATGAGCGAGATCGAGGTCACGCCCGCGGAGCTCTCGGCGCTGCACGGCGGCTCGACTTCGGCGGCGCTGCATTTCCGCCGGAACCACTTTCCGTTTCCGGAGGCCGCTCCGGCGGCGATCGAGGTCGAGGGCGCCGTCGCGCAGCCCTTGCGGCTCGACTTGGCCGCGCTCGAGCGCCTCGGCCTGGTCGAGCACGACGTGGTGCTCGAATGTGCGGGCCATCGCCGCGTGGAGCTCGATCCTCCGGTTGAGGGCGTTCCCTGGGAGGCCGGCGCGGTCAGCCAGGGCCGCTGGGGCGGCGCGTCTTTGGCCGCCGTGCTGGCCGAGGCGGAGCCCGACGCTGCCGCGATCGAGGTCGTGCTGGTCGGCGACGAGACCTTCGCGCGCTCGATCCCGCTCGCGAAGGCGCTGCACGACGCGACGCTCGTCGCCTGGTCGCTCGACGGCGAGCCGATCCCGCGGGAGCTTGGCGGCCCGCTGCGCGCGATCGTCCCCGGCAACTACGCAGTCGATTCGGTGAAGTGGCTCCGCAAGGTCGTCGTCGCGACCGAGCCGTTCGACGGCTGCTTCCAGGTGGACGACTACTGCCTGGTGGGCGCGGACGGGATCCAGGACGGGACGCAGCTCCACGAGCTGCCGGTCACGTCGCTCGTCACCGCCACGGAGCGGACGCGCATCGCCGGCGTCGCCTGGGGCGGCGAGATCGCGCGCGTTGACGTGGAGGTCGACGGAACATGGCGCGAGGCGGCGCTCGGAACGCCGCTCGGCCCGTACGCCTTCACCCCGTGGGAGCTCGCGGTCGATCTCGATCTCCGGCTCCACACATCGCCGTCGCCCGCGCGACCGACACCGACGGAAACACGCAGCCCGAGCAGCCGCTCTGGAACGCGCGCGGCTACGCCAACAACGCGGTTCACCGTGTCCGCTTCGCCCTAGACTGAGCCCGTGCCCTACCGCCTGGTGCCCGTCACCGCCGGCTCGGTCGGCGAGACGCCTCCGCCGTGCGTCGACTGCACGTTCTGGCAGGGCCGCGAGGGCCGTCGCACCGACAAGGGCCGCTGGGCCGAGCGCGTCGAGGACGACTGGGGCGCCTGGGGCACGCTCTACTTCGCCGAGGACGACCGCAAGCTCGGCTTCGTCCAGTTCGGCCCGTCGAGCTTTTTCCAGCGCGCGAGGATCCTCCCGGCCGGGCCGCCGTCCGACGACTCGGTGCTCATCACGTGCGCGTACCTGCTCGACGCGTCCTCGCCCTGGGTGCTGCAGAGCCTGTTCCTCTCGGTGATCGGCGAGGCGCGCGACCGCGGCGTGAAGGCGATCGAGGCGTTCGGCTACCGCTATCCCGAGGGCGAGAGCGGCTACGAGCGCTTCTTCGTCCACAAGACGATCTTCCCCACGGACTTCCTCGCGGACTTCGGCTTCAGGCCGGTGCGCTGGGAAGGCCGGGTCGCGCTCGGGCGGCTCGACCTGGGCGGCCTAGTGCCGGTCGAGGAAGGGACGCGCGCGAAGGTGCTGCGGCAGGTGCAGAAGGCGTTCACGCCCGCACCGGTTCCGCACCGGCCTGCGGGTTAGTACAGCTCGGCTTTGTAGCGCTCGACCATCTCGTCCTGCGACTCCGGCAGGTCGTGCGAGCCGATCTGGTCGCGGAGCATCTCGCCGAGCGTGGGCAGCTCGGAGCGGTCGATCTGCCGCTCGGGATCCCAGAGCTTCGAGCGCATGAACGCCTTGCCGCAGTGCAGGAACGCCTCGCGGACGTGGATCTGCAGCACGGTCGTGGGCGGGCGTCCCTCGGTGAACCGGGCGCGCAGCTCCTCGTCGTCGCGAATCTCCGCCGTCCCGTTCACGCGCACCGACTCGTCGACGCCGGGGATCACGAACAGGAGCCCGACGCCTGGGTTCGCGACGAGGTTGCGCAGCGTGTCGATCCGGTTGTTCCCCGGCCGGTCGGGGATGAGCAGCGTCCGCTCGTCGGCGACGGTCACGAAGCCGGGCTCGCCGCCGCGCGGGGTGGCGTCGGCGGTGCCGTCCGGATTCGTGGTCGCGACCACGACGAAGGGCGAGAGGCCGATGAACCGCCGGAAGTGCTCGTCGAGGTGGTCGAGCTCCTTGCGAAGCGAGCGCTCCTTCGGCTCGGGGTAGAGCCCGCGGAGCTCCTCCTGGGAGTTGACCGCGGCCACTACGCGGCGAGGGCCTTCGCGGAGAGCAGCCGCTCGGCGATCTGGACGGCGTTCAGCGCCGCGCCCTTGCGGAGGTTGTCGTTCACGATCCAGAGGGCGAGTCCGCGCTCGGTCGTCGTGTCGGGCCGGATGCGCGAGACGAGCACCGTGTCGCGGCCCGCGGCGTCGCCCGGCGTCGGCAGGTCGGCGAGCTCGACGTGCGGCGCGGCGCCGAGGATCTCGGTCGCCTGCTCGGGCGAGAGCGGCTCCTCGGTCTCGACCCAGACCGCCTGCGCATGGCCGACGAGCACGGGGATCCGCACGCACGTCGCCTGCAGCGGGAGATCCGGCAGCGCGAGGATCTTCTGCGTCTCGGCGCGGAGCTTCCACTCCTCGCTGAACTCGTCGCCGGTCAGGTCCCAGTCCATGGCCAGGTCGGCCTCCATCGGCTTCACCGCGCGAAGGCGCTCGATTCCCGCGTCGCCCGCGCCCGACATCGACTGGTAGGTGGCGAGGCGGACGCGCGCCAGGCCGGCCGCGTCGTGCAGCGGCTTCAGCACGCAGGTGAGCTGGATCGCCGAGCAGTTCGGGTTCGCGACGATCGGCCCGTCGCCGATCGCGTCGTCGTTCACGCCGGCGACGACGAGCGGAATCCCGTCCGGTGAGCCGGAACGCGTCCGACTTGTCGATGCAGGTCGTCCCGCTGTCGGCGGCGGCGGGACGAGCTCGCGGCTCGCGTCGGTGCCGACCGAGAAGAGGAGCAGGTCGACGTCGGCGTTCGCGAGTATCTCGGGCGTCGCCTCCTCGACGGTCAGCTTGCCGTCGAGGTACGTGAACTCGGTGCCGGCCGAGCGGGCGCTCGCAAAGGCGCGCACGTGCTCGTAGCCGCGCTCGGCGAGGAGCGCGAGGGTCACGGTTCCGACCGCGCCGGTCGCGCCGACGACGCCGATGCGCGCGTCAGGCATGGGCGCGCTCCGCCTCGGGATCGGACAGCTCGAACGTTTCGTGCAGCGCCGCGCACGGCGCGCTCGACGTCGTCGTGGGGGACGAAGAAGGCGATCTTGATCGGCGACGTGGATACGTAGCGCGGCTCGATGCCGAGCGAGCGCAACGTCGCAAACGCGTTCGCGGCCACGCCGGGGTTGCTCCGCATGCCGGCGCCGACGACGCTGACCTTGCCGAGGTCGGTCTGCTCGATCCAGTTCGCGCCCAGCTTCGTGAGCGCATCTTCGGCGTCGTGCTTGTCCTCGATCGGCGACGAGAAGACGATGTCGGAGTCGATCTGGATCATGGTGTCCACGTTCACCTCGCGGCCGAGAGCGCCTCGAAGAGATCGGCGGGAGCGATGTCGCGAACCTCGTACACGGCCTCTTCGACCGTGTGGGTGACGCCGGAGATCATGGCCTTCTCGAGCATCCGCTCGTCCTCCTCGCGAATCCACGTGCCGGTCTCGTCGGTGAACGTCGAGCGGACGTGGAGCATCACGTCGTGGTTTCGCGCGAACTCGACTGAGCGTAGCTGCAGCACCTTCGCGCCCGATGCGGCCATCTCGAGCATCTCGTCGTAGCAGACCGCGTGGAGCTTGCGGGCCGTCGGGACGAGGCGCGGATCGGCCGTGAAGACGCCGTCGACGTCGGTGTAGATCTCGCACGCGTCGGCGCCCACCGCCGCGGCCAGCGCGACAGCGGTCATGTCCGAGCCGCCGCGTCCGAGCGTCGTCACGTCGTAGTCGGTCGAGACACCCTGGAAGCCTGCGACGAGCACGACCTTTCCCGCGTCGAGCGCCTCGTGGATCCGCCGGCCGCGGATGTCGACGATCTTCGCCTTGCCGTGCACCGTGTCGGTGACGATCCCGGCCTGCGAGCCCGTGAGCGAGATCGCGTCGTGTCCGAGGTCGGAGATGGCCATCGCCGCGAGCGCGCCGGTGATCCGCTCGCCGACCGAGACGAGCATGTCGAGCTCACGCGGGTTCGGCCGCGGCGAGACCTCGTAGGCGAGCGCGAGCAGCTCGTCGGTGTGGAGCCCCATGGCGGAGCAGACGCCGACGACCCGCGCGCCGGCGACCTTGGCGGCGACCATGCGCTCCGCGACGCGGCGGATCTTCTCGGGGTCGGCGACGGACGTGCCGCCGAACTTCATGACGACCGTGTGGATCCCGGCGGGCAGCCGTTCAGGGGCGGTTTCCGACATCGCCGAAGATTGTAGGGACGCATGAAGAGGAGCCCCTTCCTGCGGAGACTTCGTGGCCGTCGGCCGTATCCGTCTCCTTAAGCGCCGAACCGACAGGCCCGAGGGCCCATCGGTTCAGCAAGCAGATTTATATCGACGCTCCCGGTGGCTGTAAAGGACCCTCCGAGGCAATTGTTCGCTCTTTGCGACAAAGTCGTTTCTAGGAGGGGAAGAGAACCTCTCCGGTGTGGGCGTCGGCGACCTCGATCGCGCCCGTCGGGCAGTAGCTCGCGGCCTTCAGGACGAGCTCCGCGGGGGCGCCGTCGGGGTCGATCACCTCGGACTGCCGGTCGTCGTTGTGGCGGAAAACCTCCGGCGCCAGGCCGACGCACTGGGCCGCTCCCATGCAGCGGTCGTGGTCGACGGTGATCCGCAGCCCAGCCACGCTAGCCCCAGGCCACCGGCAAGGACTTCAGCGACCGAAACTGGATGCTCGGCTGATACTCGAGCTCCTCCGCCGTCGAGCCGGAGCGCCGGGAAACGCTCGGCCAGCGCCCGGAAGACCTCCTGGCCCTCGATGCGGGCGAGCGAGGCGCCGAGGCAGTAGTGGATCCCGGCTCCGAACGACACGTGGGTGTTCGGCTGCCGCGAGATGTCGAACCGGTCGGGATCGTCGAAGGCGCGTGGGTCGCGGTTCGCGGCGGCCATGATCCAGCGCATCCGGTCGCCCTTGCGGATCGTCTTGCCGTGACGCTCGACGTCGTCGGCGGCGATGCGCTGCGTCGACTTCACCGGCGGGTCGTAGCGCAGGCACTCCTCGGTCGCGAGCCGCGCGGCGCCCTCGGGGTCGGCGACGAGGCGCTCCCACTGCTCCGGGTTCCGGACGAACGCGAGCGTGCCGTTGCAGATCAGGTTCATCGTCGTCTCGTGCCCGGCGAAGAGGAGCAGGGCCGTGTTGACGAGGACCTGGTGGCGGGTGAAGACGCCCTCCTTCTCGGCCTGCGCGAGCACCGAGATGAAGTCGTCGGCCGGCGTGGCCGCCCGCTCGTCCACCTTCGGGGAGACGTACTCGATCATCCCCTCGATCCCCTCCATCAGGAACCGCATCCGGTCCGGCTCGCCGCGGTTGATGTAGAGCAGCCGGTCGGCGAGGTGGCGCAGGTGGTCGCGGTCCTCCTCGGGGACGCCCATCATCTGCGTGATCACGCGCACGGGGAGCGGCGCTGCGAGCGCCTCGAGCACGTCCATCTCGCCCTGCGGCTGCGACCTCGTCCAGGAGCTCGTTCGACGGCGTCGCGAACGATCGGCCGCCAGGTCTCCATCGCCTGCGGCGTGAAGTACTCGTGCACCGCGGCGCGCATCGACTGGTGCGGCGGGCGGTCGTGCTCGACGAGCTGGTCGGAGCGGAACGCGCGAACCTCGTCGAACAGCGGGCGGTCGCCGGCGTCGATCGGCGGGTGCGGCGGGCGCTGGTCGGTCTTGATCACGGCCGACGAGAACAGCTCGTGGTGGCGAACGCAGCCAGACGAGGTCCTCGTAGCGCGTGACGATCCACATCTCCGCGCGCGCGTTCCAGTGGATCGGATCGGTCTCGCGCAGCCGGCCGAAGTAGGTGTACGGGTCGGCGATGACCTCGGGCGCGAAGAGATCCTCGGGATCCGCCGCAGCGACCGTCGGGGAGCTCGCCATGGCCCGAATGCTACTGCGGGCTACATCTCGCGACGCCCGGCCAGAGCCCGGCCGAGGGTCACCTCGTCGGCGTACTCGAGGTCGCCGCCCACCGGAAGGCCGCTCGCGAGGCGGGTCACCTTCGTCTTTCCGCGGAGGAGATCGGCGAGGTAGGACGCGGTCGCCTCGCCGGTCATGTTCGGGTTCGTGGCGAGCACGACCTCCTCGACGCCGTTGCGCTCGACGCGCGCGGAGCAGGTCGTCGATGCGCAGGTCGCCGGGATCGACGCCGTCGAGCGGCGAGAGCGCGCCGCCGAGCACGTGGTAGACGCCCGCGGTACGAGGCGTGCGCTCGACCGAGACGAGATCGGCCGGCTGCTCGACCACGCAGATGACCGTGCGGTCGCGCCGCGTGTCGGTGCAGATCGTGCAGAGCTCCTCCTCGGTCAGGTTCCCGCACTCGGTGCAGGTGCGGATGCGCTCCTTCGACCTCGCGGATCGCGGTCGCGAGCGCGAGCGCCTCCTCGTCCGAGACCCGGAGGATGTGGAAGGCGAGCCGCTGGGCCGTGCGCGTGCCGACGCCGGGCAGGCGGGAGAGCTGCGCGACGAGGTTGTCGACGACGGGGCCGAACACCCGCCCATTGTCTATGAGCGAGTGGCGGTTCCCGCAGCGAGAGCCGCCGTGCCGAGCACGACGGCGGCGAGCGAGAAGACCAGGCGCTCGCGCTTGGTCAGGCCGTCCTGCACGAACACGATGAGGAGCACCTCGAGCAAGATCCCGCCGATGACCGCCGCGCCGCGGTCGCGCTGCGCGATCAGGAAGAACACCCAGGTCGTGACGGCGAGCCCGAGGATGACTCCGGCGCGCGGCAGCCCGATCGCGCGGAGGTGTCTCAGAAGCCGGGAAGCCCGAGCCCGCCGGCGCCGCCGAGCGCGCCGCCGAGGCGGGACTGCATCAGATCCTGGGCGTTGCGGAGCGCCTCGTTCACGCCGGCGAGCACGAGGTCCTCGAGCGTCTCGGGATCCTCGGGATCGATCGCCTCGGGAGCGATCTTGATGCTGAGGATGTCGCCGGAGCCGTTCGCGGTCACGGTCACCATCCCGCCGCCGACGGAGGCCTCGACGCGTCTGCTGCGCGAGCTCCTCCTGCGCCTTCGCCATCTCGGCCTGCATCTGCTGCACCTGCTGCATCATCTTGTTCACGTCCATGCCTTTGGCCATATCCGCAGCCTAGCTCTCGTTCTCGATTTCGCGGGCGTCGAAGGTGCTCTTGAAGAGCGAGATGAACTCCTGCTCGCTCGTCGGTCCTTCCTCGGCGGGCTCGTCGGGGGCGCCCTCGCCGACCGCGTACGTCGACGGCCAATCGGCGGCCGGTCACCTCGTCGAGGATGTCGCCGAGGAGCGTCGCGTTCTTCGGGCTTCTCCGCGACGGTGCGGTGGAACGACGCGGCCTGCGGGAACTCGACGGTGAGCGTTTCGCCTTCGAGCGCGATCGGCTTCGCCTCGGCGAGCACCGACCCGAGCGGAATCGAGCGCTCCTGCACGGCGGGGAGGACGACCTGCTTCCACAGCTGCTGGATCTGGTCGAGCCCGAGCGGCTCGCCCGCGGGCGCCGGCTCGGCGCGGCTGCTCTGCTCGTCCACCGCTGCGGCGGGCTCGGCGGCGGCCTCTGGCTTCGGCGCGGGCTTCGGCCTGGGAGCGGGCGCCGCCGCGTCGTGGCCGCGCGCCTCGAGCTGGTCGAGCCGGTAGGCGATCGACTCGCGGGACACGTCGGAGCCCGGCCGCGTCACCTTCACGAGCGCGAGCTCGAGCGGAAGCCGCGGATCGCCGCCCTGGCGCACGTCGTCCACGGCGACCATGAGCAGGTCGATGAGCCGGATCACGTCCGCCTCGCCGAGCTGGTTCGCCTGGGAGCGCAGCCGCTCGCGCGTCTCCTGGGTCACCGGCAGCGACTCGGGAACCTCGCCGAGGTGCTGGACGAGCAGCAGGTGGCGTAGGTGCTCGAGCAGGTCGGTGACGAGCCGGCCGAGGTCCTGGCCCTGGTCGGCGAGCTCCTCGATGAACATGAGCAGCCCGGCCGTGTCGCCGTCGACGATCAGGTCGCCGATGCGGAAGAGCGCCTCCTCCTCGACCGCGCCGAGCAGCTGGAGGACGCCCTGCACGGTCACCGCCCCGCCCGAGGCGGCGGAGAGCTGGTCGAGCGTCGAGACCGCGTCGCGGAAGCTGCCCCGCGCGCTCCGGGCGACGAGCGAGAGCGCGGCGTCGGGCGCGTCGATCTTCTCCGCGTCGGCGATCCGGCGCAGGAGCTTCGTCAGCTCGGGCAGCCGCGGCCGCGCGAACATGAAGGTCTGGCACCGCGACCGGACGGTCGGGAGCATCTTCGAGCAGGTCGGTGGTGCAGAAGACGAAGACGAGGTGCGGCGGCGGCTCCTCGATCAGCTTGAGCAGCGCGTTGAAGGCCGCGTCGGTGAGCTGGTGCGCCTCGTCGAGGATGTAGACCTTGAAGCGGCCCTCGGCGGGCTGAAGGACGACGTGGTCGCGGATGTCGCGGATGTCGTCGATCCCGCGCTGGCTGGCGGCGTCCATCTCGATCACGTCGAGCGAGGTTCCGTTCGCGATCGAGACGCAGGAGTTGCAGGTCCCGTCGGGCGTGACCGTCGGCCCGTACGCGCAGTTGAGCGCCTTCGCGAGGATCCGCGCCATCGAGGTCTTCCCGGTTCCGCGCGGCCCGGCGAAGAGGTAGGCCTGGCGCACCTGGTCGCTCTCGATCGCGTTGCGGAGCGTGCGGACGATCGCCTCCTGCCCCACGACCTCGTCGAAGGTCTGAGGCCGGTAAGTCCGGTAGAGAGCGCCGCTCACGTCACCATCTTAAGGGGAGAGGGGAAAGGGGGAACCGCAGGTTCCCCCGAGAGAAGGAGGGGTCCATCAGGGGAACCATGGGTTCCCCTGATTTGCCGGTCGCGCACCCTCCGTTGGTGGTGTCTTCTGGGGCGGTGCCGACGCCGCTCGCTCGGGCCAGGCTTGGCCGCGGCACCTGAGAAGCGCTGCTTAGCGCTGCTTCCTTCCGGACCTGACGCGGTTCGCAAGCTCTCAGTGCGCGGGACCTGGCCTTCAACACTCGCGGGCGCTAGCCCTACCTCGAAGCCACCCTCTCGGGAGGGAGTTCGGCCCCGCTAGAGCGGATTGCGGGTTCAGGGAACCGCTAGCTCCCCACCTAGCGCGACCGGCCGGGCGATGGTACCGGCTACCGGCTATCGTCCGTAGCCGGGGCGCATAGCTCAGCGGGAGAGCGCTCGCTTCACACGCGAGAGGTCGCTGGTTCGATCCCAGCTGCGCCCACTGTCAGCGGATACGCCAGCGCCTTCCGCCGCCGGTTTGACCGGCGGGCGCGGAAGGAACAGGATCGCCTGCACGATGGGCGTCTCACCGGAAGTCGAGCGTTCCGAGCGGCGGGCCGGCCGCCGGTCGTCGATGCACCGAGGCCGGATCGTCGCGATCGTCGTCGGCGTTCTGGCCCTCGTCCTACTCGTGTGGTGGCTCACCTCGCGGTCGTCCGACTCCGAGGGCGGGTCGCTCGCGAGCAAGGGCGGCGGCTCGATGAGCGTGCCCGTGTCCGTCGGCGGCCCGGTGTCGGTCGGCATGCTCGAGCTCAGCAACGACGGCGGGTCGGAGATCGTGATCGACCGCGTCGCCCTCGTGGATCCGACGACGGGAATGCGGATCGTGGGGATGTATGCGCAGCCGGCAGGCCAGGCCGAGCTGGGGTTCAGCGGCGGCTTCAAGTGGCCGCGCGGGGCCTCCGAGGTCGAGGGCCTCGCGCTGAAGCCGGACGGTGCGGCGGGGTACAGGCTCGTGATCGGGGTCCAGGTCGACGCCCAGGGGATCTTCCGGTCGCCGGGCATCCGGGTCGCGTACCACTCGGGCGACACCGCCCACACGACGGCGTTCCAGCTCTCGATGACGTTCTGCGCTCCGCCGCGGCTCTACCGGGCCCGCTGCGCCGAGTCGTCGTAGAACCGTCGCGAAACCGTCACAAGAGCGTCACAGATGATCCACAACATGGCTTGTCTGCACGTGTTCTGACCCCTCCTGTCCGAAACGGACAATTGACGGTCTAGTCCCCAGATCGCAGTCTGTCGCCATGGCCCGCGTGACCTGGAAACCGACGGACTGGAGGCGGCGACGATGGAACGGCGACGGCCCCGCGCGGGCGCGAAAGTGCGATGTCTTTGTGTAGGGATGCTCACGGTGCTCGGGGTCTTCCTGTGGACGGCTGGGGCCGGCGCGCAGGTGTACCCGGCGACCGAGACGGCTCAGCTTTCTTCCTCCGGAGTCTCGCCCGGTGACGGGCTCCTGCATGTCGGGCCGAGGTCGCTCGACGGACCGCTGTACCGGGTGCTGCTGCGGTTCGCCCTGCCTCCGATCGACTCCGAACGCGTGCTCCGCGCGGTCCTTCGGCTCGGCGAGGCCGACTGCTACCTCGGTGAGGCGCCGGCCGTGGCGGCGCGCCCGGTTCTCGCCGACTGGCACGCCGGAACGACCTGGGACGGCCTGCCGCCGACGGGTGACCAGGCCGTTGCCGGTGCGGGAGGCACGTGCCCCGACAGCGGCGAGTCGATCGACGTCACCGGCTCCGTCCGCGCGTGGGCCGCGGGAGTCTTCCCGAACTTCGGTCTCGAGCTGCGAGGCGACGAGTCCGGAGCCGGGCCGCCGGTGTTCGAGACGCCGAACGGACCCGCCGACGGGCTCGACCGGCGCTTCGATCCGGCGCTCGGTGTGTCCATCGAGGTCGAGCTGGCGTCCGACTCGCCGCCGTCTCCGCCACCCGCCGCTCCGGTGCTCCTGGCCGGAAGGCTCACCGACGAGCTCGGTGCGCCCGTCGTGGCCGGTGCCGTGTCCGTGTCGCAGGCGGTCGATCCCGAGAGCTCCGTGGAGGCGCCGGAGCTCGCGTCTGCGACGACCGATGCCTCCGGGGCGTTCGTGCTTCGCCTTTCTCCCGCCGTCGCGGCAGTCGCGGCCTCGGCTTCCGCCAACGACGGATGGGTCGACTTCGACGCCGCGTTCATCACGGGCAACCGCGTTCAGTTCCGCTCGTTCTCCCGCAAGGCGGCCGACGGCGCCTGGACTGAGGGAGAAGGAACCGTCGCCGTCCAGTTCGACTCCGCGGCGGCGATCGGGGCCCAGGCGCCCGGGGTTCGAACCGCCTTCTCCGAGGCCGATTCGTCCCATTCGCGACCGGGCTGCTACGTCTCGACGACCAGGCTCGGTGAGGTCGACAAGTACATGGTCATCGGCGAGGCGCACGTCTGGAAGGACCAGGCGCTGACGTGGCAGTACGGACAGCGGGCCGACTCGGACATCGGTGTCGGCTACTCCACGGACGGCGTCCGCTGGACGCTCTCGGGCTCGGTGCACATCGCGACGAAGCGCGCCAACGAGATCTCCGACTCGATCTCGTACCTCGGCGACGACGCCGGCAACTTCGGCCGCCGCTACCGCACCGAGTTCCACTTCGTCAAGCAACGCCAGCGGCGGGTGTGCCTTGGCCGCGCAGCGACGGTGTACCGGATCAAGGCGACGAGGTGGAACGGCGGCTTCGACTACTACGACGACGTGAAGGATCTGAACGGCCACTGCGGCGACCGGTACGCGGACAACGCCGTCTACTTCGCGCCCGCGAGCGGAAACGGAACGTTCACGCGGACGAGCGAGGATCTCAAGACCTATTCGGGCGCCGTCACGGTCTTCGGCGTGAGTCTCAGCGGCCAGACGGGGGCCTCGAAATCGGCGTCCCAGTCGTGGCGATTCGGTCGGCGGTTCGCGCGCTACTACCTGTGCGGCGACACGGGCAAGCCGACCGTCTCCGACCGGATCTTCGCGGGGTTCTGAGATGACTCGGCCGCGGCGTCGCGTCTTGGTGTCACTCGTAATCGTCGTGGCGCTGGTCGGTGGAATCGCAGCCTGGGCGGTCAGCCGCCCAGGCGCGGCGGAAGGGGGGCCGCTGGCCTACGAGGATGGATACGAGGATCGGCTCGCGTTCACCGTGCCGCTCGACACCGCCTACTCCTGGGGACTTGCGGTGCTCCGGAACTCGGGCGACGCCGACGCGGTCGTCGAGACGGTCTCGCTCGTCGACGAGAGCGGGGCGGTCCGCGAGCTCGGCGTCCGGGCGGTTCCCGAGGAGGCCCAGAACGCGGTCGGGTTCGCCCAGGGCTTCGACGCCGGTGCCGGGCAGGACGTCGAGGGGCTGGTCGTCCCGCCCGGGCGCGGCAACGGGTTCCAGCTCGTGTTCGGGCTCGAGGTCGCGCGTCCCGGAATCTCGGGCTTCCGCGGCGTCCGGGTCGAGTACCGCGTCGGCGACAAACGCTTCGCGACCACGCTCGGGCACGTCGTCGTCCTATGCGCACCGGTGGAGGAGTACGCGGAGTGCCCGGGGCCGGGCTCCGAATCGACGTCGCGGTAGTTCGCCCGGGCACCCCTCGATCGAGGCATAGCCGGGTTCAGCCGTCAGGCGTTCGATCCGACTTGGAAAACACACCCGATCTGCGGCAGAGCGGAGTGAAGTGCGTTGGCCCGTGTGCGTCGCAGACTCGAAAACTTTTTCCTGAAGAACGCCTCCGGACTCGTCGAAGGGATGAGCGAGGCGCAGGGCGGCCGCCTGGCCGACGCGCTCGGCGATCTCGAAGCGCGCAGCGCCCGTGCCGCCGTCGCCGAGGTTCGTGCCGCGGAGCTCGACCGGCGCATCGCCCGGTTCGGGCCCGCGTACGAGGACGACCGTGCGCAGATCGAGCACCTCCTGGCCGAGCTCGAGGACCGCGACTCGGAGCTCGCCCGCCTGCGACCGAACCTCCAGGAGATCGAAACGCAGCTCGACAAGGCCGCTGCGGAGATCCAGTCGCGTGACCGCGCGCTCGCCGACCAGGCCAGCGCCCACGCCGACCAGGAAGCGCGTGTCCGTGAGCTCACGGATGTCGCAGCCGCAGCAGCAGCGGCGGTTGAGCGGGCCGAGGCCTCGCGCGAGCGGACCGAAGCGTCGCTTCGCGCGCTCGAGGACACCGAGCGCGAGCGGGCCCGGGCCAGCCTCGAGATCGGCCGGCAGCGCACGGCACTGGCAGAGCGCGAGGCCGGTCTTGCACGCCGCGAGCTCGAACTGGTCCGCCTGGCCGAGCGCGAACGCGAGCTCGAGCAGGTCGCCGCGCGCCTCGCCGAGCGCGAACGACCGCGCCGCCGACCGCGACGAGAAGGTCGCGGATGCGCAGCGCCTCGCCGTCGCCGAGCAGGAGCGGCTCGAAGCCGAGTCCGTCCGTCTCGTCGCACTCGAGGCGTCGCTCGAAACACGGACCGAACTCCTGGAAACGCGTGAGGCGGACGTGGCCGAGAAGGAGTCCGCCGCCATGGAGCTGGCCGCAAAGGTCGAACCGCCCGAGGAGCGGGCGATCGACGCCCGCGACGAGGCGCGCGAGGTTCTCGAGGAGCTCCGCGCACGGGTCGATCGCCAGCGGGCGCAGCAGCAGAGCTCGCCGCCGCGCTGGCCCTTCGCCGGCGCCGGCGCCTAGCCCGCGCTAGAACCCGGCCGAGCGGGCGCCGGTCTCGATCGCGAGCAGGATGAGCGCCGCCACGATCAGCCGGTAGATCACGAACACCGTGTAGGTGTGCCGCTGCACGTAGCCGATCAGCGCGCCGATGGCGAAGATCCCGGCCGCGGCCGACGCCAGCATCCCCACGACGAACGGGCCCGTCGAGCCGGCCGGCAGGTCGGCCAGCAGCACGTCGGTGACGCCCTTCCAGACGACTGCGCCGAGCGTCGTCGGCACGAGGAGCAGGAACGAGAAGCGCGCGGCCGACTCGCGGTCGAGCCGCAGGAAGCGGCCGGCCGTGATCGTGACGCCCGAGCGCGAGACGCCGGGCATGAGCGCGAGCGTCTGGGCGAGGCCGATCGCGAGCGCGTCCTTGAACGACATGTCCGAGATGTGCCGCTCGGTCGAGGATCGGTCGGCGATCCAGAGGATCAATGCGAACCCGGCGAGGAGGATCGCGATCTGCCACGGCTCGCCGAGGTGCTCGGCGATCAGCGTCTCGCCGAACGCTCCCGCGAAGAGCGCCGGGACGGTCGCGACCGCGACGAACCAGGCCGCGCGCTCGGTCGGCGTCCTGATCGCGCGGGCCCGCAGGCTTTGCAGCGCGGCGCCGACGAGCTCGACGATGTCGCGCCAGAAGAACAGCGACGGCCGCGACGAGCGTTCCGAGGTGCAGGGCCACGTCGAACGTCTGGTTGAACTCGTCGTGCGCCTCGAGGTACGTCCAGTCGGCGGCCCAGGGCAGCAGGATCAGGTGGCCGGAGGACGAGATCGGCAGAAACTCCGTGAGTCCTTGCACGACGCCGAGCGCCAGCGCTTGCCAGTCCGTTAGAGCGCCGGGCGACTCACCCGCGCCGACGGCCGCCAGGACGACCGCGACGGCGAACGCCGCTCCGGCGCCGACATAGAGTCCGACGCGGCTCATGGGGCCGGTTATCGTATGCGAGCCCGTGAGCCGCAACGAGATGATCCTGACCGTCGCCGCCGTCGCCCTGATCGGGTTCAGCCTGATCGTGTCGCTCCTCGTGCCGCGCTGGAAGCCGGACTTTCCCGGCCGCCGGACGGGCCTCTTCGCGGTCGTGGCGGCGCTGTTCGTCTTCGGGATGCTCGGCGCGGTCGAGGTGTTCGGCTCCGAGGAGCACGGCGGGGAAGCCGTCCACGAGACCGTCGAGGAGGGACCGGGGGGCGGCGAGGCAACGGTCGAGGTGCCGGACACGGGTCCGACCGACACCGCCCCAACCGACACGGGCGGGGGCGACGCCGCACAGATCGAGGAGGGCGCGGCGCTTTATGACTCGAACGGCTGCGGCGGTTGCCACACGATGGATCCGCCCGGATCGACCGGCACGACGGGACCAAACCTCGACGAGCTCCAGCCGAGCTTCGACGCGGTCGTCGGCCAGGTCACGGACGGGGGCGGCGGAATGCCGGCCTTCGGCGGGACTCTCTCACCGGAGGAGATCGACGCCGTCGCGGCCTACGTGGTCGACTCGACCAGCCGGTAGGCGAGCCCCGGGCTCGCTTAGTGGGCCTCCCGGTGTCTATTGCCGTAAACCGGCGGCCGCACTAGGTTCGGTCGGTGCCCTTCGACTGGTATGGCGCAGACGATGCCCGCGCCAAGCGAGAAGCGAAGCCTCCTCGACCAAAGATCGTCATCGCGCTGGTGATCGTGGTCGTTCTGATCGCCGTGATCTACGTCGCCAGAGCATGCGATTCATTTGCGAGAGACATGGATGAGCGAGGTCATCCAGGCGAGCCGGCGCCGGCAGCCATAGCCTGAACGAGCCGAAAGCGGGTCGCGGTCCGGCCGCCAAACGAGTTGCGCCCCGACGCTCGTCTCCGAGGCCGGGGCGCGGAACCCGTGGATCTGTGCTGCTTCGAGCGGAGAGGGCGGGATTTGAACCCGCGAACCAGCTTTCACCGATTACGCGATTTCCAGTCGCGCTCCTTAGGCCACTCGGACACCTCTCCAAGCCGCGACATCGTGCCACACGCGCGCCGGACTACTCGTGGACGACGCGGCCCTCCATGCCACCGGCGACCGTGACCACCTGGCCGGTGACGTGCCCCGAGATGACATCGGAGGACAGCGCGACGATCTGGTTCGCTACGTCCTCGGGCTGCGCGACCTTGCGCAGCGGCATCGTCCTCGTCACCCGCTTGATGAGCTCCGGGTCGGCCAGCGAGTCGCGGGTCATCGGCGACTCCGTCCAGCCCGGACAGACCGCGTTCACGCGCGCCAACGGAGCGACGCGGACGACCTCGTTCTTCAGCGACAGGAGCAGCCCGCGGACGATCGCCGCCTTGGCCGCCGCGTAGTCGGCGTGGCCGGCCTCGCCGACGAGACCCGCGGTCGAGCCGACGAGCACGAGGCTCCCGTGCCCCGACTCCGCGACCTCGCGGAGAAATCCGCGCGCCGTGAGGAACGTCGCCGTCAGGTTCGCGTCGAGCGTCGCGCGCCAGCGCTCCAGCGAGAGCTCCCAGACGGGCGTGTAGTCCTCGGGCCAGACGCCCGCGACCGCGGCGCAGACGTCGACTCCGCCGAAGGCCGCGCGGATCTCGGCGAAGAGCCGGTCGGTGTCCTCCTCGCTCGTGAGATCGGCCTGGACGACCATCGCGCCGTCGAGTTCTGCGGCGAGCGCCTCGGCCCGGTCGAGACCACGGTGGTAATGCACGGCGACCCGGCAGCCCTCGGCCGCGAAGGCGCGCGCAGTCGCGGCGCCGATTCCGCCCGAGGCGCCGGTGACGAGCACGCGCTTGCCCGCGAGCCCCGAATCCACTAGCCGCCGACCTCCTGGCGTACCGGCTGTCTGACCGGGGCGGCGACGGGATTGGCGCACGCCTCACGGAGCGTCTCGGCGAGGAGCTCGGCCGACCGCTCCCAGGTGTACGCAGCGGCGCGTTCGCGGCCTCGGCGGATCGCGCCGGCGCGCAGCTCGACGTCCGTCAGAGCGGCGCACGAGCAGCGCGGCGGTCTCGTCCACGCCGGCCGCAGGGTCGAGCCAGAGCGGGGCGTCGCCGCCGAGCTCCGCGTTCGACTCGATCCGGCTCGCAACGATCGGGACGCCGGCGCCCATCGCCTCGAGCACCGGCAGCGCGAAGCTCTCGAGCGTGGACAGGTGCAGCACGACCGCCGAGCCGCCGTAGAGCTCCGCAACCGTGTCGTGGGGAACGTTGCCGAGCAGCGAGACGCGGTCGGCGACGCCGCGCTGGTCGGCCAGGCGCTTCAGTTCGCGCGCCCGCTCGGGCGAGCCGGGGCCGGCGATCGTGAGCGTCGCGTCCGGCACCGACTCGACGGCGCGGGCGAAGGCCTCGATCGCGAGGCCGATGCGCTTGTAGCCCGACAACGCGGAGACGACGAGCACGCGTGAGCCGGTGACGGTGCGGTGCGCGGTTCGCTCCGCCCAGTCCGGCGGCAGTCCCAGCGGGATGACGCGAACCCGGTCCGGATCGAGGCTGGGAACCTCGGCGAGCAGGCGGCCGCGGAGGTACTCGCTCACGGCGACGACCTCACGCGCGCGACGCAGCGTCGAGTGCAGGGCGCGCGGCCGGTACCAGGCCTTTGTGCGGGAGATCGCATCGTTTCGCGAGATCTCGCTCGGGAGCGTCAGGAGGTTGTGTTCGACGACCACCGCCGGGCCCCGCCAGAGGTGGGGGATGTAGTTCAGCGGCGCGAGCAGGACGTCGAAGTCCCGGCCGGCGAGCGACCGGGCCACCCAGGCCTCCGCCGCGATCCGGCCGGCGGCGCGGCGCGGAACCCGGTGGCGAACCACGTGGCAGCCCGGAGGCGGCTCGAACTGCGGATCGCCGAGATGGAGCTCGACCTCGAAGCCCGGCGTCGCCGCGAGCGGGCCGAGGATTCCGGCGAGGTAGGTGCGTCCGCCCGTGTCCTCGCCGACCGCGCCGAGCGCGATCACCGCGACCTTGGTGCGATCCCGCGCCATCGGGAGGGAGTGTAATCCCGGTTGTACGCTGTCCACGCTTTGAAGCAGGTCACGCATCGGCTTCGCGACGGGCGGATCGAGGTGCTCGACGTTCCCAGGCCCGAGCTGCGTCCGGAGGGCGTGCTCGTCGACGTCCGCGCCAGCCTCGTGAGCGCCGGAACCGAGCGCCGCACGGTCGAGACCGGGCGCAAGAGCCTCCTCGCCAAGGCGCGGGCGCGGCCCGACCAGGCGCGGCTCGTGTTCGACAAGGCGCGACGCGACGGCGTGGGCGCGGCCGCGCAGGCGGTGCGCTTCCGGCTCGGGCAGCCGGCGCCGCTCGGCTATTCCGCCGCGGGGGTCGTGCTCGCCGCCGGCAGCCGAGTGAGCGACCTCGCGCCGGGCGATCGCGTCGCCTGCGCCGGTGCGGGCTTCGCGACGCACGCCGAGGTCGACTACGTCCCGGCCAACCTCGCCGTGCCGATTCCCGACGGCGTTTCCTTCGAGGACGCCGCGTTCGCGACCGTCGGGGCGATCGCTCTCCACGCGGTCCGCCAGGCGGACGCCCGGCTGGGCGAGCGCGTCGCCGTGATCGGGCTCGGGCTCGTGGGCCAGCTCGCCGGCCAGATCCTCCGCGCGGCCGGCTGCCGCGTCGTCGGGATCGACCTCGACGCGGCGCTCGTGGAGCGCGCCCTCGCCGACGGCGCCGCCGATGTCGCGTTCGCGCGCAACGGGCTCGACGGCGATTTGCCTGCGGCCGCCGAGCGATGCGATGCGGTGCTGATCACGGCCGCGACGTCCTCCGCCGACCCGGTTGAGCTCGCCGCGCGCCTCTGCCGCGACCGCGGCCGGGTCGTCGTGGTCGGCGACGTCGGCCTCGACGTTCCCCGCGACGCCTACTACGACAAGGAGCTCTCGCTCGTCGTCTCACGCTCGTACGGCCCCGGCCGCTACGACCCGGAGTACGAGGAGCGCGGGCTCGACTACCCCATCGGCTACGTCCGCTGGACGGAGCGGCGCAACCTGGCCGCGTTCCTCGACCTCGTCGCCGCGGGGAAGGTGCGCGTCGCGCGCCTCGTGACCTCGCGGATCGCGATCGAGGACGCGCCCGAGGCCTACGACGCGCTCGTCGGCGCCGACTCTTCGCCGCTCGGTGTGCTCATCTCCTACGACGCGGTCGTGGCGCCGCCCGAGCCGGCGACCCAGCCTGCCGCCGCGCCTGGGCCGCCGCTCGCCGCGGGCGTGATCGGCGCGGGCAGCTTCGCGGCGGGCGTCCTCATCCCCGGGCTCGCCAAGGCCGGATTCACGCTCGAGGCGGTCGCGAGCGCGAGCGGGCTCTCGGCGCGCGGAGCCCAGGAGCGGTTCGGCTTCGCCCGGGCCGAGACGGCGGACGAGCTGATCGCCGATCCGGCCGTCGGGCTCGTCGCGATCGCGACGCGGCACGGCTCGCACGCCGATCTGGCGACCCGTGCCCTGCGCGCCGGCAAGTCCGTGTTCGTCGAGAAGCCGCCCGCGCTCACGACGGAGGAACTCGACGAGCTCGTGGTCGCGCGCTCGGCCGGCCCGGGATCGCTCACGGTCGGCTTCAACCGCCGCCACGCTCCGCTCGCCGCCGCGCCTGCGCGAGCACCTCACCGGCCCGTTCGAGCTCCTGTACCGCGTGAACGCCGAGTCGCTCGAGCCCGACCACTGGACGAACGACCCGGACGACGGCGGCGGACGCCTGCTCGGCGAGGGCTGCCACTTCGTCGATTTCGCCTGCTGGCTCGCGGACGAGCTGCCGACGCGCGTCACCTGCGCCATGCGAGCCGCGCCCGGCCGCCCGCTCGCGAGCGCCGAGAGCTTCACGATCCACCTCGACTTCCCGAACGGCTCGACGGCGACGATCGTCTACGGCTCGCGCGGCGACCCGAAGCTCGGCAAGGAGCGGATCGAGGCCCAGTCGGCCGGCCGCTCCGCGGTGCTCGTCGACTTCGAGCGGCTCGAGCTGCACGGCGACGGCCGCACCCGCACCACCAAGTCGCGGCGCGACAAGGGCCACGACGCGCAGTTCGCCGCGCTGGCCGCCGGGGAGACGACGAGCCCGGACCCGCTCGCGACGATGGCGGTCACGCTGGCTGCCCTGCGCTCCGCCGAGACCGGCGCCACGGTCGCGCTCTAGAGCACGTCGACGATCCGCTCGGCGGCGTGGCCGTCCCAGCCCGGCGGAATCTGCGCGGCCCGGCCGCCGGCGCGTGAGCAGCGCCGGCACCTCGCGGATCCGCGCCGGATCGAGCCCGAGCAGCGTGTTCGTCCCCAGCTCGACCGTGACCGGCCGCTCGGTCGTCGAGCGCAGCGTGAAGCACGGGACGCCGAGGTAGGTCGTCTCCTCCTGGATCCCGCCCGAGTCGGTGAGCGCCGCCGCCGAGCCGGCCACGAGGCCGAGGAACTCGAGGTACGGCAGCGGGTCGAGCAGCTGCGAGCCCGGGCGGCGCGGACAGCCCGAGCCGGTCGAGCGCCGCCCGCGTCCGCGGATGCGCCGGGAAGACGACGGGCACCTCGCGCGCGAGATCCCCCAGAGCCGCGAACGCGTCGCCGAGCAGCGGCCCGTCCACGAGCGCCGGCCGGTGCAGCGTCACGACGACGTACTCGCCCGGCGTGAGCCCGTGCCGCGCGGGCGCGTCGAGCTCGTCGATCCGCGGACGCAGCCGCACGAGCGTGTCGATCATCGTGTTGCCGACCTCGTGGATCGCGCCGATCGCGCCCTCGCGCTCGAGATTCGTCCGCGCCTCCGGCGAGTGCGTGAACAGCAGGTCGGAGATCGCGTCCGTGAGGATCCGGTTCAGCTCCTCGGGCATCGTCCGGTCGAACGAGCGCAGGCCCGCCTCGACGTGGCCGACCGGGATCCCGAGCTTCACCGCGGCGAGCGCGGCCGCGAGGGTCGAGTTCACGTCGCCGGGGACGAGCACGACGTCGGGCGCGGTCTCGACCAGCACCGGCTCGATCCGCTCGAGCACGCGCGCGGTCTGCTCGGCGTGCGTTCCCGAGCCGACGTCCAGGAAGAAGTCGGGCTCGCCGACCCCGAGCTCCTCGAAGAACACGCGCGACATCGCGTCGTCGTAGTGCTGGCCCGTGTGGACGAGGATGCGCTCGAACCCCGGCCGCCCGTCCAGCGCGCGGGCCACCGGGGCCATCTTCATGAAGTTCGGCCTCGTCCCGACGACGAGGAGGACGCGCTTCATTCCCAGACCCGCTCGTCGGCCATGGCGAACGTGTCCACGAAGGAGCGGAAGAAGAGCTCGGTCACGGCCATCGTCCAGGCTACGTGCGCGTAGTCGCCGCGGCCGGCGCGGTGACGCTCGAGCACCGTCTGCGCGCCCTTGGGATCGAAGATGCCGCGCGAGGCGAACGAGTCGGAGGCGAGCAGGCGGCCGACCCGCTCGCCGAACGGGCCGCGCATCCAGTCGCGCATCGGCGTCGAAAGCCCGGTCTTGGGGAGCGTCGCGATCTCCGGCGGAAGGCGGCGCCGCGCGACCTCGCGGCCGAGGAGCTTGAGCGTGCGGCCCTGGATCTTCCACTCGGACGGAAAGGCTCGACGCGAACTCGACCACGCGCCGGTCGAAGAAGGGCGAGCGCGCCGCCATGCCGCCGTAGGCGCACGCGCGGTCGACCTTCAGCATGTCGTTCGGCGGCAGGTCCCAGCGGGTCTCGGCGTAGATGACGCGGCTCAGGTGGTCGGGCGCCGTGCAGCGGTCGTAGTAGGCGAGCGCCTCCGCGTCCGGGTCGAAGCCGTTCACGCGCCAGGCGTCGGTCGCGAGCAGATCCGGGATGGCGGCCCGGCATGTCGTGCTGGCGCATCGCGAGCCAGCGGCTGCGCTGGGGGATGCGGGCGCCGTGGAATCCCTTCGAGAGACGTCGCGCCGTCCGGTTGCGGGTGAGCGCGTGACCGGCGTCGGTCACCCACGCCCCGACGGGCGCTAGCGGGCGCGGGACCCGCTGCGCCATCGCGTCGCCCAGATGGACCCACGTCCCGGCGAACGTGTGGTCGCCGCCGTCGCCGGTGATCGCCACGGTGACCTCGCTCCCGATCGAGCGGGCGAGGAGGAGGTTCGCGATGAGGCCGTCGTTCATGAACGGCCCGTCCGTCATCCACGGGATCTTGGGCGCGATCTCGACCGGGTCGGCCTTGGAGAGCGGGATGAGCGTGTGCTCGGCGCCGACGTGCCGCGCGACCGCGGTGGCCGCGTCGGTCTCGTCGTCGATGCCGCCGGTGGAGATCGTGTAGGTGCGCAGCGGGACGCCCTCGCCGGCGACGAAGGACGCGATCAGCGACGAGTCGATCCCGCCGGACTGGAGGACGCCGTACGGCACGTCCCCGCCGAGCCGCGAGCGTACGGCGGCCGCGAACACGTCCTCGAACGCGTCGATCCCGTCCTCGAACGTGCCCTCGAACGGTGCGACGTCGTAGTAGTCCCAGTAGAGCCCGTCCGAGACGAGGCGTCCGTCCTCGAAGACGAGCATCTGGGACGGGCGCAGGGCCGAGATCTCGCGGAACATGGTGCGGTCTTCGATCACGATCCCGTACTGGACGATGTCGACGATCGAGCGTGGGTCGAGGTCACGCGAGACGGCCGGGTCGGACAGGATCGCCTTCGTCTCGCTGGCGAAGCGTGCGACGCCGTCCTTGAAGCTCCACATGAGGTGGCGGCGCCCCATCCGGTCGCGGGTGAGGACGAGCCGGCGGCGCCTTTCGTCCCACAGTCCGAGCGCCCAGTTGCCGTCGAGGTGCTGAACGAAGTCGAGACCGTGCTCCTCGTAGAGGTGGGGAATGACCTCGGTGTCCGTCTTCGTCTGGAAGCGGTGCCCGCGCGCTTCGAGCGGCGGGCGCAGCTCCTCGTGGTTGTAGATCTCGCCGTTGAACGTGACCCACACTGTCCCGTCCTCGTTGGAGAGGGGCTGCTGTCCGGTAACGAGGTCGGTGATCGGAAGCCGGCGGGCGCCGAGGCCGACTCCGCCCTCGACGTGGACGCCCTGCTCGGGTCCGCGGTGTGCGATGAGCGCGCACATGCGCTCGATCGACGCTCGCTCAACGAGTGCGCCCGCGCGGAAGTCGACGACGCCGCAGATGCCGCCCATGCCTACGCGCGACGGAGACGCCGCCGCGCGACCTCCTTGCCGACGATCCCGATGAACTTCACGTTCGTGACGAGGTAGCGCCGGCCGAGTCGCCGCGGCTCCTGAGCGAGCCGGAAGAACCACTCGAGCCCGGCGGAACGCATCCAGGGCGGGGCGCGGCGGGTCACGCCCGCGACGATATCGATGGAGCCGCCGACGCCCATGATCACCGGGACGCCGAGCGTCCGTCCGTGGTCGGCGAGGAAGATCTCCTTGCGCGGCGACGAGATGGCGACGAAGAGGATCTCCGGCTTCGCGGCGGCGATCTCCTCGGCAACCTCGGCGCTCTCCGAGTCCGGGAACCAGCCGTTGCGCGCGCCCGCGATCCGCAGGCCGGGGTGCGAGGCGCGCAGGTTCGCGAGCGCCTGGTCGAGCACCTCCTGCTTCGCGCCGAGGATGAACACGCCGTAGCCGCGCCGCTCGGACAGGGCGAAGAGCCGGTGCATGAGGTCGGTGCCGTTCACGCGCTCGGGCAGCGGGTCGCCGAGCAGCCGCGACGCCCAGACGATCGGCTGGCCGTCGGCGCTCACGACCTCGCACTCCTCCACGATCGCGCGCAGCTTCGGGTCGCCGCGCAGGGCCACGAGCTTGGCGGCGTTCACGCAGACGTGCTGGACGAGGCGCCGCTCGTCGATCGCCTGCTCCAGGACTGCGACCGTCTCGTCCATCGTCAGGCGGTCGATCTGGACGCCGAGGACGTCAGCTCGCGTCACGGTTCTCGGTCTCCAGCCAGGTCGCGAGCGCGAGCAGCATGTGGGCGTCCGACCAGCGGATGTACGGGATCGAGTTGCGGCCGACGCGGTGGCGCTGGAACGCGAAGCGGCCGTCGCGGCGCTGCATGTTCGCGAGCGTCCAGCCGAGGATCCGCTCGGCGGTGGGGAGGGCGCGGGGATCGCGCGCGGCCAGGCGGCACAGGCCCGTGACGGCGATCGCGCACGCGTGCGTGTCGACGGGGTAGCGCGAGCGCAGGCTCGCGCGGGCGGCGCCGTCCGGGTCGACGAGCCGCGTGAGGAAGAGGTCGAGCCCGCACTCGAGCGCGTCGTCCACGGCGGGCGCGGCGCCGAGGCGCGACCAGCGTTCGAGGCTCTCGAGCACGTAGACGGTGTGGTAGCCGTCGACCCAGCCGAGCCGCTCGTCGTCGCCGTACGGCCACGAGCCGTCGGGATGCTGGCGGTCGAGCGTGAAGGCGACGGCGTCGGCCGCGATCGAGTCGAGCGTGCTCGTGCGCGCCATGAGCCCGGCGACCATGAGGCTCGCGTTGTGGACGGGCGTGGTCGAGCCGGGGTAGTAGGCGAACCAGCGCTTGCCGTCGCGCTCGACCGGGAGCTCGGACGCGGCCCACGCCACCGCTCGTTCAACAGGTGCGGCGATCCCCGCGTCGAGGAGCGCGTGCGAGGCGAACACCGTCGCGACCGCGTTCGGCTGTCCCGCCGGATAGAAGCCCCAGCGCGTCTGCACGTCGAAGCCGTACGCCCAGCCGCCGTCGGGGCTCTGGCGCGCGACCAACTCGGCGGCCAGCTCCTCCGCGCGGGCCGGGTCGCCGAGGCGCGTGTAGGCCGAGACGAGGAGCGCGAGCGCCTTCGTGTGCCGCTGCTTGGGCACGCCGAGGAGCCGGCGCAGATCCACGGGGGAGCGTTTCAGCACGTTGATCGCCGCCAAGCGCCCGAGCCGGCCGCGCGCGACCGTGCGCACGAACGGCGAGGAGAGCGCGTCCCACGGGTCGTGCCCGGCGAACCCCTCGCGCTCGAGCGCGGCCGACAGGCGTTCCGCCGCCGGGCGGGCCTCGTCCGGGTTCATCTAGTACGCGCCCCGCACCGAGAACAGCACGGGGATCGTCCGGGCGAGGAGCTTCAGGTCGTAGCCGAGCGACCAGCCGGTCACGTACA
Source organism: uncultured Actinomycetes bacterium (assembly GCA_963760815.1). Lineage (GTDB taxonomy): Bacteria > Actinomycetota > Thermoleophilia > Gaiellales > Gaiellaceae > CAVRUF01. The sequence goes on from CAVXEJ010000004.1 coordinate 352,296, forward strand.
GGTAGTCGAGCTTCACCATCTCCTCGAACGGGATGTCCGAGCGGCCGAGCACCTGCCACGGGCCGGTCATGCCCGGGCGCAGGTCGAGCCGGCGCCGACCCCAGCTGTCCACGTTGCGGTCCTCGTCGAGCGGCAGCGGGCGCGGGCCGACGAGGCTCATCTGGCCGCGCAGCACGTTCCAAAGCTGCGGCAACTCGTCGAGCGACGTCCGGCGCAGGAAGCGGCCGACCCCGTTGACCCGCGGGTCGTTGCGCGCCTTGAACATGTTCCCGTTCGCGCCGTGCTCGTTCAGGTGCGCGACGTCGGCGCGTCGATCCTCCGCGCCCGCCCCCATCGTGCGGAACTTGAGGATCGTGAACGTGCGGTCGCGCGAGCCCATCCGCACCTGCCGGAAGAACACCGGGCCGCGCGAGCCGATCTTCACCGCGACCGCGATCCCCAGGAAGAGCGGGGAGAGGAGAACGAGCCCCAGAGTCGAGACCGTCACGTCCATCGAGCGCTTGAGCAGCCGCGAGGACGGCGAGAGGCGAAGCGGCGGAAGGCTCACGAGCGGCATCCCCTCGAGCGTGTGGATGCCCGAGTTCGACGACACGAGCTCGAAGAGCCGCGCGACCACGTCGACCTGGACGTCGACGTCCTTGAGCGAGCGGATGAGGTCGAGGGTCTCCTCGCTCGAGGCCTGCGAGAAGCCGATGATCACGCGCTCGACGTCGAGGGCCCGGACGATCTCGAGCAACCCGTCGGGCCGGCCGAGCACGGACAGGTGCGCGACGTCGCCCTTGAGCTCCTTGGGCGCCGAGTCGACGAAGCCGACCAGGTTGATCCCGTACTCGGGGTGCCGGAGGATCTTGCGCGCGGCCAGCTGGCCGACCTCGTCGGCGCCCACGATGACCGTGTTCTGAAGGTAGTTGACGGTGCGCCGGCAGATCGCCCGCGCGGCGGAGCGGCCGAGCACGATCAGCACGATCGCGAGCGCCCAGAAGAGCCCGAGCTTGAAGACGTCGGGGGAGGCGACCCCGGTTGCCCACGCGCCGATGAGGAGGAGCCAGACGCCGACGGTCATGAGGTGGAAGACGCCCCAGAGGTCGTCGACGGTCGTGTGGTCGGTGCGCTCCTCGTCGCGGTCGTAGAGCCCGTAGAGCTTCGCCAGCACGATCCAGACCGGGATCGTCGCGACGAAGAGCAGCGCCTCGGTGCCGCGGGCGATGTCGCCGGTCGCGTCGGTTTGGCCGCTCGCGATCGCCTGCGCGAGGAGGAAGGCGAGGACGAGGCCGAGCACGTCGGCGCCCAGCAGCATTCGGCGCATGAGCCAGCCGCGTCGGTGCCGCCCGCGCGTTCGGCGGCGGTGCTCGAGGATCGCCAGCGTGCGCTCGTCGGCGCCCGCCAAAAGCTCTGGCCCGACGAGGACGTCCTCCTCGGTCGGGGCCGGCTCGAACCCTCTCGTCACGCGCTCTCCTTCTGCGAGATCCGCCCCTCGAAGCCCGGAAAGCGAGCCTACTACGCCCTCGAGCGCACCGTCGCCGCCGCGCCCGCGACTTGTGCCGACCCGCACGAAGAACCTACGCGGGCCCGACAGACCTTTAGCTAGGGTCGCCCGGATTGGCGCCACGACAGGTGCCTCGGCCCGGTGCGGTTGCGGACTTCGCGCACCGGGTCTCGTCCGTTCTCACAGCCAACGCAGAGCGGACGTGTCATGCAAACGGATGAAGGGGGTCTATGCGTACACGAAGCCTTGTTCTACGCCGGATTGCGGTGCTGGCGACGCTCGCCGGGGTTCTCGTCCCGTCGGCGCACGCGGCATCGGTCGGGAAGCAGGTCTCGCCACGCGTGATCGACCGGATCGAGGACTACCGGAAAGAGACGTGGCGCTGGCAGAAGCTGATGGGCGTGAATCTCTCGCCGACTCAGCGGCTCGCCGAGCGCTCGGCGAATCCGAGCTTCCACAGCTGGACGCTCGAGTTCTGGAGAAAGCGGGCCGCAGAGGTCCGCTACCGCGCGAGGCATCCGAAGCGGCTCCAGGCCTGGCTCTGCATCCACCGGCGTGAGGGACCGTGGAACGCAAACACGGGGAACGGTTACTACGGCGGCCTCCAGATGGACATCTCGTTCCAGAAGGCGTACGGCCGTCAGCTTCTCCGCACGAAGGGTCGCGCGCACAAATGGCTCCCGATCGAGCAGATCTGGGTTGCCGAGCGCGCCTACCGAAGCGGACGCGGGTTCTACCCGTGGCCGAACACCGCCCGCGCCTGCGGGCTCATCTAGCTCTAGCGAGGATTTCGGGGCGGGTCGGCGTATGCCGACTCGCCCCCACGTTAGATTCCTCGCCGCGTACTCCCGGATGCGCACGACGATCAGCCGCAGACCGTCCTTCCTCCCGCGCGCGCTTGCAACGGGTGTCCTCGCGCTGGCCGCGGCCACCAGTACTGCGCAGGCGGCCTGGACGCCGGTGATGGACGTCTCGGGCGCGTCGCGGCGGAGCGCGCTCGAGGTGCGGGTCGCATCGGGCCCGAAGGGGACGATGACCGCGTGGACCCGGCTCCTCGGGACGCACACGCGGATCCAGGCGCGGCTCGTCAGGCCCAACGGCTCGCTCGGCGCCGTGAAGACGCTGTCCGCCGAGGGGCTCGAGGCCGGCTACCCCGAGGTCGGCGTCGCCGCGGACGGCTCGGCGGTCGTCGGCTGGTGGGTCGACCGCGCCGCGCCCGTCGTCCAGGCGCGCCGCATCGCGCCGAACGGGAAGCTCGGGCCGATCCTCTCCGTGAGCGGCGGCCACGCGGATTCCTTCGACGTCGCGATGGGGCCCGACGGGGCGGCCACGTTCATCTGGGTGCTCCTGCCGGCCGGGGCCGAGCGGTACGCGTCCGTGCGGACCCGGCGGCTCGAGCCCGACGGGACGCTCGGCCCGGTGCGCGAGCTCGACGCCGACACCTACGAGGCCTGGGGCCCCGCCGTGGCCGCGGGCCCCGACGGGTCGGTCGTCGCCGCCTGGCACCGCCTCGACGGCGATGGCGCGGGCGAGCTCGTTATCTCGCGCCGGATCGCTCCCGACGGGAGGATCGAGGCGAAACGGAGGCTCTGGGCCGGGATGCTCTCCTACGAGGCTCCGAGAGTGGCGGTCGGCTCGGGCGGGCGCGCGATCGTCGTGTGGACGGCCCTCAACGAGGATCTTCGCGCCCGCCGGGTCGACGCGGGCGTTCCGCTCGGGCCGGTGCTGGCGCTGACGAAGGGCGCGGCCGGGGTGCTCGGGCCGAACGTGGCCATGGGCTCGGGCGGCGCGACCACGGTCGTCTGGGGGCGCGCGGCCGGCCGCGGCTACTCGGTCGAGGCGCGGCGGATCGGTTCGAGCGGCAAGCTCGGGCCGCTGCGCACGCTGGCGCGAAACGGCCCCGACACGGCCTGGCCGGACGTGGCCATGGATCTCCACGGCGTCGCCGTCGTCGTCTGGCCGGCGGGTGAGCACGACGTCTACGTGCGGAGGCTCCGTCCCGGCGGCTCGCTCGGCGCGTCTCGGAAGCTCCCGGCCCGCGGACGCGTCGACCAGCCGCACGTCGCGCTCGCCGCCTCGGGTGCGCCGACCGTCGTGTGGACGAGCCAGCGGCCCGGCTCGAAGTCGGGCGCGCGGTACGTGGTCGAGGGCGCGGCGCAACGAAGCGCCGGGGGCTGACCAGCGGAATACGCTTGGGCCCGATGAGGGCCCAAACCGACATCCGGGCGCTTGCCTGGTCGCTGTTTCCGTTCCTCTTGGCGCTCTTCGTCTATCTCTGCGTCTTCGCCGTCATGCGGCCGGGGCCGACCGGGGACGAGTCGCACTACCTGCTCTCGGCGCAGAGCCTCGTCCGCGACGGCGACGTCGACCTCGCGAACGACTACGCGAGCCCGGAGCGCGTGCTCGAGGTCTACGGCGAGTTCCCGATCGAGGCGCACGCGGCGGATTTCCGCGGCGACGGCGCGTGGCGCTCCGTCCACGGCTACGGGCTGCCGGTGCTTCTCGTTCCGGCGTTCGCGATCGGCGGCATGCTCGCGGGGCGGGCCGTGATGATCGTGCTCGCCGCGCTCCTCGCCGACCAGCTCTTCCGCCTGCTGCGCGACCTCGGGATCGGCCGGCGCTGGCGCCTCCTCGCCTGGGCCGCGGTGGTGTTCTGCCTGCCGCTCCTGATCTTCTCGGCGCAGTTCTACCCGGAGGTGCCGGCGGCGCTCATCCTGGTCGCGATCCTGCGGATCTCGCTGCGCGCGACCCCGTCCTGGCCCGCCTTGCTCGGCGGCGCACTCGGGGCCGCGTACCTCCCCTGGCTGCACGTGCGCTTCATCGTCCCGTGCCTCGTCGCGACCGCCGCGCTGGCCTACCGCGCCGGGTTTACGCGCCGCCTCACGTTCGTCCTCGTGCCACCCGCGCTCAGCCTCGCGGCGCTCGCCCTCGCGTTCCAGCGCTGGTACGGGAGCCCGCTTCCGAGCGCTCCGTACAAGTACTTCGGCGGCGGCGACATCGGCCACGGCGGCGCCGGGTTCCTCTACCGCTACCTGACCAGCGATCTCTTTCACGCAGGGGACGGCTGGATTCCGTACGCGCCGGTCGCGTGGCTCGGGCTCGCCGGGCTCGGCCTGGTCGTGTGGCGCTGGCGTGGACCGGGCGCCGCCGTGGTCGGCGCGGCCGTCCTCTACGCGGGGCTCGTCGCGATCAACGGGCTGCCGGTCGGCTACCACTTTCCGGGCCGGATCCTCATCGTCGCGCTCGTGCTCGTCGTCGTGCCGCTCGCGCTCGTGCTCGAGAACGTTCCGGGCGCGCGGATCGCGTTCTATCCGCTGTTCGCGCTCTCGCTCGCGATCGCGGCGCTCGCCGTCCTCGACCACGACAGCGCCTACTCGTCGACCGGCGGCCGCGATGACGCGCGCCTGCCGATCATTCGCCAGCTGGAGCCCGCGTTCCCGAACCCGCGCTCCGGCGAGCTCGCCCACGACGGCCCGCTCGCGCTCGCGTGGGTCGTGGGCACCGTGCTCGCCGGCGTGCTCTTCGTGCAGGTCGCCGCCGCACGGCGTAGGGTGCGCTGATGCTCCTGCTGACCCTCCTCGCGTACCGGCCCGGGACGCTGCTCGGGATCGCCGCGATCCTCGCCTGGCTCGTCTGCTGGGTGATCGGCGCGATCGACATCTTCAAGCGTCGCGACCTCGGGGTCGGGGGCAAGATCATCTGGCTGCTCGTGCTGATCCTCCTGCCGATTGTCGGCCTGCTCGTGTACTACATCGCCAGCGCGTTCAGCGGAACCTCCTCGAAGTAGCTCCGCCGCGAGATTGGGATGAGCGCCGTCTCGGTCGTCATTCCGACGTATCTGCGGCCCGAGCTGGTCGTCCGCGCCGTGCGCAGCGCGCTGGCCCAGGAGCCAGCGCCGGCCGAGATCGTGGTCGTCGTGGACGGGCTCGACGCCGAGACCGTGGAGGCGCTCGCCGCGATCGGCGACCCGAGGATCCAGGTGCTCGTCCCGCCGGAGCGGCTCGGCAACGGCCACGCGCGCAACTTCGGCCTCCAGCACGCGACCGGCGACTGGATCGCGTTCCTCGACGACGACGACGAATGGCTTCCCGGGAAGCTGGCCGCGCAGCTCGCGACGGCGGCGTCCTCGCGGTACGAGCTCCCCATCGTCAGCTGCCGCCTGCTCGCCCGCACAGGCGCCGCCGACTTCGTCTGGCCGGCCCGCATCCCGGCGCCGGGGGAGGACGTCAGCGAGTACCTGTTCCTGCGCCGCAGCGTGTTCGTCGGCGAGGGGCTCGTCCAGTCGTCGACGATCCTCGCGCCGCGCCGCCTGGCCCTCGAGGTGCCCTTCGTCAAGGACCTCCACACGGACTCGGACTGGGTGCTGCGCGCCGCGGCCCTGCCCGGTGCGGGAATCGAGTTCCCGCCGGACGAGGCGCCGCTCGTCGTGTGGAACATCGAGTACGAGCGCTCGCGGGTGACCTACGACGCCGAGGACTGGCGCGCGTCGCTCGCGTGGGTCGAGTCCTCGCCGCACATGTCGCCGCGCGCTACGACGTCGTTCATCCTCACGCACGTGAGCGCGGGGGCGGCGCGCAGCCGGTCGTGGAGCGCGTTCGTCTCGCTGCCGCGCACGGCGTTTCGCCACCACCGCCCCTCCGTCATGGACGCGACGGTGCACGCGGCGAACTTCCTCGTGCCGCGCCGTTTACGGCGAACGATCGCCGCCCGGGCCGGACTCGGACGCCGCCGCAGCTGATCCGCCCGGAGGAGACCGCGCACGGGAAGCGAACGCTCAGGTTCGTCGCCCAATCGGCCGATGGAGATGATGTGCGACCCCTCCGCCTCGCCCAGACCGCGCTCGTCACCGCGGTAGCCGTACTCGCCTTTCCCGCGCTCGCAAGCGCGGCCGTCGCGTGCGTCTTCGGCGGGACGACGGCGACGATCTCGATGACCGCGGCCGGCGACTCGGGCCAGGTCTCGGTCGGCACCGGCGTGAACCTCGGACGGATCATGGTCGGGATCGCCGCCTGCGGCGCCGGCACGACCGCGAACACGGACACGATCGTGGTCACGGGCAACACGGGCGCGGAGACGCTCACGGTCGACCTGAGCGGCGGCTGCGTTCGCGCCGGGTCTGGCCGTCGAGGGCTCGGGGCTCTCCGAGATCGAGTTCACCGTCGACCTCGGCACCGGCACGGGTGACCGCATCATCGTCACGGGCGGGCCCGGCAACGAGAACCTCAGCTTCGGCGCGCTCGGCGCGAACCTGAACGGCGACAACGACGTGGACGTCACGCTCACCGGCGTCGAGCTCGGCACGGTCAACGCGAGCGGCGGCGACGACGCGTTCACCGGCGCGGGCGACGCGGTCACGGGCAGCCCGTCCTCGATCCTCTTCACCCTGAACGGCGAGAGCGGCGACGACTCGCTCACGGGCGGCTCAGGCGACGACACGATCACCGGCGGAACCGGCACGAACGCCCTCGCGGGCGGCGCCGGCGACGACACGCTGACCGGCGGCCAGGGCAACGACACGCTGAGCGGAGGCGCCGGCGGCGACACGCTCACCGGCGGCCTCGGCAACGACACCTTCGACGAGGGTGCGTCCTCGAGCGGATCCGACTCCCTGACCGGAAGCGGCGGGATCGACACCGTCACGTACTTCTCTCGCGTGAACAACGTCACCGTCACGATGGACGGCGTCTTCGACGACGGCGAGGCGGGCGAGGGCGACAGCGTCGCCGCGGACATCGAGAACGCGGTTCTCGGCGGTGGCGACAACACGGTCATCGGCAGCGCCAGCGCCAACGTGCTGACCGGCCAGGGCGGCGCCGACACGATCGACGGCGCGGGCGGAGACGACACGATCTCCGGCGGCCCGGGCGCCGACCGCCTTACGGGCGGCACAGGCAACGACAACGTTACGGGCGGCTCCGAGGTGGACGCGGTCGTCGGAGGCGCGGGCAACGACACCGTGGCCGGGGGCGGCGACGGCGACACCCTGGACTACTCCGCGGTCACCGGTGCGCTCACGATCAGCCTCGCCCTCGCGACGCCGCAGGTCACGGGCGGCGCGGGCACCGACACGATCAGCGGCTTCCGGAACCTGATCGGAGGGACCGGCGCCGACGTGCTCGGGGGCGACGCGGGCCCGAACCTCCTGTCGGGAACCGCCGGCAACGACACCCTCCTCGGCGACCTCGGCGACGACACGATCATGGGCGACGCCGGAACCGACACGGTCGACTACTCCTCCTTCCTGGGCGCCGTCACCGTCGTCCTCGGCGCAGGCTCGAGCACCGGCGCCGCGGATACGGACGCGCTCCTGGGGATCGAGAACGCGACGGGCGGCGGCGGCGGCGACCTGCTGATCGGCGACGCCGGCGCGAACGCGCTCCTCGGCAACGGCGGAGCGGACACGCTCGCCGGGCTCGAAGGAAACGACACGCTCGACGGCGGCGGCAGCTCCGACGTCCTCGACTACTCGAGCGCGACGTCGGGCGTGACGCTGAACCTTGCATCTGCGGCCGCGCAGAACACCGGAGGCGCGGGGACCGACACGGTCGCCGCGAGCGAATCGGTCATCGGCTCGTCGCACGCGGACGTCCTCACCGGAAACGTGGCGGACAACACGCTCGCAGGCGGCGACGGCGACGACACGCTTTCGGGCGCGGCCGGCGACGACACGCTCGACGGCGGCGGCGGAACCGACACGGTCGACTACGCCTCGTCGGGCTTCGGCGTGACCGTCGACCTCTCGAACGCCGGCCCGCAGGCGACCGGGGCCGGAACCGACACGCTGAGCGGATTCGAGAACCTGACCGGCGGCGCGGGCCGCGACGTGCTGACCGGCGACGGCGGCAACAACATCCTGAGCGCCGGCGGCGGCAACGACGTCGTCTTCGGAACCGCCGGCAGCGACCTCCTCGACGGCGGCGCCGGGATCGACACGATCGACTACTCGGCCGAGGGCGCGCCGGTCACGGTCAGCCTGACCACCGGCTCCGCGACCACGTCGGGAGGAAACGACACGCTCACGACCTTCGAGAACGTCACCGGGGGAAGCGACGCGGACACGCTCACCGGCGACGGCGCGGCGAACACGCTCTCGGGCGGTGACGGAAACGACGTCCTGCGCGGATTGGCCGGGGACGACACGCTCCTGGGCGGAAACGGCAACGACCGCCTGCTCGGGTTCGCCGGCGGCGACACGCTCACCGGCGGCGCCGACACCGACACGGCCGACTTCTCGAGCTTCTTCCCGGCGAACCAGCGCATCGGCGTGGTCGTGAACCTCGCCGGGGGCCGGGCAACCGGGGACGGCGCCGATCTCGTCTCCACGGTCGAGAACGTGACCGGGTCGAGCTTCGACGACCGGATCCTCGGCACCGACGGCGCGAACGTCCTCGACGGCACGGAGGGCAACGACTGGCTCGACGGCCGCGGCGGCGCCGACACGGTGCGCGGCGCGGACGGAAACGACACGATCACCGGCGGCGGCGGCGTCGACACGCTCGGCGGCGCGGCCGGCAACGACACGTTCTTCGCGCGCGACAAGAAGGCCGACACGGTGAAGGGCGGCACGGGCCGAGACAGCGCCCAGGTCGACCCGGGCGACCACCGCTCGAGCATCGAGAAGCGCCTGCGCTAGCTCGTTCTGCTGGGCGGGCTTGACGGAATAACCCTGAGTCCCCGGGCCGCGCTGAGCGGCGCGAGGACGGCGTCCTCGGTTGCGCTCGTATTCCCGATACGAACGCGCCCTGCGTCCTTGCCTCGCACCACCCAACGCACCCCGTGAACGAGGGCTATTGCGTCAAACCCGCCTCGGCGGACGCCAGAGCGTCACGGTCGCGAGCGCCACGAGGTTCACGAGCGTCGCGACGGCGAAGGCGACCGCGATGCGCATGAGCGCCTCTCCCGAGACGGCCCAGTAGAGGCCGACGAAGAGCACGGCGGCGATCGTCCAGCACACGGCCGCGCGGCCGCCCGCGTCGAGCGCGAGCAGCGCCTGGGAGAGCGTCGAGGCCGCGAGGTAGAAGCCGACGCCCGCGCCGAGCAGGACGAGCTCCGAGCGGCCGGCGTCGAAGCCGCTCCCGTAGAGCACGCCCATCGACTCGGGGCCGAGCAGCGCCGCGGCGAGCACGATGAGCGCGCCGACGCCGAGGAGCGTCGCGGTCGCCTGCGCCACGGCGCGGCGGAACTTCCCGGCGTCCGCGACCACGTTCAGGTGCGTGAGGTTCGGAAGCAGCGAGGCGGCGAGCCCCTGGAAGACGTAGGTGGGCACGCGCACGAGCATCGTCGCTGCGAAGACGATCCCGGCCGTGCGGCTCGCGTGCGGGCCGCCCTCGACCATGACGAGCAGCGAGCCGCCGTTCACGAGGAGCTGGTCCGAGGCCGCGATCACGCTCGCGGGCGCCGCGAACTTCATGGCCGAGCCGAGCTCGAACCGCGGTCCGCCCACTCCGTGCACGGCCGTCTTCACGCGCGCGCGTCCGATCCAGAGCGGGATCAGTGCGCCGATCGCGCCCGCCGCGACGACCGCCGTGGCCGCGGTGAGCTTCGACGCCACGAACAGCAGCGGAATCGCGATCGCCAACCGTGCGAAGGCGTCGACGACCAAGCTGGCGCCGTAGCCGTTGAACCAGCGCACGCCCGCGAGCACGCCGCGGACGACGTAGGCGAGCCCGTAGCCCGCGATGCCCAGGACGAGCAGCGCCGTCATCGCCGAGTCGCCGAGGAAGAGGCGGTCGCCGATCGTGTTCCAGGCGGCGACCGAGCCGGCGGCGAGCAGGGCGACGAGCGCGGCGGCGAGCAGGGTGGTCGAGCGCAGCACCGTCGCGACCTCCTCGCCGCGCGCAAGCCGGTCTGCGAGCGCGCGCGAGATCGTCTGCTCGATCGGCCGGAACAGCACGATGACCGCGATGAACATGGCCGCCCAGAGCACCGCGATCTGGCCGTAGGCCGCCGGGCCGAGCGCACGCGCCGCGAGCACGTGGAAGACGTAGATGAGGACGCCCGACAGGAGCATCGAGCCCGACAGGAGCCAGGCGCCCCTGAGCGCGGGCCGCCGTTCGGCCGCCAGGGCAGGAGCCTGGAGCGCGGAGGCGTCGGTGCTCACGCGGCTCCCCTGCGGGAACGCGAGCGCACCGTCGACGGGCTGGCGGCGCGCACAGTCACGGTGAGCAAATCATGGGCGCGGGGCCCATCCGGCGGAATTCCCCGGACGAACAGGTTCCCGGGCCTACCCGCGCCGCTCAACCCCCCGAAGGGCTAGCACCCTCGCCGGGTGGCGGGTTTTCCAGTTCTGGCCTGGTTTTGAGGCCTTTCGGGACCTAGTCTCGATAGCTCTAGCGGACGTCTCCTGGGGAGGGGATCGAGGCCCGATGCGGCGTAGGGATCAAGGGGTAGTGGAAGCGGCGCGTGTCGCCGCGTGCGGAGGAGTGCGATGACGAGCGTCGCTTTGCCCGTCGTCACCCCTCTCGCCGAGCCTGCGTTTCTCACGCCGCAGCTCCCGGAGGAGCGTGCGTCACGGCACGTGTTCGTGATCCCGGCCTACAACGAGGAGGAGAACCTTCCGCGCCTGCTGGCCGACTTCGAGAACCGCCCCGAGCTCTTTCCGCCCGGCAGCCGCGTCCTCATCGTCGACGACGGCTCCGCGGATCGCACGGCCGAGGTCGTCTCCGCCTACGACGGCCTCGTGCCGGTCGAGCTCCTGCAGCTCGGCGTGAACCAGGGCCCCGGCGCCGCGTTCCGGCAAGGATTCCTCGCGGCGCTCGAACGCTGCGACGACGACGCGCTCGTGATCACGCTCGAGGCCGACACGACGAGCGACCTCGACGCGCTTCCGTTGATGATCGCCGAGGCCGGCAACGGCGCCGACGTCGTGCTCGCCTCCTGGGTGATGGTGAACGTGAAGCCGCTCCGCCGCTGCCTGAGCGCCGGCGCCGGCTGGACGGTGCGCCGCACGCTCGGCCTCGAGGCGCACACCGTGTCCTCGTTCTTCCGCGTTTACCGCGCCTCCGTCCTGCGCAGTGCGCACGGACGCTACGGAGACCAGCTGATCCGCGAGCCCGGGTTCGCCTGCAAGGCTGAGGTCCTCGCCAAGCTCGCGCACATCGGCGCGACGATCACTGAAGTTCCGGTCGAGCTCGACTCCACCCGCCGCGTCGGCAAGAGCAAGATGCCGATCCTGAAGACGGTCATCGCGTACTGGCGCCTACTCGCACGGGCGCGGTTCGCGCGCGGGCTCGCACCAGGATGACCCCCTCCGTCGGCATCGTCGGCGGCGGCATCCTCGGAATGACCGCTGCGCTTCGGCTTGCGCAATCGGGTGTTCGGGTCGCGCTGTACGAGCGCTCGGAGGATCTCGGCGGCCTCGTCGGGTCGTTCCCGCTCGGCGGCCTGCCCGTCGACCGCTTCTACCACGTGATCCTCCCCACGGACGACCGCGTCATCGGTCTCGCCGAGGAGCTCGGCCTGGGCGACCGGTTCCGCTTCCGGCCGACCCGGGTCGGCTTCTACGGCGACGGCCGGCTCTTCTCGATGACCACGCCGAAGGAGTTCCTGCGGTTTCCCATCCTGAGCCCGCTCGGCCGCGCCCGGCTCGGCGCCTTCGTGGCGCGCTGCCAGCTGAAGCGCGACTACGACGACCTGGACGACATCCCGCTGCAGAAGTGGCTGACCCGGCTCTGCGGCAAGAAGGTCGTCGAGCGCCTCTGGGCGCCGCTCCTCGACTCGAAGTTCGACGGGCGCTACGACGACCTCCCCGCGACGTACATCTGGGCGCGCTCGCGGCGCATGGCCACGACGCGGGATTCCCGCGGGAACGAGGTCATGGGCTGGCTCGAGGGCGGCTACTCGACCCTCATCGACGCGATGGAGCGCGAGATCCGCAGGCTCGGCGGCGAGATCCACGCCGGGACGCCCGTCCAGCGCATCGTCGGCGACGACTCGGTCACGGGGCTCCTCGTGCCGGAGGGCTTTCGCCAGTTCGACCACGTTCTCTGCACGCTCGTACCTCCCCAGGCGCGCTTCTTGCTCTCCGAGCGCGTCGGTGCGCGCACGGTCGACCACTGCCGCTACCTCGGCGTCATCTGCCTCGTCCTGCGCACGCGCCGCAGCGTGAGCCCGTACTACCACCTGAACATCACCGACCGGCGCGTCCCGCTGACGACGATCGTCGAGACGACGCACGTGGTCGATCCGGACGCGGTCGGCGGCACGCTCCTCTACGTCTCCAAGTACGTCGATCCGGGCCATCCCGACCAGGAGCGCCCGCTCGCCCACGTGGCCGCGGAGTACCTCGAGCACGCGCGGACGATCTTCCCCGACCTCACCGACGAGGACATCCTCGACTCGAGCCTGCAGCGCGCACGCGTCACCGAGCCCGTCCACCTGCTCGGTGGCGCGAAGCGGCTGCCGGACATGTTCCCGGCGCCCGGGCTCGCGATGGCCTCGACCGCGCACGTCTATCCCGAGATCGTCAGCGGCCAGGCCGTGATCGGCGTCGCCGACAAGGTCGTGCCCGGGATCCTCGAGCGGCTCGGGACGCGGAAGCAGGAGGCGGCATGACCGTGCACGCCGAGCAGCTGGGAGCGAAGGCGGGACGCCTGCGGATCGCGCTGGGCGCCGACGCGCTCGCGGTCGCGGGTCTCGCCGTGCTCTGGGTCGCGCTGACCGCGCTCGTGTGGAACACGTGGGGAGACCTGGACAGCGACACCGGCTACGACGTCGTCGCCGGCGGGCTCGTCGCCGACGGCCGGCTTCCGTACATCGACTTCGTCTACTACTACGGCCCGCTCGCCCCGCTGCTCGCCGGCCTCGTCTCTGCGGTCGCCGGACCCGGGATCGGGACGATCGTCGCCCTCGGGTTCGCGATCACGGCGCTGATCGTCGCGGCCACCTACGCGCTGGCGCGGACGTTCGTCGGGCCGCTCGGCGCGTTCCTCGCCGCCGGCGCTCACGACCGCGGTCGCGTTCTGCGCCGAACAACTACTCCTACGTCCTGCCGCACACGATCTCGGCCACGCTCGGGACGCTCTTCCTGCTCGCGCTCCTGCTCTGCCTGCGGCAGCTCGGGAGCCGCGAGACGCTCCTGTGGGCGGCGCTGGCCGGAACGGCGCTCGGCCTGCTCGCGCTGACGAAGCCCGAGCCCGCGCTCGCCGGCGCGGCCGCGACCGTGGCCTGGCTCGTCGCCCGCAAGTGGAGCGGCCGCAGCGTGCGGCGCGACCTGATCGCGCTCGCCGGAATCGGCCTCGCGATCCCCGCGCTCGTCTACGGCGCGTTCCTCACCTCGGTCTCGTTCCACCGGCTCTTCCTCGAGAACCTCTATCCGGCCGACACGCTCTCGGCCGGCGGCGACGAGCTGATCCATGCCCGGATGCCGCTGACGATCGGGAGCTTCGTCGAGATCGGCGGCCGTGCGCTCCTCTACGCGCTCGGCGTCGTCGTGCTGCTCGCGGTCGCGCGTCTTGCCGAGCGGCCGGGCCGTTCGCGGTACATCGCCGCGGGCCTCGTCGTCGCAGGCGGCCTGCTCGCCGTCGCGGCGGCATTCGTCAATCCGGAGGCGCTGCGCCACGGACTCGAGTTCGTCTACGGCTGGGTGCCGCTCGGCGCCGCGATCGCCGCGGTCGTGCTGCTCGTCCGGGCCCGCCGCGCGCCGAGCTCGGAGACGGGCGTCGTCCGCGTCGCCGCGGCCGTCGCCCTCGCGGTCGTCGCGTTCACCGCCTACAACGGCTTCTTCTTCCACGCGCCCAGGCCGCAGATGGCCGTCTACTACGCGCCGCTGATCGCCGATCTTCCTCGTGCACCTGCACCTGAAGACGCGTCGCGAAGACGCAGGCCGCAGTCGCGATCGGCGCGGTCTGGCTCGCCTTCCTCGTCGCGGCCGGCGTCGGGCTGACCCTCAAGGACGCGAGCGCCGAGTCGGCGACCGTGCGCGGCGACAACGGCTCGCTGGCGGAGACGCCCGGCGAGGCGGCCATGTACGCGACCGCGCTCGACTGGATCCAGCGCGAGACGCAGCCGGGCGACCGGATCCTCGTGCTGCCGCTCCTGACGGGCCTCGAGGCGCTGTCGGGGCGCAACCCGGCGCTGCCGGAGATCTCCGTCCTGCCGGGCGTTCTCGACCGGCCCGGCGGCGAGCGCGACGCGATCGCCTACCTCGAGGAGAACCCGGTCCAGCTGATCGTCACCGACGACCGCAGCTGGCTGGCGTACGGGAAGGAGGGCTTCGGCAAGGACTTCGGTCTCGAGCTCGCGGCCTGGATGTCACTCAACTACGAGCGCGTTGCGACGGTTCCGGCGGGAGAGGCCGATCCGCGGACGCTGACCATCTGGAGGAGAACAGGGGCATGAAACGAGTAGGGGTCACCGGCGCCGCGGGATTCATCGGGTCGCACCTGTGCGAGCGGCTCGTGAAGGAGGGATGCGAGGTCGTCGGAGTCGACGATCTCTCGTACGGATCGGTCACGAACCTGCAGCCGATCCTGGGGAATCCGAAGTTCACGTTCGAGGTGCTCGACTGCACCCGGCGGCGTCCGCTGCGCGCGGCGTTCGACGGCTGCGACGCGATCGCCCACCTGGCCGCGAAGAAGATCCCGCGCTTCGGCGGAGTCGTCTCGACGCTCGAGACGAACGTCGCCGGCGCGAACGTCGCCTGCGGCGTGGCGCTCCAGCTCGGGGCCGACCTGATCATCACGTCCACCTCCGACGTCTACGGCAACGCCGAGCCGCCCTTCAACGAGGAGGGAACGCTCGTGCTCGGGCCTCCGACCTCCAAGCGGTGGTCGTACGCGGTCTCGAAGATGTACGACGAGCATCTCGCGCTCGCACTCGCCGAGGAGCGCGGCCTCAAGGTGACCATTCTGCGGCTCTTCAACTCCTACGGCCCGCGCAACCACCTGAGCTGGTGGGGCGGCCCGCTCGTCACGTTCATCGAGGCGCTCCTCGACGGCGAAACGCTGGAGATCCACGGCGACGGCCACCAGACCCGCACGTTCACGTACGTGAGCGACACCGTCGACGGCTTCGTCCGGGCGCTGCGCAAGCCCAAGGCTCGCGGCGAGGTCATCAACGTGGGCGGGACGCAGACGCTGTCGATCCTCGAGCTGGCCGAGAAGGTGCAGGAGCACCTGGAGATCCCCGGCCCGCTGCGGGCGCAGTTCATCCCGTACGCCGACTTTCCCGGCAACTACCAGGATGTCCGCCACCGCGTTCCCGACACGAAGAAGGCGAAGGCGCTGCTCGGCTTCGAGGCGAAGGTCGGCCTGGAGCAGGGCCTCACCAAGACGGTCGCCTGGCACCGGCTCCAGCGCGGCGCCGAGCGCGCCGTCGCCCGCCGCTAGCTCTCGGTTACGACAGGTCCGGCAACCGGCGCGGGAGGATCGGGCCGGTTGCGCAGCCCGCGTAGCTCGCCGAGCACCTCGGGCTCCCGCCAGGCCAGGAGCGGCAGGTAGACGACGATCCCGAGCGGGATCAGCGTGAGGAGCAGCACCACGTCCGAGGCGCCCTGCTCGATCATGGCCGTGCGGGCCGCGAGGACGATGACCGCCATGGCGCCCGCCGCCTGGGCGACGCCGCTCAGCGAGGCCCAGACGTCGCGGAGCGTGACGTCGATCGCGCGGGCGGTGAGCCAGGTGTAGTACGGCTCCACGATCGTGCTGGCGACCGCGTAGGCGACGGCGACCCCGACGACGCCCCAGTGGATGCCGCCCACGAAGGAGATGACCGTCGCCGTCGCGACGATGAAGGCGTAGCGAAGGAGCGTTCCGGTGCGGTCGCGGGCGAGGAGGATGCTCGAGTTCAGTCCCTGGAGCGACTGGAGGAGCCCCACCCACCCGAGCAGGCGCACGAGCGGGATCGCCGGGCTCCACTTGTCCCCGAGCACGACGACCACGAACTCCGGGGCGACGATCATCAGCCCGAGCATCGCCGGCACCGTCACGGAGCCGATCACGCGGATGACCCGGAACCAGGCCTGCGCGACGCGGCGCGCATCGTCCTGGATCTCCGAGAAGGCGGGGAAGAGCACGTCGGTGATGGGCCAGGTGAGCCGGTTGCTCGGGACGAGCATGAGGTTGTAGGCGAGCGCGTACATCCCGAGCGACGCCGACCCGAGCACGCGCCCGATGAGGAGGTTGTCCGCGTTGCGATTCACGTAGAAGAGGAGGCGCGTCGAGAAGACGTTCGCGCTGAACCTGGCCATGCTGCGCAGGCTCGCCATCGAGAACATGAAGCTCGGCGTCCAGCCCGAGAGCGTCCACAGGAGCGCCGTCGTCACGACCGCGGCGATCATCTGCTGGCCGATGATCGCCCACGCGCCGTACCCGGACGCGGCGAGCACGATTCCACCGATTCCGGCCGCGAGGTTGGCGGCCATGAGGAGGAGCTCGAGCCGGCGGAAGTTCATCTCGCGGGTGAGGAGCGCCTTCTGCGTCCCGGACAGAGCGGTGACGACGAACGTCAGCGACAGCGCGGCAAACAGCGGCTGCACCTCGGGCTCGCCGTAGAAGTTCGCGATCGGCCAGGAGGCCGCGACCCCGAGGATGGTGCAGAGGGCGCCGATCGCCGTGATCGACCAGAAGACGGTCGAGCGGTCGGCCTCGGTGAGGTTGCGCCGCTGCACGAGCGCGGCGCCGAGGGCGACGTCCGAGAACACCGGGACGACCGCGGCGAACACGATCACCATCGCGGCGATCCCGTAGTCGGACGGGACGAGCAGCCGCGCCAGGATGATCGCGACGATCGTCGACGTGCCCTGGCCGAGCGCCTGCGAGATCGCCTTCCACAGGACACCGCGGAGGACGCGGCCCCGAAGGCTCGAGGCTGGCTTGTCCGTCATGGCCTAACCCGGCGGCCGCGAGGCTGCCGTGACGCGGCCGAACGTGACCTGCACCGGGCCGTTGGCATGGGCCGGCACGCCGCCGCCCGCCTCGAGGTAGCTCTCTACGGCGAGCGCGGCACGCCCGCCGGCCAGGCCGTCCCAGAGCGGCGGCGTCGGAGCGGGGCGGTGCGCGGCGAGCCGTGCCGGGATCTCGAGCAGGCGGTTCGGGTCGAGCCCGAGGACGGTGTTCGTCCCGTGGCTCACGGTGATGGGCCGCTCGGTGTTCTCCCGCAGCGTGAAGCAGGGAACGCCGAGGACGGTCGTCTCCTCCTGCACGCCGCCGGAATCGGTGATGACGGCGGCCGCGTCGGCCTCGAGCGAGAGGAAGCGCAGGTAGGGCTGCGGCTCGACGAGCCGCACCGAGCCGGGCGCGATGCCGAGGTCGTCGAGACGCGCCCGCGTCCGCGGATGGACCGGGAAGACGACGGGCAGCTCGGCGCTGATCCGGACGAGCGAGCGCATCGTCGCGCGCAGGAGCTCGGGGCTGTCGACGAGCGCCGGACGGTGCAGGGTGACCAGAACGTAGCCGCCCGGCTCGAGGTCGTAGTCGCGCCACGCGGCCAACTCGCGGGCTGCGCCGACGCTGCTCAGCAGGGTGTCGATCATCGTGTTGCCGACGTAGTGGATCGAGCTCGGCGCGATGCCCTCGCGCGCCAGGTTCTCGAAGGCCTCGGGCGAGTGGGTGAGGAGCAGCGTCGAGAGATGGTCGGTCAGCCGGCGGTTGTGCTCCTCCGGCATCGACCAGTCGAAGCTCCGCAGCCCCGCCTCGAGGTGGCACACGGGAATCCCGAGCTTCGCCGCCGCGAGCGCGCCGGCGAGCGTCGAGTTGACGTCGCCCGGCACCACGACCAGATCGGGCCGCAGCTCCTGGAAGACCTCCTCGAGCCCGGCGAGCGCGCGGGCCGTCTGGGCGCCGTGGGCGCCGGAGCCGACCTCGAGCTGCACGTCGGGGGCGGGCAGCGGCAGCTCGGCGAAGAACACGTCCTTCACGGCCGCGTCGTAGTGCTGCCCGGTGTGGATCAGGCATTGCTCGACCGCGCCGCTCTCTGCGAGCGCGACGTAGAGCGGAGCGATCTTCATGTAGTTCGGCCGGGCGCCGACGACGTGGGCGACGAGCGGGCCGGTCATGCCCCTCCCACCACGATCCGGTCGCGCGGCTGCGGCGGGCTGGGCGACCGCGCGCGGCAGGTAGGTCGTGAGCCAGATCTCGAGCAGCAGGATCGCGATCAGCAGGTGGACGTGCCGGTCGGCCTTGCCCGTGCGGTAGTCCGCGAGGAGCCGCTCGAGCGTCTCGCGGTCGAGGAACTCCGCGCAGCGCGGCGACGGGCCGAGCAGGTAGTCGGAGACTGCGCCGGGCATCTGCGCCTGGAGCCAGCCGACCGAGGAGCGCCGGAAGAAGCCGCGCTTGCGCTTGTCCACGATCCGGTCGGGGATGAGGCCGCGCGCGGCGCGCTTCAGGAGGTACTTCTGCGTGCGCCCGTGGATCTTGAGATCCGCCGGAATCGTGGCGCAGAACTCGACGAAGCGGTGGTCGAGGAACGGGACGCGAACCTCGAGCGAGTGCGCCATCGAGGCGCGGTCGAAGTAGTGGACCATGTCGTCGACCAAGGCGAGGCGCCCGTCCAGGTAGAGCATCGCGGGCAGCGGGTCGTCGGGCACGTCGCCCAGCTCGGCGCGGATCGCCCGTTCGGCGGCGCCCGGCTCGACGTCGGCGAGCGGGCCGCGGGCGAGCTCGGCGCGAAGGTCGGGGTCGAGCTGGCCGCTCGTCGCGAGCAGGCGCTCGACCGGGTCGGCGGCCGCCAGCGCCGCGGTCGCGCGGCCCGGGAAGCGTGCCCGGCGAGCCGGCCGAGCGGCCCCGCGGCCGGGCCGAGCGTGCGCCGCCAGGATCCGACGAGCGCGGCCGCGCGATGCTTGCGGTAGCCGCCGAAGAGCTCGTCCGCGCCCTGGCCGGAGAGCGCCACGGTCACGTGCTCGCTCGCCATCCGCGACAGCGCGTGGAAACCGAGCGCGGAAAGGTCGGCCACGGGCTCGTCCAGGTGCCAGAGAAGGTCGGGAAGGTCGACGACGTCGCTCTCGTAGGAGAGCTCGAGCTCGTGGTGGTCGGTGCCGAGCGCGTTCGGCGACGAAGCGCGCGTCGGCGAGCTCGTTGTCGCCGCCCTCGTCGGAGAAGCCGATCGCGAACGTCTTCACCGGCTCGCTCATGTGCTTCGCCATGAGCGCGACGATGAGGCTCGAATCGAGCCCGCCGCTCAGCATCGCGCCGAGGGGCACGTCGCTCATGAGCCGGTCGTTCGTCGCCTCGTCGAGCAGGTCGAGCAGGATCTCCGACCACTCGTCCTCCGAGCGCGAGACCGGATCCGGCGCGGGCTCGGGGAAGTCCCAGTAGCGCACGGCGGAAACGTCGCCGCCGCCGATCTCTAGGCGATGGCCGGGCTCGAGCTTGCGCACGCCCGCGAGCGGCGTCCGCCCGCCCGGGAAGAAGCTCATGGTCAGGTAGATGTCGATCGCCTCGTAGTCGAGCTCGGTCGAGACGAGACCGCTCGCCATGACGGCCTTCATCTCCGAGCCGAAGACGAGCAGGTCGCCGCAGCGCGCGTAGTAGAGCGGCTTGATCCCGAGGCGGTCGCGCGCGACGACGGCCGAGCGGCGCCGCTCGTCCCACACGGCGATCGCGAACTTGCCGGTCAGACGCTCCTCGAAGGCCGGCCCGGAGTCCTCGTAGAGGTGGGGGATGACGTCCGTGTCGCAGCCGCTGCGGAACGTGTGGCCGGAGCGCTCGAGCTGCCGGCGGACGTCGAGGTGGTTGTAGAGCTCGCCGTTCTGCACGGCCACGACGCGGCCGTCCTCGCTCGTGACCGGCTGGTGGCCTCCCGCGACGTCGACGATGCTGAGCCGCCGCACGCCGAGCGCCACGCCGTCGGCCTCGTAGGTGCCGCGGTCGTTCGGGCCGCGATGGGTCATGGAGTCGGTCATCCGGTCGATGACGCCCGGCGCGAGCACGCGCCTGAGCTCGCCGCCAACCTGCACCACGCCGCAGATTCCGCACATGGCTAGGCCCGCCTCCCGAAGGCTTCTCGTGCGCGCACCGGGAGCGCCCGGGCCCGCTGGAGGCTGCGCAGGTACGCGGCCGCCTCGTCGTCGTCCCAGCGGGGCTCGCGCTGCACGGCCGAGGCGCCGTAGCCCCAAAGCATCCCGAGCGCCGCCGGCTGGCGGTCGCGGAAGGCGCAGTAGAAGGAGCGCGCGGTCAGGTAGCCGGGCCGGTAGCGCATGTAGTGGGCCAGCCGCCCCTCGGCGATCCACGTCGCCCGCGCATGCGGATCGCGCGCGCCGACGCGGCGGTGGTGGTGGAAGGGCAGGTCGAGGAACGTCGCCGTCTCCCAGCCGCGCACGATCGCGCACAGCTCGTCGATCCCGTCCCAGCCGAGGCGCTGCTCCAACGGGGAGACGTCGGCGAGGCAGTCGCGGCGGTAGGCGCGCGTGGCGCCCCAGACCGTCGCCCGCGTCGTGAAGCGCTGCGTCCACTCGCCGTTCACGAGCTCGAAGGCGCTGCCGCTCGCGATGCCGAGCGCCGGGTTCGCGTCGAAGTGGTCGAGGAGCCGCTCGAAGTAGTCGGGCGCGAAGGTCACGTCGGCGTCGAGGTTCACGACGATGTCGACGGGATCGGAGAGCGCGGCCACGCCGGCCTCGAACGAGCGCACGATCGCCCCGCCGCGCACGGCCTCGGCGGGCTCTTCGCGGCGCACGAGGCGGATCCAGTAATGCTCCACGGCGAGCGCGGAGGCGACCTCGACGGTCGCGTCGGTCGACCCGTTCTCGACGATCACCCACTCCGCCGGAAGCACCGTTTGCGCCTCCAGGGAGGCCGCGAGCCGGCCGAGGTTTTCGGCCTCGTCACGGGCCGGGGTGACGAGTGCGTACGCGAGACGTGTCCGCGTCATGGGGCCAGCGCCTCGAACATGGCTTGAACGCTAACGATGCGCCCTTTCGATCTCGACCCTCGATGGGCCAGACCTCGCGGGTGTCGGCTAGCCCGATGGCTAGGCCCAAAGCGGGATCACCGACGAAGGGGGAGCGGACACGGCGACTCCCGGTTCCTATCATCGTTTCATGGGCACTCCGAGACGCCTCGTCGGGCGCGGGTTCCTGGCGTTCGTGTGGTTTTGCCGGCGCGCCTGGCGGCGCTCGTTCTCGCTGCTCGCCGCCGGGGGCTTCGCCGAGTTCGGCAAGGGCAGCGTGCTCGAGCCTCCCGTGCGGCTCGAAAACCAGGGACGCATCGCGATCGGCCGCGACGTGTTCGTCGGGCCGGGCTCGTGCCTGCAGACGCTCGCCGCGGACGGCGAGATCGCGATCCGGATCGGTGACGGCACGAACATCGCCGGCACCTGCGTCATCTCGGCCGCGTCCCACATCCGCCTCGGCCGCTCGGTGCTGCTCGCGCGCAACGTCTACATCGCCGACCACGCGCACGCCTTCGAGGACACGACCACGCCCGTGCTCGACCAGGGCGTCGACGACATCCGTCCCATCGAGATCGGCGACGGCGCCTGGCTCGGCCAGAACGTCGTCGTGTGCCCGGGCGTCCGCATCGGGCGCGGCGCGGTCATCGGCGCGAACGCGGTCGTCAGGGAGGACGTCCCCGACCACGCAGTCGCGGTCGGCGTCCCCGCCCGGGTCGTCCGCGAGTTCGGACGGGTCCCGGAACCCTCGCTGTGAAGCGCGTTCTCTTCCTCGCCTACCACTTCCCGCCGATCGGCGGCGCCGGCGTTCAGCGCTCCGTCAAGTTCGTGCGCTACCTGCCCGAGCACGGCTACGAGGCCGTCGTCGTCACCGGGCCCGGGGTCGAGGCAAGCCGCTGGACGCCCGAGGACGACTCGCTCGCCTCCGAGGTGCCGGCCGGGACCGAGGTGCGGCGGATCGAGGGCGAACCGCCCGGTGAGAGCGGAGTGTTTCGCCCCCGCGCGGAGCGCTGGCTCGGGCGCCAGTCGGACTTCTTCCGCTGGTGGGAGCAGGGCGCCGAGGCGGCGGCGCAGGGCGTTCCCGCCGATCTCGTCTACGCGTCGATGTCGCCGTTCGAGTCGGGCGCCGTCGCGGCCCGCTCGGCCGAGCGGCTCGGCGTCCCGTGGGTCGCCGACCTGCGCGATCCCTGGGCGCTCGACGAGATGCAGGTCTATCCGAGCCGTCTTCACCGCCGCCGCGACCTGAAGCGCATGCGCAAGCTGCCTCGCGTCGGCGTCGGCCGTCGTCATGAACACGGAGGAGGCGGCGAGCCGGGTCCGCGCCTTCCCCGAGGTGACCGCGCCCGTCGTCGCGATCCCGAACGGCTTCGACCCTGGCGACTTCGGTTTGCCCGTCGCCGAGCGCGAACCCGGCGCCTTCCGGATCGTCCACGCCGGCTACCTGCACACGGAACTCGCGCGCGGAACCGCCGCGCGGGCGGCAAGGCAAATTCTCGGCGGCGCGGCCTCCGGGGTCGACATCGGGACGCGCTCGCACGTGTACCTCCTGCAGGCCGTCGACCGGCTGCTCGCCTCCGACCCGTCGCTCGCGCGGCCGCATCGAGGTCCACCTCGCCGGTGTCCTCTCCGACGCCGACCTGGCCGAGATCCGCGGCGCGAGCTTCGTGCGCACGCCCGGCTACCTGTCGCACGCGGCGACGGTCGAGCTGCTCCAGTCGGCCGACCTGCTCTTCCTGCCCATGCACGACCTGCCCGAGGGCGTCCGCGCGACGATCGTCCCCGGGAAGACCTACGAGTACCTGGCGGCGCGGCGGCCCATCTTGGCCGCCGTCCCTGACGGCGACGCCCGCGACCTGCTCGCGCAGGTTCCGTCGGCGACGCTCTGCCGCCCGGCCGACGTGGCCGGAATGGCCGACGCGATCGCGGCCGGCCTGCGGCGCACCGAGCTCGGAGAAGCGGCCCCGGAGGTCTCCGACGAGCTGCTCGCTCCCTTCACGCGGCAACACCTGGCGGCCCGGCTCGCGGACGTGTTCGACGACGCCCTCGGCGTCGCTTCGCCGGTCTCGTCGACCGACCGAATTGCCGTCTGACGGCGCTGCCGACGACGTTCGTCAACACCCGTCCCCCCGTGTGGCTAGGCGGAAAAGCTCGCCTTTCGGCCGTTGTCCAGAAATACCCAAATCGGGATAGTTGCTGCGGGCGAGCCGACTCGCCCTTCAGGCCGTGCACGTCGCTATTTCCACATCAGGGGTCCGGCGGCGGCTTTTGGAAGCCGCGACGTTTGGCGCGCTCGCGATCGGCCTCTTTCTCGCGTTCTCACCGCCCGCCGAAGCGGGCACGGTTCCGGCCGGATTCCAGGACTCGGTCGTCTTCAGCGGGCTCGATACCCCGACTTCCGTGCGCTTCGCCGCCGACGGGCGCGTGTTCGTGGCCGAGAAGAGCGGGATCATCAAGGTCTTCGACGACCTGAGCGATCCGACGCCGACGGTCTTTGCGAACCTCAACGTGCAGGTCTTCAACTTCTGGGATCGCGGACTGCTCGGTCTGGCACTGGCGCCGAACTTCCCTTCGGATCCCTACGTGTACGTGATGTACAGCTACGACGCCGCGATCGGCGCCGCCGCTCCGCGCTGGGGTGTCCCGGGAGTCCTCTCGGACGATTGTCCGACGCCGCCCGGCCCGAACACCGACGGCTGCCTCACTTCCGGCCGGGTCTCGCGTCTTCGCGCCGCCGGAAACGTGATGACGGGAGCCGAGCAGGTTCTCGTCGAGGACTGGTGCATGCAGTTCTCGAGCCATACGGTCGGCTCGCTCGAGTTCGGGGCCGACGGTGCGCTCTACGTCTCCGGCGGAGACGGTGCGAGCTACACGTTCGTGGACTGGGGCCAGGCAGGGATTCCGAAGAACCCCTGCGGTGATCCGCCCGGCGCGCCCGGCTCGACGCTCACGCCGCCGACGGCCGAGGGAGGCACGCTTCGGAGTCAGGATCTGCGGACGCTCACCGATCCCGTGGGCCTCAACGGCACGATCGCGCGGATCGATCCCGTGACCGGGGCCGGAAGGCCGGACAACCCGCTCGCGGCGAGCAGCGACGCGAACGCCCGGCGGATCATCGCCTACGGCCTCCGCAACCCCTTCCGGATCACCGTCCGGCCGGGCACGACCGAGGTCTGGGCGGGCGACGTCGGCTGGAACACCTGGGAGGAGATCAACCGGCTCGGAAGCCCGATCGATCCGATCGTCGACAACTTCGGGTGGCCCTGCTACGAGGGTCCGATCCGGGAGGCCGGCTACGACGCGGCCAACCTGAACATCTGCGAGAACCTCTACTCGGCCGGCACGGGCGCGGTCGTCTCGCCGTACATGACGTACGACCACGGCGCGCTCGTCGTTCCCGGGGAGACGTGCCCGGCGGGAAGCTCGTCGGTTTCGGGGCTCGCGTTCTACAACGGCGGCAACTACCCGGACCACACCGGCGCGCTCTTCTTCGCCGACTACTCGCGCAACTGCATCTGGGTCATGAAGGCGGGAGCGAACGGCCTGCCCGATCCCGGGCGCGATCACCACGTTCGACGCCGGAGCGGCAGGCCCCGTCGACGTCGAGATCGGGCCCGAACGGCGACCTGTTCTACGTGGGCATCGACCAGGGCACGATCCGCCGGATCCGCTACTTCGCAGGGAACGGCGCGCCGACCGCGATCGCGCTCGCCAACCCGCAGAGCGGCGCGATCCCCCTCACGGTGAGCTTCGACGGCCGCAGCTCGTCCGACCCCGAGGGCGGCGCGCTCAGCTACTCCTGGGATCTGAACGGCGACGGGATCTTCGGCGACTCGACGGCTGCGCAGCCGAGCTTCACCTACACGCAGACGAAGACCGTGACCGTGAGCCTGCGCGTGACCGACGGGCCGGGCGCGTCCTCCGTGGACACCGTGGTCGTCAACGCCGGGAACAACACGGCGCCGGTGCCGGTCATCAACACGCCGGGCCCGTTGCTCACCTGGCGCGTCGGCGATCTCATCAACTTCTCCGGCTCGGCGACCGACGCGCAGGACGGAACGCTGCCCGCCGCGTCCCTGTCGTGGGAGCTCGTCATGAACCACTGCCCGTCGAACTGCCACGCGCATCCGATCCAGACGTTCCCGAACGTGGCGAGCGGGTCGTTCAACGCCCCCGACCACGAGTACCCGTCGCACCTCGAGCTCCGTCTCACGGCCACGGACTCGGACGGCGCGAGCACCACGACGAGCGTGCGCCTGAACCCGCAGACGGTCGACCTCACGTTCGCGTCGAACCCGACGGGCCTCGATATCGCCTGGAACGGGGCCGTCGCCCCTACGCCGTTCACGCGCACGGTGATCGTCGGCTCCGTCAACACGATGAGCGCCGTCTCGCCCCTGTCGCGCAACGGCAACGTCTACACGTTCCTCAGCTGGTCCGACGCCGGCGCCGCGACGCACTCGGTCACGGCCGGCGCCGCGCCCGTGACGCTGACGGCGAGCTTCAGCGCCGCGGCCTCCGGCCCCGTGGCGGCCTACGGGTTCGAGGAGCCGAGCGGCAGCTCGGTGGTCGACACCTCGACCACCGGGAACAACGGCACGCTCACGAACGCGGTGCGCACGACCGCCGGGCGGTTCGGAAGCGCGCTCACCTTCAACGGCACGAACGCCTGGGTCACCGTGCCGGATTCGCCGAGCCTCGACCTGACGAACGCGATGACGCTCGAGGCGTGGGTGAGACCGGCCTCGACCACGCCGGAATGGCGCACCGTCATCCTCAAGGAGCAGCCCGCGAACCTCGTCTACGACCTCTACGCGAACCGTCCCGGCACGGGGGTTCCGCTCGCCGAGGTGATCGCCGCCGGCACGTTGCGCACGGCGTCGTCGACGGCGCCCCTCGCCGCCAACACCTGGGCGCACCTTGCCGCGACGTATGACGGCGCGACCGTCCGCCTCTACGTGAACGGCGTCCAGGTCGCGACCCAGGCCGGCACGGGAGACATGCCGATTTCGACGGGAGTGCTCCGGATCGGCGGCAACAACATCTGGACCGAGTGGTTCGACGGCCAGATCGACGAGGTGCGCATCTACAGCCGTGTGCTGACCCCGACCGAGATCCAGACCGACATGAACAAGGCCGTCGTCAACCCGGACTCCGGGCCTCCGACCCAGCCCACGAATCTCAACGCGATCGGCTCCTTGAGCTCGGTCGCGCTCGCCTGGTCGGGCTCGACCGACGACGTCGGCGTCGTCCGCTACAACGTCCACCGCTCGACCACGCCGGGCTTCACGCCGAGCGCGGCCAACCGCGTCGGCCAGCCGACCGCCACGTCGTTCGGCGACAGCCCGCTCACGGCCGGCACCTACTACTACCGGGTCACCGCCGAGGACGCCGCGGGGAACATCAGCGTCGCGTCCGCCGAGGCGACCGCGGTCGTCACGGGCGACACGACGGCTCCGACGCCGCCTTCGAGCCTGGTGGCCACGGGCTCGATCAGCTCGGTCGCGCTCACCTGGGGCGCGTCGAGCGACAACGTGGCCGTCGTCCGCTACAACGTCCACCGCTCCACGACGAACGGCTTCACGCCGAGCGCGGCCAACCGGATCGCGCAGCCCGGCGTGGCCTCCTACAGCGACACGGGCCTCGCGGCGGGCACCTACTACTACCGCGTGACGGCCGAGGACGCGGCCGGGAATCTCAGCACGGCCTCGGGCCAGGCGACGGCGACGGTCACGGGCGACACGACCGCCCCGACCGCTCCGAGCAACCTCACGGCCACTCCGGGCTCGGGCGCCGCCACGCTCGGCTGGACGGCCTCGACGGACAACGTCGGCGTTGCCCGTTACAACGTCCACCGCTCGACCACGAACGGCTTCACGCCGAGCGCGGCCAACCGGATCGCACAGCCGACCGGCGCCTCCTACGCGGACTCGGGCCTCGCGTCCGGCACCTACTACTACCGCGTGACCGCTGAGGACGCGGCGGGGAACGTGAGCGCCGCGTCCGCCCAGGCGACCGCGGTCGTGAGCGCCCAGCCGGCCGGCCTCGTCGCGTCGTACGGCTTCGACGCAGGGAGCGGGACGGCGGTCGCCGACGCGTCCGGGAACAACAACAACGGCACCCTCGCCAACGGCACGTGGTCGGCCACGGGCCGCTACGGCGGGGCGATCTCGTTCAACGGCACGAGCACCTGGGTGAGCGTCCCGAACGCGACCAGCCTGAACCCGACGGCGGGCGTGACGATGGAGGCCTGGGTCAATCCGGTGGCGGTCAGCAACTGGCGGACGGTCATGTTCAAGGAGCAGACCGGCAACCTGACCTACGGCATCTACTCGAACACGAGCTCCAACCGGCCGAACGCCCAGGTCTTCGTGGGGGGCACGGACCGCAACGTGAACGGGACGGCCGCGGTGGCCGCGAACACGTGGACGCATCTCGCGGCCACGTACGACGGGACGACCATCCGCCTCTACGTGAACGGGACGCAGGTGGCCACGCTGGCGCAGACCGGGGCGCTCGCGACCTCGACGGGCGTCCTCCACATCGGCGGTAACGCCGTCTGGGGCGAGTGGTTCCAGGGGCTCATCGACGAGGTGCGGGTCTACAACCGGGCGCTCAACGCGACCGAGATCCAGGCCGACATGGCGACGAGCATCGGAAACGTGGACACGAGCCCGCCGACGGCGCCTTCCGGGCTCACGCCCACGATCGGGCTGAACTCGGTCGCGCTTTCGTGGACGGCCTCGACCGACAACGTGGGCGTCGTCCGCTACAACGTCCACCGCTCGACCACGCAGGGGTTCACGCCGAGCGCGGCCAACCGCATCGCACAGCCGACCGCTGCGTCCTACTCGGACAGCCCTCTTTCGCCCGCGACCTACTACTACCGGGTGACCGCCGAAGACGCAGCCGGCAACATCAGCGCGGCCTCGGCCGAGTCGACCGCGGTCGTGACGGGCGACATCGCAGCGCCGACCCAGCCGGCGAACGTCGTGGCGAACGGCTCGCTGAGCTCGGTCGCGCTCACGTGGACGGCGTCGACCGACAACGTGGGCGTCGTCCGCTACAACGTCCACCGCGGCACCACGCCGGGCTTCACTCCGGTCGCCGGGAACCGGATCGCCCAGCCGACCGGCGCGTCCTTCACGGACAGCCCGCTCTCGGCCGGGACGTACTACTACCGCGTCATCGCCGAGGACGCCGCCGGGAACCTGAGCGCCGCGTCCGCCGAGGCGAACGCCGTCGTCACCGGCGACGTCGCGGCGCCGACGGCGCCCTCGAACCTCTCGGCGATCGGCTCGCTGAGCTCCGTCGCGCTCGCCTGGTCGGGCTCGACCGACAACGTGGGCGTCCTGCGCTACAACGTGCACCGCTCGACGACGCCAGGGCTTCACGCCGAGCGCCGCGAACCGGATCGGCCAGCCGACCGGCACGCTCCTGACGGACAGCCCGCTCACGGCCGGGACCTACTACTACCGCGTGACCGCCGAGGACGCGGCGGGCAACATCAGCGCCGCGTCGGGCGAGGCGACCGCCGTCGTGACCGGCGACGTCACTGCGCCGTCGGTGCCTGCGAACCTCGTTGCCACGGGCTCGCTCAGCTCGGTCGCGCTCACCTGGGGCGCATCGAGCGACAACGTGGCCGTCGTCCGTTACAACCTGCACCGCTCGACCACGAACGGATTCACGCCGAGCGCGGCGAACCGGATCGCGCAGCCGACCGGGCTCTCCTTCTCGGACAGCCCGCTCTCGCCCGCGACCTACTACTACCGCGTGACCGCGGAGGACGCCGCCGGGAACATCAGCACCGCCTCCGCGCAGGCGACCGCCGTCGTCACCGGCGACATCACGGCGCCGACGGCGCCCGGCTCGCCGGCGGCGGTCGGGAGCACGAACTCGGTCGCGCTCTCGTGGACGGCCTCGACCGACAACGTGGGCGTCCTGCGCTACAACGTGCACCGCTCGACCACGAACGGCTTCACGCCGAGCGCCGCCAACCGGGTCGCGCAGCCGACCGGGCTCTCGTTCACGGACAGCCCGCTCGCGCCGGCCACCTACTACTACCGCGTCACCGCCGAGGACGCCGCGGGGAACATCAGCGCCGCGTCCGCCCAGGTGAGCGCGGTCGTGAGCACGCAGGCGCCGGGGCTCATCGCCGCCTACGGCTTCGACGAGGGGAGCGGCACGACGGCCGCCGACTCGTCCACGAACAACAACACGGGCACGATCGCGAACGCGACCTGGGCGGCCACCGGCAAGTTCGGCAAGGCGCTCACCTTCAACGGCACGAACGCGTGGGTCAGCGTCCCGAACTCGACCAGCCTGAACCCGACCGCGGGCGTGACCATGGAAGCCTGGGTCAATCCGTCCACGACCAGCGGCTGGCGGACGGTCATGTTCAAGGAGCAGACCGGGAACCTGACCTACGGGCTCTACTCGAACACGAGCGCCTCGCGGCCGAACACGCAGGTCTTCGTGTCGGGCTCGGACCGCAACCTGGACGGCACGGCCCAGGTCGCGGCGAACACGTGGACGCACCTCGCGGCCACCTACGACGGCGCGAACATCCGTCTCTTCGTGAACGGGACGCAGGCCGCGACCATCGCCCAGACCGGGGCGATCGCGACGTCGACGGGCGTCCTCCACATCGGCGGCAACGCCGTCTGGGGCGAGTGGTTCCAGGGCATGATCGACGAGGTTCGGATCTACAACCGGGCGCTCAGCGCGGCCGAGATCCAGACGGACATGGCGCTGAGCGTCAGCACGCCGGACACGTCGGCGCCGACCGCCCCGTCCGGTCTCGGGGCGACCGGGTCGATCGGGACCGTGACGCTCAACTGGACGGGCTCCACCGACGACATCGGAGTCGCGCGCTACAACGTCCACCGGGGCACGACGCCCGGCTTCACGCCCACCTCTGGAAACCGGGTCGGCCAGCCGACCGGGACGAGCTACGCCGACGCGGGCCTGACCGCCGGCACCTACTACTACCGCGTGACCGCCGAGGACGCGGCCGGAAACGTGAGCGGGCCTTCGAACGAGGCGAGCGGCACCGCCACCTCGGACACGACCGCACCGACCGTGGCGCTGACCGCGCCCGCCGGCGGCGCGACCGTCGTCGGCACCACGAACGTTTCCGCGAACGCGAGCGACAATGTCGCCGTCGCAGGGGTCCAGTTCAAGCTCGACGGCGCCAACCTCGGCGCCGAGGACACAGCTGCGCCGTTCACCATCGCGTGGGACACGCGTACGGCCACGAACGGGTCGCACCAGCTGACCGCGGTAGCCCGCGACGCCTCGGGAAACCAGGCGACCTCGGCGCCGATTCTCGTGACCGTGGACAACACCGCGGCACCGCCCGCCGGACTCGTCGCGGGCTGGGGGTTCGACGAGGGCGGCGGCACGACCACCGCCGACGTGACCGGGAACGGCAACTCCGGGACGCTCGCCAACACGACCTGGGTTCCGGGCCGCTTCGGCACGGCGCTCAGCTTCAACGGCACCACGAGCCTCGTGTCGGTGCTCGACTCGGCGAGCCTCGACCTGACGACCGGCATGACCCTCGAGGCGTGGGTCTATCCCACGGCCCTCGGGACGAGCTGGCGGACCGTCCTCCTCAAGGAGCAGCCGGGGAACCTCGTGTACAGCATGTACGCGAACACGACCTCGCAGCGCCCGAACGGGCAGGTCTTCGTCGGCTCGTCCGAATGGAACGTGAACGGCTCCAGCCAGCTGCCGCTGAACGCGTGGTCGCACCTCGCCGCCACCTACGACGGCGCGAACATCCGGCTCTTCGTGAACGGCGCCCAGGTCGGCGCGGTCGGCCAGACGGGCGCGATGCCGGCCTCGACCGGCGCGCTGCGCATCGGCGGCAACAACATCTGGGGCGAGTGGTTCCAGGGACGGATCGACGAGGTCCGGGTCTACAACCGGGCGCTCACGGCGACCGAGATCGCGAACGACTCGGCCGTCGCGGTGGCGCGCGACACGACGCCTCCGGCGGTCGCCTCCACGACGCCCGCGAACGGCGCCACCGGGCTGCCCGTGGCCACGTCCGTCGCCGCGACGTTCAACGAGGCGATGGATCCCACGTCGATCAGCGGCTCGACGTTCGAGCTGCGCGACGGCGGCGGCACGCTCGTCCCCGCCACCGTGACGTTCGACGCGCTCTCCGCCACGGCGACGCTCACGCCCACGACCGGGCTCCTCTACGGGACGACGTACACGGCCACGGCGAAGGGCGGCGCCACCGGGAACCGCGTACGCGACGTGAGCGGGAACGCGATGGCGGCGAACGCGAACTGGTCGTTCACGATCGAGGCGTCACCGCCGCCGATCCTGCTCGTCACGTCGAACGCGGACAAGTTCAGCTCCTACACCGCCGAGATCCTGCGCGGCGAGGGCCTGAACGAGTTCACGGCCGTCGACGTGTCGCTCGTCTCACCCGCTCTCCTCAACTACTTCGATGTCGTCGTGCTCGGGAACGTCAGCCTGAGCGGTTCCGTAGTCACGGCGCTGACCGGCTGGGTGACGGCCGGCGGGAACCTTGTCGCCTTGCGGCCCGACAAGCAACTCGCCGGCCTGCTCGGCCTCTCCGACGCCGGCGGGACGCTCGCGAACGGCTACCTGCTCGTGAACACGGCCTCCGGGCCCGGTGTCGGAATCGTCGGCCAGACGATCCAGTACCACGGCACGGCCGACCGCTACCTGCTGAACGGCGCCACCGCGGTCGCGACGCTCTACTCCAGCGCGACCACCTCGACGGCCAACCCGGCCGTGACCCTTCGCTCGGTCGGCTCGAGCGGCGGGCAGGCGGCCGCGTTCACCTACGACCTCTCCCGCTCGGTCGTCTACACGCGCCAGGGGAACCCCGCCTGGGCGGGCCAGGAGCGCGACGGCGTGGCGACGGCCATCCGGCCCGACGACCTCTTCTACGGCGCGGCCGCGGGCGATCCGCAGCCGGACTGGGTCAACGTCAGCAAGATCGCGATCCCGCAGGCCGACGAGCAGCAGCGGCTCCTCGCGAACCTGATCACGAGCATGTCGCGCGACCGCAAGCCGATCCCGCGCTTCTGGTACCTGCCGCGGGGCGAGAAGGCCGCCGTGGTCATGACGGGCGACGACCATGCCTTCGGTGGGACGGCCGGACGCTTCGACCACTACGTGGCGCTCAGCCCGGCCGGCTGCTCGGTCGCGAACTGGGAGTGCATCCGCGGGACGTCCTACATCTACACGAACAGCCCGCTGACGAACGCGCAGGCCGCGTCGTACGTCGCGAACGGCTTCGAGGTCGCCCTGCACCTGAACACGGGCGGCGGCCCGTGCGCCAACTGGACGCCCGCCGAGCTCGACATCTACTACATCGTCCAGATGTCCACCTTCCAGGCCAAGTACACGAGCGTCCCGCCGCTGCTCACCGAGCGGACGCACTGCGTCGCGTGGAGCGACTGGGCGTCCCAGCCCAAGGTGATGCTCGCCCACGGCATGAAGCTCGACACGAACTACTACCACTACCCGGCCGCGTGGATCGGCGGCAATCCCGGCTTCATGACGGGCTCCGGGCTGATCATGCGGTTCGCCGACCTCGACGGGACGACGATCGACGCCTACCAGGCGCACACGTTCATGACCGACGAGTCGGGCCAGTCGTACCCGTCGACCGTGAACTCGCTCCTCGACAAGGCGACCGGGCCCGAGGGCTACTACGGCGTGTTCACCGCGAACATGCACACGGACGAGATCGACTCACCCGGCTCCGAGGCGATCATCACGTCCGCGGTCGCGCGCAGCGTCCCCGTCATCACGGCGAAGCAGGCGCTCGACTGGACGGAGGGGCGGAACGCGTCGTCGTTCAGGGAGTTCGCCTGGAGCGGGAACACGCTGACCTTCCGCGTCGTCGTCGGGGCGACGGCGAACGGGCTCGAGGCCATGCTGCCGATGGACGGTCCGAGCGGCCGGCTCTCGGCGCTTCAGCGCGGTGGCTCGCCGGTGTTCTTCACCACGCGGACGGTCAAGGGCGTGGAGTACGCCGCCTACACGGCGGTGTCCGGGGTCTACACGGCGGTCTACGGCGGTTAGCGTGCGCGCGTTCTCGCCACGAGCTCTCCGGCGCGGTTTCTCGGTGCGGGGGTGCTCGGCCCTGGTCCTGCTCGGCCTCTGCGTCGTGGCGCTCGGCGGCGCCGCCGCGGGCGCGTCCGCTCCGGGACTTCTCGCCGCGTACGGCTTCGACGAGAACACCGGCACGACGGCAGCCGACGCGTCCGGCAACGGACGGAACGGAACCCTCGCGGGGAACGCCGGCTGGACGGCGGGGCGCTTCGGGTCGGCCGCCTCGCTGAACGGCTCGACGGCGCGCGTCGACGTTCCCGGGCTCGGGACGTTCTACAAGACGGGCTTCACGCTCGAGGCCTGGGTGAAGCCGAGGGTCGCCGCGACCGACGTCACCGTGCTCGGCACCTGGGTGAGCGGAGACGACGGCGGCCCGATGATCTGGGTCGACCACATCGCGGGCCGCTACCGGCTGACGCTCAACAAGGGCGCGGTCGCCGACTACCTCGATTCCGGCCAGGCCCCGGTCGCCGGCCAGTGGCAGCATCTGGCCGCAACGTACGACGGCGCGACCGCGCGCTTCTACGTGGACGGCGTCGAGACCGCGAGCAAGGCCTTCACCGGCAACGTGGGTGACTCGAACACCTGGCGGATCGGCGCCTACGGACCCGGCCCGGGCGGCTTCTTCGACGGCGCGATCGACGAGGTGCGCGTCTACGGGCGCGCCCTGTCGACGGCGGAGATCCAGACGGACATGGCCGAGCCCGTGGCCGACCAGGACGATGGCCCGCCGACGGCGCCCACGAGCTTCGTCCAGAACTCGGCGACGACCGGCGAGATCACGACCTCCTGGCAGGCGTCGACGGACGACACCGGCGTCACCGGCTACCGGCTGACACGCTCCGGCATGGTGGTCGCAGTCGTCCCGGGAACGACGTACACCTTCACCGGCCTGAGCTGCGACACCGCCTACACGCTCGGCGTCGAGGCGCTCGACGCGGCTGGAAACGCATCCACCCGGACGACGCTCGCGGGCCTAACGGCCGAGTGCGACCCGGACGACCCGGAGGGGCTCGTGGCCGGGTATCCGTTCGACGACGCGGGCGGCGCGACCGCGATGGACGTCTCCGGGAACAACCGCATGGGAACCGTGGTCGGCGCCGCCTGGACGGCCGGGCGCTTCGGCTCGGCGCTCTCGTTCAGCGGCTCGGGCGAGCGCGTCGACCTGCCGCCGCTCGGCACCTTCTACAAGTCCGGCTTCACCTACGAGGCGTGGGTCAAGCCGCGCACCTCGGCGACCGACGTCGCCATCCTCGGGAGCTGGGTCGCCGGCGACGACGGCGGCCCGATGATCTGGGTCGACCACATCTCCGGCCGCTACTACCTCACGCTCAACAAGGGATTCGGCAACTACCTCGACTCCGGCCGCACGCCGACCGTCGGCGCCTGGCAGCACATCGCGGCCACCTTCGACGGCCTCGTCGCGCGCTTCTACGTCGGCGGCGTCGAGACCGCGAGCCGGACCTTCGCCGGGAACGCGGGCGACTCGAATACCTGGCGCGTCGGCGCGTACGGCCCTGGGCCCGGCGGTTATTTCCCCGGCGACCTCGACGAGATCCGGATCTACGACCGGGCGCTCGGCTCGGCCGAGATCAACGCCGACCTCGGGCACGGGCTGGGCCCGGCCGACAGCGGGCCTCCGTCCCAGCCGCCGCACTTCGCTCCGACCGGCACGGGAGCGACGTCGATCTCGGTCGAGTGGGGCGCCTCCTCCGACGATGTCGGCGTGTCGGGCTACCGGCTCTTCCGCAACGGCTCCAGCATCGCGACGACGACCGGGACGGCCTTCACGTTCACCGGGCTCGCCTGCAGCACCTCGTACGCGCTGGGCGTCGAGGCCTTCGACGAGGCCGGCAACGTCTCCGCCCGCTCGACCACGACCGCCGACACGAAGCCGTGCGACGCGAACCCCCCGACGGTGAGCGTCACGCTGCCCGTCGAGGGCGCCACCGTCTCAGGCACCGCAACGGTCACGGCCGTGGCCGTGGACGACGACGCGGTCGCCGGGGTCGAGTTCCTCGTCGACGGGGCTCCGATCGCGCCCGAGGTGACGAGCCCGCCGTTCGTGGCGTCCTGGAACACCCACGCGAGCCTTCCCGGCCCGCACGAGCTCACGGCCGTCGCGCACGACGTCTCGGGCAACTCGACCGTCTCCGCGCCGGTCTCGGTCACGGTCGACAACTCCGCGACCCCGCCGCCGGGTCTCGTCGCCGCGTACGCCCTCGACGAGGGAACGGGATCGCTGGCGCTCGACGAGTCCGGCAACGGCCGCACGGCCACGCTGGCCGGCGGCACGTGGACGGAGAGCGGCCAGGTCAACTCGGCGGTCTCCCTCAACGGGACGAGCGACCGCGTCGACGCACCCGCGCTCGGAACCTTCTACAAGACCGGCTTCACGTACGAGGCCTGGGTGAAGAAGCGCGGCGAGAAGGCCGACACGGCCGTGATGGGAACGTGGACGTCCGCCGACGACGGCGGCCCGATGATCTGGGTCGACCACGTCGCGGGCCGCTACCGGCTGACGCTCAACAAGGGCATGGTCGGCGATTACCTCGACTCGGGCCAGAGCCCGGCGGTCGGCCAGTGGCAGCACGTGGCCGCCACCTACGACGGGGCGGTCGCGCGCTTCTTCATCGACGGGATCCAGACGGCGAGCAAGCCGTTCACCGGCAACGTCGGCAACTCGAACACCTGGCGACTCGGCGCGTACGGCGCCTCGCCTGGCGGCTTCTTCGACGGGGCGATCGACGAGGTCCGCATCTACGACCGGGCGCTCTCGGTCGAGGAGATCCAGGCCGACATGGCCACCGGCGTCGCTCCGCCCGACCACGAGGAGCCGACCCCGCCGGGCTCGTTCATGCCGACGTCGTGGACGACCGCCTCGGTGACGACCTCGTGGGAGCCTTCGACCGACAACGTCCACGTGGCCGGATACCGGCTGTACCGCAACGGCGAACTCGCCGCAGTGACGACCGCGACCGGGTACACGTTCGGGAATCTCTCCTGCGCGACGTCCTACGAACTGGCCGTCGAGGCCTACGACAGCGCCGGCAACACGTCCGCGCGCTCGACGCTGACCACCGCGACGACCGCCTGCGATACGACGCCTCCGACCGTTGCGGTCGTCGAGCCCTCGCCGGGCGCGACGCTTGCGAACACCGTCACGCTCCTCGCTTCGGCGAGCGACAACGGGGGCCTCGTCACCGTGCGCTTCACCGTCGACGGATCGCCCGTCGGGACCGAGGTGACGAGCCAGCCGTTCGCGCTGCTTTGGGACACGCGCTCGGTCGGGAACGGGCCGCACACGATCCGCGCGGTCGCAACCGACGACTCCGGGAACGCCACGACCTCGGGCGCCGTGCAGGTGACCGTCCAGAACACGGCGACGTCGGTGCAGGGCCTCGTGGCCGCGTACTCCTTCGACGAGGGCACCGGAACGACCGCGAGCGACGACTCCGGCCACGGCAATTCCGGCACGCTCCAGGGCGCCGGCTGGGCCGTCGGACGCCGCGGCTCGTCGGCGACGTTCGACGGCATCTCGAGCCTGGTCACGGTTCCCGACAGCGCCTCGCTCGACCTGTCGAACGCCATGACCCTCGAGGCCTGGGTGCTGCCGACCTCGATCGGGAACGCCTGGCAGACGGTGCTCTTCAAGGAGCAGCCGGCCAACGTCGTCTACTCGCTCTACGCGAGCTCGACGGGCGGAATTCCCGCCTCGAGCGTCTTCGTCTCCGGATCAGAGAACGACGTGCGCGGGCCGAGCGGCCTCCAGGCGGGTGTCTGGGCGCATCTGGCCTCGACCTACGACGGCAACACGCTCCGCCTCTACGTCAACGGCGTGCTCGCAGCGACACAGCAGATCGTCGGCACGCTGCCGGCCTCGAGCGGTGCGCTGCGGATGGGCGGCAACACGATCTGGCCCGAGTGGTACCAGGGGCGGATCGACGAGGTCCGCGTCTACGGCCGCACCCTGACCCAGGGCGAGATCCAAAACGACATGGCGACGCCGGTCGCGGTGGACACGAATCCGCCGACCGTCGTCTCGACGACCCCCGCCGCGGGCGCGACCGGCGTGAACGCCGGCGCGACGCTCAAGGCCCGCTTCAACGAGGCCCTCGATCCGACCACCGTGACGTCCGCGACGTTCCACGTCGACGGGCCGGGCGGACCCGTGCCCGCCACCGTGAGCTACGACGCGCTGAGCGGAACCGCGACGCTCACGGTCTCGAGCGCGCTCCTCTACGGCACGACGTACACGGCGACGGTCGCAGGCGGCGCCAGCGGCCCACGGGTCCGCGACCTCGCCGGGAACCCCCTCGCGACCTCGCAGACGTGGACGTTTGCGACCGAGGCCTCGCCGCCTCCGATCCTCGTCGTCGAGATCCCGTCGAAGCCGTACAGCGGCTACGCAGGCGAGATCCTGAAGGCCGAGGGTCTTCCGTTCACGACCATCGGGCTGCCGCTTCTCACCAGCGGCCTGCTCTCGTCCTTCGACGTCGTCCTGCTCGGCGAGACGTCCCTCACGCCGGCCCAGACGCAGATGCTGACCTCGTGGGTCCAGGGCGGCGGCAACCTGGTCGCCTTCCGCCCGGACAAGCAGCTCGCGCCGCTCCTGGGGCTGAACGACGCCGGCGGCACCGTGAACGAGGGCTACGTCCTCACCGACACGTCGAGTGTCCCGGGCGCCGGAATCGTGGGCCAGACGATCCAGTTCCACGGCACCGCCGACCGGTACGTCACCGCCGGCGCGAGGACGGTCGCGACCCTCTACTCGGGCGCGGCCACGTCGACTCCGAACCCCGCGGTCACGATCAACGACGTCGGTCCGAACGGCGGCCAGGCGGCGGCGTTCACCTACGACCTGTCCCGGTCGATCGTGCTCACGCGGCAGGGCAACCCCGCCTGGATCGGCCAGGAGCGTGACGGCGTGCAGCCGATCCGCTCGGACGACCTCTTCTTCGGCGGCGCGCTCGGCGACGACCACACCGACTGGGTCGACACGACCCGCATCGCGATCCCGCAGGCCGACGAGCAGCAGCGCCTGCTCGTGAACCTGATCGAGGACGTCGCGTCCGATCGCGCCCCGATTCCGCGCTTCTGGTACCTGCCGGGCGGGAAGAAGGCGGCGATCGTGATGACGGGCGACGACCACGGCCTCGGCGGCACCGCGGGACGCTTCGACCGCTACAACGCGCTCAGCCCCGCCGGCTGCTCCGTGGTCGCGTGGGAGTGCGTGCGCGGCACCTCGTACATCTACCCGGTGAGTCCGCTCACCTCCGAGCAGGCGACGGCCTACAACGCCCAGGGGTTCGAGGTCGCCGTCCACCTGTCCAGCAACTGCCAGAACTGGACACCGACGTCGCTCGAGGCCGACTACAGCTCGCAGCTCAACACCTTCGCCCAGCGCTACCCGGGCGTCCCGGCGCCGATCTCGAACCGGACGCATTGCGTCGCGTGGAGCGACTGGGCCTCGCAGCCGAAGATCGAGCTCGCGCACGGGATCCGGCTGGACACGAACTACTACCACTACCCGGGCGCGTGGATCGGCTCCAAGCCCGGCTTCATGACCGGCTCCGGGATCCCGATGCGCTTCGCCGACCTCGACGGGACGACCATCGACGTCTTCCAGGCGGCCACGCAGATGACCGACGAGTCCGGCCAGTCGTATCCGGGCACCGTCGACGCGCTCCTCGACAAGGCCCTCGGGCCCGAGGGCTACTACGGGATGTTCACGGCGAACATGCACACCGACCACGCCGACCACGCTGGCTCGGAGGCGATCGTCGCCGCGGCCCTGGCCCGCTCGGTCCCGGTCATCTCGGCGAAGCAGGCGCTGACCTGGCTCGACGGCCGCGAGGCGTCGTCGTTCCGCGGGTTCGCGTGGAACTCGGGGACGCTCACGTTCTCGATCCAGGCGTCGGCGTCCGCTCCCGGGCTGCAGGCGATGCTCCCCACGCACTCGGCCACCGGGACGCTGACCGGCCTGACCCGCGGCGGCAGCCCCGTCTCGTACACGACGAGCACGATCAAGGGCATCGAGTACGCGCTCTTCCCCGCGGTCGGCGGGGACTACACGGCGACGTACTAGACCGGCCGGCTCGACCCGCTCAGCGCGCCGGTGCCGTCCGCCCCGGGCTCCGGGCGATGCGCGGGGTAGCCGCGCGGATCCTTGTGGATCCCGAGGTAGGCGTAGTTCCGGGCGCTTCCCGCCGGCCGCCTCGACGCCGGAGCTGGCGCAGCCGGCTGCGTTGCGAGCGGTACGCGTACTTCCAGTCCGGGACTGCGGGCCGGCCGGGCCATGCCGCCGGCGTGACGAGCGTCCGGACGGCGTCCTTAGCCCCCAGGACGGCGAGCTGAAGCCTCGACCGCTCCGGATCTTCGTGGCGCCAGTGAAAGTCGATGTAGCCGAGGCTGCGGCCCTTCCTGTCCGCGCTCTGCAGCAGCCAGCTCCGCGTGATCCGCGTGACCTCGAAGTGATGCTCCACGGAGACGTCGAGGGCGACGAGGTGCCGGCTGCCGGAGCCGATGAGCTGCCAGCCGAGCAGGGTCTCGTCGCCGAAGCCGAGCGCGCCGGGCCCGAGCTCGTCGTCGAACGCGCCGACCTGCTCGTAGGCGCGGCGCGAGATGGCCATGTTCGCGCCGATGAGCCCGGTCTCGAGCTCCTCGGCGGTCTTGTGCGCGGTCGAGGTGATCACCGAGGCGGCGAACGGCGTCGCGTGCGGCGACCTGAGGATCTCCGGCGCCCAGCGCACCCCGCCCTGCACCGTGTCGGCTCGTCCCTCCAGGATCGCGCGGGACATCCCTTCGATCCAGTCGGGCGGAAAGCGGACGTCGTCGTCGCTGAAGAGGAAGACCTCGCCGCGGGCGCGCTCGAGCCCTGCGTTCTGCGCGCGGCACTTGCCGGGCTGCGGCTCGAAGACGTAGACGACGTCGAGCGCGGCCTCCTCGGCGAAGTCGGCCACGACTTGGCGCGTGTCGTCGGTCGAGCCGTTGTCGATGACGACGACCTCGGCCGGGAGCCCGGCCGGGACCTGAACGCTCGCAAGCGAGCGGAGCGTGTCGCGCAGGCTGGCGGCCCGGTCGCGCGTGGCGATGACGACCGAGACCCTGGGCGCGCGCGCTTCTCGTCCCAGTGACTCGGCCGGCGTGCTCATCGGACTAGTACGCGCCGCGCTTGCCGAGGACGACCGGGATCGTCTGGCACAGGATCTTCAGGTCCCACCAAAGCGACCAGTTCGTGACGTAGACGTAGTCGAGCTTCGTCATCTCGTCGAACGGCATGTCGTTGCGGCCGAGCACCTGCCACAGGCCCGTGATCCCGGGGGTCATGTCGAGCCGGCGGCTGGCCCAGCCGGTGATCTGGTCGGCCTCGTAGACGACGAACGGCCGCGGGCCGACGAGGCTCATGTCGCCGCGGAGCACGTTCCAAAACTGCGGGAACTCGTCGATGCTCGTCTTGCGGATGAACGCGCCCACGCGGGTGACGCGCGGGTCGTCGCCCTTGATCTTGAAGAGCGGCCCGTCCACCTCGTTCAGGTGGAGAACCTCGGCGCGCTTGGCCTCGGCGCCCGTGTACATCGACCGGAACTTGACGATCTCGAAGGTCGAGCCGTTGCGGCCCCGCCGCTTCTGGCGGTAGAGCGCCGGGCCCGGGCTGTCGAGCTTGATGACGACCGCCACGGCCGCGAGCACGGGGGCCAGGACAAGCAACGCGGCTCCCGCGGCGCAGATGTCGAACGAGCGCTTGAGGACGCGGGAGCTGCGGCCGAGCCGAAGCGGCGGCAGCGTCACGACCGGCATGCCCTCGATGTCGTCGAAGGTCGCCTGCGAGGTGAAGATCTCGAAGTAGCGCGGGACGATGGAGATCTGGACGTCGGGCCGCCGCACGCTGCGGAGCAGGTCGAGCATCTGCTCGTGGCCGCCGATCGACGTCGCGATGATCACGCGGTCGATGTCGAGCTCGTCGACGAGCCGCGCGACGTCCCCTGACGCGCCGAGCACGGGGCCAGGAACGTCGTCGTCGTCGGCCGCCAGGAACCCGACGACCTCGAGGCCGTACTCGGGGTGCGTGCCGAGCTTGCGGTAGACCAGACGAGCCTCGTCGCCGCCGCCCACGATCAGCGTGCGGCGGCGCTCCATGACCCGCGGGAAGACCCACGAGCGGATCGAGCCGCGCAGCACCGGTACGAGGACGAGCGAGGCGCTGATGAAGAGCGCCGCCTCGACGGCCGTGTACACCCACCAGTCGAAGAGAAAGCGGACGCCCTGCGAGAGGATCAGGTACGCGAGCGACCCGGCGAGCATCGCGTGGAAGATGCTCCGCACCTCGTCGAAGCTCGAGACCGAGATCTGCAGGGCATCGGCCTCGTAGAGCCCGTAGCCGGTGAAGATCGCGAGCCAGATCGGCACGGCGGTCACGACGAGCAGCACGAGGAACCACGTCGGAGCCGAGACGGGCGGTAGCGGTCCGAGGTGATCGGCGGCGATGTACGTGAGCACGTAGGCGACCGAGAGGGCGAGAAGATCGCCGGTCGCGAGGATCCAGGTCCGGCCATGACCGAGACGGCCCCGCCGGGGCGCCGTCCGTGTCGCCGGAAGGACGTGATCGACGCCGGTGCTCATCTGCCGCAGTTCCTCCAGATTCCGTGTGCGTGCAAGCGATTCACGCACCACCGAGGGTACGAACGCGAGGCCCGCAAATACAGACCAGAACTGGAAAACCGGTCGCGCGGCTGGTAGCTAGCCGACCGGCTAGGAAGTAGTGCGCGCGGCCAAGCGCCGTCGCCACCGGCGTCTTGAGCCATGGCTGCGATCCCGGTCTTCGTGGCGGCCGCCTTGGCGAGCCCGCGCGGCGCCGACGACGGCCGTTCTGCGTCGCGTTGATCCGGACGCCGCGGAAGGTCGGCGCGAAGATCAGCACGTCCTCTTCCTCCCACGAGTCGCTGCCGAAGCGCCGCTTGTACTCGGACTCGCCGAAGCCGTAGTCGACGGACGTCGACGTCGTCGTCGGCGCAGAGTTCCTCGATCATGTGGAGGAGGAGGAACGTTCCGAGCCGTAGGTCCGCGAAGGCGGGGTCGTAGCCGGGCGTCCCGATGAAGAAGGTGCGGTTGTACACCGCGCCCGGCCAAAAGGCCGCCGGCTCGCCGCCGATCGAGAGCACGTACATCCGGAACCACCCGCGCTCCAGGCCGAGTTCGACGAGTGCGCGCTGCTCCGGCGTGTCGGCGAAGGCCACGCCGAGGTCTTGCTGGTAGGTCTTCGCGCGCGATCGTGCCCGCATCGCGGAACAGCCGGTCAGCTTGGTCGGGCCGGTCGAAGAGCGTGAGCGAGAGCTCGTCGCCGCGCTCGCGCAGGAGCCGGTTCCGGTAGCGCCTGATGCTCTCCTTCGTGCTTCTTGGAGCGGGTTCGGACGAACTCCTCGTAGGAGTCGGGCAGGCGAAGCGTCCGGTGTGTGGTCGTCGCCGGCAAGTGGTCGCGCTGCGCAAACGGGACGCGCCCGGCGGCCTCGTGCAAGGCGGACCCGGGGCGGAGCGAGGGCAGGATGACCACGTCGGCCTCGCCCGCGGCCAAGGCCGCGCGCAGCGTGTCGACGAGCTCCGACGCCGCAGCCGCGGAGTCGGCGCCCGTCACGCCGCCGTGCACGAGCGTGATCGCCCGCACGGTCGGCGCGTACGACGCGTAGCCGATCGACGCCGGCAGGCGGATGACCTCCTTGCGGCCCACGAAGAGCACGTCGCCGTCGGGTCGCCCGGGAGGCTGCACGACGTACGGACCGGCCGCCTCCGGCCGCGTGCGAAGGACGGTCAGGAAGTAGTCGAGCTCGGGATCGAGGCGCGGTCCACGGAACCCGCTCGAGTGAGGCACGGAACTGCTCGAGCTCGCCGACGCTGCGAAGCGTCTGCGGGAAGACCCGGGTCGGGAAGCGGCTCGATCGGAGCAGGTGCGGGGCGTAGTTGCACGGCCTTTGACCCTAGTGCCGCGCATCACCCCGTGACCATCCCGCGTAGAGCCAGATCGCGCTAGCCGAACGGCTAGCCAGCGGCCGAAAACGCTAGGCCAACGTCGCGTAGCCCTCAGACGGCGCCACTTTTAGCATCGTGTCAGTGCTCGAGCCAATCCCTGTGCCGTACGAGCAAGCCGATCCTCGGGCCGTTCTCTCTGCCCGTGAAGTCGAGGTGCTCGAGATGGCCTCGCTCGGGCTCACGAACGTCCAGATCGCCGGCCGCCTGCACGTGAGCATCCACGCGGTCAAGTTCCACCTCGCGGCGATCTACCGGAAGCTCGGCGTCGCGAACCGGACTGAGGCGGCGGTGCTGTTCCTGCGCTCGGCCTCGAGGCCCATGGTCAACGGGAGCGGAGTCGACTGATGGATCTCCCGCTCTTCTTCCGCGTGCTCTGGCGGTTTTGGTGGCTCGTCCTCATCGGCGTGCTGATCGCGAGCGCGCTCGCGATCCTCTCGGTCTTCCGCATCAGCACGGACGACGGCTCTCGCTCGAGTACCGGCAGAGCGAGAAATGGGTGAGCGTCGCGACCGTACTCGTGACCGAGCCCGACTTCCCGCTCGGCCGCGCCGTGTTCCCGCAGGACGTTCCGCCGGCGAACTCGGACGAGCCGGGTCAGTACACGCCGCGGTTCGCGCCGTCCTCACGGTTCATCGAACTCGCGAACGTCTACGCAGAGCTCGCTACCGGTGACGCCGTGCGGCAGCTCATCCTGAAGGACGGCCCGCTTCCCGGCGCCGTCCAGGCCCTGCCGCTCGTCGCGTCGAACGGCTCGGATGCGTCCCTGCCGATGGTCGCCGTCCGCGGGCTGGCGTCGACGCCCGAGGCAGCGGTTACGGTCGCGCAGCGCGCGAGCGCCGCCTTTCAGGAGTACCTCCAGGCCGAGCAGGTGCGCGGAAGCATCCCGACCGAGCAGCGCGTCGTGCTCAAGGAGGTCAAGCACCCCTCGCTCGCCACGACCGCCATGCTCGAGGGACGCTCGAAGACCGTTCCGATCGTCGTCTTCCTCACCGTCATGCTCGCCTTCGTGGGGCTCGCGTTCATCCTTGAGAACCTCCGCCCGGTCTCCAAGCCGGTCGCGGCCGAGGTGGTTCACACCGTTCGCGCCCGAAGCTCGGGCTGAGCCATGAGCATCGCCCCGACGGGGAACGCCGGTAGCGCCCAGCGCGGGCTCTACGTCTCGTCCGCGGTCGTCCTGGGCTCGCTCGCGCTTCTTGGCCGCGACCGTCCTCACGGAGTCCCGCCCGGTCGAAGTGGCGCCCGTCATCGCCC
The DNA here is from genome assembly GCA_963760815.1 of uncultured Actinomycetes bacterium. GTDB lineage: Bacteria > Actinomycetota > Thermoleophilia > Gaiellales > Gaiellaceae > CAVRUF01. The sequence continues at coordinate 396,982 of CAVXEJ010000004.1, forward strand.
TGGTCATCCTCTTCACGGTCGCCTACCGGACGCTGCTCGCCTGGGACACGCTGCTCGCGCTGCTCGTCCTCGTCATCCTGTTCATTCCGATCCAGCGGTACGTGCTGCCGGGATCGCTGCCCGTGGAACTCGAGCCGTACCGGCTCCTCGTCGCCTTCATGGTCGTCGGCTGGATCGCCTCGCTCCTCGTCGACCCGACGGTTCGGCTGCGGCGCACCGGCTTCGAGGTTCCGATGGTCCTGATCCTCGTCGGCGTGCTCGGGTCGGTGCTCGCGAACAGCTCCAGGGTGGCCGAGCGCGACCCCTATGTGGCGAAGGGGATCACGTTCCTCCTCAGCTACATCCTCCTGTTCTTCTTCATCGTGAGCGTCGTCAAGACGACGGCCAGATCGAGCGGCTGCTCAGGTTCATGGTCGTGCGGCGGGGTCGTGCTCGCCGCTCTTCGCGATCGTCGAGTCGCGGACGCACTACGAACGTCTTCGACCACCTGTCGAGAGTGCTCCCGCTGCTCGACGCGGCGCCGTTCTCGGTCGCGTCGTCCGAGGAGGAGCGAGGCGTTCGCGCCTTCGCGTCGGCGCAGCATCCGATCGCGCTCGGCGCGGCGCTCGTCATCCTGATCCCGCCGGCCGTGTATCTGATGCGCCGCTCGGCGCGGCCCTGGCTTTGGTGGATCGCGATCGTCGTGCTCGCCTGCGGCTCGCTCGCGACGCTGTCGCGCACGAGCGTCCTCATGCTCGTCGCGGTGGCGGCGACCTTCCTGTGGCTGCGTCCGCGGGAGACGCGGCGCCTGTGGCCGCTGCTCCTGCCGGCGATCCTGGTCATCCACTTCGCGGTGCCCGGGCACGCTCGGCACGCTCAAGCAGTCGTTCCTCCCCGAGGGAGGACTGATCGCCGAGCAGCAGTCGAACCCCGGCAGTCGCGGACAGGGGCGCATCGCCGACCTCGGGCCGAGTCTTCGCGAGGTCGCGCACCAGCCGCTCGTCGGCCAGGGCTACGCCACGCGGGTCGTCGACCGCTCGGGCCCGAGCGACCAGATCCTCGACGACCAGTGGCTCGGCATCCTGATGGAGACCGGGCTGGTCGGGCTCGTCGGGTGGCTCTGGCTCGTCGGTCGTGCGGTCCGCCGGCTCGCCCAGTCCGCGAAACGGGATCTGACGACCCGCGGCTGGCTCATGGCCTCGCTCGCCGCGTCCGTCGTCGGCCTACGGGGTCGGGATGCTCACCTTCGACGCGTTCGCGTTCATCCAGGTGACGTTCCTCTTCTTCATGCTCCTCGCGCTCGGCGCGGCTGCGCTCAGAACGCCGGTCGAAGCGGTCGACTAGACCGCAGAAAGCGAGCGCGGGCGGTTCGCCGCCGGCGCCCGTACTCGGGCCGAGCTCGGCGAGCAGGTCGCGCCGCGCCGACCAGGCGAAGAGGATCCAGCCCGGGTGGTACGAGCGGCACTCCGTGTTGATGTGCACGCCGTTGCCCTGTGCCGGAACCGCGGGGCGGCCGGTCGTGATGCCGCGGACGGCGCGCAGGTAGCGCCCGGCGCGCGGATAGCGGTCGCTGCGCTGGATCGAGCGGTAGGCGCGGAACGGGTCGTCCACGTACATCGGCTCGTCCAGCTCGTTCGCGCCGAAGCACCAGGCGAGGCTGCGCTCGATTCCCTCGCGCACGCCGGGGATGCCCTGGTCGAGCGCGGGGAGGAGGAAGAGCATGGCCATGCTGTCCTGGTGGACGGCGTAGACCGGGTAGAGCTCCGCGGGCTTGCCGGTCGCGACCGCGTACAGCCACGGCCATTCCCCCTGCGGGCCCTGCGCGGCGAGCATGCGCTCGACGCCGCTGCGGAAGAGCGCGTCGGTCGAGGAGTCGCCGGTGCGGCGGCCGTGCTCGTAGACGGCGCGCAGGAAGTAGACGATCGCGCCGAAGGAGACGACGTTGCGCCGGTAGAGCGTCGAGCTGTGCCGCGGCAGGAGCGAGCCCTCGTGGACGTACTCGCCGGCGATCGTCGCGAAGAGCCGGTCGGCTGCTTCCGCCGCGCGTCTCGCTGCCCGAGGCTGCCGCGGAGTCGAGGCCCCACAGCATCCACGAGAGCGTCTGGATCGGCATCCGCGTTCCCGTTCCGTTGCCGACGATGCCCGCGAGCCGGTCGACGGCGGCAGCGGCGGCCGGATGGTCCGGGCGGTCGCGCAGGAGCACGAGCAGAAGCCCTAGGTCGGCGGGCGAGGTGATGTCGTCGAGCCGCTTCGCGAGGAACTCGTCCACGCGCGCGGCGACGGCGGCCTCTCCGGGCTGCCCGCCCGCCCGCGCGTACTCCTGGAGCCCGAGCAGCGAGTTGATCGTGTACCGCAGCGCCCGCGAGCCGTAGTCGTTCACGTAGGCGCCGTCCTCGTCGATCGTGGTCGAGAACGGATGGAGCGCGAGCTCGGGCGACCAGACCTCCTCGAGGAAGGAGGCCGACCGGTCGAGCAGCATGCTGGCCCCGAGCGGGTTCACGACTTGAAACTAGCGAGGCGCCGGCGGCGTTTCGACGCCCGTTCGTCCAGACGTCGCGCGGTGCGCCTCACCAACCGGCTAGGTGACTTCCCGCAGCGAGCGCAGGTGCCCGGCGCGGGCCTCGCGCCCGCCGCTCGAGACGACCGAGTGCGTGAGGGCCCCGAGCCCGATCCCGATCCGCTCGAGCAGCGCCGCCCCCCGGCCGGAATGCTTGCCCGCGTAGCGCACCCGGCTCGCGACGAGCACCGGGATGAGCGATCCCCGCGGAGCGGAGGCGCCGCCCTCGTGGACCGACGTCGCGCCCGGCTCGAAGCGGACCTCGTGGCCCGCGTCCCACAGGCGCTTGCAGAGGTCGGTGTCCTCGCAGTAGAGGAAGAAGCCCTCGTCGATGCCTCCGAGCTCCTCGAGCGCGCTGCGGCGGACGAGCATGCAGGCGCCCGAGATCCACTCGGCCGGCCCCGGCCGCTCGTAGTCCTCCGCGCGGCGCACGGTCTCGTCGGCCCACAGCGCGCGCGGGAAGATCCGGTGCAGGAACAGGGCCTGCGCGTAGGTCGAGCGCAGGCGCGGGAACCGGCGCTGCGAGAAGTCGAGCTCGCCGGTCGAGTGGAGGATCCTCGGGCCGACCGCGCCGACGCCCGGCTCGGCGTCGAGGACCGCAGCGAGGCGTCTCAGGTCGTCCTCCGGGAGCCTCGCGTCGGGGTTCAAAAACAGCACGTAGTCGCCCGCGCCGGCCCGCCAGCCCGCGTTGCATCCGAACGCGAAGCCGCCGTTTGCGGTCGAGCTGCAGTCCACTGACGCGAAGATCGGCCACCGCATCCAGGCTGCCGTCCGGCGAGGCGTTGTCTGCGACCACGACCTCGATCCCGGGCCTGTCGGTTAGGCCTTCCACACAGGCGCGGAGTTGCTCTCGGCTGTTGTAGGAGACGACGACTACGCAGATCGAGGTCATGTGTTCGACCGTACCAGCGGCCTTTCGAGTTGACGACTGAACCTCAGGGGGGTCTGGGCGCGCGGCGATCCCTCGGAGTGGCGATCACCCGATGTTTGCCGTCCGCCGACAAAGAAACCGTTCGCAAGATGTTGGGGAGCCGCACCCATCTCTAGGCGCCGCGCTGCGCATGTTCTCGCCGTACTGACCGTCATGGTCGTAGCGGGGCTGCTTGCCCTGCCCGCGCAGGCCGCGCCGAACACGTCGACCGCGCCCGTGACGCAGCCCGCGTCGTTTTGGGGTGTCGAGATCGACCGCACCTCCTATCCGCTGCTCACCTCGAAGCTCGTCACTCGCCTCCGCAAGGCCGGCGTGAACACGCTCGTCGTCCGGCCGGGAACGCTGAACGCGGCGCAGACGGCGAAGGTCCGCAAGCTCGCCGCGCGCGGAGGCCTGAACGTCCTCGTCCCCATCGCCGAGGGTTCGCCCTCGTCGGCAGGGACCGTCGCGGCCGCGAACGCCGCCTGCCGCGCGCTCAAGCTCGCCGCCGGTGGTAGCCGCTGCGCCGTCTACGCCCGGACGCCCTCGTCGGCGCGCGCCATCGCAGCGCGCGGCGCAGTCGACGTCGTCCTCGTGAAGACCGGCCTCGCCTCGCTCAAGGGCCTGCGCACCGTCTCGAACCGCGTCGTCGTCACGGCCGGCCTCGCCAAGAGCTTCAAGAAGAGCTCCTGGCGCAGCGCCGCGCTCGTCGCGCGCTCGGGCCGCCTCGTCGACCTCTCCGTCGCCCTGCGCACCCGCAAGGCCGCGCTCGGCGCCTACCTGGCCATGCTTCGTCCCGTCGCGACCTCCGGCGACCGCCGGGTTCCCGGCATGCCGGGCGGGCTCGTAACCACCGATGTCACCGGCTCAGCGACGGCCCTCGACTGGAACGGCGCGAGCGACAACCGCGGGGTCGCGCGCTACGGCGTCTACCTCGACGGCGTCCGGATCCGCGAGGTCGCCGGATCCGCCGCCTCGCTGCCGGGCCTTCCGTGCGGCGGCCCCCATCTGATCGAGGTCGACGCAGCCGATGCCGCGGGCAACCGCTCGGCCAAGTCGGCGATCATCGCCTCGGTCGGCTCCTGCTCTCCGGGGACGCCCACCCCGGGCCTCGTCGCCGCGTACGGCTTCGAGGAGACGAACGGCGCCGGCACGAGCGACGGCTCGGGCAACGGGAACCACGGAACGGTGAACGGCGCCGCCAGGACGGCGACCGGACGCTTTGGCCGCGCGCTGACCTTCGACGGCGTGAACGACCAGGTCGCCGTCCCCGACGCCTCGTCGCTCGACCTCTCGGACGAGATGACGCTCGAAGCGTGGGTGCGCCCGGTGTCCGAGAACGCCGGCTGGCGGACGGTCGTCCTCAAGGAGCAGACGGGCGACCTCGTGTACGGGCTCTACGCCGCCGCGACCGGCTTCCGGCCGAGCGGCCACATCTTCGTCGGCGGCGACGACGAGCGCGTGCAGGCGCCTTCGACGCTTCCGGCCAACGCCTGGTCGCATCTCGCGACGACGTACGACGGCTCCGCGCTTCGCATCTACGTGAACGGCACGCTCGCCGACACGTTCGCCACCAACGGTGACATGACCGCCTCGAGCGGACTCCTGCGGATCGGCGGCAACACGATCTGGAACGAGTGGTTCGAGGGCGCGATCGACGAGGTTCGCGTGTACGACAGCGCGCTCAGCGCCACCCAGATCCAGGACGACATGGACGATCCCGTCGGCGCGCCGGCAACGGACAGCACGGCGCCGACCGTCCCGGGCAACCTCCACACGACCGCCACGACGAGAACGAGCGTCTCGCTCGCCTGGAACGCCTCGACCGACGAGGTCGGCGTCACGGGCTACGGCGTCTACCGCGACGGCACGTCCGTCGCCTCGCCGGCCGGGACGACCTCGACGGTCTCCGGGCTCGTCTGCGGCACGACGTACACGTTCGCCGTGGACGCAGTCGACGCCGCCGGGAACCGCTCCGGCCAGGCGACGCTCTCGGCGGCCACCGCCAACTGTCCTCCGGGCCCTGACGTCGATGCTCCGTCGACGCCGGCCAATCTGGCGAAGACGTCCTCGACGCAGACCGCCATCTCCGTCTCGTGGACGGCCTCGACCGACAACTTCGCGGTCGCCGGCTACGGCACCTATCGCGACACCGCGAACGCCGGCAGCCCGACCGGGACGACGTACACGTTCACCGGGCTCACCTGCGGGACGAGCTACTCGCTCGCCGTGGACGCCGCCGACGCGGCGGGGAACCGCTCCGCGAAGGCGACGATCACCGCGTCGACGAACACCTGCCCGGACACGACCGCGCCGACCGCGCCGACCGGGCTCACCGCGGGCACGACGACCCAGACGAGCATCGCCGTCACCTGGACCGCGGCGACCGACAACGTCGCCGTGACCGGCTACGGCACGTATCGCAACGCCGCGCCGGCCGGCAACCCGACGGGCACCTCCTACACCTTCAACGGCCTCACGTGCAACACGAGCTACACGCTCTCGGTGGACGCGGCCGACGCCGCCGCGAACCGCTCGGCGCAGACGTCGATCACCGCTGTGACGGCGGCCTGCCCGATCCCGGACACGCAGGCGCCGACCGTGCCGGGCAACTTCCGCTCCACCGGACAGTCGACGGCGAGCGTCTCGCTCGCCTGGAACGCGGCGACCGACAACACGGCGGTCACCGGCTACGGCGTGTACCGAAACGGCGACGCTCGTGAGCTCGCCCACGGGCACGACGGCAACGGTCTCCGGCCTCACGTGCGACACGAGCTACACGTTCGCCGTGGACGCAGTGGACGCCGCAACGAACCGCTCGGCGCAGGCGACGGTCACGGCCTCGACGAGCGCCTGCCCGCCTCCGGGCACGGCCGATCTCTACGTCGCGACGAACGGCTCGTCCTCGAGCAACTGCACCCAGGCCGCTCCGTGCTCGACGTTCAACCGCGCCTACGCGGTGGCGCCAGCCGGGCAACACCGTCCAGATCGCCGCGGGCAGCTACTCGAACCAGACGATCAACGGAGCACCCAAGCCCGCCGGGGCCGCGCCGATCGTGTTCGCGCCCGCGTCCGGCGCGACGGTGACGGTCTCGAACTCTCGGGTGAACCAGGGCGGCGGGATCGAGTTCCGCGACTTCACCGTGACGCGACGACGACGTACAACGGCTGCAACTGCGTCGCACATCCGGCCAGTCCGGCTACGTCGTCCGGGAGATCACCTACCGCCGGATCAAGATGCAGCTGTTCTACATTCGCGGCGCCGACAAGATCAGCTACATCGACGGCGAGGTCGGCCCGAACGGCTCCGACGACCGGATGAACTGGATCGCCGAGCCGTACCAGTCGGAGGATCCGGCGACGGACATCCTGCTCGACGGCATGAGGATCCACGACTTCACGAAGCACACCGCCGGCGCGCACATCGACTGCATCGGGATCGACAACGTGGACGGAATCATCGATCCGCAACACGCGCATCTGGACTTGCGCGCACTTCTCGATCATCTTCGGGAACGACCTCACGAGCGAATCCGCCGTTCGGAACGCTCTCATCGAGAACAACTTCTTCGATTGCTGCGACCCGTCGGGCGGCGGGTACTACTCGATCGGCTTCGGCGGCGTCGACGGACCGTGATGCATCCGCTTCAACTCGACTGACGCTCGGAATCGGCTGGCTGAACGGAACCGACTGCGTGCCGAACGGACTCATCACGCTGGATTCGAACGTCATCTCCAACAACAGCTCGGCGAACTGCTCGCGAGCGACCTGGCGCTACAACGTCGTCGCGTCGGGCAGCGCCTGCGGCGAACGGCATCAGGCGGCGACCGGCTTCGTCGTGCGCTCCGATCGATCTCCACCTGAACGCCGGCGCGGCGGCGATGAACGCGGGCAATCCCACGCTACCCGGCTACGGACATCGACGGCGACGCGCGGCCGGCGGGCGGCCGCGCCGACGCCGGCGCCGACGAAGCGGGGAACCGCGCTAGCCGAGCGGCTTGACGCGAGTACGTTAGCCTCTGGGCGGGTCGGCATCGCTGCTCGGCTTCGCGCAGGCGGGACACTCGAGCGAGCGCTTCGGCGATCCACGGAAGTCCGACCGAGCACCGTCCGGCTGCGATCGAGACAACGACGGCCTGGGGTGCGCATGCGCGCCGGCGTGCGCGGGGCGAAGCCCGAGATACGACGGGTTCGACGAGGAGATGGAGCGTCATCGACCAGCCGGATGATCGTCCGGCTCGAGATCTCGCTCACCGGCGCCGTCGGCGACGCCGGGCCGGCTGAAACGCGACCCATCGGTACGCAGCCGTCGGATCTCCGGAGCACGTTGCGGAGCACGATCGCGATGCTCCAGCACCTCGACGGAGATCGGTCCATGGAAGCTCGGGTCGGGGAAGGGCAGGTCGCCGGCGTCTTCGATGACCCGGCGTGAGCTGCTCGTCGCGTCGGAGTTCGCGTCGAACGCATCGTCGGCGTCGAGTTCGCCGAGGAGCTGCACGAGGCCGCGCCTGGCGAACATCGCTGCGTACTCGAACCCGGCCCAGCGGTGCCGCGCGATCGAGGCGCTGCGCGCCGACGCGACCGGATACGAGCTGCCGGACCAGCCGCTTGTCCTCTACTTCTACAACCCGTTTCTCGCCCCCGTGATGGAGCGGGTGATGGCCAACGTGGCCGCGTCGCTGGCGGCCCGACCCCGCCCGGCGTTCGTGGTCCTGTCCAGGACACGTCGCACGGCGCGGCAGTCATCGAGGCCGGCTTCTCGCGCCGCGACGACCTGGCCGACGCGACCGAGGATGAGATCTACGCGGCCGGCTAGCCGAACCGTGCGCGAGGAAGCTCCCGCAGCACGAGCAGGATGAACTTCGTGTTGCCGACGACGTAGCGTCCGGCCATGCGGCGCGGATCCTGGATCAGCCGGTAGAACCACTCGAGCCCGGCGCTGCGCATCCAGCGCGGCGCGCGGCGCTTCTCACCGGCGAGGACGTCGAACGAGCCGCCGACGCCCATCACGAACGGGAGCCGCATGCGCTCGCGGTGGCGGGCGAGGAAGAGCTCCTTCGCCGGCGTCTCGAGCGCGACGAAGAGGAGGTCGGGCTTCGCCTCGGCGATCGAGTCGACCACCTCGTCCTCTTCGGCAGGCGCCCAGTAGCCGTGGTGGCGCCCGGCGATCTCGATCTCCGGGTAGAGCGTCGTGATCTCGGTCTCGGCGCGCGCGAGCACCTCGGCGCGGGCGCCGAGCAGGTAGACGCGGAAGCTCTCGTCCCGCGCGAGGGCGAGCAGCGCGTGCATGAGGTCGATGCCGGCGACCCGCTCGGGCAGCGGGCGGCCGAGGAGGCGGGAGGCCCAGACGATCACCTGGCCGTCGGCGGTCGCGAGCTCGCAGCCGTCCATCGCCGCGCGGAGCGCCTCGTCGCGCTGGTACTTGACGAGCTTCGCCGCGTTCACCGCGACGTGCTGGATCGAGCCGCGTTCGGCCACCGCCCGCTCGACGCGCGCGACGGCCTCGGCCATCGTCACGGCATCAACTGGGCAGCCGAGGATCTCGGTGCGTTTCTGGTCGTCGGTTCCGTTCACGGCCGCGGATGGTAGTCCGGCGTTTCGCCGGCGACGACCCTCATCCGGCTGGTCCAGGACCGGTAGGTACCCGCCGGAGCAAGCTGCTACCGTCCAGCGATCGCTTTCGCCCGTCCGATTCCCGGGAGAAGGGGTCTCCCGCTCCTCGTTGCACTCGCTCTCGCCGCCACGGCTGCCTTCGCCTGGGCCGGGCCGGCCGCCGGCGCCTCGGCCGCCACGCGGTTCGTGAGCACGACGGGCTCGGACTCGAACCCCTGCACCTCCGCCCGGCCGTGCCGGAGCCTCAACCGTGCCTACACGATCTCGAAGCCCGGCACCGTGGTCTCGGTGGCCGCCGGCTCGTATCCGGGCCAGCGCATCAACGCGGCGCCGAAGAAGCACGGCCCGAGGGTCGTCTTCCGCCCGGCGAATGGCGCCAAGGTGACGTTCGAGAGCATCCGGGTCACGCGCGGCTCGTACATCGAGTTCCGCGGCTTCCGGGTCACGAACGAGACCTACAACGAGCCGGACGCCCAGTGGATCGCGTACCGGTGCATGTCAGATGCAGCAGTTCTTCATCCGCGGCCGGACCGCATCACGTACCGAGTCGTCGAACGTCGGGCCGAACGACAGCGACGACGGCATGAACTGGATCTCGAGCCCGTACCAGACGTCGGATCCCGCGACGCACATCCGCCTGAATCGCATGCGCATCCACGATTTCACGAAGCACACCTCGGACGCGCACGTCGACTGCATCGGGATCGACAACGTGAACGGCTCTCGATCATCCGGAACTCGCGGATCTGGAACTGCGCTCACTTCTCGATCATCTTCGGCAAGGACCTCACGAGCGAGCTCGCGCGCGCGCAACGTGCTCATCGAGAACAACTTCCTCGATTGCTGCATCCGTCGGAGGCGGCTACTACTCGATCGGGCTCGGCGACGTCCGGGCCGATGCGGATCCGCTTCAACTCGCTGACCCTGGGCATGGGCTGGCTCGGAGGCAACCGTCGAACGGCGTCATCACGCTCGACTCGAACGTCATCGCGAACGAACAACTCCGCCAACTGCACACGACGCGATGTGGCGCTACAACGTCGTCCATAGCGGCAGCGCCTGCGGAGGGCGCCGCGCCGCCACGGCGTTCACGGATCCGCCCAGAACCTCCATCTGAGCCGCCGAGCCGCGGCCGCGGTCGGCCACGGAAACCCGAAGAGCCACCCGACGACCGACATCGACGGCCAGAAGCGCAAGAAGGGCCGCCGGCCGGACGCCGGCGCCGACGAGATCCACTAACAAGACCGGCCGAACGGGGAGCGGACGGGGCCGCCCGTCGGTCCTATCATCGAATCCGTGCGGCTTTTCTACAGCTTCCCGCACGCCGTCGGCCGCCCGGGGATCGGGACGACGGCGTACCACCAGGTCGCCGGCGCGATCCGGCAGGGGATCGACGTCACCCTGGTCTGCACCACGCTCGCGCGTGAGCTTCCCGGGGATCCGCGCGTGATCGAGACGCTCTCGGTCGGCGGCCGCCGCATCCCGCACCGGGCGCTCGGCGTGCGCCGCGCCTACCGGCTCCACGACCGGCGGGCGGCGCGGCTGCTGCGCCAGATCGCGCACGAGATCGACGTCGCCCACTGCTGGCCCGCGGGCTGCCTCGAGACTCTGCGCACGGCGCGCGAGCTCGGCATTCCTGCCGTCCGCGAGGTGCCGAACACGCACACGCGCTACGCCTTCGAGGCGGTCGCGCGCGAGACGGAGGCGCTCGGCCTGCCTCCCGTCGAAGGGCACTCGCACACGTTCTCGGCCGAGGTGCTCGCGGAGGAGGAGCGCGAGTACGAGCTCGCCGACGCGCTGCTCATCCCGTCCGAGTTCTCGCTCGGGACGTTCCTCAACGAAGGCGTGCCCGCCGAGAAGCTGGCGCTGCACCGCTACGGCTACGACGCCGACGCGTTCTCGCCGGGCGACAGGCCCGAAAGCGACGGTCTCGTGGCGGCGTTCGTCGGCGGCTGCGAGCCGCGCAAGGGGCTCCACTACGCGCTCACGGCCTGGATCGACTCGGGGGCGGCGGAGAACGGGCGCTTCGTGATCTGCGGCAGCTTCGTCCCCGGCTACCGGGAGGCGCTCGGCCCGCTGCTCGAGCATCCCAGCGTCGAGATCCTCGGTTTCGTCGACGATCCGGCCGACGTGCTGCGCGAGGCGGACGTGCTCGTGCTCCCGTCGGTCGAGGAGGGAAGCGCGCTCGTCACCTACGAGGCGCAGGCCTGCGGTGCCGTCCTCGTCGTCTCGGACGCGGCCGGCGCCCGCTGCGACCACGGCCGGCACGGTCTCGTCCACGCTGCAGGCGACGTCGCCACGCTCACGACGCACCTGCGCGTGCTCGACCAGAACCCTCGGCTGCTCGCCCAGCTGCGGGCCAGGGTGATCGCCGAGCGCGAGCGGCTCACCTGGGACGCCGCGGCCGCGGAGCTCGCGGGCGTCTACGCAGAGCTTCGCCCGGTGCGCGAGTCCGCTCTGGTCGCGGTCTAGCGGCCGCAGCACCTGACCGATCGGCTAGGCCCTCGTCCCCCGAACGGTCTTTCGGTTCTGGCCTTCAATGCGGCCTGCGCGGCTCCTACTCTCGTGTGAGCGGGGGCGCGACGGCGCTCCTCGCGTCCCATTGGAAGGAGCAGCACTGCAACGCCGGACGGAAGGGGAGAGGTGAAGGGCGGAACCATTGCCGCCGCCGAGATCGCGGCCGCTGCCGGACGCCCGCTCCCGACGCAGGTCGCGGCCCCGGCCGTCGCTCCCGTGATCGAGGCGAGCGACCTCGTGCGAACCTTCCCGGGGACGGTCGCGCTCGACGGCGTCTCCCTCACGGTCTTGCCCGGCGAGATCGAGGCGCTCCTCGGTCCGAACGGCGCCGGGAAGACGACCCTGCTGCGGCTTCTCTCCGGCCTGATGACGCCGAGCGCCGGACGGGTGCACGTCCTCGGCCGGGAGGTCGAGCACAGCAACCGGGCCGCCCGCGGGCTCGTCGGCCTCGTGCCGAGCGGCGACCGCTCGTTCTACCTCAGGATCTCCGGCCTCGAGAACCTCGCCTTCTTCGGCCGGCTGAACGGCCTTCGCCGCCGCGACGCCTTCGCGCGCGGGACCGAGCTGCTCGAGCGCGTCGGCCTCGCCGGCGCCGCCGACCGGCCGGTGGGGATGTACTCCCACGGGATGCAGAAGCGGCTCTCGGTCGCGCGCGCTCTCATCACCGACCCGGCCGTGCTGCTCGTCGACGAGGCGACGCACGACCTCGATCCCGAAGGCGCACGGCGGGTGCGCGCGCTCGTGGCGGATTGCGCCGCGCGCGGCGCCGCGGTCATCTGGGCGACCCAGCGCCTCGACGAGATCCGCGGGTTCGCCGGGCACGTCACGCTCCTCAACGAGGGCAAGGTGCGCTTCGCCGGCACCGTCCCCGGATTGCTCGAGCACTCCAACCCGACCCGCTACGTCGTCCAGCTGCGCAACGGACGCCTCACGGCTGGGCACCTCGCGGCCAAGTCGCGGGACGCGCTCGGCGTGCTCGGCAGCGTCGAGCCGCTGGGCGACGACGACGCGGAGCACTTCCTCCTGAAGCTCGGCCCGCACGCGCTGCTCGGCTCGGCCTTCGTCGCGCTCGCCGCAGCCGGGATCGACGTGGTCGCCTGCCGCGAGGACAGCTCGGACATCGAGGACGCCTTCGTCGCGCTGACCGAGGAGGCGCAGCCGTGAGCTCGGTCGTCGTCTCGCGCCCGCGCGCCATCGTCGGGGAGGCCCGCAAGCTCAACGCCTTCGTGCGCCGCGACTTCCTCGTCGCGTGGAGCTACCGCATGGGCTTCTTCTCGGACGCGGCGAATCTCATCGGGCAGGCGCTCGTCTTCTCCTTCATCAGCCTCATGATCGACCCCGACGTGCTGCCGACCTACGGCGGCAACGAGGTCTCCTACCTCGAGTTCGCGTCGATCGGCATCGCGCTCGGCGTGTTCGTGCAGTTCGCGCTCGACCGCGTGGCGGTGGCGGTGCGCGGCGAGCAGCTCATGGGGACGCTCGAGTCCGTGCTCATGACGCCGACCTCGCCCGCCACGATCCAGTTCGGCTCGGTTGCGTTCGACCTGATCTACATCCCGATCCGCACCGTCATCTTCCTCGGCGGGATCGCGCTCGTGTTCGGGCTCCACTTCCAGGCGTCGGGAATCCTGCCGGCGATCCTGATCCTCCTGTGCTTCATCCCGTTCGTCTGGGGCCTAGGCGTGCTGAGCGCGGCGGCGATCCTCACGTTCCGCCGCGGCGCCGGGCTCGTCGGGCTCTTCACGCTCGGGCTCGCGCTCGTCTCCGGCGTCTACTTCCCGATCGACCTGCTGCCGGCGTGGCTCGTGACCATCGCCGAGCTCAACCCGATCGCGCTGGCGATCCAGGGGATGCGGGAGGCGCTGCTCGGCGGCGCGTCCGCCGTCGACGGCGTTCGGACCGCGGCAATCCTGCTTCCGATCTCGCTCGTATCTCTCGCCGTGGGGATGTACGCGTTCCGGCTGGCCGTCCGGCGCGAGCTGCGCCGCGGAAGCCTGGGGCTCTACTAGCCATGGCCACCGCCGAGACCGCACGCGCCTCCGCGCCCGCCGCGCATGAGCCCGGCGGCACGCCGGAGCTGTGGGCCCGCGTCGACCGGCTCATCGACCGTGCGCCGCGCGAGTCCGACCTGCGCGCCCACGGGATCCACCTGCTGGCGGCGCAGCGGTTCCGCTCGCTCGGGCGTCGGGTGTCGCCCCAGCTCGACGACGACGCCTGGTCGGCGGCCGTCTTCAGCCTCGCCGCGCCGTTCGTGCTCGAACGGGTGCGCGAGTCGTGCTCGGGGCAGCTCGTGCTCATGAAGGGCCCCGAGGTGGCGCATCGCTATCCCGGTCCTGCACTGCGCGGATTCCGCGACGTCGACCTGCTCGTCCCCGACGCCCCGGCGGTCCAGCGCCAGCTGATCGCGGCCGGCTTCGAGCCCGTCGGCCTGCCCGAGAAGTACGCGGCCATCCACCACCTGCGGCCGCTCGCGTTCCCGGGGCTGCCGCTGCTCGTCGAGGTGCACGACCGGCCCAAGTGGCCCGAGCACCTGCGAATGCCTCCGAAGGCGGAGCTGCTCGAGGCGGCCGTTCCCTCCTCGGTCGGGATCGACGGAATCGACACGCTGCCGCCCGCCTACCACGCGCTCGTGCTCGCCGCGCACGCGCATGCGCACGGCCCGGTGACGAAGCTCGTCCACGCGATCGACGTCGCCGTCCTGTCGGGAGAGGCCGACCGCGACGAGCTCGCGGCACTGGCTCGCCGGTGGGAGATGGAACGCCTCTGGCGGACTACGGCGGCGATCGTCGACGCGCTCTTCGCGGACGGCCGCAAGCCGCTCCCGCTGCGCCTGTGGGCCCGGTGCCTGCCGGCGGCCCGGGAGCGGACGGTGCTCGAGTCCCACGTCGAGGAATGGCTCGCGCCGTTTTGGACGTACCGGCCAGGAGTGGCCGCGAGGGCGACGGCGTCGCTGCTCGCGGACGAGGTCCGGCCGCTCGACGACGAGACCTGGCGGGACAAGTTCCGCCGTGCCGTGCGCGTTGTCCGGCACCCGTTCGCGCGCCTGTCCGACCACCGTCGCAACGAGGGGTCGTCGTGACGATCCTCCGCCTGCGGCCCGAGGCGCTCCAGTGGCGCGAGATCGAGGGCGAGGTCGTCGCCGTCGACCTGGAGACGTCCTCCTACCTCGGCGCGAACGCGGCCGGGGCGGTGCTGTGGCGCGCCCTCGCCGTCGGCGCGACGAAGGAGGAGCTCGTGGCGCTGCTCGTCGCGGAGTTCGGCATCGACGCGGCCCAGGCGGCGACCGATACCGACGCGTTCCTGGCCCAGCTGCGGGAAAGCGGGCTGCTGGCCGAATGAGACGCCTGCCCGACCTGCCGACCTTGCGCGCCGCCTGGTGGACGCTGCGCGCCTTGCACCAAGCGCGCCGCGGTCTGGCTCAGCCGGCCCTCGCGCTGCCCGCCCTGCCGGAGCCGCCGTCGCTGCCCGCGTCCGCCGAGCGCGGTGTCGGCGCGGTTCTCCGCCGCCGGCCTGCGAGCTGCCTCGAGCGTGCGCTCGTCCTCCAGCGGTGGGAGGCGTCCCAGGGCTACCCGCGCGACGTCGTCATCGGCGTCACCTCACCGGACGACTTCGCCGCCCACGCGTGGCTCGACGGCGATCCCGACGACACCGGGAAATTCGCGGAGCTCCTCCGCCTGCCGGCCGAGTAGTCGTGCGCCGCGAAGATCTGAAACCGCTCGAAGTCGCCTCGGGGCTCGTGCTCGGCCGTGCTCCCGTGCAGGTTCCGGCTCCGGATGGACGCGGCCCGCTCGCGACGCTCGAGAGCCTCGTCCGGCCCGCGCTCGAGCGCCCGCCGTGCCTGGTCAGCTTCTCGGGCGGCCGCGACTCCTCGGCGGTTCTGGCGGTCGCCGCGCACGTCGCAAGGCGCGAGGGGCTTGCGCTGCCCGTCCCGGCGACGCACCGCTTCCCGGAGGTGGAATCGACCGACGAGCGCGAGTGGCAAGAACAGGTGGTCCGTGCGCTGGGACTCGACGACTGGCTGCGGATCGAGAACACGGACGAGCTGGACGTGGTCGGCCCCGTCGCCACGGGCGTCCTGCGCCGCCACGGGCTCCTCTGGCCGTCCAACGTCCACTTCCACGCGCCGCTCCTCGAGGCGGCTGCAGGCGGCTCGCTCCTCACGGGAATCGGCGGCGACGAGGCGTTCTCGCAGTCCCAGTGGAGCCGGGCCAGGGAGGTCGCATCGGGCAACGCCCGGCCGGAGCCCCGCGACGTGCTGCGGCTCGGCCTGGCGATCTCACCGGCACGTGTCCGACGCGGCGTCCTGCGCCGGCGGATGTCCGGCGGGTTCGGCTGGCTTCGGCCCGAGGCGTACGACGCCGTCTGGGACGCGCTCGCCGCCGAGTCGGCCACCGAGCCGTTCGGCTGGCAGTCGCGTCTCAGGTGGATCCCGGGCTCGCGCTATCTCCAGGTCGGCGTCGACAACCTCGCCCGGCTGGGCGCCGACTTCCGCGTGCAGGTCGGCAATCCGCTCGCCGAGCCGCGCTTCCTCGCCGCGCTGGCGGCGCTCCCGCGACGGGAGCGCTTTGCCGACCGGAAGGCCGCGATGCGGTCGATCTTCGGAGAGCTCCTTCCGGACGAGATCCTCGCCCGCAAGACGAAGGCGAGCTTCGACGGAGCGTTCTGGCACCGCCACAGCCGAGCGTTCGCAGCTTCCTGGAACGGTGAGGGCGCCGATCCCGCACTCGTCGACGCCGACGCGCTGCGGGCGGAATGGGCGCAGGAGCATCCGGACGCGCGCACGTTCACGCTGCTCCAGGCCGCCTGGGTCGAGCGGGCCTCAGGCGGGGCCGAGCGCGTCGAGGAGAGCTTCACCGGCGTCGGCCAGTGACGCCCAGTCCTGCGGACGCCGAAGCTCCCAGGCGGGCAGCGCGGACAGCCCGAGAAGCGCCTCGTGGCTTGCGGGCGGCAGCCGGACGCCGCGGTGGTGCAGGAGCCGCGCGAGCCGCTCTCCCGGTTCCACCGGGCTGACGCTCACCTCATCGCCCCACTCGAGGAAGATCCAGCCGGCCAGCGGCACCTCGGGATCGATGGGCGGGAGGCCGACGCGCCACCGCTCGCGCGCCCCGACCATTCCGAGCTCTTCGCCGGCGCCGAGATGGAGGGCCGTCTCCCGCCGCAGGTCGACGGAGCGCGGCCCGGCGAACGCCGTGTCGCCGGCGATGACGAGCATGTCGTCGCACAGGACGTCGCGGCCCTGGAGAGCGAGCCAGGCGAGCAGCGAGCTCTTCCCGGCCTCGCGCTCGCCGAGGACGCCCCAGGCGCCGCCGGGGAGGCAGAACGCGCCGGCATGGAACGGCTCCCGGCCCAGCCAGCGCGCGATCACGGCCGCGGCGGGCGCCAGGTAGGGGTGCACGAGCGCCTGGTCGGACACCGGCTCCGGGACGGTGAAGACGACCTCGCCCTCCGAACGGTCGATCGTGATCTCGCCGCCGTTTCGCAACCGCAGCCGCGCCTCGGTCTCGGACACGTACTCACCGCCCGGCGCCGCCGTCCCGATGCGCGTTCGGAGCGTGATTTCAGGCCACTCCGCGGGGACGGCGACGAGGAGGGAAGCCGCGCCCCGGGCCCCTTGAATCCGCAGTCCATACGCCCCGAGAACGCTCGTCACAAGTGGCGCAACTCTAGCCAGGTGGTCAGTTGTCCCCAGTTCCTGGAAGCGCTAGCGTTTCCGCCATGGATAGGCAGTCTCATCCAAGCAGTGGCACGGCCACGTACGTGGCGCCGGCGCTCCGGCATCTTGGCTCTGTTTCGGCTCTCACGCAGCAGATGCAGGACAAGAAGCTCGGACTCACCGACGGTTTCACGTTCCTGGGCGCGCCCATCGCCAACGCGTCGCCCTAAGCTTCGCGAACGCGGTAACGACAACGCGCACTCGGCATCCGGGTGCGCGTCGTTGCGTGCAGATCTCGCCTCGCTCGCGGGGCTCATCGTCCGCCGAGGAGCCCGAAAAGGGCCCGTTTTCGTTGCCAACAGGCAGCGAAACGACGTCTGGACCCGGTGCCGCTAGACCTCGGACGTCGGGGCGTCGGGTGGGTAATTGCGCCCGTCCGCCCATGCCCCGACCGGCGAGTGGAAGCCGCGTAGGGACAGGGTTTCCCACAGCCCTGTGGACGAACGCCTAGCCGAATTGGGGAAGACTGGACGGTCTAGGCCGCCTGAACCTGTTTACCTCTAACGAGTAAACCGCCAGAATGGTTGGTGGTTTTCCACAATGGAAGGCCATGAGAAAGGCGGCTTCTCATGCAAGAACGAAAGACTGCGGTACTACTGGATCACCACCCCTTGTGGTTGGACGCGATTCAGCCGGTGCTCGACCGGGCAGGTGTGGACGTTGCCGGCAGAACTGACTCTGCGGCCACGGCTCTCGCCCTCCTGAAGGAGCACACTCCCGATCTCTTCGTGGTCGAACCAGGAACCACGAACGGGGAATTCGACTCCGGGCGCGTGCGTGACGCACTTCGCGTCTCGCCGGGCACGAAGGTTCTCGTCCTCTCGGACTGGGCGGATGCCCGCGAGATCGACGAGGCGCTCTCGGCGGGCGCTTCAGCGTTCGTCGTGAAGACCGCGCACCCGGACGATCTCGGTGCAGCTGTCCGGCAGACGTTCGAACACTCGGTCTATCTCGCCGGAGGGCGGGCCGTGACCGAGGCAAGGCCGAGGGACCTCGAGCCGGCTGCGGATCTGACGCGGCGCGAACTCGAGATCCTGCGGCTCGTGGCCGAGGGCCACTCGAACGCCGGGCTCGCGAAGATGCTCTGGGTCACCGAGCAGACCGTGAAGTTCCATCTCTCGAACATCTATCGCAAGCTGAACGTCGCGAACCGCACGGAGGCGAGCCGCTGGGCACAGCTCCACGGCATCCTCTCCGACGGCCCCGCTCAGGCGAGGACCGAGGTTGCCGACGCGGCGGTGGCAAGCAACGGGAACGGGAACGGCAACGGGTACCACCACAGCGAGAACGGGTCGAACGGACGCGTCCTTCTGGGCGCGGCGCACCGCTAGACCCGCGTACTACCGGTTCAGAGGAAGAGGAGAGGGGTCAGGGGCAGAGGGGTCAGTGCGGAGCTTCGCGGTTTTTCAGGGCCGTAGCGCCCTGGCCCCTGGCCCACTCCGCCGCTTCGGCGCGCCCCGACACGTCCAGCTTGCGGAACGTGTTCGACAGGTGGAACTTCACCGTCTGCTGCGTCACCCAGAGGCGCCGTGCGATCTCCGGGTTGCTGTAGCCCTCGGCGACGAGCCACACGATCTCGCGTTCCCGCTTCGTGAGCATCTCGGCGCTGCGGCGCTCCGCGTCGAGCTTCGCGCCCGCCGACTCGTC
The DNA here is from genome assembly GCA_963760815.1 of uncultured Actinomycetes bacterium. GTDB lineage: Bacteria > Actinomycetota > Thermoleophilia > Gaiellales > Gaiellaceae > CAVRUF01. The sequence goes on from CAVXEJ010000004.1 coordinate 415,919, forward strand.
CGAGGACAGGTAGATCGACCGGTGCAGCGTCTGGCGCACCGCAAACACGAGATCCGAGAGCTCCTCGCTCTTCACCACGTAGGCGATCGCCCCGCTCGCGAGCGCACGCCGCGCTGCGTCGGGATCGTCGAGATCCGACAGGACGATCACCTTGCAGGAGCCGAGCGACCGCGTGCGGCGCAGGAACTCCGTCGCCTGGAAGTCGTCCTCCGGGCCGGACAGCCCCACCACGAGGAGATCGGGACGCGACTCGCGGACGCGTTGGAGACCCGTCCGCATGGAGTCCTCCCGGGCGGTCACCTCGACGCCGGTTCGGCGAAGGACCTGGGTTACGGCCTCGCGCCAAAGGCGCTCACGGTCGATCACGACGGCTGTTTGCCGCCTCGATCCACTGCCGCTGGTGGTGCCGCGATCCCTTTGGTGCAATTTGTGCCGCCCTCGGTTCTAACTTGATGCATAGCTGCTTCCCAGGGCATCGGCAAGGGGGCGGGCTACACCATGAAGATTTTCACCGTCCTTACACAAGACGGTCACCGGAACCCCAGTTCGTACAAGAAGCGGAGGGGGAGGGATTCGAACCCTCGATCCGCCTAACGACGGATAACGGTTTTCGAGACCGTCGCATTCGTCCGCTCTGCCACCCCTCCGGCGGATCGCATCGTAGCGGCGCCGGTTGGATTCGACGCAGGTAGGTAAGACTCCCCGCACACTGACGAGGAGGTTTCTCATGACCCAGCTCAGGCACCGTGCAAGCCGGTTCGTGCTTGCGATCACGGGTGTGCTCGCCGTCGCGTTGCTGGGCGCCGGCGCGGCCGCTGCGGGCCACGGCCACCCGAGTCACGGCCAATCGTTGTGGCGCGTCTACGACGACACGCTCGCGAAGGCCAAGTACGTGGACCTCACGCACACGATCACGCCGTCGATTCCCGTCTGGTCGGGCTTCGGGCCGTCGGTCTTCTCGCCGACGGTGAACCCGACGACCGGCCTGCCGTACACGTATGCGAACGACGGGTTCGAGGCGACCGCCTACAAGCTCCAGACGGATCAGCTCGGCACGCAGCTCGATCCGCCGGCGCACTGGGCGCCCGAGTACGCGGCGATCGACGAACTCCCGCCCACGTTTGCGGTCCGGCCCCTGGTCGTGATCTCGATCGTCGACCAGGTGAAGATGAACTTCAACTACCACCTCCAGGTCTCGGACATCCTGCGGTGGGAGAAGAAGTACGGCCGCATCCCGGCGGGGAGCGTCGTGATGGTCCGCTCGGACTGGTCGAAGCGCTGGCCCGATCCGGCCCTCTCGACGCTGACGCAGTTCCCGGGCGTGTCGCTCGACGCGCTCCAGTTCCTCCACCTGCGGAGGCACATCCTGTTCCACGGCCACGAGCCGCTGGACACCGACTCGACGCCGACGCTCGAGGGCGAGTTCTGGCTCATGCACAACGGCTTCGCCCAGGCCGAGGGCGTTGCGAACCTCAGCAAGGTGCCCGCGACGGGCTGCCTCGTCGAGATCGGCTATCCGAAGTTCGGCGGAGGCCTCGGCGGCTACGCGCGGTTTATCGCGATCTGCCCGAGCAGCTGGCGCTACGGCGTCAGGGTCGGCGAGCTCCCGGAGGCGCCGTTGCAGCGCTACGACGATCTCCTGCACTGGGACGCCGCGCTCGGCATGCGCATCCGCGGCTGACGTTCACGGTCCCGGCCGGCGGCAACTCCGTCGGCCGGGATCGCCGTTCGTCTTGCGCGTGGTCGTAGGATCGCTCCGTGCCAGTTCGCGGGAATCTCGTGTTCGGCCTCGCGACCGGCGCGATCCTGTTGAACATCGTCGACGAGGGATTTCTGCGGCCCGAGTCCGGTGTCTCGCGCGGCGATCACCTGACGACGCTCGTGCCGCTCGCTCTCGCCGTCGGCGCGCTCGTTCTCTATCCGCGAGTGCGGGCCGGGGTTCAGGCGTGCATCGCGATCGTCTTCGGCGTGCTCGCGCTCACCGCCGGCGTGCTCACGGTTTCGGAGGCGGTCAGCGGCGGGCCGGAGGGGAACGACTACACGGGCTTTCTGCTCGTCCCGGCCGGGGTCGCGCTGCTCGGCCTGGCCGGCGTGACCCTGTGGCGCTCCCGGAAGGGAGGGACGCGCCGGCGCCGCTACCTGCGCCGTAGCGCGATCGCGCTTGCCGGCCTCGTCGTCGCCTACTTCACGCTCGCGCCCGTCGTCCTCGCCTTCGTCGTCACGCACCGTCCCCGCGCCAAGACGGTCCGCGCCGACCTCGGACGCGCCTACGAGGACGTGACGTTCGAGACGGCGGACGGGCTCACGTTGTACGGCTGGTACGTGCCGTCCGAGAACGGGGCCGCCGTGATCGCGTTCCCCGGGCGGAACGGGCCGGTGAACGAGGCGCGGATGCTCGCCGAGCACGGCTACGGCGTGCTGCTCTTCGACATGCGCGGCCAGGGCGAGAGCGAGGGGGATCCGAACATGCTCGGCTGGTCGGCGCAGCGAGACATCGACGCTGCGATCGCGTTCCTCGAGACGCGCCCGGAGGTGGAGCCGGGGCGGATCGGCGGGCTGGGGCTCTCGGTCGGCGGCGAGCTGATGATCCAGGCGGGCGCCGAGAACGAGGGGCTCGCCGCTGTGGTCTCGGAGGGCGCCGGCATCCGCTCGATCCGCGAGGCGCTCCTGCTCGACGGCGCGGCGAAATGGATCACCGCTCCGTTCTGGGCGGTCACGACCGCGGCGACGATGGTGTTCTCGGGAACCACGCCGCCGCCCGCGCTCGACGACCTCGCGGCGAAGGTCTCGCCGCGGCCGCTCTTCCTCGTCTACGCGAGCCCGGGGCAGGGCGGCGAGGAGCTGAACCCCGTCTACCTCGACGCCGCCGGCGAGCCGAAGGAGCTGTGGCTAGTGCCGGGCGCGGAGCACACGGGTGGGCTCGACGCCCAGCCGGAGGAGTACGAGCGGCGCGTGACCGCCTTCTTCGACCGCGCGCTGGGCTAATCCGCGCAGGCGAGCTCGCCGCCGCAGCCGAACGGGTTGACCCACCGGTCCTGCACGTACTTGAGCGCGAACGGGACGCTGGTCGCGCCGCCCGACCGCGCGCGCACCTGGCCCTTCTTGTACGGAACCTTGAACGTCTTCGTGAAGATCCCCTTGCCGTTCGACTGGAGGGTGGCGAGCTTCTTCCAGGTCGTGCCGGTCCGGATCTCGACGGTCACCTTCGCGGCGGCGCTGTCGGGCGTGCGGCCCCACACGAGGATCCCGTTCTTCTGCGTGAGCGCGACGGTCGGGAAGCGGAAGGCCTCGAGCGACGGCTTGGCCGTGTCGTCCACGGTGTAGAAGCCCGACTGGTACGGCGTCGAGCCGACGCCCTCGAGCGGGTCGTCCTTGATGCGCCACCAGGTGACGAGGGAGACCCCGTTCGCCCACATCCGGTACAGGGCCTCGGCGACCCAGCGCTTGTGCAGGCTCATGGCGAGCGCGTCCGGGTCGGGCGGAGCGGTGTCCCACGAGAACTCGGTGACCCAGAACTCGACCTTGTAGCTCGACTTGATCTTCTTCGCCGCCACCTTCTGGTCCAGCACCTTCCGCATCTCGCCCAGGTTCCCGAGGGTGACGTCGCCGCCGCCGGCCGAGACGTGCAGCGGGCCGCCGGACGTGTACGGATGGTGCGACCAGATGTCGAAGTACACGGGCGCCTCGAGCAGCTTCTTCATGAACGGAAGCGGCGCGGGCTTGCCCTTGCGCCCGAGCGGGGCGAGGCCGCCGGCGATCACGCGGTTCCCCGGGTTGACGCCGTGCACGGCCGTCGCGAACTTGTTCACCATCGCGCGGTAGCGCGTGGCGGAGACCATCTTTCCGTCCTGGTACTGGGGCATCAGGAAGATGTCGCGGTTCGGCTCGTTCCACGCCTGCCAGTAGCGGACGCGCTGCTTCATGCCGACCTCGCCGGAGTAGTGCTTGGCGGCGGCCGCGGCGAACGCGCCGAAGCCGGTCGCGTTCGGCGAGATCCCGCCGGCCCAGGACGGGGCGTGCTCGATGCAGATGATCGGCTCGAGCCCCGCGGCGAGCGCAGCGTCGACCTGGAGGTCGAAGTCGGTCCAGTCGTAGCTCGCCGGATCGGTGGCGTCGAACGGGTCCGGCTTGACGGCCGGCGCGACCTTGCTCCAGTTGAGGCTCAGCCGGACATGGGACGCTCCTGTCGAGACCACCTGCGCGAAGGCGGCGTCGCGGGTCGTCGCGCCGAACGCGGGCGGATCCGAGAACGCCGTGCGCAGCGGGCGCGACGCCGACCACGCCGGAGAGGTCACGACCAGCGCCGTCGCCAGGGCGCAGAGGATGAGGACGGCTCGCCGCAAGGCGCGAAGTGTAGCCCCGGGATTTCGCCGCGAACGACGCCTTCGCGGAATGCTCACAAAGAGTTGACGCCCTCCACCACGGCGCGCATGCGCTCGAGGAATCGTCCGCTGGAGAACTCGGCCGCCCGGGCCGCGAGCGCGGCCGGATCCCACTCGCGCCCGGCCAGTTCGCGCACCGCGGCGGCGATCGTCTCCGGTCTCGCATCGTCGACGAGCAGCCCGTCGACGCCCGGCCGGACGATGTCGAGCGCTCCGCCGCGGCCGAGCGCGATCACCGGCGTTCCGGCCGCGAGCGCCTCCACCATCGTGATCCCGAAGTCCTCCTCCCCGACGTGGATGAAGCCCGACGCGCGCTCGTACTCGTGCGCGAGCTCCTCGCGGGAGAGCCAGCCGCGCAGCTCTACGTTCTCGGGGAGCGACGCTCTCAGCGTGTCGGCCAGCGGGCCGACGCCGACCATCGTCAGCCGCTGCTGCGTCAATCCGCGGAACGCGTCGACGACGGCAGCCGGGTTCTTGTAGGAGACGAGCCGGTGCGCCCAGAGGAACCGGCCGGGCTCCTTCTCGGCGCGCGGATCGAAATCGTCCACGTCGACCGGCGGATGCACGACCACCGAGTCGCGGCCGTAGAAGCGGCGGATCCGCTCCGCGACGGCGGTCGAGTTCGCCACGTAGAGGTCGGGCCGACTGGACGCCGCGAGATCCTTCTTGCGCAGCCAGCGGGCGAGAGGCTTCGCGCGGGCGTCCGTGCCGGTCATCCATGCGTAGCGGATCGGCGTGTGGCAGTAGCAGACGTGGAGCGCGTCCTCGCGGGGGCGGGCGTGGACGGCGAAGGCGTGCGACGACGAGACGACCACGTCGTAGGCGTGCAGGTCGAGGTGCGAGAAGTACCTCGGCATGAGCGGCGCGAGGAGACGCCACCGGCCGGGGTCGTGCCCGCGCTGGCGCAGGCCGGGGAGGTTCGCGAGCCGCGACTCCTGCACGATCGCCGCGGCCAGGTCCGGCGGGAGGAGCTCCTTCGCCGCCTGGAACGTGTAGATGTCCGGCGAGCGCTCGAAGAGCCCGGCGCGCATCGTCTCGACCACGCGCTCCGATCCGTGGAAGCCCTGGAACCAGTCGTGGACGATCGCGGCCGGCCGCTCGGTCATCGGTCGTCGTAGAGCGTCTTGGGCGCGGCCAGGAAGAACACGCCCGCCGCGAGCGCCCAGGTGTGGAGCGGGGTTCCGAGCACGTCCTGCGGGATCCCGATCGAGGCCGCGCCGAGCAGGAGCGGCAGCCCGGCCCAGTCGCCCATCCGCGCGGGCCGCAGCAGCGTGAGCCAGTACATCCCGACGACGAGCGCGAGACCCACGAGGCCGCCCACGCCGAGGAGGTAGAAGATCGTCCCGTCGGTCGTGTCGGCGTAGACGCCGCCGCCGAAGATCGGGTTGTCCCGGAAGCCCTCGAGCGCCTCGCTCCAGCTCGCGTAGCGGACGTTGACCGACGGCCCGGTGTTGTTCACGCGCCCCTGGACGAGCTCGTTCGTGACGCCGGAGGCCAGGAGGACGAGCGCCGCGAGGACGGTGGTGAAGATCCCGCCGACGACCAGCGGGATCCGCAGGCGGGCGGAGCGGACGCCGATCACGACGACGCCGATGAAGAGGGCAAGCGCGGCGGCGCGCGAGCCCGAGACGGCGATGGCGAGCGCGGCGACGACGGCCGACACGGTGTAGAGGCTCGGCCGAAGCGGGCGGAGGACGCGCAGCCGCTCCATGGTCGCGAGGGCGACGATCGAGACGTAGAAGCCGTAGGGGCCCAGGTTCCCCGGGTACGAGAACGCGCCCTCCTCGCGGCGGGCGTTCTCGACGTAGAGCGAGTCGGGGTTGGGGCGGCTCGGCCCGAAGGGATCGATCGCGGGCACCATCGCGTGCAGGACGGCGAGCGCGCAGCCGACGAGGCCGCCGAGCAGGAAGAGCCGGATCCAGAGCTCGCGGTCGGCACCGCGCAGGAGCACGACGCACGCGCCGAAGACGACGACCGCGCTGACCGGCCGGTAGACGTTCCCGACGATCCCCGGGGCCAGGTCGCCGCGGAGGATTCCCGCCTCGAACGCGTAGGCGAGCGCGAGCGCCCACGCGAGGACGATCCAGCGGTAGCGCAGCTGAAAGACCAGACGGACGCTCGCGAGCACGGCGATGAGCGCAAGTGGCAATCCGAGGTAGACGCGTTCCTCGCCCGGCTGGTAGAGCGGCGGGTTGAAGAGCGGGACGAGGAGGAAGAGCAGGAGCAGCGCGAGCCGCCCGACCGCGACGTCGAACGCGACCCCGAAGGGCCGCCGCCACGACCCGAATGCGGGCATCCGGGCGGTGTCCGAGCCGGCGAGGAGGGCGTATGCGCTCACGCTGTAGTTTCGGCCACCGCTCGCCTGACTGTGGCGAGAACGGGCTCGGCCAGGCGGCCGGGGAACTCGACCGGGCCCGTTGCCGGCCGCGCGACCGCCTCGTCGATCGCGGCCGCCATGCCGTCCTCGTCGAGCGGGTCGAACAGCGACGCGTGGCTCGCCGGCAGCTCGGTCAGCGCGCCGGTGCGGCTGACCGCGACCGGCAGGCCCGACGCGACCGCTTCGTACGGCGGCAGGCCGAACCCTTCCTCGAGCGAGGGGAGGACGAGCGCGCGGCTCCTCGCAAGCAGGCGGTCGAGCTCCTCCTCGGAGCATTCGCCGCGCACCTCGACTGATGGGTCGACCTTCGCGCCGCAGCCGCTCGACCTCGCCGTCCCAGCCGCCGACGAGGGCGAGCCGGCCCCCGCCGCGGGCGAACGCCGTCCGGGGGAACACGCGGGCGAGCCGCTCGAGGTTCTTGTGGGGAGCGAAGCGGCCGAGGTAGAGCAGGCGCTCCTCCTGGCCCAGCTCGTCGCGCAGCCCGGCGATACGCGCGGCGCGCACGGGATCCTGGGGGAGGACGAGCAGCGAGACCCGGCCGGGCGCGACGCCGAGGTCCTCGACGATCCGCCGTCGTGACGCCTCCGACACGGTGAGCACCTGCGCGGAGAGCCGCGTGGCGGTGTGAAAGAACATGCGCTTTGCGCGGCGCGAGGCGGCGCTGCCGCCGTGGCGCAGCGGAATCGTGTCGTGGATGAGCGTGACCGAGGGACCCGGCCGCAGCGGCCGGATCTGGTGCAGGTAGACGACGACGTCCCCGCGCGGGGTGCGGAAGAGCTCGCGCTGGCCGTTCAGCCGAAGCGGATTCCCGCCGCGCGCGCCGGTCGCACCGGGCCAGGCGAACGGCGCCAGGCGATCGCTGTCGCCCCACAGCGTCCAGTCCCCCGGCGGCGGCGAGGCCTGCAGCTCGCGCAGGAGCAGCTCGGTGACGCGGCCCGCGCCGCCCAGGCCGAGCCAGCGGCAGTCGAGGACGGCCCTCACGGCTCGAGCCCGGGCGTCCCGGTCGGGACCGGCGGCTCGCCGCCCCCGCGCAGCCCGGTGCCGACGCCCGAGACGAAGCTGCCGACGACGCCCGGGATCGAGCGCAGCTGCCGGCGGCCGATGCGGCGCACGACCATCCCGGAGAGGCGGATCGGCGCCGCGACCACGATCGCCGGGCCGGCGTGCTTGCCGATGAAGATCCCGCCGCCCTTCGCCTGGAAGCGGTCGCCTGCGTCCGAGCGCTCCGCCGCTCCCTCGTTGATCGTCTGGCCGCCCTTGTGGAAGACGACGCTCGCGCCCGCGACCGCGAGCTCCCAGCCGTGCTGCCGGGCGCGGTGGCACAGGTCGGCGTCCTCCATGTACATGAAGAAGCTCTCGTCGAAGAGACCGACGTCCTCGACGAGCGCGCGCGTCAGGAACATGCTCGCCCCGGTGATGTACGCGAGGTCGGAGGCGGCGACCGGCCGGACGGTCGAGGTCGAGATCCCGAGGAGCGTCGAGTACGTGCCGCCGCCCCAGGCCTCGAGCTCGGCCGGGTTGTGAAAGCGGTAGACGGCCGAGCCGACGATGCCGGCGCCGGGGTTCGCCTCGGCGGTCTCGACGAGCGCGGTGAGCGCGCCGGGCTGGGCGACCGCGTCGTTGTTGAAGAGCCAGACCGCGTCGGCGCCGTGGGAGAGGGCGTGGCGGATGCCGACGTTCGACCCGCCGCCGAAGCCGAGGTTCACGCGTGTCTCGAGCACCTCGACGTCCGGGAAGGCCTGCCGGACGAGCGCGGCGGAGTCGTCCGCCGAGCCGTTGTCGACGACCACGGTGCGGTAGCGCGGGTAGTCGAGCGCCGCGAGCGAGTCGAGGCACGCCTTCGTGTCGGGAAACCGGCTCCGGTCGAGGTTCAGCACGACGACGTGGACGAGCGGATCCGAGACGGCCGTCACGGCGGGCGTGGGCCGGGGCGTCGAGCGCCGGTAGGCGCGCCAGAAGACGCCGAGCATGACGAGCGCCGTGACGATCATCCCGATGACGGCGCCGTTCACGCCCCATTCGCGCACGAGCGGCAGGCCGACCGCGACTCCGACGACCGCCGCCCACAAGTTCCCGGTGAACAGAGGTCTCGTAAGTCGCCGCGCGCTGAGCGCCCCCGAGAGCACGTAGGCCGCGTGGATGACGACGTAGTAGACGGCGAAGAGGCGAACCGCGTCCACGTAGCCGCCGTACGGGGCGCCGTAGAGCGTCTCGAGAATCGGCTCGGCGAAGATCGCGACGAGCGCGCCGTAGCCGACCACGAACGGGACGGTCGCGAGGTAGGCGAGCCGCAGCGCCGCGCGCATCCCTTCCTCGCCGTCGCGCTCGCGCGCCGCGGACAGGCGGATCGGGAGCACGGTCGTGATGAAGAGGAGGAACGCGTTCAGCGGCCCGAGCACGGTCTGCGCCGCCTTCAGGCCTGCGGTCGCGGCCGCGTTCAGGACGACGGCGGTGAGGTAGAAGAACATCTGGGTGGAGAGCCACGAGGCCGCGATCGCCGCGCCGAGCCACTTTCCGAAGCTCCAGTTCTCGCGCAGGAACGCCCGCTCGACCCGCCCGTGCAGGCTGCGCCGGATCGCCCAGCCGCCGAGGAGGGCGGCGGCGCCCGACGAGAGCGCGACGGCGTACAGCGCGGCGGCGCCCGAGGCGCGGTCGGCGGCGACGAGCGCGAGGACGAGCGCGACCTGGCCGCCGTAGCCGACGACGTCGATCGCGAACGCCGTCCGCATGCGCGTCTCCGTGTAGAGGACGCGGCGCGTGAACTCCTGCAGCTGCCAGGCGACGAGCGCCGGAACGAGGGCGAAGAGGAGACCGGCCGCCGAGCCGCCCGCAGCCCAGACGACGAGCGCGGCTCCAAGCGCGAGCGCGGCCGCGACGCCGGTGAACACGACCTGCCCGGCGGCAGTCGAGAGCGTGTAGTCGCGGTAGACGTCCCCGGTCTTCCCCTGGCCGAGCACGTTGTGCGGCTGGGTGACGAAGCCGGTCTGGATCCCGTTCAGGAAGAGGAGCGCGCCGTAGGCGAGCACGAACGCGCCGAACTGCGACGGCTCGAGCGCCCTGGCGAGGATGACGATCGTCGCGAAGTTCGTCGCCGACATGAGCGCCTGGTCGGCGAGCGGCCAGGCGTTCTCGTGGAGCAGGCGCACCGCGCCGCCCCGGTTCGCCGCCTTCAGAAGGCCCCCTTGCCGCTGACGACCGCGGAGAGCGTCAGCGCCATCAGGTGCAGGTCGCGCCGCAGCGAGAGGTTCTCGATGTACTCGCGCTCGACGGCGAGCCGCTCGTCGAAGGTGAGCCGCCCGCGCCCGTAGACCTGCATCGGCCCGGTCAGGCCGGGCTTCACCATCAGGCGGAACCGCTGCTCGGGCGCGTAGCGCGCGACCAGCTCGACCTGCTCGGGGCGCGGGCCCACGAGGCTCATGCTCCCGCGGACGACGTTGAAGAGCTGCGGCAGCTCGTCGAGGCTCCACCGGCGCAGCACCCGTCCCACGCGGGTGACACGGGGATCGTTCGGGAGCTTGAACATCGGGTCGCGCAGGCTGTCGAACGGGACGAGCTGCGGGAGCTTCGCCTCCGCGTCCACGTCCATCGTGCGGAACTTCCGCATCTTGAACGGACGACCGTCCATCCCGGCGCGGCTCTGCGTGAAGATCGCGGGCCCGCGCGTCTCGATGCGGATCGCGACGGCGACGACGAGGAAGACCGGCAGGAAGAGGAGCAGCGCGACCGAGCCGACGACGAGGTCGAGCACGCGCTTCAGAAAGAGCGTCGAGCGCGAGACGTCCCAGGTCGTGTACTCGACGACGGAGAGGTCGGCGACGTGGTTCAGGCGCACGGCGGTGCCGAACATCCCGCGCGCGGGCGGCACGACGCTCAGCTTGATGTGCTCGTCGCGGCAGAACTCGAGCAGGTCGGCGAGCAGCGCCTCGTCGATCGACTGCGACGCGACGATGATCCGGTCGACGTCGAGGCCCGGGATCGGATCGATCTCCTCCACCTGGTCGACGACCTCCACGTGGATGTCGGGGAAGAGCTCGAGCTTGCGCCGGGTCGCGTCGGCGAGCGGGCCGATCCCGACGATCAGCGTCCGCTCGCGTGGAACGAGCCGCCGCCACAGCCAGCGCGCGAGGCCGCGCAGCACGACGGCGAACGCGATCGCGACGCCCCAGCTGCGCAGCGCGGCGGGGATCCCGGGCGAGCCGGCCGGGGTGATCGTGAGGAAGAGCGTCAGCGCCGCGGTCGAGGCGAGCGTCCAGACGAGGATCGCCGGGAGCTCGTCCACGGTCAGGTGCCGCAGGGAGCGCTGGTCGCGGTCGTAGAGGCCGGAGAGCTTCGCGAGGAGGATCCAGGCGGGCGCGAACACGGCCGCCCAGAGCGCGTCGACGAGCGTTCCGCCGGGGAAGAGCGCGAGCGAGCCGGCGACGAAGAGCGCGGTCGAGAGGTCGGCGATCGCGAGCATCCGGCGCAGGAGGGAGTCGCGCCAGGGGTTGACGCCGCGGTCGAGCGCGAATCCTCGCGGGGGCCGCTTCGGATCTCGCCGGGGGCCGCTCCCCAGAGGATTCTGCTCGATGGTGGTGCGCGGCTCCATCGTTTCGCTCATGCCGGGCTCCTCCGCACCTGCCTGCGTGGAAAGGCCGAGGATAGTGGACGGTTCGGCACTTGGCTCAGGGCTTCACGGAACGTTTGCGAACAGCGGCGACCGGGGGTTGAGCGCCTTGGCGCGGGACAGGCTCTCGCGGGCCGCGGCGATCTCGCCCGAGTTGGTCTCGATCCGCGCGCGGACGAGCCAGAGCCGCCAGTCGAGCGGGTCGCGCTCGATCGCGTCCTCGATCGCCGCCTGCGCTCCGGGCAGGTCGTCGGTGGCCTCGCGGACGAGCGCGAGTTGGAGGTAGGGCGAGGCCGCCCAGGGCTGGAGCCGCCGCGCGTCCTCCGCGTTCCCAAGCGCCCGCCCGGCGTCGCCGGCGCGCACGGCCTTCTGGCTCTCCGAGATCTTCACGTGCGAAAGCAGCGGGATCGCCTGGGCGATGATCAGCGTCCAGACGACGAGCACGGCCGCGACGCCGACCGCGAACCGCCTGCGCCGGGGGCGCTCGGCGGCGGACTTCGGCCCGTCCTGCGCGGTCGCCGGCCCGGTGAGCAGGCCGAGCAGGAGCACGCCGACGAGCGCGACCGCGGTGAGCTCCCAGATCCAGTCGATGCCGACGGCGCCGAGCCACGCGAAGAAGCTCGCGAGGAACGCCGCGACGAGCACGCGCTCGCTCCCTTCGCTGCGGCGCACCCTGCAGATACCCGCCACCAGCCCGGTCACGAGCGCGCCGAGTAGGAGCACGAGTCCGACCACGCCGAGCTCGCCGAGCGTCTCGACGTACAGCGAGTGCGCGTCGCGCACGAAGTACGAGAAGGATCCGTTCTGCGCCCACCAGGCCTCGTACGACCCGGCGCCTCGTCCTTGCACGGGCTTCGTCTCCCACTCGTCGAGGGCCGCTTCCCAGAACTGGCAGCGGCCGCTTCCGCTGCCGCTCAGGAGGTGGGCGCGCACGAGGTCGTCCGTCTCGCCGCTCGCGGATCCCGTGCCCGGCATTCGGCAGAAGGTCTCGATGCGGTCGACCGGATGCGAGGTCGCCGCGGCGCCGAGCAGGACGAGCGCGACGAAGCCGGCGGCGATCCAGGTGATCTTCTCGGGCACCTCGATCCCTCCGAGGAAATGCACGCCGAGCGCCCAGACCGCGCCGGTGCAGACGCACACGAGCACGAGGAGCAGGGCGGCGCTCTGTCCCTGACCGATCGCCGCGGCCACAAATGGGTCGTTGACCAGCTCGTCGCGCGCGAGGAGCACGCCGACCGCCGCGGCCGAGCCGGCGACGGCGAGCACGATCGCGAGCCCGGTCTGGAGTCGGCGCGGCGTCAGGATCCAGAAGCCGATGATCCCGGCGAACGCTGTCGCGAACCCGCCGCGCGAGGAGGTCAGGTAGAGCGTCGCGGTGAGCGCCGGGACGACCCCAACGGCGAGTGCGCGCGCAACCAGGCTCTCGGCGTCGGTCGCCGTGCGCAGGAGGAGCGGAAACGCGAGCGCGACGAAGATCGCGAGGCCGTTCCAGTACTCCACGGGCCAGCTGAGGCGCGCGAAGGCGCTCGGCAGGAAGTCGGGAATCTGCCCGGCCGGCAGCCACTCCGGGAAGAGGCGGCTCGCGAGCGAGAGCAGGCCGATCGCGACGATTCCGAGCGTCAGCCCATCCGCCCAGCGGCGCGCGTTCCCGCGGCTCCCGGCCAGTACGGCGACGGCGAAGACCCCGAGGAAGAGCGCGACCCGGTTCGCCTCCGTGAAGGCGCGCTCGGCGCTCTCGGCCCAGATCGTCGACGCCGCCGTGAAGAGCGCGAGCCCGGCGAGAAACCCTCCGGCGACGTACGCGGCGCGGCCCGGCCGGGCGAGCGGCCACAGCCCGAGGACGATGGTCATGAGGATCGTCCACCACACGACGATCGCGAGCGTGGCCCGGCTCTCGAGCCCGTAGGAACCGCCGTCGAAGGCGATCCAGAAGACGGCCAGCGCGACCGAGGCCGTCACGACCCATCCCAACCCCGCCGATTTGACACGTTCTACGGCTGTCGCAACCATGGCTCGGAGTGGGGGTCGATGTGCACAGAAGGAATGGAATCGGCGGGCGGCGTCGCCTGGCCGCCGTGGCCGCCGTCTTCGGCGCCACCCTACTCGCTTGCTCCGGCGCATATGCGCAGACCTCGGGCGGCGTCGACCAGTACGTCGAGGACGTCCCGAGCGCGGGCGGCACGACGCATCCCGGCAAGGGAAAGCCGAAGAAGGACACGATCAAGCCGTCGGTCGAGACACAGATCGAAGAGCAGGGCGGCTCGGACGCACCGGTGCTCACCGAGGTCGCGACCTCGTCCGACTACGGCGCCGGCCCGAAGCTCCAGTCCCCGGCGCCGAAGATGACCGTGCGCGAGGGCGAGATCTCGCAGGCCGATCCCGAGGCCGACGTCTCGAACGGCGCGATCGCCGCCTCGGCGGTCAGCGCCGTGTCGGGCGCAGAGACGGCGCGCCTCGCCGGCTTCCTGGTCGTCCTCTTCGTGATCTCGGTGGCGACGCTCACCGCCGCCGCTCTGCGCCAGCGCCGCCGCGCGTAAAACAAGAGCGGAGAAGGAGGGATTCGAACCCTCGAGGGAGGAGTTCACCCCCCTAACGCCTTAGCAGGGCGCCGCCTTCAGCCACTCGGCCACTTCTCCGTGCCGGGCCATGGTACCCAACGGTTTTGGCTCCTTCAGTGACGAAGCCCGCCTCGCGCGAGCCATGGGGAGCCGCGTTTGCCGAGTCGGGCGTCGTCGTGCCGGGGGGATATATGAGGGGAGCCGGCACCCGGGATCATGAAGTGCGTATCGGATCGCACCACCCTCCGAAGGGTGATCGCTAGTCTCGGGCCCGTGCGGATCGGTCGCCGCGACGTCAACCTGACGAACCAGGACAAGGTCTTCTTCCCCGAGCTCGGGGTGACGAAGGGAGATCTCGTCTCCTACTACGTGGATCTCGCGCCGTACGCGCTGAACCACGTCGAGCGCCGCCCGATGCAGATGAAGCGCTATCCGCACGGCGTCGAGGGCGAGTTCTTCTACCAGAAGCGCGTTCCGGTTCCCCATCCGGACTGGCTCGAGACGGTGCACATCGTCTTCCCCGGGAGCGGGCGCACCGCCGACTTCCCCGTGGTCACGGACGCGGCCGGTCTCGCCTTCATCGCGAACCTCGGCTGCATCGAGCTGCACACGTGGCACTCGCGCGTGGACGACGTCGAGCGCCCCGACTACATGCTGATCGACCTCGACCCGAGCGAGGGGAACCCGTGGAAGCACGTGCGGACGATCGCCCTCGTCGTCCACGAGGTGCTCGAGGAGCTCGGCCTCGCGAGCTTCCCCAAGACGTCCGGCGCGACCGGACTCCACATCCTCGTCCCGATCAAGCGCGAGCTGCGCTTCCCCGAGGTGCGCCGCTTCGCCAAGGCGCTCGCGCAGGAGGTGGAGCGGCGCATCGACGACCAGGACGTCGCCACGACGACGTGGAAGGTGGCCGACCGGCGCGGCGTGTTCGTCGACTACGGCCAGAACTCCCGCGACCGGACGATCGCCTCGGCGTACTCGATCCGGCCCACGCCGGACGCCCGCGCCTCGGCGCCGCTTTCCTGGGACGAGGTCGCCGACGTCGAGCCCGAGGCGTTCACGATCCTGACGATGCGCGACCGCGTCGCCGAGGTCGGCGACCTCACGAAGGGCATGTGGAAGCGCAAGGCGAGCCTCGTCCCGCGCTTCGCCGATCTCGAGCTCGAGCCGCCCGCTTCCGAGCAGTAGCGCGCTCGGTTGAACCACCTGACACAAGGTGCCATCATCGGGCGAGAGGCCATGAGACGACTTGCCCTGCAAGCAGTCGGAATTGTGCTCGCTGCCACGGCGTTCGCTGCGCCTGCGTCCGGGGGAACGATGTCCGGGAACTCGTTTTCCGGGTGGCTCTTTACCGCCGCCCCCGGGGAGACGAACAACGTGACCGTCACCGTGGCCCCGAACGGGTTTGCGTTCAGGGTCTCGGACACGAACCCGATCACGGACGCGTCGTCGTCTTGCATGCACACCGACGTCAACAACGTCGTCGAATGTTCCGACGTGCCGTTCGTCGTGATTGCGATCAACCTCGGCGACGGGAACGACTCGCTCTCGCACCAGGACGGCCACCTCGTCGTTGCCGACGGCGGCGACGGGAACGACACGCTCGTCGGCTTCACCCACAACGACCAGCTGAAAGGCGGGAACGGCGACGACGTCCTCATCGGCCAGGACGGCGGGGACACGCTCGACGGCGGCGCGGGCAACGACATCCTCGCCGGGCTAGCCCAGAACGACACGCTGATCGGTGGGACGGGCAACGACTCGCTGGACGGCGGCGCCAGCTTCGACTCGCTCGACGGCGGCCCCGGGGACGACGGGTTGCAGGGCGGTACCGGCAACGACACGCTCCAGGGCGGCGCGGGCTACGACACCTACGACGGCGGACCCGACAACGACATCCTGCTGCCGGGCTACGACCCGGACCAGTTCTTCGGCGGGACCGGATTCGACACGATCGACTACACGGGCTGGGCTTCGTGTCCGGGCTCCCCTTGCGACCCGGACGGCGTGGAGGTCAGGATCGACAACCTCGCGAACGACGGCAACTACGACCTCGACAACGACGGCGTCACGCTCTCCGCCCAGGACAACGTGCACGACGACGTCGAGGGAATCGTCGGAACCTTGCGTCCCGACACGCTGAACGGCGGCGCTGGGCTCTTCGATCAGACGTTCACCGGTGCCGGCGGCAACGATGCGATCAACGGCGGCGGGGGAACGGACACCGTCTACGGCAACGCCGAGGTGAACTGGACGCTCACGAACTCGACGCTCACCGGTGGGGACACCGACACGCTCGTGTCGATCGAGGCCGCGTCGCTCCACAACGGATCCGTGCTGGACGCTTCCGCGTTCTCCGGCCCCGTCAGCCTGAACGGCGGCATCGGTGACGACACCCTGATCGTCGGACCCGGCAACGACGGCGTGGACGGAGGGCCCGGCATCGACACGGTTGTCGCGACCGCCGACTCGACCCACCAGTCGCTGACGGTCGCGCTCATAGCGCCGACCGGGTGCGGGACCCTCACGGGGCTCGGTACGGACGGCATGTGCAACGTCGAAAGAGCGACGCTCCGCGGGGACGGCGGAAACAACACGTTGAACGGCACCGGGTCCGCGTACCCCGTGACCCTCGAGGGCAGCGGTGGCATCGACGTCCTCCAGGGCGGCCCGGCGGCGGACTTCCTCACCGGAGGAGCGGCCAACGACACGCTCGACGGCGGCGGAGGCTCGGATCGCCTGGTCGAGACGGCGGACGCGAACTTCACTCTTTCGGACGGCGTCGTCCTCGGTTCGGCAATCGGCACGGACACGTTGACGTCCGTCGAGCTCGCGACGCTCACCGGGGGAGACGGTCCGAACGTCCTGAACGCGACCGCGTTCAGCGGATCGGCGACCCTGAACGGCGCAGGAGGCAACGACACGCTCACGGGCGGCACGGCCGGCGACACGTTGAACGGCGACGACGGGGCGGACACGCTGAACGGCGAGCTCGGCGCGGACGCGCTGAACGGAGGCGAAGGCGACGACGTCCTTGACGGCGGCGCCGACGCGGTGAACGACGTCCTTCACGGCGACGCTGGCTCG
Source organism: uncultured Actinomycetes bacterium (assembly GCA_963760815.1). Lineage (GTDB taxonomy): Bacteria > Actinomycetota > Thermoleophilia > Gaiellales > Gaiellaceae > CAVRUF01. The sequence goes on from CAVXEJ010000004.1 coordinate 432,926, forward strand.
AATCGCGCCGTGGGGACCGGGGATACGAACTGGACGCTGACGAACACGAGCCTGCTGGGGCACGGGACCGACGCGCTCTTCGAGATTCAGCTTGTCACGCTGACCGGCGGAGCCGGCGACAACGCGCTGAACGCCGCCGCGTTCACGCTCGGCCCGGTGATCCTGAACGGCGGCGCGGGCGCGGACACGCTGCTCGGGGGTTCCGGCGGCGACACGCTGACCGGTGGCCCCGGAGTCGACACCTTCGATGCCGGCGCCGGCGCCGACACGGTTCAGGCTCGGGATGGGACGAACGAGAGCTCGATCGTGTGTGGCACCGAGGTCGATACGGCGGTCGTGGACACCGGCGACACGCCGAACGCCGACTGCGACATCGCGCAGCTCCCGGACACGACGGCGCCGAACACGAAGTTCAAGAAGACGCCCAAGGCGACCACGAAGTCGCGCAAGGCGACGTTCGGCTTTGCGTCCACGGAGCCCGGCTCGAAGTTCCAGTGCAAGCTCGACCGCAAGGCGTGGACGTCCTGCAAGGCGCCCAAGACCTACAGGAACCTGAAGAAGGGCAAGCACACGTTCCAGGTCCGCGCGATCGACAAGGCCGGGAACCGGGACAAGACGCCGGCCAAGAAGACCTGGCGGATTACCTAGCGAGCAGGTCGGCGACCGTCGGGTCGCCCTTCTTCGGCTTCTGGACGACCTGGGCGACCGTGCACTGGTCCGGATCCTTGTCGTCGCGGAAGCGGAGCAGCTTCGTGCCGTGGCGGAAGCGCTGTTTCTGCCACTTGTCGTAGCGCACCTCGACGACCAGACTCGGACTAACAGGGGACCACTCGAGGACGACGTTCGGGCGCCAGCGGCTCGGCTCGCCGCGCGGCTTGCGCTCCGGGTTGGGCCCGAGCAGCGGCCCGACGCGGCGGTCGATCTCCTCGCGGTTCCCTCCGGCCGCGGCGGTTCCGACGGGCCGCAGCTGGTCGCCGTCGTAGAGGCCGAGCATGAGGCTCGCGATGCCCTCGGTCTTCTCCGCCCAGGTGACGCCCATGACGACGGCGTCGGCGGTCTGCTCGCGCTTCACCTTCATGACCGCCTCGCGGGAGCCGGGCTTGTACGAGACGCCGAGCCGCTTCGCGATGACGCCGTCGAACCCGGCCGGCTCGAGCGTGTCGACCCAGCGCTGCGCCTCCTTCAGGTCGCGCGTCGCCGGCGAGAGCTCGAACGGGAGCGTCTCGAGCAGCTTGCGGCGCTCCTCGAGCGTGCGCTCGTGCACCTGCTCGCCGTCCCACAGGAGCACGTCGAAGACCACGAACTGCGCCGGGATCTCGGCGGAGAGCTTCTGCACGCGGCTCTCCGCGGGGTGCAGGCGCATCTGGAGCGCGTCGAAGTCGAGCCGTCCTTCGCGCACCACGACGACCTCGCCGTCGAGTGCGGACTTGGGAGGCAGCTTCTCGCCGAGAGCGGCAAGCTCGGGGAAGTAGCGCAGCAACGGCCGGGCGTTGCGGCTCCACAGCGCCACGTCGCCGCGCAGGTTTTCGAGGACGCCGCGGAAGCCGTCCCACTTCGGTTCGTACTGCCAGCCGTCCCCCTCGGGAAGCGTGCGCACGAGCTCCGCCTCCATGGGCGGATAGGGCAGTCCGCGCGGCGGCTCGGCCATGTTCGGGAGCCTACGTAACCCGATCCGCCCCTCGTCCGTCTAACGAGGAACGATGCGGCGCGTAGCCATCACTGGGGTCGGAGCGATCACACCCGTCGGCAACGACGCCAAGACGATGTGGGACGCCCTGCTCGCGGGAAAAAGCGGGATCGACACGATCGCGAGCTTCGACCCGAGCGACTTCCCCGTGCGCATCGCGGGCGAGATCAAGGGCTTCGAGCCGACCGACGTGATCCCGCATCGCCAGGTGCGCCAGGTGGACAACGCCGTCCTCTACGCCCTGGCGGCCGCGAAGGAGGCGATCGAGGACGCGGGGCTCACCAGCTTCGAGCCCGACCGCGTGGGCGTCGTCGTCGGCTGCTGCGTCGGCGGGATCAACCAGACGCTCGACCAGTACCAGGTGCTCCAGGAGCGCGGCTGGAGCCGTATGTCCCCGTTCTTCCTGGCGAACTTCCTCCCGGATTCCCCCTCGGGGTACATCGCGATCGAGCTCGGGCTCAAGGGCCCGAACTGCGCGGTCAACTCGGCCTGCGCGTCGGGCTCGCACTCGATTGCCGAGGGCGCGCACCTGATCCGCTCCGGCCAGGCCGACGCCGTGCTCGCGGGAGGCACCGAGGGCGCGATCAACGGGCTTGTCCTGGGAGGCTTCTGCGCCATGCGCGGGCTCGCGACGAGGAACGAGGAGCCGGCGCGGGCATCCCGGCCGTTCGACGCGGGCCGCAACGGGTTCGTCATGTCCGAGGGCGCCGCGATCCTCTGCCTCGAGGAACTCGAACAGGCGCGGGCGCGCGGCGCGACCATCTACGCCGAGGTCGTCGGCGCGGGGTCGTCGAACGACGCCTACAACATGATCACGCCCGATCCCGAGGCCGTGGGCGTCTCCTCGATGATGAGCCGCGCGCTCGCCGACGCGAACATCGAGCCCTCCGAAGTCGACTACCTGAACGCGCACGGCACCGGGACGCCGCTCGGGGACTTCGCCGAGACGAAGGCGATCAAGCGGGTCTTCGGCGAGCACGCCTACAAGCTCCCGATCTCGTCGACGAAGTCGATGGTCGGGCATCTGTTCGGCGGGGCGGGGGCCCTCGAGGCGATGGTTTGCGTCCTCGGGATCCACCACGGGATCGTCCCGCCGACGATCAACCTGGACGACCCCGACCCCGACTGCGATCTCGACTACATCCCGCACGAGGCGCGCACGCTCGACATCCGCTACGCGCTCTCGAACGCGATGGGGCTCGGCGGCCACAACGCCTGCGTCCTGCTCGGCCGCGCTTAAGGCTTCATCTGGATTCTGCAAATCCTGCGGTTCCATCGGAGCACGGCCGGATCTTCGTGTCACACTGATTGAAGTGCGGAAGTCCCTCGTTGCCGCGGTCCTGGCCGCGTTTGCCGTCCTGACCGCGTTCGCCGGTGCGAGCACGCAGGACGCCGCGCCGCTTGCCCCGGCCGAGGCCGACCGGCCCGCCGCCGAGTTCGTTCCGGGCGAGGTGATCGTCCGCTTCCGCGACGGCGTCACGCGCGCGGAGCAGTCACGCACGGTGCGAAGCGAAGGCGGACGCATCGACCGCAGCCTCACGCTGGAGGACACGAAGGTGGTCGAGCTGGCCGAGGGCGCGGACGTCGAGGACGCCGCAGCTGCGCTCGAGGACGATCCGGACGTGCTCTCCGCTGAGCCGAACTACGTCCGCCATGCGAGCGCGCTGACGCCCAACGACCCGCAGTACAACCAGCTCTGGGCGCTGCCGAAGATCGGCGCGCCGGCCGCCTGGGACAGCGACCACGGGCAACCAGAACCTGATCATCGCCGTGATCGACACCGGCGTCGCCTACGACCACCCCGACCTGGTGGACAACATCTGGACGAACAACGACGACCCCGACGTCGCCGGTGACGACGACGGAAACGGCTACGTCGACGACGAGCACGGCTGGGACTTCATCCAGGACGACAACGCGCCGCTCGACTTCTACGGGCACGGCGTCCACGTCGCCGGGACGATCGGCGCCAAGGGGAACAACGCGCACGGCGTCACCGGGGTCAACTGGAACGTGTCGATCATGCCGGTCCGCGCCGGCGACGCCTACGGGAACTTCCCGGTGGACGTCGCCGCGGACGCGATCCTCTACGCCTGCGCGAACGGCGCGCGGGTCGTGAACGGGAGCTACGGCGGCACCGAGTTCTCGTCCACCGAGCAGGCGGCGATCAACTCCGCCACCTGCGCGAACACGCTCTTCGTCTTCGCCGCGGGGAACGACGGCCTGAACAACGACATCGACAAGACGTTCCCGTGCGCGTACCCGAGCGCCCGGATCATCTGCGTCGGCGCTTCGACCATGACCGACGGGTTCGCGGGCTACTCCAACTACGGCGTGAACTCGGTCGACCTGGCCGCGCCCGGCGGGGAAGGCGGCAACGGGATCCTGAGCACGTACACCATCTACACGCCGATGGCGAGCCTGGCCGATGCCTTCGAGGACGTCGGCTGGAACACGCGCTGGGTGCCGTATGACCCGGCCGCGGACGATCCGCCGCTCGGCCCGCGTGGGCCAGGACCCGAACGTCAACGCGCCTCCGCCGGACGAGAACCCGCCGGATCCTCCGCACACGCACAGCCTGGCCGACTCGCCCGGAGTGCGACTACGCGCCGAACTCGGTCAAGACGATCCGCAACGCGGTGCCGTTCGACTTCGACGATAAGTTCGGCTGTGTCGTCCAGTACCAGGTCAGGTTCGGCCTGGAGGAAGGCATCACGTACGAGACCAGCGACTGGTTCCGGGTCCGGGCGGGGACCGATCCGGCGATCATCGAGACGCTCGCCGACGAGTGGACGGGCGACAGCGGCGGCTTCGGCACGGTGGTTTCCGACCTCTCCGCGGTCGACGACTCGCTGACCGCCTACGTGCGCTTCTCGGTCGACGCCGACGATGACTCGAATGTGGGCGCCGGCGCGAACATCGACGACTTCCAGGTCGGCTGCCTGACGCCGAACGGCGAGCACTACGTGAAGGACGTCGGAACCTCGATGGCGGCGCCGCACGTCTCCGGCGTGGCCGGGCTCATCCTCGCGGCGCATCCCGGCTGGAACACGGCGCGCGTGAAGGCCGCGATCCTGAACACGGTCGACAAGAAGCCGTGGTTCGTCGACTTCGGCTCGGGCGGGCGGTTGAACGCGGCCCGCGCGATCGCCTACACGGCGCCGAACACCGTGTTCAAGGTCGGCCCCGCCTCGCGGACGAAGAAGCGCACGGCGACGTTCAGGTTCGCGTCGGACGGGTTCAAGTCGAGCTTCCAGTGCAAGCTCGACAAGGGCGCCTGGAAGGCCTGCACATCCGGGAGGACCTTCAACAGGCTGAAGAAGGGCAAGCACACGTTCCGCGTCCGCGCGGTCGACCAGGCCGGGAATGTCGACCCCAGTCCGTTCGTGCGTTCCTGGCGAATAACGTGATGAACCTTGAAGATTTGCCCATAAATAGGGTGCTAGAGTCCGGCGCAAGGAGGTCTCGCCCAATGCGCAAGCTCACCGCTCTCGTCGCAACCTCGGCCGTCTCTCTCGGAATCCTCGTCGGAGTCGCCGGCGCCGGTAGCGCCCCGAACACGACCGTGCACTACCAGATCACGCACAAGAAGACGCAGTACTTCCACATCGTCTCGAGCAAGGGCACCGGAACGGCCAAGTGCAAGCGGGACAAGCGGGCCTGGTACACGTGCGGTCTCGGCGGCGAGACGCTCAGGAACCTGTCGAAGGGCCTTCACACGTTCCGCGCGAAGGCGATCTACAACGGCAAGGCAGATCCGACGCCGTTCGTGAAGACCTTCCGCGTCAACTAGCGCTACAGGCTCTCGACCAGCTCCTGCGTCAGCTCTTCCGGCGAGCGGATGACCACGTGCGCCTGCGCGAGCGCGTCGTCGCCGGGCGGGAACTGCGGGTTCGGCAGGGCGATCACGCGCATGCCCGCGCGCGAGGCGCTCAGGATGCCGCTGTGCGAGTCCTCGACGGCCGCGCACGCCTGCGGGCTCGACGCCCAGGAGCCGCGCCGCCTCGAGGTAGACGTCCGGCTCCGGCTTTCCGCTCGCGACCTCCTCCGAGGAGACCGTCGCGGCGAAGCAGGGCGCGAGGCCGGACAGATCGAGGACGAGGTCGATGAGCTCGCGGTTCGACGACGACGCGATCGCGAGCGGCCAGCGCTCCGCGATCCTGCGCACCGCCTCGGGCGCGCCGGGGATCAGGGGCAGCTCCTTGCGGTAGAACGCCTCCATCTCGCGGACGACCTCGTCGGAGATCTCCCGCGGCGATTCGGTGAAACCGACCGTGTCGTGCATGTAGCCCGACCATTCGACCGAGCTCATCCCCATGGTGATGCGCTGCGCGTCGGAGGGCCACGGGAGCCCGCGTTTTCGCGCAAGTGCTTCGCGGGCCTCGTCCCAGACGTGCTCGGAGTCGACGATGACCCCGTCGAGGTCGAAGACGACGGCCTGGATCAGCGGCGTCGGCGCAGCGAGAGCGAGCTGACGGACGCGTCGCCGCTGCCGTTCGTCTCGCCCGCGCCCGCGAGGAGATCCTGGAGCGTCCCCGCGATGTCGCGGAGGTCGTCGAGAGCGCGCTGGCGGCGATCTTCGAGCCCGCGGGCCTCGTCGGACAGGCCTTCCCGGGCCCGGCGCGCCTCGGCCTCGAGCTGTCCCGCCATCGCCTGCGCGGCCTCGCGCATCGCGCGCGCCTCGGCCTGCGCGCTCGCGAGCGTGTCGCGGGCGTCGCCCTCGGCCTCGCGGCGCTGCTTCTGCGCGTAGGAGTCGACCGCGTGGCGCACGTCGTTCGCATACGCGTCGGCCTCGGCGCGGATGCGCTCGGCCTCGAGCTCGGCGTCGGAGCGAATCTGGTCGGCCGCCTGCTCCGCGGCTGCGAGCACGCTTGCGATCTGGCCGCCGAACTCGTCGTAGCCGGTCCGGCGGGTGACGCCGGAGGTCTCCGCGGGATCGAGAACAGAGGGCTTCGACGGCTGCACGGGTCGCCGAGTCTAACCCATTGCAGACCGCTTGGCAGCACCGCTCCTGCGGACACGGCCGATAGGCTCACGGTTTCCATGGAGCCTTCCGCGAGCCGCCCGTGACCCTCGAAGAGCTCGCGATAACCGTTGCCGTCCTGGCCGCCCTGGGCCTGGTGGCGAACCGGTTCGGGCTCTCGGCCATTCCCGGCGTACCTCCTCGCCGGGATCATCCTCGGGCCGCACACGCCCGAGACGTTCACGCTCGTGCATCCGTCCGAGGTGACCGAGTTCGTCGCCGAGCTCGGGCTCGTGTTCCTGCTGTTCTTCCTGGGGCTCGAGTTCAGCTTCGACCGGCTGATGCGGACGGGACGGCACATCGGGCTCGGCGGCTCGATCGACCTGGTCGTCAACGGCGCTGATCGGGATCGCGGTCGGCGTCGCGTTCTTCGGGTTCACCTTCGGCGGCGTTCATCGTCGCGGCCGCGGTCTACGTCTCGTCGAGCGCGGTCGCCGTCAAGGGCCTGATCGACTTCCGCCGCCTGGCCGACGACGAGACCGACGTCGTGCTCGGCGTGCTCCTCTTCGAGGACATCGCGATCGCGTTCGTGATCGCGATCGCGGCCAGCGGCGGCTCGTCGGCGGAGCGAGACGCTCTGGCTGGTCGTGAAGGCGGTCGCTGTTCATCGTCGGCTCGCTCGCCGCGTCGCGCTACCTGCCGCGCTTCGTCGACCGACGTGCTCGACCGTCTGCCGCGCGAGTTCTTCCTCCTCGTCGTGTTCGCGCTCGTGTCGGGCTGGCCGCGATCGCGAAGGGGCTCGGCCTCTCCGAGGCGATCGGCGCGCTCATGGCCGGCGTGATCCTCGCCGAGACGGGCGCCCGCGCCGAGATCGAGGAGCGCTTCTTCTCGTTCCGCGACCTCTTCGCCGCGCTCTTCTTCTTCGTGTTCGGCGCTGACGATCGACGCGGGCACGTTCGGAAGCGTCGGCTGGTTCGTCGCGCTCGCGGTCGTCCTCACGGTCGTCGGGCAAGCTGGTGGCCGGCTACGCGGCCGGACGCGTCGGCGGTTTCACGCCGCGGCAGAGCCTCAACGCGGGCTCGGCGCTGATCGCCCACGGCGAGTTCACGATCATCCTGGCCCAGGTCGGCGCGGCGAACGTCGCGCTCTCGCGTCGAGCGACAGCGCCGACCTCGTCGCGTTCGCCGGGCCTCTACGTGCTCATCACCGCGACGCTCGGCGTCGTCTTCATGAAGGAGTCGAAGCGCCTCGGCCGCGGTCCTGTTCCCGCAGCGTCCTAAACTGGAAGGGAGTTCTGCATGACGACCGAGCTTCGAGAGACGCGACTCCCCGGCGTGGGCGTGAAGTACACGGCGCTGCCGTCGCACGGCGGCCGGCTCGCGGTGATCCTCCACAACGACGGGATGCGGGAGCTCTACTTCTTCCGCCACGTCGACGACGACGAGCCCACGGCGGTCATCCAGCTCGAGGACGACGAGGCGCGCCAGATCGGCGCGGTCGTCGGCGGCGCCTACGAGCGGCCGAAGATCGTCGAGGACCTCGAGATGGCGATCGGCGAGCTCGCGATCGAATGGGTGGCCGTGCCGGACACGAGCCCCGCGATCGGCAAGACGCTCGCCGAGTGCGGTTTCCGGGCCCGGACGGGGATCACGATCATCGCGATCCTCCGCGACCCCGAGCCGATCCCCGGCGCCCAGCCGACCGACATCATCGAAAAGGGCGACACGCTCGTCACCGTCGGAAGGCTCGGCCAGTACGGCGAGTTCCGCCGGCTCCTCGCCGAAGGGCCCTTCTAGACCGTCCGACGGGCTTTCTACCCTGCGCCGCATGCAGGGAGCGAGCTTGCAGCGCGCGGCAGCCGAGTTCGTCGGCGCGTTCACGCTGATCTTCGTCGGCGTCGGGGCGATCGCCGCCACGGCGGGCGGGGATCTCGTCGCGATCGCGTTCGCGCACGGGCTCGCGATCGGCGTCATGGTCTCGGCCGTCGGGCACATCTCGGGCGGGCACTTCAATCCGGCCGTGACGCTCGGGTTCTGGGTCACCGGCCGGCTGCCTACCGGGCACGCGATCCTCTACTGGATCTCCCAGCTCGCCGGCGCGGTCGTGGCCGCGCTCGCGATCTCATGGCTCCTGCCGAACGCAGTCACCGATCCGGTCGCGCTCGGCATCCCGGCGCTCGGCGACGGGGTCGGCGCGACGCAGGGCGCGGTCATCGAGGGGATCCTGACCTTCTTCCTCGTCTGGGTCGTGTTCGCAACGGCCGCCGATCCCGGCGGCACGTTCGCCTCCATCGCGGGCCTCGCGATCGGGTTCACGATCACGCTCGACATCCTCATGGGCGGCGCGTTCACCGGCGCCGCGATGAACCCGGCGCGCGCATTCGGGCCCGAGCTCGTCGAGGGCAACTGGACGAACGCCTGGGTCTGGTACGTCGGCCCGCTCATCGGCGGCGCCGTCGCGGCGATCTCGTACCAGTGGCTCTATCTCGGCCGCGCCCAGGCCGCGAAGACGGCCTAGAGGGCCCGCTCGAGCACGGCTTGCGCCTGGGCCAGACCGGCCTGCGTGATCGTGTGCGCGACCGGATCCTCGCGGTAGGCGACGTCGAGCCCCGCCGCCGTGAGCCGGTCGCGGGCGTCGCGCCCGAAGCCCGGGACGATGATCGGATCGGCCGATCCGTGCGCGATCGAGACCGGAAGCCCGGCGCGGCTCGCCAGATCGAGCTCGAAGCCGTCCACGGTCGGGATGAACCCGCTGAACGCGAGGATCGCGGCGGGTTTCGGCCGTTCTGCGGCGAGCCCGAGGGCGTACGACATGACCGCGCCCTGGGAGAACCCCGCCAGGACGAGCTTCTCGGGCCCAAGCCCGGTCTCCTCGAGCGCCCGGTCGAGCCAGTCGGACACGAGCGCGAACGTGGGCAGGAACGTCCCCGGATCCGGGAAGCCGACCTCGCGGACGATGTACCAGTGCGCGCCGCCGGGCGGCATCGTCAGCGGGCCGCGCGGCAGGAACGCCTGCAGCCGCCGTTCCGGGTCGAGCGCGTCGGCGAGCGGCTCCAGGTCGTACTCGTCGGAGCCGCGCCCGTGCAGGAGGACGAGCACGCCCTCGGGCACCCCGGCGGCGGGGCGCGTGCGGACTGTCAGCTCCTGGGTCATGCGGCCTTCCTTCCCGCGCCGAGGAGTTCCTTGAACGTGAGCGCGTTCAACGGCGCCTGCGCAACCCACTCGCGGCCCTCGTTCATCGTCGGCGTCGCCGGGGAGCGGCCGTTGTTGTTGAACACCGCGAACGCCCGCTCGGCGCCCTCGGCGACCTCCTCGAGCGGCGCGACCCATTCCGCGAGCTCCTCGTCCGAGTAGAGGTAGTCGAACCGCTGTGCCGCGCTCGTCCCGCGCACGTTCCAGGTGGCCGCGTTGCGCCCGTGGAACCGCAGGTACACGGTTCCGCTCGTGCGCGCGAGAACGGTGGGGATGAGGTTGCGCGCGTCCGTCTTCGGCGCGTCGACGATCACGTGACCGGCGCCGAGCTCCTCCAGAAACGACAGCGTTTCCGCCGTCTGCGCGCCCTCGAACCAGTCTCGATGCCGGAACTCGACCAGCGCCTCGTCGCCGCGCAGCTGATCCTTCGCCCACGTGAGGTACTCGTACGAGGCGGGCTTGGGCACGACGTAGGAGGGGAACTGGAGCAGGATCCCGCCCAGCTTCCCGGCCTCGCGGAACGGCTCGAGCGCCTCGTGGAAGCGGCGGAACACCTCCTCGCGCAGCTCCCGGGGCGGACGGTCGACCCGCCCGCGGTCGTCGATGGGCGCGCCCTCGCGCAGATCCGGGGGCAACTGCTCGAGCCGCACGGGGTGGCGCGTCATCATCCCGAACGCCTTCACGTGGAAGAGAAACCCGGGCGGCGTGCGCTCGACCCACGTCCGCACCTGCTCGATCTCGGGCAGCCGGTAGTACGTCGCGTCCAGCTCCACCGTGTCGAAACGCTCCGCGTAGTAGCGAAGCCGCTCCTCGGCGGTGCGGATCCCCTTGGGATACCACCATTTGGAGAGCGATTCGTCCGCCCAGGAGCAGGTTCCGACCCTAATGGGAACGGCCATTTTCCGATCCTAGCCTTGCATCCCTCGATCGAGTGATCTTCGGATTGACCCCCATTCGGGGGACGTAGCGCCAACCCCCGCGCCGTAGCGTTCCGCCTGCAAGTTCGGGATGGGTTCTGCGGCCCGCCTTGAGACGGCGGAATTGGGAGGACGAATGCGGACAAAGGTTGGAACTAAGGGCGAGAGCAGGTCGAGCGCCCTCTGGGGCAAGCGCTCCGGCTCGCGTGGCAATGCACTGCGCACGAGCAAGGGTCGCGGCTTCGCAACCTTCCTTGTGCTGCTCGTCGCCGTGGCCGGCCCCCTGGCCTCCACGGGCACAAGCGCTTCTCAGAAGGACTACAAGGCGTACGTCACGCCGACCCTTCTGACCTCGGCCCAGTCGCAGCCGAACAAGACCTTCAAGGTGATCGTGCAGGGCGACGGCACCACGTCGAGCGTGGGCGTCGGCAACGCGGTTGCCGCCGGCGTCGCTCAGTCGATGGGCCGCGGTCGCATGTACGCATCGCTCTTCAGCAAGAACCGGATCTCCAACAAGTTCCGCTCGATCAACGGTGTCGCGGCAACGCTGACGGGCCGCCAGATCCTCAAGCTCGCGGATCGGGCGCACATCGTCGCCATCACCGCCGACGCGCCGATCGAGCTCTCCGGCTGGTGGGGTTCGCGCTACGACAACCAGCAGAAGTGGCCGGCGGCCGCCGATGTGACCAAGTTCTGGCGCAACGTCGACTACCTCGACCTGCCGACGATCGCGATCATCGACTCCGGTATCGACGCGAACCGCTCCGACTTCGCCTACGGCCAGATCAAGGCGCAGAAGACGATGACGAACCTCAAGCCGAACTCGGCTGGAGATGGACGGGGTCATGGAACGTTCGTGGCGTCGATCGCGGCGGGTGTGGGACGCGGGTACGCAGGTGCCGCTCCCGGTGCACCGATCGTCTCGATCGACGTCATGGACGACAAGGGCATGGCCATGACGAGCGACGTCATCGCCTCGGCCGACTGGATCCTCGCCAACAAGGCTCTCTACAACATCAAGGTCGCCAACTTCTCGCTCCACTCGGCGGTCCCGAACAGCTTCATGTACGACCCGCTCGCGAAGGCGGTCGAGAAGCTCTGGTTCGGCGGCGTGACGGTGGTGGCGGCCGCGGGCAACTACGGCGTGAACGGCGAGCAGTCGGGCGTCTACTACGCGCCTGGCAGCGACCCGTTCGTCATCACGGTCGGCGCAACCGACGTCGGCAACTCGTGGACTCCCGCAGACGACAAGGCCGCGCCGTGGTCGGCATACGGCTACACGCTTGACGGCTTCGCCAAGCCCGAGATCAGCGCTCCCGGCCGGTACATGGTCGGCGCCGTCCCGATGTCCTCGACGCTCGTGAGCGAGCGCCCCGGGCAGGTGCGCGGCAACGGTTACATGGAGCTCTCGGGCACGTCCTTCTCGGCCCCGGTGGTCTCCGGCATCGCCGCCTACCTCCTGGCCGTGCATCCGACGTGGACGCCGGGTCAGGTGAAGGGCGCGCTCATGCTCACGGCCTCGAACGTACCGGGCGCGAAGGCGCTGAGCGTCGGCGTCGGCGAGGTGGACGGCGACAAGGCCGCGAAGCTCACGGGCACGCCCCCGAACCCGAACTCCGCGCTCAAGCAGTTCGTCATTGCGGATCCGGCCGGCGGCTCGATCCCGGTCTTCGACGCGGCGAGCTGGGCTAACTACGCCTCGGCGAACGCCTCGTGGGCCAACGCTTCCTGGGCGAACGCTTCCTGGGCGAATGCTTCTTGGGCGAATGCTTCTTGGGCGAATGCTTCTTGGGCGAACGCTTCTTGGGCGAGCGCCTCTTGGGCGAGCGCCTCGTGGGCGAGCGCATCCTGGGCGGCAGCCTCGTGGGCGGCAGCCTCGTGGGCGAGCGCCTCGTGGGCGAGCAACGCCCCGCAGGACGGAGCCCAGGAAGTAGGCGTCGGTGGTCTCTTCCTCACCCCCGAGGAAATGCTCGCCCTCGGCGTCACCGAAGAAGCTCCGGCCCCCTAGTTCCTCGAGCGTAAGCACTGCCCAGGCGCCCGCCGGCTCAGCGGGCGTCTGGGTGTTGTCTGCACCCCCTTTTGAGCTAGAGGGTTTCCGATCCTCGGCGTACAGTCCGGGCAGGGGAAGATGAGGAAACTCGTGTTCATCACCGCGGCCGCTGCGGTGGCCGCCACAGGACTTGCGCACGCCGCGCCCGCAGACGCCGCCTACAAGGCGCGGATCTCCAAGGGCACGCTGACGCTCACGGGAAACGCGAAGAGCGAGAAGCTCCAGCTGCGCCTGAAGCCCGGCAACAGGAACGTCCTCCAGGTCGACGTCGGGCTGAACGGCACCGCCGACTTCTCGCTCGACCGGCGCAAGTTCAAGCGGATCGTGGTGAACGCCGGCGGCGGGGTCGACACGCTGACGATCGCCGAGAACTTCGGCGCCTTCACGAACACCGAGAAGACGACTCTGAACGGCGGTCCCGGCAACGACCGGATCACCGGCGGGCGGTACGCGGAGACGTTCGCCGGCGGGCCGGGCGACGACTGGCTCCTCGGCAAGGACGGCGGCGACGTCTTCTCCTGGGCCTCGCCGGACGGAAACGACCGCTTCGACGGCCAGGGCGGCTTCGACGTTCTGCTCGTGGCCGGCTCGAACTCGGACGACGTGTTCGACATCACGCCGGTCGTCGGCCGCGTGCGCGTCGCGCGCAGCGTGGACACGCTGGACGTGGGCACGACGGAGGTCGTCTCCGTCAACGGAGGCGGCGGCGACGACCACCTCACCGGCGTGGCCGGTCTCGCCGCGCTCGTGACGCTTGATCTCGCGGGCGGCACAGGGGTCGACACGATCACCGGCGGCGACGGCGCGGACGTCCTGAGCGGCGGGCCGGGCAACGACCTCCTTCACGGCGGAGTCGGGAACGACTTCATCCTCTGGAAGGCCGGCGACGGGAGCGACACGGCCGACGGCGACGCCGGCAGCGACACGTTCGCCGCCGGCGGCTCGGCGGGGGTCGACACGTTCACGATCGCGCCGAACGGAGCGCGCTTCGGGCTGGGCGGTCCGACCGCCGCGATGAACGACGTCGGCTCGACCGAGCGGCTCGAGGTCGACGGCCTCGGCGGCAACGACGTGGTCACCGGCTCCAACGGCATGGGCACGACGGGGCTGACCGCGATCGAGATCGACGGCGGGCCCGGGAACGACAACCTGTCCGGCGGCGACCTCGGGGAAACCATCCGCGGCGGCGACGGGAACGACACCGTCGACCCGAACCGCGGCAACGACAAGGTCTTCCTCGGAAACGGCTCCGACACCGTGCAGTGGGATCCCGGCGACGGGAGCGACGAGGTCGAGGGCGACGCCGGAACCGACCGGTTGGTCTTCAACGGCGCGAACGTCGGCGAGAACATCGATCTCTCCGCGGTCGGCAAGAAGCTCCGCTTCTTCCGCGACGTCGCGAACGTCACGATGACGCTCGGCGGCCTGGAGCGCGCCGACTACAACGCGCTCGGCGGCGCCGACACGCTGGTCGTGAACGACCTTTCGGCCACGCCGGTGAAGGACGTCTACGGGAACCTCGCCGCGACGGGCGGGACGGTGGGCGACGGCGCGGTCGACGACGTGCAGGTGTTCGGGACGACCGGCGCCAACACGGTCGCCGTGTCGCCGTCCTCGACGACCGTCAACGTCGCCGGGCTGGGCGCCGCGGTCCACATCACGACTGCGGAAGCCGCGAACGACGATCTCCTCGTGTTCGGTCTTGCCGGCGCCGACAAGCTGTCCGCCTCGAGCGGGCTCGCCGCGCTCATCGGCCTCACGCTGAACGGCGGCGCCGGAGCGGACACGATCACCGGCGGCGACGGCCCCGACGTGCTGCTCGGCGACACGGAGAACGACACGATCTTCGGCGGCGGCGGCACGGACTCGATCACCGGCGGCCTCGGCGCCGACATGCTGAACGGCCAGGCGGGCGCGGATCTGTACACGTGCCTCACGGCCGGCGACACGGTCGTGCAGGACGGCACGGACACCATCGGCCCGGTCTGCCCCTAGCCCGGCGAGCGGCGGGGGTGGGATTCGAACCCACGGGACACTTGCGCGCCCAACGGTTTTCAAGACCGTCCCTTTCGGCCGCTCAGGCACCCCGCCGGGGGCCGAGTCTAGTCCCCGTGGGCTGACCGGCGAGCGACCCGCCAGGTGAACGTGGCGGGGGTTCGCTCGGTGTTTCCGAGCCTGTCGACGGCGCGAACGCGGAAAACGTGGCGGCCGAGGCCGAGCGTGGGGAACCTGACCGACGACGTGCACGGCGCCCACGGTGCGTGGTCGAGCGAGCACCGGAACGTGGCCGGTTCGCTCGCCTTGAACCCGAACGTCGCGCGGCCGGGCGGAACCTTGGCCGCCCTCCTGAGCGCGAACGTCGTCGTCGGCGCGATGTGGTCGACCGTCCATCTCCAAAGCTTCGGCTTCGGCTCGAGGTTGCCGGCCGCGTCTCGCGCCCGCACCCGGAGGACGTGCGGGCCGCTCGCGAGGCCGGGAAAGACCGCGGGCGTCGAGCACGGCTTGAAGCCGCGGCCGTCCATGGAGCAGGCGAACGTCGCGCCCGGCTCGCTTCGGAAGTAGACGACCTGCTGCTTCGTTCCGACCACGCCGGTCGGGCCCTTGACGATCGTGGTCGCGGGATGCGCGTTGTCGATCACGACCGGACGCGAATCGGTGCGGGCGTTGCCGGCCGCGTCGACCGCGCGCGCCCTCAGGGTGCGGACGCCGTCCTCGGTTCCCGTCGTGTCCCACTCGAACGCGAACGGCGGGGTCGAGTCGGTCGCGACCACGGTCTGACCCACGAGGAAATCGACGCGAGCCGGGGCCGCCGCGCCGTCGAAGGCCTCCGCCGTGACCGTCTGGAAGCCGCGCACCACCGCGTTCCACCCGGGGGACGTCAGGTTCGACGACGGCCGGGTCGTGTCGGCCTGCGCGTCGTGGCACGTACCGCTCCCCGCGTCGGTCAGGATCGCGCCGGGGACGGGGAGGAACGCCCACGAGTAGCCGTCCGGCTCGAGCGTGAGCTCGAGGATCCCGAACGCCTCGTTGTCTCGTACCTCGCTGTTCGGGAACGGAGCCGGCTCGAGATCGGCGTGGCCGAAACCGCCTGTGCCCACGATGAACTCCCGGATCCCGTACGCCGCGCTCGGATCGCCGCTCGGCGTCTGCGGGGCGAACCGCTCGTAGATGTGATCGTGGGCGGAGAGGACGACGTCGGCGCCGGCCTCGTAGAGCGCGTCCCAAAACGGCGCCGTCATCTCGAGCTGCGGGGAGCGGCCGGAGCTGAAGCGCGCGTGGTGCCAGTAGGCGAGCGTGCAGCTCGACGGATGCTCGGCGAGATCCGCGCGCAGCCATTGCTCCTGCGGCGAGCCTTCGGCGCAGCTGACGAAGGCGCAGTTGGAGTTCAGGGCGATGACGTGCCACGCGCCCAGGTCGTAGCTGTAGTAGCCGAGCCCGGCCGGGCCGGCGAGCGCGCCGAAGTAGGCGTAGTAGGGCGCGGCGCCCGGTGTGCGGTAGTCGTGGTTTCCGGGCACGGGCTTCGTCCTGGCCTTGTGGCGTCCCCAGGTCGGGTCGTAGCACTCGACGTAGGACGCGGTGCCGCCGTCGGTCTGGGAGACGTCCCCGACCACGGCCACCGTGCCCGGCGTCACGTCGAGGATCTGCGCGGTCAGCTCGTCGCCGTCGCCGGTGCACGAGGCGACGTCGCCCGCGGCGAGGAGGACCGATGTCTGGGCCAGGGCGACGGCAGGGCAGGCAAACGCGACGCCTGCGAGGGCAAGCGCGACGGCGATCGTTGTCCGTATCGGCCCCACTACGCGTCCTTCATCGGCAAAGGACGATAGGAGCCGCAGTGGCCGGAGCAGCTAGGCGCCGGGCTCGATGCGGGCCGGGGCGCCGAACGGGACGAGCGCCTCGGGCACCGCGACGCGCGCCGCCCTCGTCCTGGAAGTTCTCCAGGATCGCGAGCATGTGCCGCGCGGTGACGGCGGTTCCGTTCAGCGTGTGGAGCACCTCGACGCCGCTCTCGCCGCGGTAGCGGATGTCGAGCCGCCGCGCCTGGAAGTCGGTCGTGTTCGAGGTCGAGGTGATCTCGCGGTAGCGCTGCTGCGTCGGGAACCACGCCTCCACGTCGTACTTCTTCGTCGCCGACGCGCCCAGGTCGCCCGCGGCCACGTTGACCACGCGGTACGGGAGCCCGAGCTCGGCGACGAGCGCCTCCTCGATCTCGAGCAGCCGCTCGTGCTCGGCCGGCGAGTCCTCCGGGCGGCAGAACACGAACATCTCGACCTTGTCGAACTGGTGGACGCGGAACATCCCGCGCGTGTCCTTCCCCGCGGCGCCGGCCTCGCGGCGGAAGCACGTCGAGTAGCCCGCGTAGTGCAGCGGCAGCGCGTCCGCGTCGAGGATCTCGCCCGCGTGGAACCCGGCGAGCGCGACCTCCGACGTCCCCGTGAGGTACAGGTCGTCGCGCTCGATGCGGTAGATGTTGACCTCGTCCGTGGGGAGAAAGCCGGTGCCGTACATGGCCTCCTCGCGCACGAGCACGGGCGGCAGCACGGGGACGAACCCCTGCGCCGCGACGCGGTCGAGCGCGAAGCGGTAGAGCGCCAGCTCGAGCATGGCGGCGGCGCCGACGCGGTAGGCGAAGCGCGACGCCGGAGATACGCGCGGCGCGCTCCATGTCGATCCGCGTCAGCTCCAGGTGGTCCTTCGGCTCGAACGAGAACTGCGGCTGCTCGCCGACGCGGCGGATCTCCTCGGCGTCGTCCTCGCTCACGCCGTCGGGCGCGGACGGGTCGGGCGGGTTCGGCACCTGGGCGAGCAGCTCCTCGCGGCGCGCCTCGGCGTCGGCCAGATCCGACTCGACCTGCTGGAGCTCCGCCTTCACGCCCTTCAGCTCCTCGAGCTGCTCGGGCGTCGGCTTGCCCTTGAGCTTCGTCTTCGAACGCAGCTCGTCCGCTTTGGGGACGAGCGCGAGCCAGGCAGCGTCGGCCTCCATCAGCGCGTCGAACGCCTCGCCGGCGCCCTTGCGCGCGAGCGCGGCGCGCCAGGCGTCAGGGTCGGAGCGGGCTGCGCGGACGTCGATCACGCCAACGAGTCTAAGAGTCTCTCGATCGTTTGGGCGACTCCCTCGTCGTCCACGGAGGGACAGACCTCGTCGGCGGCGGCCAGCGCGCGCGGGTGCGCGTTGGCCACGGCGACCGAGTGCCCGGCCCATTCGAGGAGCTCGACGTCGTTCTCGCCGTCCCCGAACGCGACCGTCTCCGCCGCGGCGAACCCGAGCCGCTCGGCGACGAACGCCATGCCGGAGCCCTTGGTCACGCCGGCCCGCGCGAACTCGAGGAAGTACGGCAGCGACTTGGAGATGAAGAGCCGGTCGCCGAAGTGCGCCTTGAGCCGCAGCTCGAGCGCGTCGAGCTCGTCGGGGTCGCCGATCGTGACGAGCTTCGTCGGTTCCTCGGTGAGCCAGTCGAGGAGCGGCCCGACCGTGTGGATCGGAATCGACTGGAAGGTCGCGTAGCGCTGCGACTCGGGCGTCTCGGCGGCGACGTAGAGCTCGTCCCCGACGTAGCAGTTGAGCCCGAAGCCCTCGGCCTGCACGGCGGCGATCGCCTCGCGCGCCTCGGCGAGCGGAATCGGCTCGTGCCGCAGGAACTCCCCGGTGGCCGGATCGGCGACGACGGCGCCCTGGTAGCAGACGAGCGGATCGTCGAGTCCCGCCGCCTCGGCGTACGGGCGCACCGAGCGGAACATCCTCCCGGTCGCGATGATCGTGTGGAGCCCGGCCGCGCGTGCCGCCCGCAGTGCGTCGCGCGTGCGCGGACGCAGCACGGAGTCCTCGCCGATCAACGTCCGGTCGAGGTCGCAGGCGATCGCCCGCACAGGGAGCGGGCTAGGAGCCGGCAGACTCGGCGACGTACGCGGAGACGTCCGCGATCTGCTGCTCGGAGAGCGATCCGCCGAAGGCCGGCATCGAGCCGCCGCCGTTCGTGACCTGCGCGTTGACCGTGGCCTCGTCGGGTGCGAGATCGTCGAGGTCGGGGCCGACCGAGCCGGTCGTTCCCGCGTCGGACAGCGCGTGGCAGCTGCCGCAGTTCTCGGTGAAGACGGCCTTGCCGGCGACCGGATCGCCCGCGTGCCGCCGCCCGCCTCGTCTCGCCGCCGGTCGGCACGCTGCCGACGACGGTCTCCGGCGCCGTGTTCTTCTCGTCGCCACCGCCGCACGCGGCGACGAAGACGGGGAGGAGGACGACGAGCGAAAGGACGAGGAAGCGACGCACGGGTCGCAGTCTAGCGACGGTGGGCGGACGGTGGGAAGCGCTCACGCCGGTACTATTTCCGCCACGATGCAAAACGAAGCGTACGGACGAGATCGAGGCCTCACGGGCCGCATTTACCTCACGCTCTTCCTGCTCGGGCTGCTCTACGTCGTCTTCTTCGCGGTGATGATCAGCCTGTTCAAGGTGAACCTCTTCTTCGCGATCGTGCTGCTCGGCGCGCTCGCGTTCTTCCAGTTCTTCACGTCGGACACGCTGGCGCTCAAGGCCTCGCGCGCGCAGGTCGTCACGCCGGAGCAGGCGCCCGAGCTGCACGCGATGGTCGACCGCCTCTCGGAGCAGGCCGGCATCCCGAAGCCGAGGAAGGTCGCGATCATCCCGACCGCGGCGCCGAACGCGTTCGCGACCGGCCGCAGCCGCAAGCATTCCGCGGTCGCCGTGACGCAGGGCCTGCTCGACCGTCTCACGCCCGCCGAGGTCGAGGGCGTGATGGCGCACGAGCTGTCCCACATCCGCAGCCGCGACGTGATGACGATGACGATCGCCGGGTTCTTCTCGATGGTCGCGTCGTACCTGACGCAGATGGCGCTCTTCTCGAGCATGTTCGGCGGCCGCAACCGCGACTCGGGCACGCCGGTCTACCTGATCGTGATCGTCGTCTCGATCGTGACGTACATCCTCAGCTACGTCCTCATCCTGTCGCTGTCGCGCTACCGCGAGTTCGCCGCCGACCGCGGCGCCGCCCGCATCACCGGCGCGCCCGAGAACCTGATGAGCGCGCTCAAGAAGATCGCGAGCGACATGACGCGGATTCCCCAGAAGGACCTCCGCGAGATGCAGGGCATGAACGCCTTCTACATCATCCCGACGAACGTCAAGAGCTCGTTCGGCCAGCTCTTCCTGACGCATCCGCCGCTCGAGAAGCGGCTCGAGCGCCTCAGCGCGATCGCGACCGAGATGGGTCGCCCGACGTCGTACTAGCGCTCGTCGCGCAACGCGATGGGACTCCTCGGACGCGGCGGTGGGAAGGTCGGCAAGCTCGGCGCGCTCAAGTCGGCAGGGCCGATGCTCGAGGGTGAGCTCGGGCTTCATTCGACGGGGGTCGCGGGCGTGTGCTTCAAGCCCAAGGGCGGCGCGGACGCGTTCAAGGCCGAGCAGGACCTGGACGACCTGCTGAGCTACGTCGGGATGAACTCGAGCGCGGCCGTGCGACGCCGGTCCGACTCGTACGGGTTCGAGTGGCTCGTCGTCCGCGCAGGCGGGCTCGACGAGCTCGTGGACGGGGCCGAGATGGTCGCGTCCGAGCTCCAGCGGCGCGGGTTCAAGGGCGACCTGCTCGCCGCGCTGTTCTCGTTCAGCGGGCCCGGCGCGCGCACGTACCTCGTCTACGGCTTCAAGAACGGGACGTTCTGGCCGTTCGTCCCCACCGGCGAAGGACAGGAGCGGGACAACGACGAAGAGATCCGCCTGCGCGACGCACTCAAGTCGCAGCTTCCGATCGAACCCCGGCTGGAGAACTGGCTCGGGCTCTTCGACGCCCCAATCGAAGATTGACCGCGCTACAGTCGAGGACCCAGATGTCGCGCAGTTCCGAGGAGATCCGTATTCGCCGCCAGGCACACAAGCGCGCCGTTCGCCGCCGCAGGTTCGTCGCCCTCGGCGGGTTCGTGGTCGCGATCGCCGCGCTCGCGTTCTCGATGCGCCTCGTCATGGGCGCGTCCGCGTCGGACGCGGTGCAAAAGGCCGTCGACGCCGTGGGAGCGGCCAACACGCCCGCCGCGCAGGCAGCGACGCCGCCGGTGCTCGGCCCGGGGCTTCCTCCCGAGGAACTGAAGGAACGGAAGGTCTCGTTCGCCGCGGTCGGCGACATGGCGTTCAACGAGGACGGAAGCCTGCCCAGCGACGGCCGCGTGTTCTTCAAGCCGCTGAAGAGCTCGCTCACGACCGCGAACGTGACCATCGGGAACGTGGAAGGCACGTTGGCCACAGGTGGCTCCTCCAAGTGCGGCTCAGGCGGCTCGCGCTACTGCTTCGCCTTCCGCGCACCGCCGAAGTACGCGAAGGCCCTGCGCGCCTCCGGGTTCGACGTCGGGAACACGGCCAACAACCACGGCTTCGACTACGGGATCACGGGCCGCAAACAGACGCTGAAGGCCCTGCGCGACGCCAAGGTGCGCCCGACCGGCGCGGGCTCGGGCCCGACGCTCTTCAAGGTCGGCGACGTCCGCGTCGCCGTGCTCGGCTTCGCGCCGGAGATCCCGAACTGGGACATCGTGAACATCCCCGCCGCCGTGAAGAAGGTGAAGAGCGCCGTCAAGCAGGCGGACATCGTGGTCGTGACCTTCCACGGCGGGGCCGAGGGCGCCGACAAGCAGCACGTCAATCCCGGCACCGAGATGTTCCTCGGCGAGAACCGCGGCAACCTGATGAAGTTCTCGCACGCGGTCGTCGACGCCGGCGCCGACCTCGTCGTCGGCCACGGCCCGCACGTCGTGCGCGGCATGGAGTGGCGCAAGGGCCGCCTGATCGCCTACAGCCTCGGCAACTTCGCCGGGCACGGGAGCCTCAACTGGGACGGCGTGCTCGGCGTCTCGGCGCTCCTGCGCGTGACGCTGCGCGGCGACGGGACCTGGGTGCAGGGGAAGGTCGTCCCCGTACGCTCGAACGGCGTGCCCAAGCGCGACTCGAAGAAGGCCGCGCTGAAGTCGATTCGCAGCCTCTCGCAGGCCGACTTCGGAGCGCGCGCCGCGAAGATCCGCCAGACCGACGGCGGAATCCGCGCCCCGCAGTAGCTACTTACCGATCTCCATCCGCTCGACGTAGAGCTCGGCGATCATCCTCTTGATCGCGCTTCCGTCCGCCGGCGCGCTGTTGTACGACAGCTTGTGGATCCCGACGCCGAAGAACGAGATCTTGCCGAGCGTGGTCTGGAGGTTGGGCCCGAGGAACTCGAGCGTCCCCTCCTTCTCGTCCTCCTGGTTGCCCGCGATCACCATGCTGGTGAACCACGCGTCCCAGGCCTTGAGGTCCTGCTCGGCGAACGTCACCCTCAGGTTCGGGAACTCCAGCTTGCCGGGCTCCTTGTGGTAGTAGCGCGTGTCGCCGATCTGCTCGGTGATGATCGCCTGCTTGATCGTGAAGGAGTCGATCTTCGAGACCCTCTTGCACGGCAACTCGCCGATCTTGAGCCTGAAGTTCGACGGCAGCCACGCCTTCTGGCTCTTCGACGACGGAGCCGTCAGCTTGCCCGACGCCTTCGTGCTGAAGGTCAGGTCGGAGGCGAACTCGACTCCCAGGTACGCCGGATCCTTCGACGAGCCGTCACAAGCGGGGATCTTGACCTCCGAGAGCAGCGCCCCCTCGAACGCGATCGCCCGCCTCGCGTCGTAGTCCTGGTCGGCCAGGATGACCTGGCCGGACTTGCGGACGTGCTTGCCCGACCAGCTCTCGTTGATCCAGTCGTACATCGCCTTGCTCATCGAGAAGCCGATCTGGACCGTGAAGTCCTCGTACTTGACGTTCCCGATGTGCTTCTTGGCGATGAGCTGCTCCGGCTCCAGCTCCTCCTCGACCACCTCCGCCGAGATCGCCCCGCCGTCGAACGACTTGAGCATGCCGATGAGGATTCCCTCGAGCTCGAGCGCGAAGTGACCCGAGACGTAGCTTCGGGAATCGCTCGCGGCCTCGGCGGCGCTCGCCTTCACCATCCCGCCGGCCCATACGCCGGCGCCGACGGCCAATCCCGCGATGCCTGCGCTGCGCGTCAGGAACTCGCCGCGCGACGATCCGTTCTCCAGCACTTCCTCGGCCACAGCCCCTCCTTCGCTTAGGTCTGGCGGCGGAGCTTACGCCCCTGTTGGGACGTCTTCAATGGCCGGAGGGGACTAGGAAGCCAAGCTGGACCATGCGCCGGAGCGCCGGAATCGCCGCTTGCCCGAGCGCTTCCGGGGTCATTCCCTCGGGCATCAGCATCTCGGCCGTGTCGGCGATCGCCTCGCGCACGCTCCGCTTCCCGTCGAGGCGCGAGACGATGTGCGCGGTGAAGACGTCGATCTCGGCCTGGAACCCGAGCCCGTCGGTGAGGCGGATCGCCGCGCCGCGCACGCCGAACACGCCGTCGTCCAGGTGGAGCGCCTGCTCGAGCACGTGCTCGTCGACGAGGACCAGCCGCTCGTAGAGGAGGTCGCGCCCGTCCGCGAGGAAATCCTGCGCCTCGAAGAGCCGCTCCATGTGGTGCTCGGAGGGCTCGATCCGCTCCGGCGCGTCCTCGGCGAGCACCCAGTTCGAGCCCTCGCGCCGGCGCAGCGCGATCGCGCCGTAGGCGAGCGCCTCGATCCCCAGCTCTGCGTAGTAGGCGAGCCAGCGGTCGAGCGTCTCGGGAAGGTCCGGCGTCTGCGCCGGCGGATTCCAGCGCGCCGCGTACGTGACCGGATCGTCGGTCGTGTAGCGCAGGACGACCAGGTCGCAGCCGCTTCCCTCCGCCCAGGCGCGCACCGGAGCCGACCAGTCGCCGCCGGGCTCGTGCGCCCAGGTCCCGAGGAGCTGGGCAAACCCGCCTTCCTCCACGTGCGCGGCCGCCTCGCGGAGCACCAGCTCGGTGACGGCGTCGCCGCGCAGGCCGGCGTCTCGGTACGTGAGCGCCGTGTCCGGCGAGACGACGAACGGCGGGTTCGAGACGACGAGCCCGAACCGCTCGCCTGCGACCGGGTCGAAGAAGCTCCCCTGCCGCAGCTCCACGTTGTCGAAGCCGTTCAGCGCTGCGTTGAACGCCGCGAAGGCGAGCGCGCGCTCGCTCACGTCGGTTGCGACCACGAGGTCGGCGTGCCGCGCGGCGAGCACCGCCTGGATCCCGCTGCCGGTCCCCACGTCGAGCGCGCGGTCGACACGGTGGCGGATGGTGAGGTTCCCGAGCAGGGCGGAGGACGGCGCGACGCCCATCACCTGCTCGCGGCCCGTCCTGCGGTCGGAGGCGAAGGTCAGCTCGCCGGACGGAACGAGCCGGACGAGCGGCTCGACCTCCGGCCCGTTCTCGGCGACGAGCCCGAGGGCCGCCGCGCCTTCGAGCCCGAGCGGCTCGAGCGCCGCCGCGGCGTCCGCTCGCCGCACAGCACGCTCGAGCAGGAACAGCCGGATGATCGTCGAGATCGCCTCGCCGTCGGGCAGCCGCCGCTCGGCCACCGGCGCGTCGGCGGGAGTGGGCGAGGGCCCGTGGAGCCCGATCGTCTCGGCGAGCCCGTCGTGCGTGTAGTTCGCCGCAGCGATCGCCTCGCGCAGGCGCGCGAGAGCCTCGCGATCGTCGCTGCCCGGGGGAGGAGGAAGCTCCACGCCGCGAGCTTCCCACAAGGAACGGCCCGTCCGCGACCGAACTTCGAGTCGTGCCACCCCGCCTGCTCCTGCATCTCGAAGGTCTCGCCCTGTTCGTCGTCGCGGCGGTCGTCTACGTCGACGGCGACTACAACCTGTGGCTCGTGCTGATTCTCTTCCTGGCGCCCGACCTCGGGCTGCTCGGCTACCTCGGCGGCCCGCGAATCGGCGCCGCGACCTACAACGCGCTGCACACGACGACCGTGCCGCTCGTGCTCGGCGTGGCCGCATTTCTCACGGACTGGACGCTGGGGATCGAGATCGCGCTCATCTGGGCCGCGCACATCGGCATCGACCGCGCGATCGGCTACGGGCTCAAGTACGAGGACGCCCCGAAGCCGACGCACATGCAGCGCGTCTGACCTTTTCGCCTCGCTGCCGTCTCAGTAGGAGATGAGCGGCTTTCGACTCGATCTCGCTTCGAAGTTCGACACTCTCGGCCGGGCCGGTGCTGCGGCGCGGCAGGACAAGGACGCGACGCCCTCCGAGGAGGGCCTGGCCGAGAACCCGCCGCCTGAAGACGACGACGAAGACGCGGCCGCATAGCCGATCGATGAGCGACGTCGAGCTCGACCGCCGGACCGCTCTGGTCTCGGCGGGAGCGACGATCGCCGCGCTCGACCAGATCCTCTGAAACTAATCTCTCGGCGTGCCGACCGCGGCCCACGACGAGATCGTCCTCTTCCTGCTGCTGGGCGCGGTGTCGACGCTGCTCGTTCTGTCGCGCGTCGTCCGGATCCCGTATCCGATCCTGTTCGTCCTCGGCGGCCTGACGCTCGGGTTCATCCCGGGCCTGCCGGAGATCATGCTCGAGCCGGAGCTCGTCTTCGTCGCGTTCCTCCCGCCGCTTCTCTACGCCGCGGCGTACTTCACGTCGCTCCGCGAGCTGCGCGCGAACGTGAAGCCGATCGCCGTCCTGTCGGTCGGGCTCGTGCTCGTCACGATGGTGGTGGTCGCAGTCGTCGCGCACGCGATCGTGGACGGGATGCCGTGGGCGGCGGCGTTCACGCTCGGCGCGATCGTCTCTCCGACCGACCCGATCGCCGCGTCCACGATCGCGCGGCGCCTGGGCGTCGGCCGCCGCGTCGTCGCGATCGTCGAGGGCGAGTCGCTCATCAACGACGGAACCGCGCTCGTCGCCTACAAGTTCGCCGTGGTGGCGGTGGTCACCGGCTCGTTCTCGCTGGCCCAGGCGAGCCTCGAGTTCGTCTGGAACGTCGCCGGCGGCGTCGCCGTCGGGCTCGCGGTGGCCTACGTCATCCGGATGGTCCGCAAGCGCATCCACCACCCGCCGACGGAGATCGCGATCGCGCTCCTCAGCGGCTACCTCGGCTTCCTCCCCGCGAGCGCGCTCGGAGTTTCCGGTGTCCTCGCCGCCGTCGTCGTCGGGATCTACATGGGCTGGTACACGCCCGAGCTGACCGACGCGGAGACCCGCCTCCAGGGCGTCGCCGTCTGGGAGATCGTCTCGTTCTCGCTGAACGCGGTGCTCTTCGGCCTCGTCGGGCTCCAACTGCCGGCCGTGCTCGATTCGCTCGACGGCTACTCGACGGCCGAGCTGCTCGGCTACGCGGCGGCCGTCAGCCTCGCCGTGATCGTCGTCCGCTTCGTCTTCGTGTTCCCCTACGCGGGGACGGTGCGGATGATGCAGGCGAGGCGCTACTCGAAGTACATCTACAAGTGGCGCAACACGACGCTGATCTCGTGGATGGGCATGCGCGGCTCGGTCTCGCTCGCCGCGGCCCTCGCGTTGCCGCTCACGACGGACGCCGGCGAGGCGTTCCCGTTCCGCAGCCTCATCGTGTTCCTCACCTTCTGCGTGATCCTCGCGACGCTCGTGCTCCAGGGGCTCACGCTGCCGCGTCTCATCCTGCTGCTGCGGCTGCCGGAGGACCTGGAGGAGGAACGCGAAGAGATCGAGGCCCGTCTGGCCGCCGCCGACGCCGCGATCCAGCGACTGGAGGAGCTCGAGGGCCAGGACTGGGTGAACGACGACACCGTCGAGCGGATGCGCGGCCTCTACGCGTTCCGACGCCGCCGGTTCGAGGCGCGCCTGGACGACGGCGACGACGGCATGATCGAAGAGCGCTCGGTCGCGTACCAGCGGCTCCGTCGCGAGCTCCTCGACGCGGAGCGCCACGCGTTGCACGAACTCCGCCGCGAGCGCGTGATCTCGGACGACGTGATGGGGCGCGTCCAGCGAGAGCTCGACCTGGAGGACACGAGACTCGACATCTGACCCTCGCTAGAATGCGGGTTGCGGGGCTATAGCTCAGTTGGGAGAGCGCCTGGATCGCACCCAGGAGGTCGCCGGTTCGAGCCCGGCTAGCTCCATAAGCCGACCAAAGTCTCGCCCGCTCCGCGGGCATGCGACTTTGGTCGGTATTGCTGTCTCCGAGGCCGACGTGAGCCGCGCCCGTCATGCCGGTCGCGGCGGCGATGTGGCTTGGACAGCTAGGGCCCGCGCGACGGCGGGCCCTAGCTGCTTCCGAAGACCGGGATGCCTCAGTGGTGCGTGTGGCCGACCTTCGTCCCGCGTCGTCACGTAGATGTCGCCGATGCCCTCCGGGCCGGGGGAACGCCCGAAGAGGAGCTGCCGCGCGTTCCGCGAGAGCGACGGACGCGACTCGGCGGCGGCCGTGTTCACCGCCGCGCCCAGATTGACCGCGACCGACCACGGGTGGTGGATGCTTCGCCGCGTCGCGGCCCAGATGTCCTGGCCGCCGAGCGTGCCCGCGCGGTTCGAGGAGAAGACGACCTCGAGCCCGTCCTTCCGCACGTTCGGCTGGATGTCGTTCGCCACGGCGTCGTTCAGCTCGGTGACCGGCGCGGCCGGGCCGAAGTCCGAACCGGCGACGACCTCGGCTGACGTAGATGTCGCCGGCGACCGTCGCCGAGCTGCTCGAGAAGTAGAGGGACGCCTTGTGGCCGGCCTCCACGTACGAGGGCCCCTGCTCGTCGAGCGCGCTGTTCGGGCCGTCGGGCGCGCAGCCGAGGTGCTGCGGCTCGCTCCAGCCGTGCTTCCGGCTGTAGCGGGTGAAGTAGATGTCCCCCAGCCCGCAGCTGCCCGGGAGCGCCTCCCTGCTCACGAAGAAGAGGCCACCGTGCTTGACCGGTGTCGGACAGAAGTCGTCCGCGGCCGAGTTGACGGGCTCGCCGAGGTTCTCGGGCGCGCCCCACGGGGCGTGGCGGTTCGGCCGGTGGGCGACCCAGATGTCGAGCCCGCCCATACCGCCCGGACGGTTCGAGGCCATGTAGAGGCTGCGCCCGTCGGGTGACTGGATCGGGCACCCGTCCTGGGACGGCGTGTTCAGCTCCGAGTTGTTGCCGTCGATCTCGTCGATCTTCTGGGCCGGTTCCCACGCCGAGTACTGCTGCTGCCCTGCCTGGGCCGCCACCGCGAGCGACGCCGCGCCCACGAGCGCGGCCAGCAGAGCCAGTTTTGTCCTCATGCTCATGTCCTGCTCCCTTCCGTCGTGTGGTTGCGGCGGACGGACGGGAGAGTCACAGTGGGGCGTGTGACGGCGCGTGTGACCAGGGGAGGCCCCAGATCGGACTGAGCATTCAGCTACTCGGCCCGCCGAGGATGGAACGCGGCGGGGCCCCGGTCGACCCGCCTCGGGGCAACAAGGCGTGGGGCCTGCTCGTCTACCTCCTGCGCACACGGCTGCCGCCCTCGCGCGAGCGGCTGGCGGAGCTTCTCTTCCCCGAGGCGGACGATCCGCTGGGGACGCTCCGCTGGACGCTCTCGGCGCTTCGCCGCAGCCTGGGCGAGGACGCCGAGCTCGGCGGGGATCCGGTGCGCCTGACGCTGCGCCCGGGAACGTTCGTCGACGTCGACGTCCTCAGCCGCGGCTCCTGGATGGAGGCCGCCGCGCTGCCCGGGCTCGGCCACGAGCTCGTGGACGGCCTCGTCTTCCGGTCGAGCCCGGGCTTCGAGATGTGGCTCGAGAGCGAGCGCCGCCATGTGGCGGGAACGACGAGCGCCGTCCTCCACCAGTCTTCGCTCGCCCTGCTTGCGCGCGGCGACCTCGAGGGCGCGGCGCGCTACGCATCCGAGCTCGTGCGGCTCAACCCCTACGACGAGAACGCCCACGTCCTGCTCGTCCGCTGCCTGAGCGCCGCGGGCGACCACGAAGGTGCGGCGCGCCGGGCGGAGGCCTGCACGGAGCTTTTCCGCCGGGAGGTGGGCCGCGACCCGAGCGCCGCGCTTCGCGCGGCGGCCGAGACGGCCGAGGCTCCGGTCGAGACGCGTGTCTCGGGGCGCGCTGCGGTCCTGGCGCAGGTCGAGGCGGGTGAGGCCGCCCTCGCCGCCGGCGCGGTCGAGGCCGGCGTCCAGCGCGTGCGCGGCGCCGTGGCCGCCGCCCGCAGGATCGAGGATCACGAGCTCCTGGCCAGGGCGCTCGTAGCCCTGGGCGGCGCGCTCGTCCACTCCGCTCGCGGCACGGACGAGGAGGGCGCAGCGGCGCTCCACGAAGGGACGACGCTCGCCGAGGCGGTGGGCCGCGAGGACATCGCTGCGACGGGATGGCGGGAGATCAGCTGGGTGCAGTTCCTGCGTGCGCAGTACGAGCGGGCCGAGGAGTCGCTGACGCGGACCGAGGAGCTCGCCGGCGGGAGCAACCTGGAGCTCGCCTGGGTGGACGTGACCCGCGGCGCCTCCCGACACGACACCGGTGACCATGCGGCGGCCGGTGAGCTGCTCCGCTCGGGCGTCGAACGTGCGCGGCAGCTTCCTTCGGGCCAGCCGCTCGCCATGGCCCTGACCATGCTCGGCCGCTACCACCTTCTGCGCGGAGAGATCGAGGATGCGGTCCACGTGCTGGATCAGGCCCTGGACGAAGCCGACGCGCGCGGGATGACGGCGTTCGTCTCGTGGCCGGAGTCCTTCCGCGCCGAGATCGATCTCGCCCTCGGCGACGTGGACGCCGCGGAAGCGCGTTTCGAGCACGCCTTTGCCCTCGGCTGCCAGGTCGGCGACGCCTGCTGGGAGAGCATCGGCCTGCGAGGGCTGGGCCTGGTCGCCGAGGCGCGGGGGGACGCGACCCGCGCACTCGACCTGCTCGTCGACGCGCCGAAGATGTGCCGCCGCCTTCCCGACACGTACCTCTGGATCGAGACCTACGCGCTCGACGCTCTCTGCGCGGTCGCGGTCGAGCATGGGGCCGAGTCGGCGCCGCGCTGGATCGACGAGCTCGAGGCGATCGCCGCGCGCCGAGGCATCCAGGAGCTTCTGCTGCACGCGACCGTCTACCGAGCCCGCCTGGGAGAGCCCGGCGCACTCGAGGCCGCCCGGTCGCTCGCCGCGGAGATCGACAATCCGGCGCTCGACGATCTCTTCTTCATGGCGCGATCGGCGTAACGCCGAGGCGCCGCGTCAGGCCGCTCGGGTCTGCGGGGCCTCTCGCGTGTCGATTCTGAACGACTTCCAGGCCTGGACACGCTGGAGGTTGCGCTCGTGCTGGAGCCCGACGACAAGCGAGCGCAGCCGGCTCGGCTTCTCGCCGTCCTTGTTCAGGAGGAGCTCCATCTCGCCCGCGAGCTGCTTGTCCGCGAAGACATCCAGGAGGTCTGAAGCCGAGCGGATGCCGTAGCGGCGGAGCGTCTCGCGTTCCGCCTCGTCGGTCACGCGCAGGTAGAGAAGCGCCTGGTCGATCCAGTCCACGAGCCGGTCGACCGGGATGCGGGTGTTGAGCATCAGATCGACGACATCCGTTGTCGCGAGGTTCTGCATGTCCTCGACGCCGACTTCGAGGAGGCGCGACTCGTACCAGACGCTCAGCCCGTCGATGTCGGTGAGCTTGTACGTCGGCCGAAGCGCAGGCACCACGACCCCGGCTACGCGGACGACCGTCTGCACGAGGAGCTGCCACCCGATCGTCGGGAAGACGCCGATCACGAAGGCGATCGCGTTCCGCTGCGCCTGCGTGGTCGTGCCCTGGAGCAAGGGGTCGATCGTCCAGACGAGCAGGATGACGACGACGATTCGCATGGTCGCGTTGATGTACGCGGTCGCCTTGAGGTCGTTCTGGAAGTACCGGCGGACGAGCATCTGCAGGATGTAGAAGTAGGCGCCCAGGAACGCGAAGGCGAACGTTTCGCGCGGAATCTGCGGCAGGCGTTCAAGTTCGAAGCTCGACGGGATGTACGACGCGCCGTAGACGGTCTCCGGCTGCACGACGAAGATCCAGCCGATCGTCACGAGCACCGTCGTGATCACGACCTGGAGCTTGTGCACGCTCTTCAGGGAGAGGACGCTCTGCTGCGCTTGCGGCACCGGGCCGAAGAGGTCGCGGAACTTGACCCGGTAGATGTTCGCCAGCTCGAGGCGTTCCGCCTCCGGGTCGTTGTCGGCGAGTTCCCGGCCGAGCGCCTTCCTGCGCGCCGTCCTCCACGGCTCGTGGAAGCGCGAGAGCGTCGGAGGACGCGGCAGGTTGGCAGGGTCGTCCGCCTGGAGCTTGTAGAGGTTCAGCACGAACTCCTTCCAGACGGTCAACGTCTTTCCGGAGCTGAACTGCAGGTAGAGCAGCGCGGGGAGCATCGAGAAGTAGAGGACGACGAAGAGCTTGAGCAGCACGATCTGGTCGGCCGTGTCGAGCCAGATCGAGGACGCGACGAGCAACAGCACCACGACGAGGAACGTGAAGAGGTCGGTGGCGACGCCGCCCCAGCGCTTGAGCCGCCGGCGCAGCCACGCCAGCCGCCAACTGAGCCATTTCCACCGCCGCACGGCGAACCAGGTCACGCCTACGGCCAGGACGAGCAATGCGGTCACCAGCCACGGCGGCGGCTGGGAGGGCAGCCGGCCCCAGACCAGTGCGAAGTAGAGGATCGCGGCGATGAGGAGGAAGCCGAGGAATGCGGCCTCCGTGTCGTCCTGGCCGGGCGGCGGGCGGTCGGATCGCTTCTTGTCCGCCGGGGGAATGCGCGCCGGAGGCGGTGTCGCGACTGCCGGTTGCGCCCCGTCCTTGGGTTGCGTCGCGGCGTCCTGGTTCTCGGCTTTGGTAGGCATCGCGCTCACGGCCCCGCGCCGCGAGACGAGGCGACGTTGGTCCTACGCCTGCCCGGCCGTCGTGTCAAGTGGCGCGAAGCGGCCGGCCGTCAGCGCCGGAGCATCCAGGGCGTTACCCGACCGCGAGCGGCACGAGCTCGAAGCGGTCCACGTCCACGAGCCCGCGGTCGGTGATCTTCAGGCTGGGGATCACCGACAGGGCGAGGAACGCAAGCGTGAGGAACGGGGTCGCGCCCGCCCAGCCCAGTTCGCGGGCGGCGTCGTTGCAGGCCAGGCTGCGCTCGATCACCTCGGCGAGCGGGAGGTCGGCGAGCAGACCCGCGACCTCGAGCGGCAGCTCGGCCCGGACGGCGCCGCCCTCGGCGACCACGATGCCGCCGCCGATCTCCGCGAGCCGCGTGACTGCGAAGGCCATGTCCTCGTCGGTCACGCCGACGACGACGATGTTGTGCGCGTCGTGGGCGACCGAGGACGCCAGCGCTCCGCTACCGAGCCCTGATCCCCGGACGAAGCCGAGTCCGATTCGGCCCGTGCCGAGGTGGCGCTCGACGACGGCGATCTTCACGAGGTCGCGCGCGGGATCCGCGACCGCAGCGCCGCCGGCCGTCGTCGGCGACTCGACGAGGTTCTCCGTCACGACCTGTTCGGGAACGAGCCCGATCACGCGCGCGTCGCCGCCCTCCCACGGAATCCGGAAGTCGTCCGCGGAAACCGGCCGGATCCGCACCGAGTGCTTCACCCACTCGGGCACCTCCGGGTGCGGAACCTCGCCGATCTGTCGGCCGCGCTTGAGCACGACCGCCGGATCGAAGCTCTCGAGGTCGGGCAGGACGAGCAGGTCGGCCTGGTAGCCGGGCGCGACCGCGCCGAGGTGGTCGAGCCCGTGCCACAGCGCCGAGTTGTGCGAGGCGAGGACGATCGCGTCCTCGGGCGTGATCCCCGCGGTCACGGCGGCGCGCACCATGCCGTTGATGTGGCCGTTCGCGGCGATGTCCTCGGGATCGCGGTCGTCGGTGCAGAACGCGATGCGGTTCGTGCCGAACTCGCGGACGAGGGGGAGGAGCGCTTCGAGGTTGCGCGCCATCGAGGCCTCGCGGATCAGGAGCCACATGCCTGCGCGCAGCCGCTCCCGGCCCTCGTCGGCCGTCAGTGCCTCGTGGTCGGAGCGGATCCCGGACGCGGCGTACGCGTTGAGCCTCTTGCCGAGCACGCCGGGCGCGTGGCCGTCGACGTGCTCGCCCTCCTCGAGCTCGAGCTTCGCGAGCTCCGACTCGTCGCCGGCGATGACGCCGGGGAAGTTCATCATCTCGGCGACTCCGAGCACACGCTTTCGCCGGAGCAGGCTCTCGAGGTCCCCGGTCGTGAACGGGCGGCGGGGCGACTCGAAGCGCGACGCCGGGACACAGGACGAGGCCATGAAGTAGAAGTCGAACGGCAGGTCCTCGCAGGCGTCGAGGAGCCAGTGCACGCCGTCGGTACCGAGCACGTTCGCGAGCTCGTGCGGATCGGCCACGACCGCCGTCGTTCCCAGGGGCAGGACGAGCTGCGCGAACTCGTCCGGCAGGAGCTTCGTCGACTCGAGGTGCATGTGCGAGTCGATGAAGCCGGGGACGACCCAGCGTCCGGACGCGTCGAGCGTCTCGGTGCCCTCGTAGTCGCCGAGGCCCGCGACGACGCCGTCCACGATCGCCACGTCGGTCTTGAGCCACTCCTTGGTGAAGACCGAGAGGACGTGTCCCCCGCGCACGACCAGATCGGCGGGCTCGTCCCCGCGGGCGACGGCGAGGCGGTGGCGGAGGGCTTCCATGGGGGGAGCGTAATACGCTTCGGGTCGTGGACGTTCTCACCCCGCGCTCCCTCGAGGATGCGCTTCGGCTCAAGGCCGAGCATCCGGGGGCGCTGCCGATCCAGGGCGGCACCGATGTCATGGTCGCCCTCAACTTCGACCGCGCCCGGCCCGAGGCGCTCCTGAACCTGAACGAGGTCGCGGAACTGCGCGGCTGGTCGCGCACGAACGGCAGCGTCCGGCTCGGGGCGGGACTCACCTACACCGAGGCGATGGAGGAGCCGCTCTCCGGGTTGATGCCCGCGTTCGCGGAGGCGGCGCGCACGGTCGGCTCGCCCCAGATCCGCAACCGCGGGACGATCGGCGGCAACCTCGGGACGGCGTCCCCGGCCGGTGACGGGCTGCCGCCGCTGCTCGTCGAGGGCGCGGAGGTCGAGGTGGCTTCCGTGCGCGGCTCCCGGCGCGTGCCGCTCGGCGGACTTCCTCGTGGGCGTGAAGAAGAACGCGCTCGCCGAGGACGAGCTGATCGTCGCGGCGCACGTCGAGCCGAGCGGCCAGCCGCAGACGTTCATGAAGATCGGGCCGCGCAACGCGATGGTGATCGCGGTGTGCTCGCTGGCGGTGGTGGCCGACCGCGAGCGCGGAGAGATCCGCGCTTCCTTCGGTTCGGCCTCGCCGGTTCCCGGTCTCGTCGTGTGCCCACTCGACGAAGCGGAGTCCTTCCCCGAGCGCGTGGCGGCCGCCGCGAGCCCGATCGACGACGTTCGCGGCACGGCCGCCTACCGCCGGCACGCGCTGCGCGTCCTCGCCGGACGGGCGCTCGAGAGGTGCCTGGCGTGAGGATCGAGCTGACGTCAACGGCGAGCGGCGCGACACGGACGTCTGGGCCGGCGAGAGCCTCCTCACGACGCTCAGAAACAGGCTCGGCCTGCCCGGGTCGAAGAACGCCTGTGAGCAAGGGGAGTGCGGCTCGTGCTCGGTGCTCCTCGACGGCGGGCTCGTGTGCTCGTGCCTCGTGCTCGCGGCCCAGGCCGATGGGCACGAGGTCGTCACGGTCGAAGGCCTTGCGGAGGAAGGACGCCTGCATCCCGTACAGGAGGCGTTCGCCGAGACCGGGGCCGTGCAGTGCGGCTTCTGCACGCCGGGGCTCGTCGTTGCCGCGGCCGATCTCCTCGCCGCAAACGCGGAGCCGACGGAGGACGAGATCCGCGAGGCGCTCTCGGGGAACCTCTGCCGCTGCACCGGCTACCAGAAGATCCTCGACGCGGTGCAGCTGGCGGCCGAGCGATGAGCACTCCCGCCCGCATTCCGCATGGCCGGGCCGAGGTCGGGGTGCGCCGCCACGACGCCGTGCCCAAGGTCACGGGTGCGTTCGCGTACTCGAGCGACCTCGAGGTCGCGGGGATGCTCTGGGGCCACACCGTCCGCAGCCCATATGCGCACGCACGCGTGGTCTCCATCGACGTCTCCGGAGCCGTGGGCATGGCCGGCGTGCACGCGGTGCTCACGCAGGACGACGTTCCCGGCCAGAAGACGTACGGCCTCGAGTTCCAGGACCAGCCGGTGCTTGCCGCCGACCGCGTCCGCTACTTCGGGGAGCCGGTCGCGGTCGTGGCCGCGGAGGAGCCCGAGCAGGCGCGCCGCGCTGCCGCCGCGGTCCGCGTCGAGTACGAGCCGCTCGAGCCGATCGTCGACCCCGAGCGGGCGACCGAGCTCGAGCCGCTGCATCCCGACCGGCCGACGATGGGCCACGGTTACCGTGACGACCCGCACCCGAACGTCGTGCGCTCGATCGTGATCCGGCGCGGCGATCCCGACGCGGCGAGCGACGTCACCGTGACCGGGAACTACGAGGTCGGCCAGCAGGACCAGGCGTTCCTCGGCCCGGAGTCGGGCATCGCGATCCCGGACGGGGAAGGCGGTATCGACATCCACGTCGCGACCCAGTGGCTTCACGTCGACCGTGACCAGGTCGCGCCGTGCCTCGACCTTCCTCCCGACATGGTGCGGATCCACCTCGCCGGCGTGGGCGGCGCGTTCGGCGGGCGCGAGGACCTGTCCATCCAGATCCACGCAGCGATGCTCGCGCTGCGCACGAACCGCCCGGTGAAGATGGTCTACAACCGCGAGGAGTCGTTCGTCGGGCACATCCACCGGCATCCCGCGCGGATCAGCGCCGAGCATCGCGCGACGCGGGACGGGCGGCTCGTCTCGGTCCGGATGCGAGATCCTCCTGGACGGCGGCGCCTACGCGTCGAGCACGACGGCCGTGATCTCGAACGCCTGCGCCTTCGCGGTCGGGCCGTACGCGGTGGAGAACGTCGCGATCGAGGGGACAGCGGTGTACACGAACAACCCGCCCTGCGGCGCGATGCGCGGCTTCGGCGCGGTGCAGTCGTGCTTTGCCGCCGAGGCGCAGATGGACAAGCTCGCGGCCGCGCTCGACATCGACCCGGTCGAGCTGCGGCTCCTGAATGCGCTCGAGTCGGGCGGCGTTCTTCCGACGGGCCAGGTCGTGACCGGCTCGCTGCCGACGAAGGAAGTGATCCGCCGCGCCGCCGCGCTTCCCGTCCCGGAGCCGGAGGAGCTGCCGCGCGAGGCGATCCGGCTGCCCGGCGGGTCGGGCAACACGACGCGCGGCGAGGGCGTGCGCAGGGGTGTCGGCTTCGCGGTCGGGTTCAAGAACATCGGCTACTCGGAGGGCTTCGACGATTACTGCACGGCGCGGGTGCGGCTCTTCGAGGACGGTCACGCCGAGGTGTACTGCGCGGCGGCCGAGGTCGGCCAGGGCGTCTCCGACGTCGTCCTCCAGATCGCCCGCGCCGAGCTCGGAACGGACGAAGTCGTGCTCGCCGCCGGCTCGACCGCGCAGGTGGGATCGTCGGGCTCGACCTCGGCCTCGCGGATGACGTGGATGGCCGCAGGCGCGGTGCAGCTCGCCTGCCGGGACGCGCTCGCAGAACGCGAGCAGAGCGGCGGCGAGGTCGACGTCGAGCGTGTCTACCGGCATCCACGCACGACGCCGCTCGACCCGGACACGGGCCAGGTGACGGGCGAGCGCGCCCACGTCGCCTTCGCGGTCGCGGCGATGCGGGTGGTCGCCGAGGTGGACGTCGAGCTCGGCCTCACCCGCGTGGTCTGGATCGGAACCGCGCAGGACGTCGGCAATCCGCTGTCGCGGAAAGCGGTCGAGGGGCAGATCGAAGGCGGCACCGCGCAGGGCCTGGGCCTCGCGCTCATGGAGGAGATCCAGACGCGCGACGGCGTGATTACGAACGCGAGCTTCACCGACTACCTGATCCCGACGTTCCTCGACATGCCGCCGGTCGTCTCCGAGCTGATCGAGGTGCCTGAGCCCGACGCGCCCTATGGCGTGAAGGGCGTCGGCGAGCCGCCGACGGTCGTGTCCACTGCGGCGGTCGTCGCCGCGCTGCGCGACGCGACCGGGCGCGAGCTGACCCGGGTTCCCGTGCGCCCCGACGAAATCGTGGGGCTCTAACGGCTACGGGCTGTGCGACGATCCCCGCACGCAGACAACGAAAGGGGAATAACCATGTGGTACTTCTACGGACTCGGCGCGGTCATCTACATCGTCCTCTTGCTGACGTGCGGGATCATGACCCTGCGCAACGGGCACGGGTGGCTGTTCTTCTTCGGGATCTTCATCCCGATCCTCTGGATCATCGGCGCGATCATGCGGCCGGCGAACGCGTCGTACTGAGTTCCTCGCAACGGTCGCGTCCGCAGGAACTCAGGTACGAATAGCGGCATGGGCGAGGCCGCGCCGCTGACGCAGGACGAGCTCGACGCGATCGACGCCTACTGGCGTGCCGCGAACTACCTGTCGGTCGGGCAGATCTACCTCCTCGACAACCCGCTCCTCCGCGAGCCGCTGGCCGACGCGCACGTCAAGCCGCGGCTCCTCGGGCACTTCGGCACCGTCCCGGGGCTCAACCTCGCCTACGTCCACCTGAACCGGGCGATCCGGGCGCGCGACCTCGACGCGATCTACGTCACGGGCCCGGGCCACGGCGGGCCCGGCCTCGTCGCCAACGCCTACCTCGAAGGCACCTACAGCGAGCTCTATCCGCAGGTGAGCCGCGACGAGGCCGGCCTGTGCGAGCTCTTCCGGCAGTTCTCCTTTCCCGGCGGGATCCCGAGCCACGTCGCGCCTGAGACGCCGGGCTCGATCCACGAGGGCGGGGAGCTCGGCTACGCGCTCGCACACGCCTTCGGCGCCGCGTTCGACAACCCGGATCTCCTGGTCGCCTGCGTCGTCGGCGACGGCGAGGCCGAGACGGGGCCGCTCGCGACGAGCTGGCACTCGAACAAGTTCCTGAACCCGAGGACGGACGGGGCGGTGCTTCCGATCCTGCACCTGAACGGCTACAAGATCGCGAACCCGACGGTTCTCGCCCGCATCCCCGAGGCCGAGCTCGTCTCGTTCCTCGAGGGCTGCGGCTGGCGGCCGATCGTCGTGGCCGGCGACGAGCCCGCCGCCGTGCACCAGGCGTTCGCCGCGCGCGCTCGACGAGGCGCTCGACGAGATCGGCGAGATCCAGCGCGCCGCCCGCGTCGACGGCGCCGAGGCGCGGCCGCGCTGGCCGATGCTCGTGCTCCGCACGCCGAAGGGCTGGACCGGGCCCAAGGAGGTCGACGGGCTCCCCGTCGAGGGCACGTGGCGCGCGCACCAGGTGCCGATCGCCTCGGTCCGGGGCAA
This sequence comes from uncultured Actinomycetes bacterium, assembly GCA_963760815.1. Taxonomy (GTDB): domain Bacteria; phylum Actinomycetota; class Thermoleophilia; order Gaiellales; family Gaiellaceae; genus CAVRUF01. The sequence goes on from CAVXEJ010000004.1 coordinate 470,876, forward strand.
CCCCGAGCATCTGCGCCTCCTCGAGGAGTGGATGCGCAGCTACCGGGCCGAGGAGCTCTTCGACGAAAGCGGCGCCCTCGTCCCCGAGCTCGCCGCGCTCGCGCCCGAGGGCGACCGGCGCATGAGCGCGAACCCGCACGCGAACGGCGGCGAGCTGCTCCGCGACCTCGTCCTGCCGGACTTCCGCGACTACGCGGTGGACGTTCCCGAGCAGGGCAAGAGCATGAGCGAGGCGACGAAGGTGCTGGGCACGTTCCTGCGCGACGTCGTCGTTCGAAACGAGACGAACTTCCGGATCTTCGGGCCCGACGAGACCGCCTCGAACCGCCTCGGCGCGGTCTTCGAGGCGACCGGGCGGGCGTGGCAAGGCGAGTTCGAGCCGACCGACGAGGGCCTGAGCCGTGACGGGCGGGTCATGGAGGTCCTGTCCGAGCATCTCTGCCAGGGCTGGCTCGAGGGCTATCTCCTGACGGGCCGTCACGGGCTCTTCGACTGCTACGAGGCCTTCATCCACATCGTCGACTCGATGTTCAACCAGCACGCGAAGTGGCTGAAGGTGACGCGCGGGATCCCCTGGCGCCGCCCGGTCTCGTCACTGAACTACCTGCTGAGCTCGCACGTCTGGCGCCAGGATCACAACGGCTTCTCGCACCAGGATCCCGGCTTCGTCGACCACGTCGTGAACAAGAAGGCGGAGGTCATCCGCGTCTACTTCCCGCCGGATGCGAACACGCTGCTCTCGGTCGCCGACCACTGCCTGCGCAGCCGGCAGTACGTGAACGTGATCGTGGCCGGCAAGCAGCCGGCGCTCGACTTCCTCTCGATGGACGACGCCGTCTTGCACTGCACCCGCGGGATCGGCATCTGGGAGTGGGCGTCGAGCGACGAGCACGGCGAGCCGGACGTCGTCCTCGGCTGTTGCGGCGACGTGCCGACGCTCGAGACACTCGCGGCCGCGGCGATCCTGCGGGAGGAGCTTCCGGATCTTCGCGTCCGCGTGGTGAACGTCGTCGACCTCATGCGGCTCCAGCCCGCGAAGGAGCATCCGCACGGCCTGACCGACCGGGACTTCGACTCGCTGTTCACGCACGACAAGCCTGTCGTCTTCGCCTACCACGGCTATCCGTGGCTCATCCACCGCCTCACCTACCGCCGCACGAACCACGCGAACCTCCACGTGCGCGGCTACAAGGAGGAGGGCACCACGACGACGCCGTTCGACATGGTGATGTTGAACGACCTCGACCGGTTCCACCTCGTGATGGACGTGATCGACCGGGTGCCCGGTCTCGCCGACTCCTGTGCGCGCCTTCGGCAGGAGATGGACGACCGCCGCCTGCGCGCGCGGGCCTGGACGCGCGACCACGGCGAGGACGACCCCGAGATCCGCGACTGGACTTGGCCCTACTGAAGATCCTGGTCGTCAACGCGGGCTCGACGAGCCTCAAGCTCTCGCAGGTCGGCCCGGACGACTCGGCCGAGCCGATCGCCTCGCTCGAGGACGCGCCGCGCGACGTGGATGCGGTCGCCCACCGCGTCGTCCACGGCGGCGCCCGGTTCGACGGCCCGGTCGTGATCGACGAGGAGGTCGAGCGCGAGCTCGACGCGCTGACGGAGCTCGCGCCGCTGCACAACGCCCCGGCGCTCGAAGGCATCAGGGCGGCGCGCGAGGTCTTGCCCGACGTTCCGCACGTGGCCGTCTTCGACACGACCTTCCACGCGACCATGCCGCCGGAGGCGCGAACGTACGCGGTGCCGGAGCGCTGGCGCGAGGAGTGGGGGATCCGCCGGTACGGGTTCCACGGGCTCTCGGTGCAGTGGGCGGCCGAGCGCGTCGCCGCGCCGCGGCTCGTCGTCTGCCACCTCGGCGGCGGCTGCTCGGTGACCGCGGTCCGCGACGGGCGCTCCGTGGACACGACGATGGGCTTCAGCCCGCTCGAAGGCGTTCCGATGGCAACCCGCTCCGGCTCGATCGACGCCGAGATCGTGCTCCACCTCCTGCGCCACGGCCGCCTGTCGCTCGAGGAGACGGAGGAGGCGCTGGAGCAGCGGTCGGGCCTGCTCGGCCTGTCGGGGACTACGGCGCGGGTCGAGGAGCTCGAGCGCTCCGACGACCCGAGGGCGCAGCTCGCCCTGGCCGTGTTCGCCCACCGGGTGGCCGGCGCGGTCGCAGCGATGGCGACGGCGCTCGACGGACTCGATGCGCTCGTCTTCACGGCGGGAATCGGCGAAGGCTCCGCGCGTGTCCGCGCGGACGTCTGCGCGCGCCTGCACTTCCTCGGCGTCGAGCTCGATCTCGATGCGAACACTTCGGCGCGCTCCGACGCGGAGATCGCCGCACCCGGCTCGCGTGTGCGCGTCGCGGTCGTCCGGGCCCGTGAAGAGCTCGTTGCGGCGCACGCCGCGCGCGACCTTCTCGCCGCCGCCCGGTAGCCCAAAGAGAAATGTCGAACCGGTCGCTCCCCGTTCGTCTATAGGTCGTCCACAACGAAGGAGGAAGCGATGAAGTACATGCTGTTGATCCACCAGGGCGACGCGCCGCGGCCCAGGCGCGACGGGGAGACCAACGAAGCTGCCGTCGCCGCGTTCGAGGCGCTGTCGCCGGAGGAGCAGGGCGCGATCTGGGGCGCATGGCAGGCGATCAACGAGACGCCCGGCGTCAGCCCCGGCCTTCAGCTGCAGCCGGCCGAGACGGCGACCACCGTGCGCGTGAAGGAGGGCAAGACGTTCACGACCGACGGGCCGTTCGCGGAGACGAAGGAAGCGATCGGCGGCTATCTCGTGTTCGAGGCCGACGATCTCGACGCGGCGATCGAGCTCGCGTCGCGGATCCCGACCGCCGCCATGGGCGGCGCGATCGAGGTGAGGCCCGTCGTCGAGTGGTAGGGCCTGCGGTACGCGCGGTGCCGGGCGCGATCGTCGTATCCGTGAACATGATTGCCGAACATGGCGTCCCCCGTACCGGACCCTGGCGCGGTTCACAGTTCGCGCCAACTGGGTAGCAGGCGTTCGTGATCGCCTTCCAGACGCGCATCGAGATCGACCGACCGCCCGAAGACGTGTACGCGGTGGTCGGGGATCCGACGACGTACACACGCTGGAACTCGGCGGTTCGCTCGGTCGAGCCGCTCGACGCCGACGGGTACCGGATGGTTCGCGAACTTCCGTCAGGAGTGGCCGAGAACCATCTCGAGGTGATCGCGGCCCGCTCCCCGGACTTCGTCGTCATCGAGGCGAGCGACGGGCCGACGCCGTTCACCTACCGCTACGAGATCCACGGGGTGAACGGCGGAACGGAGCTCGAGCTCGACGCCGAGGTCGAGCTGGGCGGGGCGGCGGCGCTCCTCGGCCCGCTGGCCGCACGCGCGGTGAAGCGCGGCGTCGACGAGAACCTCGCGACGCTCAAGACTCTTCTGGAGGGTTAGAGGGCCTTCCGGAACTAGGTCGTGTCGCAGTAGCGGCCGTCGGGATACAGGGCGAAGTTGGGCATCTCGCCGACCCGCGCCCAGTGCACAAGTCGAACGCGAAGCACTACAAGCTGGAGACGCCGTACTTCGAGTTCGAGGGGCGCGACCACCGGACGTGCGCCGCCCCGGGCTGGGAGGCGGTCGCCGACCACGCACTCGAGTGGGCGGTCGCGAACGCGCGCTAGCCGTTCCGGTAGCCGTGCGAGCCTGACCACCAGACGTCAAACGGAAGTGCCACAGACGTGCGCCAATGCAGTGCCGATCAATCCCAAGTTGCAGACTGTTACTTGTCAACGGAGGCCGCAAAGGCGCTCAGGGACTGGCGATCGCCCGCTCCATGACGCTAGTAACAGACTGCAACTTTGTTGCGTGCGGCCCCTGCTCGCGCAGGTGGGTTTGCTGACGGGCGTCCGCGCTCGTGCGGCCGCTCGTTGACTTTCCGCGGCGTTTTTCTACGCTGTAGATCCATGCGCCGCACCGTCGAGAGCCCGAACCGCTTCTTCTTCGCTCTCTTCGCGCGCGCCTTTACGCGCTAGCCGGCGCTTTCGACCTCCGCGGTCGCCGGCTAGCTGCACATCAGGCGGATCCACCCCAGTGAAGGGACGACGCATGTCGAGCACAACCGAATCCACCGTGACCGTTGCCTATCCGGGCCGCGAGGGCGCGCACAGCGCCGCGGCTGCCGACGCGCTCTTCGGGGGCGCGGAGGAGCTTCGCCCGCTGCCGAGCTTCCAGGCCGTGGCCGACGCGGTGGCCGCCTCGGAGGTCGACTTCGGCGTGCTGCCGATCGAGAGCTCCCTCTCGGGCCCGGTCGCCGAGACGCACGACCTGCTCTACGCCTCGCCGCTCTCGATCGTCGCCGAGGCGGTCCTGCCGATCCACCACTGCCTGCTCGCGCCCGGGCCGGTCGCGCTCGAGGAGATCCGGCTCGTCCACTCCCATCCCGGTGGCGCTCGACCAGTGCCGCCGGTTGCTCGCGCGTCTGCCGAACGCGAAAGCCGTCGCCGCGCCGACCACCGCGGACGCCGCCAGCGCGGTGGCCGTGCGCGGCGACCCGACGGAGGCGGCGATCGCGAGCGAACGCGCTGCGCAGGTCTTCGGGCTCAGCGTCGTCGCCGACGACGTCGGCGATCACCCCGAGGCGTACACGCGCTTCGTCGCCGTCGCGACCCACACGCGGCTCGACCGCGGCGATGCGTTTCGCACGGCGTTCTCGTTCGTGACCGACCACACTCCGGGGAGCCTCCTGCGCGCGCTCGAGGCCTTCGATCGCAACGGCGTCAACCTCGTGCAGCTCGTCTCGCGGCCGATCCCGGACTCGCCGTGGCGCTACCGCTTCGACGCGGTGCTCGACGGGCATCCGCACGACCCCGCGGTCGGCGAGGCGTTCCGCCAGCTACGGGAGAACACGCGGCGGCTGGTCGTCTCGGGGTGCTATCCGGCGCGCGGCTCTAGCGCTAGGCGACGGCCACGGCTTCGGGCGTCTTCTCGACGACGCCGAGCTTCGTGACGGCGACCGCGATGACCTTGTACTCGGGGCAGCTTGTGTTCACGTCGGCACTCGGGCCGACGAGCAGGTTCGTGCGCACCTCGGGGAAGTGGAACGCGGTGAACACGTGGCCCGGGTCGATGCGCTCGGTGATCTCCACCTCGATCTCGATCTCGCCGTTTCGCGAGCGCACCTTCACCGCGTCGCCGTCGACGAGGCCGAGCTCGGCGGCGTCGCCGGGATGGATCTCGAGCCAGTCCTTCGGCAGCAGGTCGAGGTTGCCGGTGCGGCGGGTCATGGTGCCGACGTTGTAGTGCTCGAGCCTGCGGCCGGTGACCAGGATGAGCGGGAACTCCTCGCTCGCCTCGTCGCCGGGCTCCTTGTACGGCAGCGCGGCCAGGTGGGCGCGGCCGCCGGGCAGGAGGTCGAAGGTCTCCTCGTAGAGGATCGGCGCGTCGGTGCCGTCGGGTGCGATCGGCCACTGGAGGCCGCGACCCTCGAGCCGCTCGTACGTGACGCCGGCGAAGTCGGGCGTGAGCTCGGCGATCTCCGCCATGACGTCCTCGGGACCGTCGTACCCAAGCTCGTAGCCCAGGCGCGACGAGATCAGCGAGCAGATCTCCAGGTCGGTCTTCGCCGCGCCGGGCGGGTCGATCGCCGCGCGCACGAGCTGGATGCGGCGCTCGGCGTTCGTGAACGTCCCGGTCTTCTCGAGGAACGACGAGGCGGGGAGGATCACGTTCGCGAACTTGGAGGTCTCGTTCTCGAAGATCTCCTGGACGACGAGGAACTCGAGGCTCTCCAGCGCCTTCATCACGTGCTCGACGTCGGGATCCGACTGGACGATGTCGTAGCCCGTGATCCACATCGCCTTCAAGCGGCCGTCGATCGCCGCGTCGAACATCTCGGGCATCTTGAAGCCGCGCTCGCGCTTCATCTCGACGCCCCAGCGCTCCTCGAACATGCGGGACGTCTCGTCGTCGGAGACCGAGCGGTACGCCGTGAACGTGTCGGGCAGCGCGCCCATGTCGGAGGAGCCCTGGACGTTGTTCTGTCCGCGCAGCGGCATGAGGGCGCAGCCGGGCCGGCCGATCTTCCCGGTGAGGAGCGCGAGGTTGCAGATGAGCTGCACGCAATCGGAGCCGTGGAGCTGCTCGGTCACGCCGAGGCCCCACGCGATCGAGGCGGTCTCGGCCTCGCCGTAGAGGCGTGCGGCGCGCTCGACGTCCTCGGCGGGAACGCCGGTGAGCTCCTCGGTCGCCTCCGGCGTGTACGCGGCGACGAGGTCGGCGATCGCGTCGTAGCCGTCGGTGCGGGCGTGCACGAACTCCTCGTCCACGAGCCCGTCGCGGATGACCACGTGCGCCAGCCCGTTCAGGAAGGCCGCGTTCGTCCCCGGATGGACGGGGCAGTGGAGGACGCCGTAGTCGGCGAGCTCGATGCGTCGCGGGTCGGCGGTGATGAGCTTCGCGCCCTTCAGGGCGGCCTGCTTCATCCGCGCGCCGGCGACCGGGTGGCCCGCGGTCGGGTTCGCGCCGATGATCAGGAGCACGTCGGCGTGCTCGATGTCGTCGAAGGAGCCCGAGCAGCCGGAGCGGCCGAGCGACTTGCGCAGCGCGTACGAGGTCGGCGAATGGCAGACGCGCGAGCAGTTGTCGATGTTGTGCGTGCCGATCGCGGCGCGGAAGACTCGCTGCATGGCGTAGCAGTCCTCGTTCGTCGCGCGCGAGGAGGCGAGGCCGGCGATCGCGTCGGCGCCGTGCTCGGCCTTGATGGACAGGAACGCCTCGGCGACGCGGTCGAGCGCCTCCTCCCAGGAGGCGATGCGGAAGGTGCCGCTCTCGCGGACGAGCGGGGCGGTCAGGCGGTCGCGCGAGCGCGTGAACTGGTGGGCGAAGCGGCCCTTGAGGCAGGTGTGGCCGCGGTTCGCGGGGCCGTCGCCGGGGCTGATCGAGACGATCCGCCCGCCGCGCTGGTGCGCGTCGAGCCTGCAGCCGACGCCGCAGTAGCCGCACGTCGTCTCCGTTGTCGAGTCGAAACGCCGTTCAGCCATCCGAGCACCTCTCAGTCCGTGCTCTCCTCGGCGATGTCGACGAGGAGATGCTCCGTGATCGCGTCAGTGGGACACGTGTCCGCACACGCACCACATGATACGCAGGAACTTTCCTTGAAACCTGAATCCAAACCCGGCCGCGACGTTGGCATGGAACCCGCGTCCGGTGGCGGTCAGCGCGAAGGCTCCCTGCACCTCGTCGCACGCGCGCACGCAGCGGCCGCACGAGATGCAGAGCTCGTGCTGGAAGACGAGGTAGGGGTGACGCTCGTCGTGCCTGACCTCGTGCAGCGCGCCCGTCCAGCGCGGTGCGCCGACGCCGAGCTCGCGGGCGACCGAGGCCAGCTCCGTGTGCGGCGCGGGCGGCTCCGGCAGCTCCGAGAGGACGAGCTCGACGACGTTCGCGGCGATGCGGCGCGACTGGGCGTCCTCGGTGACGATCTTCATCCCGTCCTGGCACGGGCTCGTGCACGCCGGGATGGGCTTCGCCTGGCCCTCGACGCCGACGAGGCACACGCGGCAGGCGCCGAACGGAACCATGCGGTCGTCGAAGCAGAGCGTCGGCACCCAGCGGTCGACCAGCTTCGCCGCCGTCGAGCACGGTCGTCCCGGGGGCGACCTCGACCTCGATCCCGTCCACGTAGACCTGCATCACGCAAGTCCCAGCTCGTCGGGGAAGTGGGCGATGAGCGAGCGGATCGGCGCGGGCATGCCGCCGCCGTGGGCGCACAGGCTCGCGACCTCGAGCGTCTCGAGCAGCTCCTCGAGCTTCGCCCGGTCGACCGCCGCCTCGGCCTCGACCAGCTCGAGCGCACGGGTCAGTCCGATCCGGCAGGGGAAGCACTTGCCGCAGCTTTCGTGGGCGCCGAAGCGTAGGAGGTGCCGCGCGAGCGCGCGCATGTCGGTGCGGTCGTCGAACGCGACGATCCCGCCGTGGCCGACCATGCAGCCCTGCGCCGCGAGCTCGTCGAAGTCGAACGGCGTGTCGAGCAGCGTCCCGGGGAGGATCCCGCCGAGCGGCCCGCCGATCTGGAGCGCCTTGATCGCGCGCCCGTCGACGAGCCCGCCGCCGATCTCCTCGCAGATCTCCCGCATCGGCGTGCCGAAGCGAACCTCGTAGACGCCCGGCCGCTCGAAGCGCTCGTTCAGGCAGACGAGCTTCGTGCCCGGCGTCGCGCCCGGGCTCAGCGCCGCGTAGGCCTCGGCGCCGTGCGCGGCGATGAACGGCGCGTTGCAGAGCGTCTCGACGTTGTTCACGACGGTCGGCAGCGAGTGGTAGCCCTTCTCCGCCGGGAACGGCGGGCGCGCGTTGACCACGCCGCGCAGGCCCTGGAGCGAGTTGAGCAGCGCGGTCTCCTCGCCGACCACGTACGACCCGGCGCCTTCGAGCACGTGGACGTGGAACGAGAAGCCGCTGCCGTAGACGTCGTCGCCGAGGTTTCCGTCCGCGTAGGCGCGCTCGATGGCCTCGTCCAACGCGGGCTTCGAGCGCGGGTACTCCGAGCGGACGTAGACGAAGCCGAGCGCCGCGCCCACCGCGAAGCCGGCGATGGCCATGCCCTCGAGCAGGAGCGACGGGTTCTGCTCCATCAGGTACTTGTCGATGTAGGAGCCCGGGTCGCCCTCGTCGCCGTTCACGACGATGAACCGCTCGCCCGGGTTCTTGCGCGTGAAGTCCCACTTGAGCCCGGCGGGGAAGCCGGCGCCGCCGCGGCCGCGCAGGTTCGCGGCCTTCACCTCGGCGATGAGATCGTCCGGCGTGGAGGAGAGCGCCGCGCGCAGTCCCGTCCAGTCGCCGGGGCGGATCAGAACCGGCTCGTCGAGGACGCTCGACCACTCCGGCTCCACGGCCTCGCGCGGCTCGCCGGCGAGCACTCGTTCGAGCGCGCCCGGCCCCGCGTCGACCACGTCGCCCTCGCGAAACGACGGGCTCGAATGGCAGAAGCCGAGGCAGACGGTCTCGTTCAGCGCGACCGCGCCGTCGGCGGTGCCCATGGACACGCCGAGCCCGCTCTCGAGCTCGCCGATCTGCTCGTCGAAGCGCGCCGCCCAGCAGGCCGTCCCTGTGCATGCGCGCACGACCCGCTCGGCCGACGGCTGGACGAGGTCGTCGTAGTAGGTCGAGATGCCGTACACGGTCGCCTCGGGCAAGCCGGACACCGTCGCCGCGAGCCGGCGGTCGTCGTCGGTGATCGCGCCGTGTTGCGCCGCGGCCTCCCGGAGGACGTCGAGCGCCGTCACCGGCCCGTCGCCACCTCCGTGCCGCTTGAGCAGCTCGATCAGGTTCTGCGACATCGCAGGGCGACACTAGCGCACGTCTCACCTGCATAGGCGTTGCGGGCTCGTCGCGGGCGTCACATACTTGGGCGGTGAGGTTCCGCCTGTTCGTCGCCGCCAGCCTGACCGCGGTGCTCGCCGTCGCAGGCGCCGCGGACGCAGCGACCTGGAAACGCGTCACCGCATTGGACGGAAACGCGGTCGAGCAGGTCGCGCTCGTTCGCTCCGACGGGGCGCTCTACCTGGCGTGGCGCAATCGCTCGGGCCCGAACACCGAGGACCTGCTCGTCACGCGCATCAACGCGAACGGGACGGTCGGCGCGACGGTTCCGGTCACCTCGGGCTGGGCGTCGCTCCACAACCCGGCCATCGTCAAGACCACCGGCGGGTTCCACGTGATCTTCGGCGGCATCCGCACGATTGATCCGTCCGAGGTGAACTACGAGCTCAACATGGCCACGTCGACCGATGCCACGAGCTGGACCCTCACGCCGGGGAACATCGTCCCCGTCGGGACGCTCGCCTACGGCAGCCCGGCCACCGCCACCGTGCTCTCCGACCAGACCGTCCTGCAGGCGTGGGCGGGGTCGCTCGGCACGTGGGTGCATTCGGGCTTCTCCCAGGCCACGGCGAACCACGACTTCCAGGCGCCGCTCGGCACCTACGGCTACGACACCGGCCTCGCGTCGAGCGGGATGAACGCGATGCTCGCGTGGTACTCGAACGCGGCCGCGAACCACGGCGTCTACGCCCAGGGCGTGAACATCGATCGGCTCGCCGATCGGTTCCCCCGCGAAGATGCCGGGCACGGCGAACATGACGGTGGGGATGCTCGGGCGCACGCCGATCGTCGCCCGCGTCGGCGGCGGCTTCTACGTCGCGTACGCGACCGGCTACCCGTCGCTCAACCACATCAAGGTCTGGAAGGTCGGTGCCGCGGCGGCCACGGAGGTCGCGAAGACGCCGGGCACGAACAGCTCGGCGACGATCGCGGCGGCGCCCGACGGACGGCTCTGGGCCGCGTGGACGAAGCGCGTCGGGTTCGTGCCGCACGTCTTCGCGCGTCGCTCGAACAAGGCCGGCACGGCGTGGGGCGCGGTCGTCGACGCGGGCCGTCCGGCCGTCTCGGGGATGTACCACCTCGACGCGAATTCGACAGCCGCCGCGCTCGACGTGTTCGTGAACGCGACGCCGAACCTCAGCTCGGACTCGACCACGTTCTACCGGCGCGTGTTCCCGGGGCTCACGCTCACGGCGAGCCGGGCGAAGCTGCCCAAGGGGAAGACGGTCTCGGTCACGTTCGTCGTCCGCGACGCCGGCGTGGCCGTGAAGGGCGCCAAGGTCAAGGCGGGCGGCAAGTCGGGCACGACGAACGCGCAGGGGAAGGTCACGCTGCGCCTCACCGGGACGGGCACGTCCGTGAAGGCGAGCGCGAGCAAGTCGGCGTACACCGGCGCGTCGCTCGGCCTCAAGGTCCGCTAGAACGCCCCGATGGGAGGCGCGTTCGCCTGGGGGCTCCTGGCCGCTTCGTCGCTCGTCGTCGGGGCGCTCCTCGCGTTCTTCCTCCGCATCAACCTGAAGACGATCGGGCTCGTCATGGGCTTCGGGGCGGGTGTCCTCATCAGCGCGGTCGCGTTCGACCTCGTGGAGGAGGCGTCCGACATCGCCTCCGGCCAGGGCGCCGCGCTGGCGGGGCTCTTCGCCGGCTGCGCCGTGTTCTTCACCGGCGACGTGCTCATCGACCGCTGGGGCGGGGCCATGCGCAAGGACGCAACGGGCGCGCAGGAGAGCGGCTCGGGCCTCGCGATCGTGCTCGGGACGGTGCTCGACGGGATCCCCGAGTCGATCGTCATCGGCCTGACCATCTCCGAGAGCGGCACGGTCGGCGTCGCCTATCTCATCGCCGTGTTCATCTCGAACGTGCCGGAGTCGCTCTCGTCGACGGCGGGCCTCGTCGCCGGAGGATGGACGCGGATGCGGGTTCTCTGGATGTGGATCGCGATCGCGCTGGTCTCCGGGCTCGCATCTCTGGCCGGGTACGCGCTGTTCGAGGACGCGTCTCCCGACGTGATCGCGTTCGTCCTCACGTTCGCAGCGGGCGCGATCCTCACGATGCTCTCCGACACGATGATCCCCGAGGCGTACCGGCACGGCGGCAAGCTCGTCGGCGTCGTCGTCACGCTGGGCTTCGCGGTCGCGTACGTGATCCACACGGTCGAGTAGGCGGGCGGGAGCTTCGCGGCCGGGCCTAGAGTCCGTCCGTGACTTCCGGTCCCGGCCCCGAACGCAACGAGCCCGACGACTCGGCCCTGTGGGCGCGCTCGCGCGCGGGCGACACCGGCGCGTTCGGGCTCCTGTTCGAGCGGCACGCGAAGGCGATCTACAACTACTGCTTCCGCCGCACCGGCGACTGGGCGCTGGCCGAGGACCTGCTCTCGGTCGTGTTCCTCGAGGCCTGGCGGCGCCGCACGAAGGAGCTCGAGCCCGGGATGGTGCTGCCGTGGCTCTACGGGATCGCGACGAACGTCCTGCGCAACCAGTGGCGCTCGCAGCGGCGGTACGCGGCGGCGCTGCGGCGGGTTCCGAGCGCGCGCGACGAGCCCGGGTTCGCCGAGGCTGCGGAGGCGCGGGTGGACGACGAGCGGCGTATGCGCGAGGTGCTCGCCGTCGTTGCGAAGCTCCCGCGCCGCGAGCAGGACGTGTTCGCGCTCTGCGCCTGGGCCGGGCTCAGCTACGAGGAGGCGGCGACGGCGCTCGGCGTCCCCGTCGGGACGGTTCGCTCACGGCTCTCGCGCGCCCGCGCCCGGCTTAAGGAGCTGGAACTCGATCCGGACTTCGGACATGAAGGGAGTGAAGCGCCATGAACGACCGCATCCCGAACGAGCGCGACCTCCCGCCCGGCCGACTTGAGTCGCGGCGTGAGCACCTGCTCGCGGAGGCGAACCGCCGCCCGACCGGCCCTCGCCTGTCACCGCGACTTGTCGCTTACGCCTCAGCCGGCGCCTGTGCGGCTGTGGTGGGGGTCGTGCTCGCGGTCGTTTTCGGAGGCGAATCAACCGCCTCGGCGTCTCCGTACCTCGTCTCCTCGATCCTCCGGCCGGACGAGCAGCCCACAGCCGTTCCTTGTGAGCTGCCGGTGCTGCCGTTCGGCTGCGAGGGGGCGGTTACGGTTCCGGAGGGTCCCGATCTCGACGGCCCGCCCAGGGTCTCGGGAACGACCGAGATCATCGGCGGGACCGACAAGCAGCAGTCGCGGCTGCGCTCGATCGTCGAGGCGATGCGGCCGACCGCGATCCGCGAGATCGAGGTCTCGCCGCACGAGAGCGGGGTGCTCCTGCGGATGCGTGCGCTCGACAACTCGGGGCGCACGGTGTGGCAGGAGCTGCTCGTCGCGGGAGCGTTCCGCGACCGCTCGGAGGCCTCGGGCGAGGGCGTCGACGTGTACCTCGCCGACGGCCCGCTGCCGCCCGGCGATTCGCGCGGCTTCGCCGGCCGCGACGAGGCCGAGCTCGTGCAGAAACGCTTTGAATCGGCAGCCGAGGTGGGCGGCTTCGAGCTGGACGAGCTGTCCGTCTTCCGCCCCGCCGGCGTAGCAGTGGCCGCCACGTTCTCTTCAGATGATCCGGCGGAGTTCCTCGTGAACAGCCTGCCGCCGTTCCTCGCCCTGATCGGCGACCTGTGGGCCGACTACGACGGCGTCCATCTCCGCCTCGTGGACGGCGACGACAACACGATCTGGGAGGTCTGGAGCGTCGCGCGCACCGCCGGCGGCTCCGTCGGCTCGCGCCAGGACGTCGCCGGGTGCAGCCCGATCGCGCATCACGGCCCGACGCCTCCGCCGTGTCCGGTCACGGCGAAGGAGCCGCAGGTCGACGCGACCGCACTCACCGTCGGACGCGTGCAGACGCCGAAGTTCGAGGTCCGCGGCTACACGACGAGCGGCACCTATCCGCAGGTCTCCGGCCGCGGGGTCGACCTGACCGGCGTGAACACTGCGCTCCTCGGGGCGGTCCTCGAGGACCAGGCGGCCTACGCCGTGCCGGCGAAGCAGATGCTCGCGGAACAGCCGTGGCTCCTCGACAACTACGACGGCGACGGCGTGTACTCGACCTCGGGCGGCACCGCGAGCCGGCGCAAGGAGGAACGGCTCTCGGCGAGCACGGTCGTCGTCAGCTACCTGATGCCGAGCAAGCGCCGGTACCCCGGCGGAACCGAGGGCGCGGGCTGGATCTCGGCGACGGTCGACGCGCAGAGCGGCGAAGCCGTCGACCTCTCGGATCTCTTCGCTTCTCCGGTCAAGGGCGAGGCCGAGCTGGCGCAGATCGCCAAGACGCTCGCGAGCCGGAGCCGGTGCATCGAGCGCGGCCTCACCGATCCCTACGCCGGCGAGTCGTACGACAAGGCCTTCCTGCCGAGCTCCGGGAACTACCGCCACTTCGCCCTGACGCCCGAGGGGCTCCAGCTGGGATTCGAGCAGGGCGAGGTCGCGAACGCGATCTGCGGCCGGGTCCGGATCCTGGTGCCGTACGCGGCGGTGCGCTCGCTCCTCGGCCCGGAAGGGCAGCAGCTCGTCGCGGGCGTTCGCGCGCCCGGGTCCTAGGACTCCTGCGGCCGCAGGATCAGCGCGGCGAACACGAGCGCGGCGAGCACGATCAGGAGCCACGGAATGCTCGGCTTCGGGTTGAGGACGCTCGGGATCCGCCAGTCCACGGTGCCGCGCTTGCCGAGCTGCTCGAACCACGCGTCGTTCAAGACGTTGGCCAGGCCGTAGGCGAGCGCGAGGCCGGTGTAGAGGCCGGTCGCGGTGCGCAGCGGACGCACCTCGATCCGCCGCACGAGCGGGACGACCGCCAGCGCCGAGAGCGCCAGGAACGTGCCGTCCAGCCCGTGGTGATGGCCGTAGTGCACGGCGGGCTCGCCCTCGTAGAGCGTCCCGGTCAGGAAGATGCGGCCCAGCACGGGGACGCCGTCGAGGTAGAAACCGAGCTCGGCGGCGATCCACGGGATCCCGAGCAGGAGCAGCGCGACCGAGAAGACCGCAGCGGCCGGGTGGACACGGGCGCGGACGCCGAACAGCCCCGACGCGTACGTGAGGACGAGCGCGATCCCGACCCCGAGCGCCGGCAGCGCGTTCACGAGCCGCGGGTCGAGGCTGTCCTGGTCGACGACGCCGGGCCAGAAGACGACCGCGCAGAGCGCGGCGCCGGCGATCGCGGCGACGACGGCGGAGCGCCGGTCGCGCATCCGGTCGGCCGCGAGGGCGATGAGCGGCAGTACGGCGAGCGCGGCCGAGAAGTTCAGGAAGACGAGCGCCCGCCCGAAGCCGCCCGCGGCTCCCTCGCCGGTGACGTGGTAGAGGTCGCCCGCCGGGATGCGCCAGTAGGTGACGACGATCGCTACGGCGATCGCTCCGAGGAAGCCCCAGACGAATACGGCCGGGATGAACGAGGGTCGTGCCACAGCGGTCCTGCAGCGCGACCCTACGACTCGCCCGGCAAACGGTCAACGCGGGGTAGGCTCACCGGCCATGACGCTCATCACCACCCCGTTCGGCTTCCACACGACCGCGGCCGAGGTCGTCGAGGGCATCGACCTCTCCGGCAAGCGGATGATCGTCACCGGCGGCGCGTCGGGGATCGGCGTCGAGACCGCTCGCGCGCTCGTCGGCGCCGGCGCCGAGGTGACGCTCGCCGTGCGCAACGTCGAGGCCGGCTCCGAGACGGCGGCAGGCATCGTCGACTCGACCTCGATGGAGAACATCCGCGTCGCGCGGCTCGACCTCGCCGACCGCGCCTCCATCGCCGCGTTCGTCGCAGCGTGGGAGGGGCCGCTCGACGTCCTCATCAACAACGCCGGCGTCATGGCCTGCCCCGAAGAGCACACGGCCGAGGGCTGGGAGATGCAGTTCGCGACGAACCACCTCGGCCACTTCGCCCTGAGCGTCGGCCTGCACGACGCGCTCGCCGCCGCCGCGCCGGCGCGGATCGTCTCGGTCAGCTCGAGCGCGCACTTCCTCTCGCCGGTCATCTTCGACGACCTGCATTTCGACTACCGCCGCTACGACCCGTGGCTCGCCTACGGGCAGTCGAAGACCGCGAACGTGCTCTTCGCCGTCGGCGCCACGAAGCGCTGGGCCGGCGACGGGATCACCGCGAACGCGCTCATGCCGGGCGCGATCGCCACGAACCTCCAGCGCCACGTCGGCGGGATGGAGAGCTTCAGCATGAGCCCCGATCTGGTCAAGACGACCGAGGAAGGCGCCTCGACGACCGTTCTCCTCGCAACGTCGCCGCTCCTCGACGGCATCGGCGGCCGCTACTTCGCCAACTGCAACGAGGCCGAGGTCGTGGCCCGCCGGCCCGGAGACATGACCGGCGTCGCCCCGTACGCATTGGACGAAGCGAACGCCGATCGTCTCTGGGACGTCTCAGAGCGCCTGCTCAGCTAGCGCGACGCCACGTACTCGTCGAGCCGGTCGAAGGTGACCGCCGCGCCGTCGTTCATGCCGGTCGCGACCGCGGCCTCCAGGGCCTCCTTGGACGGGTAGGAGACGGACATGACCATCCGCGTCTTGCCGTCCTCGTCGAAGAGCTCGAGCGTGTTCAGCGTCTCCGCCCAGTCGCCGCCCCAGTTCTCGGTCTGGACCATGCGGGTCGGAGGTGTGATCTCACGGTACTCGCCGGTCATCTCCATCTCTTCGCCGTCGTCCTTGCGCCAGACGAAGTGCCACGCGCCGCCCACGCGGAAGTCGATCTCGCAGACGGGCATCGTCCAGCCCTCGAAGCCGCCCATCCACTGGGGGACGTGCTCGGGCTTGGTCCACACCTCCCAGACGAGCTCGATCGGCGCGTCGAACGTTCGGGTTGCGACGAGCTCGGTGTCTGAGGTCGTCTCGAAGATCGTGGTCGTCATGCTGCTCCCTTCTGGAGATCGGCCAGGTGCGCCTCGAGCCGGTCGAAGAATCCGCCGTAGCCGGACTGGAGCGGCTCGCCGTACTCCTCCTCGGCCATGTGGCCGGCCTGGTTCGCGACGATCTCGGTGCGGCCGTCGCCCAGGTCGGTGAAGGTCACCGTGAGCGTCTCGACGTTCGGGTTGTCGTCGTTCGTCACGTCTTCGAAGATCATCACCAGGCGCTCGGGCTCGACCACCTCGGCGTACCTGCCGCGGAACGGCAGCCGGTTCGTCGGATCCTCCTCGTGCACCATCGTCGCGGCCCACCGGCCGCCGGGGCGGACGTCCATCGAGATCTCCTCGACCGGCGTGGTCAGCGGCGGCGTGCCGAACCAGTGTGCGAAGTGCTCGGGCTCCGTCCAGGTCTTCCAGACGAGCTCGCGCGGCGCGTCGAAGACGCGGGTGACGGTGACTTGCTGGCGGTTCGGATCGGTCATTCGGCGTTCCCTTTCTGAATCGCTCGGAGATGGTCGTCGAGACGGTCGAAACTGCCCTCCCAGAACACGCGGTAATCCTCGAGCCACTCCGCGGCGCCCTCGAGGGCGGCGGGCTCGAGCCGGCAGGGGCGCCACTGGGCCGCACGGCCGCGGACGATCAGGCCGGCGCGCTCGAGCACCTTCAGGTGCTTCGAGATGGCGGGGAGGCTGATCTTGAACGGCTTCGCAAGCTCGGTGACGGTGGCCTCGCCGGTCGCGAGCCGCGCCAGGATCGCCCGGCGAGTCGGATCGGAGAGGGCGGAGAAGGTGAGATTGAGCTGCGCGGTCGTCACGGGACTGAACCACCTGGTTAGTTAACCGGATGGTTCAGTATAACGGGCCAGGTCGGCCTTCGTGTCGATGTCGTCGGGCCGGGCGAGATGACCACACTCGACCTGTACGACGCCCCGCGCCGTGAGCAGGTCGCGGGCGCCCTGCGTCGCCGCGTAGCTCGGCGATCTCCGGGAAGAGCTCGCGCTTGATCAGCACCGGGTGCCCCGGCTTGCCGTCGTAGACCGCGCGAGCGGCCGGCGCCGGGTCGTCGAGGTGTGCGAGCACGGCCTCGATCGCGGCCGGACCGACGAACGGCTGGTCGGCGAGCGTGAGCACGACCGCGTCGGCGTCCGCGACCGCGGCGATGCCCGGTGCGAAGCGACGCGGCGATTCCCTCGGCCCAGTCCTCGGCGAAGACGGTCTCGACGGTGGTCGCTGCGCCCACGCGCTCGGCGTCGGAGCCGAGCACGACCACGATCCGGTCGATCGCCGGCGACGGCCTGCATCGCCTCGACCGCGTGCGCGAGCAGGGGGCGACCGCCGAGGTCGGCGAGTTGCTTCGTCCCTCCGAATCGCGTGCCGCCGCCGGCGGCGAGGATCAGCCCGGCGATCAGCCTGCCGACGCCTCCTCGAGCGCCCGCCGCGTGAGCACGCGCGCGAGGTGCTGGCGGAAGTCGCCGCTCGCGTTGTGGTCGCTCGGCGGGCTCGTTCCCTCGGCGGCGCGCTCGGCTGCCGCCGCCGCGTCCGCTCCGCCGGCGAGCGCCTCCTCGACGCCGCTCGCACGCAACGGCGTCTGGGACATGTTCGCGAGCGCCACCCGCGTCGCGCCGTTCGAGCGCACGGCCGCGACGCTGACCATCGGCCAGTCCTGCGAGCGGCGCGTCATCTTCCGGTACGCGCCCTTCTGGCCTTTCGCGACGCGGATCTCCGTCAGCACCTCCTGCGGCCCGAGCGTCGTCTGGAGGAAGCCGCCGAAGCTCTCGCCGACGGGCAGCCGCCGCTCGCCGTCAGGCCCGCGGACGACGAGCTCGGCGTCGAGCGCCATGAGCAGCGTCGGCGCGTCCGAGGCGGGGTCGCAGTGAGCGATCGAGCCGCCGATCGTCCCGCGATGGCGCACCTGCGGGTCGCCGACGAGGCCGGACACGTACGGGATCAGCGGGCACTCCTTCGCCAGGAGCTCGCTCATCTGGAGGTCGCGGTAGCGCGTGAGGGCGCCGATCGCGATCGCGTCGCCGTCCTCGCGGACGTAGGAGAGCTCGGAGAGGCGGCCGATGTCCACGAGCAGCTCGGGCCGCGCGAGGCGCAGCACCATGAGCGGCAGGAGCGAGTGGCCGCCGGCGATCATCTTCGCCTCCGGGCCGGAGCCGAGAAGCTCGATCGCGTTGTCGACGGAGCTTGCGACCTCGTAGTCGAACTTGGCCGGGATCACGACGCACCTCCTTCCTGGATCGCACGCCAGACGCGTTCGGGCTTGGCGGGCATCTCGATGTCGCGTCACGCCGTAGGGCGAGAGCGCGTCGACGATCGCGTTCATGACCGCCGGCGTCGAGGCGATCGTGCCGGTCTCGCCGACGCCCTTCACGCCGAGCGGGTTCGTCGGGCTCGGCGCGTTCACGCGGTCGAGCTCGTAGTCGATCGTCTCGGCCGCGCTCGGCACGAGGTAGCTGATCATCGAGCCGGTCGTCAGGTTGCCGTCGTCGTCGTAGATCGCCTCCTCCCAGAGCGCCTGCGCGATCCCCTGCGTGACGCCGCCGTGGATCTGGCCGTCGACGATCTGCGGGTTGATGACGTTGCCGATCTCGTCCACGGCGATGTAGCGCTTGCAGCTCGACCACGCCCGTCTCCGTGTCGACGTCGACGACGCAGATGTGCGCGCCGCCGGGCCAGCTGAAGTTCGGCGGGTCGTAGACGAACGTCGCCTCGAGCCCCGGCTCCATCCCGTCCGGGAGGTTGTGCGCGACGAACGCCTGCAGCGCCGCCTCCTGCACCGTCATGGACTTGTCGGTGCCCGCGACGGTGAAGCGGCCGTGCTCGTAGCCGAGATCCTCCTCGGCCACCTCGAGCTGGTGCGCGACGACCTTGCGGGCCTTGCCGATCACCTTCTCGGCCGCGTTGTAGAGCGCGATGCCGCCCACGGCGAGGCTGCGGCTTCCGTACGTGTCGAGGCCGAGCTGCATCGTGGACGTGTCGCCGTGGACGATCTCGACCTGGTCGATCGGCACGCCCAGCCGGTCGGCGACGATCTGCGAGAACGTGGTCACGTGCCCCTGGCCGTGCGGCGAGGTGCCGATGAACACCTGGATCGATCCCGGTCGGCAGGCAGCGGATCGTGGCCGCGTCCCAGCCGCCGGCGGCGTAGAGGATGGCGCCGAGGATCCGCGACGGCGCGAGGCCGCACATCTCGTTGTAGGTCGAGAAGCCGATGCCGAGCTGCTTCGTGTCGCCGTTCGCACGCCGCTCGGCCTGTTCGCGGCGGAGCTCCTCGTAGCCGGCGATCTCGAGCGCGCGGTCGAGCGCCCCGACGTAGTCGCCGGAGTCGACCTCGAGCCCGGAGGCCAGCGTGTGCGGGAACTCCGGATGAAGTTCTTGCGCCGGAGCTCCGCGGGATCCATGTCGAGCTTGCGCGCGAGCGCGTCCACCGTTCGCTCGATCAGGTACGTCGCCTCGGGCCGGCCGGCGCCGCGGTAGGCGTCCGTCGGCGTCGCGGTCGTGAACGCGCCGACGACCTCGAGCGAGTAGCCCGTGATGTCGTAGGGCCCGCCGTAGACCCAGCCGCCCAGGATCGGCGTTCCCGCCGTGACGAGCTGGAGGTACGCGCCGAGCCCGACCGTCGAGCTTCGCGCGGACGGCGAGGATCTTCCCGTCCTCGTCGGCGGCGAACTCCATCTGCTGCCACTGGTCGCGGCCGTGGATCGTGGCCAGGTAGCCCTCGGAGCGCTCCTCCGTCCACTTGACCGGACGGCCGAGCCGCCGGGCGAGGACGAGCGCGAGCGCCTCCTCGGCGTAGACGTTCAGCTTCGAGCCGAAGCCGCCGCCGACGTCCGGGGCGACGACGCGCAGCCGGCTCTCCGGGACGCCGAGCACCACGGCGAGCCAGAAGCGGAGGATGTGCGGGATCTGCGTCGCCGACCAGAGCGTGTACTCGTCGGAGGCCGGGACGTACTGCGCGATCACGCCGCGCGGCTCGATCGCGTTCGGGATCAGCCGCTGCTGGCGGAAGCGCTCCTTCACGGTCACCGGCGCGCTCTCGAAGATCTCGTCGACGCCGCCGGCCTCGAGCTTCCACGTGAAGCAGTGGTTCGTGCCGAACTCCTCGTGGAGGATCGGCGCGCCGTCGGCGAGCGCCTCCTCGGGGTCGATCACCGCCGGGAGCGGCTCGTACTCGACCTCGACGAGCTCGGCCGCGTCCTTGGCGAGCGCGCGGGACTCGGCGATGACGACGGCGACGCCGTCGCCCTGGTAGCGCGCCTTGTCGGTCGCGAGCGGCCAGTGGTTCGGCTGCTTCGTGTCCTCGGTGACGAGCCAGCACGCAGGGGAGCGTCGCGGCCCAGTCCTCGAGCGAGGTCGGCGCCGGTGAACGCCGCGACGACGCCCTCGGCCTCGCGCGGCCTTGGACACGTCGACGCTCTTGATCGTCGCGTGCGCAAACGGGCTGCGCACGATCGACGCCCAGACCATCCCCGGCATGGTGAGGTCGTCGATGAAACGGGACTGCCCGGTGAGCAGCGCCTGGTCTTCCTTGCGGGCGACCGGCTTCCCGATGTAGGTCTCGGTTTCGGTGGCAGCCATGTCCGCCTCCTCAGGCCGCGGCCGCGGACTTCACGGCCTTGACGATGTTCACGTAGCCGGTGCAGCGGCAGAGGTTGCCCTCGAGCGCATGCCGGATCTCCTCGTCGGACGGGCTCGGGTTCTCGGCGAGCAGGCTGACGGTCGCGAGCACCATGCCCGGCGTGCAGTAGCCGCACTGGAGCCCGTGCGCCTCGTGGAAGGCCTGCTGCACGGGATGGAGGCCGCCGCCGTTCGGCGCGAGCCCCTCGATCGTCGTCACCTCGGCGCCGTCGGCCTGGACGGCGAGCATCGTGCACGACTTCACCGACTCGCCGCCGACGAGCACCGTGCAGGCGCCGCACGAGGACGTGTCGCAGCCGACCACCGTGCCGGTGAGGCCGAGCTGCTCGCGGAGGTAGAAGACGAGGAGCTGTCTCGGCTCGACCTCGCTTTCGTGGCGTTCTCCGTTCACCGTCACTGCGATCTGCGTCATTTCGAGCTCCTTCCGAAGAGGCCGCGGATCTTGCGGCCGATGCTGCCGAAGAAGAGCGAGAGGCCCGAGATCGGCTTCGCCTGGGCGGCGACCGCGGCCTCGGCCTCCTCCGTGGAATCCCCGAGCTGCGCCTGGAGGCACTGCGCGAAGCTCGTGACCATCTGCGACGAGATGTCCTCGATCATCCCGCGGCCGTACTGGGCGAGCGTCCCGGCGAGGCTGAGGTCGGTGACGATGTCGATCCGCGTGCCGCCGTTCTCCGGGGTCGAGGGACGACAGGATGGTCGCGTTCGCCCGGCCGCGGTTCCTCGTTTCGCGCGCGTTGGCGCGTGAGCGTGACGCTGCGGGCGGCCTCGTCGACGTTCGTGCGCTTGCAGTCGGTCGCGAACGTGAGCCCGATCGGGCCGAGCTTCACCTGCATGGTCGCCTTCCAGTTCGAGTCGCTGACCGTCTCGTCGAGCTTCGCGCCCGGCATGCACGGGATGATCCGCGGGACGTCCATGAGGAGCGCCCACACCTTCTCGGGCGGCGCATCGACCTCGAATGAGTTCTCGAGCTTCACGGCGTGAGGGCCTCCTGCGGTTTGGGTTTGGGCGATCGCATGACCTGGACGATCTCGGCGGCGATCGCGACGGCCACCTCCTCCGGCGTGCGGGAGCCGATCTTCAGGCCGATGGGCGCGTGGATGCGGGCGAGCTCCTCGTCGGTGACGCCCTCGGCGCGCAGCCGCTCGGCCCGGTCCTCGTTCGTGCGGCGGGCGCCCATCGCGCCGATGTAGCCGGCCGTCGTCTCCAGCGCGGCCTTGAGCGCCGGGACGTCGAACTTGTGGTCGTGGGTGAGGACGCAGATCGCCGTGCGCTCGTCCACGTGCGCGTCCGCGAGGAACTTGTCGGGCCATTCGACGACGAGCTCGTCCACGTCGGGGAAGCGCTCCGCGCGTGACGAACTTCGCGCGGGCGTCGCAGACGGTGACGCGGTAGCCGAGGAAGCGCCCGATCGAGGCGACCGCGGCGGCGTGGTCGACGGCGCCGAAGACGTACATGTTCGGCCGCGGCGCGAACGACGAGACGAAGATCCGCCCTTCGCGCGTGTCGAAGATCCCGGTTCGGCCGCGCGCGAGCAGCTCGCCGCCCGGCCCGGTGTCGTCGAGGCCGATCGAGGCGCTTGGCGCCGATGTCCTCGCCGTCGATCCGCATCTCGAGCGCGACCGGCCGCTCCTCGCGCACCGCGTCGGCGATCGGCGCGACGAGCTCGGGGTCGAGCCGGTCGACGAAGATGTGGACGGTGCCGCCGCACGGGAGCCCGACCTCGAAGGCCTCCTCGTCGGCGATGCCGTAGGTCTTGAGCCGCGGCTCGCCGCCCGCGAGCACCTCGCGGGCCTCGCGCGTAGACGGCGGGCTCGACGCAGCCGCCGGTGACCGATCCGGCGACGTCGCCCGACTCGGACACGGCCAGCGCGGCCCCCGGCTCCCTCGGCGCGGAGCGCTCGGTCTCGACGACCGTTGCGATCGCGACCGGCGTCCCGTCGGCGGCCCAGCGCTCGAGCGTGGGGAGGATGTCCCTCACGGCGCCCTCAGGCTGAAGCGCTCGGGCTCGGCCTCGAACTGTGCCCGGCAGTGCGCCGAGCAGAAGACGACGGTCACCCCCTCGTGCTCGATCACCGCGGCGGCCCCTTCGACCGCGACGGTCATGCCGCAGACCGGGTCGATTCCCTCCTGGGGCGCCTCGGCGCGTTCCGGCCCGCAGGTGCTTCCAGGCGACGAGCTCGGCGAGGATCGCGACGGCGATCTCCTCCTGGGACGACGGCCCGAGGTCGAGCCCCGCCGGCGCGCGGACGCGGAGGACGGACTCCTCGTCGTGCCCGGCTGCGCGGAGCCCCGCGAGCACGGTGGCGGCGCGCTTGGCGCTCGCCACGAGCCCGATGTAGTCGGCCCCGGAGCCGAGCGCCTCGGCCAGGAGCTCCTCGTCGCCGTGGCCCATCGTCGCGACCACGATCGCGTCGGCGCCCTCGACTCCGTCGTCCTGCACCCGCCAGCCGATCGTGCGCGCCAGCTCGCCGAGCGTGCGCGCCGCGGGGCCGTCGCCGAGCATCGCCAGGAGCGGCGCGGGCAGCATCGGCTCGATCAGCACTTCGACGACTCCTTCCGAGGCGCATCCGCCCTCCATGCGGGCGAGCCGCGACTGCCCGTCCGCGAGCGCGCGGAGCGACTCGCGGATGACCGTCGGCTCCGAGCACGCGCCGCCGATCCAGCCGGTGAGCCGCCCGTCGGGCGTGACGATCGCGCGGTCGCCCTGCTTGGCCGACGCCGGACGCTGGACCTCGACGACGGTCGCGAGCGCGTACGGCTGTCCCGCCTGCGCGAGCTTTCCCGCCTCGATGATGACGTCCGCCGGGTTCACTCGGCCAGGCCGGCCTCCTGGAGCGCCGCCCAGACCTTCTCGGAGGTGACCGGCATCTCGAGGTTGCGGATCGCCTGCGTGCGCGAGCGCGTCGACGACGGCGTTCACGAACGCCGCGGGCGCGCCGACCGTCGCCGACTCGCCGACGCCCTTGGCGCCGATCGGATGGTGCGGCGACGGCGTGACCGTCTCGCCCAGCTCGAACGCCGGCGTCTCCCAGGCCGTCGGGATCAGGTAGTCCATGATGTCGGCGCCGATGCAGTTGCCGTCCTCGTCGAAGTCGATCAGCTGCATCGCGGCGATCGCGAAGCCCTCGGTGAGGCCGCCCATGATCTGGCCCTCGACGATCATCGGGTTGATCCGGACGCCGCAGTCGTCCACGGCCACGCAGCTTCGTCACCTTCCAGGCGCCGGTGCCGCGGTCGACCTCGACCACGACGGCGTAGGTGCCGAACGGGTAGGTCATGTTCGGCGGGTCGTAGTAGTAGACGCCCTCGAGCCCGTCCTCCAGCCCGTCCGGGATGTTCGGTGTAGGCCGCGAAGGCGATGTCCTGGATGGACGTGGACTTCTCGGGCGCGCCCTTGACGACGAACTTGCCCTGTGTCCACTCGAGGTCGTCCTCGGACGCCTCCAGCAGGTGCGCGGCGATCTTCTGCGCCTTCGCCCGGACGCGGCGGGAGACCATGGCGGTCGCGGCGCCGGAGACCGGGGTGGAGCGGCTCGCGTAGGTGCCGAGGCCGTACGGCGTGTGGTCCGTGTCGCCCTCCTGCACCTCGATGTCCTCGGGCTGGAGCCCGAGCTCCTCGGCGACGATCTGCGCGAACGTCGTCTCGTGGCCCTGGCCCTGCGACTTGACGCTCAGCTTGAGGACGGCCTTGCCGGTCGGATGGATGCGCAGCTCGGCGCCGTCGTTCATGCGCAGGCCGGCGATCTCGTAGTCCGCCCTGTGCCGGCGCCGACGACCTCGGTGAACGAGGCGACGCCGATGCCGATCAGCCGGCCCTCCTCGCGGGCCTCCTCCTGCTCCGGCGCAGGTCCTCGTAGCCGAGCTTCTCGAGCGCCAGGTCCATCGCGGCCTCGTAGTCGCCCGAGTCGTACTCGAACCCGGTCGCCGACTTGTACGGGAACTGCTCCGGCTGGATGAAGTTCGTCCTGCGGAAGTCGACCGGGTCGACCCCGATCTCGTACGCGGCCGTCTGCACGAGGCGCTCGATCAGGTACGAGGCCTCGGTGACGCGGAACGAGCAGCGGTACGCGACGCCGCCCGGCGCCTTGTTCGTGTACGCGCCGTCGGTCTCCACGTGCGCCGCCGGGATGTCGTAGGAGCCGGTGACGATGTGGAAGAGCCCGGCCTTGCACGTCGTCGGCTGCGCGTCCGAGAAGAACGCGCCGTTGTCGGAGAGCATCTTCACGCGCAGGCCGATGATCTTGTCGTCCTTGAGCGCCAGCTCGCCGTGCATGTGGTAGTCGCGGGCGAAGCCGGTCGAGATCAGGTTCCCCGTGCGGTCCTCGACCCACTTCACCGGCCGCCCGATGAGGAGCGACGCGGCCGTGGCGACGACGTAGCCGGGGTAGATCGGCACCTTGTTGCCGAAGCCGCCGCCGAGGTCGGGCGAGATGATCCGGATCTTGTGCTCGGGGATGCCGGCCACGATCGCGAACAGCGTGCGGTGGGCGTGCGGGGCCTGCGACGTCATGTAGATCGTCGCCTTCCCGGTCGCCGGGTTGACGTCCGCGACGCAGCCGCAGCACTCGAGCGGCGCCGGGTGGCAGCGCGGGTAGAAGGTGTCGAGCGAGACCACCTTGTCGGCGTCGGCGAACGCGGCCTCGGTCGCGTCCTTGTCGCCGGCCTCCCAGTGGTAGATGTGGTTGTCGTCCTGGCCTTCCTTCTCGTCGCGGATGACGACCGCGCCCTCTTCGAGCGCCTGCTGCGGCGAGGTGATCGCCTGGAGCGGCTCGTAGTCGACGTCGATCAGCTCGCACGCGTCCTTGGCGATGTAGGCGGACTCGGCGATGACGGCCGCGACCTCCTGGCCCTGGAAGCGCACCTTGTCGGTGGCGAGCACGGCCTGCGTGTCGCCCGAGAGCGTCGGCATCCAGGCGAGGTTGTGCTGGGCGAGCAGCTCGCCGGTGACGACGGCGACGACGCCCTCGACCGCCTCGGCGCGCGAGGTGTCGATCGAGTTGATGCGCGCGTGCGCGTACGGGCTGCGCAGGAACTCCAGGTGGAGCATCTGCGGGAGCACGATGTCGTCGAAGTACGTTGCCCTTGCCGCGGATGAAGCGCGCGTCTTCGAGGCGCTTGACGGAGTGGCCGACGCCGCGGATGACCTGATCTTCGGTGGCGGCCATCGCTAGCTCCCTTCCCGCATCTTCGCGGCCGCGTACTGGACCGCCTTGACGATGTTCTGGTAGCCGGTGCAGCGGCAGATGTGGCCGCGAGATCGCCCAGCGGATCTCGCTCTCGGTCGGATCCGGGTTCTCGGCGAGGAAGGCCGTGGCGGTGAGCATCATCCCCGGCGTGCAGAAGCCGCACTGGAGGCCGTGCTCCTCGTGGAAGCCCTCCTGCATCGGGTCGAGCCCGCCGGCGAGGCGCGAGGCCCTCGACGGTCGTGATCTCGGTGCCTTCGGTCTGGACGGCGAACATCGTGCACGACTTCACGGGGACGCCGTCCACGAGCACCGTGCAGGCGCCGCAGTTGGTCGTGTCGCAGCCGATGTGCGTGCCGGTCAGGCCGAGCGTCTCGCGCAGGAAGTGGACGAGCAGGAGGCGCTTCTCGACCTCCTGCGAGCGCGAGGCGCCGTTGACCGTCACGGTGAGCTGGGTGGTGTAGACACCCGTCTCGGTAGCAGCCATCGTTCCTCCCTCCCTACGCCTGGGCCGTCGCGATCGCCTTGCGGAGCCCTCGCTCCGTGAAGACGCGGACGACGCTTCGCTTGTAGTCGACGCTGCCGCGATGGTCGCTGCGCGGCTGCGCCGCCTCGGCGGCCAGCGCGGCCGCCTTCGTGATCGTCTCGTCGTTCGGCTCCGCGCCGGCCAGCGCTTCCTCGGCCGCGGTCGCCCGCAGGTTGCTCGGCCCGACGCCGGTGAGCGCGATGCCCGCGCGCCCGATCGTGCCGTTGGAAAGCGAGACGTGGACGGCGACGCCGACGGTGGCGAAGTCGCCGACCTTGCGCTCGAGCTTCAGGTACGTCCCGCCGGCCCGCGCGCCGGGGTCGGGGACCTGGACGGCCGTCGCGATCTCGGTCGGCGGAGATGCTCGTCGTGAACGGCCCGACGAAGAGCTCGTCGAGCGGGATCGTGCGCGTGCCGCCCGAGCCGACGACCTCGAGCTGGGCGCCGGCGGCGAGGAGCGCCGAGCCCCAGTCGCCCTGCGGGTCGGCGTGCACGAGCGAGCCGACGACCGTGCCGCGGTTGCGGACGATCGGGTCGGAGATCTACGGCGCCGCGTCGCCGAGGACGCCGTAGCGGCCCTTGAGGAGCTCGGAGTGCTCGCAGGCCTTGTGGCGCACGAGGGCGCCGATGGACAGGAAGCCGTCCTTCTCCTCGATCGTGTCGAGGCCCTCGATGCGGTTGATGTCGACGAGCGCGCTCGGCGAGGCGAAGCGCAGCTTCATCAGCGGGATGAGGCTCTGGCCGCCGGCGATCACCTTCGCCTCGTCGCCGTAGCGCTCGAGGATCGAGAGCGCCTCCTCGACGCTCGCCGGAGCGTGGTACTCGAACCTCGCGGGGTACATACGTGCGCCTCCTTGGAACCCCTTGCCAGGCAAATATCCCGACGGGGCGAGAATACCCGCGCCTGCGCCGCTTGTTCCAATCGTTCCTTCATCCCGTACGCTTCGACGCGTGCGGTTCGGATCTGTTCCCGACGTCGAGCGAGGCCCTCCGGGCGGAGTCGTACCTGCCCGACCGCGGGCTCGCGACGGCGATCTATCTCGCGCTCGCCATGCGCCGCCCGCTGCTCCTCGAGGGCGAGGCGGGCGTCGGCAAGACCGAGGTCGGCGAAGACGCTCGCGCGCATCCTCGAGACCGAGCTGATCCGGCTCCAGTGCTACGAGGGCATCGACGCGTCGCAGGCGCTCTACGAATGGGACTACGCGCGGCAGCTGCTCTACGCGCGCGCCCTGCAGGAGGGCGAGGTGGCCGCCGCCGAGCGCGTCTCCGAGCTGTACGGCGCCGAGTTCCTCGTCGAGCGGCCGCTGCTCAAGGCCGATCCGCGCCGGGGCGAGACGCCGTGCTCCTCGTCGACGAGCTCGACCGCGCCGACGACGAGTTCGAGGCCTTCCTCCTCGAGGTGCTCTCGGACTTCTCCGTCACCGTGCCCGAGCTGGGGACGATCGCGGCCGACGAGCCGCCCGTCGTCGTCATCACCTCGAACCGCACCCGCGAGCTGCACGACGCGCTCAAGCGCCGCTGCCTCTACCACTGGATCGAGTTCCCGGACGTCGAGCGCGAGGCGGAGATCATCCGGCTGCGCGCGCCCGGGGTGGAGGAGCCGCTCGCGCGCTCGGTGGCCGGGACGATCGCGCGGCTGCGGACACTCGATCTCGTGAAGCGTCCCGGCGCGGCCGAGGCGATCGACTGGGCGCAGGCGCTCCAGCTCCTCGGCGCTCCCTCGGTGGACGGCGACGCCGCGCGCGAGACGATCGGCGCCGCCGTGAAGAACCGCGAGGACCTCGCGCGCGTGGACGCGGCCTGGCCGCAGCTCGTGGAGTAGCCGTGGGCGCCTCCGATCCCGTCGCCATGCTGACCCGCTTCGGGCGGGCGCTGCGCGACCAGGGCCTGCCCGTCGGGCCCGACCGCGTGGCCGAGTTCTGCCGCGCCGCCGCGCTCCTTCCGCCCGAAGGGCTCTACTGGGCCGGGCGCTCGACCGTGATCGGCAAGCCCGAGCAGATCCCGGTCTACGACGCCGTGTTCGGGGAGTTCTTCGGGCCGCCGGCGCCCTCCAAGGGCGTGCCGATCTCGATCCGCGTCGAGATGCCCGCCGAGCAGGACGTCGGCCTCGCGAGCCTGGTCGAGACGCTGAAGGAGAAGAGCTTCTCGCGCTGCACGCCCGAGGAGCTGGCGGAGGTCATGGCCGAGATCGACCTCGCCGTTCCGAAGCGCCGGACGCGTCGCCGCGTTTCCTCCCGGTCGGGGATGCCCGACCTGCGCCGCACGCTGCGCCGCTCGTTCCGCACCGGCGGGGAGCCGCTCGACCGCGCCTGGCGCCGCCGGCGCACCCGGCCGCGGCGGCTGATCCTGCTCCTCGACGTCTCGGGCTCGATGGACTCGTACTCGCGCGCGCTCGTCATGTTCGCCCACGCCGCGCTGCGCACCGACCGCCGCTGGGAGGCGTTCTGCTTCGGGACGCGACTCACCCGGGTCACGCGCGCGCTCGAGGGCTCGGACCCCGACGCGGCCCTGACCCGCGCCGCGGCCGAGGTCGTGGACTGGGACGGGGGCACGCGCATCGGCGACTCGCTCAAGCGCTTCCTCGACGAGTACGGCCACGGCGGCCTCGCGCGCGGCGCAGTGGTCGTCATCTGCTCCGACGGCCTCGAGGTCGGCGATCCCGACGTGCTCGCCGAGCAGATGGCGCGGCTCTCACGGCTCGCGCACTCGGTGATCTGGCTGAACCCGCTCCAGGAGGACCCCGCCTACGAGCCCCTCGCGCGCGGGATGCACGCGGCGCTGCCCTACATCGACGTGTTCGCGAGCGGCCACAACGTCGCGAGCCTCGAGGCGCTCGGCCGGCAGCTCGCGAAGCTCTAAGAGTCCTCGACGTCCATCCGGGAGACGAGGTTCCCGGCGAAGGTGTAGACGTGGAGGGCCGTGCCCTCGGTCAGCACGGCGCCGTCGTGGCTGCTCACGACCTGGCGGACGAGCACCTCGAAGGTGCCGTCGCGGCGCTTCGCCGTGGCGACGGGCTCCACGACCGGATCGATCTCGGCCCACTGGCGCGTCCAGTAGTCGCGCACGGCGTCGTGGCCGGTGAGGCGCCCGCCCTCCCACGCGTTCGGCCAGTCGACGTCCTCGGTCATCTGCGCGAGCACTGCGTCGATGTCGCGCCGGTTGAAGGCCAGGTACATCCGCCGGAGGAAGTTCTCCTGGGTCACAGGCGGTGGCGGTTGCGCGCGACGAGCGGGTAGACCGCGGCGGCGCCCCAGCGAAACGGCGGCACGAGCAGCACGCGCCCGCAGATCCCGCGCCAGCCGCCCGACGCCTTCATCGCGTTCGCGATCGCCACGTGCCCGTACGAGCGGGCGCCGCCGTCGCCGATCCACATCGCGGAGGCGTGCGTGTCGGCCTCGGTCAGGCCGAGCTCTTGCCGTGGAACCGAAGGAACGTCGAGCCGTTGCGCGGACGCGACGCAGAACGAGCACTCGCCGTCGTAGACGAACGTGCCCGGGTCAGCGACCGCGGTTGCGCTCTTCGTCGACGGTGTACTCGGCGGTGGGGACGATTTCGAGTCGCTCGTCAGGGATCGGCTCTCCGCTCTCGATCGATACGCCGTAGGTGCCGGCCGCGAGGCGCTCCTCGGCCCGGTCGACCGCGGCCAGCTGCTCGCGCAGATCCTCCGAGAGGCCCTGGTCGAGCTCGTCCTGGAACAGGTCGGTGCCGAGCTCCGCGGCGTTCGTGCCGTGGGTCGAGTCGCCGTCCTCGTTTCGGCCGAGCCTCGTCAGCGCGCGCTCGATTCGCTCGCGCTCGGCCTGCAGCAATTCTCGTGCCCGGTCGGCGTCCATACCGGAAGTATGTCCTCTCGGCCCGCTTGCAACGAGGGGATGCGTCCCCGATGATCGCCTCCGAGTGGCCGACAACCCGCCTATCACCACGTTGCTTCGGGCCTTCACGATCCTCGAAGCGTTCGTCCTCGCGGTCGTCGGATTCTCGCTCTTCGTCTTCCCCGACTGGACGCACGACGTCTGGGCCTGGGAGCTGACGCCGTTCAACACGCGCTTCCTCGCGGCCATCTACCTCGCCTCGTTCGTCTCGGTCGGCAGCCTGGCCGTGATCGCCCGCTGGGCGCCCGGCCGGGTGGTCACGCCGATGATCCTGCTCTTCACGACCCTCGTGCTCTTCGTGTCGCTCACCGACACGGGCCGCTTCGAGACCGACCGTCTCGCGACGGCCGGCTGGTGGATCCTCTACATCGTCCTGCCGCTGAACTCGGCCTACTTCCTGTGGAAGTTCCGCGGGACGCCGCCCGCGCTGGCGCAGGACACGCCGCGGCTGCTCGGCGGGTTCTTGGTGCTCGAGGCGCTAGTCATGGGCGTGTACGGGCTGCTCATGCTGATCGCGCCGACCTGGTCGACCTCGTTTTGGCCGTGGCCGATCGACGCGTTCCACGGGCGGCTCTACAGCGCCGTGTTCCTCGTGCTCGCCCTCGGCGCGCTTCTCGTGTGCCGCTACGCGGCGCGGAACGAGCTCGGGACGTTCGCCGCGACGCAGATCACGTTCGGCGTCTTTGCCATCGCGGGACTCCTGATCGTGGACGCGGATCTCGACAAGGTCGACTGGTCGGCCACCGGCACGTGGGTCTGGACGATCGGTATGGGCGCCATCGCCCTCATGGGCGCCTGGCTCGCGGTGCGCGCCGCTACTGCTTCGGAGTGACCGCCGCCTCCGCCTCGGCCGCAAGCACTTCGCCCTCGGGCGCCGTGAGGTACGCCGGCTTCTTCCGCTCGACCAGGAAGAAATAGATCGCGCCGACGATCGTCACCGTGATGACGACCGTCCAGAAGACCGGACGGTCGTTCACCCAGTTGATCCCGAAGTCGAGCAGGCCGCCCGTCTCGTTCGGCGTCGGATTCGTCGCCGCGCGCGGCCACGCGATGTTGATGAGCATCGCGCCGCCGTAGAGGATCCCGGCGATCGTGATCGGGATGCCCCACTTGCCGAGCGCGAACGGCGCCTGGGTCTTCGGCCAGCCCTTCATCCGCGCGCGAAGGACGGCGAAGTTACACATCAGGTAGCTCAGGTAGATCATCCCGGTCGCCGCGATCGCGACGATCGCCGCGCCGGTGTACTGGAGCATCGGGATGAAGGCGAGCACGCCGATCGCGATGCAGGCGCCCACCGGCGTGTGCCAGCGCGGGTTCACCTTGCTGAGCGTCTTGGAGAGCGGCAGGCGTTCGTCACGCGACATGCCGAACGCCAGGCGGATCGTGGACGTCTGGATTGCGAGGCAACAGACGAAGATCGCAGCGGCCACGACGAGCAGGTAGACGGTCGCGAACGCGTTCGAGAAGTTCGCGTCGATGATCTGCGCCGGACCCCAGCCCTCGGAGATCGCGACGCCCATGTCGGGGATCGCCATCAGCAGCGCCCAGAGGAAGATCGCGCCGATGATGAACGCGCCGATCACCGAGCCGATGACGGCCCTGGGCGCCTCGCGGCGCGGATCCTTCGTCTCCTCCGCCAGCGTCGACGCGGTGTCGAACCCGTAGATCACGTAGAGGCTCATGAACATGGCGACGAGGAACGTGGAGAGGTTCACGTCGGTTCCGGCCGAGTCGAACACGACGCCCACGCCCTGGTGGTTGTGGAAGAGCGCCAGGATGAACGCGAAGACGACCATCCCGAGGATCTCGAACAGCACGCCCGTGTTGTTCACGATCGCGACGAGCTTGACGCCGAAGATGTTGAGCAGCGTGATCGAGATCAGCGTGACGACGGCGATGTAGCGCTGGTTCGTGAGGTCGTTCTCCAGATCCCAGCCCATGTTGTTGAGCGCAGGGATGAGGGCCAGCGGGAGCGTCACGCAAACGGACGTGACCGTGATGATCCCGGCGAAGAGGTAGATCCAGCCGGCGAACCACGAGTACGTCTTTCCGGACAGGTACTTCGTCCACTGGAACACCGAGCCGGCGACCGGGTAGTGGCTCGAGAGCTCCGCGAAGCCGATGGCGATGATCAGCTGGCCCGCGGCGACGATCGGCCAGCTCCAGAAGAAGATGCCGCCGACGGTCGTGAGACCGAGGAAGAAGAGCGCGAAGATCCCGGTCGACGGCGAGATGTAGCTGAAGGCGACGGCGAACGAACTGAAGACGCCCAGCGAGCGCTTGAGCTCCTGCTTGTAGCCGAACTTCGCGAGGTCGGCCTCGTCCTGGCTGGCCGTCTGTGCTGCTGTCCGCGGTCCGTCCGTCATGTCGCCTCCCAGTTCGCCGATGGGCGATTTAGTCACGCACGGGAGGGCTTGTCAAAGGGCGCACCGAAGCGGCCGCGGCCGCGACGCATTGCGTAGGCCGCGCAGTCCCGATCCACGCGCCGAGGGCGCTCGGTGCGGCTCAGGCGATTCGCATTCAGCTACTCGAACCAGACGACCGTGGCGAGCACGAGATAGAGCGTCACGAGCGCGAAGCCCTCGTAGCCGGCCGCCTCTCCGTCGCCGGTGATCTGCCAGATCGCGAGGGCGGCGAAGACGAGCGCGACGACGAGCACGAGCCCGACGTTCGGCGCCGCGAACGTGAGGTGGTTCGTGAAGAGGAGCGAGATGAGGACGAGCGCGGGGTAGAGGAACGCGGCGATCTGCGCGACCGAGTTCTTGACCACCGAGATGGCCAGGTCGTACCGGCGCTTCCAGGCGAGCTGGATGCCGACGACGTTCTCCACGGCGTTCCCCGCGATGGCGACGATGACGAGTCCCGTGAACGCCTTCGAGATGCCGAGCTCGGTGACGGCCGGGTCGATCGCGGCGACGAACCACTCCGAGGTGAACGCAGCCGCGACGCCGGCGGCGGCGAGCACGATGAGCCCGGTCCTGAACGGGAGCGGTGGCCCGCCCGCGTGTTCGAGCGCAGGCTCCTGGCCGGCGCCCGCGCGCAGGTAGTTGAAGAGCCAGGCGCCGTACAGCAGGAGGATGAAGACCGCGCCGATCGCCGAGATCGTCACCGCGTTGTCGCTCGCCTTGTCTCCGATCGTGAGCGAGACGCTGAGGATGCTGATCAGGAACACGACGAGCAGCAGGAGCATGGTCGTGTCGTTCGGCAGCCGGTGGCTGAAGCGCATGACCCCGTCGGGCGAGCGCCAGGCGCCGGCCATGATCGTGAGCCCGAGAACGAGCAGCGCGTTGGCGAGGAGCGAGCCGAGGATCGACGTTTGCGCGATCACGACCTCGCCGGCGCGCAGGGCGAAGATGACGATGAAGAGCTCGGGCAGGTTCCCGAGCGTGGACTGGAGCACGCCGGTCATCGCGGGCCCGAAGCGCGAGCCGACCGACTCGGTTCCGACCCCCACGGTCCAGGCGAGCAGCGCTAGGGCTACGATCCCCACGAAGAACTGGAGCACGGCGCCCGCGTCCGCGTAGTGCAAGACGCCGAGCAGCGCAGCAGCCGCGAACGATGCGGCGATTCCGGCCCAGATCTTCACCGCCGCGACCCTACTGGAGGAGTCCGCCATGACTGAAGCGCCCGCCGCATCCGCGAAGCATCCGATCGTTCTCATCCACGGTCTCTGGATGACACCGAAGAGCTGGGAGGGCTGGGCCGAGCGCTTCCGCGCCAAGGGCCACGAGGTCGTCACGCCCGGCTGGTCGGACGCCTTCGACCGTTCCCCGGAGGATCTTCGCCGTGACCCGTCCGCGCTGGCCGGCCTCACCGCCGCGCAGGTCGCCGACCACCTCGAGCAGGCGATCCGCGCGCTCTCGCGCCCGCCGATCATCATGGGCCACTCGTTCGGCGGCCTCTTCACGCAGGTGATGCTGAACCGCGGCCTCGGCGCGGCTGCGGTCGGCGTCGACGCGGCGGCGCCCAAGGGCGTCCTCAAGCTCCCGTTCTCGACGATCAAGTCGGCGTGGCCGATCCTCAGGAACCCGGCGAACCGCGGGAAGGCCGTACCGTTCACGCCGAAGCAGTTCAAGTACACGTTCGGGAACCTGCTCTCCGAGCAGGAGTCGCAGAAGGCGTGGGAGAAGTTCGCCGTCCCCGGCGTCGGGCACGTCCTGATGGAGGGCGCCAACGCGAATCTGAGTCCCAAGTCGGTGTTCAAGATCGACTACGAGAAAGCCGATCGCGCGCCGCTCCTCCTGCTCGCCGGCGGCAAGGACCATGTCGTCCCCGCGGGCGTCACCCGCTCGAACTTCAAGAAGTACAAGGCCGGTGTCGTCGAGCTGAAGGAGTACCCCGACCGCTCGCACGGGACGGTTTCGCAGGACGGCTGGGAAGCGGTCGCCGACCACGCGCTCGACTGGGCCGTGACGAACGCGAAGGGATAACCCCCGCAGGGTCCATACTGGTCTCATGCTCCGGCTGATCACCGTCGCGCTCGCCATCGGGCTCGTCCTCGCCGGGTGCGGGGGCTCGAAGGGCGCATCGCCTCCTGCGACCGTGACTGTGACCACCGCGGCATCGACGACGACGGCCACCACCGCTCCGCCGCCGCCTCCCACCACGACGGAGCCTGCGAGCGCGCCGTGCGAGTCGGCCGCGTTCCTCCCGGTGCTGAAGGAGGCGTTCGACGGCGCGGCGCCCAAGCTCACGGTCGTCAAGGCGAAGGTGCAGCGCTGCCGCAACGACTACGCGCAGGTCTTCGCCGTTCCCGACCCGTCGGTCTGCAAGCCCGGGGTCGAGTACTGCTACGAGACCGAGCAGGTGTTCCTCCACTGGGACGGCGAGGCCTGGACGATCGAGACCTCCGGCACCGGGATCTCGTGCGGCTCCGAGACCGACAAGGAGATCGTGAAGATCTGCCGCGCGCTCGGCTACCCGGATCTCGACACGCCGGTGTTCAAGATGCCGTCGAAGAACATCGGCTGTGGGTTCTACGGCGGAACGCTGCGCTGCGACATCCTCAGCGGCATGGTTCCGGAGCCGACCGAGGGCTGCCCGTACGACTGGGTCGGGCTCACGATCACCACCGGCGGCCCGGCCGAGCCGCAGTGCGCGGGCGACACGGTCTACGACATGAACGCGCCGACCCTCACGTACGGCGGAACGTGGAAGAAGGCCGGTATCACGTGCAAGTCGAGCGAAGCCGGCCTCGCCTGCTCGAACCGCTCCGGACACAAGTTCACGCTCGCGCGCGGGAGCTGGTCGGCTAGCTAGTCAGCTCGACGAGCTTCAGCACGGTGTTCCAGTTGCGCGCCGTGCCGCGGACGCCCAGCCCCTTCTCGAACCACGACGGCGCGAGTTTGGAACGGCCGAAGCCGTTCGGGGTGTAGATGTAGACCTCGCTGCCCTGCACCGCGAACTCGTCTCCCGGCGAACGGCCGGGGTCGAGCTCGACCGCCTGCGGCTTCTTGTCCAGGAACATGACGTGGACGCGCTTGCCGTCCTCGGTCGGGAACGGGCAGGCCTTGGCGATCCGCCGCAGGTCGGCGGCCGTGCGCAGCATCACGTCGTAGGAGCGGCCGAAGTCGGCGGCGATCCGCTTCTCGAGCGCCGCCTCGGTCGCCTTGCCGCTGAACACGACGTTGCCGCTGCGCACGTAGGTCTCGACGTCGGCGAGCCCTAGCGCCTCGAACGACACCTTCAGATCCGCCATCGCGACGGCAGTCGTCGGACCGACGTTGATCCCGCGGAGCAAAGCGACCTGGCGGGCCATGCCGCACAGCCTAGAAAGATTCGGATGTGGAGCGGCCGCCGAAGCCGCTCCACATCGCCCGCGCCGCTAGAACAGGATCTGCAGCGCGTTCTCGACCGAGCATCCGCGCCTGAGGAGGTCAGTCGCGAGGTGCAGGTCGATACTCGTGTCGATACCGATGAGCAGCGCCGACTCGTGGTCGTAGCCGACCTCGAGCAGCCGCTCGATGCGCCAGGTGGTCACTCGCTGGCGCTCGGTCTCTGCCTGAACGTGGACATCGATGGAGGCCAAGTCAGGCACCGGGGCGGGGGTCGTTGTCCATCTCGCGGACAGATGTATCCGTGAGTGGTCAAGGGCTTGTACGGAGCGATTGAGTCGACGTGGACGCTGTGTTACGGCTTGTTGAAGTCCGCACAGACTCCGGCCGCACGGACGGTACGGTCGAGGCGTCGGATCGCCGTTTTTCTAGTGCCGGCCTGGGTTTGCGCGCCGTCGCCGGTGGCGTCGACGCGCTCAGAGGAAGCCGGGCCTCCGAGCAAGTGACGCAGGCCGGGGAGTATCGGGCCGAAGAACCTGCTGCTACCTTGTGAAAGACAGGCCGACAGCGGGTCGGCCGTGAGATGAGCTTCTCGTTCCTCCTTTGGGATTTTCGAGGTAGGCAAGTCTCGACACCGAAGGAGTAGAGCAATGTCACAGCAGTCCTTTGCCGCGCTTGGCGTTTCGGACCAGGTGGTCCGCGCGCTTGCAGCCGGCTCGATCACCGCACCGTTCAAGATTCAGACCATCGTCCTCCCGGACGCGCTCGCCGGGCTGGACGTTCTCGCGAAGTCGCCGACCGGCTCGGGCAAGACCCTGGCCTTCGCGCTTCCGATCGTCGAGCGCGTCGTCCCCGGCGATCCGCGCCCGACCGCGCTGATCCTGGTCCCCACGCGCGAGCTCGCGCAGCAGGTCGCCGATGAGTTCCGTCCGTTGGCTGCGGCCAAGGGCCTGAAGGTCGGCGTCGCCTACGGCGGCGTGTCGATCGGCGCCCAGGCCGACGCCGCCAAGAAGGCGCAGATTCTCGTCGCCACGCCCGGCCGGCTCGAAGACCTGGCCAACCGGCGCGCGGTCGACCTCTCCAAGATCCGGATCCTCGTCCTCGACGAGGCCGACCGGATGCTGGACATGGGCTTCAAGCCCCAGGTGGACAAGATCGTCCGCCGCATGCCGAAGAACCGCCAGACGATGTTCTTCTCGGCCACGCTCGACGGCGAGGTCGGCGATCTGGCGCTTCAGTACACGTCGAGCCCGTCGCGGTTCGAGGCGGACATGCCGCCCGAGCGCGAGGCCGGCATCATCGAGCACCGCTTCGTCGCGGTCACGTCCGACAACAAGCTCGAGACGCTCGTCGACCACATCAAGGGATCCGAAGGGCTCACCCTCGTGTTCGTGCGGACGAAGCGCGGCGCCGACCGGCTCGCGTCACGGCTCAAGCGCCACGACGTCTCGGCGGTCGCCATGCACGGCGACATGTCCCAGGCGGCGCGCCAGCGTTCGCTCGAGCGGTTCGAGAAGCGGCAGGTCTCCGTCCTCGTCGCCACCGACGTCGCAGCGCGCGGCCTCGACATCGAGTCCGTCGAGCACGTCCTGAACTACGACCCGCCCGAGGAGGACAAGGGCTACCTCCACCGCACCGGCCGCACCGGCCGCGCGGGCAAGGACGGCATCGCGATCACGTTCGTCCTGCCCGAGCAGCGGGAGGAGACGAGCCGTGCAGCCGGCCG
Source organism: uncultured Actinomycetes bacterium (assembly GCA_963760815.1). GTDB lineage: Bacteria > Actinomycetota > Thermoleophilia > Gaiellales > Gaiellaceae > CAVRUF01. The sequence continues at coordinate 508,789 of CAVXEJ010000004.1, forward strand.
CCTCGGCCACAAGGACCGCTTCGAGGAGTCCGGGATGCAGAGCGCCCGCCCGAAGGTCGTCTACACGAGCCGCAGGGGTCGCCGCTCCAAGTGGTAAGCGGTCGGCCTTCCGGCCGATTGACACATCTGGCACATGGTGATATAGCAGCCCTGTCTGCGGCATCCCGTGCGTAGCGATTTCGCACTGAATCAAGGGGGGCCGCGATGGCTGACCAGGGCTTCGAGCAGGGGTTTCTCAACGACCTTCTCGAGGAAGCCGGCGCGATGGGACCGCTCGGCAAGGACGAGCGGGTCTTCAAGCCGGTCTTCGAGGCGTTCCGCAAGGCGGACGCCAAGGCATTCCAGGCTGCGCTGAAGAAAGCGAGGCTGCTTCCGCGCTGCCATCTCGTCTGTCGCTGGCTGCGAAGCAAGGAGTGCGTGCTCCTCTGCCTCCAGCTGGCGGGTCCGCCGCCCAAGGAGCTAGGCCGGCCGAATCCGCGCCGGCTCGCGGAGGCGATCGTTCGAATCACCTCGGACGAGAAGGCCGTCGCACAGCTCGCCGCGGCGGTCGAGAAGCGCGACAAGGCGGCGTTCCAGCGGATCGTCAAGCAGTACGAGCTCGGCCCGCTGACCCACTTCTTCTGCCACTGGGTCTGCGTGGTGCGCTACCGGCTGGTCTGCCGCTGGATCTGCGAACCGAACATCGTCGAGCGGCCGAGCCTGGCCGCCGAGCTGCTCACCGCAGGGCACGCCCTGCGGCTGCTGCTCGAGAACGGATTCGACGACGCCGTGGCAGCGTCGCAGGCGGGAGACGCCGAGAAGTTCCGCGCGGTCGTGAACCAGGCCGGGCTGTTCCACTTCTGCCACTTCTACTGCGAGTGGTTCTGCAGCTGGCGGTGCGTGCTCGTCTGTCTGACGTTCTGCCGGGAGTTCCCGCTGGTGAAGATCGAGAACCCCGTCCACGAGGCGTTCGAGTTCGCGCACGTGATGCAGGCTCTCCGCAAGAAGCCGGACGAGCTTGCCCGGCTGGGAGCGGCGCTCGACAAGGGCGATCCGAAGGCGTTCGCCGAGATCGTCAGGCGGCTGGAGCTCGTGCGCTTCTGCTTCCAGCTCTGCCACTGGCTCTGCTACCTGCGGTGCCGGCGCTTCTGCATCATCGTCTGCCCGCCGCCCGACACGATCCCGCTCTTCACGCACGTCGGGGCCTACCACGTCGATCCGATCTACGGCGACTTCCAGCCCGACGGGACGACGACGGCCGGCGGCTACGCGTTCACACGCACGATTCCGCTCGACGGGATCCTCCCGGACGGGACGGCGATCGACGCGGTCGAGTACCGGTTCCGCGTCGCCAAGTTCCCCGGCCCGGCGGCACCGGTGGACGTCGTGGCTGCGATGGTCGCGCCCACCAAGATCGGCCAGCTCCAGTACTGGTACTGGAACGGGGCGTTCTGGACGCTCGGGTCGTCCGACTACTGGGTCAACAACGCGGGAGCGACGGCGACGATCCCGCAGCAGTTCGGCCCGCCGCTCGTCGTACCGGTGAACACGCCGGTGAAGGCGGGCGGCTGGATCGAGGTGCCGCGGGAGAACAACTTCGTCATCGGGGGCGGCGGCCGCTTCGTGCGCAGCGCCGCCGGAATGGTCGCGCTCGACACCCGGAAGTTCACGAACGAGGCGTTCGACCTGCGTGTCCCGGCGCCGGGGCTCAAGGCCGGCGACAGCGTCCCGATGGCCAAGCGGTCGGAGGCTCCGAAGTACCGGATCTACTGCGAGGCGCGCAAGGTGCTCGGAGGGGCTCCGGTCAGCTCCAACCAGCTCGACAAGATCGCGTTCAGCAACACGGCCTACACCTACACGCGGCACACCGAATGGGCAGGCGGCGACGTCACGACGAAGACCGTCTGCTCGCTCGACATCGGCGAGCTCTTCGCACCCGGCGCCACCGGCTGCGACAAGCTCAAGAACGACCTGCACGCGTACTTCACGGCCTACCACCCGTACCTGGACTCGGTCAGCGTCTCGCTGGAGGGCCAGGGGGTACCTCCGCCGGCGCCGATCAGCCCGGCCATCGCGGGCGGGCAGGCCACATCACCGCCGGGCGGTCACTTCTTCAACATCACCGCCCTCCAGCCGTGCGCCTACATCCTGTGGCTCTCGGCGACGGTCAACCTGACCGAAGGCTGGGGTCTCATCTCCGATGCGACCGACAGCGACCACATCGCCTTCTGCAAGGGCAAGTAGGCGAGGCGTCGCTCACTGCGGTGACGGGTCGGATTCGTCCGACTCGTCACCGTGGCGGCGCCGCAGCTTGTCGCGGAGGCCGTGCGCGTCCTCGGCCGCGGCCTCGCGCTTCGCGGCCTTCTTCTCGGCCCGCGCGGCCTTCTGCTCGGCGACCTTGTCCTTCGCGCCGACGTACGACTCGCCGACGAGCACCTTGCCGCCTGTCCAGCCGAAGACGCAGACGACGAGGACGAGCGCGACGAGGACGTTCCACGCGGTCGTGATCAGCTGCTGGGCCGTCGAGTAGGCAATGGCCTGGTCCTGCGGAACGTTGCAGCAGGCGTCGAGGGCGAGCGCGTTGGTCGCCTGCGTGATCCCGACCGCGCCCGGCGTCACCGAGACGACGTTTGCCAGCGAGCCCGAGCCGGTGACCCACATGACGGACTCGAAGGTGACCGGGATCGCGAAGGCGGCCAGGAAGATCGCGATAACGGCCAGCTTGCAGAGCCAGGAGAGCAGCGACGGCAGGAAGACCCGGCTCAGGTAGCGCTTCGGCGTCGAGAGGATGGCGCCGCCCTGCTTCGCCTGCAGCCAGAGCTTCTTCACCTGCCGCCAGAAGATGCGGCCGAGGATGACCAGCAGGACGATCACGCCGACCACGATTCCGATGACGAGCGCGGGGTGGTTGTGGACGTTTCCGAGGCTCAGGTCGAACGACCCCGGGACCGAGAGGAAGAGGTAGAGATAGACGAACGTCCCGGCGATCGTGAAGAAGATCTTCTGAACGAGGTAGGCGGCGATCGAGCCGGCGAACGTGCACCCCGGGATGAGCGCCACGAACATGAGGAGCGTCACGAACGTGCCGATGTTCGCCGGCAGGAAGTTGTTCATGGCCACGCCGACCGCGTAGGCGGTGACGATCGGGGCGAGCTTGACCTGGCCGGGGTAGGCGGCGCTGAGGATTCCGTAGTAGGAGACGCCGGCGAGAAGCGTCTGCATCGTCTGGAAGAAGAGCGCCGCGACGATGTAGCCGACCGGGACTTCCTTGATCTGCTCCCACAGTTCTCTGAACCAGGCGATGACGTCGATCCCGAGCAGGTGCAGGACGACGATGACCACTGCGATCCCGACGAGCCACGTGACGACCTTGACGAGCCGGCTCTTGCGGGACGGGTCCTGGAACGGAAGGACCGCTGCCTGTGCGCCCGACATCAGCCCGGCGCCGGCTCGGGTTCGGCCGTGTCGGCCGCGACCTCCGCTTCGGCGGCTGCCTTCGCCGCGTTCAGGTCGTTGATGATGTGCACGCCGGCCGACACGAGCGGAGCGGCCAGCACGAGCCCGATCATCCCGAACAGGCAGCCTGCACCGATCGTCACGATGAGGACGACCAGCGGGTTCAGGTTGAGGGTCGCACCGAAGGCGATCGGCTGGAGGATGTTCTGGAGCAGTCCGTTCGCGAGCAGCACGATGATCAGCATTGCCAGCGCCGTCTGAGGGTCGGTCGCGCCGAGGGCGACGATGACCGCGAACGCCCCGGCGATGAACGCGCCGATGTACGGGACGTAAGCGGTGACGAACGAGACCACGGCGATCGTCCCCGCGAGCGGGACGCCGAGGACGACCGCGCCGAGGCCGACGATCACCGCGTTGAATGCCGCGACGATCGTCACGCCGCCGAAGTAGCCCCGAAGCGAGACGATCACGTCGCGCGTGATCGTCTGGGCCACCGGAAGGGGCAGGCCGACGTGGCGGTTCACCCAGTCGCGCATGTACGGGCCGTCCTTCAGGAGGAAGAAGAGCGAGAGCGCCGCGAACGACAATCCGAACGCGAGACTCGTCAGCCCCTTGATTCCGTCGACGACGCCGGTGAGGAGCGTCCCGAGCATCTGCGGCACGGCACCCTGCGTCTGGCTGTTCGCGCTTGACGCCGTCGAGGTGTCGACGCCTGCGTCCTCGAGCCAGCTCTGAACCTTGTCGGCCGCTTCGCTCGCGTATGCGCCGATGCCGTCGGTCTCCGACGCGATGCCGCCGAGCACGAGCACGAGCACGGCGATCGCGATCGCGATCAGCCCGAGCAGGACGACCACGGCCCCCAACGCACGTGGGACCCGGTGGCGGTGGAGCCAGGCGACGATCGGCGAGGAGACCGAGGCGACGATGAACGCCGCGATGACGGGCATCGTGATCTCCGACGTCGCGCCGAGCAGCCAGATGAGCGAGAAGAGCAGGAAGCCGACGCCGACCAGGAACCAGGCTGCGACGCCAAGGTCGCGCAGCCAGCGCGGTGCCGAGAACACGGCCGACAGGCGCTCGAGCTCGTCCGTGTCGAGCTGCACGGAGATCGGCACGGCCGCGGGGGGCGATCCGGCGCCGCTCTTCTTTCTTCGCCAGCCTACGTTCATCAGGGAGCGCGATCCTACGCCAGCCGTCACCGGTTTGTCGGCCATCGGTACCGCCGAACCCGTCTCATTGGGTCGGCTCGGCGTGGTGCCGGGTAGCTCCGCGGTGGCGCGCAGGATCCCGACACGGCAGCTGCGACTATCGTCTCACCCAGGCGCTCGGGGGCTTCGTGCCGTAGATTCACCTCGGTGGAAGACTTCTCCGACCGACGCGGGTCTGAACGTCACGGCGAACGAGCCGCGTGGCGCACAGACGGCGAACTTTCAGACAGGAGGTGGGGAGAGTGCGAAACGCCGGACTAGTGGCGCTCATCACCGTCGCGCTCGCGCTGACGGTCGGGCTGACTGCCTGTGGTGGCGGTGGGGACTCGGCGACGCCCGAGGAGGAGCTGTGCTCGGCGCTCGATGACTTCCGCGCCTCGGTCGACAGCGTGAAGAACCTCAACGTCGGCTCGGCCTCGCTCGACGACGTGGAGGAGGCGGTGGGGAACGTGGTTGACTCCGCCAAGGACGTCGCGTCCGCGGCGAAGGACGTGACCTCGGCAGACGTGAGCGAGCTCCAGGCCTCGGCCGAGTCGCTCTCGACGGCGCTCGCAGACTTCCCGTCACCGGGAAGCATCCAGGCCATCACGACCGGAATCAGCACGATCGGCGAGGCGGGCCAGCAGGCAATCGACGACCTCGCCTGCGACAGCAGTTCCTAGGAAGGGAGACACGATGTTCGTACGACGACGACCCATCGCACGAGCCGCCGTAGTCGGCGGTACCGCATACATGGCCGGCAAGGCCGGCGCGAACTCGGCCAACCGTGCGGCCGAAGAGCAGGCCCAGCAAGAAGCCTACGCAGCTCCGCCGCCCCCGGCCGCGGCTCCGCCCGCCGCCGGCATGACCGACGACAAGATCCAGCAGCTGAAGGATCTGGCTGCGCTGCACGAGTCAGGCGTCCTCACCGACGCCGAGTTCGAAGTCCAGAAGGCAAAGCTGCTCGCCTAGCCGAGCGAGAGGAGAACGAAAATGTCAATCGGACCTGTGCAGATGCTCGTCCTCGGCTTCGACGATCCGGACTTCGACGGATCGATCCTCGCCGAGCTCGAGCGGCTGCGAGACGCGGATCTCATCCGCCTGATCGACCTGATGGCCGTCCACAAGGACGACGAGGGCAACGTGATCGTGCTGCAGAAGACCGATCTCACCCAGGACGACCGCATCGAGCTCGGCGCCGTCATCGGCGCTCTCATCGGTGTGGGCATGGACGGTGAGGAAGGCATGGAGGCCGGCGCGATGATCGGCGCCGAGGCCGCGCTCGAGGGTGACGGGCACATGATCGACGAGGAGGACGCCTGGTACCTCGCCGACGTCATCCCGAACGGCACGGCAGCCGGGATCGCCCTGATCGAGCACCGTTGGCTGATCCCGCTTCGCGACACGATCGTCGCCGCCGGGGGCACCGCCCTCGCGGACGAGTGGATCCACGCGAAGGATCTCGTCGCCATCGGACTCGAAGCGTCCGAGGCCTAGGAAGCGGACCGGCGCGCGGGCCCGTTGGGGCCCGTGCGCACGGCCGCCGGTCATGAGCGACCACGCCGCATCTCGGCAGGCATCGGAAGCCCCTGCGCGCGCAGGGCTCGTCCTCATCGCGCTGATCCTGGTCGCGGCGGTCGCGAACCTGAACCTCTCGGTCGCGAACGTCGCACTGCCCGACATCGGGAAGGCGTTCGACTCGTCGCAGACTGCGCTGAACCTGATCGCAGTCGGCTACTCGCTCGGACTCGCCGCCTCGGTGCTCTACCTCGGCGCGGTCGGCGACCGCTACGGGCGCAAGCTCCTGCTCGTGCTCGGGATGGTGCTGTCCGTCCCCGCGTGCCTGCTCGCCGCGTACGCACCAACCGACTACGTGCTCTTCGCCGCACGGGTCCTGGGTGGAGTCTCGGCCGGGATGGCCTACCCGACGACGCTCGCGCTGATCACTGCGCTCTGGGCCGGACAGGCCCGCACGAAGTCGATCGCGCTCTGGTCGGCGATCGGCGGCGGGATCGCCGCGCTCGGCCCGCTGATCGCCGGCGCGCTGCTCGAGGAGTTCTGGTGGGGCTCGGTGTTCCTCGTCACCCTGCCGCTCGTCGCCGTCGCGCTGGTGATGGCGGTGATGTTCGTCCCGAGCCATGTGAACGAGGCGAGCGATCCCGTGGACAACCTCGGCGGGATCCTGTCGGTCGTCCTCGTCGGAGCGCTGATCCTCGCGATCAACTTCGCGCCCGTTCCGAGCGCGGAGATCGCGGCCATCGCGCTCGGCCTGCTCGCGCTTGCCGCCGGGATCGCGTTCTACATCCGGCAGAAGCGCGCCGCGAACCCGCTCTACGACCTGAACGTCGCGGCCCGCCGGGTCTTCTGGGTGGCCGCGTGCGCGGGGATCATCGTGTTCGGCTCGCTCATGGCCGCGGCGTTCGTGAGCCAGCAGTTCCTCCAGAACGTGCTCGGCTACTCGACGCTCGAGGCCGGCGCCGCGATCCTGCCGACGGTCTTCGTCATGGTGCTCGTCGCGCCGCGCTCGGCGAAGCTCGTCGGCGCGTACGGCGCCCGCTTCACGCTCCTTTGCGGCTACGTGTTCCTCGTCCTCGCGTTCCTCTCGATGCTCCTGCTCTGGGACGAGGGGAGCCCGTACTGGCAGGTCGCGATCGCCTACGTCTTCATCGGCGCCGGCGTGGGACTCGCGGGCACTCCGGCCTCGCACTCGCTGACCGGCTCGGTTCCGGTGACGCGCGCCGGGATGGCCTCCGGCACGGCGGATCTCCAGCGCGACCTCGGCGGCGCGCTCATGACCTCGATCTTCGGCGCGCTCCTCACGGCGGGCTACGCGTCGGCGATGGGCGCCGCCATCTCCTCCTCGGGCCAGAACGTCACCGAGTCGAGCCAGGCCGAGCTGACCAAGTCGTTCTCGAGCGCCGAGGCGCTCGCCGAGCAGTACCCGCAGTACGCGAAGCAAATCACCGCGGCCGCGCAGTCGTCGTTCCTCCAGGGTGACGACTGGGCCTACACGGCCGGACTCGTGGCCGTCCTCGCCGGCGCCGCGCTCGTCTTCTTCATGTTTCCGAAGCACGAGGAGGAGGAGCGGCTGCTCGCCGCCTACCACGCGGAGGACACGAAATGATCGACTCGTTGCTCGGAACCACGATTCACTGGGGCGGATTCGTCTGGACCGGGGACTACACCACGATCGACCTGATCGCGGCTTCGACGAACGCGCTGAACGGCGCGCTGCTCGCTCGACGCCCCGACCACTACAAGCAGTTCACCATCGTCGGCATCATCCTCATGGCCCTGCTCGGCGGCCTCGGGGGCGGGATCACGCGCGACGTGCTTATCGGCGAGGTGCCTGTCGGCGCTCACGAACCCCGCCTACATCTTCCTCTGCCTCGGCTTCGGGTTCCTCGGCTACCACATCGCCTACGCCAAGGGTCAGTTCTTCCGCGAAGGCATCTTCCAGTTCATGACAGCGTTCTCGCTGCCGTGGTACGCGATCGTCGGCGCGCAGAAGGGCGTCGGGGTCGGGCTTCCGGTCGTCGGCTGCCTGATGCTCGCCGTCATTGGACCGACCGCCGGTCGCTACTACATCGACATCACGAGCGGCGTCCCGCCAAAGCAGTTCATCCGGGGCGAATGGTTTGTCTCCACCGCGCTCCTCACAGGCATGATCTGGATCCTCGCGACCCAGTTCGGCGCCGGCTCCTGGCTCGCGGCCGGGTTCGCGTTCGCCGTCGGATTCACGTTCCGCGTTCTCGCCCTCTACCGCGGCTGGGAGGAGCCGCTGGCCTCCGAGCCGAGCGGCGTCGTCGTCCACCAGCCGCGCCTCCTTCTCGGACGCAAGCTCCACGAGAAGACTCCGCAAGAGCTCAAGGACCTCGGCCTCGTAGTCGAGCCGAGCGCCTCCGGTTCCTGAGAAAGGATCGCCATGACACGCAAGTTCCAGGGAATCATCAACATCGACGACCGCGACTCCACGCCCGACTGGGAGCCGTATCTCCAGCCGGTCGCTCCGGAGGGCGCGCCGAACGTCCTCTACATCGTCCTCGACGACATCGGCTTCTCGGCCATGGAGCCGTGGGGCGGGCTGATCGAGACGCCGAACATCAACAAGCTTGCAAAGGGCGGCCTGACCTACACGAACTGGCACACGACCGCGCTGTGCTCGCCGACGCGCTCCTCGCTCCTCACCGGGCGCAACCACACGACCAACGGGATGGCCTGCATCGCCGAGGCGACCTCCGGCTACCCGAACGCGAACGGGCACATCCCGTTCGAGTGCGCGACCATCGCCGAGGTGCTGGGCGAGCGCGGCTGGAACACCTACATGCTCGGCAAGTGGCATCTCGTCGCCGCGGACGAGATGAACATGGCGTCGACGAAGCGCAACTGGCCCGTCGGTCGCGGCTTCGAGCGCTACTACGGGTTCCTCGGCGGCGAGACGAACCAGTGGTATCCCGACCTCGTCTACGACAACCATCCCGTCGAGCAGCCGTCGCTGCCCGGAGGACGGCTACCACCTGACCGTCGACCTGACCGACAAGGCGATCGAGTTCATCACCGACGCCAAGGTGATCGCTCCCGACAAGCCGTTCTTCATGTACTTCTGCCCGGGCGCCACGCACGCCCCGCACCACGCGCCCAAGGAGTGGATCGAGAAGTACAAGGGCAAGTTCGACATGGGCTACGAGGCGTACCGCGAGAAGGTGTTCGCGAACCAGAAGAAGCTGGGGATCTTCCCCGAGGACGCCGAGTTCTCTCCGACATCAACCCGTACGTCGAGGAGACAGAGCCCCGACGGCAAGCCGTGGCCGCCGCTCGACGTCGTGCGGCCCTGGGATTCGCTCTCCGACGACGAGAAGAAGCTCTTCGCGCGGATGGCCGAGGTGTACGCCGGCTTCCTCTCGCACACCGACCACGAGATCGGGCGGCTGCTCGACTACCTCGAGCAGCTCGGCGAGCTCGAGAACACGATCGTCGTGCTCGTCTCCGACAACGGCGCGAGCGGCGAGGGCGGCCCGAACGGCTCCGTCAACGAGAACAAGTTCTTCAACGGGATCCCGGACACGATCGAGGAGAACATGACGTACCTCGACGAGCTCGGCTCGCCCGGCGACGTACAACCACTATCCGGTCGGCTGGGCGTGGGCCTTCAACACGCCGTTCAAGATGTGGAAGCGCTACAACTTCGAGGGCGGCGTCGCCGACCCGATGGTCATCCCCTGGCCCAAGGGGATCAAGGCGACGCGGAGAACTGCGGGACCAGTTCCTGCACGCCACCGACATCGTCCCGACGATGTACGACCTGCTCGGGATCGAGCTGCCGGAGATCGTGAAGGGCTTCCCGCAGATCCCGCTCGAGGGCGTCAGCTTCAAGTCGACCTTCGAGAGCGCCGACGCGCCGACGCCGAAGGAGAGCGGGTTCTTCTCGATGCTCGGCTCGCGGGCCATCTGGCACAAGGGCTGGAAGGCGGTCAGCGTCCATCCGACGATCGCCGGCTGGGGCCACTTCGACGAGGACCGCTGGGAGCTCTACGACACCGACGAAGGACCGCACGGAGATGCACGACCTGGCCGCCGAGAACCCGGTGAAGCTCCAGGAGATGATCAACCACTGGTTCCACCTGGCCGGCATGTACAACGGGCTGCCGCTCCTCGACAAGACCGCGGTCGAGGTGCTCTCCGACCCGACAAGGCCGCAGGTGGCGCCGCCGCGCGACCGCTACGTCTACTACCCGGGTGCGGCCGAGGTCCCGGAGACAGCTGCGGTGAACGTCCGCAACCGCAACTACTCGATCACGGTGGACGTGGACGTCGATTCGGCGGACGCGGCGGGCGTGCTCTTCTCCCACGGCTCGGCGTTCGGCGGCCACGCGCTCTACGTGAAGGACAGGAAGCTGAAGTACGTCTACAACTTCGTCGGCTCGAAGGTGCAGACGGTCGAGTCCACGAAGGAGATCCCGACCGGCGACGCGCTCCTCTCGGCGGCGTTCGAGCGCGAAGGTGACGGAATGCCGACGACCGGCACGCTCTCGCTCTTCGTCAACGACGAGAAGGTCGGCGAGGGGAAGATCATGACCCAGCCCGGGAACTTCTCGCTCGTCGGCGAGGGGCTGAACGTGGGCAAGGATCCGGCGTCGCCGGTCACCGACGACTACCCCGGCGAGAGCCCGCACGCCTTCACGGGCGGAACGATCAAGGAGGCGATCGTCGACGTGTCCGGAGACCACTTCGTCGACTTCGAGCTCGAGGCCCTCGCGATGATGAAGCGCGAATAGGAAAGGAACGCCGATGTGTAGATGGCTCGCCTATTCCGGCACGCCGATCCTGATGGATGAACTGCTCTTCCAGCCCGGTCACTCGCTGATCGACCAGAGCCTCCATTCGACGATGGGCGCGACCACCACGAACGGTGACGGCTTCGGCGTCGGGTGGTACGGCGTCGGCGAGACGCCGGCCGTCTACCACAGCGTTGAGCCCGCCTGGAACGAGCGGAACCTGAAGCAGATCGCGGCGCACACCGTCTCGGGGCTCGTCTTCGCCCACATCCGCGCGGCGACCGGGACAGCGGTTCAGCAGACGAACTGTCATCCCTTCCGGCACGGGTCCTGGCTTTGGCAGCACAACGGCGCGATCCGCGAATTCCACACGGTGAAGCGGGACCTCCAGCTCGCCGTCGATCCTTCGCTCTTCGCGGACATCGAGGGTTCGACCGACACCGAGACGTTCTTCTACCTCGCGCTCACGTTCGGGCTCGAGCACGATCCGCCGGCGGCCGTCGCCCAGGCGGTCGGCTTCATCGAGGAGACGGGGCGCAAGCACGGCGTCGAGCAGCCGATCCAGATGACCGTCGCGACGACGGACGGGAAGAAGGTCTGGGGCTTCCGGTATTCGAGTGAGCACGACTCGCGCACGCTCTTCTACAGCACGCTCGTCTCCACGCTGCGCGACCTGTATCCGGACAACCCGCGGTTCCACGAGCTGAGCGACGAAACGCGGCTGATCGTCTCGGAGCCGCTGGGCGACCTGCCTGGAGCCTGGGTCGAGGTGCCCGAGTCGCACTACGGCGTCGTCCAGGAGGGCCAGGACGAGCTTCATCCGTTCGTCCCCGTCGCGCCGCGGTGAGCGTCTGGTGGGCGCCGCGGCGCGCGGTCTGGTGGACGGGAGTCCTGTTCGCGATCGGGTCGACGTGCTTCCTCGTCGCGCCGCTGCCCGGGTTCGAGGCGGCGGTGGGCTCGGGGATCACCGGGATCACGTTCTTCGTCGGCTCGATCTTCTTCACGAGCGCCGCGGCGCTCCAGCTGCGGACGTCGGAGCTGGCCGTCCGCGGCCGCTCCCGGGGCAAGGACTGGTGGGCGAGCGCGATCCAGTTCGTCGGCACGCTCTTCTTCAACGTCACGACGTTCCGCGGGATGCAGGTCGCGCTCGACGCTGACGACTACAACCGGCTCGTCTGGAGGCCGGACGCCTTCGGTTCGATCTGCTTCCTCGTCTCCGGCTATCTCGCTCTGCAGGTCGTGCGCAACCTGCGCGGCTCGATGGACTGGTGGATCGCCGCGATCAACTTCGCCGGCTGCGTGGCATTCGGCATCGCCGCGGTCGCGGGCTACGTCGTCCCGTCCACGGGCAGCGAGCTCGACCTGATCTGGGCGAACGGCTTCACGTCGCTCGGCGGGCTCTGCTTCCTGGTTGGGTCGGTGCTGCTGCTGCCGGCTAGTGACTGAAGCTCGACCCGGTCTCCGAGTTCTCCACGGGCGCCGGCAGCTTCTCGAGCTTCGGCAGCTGGCGCTTGAAGTCCGCGATCAGCAGGTCGGCCATGTCGTGGCTGAAGCCCCGCTTGACCACGACTCGGAGCGCCGCCAGGTCGGTGCGGTTTGCCGGGAACGTGTACGCGGGGAGCTGCCAGCCGCGCTCGCGTAGCGCGCCCGACACGTCGAAGGCCGTGAAGTTCGTGATCTCGTCCTTCACCTTGAACGCGAAGACCGGGCAGCTCGTCGCCCTTGCGTCAGGAGCTCGAACGGGCCCAGCTCCGCGATCTGCGCGGACAGGCGGGTCGCCACGTCGCGGGCATAGCCCTGAACGCGGGCGAACCCCGAGAAGCCCAGGCGGAGGAACGTGTAGTACTGCGCCACGACCTGCGCGCCGGGGCGCGAGAAGTTGAGCGCGAACGTCGGCATGTTGTCGCCGAGGTAGTTGACCCAGAAGATCAGGTCGTCGGGGAGCTTCGAGGCGTCGCGCCAGACGATCCAGCCGACGCCGGGATACACGAGGCCGTACTTGTGGCCGGACGCGTTGATCGAGGCGACGCGCGGCTGGCGGAAGTCCCAGGGCAGGTCGGGGTCGATGAACGGCGCGACGAAGCCGCCCGACGCTCCGTCGACGTGCACGGGGATGTCGAGGCCCGTCTCCTCCTGGAAGGCGTCGAGCGCGGCGCAGATCTCCTCGACCGGCTCGTAGGAGCCGTCGAACGTGGAGCCGAGGATTGCGACGACGCCGATCGTGTTCTCGTCGCAGAGCTTCACGGCCTCCTCGGCCGAGAGGGTGAAGCGGTCGCCCTCCATCGGGACGAGGCGCATCTCGACGTCCCAGTAGTTGGCGAACTTCTCCCAGCAGATCTGGACGTTGATGCCCATCACGATGTTCGGCTTGTCCGCAGGCTTCCCCGCGGCCGCCTGGGCCTTCTGCCAGCGGCGCTTGAGCGCGAGTCCGCCGAGCATGGCCGCCTCGCTCGACCCTGTCGTGGAGCAGCCGGTCGCCTCTTCGGCGTCGGGCGCGTGCCAGAGCTGGCTGAGGATGTTGACGCAGCGCATCTCGAGATCCGCGGTCTGCGGGTACTCGTCCTTGTCGATCATGTTCTTGTCGAAGCACTCGGCCATGAGCTTCTCGGCCTGCGGCTCCATCCAGGTGGTGACGAACGTGGCCAGGTTGAGGCGCGCGTTGCCGTCGAGCATCAGGTCGTCGTGGATGATCTGGTAGGCGACGTCCGGGGCGAGCTCGCCGTCGGGGATGCGGTGTCTCGGGATGACTTGGCTCTCGAGCGAGAAGATCGGCGCGACGGCCAGCTCCTCGTTTCGGGTGTGCGGATGCTTGGGGTGCTTCAGGGCCACGGCTGCCACCTTGTTCGGGGTCTCCGCCATTCTTGTTGAGCGCGCCGCGCCCTGCACGGCGTCAGGATGGCGGAGCGATCGGTGACCTCCTCGTCCAGGTTGCGATCTACGGCATCGCTGCGCCTGCGGCTGCGCCCATCGCGCTGGTCGTCTCGGCGCTCAGCGTCTACTACATGCCGGCGCTCATCTACATGGTCGTCCCGAAGAAGGCGAGCTCGCTGCTCGCCCGCATGACCGAATGGATCCTCGCGAACAGCCGGATGATCGAGATCGTCGTCGGGCTCGGGTTCGGGGCGATGTTCCTCTACAAGGGTCTCGTGGTCCTGCTCTAGGCCGCTCTTCAAGCTCGGCTGAGCAGGAAGTAGGGTCGCTCCAGGGGTCGTCCCGTCACGAGCCGGCAAAGGAGCAGACATGGGTAGAAGTGCGCACGACGCCCCGGCGACGCCGCGGCTGTCCGTGCTGCTCGGCCTCGCCGCTCTCGGAGTGGCGGCTGCCACGATCGCCGTCGCGCTCGTCGCCGGCAACGAGGAGGACAGCACCCCGTGGGTGCGCGCCGCACTCGTCGGCTGGATCATCCTCGCCTATCTCGCCTGCGGGCTGATCGCCTGGTGGCGCCGGCCCGCGAACCGGCTCGGCCCGCTCATGGTCGCCGCCGCGTTCGGGCCGTTCCTCTCCGTCTTGAGCGAGGCGAGCGCGCCGCTTCCGCACACGATCGGCCTCGTGCTGCGCATGCTTCCGGTCGCGCTCTTCCTGCACGTGTTTCTCGCGTATCCGACCGGCCGCCTCGACCCCCGGGGCAAGCGGGTCGTGATCGCCGGCTACGCGACGTCGATCGGACTCGGCCTCGTCCAAATGACGCTCGGAGGGTTCGACCACTACGGGCTGGTCGACCAGCCCGACGCGGCCCGGGCGGTCAAGGCGGTTCAGGCGATCGGGATGAGCCTGGTCGCGCTCGCGGCGATGGCCGTCCTCGTCGCCCGGAGAAGGGCGTCGGGGCGCCCGTTACGCCGATCACGTGAGCTGCTCGTCGACTCGTTCGTGGTCGCGCTCGTCCTCATCGCCGTCGGGATCCTGGTCCGGGCGTTCGCTGGCGGGACCGCGGCCGAAGCAGTCGTATGGGTCGTGTTCGCGATGATCGGCATCGCGCCGATCGCCTTCCTCATCGGCCTCATGCGGGAGCGGCTGGCGCGCGCCTCGGTCGGCGACCTGGTGGTCGAGCTGGCCGAGGATCCGTCGCCCGCTGCACTCCAAGGTGCGCTGGCCCGGGCGCTCGGCGACCCGTCGCTCGCCCTTGCCTACTGGCTCCCCGACTTCGAAAGCTACGCCGACCTTGACGGACATCCGGTCGAGGTCGCGAACGCGGACGGCCGCACGGCGACGCTGATCGACCACGACGGCAAGCGCGTCGCGGCCCTGATCCACGACTCCGCGCTCGACGACGAGCCCGAGCTGCTCGCCTCGGCGACCGCCGCGGCCGGGATCGCGCTCGAGAACGCGCGGCTCCAGTCCGAGCTCCGCGCCCGGCTCGACGAGCTCCACGGCTCGCGTGCGCGCGTCCTCGCGGCCGGTCAGGAGGAGCGAAAACGGCTCGAGCGCAACCTCCACGACGGCGCGCAGCAGCGGCTCGTCGCGCTCTCCCTCCAGCTCGGGATGCTCGAGAAGAACCTCGCCGACGATCCCGAGACGCAAGGCGCAGCTCGACGAGGCGCGGCGCGAGGTGGCGCGCTCGCTCGAGGAACTCCGCGACCTGGCCCGCGGGCTCCACCCGGCCGTGGTCGGCGGTCACGGGCTCGCGGTCGGGCTGGAATCGCTGGTCGCCAAGGCCTCGGTGCCGGTCGACCTCAACGTGCAGCTCGACGAGCGGCTGCCGGAGCGCTACGAGGTGGCGGCGTTCTACTTCGTGTCCGAGAGCCTCGCGAACATCGGCAAGCACGCGGAGGCGGAGTCGGCCACGGTGGACGTGACCCGGGCCGGCGACGTGCTCGTCATCGAGGTCGCAGACGACGGCGTGGGCGGGGCGGACACCGAGCGCGGCACCGGGCTTCGCGGGCTCGCCGATCGGATCGAGGCGCTCGGCGGGCGCGTGCGCGTGTGGAGCCCGCCCGGAGGCGGCACTAGGCTGCGGGCGGAGATTCCATGCGCATCGTGATCGCCGAAGACAGCGTCCTGCTCCGCGAGGGACTCGAACGGCTGCTCGCCGACAACGGCTTCGAGGTCGTCGGTACCTGTGCGGACGCGGACGACCTGCGGCTCAAAGTGACGAGCTACAAGCCGGACGTGGCGATCGTGGACATCCGCCTGCCGCCGACGCACACCGACGAGGGCATGCGCGCGGCGATCGAGATCCGGGCCGAGCATCCGGACGTCGGCGTGCTCGTGCTCTCACAGTACGTCGAGCTGGGACTCGCGCTGAAGCTCCTCGCCGATTCGGCCGAGGGCGTCGGCTACCTGCTCAAGGATCGCGTCAGCAACGTGGACGAGTTCACCGACGCGGTGCGGCGCGTCGGCGCGGGCGGCTCGGCGCTCGATCCGATCATCGTCTCGACCCTGCTCGCCAAGCGCCGCAGCGACGATCCGCTCGGCGACCTGACCCCGCGCGAGCGCGAGGTGCTCGAGCTCATGGCCGAGGGCCTCTCGAACCAGGGGATCGCCGACCGGCTCGTCGTGAGCCTCCGCGCGGTGGAGAAGTACGTCTCCACGATCTTCACGAAGCTCGGGCTTCCGTCCACCGGCAGCGATTCCCGCCGCGTGCTGGCCGTCTTGTTTTACCTCCGCTCCTAGTCGGGTCTGGCGAAACAAGCCTGAGCCGCCGGGCCGCGCTGGACGGCGCGATGCGGCGTCGCCGTGCCGCGACCGTATTCCCGATACGGACGCGGCATGCCTCCTTGCCTCGCACCGTCCAGCGCACCCCGTCGGGAGGCGTATTTCGCCACACCTCCTAGCGGTCTTCCGACCCTCGAGACGCCAGAAACCCGACCCCTGAATCCAGGGGCCCGCCTCACTACGCCCGGCACGGGGCGGTGGGACGCTCGGACCGGTACCCAATTCAAGAGGAGAAGAGATGAGAACCCGAGTCATGCAGAACGAGCCGGGCGAGCCGCAGAAGTCCGCCGCGCCGGCACCCGCTCAGCCCCGATTCACCCACGAACATCGCCGGCCGCATGGGCCGGTGGAGCGCGACCCACTGGAAGACCGCGGTCTTCGGCTGGCTCGCGTTCGTCATCGCCGCCGTCGTCATCGGGATGGGCGTCGTCGGCACGCAGGAAGCCGACCCGAACGCCGGCGGCGCCGGCGAGTCCAAGCGGGCCGACAAGATCCTCGAGGCCGGCTTCAAGCAGCCCGCCGGCGAGACCGTGCTCATCCAGAGCGAGACGCTCACGGCGACCGATCCCGAGTTCGAGGCCGCGATCAAGAGCACGATCGCCGCGCTCGCCGGGCTCGACGCGGTGATCAACATCCGCTCGCCGCTCGGCACGGCCAACACCGGCCAGATCTCCGAGGACGGCCGTTCCGTCCTCATCGACTTCCAGATCCGCGGCGACTCCGAGACCGCGGTTGACCGGATCGACCCCGTCGTCGCCAAGGTCGCGGCCGCACAGAAGGCTCATCCGGAGCTCTTCATCGGCCAGTTCGGCGACGCGAGTGCCAACAAGGAGGTCGAGGCGTCCTTCATGTCCGATCTGAAGAAGGCCGGGCTGATCTCCGTGCCGATCACGCTGATCATCCTGATCATCGCGTTCGGCGCGCTCGTAGCGGCCGGGATTCCCCTCCTGCTCGCTCTGACCGCCGTCATCGCGACGCTGGGCTTCCTCGCCCTGCCGAGCCACTTCCTCCCCATGGACGAGGCCGTCTCCGCGATCGTGCTCCTGATCGGACTCGCGGTCGGAGTCGACTACTCGCTCTTCTATCTCAAGCGCGAGCGTGAGGAGCGGGCCGCCGGCCGTACCGAGGAAGCCGCCCTCCAGGCCGCGGCCTCCACCTCGGGCCGCTCGGTGCTCATCTCCGGGCTGACCGTGATGGTTGCGATGTCCGGCATGTTCCTCACCGGCGATCCGAGCTTCGCCTCGTTCGGCCTCGCGACCGCCCTGGTCGTCGGCATCGCGATGATCGGCTCGCTCACCGTGCTCCCCGCGCTGCTCTCCCGCCTGGGTGACAACGTCGACCGCGGGCGCGTCCCGTTCGTCGGCCGCCTGCGCCGCGACGGAGAAGAGGGGCGGATCTGGGGCGCGATCATCGACCGCGTCCTCAAGCGGCCCGTGCTGTCCGCGGCGCTGTCGGCCGGGCTCCTGCTCGCGATCGCCGCGCCGGCGCTCACGATGCACACGGTCGAGCCGGGCGTGGACACCTACCCGCAGTCGCTCGCCACGATCAACACCTACAACAAGCTCCAGGCAGCGTTCCCGGGCGCCGAGATACCCGCGAACGTCGTCCTCAAGGCCGCCGACGTGCACGCCCCCGAGGTGGAGGCCGCGATCGCCGACCTGAAGGAGCAGGCGCTCGCCAGCGGCACGATGCACGAGCCGATCATCGTCGACACGAACAGCAACGGCACCGTCGTGAACATCGCCATCCCCGTGGACGGCAAGGGCACCGACGCCGCGTCGGACGCCGCGCTCGCGACGCTGCGCAACGACATCGTCCCGGCCACGATCGGCACGCTCGCGAACGTCGAGTACGGCGTCACGGGCTACACGGCGTCGTCGAGGGACTTCACCGAGTTCATGAAGTCCGTCGCCCCGCGCGTGTTCGTGTTCGTGCTCCTGCTCGCGTTCCTGCTCATGCTGTTCGCCTTCCGCTCGCTCGTCATCGCGACGAAGGCGATCGTGCTCAACCTGCTGTCGGTCGCGGCCGCCTACGGGGTGCTGGTGCTCGTCTTCCAGCACGGCTGGGGGAAGGATCTCCTCGGCTTCACGTCGACCGCGGGCGTCGTCGCCGATCATGCCGATCTTCCTGTTCGTGATCCTGTTCGGCCTCTCGATGGACTACCACGTGTTCATCCTGAGCCGGATCCGCGAGCTCTACGACCGCGGCGCGACCACCGACGAGGCGATCTCGCAGGGCATCAAGCAGACCGCCGGCGTCGTCACGAGCGCAGCGATCGTCATGGTCGCCGTGTTCTCCGTGTTCGCGACGCTCGGGATGATGATCTTCAAGCAGTTCGGAGTCGGGCTCGCGGTCGCGATCCTGATCGACGCGACCATCGTCCGCGCGGTGCTCCTGCCCGCCTCGATGAAGCTGCTCGGAGAGCGCAACTGGTACCTGCCGAGCTGGCTCGAGTGGCTTCCCCACCTCGAGCACGGCGGCTCGGTCGTCGAGCGCGTCGACGCGCCGCCCGCCCTCGCCGGCGGCGGCCAGTAGATCGAAAGGCTAGGTCCCGGAGCGCGGCGCCCACCGCGCTCCGGGACTTTCGATCGTTAGAGCTCGGCCTTGCGGACGCGCGCGAAGCCCGCGGCGCCCAGGGCGCTCGCGTCGAGCAGGCGGCACATCCAGCCGTGGCCGCTCAGCGGGTCGGCCTCGTCTTCCATCGCGCCGACCGACGCGAACACGCGGCCGTCGCGGAACTCCCACATCTGGATCTCGGCCCGGTCGCCCTCGACGTCGGCGCGGAAGTACGCGAGATCCGACTGGAGGCGCTCCTTCACGGTGGCAAGCCAGGTTTCCCGCGGGTCGGCGTTCGGGTTCACGCCGCACAGCTCGAGCAGGTCGTCCTCGATCTCCTCGAGGATCAGCGCGTCGATGTAGCGCTTGGCCCCGGCCCAGTCGGCCTCCTCGCCCGCTTCGAGCGCGACCAGCTCGACGGCCAGGCCCGCCTCCTCGGCGCGGGCCAGCGCCTCGGCCGCCTCGGAGGTGTCGGGCTCCTGCGCGTGCTCGAGCTCGTGCACGGGCAGCTCGTCGAACTCGCTGTAGTCGCGCTCGGCGACGAGCTCGAGGTACGGCTCGCCTTCGTCGTCGCTCGTGAGGAGCTCCTCGGCGACCGCCCAGCTCACCGGCGCGCCGGCCTCGATCGTCGTGAATCCGTGGCCGACCGTGGGCGCGTCGGGGCGGTAGCGGCGGAAGGCGCCGAGCTCCTCGCGGCCGTCGGAATGCCGCATCCGGAGCCGGTAGCGCGCCGGCCTCGCGACCGCGCGCGGCGGGTCTCCGTCGGCGACCCCCGAGACGAGCCAGTCGCGCCCGGCCACCCGGAGAACGTCGCCGGCGCCGATCTCGCCGTCGGAGGAGTACGTGTGCACCCGCTCCTTGCCCATCCGGCTCGACGTCACGACTTCGTATCGAATGGCCACGGCCCCAGCTTAGTCGCTTCCGCTCGGCGGCCGGACTTGCCGCCCGGCCGGTGCGCCGATCAGACTCGCGGCGTGGAAGGGCTTGTCTTCTTCGGCTGCGTCGTCGTGCTGTTCGGGCTCGTGTCGAAACGGCTCGACGGAACGCCGGTCACCGCGCCCATGGCGTTCGTCGCGGCCGGGGCGCTCGCGACCGCGGTGGGCGCCGACCTGCTTCCAGCGGGCGAGGCCGGCCACGGCGAGCTCGCCGAGACGCCGCGGCATGTGGCCGAGCTCGCGCTCGTGCTGCTCCTCTTCACCGACGCGGCCAAGATCGACTTCCGGGAGCTCCGCCACAGCCGGAGCCTGCCGCTACGGCTGCTCGCGATCGGGTTGCCCATCACGATCGTGCTCGGCGGGCTCGTGGCGCTCGGCCTCTTCAGCGGCGAGCTCGAGTTCTGGGAGGCGTTCCTCGTGGCCGCGATCCTCTCTCCCACCGACGCGGCGCTCGGCGCGGTCGTGGTGCAGAGTCCGAAGCTGCCGCTGCGGCTGCGGCAGGCGCTGAACATCGAGGCCGGTTTGAACGACGGGCTCGCGGTTCCGTTCTTCACGGTGTTCGCCGCGTTGGCTGCCGACGCGGCGTTCGGCGACGCGCACTTTCTGAATGTCGCATTCGAGAAGATCGGCTACGGGCTGCTCGTCGGTCTGGCCGTGGGCGGGGTCGGCGGCGTGCTGCTCAGGCGGGCGACCTTGGCCGGCTGGATGAGCGGCGTGTTCCAGCAGCTCGCGGCCGCCGCGCTCGCGCTGATCGCGTGGTGGAGCGCCGAGGAGATCGGCGGCAGCGGGCTCATCTCCGCGTTCACCGCGGGGCTCGCGCTCGGCTTCGTCGCCCGGGAGAGCGCCCGCGACTCGATCGAGTTCTCCGAGCAGATCGGCCAGCTGCTCAGCCTGCTCGTCTTCTTTGCGCTCGGGTCGGTCGCCGTCGACGTGCTCGAGGCTGCGACGTGGGAGACGTTCGCGTTCGCGGCGCTCGCGCTGACGGTGCTACGGATGCTCCCGGTCGCGCTGGCGCTTCGCGGAACGGGGCTCGACCGTCCGACGGTCGCGTACCTGGGCTGGTTCGGCCCGCGCGGGCTCGCCTCGCTCCTGCTGGTGCTGATCCTCGTGATCGACGATCCTGAGATCCCGGGCGAGCCGACCATCCTCATCGCGGTCCTGGCCACCGTGCTGATCAGCGTGTTCGTCCACGGCGCGACCGCAGCGCCGCTCACCGACCGCCTCGCCCGTCGCCACCCGGCCGACCGGCCCGAAACTTAGTTGCAGTCTGTTGCTAAGTCGGAAACCGAGGCTCCATGCGGGCTGGAACAAGTTGCAGTCTGCAACTTGGGATCAATCCGCGCAGAGTTGGCGCAGGTTTGTCACAGAACTTGCGCAGGTCGGCGGGGGCCGCGGTCGACGGTGACGCGTACCTCTCGCGTCCGGTGCCGCGGCTGGCCGAAGGGGTGCGCCAGCTGGGGCATCTGCTCCATCCGGATGCCCGTTCCGGACTCGGGACTGCCCGCCGATCGAACTCTTACCCGCCTCTTAAATCGCGTCGGGAACACTGTCCGGCATGAACGAGCAGGGACATCGGATTTCACGGCGCGGCGCGCTCGCCTGGCTCGGCGGGCTGGGGATCGTCGCGTTCATTCCCGGCTGCGGCGGCGGCTCGAAGGCGACGACCGCCGTCGCAGCGGGCCCAACCTCCACCGCGGCAGGCGCGCCGAGCTGCGTCCTCATGCCCGAGCTGACCGAGGGGCCGTACTACCTCGACCTCGACATCGTCCGCTCGGACATCACCGAGGATCGCGACGGCGCGCCGCTCGACCTGCGCGTGCACGTCGTCGACGCGTCGAGCTGCGAGCCGCTGAAGGACGCGGCCGTGGACGTCTGGCACTGCGACGCCGAGGGCGCGTACTCCGGCGTCGAGGGCGGCGAGGGCACCTTCCTGCGCGGCATCCAGATGACCGATGCGAACGGGCTGGCTGAGTTCGGCACGATCTATCCCGGCTGGTACATGGGCCGCGCCGTCCACATGCACGTGAAGGTCCACATCGGGACGAGCGAGGTGCACACGGGCCAGCTCTTCTTCGAGGACGAGACGAGCGCCGCGGTCTACGCGCAGGAGCCGTACGCCGAGCGCGGCCAGCCGGATCAGCTGAACGCGGACGACCAGATCTACGGGCAGAGCGGCGGCACGACGATCGTCGACGTCGCCCAGGCCGACCAGGGCTACCTGGGCACGGTCACGCTCGGCGTGCAGCGGGCCTAGCCGCGGTCGAAGGTGACGAGCTCCTCGCGACTCGAGCCGCCCGCGACCGCCACGGCCAGCACCAGCCCGACTCCCCGCGCGTAGAGCTTGTACTCGACTACGTCGGGCTCGACCGGCGTGAAGTCACGGGTCAGCACCGCGTGGTCGAACGAGCCGTACGGCGCGGACACGAGCTCGTCGACGCTCAGGACGGTGGCGGCGTCCTCGGCCTCGCCGGCGTAGTACTCCTGCCGGTACGTGAGCCCCGGCTCGGGCTCGGCCGGCATGGCGATCCCCGGCTGGGCGCCGTCGACGCCCGCCTCCCACGACCCGGCGGTGCTCGTCACCTCGCCGTGTTCGAACTCCTTCGTGTCCTCGCCCAGGTACCAGACGTTTCCGTCGGAGTCCTGCGCGTACCAGTCGAAGGTGTCCTCGATCACCTCGCCGTCCTCGCTCGCGACGTCGTGGACGACCACCGCCTCGATCCCGAGGATCGTCTTCGTGTCGCTCGTCACCGTGACCTCGACGCGCTGGTCGGCGCCGTCGACGTCGGTCTCGCGGTACACCCAGTGGTCGCCCGGTGCCAGCGGCAGGTAGGGGTTGTCGATCGTCGTCGTGAAGTCGGCCGGGTCGAGACTGACGGTGTCGCTTCCCTGCGGGAAGCGCATCGTCGTCGCCGCAGGCGGTGGCGAGGCTTGCGACGAGTGCGGCGGTGATGAGAATCGCGCGGCGCACGGACTTCCCCCTTGCCGTTCCGCGATCCACGGTAGCGCTGCGAACGGCTCGGTGCCACATCCGCCGCCGACTGCGCTATACCTCGCAGTCGTGGCCAAACCGGTCGAGCAGAAGGAACGGGTCGTGATTCGCTTCGCGGGCGACTCGGGAGACGGGATGCAGCTCACCGGCGGGCGCTTCGCGAGCGAGACGGCGCTCTTCGGGAACGACCTCTCGACGCTGCCCGACTTTCCGGCCGAGATCCGCGCCCCGGCCGGGTCGCTGCCCGGCGTCTCGGGATTCCAGATCCACTTCTCCGACCACGACATCCTCACGCCCGGCGACGCGCCCGACGTGCTCGTGGCCATGAACCCGGCGGCGCTGAAGACGAACCTGTGGAACCTGCCCAAGGGCGCGACCGTGATCGTGGACACCGACGCCTTCAACGACCGCAACCTCCAGAAGGCCGGGCTACGCGGCGAACCCGCTCGAGGACGAGTCGCTCGCCGAGTACCAGGTGCAGCCCGTGCCGCTGACGTCGCTCACGCTCGAGGCGCTCAAGGAGTTCGACCTCACGCGGCGCGAGGGCGAGCGCTCGAAGAACATGTTCGCGCTCGGGCTCATGTCGTGGCTCTACAGCCGCCCGACCGAGGGCACGGTCGCGTTCCTCGAGAAGAAGTTCGGCAAGCGGCCTGAGTTGGCGGCGGCGAACGTGAAGGCGTTCCGCGCCGGGTACGCGTTCGGCGAGACGACGGAGGGCTTCGCCGTCCAGTACGAGGTCAAGCCGGCGGCGCTTCCGCCCGGCACCTACCGCAACGTGACCGGGAACCAGGCGCTCGCGATGGGGCTCGTCGCCGCCGGCCAGAAGTCAGGGCTGCCGCTCTTCCTCGGCGCGTATCCGATCACGCCGGCCTCGGGGATCCTCGAGGAGCTCGCGCGCTACAAGCGCTTCGGCGTGCGGACGTTCCAGGCCGAGGACGAGATCGCCGCCGTCGGCGCTGCGCTCGGCGCGAGCTTCGGCGGCGCGCTCGGCGTGTGCACGTCGAGCGGGCCAGGCGTCGTCCTGAAGGCCGAGGCGGTCGGGCTCGCGGTGACGCTCGAGCTGCCGCTGCTCGTCCTCGACATCCAGCGCGCCGGGCCGTCGACGGGGATGCCGACGAAGCCGGAGCAGGCGGATCTCCTCATGGTGCTGTTCGGCCGCAACGCCGAGTCGCCGGTCCCGGTGCTGGCCGCGTCGACGCCGGGGAACTGCTTCGACATGGCGCTCGAGGCGGCGCGGCTCTCGCTGACGTACCGCACCCCGGTGTACCTGCTCTCCGACGCCTACCTCGCGAACGGCTCCGAGCCGTGGCTCGTCCCGGACGCGGCGGCGATCCCGGAGATCCCGGTCGTGTTCGCGACCGAGCCGAACGACGGCGACAAGTTCCTCCCGTACGTGCGCGACGACAAGCTCGCGCGCCAGTGGGCCATTCCGGGCACGGCCGGCCTCGAGCACCGCGTCGGCGGCCTGGAGAAGGAGGAGCGCACCGGCAACGTCTCGTACGACCCCGACAACCACGACCTGATGGTTCGCATCCGCGCCGCGAAGATCGCGGGCATCGAGGACGACATCCCCGAGCTCGAGGTCGACCACCAGGAGGGCGCGCGGCTGCTCGTGCTCGGCTGGGGCGGCACGTACGGGTCGATCGCCGCCGCCGTTCGCCGCGTGCGCAAGGGCGGGGGAGCCGTCGCGCAGGCGCACCTGCACTACCTGAACCCGTTCCCGCGCAACCTCGGCGACGTGCTGCGCACCTACGACCGGGTGCTCGTGCCGGAGCTCAACCTCGGCCAGCTCGTGAAGCTCGTCCGGGCGGAGTTCCTCGTGGACGCGCACGGCTACAACCGCGTGCGCGGCGTGCCGTTCACGTCAGCCGAGCTCGCCGAGGCGATCGAGGAGCTGCTGTGAAAGACCTGCCGGTGCTGACAGCGAAGGACTTCAAGTCCGACCAGGAGGTCCGCTGGTGCCCGGGCTGCGGCGACTACGCGATCCTGGCCGCGATGCAGAGCTTCCTGCCGGAGCTCGGCGTCCCGCGCGAGAACCTCGTGTTCGTGTCGGGAATCGGCTGCGCGGCGCGGTTCCCGTACTACCTGAACGCCTACGGGATGCACTCGATCCATGGCCGGGCGGCGCCGATCGCGAGCGGCCTGGCGGTGTCGCGGCCGGATCTCTCCGTGTGGGTCGTGAGCGGGGACGGCGACGCGCTGTCGATCGGCGGCAACCACCTGCTGCACGCGCTGCGGCGCAACGTGAACATCCGGATCCTGCTCTTCAACAACCAGGTGTACGGGCTGACGAAGGGGCAGTACTCGCCGACGTCGCCGGTGGGGCAGGTGACCGGGCCGACGCCGATGGGGTCGATCGACTGGCCGCTGAACCCGATCTCGGTCGCGCTCGGCGCGGAGGCGACGTTCGTGGCGCGCTCGATCGACACCGACCGCGCGCATCTGACGGAGACGCTGCGCGCGGCGTCGAAGCACAAGGGGACGGCGTTCGTGGAGATCCTCCAGAACTGCAACGTCTACAACGACGGCGCCTTCGATCACGTGCGGGAGGTGAAGGAGAACCGGATTCACCTGGAGCACGGCGCACCGATCCGCTTCGGCGCCGAGGGCGAGCGGGGGGTCCGGCTCGGTTCAGATGGCGCGGCGGAGCTCGTCGAGGTCGCCGAGGTCGGCGAGGACGCGCTGATGGTGCACGACGTCGCCGCGGCGCAGCCGACGCATGCGTTCGCGCTGGGCCGGCTCGGCTATCCGGTCCCCGGCCCGCTGCCGATCGGCGTGTTCCGGGCCGTCGAGCGGCCGACATACGACGACCTGCTGGCGAGCCAGCTCACCGGCGCGGTCGAGGAGCAGGGCCCGGGCGATCTCGAGTCGCTGCTGCATGCCGGGGACACGTGGCGCGTCGCTTAGTCACACGTGCGCGCGGCTAACTTCGGGTGTCCCTGTCCCTCCCGCCTACGCGATTGAGCGTAACTCGAAAAGTTGTACGTGTCTGTCACGAACTGTGACGAAAGCGTGCCGGGTTTCCCCCATGTGCATGAACGCGGATGCGTGCTCTAGCGCGTATTCGCGAACCGCTGCACGGCCGCGAGGAGCTCCTTCGTCTTCTCCTCCGCTGCGCCGGGGTCGCCCGACGCCATTGCGCCGGCGACACAGTGCGACACATGGCCGTCGAGCACCTTCAGCGCGACCGAGTCGAGCGCCGTGGTCGCCGCCGAGATCTGGGTGAGGACGTCGATGCAGTAGCGGTCGTCCTCGATCATCCGCTCGATGCCGCGCACCTGGCCTTCGATGCGGTGGAGCCGTGCGATCAGGGCCTGCTTGTCGGCGGAATAGCCGGTCTCGGTCATGTCGCTCCTTCCGTTCGGACGCTGCGGAACCGGCGCAGTCGCAGCGAGTTGGTAACCACGAAGAGGCTCGAGAACGCCATCGCACCCGCGGCGACCATCGGGTTCAGCAGGCCGGCGACGGCGAGCGGGATCGCGGCGACGTTGTAGGCGAACGCCCAGAAGAGGTTCCCCTTGATCGTGCCGAGCGTGCGCCGGGAGAGCCGGATCGCGTCCACTGCCGCGCGCAGGTCGCCGGACACCAACGTCAGGTCGGACGCCTCGAGGGCGACGTCCGCGCCCGTGCCGAGCGCGAGTCCGAGGTCGGCCTGCGCCAGCGCGGGCGCGTCGTTCACGCCGTCGCCGACGACCGCGACGACCTCGCCCTCGTCCTGCAGGCGTCGCACCTCCGCCGCCTTCCCGTCCGGCAGGACGTCCGCGATCACCAAACCGATTCCGACCTCTTCCGCGACCGCGCGTGCCGCCGCTTCGCCGTCGCCGGTGAGGAGAATCGGCTCGAGCCCGAGCGCGCGCAGCCCGGCCACGGCCTCGGCGCTGGTCGGCTTCACCGTGTCCGAGACGACGAGCAGCCCGCGCTCGGCGCCGTCCCACGAGACGACGGCGACGGTGCCTTCGTGCTGCGAGGCCGGGCGGCCGACCGTGATCTCGCGCCCCTCGACCTGGGCCGTCACGCCGATCCCGGCGCTGGCCACGAACTCCTCCGCCTCGGGGAGCGAGCCGAGCTCCGCGCGGGCCGCGTCCGCGATCGCGCGCGCGATCGGATGCTCGCTTGCGTCCTCCGCCGCGCCGCCGAGGCGCAGCACATCCTCCCGGGAGGCCTCGTTCAGCGGCACGACGTCGACGAGCCTCATGCGCCCTTCGGTCACCGTGCCGGTCTTGTCCAGGACGACGGTCGTGGCCTTGCGCGTGCGCTCGAGGATTTCCGGCCCGCGGATGATGATGCCGAGCTGCGCGCCGCGGCCCGTGCCGACGAGCAGCGCGGTCGGCGTCGCCAGCCCGAGTGCGCACGGGCACGCGATGATCAGCACGGCGACCGCCGCCGTGAACGCCGCGCTCGCATCGCCGGTCGCGACGAGCCAGCCGGCGAGCGTCGCCAGCGAGAGCGCCACGACCACGGGGACGAACACGCCGGAGATCCGATCGGCGAGCCGCTGCACGGGCGCCTTCCCGGCCTGAGCCTCGGTCACGAGCCGCGCGATCTGCGCGACCGCGGTGTCCGCGCCGATGCGGGTTGCGATCACGACGAGCCGCCCCGAGGTGTTGATCGTCCCGCCGGCCACCTTCGCGCCCGGTCCGACCTCCACGGGAACGGGCTCGCCGGTCAGCATCGACTGGTCGAGCGCGGAGGCGCCTTCCACGACGACGCCGTCCGCGGCGAGCCTCTCGCCGGGACGCACGACGAACCGGTCGCCGATGCCGAGCTCCTCGGCGGGAATCTCGACCTCGACGCCGTCGCGCAGCACGCGAGCTTCCTTGGCCCCGAGCCTGGCGAGCGAGCGCAACGCATCGCCAGAGCGGCGCCTGGCCCGCGTCTCCAGGTACCGGCCCAGCAGGATCAGCGTCGTCACGACGCCGGCGACCTCGAAGTACGTGTCAGCCGAGTCGACGGCTACGAGCGCGACCACCGACCAAGACCACGCGGCCAGCGTCCCGAGCGAGACGAGCGTGTCCATGGTCGCCGCGCGACGGCGCAGCGAGCTGAGCGCCGCCCGGTGGAACCCCGCGCCGCACCAGAAGACCACGGGAGTCGCGAGCACGAGCGCGACCCATTCCCACCCTGGGAAGTGGAACGCCGGAACCATCGAGATCGCAACGAGCGGCGCGGTCAGCGCAACGGCGACGATCAAGCGCAGCCGAAGCGGGGAGGGCGCCTCGGGCTCGTCGGCGACCGCGACGTGCGCGCCGTAGCCGGTGCTCTCGACCGCCCGGACGAGATCGTCGACGTCGACCTCCGGTGGATAGATCGACGGACGCCCGCTCGGTCGCGAGGTTCACCGAGGCCTCGACGCCGTCGAGCGCGTTCAGCGACTTCTCGACCGTCACCGCGCACGCGGCGCAGTGCATTCCTTCGACGGTCAGTTCGACGGTGGATCCGGAGGCCACCGTCCGATCATACCCTCAGGGGGTATAAGCAAACCCTCCGGGAGCTAGCCGACCGCGGCGACGATCTCGGCCGACAGGCTCGGGAAGTCGCTCAGGAACTCGACGCGCTCGGCCTTGAACCGGGCGACCATCGCCTCGTACTGGTCGAGCCGCCCCTGCGCCTCGTACAGGCGGCGCGGCTGGAGCACGTCCAGATCCTCCGGCCCGATGCCGGGAACTGACGACGCGACCTGGTAGCCGAAGTCGGGGTCGGTCTCCCACTCGATCGTGCCCTCGGCGATGCCCTTGACGATCGCGGACGAGTGCCTGATCCGCACCTTCTTCGCCTGCTCGTCGTCGGCCTTGCCGCCCACCGAGCCGGTGTTCATGAGGAAGACCTCGAGCGGATGCTCGGCGACGAGCTCGAGGAAGCGGTTCCCCTGCAGGTCGTGCGGCATCGGGAAGAACGGGTTCGTGCCCGGCACGCGGAGGAACTTGCCCTCCTCGGCCTTGCCGCCGGCACTTGTTCCCGTGGTCTCTCCGAGCATGAAAAAGGCCGCTGCTTGCGGCCCGTCGAGCTTCGCGACTGCGGGGATGATGTTCTCGTTGCGGTTCAGGATCAGCAGGAAGTGCGCCTCGTCGATCGGCCGCGTCGCTGCCGACTCGATCACCTCGAACGGGAAGGTCGCGCGCCCGTTCTTCGTGTACGAGGTGTCGTAGAAGTCGACCTCGTCGCCGGTCTGGGACACGTTCTCGAGGTACGAGTTCGGCTGCGTGACCGCGGCGTAGATCGCGGGTTCGTCATCGGGATTGATGTTGAACGTCTTCGCGAAGCAGCCGTGCTCGGTGACGGACACGCGCCCGTCGGCGAGCCAGGCCACGAAGTCGTCCTGCACCGGGAGCGAGCCGTTCTGGCGCGTGAACGTCGTGGTCGTCTTCCCCGTCCCGGACAGACCGACGATCAGGCCGACGCGGTCGCCGCGCTCGGTCGGGATGATCTTGCAGCCCGCGTGCAGCGGCAGTCCGCCGCGCTCGTAGACCAGGCGGTTCCACATGCGGAGGAAGCCCTTCTTCGACTCGCCGAAGTAGTCGGAGTTGAAGACGCGCGTGACGCCCTGCTCCAGGTCGACGATGATCAGGCGGTCGTCCGGCATCCCCGGCGCCTCGAGGTTCGGCGTGTAGATGACGACGAGCTCGGGCTCGAAGGTCTCGGGATCCTCGACGGGGAACAGCAGCTGCTGCTGCATCCCGGCGATGTTCGCGTTCGCGGCCTCCATGAACAGACGGACGGGCATGCGCAGGTCGGGCTGCGCGCCCAGGTACCCGTCGATCACGATCATCTCGCGCTCGGCGATGTAGGCGTCCTGGCGGTCGATCCACTCGGCCGCATCCTCCGTGGAGATCGTGCGCGGGATGCCCGGATCCGGGTCGTCGGTGATGACGAAGGTCGAGGCGGTGGAACGTGAGACGACCCGCGTCTCGAGGTTCAGGTTCCCGAACTTCGTCCAGCGGGCGTTCGGCATCTGCGCCGTCATCTGCTGGAGCTCGTCGGCGGACGGATTGTCGTGAACTGCGGCCGCGCTCGGCAGCCGGAAAAGTGCCTTCACTCGAGCGTCACTCCTTCAAGGAGACGACGGGAACTGGGCAACTATAGCCCTGTGGAGATACCCGCTCGGCCGGTCCGCGAAAACGGATAGGGAGCCTCGCCGCCCGTTCGGCTTGGGAGGAGACCTCGGCGGAATGCGCCTGAGCCGCAGGGCCGCGCTGGACGGCGCGATGCGGCGTCCTCGGTCATGCCCGTACTTCCAGCACGAGCATGAGTCTGCGTCCTTGCCTCGCACCGCCCATCGCACCCCTGCGACGAGGCGCATTGCGCCAAGCCCTCTAGTGCCCGTGGAGGCTGGCGCGGAACTCGCTCAGCCGCGCGGCCTCGGCGGTGACGACCGCGACGAGGATCGCGACCTCGATCCCGAGCAGCCACATCGCCTCGACCTCGCTGGCCGCGAAGGCGACGATGAGCACGACGATGCCTCCGATCACGCGCTCCCAGGCGATCCGGCGGAGCACGCGATAGCGCCCGAGCGTCGCCGACAGGAGGAAGAACGCGAACCCGAGCCCGAGTGCGGCGCGGGCAGGCGTGGAGAGCGGATCCTCCGGGTGCGCGACCGTCTTCTCCGCGGCGACGGCGTACAGGATGATCCCGAGAATCGCCGGGTAGTGGAAGTACGAGAACACGTCGCGCGCGAGCGCGGGCCGCGTGAGGTCGTCGGCCAGCCGCAGGGAGCGCTCGGCGGCGAGCGCGATGATGTCGAAGTACGCCCACCACAGGGCGGCGACGCCGGCGAACGCGATCGTCACGGTGGCCGCGAAGGTGAAGTCGTGCTCGAGTGAGCCCGCGCCGACGCCGATCGCGACGATCGACTCGCCCAGGGCGATGATCACGAACAGCGCGTAGCGCTCGGCGAAGTGCGAGGCCGAAACCTTGAAGCCGGATGCGGTGAGCGCGCCGCCCGCGTCGATCGCGAGTCCGATCGCCCAGATCACGGTGCGGACGTTCGTGTCCTCCACGAAGCTGCCGGCGAGCACGATCAGCGGCCCGACGAGGAAGAACGGCGCGAGCCGGACGATCGCGTGCTGATGCTCACGGTCCGAGCGCAGCCCCCAGCCGTAGAGGCCGAGGTGCAGCACGCGGAGCACGAGGTAGGGGAGGGCGAACCAGAGCCCGTCCGTCTCGAACGCGCGCGGCACGGCGAGCGCGACGAAGAAGCTCGCGAGCGCGCACACGAGGAAAAGCACGCGCACGCCGATCGACTCGACGTCGACCGCGTTCGTCATCCACGCGAAGCCGCCCCAGGCCCACCAGACCAGGCCGAGCACGAGCGCGCCGCGGGCGATTCCGCCGGCGCTCAGGTCGTGGAGGATGAGCGCCGTGACCTGCGTGATCGCGAACACGAACACGAGGTCGAAGAAGAGCTCGAGGTAGCTGGTGCGGCGCTCGCCCTCGGCCCGCGTCTCGCCGCTGAGGAGCTCCTGGAACGTGTGGACGGCCACGCGGCAAGTACAACCGCCGCGTCGGACGGGTCGCTTTCCGCCTGTGCTAGAACGGCGGCGTGGCGACCTTCCTCGTCATGGTGCACCGCTCCGGGCCCGAGTGGGATCCGTCGAAGCCGCTCGAGGAGCAGTCCGGCTGGGACGAGCACGCCGAGTTCATGGACGGGCTCGTCGACGACGGTTTCATCGTCCTCGGCGGGCCGCTCTCCGACGAGCACCGCGTGGCGCACGTGGTCGAGGCCGAGTCGGAGGACGCCGTCCGCGCCACCCTCGCGCGCGACAACTGGAGTGGGACGCATCTCGTGGTCGACTCGGTCGACCCGTGGACGATCCGGCTCGACGGCCGGCGCTAGAGCCTAGGCGCCGTCGGAATCCGGCTTTTCGCCGCGGAACTCGTGGTGGAAGCGCAGGCCCTGCACGAGATCCGGGACGTGCTCGCTGAACTTGTCGAGGATCTCCGTCTTCTGCTCCGCGGTGATCCGTCCGGCGGCGACGGCCTCGTCGAGTTGCTTGGAGTACGAGTCGACGATCGCGAGCTCGAGCCCTTCGACGGACTTGTCCTGCTCCTCCGCCAGGTCGGCCAGCGACTGGCCCTCCATGAGCGCGTTGCGAAGCTCCTCGTCGCTCAGGCCGAGGTAGTCGGCGGCTGCGCCGAAGAACGCCGGCGGCTCGTGGTGGAACATCCCGCCGCCGGGGCCGCCCCAGCGGTGGTGCGGGCCGTCGAAGCCGGGGCCGCCGGGCCGGGGCCGGGCAGGAGGAACGGGCCCTTGCCGGACTCGATCCCTTCCTTCATCCGGTCGGCCTCCTCCTGGGTGATCTTCCCGTCGGCGAGCGCCGCGTCGATCCGCGCGAGCCGGGCGTCCTTGAACGCCTTCTCGAGCTCGTCGGAGGTGACGCCCAGCCGTTCGGCGACGTCGTCGAGGAACGCCTGGCGCTCGGCGGCGCGGTCGTCGGTCTGCGTTTGCGCGACGGCCGCGCCACCGGCGCCGAGGAGGAGAACCGCCCCGAGGACGGCGATGACACGCTTGGAGGGATCAGGAAAGGTCACGGTGCTCCCCAAAGAGAAGCACCGTGACCTAAGAACCGCCTAAGAAAGCTTCTACTGAGCCGGACGCGTGCCGAGCGTGACCGTGACCGTGCGGGTCTGGTCGCCGTTCACGACCGTCAGCTCGATCGTGTCGCCGGGCTTCTTCGCGTCGATCGCCTTCTGGAGATCGTCCGCGCTGTTCACCGACTCGCCGTCGGCGGCGGTGATGACGTCGCCGCCGGTGGGATACGGGATCCCGCCGACCGTCTGCTCGCCCGTCGCGGCCTTCAGGCCGGCCTTCTGGGCGGGCGTGTCGGGGCGAACCTCGGCCACGGCCACACCTGCGGCGCCGCCGATCTCGTCGGCGATGTCGGCCGGAATCGCCTGGAGCTGGACGCCGAGGTAGGCGTGCTCGACCGAGCCGCTCTCGATCAGCTGCGCGGCGATCGTGCGCACCGTGTTCGAGGGGATCGCGAAGCCGACGCCGTCGCTGCCGCCGCCGTCGCTCTCGATCTGGGCGTTCACGCCGATGACCTCGCCCTCGAGGTTGAGGAGCGGGCCGCCGGAGTTGCCGTGGTTGATGGCGGCGTCCGTCTGGATCGAGTCGTTGATCGACCAGCCGTTCGGCGAGGTCATGTCGCGGTGCAGGGCGCTGACGATGCCCTGCGTGACCGTGCCCTCGAGCCCGAACGGGCTGCCGATGGCGACCACGCCGGTTCCGACCTCGAGCGCGTCGGAATCGCCGGTCGGTAGCACCGGGAGCTTGTCGGCCGGCGCGTCGACCTTGATGACCGCGAGGTCGGTCGAGGCGTCCGAGCCGACCACGGTGGCCGGGTAGGAGGAGCCGTCGGAGAGCATCACGCGAACCGAGGTCGCGCCCTCGACGACGTGGTGGTTCGTGATCACGTGGCCCTGGTCGTCGTAGACCCAGCCGGAACCCTGCGCGGTCTGCGCGGGCTGGCCCTGGGCGTTCTCGCCGAGGTCGCCGGTGACGGTGATCTCGACGACGCTCGGAATGGCGAGTTTGGCGATCTCGGAAATCGGGAGGGAGGTGGTCTCGTCGGCGACCGGCGCCTTGGTCGAGGTCTTCTCGACGGTCGTCGTCACGGTCGCGGTCGCGCCGGAATCGGAGTCGAATCCGAGCACGGTCGCTGCGCCGATGCCGCCGCCGAGAAGGGCGGCCGCAAGGACGAGGACTACGGCTGTAAGAGTGCGGCGGCTGGGGCGTCTCATTTTCAAGTTTCCTTTCGAGGAGGTGCTGACGAGCCCATGCCACCAGCGACGTCTAAGAAGATACTTAGAGAGTCGTAAGAAGACCGTAAGAGCAGGAGTTTCTTAGCGTCTTCTCAACATTGACAGCCACAATGGCCCCATGACCTCCAAGGTTCTCGTTGTAGACGACGATCCCGCCGTGCGCGAATCGCTTCGGCGTGCGCTCGCCCTCGAGGGCTACGAGGTCGAGCTGGCCGCCGACGGGGAGCAGGCGCTCGACCGCATCGACAACGGCGACGAGCCGGGCGCGATCGTGCTCGACGTGATGATGCCCGCCCCGGACGGGATCGAGGTCTGCCGGCGCGTCCGCGCGGGCGGCAACAAGGTTCCGATCCTCATGCTCACCGCGCGCGGGGCCGTGGACGACCGCGTCGCCGGGCTCGACGCCGGCGCCGACGACTACCTCGTGAAGCCGTTCGCGCTCGACGAGCTCTTCGCCAGGCTGCGGGCGCTGCTGCGCCGAGGCGCTCCCGAGGAGGACGAGAAGCTCACGTTCGGAGATCTCGAGCTCGACACCCGCACGCGCGAGGTCGTCCGCGACGGCGAGGCGATCGAGCTCACGCGCACCGAGTTCCAGCTACTCGAGCTCTTCCTGCGCAACCCGCGCCAGGTGCTGACCCGCTCGGTCATCTACGAGCGCGTGTGGGGCTACGACTTCGGCTTCGGCTCGAACTCGCTCGACGTGTACGTCGGCTACCTGCGGCGCAAGACCGAGGCGGGCGGCCAGACGCGCCTCATCCAGACCATTCGCGGCGTCGGGTACGCGCTGCGCGAGCAGTGAGCTTCCGCGCCCGCATCATCCTCGCGGCCGCGCTCGCCGTCGCCCTGGCGGTCGCCATCGCCTCGGGCATCGCCTACGCCGTCGTGAAGAACGAGCTCCGCTCGCAGGTGGACGACTCGCTGACGACCCGCGCCGACGTGCTGACGCGGCTTCCCGAGGGGCCGGGCCGGTTCTTCCCGCGCATCCCCGACCCGGAGTTCGGCGCGGCCGGCGGCTACATCCAGCTCGTCAGCGCCCAGGGCGAAACCTTCCGCGGCGACGAGAACAGCGTTCCGATCCCCGTGAGCGACCAGGCGAAGCAGGTCGCCGCCGGAGCGCCCGCCTACTTCCAGGACGAGGACGTCGCCGGGACGCACCTTCGCGTGCTGACGGCGCCGTTCACCGACGGCGTCGCGATCCAGGTCGCACGGCCGCTCACCGAGGTCGACGAGACGCTCGACCGCACGCGCACGATCCTCGTCATCGTCGCCTTCGGCGGGATCCTCATCGCGGCCCTGCTCGGGCTCGCGGTGGCGGGCGCGGCGGTCGCGCCGCTGCGCCGGCTCACCGTCGCGACCGAGGACGTGACGCGCACGCGCGACCTGACTCAGCGCATCGACGTCCGCGGCCGCGACGAGCTGAACCGGCTCGCGGCCAGCTTCAACACGATGCTCGCGGCCCTCGAGGAGTCCGCCCGCTCGCAGCGCCAGTTCGTCGCCGACGCCTCGCACGAGTTGCGCACGCCGCTCACGAGTCTCCGCACGAACATCGAGGTGCTCGCGCGCGACGAGTCGATGGCCCCCGACGAGCGTGAGCGCCTGCTCGGCGACGTGGTCGAGCAGTTCGAGGAGATGAGCGTCCTCATCACCGAGCTCGTCGAGCTCGCGCGCGAGGAACAGGAAGCGCCCGAGGGCGAGGACGTCCGCCTCGACCTCGTCGCCGCCGAGGCGGTCGAGCGCGCGCGGCGCAACCGGCCCGCGGTGACGTTCGAGCTCGACGCCGAGGAGACGCTCGTCCACGGCGTCCCCGGCCAGATCGAGCGGGCGATCTCGAACCTGCTCGACAACGCGGCCAAGTGGAGCCCCGACGGCGAGCCCGTCCAGGTGGAGGTGCGCGACGGCCAGGTGACGGTGCGCGACCACGGACCCGGCATCGCGGACGAGGATCTCCCGCACGTCTTCGACAACTTCTACCGCGCTCCGGGCGCCCGCGGCATGCCCGGCTCGGGGCTCGGCCTCTCGATCGTCCGCCGCGTGGCGGAATCGAACGGCGGCAGCGTCACCGCGGAGCCCGCCGACGGCGGCGGCACGCTCGTTCGCTTGAGCCTCTTAGGAACTTCTTAGCCGCGTCTTAGGGCTAGCTCACGCGGGCCTGGTTCGCTTCGGTCTTCCCCCCGAGCAACCCAAGGAGCGGCCCGTGTTCTATGTCACCTACCTTCTGAGCGAGCTGCGCCGGCGCGGCGGACGAACGGTTCTCACCGCGCTCGGCCTCGGCGTCGGCGTCGGGCTCGTCGTCGCCGTCAGCGCTCTTTCGACCGGGCTCGACCGTGCGCAGGCAGAGGTGCTCGACCCTCTGACCGGCGTCGGCACGGACATGTCGGTCACGCGGCCGATCGACTTCTCGAGCGCGGGCCAGGGTGGGATCGGCGGACTTTCCGACGAGGAGCGCGAGCAGCTCCAGGAGGAGAACGGCGGCCCGGGCCCGCTGGGGCTCCAGGATCTCGGGGAGCCGGGCGACAAGTTCTCGGTCGACCGGTTCACGTCGATGGCGCAGCTTTCGTTCCCGCAGCGCGCGGTGAAGGAGATCCGCGGCCTAGACGACGTGACGGAGGCCGCCGGCGGACTGACGCTGAGCGTCATTCACCTCGAGGGAACGGTTCCCGAGCAGACCCAGCAGGACGGCCAGGGCTTCGGCCCGCCTGGCGGCGGTGGCGGCGGGTTCCAGGCGAACATTGACGCCGGCGCCATGTCGGTTGCGGGCGTCGACCAGCACTACCCGGAGATCGGCGCGATCACGTCGGGGCAGGTCGAGGACGGCGAATATTTCTCCGAGTCCGGCTCCGCGAACGAGGCGATCCTCAACCTCTCCTACGCGAAGACCCAGGGCCTCAAGGTCGGGGACACGATCGACCTCGGCTCGGAGGAATTCGCCGTGATCGGAATCGCGAGCCCGTCCCTTTCCGGCTCCTCCTCGGACGTGTTCGTGAAGCTCTCCAAGCTCCAGAAGATGTCCGACCGGCAGGGCCGCGTGAATACGGTCTACGCCCGCGCGGCGAACGGCGACGCGGTGACGACCGTATCGAACGAGATCGAAGGAACGGTCGACGGGGCGTCGGTGACAACTGCATCCGACCTCGCGGAGGACGTCTCCGGATCGCTCGTCGACGCCAAGAATCTCGCCTCGAAGCTCGGCTCGGCGCTTGCGCTCGTGGGGCTCGTCGGCGCGGTGCTGATCGCCATCCTCCTGACGCTCGCCTCGGTTGCCAAGCGGACACGTGAGTTGGGGACGCTGAAAGCGGTCGGCTGGTCGCAGCGCCTCGTCGTGCGGCAGGTCGCGGGCGAGTCGCTGGTCCAGGGGCTTCTCGGCGGTGTCGTCGGCGCTGTGCTGGGAGTTGCCGCCGCCTACGCGATCGCGAGCCTCGCGCCGTCGCTCACCGCCTCCGTCGCCGCGGCCGAGAGCGGCCCGGCCTTCGTCGGCGCCGGTGGACCCGGCGGTCCTCCGGGCGGAGGCGGAGGCTTCGGCCAGGGCGCGGTCGAGCCGCTCACGTCGAGCGTCGACCTGACGGCGCCCATCAGCCCGAGTCTGATTCTGTTGGCGATCGCCCTCGCAGTCGCCGGCGGCCTCTTGGCCGGCGCCGTCGGCGGGCTCCGCGCAGCACGCCTCCGTCCCGCCGACGCCCTTCGAACCCTTGGATAAGGAGAAACCATGACCACGCTCACCGAACTCCGTGGCGTCTCGCGCATCTACGGAAGCAACGGCACGCAGATCCACGCAGTTCGCGACGTCGACCTCACCGTCGAGCAAGGCGAGCTGCTGGCGATCGTGGGCCCGAGCGGCTCCGGCAAGACCACGCTTCTCCAGCTGCTCGGCGCGATGGACCGTCCGACAGGCGGCGAGGTTCTCCTCGAGGGCCGCGACCTCGCCCGCCTGGGAGACGGACAGCTGGCAAAGATCCGTCTCCAGACAGTCGGGTTCGTGTTCCAGCAGTTCAACCTGATCCCGACGCTGACCGCCGCGCAGAACGTCGAGGTCGCGCTCGCGCCGCGGCGGATGCGCGCCTGGGCCCGTCGCAAGCGCGCTGCCGAGCTGCTCGAGTCGGTTGGCCTCGCCGCACGTGCGAATCACCTGCCCGCGCAACTCTCGGGTGGAGAGCAGCAGCGCGTCGCCATCGCCCGCGCTTTGGCGAACGACCCGACCCTCCTCCTCGCAGACGAGCCGACCGGCAATCTCGACTCGAAGACGGGCAACGAGATCGTGGCCCTTCTGCGGACGATCTCGGCCGAACGCGGCACGACGGTGGTGATCGTGACCCACGACGAAAAGATCGCCTCACGGGCTGACCGGATCGTGCGAATGAAGGACGGCCGCGCCGAGTAAGGTCGCGCTTGCGTTCGCTGTAAGGCTTGCCTTACACTCGCTCGTAGATGTTGCCGACCTTCGTAATCGGCCTGCGGGAGGGCGTCGAAGCCGCGTTGATCGTCGGCATCGTCGCCGCCTTTCTCGTCAAGCAGGGCCGCGGTGACGCGCTCCGCTGGATGTGGGCGGGGGTCGCCCTCGCGATCGCGATCTGCCTCGGGGTCGGCATCGGACTGGAGGTTCTGTCCCGCCAGCTCCCGTACAAGGAGCAGGAGGGGCTCGAGACGATCGTCGGCCTGATCGCCGTCGGGTTCGTCACGTTCATGATCGTGTGGATGCGGCGCAACGCGCGGCACCTGCGCGGGCACCTCGAGGGGAGCGCGAAGAACGCGCTCATGAGCGGCTCGTGGATCGCGCTCGTCGCCATGGCCTTCTTCGCCGTCATCCGCGAGGGCTTCGAGACCGCCGTCTTCTTGCTCGCCGCGTTCGACGCCTCCACGAACCCGCTCCTCGCGGGCGGCGGCGCCGTCCTCGGGATCGCCGTCGCGGTCGTGATCGGCTACGGGATCTACACCGGCGGCGTCCATCTGGACCTCGCGAAGTTCTTCAAGATCACGGGCGTCTTCCTCGTGCTGATCGCCGCGGGACTGCTCGCCACCTCGGTGCACACCGCGCACGAGGCCGGCTGGTGGAACTCCGGCATGGAGCAGGCGTTCGACTTCACCTGGCTCGTCGATCCGGGCTCGGTTCACGCCGCACTCTTGACCGGGATGCTCGGCCTCCAGCCGCGCCCCACGCAGGGAGAAACCGTTGTCTATCTCCTTTACGCGATTCCCATGCTGATCTACGTCCTCACCCCGCAGGGCTGGTTGTCCAGCCGGCTGCGCAGCCGTTCGTCGCATTCCGACCGCCGAGAGCGCGTCGTGAGCCCCCGCATCCGCCTGGCGGGCGGCGCGGCCGCCCTGGCGCTCCTTGCGCTCGGCGCCGCCGGGTGCGGCGAGGACGAGGGTGGCGCCGGCGCCAAGACCGTCGACGTCAAGATCACCGACGCCGGCTGCGAGCCGGCCGAGCTGACCATCGCCGCGGGCCCCACCACGTTCAACGTCACGAACGACGGCGCCTACGACGTCACGGAGTTCGAGGTCCTCGACGGCGACCGGATCCTCGGCGAGGCCGAGAACATCGCGCCGGGCCTCTCCGGCAAGTTCTCGCTCACGCTCGACGAGGGCGAGTACACGACCTACTGCCCGGGCGGGGACACGTCCGAGCGCGGCGTGCTCATCGTCGAGGGCGGCGCGAGCACCGTGGCCGCGAGCGAGGAGGCCCAGGCGGCCGTGCAGACCTACCTCGACTACGTGGCCGAGCAGACGCAGCTCCAGGTCGACGCGACCGAGGCCTTCGTGGCCGCGCTTGCGACCGGAGACCTCGAGGCGGCGAAAGAGGCCTACGTTCCGGCGCGCATCCCGTACGAGCGGATCGAGCCGATCGCCGAGAGCTTCGGCGATCTCGACCCGGCGATCGACGCGCGCGAGGGTGATGTTCCGGCGAATGAATGGACGGGGTTCCATCCGATCGAGAAGCTCCTCTGGATCGACGGGACGACCGAGGGAACCGACGATCTCGGGGCCAAGCTCCTGACCGACGTGAAGGCGCTGCAGACCAAGTCGGCGGACATCGAGCTCGAGCCTGCGCAGATCGCGAACGGTGCGGTCGAGCTGCTGGGCGAGGTGTCGGCCTCGAAGATCACGGGCGAGGAGGAGCGCTACTCCCACATCGACCTGGTCGACTTCGAGGCGAACGTCGAGGGAGCACAGGCCGCGTTCGACGCGGTCAAGCCGCTCCTCACCGACGAGGACGAGCTCGTGAACGAGATCGAAACCGAGTTCGCCGCGGTCATGACGGCGCTCGACGACTACCGCGAGGGCGATGGGTTCGTGTTGTACACCGACCTGGAGGAGAGCGACACGCGCGCGCTCAGCCAGGCGATCGACGCGCTTGCCGAGCCGCTGTCACAGGTGGCCGGGCTCATCGTCGCGGGGCAGTGAGCGAGCGTCGCTTCTCGCGGCGCTCGCTGCTCGTCGCAGGAGGCGCCGCCGCGGGCATCGCGGCCACCGGCATCGGCATCGAGCGCCTGAGCGCGAGCGGCTCGCCCGGCGACGAGACCTACCCGTTCTACGGCGAGCAGCAGTCCGGCATCACGACGCCGGCGCAGGAGAAGCTCCATTTCGCCGCGTTCGACCTGCGCACCGAGGATCCGAACGAGATCCGGGAGCTCATGAAGGCGTGGACGGCGGCGTCGGCCCGCATGTGCGCGGGCGACCTCGTCGGCGACGACAACGCGAATCCCGACGTGCCGCCCGAGGACACGGGCGAGGCGCTCGACTCGCACGCTTCGCGGCTCACGCTGACGTTCGGCTTCGGGCCGGACTTCTTCGACAAGCTCGGCCTCGAAAGCCGCCGGCCCGCGTCGCTTCGGGAGCTGCCCGTGTTCCCCGAGACCGACGCGCTGATCCCGGAGAAGTCGGGCGGGGACATCTGCGTCCAGGCGTGCGCCGACGATCCGCAGGTCGTGTTCCACGCGGTGCGCAACCTGGCGCGGATCGGCCGCGGCCTGGTCGTCATGCGCTGGTCGCAGCTCGGCTTCGGGCGCACGTCGTCCACGAGCCGGACGCAGACGACGCCGCGCAACCTGATGGGCTTCAAGGACGGGACGAACAACCTGAAGCTCGAGGACGAGGCGCTCCTTCGCGAGCACCTCTGGGTCTCCCCCGACGACGATCCGGAGTGGATGCGCGGCGGCACGTTCCTCGTGGCGCGCAGGATCCGGATGCTGATCGAGGTGTGGGACCGCGCGACGCTCGCCGACCAGGAGGCCACGATCGGCCGCGAGAAGCTGAGCGGCGCGCCGATCGGCGAGCGCAACGAGTTCGACCCGGTCCCTCTTGAGGCTCGCGGCTCCGACGGCGAGCCGATCATCCCGGTCGACGCCCACGTGCGCCGCTCGAGCGCCTCGCAGACGGGGATCCACATCCTGCGGCGCGGCTACTCGTTCACCGACGGGATGGACGAGCGCCTGGGCCAGCTCGACGCAGGCCTCTTCTTCATCGCGTTCCAGCGCGACCCGCTGACGCAGTTCGTCCCGCTCCAACAGCGCCTGGGCGAGATCGACGCGCTGAACGAGTACGTGAAGCACAACGGCAGCGCGGTCTTCGCCTGCCCGCCGGGCGTCCGCGAGGGCGGGTACGTCGGCGACACGCTCCTCTAGCCGTTTCCCGACCCTCGGGGACGGGAACACTCGGGCCATGCCCGACGAAACCGACCAGGACTACGCGCTCCACACGGAGATCGGCCACGAGGCCAAGCGGCTCGTGACCCATCCGCTGAAGGAAATCGAGCGCCTCGAGCACGAGGCGGCCGTGGGAGAGGCGGACACGACGCCCGCGATCCTGATCGGCGTCATCGCCGTCGTCGTCACCGTCATCGTCGCCGTCGTGATTGCCGTCGGCCTCTCCGCGGGCGCGCTGTTCGGTTCTCTCTACGGCGCCTGACGCACTTCGCTACCTTCATGGCGATGCGTGTCCCTGCGGTTTTCGTCTGCGTGCTGCTCCTGCTGGGGCTCGCTGCGTGCGGCGACAAGGCCAAGACCAGCGCGCCGACGGTAGCCGGAACGCCCACGGGCGAGACCACCTCGACACCGGCGCCGCCTCCGCCCCCGGCGACGACGCTCGAGGAGGTTCCCTCGCAGCCGGTCGGCCCGAGCGGTGCGGTCGCGGTCGAGAAGTACCGCGCCTACCTGAAGAAGCAGGGTGCGGCTCTCACCGCGGGGTCGGCTGCGTTCGCGGAGGCGCTCAAGCGCGGCGACCCCGAGACCGCCGTGAAAACGTACGCGAAGGTGCGCGCCGCATACGAGCGCCTGCAGCCGATCGCGGTGCGCCTGGGTCTCGACACGGACATGAACGCCCGCGAGGGCGCCGTTCCCGCCGCCGACTGGCGTGGGTTCCATCAGATCGAGAAGACGATCTTCGACACGGGCATGACCGGCGGCACCGAGGCGACCGGCCAGCAGCTCGCCGACGACGCCGCGCAGATCGAGCAGAGCATCGACTCGCTCGAGATCGACCCCGCGTGGATCCTGACCGACCTGAACGTCGCGCTCGCCCGCGCCGCCACGAACATGGCGCCCGAGGAGGAGAAGTACTCGCTCCAGAACCTCTCGGCCGCCTCGGGCAACTCGAAGACCGCGAGGGCCGCCTGGGCCGCCCTGAGGCCGCTGGTCGCCGCCGAGGACGAGAGTCTCGCCGCAGAGATCGACTCCGCGATCGAGACGCTCTACACCACGGTCGAGTCGCTGAAGCCGCCGAAGAGCGGGTACCGCCGGTACGACGACCTCGGCCCGAACGACATCGCGGCGATCGTCAACGCGGCCGATTCGGCGCGCGCGGCGCTCATCCCGGCCGAGCAGTACCTCTCGAACTAGCCTCCGACAGCCGCTGGTAGACGAGGGCGGCGACGAGCAGGACGGCGCCGACGACGAGGAACGAGAACGCCCGTGCCAGCGAGCTCAGGTTCGCGAGGTCGTAGGCGAAGATCTTCACGAGCGCGAGGCCGAAGAGCGCCAATCCTCCGAGCCGTAGCGCGCGCCGGTCACGCCGCAGGCCGACGACGAGCAGCACCAGCCCGACGAGCCCCCAGGCCGCGCTGACCGCCGTGTGGCCGCGCTGGAACGCCGCCGCGACGGCGTCCGCATTGTTCGCCGCCGGCCATTCGAACAGGCCGAGGATCGCGAGCGAGCCCGCGTACAGCGCGACCGCGCCCGTGGCCCAGGCGCCTATCCGGCGATATTGGCCGTCCGGCAGGCACAGCGTGAGCACGGCGAGCCCGAGTCCGGCGAACACGATCCCCGCGACCCCGGTTGCCGGAGTGGCGCTCTTGTCCACGAGCTGTTCGGGCGGGGTGTTCGCAACCGCCAGGAGCAGCGACGCCGCGACAAGCGCCACCGAGCCGACGAGGAACCGTTCCTCGCGCGTGAGCCGCGCCAAAACCGCGAGCGCGGCGCCGGTAACGGCCCAGGCGAGCACGAGCGCGCTGCCGTCCAGGAGATATGCGGCGAAGCCGATGGCGGCGAGCACGGCGCCGAGCGCCCACAGGAGTGTGGCGAGGTCGCGGCGTCCGGGCCGCCCGAAGACGGTTGCGGCAAGCGCCGCGTAGAGAGCGCCGAGGCCAATCAGAGCGGCGCCCTGGTGGTTGATGTCCGCCGTCGAGCCGTCGAGCAGGCGCGAGAGGGCGACGAGCATCCCGGCGGCGCTTGCGGGCAGGAGCGCTGCCGAGGCGAGCGTCAGGCGCACGTTGCGGTCGACGAACGGCGCCACCCGTTCGCCCCAGAGTCCTTCCACGTACCCGA
The DNA here is from genome assembly GCA_963760815.1 of uncultured Actinomycetes bacterium. GTDB lineage: Bacteria > Actinomycetota > Thermoleophilia > Gaiellales > Gaiellaceae > CAVRUF01. The sequence continues at coordinate 552,331 of CAVXEJ010000004.1, forward strand.
TTGCGAGCGCCGAGGCTCCGACGATGAGCAGCGACCACGCGCCGTGGCGGGTGCTCAACTGAGGCAGGTCGAAGAAGAAGAGCTTGGCGACGGCCGCCCCGTAGACGGCGAGTCCGGCCAGGTGCAGGAGCTCGAAGGTGCGCAGCAGCGCCGGGAGGACGACCGCGAACCCGACAACCGCCAGCATCGTGGTGATCGCGACCTCCGCCTTCCAGAACTCGAGAATCGCGAGCAGCCCGAACGAGGCCGCGTAGAGGACCCCGGCGCCGCTGAGCGCCGTGGCGACGAGGCCGCCTTCCGTCGGGCGGAAGCTCCCCGCCCGTGCGGCGAGCGCGAACGCGGCCAAGCCGGCCGAGACGAACAGGACCGCGGGAATCGCGCTCTCCGGCGACGCCGTGACGCGGAAGAGATCCTCCGGCCGGGCCTCGTTGATGAGCGTGTAGCTGAGCGCCAGCCCGAGGTAGCCCATCGACGCGAACTGCAGCCGCCATTCCCGCGTGATCACGGCCACCCATGCGAGCAGCCCGCCCTGGGCCGCCCAGGCGAAGACCAGCGCGTTGCCGCCGAGCAGATTTCCGATGGCGCTCGCGAGGACGGCCAGCGCCGCAGCCCAGAGGACGGTGACGAGGTCCCGGTGGCCCTTGCGCGCCAGGAGCGGAAGGATCGGCGCCGCGGTCACGGCCGCCACGACGAGGAGCGCCCAGCCGACCGCGTCCGCATCGAAGGCGAAGAACGTGCTCACGAAGGCGTACGAGACGCTGAAGAGGAGGAGCGCGGTCGGAAGCCGCGTCAGCTTGGTGCTTCCGCTTTGCACCTGCAATCCGACTCCGGCGACGAGGTAGGAGAGCCACAGCGCGGCGACGACCGCGATGCTTCCGCCGGGCGCAGACGACGAGTCGAGCTGCGCAGAGATGCCGACGGCCGTCGCGCCGCTCAGCGCCAAGAAGGCGGCCGGAAGCACGTCGCCGCGCAGGAGGTCGAGCTTCGGCTTCGGGGTTGGGCGCAGCCGGGCGCCGACTCCGGCGGCGAGGTAGAGGAGCGCGAACACTCCTCCCAGCGCCGCCGCGAGGACCGATTCGCCGGGGTCGCGATCGGTGAGGAGCATCGTGCTCTCGATGGCGCACATCGCGCCCGCGATCGCAAGCGTCTCGAACCAGCCGCGCCTCAGCGCGACCACGGCTGCGGCCGCGAAGACGATGGCGACGTAGACGGCGCCGAGCGACGACGGCTCGCCGGCCTCGATCAGCTCGGGGCCGAGCATCGCGCCGACCAGGCCGAGGATGGCCGTGATCTGCGCGTTCCAGACGAGCGCGGTCGCGATGCCGACCGCCGCGATCCCCGCGGAGATGAGGAGCGCGACGGGTGTGGGCACGAAGTCGTACATCGCCGTCGCCGCGAGCAGGGTCGCGTACGCGCCGGCGATTCCCGCGCCCGCTGCGGCGAGCGCGCCGTCGAGCGCGCCCAGACGCTTGTAGATCCACCAGGCCGCGCCGTAGAGCCCGGCCGAGACGAGCGCACCGAGCGCGACGCGCAGCTCGGCGCTGACCCAGCCACGGTTCACGGCCAGGACGAAGAAGAAGACGATTCCGAGCAGCGTCACGAGGCCGCCGACCCAGGCGAGGCCGCGCGCGCCGACCCAGGCTGCGAGATCGAACTCGGGAATCTCGAAGCGCGGCTTCCGCGGCGCCGGTGAGGCAGGAACGTCCCGCGGGGTCTGTGGCGCGCGTCTCGCGGTGACCCCTGAGGTCGTGTAGACCGGCGCGGCCGCCGGGCGAGGCGGCGCCGCCGCCGGTGGCGGCGGTGGCGGTGGTGGAGGAGGAGTCGCTACGGGTTCGGGCTCGACGGCGACCGCGGCCGTAGCCGCCGGCGCGGCCTCGCGCCGCAGCTCGGCCAGCTCGGTCTCGAGTCCCCGGAGCTTCGCCTCGAGCTCGTCGATCCGCGCGAGGACGTCAGACACGGCGCTCCTCCTTGCACCGAGCGGCCCAGAACAGGGCGCTGCGGAGCGGGCGTAGGGACGGGGCCGCATCCCAGGGGAGCGAGCGCCGCGAGGTGCGAACCGGATGCGCGCAGAGCTGCGCGACCGGCGTTTCGTGGACGAACAGACCGCCCGGGCGGAGCACTCGCTCGATCTCGCTCAGAGCCGCCTCGGCATCGTCGACGTGGTAGCAAGTGCCGAAATCCACAATCAGGTCGAAGGAGTCTTGCACGAATGGGAGACGGCGGATGTCGCCGTTGACGAGCGTCGCCGCCGGCGCGGCTGCGCGGGCCTCGACGAGCAGGTCCATGTCGATGTCGAGCCCGGTCAGCGACCGAGGACGGAGGAGCTCGGTGAGCGGTTCGAGCGCGATCCCGCGGCCGCAGCCGATCTCGAGGATGTCACCGCCTTGCGATAGCCGGAGCGTGCGCACGAGCGTCGGAATCTCGAAGCGCGCCTGCACGGCGTTGCGCGACTCCATGTTCGGAAACGGGACGTAGCCGGCGTCTGCCAGCGTCCGTTCGTATCGCATAGGCGCTATATAGCAACCTAGCGATATGAAGTCAATAGGCCGCTACGGCCAGCTCGTGACCGGCGCGCGGCAGGCGAAGCGCTCGCAGACGTAGACAGCCGTGCGGCCGTCCACGAGATCCTTGCCGGCGAGGAGGGGCATCGAGTCGTCCGGCCCGGGCGCGAACGCGTACACGGTGTTCGGCGCGAACTCCGCCAGCACGGCGCGGCGAAGCTCGTCGTCTGCGCCGACGACCGCGATCTCTCGCGGCGGCGCCAGGTGGAAGTCGAGCACGCAGAGCAGCTGCCCCACGGCCGCCGGCGCGCGCTCGAGCAGCGGGTGGGCGAGACGCAGCACGCCGACCGCGCGCCGCTCCAGGTCGTCGTCCCCGTAGAGCCGCGCCAGGCGAAGCAGGACGGTCGCGAGCATCGCGTTCCCCGACGGGGTGGGGTTGTCGTCGAGCTCCTTACGCCGGGCGACGAGCGCGGCCGTCTCGGGCGCCACGAAGAAACCGCCGTGCAGCGGGTCCTCGAAGAGCTCGACCGCCAGCAGGGCCAGCCGCCGCGCCTCCTCGAGCCGCCGCGACTCGCCGGTGGTCGTGTACAGCTCGAGCAGACCGTTCGCGACGCACGCGTAGTCCTCGAGGTAGCCGTCGATCTTGGCCGTGCCGTCGCGCCAGGAGCGCAGCAGACGCCCATCGCGGCTCAGCGGCCCGAGGAGGAAGTCGGCGAGAACATTCGCGACGTCGAGGTAGTCCGCGCGGTCGAGCCGGCGCGCGGCCTCGGCGAACGCCGCCAGCGCGAGCCCGTTCCAGGCTGCGAGCACCTTGTCGTCGCGCGCCGGCTGCGGGCGGGCGTCACGCGCGGCCAGCAGCGCGGCGCGATCCGAGGCCGGGATCTCCCCGCGCAGCACCGAGCGCCCGTGCTCGAAGGGGAGGAGCCAGTCGCCGTGCGGCTCGCCGAGCACCGCCTCGATCTCGGCCTCCGTCCACGTGTAGGTCGTGCCCTCGACGCCGTCGGTGTCGGCGTCCTGCGCCGAGGCGAAGCCGCCGTCGGGCAGCCGCAGCTCGCGAGCCATGTAGTCGAGCGTCTCCTCGGTGATGCGCCGATCGCGCTCCTCGCCGGTGAGCGCCCAGGAGTGGAGGTAGGCCGAGGCGAGCAGCGCGTTGTCGTAGAGCATCTTCTCGAAGTGCGGGACGAGCCAGAACGCGTCCACGGAGTAGCGGTGGAAGCCGCCGCCGACGAGGTCGTACATGCCGCCCGCGGCCATCCCGTCGAGCGTGGCCCGCGCCATCCCGAGCGCCTCGTCCGAGCCCTCGCGGAACAGGAACTCGAGCGTGCAGGCCGGCGGGAACTTCGGCGCGTGGCCGAACCCGCCGCTGCTCCGAGTCGAAGCTGCGTTCCAGCGAGCGAACCGCGCCGCTGAGCAGCGAGGCGGTGAGCGGCTCGGACGAAGGCGCCTGGCGCGCGGCGTCGCGGATCGCGTTGGTGAGCGCCTCCGCCTGCCGGTCGAGCTCCCCGCGGCGGTTCGCGAACGCATCCGAGACGGCGAGCAGCACCTGGCGAAAGCTCGGCAGCCCGTGGCGCGGCTCGGGCGGGAAGTAGGTGCCGCCGAAGAACGGCCGCCCCTCCGGATCGAGGAACACGGTCATCGGCCAGCCGCCGTGGCCCGCGAGCGCGAGCACGGCCTCCATGTAGAGCCCGTCCACGTCGGGCCGCTCCTCGCGGTCGACCTTGACGCTCACGAAACGCTCGTTCATGAGCGCCGCGGTCTCGGTGTCCTCGAAGGACTCGTGCTCCATGACGTGGCACCAGTGGCAGGCCGCGTAGCCGACCGAGAGGAGGACCGGCAGGTCGTTCTCGCGTGCGCGCGCGAAGGCCTCGTCGCCCCAGGGGAACCAGTCCACGGGGTTTCCGGCGTGCTGGAGGAGGTACGGGCTGGTCTCGCCGGAGAGCCGGTTCATCCGGTCAGCGTACGGCCTACTGCTGGCCGGCCGACACGCGCGCGCACACCTGGAACCCGTAGGCCGCGGCGAGCTCGTCGGCCTTCGCGATCGCCTGGCCGTACTCGTTCGCGACCGCGGTCGGGTTCGTGCCGCTCCGAAGGCCTGAGACGATCTTGGGGAGGAGGTCGAGCGCTTGGTGGTTCGTGATGTTCAGTTCGTCGATCTGCGGCCGGTCCGCCGCGGGCGGCTCGATGCTCTCGAACGTCGCGGCGAACTCGGTCGCGACGTCGTGGACCAGTTCGAAGTGGTCGGCCAGGGTCTCGAACGACTCGGGGATTGTCCAGCGTGATCCCGTCGATCTTCTCCATGCTCTGCGTGAGCTCGGGATGCTCCGCGGGGAACGCGGCGCAGGCGGCGTCGGCCTCGGCGATGTACGCGGCGCGCTCGGCGGTGTCCGCTCCGGTTGCGGCCGCCGTGGACGTGTCCTGCGAATCGCCGGCGCAGGCCCCGAGCGCCAGGGGAACGAGCGCCAGCCAGAGGATGCGTCGCATCCGAATGAGGCTACTCGACACGGCGGTGGGCCCCTCGGACAACCCACCGCCGCATCGAACTTGGAGCGCTAGGCGGCGACCGCAGCGCCGACGAGCTCGTCGACGGTGGTGACGTTCGCGCCGTAGGCCATCTTCAGGTACTCGAGCGCGTCGTCCTCGTCGACGCCCTCGAACGCGCAGACCGCGTCGGAGGGAATCGTGACCTCGAAGCCGCTGCGCAGCGCGCCGTAGGACGAATGGCGCACGCAGATGTGGGTGTGCTGGCCCGTGATGACGACCTCGTCCACGCCGCGCTCGCGGAGCTGCTCGGCGAGGCCCGTCTCGTCGAACGCGCCGTAGTGGCGCTTGTCCGAGATGATCTCGCCCTCGCGCGGCGCGAGCTGGGGAATGACCTGCGCGCCCGGCGTTCCCGCCATGCCGTGCTCGCCCCAGATCTTCATCTCGGGGTCCTCGGGGGTGTGGGCGTCGTTGGAGAAGACGACGACCCAGCCGTCCTCGCGGGCGTGGCTCGAGGAGCCGTGCCAGCGGCTCGATGATCGCCTGGGCCCGCGGGTTGGCGAGCTTGCCGTCGACGAAGTCGTTGAGCATGTCGACGATGATGAGCGCCTTCATGAATCGATCCTCCATGGTAGTTTACGACTGACGAGCGAAAACCTATGGCGAAGTTTACCACACACGATCGGCCCAGCCAGGAGGCGCTCGCGGTCGTGCTCCAGGTGCGCGGCGACGAGCTCCAGGTTCTGCTGTGGCAGCGGGCCCGCGATCCGTTCCGCGGCGCCTGGTCGCTCCCCGGCGGCTACCTCGATCCCGGCGAGACGCTCGAGGACTCCATCCGCCGCCACCTGGCCGCAAAGGTCGACGTGCAGGAGCTCTCGCACCTGGAGCAGCTCGAGACGCGCAGCGAGCCCGACCGCGTTCCCGACGACTGGGTGGTGGCGACGGCGTTCCTCGGCCTCGTTCCGGCGCACGTCGACCCCGAGATCCCCGAGGACACGGCCTGGCATCCGGTCGCGGCGATCCCGGACGCGGCGTTCGACCACGGCTCGATCGCGCTGGCCGGCCGGGAGCGGCTGCGGGCGAAGCTCTCGTACACGAACGTCGGGTTCGCGCTCGCGCCGCCGACCTTCACGATCTCGGAGCTGCGCACGCTCTACCGCGCTGCTCTCGGCCACGACGTGTCGGCGACGAACCTCCAGCGCGTGCTCGTGCGCCGGCGCCTGCTCGAGACGACCGGGGACCAGCGGGTGCCGGGACGCGCCGGCGGCCGGCCCGCGGCGGTGTTCCGCTTCCGCAGCCGCACGCTCGAGGTGACCGACCAGTTCGCGGTGTTGCGCCCGCCGTCGGCGCGGTAGACCGGCCACAGGGCGGGATACACTTCGCCGGTGGTTTGGTACACGGTCTGGTTTCTCGTGATTCTGAAGATCCCCGTCCTCTACCTCGCGTGGGTCATCTGGTGGGCCGTCAAGGACCCGCCCGACGGCCAGGCGGACGCATCCTCGGAACCGGGAACGGACGGCGGCAACGGGCTGCCCCCGCGGCGCCCCACGACCCGCCCACATCGCGGCCCCGACCGCAGGCCTGCCCGGCGTTCGGCGCGAACCGCGCCGGCCCGTACCGGGGAGGTGCGCTAGATGGCCGCGGACGAGACTCGCACCCGGCCCGGCGAGACGACCGCCGATACCGTCGCCGGCTTCCTCGCGGCGATCGCGCTCGCGGCCGGGTTGTTCTCGCTCGTCTGGTACCCGGGCAGGGTCGGCCCGATCGCGATGCTGGTCGTTCTCGTCGCCGCCGCGCTGAGCGGAGCGCAGCGGCGGTTCATCGGCATTTCGGTGCTCGTGGTCACGCTTTTCTGGTTCTTCGGGATGGTCATCGCGGTCGTCACCGAGCGCCCGATCTTTTAGGGCTTCGTTACGGCGCCGCTCGGACGAGGTATCCCTCTAAAGGGGGGTTGCCCGGAGGTCGATAGAAGCGAAAGCTATGGGGTTCTTGGCGGCATGGCTCGATAAGCGGTTCGGCAGCTTCAAGTTTCGGCTTGCTGCCTACTTTTTGCTGCTCTCACTTCTTCCGATGCTCGGTGCCGTCTGGGCGTTTTCGGAGGTCGCGACGAGCGGCGAGACGCAACGCGCCGACGCACGCCTGAACGGGTCGCTGCGCATCGCCGCCGGGGCCTTCTCCGACCGGGTCGACCGCGCCGGCCAGACGGCCGAGTCCCTCGCGCGCGCGACTGGATTCCAGGAGGCGCTCGCGGTGCGGAACCGCCGGGCGCTCGCCCGCCTCTACCGCGAGGTTCCGGGCGCCTCGTTCGTCGTCAACGGCCAGGTGATCGCCGGATCCCCGGCGCCCGAGCTGAGCGTGCGCCGCTTCGCGACGGTCGTCGACGAGAACGGCAAGACGCTCGGCCGCGTCGTCGTCGCCATCCCGCTCGACGACGAGCTCCTGACCCAGCTGCGCACGAACCCGGCCTTCGGCGCGAACGACCAGCTGGCCCTGGTCGCCGGCGGCCGCACCGTCGTCGGCCCGAGCGGCTTCGGCAACGCGATGGCGCCGCTCGATGGCTCGGGCAACATCAAGCTGGACGGAACCGAGTACCGCGCCGTCTCGACCGAGCTCGTCCAGGGCGGGCCGGGAACGGTGCTGGCCGTGTTCACGCCGAGGGCGGACATCGAGGCGCAGGCCGCGTCGCTTCGCCGCCGCATGCTGCTCCTCGCCGCCGCGGCCCTTCTGATCGCCGGCAGCCTCGCCTACATCCTCGGCCGCACGATCGTGCGCTCCCTGAAGGAGCTGAACGACGCGGCCGGAGCGATCGCCAAGGGCGACTTCGCGTCGCGCGTGCCCGTGCGCGGGCGCGACGAGTTCGCGACCCTCGGCGTCGCGTTCAACGAAATGGCCGCGCACCTCGAGTCGCGCCTGGAGGAGCTCGCGTGGGAGCGCGGGCGTACGCGCGACGCGATCGCGCGCTTCGGCGAGGCGCTCGCCGCGACCACGAACCCGTATTTCCTCGGCCCGTTCATCCTCGAGTCGATCGTCGAGGCGACCGGCGCGGCCGGCGGCGTCCTCATGGAGGGCGAGACCGAGATCGCGCACACCGGCAGTCCCGGGCAGGGCGGCGAGCCGCTCGAGATCCCGCTGACGAGCGAGGGTGACGAGTCGCGCTACCTCTTGCTCACGCCGGCCGGCTCCGACTTCTCGGACGAGGCCCGCGAGCTCGCCTACTGGCTCGCCGCACAGGCGCGCACGGCCCTCGATCACGCGAGTGCCCATTCGCGCCTCGAGCTCGAGGCCGCCACCGACGGGCTCACCGAGCTGCCCAACCGCCGCCAGTTCCAGGACCGCCTCTCGGAGGAGCTCTCGCGCGTGCAGCGCTACGGCGGCCCGCTCGCGCTCGTGGTCGCCGACCTCGACGACTTCAAGAGCGTCAACGACCGCCACGGCCACCTGGCCGGCGACGACGTCCTGCGGGCCTTCGCCAAGGTGCTCGAGGAGACCGTCCGCGAAATCGACACCGCCGCCCGCTACGGCGGCGAGGAGTTCGCTCTCCTCCTGCCCGGCACGGATCTCGACGGCGCCGAGCTCGTCGCCGAGCGCATCCGCGTCCGCATGGCCGAGTTCGCGATCGAGACGTTCCCCGGCGCGCTGCTGACTGTGACGGCCTCCTTTGGCGTCGCCGCGTATCCGGAATCGGCGACCGAGGAGGAGCTCTTCGCGGCCGCCGACCAGGCGCTCTACCGGGCGAAGGCCGCGGGCAAGAACCGCGTGTCCGTCGCGGGCGCCGGAGAGACCCCGACCCGCACGCACACGCAGTTTTAAGCGGGTTCCGGCTCGCGCCGTCTACCCGTGTCGTCTAGAATCCTCTGCTTCGCAGGCCAACCCCCGACCACGGAGGTACGTGAGTGGACACCGCGTTCGCCCGAGTGATCGAGGATCACCTGGAGTTGAAACGAAGGAATTCCGGTCTCGACGCCAACATGCCGTTGAGCCGCTACCAGGTAAACGATCCGTTCGAAAATCACCCGCTCTTCAAGACCGAAGAACAAGCCCGCATCGAAGAAACGCTCGATGGGAGCCAGCCGGATCTCCAGGCGGAGACCGTGCTTGCCTGGCCCGTGCAGTCCGAGGACACCGCAGCTGAGGAGTCCAGTGAGGACAGCTTCTGGGGCCGCTCCCGCGACTTCGACTGGGGAGACTGAGACCGAATCAAAACGGGCGCCGGTTTTACCCGGCGCCCGTTGCGACGTCTCTAGATCTGTAGGGCTCGGCTAGTACAGCTCGAGCATCCCGAGCATGTCGCCGAGGCCGAGCGTGTCGTCCCCGTCGTGCATCCACGGGTACATCGTCAGCGTGGGCGAGTCGACCACGTGGTCGAGCCCCGCGAAGTGCCCGAACTCGTGCGTGGCGACGTCTGAGATCGCAAGGCGTCCGCTCGTCTCGCCGAACCACGTGTGATCGCTGGTCGTCCAGAAGTCGTCGAACCCGGTGATCCGCTTGAGGTCGGTCTCGAAGGCGATGTCGGCCTCGATGATCCCGTCCTCGTCGTAGTCGATGATCGTGCAGGCGACTGCGCCGTCGCACCAGGTGTCGGTGAGATCCTCGAACGAGACGACGTTCTTGCCGTCCGACTCGAGCTCGGTGACGAGCGTCGCGTGGCGATTCGTGAGACCGCCGGAGCGGATCTCGAACTTGTTCTTGCCCCTGGGCGTGCGGCAGTCGGTGCGGAACGGGCTGTCCCAGGCGTCACCGGCCGTCACGACGTCCCAGAACGCCTTCCAGTCGTTCAGGTAGCGCGGGGTGCTCCAGGCGTTCACGTAGTACTTGGGGTCGCGCTCCCACTGGGTGCCGGCGAGGAGGAAGGCGTCGTCCTTGCACTCCGGCGCGTTGTTCCTGCGCCCGTGCTTCTTCATCGACATCCCGCTGTAGACGAGATTGCCCGTCCCCTTGGCGTGGACCTCGGTCACGGACGGGCCCCGCGTCTCCTTGAAGACGAGGTATCCGGACTCGGGGATGACGTCGGCAGCAGCCGTGCCCGCGAAGACGAGCGCGGATGCGAAAACTGTGGCGGCGGCAGTAATGGGGCGCATGGTTCCTCGTTTCGGCGGGGGGCTCTGTTCCTCATTTTCGGCCCGCAGTACCGATTCCTGAACCTCCCGTTCGAGTGAGGGGCACGGCTTCCTGCCTCCAATGGGGTGACCAGAACGGCAGGAGAGCGCTGTTCGGGCGGCTAACCTAGGTCCCGAGGGGCGTTAGCTCAGCTGGGAGAGCGCCGGCTTTGCAAGCCGGAGGTCACCGGTTCGATCCCGGTACGCTCCATCGCTTTTCGCGGGGATCACGCTCCACGGACTTCGCTGACTACCAGGAGCTGGAGACCGACGAGGCCGGGCTCGTCCTTCTTGCCGTCGCAGATGCGGTAGGTCAGTTCCAGTTCGTCGCCATCCTCGACGTACGGCACGCCGTGCCGGTCGATTCCTTCGTAGGTCGTCTCGGGTTCGAGGCTCACGATCCTCATTCGGCCCTCCGCGGCCAGCAAGGCGTCGTCCTCGGGATCGTCGGAGCGAACGACCAGATAGTCGTCCGCGGCCAGAGGAGTTGTTTCGACGCGCACCTGCATCGTTCGCTCGGAGCCGCAGTCGAAGCCGGCGTCGCGATCCATTCCGATCTCGACGTGGAGTGGATGCTTCGGGCTGATCAACAGGTACCCGGGGCCCGCCCATGTCGTCGAGCCGGCCGACTCGGCCTGGCGCGCGACGGGCGTGATGACGCCGACCGCCGGATCGATGCCCTCGAGCGCTGCCACCTCGATCGACCCCGACCCGGACGGGCAGGGAATGCTCCCGTCCTCGAGCTTGCCCGCAGATTCGAAGGCCTGGCCCGGCTCGGCAGCGTCGTAGATCTTCCCGTTCCACTCGATCTGGGCGAGGCAGTCGCCCTCGACTCCGGACATGTCGAAGTCGTCCGAGCAAGCCGCGCAGGCGGCGAGGACGAGGAGAAGTCCGAACGACCGCAGCACAGAAGGAATCTACGCTTAGAGCTATAACTTGACAGGCATATAACTATAGATGTATGTTAGGCGGAATGACCGCGACGACCTTCGACGTCCTCGCCGAGCCGACCCGGCGGCGCATCCTCGACCTGATCCTCGACGGGGAACGCTCGGTCGGCGATCTGGTCAAGCGGCTTCGGATCAGCCAGCCCGGTGTGTCCAAGCACCTTCGGGTGCTCCGGGAGGCGGGTCTCGTCCAGGTTCGGCAGGACGCTCAGCGGCGCCTCTACAGCGTCCGCGCCGAACCGCTGCACGAGATCGACGATTGGATCGCGCCGTACCGGAAACTCTGGGAGACGCGGCTCGACGCGCTCGAGCGGCACCTCGACGACATCGCCGCCAAGGAGGAGAAGTGATGCCCGACATTCTCGAGCAGGTCGAAGGCCGCACCGTCGTTCGCCTGGAGCGCCGCTTCGACCACCCGGTCGAGCGCGTCTGGGACGCGATCACGAATCCCGAGCAGATCGTCGAATGGTGGTGCGGGATGGTCGAGGTCGACGTCGACCTCCGCGAAGGCGGCAGCTACGTCATCCGCTGGCTGCCGGAGGTGGCCGACGAGGTCACCGCGCGCTCGGCCGACGAGCCGCTCGTCACCGAGGACACGATCCTGCGATTCGAGCCGCCGCATCTCCTCGAGCACACGCTCGACGGGAGTGCCGAGACGATCGTCCTCTGGGAGCTCACCCCGGACGGCGACGGCACGCGGCTCCGCGTCAGTCACACCGTCGCGCCCGACAAGGTCGCCGGCGCCGGCGACTACCTGAGCGGCTGGGGCATGTGCCTCGGCTTCATGCGCCGCCTGATGGACGGCGATCCGGTCGGTCTTCCAGGGCCTGTCGCTCGCCGAAATCGTCGAAATGAACGGCGAGCCGAGTAGCCCGGTTCCCGTACCATGGCCCGCTTGCCCAACGTGAGAAAGGACTCTGAATGACCCTCGACGGCCGCACGCGCTGGTTTGCCCTCTTCGTCCTCTGCGCGGGAAACCTGATGATCGTCCTCGACACGACGATCGTGAACGTCGCGCTGCCGTCGATCCGCGAGGACCTCGGATTCACCGAGAGCTCGCTCGCGTGGGTCGTCAACGCCTACCTGCTCACGTTCGGAGGCTTCCTGCTCCTGGGCGGGCGGCTCGGTGACCTCTACGGGCACCGCAAGCTCTTCGTCATCGGGATCTCGCTCTTCACCGTCGCCTCGCTCGCGTGCGGGCTCGCGACGTCGCAGGGGTTCCTCGTCGGCGCCCGCGCGATTCAGGGGCTCGGCGGCGCGATCGTCTCCGCCGTCGCGCTCTCGCTGACCATGACGCTCTTCACCGAGCCGGCCGACCGCGCCAAGGCGATGGGCGTGATCGGCTTCATCGCTGCCGGAGGCGGCTCGATCGGCGTCGTCCTGGGCGGCGTCCTCACCGACCTGCTCGACTGGCACTGGATCTTCCTCGTCAACGTGCCGATCGGTGTTGCCGTTGTCGCGCTCTCGTTCCGCCTGCTTGCCGGCGGCGAAGGGTCTCGCGGCCGATCGCCGGCTGGACGTGACCGGCGCGGTGCTGATCACGGTCGCGCTCATGCTCGCCGTCTACGCGATCGTGAACGGGAACGAGGTCGGCTGGGGCACGGTTCAGACCCTCGGGCTGCTCGGGATCTCCGTGGCGCTGCTGGGGATCTTCGTCCTCGTGGAGTCGCGCGTCGCGCACCCGCTCGTGCCGCTCTGGCTGTTCAAGCTGCGCAACCTGACCATCTCGAACATCGTCGGCGTCCTGTGGGCGGCCGCGATGTTCGCCTGGTTCTTCCTCTCGGCGCTCTACCTGCAGCTGGTGCTCGGGTACAGCCCGCTCCAGGTCGGCCTCGGGTTCCTTCCGGGGAACCTGATCATGGGCGCGTTCTCGGTGGGCCTCTCGGCGAAGATCGTCATGCGCTACGGGATCCGGCGGCCGCTCGGGATCGGGCTCACGCTCGCCGGGATCGGCCTGCTGCTCTTCGCGCGCGCGCCCGTCGACGGGAGCTACGTCCAGGACGTGCTGCCCAGCATGATCCTGCTCGGCTTCGGCGCCGGGCTCGCGTTCAACCCGGTGCTGCTCGCCGCGATGGGCGACGTCGAGCCGGGCGACGCGGGACTCGCCTCGGGGCTCGTGAACACGTCGTTCCTCATGGGAGGCGCGCTCGGCCTGGCCGTGCTCGCCAGCCTCGCCGCCTCGCGGACGGACACGCTCGAGGCCTCGGGCGACAGCGCGCTCGCCGCGCTCACCGGCGGCTACCACGCTGCGTTCCTCGTCGGGGCGATCTTCGCGTTTGCCGCGGCTGGCATCGGGGCATTCCTCCTGCGTCCCTCGATGGCGCTGCAGGAACATCACGCCGAGCCGGAACCGCCCGGCGAGCCCGTCGTCGCAACGCAGTAATCATCCCGAAAAAGGGGATGCGTCCGGCGTCCCCTTCAGGCTGAATATGACCGTGGGAAGCCGCATCCCCGTCTACTCGGGCCCTTTCAAGAAGGCCCAGGCCGAGCGACTGCTTTGGCGTGCCGGCTTCGGCCCGAAGCCGGGCGAGGCCGCGAAGGTCGCCAAGAAGGGGCTGACGAAGGCCGTCCACGACCTCGTCTACCCGCCCAAGGCACGGCTCTACGGCCCGTCGCCGACGAGACGAGGACGGAGCGCCGATCGCGCCCAAGGACGCCTGGGGCCACGACCACCTCTGGTGGCTCGACCGGATGGTGCGCTCGAACCAGCAGCTCGTCGAGCGGATGACGCTCGTCTGGCACGACTGGTTCGCCACCTCGAACTCCGGCGTCGGCTCCCAGAAGTGGATGCTGAACCAGAACTCGCTGTTTCGCCGCAACGCGCTCGGGTCGTTCCAGACGCTGCTCCTGAACGTCACCAAGGACCCGGCGATGCTGATCTGGCTGAACGGCCGCGACAACTCCAAGTGGAGCCCGAACGAGAACTACGCGCGCGAGGTGATGGAGCTCTTCACGCTCGGCGCCGGGCGCGGCTACACCGAGGACGACGTCCGTGAGCAGGCCCGCGCGCTGACCGGCTGGCGCAACGACTGGGAGGAAGGCGAGGGCGACGTCAACTTCCGCTACGACCCGAACCGCCACGACACCGGCTCGAAGACCGTCTTCGGCAAGACGGGCAACTACGACTGGCAGGACGCCTGCAAGCTCTGCATCAAGAACCCCAAGCACGCGTCGTTCTTCGTCACGAAGCTCTGGAGCTACTTCATCCCGACGACGCCGTCGAAGACGACCGTCGCGCAGCTCACGGCGATCTACAAGCGGAACGGCTACAAGGTGCGGCCGGTCGTGACGCGCGATCCTCAAGCACCCGACGCTTCTACAAGGGGCCGCGCATGATGAAGCCGCCGGTCGTGCAGGTCGCCGGCATGCATCGCGCGCTGCGGCGCGGCGTCGACACGGAGTCCTGGGCCTGGATCGCCGACCTCGACGGCCAGCGCCTCTTCTTCCCGCCCAACGTCGCCGGCTGGGACGACGACCGCTGGCTCGACACCTCGACCTTCCGCGGACGCTGGACGGCCGCGAACTACGCGGCGTACCCGTACGTGCTCGACACCGACAAGTGGACGGGGAAGCTCCCGATCGACCCCGACAAGCTCGTCGAACCGCGCGCTCGCGTTCTGGGGCAACCCGACGCTGACGTACAACGGGCGCCGCGCGCTCAAGGGCTTCGTCAAGACCGCGCTCGTCGGATGCCGACCAGAACTGGAAGGAAGAGACCTACCCCGTGCTCATCGTGAACGCTCTGCGACTGCTCGTCGCCGTCGTCCCCCGACTACCAGACCTGCTGATGGCCTGAGCTGTTCCTGCAACGAGTTCTCCCGCTCCGCCTTCGTGCGGAAGTCGGTCGCCGAGGCGGGGAACGGCCTGCCCATGATCGAGCCGGGCATGCCGATTCCGGCCGGGTCAGCGGCCTCGACCGCGCGCAGCTTCCTCGCTGCGCGCCGCCGGGCTCGCCTTCTCCGTCTACGGCGCCGGCAAGCTCCCGCTCGGGCTCTTCGAGGCGGGCATCGCGAACGCGCAGACGGCCGACCGAACCCGATCCTCGTCTCGGTCTTCCTCGAGGGCGGCGCCGACTCGCTCTCGATGCTCTTCCCGGCCGGGAACGCCACCGTACCAACAGCTCCGCCCAGGCTCGCGCTGCCCGCCGACCAGGGCACCGTGTTCAGCGAGGACACGAGCCTGCACTGGCATCCGTCGCTCGCGCCGCTCGCCGAGCTCCACGGCGAGGGCAAGGTCACGGTCATGCCGGCGATCGGCTACACGAACGCCGACCAGTCGCACTTCACCTCTCGCCACTACTGGGAGGTCGGGGCCACCAACGTGGACCTGCGCACCGGCTGGATGGGCCGCTACCTGGACGTCGCGGGGTCGATGGACAACCCGCTCCAGGGCCTCGCGCTCTCCTACTCGCTCGCGCCCGCGCTCGCCTCGGCGAAGGTGCCGATCGCGGCCGTGTCCAAGGTCGACGAGTACGACTTCTGGGCCGGCGGCGTCTGGGGCGACGTCGAAGGACGGATGCTCGACGCGCTCGGCACGTTCAACGGCGGCAAGGACCCGGCCGCGGCGAAGGTCGCCAAGGTCACCCGCCAGGCCGCGCAGCTTCGCAACCAGCTCCAGCCGTTCGAGGACGGCGCGTGCGGCACCACCGTCACCTATCCGACCGGCAACGACCCGTTCCCGGAGCGCCTCGCCGGACTGGCCGCGCTCATCGCTGCAGGGCTGCCGCTTCGCTGCGTCACGGTGAGCGCGCCCGGCATGTACGACACGCACGCCGACCAGCCGACCGAGCTCTCGCAACTCGCTCGCGCTCACGGCCGCGCTCGCTGAACGCGTTCCAGCGCGACCTCGAGGCGCGCGGCATCGCCGACCGCGTGCTCGTCCAGGTCTGGAGCGAGTTCGGCCGACGCGCCGAGCAGAACGGCTCGAACGGCACCGACCACGGCGCCGCGGGCCTCGGCCTCCTCATCGGCTCGCGCGTCAAGGGCCAGATGCTCGGCGAGTTCCCCGGCCTCACGTCGGGCCTCGACAACGACGGCAACCTGAAGGCGACGTTCGACTACCGCTCGCTCTACTGCTCGCTGCTCGAGCAGTGGTTCGCGACCGACGCCGCGCAGATCATCCCGAACGCGTCCGCCTTCGCCCGTCCGGCGCTGCTCAAGCCGTAATGCGCCGGTTCGCTTGCATCGGCTTTGCGCTCGCTGCGCTCGTCGCGCTGCCCGCGTTCGGCCGCGCCGAGGCGGCCGACGACCTACCCGACGCGCATGCAGATCTCCGGGGACGAGTACTGGGTCACGCTCTCGCGGCTCAAGGTTCCCACGGGCAAGGTGAAGATCGAGTTCGTGAACTACGGCGAGGATCCGCACGACGTGAAGCTGCGGCGCTTCGGCAGGCAGAAGGTCTACTCCATCCCGAAGACCGAGTCGGGCGAGCGGGCGATCCGGACGTTCAAGCTCATCCCGGGCCGCTACCACGTGTGGTGCGCGATCGCCGACCACAAGCAGAAGGGCATGTACGCCGTTCTGCGCGTCAAGCGCCGCTAATCGGAGCCGGCGGCGCGGTGACAGGCCTGGCCGCGGAGCGCGTCGCGGAACGAGCCGCCGTCCACCGGGACGAACGACAGGTCGTAGTCGCGCGGCCGTAGCCGCAGCTTGAGCACGCCGAAGGTCGAGCCGTCCGCGGCCGCGAGGTTCTTCACCGGCTCGACCGCGTAGTGGCTCGCGCCGCCGGTGCCGACGACCAGCTCGCGTACGCCGAAGGCCCGATCGCGGCGCCCTGAGCCGTCCATCCGGAAGAAGCGCTCGTACGCGTGGTCGTGTCCCGTGAGGACGAGATCGACGCCGTTGTCGTAGGCCGCCTGCCACAGGCCCTGCACGCCGGGATCGGAGCCGTGATGGCCGCCCGACCAGCGCGGCTTGTGCCAGTAGAGGAGCTCGCAGCGGTGCTGGTCGCGTGCCAGGTCGCGGCGTAGCCAGCGCTCCTGCGGCGATCCCGGCTTGCTCGGCAGCTCGGAGTTGAGCGCGACGACGTGCCAGGCGCCGAGGTCGAAGCTGTGGTACGCGGCGGGCGCGCGGTCGCCGAAGTAGGAGAAGTAGCCGGACGCGCCGGTCACGTACTCGTGGTTGCCCGGCGTGGGGTAGGTGATGTCCTTGAACGCGCCCCACGACGGGTCGTAGCAGTGGGCGAAGTCCGCGGCCGCGCCCTCGGGATAGGCGTTGTCGCCGAGCGTGAGCACCGCGTCGGGCCCATGGCGCCGGACGAGCGCAGCGGTCTGCTCGTCGCCGCTGCTCTCGCACGAGGCGATGTCCCCGGCGGCCATGACGACGACCTCGCCGGGGTTCATGCGCGCGGTCGCAGGCGCCGGCGAGGCCGGCCCGTAGAGGACGAGCGCGAGCGCTACAAGGGCGAGCACACTCGCTATATCGGCGAAATTCAGCTTCGGCTGAGCAGCCGGACGCCGAGCAGCTCGGCGAGACATTCGCCGCCCCAGCGCATGACCGTGTTGTGGCTCCATTCGAACACTGGTCGGGCGACGGGGGAAACGGCGTTCATCCACGGTCTTGTCGTGTGGACTTCCCACTCGTAGTTCACGGTAGTCACGCCGTCGCCGGAGAACGTCCAGCGGCCGATCCCCTCGAGCTCGCCGGCCGCGGTTCCCTCGAGCACGTCCGGTTTCTCGATGCGCGTGGTCGTGACGACGAAGCGCACGGTGTAGGGGAGGATCGAGCGCCAGCGATGGCTGTAGACGGCGCCGATCCCGTCACCGTTGCCGCGACCCTCCTCCATGACGCACTCGACTCCGCGCCACCACTCGGGCCAGCGCTCGATGTCGTGGATCGCCTCCCAGACGGGATGGCGCGGTGCATCGAGCACCCAGGTGGTGAGGAAGCTGTACGAGGCCGGCACGCGCGCACCGTACCCCGGCTCCGACCCCTGACGTGGCTGTAAGGAATTTCGCGCTCCTCCGTCTCAGACCCAGAGGTAAGCGATGGGGAGGAGAAACACATGAAGATCAACGCAAACGAAGGCGGGCTTTCGGTTCGGGGGCAGCTTGCGCTGGGCGGTCGTCCGGGACCCGAGGAGATGGAGGTGCGGCTCTGGCGCTACAAGCAGCTCAGCGCAATGGGTTACCAGGAGCGCGAGGCCGTCCACCTTGCGCGCGATCGGTGCGTCGATCTGGACGATGCGCGGAAGCTCCTCGAGAACGGGTGCCCACCTCGCCTGGCGGTGATGATCCTCTGAGGCTCGAAATTACGCCGGTATCGCCGTACAATTCGCCTCCGCCACCGGGAGGAACATGCTCACCACCGAGGAGCCGCGGACCGCGGACGAGCGTCTGGCCGAACGAACGGCCGCCGGGGACGAAGGCGCGTTCGCCGAGTTGTACGAGCGCTACTTCCAGGGGATCTACGACTTCGCGCTCCGGCTTGTCCGGGATCGAGATGCGGCGGCCGATGTCGTGCAGGCCACCTTCGTCACTGCGTGGGAGGCGCTGCGCGATGGGCGCGTGAGCACCGTGAAACCATGGCTCTACACCGTGGCGTACAACGGCGCGATCGACGAGCTGCGCCGGCGCTCGCGGCTCGCCTCAGGCGAGGAAGCGGAAGCGCTCGTCTTCGCGCAGGTCGATTCGAGCCGGTTCGCCAACCCGGAGGCCGTCGCAGGGGACCGCGAGCTGGTCGAGCTCGTGTGGAGCTCCGCGTCCGCGCTCACTCCGCAGGAGTACGGGCTCCTCGACCTTCATCTGCGCCAGGGATTCGAGGCGCCGGAGCTCGCAGACGCGCTCGGGCTCGAGCGCGGCGCCGTGTACACGCGCCTCTCGCGCTTGCGCGACTCGCTCGAGGAGGCGGTCACGACGACGCTCCTCATGCGGCGCGGACGGCGCGAATGCGAGGACCTCGACGCGCTGCTCGCCGATCACGGTGCGACCTCGCCGACGCGTGAGGCCCGCGCGCTGGTCGCGCGTCACCTCGACGAGTGCGAGACGTGCCGCGAGCAGAAGAAGAGAACGGCCTCGCCGGCGGCGATTCTCGCCGGGCTCGCGCTTGTTCCGGCGCCGGTGGCGCTCAAGGACTCCATCTGGCTCGGCGTGTCGGGGAGCACCTTCGGCCGGCCCGAGGGATCGTCCGCGTCCGGGGGTGCCGCGGCCGGGGCCGGCGCCGCGCACGGCGCGCTCGGGCTCAAGGTTGCCGCGGCCGTGGTGCTCGCAGTGGTCGTGGGCGCCGCGGGGATTGCAGGCGTCGTGCTCACGCGCGGCAGCGGGGGGACGGCGGAGCCGAAGGAGGAGGCGGCGCGGCGGTCGTGGCGGTCGAGGATCCGGCGGATGTCCATTCGACGAGCCACGGGGTCGGCGAAGCAACGAGCCCGGGGACGATCGTCGTCGTCTGGACGCCCCGCAGCGACGCGACCGGCTATTCGATTCAGTGGAGCCAGGGCGCGAGCGCGCTTCCCGACGCCGTCGTGGATCTTCCCGCGACCTCCGGGAGGGCCGAGCGCATGGTCGGCCCGGGCGCCTGGTGGTTCAACCTCCGAACGCGTGACCGAAACGGGCTCTGGACGAGCACGGTCCACCTCGGGCCGTTCGTCGTCGAGCCTCCGCCGGACACGTCGCTCGAGGGCGGGCCGTCGGGTCTGGTCGCCACCGCCGCCGCCTCGTTCACGCTGTCGTCCGCTCAGGACGGAGCGACGTTCGAGTGCAGCCTCGACGGAGGGAAGCTTCAAGGCGTGCGAGTCGCCGGTCAAGGTGTCGGGGCTCCGTCCGGGGCGGCACCGCTTCCGCGCGCGCGCTCGCAACGAGGCGGGGCAGGCCGATCCGACGCCGGCCCGGAGGATCTGGACGGTCGATGTCGAGGCCCCGGCGGCGCAGGTCTTCGAGGCCGCGGCGCTGACGACCGCGCTCCAGGCGACCTTCCGCTTCGGCGCAGGTGAGGCGGGCACGACATACGAGTGCCGCCTCGACGGCGGCGCCTACGCCCCGTGCTCGTCGCCCAGGTCGTACGACGGTTTGCCGCAGGGGCCGCACACGTTCTCGGTTCGCGCGACCGACAGGGCCGGGAACACGGGCGACCCAACGACGTACGCCTGGCGCGTGGACACGATTCCGCCCGAGACGACGATCACCTCCGGACCGTCAGGCTCGGTGGGATCGAGCGAGGCCACGTTCAGGTTCTCCGCGAGCGAGCCCGGCTCGACGCTCGTCTGCCGGCTCGACGGCGGTCGCTTCCGCCCGTGCGCGTCTCCGCGCAGCTACCGCGGGCTCGCACTCGGCTCGCACACGTTCCAGGTGTTCGCCCGTGACGCGGCCGGAATGCGGGACTCCTCGCCGGCGTCCCGCTCGTGGACGGTCGTCGACCGGCGCGCGCCCCAGACCACGATCACATCCGGGCCGTCGGGCCCCGTCGTCTCCGCGGATGCTTCGTTCGGGTTTGCCTCGAGCGAGCCGCACTCGACCTTCAGCTGCCGGCTCGACGGAGGGCCCTGGCAGAAATGCTCCTCCCCGCAGGCGTACACGAAGCTCGACGAGGGAGAGCACACCTTCGCCGTCCGCGCGACAGACGAAGCGGGGAACACGGATCCCAGCCCTGCGACCCGCGTCCTCACGGTCGACACGACCGCGCCGGACACGAAGCTCGTCACGGTTCCTCCGCAGGGAGACACGGGCGAGAAGGGCTCGACCTTCGAGTTCGTCGCCGACGACAAGAACGCGACGCTTCGAGTGCAGCCTCGACGGCGCCGAGTTCGCCGCCTGCGCGTCGCCGACGACCTATCTCGGCCTGAAGGAGGGCGAGCACGTCTTCCGCGTCCGCGCCGTCGATGCCGCGGGAAACCGCGATCCAACCCCGGCCGAGCACAAGTGGGCAGTCAAGGGCGTCAAGGCGCCCTAGCCCGCCGAGGTCAGGACGTCACGCCCAGCCCAGCTCGTCCAGGCGGTCCTCGCCGATGCCGAAGTGATGCCCGATCTCGTGGAGCACGGTCACGCGGATCTCCTCCTCGAGCAGCGCGGGATCGTGCCCGAAGTCCTCCACGAGCGGGATGCGGTAGATCGCGATCGTGTCGGGCAGGCCGCTGTAGTCGGACGTGCGCTCGGTCAGCGCGATCCCGGTGTAGAGGCCGTACAGGTCGGGCTCCTCCGCGTTCTCCTCCTCCACGAGGATGGCCACGTTCGACATCGCCTCGCGCAGGTCGTCCGGAAGGGAGTCGATCGCGCGGCGGACGTGCTCCTCGAAGTCCACGAGGGACCTACTGGATGACGAGTGCCATCAGCGCCTTCTGCGCGTGCAGGCGGTTCTCGGCCTGGTCCCACGCCGCGGAGCGCTCGCCGTGCAGGACGTCCTCGGTGACCTCCTCGCCGTAGTGCGCGGGGAGGCAGTGCATCACGATCGCGCGCTGCGACGCCCGGCCGACGATGCGCTGGTCGATCTGGAAACCCTTCAGGTCGGCGAGCCGCTGCTCGCGCTCGTCGTCCTGGCCCATGCTCGTCCAGACGTCGGTGTAGAGCACGTCGGCGCCCGCGGCGCCCTCGACGGCGTCGTGGACGATCTCGACGGTCGCGTTCCACGGATCCGCGGCCGCGCGCGCCCATGTGACGACCTCGGCGCTCGGCTCGTAGCCCTCCGGAACCGCGGCGACGAAGTTCGCGCCCAGCTTCGCGCACGCGACCATCAGGGAGTGGCAGACGTTGTTGCCGTCGCCGAGGTAGGCGACCCGCACGCCCGAGAGCTCCCCGAAGCGCTCGCGGATCGTCATCACGTCGGCGAGCGCCTGGCACGGATGGAAGTCGTCCGTGAGCCCGTTGAGGACCGGGATCGACGCGTGCTTCGCCAGCTCGTCCACGTCCGACTGCTTGAACGTGCGGATCATGATCGCGTCGAGGTAGCGCGAGAGGACGATCGCCGTGTCCTTGATCGTCTCGCCGCGGCCGAGCTGCAGGTCGTTCGCGCTCAGGTAGAGCCCGGTGCCGCCGAGCTGGGAGATGCCTGTCTCGAAGCTGACCCGCGTTCGAGTCGATGGCTTCGAGAAGATCATCCCGAGCGTCCGGTTCTCGAGGTGCTTGTCGTAGATGTCCTGCTTGAGGCGCGCCTTGAGGCGGTCGGCGAGGTCGAGGACGGTGACGATGTCCTCGCTCTCCCAGTCGTTCACGCGCAGGAAGTCGCGGCCTTTGAGCTGGACGGGAATCACGACGGCACGATCTTACGGAACGATGCGCGTGCCCGTTCGGCCTTCGGTGAGCGCCTCGGCGCTCGTGATCTCGACCTCGCCGCCCGTGTCGCGCACGAACGCGAACGCCGCCTCGACCTTCGGGCGCATGGAGCCGGCGGGGAGGTCGTCGAGCAGCGCGTCGTCCTTCCCCGGGCTGAGCGTGTCGAAGCGCTCCGCTTCCTCGGTGCCGAAGTTGCGGTAGACGCCGTCGACCTGCGTGACGATCAGGAACTTCGCGGCGCCGAGCCCGGTCGCGAGGAGCGCCGAAGCAAGGTCCTTGTCGATCACGGCGTCGATGCCGTCGTGGCGATTTTCCCGGGCGACGACCGGGATGCCGCCGCCGCCGACCGCGCACACCGATGCGCCGGTGGCGATGAGGGCACGGATGCTCTCGAGCTCGAGGATCTCGAGCGGCTTCGGCGAGGCGACGACGCGGCGCCAGCCCCGGCCGGCGTCCTCCTTCAGCGTCCAGCCGCGGTGCTTTTCGAGCAGCTCGGCCTGCTTTTCGTCGTAGAAGGGCCCGACCGGCTTGGTCGGGTTCTGGAAGGCGGGATCGTCCTCGGCCACGCGGACGCGGGTGAGGAGCACCGCGACGGGCCGCTCGGCGATCTGCGGGAGCTCGGACGCGACGAGCGCGCCGACCTCGGCCTGCGTCTGCGCGACCGCGACGTAGAGGGGCAGCTGCGGCGCCTCCTTCGCGGCGAGCTCCTGGCGCAGCAGCTCGTTGCCGACCTGGGGGCCGTTGCCGTGTGTGAGCACGACCGGGCCGGCGCGGAGCACCGGTTCGAGCGCCGCGAACGTGTCCGCGAGGTTGGCGCGCTGCTCGGCGGCCGTGCCTCGCTCGCCTTTGCGCAGGAGTGCATTGCCGCCCAGGGCGACGACGGTCAGCTGCGGGGCGCTCACCGAACCAGGCGGCGCCGGCGAACGATCGGCTTCGGTCGCATCCGCTCAAGTTCCGGAGCGGAAAACGCGTTCCTGCTACCCGGAGATGATCCCGCGGGCCTTCAGGATGCCCTCGATCGTCGGCTCGCCGATCTCGTCCAGCTTGTACGTGACCCGCATCGCCGGCTTTTCGATGTCCACGATCCTCCGCAGGTCGATCGGCGTTCCGATGAGGACGACGTCCGCATCCGAGCTGTTGATCGTCTCGCCGAGCTCGGCGGTCTGCTTGCCGCCGTAGCCCATCGCGGGGAGGAGCTCCGTCATGTGCGGGTACTTCGCGTACGTGTCCTTGATCGAGCCGACCGCGAACGGGCGTGGGTCGACGAGCGAGCCGGCGCCGTTCGCCCGGGCGGCGAGCACGGCGGCGCCGTAGGCCATGTCTCCGTGGGTCAGGGTCGGCCCGTCCTCGACGGCGAGCACCTTCTTGCCGGCGATCTCGCCCGCGTCGCCCTCGACCGTGAACGGCGAGTTGGCGCGCACGATCTCGGCGGTCGGGTTCAGCTCGGCGATCGACGCGAGTACGGCCTCGACGCCCTCGGCGGGCGCGGAGTCGAGCTTGTTGATGACGCAGACGTCGGCCATGCGCAGGTTGGTCTCGCCGGGGTGGTAGCGGCGCTCGTGCCCGGCGCGGTGCGGGTCGACGACCACGATGTGCACGTCCGGATGGATGAACGGCGTGTCGTTGTTGCCGCCGTCCCAGAGGATCACGTCCGCCTCTTCCTGGGCCCGTTCGAGGATGGCGCCGTAGTCGATCCCGGCGAAGACGAGGTTGCCTTCGGCGAGATGCGGTTCGTACTCCTCGCGCTCCTCGATCGTGCAGTCGTTCGCGTCGAGATCCTCGTACTTCTCGAACCGCTGCACGGCCTGGCGGACGAGGTCGCCGTACGGCATCGGGTGGCGCAGCACGGCGACGCGCTTGCCGGCGTTGCGGAGCACCGCCGCCGTGTGGCGCGTGGTCTGGCTCTTCCCCGAGCCCGTACGGACGGCGCAGATGGCGATGACCGGCTTGGTCGCGCGCAGCTCCGTGGAACGGGGCCCCATGAGCCGGTAGTCGGCGCCGGCGGCCAAGACGCGCGAGCCGATGTGCATCACGTGCTCGTGCGAGACGTCCGAGTAGGCGAAGACGACCTCGTCGGCCTCCTCGCGGGCGATGACATCCTCGAGCTCGGACTCGGCGACGATCGGGATCCCGCTCTCGTAGCCCGGCCCCGCCAGCTCCGGCGGGTAGACGCGCCCGTCGATGTCGGGGATCTGCGTCGCGGTGAACGCGACGACCTTCACGTCCGCGTTTCCGCGGAAGGCCACGTTGAAGTTGTGGAAGTCACGACCGGCTGCACCGGCGATCACGACGCGTCTCATGCCCGCAGAGGCTCCTTTGCTCGTTCGACGATGGACTCCAAATCGAGGGCGGATCCTGTCACGTCGCGGAGCATCTCGTCCGCGGTAAGGCGCTGCCCTTCGTGCCAAAGCTCACGCAAGAGCGATCCGGCCTCGCGGCGCGAGAACCACGCGTTTCCGAACTGCTCGCGCAGGAAGAGCTGGATCTGCGCCTCGAACGCCCAGGAGCGGACGTAGCAGGAGGCGTAGAACCCGGCGTCCACGTCGGCCAGGTAGTCCGCCGGGGACGGGTAGAGCTTGGTCGCGTCGCCGAGCAGCTCGACGTAGCGGTCGGCCATTCCGGCCGGATCCGGGCTCTGGTGGAGCTCCAGCTCGTACAGCACCTTGGCGGCGTAGCGGCGCAGGGCGTAGAGGCGGATGGCAGCGTTCTCGGCCGCGAACTCGTGCGGCCGGCCGAAGTCGAGGCGGCGCTCGAGCCAGACGGGGTCGTCCACGAGGCGCTCGAGGAGCGCCGCCCAGCCCTCGGTGACCGAGTTGTCGCCGAGCCGCCGCGCCTCCAGCGGGAGATCCGCGGACGTGTGCGCGAAGTGCTCGGTGTGCCCGGCCTCGTGGAAGAGCGCGTGCCAGTCGTCGGGGCCGCCCATCGGCTGGATCACCAAGACGACGCGGCCGGGAACCTCGATCGGCGAGCAGAACGCCCGCGGGCTCTTGTTCGGCCTGGCTCCGACGTCGAGCTCAACGTTCGGCTGCGCGGCGAGGTCGATCCCGAGGTCGGCGAGGGTTCCCGTGAGCGCGGGGAGCATCGCGGCCGCGGGGAAGCCGACGTCCCATTCGTTGCCGCGCAGCAGGCGGAGCAGGTCGGGCCGCGTCGCCTCCTCGAGCGTGAGCCCGAGCCGGTCGCGGAAGAGCTTGTCGAACGAGCGGACGTAGAGCTCCTCGGTCATCTCCAGGAGGCCTTCACACGACTCGCCCAGCGCGGCCAGGCGGAAGTCGAAGCGCTCGTACAGCTCGCGGTAGCTCGGCGCGCCCAGCGCGGCGATGCCCTCGCCGATCGTGCCGAGCGCGCGGCGGTAGACCGGGTTGAGCCGCTCCTCGACGGCCTCGGCGCGCGCGGCCTCCAGGCGCAGCCGCCGCTCGCGGTCGGGCTCGTTCGCGACCTCGGAGCGCAGCAGCCGGAAGCCGATCGTGTCGCCGTCGACCTCGACGTCGAGCGTCGCCTCGAGCTCGGCGAGCGTCTCGGTGTCCTCGCGCGTTAGGTTCCCGAGGTAGCCCTCGCAGGCGAAGCGCCACAGCTCGACGGTGGCCGTGCCGGCCTCGACGGACGCCTCGAGCGCCCGGCAGGCGTCGAGCGTCATGAGGTCGCCGTGGCGCTCGTAGATCGTCTCGAGCGCCAGTTCGTCCTTCAGTCCGGCGAAGTGGAGGTAGTACTCCTCGTCGATGGCCGCGAGGAACCGGTCGGCCTCGTCGCGGTACCGGTCGACGGCGCCGCTTTCCCAGGAGGCCGTGGTCATCGGTCGCGTAGGATAGCCCGCCATGCTGAGGGACTTCGAACTCCGCACCGAGCGCAAGACGCAGGTGGTCGAGATCACGAGCCAGGTGCGTGAGACCCTCGGCGATCTCGGCGACGCCGCCGCGGTCGTCGTGTGGGTTCCGCACACGACCGCGGGGATCATCGTGCAGGAGCACGCCGACCCGGCCGTCGGCCGCGACTTCGAGCGCTCGATGGCGAAGATCGTCTCGGACGACTGGGACTGGGAGCACATCGAGGAGGGCGACGAGAACCCGTCCTCCCACGTGCGCGCCGCGCTGACGGCGACCTCGATCGTGATCCCGGTCGCGAACGGCGACCTGGCGCTCGGGACCTGGCAGGGGATCTTCTTCTGCGAGTTCGACGGGCCGCGCACCCGGCGCGTGCTCGTCGCTCCGCTGGGCTAGAACTAGCCGGCCGCGATCAGCGCGATCCCGGCGAAGGCGCACACCACGCCTACTCCCTGAAGCGTCGTCATCCGCTCCCCGAGGACGACCCGCGCGAGCGCGACCGTGCCGACCGGGTACAGCGACGAGAGCACCGCGACGACGCCGACGAGCCCCTTGGTGCTCGCGACCGCGAAGAACGCGTTTCCCGCCAGGTCGAGCAGGCCGACCGCCATGAGGAGCCCGAACGTCGCCGCGCCGAACGCGAACGGCTTCGAGGGCCGCACGACGGCGAGGGCGAGGAGCAGCAGCGAAACCGACCCGATGCGCAGCACGAGCGTGGCCCAGTACGGGTCGTCCTCCGCGGCGTGGTCGAAGAGGATGAGGAAGAGTCCGAAGCAGGCCGCCGCCCCGAGCCCGAGACCGGCGCCTGCGGCGAGGCCGGCGCCCTTGCTCCCGGCGCTCGGGGCCAGCGAGACGAGGACGACGCCGCCGAGCGCGATGACGATCCCGAGGTTCTGCAGTGCGGTCGGCCGCTCGCCGGTCACGGCGCCGAAGAGCACCGCGGCGACCGACGCGCTGGCCGCGATCGGCGCGACGACGCTCATCATCCCGATGGCGAGCCCGCGGTAGAGCGCCATGAGCCCGACCACGCCGAGCGCCGACGAGACGAGCGCGTACGGCACGAAGACCGCGTCGGGTGGCCCCTCCCCGCGGATCGCCACGAGAATCGCGATCGCGGCGAGCCCGGTTCCCTGCGACACGACCATGACCACGACCACGCGCAGCCGCTTCGTCGCGAGTCCGCCGAAGAAGTCGGCGATGCCGAACGAGGCGGCGGAGCAGAGGGCTAGGACGACGGCGGCCACGGCCGCGAAGCCTCGCACACGCCGCGGAGCGCCAGCCAACGCGGCTAGGATCGATTCGTGGGCGCACCCGTCTCGAACGGCGAGGAGCTCGAGCTCCGCATCGACTCCCTCGCCTACGGCGGGAACGGCGTCGCGCGCCTCGACGGCTTCGTCGTCTTCGTGAAGCGAGGCCTGCCGGGCGATCTCGTCCGCGCCCGCGTGACGAAGGTGAAGCGCAGCCACGCCGAGGCGGAGGCGTTCGAGGTGGTCGAGCCGGGCGCGCCGAGGGTCGAGGCGCCGTGCCTGCACTTCCCGACCTGCGGCGGCTGCCGCTACCAGGATCTCGCCTACGAGACGCAGCTCGAGGCCAAGGCGAGCCAGGTCGCGGACGCGCTGGCGCGGATCGGCGGCATGCGCGACCTCGAGCTCGAGCCCGCCGTTCCCGCCGAGTCGATCTTCCACTACCGCAACAAGCTCGAGTACTCGTTCACGTCGACGCCGGGAGGCGCCGGGCTCGGCTTCCACCGGGCGGGACGCTGGGACGAGGTGCTCGACATCGAGAAGTGCTGGCTCACCACCGACCTCGGCAACGCGATCCGCGACGCCGCCCGCGCCTGGGCGCGCGCCGAGGGGCTGCAGCCGTTCGACCAGGAGACGCAGCGCGGCTACCTGCGCCACCTCGTCGTCCGCGAGGGACGCAATACGGGCCAGGCGCTCGTCTCGCTCGTGACCGCGCCGGGCGAGCTGGAGTCGCGCGACCGGTTCGTGTCGGCGCTGCGGCGCTTCCCCGAGGTGCGCTCGATCCACTGGGCCGTGAACGACCGGCCCGCCGAGGTGACGAACCTGCCGACCGAGCTGCTGTGGGGGGAGCCGTGGATCGAGGAGGAGATCCTCGGCAAGCGCTTCCGCGTTCGGCCGAACGCGTTCCTCCAGACGAACACCGCGATGGCCGAGCAGCTGTACGGCCTGGCGCTCGAGTACGCGGCGCTGACGGGCACCGAGACCGTGTACGACCTCTACTGCGGGATCGGGACGATCGGGATCTCGCTCGCCGCCGACGCGCTGACGGTGTGGGGGGTCGAGACCTCCGAGGAGTCGGTCGCCTGCGCGCTCGAGAACGCCGAGCTGAACGGGATCACGAACTCCGCGTTCTTCGCCGGCGACACCGCCGATTCGCTCGAGGAGCTGCGCGAGCGCTCCGGCCAGCCAGATGTGGTCGTCCTCGATCCTCCGCGCGCCGGGCTGTCCGGCAAGGCGCTACGCCGGGTGGCGCGTCTGGAGGCGCAGAAGATCGTCTACGTCTCGTGCAACCCGACGACGCTCGCCGGGAACGCGAAGGAGCTCGTGAACGAATTCGGCTACACGCTCGACCGGGTGCGGCCCGTGGACATGTTCCCGCACACGCCGCACATCGAAGCGGTCGCCCTCTTCACCCGCGCCTAGCCGCCGAGCCACGCCGCGCGGCGCCGAATTCGGCGCGGCAACCCCCTAGGGGGACGAGATGATCCCGGTACAAACGTTATCGAGGTTCTGCGCGCGTGTCTGTCACGGATCTGTGCCGGATGTGTGCCCGTTTCTCCCCGGGTCGGGAGGCTCGCCGCCGCCGCCTCGCGCGGCCCAGGACGCTCGCACCGACCGCCACAGCAGGTCGCAGTTCACGAGCACGAACGCGAGCGACAGCAACGGCAGCGCGGCCACTCCGGCCTGCTCGAACAACACCGCGGCCGAGATGGTCGCGCCGAACGACAGCACCATTGCCACCCACGTCGGGCCGACGCGCAGCCCGAACTGGGCGCACGCGCCCAGGAAGAGCGCGAAGAAGAGAACGTCCGGGAGCCCGAGCTGCGGCGCGAGCGGCGCGCCCGATTCGCTCGTTCCCGGGATGCGCATGAACACCGACAGCGAGTCGAACACCTCCGGCCGGTTCTCGGTGATCTCCTTCGTCGGACCCTGGGCGACCGAGTACAGGTCGACCGGGATGATGATCAGCCCGACGAGCAGCACCCACCACGGCTCCTCGAAGAACGTGAGGAACCACCAGCCGAGCGCTGTCGCGGCGGCGAACTTGGTGAAGTTCCCCGCGTAAGCGAGATCGAGCGCCTCGCAGGCGACCGCTGCGAGCACGAACACGGCGGCGACGATGCCCAGCTTGACCGGGCCGAGCCCTTCGCGCGCGGGCAGCGCGAGCCACGTCAGCGCGAACATCGCGGGCGCGACGAAGAACGCGACGATCGCCACGCTGCCCCAGTCGCCGGCATACCCGAGGTGCGGGGCGAGCTCCGACCAGGCGATGAGCGCCGCGACGAGCGCTAGTACGGCGGCAGCTCGGACCACCAGGGTCCGATTGCCTTGAAGGCGGCCCAAAAAGCCTTCTTCCCCGCCTGCTCGTCCAGGGCGGTGTCGATGTCCGGGACGAGCAGCGCCTCCACCGTCGGCGTCAGCTGCTGAATCGTCCCCGGCGTGTCCTCCAGCTGCCGCGCCAGCGGGAAGTTCAGTCGGGTCAGGCATGCGAGCGCATCTTCGCCCATGACCACGACGAGCTTCGGCTCCACGACGTGCAGCTCCCGTGTGAGGAACCGGTCGGCCTCGTCGTCTTCCTCGCCCTCGTACTTGAAGCAGTTCGTCCCATAGATCTCCATCGGATCGACGTGCAGTCTCTGGAGCGACTTCAGGATCGCCTGGCCCGTGCGGCCGAAGAACGCGACTCCCTCATGGATCTCGGACGTCTGCGGCCGATGCTTGAGGAGCATGATCGTGGCGCGCGGATGGCCCGATCCGAGCACCGGGGCCCGATCGGGTCCAGCGGCCTCCGCGATCTCATGGCCGAGCTCGTTCATCTCGGCGATCGCCTTCTTTTCCTGGCGATCTGCGATGTCGTTCTGGGAGGCGGCCACGGCGGTGGTTGGTACTTCGCGGTCCGTTCGCCCGGTTCCTACCCGCGGCGTCCTGGCGCCGCTGTCGATTTCGTGCGCTTCTCGCGCGCCTGCGCCATCCACTTGAGGCCCTGGAGGTAGGCGAGCGACTTGGGCCGGCGCAGCACCTCGGCCGAGCGCAGCGAGATGAGGAACTCCTCGGGCCCGTCGAACGCGCGCATCCGCAGCGCGCCCGTCCCGAGCCCCTGGAGCACGTGCGCGTCCGAGCCGGCGCCCATGAGGAGGTTGTACTTGCGCGCGAAGCGCAGCGCCTCGTCGTTGTAGGAGTCGAGGAGCAGCCGCGCGTTGTAGACCTCGAACACGTCCACGTTCTCGAGCAGCCGGTGCAGCGTCCGCGGGTCGGGGATCGAGTGCAGCCGGTCGAACGGGTGCGGCATGTAGACGATCCCGCCCTGCTCGCGGATCGCCTCGACGGTGACGTCCATCGGCATGTCGCGCGGGATCTCCTCCTTCAGGAACAGGCCGATCACCTCGCCCGACGGGGTCATGACCTCTTCGCCGGGGATGACGATCAGGTCGCGGCCGCGGGCGAGCTCGACCGCCTCCTGGGCGCCGGCGAAGACGTTGTGGTCGGTGATCGCGATCGCGCCGAGGCCGATCTCCTCCGCGTGGTCGAGGAGGTCGGCGGCCGGGATGGAGCAGTCGTGCGAGTGGTCGGTGTGCATGTGGAGGTCGACGATGATCAGCGGCCGGTCGGCGAGCGGCTCGGTCGGCGCCGGGCGGTTGCGCTTGCGCGCGACGACGCCGCGGTAGACCTGCCGCTCGAGCGTGTCGGCGAGCGCGGTGAACGACTCGCGCTCCGCCTGCTTGCGCGCGGCGACCGACTGCTTCTCGCGCCACGTGTCGTCCTCGGCGAGGCGCGCCATCGCCGCGGCGACCAGCTCGGGCTGGCCCGCGACGCCCGGAGGGTCGATCGTGGGGACGCCTGCTGCGGCCGCCTCGAGCTTCGGCCGGCCCGAGCCGCCCAGCGCGGCCGCGAATCCTGCGGCGCCGGCGATCTCACGCGCGCGGGTCTCCGCGTCGAGAGCGCGGGCCATGCGCACGCGCCCCCGCAGCTTGCGCGGAACGTGCGGACGGCCGGTCAGTGCGCGGGTGCGCAGGACGACCAGTTCCCAGCCGGGAAGCTCCGCCAGCGCGCCGATCGCCGCCGCCGCGCGGGCCTCCTCGTCGGGACGCCATTCGAGCGCGAACCGCTTCCGCGCCTTCGCCGGCTTGAAGAGATCGGTGTCGACGCCGAGCGGAATCCGGCGGAAGTCGCCGGGCCAGCGCAGCTGCGCGGCCTCGAGCACCGCGTCGTTCGTCGCCGTCAGCGCGTCCACGCGCGCGAGCAGCTTCTCGCGCTGGCGCTTGCCCGGGCGGGTACGCGAGGCGTTCGGTCGAGTGGAAGGTCGCGACCGTGAGCGTCTCGGCGGTGCGCAGCGCCAGGTAGCTCAGGCTCGGGATCCCCGGCTCGTGGACGTGCACGACGTCGAAGGTGTCTGCGGTGAGCGCGAGCGACAGGTTCGCCCGGGCGGTCATCGGGATCGAGACCTGGCTGCGGCGCGTCACCTGGATGGCGGGCGCGAGCGCCACGAACGGCGGCAGCGGCGTCCCGTCCTTGGCCAGCCGCCGCAGGGCCTTGCGCCCGGCGGAGAGATCCGCGGCGCGGGCCGACGGGGCGAGCACGACCACCTCGTGCCCGCGGGCGCGGAGCGCGTCGGCGGCGCCCGCCACGTGCTCGTTCACGGGGTGCGGCTTCGACCACGCGAACGGCGTGACCATGCACACGCGGAGGCTGCGATCCATCTGGAACCGAGTCTAGATACGGAGGGCCGGCGTCGTTGCCGGCCCTCCGCTTCGGATTCGCTACGCCTTCGCGGGCGCTGCCGCGGTCTTGCGCGCGTACTTCTTGATGAACGCCTCGGTCGACTCGTGCGCCTCGGCGTCGTGGAGCTGCTTCGGCGGCGACTTCATGAGGTAGGCGCTCGGGCCCTCGAGGGCGCCGGATACGCCGTTGTCGAGGGCGAGCTTCGCCAGCCGGACGGCGTCGATGACGATGCCGGCCGAGTTCGGCGAGTCCCACACCTCGAGCTTCATCTCGAGATTGAGCGGCACGTCGCCGAAGGAGGTGCCCTCCATGCGGATGTACGCCCACTTGCGGTCGGTCAGCCAGGGCACGTAGTCCGACGGGCCGACGTGCACGTTCTCGGCGCCGAGGTCGTAGTCGAGCATCGACGTGACCGCGTTCGTCTTCGAGATCTTCTTCGACTCGAGGCGGTCACGCTCCAGCATGTTCAGGAAGTCGGAGTTGCCGCCGACGTTCAGCTGCATCGTCTTGTCGAGATGCACGCCGCGCTCGCGGAAGAGGCTCGTGAGCACGCGGTGCGTGATCGTCGCGCCGACCTGGGACTTGATGTCGTCGCCGATGATCGGGAGGCCGGCCTGCTCGAACTGCTTGCCGAAGTAGCCGCCCTTGGCGATGAACACGGGAATGCAGTTG
Organism: uncultured Actinomycetes bacterium; assembly: GCA_963760815.1. Taxonomy (GTDB): domain Bacteria; phylum Actinomycetota; class Thermoleophilia; order Gaiellales; family Gaiellaceae; genus CAVRUF01. The sequence continues at coordinate 585,003 of CAVXEJ010000004.1, forward strand.
ACCATCCCGCAACCGGCCTTGAGCACCTGCTCCGTGTACCACTTGGTCGCCTCCTCGGAGCCGACCGGGAGGTAGTTGACGACCACGTCGGTCTGCGTCTCCTTGAGGATCTCGACGATGTCGGCGGTGTCGCCGGGCGCCTTCTCGACGACCTCGGAGATGTACTTGCCGAGCCCGTCGTGCGTCATCCCGCGGGAGACCGTGACGCCGGTCTTCGGCACGTCGGCGAACTTGTACGTGTCGTTCGGGTGAGCCCAGATCGCCTCGGAGAGATCGGCGCCGACCTTGCCCTTGACGACGTCGAACGCCGCCGTGAACTCGATGTCGTTGATGTGGTAGCCGCCCAGGTTCACGTGCATGAGACCGGGGACGAACTGGTCCTCGGCGGCGTCCTTGTAGTACTCGACGCCCTGGAGAAGCGAGTTGGCGCAGTTGCCAACTCCGATGATCGCGACGCGGACCTTTCCGTCCGAGCGCCGCTTGCCGTTTCGGTTTCCGTTGGCTTGAGCCATCGTGTCCTTTCCGTTCGAAGTGAGTCCGAGCCCGTCGCCGAGGGTGTCGACGATCAGCTCGTTCGTGGTGCGACGACGGTCGGTCGCGCGCTCGCGGAGCCGCTCCTTGAGCTGCTTCGGCATGCGCAACAGCACCTCGCGCCCGCTACCGCGCGGGCTGCCCTTGCGGCCGGTCGGCTCGAAGGGAACGCCGAAGCGCGCGGCGAGGATCTCGACCGCGACGTCGTTGAGATTCGAGCCCCGCGTGGCGACCTCTTCCGCCAGGCGGCGCTTGAGCTCGACCGGCATCCGGACGAGCACGTCTGTTCGCTCTCGCGCCATGTCGAGACCATTGATAGCACAAAACTGCTATCTCTGATTTAGCTGAGCCCGAACTGCTAGCACCCGCTGCAGGACGGTGATCCACGTGGTCGCGACCAGCACGGCGACCGTGGCGAGCAGGACGTACTCGCTGAGCGGCGCGAGCACGAGCCCCGTGGTGATCACGACGACGCGCTCGGCGCGGCTGCCGAAGCCGACGTCGCCCTTGAGACCGAGCGCCTCGGCGCGGGCCCGCGTGTACGAGACGAGGAACGAGCCGGCGAGCGCGGCGAACGCGAGCGCCACGCCCCATTCGCGTCCGTCGCGCATGAGGACGAGCGCGATCGCGCCGAGCATGAAGCCCTCGCCGATCCGGTCGACGGTCGAGTCGATGAACGCGCCGAACGGCGACCCGAGGTTCTGGCTGCGGGCGAGCGCGCCGTCGAGGATGTCGAGGACCGAGCCGAGCACGAAGAGCACGGCGCCGAGCCAGAAGAAGCCCCAACCCTTGTATTCGAAGTAGACGGCGACCGATCCGAGGATGCAGAGCCCGACGCCGGTTGCGGTCAGCGCATCCGGTGTGACCCGCGTTCGGCCGAGCTTCGACATCGACGAGGCCGCGCCTCGGCGCACGCCGGTCGTGTACTTCGTTTGCAGGTCTTTGAAGCCGGACATCGCCGGGACGCTAACAGCGTTCGTTCGGCGCCGGTGCGAGCTTGGGCGTCTTGCGGCTCTCCCACCAGGCCAAGACGACGTAGGCGACGACGGCGATCGCGACGCCCGCCGCGATGTCGAGCCAGAAGTGGTTGGCCGTCGCCATGACCGCGAACCAGACCCACGCCGGCCAGAGCAGCCAGAGCGTCTTGGCCCAGCGGGACTTCACGAGCCCGTACATCGAGATCCCGATGATGAGCGCATCCGCTCCGTGCAGGCTCGGCATCGCCGCGTACGGATTGGCCGCGAGCTGGATGAATCCCGTCCCGTGGTTCAAGGCGGCCGAGTCGGCGAGCGAGTCGACGAAGCCCCACTCGGGGAACATCCGCGGCGGCGCGGTCGGGACGAGCACGTAGCCGACGAGCCCGATCAGGTTCGCGGCGATCAGCCAGTTGCGCACGCCTCGGAACGCGTCGTTGCGGCGGAAGTAGATCCAGAGGAGCGAGGTGCTGACGACGGCGAACTGGGAGAGCCAGTAGGTCCAGTTGAGGGCGGACATCAGCGTGTCGCTGCGCAGCGCCCAGTCCTGGAGGTCGAGCTCGATGAGGCTGTGCATCCAGCGCTCGGCGTCGAGGATCGCGCGGCCGTTCGCGAACGCCTGAGACACCTGCTCGCGGTCGGCGATTCCGCGCGCTACCTGGTACGCGAGCACGAATCCGATCCAGATCGCGAGCTGGAGCAGAAAGTCGAGCGGACCGCGCGGAAAGATGCCGACGATGCGTTGGCGCATCGCGGGATTGTAGTGAGGGCTTATCCGCCGACTTGCGACATGCTGCGGCTCGCGCGGACGAAGCCGGGCTCGTTGATGCGGTGCTTGAGCTCCTTGTGGGCGACCGCGTTGCGCAGGACCGCCTCGACCTCGGCGTCGGTCGAGCCGTCGCGCAGCGGCGTCTTCAGATCCCAGTCGCGGCGGGAGAAGAGGCAGGTGCGCAGCTGCCCGTCGGCGGTGAGCCGGATGCGGTCGCAGCTCGAGCAGAACGGCTCCGAGACCGGGTTGATGAAGCCGATCTCGCCCTTGCCGTCCGCGAAGCGGAAGCGGCGCGCCGTCGACGATGCCTTCGCGGGGATCTCCTCGAGCGGCCAGTGCGCCTCGATCAGACCGCGGATCTCGTCGCCCGTGAGCACCTTGTCGGCGCGCCAGGCCTCGTCTGCGTCGAGCGGCATGAACTCGATGAAGCGCACGACGTACGGCTTGCGGCGCGCCAGCTCGGCGAGCGCGGGAACCTCCTCCTCGGTGAAGCCCTTGACGGCGACGCAGTTGACCTTGATGGGGCGCAGCTCCTCGAAGCGCTCGGCCGTCTCGAGGCCCTTCAGCACCGCGTCGAGCGCATCGCGCCGGGTGATCTCGGCGAAGCGCACGTGCGAGAGCGAGTCGAGCGAGACGTTCAGCCGCTTCAGTCCGGCGGCCACGAGCGCCTCGGCGTGGCGGTCCAGCAGGACGCCGTTCGTCGTCAGCGAGAGATCGCGGACGCCGGGCGTCTCCGCGAGCATCCCGACGAGGACGGGCAGGTCGCGGCGCACGAGCGGCTCGCCGCCGGTCAGCCGCACCTCGTCCACCCCCATCGACGCGAGGATGCGGACGAGCCGCTGGATCTCCTCGAAGCTCAGCACCTCGTCGCGCCGCAGCCATTCGAGCCCCTCGGCCGGCATGCAGTACGTGCAGCGGAAGTTGCACTTGTCCGTGACCGAGACGCGCACGCTGCTTGATCTCGCGGCCCCAGGAATCGACGAGCGGCTGCATAGGCAACCAAGCTTACCGCCCGGGGATTGGAAGGACCAAGGCGGCGGCTACGTTGAACCTCGCATGAAGCTGTGGGGCGCACTCGCGATCGTCTACGTGGTCTGGGGCTCGACGTTCGCCGCGATCGATCTCGCGGTGCGCGACGATTCCGCCGTCGCTCGCCATGTCCATGCGGCATCTCTTCGCCGGCGCCGTCCTGCTCGCCTGGGCGTCTCGCGCGCGGGCCGCGCGAGCGGATCGGGCGGCCGCAGCTCGATCGCCGCGTTCATCTTCGGCGGCGCGCTCTTCCTCGGCGGCCACGGGATGCTCGCCTGGGCGCAGCAGCGGATCCCGTCCGGCGTCGCCGCGCTGCTCATCGCCTCGATTCCGCTCTGGGTCGCGGTGCTCGACCGCTTCGTCTTCGGCAAGCGCCTGCTCGACGCGAGCCATCGTGGGACTCGCGCTCGGCTTCGGCGGCGTCGCGCTGCTCGTCGACCCGACCGGCGGAGGGACGATCGACACGCTCGGCGCGATCGTCGCCGTCCTCGCCGCGGGCTCGTGGGCGGCCGGCTCCCTCTACTCGCGCGACGCGCCGCTGCCGAAGGGCCCGCTCGTCTCGGCCGGGCTCGCCTCGCTGGCGGGAGGACTGCTGCTCGGCATCGCCGCGCTCGTGAGCGGCGAGCTGGCGAGCTTCCATCCGTCCCAGGTGTCCGGGGAGTCGTGGTTCGGCGAGATCTACCTGATCGTCATGGGCTCGTTCGTCGGGCTCACCGCGTACGTCTGGCTCCTGAAGAACGCGCCGATCTCGCTCGTCGCCACCTACGCCTACGTGAACCCGGTGGTCGCGATGCTGATCGGCTGGGCGTTCCTCTCCGAGACGTTCTCGCCGATGATCATCCTCGCCGGCGGCGCGATCATCGCCGCGGTCGTGCTCATCGTGAGCGCGCCCGCGCCGCAGAGGGCGTTCGGGCGCGGCCTGCTGCGCCGCTCGACGATCGCCGAGGAGATCGTTCCGCTCAGCCCGCGCGGCCGGTGAGATAGAACCTGCGGGTGGACCAGGCACTGACCCCGCTCTTGGACGCCGCTCGCGCGTACCTCGCCGACGAGACGATCACGCCGTTCACGACGCCGGGGCACAAGCGCTCGGCGCACCTGGCCGACGAGTTCCTGCTTCACGATCTCCCGCTCTCGACCGGCGCCGACGACCTGCACATGTCGCGCGACGTGCTCGGACAGGCGCAGCGGCTGGCGGCGGGGCTTTGGGAGACGGATTTCTGCCGCTTCTGCGTGAACGGCTCGACGCAGGGGAACGAGTCGCTCGCGCTCGCGGTCGCGCGGCCGGGCGATGCGGTGATCGCGTCGCGGAACATGCACAAGTCGGTGTTCGCCGGCCTCGTGCTGGCCGGGCTCGAGCCGGTCTGGGTGCGGCCCGACATCGACGCCGAGACCGGCCTGCCGCTCCGCGTGCCGGTCGAGCGGGTGCGGCGATGCGCTCACCCTGCGGCCCGACGTGCGCGCGTCTTCCTCGTCGAGCCGCGCTACGTCGGCGTCATGTCGGACGTCGGCGCCATGGCGGACGCGGCCCATGCGCACGGGATCCCGCTCGTCGTCGACCAGGCCTGGGGCGCGCACTTCGGCTTCCATCCGGAGGTGCCGCCGTCGACGCTCGCGCTCGGCGCCGACGGCATCGTCACGTCGGCGCACAAGACACTCGCGGCGTTCACGCAGGGCGCCTACCTGTTCGCGCGCGGCGGACGGCTCGACCTGGAGCGGCTGGGCGAGGCCTTCGAGGTGCTGCACACGACGAGCCCCTCGGGCGTCGCTGCTCGCGAGCCTCGACACGCGCGCGGATGATGGCCAGCGCGGGGAGGAGCTGCTCGGGGAGACGGTCGCCTCGCCGGCTCGGCCCGGGCGGCGCTCGGGGAGATCGAGGGCCTGCGGATCGTCGACGCCGACGACCCGACGAAGCTCGCGCTCGCCCTGGGCGGAACGGGCGCGGACGGGCTCGAGGTCGAGGCCGACCTCTTCGCCCAGGGCATGCGCTTCGAGCTCGCGAACCGCGACACGCTCGTCCCGCTCCTGACGATCGGCGACACCGAGCCGGCGCGGAGCGCTCTGCGTCGACCTGCTCGCAGCGCAATCGAGCGGCACCGCGACGAGCCGCGCGGCCCCGGCGCCGCGACGCGCGGTGTGGAACGTCGAGCCCGAGGTCGCCGTGACCCCGCGCGAGGCGTTCTTCGCTCCGCGTGAGACCGTGTCCGCCGGGGACGCCGACGGCCGCATCGCCGCCGAGATGGTCGCCCCGTACCCGCCGGGCATCCCGGCGATCGCCCCCGGCGAGGTCGTGCGCGGCGCCGCTCGTCGCCGCGCTGCGCGAGGCCGCCGCCGCGGGAACCCGGATCGCGTACTGCGCCGACCCGACGCTCGACACGATCCAGGTCGTCGCGCGCCCTGATCCACGCGCTCTCCCGGGTGTGCCCGGACGCGGATGCAGCACCCCTCGCTTTCAGCGTAACGCGAAAAGGCATACGTGTCTGTGACGAAAGAGCCGGAAATGCCACGATTTCGTGCCAAGCCGGCGCACGAGGCGAACCTGCTACGATAAGACTTAGATTTCCTGATAGCGAAGAGGAGAAGCACACATGGCAAAGACCATCGGAATCGATCTCGGCACGACGAACTCCTGCGTGGCAGTGCTCGAGGGCGGCGAGCCGACCGTCATCCCGAACGCCGAGGGCGGGCGCACGACGCCGTCCGTCGTCGCGTTCACGAAGGACGGCCAGCGGCTCGTCGGGGCGCCGGCGAAGCGGCAGTCCGTCACGAACCCCGAGAACACGATCTTCTCGATCAAGCGCTTCATGGGGCGCAAGTACACGGAGGTCACCGACGAGATGACGATGGTCCCGTACGAGGTCGTCAAGGGCCCGAACGAGGACGTTCGCGTCAAGGTCGGCGACACGGAGTACGCGCCGCCGGAGCTCTCGGCGATGATCCTCCAGAAGCTGAAGGCGGACGCCGAGGCCTACCTCGGCGAGTCGGTCACCGACGCGGTCGTCACCGTCCCGGCCTACTTCAACAACGCGCAGCGCGAGGCGACCAAGGACGCCGGCAAGATCGCCGGCCTCAACGTCCTGCGGATCATCAACGAGCCGACCGCGGCCGCGCTCGCCTACGACCTGGACAAGGACGCCGACCAGACGATCCTCGTGTTCGACCTCGGCGGCGGGACGTTCGACGTGTCCGTGCTCGAGTTCGAGCGAGACGGCGACTTCGAGGTGAAGGCCACGAACGGCGACAACCACCTGGGCGGCGACAACTTCGACAAGGCGATCGTCGACTGGATGGTCGCCGAGTTCAAGCGCGACCAGGGCATCGACCTCGCGCAGGACAAGATGGCGCTCCAGCGGCTCTACGAGGCGGCGGAGAAGGCCAAGATCGAGCTCAGCTCGACGCAGTCGACGCAGATCAACCTGCCCTTCGTCACCGCGACGCAGGACGGGCCGAAGCACCTCGACCTCCAGCTCAGCCGCTCGAAGCTGAACGAGCTGACGCACGACCTGCTCGAGCGCACCGTCGCTCCCGACGAAGCAGGCGCTCGCCGACGCCGGCCTCGAGCCGAAGGAGATCGACCACGTCGTCCTCGTCGGCGGCATGACCCGCATGCCCTCGGTGCAGGACAAGGTCAAGAAGCTCATCGGCAAGGAGCCGCACAAGGGCGTCAACCCGGACGAGGTCGTCGCCGTCGGCGCGGCCATCCAGGGCGGCGTGCTCAAGGGCGAGGTCAAGGACATCCTCCTGCTCGACGTCACCCCGCTCTCGCTCGGCATCGAGACGAAGGGCGGCGTGTTCACGCAGCTGATCGAGCGCAACACGACCATCCCGACGAAGAAGTCCGAGACGTTCACGACCGCGGAGGACAACCAGCCGTCGGTCGAGGTGCACGTGCTCCAGGGCGAGTCGGAGATGGCGTCGTTCAACAAGACGCTCGGCAAGTTCCAGCTCGTCGGCATCCCGCCGGCGCCGCGGGGCATGCCGCAGATCGAGGTCGCGTTCGACATCGACGCGAACGGGATCATCAACGTGTCCGCGACCGACCGCGGCACGGGCAACCAGCAGCAGATCCGGATCAAGGGCGGCTCCGGACTCTCCGAGGACGAGGTCACGAAGATGGTGAGCGACGCCGAGGCCCACGCGGACGAGGCGCGCACGCTGAGGGACCTCGCCGAGGCCCGAAACCAGGCCGAGACGCTCGTCTACTCGACCGAGAAGACGCTCGGCGAGCACCGCGAGTCGCTCGACGAGGAGACGGTGACGACGATCGAGTCGCGGCTCGAGGAGCTCAAGGGCGTCCTCGACAGCTCGGACGCCGGAGAGATCCGCGCCAAGTCCGACGCGCTCATGGAGTCGGCGCACGAGCTGGCCCAGAAGATCTACGAGCAGGCGCAGGCCGAGCAGCCGGCCGCCGCGAACGGCGATACGGCGGCGGACTCCGAGGACGAGGTCGTCGAGGAGGCCGACTACGAGGTGATCGACGAGGAGGCCAAGCAGTAATGACGGAGCAAGAGCAGCAGCCCGTCCAGCCGGAGCTCGAGGAGCGGCTTGCCGCCGTCGAGGCCGAGCGCGACGAGTACCTCGACCAGCTGAAGCGGGTCGCGGCCGAGTTCGACAACTACCGCAAGCGGGCCGCGCGCGACCAGGAGAACCTGGTCGCGCGCGCCCACGAGCGGCTGATGAAGGCGATGCTCCCCGTCGTCGACGACCTCGAGCGGGCGCTCGTCGCCGCCGAGCGAGCACGAGGAGGCGAAGCTCGAGGAGGGCGTCCGCCTCGTCGCGCGCGAGCTGGCGGCGGCGCTCGAGCGCGAGGGGCTCGAGGAGATCGACGACGAACGGCAAGTTCGACCCGCACGTCCACGAGGCGCTGCTCACGCAGCCGTCCGAGGCCGACGAGGGCGACGTCATCGAGGTGCTCCAGAAGGGCTACCGGCTCGGCGACCGCGTGCTGCGGCCGGCGCGGGTGGTGGTCTCGCAGGGGGCTCCGGAGGCCTAATGGCCGCCGAGCTCTACGAGACCCTCGGCGTCACGAAGTCGGCGTCGCAGGACGAGATCAAGAAGGCCTACCGCAAGCTCGCGCGGCAGTTCCACCCGGACAAGAACCCGGGGGACGCCGCGGCGGAAGAGCGGTTCAAGGAGGTCCAGACCGCCTACGACGTGCTCGGCGACGCCGACAAGCGGGCCGAGTACGACCGCGGGCCGCAGCAGTTCTTCGGCGGCGGCGGGGCGCAACGGGCCGGGCGGATTCCAGTGGAGCGGGAACGTCGGCGATCTCGGCGACCTGTCCGATCTCTTCGGCGGGATCTTCAACCGGGGCGGCCGGCCGGCAGAGCCGCGGACGCCCGGGCCGCGACGTCGAGGCCGAGGTGAACATCTCGTTCGAGGACTCGCTGCGCGGCGCGACGGTCCGGATCCCGGTCGAGCTCGAGGCCGTCTGCGCGACCTGCCACGGCTCGGGCGCCGAGCCCGGGACGTCGCCGGTCGTGTGCCCCGACGTGCCACGGCCGCGGAGTCGTCAGCGAGAGCCAGGGCCTCTTCGCCCTGTCGTCGCCCGTGCCCGACGCTGCGGCGGCAACGGCACCGTGATCGAGACGCCGTGCCACACGTGCCACGGCACGGGCCGGCAGCGGCGGACGAAGCGCTACACGGTGAAGATCCCCGCGGGCGTGAAGAACGGCACGCGGATCAAGCTGAAGGGCAAGGGCGAGGCCGGCGTGGGCGGCGGGCCGCCCGGCGACCTGCACGTGATCACGCGGGTTGCGCCGTCGCCGATCTTCTCGCGCAAGGGCGCCGATCTGACGATCGACGTCCCGGTGACCTACGCGGAGGCCGCGCTCGGCGCCGAGGTCGAGGTGCCGACGCCCGACGGACGCGTGTCGCTGAAGGTTCCCGCCGGGTCGCAGGACGGCAAGACTCCTGCGCATCCGCGGCCAGGGCGCGCCGAAGCTGAACGGCGGCGGCAAGGGCGACCTCCTCGCGCGCGTGAAGGTGGCCGTCCCGAAGAAGCTGACGAAGGCCGAGCGCGAGGCGATCGAGGCGCTCCAGAAGGTCGAGCGCGACAACCCGCGCGAGGAGGCGTTCTCGTGAGCGACGAGCGAACCCACCCGCGCTTCATGATCTCGGTCGCCGCCGAGATCGTCGGCATGCACCCGCAGACGCTGCGGATCTACGAGGCCAAGGGTCTCGTCCGGCCGCAGCGCACGCCCGGCAACACGCGCCTCTACTCGGAGGCCGATCTCGAGCGGCTCCGCCTGATCAACCGGCTCACGACCGAGTTGGGCCTGAACCTCGCCGGCGTCGAGACCGTGCTCCGCCTCCAGGACGAGATGCAGCGGCTGCAGTCCCGGATGGAGCGGCTCGAGCGCGAGTTCCGCGACGAGGTGCAGCAGGTGCACAAGCAGTACCGCCGCGACCTCGTCCTCTATCGAGAAACCGAAACGAAACCGGAGAAGCGATGGACTTCAACAAGCTGACCGTGAAATCCCAGGAGGCGATTGCGGCTGCGCAGGAGATGGCGCGCCGCAACGGCAATCCCGAGATCGCGCCCGAGCACCTGACGCTCGCGCTGCTCGACCAGGAGCTGCCGCGCACGCTCGTCGAGCGCGCGGGCGCCTCCGCGGCGGAGTTGCGCGCGCAGGCCGAGGCCGCGCTGGCGCAGAAGCCCTCCGTGCAGGGCGGGCAGCAACAGCCGGGCGTCTCGACCGCGTTCTCCAAGGTGCTCGACCGCGCCGAGCAGGAGATGCGCCGGCTCGAGGACGAGTTCGTCTCGACCGAGCACTTGCTGCTCGCGCTCGACGTCGTCCCGCGCGATGCCCTCGAGGCGGCGCTGCGCGAGGTGCGCGGCTCGCAGCGCGTCACGTCGCAGAACCCGGAGGGCTCCTACCAGGCGCTCGAGAAGTTCGGCCGCGACCTGACCGAGGCTGCCGAGAGCGGCAAGCTCGACCCGGTGATCGGGCGCGACGAGGAGATCCGCCGCGTCATGCAGGTCCTCTCGCGCCGCACCAAGAACAACCCCGTCCTCATCGGCGAGCCGGGCACCGGCAAGACCGCGATCGTCGAGGGGCTCGCGCAGCGCATCGTCGCCGGCGACGTCCCCGAGGGACTGAAGGGCAAGCGCGTGTGGGCGCTCGACATCGGCTCGCTGCTCGCCGGCTCGAAGTACCGCGGCGAGTTCGAGGAGCGGCTGAAGGCCGTGCTCGGCGAGATCGAGGCCGCGGCCGGCGAGGTCATCCTGTTCATCGACGAGCTCCACACGATCGTCGGCGCCGGCGCAGCCGAGGGCGCGGTGGACGCCGCGAACCTGCTCAAGCCGATGCTGGCGCGCGGTGAGCTTCGCGCGATCGGCGCGACCACGCTCGACGAGTACCGCAAGCACATCGAGAAGGACGCGGCCCTCGAGCGGCGCTTCCAGCCGATCTTCGTCGGCGAGCCGTCCGTCTCGGACACGATCGCGATCCTGCGCGGCCTGAAGGAGCGCTACGAGGCGCACCACGGCGTGCAGATCCGCGACGCCGCCTTGGTCGCGGCCGCCGTGCTCTCCGACCGCTACATCTCCGACCGGTTCCTTCCGGACAAGGCGATCGACCTGGTGGACGAGTCCGCGTCGCGGCTGCGGATCGAGATCGACTCGTCGCCGCTCGAGCTCGACGAGGCCGACCGCCGCGTGCGCCAGCTCGAGATCGAGCTCGCCGCGATGGGCAAGGAGAAGGCCGAGGTGCGCGAGCCGCTCGAGCGCGAGCTGGCCGAGGCGCAGGAGCGCCGCAACGAGCTGGCCGCCCGCTGGGCCGAGGAGAAGGAGGCGCTCGGCCGCGTCGCCGAGATCACGAAGAAGATCGACGAGCTGCGCATGGAGGCCGACCGGGCCGAGCGGCAGAGCGACCTCCAGCGGGTCGCCGAGATCCAGTACGGCGAGCTGCCGGAGCTCGAGAAGGAGCTCGCCGAGCGCGAGACGAGCGAGACCGAGCGCATGGTCAAGGAGGAGGTCGACGAGGACGACATCGCCGAGGTCGTCGCCCGCTGGACGGGCATTCCGGTGAACCGTCTCCTCGAGGGCGAGGTCGAGAAGCTGATCCACATGGAGGAGCGGCTCCACGAGCGCGTGATCGGCCAGGACGAGGCGGTCACCGCGGTCGCGAACGCGCTGCGGCGCGCGCGCTCGGGACTGCAGGACCCGAACCGGCCGATCGGCTCGTTCGTGTTCCTCGGGCCGACCGGCGTGGGGAAGACCGAGCTCGCCCGCGCGCTCGCCGAGTTCATGTTCGACGACGAGCGGGCCACGGTCCGGCTGGACATGTCCGAGTACCAGGAGCGGCACACGGTCGCGCGCCTCGTCGGCGCTCCTCCGGGCTACGTCGGCTACGAGGAAGGCGGGCAGCTGACCGAGGCCGTTCGCCGGCGCCCGTACTCGGTCGTCCTCCTCGACGAGATCGAGAAGGCGCACCCCGAGGTGTTCGACGTGCTGCTCCAGATCCTCGACGACGGCCGCCTCACCGACGGCCAGGGCCGCACCGTCGACTTCCGCAACACCGTGATCATCATGACCTCGAACGTCCGCTCGGCCGAGGCCTTGCGGGACGTATTCCGTCCCGAGTTCCTCAACCGGATCGACGAGATCGTCGAGTTCGAGCCTCTGTCCCGCGAGCAGCTCGGCTCGATCGTGGAGCTCCAGCTCACCCGGCTGCGAGAGCGGCTCGGCGACCGCGCGATCGGGCTGCGGCTCACCGACGCGGCGAAGGAGCTCGTCGCCGAGGCGGGCTGGGATCCGGCCTACGGGGCGCGGCCCTTGAAGCGTGCGCTACAGCGGCTCGTCGAGAACCCGCTGGCGCTGCGGCTCCTCGAGGGCGAGTTCCACGAGGGCGACACGGTCGAGGTGGATGCGGACGGCGGCGAGCTCGTCTTCCGCAAGGCGGAAGTGGCCGCGGCGGCAAGCGTCTAGCCGCGAACGGCCGTCTTGTCGGCGGCTTCTCCTGGCGCCACGATTGAGTCGTGTGGGGACGGCACTCCGAAGTCGCGACACTTGCTGATGTGGTCGAGCTGCTCGCCGGAATCGGGATAACGCTCATGGAGATCAGCGCTACCCTTGAGTCCGTCGAAGCGATGCTCAAAGAAGGGGACGACGACGATGCCTAGTCCTGACGATCGCAGGCGAGAGCGAGAGGAATTGCGTGCGCGCGGCAAGGCGGCCCGCGAGAACATGCAGGCGATCATCGACCGCGTCGAAGCCCGCATGCAGGAACGTCGTGAGCGCCGCGAACGCGGTCTGCTCCGCCGGATCTTCTCGCGCTAGAAACGAACGAGGCGACGGCTTGGAACCGTCGCCTCGAACACCCCTTCCCTGGAAGTGCGAAACAGCGCCAAGCACGGAAGGCTGCTGTTCCTCGGAGGTGCTTCTTCCCAGGGTTTGTCAATTCTTCAACGCATCCGCGGACGGATGGGTTACGGCCTGGTGAGGAAGCGGCTAGACCGCGGGATCGAGGAATTCGGCGTGGCCGCGCTCGGGCGGGGCGCCGTAGGCGTAGAGAAGCACGTCCTCGGTGCCTTCGTTCGTGATGTGGAGCGGCGTGCCGGGCGCGATGTGGATGAGGCCGCCGGTCGGCACTTCCTCGCGCACGGGCGGCTCGCCGAGGTAGATCGCGAGCGTGCCGCGGAGGACGACGAACGTCTCCTCCTGGAGCATGTCCTTGTGCCGCTTGCCCTTCGAGCCGGGCTCGTAGCGCCAGAGGTTGGCGCGGGTGTGCTCGAAGCCGGCGAGGTCGGTCAGCGGGGCGACGTGGCGCGCCGATTCGTCCGCCTCGCGGGGACGCTCCTCCCAGGAGAGATCGTCGGGGCGGACGACGTTGTAGGGCACGGGCGCGACTCTAGCGACCGGACGCCGAGAAGTGCTGGTAGTCCTTCGGGCCGCTCCAGTAGCCGCCCCAGCTCCAGCCGATCTTCTTGAACGCCTTCACGACCTTGTCGTTTCCGTGGATCATCCCGCGCGCCCGCTTGGAGCGGTCGGCGTACGGACGCCCCTTCTCCGGCGAGACATGCGAGCCGTCGACGTACGGGTTCTCGACCGGGTTGATGTCGATCGCCTTCCCGTAGGCGTGCTCGGACCAGCGGGTCGTCCCGGCGACGTAGCGGCAGTTGAAGGCCGAGGTGTTGTCGGCGGCCATCGAGCGGTCGTCGCTCGCGCCGTAGGCGTCCACGAGCCAGACCTTCTTCATCCGGAAGTGCTTGCCGTACAGCGTGCGCATCACGCCGAGCACCTTCTTCGCCTCGGCCTTGTGGATGACCAGCCGGCCACGCTTCACGTTGTCGTCGAAGCCCCAGTGGTCGAACTCGAGGAGCCGCAGGTTCTTGAACCCGACCGGGCAGCCTGCGTGCCACGAGCGTCCTGTCATCTTCTTGCGGATCTTCGGTCCGATCGTCTTCACCTCGCCGTGGAAGACGGGCGCCGCGGCGGCCGAGACCGGAAAGGCGAGGACGACGAGGACGAGACCGACGGCGATACGGCGCATCCGGAGGTGATAGCAGGTCCGCCCCGGTAGGTTCCCCCGCGTGTCCGAAGAAGCCCCGCAGCCCGTCGACCGTCCGCTCGCCCTCGGCGAGATCTTCCGCGCGGCCGCGGAGATCTACCAGGCGCGTGTCTGGCAGGCGTTCGGCCTCGGCGTGGTCAGCTCGGCGACGACGCTGCTCAGCCTCGCGGTGGACGTGGTCTACGTGCTGCCGGTCGTCGCCCTGGGATTCACGGTGAGCTGGGCCCTCGGCGCGCAGATGGCGACCGGCCTCGGGCTGGGTCGAGCCTGGCGCACCGTGGTCGACCAGGCGCCGACGCTCTTGATCCTGACGCTGCTCGTGACTCTTCCGTTCTCGTTCGCGCTGCGCCAGCTCTTCCTCACGATCGCCGCGTGCGGCTGGCTCGCGTTCGCCGGGTTCTCGATCCCCGTGTCCGTGCTCGAGGAGGGCGACCGGAGGTGGTACGCGCGCTTCGTCTTCGCGCTGCGCCGCTCGTTCGTCCTGGCACGCGCCGAGTTCCTGCACGCGCTCGGCGTGATGGCGGCGCTCCTCATCGTCGTGATCCTCGTCGGCGCCTTGCTGATCGGCCTCCTGCAGGGACTGGCCGACAACGGGCTCCTCGCGGCGGTCGTCATCGCGCAGCTCGCGCTCGCGCCGTTTCTCTTCCTCAGCCTCGGCGTCCTCTACCTCGACCAGCGCGCCCGCGCGATAAGCTCGCCCTGATGCCGACCTACATCATGCTTTCGAAGCTCAGCGAGCAGGGCCTCCAGACGCTCCGGGCGAACCCCGAGCGCCTCAAGGAGGTCAACCGGGACGTCGAGGAGCTCGGCGCCAAGGTTCTCCACCAGTGGTTCGTCCTCGGTCCGCACGACTTCGTGAACATCGTCGAGGCGCCCGACGCCAAGACGATTGCGCGCGTGTCGCTCGCGATCTCCGCCCGAGGCTCGGCCGAGCTGGAGAGCTACGAGGCGATCGAGGTCAACGAGCTGATCGACCTGCTCAACGGCTGAGCCCCGGTCACGCAGCGGCGAGCGCCACGGCGACCTCGGCCGCCAGGCCCGCGTTCGCGACCACGAGCTTCTTGTTCGCCTCGACCGTCTTCCCGCCGCTTTTCTCGTGGAGGTACTCGAGGACGAACGGCGTCACAGCCTGGCCGTGGATTCGCTGCCGGCTCGCTTCGGCGAGGCCCTCCTCGATGAGCGGCTCGACGTCGAGGCTTTCGTCCGGGGGGCGCGCGAGCAGGAGGCCGCAGCCGCCGAGGCTCCAGTGGTTGCGAGCGATCGCAGCGGCTTCCGTCGCGGACTCGACGCGCGTCGATACGGCCGGGCCTCCGCCGGCGCGGTAGAAGAGCGGCAGCTCGTCGGTGCGGTAGCCGAGCACGGGCACGCCGAAGGTCTCGAGGAGCTCCGCGGTCGCCGGGACGTCGAGGATCGACTTCGCGCCCGCCGCGACGACGATGGCCGGAGTGTTCGAGAGCGCGCCGATGTCGGCGGAGATGTCGAAGCTCGTCTCCCAGCCGCGGTGGACGCCGCCGATGCCGCCGGTTCCCATCACGCGGATTCCGGCACCGCGCGCGACGGTGAGCGTGCCGCCGACGGTGGTCGCGCCGATCGCGCCCTGAATGGCGCAGGCGGCCAGGTCGCGCGGACCGGCCTTGCGTGCGTCCGCGGCCTCGTCGAAGCGGGCCAGCTCCTCGGCCGAGAGCCCGACGCGGATCTCGCCGTCGAGCACGCCGATCGTCGCCGGGATCGCTCCCGCCGCTCGAACGGCGGCCTCGCACGCCTCGCCGACCGCCAGCCCCTCGCCGGTCGGGAAAGCCGTGCGCGACGATGGTCGTCTCGAGCGCGACGACGGGGCCGTTCGCGGCGAGCGCCTCGGCGATCTCCGGGCGCGATCCTCACGCCGGAAATGCTCCCATGCGGGCGACGCAGCGTGCGGCCGCCTTGAGCCCGAGCTCGACGCCTTCGAGGAGGAACCCGGCCGCCAGCGCATCGCCCGCGCCGGTCGTGTCGACGACCTCGGCCGGCTCGGCGGGGTACGCCTTGCCGTTCACGACGCAGCCCTCGGCGCCGCGCTTCTCGACCACCGTGACCGCCTCGGGCGAGACCAGCGCGACCTCCTCGGCGTTCCCGAAGATCAGGTCGGGCGCGAGCCCTGCGACTCGCTCGCGGAACGCGTCGACGCCGAGCGCGCGGATCGCGCTCACCGACGAGAGGTCGAAGCTGACCTTCGCCCCGGTCGTCCGTGCGATCTGGGCGGCGCGAAACGCCGTGGCCGCGATCGGCGGACGAACGAGCGTGTACGCCGGCAGGTGCAGCCAGTCGCAGCCCTCCACCCAGAGCGGGTCGAGCTCCTCCGGCGTGAAGTCGGGCGAGACGCCACGGTCGCTCAGCATCGTCCGCGTCCCGTCGGGGGCCGCGAGCGACACGACCGTCCCGGTGCCGGATTCGACCTCGGGCCCGGCCACGTCGACGCCGCGCCGCGTGACCTCGTCGAGGAGCATCCGTCCGGCCGGGTCGGCCGCGCGCTTCCCGACGAACCGCGCCTCGCCGCCCAGCTCGGCCACCCACGCGGCCACGTTCGCCGCCTGTCCGCCGGGGCCGACGCGCGTGCGGCCGTACGTGTCCGTGTCTCCTTCGATCGGGCCGTCGAGCCGCACGACCACGTCGAGGAGCAGATCGCCGAGCGTGCAGATCACGTGGGGAGCCTAGACTCCGAGCATGGATGGCGAACGCGGAGGACGGCTAGGAACCTTCCTCATCGGCGGGGTCGTTGGCTCGATCGCGGGACTCGTCGCCGCTGGTCGAATGCGGATGAAGGAGCCCCAGCAGCGCACGACGCCGGCAGGGCTCGCGGCGTTCGAGGACGCTCCGTGCTACCAGGAACTCGTCGAGCACGAGCGGGAGCGCGAGGAGCCCGGCGCGCGGTAGGTTCGTTCGGAACCGCGCCTTCCCATGCCTATCTACGAGTACAGATGCCCCAACGGGCACACGTTCGAGCTGCTCTCCAGCGGATGAGCGATCCGCCGCCCGAGGTGTGCGAGATCTGCGGCGCCGCGCCGGTGGAGAAGGTGCTCTATCCGGCCGCGATCCACTTCAAGGGCTCGGGGTTCTACTCGACCGACTACGGCCGCGGCGGGCGCAAGAAGACGAAGGAGTCGGACGGCGGCTCGTCGTCCGTCCGACTCGTCCGACTCGAAGCCGGCCGTGCAGAAGACCGACAAGCCCGCCACGGACAAGAAGCCCGCGGCTTAGCCGCCCGGCGCGGCCGACGAAGCAGCCGGGCGCGTACGGCCGGCCCTTGGGCGGGCGCTGCGGCGCGCTCTGCCCGGTGATCTGGAGGATGACGCTCGCGTTGTCCTCCGACGAGACGATCACCGAGGCGCCGTCGATCGTCTCGGGATCGCCGCCGAGGCGGCAGCGCAGCGTCTTGTCGTCGGCCGCGCGCTTGCGCACCCACATCACCTGGAGCAGCTCGTTCGTGGAGAGGTCGGTCGCGAGCGGCGTGATCACGTCGTCGCCGATGAACGGCATGCGCAGGAAGTCCGGAGAGGCCGGTGATCTTGTCCATGATCGCCTGCACGACCCGCTGCTGGCGCTCGCCGCGGGTGATGTCGCTCTCCGACGAGTCGAGCTGGTTCTCGCGGATCCGCGCGTAGACGAGCGCGCGCCGCCCGTCGAGGTGGATCTCGCCCTTCTTGAAGCGCCAGCCCTCCCAGGTCGCGCACTCGTCGGGCTTCAGCGGACAGTCGAACGGGTTCGAGAGGATCGGCTTCGGGTTCAGCGATCGTGATGCCACCGATCGCGTCCACGACCTCGTTGAACGTGCTGAAGTCGACGACGATCACGTGGTTCACAGGCAGGCCGGTGAGCGCCTCCACGGTCTCGATCGCGAGCGCCGTGCCGCCGTAGGCGTACGCGGCGTTGATCTTGTCCGACCCGCGCCCGGGGATGTCGACGCGCAGGTCGCGCGGGATCGACACGAACGAGAGCCGGTGGTCGTCCGGGTTGGTGCGCAGGAGCATGATCGAGTCGGAGCGCCCGCGGCCGCTTCGGTCCTTGCGGTTCGCGCCCACGTCGGCGCCGAGGATGAGGATGTTCGACGGGTTCGAGAGCAGCGACCGTCCTGGTCGGGCGAGAGCGCCGCGTAGGCCGCCGTGTCGAGTCGCTGCGTTCGCCTCCTTCACGCCGCGGTTGACGGCGAGGTAGCCGAGCACGGCCCACACGATCACGATCAGCAGGAAGATCGCGACGACCGAGAGGATGATCCGGCGCCAGCGCCGCCAGCTTCGCCAGCCGCCGCGCTTGGTCTTCGTCTTCGGCTGTTTCGCGTCGCCGTCGGCAAAGCCGCCGTCCTCGCGGCTCTTGATCGGCTTGGCCGGGACCCGGGTCCGCCCGCCGCGGTAGACCTTGTACGGCTTGTCCTTCCCGGCCACGACGAGCGGTATCGTAGCCGCGACCTCGAATGAGCGCTCCCCACGTAATCGCGGTCGACCTCGGCGGGACGAAGCTCGCAGGCGGGCTCGTGGCCGAGGACGGGACGGTCGAGTCGTCGGACGGAGCGCCCGACCGAGCGGGTCGACGAGGACGTGCTCGTCCGCCAGCTCGAGCGGACGCGATCGACGCGCTGAACGGGCCGTCCGTGGTCGCGCTCGGAATCGGCGATTCCGTCGATGATCGACCAGAAGGCCGGGCGGGTCGTCGCATCGGTGAACATTCCGCTCGCCGGCGATCGACCTGCGCGACCTGCTCGAGGAGCGCTACGGGCGTTCCGGTCGCGATCGAGAACGACGCCAACGCCGCGGCGGTCGCCGAGCACCGGCTCGGCGCGGGGCGGGGGCGCGACCACATGGTCATGCTCACGCTCGGCACCGGCGTCGGCGGCGGCCTGATCCTGAACGACCGCCTCTACCGCGGCGCGATCGGCGCGGCCGGCGAGCTCGGGCACATCACGCTCGACATCCGCAGCGAGCGCCCCTGCGAGGGCGCTTCTGTCCCGGCCGCGGACACCTCGAGGCGTTCGCCGCGGGACGGGCGGCGACACGCCGGGCGAACGAGACGGCCGACGACCGGCCGGACGGCGACTCTCGGCGCGTGCGCGCGGCGCAAGGCAAGGAGCTGAACGACGCGCTGCTGGTCGAGCTGGCCCGCGCGGGCGAGCCGGACGCCCGTCGACGTCCTCGAGCACGATCGGATTCCACCTCGGCATCGGAATCGCCGAGCTACGTGAACATCTTCAACCCCGAGATCGTCGTCGTCGGCGGCGGCTTCGCGCGAGGCCGGCGAGCTGCTCCTCGGCCCCGCGCGGCGCACGGTCGCCGAGCGCGTGCTCCCGACCGTCCGCGACGTCGGTGCGGATCGTCGAGGCGGAGCTCGGGCCCGAGGCGGGGCTCATCGGCGCGGCGCTCGTCGCGCTTCGACCTCTCGAGAGGGCTGAGTGCCGCTCGTCGTCTGCCCGACGCCGATCGGCAACCTCGAGGACGTGACGCTGCGGGTGCTCCGCGAGCTCGGCCGAGGCCGACGTCGTGCTCTGCGAGGACACGCGGCGGACGCGCGTCCTGCTCGGACCGCCACGACGTTCGCGCGCAGTCTGCTCGTCGTTACCACCGGCACGAACGAGGCCGCGCGGACCGCCGAGCTGCTCCCGCGCCTCGCAGGCCGGCGAGCGGATCGCGCTCGTGAGCGACGCGGGCCTACCGGGCGTGAACGACCCGGGCGCGCGGCTCATCGCGGTCGCGCATCGAGCACGGGATCCCGGTCACGGTGCTCCCCGGACCGTCGGCGGTCGAGACGGCGCTCGTCGCCAGCGGCCTCGTCGGCGAGCGCTACGCCTTCGTCGGCTACCTGCCGCGCGGCGCGGCGGCGCTCGAGCGGCTCTGGGAGGAGCTCGCCGGCTGGACGTGGCCCGCGGTCGCCTTCGAGTCGCCGAAGCGCCTGCCCGCGACGCTCGCCTCGCTGGCCGCGTTCGATCCGGAGCGCCCGGTTGCCGTCTGCCGCGAGCTGACGAAGAAGTTCGAGGAGGTCGTCCGCGGCTCGGCCGCCGAGGTCGCGTCCCGGTTCGCGGAGCCGCCGAAGGGCGAGATCACGCTGGTCGTCGGCGGAGCCTCGGCGCAGGAACAGGACGAGGACGAGGCAATCGCGGCGGTTGCGGAACTGGTCGCCGCGGGCTTCTCCCGCAAGGACGCCGCCGGCCGTCGCCCGCCTCACCGGCGTGCCGCGGAACCGGCTGTACAAGCTCCCTGAATAGGAGGGCTGGCGGAATAAGCGAGCCGCCGGGCCGCGCGGACGGCGCGATCGCCTCGGTTGCGCCCGTATCCGCTGGATACGAACGCGCCCTGCGTCCTTGCCTCCCACCGCCCAGCGCACCCCGACGGGAGACGTATTCCGCCAAACCCTCCTAGAGCTCGGTCAGCTCGGCGACGCAGCGCACGCACACGGGGCGGCCGCGGTACTCCGTCAACGGCTCGTTGCGGTCGCAGAAGACGCACGCCGAGGCCGGGCGGGCGAGGACGATCGCGTCGCCCGACATGGAGATCTCCAGCGGGTCGCGCTCGGCGATGCCGAAGCGCTTGCGGATCTCGCTCGGGATGACGATCCGGCCGAGCGGATCGACGCGGCGGACGACGCCCGAGTTGCCCTTTCGGTGATTGGAAGGTTGAGCCATCATCCAACCCTTTCGCAATCCGCAGAACCCGAAACGCGCGTCCGTATCATTGATTGCGAGTGACCTTCTACATCACCACACCCATCTACTACGTCAACTCGACGCCTCATATCGGCCACGCGTACACGACGATCGCGGCCGACGTCCTCGCGCGCCATCACCGCCAGCGCGGCGAGACGACCTTCTTCCTGACCGGGACGGACGAGCACGCCTCGAAGGTCGCGCGGGTCGCCGCCGAGCAGGGGCTCGAGCCCAAGGTGTACGCCGACCAGATCGTCGAGCACTGGCGCGCGCTGCCCGAGCGGCTGAACGCGACGCACGACTTCTTCATCCGCACGACCGACGAGGGCCACAAGGCGTTCGTGCAGGACTTCCTCCAGCGGATCTACGACAACGGCGACATCTACGAGGACATCTACGCGGGCCTCTACTGCGTCGGGTGCGAGGCGTTCAAGAACGAGGACGAGCTGGTCGACGGCCTCTGCCCGATCCACGGTGTCGCGCCCGAGTGGATCGAGGAGAAGAACTACTTCTTTCGCCTCTCGGCCTACCAGGACAAGCTGCTCGCGCTCTACGACTCGCGACCCGACTTCGTGCTGCCGCCGAACCGCTCCAACGAGGCGCGCTCGTTCATCGCGGGCGGGCTCGAGGACTTCAGCGTCAGCCGCGCGGGCCAGCCGTGGGGCGTGCCGATCCCGTGGGACGAGAGCCAGGTCACGTACGTCTGGGTCGACGCGCTCATCAACTACCTGAGCGCCCTGACCTTCGCGCGCGAGGGCGAGGATCTGCGCGACGCGCTCTGGCCGGCGGTCGCACCACCTGATCGGCAAGGACATCCTGCGCTTCCACTGCGTCTTCTGGCCGGCGCTGCTCCTCGCCGCCGGCTACGAGCCGCCGAAGCAGCTCTTCGTCCACGGGTTCCTGCTGCTGGACGACACGCAAGATCTCGAAGTCGGTGGGGAACGTGATCGACCCGCTCGACCTGATCGACGTCTACGGCGTCGACCCGCTGCGCTTCTACGTGCTGCGCGCGGTGCCGTTCGGCCAGGACGGGAGCGCCTCGCTCGACGGCGTGCGCGAGCGCTACGACCGCGAGCTCGCGAACGACCTCGGGAACCTGCTCTCGCGGACGACGGCGATGATCTCCAAGTACCGCGACGGGCGGATTCCGCTCGCGGCGGTGCCCGGCGGCGGCGAGCGGCTCGCGGCGCTGAGCGCGGGCGTGGCGATCAAGCTCGACCGCTTCGACCTGACCGGCGCGCTCGAGGACCTCTGGGCCTACGTCCGCGACCTGAACGGCTACGTCACCGCGCAGAAGCCGTGGGAGCTGGCCAAGGACGAGGCGAACTCGGACAAGCTCGACGAGGTGCTCTTCACGCTCGTCGACGGGCTGCGGGCCGTGGCCGTCGGGCTGGCGCCGTTCCTCCCGGACACCGCGCCGAAGATCCTCGCCGCGCTCGGCCAGCCCGAGGACGTCGCGTGGTCGAACTTCGCGTACGGGCTCACGGTCGCCGCGGACGGAGATCGGGCCGGCCGAGCCGCTCTTCCCTCGCATCGAAGTTCCCGAAGCCGCTTGATCGACACGCACGCGCATCTCGACGGTGCGGACACCGACGGGTGGCTCGACCGGGCCCGCGACGCCGGGGTTTCGCGCGTGGTCGCCGTCGGCTGCGGGCTCGAGTCGTGCCGGGCGACGCTGGAGATCGCCGACCGGGAGGAGGGCGTGTACGCGGCGCTCGGGTTCCATCCGCACCAGGCCGACGAGCCCGCCGACCTGGACGGACTGAGAGAGTTGCTCGCGCATCCGAAGGCCGTGGCCGTGGGGGAGACGGGGCTCGACTGGTTCCGCGACTACGCCGCTCACGACTGCGCAGGAGTCGCTGTTTCGCGCCCAGGTCGCGCTGGCCGAGGAGCTCGGCAAGCCGCTCGTCATCCACACGCGCGCGGCGGACGAGGACACGCTCGCGGTGCTGCGCGGCGTCGACACGCCCGGTCGTCCTCCACTGCTTCTCCTCGTCGGAGCTGCTCGCGCCCGCGCTCGAGCACGGCTGGTACGTGTCGTTCGCCGGCAACGTCACCTACCCGAAGGCGGGCGAGCTGCGCTGGGCGGCCGAGCGGGTTCCCGCCGAGCGTCTGCTCGCGGAGACCGACTCGCCGTACCTCTCGCCGCAGGCCGTGCGCGGCAAGCGGAACGAGCCCGCGCACGTCATGCACACGCTCGCCTCCCTGGCCGAGACGCGGGGCGTCGTGCAGGCCGAGCTCGAGGCGCAGATCGAGGCGAACGCCGACCGGGTGTTCGGCCTTTCGTGAACGTCACGCCGAAGAAGCAGCTCGGCCAGCACTTCCTCGCGGACCCCAACATCCTCGGCGTCATCGGCCGGCTCGCCGAGCTCGGAGCCCGAGGACGTCGTGCTCGAGATCGGCGCGGGACTCGGGGTGCTCACGACCTACCTGGCCGACCGTGTCGCGCACGTGCACACGGTCGAGCTCGACCGCTCGCTCGAGGCGCCGCTGCGCGAGATCGCCGAGCGCCCGAACGTGGAGCTCCTCATCGGCGACGCGCTCGCCCTTCCGCTCGCCGGGCTCGAGCCCGCGCCCACGAAGCTCGTCGCGAACCTGCCCTACAACGTGGCCACGCCGCTCATCGCGGAGAGCCTCGACGGCCTGCCCGCGCTCGAGCTGTGGTGCGTGATGGTGCAGCGCGAGGTCGCCGACCGGCTGTTCGCCGAGCCGGGGACGAAGGCCTACGGGGCGGTCTCGGTGCTCGTGCGGCTGACCGCCGAGCGGACGGGGTTCCATCCGGTCTCGCGCTCGGTGTTCCGTCCGCCGCCGAACGTGGACTCGGCGCTCGTCGCGTTCCGGCGCCGCCGCGTGTGGGGCGAGGAGTTCGCGGGGATCAAACGCGTCGTGCAGGCCGGGTTCGGGCATCGACGCAAGACGCTCGTGAACTCGCTCGTCCTCGGCGGGTTCGACCGCTCGGCGGTGGACGCGGCGCTGGCCGAGGTCGGCATCGACCCCGGCGTGCGCGCCGAAGCGCTCGAGCCCGAGACGTTCGTCGACCTCGCCGGGGCGCTCGCGTGATCGCCGCCCACGCCAAGATCAACCTCGCCCTCGTCGTGGGGGACGCGCGCCCCGACGGGCTGCACGAGCTCGCCTCGGTGATCCAGCGGATCGACCTCGCGGACGACATCGAGCTGAGCGAGGCCGAGCGGCTGACCGTCGAAGGCTTCGAGGACACGCTCGTCCGCCGGGCGCTGCAGCGTCTCGCCCGGGAGGCGGGAGTCGCGCCGCGCTGGCACGTGCGCATCGGCAAGCGGATCCCGGTCGCGGCCGGGCTCGGCGGCGGCAGCTCCGACGCGGCGGCCGCGCTCCTCGCGGCGAACACGACGCTCGCGGAGCCGCTGTCCCCGGAACGCTCGATCGGGGTCGCCGCCGCGGTCGGCGCCGACGTTCCCTTCTTCCTCACGCCCGGCCCGAAGCTCGTCGAGGGCGCCGGCGAGCGGCTCACGCAGATCGAGCTGCCGCAGGACTACACCGTCGTGCTCGCGGTGCCGCGCGACCAGGCCAAGGCGTCGACGGGCGAGGTGTTCCATCGCTTCGACGCGCTCGGCGGCCCGGCCGGCTACGCGGAACGCCGCGCCGCACTCGACCAAGCGCTCGCCGCGGGCGATCTGGCGGCGCTGCCGCCGAACGACCTCGCCCGGGCGGCGGGCAGCTCGCTCGTCCCCGAGCTGCGCGAGTCGGGCGCCTTCAGGGCCGACCTCACGGGCGCCGGCCCGGCCGTCTACGGGCTCTTCTCCGATCGCGGGCAGGCCGAGATCGCCGCCGTCGCGCTCGAGCCCGCGGCACAGGTCTGGCTGGCAGAGCCTGTCTGGTAGCGTCGAAACCGTGACCGCCCTGCCGGTGATCGAGCACGGCGAGGGCCGCTTCGGCCGATGGCTGCGGCACAACCGGCTGCGCCTGGCGATCCTCGTCGCCCTCGTCGAGACGGCGCTCGTCGTCGGCAACGTGATCGGCTGGTACATCGCCGTCGGAGTCGCGGCGGTGATCATCGCCTTCTACTTCCTCGTCGGACGCAGATCGCGCCGGTCGTGGCTGAACCAGCTCTCGTGGTCGCTCGCCGTGTCGCAGGCGCTGCCGGTGGTCGTTCCGTTCGCCGCGCTGGCCGTGGGTGCGCTGATCGTGCTCGGCGTCGTCGCGGCCGTCTTCTTCGTGCTCGCCTACATCGTCTTCGGCCGCCGGTGACGTCGGATACGCTGACCACCCCGATGGGGCGTAGCCAAGCGGTAAGGCAGCGGGTTTTGGTCCCGTGACCGGAGGTTCGAATCCTCCCGCCCCAGCCATTCCTACCGTGACCTCTCCTCTCGCAGCTCTCGTCATGGCAGCCGGCCTCGGAACGAGGATGAAGTCCGAGCGCCCGAAGCAGCTCCATCCGCTGCTCGGCCGGCGCCTCGTCGACTGGCCGGTCGAGGCCGCGCGGGCGGTCGGGCCGGACCGGCTCGTGCTCGTCGTCTCGCCGGGAACCGAGGACGAGCTCGCGGGCGACTGGGAGACCGTCGTACAGCCCGTGGCGCGCGGCACCGGCGACGCGGCCGCGACCGGTCTCGCCGCGCTCGGCGACTTCGACGGCGATGTGCTCGTGCTCCCCGGCGACGGCGCGTTGCTGACCGCCGCGACCCTGACGCGCCTCGTCGAGACCCATCGAGCCGAGGGCGCCGCGGTCACGCTGCTCACGATCGAGACCGGACGAGCCGCTCCCGTACGGCCGCGTCGTGCGCGACGGCGGCAAGGTCGTGCGCATCGTCGAGGAGCGCGACGCGAGCGACGAGGAGCGGGCCATCACGGAGCTGAACTCGTCCGTGTACGTCTTCGCGGCCGCGGATCTCCGCGCGGGGCTCGACCGGCTCGAGGCCTCGAACGCGCAAGGGGAGCTCTACCTCACGGACGCGGTCGGTCATCTCGTCGCCGCCGGCCGTCCGGTCGCCACGGTCGCCGCCGGCGACCCGGACGAGGCGCTCGGCGTCAATACCCGCGCCGACCTCGCTGCCGTTGCCTCGCTCCTGCGCGACCGCATCCTCCACGCGCACATGCTTGCCGGCGTCACCGTCACGGATCCCTCGACGACATGGATCGAGGCCGGGGTCGAGCTCGAGCCCGACACGGTCGTCCAGCCGTTCACGATCCTCAGCGGAGCGACGGTCGTGCGCCGCGGCGCCGAGGTCGGCCCGCACGTCGTCGCCGTCGACGCCGAGATCGGCGAGGGCGCCACCGTCGGCCCGTTCGCCTACCTGCGGCCGGGCGCGAAGCTGGCCGCGGGCGCGAAGGTCGGCACGTTCGTCGAGATCAAGAACTCGGAGATCGGGGAGCGCGCCAAGGTCCCGCACCTCTCCTACATCGGCGACGCGGAGATCGGCGAGGACACGAACATCGGCGCCGGCGCCATCACCGCGAACTACCGTCCCGAGCGCGGCGGCGGCAAGGAGCGGACGAAGATCGGCCGCAACGTCCACACCGGAAGCGACAACGTATTTGTCGCGCCCGTGGAGATCGGGGACAATGCCTGGGTCGGAGCGGGATCGACCATCACGGAGGACGTCCCGCCGGGAGCCCTTGCGATCGCGCGAGCCAAGCAGGTCAACAAAGAGGACTACAGAGGTGACAAGTCTGATGAATGACGTGGCTCTGCCGGGTCTCGCAGGAGGAGGCGATTCGGCGCAGGCGAGTTCGGAGCGCGGGCATTGGATCCGCCGCGGCCCCGAGGGCCGGCTCATGCTCTTCTCGGGCCGCTCGAATTCAGACCTCGCCGAGCAGATCGCCTCTCAGCTCGGGATCGAGCTCGGCGACGTCCACGTGAAGACGTTCGCGAACGGCGAGGTCTACAGCCGCTTCATGGAGTCGATCCGCGGCGCGGACGTGTTCATCGTCCAGTCCTGCGCCGGGCCGAAGACGAACGACCACCTCTGGGAGCTCCTCACGCTGATCGACGCGGCCAAGCTCGCGTCGGCGAACCGGATCACGGCGGTCATGCCCTGGTTCCCATACTCGCGCCAGGACAAGAAGTCCGCGCCGCGCGAGCCGATCACCGCGAAGCTCCTCGCGAGCTGCCTGGAGGTCGCCGGCGCCGACCGCGTGCTGACGATGGACCTCCACGCGGGCCAGATCCAGGGCTTCTTCTCGATCCCGGTCGACCACATGACCGCGCTGCCGCTCTTTGCCAAGTACTACCGCGACAAGGGCCTCTTCGGCGACGGCGTCGTGGCGGTCGCCCCGGATCCGGGCCGCGGCAAGATGACCACCCGCTTCGCCCAGTTCCTCGAGGCCGACGTGGCCTACATGTCGAAGACGCGGCCCGAGCACGACGTCGCCGAGGTGACCGAGGTCGTCGGGCGCGAGCGCGTGAAGGGCAAGGCCGCGATCCTGAGCGACGACCTGATCGTCACCGGCTCCACGCTGATCTCGGGCGCCAAGGCGCTGCTCGAGGCGGGCGCGACGGCGGTGTACGCCTGCGCCACGCACGCGCTCATCCCGGAGTTCGCGCTGGAGAAGATCACCGAGAGCGAGCTGACCGAGATCTGCGTCACGGACACGGTGATGCTCGACCCGATGACGCTGCCGGCGAACATCCACATCCTCCCGGTCGCGGGGCTCCTCGCCGACACGATCCAGAACGTGTTCTCCGGCGAGTCGGTCTCGGAGATCTTCGCCGGCGAGAACCAGCTCTTCTAGCCGACGGCGAAGGTCTCGAGCACGAGGTCGCAGGCCGGGTCGACCGAGTCCTCGTTGCCCGTGGCCGACGAGCAGTTGACCGCGTAGAAGGTCGTCCCGTCGAAGATCCAGGCCTCGCGCGTGCGGATCCCCTGGCCCGCGGTCGTCGTCCCCTCGAAGGCGACACCGGGGAGCCCGGCGATGGTCACCTGCTGAACTTCGCCGTCGAGCTTGCTCCCCTCGACGTTCTGGGCGAGGAAGGTTTCCGCTCCGGTGCGCAGCTCGCCCATGAGGTCGTCGATGTTCTCGGCGGTCACCGCCTGCGGCGAGTCGAAGACACCGACGCTGATTCCGGTCACGCCCGGCTCCGGGGCGATGACGACGTCGGCGCTGCCGGGCTCGGCGTTCGATTCGCGCTCTTCCCAGTCGCCGGGATAGCTGAACGAGTAACCGTCGCCCTGGAACGTGTGGTCGGGCCTGGTGGATCCGTCGTCACCGCATCCGGCGGCGAGCAGGACGAGGACCAGGGCGAGAACGAGGCGCACGGGCGCACGGTAGTGACAAGTCCCCGGCACGAGGGATGCGGGATTTCAGGGCTCCTGCCGATGCGGACCGAAGCAACCCAGGCGGGGTGGCGCGCCGAAACACCTTGGAGGCGCATGCCGAGGATCGACCCCCGCAAGGTTCCCACTCTCTATGTGATCGCCATGGCCGCGTGGATCTACGGCTTCGCGGCCGCGGATCGCAGCCTGCCGGCGCTCGTCGTGTTCGTGCTGCTGCTCATGGGCGCCGCCGTTCAGGTGTGGGCCGGCTTCGAGCTCGGCCGCTGGGAGGCGATCGGTCTCGCCGTCGTGCCCGTGCTGCTCGCCGTCGCGGCCGCCGGAATCGATTCGAGCCTGTGGACGACGATCGTCATCCTCATGGTCTTCCCGGGCGGCCCGCTGATCGGCCTCGGCGTCTATCTCCGTAATCAGGAGGACGAGCGAAACGACCGTTCGCCCGACTCCTGGCTGTACGGCGAAGAGCCGACGAACCAGTAGCACGTCGGCTTCCCGCCGCACCCGATCGACGGGCACAGCGCCGGCACGCTTCCGGCCAGAACTGCCGCGTCTGATCGGCCGGCACAGAACCGGCACGCTTCCGCGCCAGACACGGGCGAAGTTCGCCGATAGCCTGACCGGTAGGGGTGCTCTAGCCGGGGTCCCCCGGGGAGCGAGCCTCCGCGGGGCCTCAACGCCCTACAGGCCGCGGCGATCCGCTCCGTCGTCCGCGAGCAGTGACCGCGCGTGATTTCGGACGCGGATGCGTGCCTACGCCGGGTCGAACGCGTGGCGTTCGCGGCGGTGGAGCTCGCCCTGCACCTGGGCGACGTAGGTGGCGAGCTCGCTTTCCTTCTCGTTGAGCTTGCGCTCGAGCGCGTCGAGCTCCTGCTCGCGCCGGTCGAGCTGCTCCTCGCGGAAATCCTTTTCGCTTTCGAACGAGACGCGGGCGAGCTGGGCGTCCGACTCGAGCTCGTCCTGGCGCCGCGCGCGGTCGCGCAGGGACGTCTCGAGCTCCAGCATCTGCTTCTGGCGCCGCTCGAACTCGAGCCGCTCGGCGGCGAAGCTGTGGTCGCCCGCGCGGGAGAGCGCCTGCTCGGCCCGCTCGCGCTCGCGCTCGGCGAGAACGCGCTCGCGCTCGGCGAATCCGGCCTCACGCTCGGCCATCTCGGCCGCCTGCGCCTCGATCTGGGCGACGCGCGCGGCGAGCTCGGCGGCCTGCGCCTCCACCTCGGCGTTGCGCGGCCCGTAGGTCTGTTCCGCCTCGGAGACAGCGCGCTCGCGCTCGGCTACGCGGAGCTCCTGCTCCGTCAGCTCCCGCTCGCGCTCGGCGGTCGCGGCGCTTGCTGCGCCTGCGCGCTCCTCGACGTCGGCCAGGCGCTCCTCGCGCTCGGCGACTTCGAGTTCGCGTGTCGTGAGCGTCGCCGCCCACTCGTCCAAAGCTCCGGCCTTCTCGTCGAGATCGGCCGCCCGCGTGTTCAGCGCGGCGACGTCACCCTCGAACGGCACGGCCTGCGCCTCGAGCTCGGCTGCGCGCGCTTCGAGCGCTGCATTGCGTGCCTCGAACTCCTGGGCCCGCGCCTCGAACTCCTGGGCCTGCTCCTGCGCCTTCGCCTCGAACTCCTGCGCCTGCGCCTCGAGCGCGGCGGCCTGCTCGGTGAGCGGCGCTGCCTGCGCCTCGACCTCGGCCGCCCGCGTCTCCAGCTCGGCCGCCCGCGTCTCCAGCTCGGCGGCCTGTGCGTCCAGCTCGGCTGCCTGTGCGTTCAGCTCCGCCTCGCGCTCGGCCAGTGCGTTCGCAGCGGCCTCGGCGATCTGCTCGGTGATGTCGATCGACTGCACCTCGTCGGGTCCCGGCTTCGCATTGGCGCGAGTCGAAGTCCTGCGGGTGGTCGTGCGCGGCTTCTTCGCAGGAGCGTGCGCCGCGTAGATCTCCAGGCGCACGACGGGAGGCTCCGAATGCGTCTGCTTCGAAGAAGTCCTCGGCGTGGCGGGCTTGGTGGTTCGGCCCTTGGGTTTGTCTGCGGCGTCCGGCATGAGGTGCGGCTCCTCGGGGAAGTCAATCGACGCCGAACGGCGATTCTCGTATCCCTCGCACGAGCGGTTGCGCAACGCGCATGGTCCCCGCAAGCTGTATGGGCGGACGACGGGCGTCGTCGTCCCGAAAGCGGCTTTGCGGTGAACCTAGACCCCAACACTCATGCGTTCGTCCTCGCGACGGCGTTTTTCACTTCCCTCATGTTCGCGCTCGCGGCCTGGCTGCCGTGCGTGTTCCTGCTTCGGTTCCTTCTGTTCGGATAACCGCGGGCGGCCAAGGCCGCTTCGGTAGACTGGCCGACCGGAAATGGCTGGAGAACGCGTCAAGCTGGAAGTGCAAGCCCGAGAGCGTGGCGGAAGCGCCGATGCGCGGCGTCTGCGTGCCGACGGATACGTCCCCGGCGTGCTCTACGGCGCAGGCAAGCCGGCGCAGGCGTTCACCGTGCACGAGCGCGCCCTGCGCGACGTTCTGACCGGGGAGCACGGCACGAACGCGATCCTCGACGTGACGATCGGCGACGGCGGAAAGCCGCATCACGCGGTGCTCAAGGACTACCAGCTCCATCCCATTCGCAAGCGCCTGCTGCACATCGACCTCCAGGAAGTCCGGCTCGACGTGGCCATCCAGTCGTCCGTGTCGATCGAGCTGGTCGGCGAGTCCGAGGGCGTCAAGTTCGGCGGCGTCCTCACGCAGGTGACTCGCGAGGTGCTCGTCGAGGCGCTGCCGATGAACGTGCCCGACAAGATCGAGCTCGATATCGCGGCGATGGAGATCGGCGACAGCCTGCGGGTCAGCGACCTCAAGGTGCCGGCCGACGTCACGGTGCTCGCAGATCCCGACGAGGTGCTGGCGAGCGTCATCCAGCCGCGCGTCGAGGAAGAGCCCGAGACGGTCGAAGCGGTCGAGGGCGAAGAGGGCGAAGAGGGCGTCGAGGGCGAAGAGGGCGAAGGCGCCGAGGACGGCGGCGAGTCGTCCGACGACTCGGGCGACGAGTCTTCCTCCGAGGGCTAATGCGCTTCCTGCGCCGGGGCGGTTCCGCCTCGACGCTCGACCTGCTCGTCGCGGGGCTCGGCAACCCGGGCCGCGAGTACGCCGACACCCGCCACAACGTCGGGTTCATGGTCGTGGACGAGCTGGCGCGCCGGCACGGCGGCACGTTTCGCTCCAAGTTCTCCGGCGACCTGTCGGAGCTGCGCATCGACGGGCATCGCGTCGCGCTGCTGAAGCCGCAGACCTACATGAACGAGTCGGGACGCTCGGTGCAGCCCGCCGTGAAGTTCTTCAAGGTCGAGCCGGAGTCGCTGCTCGTCGTCCACGACGAGGTCGATCTGGAGCTGGGACGCCTGCAGGCACGGTTGGGCGGCGGTCTCGCGGGGCACAACGGCCTGCGCTCGGTCGCGAAGTCGCTCGGGACCCCGGAGTTCACGCGGCTGCGCATCGGCGTCGGCCGCCCGGAGCGCGGCGATCCGCGACCCGTGGCCGATTGGGTGCTCACCCGTTTTCCGGACGAAATCGACGTCGAAGCGCTCGTTTCGCGCTCCGCGGACGCGGTCGAGACGCTCCTCCGCGATGGTCTGGACCAGGCCCAGCGCGACTTCAACTAGCGCCCGGGACGTGATTGTCTCCCCCAATCTCAAAGAGAAGGGAAGGGGAGAACATGTTCAAGTCGGCCGGCAAGCACCTGTCGCCGTCCCTCGTCATCTCGTGCCTCGCGCTGTTCATCGCGCTCGGGTCGGTGGGGTACTCGGCCACCGGAGGCAGCTTCATCCTCGGGAAGTCGAACTCGGCGAACAAGACGACCCAGCTCAGCTCCGGCAACGCCGGAGGGCCCACGCTGAAGGTGACCAACACGGGCGGGCGCCCTGCAGCTGCCTTCATCACCAAGCCCGGCAAGGCGCCGTTCACCGTCAACAGGAATACGACGGTCACGAAACTGAGCGCCGATCTTCTCGACGGGCTCGATTCGCTGGCATTCCTCAAGGTCGACGCCATCTTCGGCGGCGTCCTGGGCGGGACGTTCGACAACGTGACGCTCGACGACGGCGCCGTGAACAGCGCGAAGGTGCTCGACGACTCGCTCGGCGCCGGTGACCTCGCGACGAACTCGGTCGCGCAGGCCGAGATCGCCACGGACGGCGTCGCTGCGACCGAGATCCAGGACAACTCGATCGACTCGGGCGAGGTCGTCGACTTCGGTCTCACCAACCAGGACGTCGGCGTGCTCTTCGCCGAGGTCAGCGCGGCCGGCGTCCTCGACAACTCGAGCGGCGGAGTGACCGTCACCAAGCTCGGGGGATTGGGGAACTACGACGTGGACTTCGGGCTCAACATCGCGTCGTGCGCGGCGGTTGCGACCATCGGCCCGGCGGGCGCCGGCTCGGCCACGGGCGAGATCAACGTCGCTGATCGCTCCGGCAACGTCGAAGCGGTTTTCATCGACACGAACGACAGCGCGGGCGTTGCAGGCGACCGGCCGTTCCGGCTGATCGTCGTCTGCTAGCGGCCATCTACGATTGCGACAGGCGGAACCGGCGGTTCCGCCTGTCGCCATGGACCAACCGGTACTCCACCTCTTAGCCGCGGAGCTCGCCGAGAGCGAGCGTCTCCGCGCGTTCGTGGAGCGGCCGGCGTCGGCGCGGGTCTCCGAGCCGCTGCTGCCGCTCGTGCTCGCCGCCACGTGGATCGCGCGGCAAGAGGCGCTCGTCTGCCTCTTCGCGGACGACTCGACCGCACGCGACGCCGCCGAGGCGGCCGGCTGGTTCATCGGGGACGAGAACGTCGGGCTGCTCACCTCGCGCGGCGTGCGCCGAGAGACCGAGCTCGAACCGCCCGCGCACCTCGTCGGCGAGCGGTTTCGCGCGCTCGAGGTGCACGCCGCCGGAGGGCTCGTCTGCGCGTCGGCGCTCGGCTTCGCGGACGGGTTGCCGCCCGTCGAGTCGCGTCCCGCTGCGATCCGGCTCGCCGTGGGAGACGAGCCGGGCGTCGAGGAGCTCGCCGAGCGGCTCGTGCTCGCCGGCTACGCGCGGGTCGACCGGGTGGAGGAGCGCGGCCAGATCGCCGTGCGCGGCGGCATCGTCGACATCTTCCCGTCCACCGGCCGCGAGCCGGTCCGCGTCGAGTTCTTCGGCGACGAGATCGAGTCGCTGCGCGCCTTCTCCGCCTTCACGCAGCGCGCGCTGCATCCGCTCGACGGCGCGCTCATCCAGCCGGCGGCCGAGCAGCGGCTCGACGGCGATCCCGAGGAGGAGCTGGTCGCGCCCCTGGCCGCGGCCGACTTCGTGTGGCAGCACTCGGACGTCCGCGAGCTGTGGCGCGAGGAGCTCGGCGGCGAGATCCCGCTGCCCGGCGTGGTCGAGCTCGACCAGCTTCCGCAGGGCCAGCAGCACTCGTTCGAGGCGCAGCGGCCCGCGATCGCCGCGCGCGGGCTCGCCGAGGCCGAGCGCGACCTCGGCTCATTCGTGAAGGGCGGAAACCGCGTGGTCGTCACGTTCGCGCACCGCGGCGAGGCGCTGCGTACGAAGGCGCTGCTGCGCAAGGTCGAGGCCGAGCCGCTGGAACCGGGGGAGACGCTGCCGCGCGACGGCGCGCTGCGCTTCGCGGTGTCGCCGGCCCGCCGCGGATTCGTCTCGCGCGAGCTCGGGATCGTGCTCCTCCCGGACACGCAGGTCTTCCGGAAACGTCCTCCGCGCCAGGACGCCCGCGTGGGGAAGGCGCTCCAGAGCTTCGCCGACCTGCGCACCGGCGACCACGTCGTCCACGAGGATCACGGCGTCGGGCGGCTGCTCGGGTTCGAGACCAAGACCGTGGCCGGCGTGACCCGCGACTACCTGTTCCTCGAGTTCAAGGGCGACGACCGGCTCTACGTGCCGCACGAGCAGATCGGGCGCGTGTCGCGTTACGTCGGCGCCGACGGCGCCAGCCCGGCGCTTTCGAAGCTCGGCGGCAAGGCGTGGCAGCTCGTCAAGTCCCGCGCGCTCGCGGGCGCACGGGAGCTGGCCGGGGAGCTGATCGCGCTCTACGCGACGCGCCAGCAGGCGCCGGGGATCGGCTACGACGTGGACGGCGAGCTGGTCGAGCAGCTCGAGGCGACCTTCCCGTACGTGGAGACGCCCGACCAGCGCCGCGCGATCGAGTCCGTGAAGGAGGATCTCGAGACGCCGCGTCCGATGGACCGGCTCGTCTGCGGGGACGTCGGCTTCGGCAAGACCGAGGTCGCGGTGCGGGCCGCGTTCGCCGTGGTGGCCGGAGGAAAGCAGGCGCTCGTGCTCGCGCCGACGACGATCCTGGCCCAGCAGCACTGGAACACGTTCCGCGAGCGGCTGCGCGACCTTCCGGTCACGGTCGAGATGGTCTCGCGCTTCCGCAGGCCCGCGGATGTGAAGCGGATCCTCGCCGACTACTCGGCGGGGAAGGTGGACATCCTGATCGGCACGCACCGTGTGCTCTCGCGCGACGTCTCCGCGAAGGATCTCGGTCTCGTCGTGCTCGACGAGGAGCAGCGCTTCGGGGTCGCGCAGAAGGAGCTCCTCCGCCAGCTGCGCCTCGAGGTGGACGTGCTCGCGCTGACCGCGACGCCCATCCCGCGCACGCTGCACATGTCGCTCGCAGGTCTGCGCGACATCAGCGTCATCGAGACCGCGCCGGAGGGGCGCCGCCCGATCCGCACGCACGTCGGCGAGTACGACGAGGAGCTCGTCCAGGTCGCCCTGGAGCGCGAGGCGGCGCGCGGCGGCCAGGCCTTCTTCCTCCACAACCGGGTCGAGTCGATCGACGAGGCGGCCGAGAAGCTCCAGCAGCTGTGCCCCAAGCTGCGCTTCCTCGTCGTGCACGGCCAGCTCGCCGAGCGCCAGCTGGAGGAGCGGATGCTCGCGTTCCTCGCCGGCGACGCGGACGTGCTCGTATCCACGACGATCATCGAGTCGGGCCTCGACATCCCGCAGGCGAACACGCTGATCGTGGAGCGCGCCGACGCGCTCGGCCTCGCTCAGCTCTACCAGATCCGCGGGCGGGTCGGACGCAGCGATGTCCCTGCACACGCCTATCTTTTCTATCCCGACGGCGAGGTGCTGACCGCCGAGGCCCGCGCACGATTGGCCGCGCTCGCCGACCACACCGAGCTGGGAGCAGGCTTCCAGATCGCCATGCGCGACCTCGAGATCCGCGGAGCCGGGAACCTGCTCGGCGCCGAGCAGTCCGGGCATGTCGCGGCGGTCGGCTTCGAGCTGTACCTGGAGCTGCTCGCCGAGGCTGTCGCGGAGCTGGCGGGAACCCGCAGGCCGGTCGCGCGCCCGATCCGCGTCGAGGCGCAGGTGGATGCGTTCGTCCCGGCCGAGTACGTCGCGGCCGAGGCCCAGAAGATCGACCTGCACCGCCGGGTCGCGCTGGCCGAGTCGGAGGACGAGCTGCGCGAGCTGCACGCGGCGATCGAAGACCGCTACGGCCCCGCCCCGGAGCCGGTCGAGAACCTGTTCTCGATCCAGGAAGCGAAGCTGAAGCTGGCGCGGCTCGGCGCCGACTATCTGGTGCTGCGCGGCGGCAAGGTGACGGTCGGCGCGCTCGTCCTCGGCTCCGAAGAGCTGCGCGATCTGCGCAAGGCAGCCGAGATCGCGGTGTATTCCTCGGCGAAGAAAGAGGTGTCCCAGCGGGGCGACGGTTTACCTGCCGCCGTCGCGCTGGTCGATGCTATCCTCGATGTCCGTTTGGCCGCATAACGCGGCCCTTTCTTCCCAAAATGCCTCTTCGAGCCATCACCACCCTCCTTCTCGTATGCGTGCTCGCGCTTGCCGCGACCGCGTGCGGCGGCGGCGATTCGCAGTCGGTTCCGGACAACGCGATCGCGACCGTCAACGGAGAGCCGATCGAGAAGGCCGAGTTCGACGCGCTGCTCGAGCGCGCGCAGGCGAGCTTCAAGGCGCGCGACCAGGAGTTCCCGAAGACCGGAACCGCCGAATACGACGACCTGCGCAAGCGCGCGGTCGAGTTCCTCGTCCAGCAGAAGCAGTTCGCGCTCGCGGCCGCGGCGGCCGACATCAAGGTGACGGACGACGAGGTCGAGGAGCGGCTGGCCCAGATCAAGAAGGACAACTTCGAGGACGACGACGCGAAGTTCGAGAAGGCGCTCAAGGACGAGGGCCTCACGCTCGAGCAGGCGCAGGTTGCGTTCCACGACCAGATCCTCCAGGAGCGCCTCTACGAGAAGGTCACGAAGGACCTGACGCCGACCGACGAAGAGATCGAGGCGTACTACGAGGAGAACAAGGACCGGTTCTCGCAGCCCGAGAGCCGCAATGTCCGGCACATCCTCGTGAAGAACGAGGCGAAGGCCGACGAGATCTACCAGATGCTCGAGGACGGCGACGACTTCGCGAAGCTCGCCAAGGAGTTCTCGACGGACAAGGGCACCGCGAAGCAGGGCGGCAAGCTCCCGATCACCAAGGGCAGCACCGTCGCGCCGTTCGACAAGGAAGCGTTCGCGCTCGAGACCGGCGAGTACTCGAAGCCGGTCAAGACCGAGTTCGGCTGGCACATCATCTACGCGATCGACGACATCAAGCCCGAGACGACGACGCCGCTTGCCGACATCAAGGACTCGATCTCCCAGCAGCTCGCTCAAGAGCAGCAGCAGAAGGCGATCAACGCCTGGCTCGAGGAGCTCAAGAAGACGTACCCGGTTCTCTACGCCGCGGGCTTCGAGCCGCCGGCCACCAGCACCGCCGAGACCACCACTACCACCGGGTAAGTGGCCGCCGCGGACGCCCTGGCCCGCGCGCTCGTCGATCTTCAAGTCCTAGCCGAGCGGCTCCGCCGCGACTGCCCCTGGGATCGTGAGCAAACCGAGGCCACGATCGTCCCGCACACGGTCGAGGAGGCCTACGAGGTCGCGGACGCCGCTCTCGCCGGCGACGACGCGAAGCTCCTCGACGAGCTCGGCGACCTGCTCTTCCAGACCGTCTTCCTCGCGCTGCTCCTCTCCGAGCGCGGCGCCGGCGATCTCACCGCGGTCGCGGAGGGCATCCACTCCAAGCTCGTCCGCCGCCACCCGCACGTGTTCGCGCCCGAGGGCGAGGTCGACACCCCGGGCGCCGTGAAGGCGCAGTGGGAGGAGCTCAAGACGAGCCAGGAGGGCCGCGAGGGGATCTTCCACGACGTCCCGCAGACGCTTCCCGCGCTGCTCCTGGCCAAGAAGGTCCAGAGGCGCGCGGCGACGATCGGGTTCGAGTACCCGGACGCGGCCGGCGCGTTCGGCGACCTTGCCGACGAGGTGGAGGAGCTGCGGCGCGAGCTGCCCGCGTCCGATCCGCGCCCCGAAACGCAGGCCGACCCGCGCCATGCCGCCGAGGTCGGCGACGTGCTCTTCGCGTCCGTGAACGTCGCGCGCCGGCTGAACGTCGATCCCGAGCTGGCGCTGCGTGCGGCCGCTGCCCGTTTCCGAGGTCGTGTAGAAACCGCCGAACGGCTCGCCGCCGATGAGGGCCTCGTGTTCGCCGAGCTGCCGCTCGACGAGCAGGACCGCTTCTACGACCTGGCCAAGGAGAAGGAGACCAAATGAGCGCGATCGCATCCGTCCATGCCCGCCAGATCCTCGACTCGCGCGGGAACCCGACGGTCGAGGTCGACGTGACGCTCGCATCGGGCGCGCTGGGCCGCGCCGCGGTTCCGTCGGGCGCTTCGACCGGGGCGCACGAGGCGGTCGAGCTGCGCGACGGCGGCGCCGAGTACGGCGGCAAGGGCGTCACGAAGGCGGTCGCGAACGTGAACGGCGAGATCGCCGCCACGTTGACCGCGGGGCTCGACCCGGCCGACCAGCGCGCGATCGACGAGGCGCTCATCGCCCTCGACGGAACGCCGAACAAGGGCCGCCTCGGCGCGAACGCGATCCTGGGCTGCTCGCTCGCATCCGCTCGGGCCGGTGCTGCCGACGCGGGCGTCTCGCTCTTCCGCTGGCTCGGCGGGGAGGAGGCGACCACGCTGCCGGTGCCGATGATGAACGTCGTCAACGGCGGCATGCACGCGCAGAACTCGATCGACCTGCAGGAGTTCATGATCGTTCCCGCCGGTGCCGCGACCTTCTCGGAGTGCCTGCGCATGGGCGACGAGGTCTTCCACGCCCTGAAGGCGCTGCTGCACGAGCAAGGGCACGCGACCGCGGTGGGCGACGAGGGCGGCTTCGCCCCGGACCTTCCGTCGAGCGAAGCGGCGATCGAGACGATCCTCGAGGCGGTCGACCGGGCCGGGCACGCGGGGAACGTGGTGCTGGCGCTCGACCCGGCCGCGACCGAGGTCTGGAGCGACGGCCTCTACAAGCTCCCCGGCGAGGGCAAGGAGCTCACGAGCGACGGGATGATCGACTTCTGGGCCTCGCTCGCCGACCGCTATCCGATCGTGTCGCTCGAGGATCCGCTCGCCGAGGACGAGTGGGACGGCTGGCGTGCGCTGACCGAGCGGATCGGCGACCGCGTGCAGCTCGTCGGCGACGACCTCTTCGTCACGAACGTCGAGCGGTTCCAGCGCGGCATCGACGGCGGCGTCGCGAACGCGATCCTCCTGAAGGTGAACCAGATCGGGACGCTGACCGAGACGCTCGACGCGATCGCGCTCGCCCGCTCGGCCGGCTACGGGACGGTCATGTCGCACCGCTCGGGCGAGACCGAGGACACGTTCATCGCGGATCTGGCGGTCGCGACCGGCGCCGGCCAGATCAAGACCGGCGCGCCGTCGCGCTCGGACCGTGTCGCCAAGTACAACCAGCTTCTGCGGATCGAAGAAGAGCTCGCTGACCGCGCCGTGTTTCCGGGCTGGTCGGCCTATCCACGATCGAGCTCTTAAGGAGGGGGCTCACGGGGGAAACCCGGTTTCCCCCGTGTTGGGCTACCGTGACGCCGTGGCGCTTGCCCGGCAGACCCGGCGGACGAAGATCGTGTGCACGATCGGCCCGGCCACGTCCTCACAGGAGATGGTCGACAAGCTGGTCGAGGCGGGCATGGACGGCGCGCGGCTCAACTTCTCGCACGGCGCGCACGAGGAGCATGCCGAGCGCGCGGCGCTCGTTCGGGCGAGCCAGAAGCAGGCGCAGCGGCCGCTTGCGCTGATCGCCGACCTCCAGGGCCCGAAGCTCCGCCTCGGCCGTCTTGACGCCGCGCGCACGCTGGTCACCGGCGACGAGGTGGTGATCGTCGCGGAGGAGGACGGCGACGCAACGCACCTCCCGGTGAGCCCGGGCGTGCTTCCGAGCGTGCTCCAGCCGGGACACCATGTGCTGATCGACGACGGCCTCGTGCGGCTGCGTGTCGACGCGGTCGAAAGCGGCACCGTTCGCGCAACCGTGCTCGCCGGCGGCGTCGTCTCCACGGGCAAGGGCGTGAACGCGCCGGGTGTTCCGCTGCCGATTCCCTCGGTGACCGACAAGGACAAGGAGGATCTCGCCTTCGCGCTCGGCCTCGACGTGGACTACGTTGCGCTCTCGTTCGTGCGCTCGGCCAACGACGTGCGCCATCTCCGTGAACTGCTCCACGAGGCGGGCTCCGACGCGCAGATCATCGCGAAGATCGAGAAGGCCGAGGCACTCGACGACCTCGCCGGGATCCTCCGCCTGGCCGACTGCGTCATGGTCGCCCGCGGCGATCTCGGCGTCGAGATCGGCCCGGCCGAGGTGCCGCTCGTCCAGAAGAGGATCCTCCTCGCGGCGTTGGAGCGCGGAAAGCCGGCGATCACGGCGACGCAGATGCTCGAGTCGATGATCAGCCACGCCGAGCCGACGCGGGCCGAGGCGAGCGACGTCGCAAACGCGATCCTCGACGGGACTTCGGCGGTGATGCTCTCCGGCGAGACGGCCGTGGGCGCGTTCCCGACCGAGAGCGTGCAGACGATGGACAAGATCGCCCGCGCCGTGGAGCCGAGTCTCGGCTACCGACACGAGCTCGAGCGCAGCCCCGACGAGCCGTACTCCTCGGTGGGCGAGGCCATGTCGAACGCGGCCTGCGACATCGCGGAGGCGCTCGATGCCGCGGCGATCCTCGTTCCCACGTACTCGGGCCGGACGGCCTCGGCGGTCGCGCGGCATCGCCCGCGGCGGCCGGTCGTGGCCGTGACGCACACGCGTCACGCGGCCCAGCAGCTCGCGCTGGAGTGGGGCATCGTCCCGGCGGTGATCGACGAGTGCCGCGACGTGCAGGAACTCTGGGCCCGCACGGTCGAGGCGGCGCGGGACCTCGGAATCGTCGAGCCCGGCGACCGCGTGGTCATCACGGCGGGCACGGCCGTGAACATGCCCGGCTCGACGAACCTGATCAAGGTCGAGACGGCGTAGCTCCGGTCTCCCGCGGGTGCTTAATTGCACTCCCGCGTGACCCGTTCCCCAGGGGACCCCCCTTAAGGCACCCCTCACGGTCCAGCGTAACGCTGAAACTCCTACGCGTGGGAAACGGAAGTGCACCGGAATTGCGCCGAGTTCTCCACAGGATTGCGCCCCTCTGCACTTGGCCCGCGAGGAAGGAGCCCGCGCGGGCCTTGCGAATCTCGACGGTCCGTGTCTTCCCGCCGTCGTCGTCCCTCGCGTTCGTCCCTCGCCCTGCGCTGGCTCGGCATCGCCGTGCTCGCGGCCGTGGCCTTCGCGTACGTTCATCCGCTGCGCGCCTACTTCGACGCGCGCAGCGAGGTCGACGCACGCCGGGCCGACGTCGCGGCGCTCGAGCGCAAGCACACCGAGCTCGAGGCGCGGATCAAGGTCGCGCGCACGAACACGTTCGTCGAGCGCGAGGCGCGCAAGCTCGGCCTCGTCCGGCCGGGCGAGCGGCTCTTCATCGTCGACGGCGGCGGAGGCTGAGCCGGGCGCAGGCCCGCCGATACGATGATCCGATGGATGACGCCAGAGTCGTTTCCGGGCAGCTTGGCCGCCCTGCGCGACCGTTTCGGCGGGTTGCGGTCCGCTGCGCGCACGGGTTTCCGGCGGTCACCGAGCAGCCCGCCTTCACCGACGACGGCGAGCCCTTCCCGACGACGTACTACCTGACCTGCCCCTGGCTCGTGGCGGCGATCGCGCGGGTCGAGGCGGGCGGCGGCGTCGAGCGGTGGAGCAGCGCGGCCGCGGAGGATCCAGAGCTGCACGCGAGCCTCGAGCGCGCGGATGCCGAGCAGCGGGAGATCCGGCCGGAGTTCGACCTCGGCATCGGAGGCACGCGACATCCCGAGAATCTGAAGTGCCTCCACGCGCACGCCGCGTTCGCGCTCGCTCGGCCAGGGTACGAGCTCGGCGAGCGGATCCTCGCCGAGGCGGGCGAGCGCTGGTGCCCGGACGCGCGCTGCGGGGAGCTCGAGTGACGCTCGCGGTCGCGCGGCACCAGTGGGACGAGGGCGCGCGGCGGCTGGAGGCGGTCGACCGCGACTCGCGCCGCTACCGCCAGCTCCACGCACTCGTCGACGCGGTGCTGGACGAGCTGCGCCGACGCGTCGGCCAGACGTTCACGCTCGATCAGCTCGCGGACGCCTACACCGGATCCGAGGACTGGGTGCGCGACGTCGTCATCGCCCGCACGCCGCCCAAGGCCGAGGCCGGGTTGCGCGACACGGCGCTCGTCCAGGACGCCGCGTTCGGCGCCTATGCGCGCGCCGCACAGGACTACCGGCCGTGACCGAGCCGGTCCGCGGACCCGAGCGCCGTGCGCGCCGCGACGTACGGCGGGCGCGGCGCCGTCGCATCGTCCGCGTCGTCGGGCTCACGCTGGGCGCCGTGCTGCTCTTCGTGGTCGGCCTGTCGCTCGGCCGCGCCATCGAGGACGCGCCGCAGCCCGGGGGCGAGCAGACGATCGTGCGGACCTTGACGCCGGGTACCCTTCCGCCGGTGACCCGCACGGTCACGGTTACGACTACGCCGTGACGAATCGGGTACGAGGAAGAATGTGGGGGTTTCGATGACAGACCAGGCACGATCCGGCTCCGGCAACGACTGGCTCACGCTCGGCCAGGCGGCGACCTATCTCGGAGTCGCGCAGAGCACGATCCGCAAGTGGTCCGACGGCGGTCGGCTGCCGGCCTTCTACACCCCCGGTGGGCACCGGCGCTTCCGGCGCGGCGACCTCGACACGTTCCTCGGGAACTCGCGTCCCGCGTCCCGGCGGCGCGTGCTCGTGGTCGACGACGACGCCGGCCTGCGCGAGCTCGTCCGCGTCAGCCTCGAGGCCGACGGCTGCACCGTCCGTGAGGCGGCGAGCGCCGAGGAAGGGCTCGCGGCGCTCAACGAGGAGTCGCCCGACCTGATTCTCCTGGACGTCGAGATGCCGCAGGTGGACGGCTGGGAGATGCTGCGCCTCGTACGCGAGAAGCACGGCGTGGAGTCGATTCCGGTCGTCATGTACAGCGGCAAGGTGGACATCGGCTCCGCATCGGAGGCCGAGGAGCGCGGCGCCCAGGCGTTCGTGGGCAAGCCGTTCGACCCCGAGCAGCTGCTCGCCTCCACGCGGCAGCTCCTGCGCAGCTGACCGGCCTCGACCACGACCTCTTCGTCTGGATCGTCGAGCACCGCGTCGGTGTCCTCGATCCGGTCTTCGTCGGACTCAGCTGGATCGCCTACGCCGGGCTCGTGTGGATCGCGCTCGCGCCCGTCGTCGCCTGGCGCGTCGGCTATCCGATCCTCAG
The DNA here is from genome assembly GCA_963760815.1 of uncultured Actinomycetes bacterium. Taxonomy (GTDB): domain Bacteria; phylum Actinomycetota; class Thermoleophilia; order Gaiellales; family Gaiellaceae; genus CAVRUF01. The sequence continues at coordinate 627,369 of CAVXEJ010000004.1, forward strand.
GGCCGTGCTGCTCGTCGTCGCCTGCGTCTGGCTGGCCGACCTCCTGGCCTCGCTCCTGAAGATCGCGGTCGGGCGCGAGCGGCCGTTCGTGAGCATTCCGGAGGCCGATCCGCTCACGGGCGGGATCGTCGGCTCGTCGTTTCCCTCAGGACACGCTGCGACCAGCGCGGCCGGGGCCTTCGCGCTGGCCGTGATCGCTCCGCGGGCCGCGCCGTACTTCGCCGCGCTGGCGGGCGCGATCGCGTTCTCGCGGGTCTACGTCGGCGCGCACTACCCGCTCGACGTGCTCGCCGGCCTCCTGGTGGGCCTCGCCGTCGCCGGAGTCGTGCTCGGTGCGGTCAGGCTTCTTCGGCGGACTTCAGAAGACCCGCCACGATCAGCAGCACCGCCGACACCAGGCTGATCCAGATCCCGACGCTGCGGCCGAAGCCGACGTAATCGTCGGGAACCGAGATCAGCCGGATCAGGACGACGGTCGTTCCGATCGCGCCGAGCACCGCGATCACCATGCCGACGGGCAGCGTCGGCGGCAGCGACACGCCGGTCGCGCGCAGCGTCAGGATCGCGAGCGTCGCGAGCCCGACGACGAGCACGAGCTTGCCGAGCACGCCCGCGTCCCAGCCGAGCGCCGAGACCTTGAGCCCGTCGATCGTCCCCGAGTACCAGCCCATGAAGGTGCTGAGCGTGAAGACGAGCGCGGCCACCCAGGCGAGCCCCTCGCCGGGCGTCCAGAAGCTCGCATGCGGCCCGTGTCCCCGTTCGGTCATAGGCCGAACAAGGCTTGGATCTGATCCCAGATGGTGAGGCCGAGGACGGCGGCGATGAACGCGAGCGTGAGCATGAGGGCGAGGAACCTTCGCCCGGCGCGTTTGCGCTCGAGATCGTGATGGGTCTTGGCGCGGCGCTTCGCACGCTCCTTGACGACGGCCTTCTCGAGCCGGGTGGTCTGTTGAGGGAGCGTGCGTTCCCGTTGTTGACGAGGTGCTGGGGCCGCCACGACGCACCGATTCTGGCCTCTACCCGCTCTCTCCGCAAGCGGGACCGGGCCATAATCGACGAATGCGAGCGCCTGCATCCGTGGATCGCGGGGCTGGGCGGGCCGCCCAGCCGGGCGAGGCGCTCGCCGCCGCCGCGCGTGCTGCAGGCCTCGCGTCGAACGCCGACCTTGCGATCGTCAGGGCTGCGGACGCGGATGCGGAGGAGCTCGTCGCGGCCGCGGTGTGGGCACGCTCGGCCGTCGTCGCCGCCGAGCTCGAAGGAACACGGCTCGCAGGCGTCCCCGAGCCCGAGCCCCGCGAGCTGGCCGTGGACGACGCCCCGCCGGCCATGCGCAAGGCGGCCGGCCGGGTGGGGGCAAACGCGATCCTCGTCGTCGCCGCCGGCGAGACGGGGACGATCGAGCTGTACCGCGGCGCTCCCTTCGACGAGGCCGCGCGGGTCGCTGCGCTCCTGGCCGCGGAGCACGTCGCCGTCGCGCTGGAACCCGAGCGCGCGCCGCAGGACGCCGATCCACTCGAGGTCGCCGGGGACGCGCTCGCCGCGGCCTCGGACGAGCACGAGCTCGCCGAGCACGTCGTCCGGCTCGCCCTGGCGGCGACCGGGGCGGCCCGGTGCGTGCTGTGGCGGCTCGAGCCGGGCGCCGCTCCCACGCTCCTCGCCGCAGGCGGAGGAACCGACACCGCAGCGGCGCGAACCGTCGTGCTGCCCCTTGGTGAGCCGCCCGTCGCCGAGCTCGAGCTCATCCTCGAGGATCCCGCTGCCGTTGAGGCGCTCGCGCCCTTGGCCGCGCGCGCAGCCGTCGCCCTGCGCCGCGCCCGCCGCGCCGCGGTCGCCGAGCAGGAGCTGGAACGCTCCGAGACGATCGTCGAAGTCCTGAGCCAGGCGATCGCCCGGCTGTCGCTCTCGCACACGCTCGACACGGCCGTGGAGCGGATCTCCGAGCTCTCGGGCAGCGATCGCGTCGGCGTCTACCTCCGCACTGAGCAAGGCCTCGAGGCCGCCGCGTCGCAGGGACTCGGCGGTGCGCATGCCGCGATCACCGAGCGGCTCCTCGGGCTGGCACTCGGGCCGCAGCGCACCCGCGGCTTCCTCGTCGCCTCGGATCTCCGCAGCGATGCGCGCCTCGCCGGGCTCGAGCGGGAGCTCCACGACTGCGGCGTCGGCCGGGCGCTCGTCGTTCCCCTGGTCGCCGGCGAGGACGTGATCGGCGTGCTGGCCGTCTACGAGCCGGAGGCCCGCCCGCACGCGCCCGGGGAGGAGACGCTGCCGGTCGCGCTGTCGGCCCAGCTCGCCGTCGCCGTGCAGAACGCGAAGCTCCACGAGGACGCGAAGGAGTACGGCGACGAGCGCGCGCGTCTGCTCGCCTCCGAGCGCGCCACCGCCCGACGACTGCGCGTGCTGTTCGAGATCTCGGACGCGTTCACGCGCGACCTATCGTTCGACGCGACGCTCGACGCAGTCGCCCGCTCGATGGTGGAGGTGTTCGAGCTCTCCGCGGCCGCGATTCGCATGCCTGCCCCGGGCCGCGAGGGCGACGAGCTGCGGGCGTTCCACGTCGCCGAGCCTGCGCTCGAAGGCCCGGTGCGCGCGATCCTCGAGCGCGGCGACCCGGCCCTGCTCGAGCCGTTCCGCACCCAGGGCGCCACCTTCCTCGAGCTTCCTCTCGCAACGCCCGTAGAGCTGCTCGGCACGCTCACCCTGCTGCGGCTCGATCCCGCGAACCCGCTCGACCCCGACACGATCGAGGCCGCGCGCGTCGTGACCTCCCAGGCCGCGCTGGTACTCGACAACGCGCGCCTCTACCAGCAGCAGAAGGACTTCGCCGAGACGATGCAGCGCTCGCTGCTCCCGGTCGACCCGCCGGCGACCAAGGGGATCGAGATCGGCCACGTGTACGAGTCGTCGGCGCGCGTGGACGTCGGCGGCGACGTGTACGACGTGCTCGTCCTCGAAGACGGACGGCTCGCGGTCTGCCTCGGGGACGTGGCCGGAAAGGGCATCCAGGCCGTGGCCGACATGGCCATGACGAAGTACGCGTTCCGCGCGCTCGCGCGCAGTCGGCCTGAGCCCGGCGAGTTCCTCGCGCACGTGAACGACGTCGTCGTCGAGGAGATCGCGCCCGGCAAGTTCGTGACCATGGTCTACGCGGTCGTCGATCCCGTCGCGGGCGAGATCGCCTGTGCCAGCGCGGGCCATCCGCCGCCACGGATCGTCTCGGCCGACGGCACGGTCAGGGCGCTCGGCTCGTCCGGGCTCGCGCTCGGCGTCGAGCCCGGCCAGACCTACCCGGAGGAGCGCGCGCGCCTGGAGCCCGGCTCGAGCGTCGTCCTCTTCACCGACGGGCTGACCGAGTGCCGCCGCGAAGGGGAGCTGTACGGGGAGGCTCGCCTCGACGCGTTCCTCGCCGCGAACCTCGGGCTCGACCCGCAGGCGCTCGCCGACGCGCTGCTCGAGGACTGCCGCGCGTTCGGCGGCGGCGAGCTCGACGACGACTGTGCCGTTGTGTGCCTGCGTAGGTCCGTAGGCTAGAAGCGGTGCCCGAGTCCTCTCCCGTCGACCTGCGTCGTCTGTCCGTCGTCGTCTTCGTCGCCGGGGCGGCCACCCTCGCGACCGAGATCGCGGCCTCGCGCCTGCTCGCGCCCTACTTCGGCTCGTCAACGATCGTCTGGGCGAACATCATCGGGCTGATCCTGATCTACCTCTCGCTCGGCTACTGGCTGGGCGGGAAGATCGCCGACCGCCGCCCCGATCCGCGTGTGCTCGGGACGATCGTCGGGATCGCCGCGGTGTTCGTCGCGCTGACGCCGTTCCTCGCGCGGCCTGTCCTGGACGTGGGCCTCGATGCCCTCGACGCGGTTGAGGTGGGCGCGGTCGTCGGCTCGTTCTTCGGCGCGCTGCTCCTCTTCGCGGTTCCGGTGACGCTGCTCGGGATGGTCTCGCCGTTCGCGATCCGCCTCGCGCTCGTGGACATCAGGCAGGCCGGCGCGGTCGCGGGCCGGCTCTACGCGCTCTCGACCGTGGGGTCGATCGTGGGGACGTTCCTGTCGGCGATCATCCTCATCCCGCTGATCGGGACGCAGCGGACGATGCTCGCCAGCGCCGTGCTGCTCGCGCTCGCTGCGGCGCTCCTCCTCGGCCGGCGCTGGCAGGTCCTCACCGTCGTCCTGGCCGCGCTCGTCCTCGTCCCGCCGGGAACGATCAAGGCGAGCGACGGCCTGATCTTCGAGACCGAGTCGTCCTACCAGTACATCCAGGTCGTCGAGCGCACCGACGGGTCGCGCGCGCTGAAGCTGAACGAGGGCGTCGCCGTGCACTCGGTCTGGCACGAGGACACGGTGCTCACCGGCGGCGTGTGGGACACGTTCCTGATGGTTCCCCCGCTGCTCGACCGGCCCCCGAAGCGGATGCTGATCATCGGCAACGCCGGCGGCACGGTCGCGCGGGCCTTCGGCGAGCTCTACCCGGACGTCGAGATCGACGGGGTCGAGATCGATCCCGAGGTGACCGAGGCCGGGCGCAAGTACCTGGGACTCGGCGACAACCCGCGGCTCACGACGCACGCGGCCGACGGGCGGCCCTTCCTGCAGCAGACCGACGAGCGCTACGACATCGTGATCGTGGACGCCTACCACCAGCCGTACATCCCGTTCTACCTCGCCACGAAGGAGTTCTTCCAGCTCGTGCGCAGCCGGCTCGAGCCCGGCGGGATCATGGCGCTGAACGTCGCGCGGGTTCCCGGCGACCAACGGCTCCCCGAGGCGATCGGGACGACCGTGCTCGCCGCGTTCCCGCAGGCGTGGAGCTGGCCGGCGCTGCGCTTCAACGAGCTCCTGCTTGGCGGTCGACGAGCCGACCACCCGCGAGGCGCTGGTCGAGCGCGCCGGGGCGGCGCCGGTGGCCGTCGCCTCGCTCGTGCCGCTCTTCCAGTCCGAGCTCGTGCCCGTGGAGGCGTCCGGCGACGTGCTCACCGACGACCACGCGCCCGTCGAGTGGCTGACCGACCGGATGATCGTCGACTTCGTCTCCCACGGCGGCGAGCTCGACGAAGACCACCTGCCGACGCAGCCGAAGTGATCCCGCGGCGCGCCGACGGCACGCCGCTGCGGATTCTTCACCGCGCGAACACGCTGGAGGCGATCGAGGCCGGGCTCGCGGCAGGGCTCGACGGCGTGGAGGTCGACGTCGTCTACGAGGACCGGCGCCTGGTTCTTGCCCACTCCCGCGAGGAGCTCGAGCCTGGCGCCCCGACGCTGCTCGAAGCGCTCGACCTGGCCGGCGATGCGTTCGTGCTCGTGGATCTGAAGCAGGGCGGACTCCACGTCCCGGTTGCCGAGGTGGTGCGCCCACGGATCGACCGGACGCTCGTGTGCTCACTGGACGCCTCCGACCTGGCGCTCTTGCGTGGTGAGGAACCGCGCCCTACGACCTCGATCTCGTATCCGCGTGACCGGATGAAGGCGAGCGAGCGCGGACTTCCAGGCCCGGTGCTCGGCGCGGCCGCGGCGACGCTGCGCACGACGCTTCCGTTTCGGATCGGGCGCATGCTCACCCGGGCGCACGCGGATGCAGCGACGCTCCACCACCTCGTCCTCTCGCGGCGCACCGTCGAGCGCTGCCACGGGCGCGACGCCGCGGTGATCGCCTGGACGGTGAACGAGCCCGACGAGCTGGAGCGCGTGATCGCCCTTGGTGTGGACGGCGTCGTCACGGATGATCCCGGAGTCTTCGCTCGCGCTACGATTGCGGCCTCGTGCGGCGTCTCGCCCCCGTCCTGATCTGCATCGCGGCCCTCGCCGTCGAGCGCGCCCGCGCTGGCCGGGGCGCCGCCGCCGACGATCGCCGCGGGCGTGTCGATCGGCCCGACGGATGTCGGCGGCATGACCGCCGTCGAGGCGAAGGCCGCCGTCGAGGCCGCGTTCACGAAGCCGATCACCCTCGTGTTCAAGGGCAAGCGCTGGCAGGTCAAGCCGACCACGCTCGAAGCGTCGGCGGCGATCGACACCACGGTGACGGCCGCGCTGGGTGCGCCTGCTGGGGCGGACATCAAGCTCGGCGTCACGGTCAAGCCGAAGCGGATCGTGAAGTACGCCGCCTACCTCGATCGGATCTACTCCAGGGACGCGGTGGACGCAAAGCTCGTCCTCAAGAACCTGAAGCCGCGGATCATCCCCGAGCGCGTGGGCATCGACGTGCGCCAGATGCGCATGGCGAACGCAATCTCGCGTTCCCTGAAGCTGAACCAGCGCAACGAGCTTCGGCTGATCGTCCTCTACCGCAAGCCGAAGTTCACGAAGGCCGACGTCGGTGCGGTCATCGTCATCCGCCGCGGCTCGCGGAAGCTCTACCTCTACAAGAAGACGAAGCTCGTCCGGCGGTTCGACATCGCGGTCGGCATGCCCGGGCACGCGACCCCGCTCGGGCGCTACCGCGTGATCGTCAAGGAAGTGAACCCACAGTGGGATCCGCCGTCGAGCCCGTGGGCGGAGGGCCTCGGCCCGATCCCGCCGGGCCCGGGAAATCCGCTGGGGACCCGCTGGATCGGCACGTCCGCGCCAGCGATCGGCATCCACGGGACGCCGCAGCCCTGGACGGTCGGCACCGCCGCCTCGCACGGCTGCATCCGCATGCGCATCCCCGAGGTCGAGTGGCTGTTCCCGCGCGTGAAGGTCGGCACGCCGATCTTCATCGTTTCCGCGTAGCGAAATCCGCCGGTCGTCAGCCCCTCACGCAGGTCTGGGAGCCGCTCGCGTCGAGGTAGCCGCGCCAGCGCCGGCCGGTCTCCTGCCAGAACGGGTCGCCCGTCGAGCGCGCGAGCCGCTCGAGGAGCTTGACGTGGTAGGTGTGGTATCCGGTGGTCGCCGGGTTCCCGTCGAGTGAGTAGCGCGACCAGCAGCCGGTGTCGAAGTCGCCCATGAGCTTCTGCGTCGTCTTGCTGAGACCCGCCACGTAGGCCCTCGCTTCCTCGTCTCCCGTGCGCTCCGCGTACTCCGAGAGCGAAACGATCGTCTGGAGCTGCGCGTTCAGCACGGCCATCGGAGAGAAGCCGTACTCCTGGATCCAGGTGCCGCCGCCCACGTGGAGCGTGAGGCCACGCGGGATCGCGCGAAACGAGGCCCCGGCGGCGTCGAGGAGGGAGCGGTCGCCGGCGAGGTCGCTCGTCCGGGCAAACGCCTGGGCCCCGACCGCCTGCGCGAAGCCCGACTCCCACACGTCCGGCCCGCCGGAGGAGAAGCGGTACGGCCACGTAAGCGCCTTTTCCTTGCGAACGCCGCGTGCAATGAGCGCGTTTGCCAGCGTGACGGCGGCCTCTTCGTCCTTGCGGCCCGCGAGCGTGTTCAGCTTGGCGAAGTTGGCCAGGGGGTGGAACCGGTACCCGTGCTGGGGGAAGAAGCGGTAGACGACGCCGGAGTTGTCTGCGACATCCGTTCCGGCGCTGTCGGGCGCCTTGTCGGCGAGGCTCGTGGTGTTCGCACGGATCTGGGCGAAGAGCTCAGGGGTTCGCGCGGACCCAAACTCGTCGGCGACAGCGGCGACGTCGTCGATGACGAGCCCCAGCACCGCCGCGCGGCCCGGCTGTAGAGCGCCGATCGCGACCATCGCCTCCGCCAGGACCGCGCGCGCGTCCGCTGCCGCCTGCTCGCCGAGCCGGCCGTCCCCGACCGCGAAGGTAAGCCCGGCGCTGATGACCTGTCCGTCCTCCTGCGCGCGCTCGGCGATCGCCTGCCGGAGCGCGGCCCTGGTGTCCTCGCCGGCGATGCCGTCGACCAGGAGGCTTCGAGTTCCCTGGAACGCCTGCACGGCCGCCGTCGTGGTCGCGTCGAAGGAGCCGTCGGGCGGTGATCTCTGGGCGCCGAGCACGGAGAGAGCGATCTGGAGGTCGCGGACCCGGCCGCCGCGGTCGCCCTCCCTGAGCGCGGCCTGCGGCGCGATGTCAAGGGCGAGCGCGGGTGGTTTGCTCGCCGGCGCGGCCGAGGCGGGGGCGGCGGCCGGCCGGCCGTCGCCGGAGAACGGGCGGACGGCGACCGCGACGAGGACGGCGAGCGCGAGCGCGAAGACCGCGAGACTCCGGAGCGGGTTGCGGGCTGCCCTGGTGCGAAGGCGGGAGAGGTCGCCGGCGAACGTCCTCGGTGGGCCCCGGCGACGCGGTCGTGCCACGGGCGCGGGCGCGGCCTCCTCCGGCGTGAGCTCCTCCTCGTCCCACCAGTCGAACTGCTCATCGGTGAAGAACGCTTCAGCCATGCTGCAGCTGACTGGCAAAGGTACGGCATGTGACGGTTGTTGCCTAGTTTGGGCGTGGGCGAAGCCGTGTGCGCTGACTACACTCGAAACGGCTCATGGACGGCCGGACTCGACTCGTATTGCAGGTGCTCGCAGTCGCGGTCGTCGCCTCGATGATCGGGCTGCTCGCCTGGCAGCTCGCCACGAAGGAGGCCGGGCGCGGGCTCGCCGACGCGGTCGAGCGCGGGGACAAGCCCGCGGCGCCTGCGCTCACGCTGCCCGATCTCGACGGCGAGGGCGAGATCTCGCTCACGGACTATCGCGGCAAGGCGGTCGTCCTCAACTTCTGGGCGTCGTGGTGCGAGCCGTGCAAGGACGAGGCGCCCATGCTCGAGGAGGCCTGGCAGGCGAAGCAGGACGATGACGTGGTCGTGCTCGGCGTGAACGCGCAGGACTTCCGCTCGTTCGCGCGCGACTTCGTCGAGAAGTACGGGATCACGTATCCCAACGCGCGCGACGGCGCCGGCTCCACGCGTGATCGCTGGGGCCTGACCGGCTTCCCGGAGACGTGGTGGATCGACCGCGAAGGGCGGCTCGTCGCCTACTCCGGCGGGCCGTTCACGCAGGAGGAGCTCGACGAGAACATCGCGCTCGCGCTGGGGTCATGAGGCTGCTCGCCCTCCTGGCCGTGCTCGTGCTCGCCGCTCCGGCCGCGGCCGCCGATCCGCCCACGCTCGCCGACCTCGAGGACGAGGTGATCTGCCCGACGTGCCAGACGACGCTCGAGCTCTCGAACTCGCCGATCGCGACGCAGATGCGGACGTTCATCCGCGAGCGCATCGCCGCCGGGGACTCCAAGGAGGAGATCAAGGCGGAGCTCGTGGACGAGTTCGGCGAGGGCGTGCTCGCCGCGCCGACGAAGAGCGGGTTCAACCTGCTGGCGTGGGCGCTTCCGCTGGCCGGGCTGCTGGCGGCCGTGGTTGCGGTCACGTTCGCGGCGCGGCGCTACGTCCGAGCGCGTCCCGAGCCGGCCGCCGCGGGCCCGCCGCTCGACCCCGAGCTCGAGAAGCGCGTCGACGACGAGCTCGAGCGCTTCGACGCGTAGTGGAAGGCAAGATCGCACTCGCGTTCTTCGCGGGGCTCGTGTCCTTCGCGACGCCGTGCGTGCTCCCGCTCGTCCCCGGCTATCTGTCAGCCGTTTCCGGCGTGGCCCCGGGTGTCAGCGGCCGCCGCGTCGTGCTCGCGAGCCTGCCGTTCATCGCCGGCTTCACCGCGGTGTTCGTCCTGCTGGGCGCGGCGGCGGCGCTGGCGGGCGGGTTCATCGAGGACTACCGGCGCTTCGTCCCGCAGGTCGCCGGGATCGTGCTGGTCGCGTTCGGCTTCGCGTTCATGGGGATCCTCCCGGCGCCGTGGCTCGACCGGCTGGCCGCGCCCGAGCTCGTGGAGGGAGCGCGCCGCCGCGGCTCGTCGGCCTTGCTCGGCGCCGCGTTCGGCGTGTGCGCCGCGCCGTGCGTCGGCCCGGTGCTGGCGGGGATCCTCGCGCTGGCCGGCGACACGGGCACCGTGCTCCAGGGCTCGGCGCTCCTGCTGGTCTATTCGCTTGGCCTGGCCGTGCCGTTTCTCCTCGTGGGAATCGGCTTCGCGCATGCGATGGGCGCGTTCCGCTGGCTGCGCGACCACTTCGAGGTCATCCGGTTCGTCAGCGGCGCGATCCTCGTCGCCGCCGGCCTGCTCCTGTTCTTCGACCGCTGGTGGTGGCTGAGCGCGACCCTGAACCACGTGCTCGGCTGGGTCGGGCTCGACTGAGCGCTGCTACGCTCCGCGCGCTGTGGCGACGATCCTGGTTGCGGGGGTCGATCTCTTCTTCCGAGGGAAGCTGGAAGCGCTGCTCGGCGACAAGCACAAGCTCACGTCGACCGAGAGCGTCGATCCGCCCGATCTCGTGATCGTGGACATCTCCCGGATCGAGCCGATGGAAGTGGCCGATTCCTACCCGGACATCCCCATCCTCGGGTTCACGAATCACACCGACACGGCCGGCCTCCGCGCGGGTCACGAAGCGGGATTCGACCAGGTGATCGTGCGCTCCGCACTAGTCGAGCGGGCACCCCAGATCGTCGACGAGCTCGTCAACTAGTATCGAAGCCGATGACCTACATCATCGGCGAGCCCTGCATCGACATCAAAGACCGCTCCTGCGTCGACGTCTGCCCGGTGGACTGCATCCACGAGGCCGACCGCATGCTCGTGATCGATCCGGAGGAGTGCATCGACTGCGGGGCCTGCGAACCGGAATGCCCGGTCGAGGCGATCTTCCCCGAGGACGCGCTCCCCGAGAAGTGGGATCCGTTCGTGAAGATCAACTACGCGTACTCGGACGGGATGGAGGTCGTGAACGACCTCACCGAGACGTACGCGACCGAGAACAACGTCCAGAACCCACCGCTCGACCAGCGCTAGTGCTCTCCGAGGCCGACGCAGCGCAACGGGATGCGCTCGCGGAGCGGCTCTTCGGCATGGCGCTCGGCGCGTACGAGCTCTTCGCCGTCCATCTGGGCAACCGGCTCGGGCTCTATCGCGCGTTCGACGGAGAGGCGCTGACGCCCGCCGAGCTGGCCGCGAAGGCCGGGATCGCCGAGCGCTACGCGCAGGAGTGGCTCGAGCAGCAGGCGGTCGCGGGGTTTCTCGAGGTCGACGGTGACCGCTTCCGGCTTCCGGCCGGGCATGCGGAGACGCTGACCGACGAGGAATCGCTCGCCTACACGACGCCGATGGCGACCTACGGCGCGGTGTTCGGCTCGGTGCTCCCGCAGCTCGAGGAGGCATTCCGAACGGGCGGCGGCGTCGACTGGAAGGAGTTCGGCGACCAGGCGCGCGAGGCGCAGGGCGAGGTCAACCGGCCCGTGTTCAAGCACCTGCTCGGCGCGGAGTGGCTGCCGGCGATGGAGGACGTGCACGCGCGGCTCTCGTCGGGGCCGGCACGCATCGCCGACGTGGCCTGCGGCGTCGGCTGGTCGAGCATCGCCATGGCCCGTGCGTATCCCGAAGCGACCGTGGACGGATACGACCTCGACGGGCCGTCGATCGAGCTCGCGCGCACCAATGCCGCCGAGGCCGGCCTCGAGGATCGCGTGCAGTTCCACGTCCGCGACGCCGGGGATCCCGACCTGGCGGGCTCGTACCAGCTCGTGACGGCGTTCGAGGCGATCCACGACCTCTCGAACCCCGTCGGCGTTCTCGGCTCGATGCGGGCGCTGGCCGCCGACGACGGCGCCGTCCTCGTCGTCGACGAGCGCGTAGCCGAGACCTTCGCCGCGCCCGGCGACGAGCTCGAGCGGATCATGTACACGTACTCCGTCCTGTGCTGCCTCCCGGCCGGGCTGGCCGACACACCCTCGGCCGCGACCGGGACGGTGATGCGACCGGACACGCTTCGGCGCTACGCGGAGGAAGCCGGCTTCTCGTCGCTCGAGATCCTCCCGGTCGAGCACGACGTGTTCCGGCTCTACCGCCTGCATCCCTAGGCGGGCGTGAGGCGCAGCTCCTTCGGGAGCGAGCGTTCGAGCAGGAGCGCGCCCGCCCCGGCCAGTAGGCACACGACCGCCGCGAGCGGCCACAGGGCGAGCGGCGCGACGCTCAGTACGAGGCCTCCCAGCGCCGGGCCGATCACGAATCCGACCTGCCAGGACGTGGTCGAGACGGCCATGTAGCGGCCGCGCAGCCGTTCGGGGGCGAGGTCGGCGACGAGCGCACCCTGCGTCGGGCCCTGGAGGCACTCGCCGATGCCGAAGACCGCGGCCGCGATCGCGAAGAGCACCGCCGCGGTGGCCGCCTCCGCGTATGCGCCGGTCGCGAGCACCATCAGCCACGCGATCGCCCAGATCACGGTCATGACGGCGAGCGCCTTCATCCTCCGGCGTCCCTCGAGCAGCCGCGAGATGGGGAGCTGCGCGATCACGATCACCAGCGTGTTCACGAGGAAGACGAGCCCGATCGCCGTCTCCGTCACGCCGGCTTCGTTCTTCGCGAACACCGGCAGCAGCTCGAGCTGTGCGTAGCCGGCCGCGACGAACACGATGTTCAGGGCGACGAATGCGACGAAGACGCCGTGGCGCAGGACATCGCGGTAGCCGGCCTTCTCCGGCGCAGGCTCGTGCACGGCGACCGGCTCGGGGACGAAGTAGAGCGCGAAGACGAACGCGAGGAACGTGACCGCGTCGATCAGGAAGAGCACGGTGAAGCTGGTCGGGTTCGCAGTGGTCGCGATCAGGCCGCCGGCGAGTCCCCCGATCCCGATCCCGAGGTTGCGTGTCACGCGCTGCACCGCGAACGCCGAGTGGCGGCGGTCGTGCGGGGTCAGGCCGGTGAGGAGCGTCGACTGGCTCGTCCAGAAGACGCCGTTGCCGACCCCTGCGACGAGCGCGGCCGCGTAGGCCTGCCACGGCTCGTGGACGAAGGGGTACGCCGCGAAGCCGATCGCCATGAGGACGAGCCCGATCGCGAGCGTCAGGCGGCCGCCGATCCGGTCCACGACCGGGCCGGCGACGGGCCCGGCGACAAGGCCGATCGCGTTTCCGGCGGCGATCACGAACCCGGCCGTCGCGAGCGAGAACCCGCGGACGTTGTGCAGGTAGATGACGAGGAACGGGAAGGTCATCCCGTTTCCGACCGCGTTCACGAGGCCGCCCGCCTCCATGATCCAGACGGAGCGGGGGAGCCCCGGAGCGAGGCTGCGAACGTAGGCGAGCATCCGGGGAGACTACGAGCCGAGCGTGGACCAGATCTCGAGCTTCGCCTTCGTGCGCGCGATCACCTCGTCCGTGAACTCGGAGCTCGTCGCGTGGCCGCCCAGGTCGGCGGTGCGCACGCCGGACGCGACCGCCTCGAGCGCGGCCTCGCGGATCGCACGCCCGGCCTCGCGCGGCTCGTCCTCGTCGCTGTGCGAGAGAAGCGCCGCGCCTGCGAGGATCATGGCGAGCGGGTTCGCGACGTTCTTGCCTGCGAGCGCCGGGGCCGTTCCGTGTGCCGCCTCGGCCATGAGCGCCTTCGGCGTGTAGTCCGGGTTGAACGCGACGAGCATCGACTCCGAGCCTGCGATCGAGCCGAACAACGGCAGCACGAGGTCACTCAGGATGTCCCCGTCGCGGTTCAGCGCGGGGATCACGAGCGCCTCTCCGGCCGAGCCGATCAGCAGCGCGAAGGTCGCGTCGATCAGCTGCGGGTCGTACTCGACCTCGGGATGCTGCGCGGCCGCCGCGTCCATCTCCTCCTTCAGCATCCCCTCGTAGATCGGGGACACCGTGTACTTGGGCCCGCCGAACACCTTCGCCTTCGTCCGCTCGGCATGGCGGAACGAGAACTCCGCGACCGCCCGGCAGATACGCCGCTCGATCTTCTCCGTGCGGAACGCGACCTCGTCCTCGCCCTCGCCCTCGCGCCACTCCTTCGCTCCGTAGGCGTCGCCGACCGCCATGCGGACGACCGAAATCGGATGGTGCGCGCCGGCGATCGGAACGACACCGGGAATGCGCCGCCCGGTGCGGACGATCACGTGCCCGCCGATCTCCTCGCGGAGAATCCGGTTGGGGCTGCCCACGTCGCCGGCTGTCTCGGGCGTCACGGTCGCGGCTTTCAGGCCGAGCCCGGCCTCGCGGATCGCCGCCGCCGCCTCGTACACGACCTTGTTGTCCGTCGCCCGGCGCGAGGCCAGGGACAGGTCGAAACGCGGCAGCTCGAGCGCGAATCCGACCACGTCGGGAGCGAGCACGCGGAGCGCCTCTTCGAGGAGCTCCTGGCCGGTTTCGTCTCCTTCGAGAACGACGATGGTCGAGGTCTGCACGGGGGCCCGAGTCTAGCGAGCCGCCCCGAAGGGACGTGACCTGGCGCCCGCGGCCGTGTAAAACCAATGCGGCGAGGTGCAAACGAGCCGGGAGGACAGCGGTGGCCGAGGTCGACTTCGACGGCGTCAGCAAGATCTACGGGGACGGAACGCGGGCGGTGAGCGACATGAACCTCGCCATCGCCGACGGCGAGTTCATGGTCCTCGTCGGCCCGTCCGGCTGCGGAAAGTCGACCGCGCTGCGCATGGTCGCCGGCCTCGAGGCGATCTCCGAGGGCACCATCAGCATCGGCGACCGCATCGTGAACGACGTCCCCGCGAAGGACCGCGACATCGCCATGGTCTTCCAAAGCTACGCGCTCTATCCGCACCTGAACGTCTACGACAACATCGCCTTCGGACTGCGCGTGCGAAAGACGCCGAAGGGCGAGATCGACAAGCGCGTGCAGGAGGCGGCGCGCATTCTCGGGCTCGAAGATCTCCTGGAGAAGAAGCCGCGGGCGCTCTCGGGCGGCCAGCGCCAGCGGGTCGCGATGGGCCGCGCGATCGTCCGCGAGCCGCGCGCGTTTCTCATGGACGAGCCGCTCTCGAATCTCGACGCGAAGCTGCGGGTGCAGACGCGCGCGGAGATCAGCCGGCTCCAGCACGAGCTCGGGGTCACGACGCTCTACGTCACGCACGACCAGGTCGAGGCGATGACGATGGGCCACCGTGTCGCAGTCATGCGCAAGGGAGAGTTGCAGCAGGTCGCGTCGCCGCAGGAGCTCTACGACCGTCCCGTCAACCTCTTCGTCGGCGGCTTCATCGGGAGCCCCGCGATGAACCTCGTCGAGGCGACGCTCGAGGACTCCGACGGAAGCCTGACCGCGGTGCTCGGCGACCAGCGGCTGCCGCTCCCCGACTCCCTCACCGCCGACCGCCGGGCGCTGCGGGCGTACATCGGGCGGACGATCGTCCTCGGCATCCGGCCGGAGAGCCTCGAGGACGCCGCGCTCGCGCCGAACGTCCCGCCCGAGCGAAGGCTGCGCGGACGGGTCGAGCTCACCGAGGCGCTCGGCTCCGAGCTCGTCACGCACCTGCGCATCGGCGTCCGGCCGGCGCTCACCGACGACGTGCGCGAGCTGGCGGAGGACGTCGGCGACACCGTCGACACCGAGGAAGCCGCGGAGACGGTCGTCGTCGCGCGCTTCGGTCCGAGGTCGACCGCGCAGAAAGGCCAGCTGGTCGAGACGTGCGTCGATACCGGCGCGCTGCACTTCTTCGATCCCGATACCGGAGACGGAATCTACGCCGGTGCGTTGACAACGGGAACACCTGCTTGACGGACTTGTTTGCGACGCGTTTTCGTGCGGTAAAGTAGCGCCCGCGTTCCACATCGGAAAACGATCGAAAAACGGAGGTACGCGTGGCGAGGAAGACGGTTCTGATCTCCGACATGTCGGGTGCGGAAATTCCGGACGGTAAAGGCGCGACGATTCGCATCACGTTCCACGATGCGCGCAAAGGCGTCCGCGAGCTCGACGTGACGGATGCCGAGGCCGAGAGGCTCGGCGGTCGCCAGGTCGCCCGTCGCGGCCGGCGCCCCAAGAGCGCCGCGTAGGGACACCCCTCTGGGGCCCGGCCGCGGGCGCGGTCGGGCCCTGACCTACACTTGGGGGGATGGGGCTCTCCCTCGTCGTAGGCCCGGCGAACGCCGGGAAGGTAGCCCTCCTTCTCGACCGGTATTGCGCGCTCGTAGATCGAGACCCGGTGCTCGTCGTTCCGAACCGGGCCGAGGCGGAGCGGATCGAGCGCGAGCTGCTCGAACGCGAGCCGGCGCTCTTCGGCGGCTCGATCGGCACGTTCGACGACCTCTTCGACTCGATCGCCTTCGCGGGCGGCGACACGAAGCCCGTGATCCCGTCAGCACAGCGGCGCCTGCTCGTGGCGCAGGTCGTGTCGTCGGCGTCGCTCAACGGGCTCTCGGCCTCGGCGCGCTTCCCCGGCTTCGCGGACGCGCTCGGCAGGGCGATCGAGGACGCATCCGAGGGGCTCCTCGACCCGGCCGACCTCGAAGGGCCGCTCGGCGCGCTCTACGCGCGCTACCTGACGGAGCTCGAGCGGCTCGAACGCTGGGATCGCCAGTCACGGCGGCGCTACGCGGCCACGCGGGTCGCGAACGAGCTCGACGCCTGGGACGGGCGTCCGGTCTTCCTCTACGGGTTCGAGGACTTCACCGGGGCGGAGTGGACGCTCGTCGAGGCGCTCTCGGGCCGCGCCGACGTGACCGTGTCGCTGCCGTACGAGCCCGGGCGGCCGGCGTTCGCGTCGCTGCAGCGCACCGTGAACGACCTGAGCCGGCTCGCCAGCGGGAAGATCGTCGAGCTGCCGCCCGTCCTGTGGGGGCAGTCGCCGGCGCTCGCGCACCTCGAGCGCGCGCTCTTCGGCGGATCCGACGAGGTCGTCCCGCCGCTCGACGGCGCCGTCCGCTTCCTCGAGGCCGCCGGCTCGCGGGGCGCGCTCGAGCTGGCCGCCGAGGAGATCCTCGATCTGCTCCGCCTGGGGATGCCGCCGCAGACGATCGCGATCGTGTGCCCGAACGTCGAGCGCTACCGCGCGCCGCTCGAGACCGTCTTCGGCGCGCTCGGCATCCCGTACGCGATCGAGGGCAGCGTCACGCTCGACCGCACGCCGTTCGGACGCGCGCTGCTCGGGCTGCTGCGGTTCGCCTGGCTCGGCGGGACGCGCCGCCACCTCTTCGGCTTCCTGCGCTCGGGCTTCTCCGGGCTGCCGCGCGTGCGGACAGACTTCGTCGAGGGACGCCTGCGCGGCCGCGCCGTGACCGATCCGGCCAGGGTGGAGGAGGAGGCCGTGAAGCTCCTCGGCCACCCGCTCGTCGCCGTCGACCGCGTGCGCGACGCCGACACGCCGATCGACGCGGTGCGCCTGGCCGCCGCCGCGATGCTCCAGGCGTCCTACGGGCTGGAACGACCGCCGACCGGCGTCGCGGCCGGGCTCGACCTGCGCGCGCACGAGGCGGTGCTCAAGGTCGCCCGCGATCTCGAGAACTGGGACGGCGTTTCCCGCGAGCAGCTCGTCGCGGCGCTCGAGCAGGCGCCGGTGCGCGTCGACCGCGCGGCCGAGCAGGGCCGGGTCGCCGTCATCGACCTCCAGCGGGCGCGGACGCGGCGCTTCGAGGCGGTGATCGTCCTCGGGCTCGAGGAGGGCGTCTTCCCGCGCCGCAGCCAGGAGACGCCGTTCCTGCCGGACGAGGAGCGCAAGCGCCTCGACGACGCGGGCCGCGACCGTCGTCTCGCGCTGCCGGACCAGCTCGAGCGCGACCGTTACCTCTTCTACACCGCGTGCACGCGCCCGCGACGCCGCCTGTCCCTGATCCGCGAGGCCGCCTCCGACGACGGCCGCCCGCGCGAGGCGAGCCCGTTCTGGGACGAGGTGCGGGCCTGCTTCGCTCCCGAGGAGGTCGCGCGCTTCACCCGCGGCCGCAAGATCTCCGAGCTGACCTGGGAGCTCGAACGCGCGCCGAACGAGCGCGAGCGCCTTCGCGCCACGGCGGCCCTCGGCGCGACCGAGCCCGACGACGCCCGCGCGCTCGCGATCGCGAACGGCTGGGAGCGCCGCATCGACCGCGCGCTCGCCGCGCTCGAGCGCCCGACCGAGCTGACCGGCGCCGCGCTCGCACCGCTCATGGAGCAGGGCCGCTTCTCCGTCACCGAGCTCGAGACCTTCGCGACCTGCTCGTCCATGTGGCTCGTCGACCGCGTGATCGACCCGCGCGCGATCGACGCCGAGCTCGACGCGCGCATCCGCGGCAGCGTCGCCCACCAGGCGCTCTACCGGTTCTACTCGGGGCTCCCGAAGCGCTTCGGCGTGGATCAGATCGACCCCGCGCGCCTCGACGAGACGGTCGAGTTCATGCAGGAGTGCCTGGCGGGCGCGATCGAGGGCCAGGTGCGGCTCGACCTCTCGGAGCTCGACCGCCTTGAGCTCGAAGGAACGCTCGGCCGCGACCTCGAGCGCTTCGTCCGCCAGGAGGTCGAGATCGGCTCGCCGCTCGTCCCGCGCCGCTTCGAGGTGTCGTTCGGGACGCAGGGCGCGCCGGTCGAGCTGCAGCGCGGCCTCGACCTGGGCGGCTTCACCGTCTCCGGGAAGATCGACCGGATCGACCAGGACCCGATGAGCGCCAGCGGGATCGTCCAGGACTACAAGTCCGGCGCGGGCGCGCACTCGGCGCGGCAGATCGAGACGGAGGGGAAGCTCCAGGTGCCGCTGTACATCCTCGCGCTGCGCGACCTCGTCGGGATCGAGCCGCTCGGCGGGCTCTACCGCGCGCTCGCCGGAGCGCGGGAGGCGCGCGGGCTCGTGCTCGACTCGGCCGCCGATCTCATTCCGGGGACGAAGGACCAGGATCACCTCGACGACACCGAGTTCTGGGCGCACGTCGACCGCGCCGTCGAGCGCGCGCAGGCCGCGGTCGCGCGCATCCGCGCGGGCGACGTGGAGCACGATCCCCGCGGCGGCACCTGCCCCACGTGGTGCGACCGCTGGCCGATGTGCCGGGTGAAGCGCGCGTGAGCGTCCGGGCCCCGAATCCTGAGCAGCAGGCCGCGATCGACGAGGCGGGCGTCGTCTTCGTCTCGGCCGGCGCCGGCACCGGGAAGACCACCGTCCTCGTCGAGCGCTTCGTCCGCGCGGTCGCCGACCGCGGGCTGGGGCTCGAGAGCGTCCTCGTCATCACCTACACCGAGCGCGCCGCGGGGGAGCTGCGAACCCGGATCCGCGAGCGATTGTTGGAGCTCGACCGCGTCGATCTCGCGCGCGACATCGAGCGCGCCTGGATCTCGACCATCCACGGCTTCTGCAACCGGCTCCTCAAGTCGCATCCGTTCGAGGCGGGGCTCGATCCCGGGTTCCGCGTACTGGACGAGAGCCAGTCGCGAGTCTTGCGTTCGGAGGCGTTCACCGAGGCGCTCGCGCGCTTCTGCGCCGGCCGCGAGCCCGACCGGCTCGAGCTGCTCGCGACCTACGGCTCCCGGCGGCTCTCGGTCATGCTCGGCGGCGTCTACGAGCGCCTGCGCTCGGCCGGCCGTTCGCTCGAGCTGGGTGTCGCGGACGAGTCGAGCGTCGCCGAGGCCCTGGCCGCGCTGGCCGAGTGCGCCAAGGCGCTCCCGGGGAACCCGCAGGCCGAACGGGCGCTGGCGCTCGCGATCGGACCGACGCCGCGCGCCGACGAGCTGCTCGACCTCGGCGATCTGCGCCCGACGGAGAAGGTCGAGGCGTTCGCCGGGCTGAAGGAGGCGCTCGACACGGTCGAGAGCGCCGCGCTCGACGAGATGGCCTCGCGCGACCGCGAGCTCCTCGAGGAGCTCCTGCGCGGCTTCGACGAGGCCTACCGCGAGGCGAAGGCGCGCGAATCGGGCGTCGACTTCGAGGACCTCCAGCTCTACGCCCGCGACCTCCTCCTCTCCAGCGAGGAGGTGCGCGAGCAGGCCCGGTGGCGCTTCCGCTCCGTGCTCGTGGACGAGTTCCAGGACACGAACCGGCTCCAGTGCGAGCTCGTCGACGCGCTCGACGCCGAGGAGCTCTTCTTCGTGGGGGACGAGTTCCAGTCGATCTACCGCTTCCGCCACGCCGATGTCGAGGTCTTCCGGGAGCGCCGCGCCCAGAGCGGCGGCGTGCTCGCGCTCACCCAGAACTACCGCTCGCGCCCCGAGATCCTCGGAGTCATCAACCACCTGTTCGGGACGGAGTTCGGCACCGACTACGAGCCTCTGGTGGCCGCCGGACGTTTTCCCGAGCTGGCCGGGCCCGGGGTCGAGCTGCTCGTGACCGACAAGGCCGCGTACAAGGGCGGCCAGGTCGCACTGGCGCGAGGCCGAGTCGAAGCACGTCGCGCGCCGCGTGAAGGAGCTCGTGGACGCGGGCGAGGCGACGCCGGGCGAGATCGTGCTCCTCTTCGCCGCGGGGACGGACGCCGAGCGCTACGAGGAGGCGCTGCGCGAGGAGGGCCTGCCGACGTACCGCGCGGCCGGGCGCGGCTACTTCGGCCAGCAGCAGGTCGCCGATCTCATCGCGTACCTGCGGCTCCTGCAGAACCGCTACGACGACGAGGCGCTCGTGACCGTGCTCGCCTCGCCGTTCGTCGGCGTGTCGAACGACGGGCTCGTGCTCTTGCGGCGCTCGGCCGGACGGCGACCGTTGTTCGCCGGGCTCGAGCGCGAGCTTCCCGGTGGGCTCTCCCAGAAAGACGCGCGGCTCTACGAGGCGTTCCGCCAGCGCTACGACCGGCTCGTCCGCGCCGCAGAGCGTTCAGGACTCGAGCGGTTGTGCGAGCAGATCGTCGTCGAGCACGACTACGACCTCGCCGTGCTGACGCAATGGGACGGCCGCCGCCGCTACGCGAACCTGCGCAAGCTCGGCCGCCTGGCCCGCGCCTACGAGTCGCTGCGCGGCCCGGACATCGAGGGCTTCGTCGCCTTCCTGCGCGACCAGGAGGCGGCCGGCGCGCGCGAGGTCGAGGCGGCCGCCGAGGAGGAGGGCGGCGACTCGGTGCGGCTGCTCACCGTCCACGCGGCGAAGGGGCTCGAGTTCAAGGTCGTCGTGCTCGCCGACGCGGGCCGCATCCCGCCCTCGCCGGCGGCGGACGAGATCCTGTGCCTCCCCGACGGGCGCTTCGGCTTCCGCGTGGTCAATCCGGCGACGGGCAAGCGGGAGGGCGCGTTCGGCTGGGACGACGTCCGCGAGGCCGAGCAGACCGCCGACCAGGCCGAGAACCGCCGGCTCCTTTACGTGGCCATGACGCGCGCGATCGACCGGCTGATCGTCTCGGGCGCGATCGACCCGGGAAGCCGCCGCGATGCGAACGCGCCGCTCCACTGGATCCTCAAGCGGCTCGAGATCGACGTGGACGGCGACGATCCAGTCGAGCTCGAGCGCGGCGACGCGCGGCTCCTGCTGCGGGTCGACCGGCCGGCGCCGCCGAGCGACGCGCCCGGCGACCACCGCCGTTCCGCAGCTGCAGCTGTTCGCGCCGCCCGAGGAGGGCGCTGCCGTTCGCACCGCCCCGGAGCTGCCGGCGCTGCCGCCGCTCCCGGAGCCGCCGCCGTTCGTGCTGCGCAGCCTGTCCTACAGCGCGCTCTCGCTCTACGACCAGTGCTCGTACCGCTTCTACGCGCAGCGCATCGTCGGCCTGCCGCCGAAGCCGTACGTCGTGCAGACCGGGGAGGAGATCGAGGGGCTGCTCGCGACCGAGATCGGCGACGCGGTGCACGTGCTCCTCGAGGTCGCGACGCCCGAGGACGAGATCCGCGACCGCGTGCTGGCGCGCTATCCGGCGGCGACCGAGGAGAACCTGGAGCGGGTCGAGTCGCTCCTGGCCGCGTGGCGCGAGTCGGATCTCGGGAAGCGGCTCGCGGACGCGGAGGACACGCGGCCCGAGCTCGCGTTCTCGTTCGCGCACGACGGCGTCCTGGTTCGCGGGCGCTTCGACGTCTTCCGCCGCGAGGGCGAGCGCGCGCTCGTCGTCGACTACAAGACGAACCGCCTGGAGGAGCGTGAGCCGGCCGACATCGTCGAGGCGGAGTACCGGCTCCAGCGCCTCGTCTACGCGCTGGCCGCGTTCGGGACGGGCGCGGCGGAGGTCGAGGTCGTCTACACGTTCCTCGAGCGCCCGGCCGACCCGGTGTTCACGCGCTTCACGCGCGCCGAGCTTCCCGAGTTGCAGGCCGAGCTCTCGACGGCGATCCGCGCGATTCAGGAGGGCGACTTCCGCCCGACCCCGAGCGAGTGGGCGTGCGCGGGCTGCCCGGCGCTGGACGTCGTGTGCGCGGGCCCGCGGCTCCTGTCGGCGCAGTAGCGCGCGTTTCGGCACTCCCGCGTGCGCCTCTCGGCACATTCGTGACAGACACGTGCGCTTTCCGGCGTTATGGTCGAAACCAAGGGGTGCCCTAGCGGGGGTCCCCGGGGGAAACCGCGAAACGACGGTCTCGTCGCGTAGCCTCACGGGATGTTCCGGCACACGGCCCGCTTCTACGACGCGGTCTACTCCTGGAAGGACTACCCGGCCGAAACCGCGCGCCTGCATGAGCTCTTCGAGGAGCGCGCGCCCGGCGCGAAGACGCTCCTCGACGTCGCCTGCGGAACCGGGCTTCACCTCGCGCTCCTGCAGGAGTGGTACGAGGTCGAGGGCGCCGACCTCGATCCGAACATGCTCGAGGTCGCCCGCGAGCGCTTGCCTGACGTCCCGCTGCACGAGGCGGACATGGTCACGCTCGACCTCGGCCGCGAGTTCGATCTCGTCACCTGTCTCTTCTCGAGCATCGCGTACGTCGTCACCGTCGAGCGGCTGCACGAGGCGTCGGCGGCGCTCGCCCGGCACGTGGCGCCCGGCGGAGTGCTCATCCTCGAGCCGTGGATCACCCCGGACGCGTGGCATCCGCACGTCCACGCGCTCTTCGTGGACGAGCCGGACCTGAAGATCGCCCGCATGACCGCGAGCACGCCGCTCGCCGAGACGATCACGATGGAGTTCCACTACCTGGTCGCGACGCCGGAATCGGTCGACAGCTTCGTCGAGCGCCACGAGGTGGGGATGTTCACGGACGAGGACTACCGCGGCGCGCTCGAGGCCGCGGGGCTCGAGGTCGAGGCCGACTCGGAGGGGCTCATGGGCCGCGGCATCTACATCGGCACGCGTGGCGCGTAGCTTCGTCGCCGAGGCGCGCCGCCGCGTCGGACCCAAGCGCGACCGCATCCGTCCCGTGCTCGACCGGCTCGCCGCCGAGCACCCCGACGCGATGATCGCGCTGCGCTTCCGCAACGACGTCGAGCTCCTCATCTCGGTGATGCTCTCCGCGCAGACGACCGACGTGACGGTGAACCGCGTCACCGAGACGCTCTTCCAGAAGTACCGCAGACCCGAGGACTACCTCGGCGTGACGCTGACCGAGCTCGAGGCCGACATCCGACCAACCGGCACGTTTCGCCAGAAGGCTCGGAACCTCCAGGGCGCGATGCGGATGCTCGTCGAGGAGTACGACGGCGTGGTGCCGATGCAGGTCGACGAGCTCGTCCGGTTCCCCGGTGTGGGGCGCAAGACGGCGAACGTGGTCGCGTCGGAGCGCGGCGTGCCGCAGGGGATCGTCGTGGACACGCACGTACGCCGGCTTTCGCAGCGGCTCGGGTTCACGCGCCGCGAGGATCCGGTGGGCATCGAGCACGACCTGTTCCGGCTCGTGCCGCGCGCTGACTGGGCCCGCTACCCGCACCTCCTCATCTGGCACGGCCGTCGCGTCTGCAACGCGCGGTCGCCGCGCTGCGAAGACTGCGTGCTCGTGGATCTGTGCCCGTCTAGCCGAGTGCAATAAGGGCGACGCCCGCGACGACGACGAACGCGCCGGCGAGCCGCTGTCCGGTCACCCGCTCGTGGAGGATCAGCGCGGCCATGCCGGTCGCGATCACGACGCCGGTCTCGCGGACGGCGGCGACCGGCGCTGCCGGCGCGCGCTGCAGCGCCGCGAGGATGAGCGCGAACGCGGAGAACATCGCGATCCCGGCGGCGACCGACTGCCAGCGCAGCTCGAGCCGCAGGGCGCCGCGGCCTTTGGTCACGCCGATTCCCAGCGCGTAGAGGATCGCCGGCCCCACGAGCACGAGCTCGAGGTACGGAAGCGGCGCCGCGTGATTCATTCCCTCCTTGTCCACGAGCGTGTAGCCGGCGATCGTGACCGCGATGACGAGCGCGAGGATCGTGCCCAGCGTGTCGGCGTCGCCGCGCAGGCCGCGGACGAGGATCACGCCGACGCCGACCGCGACGACGCCGATCGCCTGCGCCGTCGAGATGTGGCGGCCGAGGGCGATCGTCGCTCCGAGGAGAACGAGGACGGGGGCGACTCCGCGCGCGAGCGGATAGACGAGCCCGAGTTCCGAGCGGTGGTAGGCGGCGGCGAGGAGGATGAAGTACGCGAGCTCGAGCGCCGCGCTGGCGGCGATGTACGGCCAGGCCGCGCGCTCGACGTCCCAGGCGATGACTGCGACCGGCGCGAACACGACCGCGGCGACGACGAGCGCGACGGCGGTAGCGGCTTCGGAGTCCCTCGCGCCCGCGAGGAGCATGTTCCAGCTCGCGTGCAGGAACGCGGCCGCGAGCGCGAGCAGGAGGGCGGAAACCGGCACGCGGCGAGCCTACTCAGATTTGTTTCGAAGTTGGCACAAAGCGGCTCTCGCGCGCGGCCTACGCTGGAGACATGCGCGCTATCGACCTCGCCGTGTTCGCCGACGTCCTCGCCGGGCGGGCCTCGACGCTCGCGGCGTATCTGGCGCGCACGCGCGACGCGATCCGCCAGGCGGCGATCGAGCGGGAGATTCGCGGCCAGCTGGACGCCGAGACGGTCGAGCGGCTCGAGGCGCTCGGCGTGCTCACGCTCGCGGACCCACGGGCGCAACGGGAGGAGGCCGCGCGGCTCGCGGCCGACCTGCGCGCGGTCGAACGGCTGCAGGCGTGGGTGGAGGAGCGGCTCTTCGAGGCGCGGGAGGAGCGTGATGCCGCTTAGACGGCGGGAGCGATCGCGACGAGCAGACCGCCGTCCTCGTCGTACGCCGGGAAGAAGTCCGCCTTCACCGGCTTTTGGACGCCCGACTTCGTCGTCAGCGTCAGCTCCTTGCCGAGTTGGCGGACGCCCCATTCGACCGCAACCTCGGCTGGGCTCGGTCCGTCGCCGCCGTTCAGGTGGAGGACGTCCACGATCTCGCGCCCCATGAGATCCGACTCGGTGAAACCGGTCAGCTCGAACACGCCGCGGCCGACGGCCAGCACGCGCCGGTCGCGGTCGCAGACGACGAACCCGGTCGTCGGGCCGGGGTAGTAGTCATCCATGAGTTCGAACAGGAATCCGAATCCGCAGTTCGGGCAGCCGACGGATTGGTGCGTCAGGCCGTCGCGGCGGTCGTGGTCGATCGAGCGCCGCTTGCAGTTCGGGCAGATGAAATAGGGCACGTGGCGATGCTAGCTCGGAGCTCGGGCGCCGGGACGCAGCGACCTCCTGGCGCCGGTCGGACCGCGCATCTGGCGGCGGAGGCTGCGGGTCGACCGGACGACTAGGACGTGGCGAGCGCGACCGCGGCGGCGGCTTCCTGTTCCGAGAGGAACCGCTCGGCGTCGAGCGCGGCCATGCAGCCCGTCCCGGCCGCGGTCACGGCCTGGCGGTACACGTGGTCGACGACATCGCCGGCGGCGAAGACGCCCTCGACGTTCGTGATCGTGGTCCTGCCGTCGGTGAGGACGTAGCCGTTCTCGTCCATGTCGAGCTGGCCGCGGAAGAGCTCCGACGCCGGGTCGTGCCCGATCGCGACGAAGACGCCCTCGACGGGGAGCACCGAGGTCTGGTCCGTCTTCACGTTGCGGATCCGGATCCCCTCGAGCTTCGGGTCGCCGAGCATCTCCTCCACGACCGTGTCGAGGACGAGCTCGATCTCGTCGTGCGCGTGGACGCGGTCGACCATGATCGGCGAGGCGCGGAACTGGTCGCGCCGGTGGATCAGATGCACCTTCGAGGCGAAGCGCGTGAGGAAGAGCGCCTCCTCCATGGCCGAGTCGCCGCCGCCGACGACCGCGATCTCCTTGTCGCGGTAGAAGGCGCCGTCGCAGGTGGCGCAGTACGTCACGCCGTAGCCCTGGAGTCGCTTCTCCGACTCGAGTCCGAGCTGTCGGGCGGTCGCTCCGGTGGAGACGATGACCGACTCGGCGTGGATCTCCCGGTCGCCGGTCCACACCCGGAACGGCCGGCTGGAGAAGTCGACCTTGGTGACGTTGTCGGTGATGAACTCCGCGCCGAAGCGGGCAGCCTGGCTGCGGAAGTCCTGCATCATCTGCGGGCCCATGACGCCCTCGGGGTAGCCCGGGTAGTTCTCGACGTCGCTCGTGATCATGAGCTGGCCGCCCCACTGGAATCCCTCGATGACGAGCGGCTCCAGGTTGGCGCGCGCGCTGTAGAGCGCAGCGGTGTAGCCGGAGGGGCCTCCTCCGATCACGATCAACTTCCTCACTTCGGGTTCGCTCACGGTGTCCTTTCGAAAGAAATCTGTACTGGAGAGAACGACCGGAACCCCGCGCCTGTTCCGGCCGCAGAGCCCATGAACTCAGGATAGCGGCGGGTCTGGCCGGAACCAGAGCTACGCGACTTCGAGCGTGCGCTGCTGGAGCTCGAGGACGTCCTCGGAGCTCTCCACGAGCTCGGGCGCCTGGGGCGCCTGCGTCGCGCGATCGAGCGGCTCGAGCGGCTCGATCTCCTTCGTCCCGCCCGCGCCATGGTCGGCCAGCTTGCGCGTGGCCGGTAGGACGCGACGCTCGAGCGAGCCGATCGTCTCGTTGTACGCCGTGACGGCGCCGTCGAGCTTGCCGCCGAGCTTCGCCAGGTGCTCGCCCATGGTCGCGATCCGCGTGTAGACCTCGCGGCCGAGCTCGCTGACCGCCCGCGCGCTCTCGGCGACCGTCTCCTGGTGCCAGCCGTGCGCGACCGCGCGAAGCAGCGCGATCAGGGTCGTGGGCGTCGCGACGATCACGCGCTTGCCGGTCGCTTCCTCGAGCAGCGCCGGGTCGTGCATGAGCGCGGCGCTGTAGAACGCCTCGCCCGGGATGAACAGGACGACGAACTCGGGCGACGGCTGGAACTGCTCCCAGTAGCTCTTCTGGCTGAGCTTCTGGATGTGCTGGCGGATCTGGTTCACGTGGTCGCCGAGCCGGGCCGAGCGCGTCTCCTCGTCGCCCGCCTCGATCGCGCGCAGATACGCCTCGAGCGGCACCTTCGCGTCGACCACGATGTTCTTGCCGCCCGGGAGCCGGACGATCAGGTCGGGCCGCAGCCGCCGGTCGTCCACGGTCACGCTCGTCTGCTCGGTGAAGTCGCAGTGCGAGAGCATTCCGGCCATCTCGACCACGCGGCGCAGCTGCATCTCGCCCCAGCGCCCGCGCGCGGCCGGCGCGCGCAGCGCAGTCACGAGGCTGCCGGTCTCCGAGACGAGCTTCTCCTGGCTCTCGGCGAGCAGGCGCACCTGTGTGGAGAGCGACCCGTACGCCTCGCGGCGCTGGTTCTCCAGCGCCTGGCTCTGCACGTCGACCTTCTCGAGCGACTCGCGGATCGGCTTGACCAGGTTCGCGAGCGCCTCGCGGCTCAGCTCCTCGCGGCGGCGCGCCTCTGCGTCGATGCGTTCGAGCGATTCCTGCACGGTCTGGGCCGACAGCGACCGGAACGTCGTCTCGAGGTCGGGCTGCGCGCCGAGCTTCGCGCTCAACTCGGCGACACGCGTACGCGCGAGGCTCCAGGCGATGAACGCGCCCAGAGCGATACCTGCCAAAGCGACGAAAACGTAGGTCATGGGTCTACAAACGCTACGCAGGTAGTCGGACGGCCCCGCATCGGGTAGAACGAAACCGTGCGCCAGCCGGTGAAAGTCGCGTGCGTCCAGGCCGAGCCGGTCATCTTCGACCGCGCCGCAACGATCGAGCGGCTCGCCGAGCGAACCGCCGAGGCCGCCGCGCAGGGCGCGGAACTCGTTGTTTTCCCGGAGGCATTCGTGCCCGCGTACCCGTCGTCGGTGTGGGCCCGCGCGCTCGCCGGCTGGGCGGATCCGCAGGCGAAAGCCGCGTTCGCGCTGCTGGCGCGCGAGTCCGTCGAGATCCCCGGCGAGGCGTCCGACCGCATGGGGGAAGCCGCGCGCGCGAGCGGCGTCCACCTTGTCGTCGGCGTGACCGAGGTCGATCCGGCCCGCAGCGGGACGCTCTACAACACGCTGCTCGGCTACGACCCCGACGGCGCGCTCGTCCTGCACCACCGCAAGCTCGTGCCCACGAACCACGAGCGCCTCATCTGGGGCCCAGGTGATGGACGGGGGTTACGTGCGATCGAGACCCCGCTCGGACGGCTGGGCGGGCTCATCTGCTGGGAGAACTACATGCCGCTTGCCCGTTTCGCGCTCTACGAGTCCGGCATCGAGATCTACGTCGCGTCGACCGCCGACGACTCGGATGAGTGGCAGTCCACGCTCGTCCACATCGCGCGGGAATCGCGCGCCTTCGTGATCGCGCCGTGCCACTTCCAGCGGGCGTCCGGCTACCCGGACGACTTCCCGCTGCGGCACATGCTCGACGGGCTGGACGTGATCGGCCGCGGCGGTAGCGCCATCCTCGGGCCTGACGGGTCCTACCTCGCGGGGCCGCTCTACGACGAGGAGGGGATCCTCTACGCGGAGTTCGATCCCGCGCGGCTGCACGAGGAGCGCCAGCGCTTCGACGCCGCCGGCCACTACCACCGGCCGGACGTTCTGGGGCTGACGGTTCGCGAGCCGTCCTCGTAGCGGACGCTGCTACATTCACCAGCCGTGGCCGACAAGCCCAAGACACCTGCTCCCCCGCGGAAAGTCCAGGCGCCGAAGGTGCGCTCCTCGAAGGAGCCGCGCTCCGGCGGCGGCGGCGCCAATACGCGCATCTGGATCGCCGTCGGCGCCGCGGTGCTCGTCCTCGCCGCGATCGGGGGCGGCATCGCCCTTGCCATGGGTGGAGGGGACGATGGCCCGAGCGCCGGCGCGATCGGGGACGCCTGTGAGGTTCAGACCTTCCCGGCGCTGGCGCAGGAGCACGTGCCGCCGGCCAAGCTCCCGAAGGGCTTCAAATACAACTCGTACCCGCCGTCGTCGGGGCCGCACTACCCGGATCCGCTCATCTTCGGTGAGTACTCGACGGCGCTCGAGCAGAATCGCCTGCTGCACAACCTCGAGCACGGCGGCGTGGGCGTGCAGTACGGCTCGAACGTCTCGGACGAGACGATCGCCGCGCTGACCGCCTGGTACCGCTCCGATCCGCGCGGGCTCGTCCTCGCGCCGCTTCCCCAGGATCCGCGGGCGACGAAGTACGCGGACGACATCGTGCTCACGGCCTGGGTCGCCGACCGCGACGATCCGACCGATCCCACCGAGGAGCCGACGAAGCAGACGGGCGTGCTCGCCATCTGCTCCAAGTTCGACGAGGGCGCCTTCCAGAGCTTCGTCGACCAAAACCGCGGGCACGGCCCCGAGCTCTTCACGCTCGACCAGTTAGCCCCGGGCTTCTAGCCTGCGCACACCCGGCCGGGGTGGCGGAACGGTAGACGCGGCGGACTTAAAATCCGCTGTCCTTCGGGGCGTGTGGGTTCGATTCCCACCCCCGGCACTGCAAAAAAACCCCCCACACACGGGCCTGGCCCAGTCGGCGTCGGAACGAAAGACGCTCTGGCCGGTGTCTTCGGAAGGAGTCGTGGGCGGAGCTTGGAGTCCGGCCGCGCTGACCCTGCGCGTGGGCTAGCTAGCCTCTAGAGTCGCCGGATGCGTAAGTGGCTTCCGCTGGTCATCCTCGCGTCGGCCCAGTTCATCATGGTGCTCGACTCGAGCGTGATGAACGTCTCGATCTCGCAGATCGTCGGCCGACCTGAACACGACGGTCACCGGGGTGCAGAGCGCGATCACGATGTACACGCTCGTGATGGCTGCGTTCATGCTCGTCGGCGCGAAGCTCGGCGACATCCTCGGGCGTGACCGGGCCTTCGGGCTCGGCCTGGCCGTGTACGGGCTCGGCTCGCTGATCACGGCGCTCAGCCCGAACCTCACGGTGCTGCTGATCGGCTGGTCGGGGATCGAGGGGCTCGGCGCGGTGCTGGTGATCCCGGCGATCGCGGCGCTGACCGCCGCGAACTACGAGGGCAAGGACCGCGCGTTCGCCTACGGGATGATCGGCGGCGCCGCGCGGAGCGGCGATCGCGGCCGGGCCGCTGATCGGCGGCTACGTGACGACGACCTGGAGCTGGCGGTACGTCTTCGTCGGTGAGGTCGTGGTGGTGATCGTGGTGCTCATCGTCCACCGGCGCATGAAGCGCGCGCCCAAACCGGAGATCGTGCCGAGACTGGACTACGGCGGCGCCGCGCTCTCGGCGCTCGCGCTCGGGCTGATCGTGTTCGGGATCCTGAAGAGCAGCACCTGGGGCTGGATCAAGCCGATCGCCGCGCCGACGATCGACGGTCACGAGATCACGCCGCTCGGGTTCTCGCTGGTGCCGTTCCTGATCATGGGCGGCTTCGTCGTCCTCGGCTGTTTCGTCGCCTGGGAGGACCGCCGCGAACGGCTCGGCCGGAGCACGCTCCTCAACCGCGCGCTGCTGAAGATCGAGACGCTGCGGGGCGGGCTGTCCTCGCTTTCCGCGCAGCAGCTGATCGTGATGGGCACGTTCTTCGTCCTGCCGGTGTACCTCCAGGTCGTGCTTGGCTTGGACGCGTTTGAGACGGGCAAGCGGCTCTTTCCGATGTCGATCTCGATGCTGGCCGCTGCACTTACCGGGCCGAAGGTGGCAGTGCGGTTCGGGCCGCGGGCCGTCGTCCAGGTCGGCCTCGGGGCAATGGCGATCGCTTCGCTCGTGCTCGTCGGGACGATCGACGTGACCCTGAACGGGACGGCCTTCGCCGTGTCGCTCATCTTCTTCGGGATCGGCGCCGGGCTCCTCATGTCGCAACTCGGCAACGTGATCATGTCCTCGGCCCCGCCGGACCAGACGAACGAGGCGGGTGGACTGCAGGGGACTGCGCAAAACCTCGGCGCGTCCCTCGGCACCGCCCTGATCGGCTCCGTGCTGCTGCTCGGGCTGCTGAACGGGTTCAACTCGCGGATCCAGGACAACCCGGCGTTGTCGTCCGACGTGAAGACGCAGCTCGCGGCCGCCACCGAGGAGGGCATCGCGATCGTCACGACCGAGCAGGCCCACCAGGCGCTGCTCGACGCCGGGCTGGCGCCGGCCGAGGCAGACGCTGTCACAGCCGACTACGGCAACGCCCAACTCGACGCGCTGAAGACGTCGATGCTCGCAGTCGCGTTCCTTGCCGTGCTCTCGTTCTGGTTCACGCGGCGGTTACCCGGAAAGATTCGAGGGGCCGCCTAGCCAGCAGCCAGCGGTGAGGTTCGAGAGCGCCGGCACCGCGAGGGCGGGGCGGAGTACGCGTAAGAGCTTGCTGCGAGAGGGCGCACGTCGGCGCGGTGAGTGGTAGTTCGTTTCGGCGTCGTCTGCAGGTGTTTTTCGTTCTCTGCCGTTAGATGTGGCGCGTGGTCGAGGACTCAAGATCCTCTACGTTCGGGCGTGTGGGTTCGACTTCCACCCCCGGCATGAAGACCAACGATGCGCCGGCACGGCTGCTTCGAACGCTGTGGATCCATTGGCCTGATGTCGGCACGGTTTCGTGTCCCACGCGTGCGGATTTCCTGGATAGGGTTTGAACTAGGGGTGGGGGTTGCCTCCCGGCACTCGCGCGAGGGGCGAGTAAGGCCGCGGGGCCCCCGGCAGCGGACGCGCTACACCCGGAACGGGCCCGGGATCGCCTCGATCTTCGGGATTGTCACGCGGGCGATGCATTCGAAGCCCGGGCGGCCTGCACGCCTGCGCGACGCCGACGTCGCAGGCGACGCTCCGCCGGCAAGGAAGGTTTCTGCGGCGCTGTAGCGTTCGGGCCTTGATCTTCATCCTCTCGCTCTTCCTCGCCGTGTTCGTCCTCCCGTCGCCCTGGGGGCTCGTGCTCATCGTGGTCGCCGGAATCGTCGAGGTCGGGGAGACCTGGTTTTGGCTTCGCTACTCGAAGCGCCGCAAGATCCAGGCCGGCGCCGAGACGCTCATCGGCCGCAAGGCGGTCACGGTGGGGGAGTGCCGCCCGAGAGGGCAGGTTCGGCTCGACGGGGAGTTCTGGGACGCGACCTGCGAGGCGGGCGCCGACGCCGGCGTCGACGTGCGCGTGATCGGGCGGCACGGCCTCACGCTCACCGTTGAGCTCGAGTAGCCCGGGCGTAGACTGCTTCTCGTGACGACGGCGCCGGAAACCGCATCGCACCTTCCTCCCGAGCTCGACGATCCGCTCTTCAAGACGGCGCTCGGGCAGCTCGACGGCGCGCTGAGGCAGGCCGGCATCTCCGACAGCGTCGGCGAGGTGCTCCGCCGGCCCGAGCGCTCGCTCGCCGTCTCGATCCCCACGCGCCTCGACGACGGCTCGCTCGCGGTCTATCCCGGTTACCGGGTGCAGCACTCGAGCGTGCTCGGCCCGACCAAGGGCGGCATCCGCTACGACCTCGCGGTCACCCTGGGCGAATGCGCCGCGCTCGCCATGTGGATGACCTGGAAGTGTGCGCTGCTGCGGCTTCCGTACGGCGGCGCAAAGGGCGGCGTGCGCTGCGATCCGCGCGCGCTCTCCGAGGCCGAGCTCGAGCGGATGACGCGACGCTTCACTTCGGAGCTCCTCCCGGTGATCGGCCCGCAGCGCGACATCCCCGCGCCGGACATGGCCACGAGCGAGCAGACGATGGCCTGGATGATGGACACGTACTCGATGCAGGTCGGTCACGCAGTCCCTGAGATCGTGACCGGCAAGCCGCTCTCGGTCGGCGGCTCGGTGCTGCGACCGGAGGCGACCGGGATCGGCGTCGTCATGGTCGTCGAGGGCGCGGTCGCGAAGCTCGGCCAGCAGCTCGCGGGGAAGAGCTGCGTCGTGCAGGGCTTCGGCAAGGTCGGCGCGGTCGCCGCGCACGAGCTGCATGACCGCGGCGCGAAGGTCGTCGCCGTCTCCGACATCGGCGGCGGCATCTACAACCCAGCCGGCCTCGACATGGCGGCGCTCGAGGAGTGGCGCGGCCGCGAGGGCGTGGTCGAGGGCTTCCCCGGCTGCGACTCCGTCTCGAACGCGGAGCTCATGGAGCTGCCGTGCGACATCCTCGTCCTCGCGGCAACGGAGGGCGTGCTGACCGGCGAGAACGCGCCGCGCATCCAGACGAAGCTCGTCGCCGAGGGCGCGAACGGCCCGACGACGCTCGAGGCGGACGACATCCTGGCCGACCGCGGCATCCCCGTCCTCCCGGACATCCTCACGAACGCCGGCGGCGTCGCCGTCTCCTACTTCGAGTGGGTGCAGGACATCCAGCGGCTCTTCTGGACGCGCGAGGAGATCCGCACCCGCCTCGCCGACCTCATGCGCGACGGGCTCGACCGCGTCTGGACGCTCTCCGAGGAGGAGTCGATGACGCTGCGCCGCGCGGCGCTCATCCGCTCGATCCGCGAGGTCGCGGCGGCGCTCGTGTCCCGCGGCGTCTATCCGTAGGCGCTAGCAGCAGGTGTAGGCGCCCGCGGGTGCGTCGCCCTCTTCGGGCTCGGGCAGCTCGGCGGCCGCGAGCGCGGCGCCGTGCATGATGTCGCGCTCCGAGATCTCGAGCTCGGCCAGGCCGAAGTAGCGCATCGCCTCGGCGACCACGGTGATCCCGGCGACAAAGACGGGCGCTCGCTCGGGCGTGATCGCGGGGATTGCGGCCAGCTCGGAGACGGTCAGGAGCGAGAGCTCGGCGAGGTCGGCCTCGACGCGGGCGGCGGTCAGCTTGTGCCCGTGGATGAGCGCGGGATCCTCGACCTCGAGCCCCAGCTCGATCGCCGCAAGGGTCGTGACGGTGCCCGCGACACCGATGCCGGCGCTCGGCAGCACGTCGTCCGGGACGCGCTCGGCCAGCAGCGCGCGGGTGGCGTTGCGGCAGTCCGCGATCTCCTCGGGCGACGGCGGGTCCGAGTGGATGAACCGTTCGGTCAGGCGCACGCAGCCGAGGTCGAGGCTCGTGTGGAACGCGACGCCGTCGGGGCCGCCGAGGACCAGCTCGGTCGAGCCGCCGCCCACGTCGATCACGAGCGTCCCGTCCACCGGGCCCGCGGCCGTTCGAGACGCCGGTGTACGTCATGAGCGCCTCTTCCTCACCGGTGAGGAGCCGCGTCGTGAACCCGTAGCTCCACTCGATCTCGCCGAGGAAGGCCTCGCCGTTCTCCGCGTCGCGGACGGCGCTCGTGGCGATCGTCAGCGTCCGCTCGGCGCCGAGCGCCTCGAGGTCGCGGCGGTAGTCGACGAGCACGTTGCGCACGCGCGCGATCGCGGTCGGGAGGAGCTTGCGGCGCGAGTCGACGCCCTCGCCGAGGCGCGTGATCTGAAGCTTGCGCTCCACCTCGCGCACGTCGGTTCCCTCGACGTCGGCCACGAGGAGCCGCGTCGAGTTCGTGCCGAGGTCGACAACCGCCACGCGCATGCGGCGATCGTAGCCACGGGCGATACTGCGACCGTGGACGACAGCCTCGATCACGCCCGTCGGGCGCTCGCCCGCGGCGAGACCGGCGAAGCGCTCGTGTACCTGTGGAACTCGCTCGACGAGGCGCGCGCGTCGCAGGATCCGGGCGATTTCGAGGACGTCGCGAAGCTCGCGGAGAAGGTTGCCGAGCGGGGCGACGAGGCCGAGCAGGCGGACGCGGCGCGGCTCCTGGCGGAGCTCGACCGCGCGCACGGCGAGCCCGCGACGGCGGAGGTCGGCACGTTCCAGACCGGCGATTCGCCCGAGGGCGTGACGGTCGAGCCCGAGGTGACGATTGAGGACGACGAGCCACAGGAGAAGCGCCGCGGCTCGGGCCTGTGGGGCCTCATCGGCTTCGGCGTGTTCCTGTTCTTCCTGCTGCGCGACCTACTTTGAGCCCGTGGTATCTTGAGGGTGCGACGCGGGGTGGAGCAGTCAGGTAGCTCGCCGGGCTCATAACCCGGAGGTCGCGGGTTCAAATCCCGCCCCCGCTACTTTCACCGAACGAAGTCTCGCCACCTGCGGTGGCAAACGACTTCGTTCGGATTCGTGTTTCTAGAGCCGATGTGAGCCGCGCCCGTCATGCCGGTCGCGGCGGCGGCCGCGGTGTAGGCGCCGGCTCGTTGTGTGTTAATGCGAGACGTGACGGTACGGCCTCGGAGATTCATCTCATTCCGACTTGTCCTGGCGAGCCTTTCGTTGGCTCTTGTCCTGAGCGGATGCGGCGGTGCCGATGACGCCGGCAGCGGACAAACCACCACCGACTCATCCGGCGCCCCCATGGACCGAGTCGTCGACGTCGACGGTGAGCGCGGCCTTTATGTGAGGTGCTCGGGTAGCGGCTCGCCGACCGTTGTGCTGGAGGGAGGAGACCAGGACACCAGCGCGTCGTACGCGTTCGCGGAGAGCCGTCTTGCAGAGGTGACACGAACGTGCGTCTATGACCGGGCCAACCTGGGTCGCAGCGATCCCGCGCCGGGGCCGCGCGGCTTCACCGATCTCGTGGACGACTTGGAAGGTCTGCTCGTGAGCGCTGCGATCCCGGGGCCATACGTACTCGTCGGAACCTCAGGCGGCGGATACATAGTCGCTGGCTACGCCTTTGCCCACCCAAGGCAGATAGCGGGGATGGCGTTCATCGACGTGCCTGCCCCCTTCCTCGACCCACCGCAACCGATCGTGGAGGAAACGAAGTGGGACCACCCGTCGAACGTCGAGCAACGCGACTATCTCCAGGTCGAGAAGGACGCTTGGGCAGCCCGAAAGGAGGTTGGTGACATTCCGATTACGATCGTCAGCAACGCCTACAGCGACTACGAGATCGAAGCGGCGACATTCCCGTCCGAGCGCAAAGGGATGCGAACCAACGTCCAGGATCAGCGAGGCTGGCTGATGCTCAGCCCCCAGGCCGAGCAAACCGTCGTCCACACAGGCCACGCCGTGGAAGAAGCAGACCCAGAGCTCGTCATCAACGTGATCCTCGACATCGTCAGAGCCGCAAGGAACCAGTAACAGCACGTGCCGGGCAGTAGAGCCGAACCGAGCCAGGCTCAGCACATGAAACCGGAGCGCGAAGAAGCAATCATCAAGGCGTTCATCGAGCCGCGGAAGCGAGTACCGGGCGTGACTTCGGCGAGATCCTGCGGACGATCGACTCGCTCCAGCTGACCGCGAAGTACCGCGTTGCAACCCCTGCCGACTGGCGCCGCGGCGAGACGTGATCATCACGCCGGCCGTCCCCGACGGCGAGGCCGCGGAGCTCTTCCCCGGCTACGTCACC
Source organism: uncultured Actinomycetes bacterium (assembly GCA_963760815.1). GTDB lineage: Bacteria > Actinomycetota > Thermoleophilia > Gaiellales > Gaiellaceae > CAVRUF01. The sequence goes on from CAVXEJ010000004.1 coordinate 663,348, forward strand.
GTCAAGCCGTACCTGCGGACGACGCCTCAGCCCACCTCGAAGATCTGAGTATCCACTCGGTCCTCGCGGAACCGCTTACCGCTTCAGCCGCCGCTGATCGCCGTGATGACGTCCACGCGCGAGGTGGGCTCGAGCGGATCGTCGAGGCGGGCGCGCTCGCCGTTCACGTACACCTGGATGTGGCTCCTCAGCTCCGGGCCGGGCTCGCACAGGCGGTCGCGCAGGCCGGGCCAGCGCTCGTTCAGCTGCTCGACCGCCTCGTCCACGGTGCCGGCGTCGAGCTCGAGTCGGCGCGGGAGCCCGGGGAAGAGCGGAGGCAGCGTGCCGGGGAGGAAGACGTCCGCCATCTATCCGACCACCGCCACCTCGACCGAGGAGATGGACGGGAGGTAGCTCGCGACCTCCGCCCACGTGTCCCCCTCGTCGGCGCTCGCGTAGACCTGGCCCGTGCTGGTGCCGAAGTAGAGCCCGGGGACGTCGTGCGAGTCGATCGCCATTCCCTCGCGCAGGACGCCGAGGTAGGCGTCGCGCTGAGGCAGTCCCTCGTCCAGCCGCTGCCAGGTCGAGCCGGCGTCGCGCGTGCGCCAGACCGCCAGCCGCCCGTCGGGCACGAAGCGCGCGTGGCCGGGATCGAGCGGGATGACGTAGAACCCGTCGCGGTCGTGCGGGTGCGCTGCGGCCGCGAAGCCGAAGTCGGTCGGAAGGCCTTCGGTGATCTCTGTCCACGTGAGCGCGCCGTCGTCGCTTCGGTGCATCCCGCAGTGGTTCTGCTGGTAGAGGCGCTGCGGGTCGCTCGGCGACATGACGAGCTTGTGCACGCAGAAGCCGACCTCCTCGTGCTCGAGCGGCCAGTCGGCTCGGAGCCCCCGGTTACGCGGCGTCCACGACCCGCCGTCGTCGGCCGTCTCGAAGATCCCGATCCCCTGCACGATCGCCCAGAAACGAGCCGGGTCGGAGGGATCCGGAAGCGTGGCGGGGAGGCCGAGGTGGCCCGGCGGCTGGTTCTTGGGATCGTCCCAGGCCTCGCTGCCCGGCTGGCCCTCGAGCCGGCTGAGCAGGGACCACGTCTCGCCGCGGTCGCGGCTCTCGAAGATGCCCGGCGCCTCGACGCCGGCGAGCAGCCGTCCGTGGGCTGCGGTGAGCCCCGAGATCTTCGAGAGCTTGAGGTCGCCGCTCTCGTAGGCGAGGCCTTCGCTCGAGTGCTCCCACGTCTCGCCGAGATCGTGGCTCCGCCAGACGGCGGCTCCGTGCCACTCACTTGCGGCGGCCGCGTAGATCGTTCCCGAGTCCGGGTCGTAGATCGCCTGGTACACGGGCCAGCCCTCGCAGTAGGGCCCGCGCATCCTCCAGTCGCGCCGGTCTTCGCTCTCGAGCACGAAGAGTCCCTTGCGTGTTCCGACGAGCACGACGGTCTGTGGCATCCCTCACCTCCGGTTGCGACGGTTCGAACCGCCCTAGGCGGCCTGGTGGGCGAACCGCTTGGCCGAGCGGGCCTTCAGCTTCTCGATCTCGACCTCGCGGTTCTTCTTCGGCGCGGTCGTCACGAGCTCGTCCATGAGCTGGGCGACGTCCTCGGCGATCCGGTCGATCGCGCTGTAGAAGGCCGCCTCGTTCGCCTGCGACGGCTTGTTGTAGCCGCTGAGCTTCCGCACGAACTGGAGCGCCGCGTCGCGGATCTCGTCCTCGTTCACGGGCGGGTCGAAGTTGTAGAGCGTTCTGATGTTTCTGCACATGCGCTCGATCGTACCTAGCCGCCGTTCCTCCTCGTCTGGCAGGCTGGGGGAATGTCCGACCTGGCCATCCGCCTGCGCGGAGTCGTGAAGCGCTACGGCCCGATCACCGCCGTGAACGGGCTCGACCTCGACGTTCCCGAGGGGACGTGCGTCGGCCTGCTCGGGCCCAACGGGGCCGGGAAGTCGACGACGATGCGGCTCCTCACGGCGCAGGCGATCGCCGACGAGGGCGAGCTCGAGGTGCTCGGATTCCAGCTCCCGCAGGAGTCGAAGCCGGCCCGCGCGCAGTGCGGCGTCGTGCCGCAGCTCGACAACCTCGACGTGACGCTGACCGTGGAGCAGAACCTGCTCGTCTTCGCCCACCTCTACCGGGTCGCCGCGCCCGAGCGGCGCGCCGCGATCGAGGCGCGCGCTCAAGATGGCGCAGCCTCGTCGATCGCCGCGACACCCGCGTCGACAAGCTCTCCGGCGGGATGCGGCGGCGGCTGCTGATCGCCCGCGCGCTCGTCCACCGGCCGCGGCTCGTGCTCCTCGACGAGCCGACCGTCGGGCTCGACCCGCAGGTGCGCCAGGAGCTCTGGGCGCTGATCGACGCGCTGCGCGCCGAGGGCACGACGATCCTCATGTCCACGCACTACATCGAGGAGGCCGAGCGCCTCGCGGACACCGTGCTGATCATGTCCCACGGGAGCGCGGTCGCCTCGGGGCCGCCGGGCGAGCTCGATCCGCGAGCACGCCGGAACCGAGGCGGTCGAGGTGTACGGCTCGCCCGCGAGGCTCGCCGAGACCGAGGCGGACCGCGCAGGCCGACGGGTTCCGCACGCGGCGCACCGGGACGAGCGTCTCGGTCCTCGGCGTCGAGAACGCCGACGGCCGCGCGCCCGACGGCGAGCGCCGGCCGTCGAACCTCGAGGACGTCTTCGTGCTCCTGACCGGGGAGGAGATCGAGTAGTGGCCACCCGCGTGGCGTCAACCGATCAAGCTCGGCCGCCTCGAGCGCGCCGCGATCACGGGCGTGCTCGTCCGCGAGGTCGTGAACTTCTCGTCGTACTGGCGCTCGGCGTCGTTCTCGTCGACGGTCGAGCCGACGATCTACCTGCTCGCGTTCGGCTTCGGGTTCGGCTCGCTCGTGAGCACGGTCGGCGGCTACGACTACGTCGACTTCGTCGGGACCGGGATCGTCGCCACGGCCGTGCTCTTCTCGAGCGCGTTCCCGGCGATGTTCGGGACGTTCGTGAAGTACAAGTTCCAGCGCACCTACGACGCGATCCTGGCCGCGCCCGTGGACACGGAGGAGCTCGTCACGGCCGAGGCGCTGTGGATCTCGATCCGTACGAGCGTCTTCGGCTGCGTGCCGATGGTGGTCGCGATCTTCTTCGGGCTCGAGCCGTCGTGGGGGATGCTGCTCGTGCCCGGGATCGCGTTCGTCTCCGGCTTCGGCTGGGCGAACTTCGGGATCGCGATCGCCGGCTACGCCAAGTCGTTCGAGAACTTCAACTACATCGTGAGCGCGGTGCTGACGCCGCTCTTCCTCGTCGCCGGCACGTTCTTCCCGATCGACAAGCTGCCGGACTGGGCGCAGGTGCTCGCGAACTTCAACCCGCTCTACCAGTGCGTGGAGCTCGTCCGCGCGCGCGGTGTTCGGCTTCCTCGGCTGGGACGATCTCGCGCGGCTCGGCTACCTGGTCCTGTTCGGCGCGGTCATGTGGCGCATCGGGATCCGCGCGATGACGCAGAAGCTCGTGGACTAGCCATGACCCGCATCGTCGCTCTCGGTGATCGCGATCCGCAGTACCTGACGCACCGCGAGATCGACGCTGCGTTGGCGCTCTTGCCCGACGACGTGGAGGCCGGGTGGGTCGCGACCGACTCCGAGCCCGAACTCGACGGCGCCGCGGCCGTCTGGCTTCTCCCCGGGACGCCCTACCGCGACGAGAACGCCGCCTTCGCGGCGATCGAGCACTGCCTGGAGACCGGGACGCCGTTCCTCGGCACCTGCGGCGGGTTCCAGTACGCCTGCGTGCACCTGGCGCGGCGGTTCGGGGCCAACGCGCTCCACGCCGAGACCGATCCGGACGCGGACGACCCCGCGATCGTCCCGCTCGCCTGCTCGCTCTACGGGGAGACGCGTGAGGTGACTCCGGTCGCCGGCACGCGGCTCGCGGCCATCGTCGGGAACGAGCCGTTCGAAGGCTTCCACTGGTGCGGCTACGGGCTCGCCGACCGGACCGCCGGGCTGCTCGCGGCGAACGGCGTCGTCATCTCCGCGACCGCGCCGGACGCCGGGGTGGAGGCGATCGAGCTGCCCGGGCACCCGTTCTTTCTCGCGACCGCGTTCCAGCCGCAGGTCGGCTCGAGCGAGTCCGGGCGGCTACACCCGCTGCTCGTCGCGCTGCTCGATGCGGCACGCGTTCCGGCCGCGTAGAACCGACCTACAATTCGCCTGGTGACGCGGCGCAGATGGATCTCGGTCGGGCTCGTCGCCGCTGTCCTCGGGCTAGCCGTCTCCGGCTGCGACAAGGAGAAGCCGACGGTCATGCAGCCGACGTCGGCCGCGGAAGGGCTCGCAGCCTGCGTGAACGCCGGCGAGGACACCATCCGCGACTGTTACGCCGCGGCGCTGAAAGACCTCGTCGAGAACGCGGAGGACCCGCTCGCCGCAGTGGACGAGATCACGCAGGTCGCGCGCGAGGATCCGGGCGGCTTCCTCCTCCCGAACTGCCACGGCCTCATGCACACGGTCGGCCGCGAGTACGCGCGCGACAACGGGCTCACCGTCGCCGCGCTGAAGGACTCGCTGCCGAAGTCGAACGACCCGGGCTGCCCGGCCGGGTACGCGCACGGCGTCGTCACCGGCGTCGCGCCGCAGATCGACCCGCGCGACCCGAAGGCGTCCGAGTCGGTCTGCGACGACTCGGCCACGCGCTACGAGCGCTACAGCTGCACGCACGGGTTCGGGCACGCGTTCATGCGGATCTCGAACGAGGAGCTCCCGGCCGCGCTCGCGCTCTGCTCGAAGCTCGGGAAGAACTCCGCGCCCGACTGCGCGCAGGGCGCCTTCCACGACTACTGGTTCTCGGTCGGCGGCTACGACGACACGCAGAAGCCGAGCGACGCCGAGACCGATCCGCAGAAGCTCTGCGGCGCGCAGAAGCCCGAGTACGTGCGCCAGTGCTGGTACCGCGCCTTCGTCGACAACCGTCCGCCCGGCGCGATCGAGAGCGCAGTCGACGTCGACCGACTCTGCATGGGCCTCGAGGGGCTCCAGCGGGAGGGCGTGCATCACCGCCGCTACCGTGATCGGCCCGGCCGACCCGCGGGCGCAGTTCTCGCTCTGCTTCGGGTTCACCGGGAAGGAGGCCCTCGCGTGCGTGCGCGGGCTGAAGCTCCAGAACCTCCTCGGCTCGTCGAACGAGCAGTACGCGGAGGTGCTCGACCGCTGCGGTGCGCTCCAGGAGCAGGTGCGGCTCGACTGTTACCGCTGGCTCGGGAAGACCGTCGCCGTGCTCACCGACGGGAAGTTCGAGACCGCCGGCTGTCCGCTCGTCCAGGGCAGGCAAGCGCGCGAGGCGTGCGCCGAGGGCGCCCGGACGATGGACGAGCCGCTCGTGACCTTCAGCTAGCGACGCGGACGTTGAACGTGCCCGTGCCGAGCGCGCCGTAGATCGAAAGCCACAGCGGCAGCCACATCTCCATGCCGCGGGCCGCGATCAGGTTCCCCAGGTCGAGCTGCGCAGACTCGGCCCAGCCGAACGCGCCGAGCAGCGCCTTCGTCTGGGCCTTCGCGTCCTGGTCGTTTCCGCACAGGAAGACGGTGTGCTCGCCCCCGACGAGCGACGGTTCGACCATCACCGACGCGTTCATCGTGTTCAGCGCCTTCACGACCTTCGCGTCCGGGTGGGCGCGCTGGATCTGCTCGGCCAGGCTGTCCGTGTTGCAGACCGAGAGGCTCGGCGGAAAGCCCTGGGAGAAGTCGAGCGGATTCGAGATGTCGACGAGCGTCTTTCCCGCCAGGTTGTCGGCGCCGGCGGCCTCGAGCGCAGCGAGCGATCCAGCGCCGGAGGTGCAGTTGAAGACGAGCTCCCCGTGCGCAGCCGCGTCGGCGAACGTGCCGTTGGAGCCGCCGCTCTGCGCGGCCCAGGTGGTCGCAGCCTCGTTGTCGGCGGTGCGCGAGCCGAGCATCACGTCGTGTCCGAGCTCGACGAGCTTCGAGCCGATCGTCGTCCCGACCGATCCCGTTCCGAGAACCCCGATCCTCATGGCAACTCCTTCCTTCGCGGCGTGCCAGGAACGGTACTCCGCGCCGCGGCTTCCCGGGTGGGACATGTCCGTTCGAGCCCTGTCCGGGGTCAGACCCCGGCCATGTCCGAAAAGGACGGCCTGGGTTAGGGCTCGGACAGCGCGCGTTCCATCGCGTCGGCCAGCGCGGGGCTGCTGTATGGGCCCGACCCGCGCAGCTCCGCGAGAACCTGCGCCTGGCTTTGCTCGTCCTTGTCCTGGCTCATCTTCACCTTGCAGATGAAGCGGGTGATCGGCAGGCGGATGCCCACCGTGCCGCGGGCCAGCTTGGCGCCGAACTCCTGGTCGAGGAAGACGGGCCTGTCGACGCGCCGCTCGAAGTGGTCGACCAGGCGGGTCAGCACTTTCAGGTTGTTCTCGGCGTCGAGGACCTCGGGCACGCCGTAGCAGTGCGCGACGCTGAAGTTCCACGTCGGTACGGGAGTGTCGTGCTCGGAGTACCAGCTCGGCGAGATGTAGCCGTGCGGGCCGGCCACGATCACGAGCATCTCGCCGGCTCCGAAGTCGTGGATCTGCTCGTCGGGCCGCCCGACGTGGGTGACGATCGCGAGGTCGTCGTCGCGGTCGTCGAGGAGCACCGGGTAGTGAGACGCGACGAGGCCGTCCGGGCCATGGCTGACAAGCGTCGCCCACGGGTTCTCGGAGATCAGCGCGCGCACCACGCCCGGGTCGGTCGTCGCATGTTTCCGGTTGTGTCGCATCCGGCCAGTGTTGCACCCGAGGGGTCAGACCCCGGACATGTCCGAAAGGGACGGTACGGTCCGACGCCCGTGCGCTTGCTCGTCGCCCGCTGCGAGGTCGTCTACACCGGCCGTCTCACCGCCGTCTTGCCGGAGGCCGTGCGCCTCGTCGTGCTCAAGTCGGACGGGTCGGTGCTCGTCCACGACGACGCCGGCGGATTCAAGCCTTTGAACTGGATGACGCCGCCGACGGTGATCGAGACCGAGGGGGATCCGCTGACGAGCCTCGTCGTGCGCAAGCGGGCCGGGAAGACCGAGGACCGCCTCGAGATCCGCGTGCTCGAGCTCATCTCCGACCACGAGCACGAGTTCGGCGAGGCCGCGGCGCTCGAGAAGGACGGCGTCGAGCGTGACCTCCAGGCCGAGCTGGCGAACCGGCCCGGCGCGGTCGAGGCCGGGCTGCGGCTGGTGCGCCGCGAGTGGCCGACCGACATCGGCCCGGTCGACCTCATGTGCCGCGACACCGAGGACGGGTTCGTCGCGGTCGAGGTGAAGCGCATCGCCGGCATCGACGCCGTGGAGCAGCTCGACCGCTACCTCGAGCGGCTGCGCCTCGACCCGGAGCTGGCGGCGATCCGCGGCCTTCTCGTCGCCCAGCGGATCAAGCCGCAGGCCGCCACGTTGGCCGCCGCCCGCAACATCGGCTGCGTCGAGGTCGACCTCGAGGTTCTCCGCGGCGAGCGTGAACCGGAACTGACGCTGTTCGGCTCGTAGACTCCGGCCATGCGCCGGCTCCTCAACAACCTCGCCCGCAAGCTGATCCTCATCGCGGCGGGGTCGAAGCTCGTGCACCGGTTCGTGAACCGCTTCGGGATGCGGCTGGGAGCGGCGCGCTTCGTCGCCGGACACACGCTCGACGAGGCGGTTCCCGTTCTGCGCGGCCTGGGCGATCGCGGCTTCGCGACCAACACGACGATCCTCGGGGAGGACGTGCTCACCGAGGCCGAGGCGAGCGCGGTCGCGGACGAGTACGAGCGCGTCCTCGAGCGCATCGCGGCCGAGAAGCTCGGCACGAACGTCGCGTTGAAGCTCACGCACCTCGGGCTCGACGTGAGCGAGGAGGTCGCCTACGAGAACGTGCGCCGCGTCGTCGCCAAGGCGGCCGAGCTGGGCAACTTCATCCGGATCGACATGGAGTACTCCGCCATCGTCGACGTGACGCTGCGGATCTACATGCGCCTGCGCGCCGACGGCCTCGACAACGTCGGCACCGTGCTCCAGTCGTACCTGCATCGCACGGACGACGACCTCGGGCGACCTCGTGCCGCTCGCGCCGAACCTGCGGATCGTGAAGGGCGCCTACCTGGAGCCGCCCGAGATCGCGCTGCAGAAGAAGTCGGAGATCGACGCCGCCTACGTCAAGCAAATGGAGCGGATGCTCCGCGAGATCGGCCACACCGCGATCGCGACGCACGACGACAAGCTGATCGAGCACGCGATCACGTTCGCCGAGCGCGAGGGGATCCCACGAGAGCGGTTCGAGTTCCAGATGCTCTACGGCATCCGCGGCCAGCTTCAGGAGCAGCTCCTCGCGCGCGGGTTCAAGGTGCTCGTCGCGACGCCCCACGGGCCCGACTGGTTCCCGTACCTCATGCGCCGCCTGGCGGAACGCCCTGCGAACCTGACCTTCTTCCTGCGAAGCTTGTTCGGACGATGACGCAGACGAGCGCCCGCTTCGCGACCGTGCCGCCCTCGGGGATCCGGGAGATCTTCGACCTCGCGCTGACGATCCCGGATGCGATCCACCTGGAGATCGGCGCGCCCGACTTCCCGACGCCGGAGCACATCGTCGAGGCGGCTGCGCAGGGGGCGCGTGACGGGTTCACGCGCTACACGCCGACCGCGGGGCTCGGGACGTTGCGCGACCTGATCGCCGAGAAGGTCCGCACGCGCAACGGGATGGAGTGCGCGCCCGAGAACGTCATATCGGCCGCCGGCGGGTCGTGCGCGCTCTTCGGCGCGCTCGAGGTGCTGCTCGACGAGGGCGACGGCGTGCTCATCCCCGATCCGGCCTGGCCGGTGTACGAGATGGCGACGCTCTCGCTCGGCGGCGAGATCCAGCGTTACCCGCTTCTCCCCGAGGCCGGCTGGGAGCCGGATCTCGACGCGCTCGAGGCCGCGATCCGGCCGAACACGCGTGTCCTCGTCACCAACAGCCCGGGGAATCCGACCGGCGGCGTCCACCGGCGCGAGACCGTCGAGGCTCTCCTGGCCGTGGCGCAGAAGCACGACCTCTGGCTCATCTCGGACGAGGCGTACGAGGACTTCGTCTTCGACGGCGACCACGTGACCACCGGCTCGCTCGACGGCGCCGCCGAACGCGTCCTCGGGCTCTACACGTTCTCGAAGAGCTACTCGATGACCGGCTGGCGGATGGGCTACCTCGTCGCGCCGGACGCGATCGTCAAGCGCGCGACGGTCGCGCTCGAGGCGATCATCGCCTGCCCGTCGAGCGTGTCCCAGAAGGCGGCCGAGGCGGCGCTTTCGGGCCCGCAGGACAACGTCGCCGCCATGTGCGCCGCGTTCAAGCACCGCCGCGACCTGGCCGAGGGGATCCTCGACCGCGAGGGCGTCTCCTACATCCACCCGGGCGGGAGCTTCTACATGGTGGTGAACGTCCCGGGTGGCGGCGACGCGAACGCGTTCGCGTACTCGCTGCTCGAGGAGCGCCACGTCGCGGTCGCGCCGGGCGATGCGTTCGGGCCGGGCGGCGCCGGAATGTTGCGCGTCTCCCTTTGCTCGGCCGACGCCGATCTCGAGCGCGGGCTCGAGCGCCTGGCCGAGCACGCAAGGGCCGCGGTTTGATCCGCGGCGCGCTCGCGGCTTCGGTCACGCCGCTCACCGACGGCGGGGACACGGTCGACCAGAGCGGGATCGGGCCGCTCGTCGACTTCTACGCGGACGCGGGCCTCGACGGCCTGCTCGTCCTCGGCACGACGGGGGAGGGGATCCTCTTCGACGCGGACGAGAGACGGCGCGTGACCGAGCGCTTCGTCGAGGCCGGCGCGGGGCGGCTCGCGATGATCATCCACACGGGCGCGCAGACGACGGCCGACACCGTGGCGCTCTCCGCGCACGCGGCCGAGGCCGGTGCTGACGCGGTCGGCGTGATCGGGCCGCCGTACTTCGCCTACGACGAGGACTCGCTCTTCGCGCACTTCTCGGCCGCCGCGAAGGCCGCGGCGCCGCTCCCCTTCTACGTCTACGAGTTCGCCGCGCGCGCGGGCTACCCGGTTCCGCTCGCCGTGCTGGCGCGGCTGCGCGAGGACGCGGAGAACTTCGTCGGCCTGAAGGTCTCCGACTCGCCGTACGAGGCGTTCGCGCCGTACCTCCTCGACGGTCTGGACGTCTTCGTCGGGCCCGAGACCCTGATCGCGGAAGGCATGCGCGCCGGTGCCGTCGGCGCGGTCTCCGGCCTGGCCGCGGGCTTCCCGGAGCTCGTCGCCGCCGTCGTTCGCGAACCGTCCGACGAGGGCGCCGCGCACCTCGGGGTCGTCCGCGACGCAGTGCAGCGCTACCCGCTGCAGGCCGCGCTGAAGCTGATCCTCTCCCGGCGCGGCGTTCCGCTCGACGCGGTGGCGCGGCGGCCGATCCGCAGCCTCACCGCTGCGGAATTCGCAGCGCTCGAGCGCGAACTGGACGATCCTGGCACGACGCTCGGCGCCGCCCTGACCGCCTGAACCGTCTCCGGGCCTTGGCATCGGCCTCGCCAATGCCTATTGTCCACCCGTCCGCAATACGGAGTTGGCACCGGAGAGGAGCACGGGATGAGGGCACGGAGAGGGACACGTCTTGGACTGCTGCTGGGCCTGCTTGTCTTGGCGCTGGCGGCCGCACCGATCGGGAGCGCGCAGACGCCGCCGCCGATCGATCCGCAGAATCCGGGCTGGCAGCCCGACATGACCTGGGACGACTACTCGCCGGTTCCGGGCACCGACTGGGCCAATCCGGCCATCCAGCCGACCGTCCGGAAGTTCAAGGTCGCGCTGGTCATGGTGGACTACCCCGACCAGCCGTTCGTGATCTCCCAGCCGCCGTTCTCCACGATCTTCGGGAACCCGCAGCCGCTTCCGGGCGGCGTCGGGCCGATCCCCAGGGACGACGTGCCCGAGTTCTACCGGGACTTCCTGAACGCGCCGAGCATGCTCAACCACTTCCAGACGATGAACAAGTACTGGATGGAGAACTCGTACGGGAAGTACGGCGTCCAGCTCGACTCGTTCGGGCCGTACCGCATGCCGTTCAACATGTACCAGTACTTCGTCACCGACTTCTCGAGCGGCACCGGCTGCCCGACGCCCACGGTGACGCCGTGCAACAAGAACATCCGCACCGATGCGCGCGCCGCCTGGCTCGCGGAAGTCGGACTGCCGGTCATCAACTCCTACGACAACATCTTCTACGTCGGCGCAGGCCAGGACGAGAGCGGTACCTGGCAGGAGTTCGGCGAGATGAAGTTCGAGCAGGCGACGGTTCCCGAGGCCTTCGGCCCGCACGCGTACGACCCGACGCTCCCGAACTGGATCCGCACGCGCTACGTGCCGTGGACGTCGTGGGCCTCCGGCGCCTCCATGTGGCCGAACGCGAGCGGTAACACGTCGATCGAGACCGAGGCCGACGGCATGTCCGTCTACGCGCACGAGCTCTCACACAACCTCGGGATCGCCGATAACTACAACAACCCGTTCTCGACGCCGCAGCAGCGCTCCGCGACGGGGCCGTGGGACATGCTGAGCCGCGGCACCTTCAACGGGCCGGGCGGCACGCATACCCGGTGGATGATCCCGCCGACCATGGGCGCCTCGCTCGGGTCGAACCACAACCTGCGCAACCGGGCGAAGCTCAACTTCCTCCCGGCCGCGCAGATCGTCCGGCTGAACCGCAACGGGCTCGCCGCGTCCGGCATGGCCGTGGCGAAGGTGAAACCGCGCAACGTCGAGCCCGGTCCCGGCGGCGTGGGTGGATTCCAGATCACGCTCGACGGCACCGCGCCGGTCGACAAGTCGCCGGCCTGCGTCGTGGCCTCGAACCCGCTCTGTCCGGGGAACTCGAACTACAACGGCTACACGATGGAGGTCGTCCAGCGGATCGGGAACGACACGTACACGCCCGGTCACGGCGCCCTCATCACGAAGACGAAGACCTCCGAGTCGTCCTCATGCGGAACGTTCACCTGCTTCGCGTGGATCATCGACGCGAACCCGCAGGACATCGACAAGGTCGACTTCGTCCGGCCGGACGGCTCGATCGCCAAGGTGACGATCGGCGATCCGCGCCAGCTGAACGACGCGACCTTCAACGCGGGGCTCAACTCGGGCTCGCAGTACGAGTACGTGGACACCGCGAACCGTCTCCACTTCTACGTCGTCGACGTCGCGAAGGACGCGAACGGCGTGCTCGAGTACACGCTCGGCGTCCGCTCCCTCGACGGCGCCGGCCCGCACACCCGCGGCGTCGCGCTCGACCCGGCCGCGAACCAGAGCGTTCCGGGGCAGTACGCGACCTGCAACTTCAACCTGACCAACACGGGTGCGCAGGCGACGCTGCCGGCGAACCCGCATCCCGCGGACGTCTCGGCGTTCCTCGGCAGCGACATCTACCGGCTCTCGGTCGCCTCGAGCGGTGCGGGCTGGTCGGCCGAGCTCGTGAACGCGCTCGCGATGGCCAAGTTCGGCGAGTCGACGAATGTTCCGGTGTATGTGACCCGCACCGCCGGGAGCGACGCGACCGGCACGGTCACGCTGACCGCCACGTCCGAGAGCGACGCAACGAAGACGGCCACGGGCGTCTGCAGCCTCGCCGTCCCGGCTCCCGGCGTCAGCTACACGCTCAACCCGGCCGCGCCCGACGGCGCGAACGGCTGGTACGTCTCGACGGTCAACCTCGACTGGACGGTCGAGAACGCGACGTCGCAGACCGGCTGCGCCGACGAGACCTTCTCCACCGACGGCTCGTTCACCCGCAGCTGCACCGCCACGAGCGACGGCGGCACGACCGGGCCCGTCTCCGTCTCGCTGAAGCGGGACGCGACTGCGCCCTCGGTGTCGCACGCGCTCTCACCGCCCGCGGTCGGCGGCTTCTACCACAACCCGACCGTGGCGCTCTCGTCGTCGGATGCAACATCGGGGCTCGCCTCCACCGAGTACCGCGTGGACGGCGGCGCCTGGACTGCTTACGGCGCTCCGTTCGCGGTGACGGGTGACGGCTCCCACACGGTCGACTACCGCGCGACCGACAACGCGGGCAACGTCGGCTCGGGCACGGTCACGTTCAGGATCGACACGACGGCGCCGGTCTCCACCGCGGTTCTGTCCGGAACGTTGAACCTCGGCTGGTGGCGCAACCCGACCGTGACGATCACCTCGAACGACGGGGCCGGCAACGCCGGGATCCAGAAGATCGAGTACCGCCTCGACGGCGGAGCGTGGCTCACCTACTCGGCCGCGTTCCAGGTGACCGGCGACGGCGCCCGGCTGCTCGAGTACCGCGCGACGGACAACACGGGGAACGTCGAGGCGGTCAAGTCGCTCGCGTTCAACGTGGACGGCAATGCGCCGTCGACGCTTATCGCGCTGTCGCCTCCGGCGGTCGGCGGCTTCTACAAGTCGCCCACCGTGACGCTGACCGGCTCCGACGGAGCGGGAATCGGCATCGCGGCGATCCAGTACACGCTCGACGGAAGCGGCACCCGGTCGTACACGGGCCCGTTCCCGGTTCCGGGCGACGGGCCGCACACGATCACGTACCGCGCCGTGGACATGACCGGTCTGATCGAGACGACGAAGACGTTCTCGTTCACGGTCGACGGGACCGCGCCGTCGTCGAAGGCGACGCTCAGCCCGGCCGCGGTGAACGGCTACTACTCCGGCCCGACGACGGTGACGCTGTCGTCGAACGACTTCGCGAGCGGGTCCGGCATCGCCTCGATCGAGTACCTGCTCGACGGCGGCGGCTGGACGACCTATTCAGCACCGCTGGTCGTCTCCGGCGAGGGTGCGCATTCGATCCAGTTCCATGCGACCGACAACGCGGGGAACGTCGAGGGCGTGAAGTCGAAGTCGTTCACGATCGACACCACCGGTCCGGTCGTCTCGATCACGACGCCCTCGGAGGGCGACCAGCTCGAGCTCGGCTCCTCCGTGGCGCCGGTCTACTCGTGCATCGACACCGCCTCGGGCGTCTCGTCCTGCTCGGGTGCGGCGGTCGTCGAGACGGGCCCGATCGGCTCGCACACCTACACCGTCACGGCCGTGGACAACGCCGGGAACATGACGGTGGAAACGCACACGTACGACGTCGTCTGGCCGTTCTCGTGGGTCTCGCCGCCCTCGAGCGGTAAGGCCGGCAAGAGCGTCGCCGGTCAAGTTCAGCCTCGGCGGGACGAACTACGGCCTCGGGATCCTCGACGGCACGCCGACGTCCCAGCAGGTCAACTGCACGACGGGCGCGGCGATGGGCTCCTCCTCGAACGCGAGCGGCTCGCTCAGCTACTCGGGCGGCACCTACTCGTACTCCTGGAGCTCCCAGTCGGGCTGGCGGAACACGTGCCGCACGCTCACGCTCGCGCTCGATGACGGGACGGTGCACTCGCTGACCGTCCGCTTCACCTAGGCCCCAAGGCGACAGGCGGGCGGCCTCTCCCCCGGAGGCCGCCCGCCCGGTCGTATCGTTCGCCCATGGCACCAGGCCGCTGGCGGGCGCTCGCGTTGCTTTCCGGCGCGGTCGTCCTGGGAATGACGACGTGGTTTTCGGCCTCCGCCGTGGTGCCGCAGCTCCGCGTCGACTGGGATCTCGGCTCGACCGCCGCGGCCTGGCTCACGATCGCCGTGCAGCTCGGCTTCGTCGCCGGCGCGGTTACGTCGAGCGTGCTCAACCTCGCGGACGTGATCCCGCCGCGCGTCGTCGTGCTCGGCGGCTCGGTCGGCGCTGCGGCTGCGAACGCGGCGCTCGTGTTCACGGACGGGCCCGAGGGCGCGCTGCCGCTGCGCTTCCTCACGGGCTTCTTCCTCGCCGGGATCTATCCGCCGGCGCTGAAGCTCATGGCGACGTGGTTCCGGCAGGGCCGCGGGACGGCGCTCGGGATCGTCGTCGGCGCGCTCACGCTCGGCTCGGCCTTGCCTCATCTCGTCAACGGGCTCGGCGGCCTCGACTGGCAGACGGTCGTGTACGCGACCTCGGTGCTGACGGTCGCGGGCGGGCTGCTTGCCTACTTCGCCGTGCCGGAAGGCCCGTACCCGTTCCCGCGCGCCGTGTTCTCGCCGCGCCAGGCCGGTCTCGTCTTCCACAACCGCGGCGTGCGCCTCGCGAGCCTCGGCTACTTCGGCCACATGTGGGAGCTCTACGCGATGTGGACGTGGTTCCTCGTCTTCGCGACCGACGCGATCGCGGGTCAGGGGGACGAGGTCGGCGCCAAGGCTGCGTACGCCACGTTCGCCGTGATCGGGATCGGCGCGATCGGCTGCTGGGTCGGAGGCCTGCTCGGAGACCGCTGGGGGAGAACCCGCACGACGGCGGCGATGATGGCCGTGTCCGGGACGTGCGCGCTGACGATCGGGCTCTTCTTCGACGGACCGCTCTGGGCGCTCTTCGCCGTCGGGCTCGTGTGGGGCTTCACCGTCGTTGCGGACTCGGCGCAGTTCTCGTCCATCGTCACGGAACTCGGCGACCAGGCGTACGTGGGCACGGCGGTTGCGCTCCAGCTCGCGATCGGGTTCACGCTGACGATCGCGACGATCTGGCTGATCCCGTACCTCGTGGACGAGGTCGGCTGGGAGTGGGCGTTCGCGTTCCTCGCGCCCGGGCCGGCGCTCGGCGTGGTCGCGATGCTCCGCCTGCGGGCGGCGCCCGAGTCGGTCGGGATCGCCCACGGCCGACGTTAGGGAACGAACCAGGGCGGGCAGTCGTTGCAAGACGTTCCGATGCGTATCGACTCCCTGGATCACATTGCCCTTTGGGTCGCGGACCGCGACGGCATCGCCGACGCCGCCGTGTCCGGGCTCGGCATGCACGTCATCGACCGCACCGACAAGTTCACGCTGATCGGCTCCGACGCTCGGCGCGGGAAGCTCACGCTCTTCGCCGCCGACGGCCCGCGCGAGCGGGGCGCCCTCAAGCACGTCGGGCTGCGCGTGAACGATCTCGACGCGGCGCGCGAGTTGCTCGGCGGCGATTCGGCCGAGTTTCCCGACGGGCTGAACGTGCGCCTGGTCGAGGCGCCGACCGAGGTCGAGTACGACCTCGATCACGTCGCTCTTTACTCCCGCGATCCTGCCGGAGCAGCGCAGGAGTACCTCGACCTCGGCTTCGCGGAGGCGCCGCCCGGCCCGGAGGGCGCCCCGCGGGTCGAGGCTGCCGGGGCGTTCGTCGAGTTCCACGAGGGCGATCCCGGCGACTCGGGCCGGCCGCTGCTGAACCACCTCGCCGTGCTGGTTCCGTCCGCGGACGACCTCCTCACCGAGGCGCGTCACCTGGATCTCCAGATCGCCGACGTCGTGGACGCCGCGAATACGAAGGCCGTCTTCGTCTGGGGTCCCGAAGGCGTCAAGATCGAGTACGTGGAGCACAAGGCCACGTTCTCGCTTGTCTAGGGTTTTCGTTGCGGGCGCCGGCATGGCCGGCCTCGCCGCCGCCGTGCGCGCGCGTGAGCTCGGCGCCGACGTCGTCGTCCACGAGAAGGGCGACCGAGCCCGGCGGGTCGATGCTCCTGTCGGGCGGTTTCATCTGGCGCTACCGCGAGTGGGAGCGGCTGCGCGAGGAGTGCCCCAACGGCGATCCGGTGCTCCAGCGGCTGGTGTGGGAACGGCTCGACGATGCGCTCGAGTGGCTCGTCTCGCTGGGCGCTCCCGTCCTGACGCGGGACACGGAGAATCCACTGACGACGGGGATCCGCTTCGATCCACCGGGTCTCGCGGCGACGTTGGCCGCGAAGGTGGACGGGATCCGTTTCGGTGAGCCGCTCACCGAGCTTCCCGACGCCCCGGTCGTCTTGGCGACCGGCGGCTTCCAGGCCAACCCGGAGCTGGTGCGCGAGTACGTGACGCGCGAGCCGGTCGTGCTCCGTGCCGCGGCGGGGGGAACCGGCGACGGGCTGCGCATGGCGCTCGCCGCAGGCGGGGAGACCAGCGTCGGGATGGACGAGTTCTGGGGCCGAGCGATGCCCGCGCCTCCGGCCGAGATTCGCCCCGAGGGATTCCGGAACGGACAGTCCTATGCGCGGTACGCGCGAGTCGAGAACGCCGACGGCGAGGTCTACGAGCCGCGCACGTGGTCGGAGATCGACGTCGCGCAGTGGATCTCGCGCCAGCCGGGCGGACGGGCCTGGTTCTTCGTACCGGACGCGAACCTCGACGGGTACGTCCGCGATCGCACGGTGGCCGACCTGATTGCGTCGGCTCGTGAAGCCGGGGCGCTCATCGAGCGGCGGGAGGGGCATACCGTGGTCGAGGTGATCGCGGGAATCACGACGACGCTCGGCGGCCTCCGGGTGGACACGAGCGCCCGTGTGGCCGACAACGTGTGGGCCTGCGGCGCCGACGTGGGCGGCATCTCGACCGGCGGCTGGACGAGCTCGCTCGCGAGCGCCCTAGTCCTCGGTTTGGTCGCGGCGGAAAGCGTTACCGCGACGAGTTAATGCACTCGGGTGCGTGACTCGTTCCCCGGGGACCCCCTCTGGAACACCCCTCGCTTTTCAGCGTAACGCCAAAAAGCGCACGTGTCTGGCACAAAACGTGCCGGAACTGTGCCGGGGTGTCCCCAGCGTCTAGGCGGGCTGCAGGTACGCGCAGGGACGCGCGTCGCCCGGCAGCGGTGACGTGCCGATCTTCGCGACCGTGAAGCGGAGATCCCCGGCCTCGACCTCGGTACCCGGCGTCGGCGCTTCGCCCTCGCGCTCGACCAGCTCGTAGCCCGACGGCTTCGAGACGAAGAGGAGGTACCCGGGAGTCTTGTCGGCGGCCATCGAGCGCGGATTCTACTCCGCGGCGGCGGCCACGTACGGCGGCAGCACGACGCGCACGGTCGTGCCCGTGTCCGTCGTCTCCACGGAGACGCGGCCGCTGAGAACATCGGACGCGCTCGTCCAGCTCGTCGATGCCGCCGCGGCGGCGCTCGGCCGTCCCGTCATCGACGATCTCGGTCGTGAACCCTTCGCCGTTCGCGGCCACGGTGATGGTGATCTGCTTCGAGTTGCGGTGCACGGATTGGTTCACGGCCTCACGAATCAGCTGGTAGAGCGCGACCTGCGCCTTCTCGGCCAGGCCTTCACCCGCGTCGACGTCGGCGTCCACGCGGATGTCGTGCGCGCCCTCGACCTGCTCGACGAGCGCGTCCACTGCCGCCGCGAAGCCGCGGTCGCGCAGGACGAGCGGCTCGATCGCGAACGAGAGGTCGCGCAGCGTGCGGATCGTGTCGCGCTCGCGCTCGAGCGAGCTGCGGATGACCTTGGTGGCGTCCTCGATTCGTCCCTCGTCGAGCGCGGCGAGCGCGGCATCGTGCATGAGGGCGATCCCGGACATCGACTGGAGCGGCCCGTCGTGGAGGAAGATCGACAGGCGGCGGCGCTCGTCCTGCTCCGCGGTGATGAGGCTCTCGGTCAGGCGCGTCCGCTCCTCCTCGCGCTCGCGGGCCTCGCCGATCAACCGGTCGTTCTCGACCGCGCGCGAGGCGAACTCGGCGAGCATGGTCGCGCGCATCAGGTCGGCGCGGGGGAACGGGTCGGAGCGCCGCAGCTCGAGCATCCGGCCGCTCGTCCCGACCGGCACGCGGATTCCGCCGGGAATCTCGTGTGCCTCCGTCTCGCCTTCGGCGGCGGGGACGATCTCGGCGCTGCGGGCGTCGAAGAGCGTCCGCGCCTCGGCGCAGGTGCGGTCGAGGATCTCGCCCGGCTGGCTCGGATCGGCCACGACGGCCATCGAGCCCACGAGAGACTCGAGGAAGCGCGCCTGGCCGGCGAGCTCGTCCTCGGCGGACTCGTGGCGGCGGCGCTCCGAGACGATCAGGTAGACGCAGAACGCGCCGGCGAAGGTGGTCGCGAAGATGAGGCCGGCGACGGCGACGGACGCGTTCGAGATCGCGAGGCCGATCCCACCGACGAGCGCAGCGACGATCGTCCCTGCAAGGAGGATGACCGAGAGCGCGCCGGACGCGCTAGTCGATGATCGCTTCGCGAAGCGCGATCGCAACGGCATGAGTCCGCGTGTCAGCCTCGAGCTTGGCCAGGATGTGGCGGACGTGGCTCTTGACGGTCTCCTGGCTGATGAACAGCCGGGCGGCGACCTCCGCATTCGACATCCCGTCGGCGAGCAACTGGAGAATCTCCCGCTCGCGCTGGGTCAGCATCTCCTCCTTGTCCCGGGTGAGGAAGTCGGGCATGAGGGCGGGGTCGACGTAGCCCTCGCCGTTCGCGACTTTCTCGATCGCGCGGAGGAGCGTCTGGTGCGGGGCCTCCTTGAGGATGTAGCCCTTGGCGCCGGACTCGAGGCCGCGGCCGAGCAGACTGCGCTCGCCGTAGGCCGTGAAGATGAGCACCGACGTGGTCGGGACTTTCTCCGTCAGAAGCTTGGTGGCCTCCAGGCCGTCCATGCCGGGCATCCGCACGTCCATGATCACGACGTTCGGGCGTCGGCGTTCCGCGAGAGCGACCGCTCCGGCTCCGTCAGATGCTTCGCCCACCACGCGGATGTGCGGTGCGCGAGAGAGCGAAAGACGGAGTCCTTCGCGGACGACCTCGTGGTCGTCGGCTATGAGGCAGGTGATTTCTTGCGGCAGTGTTGGCTCCCCAGGTCAAGGATGATAGTCGGGAGGATTGCGCAGAAACTTTAGGACTCCTTTTTTTGGGGAAGCGTGAACCGGCGCAATCGTTATCCTCTGAGGCCTCTTTGGACGAGCTACCGCCTAGTACCAACGCCGGGGCGAACCCGGCGTGAGCGACTCCCTCCGCATCCTCGTGGTGCTCGCCCTGGTCGCGGGCAATGCCGTGTTCGTGGCGGCCGAGTACGCCCTCGTGACGGCGCGGCGGTCGCGGTTGGAGGACACGGCGAAGCGCGGCTCGAAGCGCGCGGTCACCGCGCTACGGCTCATGGACGAGCCGGTTCGCTTCATCAGCACCGTGCAGGTCGGGATCACGATCTTCGGGATCCTCATCGGTGCCATCGGTGCGCCGCTCGTCGCGGGCTTCTTCGGCGACTCCGTGCCCGGCTGGCTCTCGTACGCGATCTCGTTCGTCATCCTCACCTACCTGAGCGTCGTGCTCGGCGAGCTCGTGCCGAAGGCGATCGCGCTCGAGAAGGCCGAGGCGCTGGCGCTCGTGCTCGCGCGGCCGCTCCAGATGCTCGGCCGGATCCTGCACCCGCTCGTCTGGCTGCTGGACAAGTCGGCCGGCGTCGTCTCGCGGCTGTTCCGCGTTCCGCCCGCGCGCGCCGGTGTGACCGCCTCGACGGAGGAGGACATCCGCCACCTGGTCGCCTCGGCCGAGGACGTGGGCGCGATCGAGACGGCCGAGGAGGAGATGGTCTACAAGGTCTTCGACTTCGCGGACAAGGAGGCCCACGAGGTCATGGTTCCGCGCCCGCAGGTCGTGGCGCTCTCCGTGGATCTGCCCTCGAACGAAGCGCTCGCGGCCGTGATCGACTCGCCCTACACCCGCTATCCGGTGTACCGCGAGTCGCTCGACGACGTGCTCGGCATCCTCCACGTGCGCGACCTCTTCAAGGCGCTCTACGACGTCGGCGTCGACGAGGTGATGATCGAGGATCTCGTCCGCCCGGCCTACGTCGTGCCCGAGACGAAGGATCTCGGCGCGCTCCTCCCGGAGTTCCGCGCGCAGAACCAGCACATGGCGATCGTCGTGGACGAGTACGGCTCGGTCGCCGGCATCGTCACGCTCGAGGATCTGCTCGAGGAGATCGTCGGCGAGATCGAGGACGAGTACGACCTCCCGGACGAGTCGGTCGAGCAGGTCGACGAGACCCATGTCCGCATCGCCGGCACGTTCCCGATCGACGACTTCAACGAGCAGTTCAAGCAGGACGTGCCGCAGGAGGACTACCACACGGTCGCCGGCTTCGTCTTCGGCCAGCTCGGCCGCGCCGCGGAGGAGGGCGACGAGGTCGTGTGGGAGCGCCTGCGCTTCGCCGTCCTCGAGACCGACGGCAAGCGGATCGAGCGGCTCGAGGTCGAGTTCCTCGCGGAAGAGCCGGCCGACGAGCCGGCTGAAGTCGCCTAGGGCGGCCTAGCCGTTCCGCAGCTCGACGTGTCCACGACCTCGAAGTCCGAGCCGTAGACGCCGTGGAGCGAATGGAGCTGGTCGTTGTCCCAGCCCGAGCCGGGGGCGCCTGAGACGTACCAGTCCGAGCCGTTGTCGGCCACGATCATCCCGTAGCGCTTCAGCGCCGTGAGGATCACGCGGGCCTGCTTCGGGTAGCTCCCGACGGGGAAGTCGGCGCGCAGGCGCAAGCGAAGGCCCATCGGCGGCAGGTTGCTGCCGGTCAGGTCGCTCGCGTGGTGGCGAGCCGGGTAGATGTAGGCGCGCCGCGTGTTCTCGACGGTCACGCGCAGGGCGTGGTTGATGACGCCCTTCTTCACCTCGTTGAACCGGGCGAGTCCGGGGAGGATCGGAAGCCCGGCAGCGTCGGCGGACGTCCAGCCGGCCGGGCGGAGCTTGTTCGAGCGCAGGTTCCAGATCGCGCCCGAGCCCGCGCGCCACTTGCCGTTGCGCTTGCGCAGCGCGAAGAGCTCGTAGAGCCGGCACGAGTCGCGGTCGACGAGCAGCGCGTGGCGGTCGCCGTCGGCCTTCGGGCCGCCCTCGATCCTCACGCCGGCCGGGATCGGATACGGGCCGCGGTCGGACTCGTCCGCGTACGCGAAGCGGACATGCGAGCGCTTGAGCGTTCCGCGGACGACCGTGATCGGGATCCCGATCGGGCCGCCGTCCCAGGTGCCCGAGCCGAAGTCCGCGTGCATGTGGTCGCCGACGCCGATCGCGCGGACGATCGCGTCCGAGTTCGCCGCCACCGGCAGCGTGTCGACGCGCTTGTTCCACACGTTCGAGGCCGGGAAGACGGGGCACTTGGGCGCGCCGTAGAGCGTTCCGCCGAAGGCGGACGGCGCCCAGACGAGGGCGAGCGTGAAAACGGCGAGCGTGCGGCGGCGCATGCACGCATCGTGTTACCGCTTCCGGACGGTCGCTACCCCTGGAAGAGCGAATCCGTGCGGGCGGCCAGCTCGCGGTCGAGATCCGTGATCGCCTGCTCGGAGTGCGTCCACCAGCGAACGGTCACGTTGCGGTAGCTGATCGCGATGTCCGGATGGTGGTTCGCCTCCTCGGCTGCTTCCGCGATCCGGCTGACGAACGCGATCGCCCCGGGGAAGGTCTCGCAGCGGAACGTCCGCTCGAGCGCGCCGTCGACTTCGTCCCAGTCCATGCCGGAAGTATCGCGCGGAAATCCGCCCGCCGCCCTTGCGCGTAGAGGAGGTCAAGCGCCACCTCCCTGAAATGCCCCGAGCACTTCTCATCTCTCTCGCCGCCGTCACCGCCTTTGCCCTCTCCGGCGGTGGCGGCGCCGAGGGTGCGACCTTCTACGGCAAGGTCGGCCCGAATCGCACGATCACCCTGAAGAACTCGAAGGGGAAGATCGTCACGAGCATCAAGAAGGGCACGCACAAGTTCGTCATCACGGACACCTCGGGGATCCACAACTTCATCCTGTCCCGCGCCGGGACGACGGTTCGCAAGACCACCCTCGAGTTCGAGGGCCAGGTGACCTGGACCGTCAGGATCAAGCGCGGGAAGACGTACCGCTACTACTGCTCATCGCACGAGGATCAGATGAGCCGCACCTTCAAGGTGCCCTGACCGAGGCTCCGTCCGCCGGATGTGTCCCCCGGCGTCTCCGAGACAGGCGGGCGGCTCCTACCGGGGTCGCTCGCCCGTCAATTCGAGCGGCTCGACCCGGCCCTGCGCGATCCGCCACGCGAGCAGCTCGCCCGTCTGGACGTTGAGGATCACGTAGGGGCGGCCCTCCCACAGGCCGATGTTCTCGACGTCGGTGCGCGACGGGCGCGGCGGCGAGGCGAGGTGCGAGTGGAAGACGGCGAGCTCGTAGCCCTCGTCCTCGAGGAACCACGTCTCGGGATCGACCTCGAGCTGGAAGCGGTACGGGCTCGGCTCGGCGTTTCGGCCCGGGATGTAGCGCTCGGCCACGCCGTCGCGCAGGGCGATCAGGCCGCAGGCCTCGTTCGGGCGCTCGGCCTCGGCGTGTGCGGTGAGCGCCGAGCGGACCTCGGCGCCGACTACCACCAGAGGCTCGACTCGTCCGCGTCGCCGGTCTGCCAAAACGGCGCGGACAGGTACTTCCAGCCGCCGTCGGCGAGCACCGCGACGACCGTCCCGGAGCCCATCTCCTCGCCGATGCGCCGCGCGACGTGCACGACCGCGCCGGAGGAGACGCCCGCGAAGATCCCCTCGGCCTCGAGCAGCGCCCGCGCGCCGGCGATCGACTCGTCGGTGGTCACGAGCAGCTTCCGGTCGAGCTTGGAGACGTCGAGGATCGGCGGCGTGTAGCCGTCGTCGAGCGAGCGCAGGCCGTAGACGAGGTCGCCCTGGAGCGGCTCGGCCGCGGCGATCGTGATCCCGGGAACGCCTCGCGCAGCCGCTCGCCGGCGCCCATGAGCGTCCCGCCGGTTCCGAGCCCTGCGACGAGCGCGTCCACATGCGGGAGCGCCTCGGCGATCTCGGCGCCGGTTCCCTCGTAGTGCGCGCGCGGATTCGCGTCGTTGCCGTACTGGTTCAGCATCGCGTAGCGCGGGTCGGACTCGGCCAGGCGCAGCGCCTCGCGCACCGCGCCGTTCGGGCCCTCCTCGGCGGGGGTGAGGATGATCTTCGCGCCGTAGAGCTCGAGGAGCTTGAGCCGCTCCGGGGTCGCGTTCGCGGGGACGACGCAGGTGAGCTTGTAGCCCTTGAGCTTCGCGACGAGCGCGAGCGAGATGCCGGTGTTGCCGCTCGTCGGCTCGATCAGCTCGCGGCCGGGCTCGAGCTCGCCGCGGGCCTCGGCGGCTTCGACCATCGCCTTGGCGACGCGGTCCTTGACCGAGCCGGTCGGGTTCGCGCCCTCGAGCTTCGCGTAGAGCCGAACGCCGGGCGGGGCGAGCCGGGGCAGCTCCACGAGCGGCGTCGAGCCGACCGTCTCGAGCAGCGACGGCGCGAGCGCGTGCTCGCCGCCGGCCATCGCCGGGAGGAGGATCACGCTGGAGCCCGCGCGCAGCGGCGTGTCGAGACCGTCGAGCGTGCGCACGTCCTCGCTGTCCACGTAGACGTTCACGAAGGACGCGATCTCGCCGTCGTCGAGCACCTGCTCGCCGAGCCCCGGGAAGCGCGCGGCCAGGTCGGCCATGAGCTCGCGCAGCGTCGAGCCGGTGCCTTCGATCTCACGCTCGCCGCCCACCTCGGAGCGAAGCGTCGGGGGGATCCGGACGCGGGTCATCGCGCCGCGCAGAACTCGACGTAGTCGATGTAGTCGGTGATCGACGGGTGCTCGCCGCAGACGGGGCAGTCGGGGTCGCGGCGGAGCGAGATCTCGGTGAAGGTCGTCGAGAGCGCGTCGAAGAGGAGCAGGCGCCCGACGAGCGGGTCGCCGATCCCGAGGATGAGCTTGATCGCCTCGTTCGCCTGGAGCGACCCGACGATGCCGGGCAGCACGCCGAGCACTCCGCCTTCGGCGCAGCTCGGGGCGAGCTCGGGCGGCGGCGGCTCGGGGAAGAGGCAGCGGTAGCAGGGGCCCTCGTGCGGCTTGAACACGGTGGTCTGGCCCTCGAAGCGGTAGATCGACCCGTGCACGACGGGGATCCCGTGGAAGACGGAGGCGTCGTTCAGGAGGTAGCGCGTGGGGAAGTTGTCGGCGCCGTCCACGATCACGTCCCAGCCCGCGCCGAGGATCCGGTCGGCGTTCTCGGTCGTCAGGCGCTCGGCGAAGACCTCGACGGTGACGTCGGGGTTGAGCGCCGCGATCGTCTGCTTCGCCGACTCGGCCTTCGAGTCGCCGAGGCGCTCGGTCGAGTGGACGATCTGGCGCTGGAGGTTCGACTCGTCCACGACGTCGTCGTCGACGATCCCGAGCGTTCCGACGCCGGCCGCGGCGAGATACAGCGACGCCGGCGAGCCGAGCCCGCCCGCGCCGATCAGCAGCACGCGCGCGTTCAGGAGCTTCTCCTGGCCGGCCTCGCCGACCTCGGGGATGAGCAGGTGGCGGCTGTAGCGGCGGCGCTGCTGCGCGTCGAGGCTCTGCGGGATCTCGACGGGCAGGCCGTTGCGCTTCCAGTCCGTGAAGCCGCCGGCTCAGCGAGACGACGCTGACGTAGCCGAGGTCCTCGAGCGTCTTGGCCGCGAACGCGGAGCGGCTGCCCACGGCGCAGTAGACGACGAGCGGCTGCCCGCGGTCGGGAAGGAGTCCTTCCGCGCGGGACTCGAGCGAGCCGCGGGGGATGTGCAGCGCGCCCGGGATGTGGCCCTCGTCCCACTCGGCGCGCTCGCGGACGTCGACGAAGAGCGCGTCTCCGGCGTCCAGGCGCTCGCGCGCGGCGACCGCGTCGGTCTCATCGATCTCGGCGCGAACCTGGGCGAGGAGGTCACGGTACGAAGCCATTGCTTCAATGAGTATAGCGAGGGTCTTCTCGCTGCCGCAGCTACTCTCGATCCCTTGTGTCGCCTCGTACGCGCGTGATCGTCCTCGTCTCCGGGGCCTCCGTCCTCGCCGCCGGCGTGGTCGTCGCCGCCGCCGCGCTCCAGACGGACGAAGCGGGCCCGTCCACCGTCGCGTTCGTTCCGGAGGCGCCCGCGCTCGAGCTCGCGGTGCTCGACCGCGACGACAAGCTCGCCCGCGGCCTGCGCGACGCCGAGCGGCGCTACGAGGAGGACGACCAGCTCGGTGCCCGCAGCGCGTTCCAGGAGATCCTCCAGACGAACCCCGACTCGATCGAGGCGCAGATCGGCGACGCGGTCACGGCCTGGCCGGAGAAGACCGAGGAGAAGCTCCAGGCGATCGTGGACGCCTACCCCGACAGCGCGGTCGCGCGGCTCAACCTTGGCCTGGCCCTTCTCGCGAACGGCGATCCCGACGCGGCCAGGATGCAATGGGCCGAGGCGGAGCAGCGCGAGCCCGACACGCCGGCGGCCCTGAGCGCCGAGGACTTGCTGAACCCGCATTCGCCGCCCGGCCGGCCGCAGTTCGTCGTCGAGGACGTGCCCACCGCGATCGCCAAGCTGCCGCTCGAGAAGCGCCTCGCCACCGTCCAGCGCAACGCCGAGAAGCAGGGAACGGTGCGCGACTGGATCCTCTACGGCAGCGCGCTCGAGACGATGGGCCACCGCGAGTCGGCGCGCCGCGCCTACGCGAATGCGGTCGACGTGGACCCCGAAAGCCTCGAGGCGCAGGTCGCCGCGATCGTCTCGAGCTTCGACAAGGACGACCCGAAGACGGCCTTCTCGAAGCTCGGTCCGCTCGCCGCCGCGAACCCAAACTCGTCTCTCATCCGTTTCCACCTCGGACTGATGCTGCTGTGGCTCCCTGACCTGGACGAGGCCCGCGACCAGCTCGAACGGGCGCAAAGCTCCGACCAGGAAGGGTTCTACGGCCAGCAGGCAGCCCGTGTACTTGCGAGATTGGCACAGATCGAATAGGACCAACTCACCTGCAATATGGGCCATTCGGCCCATGACACAGGTGGGGGGTCCGGGCACAGTCGCCAAGCGTTCTCGTCCAGGTTTCCAACGACAGCTGGAAACATTGACGGAGCAGCGGCGGGGGTCTACCTTGGAGGAGGGGCTGCATGGGGGTCGAGGACACAGCTGCGGGGTCTGGATTGACATTGCTTGATCACGAGGAGACGCGGGCGCTCGTTGCGCTCGGCCAAGAGCACGGCTCGATCACGCACGAGCAGGTGACGGCGCTCCTCGACGAACTGGGTGCGGAACCGGCCCAGGCAGATGAGTTTCTGCAGGCCCTCGAGGACCTGCATGTGGAAGTCGTTCCCGCAGCGCCCGAGGAGGTCGCCGTCGATCTGACGGTCGACCAGCGCGAGGTCTCGACCGACGCGCTCCAGCTCTTCCTCAAGGACATCGGCCGCGTGCCGCTTCTGACGGCGGCGCAGGAGGTCGAGCTCGCCAAGCGCATCGAGCGCGGCGACATGTCGGCCAAGCGGAAGATGGTCGAGTCGAATCTCCGCCTGGTCGTCTCGATCGCGAAGAACTACCGCAACCAGGGGCTCCCGTTCCTCGATCTCATCCAGGAGGGGACGATCGGCCTCGTGCGCGCGGCGGAGAAGTTCGACTACCGCAAGGGCTTCAAGTTCTCGACGTACGCGACCTGGTGGATCCGCCAGGCCGTCGCCCGGGCGCTCGCCGACAAGGCGCGCACGATCCGGATGCCCGTCCACGTCGTCGAGAAGCTGAACAAGATCGGCCGCACCGAGCGCAAGCTCGTCAGCGAGCTCGGCCGCGACCCGTCGATCGAGGAGATCGCCGCGGTGCTCGAGATCACGCCCGAGGAGGTCGAGGCGGTTCGCCGCAGCGCCCAGGCGCCGGTCTCGCTCGAGAAGCCGGTCGGCGACGAGGACGACTCCGAGCTCGGCCACTTCATCGCGGACGACAACGCGAAGGCGCCCGACGAGGCCGCCGACGAGGTCATCCGCCAGGAGACGCTCGCGCGGATCCTCAGCGTGCTCTCCTACCGCGAGCGCCGGATCCTCGAGCTTCGCTACGGGCTCGACGGCGAGCAGCCGCGCACGCTCGACGAGGTCGGCAAGACCTTCAACGTCACGCGCGAGCGCGTCCGCCAGATCGAGAACCAGTGCCTGAAGAAGCTTCAGGCGATGGCCGAGTCGCAGAAGCTCCGCGAGGTCGCGGCCTAGTGCGTCGCCGCCGCCTCGTACGCTAGAGAGGTGGCACTGGAGATGAGAGCGGCCTGCGAGCGCTGCGGCGCGGCGCTCGCCGCACGGCGACGACGCGACGATCTGCTCGTTCGAGTGCACGTTCTGCCCGGCCTGCGCCGAGGCGATGGAGCACGTCTGCCCGAACTGCGGCGGCGAGCTCGTGGCACGGCCGAAGCGCGCTGCCGCCTAGCTCTTCGGCGGCGGCTTCTTGGTCATCTTGGCGTCGAGCTCGCGGGCGAGCGGCTCCACGACGTCGGCCGGGGGCGGCCCGAACAGCTCGCCGGCGCTGACCACGCCGACCGTGCGCCCGCGGCGAAACGCAATCAGGCGAAGCGCGAACGGCGCGCGTTCACCGGACTGGGCGCTGCCGCCGGCGGCGTAGGAGACGAAGCCGTCGCCGTTGCGAGGCACGTAGTCCCAGGTGATTGCGAAGGAGCGGGACTCCTCCCCGACATCCGCGGGCTCGAGCTCGGTGACGTGCACGTTCCGGATCGCGACTTCGCTGTCGGCCGGCTGCTCCTCGAGCGCCACCTCGGCGAGGCAGCTCTCGAGATCGGCCGCGTCGCCGCGCATCACCGACTCGTGTGCATCGTCGGTCGACTCGTAGAGCTCGATGCCGTTCGAGAGCGCCGTCGTCTCACCCTGCTTGAACGAGGCTTCGGCCTCGCCGGTAATCACGAGGTCGGAGGAGTCGAGCCTCTCGCAGTCGTCGGGCGGGTTCGGCGAGTCGTCGGGATCGGTCGACCAGCCGACCGGGAGCTCGCTCGGGGTCAGAAGGATCGACTCGGCCCATTTCTGATCGGCGGGGTCGATCTTCCGCTCGGTCGCGTGCGAGCTCCGACTCCGAGGCGCCGCAGCCGGCGAGTGCGACGACGGCCAGGAAGGCCAGGGCGGCGGCGCGCATCGACTCAGCGTACGCGCGCGTACACTGCCGCGATGCCCGAGGAGACGCCGCAGGCCTGGCTCGACGAGCTCTCCGAGTTCCTCCGGATCCCCAGCGTGAGCGCGGACTCGGCGCACGCCGCCGACGTCGTCCGCGCCGGCGAATGGGTGCGCGACTTCGTCCGCGCGGCCGGAGGCGAGGCCGAGCTCGTGCCGACGTCCGAGCCTGCGCCGCTCGTGGTCGGCGAGATCCCGCGCGTCGACGGGCGCCGAACGCGCCGACGGTGCTCGTCTACGGCCACTTCGACGTCCAGCCGCCCGACCCGCTCGAGCAGTGGGACTCGCCGCCGTTCGAGCCGACGATCCGCGACGACCGGCTCTACGCGCGCGGCATCGCCGACGACAAGGGCAACCTCTACCTCCTCTCGAAGGCCGCCGCGACGCTGGCCGCCGAGGGCGCGCTGCCGGTGAACGTCCGGATCGCCTGCGACGGGGAGGAGGAGACCGGCGGGCACTCGATCGTCGAGTGGGTCGAGGCGGACGAGCGCGGCGCCGACGCCTGCATCATCTTCGACGCCGGCATGCCCGAGGTCGACGTCCCGGCCTTCTACATCGGGACGCGCGGGCTCGTCTACTTCCACGTCAAGGTGCGCACCGGCGACCGCGACCTCCACTCGGGCGTCTTCGGCGGGGCCGCGATGAATGCGATGCACGCGATCATGCAGACGCTCGCGCCCGTCGTGGCCGAACCGGACGAGCTGCGCGCCGGGATCGTCGCGCCGACCGATGAGGAGCGCGCGAGCTGGGCCGCGATCGACCCCGGGGCAGGCGGCGCTCGACGAGCAGGGCGCGATGCCCCGCGACGACCGCGCCGCCGAGGAGTTCTACGAGCGGACGCTCGCGGGCGCCGCGGTCGACGTGCACGGCATCGTCGGCGGCTCGCCGATGCTCCAGAAGACGGTCATCCCGGTCGAGGCCGAGGCGAACGTCTCCATCCGCCTCGCTCCCGTGCAGGACGTGGAGGAGATCGCGCTCGCCATGGAGCGGCTCATGCGCGACGCCGCTCCTGCTGGGCGCCCAGGTCGAGATCGAGCGCTGGTCGTCGGCGCCCGCCGGGCTCGTCGCTCCCGACGCGCCCGCCGTGAAGCTCGCGCAGGACGCCTTCGAGCGCGTGCTCGGCCGCCGGCCGCTGCTCCTTCGCTCGGGCGGCACGCTGCCGATCGTCCCCGCGCTCGCCGACCGTGGCATCCCCACGATCGTCAGCGGCTTCGACCTCCCGGACGGGAACGTCCACGCCCCGAACGAGGGCATGCTGCTGCGCTACATCCCGCTCGGCGTCGAGACCGCGCGGGAACTGTTCCGCGAGCTCGCCGCGCTCTAGCCGGCGACGGTTGCGGCGCCCGAGTGGTCGTGCTCGGGGACGAGCCAGTCGTGGCCGAACTGCCGCATCGCCTCGATGATCGGGAGGAGCGCCTGGCCCTTCGGCGTCAGCTCGTACTCGACCCGCGGCGGCGACTCGGGGTAGCTGTGCCGCTCGAGGATCCCCTCGTGCTCGAGGGCGCGCAGGCGCTCGGAGAGCGTCCGCGGGCTGATCCCCGGCAGGGCGCGCTCGAGATCCGAGAACCGGCGCGATCCTTCGGAGAGGTCGTGGACGAGCACCGCGGTCCACTTGGCGCCGATGATGTCGGCCGAACAGGCGACCGCGCACTCCTCGTCGTGAACCGGCCGCATCGTGCGCATGGCCTCATTGTACGCCCCGGAATCCGTCCCGGACCATGGAAGAGCCGGGCAAGACCGGAAGGGGCTGCGGCACACCCTCCTCGTCCAAAGCGCCCGGCTCTTGCTGACTATTGTAGACACACAAGCCGGTCGGCGCTAGTGGGAACGTTCAGCGTAAACTGGCTCCGGCCGCGCTCGGCGGCGCGATGCGGCGGCCACGTGCCGCGCCCGTATCCCGAACGCACGGCATGCGTCCTTGCCTGCACCCCGAGCGCACCCCGGAGCGAGGAGCCTGGCGACATCCCAGAAGGGGATCGAACCCAGCGTCCACCGAGCATCGTGGCCACGACCTGCGCGTCGAGATCCTCGACCGGGTCGCGGTCGAGCACGACGAGATCCGCGAAGTAGCCGGGAATCAGCTTGCCGCGGCGGTGCTCGTCGTGCGTGAGCCAGGCCGGCGCGACCGTGGTCGCGTGCAGCGCCTCCTCGACGGTGACGATCTGCTCGGGATGCCAGGCCGGCCGCTCGTCGATGGTGCGCAGGACGCCGGCGCGGATCCCCGCGAGCGGGTCGAGCTCCTCGACCGGCGCGTCGGAGCCGTTCGCGACGCGCGTGCCGGCGTCGAGCAGCGAGCGCCACGCGTACGCGCGGTCGGTCATCCCCGCCCAGGTGTCGTCGGCGAGGTCGCGGTCCGACGGGGCGTGGGAGAACTGCACCGACGCGGTGACGCCGATCTCGGCGAAGCGCGGGATGTCCTGCGCCGAGAGGATCTGCGTGTGCTCGATCCGGGGGCGCAGGCCGCGCGGGCGCCACTCCTCGGCGGCGGCCTCGAAGCCGTCGAGCGCGTCGCGGTTCGCCTGGTCGCCGATCGCGTGGACGGAGACGGCGAACCCCGCGCGCGCCGCACGGCGCACGATCGCCTCGAACTCGTCGCGGCTCGTGATCTCGACGCCGGTTCCGTCCAGCATGCGCGCCGTCTTCGAGCCGAGCGTGCCGTCCATGAAGACCTTGATGTAGCCGACGCGCAGCAGGTCGTCGCCGAGACCGGCGTGCATCCCGAGGGACTCGATCGCGTCGAGCTGCTCGTGCGGGAGCGACTGCCAGACCCGGAGCGTCAGCCCGCCCTGCGCGCGAAGCTCCTGCCACCACGGGAGGATCCCGACCCAGCCGTCCTTGTCGTGGACGGCGGTGACGCCGCGCGAGTTGGCGAGCTTCACGCCGTCGCGCATCGCGTCCACCCATTCCGACGCGGGCGTCTGGCCGTAGACGTACGTCTCGCGGAAATGCCACGCGGACTCCTCGCGCAGGACGCCGGTCGGCTCGCCGTGGTCGTCGGTCTCGACCACCCCTCCAGGCACCAGCAGGTTCCCGTCGCCCCGCGACAAAGCAGCCGAGTTGAGCCACAGCGAGTGCCCGTCCTTCGCCATCAGCGCCACGGGGATGTCGCCCGTGACCGCGTCGAGCGCCTGGCGATTCGGCTCGACGTACGGATCCCACATGCCGCTGCGCCAGCCGATCCCGCGCAGCCAGCGATCCTTCGGGGCGTCCTTGGCCGCCTCGGCAACCCGCGCGACCGCCTCGTCGAGCGACGCCGTGCCCTCGAGCCGCACCTGGCGCTGGGCGAGCGACCACTGCGCGAAGTGCACGTGCGAGTCGGTGAAGCCGGGGAGGACGGTGAGCCCGCCGAGGTCGATCGTCTCGGGGCTCGCGAGCGCCGTCTCGTGCACGCCGACCCCGCCCGCGACCTTGTCGCCCGCGATCGCCAGCGCCGCCGCGGTGGGCAGCGAGGGGTCCATCGTGCGGATGACGCCGTTGGAAAGGATCACGGTCCGAAAGACTCTAATCCGATGGTTCCCGCCGCAGAGATCCAGGCGCGCATCGCCCGCTTCCAGGAAGGGCTCCGCGGAGCGGGGCTCGACGCCGCGCTGATCGTCCAGGAGACCGACCTCTACTACCTGTCCGGAACGGCCCAGAGCGCGCACCTGATCGTCCCCGCCGAGGGCGAGCCGGCGCTGCTCGTTCGCAAGACCCTCGCGCGCGCGCGCGACGAGAGTCCCCTTGATCGCGTCGAGCCGCTGCGCTCGCTGCGCGATCTCGGCGGCGCGCTGGCCGGGCTCGGGCTCGACGGCGGACGGCTCGGCCTCGAGCTCGACGTGCTCCCCGCGGCGAGCTACCTGCGCTACGCGCAGGCGCCTCGACGGCTTCGAACTGGCCGACTGCTCGGGCGTGCTGCGGCGGGTGCGGTCGATCAAGTCGGCGTACGAGCTGGAGCGCATCCGCGTCGCGTGCGAGCAGGTCGCGCATCTCCCGGAATGGATGGAGCGCCACGTGCGCGAGGGGATGACCGAGCTCGAGCTGGCCGCGGAGATCGAGCGCGAGCTGCGGCTCGCCGGGCACCAGGGCGTGATCCGGTTTCGCTCCTTCAACAACGAGCTCTTCTACGGCGCCGTGCTGGCCGGGCCGAGCGCCGCCGTGCCCGGCGGAAGCGAGACGCCGATCGTGGGCCCCGGCGCGAACATCTCCGTGTCGCGAGGTGCGTCATCCCGGCCGCTTCAGGCGGGGCGAGCCGATCCTGGTCGACCTCGCGGGCGCGCACGACGGCTACCTCTCGGATCAGACGCGGATGTTCTCGCTCGGCCCGGTCGAGGCGCGCTACGCCGAGACGCACGATCTCGCGGTCTCGGTGCTCCACGGCGTAGCCGCTGCGGCGAAGCCGGGCGTGACCGGCGCGGCGCTCTACGACCTGGCGCAGGAGCTGGCCGGCGGCCACGAGGGTTTCATGGGCTGGGGCGACGAGCGCGTCACGTTCGTCGGGCACGGGATCGGACTCGAGATCGACGAGCTTCCCTCTGCTGGCGCGCGGCTGGGACGAGCAGTTCGAGGCCGGGATGGTCTTCGCCCTCGAGCCGAAGTTCGTGTTCCCCGGCGAGGCCGCGATCGGGATCGAGAACTCGTACCTCGTCACGGAGAACGGCGGCGAGGCGCTGACGACCGCGCCCGAGACGCTGATCGAGCTTTAAGCTCCGCCCGTGCCCTGGGACGACTTGAGCGACGACCAGCGGGAGATCCGCGAGCTCGTCCGGCAGATAACCCGCGAGCGCATCGCGCCGCGGGCCGCCGAGATCGACGCCTCCGCCGAGTTCCCGCAGGACATGGTCGAGCTCTTCCGCTCCAACGACATCCTCGCGCTGCCGTTCGCGGAGGAGTACGGCGGAACGGGCACCGGGACGCTCACGCTCATGGTCGCGATCGAGGAGATCTCCAAGGCCTGCGCGACGACGGGGCTCATCCTCGCCGTGCAGGAGCTGGGCGCGCTCGCCGCTCAAGCTCGCCGGGACGGACGAGCAGAAGCAGCGGTGGCTGCCGCGCCTGGCGAGCGGGGAATGGCTCGCGGCGTACGCGCTGACCGAGCCCGGACTCGGGCTCCGACTCGGCCGCCATGCGGACGACCGCGAAGCGCGACGGCGACGAGTACGTCCTCGACGGGGGCAAGCGCTTCATCACGAACGCGGGCGTCGCCGGGCTCTACACGGTGTTCGCGAAGACCGATCCCGAGGCCGGGCACAAGGGAATCTCGTGCTTCATGGTCGAGGCCGACACACCGGGGTTCTCGGTGGGCCGGATCGAGCCGAAGCTCGGGATCAAGGGCTCGACCACCGGCGAGGTCTTCTTCGACGGCTGCCGCATCCCCGCGGCCAACCTCGTCGGCGCCGAGGGCGAGGGCTTTCCGATCGCGATGCGCGTCCTCGACCGCTCACGGCCGGGGATCGCGGCGCAGGCGCTCGGGATCGCGCAGGGCGCGACCGACTACGCGCTCGACTACGCGAAGACGCGCGAGACGATGGGCAAGCCGATCTCCTCTCACCAGCTGATCGCGGCCAAGCTCGCCGACATGGACACCGCGTGCGAGGCGTCGCGCGGCCTCCTCCACCGGTTCGCGCGCATGGCCGACGACGGCGTCGACGGACCCGAGCTGACCAAGGCGTCCGCGCAGGCGAAGCTCTTCTGCTCCGACACGGCGATGTGGGCGACGACCGAGGCCGTGCAGATCCTCGGCGGCTACGGCTACGTCAAGGAGTACCCGGTCGAGCGCATGATGCGCGACGCGAAGATCACCCAGATCTACGAGGGAACGAACGAGGTCCAGCGCCTCGTGATCGCCCGCGAAATGGTGCGTGAGGCCCGTTCTTCGCTCTTCGCAGGCAGTGGCGTAAAAGAGCGAATCCGCACAAAGCTGTTTTTTTCTCGAGCGCGCTTCGTCGTATGCTCGCGCGGACGCCGCCGAAGGTTCCGGCGTCGCCAACCGGAGAGAGGACGGAGCACGATGACCAAGGGGAAACTTGGGGGACACGTGCGCGCGCGCCGATTGGTGCTCGCGCTCGCAACAGTTTTCGCCGCTGCGGCGGTCTTCATGCCGGCCACAGCGCTTGCGGTGGCCCCGTACGACGGCACAACCGTTTCGGCCGGGCTCGGCCCGACCTTCGGCGATCCGTGGTGCGCGAACGCCGCCGCCGGATCGAGCATCGCGAACCAGCAGGGCGCGCCGCTCGCACTCATCCCGTACGAGGCGATCGGCTGCACGCTGCAGAAGTTCCAGGACGAGGCGACCGCGGCGTCGCTTCCACACCGCATGGACTTCTCGATCCTCGGCCAGTCGGCCGGCGGCCGGAACATGTACCGGGTCGTCGTCAACGCGCTCGAGACGCCGAACCAGATCCGCGACTACCAGCGCTGGCAGCAGCTCCGCTCGATCGAGCTGACCGACCCCACGGCGGCCGCGATTCTTCTCGACGCGTGGGGCCCCGACGTGAAGATGCCGATCTTCATCGAGGCCAACATCCACGGCGACGAGGAGGAGGGCGCCGACGCGATCATGCAGGTGCTCCGCGACCTCGTGACCACGCCGTACGGCGTGAACCCGTCCGTGGACAAGCTCCTCGATCACGCGATCCTGGTCGTGATCCCGAACCAGAACCCGGACGGCCGCTTCATCGGCCAGCGGGCGAACGCCAACAACTTCGACATGAACCGCGACTTCCTCGTGCAGTCGCAGTCGGAGACCCGCAACTCGATCCGGCTCCAGCAGGAGTTCCTCGCGACCGCCGGGCTCGCGATGCACGGCTACGTGAACCCGACGCTGATCGACGGTCTCACGAAGCCGCACAACCCGGGTCTCGAGTACGACATCTTCGCGTACTGGAACCAGCTGCGAGTCGATGCGAACCAGGCCGCGCTCGCCGCGGTCGGGATGGGGATCACGCGCCCCAACGCTCCGGCCGGCTTGACCGGCTTCACCGGCTACTGCTCCGCCTCCTCGGCCGTCACCGCGGGGAACAGCTGCGGAGCCTCGACCCAGCGCACGATCGCGGCGGCGCCGGGTGGCGCAACCCAGGTCGGCAACACCGTCACGATCACGACGACGGCCGCCCTCTCGCTCGACCTCACGGTCGGCGCCCAGGTGACGATCAGCGGCGTCGCGAACGCGGCGTACAACGGCACGTTCAGGATCGCCAGCACTCCGACGACGACGTCGTTCACGTACATCCACCCGACGCAGTCCGACCTCCCGGCCTCGGGCGGCGGCACGGCGGCTCCGCTGCCGTCCCCGGCCAACGCCGAGGGCTGGGACGACTGGGGCCCGTTCTACACCCAGACGTACATGGCCTTCTACGGCCCGGACTCCTCGACGCTCGAGATGTGCTCGTCGGGCGCCGGCTGTAACGGCCGCTTCGGCTCGAAGCGGGCGCAGTACATCGGCTTCTACTCGTCGGCGGACTTCTGGCTCGACAACCGCTCGCCGATGATGAAGGACCAGATCGAGATGTTC
Source organism: uncultured Actinomycetes bacterium (assembly GCA_963760815.1). Lineage (GTDB taxonomy): Bacteria > Actinomycetota > Thermoleophilia > Gaiellales > Gaiellaceae > CAVRUF01. The sequence continues at coordinate 699,467 of CAVXEJ010000004.1, forward strand.
CGCCGCGGCGTCGCCGACGCCGACCGGTCGCAGTGCTGCTTCGACCCGCTGCTCATCGCCCGCGGGTTCAACGAGGACCAGCACAACTGGATGGTCCCGTATCCGAAGGCCTTCGTGATCCCGTTCAACGGCGACGGGCAGCGCTCCGACGCCGAGGCGAACCGGATGGCGCAGTGGCTCCTCGACAACGGGATCGTCGTCCACCGGATGACCTCCGACTTCTCGTACGGCTCGACCACGTACCCGGCCGGCTCGTACGTCGTGTACATGAACCAGGCCCTCCGCGGCCTCGCCTACACGACGCTCGCGGCGGGCCAGGACATCTCCGCCCGGATCACCCAGCTCTACGCGCCTCCGGGCGCCTGGAGCCACGGGCTCGTGTGGGGCGCCGACGTGGCCGAGATTCCGCGCAGTGGCGCGGCCTTCACGCCGGCGACGGCTCCGATCGCGGCGCCGAACCCGCTGACCGGTGGGATTCGCGACGGGGCTGCGGCTCCGTCCGACTTCTACTCGGTGACGGCCCGCGGGCCGATCGAGATCCGGGCGATCCTGTCGCTGCTTCGCGGCGGCACGACCGGCGAGATCGCCGAGGCGAGCTTCGCCTCGACGACCGGCGGCACGATGCCGGCCGGCACATTCATCTTCCCGAACGATCCCGCGACCAAGGCGGCGATCGACGCCGCCGGTGCTGCCGCCGGCATCCACTTCGAGCGGAACGTCGGCGTCACGAAGCCGGCGACGACGCAGATGAAGGAGGCGCCGAAGGTCGCGATCCTCGTGAACAGCGCCAATCCGGCCAACTCCGACACGTCGCAGTCGCTGAAGGCGCTCTTCGGGCCCGACGCGATCTTCGTCTCCATGCTGGCCGGGGTGAACTCGATCCAGAACGCCGCGAACGATCCGCTCGCGGGGATCGACATCATCTACAACACGGGCCAGGCGTTCCCGGGCACCGGAAGCACGATCACGGCCACCGGCGCGACCGAGGTGGGCAACACGGTCACGATCACGACGACCGCGGCCCACAACCTCCAGCCCGGCGCGACCGTGACGATCGCGGGCGTCGGCGTGGCCGACTACAACGGCACGTTCGTCGTCGCGACCGTTCCCACGGGGACGACCTTCACCTACAACAATCCGACGGCGGGCCTCGCGGCCTCCGGCGGGGGCACCGTGACGACGCAGACACGGGCGCGGTTGAACGCGTTCTTCGCCCGCGGCGGCGGCTACCTCGGCACCGCCGTGTCGGCGACGAACTTCACGTTCCTCACCGGCGCGGTGCCGGCCCTCGTTACGAGCCCGTTCACGCTGACGAGCTCGGGCGCGGGCGGCGGCATCACGACCTGGGACAACGTCGGCGGGGCGAACAGCCCGATCACGAGTGGCTTCGGGGCGACGGACTACCTGTTCATGCCGTCGAACGTGACCTACTTCACGGCGACGCCTGCGGGCGCCGTCATCGACGGACGCAACAACGCGAACATGATCGGCACGGCGCCGAACGGCCCGTCGCCCGGCTTCGTCGCGGGCCTGTGGCGAAACCGCGCGGCGACCTCCAACGCCGCACCGGTCGTCGTCCACGGGAACACCACGGCGAACAGCCGCTACGTCGGCTACTCGGCGAACCCGTTCTCGCGGCAGGACGCCGAGCGTGAATGGACGCTGATCGGCCAGGCGGCCCTGTGGTCGAACCTGACCGACGAGGCGAGCTCGACGGTCGACTTCCCGGCGAACGGCGGGGCGTACTCGAACGCGAACTTCGACGCGGGCTGCTCCACCGCCGGCGGCGACTTCTGCGGGACCGCCTCGAACGGCTCCGGCCCGGCGATCACCAAGGTCCAGGTCGCCGTCCAGCAGGCATCGAGTTCCGGCTCCTGGTGGGACGGCACGGCGTTCGCGAGCGCGACGCCGGTCTACGCCGATGCTGTCGGCACGACCTCGTGGTCGTTCGCCTTCGCGTCGTCGCCAGTTCCCGGCCGACGGCAACTACGTCGTCCGCGCGAAGACCGTGGACGGAGGCGGCGGCGAGCAGCTCACGCCGACGCTCGGCGACGTTCACGATCGACAACGTCAACCCGACCTCCACGGTCGGCTTCCCGGCCAACGGCGCTTCTACAACGCCGGGCCGTGGGCAGCCGGTTGCGGGACCCCGGCGGGCGACATCTGCGGCACCGCCGCGGACGACCGCTCCGGCCCCGCGTCCGTCCGGTGGAGCATGCGGCGCAACTCGACGGGGATGTACTGGAACGGCTCGAGCTTCTCGAGCGCGTCCCAGGTGTTCATCTCCGCCGACGGCTCCGCGAGCTGGTCGGACGACTTCGCGTTCTCCAACTTCCCGGGCGACGGCAGCTACACGCTGTCGGCACGGGCGACGGATCGCGCGGGGAACGAGGAGGCCACGTCCACGGCGACGTTCACCGTGGACACGACCGCACCGACGTCCAACGCGGTGCTCTCGGGCACGTTCAACCTCGGCTGGTGGCGCAACCCGACCGTGACCATCACGGCCACGGACAGCGGCGGCTCCGGCATCCAGAAGATCGAGTACCGCCTCGACGGCGGAGCGTTCGTCACGTACTCCGGCCCGTTCGTGGTCACCGGTGACGGCGCGCGGCTCCTCGAGTACCGCGCGACCGACAACCTCGGCCACGTCGAGGCGACGAAGTCGCTCGCGTTCAACGTGGACGGCAACGCGCCGACCACGACCGCAGCGCTCGCACCGCCACCGCTGGGCGGGTTCTACCGGGCGCCGACGACCGTGACGCTCACGGCCAACGACGGCCTCGGCTCGGGAGCGATCGCGATCCAGTACACGGTGGACGGCTCGGGCACGCGCTCGTACACGGGGCCGTTCCCGATCGCGACGAGCGGGCCGCACACGGTCACCTACCGCGCGGTCGACCTGACCGGGCTGATCGAGACGACGAAGACGCTGACCTTCACGAGCGACGGATACGCACCGTCCTCGAAGGCGACGCTGACGCCGTCCACGATCACGGGCTTCTACTCGAACCCGACGACCGTGACCCTCTCCGCCACCGACAACGTGGGCGGATCGGGCGTGGCGTCGATCGAGTACCTGCTCGACGGCGGCTCGTGGACGACCTACAGCGGCCCGTTCCCGGTTTCGGGCAACGGCTCGCACACGGTGCAGTTCCACGCGACCGACAACGCCGGCAACGTCGAACCCGTGAGGACGAAGAGCTTCACGATCGACGGGGCGGGTCCGAACATCTCGATCAGCTCACCGACGTCGGGCGGCACGTACATGCTCGGCGCCTCGGTCACGCCCGACTACTCGTGCACCGACATCGCGTCGGGCGTCGCGAGCTGCACGGGCCCGGCCACGGTGGACACGTCCACGATCGGGCCGAAGACGTACACGGTGAACGCGGCCGACAACGCGGGCAACACGAGCAGCCTGACGGCGAGCTACAACGTCGTCTGGCCGTTCTCGTGGAGCTCGCCTCCGTCCAAGGGCGACGCCGGCAAGGACTTGGCGATCAAGTTCAAGCTCGGCGGGAACCGCGGACTCGACGTGCTGGCCGCCGGCTCGCCGACCTCCGGGCAGGTCAACTGCTCGAGCGGCGCGGCGATCGGCTCCCAGTCGGCGACCACGGGCTCGCTCAGCTACTCGGGCGGGACGTACACGTACAACTGGAAGACGCAGTCCGGCTGGAAGAACACGTGCCGGAAGTTCACGCTGACCCTGGACGACGGGTCCGTGAACACGCTGACGATCCAGTTCAAGTAAGCGACTGAACCGCGGGGCGGCCCTTCTTCGGGAGGGCCGCCCCGTTTCTTCCGGGTCGCGCGGCAGCTCCCGACGGGCGGTTTCGAGGCTGCCGGCGGGCGGTTCGGGGCTGCCGCGCGGGCGGTACGGGTTACTCACGCGCGCGCGCCCACCCAGGGTGGGGAGTGCGCTCACCACCTCCGCTTCGAGCGTACCGCGGGCCTGCGCACGACTTGCGCGCGGAACCGTGCCGATTTCGTGCCGGTTCGTCCCCAGGCGGTCGCCGCGAGCGCCGGGCTCTACGTCTTGGCCGCGCGCATCGCGGCCTTGTGGGCGCGCTTCTTCGCCTGGTAGTCCGCGAGCGCCTCGTCCGAGTCGACGTCGCCGAGCGTCATGTGCTCGGGCGCGACCTTCTCCCAGCCGGGCGGCGCAGCGTCGAGCCGCTTGCCGATGACGGCGATCAGCGTCTTCGCCTTCATCTCGCCGATGCTCGGGAGGGCGAGCAGCCGCTTCTTCAGGTCGGCGCCGTCGGCCGCCTCCGTCCAGACGCGCTCGGCCCGGCCGTCGTAGTCGTCCACGATCGCCGCGCAGAGATCCTGCACGCGCTTCGCCATCGCGCCGGGGAAGCGGTGGATCGCGGGCTTCTCGCGGAAGACCTCCTCGAGCTTCGCCGGGTCGGTCGCGGCGATCTTCCCGGCGTCGAACGTGCCGAGCCGCCGCCTGATCTCGAGCGGCCCGGAGAACGCCTTCTGCACGGTCACCTGCTGGTCGAGCACGAACCCGACGAGCAGCGCCAGCGGCTCCTCGGCGAGGAAGCGGTCGGCCTCGTCGTCGCCGGTGAAGTGGAGGTGGGTCGGCCGGGTCGTCGCCACTCCGATTCTAGCGCGGTCCGTTCCAGGACTCGGCACGCTCGTGACGCTCGGCACGATCCGCGCGCCACCGGGCTTTCGCGTAGGCTCGAAAGCGGGTGGTGGGCGGGGTGCCCCGAGGGCAGGCGGCGCGCTCGCAGCCGTCGCCAGGGGTACGCTGGCGGTGAGCGCGCTCGCGCCTTCAGCCCGGCCGTGCGCGAGCTGGTTCGAGCGGGACGTTCGACGCGCCGACGCCGGCGCAGGAGCGCGGCTGGCCGGCGATCGCCTCGGGCTCGCACACGCTGATCCAGGCGCCGACCGGCTCGGGGAAGACGCTCGCCGCGTTCCTCTTCGCGCTCGACCGCGCCAAGCCCGGGAAGGGGACGCAGGTCCTCTACGTCAGCCCGCTGAAGGCGCTCAACTACGACGTCGAGCGCAACCTGCGCGGGCCGCTCGCCGGGATCGGCTCCAAGCTCTCGGTCGCCGTGCGCACGGGCGACACGCCGCCGATGCGAGCGCGCGCGCGATGCAGCGCAACCCGCCGGACATCCTCATCACGACGCCCGAGTCGCTCTACCTCATCCTCACCTCGCAGGCGAAGTCGATGCTCACGACCGTCGAGACGGTGATCGTCGACGAGGTGCACGCGGTCGCCGGGACGAAGCGCGGCGCGCACCTGGCGCTCTCGCTCGAGCGGCTCGAGCGGCTCATCGACCGGCCGTTCCAGCGGATCGGGCTCTCGGCGACGCAGCGTCCGCTGGAGGAGATCGGCCGCTTCGTCTCGGGCGGGCGCGAGATCGAGCTCGTCGACGCGGGCTCGTCGCAAGGAGCTCGATCTCGAGGTCGTCGTCCCGCTCGAGGACATGCGCGAGCCGGGCCCGGCGACCGCCGACGGAGCGGCCGCTCGATCTGGCCGTCGATCTACCCCGCGCTGCTCGAGCTGGTCGAGGCGCACCGCTCGACGATCGTGTTCGTCAACAACCGCCGGCTCGCCGAACGGCTCGCGCTGCGGCTGAACGAGCTGGCGGAGCGCGAGATCGCCCGCGCCCACCACGGCTCGCTCGCGCGCGAGCAGCGGATCGAGGTCGAGGAGCTGCTGAAGCGCGGCTCGATCCCGTGCCTCGTCGCGACCTCGTCCCTCGAGCTCGGGATCGACATGGGCGCGGTCGACCTCGTCGTCCAGGTCGAGTCGCCGAAGTCGGTCGCGGCCGGGCTCCAGCGGGTCGGCCGCGCCGGGCACCGGCTGGACGAGCCGTCGAAGGGCCGCATCTTCCCCAAGTTCCGCGCCGACCTGCTCGAGTGCGCGGTCGTCGCCGGCCGCATGCGCGAGGGCGCGATCGAGGAGACGCGCATCCCCAGCAATCCGCTCGACGTGCTCGCGCAGCAGATCGTCGCGATCTCGGCGCAGGAGGAGATCTCCGTCGACGAGCTCCACGACCTCGTGCGCGGCGCCTATCCGTTCCGCGATCTCTCCCGCGTGCAGCTGGAGAACGTGCTCGACATGCTCGCGGGCCGCTACCCGTCCGAGGAGTTCGCCGAGCTGCGGCCGCGCATCACCTGGGATCGCACCGCCGGGCTCGTCCGCGGGCGCGAGGGCGCGCGCCGGCTCGCGGTGACGAACGCGGGCACGATCCCCGACCGCGGCCTCTTCGGCGTCTACCTCGTGGACGGCGGCGGGCGCGTCGGCGAGCTCGACGAGGAGATGGTCTACGAGGCGCGCGAGGGCCAGATGTTCCTGCTCGGCGCGTCGTCGTGGCGGATCGAGGAGATCACGCGCGACCGCGTGCTCGTCTCCCCGGCGCCGGGGATTCCCGGGTCGGTGCCGTTCTGGAAGGGCGAGAGCGTGGGGCGGCCGTACGAGCTGGGCGAGGCGATCGGCCGCACCGCACGCGAGCTGGTCGCGCTCGACGACGAGAAGGCGACCGAGCGGCTGCGCGCCGACCACTCGCTCGACGAGCTGGCCGCGCGGAACCTGATGGTCTTCCTCCGCGAGCAGGAGGAGGCGACCGGCGTCGTCCCGTCGGATCGCTCGATCGTGGTCGAGCGCTTCCGCGACGAGATCGGCGACTGGCGGGTCTGCGTGCTGACGCCGTTCGGCGCCCGTGTGCACGCGCCGTGGTCGCTCGCGCTCGCGGCGCGGCTGCGCGAGTCGCTCGGGCTCGAGGTCGGCTCGATCTGGTCGGACGACGGGATCGCGCTCCACCTGCCCGACGCGGACAGCCCGCCGCCGATCGAGGATCTCGTGATCGAGCCGCGCGAGCTCGAGGAGCTGGTGCTCGCGGAGCTCGGCCAGACGGCGCTCTTCGGCGCGCGCTTCCGCGAGAACGCCGGCCGCGCGCTGCTCATCCCGCGACGCAGGCCCGGCGAGCGGACGCCGCTCTGGCAGCAGCGGCTGAAGGCGCAGGCGCTCCTACAGGTCGCGCGCCGCTACCCGGACTTCCCGGTCGTGCTCGAGACCGTGCGCGAGTGCCTCCAGGACGTCTTCGACCTCCCGGCGCTGCGGAAGCTGCTCGGCGATCTCCAGGCGCGGCGCGTCGATCTCGTCTCGGTCGAGACGGCCACCGCCTCGCCGTACGCCTCGTCGCTCCTCTTCGACTACGTCGCGACCTACATGTACGAGGACGACACGCCGCTCGCCGAGCGCCGCGCGCAGGCGCTCGCGCTCGACCGCGACCTGATCCGCGAGCTGCTCGGCCAGGAGGAGCTGCGCGACCTGCTCGACGCCGACGCGGTGGCGCAGGTCGAGGAGGAGCTGCGCGGCGACCCGCGCACGCCCGACGGGCTGCACGACCACCTGCTGCGCCGCGGCGACCTGCTCCCCGGCGAGTTCGACGAGGCGCTGGCCGAGCCGCTGCTCGGCCGAGCGCCGCGTCGTGACGCATCCGCATCGCCGGCGAGGAGCGCCTGATCGCCGCCGAGGACGCCGGCCGCTACCGCGACGCCGTCGGCGCGATGCCGCCGGCCGGTCTCCCCGAGGCGTTCCTCGAGAGCGGGGAGGATCCGCTCGGCTTCCTGCTCGTCCGCTTTGCCCGCGGCCGCGGGCCGTTCACGACCGCCGAGGCGGTGGCGCGGTTCGGGCCGGCCGCCGAGGAAGGGCTTGCGCGGCTCGAGGCCGAGGACCGGCTCGTGCGCGGAGAACTCCGGCCCGGCGGCACCGAGCGCGAGTGGTGCGATCCCGATGTTCTGCGTCGCCTGCGGCGCGCTTCGCTCGCGCGCCTGCGCCGCCAGGTCGAGCCCGCGGGACGCGAGGCGCTGGCGCGGTTCCTCCCGGCGTGGCAGGGGCTCGACCGCCGCGCGACGCTGCGCGAGGCGCTCGTTCCGCTCCAGGGACTCTCGCTGCCGGCGTCGCTGTGGGAATCCGACGTTCTGCCGCGCCGCGTGCCGAACTACCAGGCCGCGCAGCTCGACCAGCTCTGCGCATCCGGCGAAGTCGTCTGGGTCGGCGCCGGGCTCGAACGGGTCGCGATCTACTTCCGCGAGGACGCTCCTGCACTCGGCCGCCCCGGTGCGCTGCCGCCGCCCGAGGACGCGGCGCACGCGGCGATCCGCGCTGCGCTGGGCCGCGGCGCGCTCTTCTGGTACGACCTGCTCGCCGAGACCGGCCTCGAAGCCGAGACGGCGCTGCCCGCCCTGTGGGATCTCGTCTGGGCCGGCGAGGTGTCGAACGACGCCTGGACGCCGCTTCGTGCGAGCCGCCGGTTCGAGACGCCGCGGCCCGAACGGCGGCCGCGGCGGTTCTCCCGTTCCCGGGCCAACGCGATCACGGCGACGCAGGGACGCTGGTCGGCGACGGCGCCGCTCTTCGCCGGGCGAGCCCGATCCACGTGCGCTCGCCGAGCTGCTCCTCGAACGCCAGGGGATCGTGACCCGCGACGGCGTGCGGGCCGAGGGCGTCCCCGGCGGGTACAGCCGCGTCTACCAGGAGCTGCGCAAGCTGGAGACGTTGGGGACTTGTCGCCGCGGCTACTTCGTCGAGGGACTCGGCGGCGCGCAGTTCGCGCTGCCCGGCGCGGTCGAGCGGCTCCGCGAGGAGGCCGATCCGGACGGAGCGCTCGTCCTCGCCGCGGCCGACCCCGCGCAGCCGTACGGCGCCGCGATCCCGTGGCCGAAGCGCGCCGACGGGCGAGCCGCCCGCGTGGCCGGTGCGCTCGTGGTCACGCTCGGCGGCGAGGCGGCGCTGTTCGTCGAGCGCGGCGGACGCTCGCTCGTCCCGCTGCGGGAACCCGAGGATGCCTGGCTGCGACCGGCGCTGGCCGCGCTCGTGGCCCACGCGCGCGGCACACGGGCGTGAAGCGCCTGGCCGTCGAGCGGTTCGACAGCGAGGCGGTCGCGGAGTCGTCCGTCATGGCGCTGCTCCTCGAGGCCGGCTTCGTCGCCGGCCCGCGCCGCGCCGTCCTGCGGGCCTAGTCGTGCCCGAGGGAGACGCGCTCCATCGCGCCGCGGCCCGGCTCCAGCCGCTCGTCGGGGACGTCGTCGCGGCCGAGTCGCCGAACCCGCGCGCGCAGCTCCTCGGCGTCGCCGAGCGGATCGACGGGCGCCGGCTCGAGCGCGTCGAGGCGGTCGGGAAGAACCTGCTCCTCACCTTCGACGGGAACCTCGTCCTGCGCAGCCACCTGCGGATGAAGGGCCGCTGGGGCGTCCAGCCCGCGGGGCGTCCGACCTCGCGCGCGCCGTGGCTCGTGCTGCGCGGACGCGAGCTCCAGGCGGTGCTCTGGCACGGGCCCGTACTTGAGCTGACGCGCGGTCGCGCGCGAATCCAGCGGCTCGGCCCCGACGTCATGCACGACCCGCCCGACCTCGACGGAATGGTCGTCCGCTTCCGCGCCACGGATCAGGCCCGTGAGCTCGGCGACGCCCTGCTCGACCAGCGCCTGGCCGCGGGGATCGGGAACAAGTGGAAGGCCGAGGGCCTCCACCGCGCGCGCCTCTCGCCGTGGCTGCGGCTGCGCGATGTCGACGACGAGGCGCTCCGGCGCGTCCTGGCCGAGACGAGCGCGGCGATGCAGGGCCGCAAGCCGAGAACGGTCTACCGCGGAGCCGGCCGTCCGTGTCCCGACTGCGGGACGAAGGTCGAGTCGTGGCCGCAGGGCGACGACGCCCGCCTCGCGTACTGGTGCCCGAGCTGCCAGCCGGGGCCGCCGTTCCGGTAGTCGCCGTCAAGCAGGAAGGCGCACGGCCGAGGCGTATCGGGTCCCCTCGTGGCAACGCCCATCCCTCGCTCGCCTTCCCTCCATCGCACGCTGCGTGCGTTCTGCCTCGGCGCGTTCTTCGAGCTGGGCGCCGAGATCGACTCCGGCGCCGACGTTCCCGTCTCCCTGGCCGAGCACGCCGCGCCCAACCGGCCGACGCTCTACGAGTACCGCCCGCTCGTCGGGCAGTTCGTCGAGGAGCGCGCCGACCGCATCTCGCACCGCGAGGACGCGCATGACGCGCTCGTCGCCTTGCGTGACGAACCGGCCGCAGGAATCTTCGCGCGCGCCCACGCCGGCGAGCGCATCGGGGAGGACGACGCCCTGCGCCGCATCGTTCTCATCCCGCTCCTCATCCGCACGGCCGAGGCCTGCGGCGGGTTCGACTGGGACGACGAGGGCTTCGAGCGCGCCTACGCGGAGCTCGAGCGCTCGCTCTTCGGCGCCACGCGCGCGTACGTGGGACTCGCTCCGCTCGTCGGCCTGTCCGCCGGCGGGACGATCGAGCTCGGCCGCGGACTGCGGGTTCGCCCGGCGCTCGGCGGCGAGCTGACCGCCGTCTGGCCCGAGGCGCAGCGGCTCGTGCCGCGCGACTTCGGCCGCGAGGTCGACCGCACGCTCGTCCTCGAGCTTTCGCTCGACCTTCCCGGCACGGCCGCCGAGGTGCCCGACACGCCCGGCGAGTTCGGCCGGGCCATCACCGCTCTTCGCCTCGCCACCTCCGGCGCGATCTCCGCCGGGCCCGTCGTCTTCGAACGGCTGGACGGACGCGCGTACGACATCCGTCCCGCGCCGCCGCTCGCCGCTCAGATCCCGACCGGGGAGCCGACCCGGCTCGACCCGTTCCGCGCCCAGCTCGTCTCCGGCCTGATCGAGCGCATGGCCGCCGGAGCGGATCCCGAGGCGCTCGAGGCGCTCGACCGCTGGGAGCTCGCCCTCTTCCACACCGGCCCCGCCCGCGCCGACGAGCTGCGCGAGGCCCTCGAATCGCTGCTCGGCGGCGACGAGGGAGCGTGGGCCGCCGCGATGCGCGCCTCCGTCCTGCTCGGCGAGAACGGACGCGAGCGCACCGAGCTGCTCATCGCCCTCCGCGCGCTCCTCGACGGAGACGGCCCCGGCGCCCGCGCCGAGGAGGCCGTGCGCCGCGCGCTCGTCGAGGCGCTGCTCCACGACTCACGGCCCGGGCTCGTCGCCGCGCTCGACGAGATGCTGCTCGGCCTTCGACCGCGCTCGCGGCCGATCGCCGCCCGCGTCGTCGCGGCGGGATGAGCGCGAAGCTCGTTCGCCGCCGCTGCCTTGCGTTCCGCGTCGCGGTCTTCCTCGGAATCATCCTCTGCCTCTTCAACGCCGCCGGCCGGCTGTGGGCCGCGACGGGCGTCGCGATCGCCCTCACGCTGTTCGCCGGCTACATGGCCCGCAGAACCTGCCGCGCGGCGAGGGAGCTTCCGCACGATGCCGTCTGAAACTCGGCGCAGTCGGTCGCACCTCCGTGCGGTTTCGTCGCCTACCGTTTCCAGGGTGGAAGACGACCCCCGTGTGGAGGAGCAGCTGCAGCGCATCGACGGGCTGCGCGGAAAGACCGACCGTGTCGTCCTGCTCGGCGAGGTGCGCAAGCTGCTCGCGGAGGCCGAGGCCGTCCTGGCGCAGCGCCACCCGGAGCCCGTGGAGCCGAAAGACGCCGCGGATTCGTCGCACGACGCCGCCTAGGTCCCGAGCGTAAGAAGCGCACGATTTCCAGGTATTTCTCCGGGAGTGTTCCCAAGGGAAATTTCCGCAATTTGCGCTACCCTGAATCTCAGAAGGATTGTGCTACCTTCAAACGAATGGAAGGCCTGTGAGCCTCCTCTCTAAAACGCGTTCGCGCGCTCGAACGCAATCCTCACAAGGAGCATCTTTGGGACAGGTCATCGCCTTGGCGAACCAAAAAGGCGGCGTGGCGAAGACCACGACCACGGTGAACCTCGCAGCCGCGATGAACGAGCTCGGGTTCAGCGTGCTCACCGTCGACCTCGATCCGCAGGGAAACCTGACCATGTCCCAGGGCATGGATCCGGACACGGTCGAGCGCTCGATGTTCGACGTGCTCGTCCACCAGCTTCCGATCGAGGAAGTGATCCAGCACGCGGAGATCGACGTGGCGGTCAGCTCGATCGACCTCGCCGGCGCGGAGCTCGCGCTGTCGAGCATGATCGGACGCGAGCGCGCCCTGCAGAAGGCGCTGCTCCCGATGCGCTCGAAGTACGACTACATCCTGATCGATACGCCGCCGTCGCTCGGGCTGCTCACGATCAACGCCCTGACCGCTGCGGACGGCGTCATCGTCCCCGTCCAGTGCGAGTACCTGTCGCTGCGCGGCCTCGTCCAGCTCGAGGGGACGCTCACGATGATCCGCGAGAACCTGAACCCCACGGTCGAGATCCGCGGGATCCTCCCGACGATGTTCGACTCGCGAACGCTTCACGCGCGCGAGGCCGTGGAGATGCTGAAGGAGAACTTCGGTCACCTCGTCTTCGAGACGCGGATCAAGAAGACGATCCGCTACGCCGAGGCGCCCGTCCAGGGCGAGTCCATCCTCAAGTACGACCCGAGCGGGCAGGCTGCAGACGCCTATCGCCAGCTCGCGAAGGAGGTGCTCAATGGCTCGAAACCGCGGGCGCGCCAGCATGCGTGAGGGCCCCCTGGCCGAACTGTTCCGCGCCACGGAAGCCGCGCAGCGGCAGGCCGAGCGCGAGCGCGACGAGGGCGCAGCGCCCTCCGACGCGCCGACCGTCGAGCACGTCGGTCCCAACGAGATGACGATCGCCGAGGCCTCGGCGCTCCCCGCGGAGCGCAAGGCGCCGACGAAGTCGGAGACGGCTGAGGAGCGCAAGCCCGAGTCGGCGCCCGAGCCCGTCCCGGTGCCGTATCCGAACGCGGCCGCTGCGGCTCCCGCAGCGCTGCCCGAGATTCCCGAGCCCGAAGCGCCGGCCGAGATTCCCGCTGCGCGCTTCGTCGACCCGGCGCCGCGCCTGCGGCACACGCCCCGCCCGGAGTCCGCGGCCTACCTGGCCGTGATCCGCGTCGTGGGCGTCGGAGGCGGCGGCCTGAACGGGGTGAACCGGATGATCGAGGCCGGGATCTCCCAGGTCGAGTTCGTCGCGGTCAACACCGACATTCAGCAGCTTCGCGGCTGCGAGGCGCCGATCAAGCTCCACATCGGGCGCGAGCTGACCCAGGGCCTCGGCTCCGGGGCTGACCCCGACGTCGGACGCCAGGCCGCCGAGGACGCGTACGACCAGATCAAGCACGTCCTGCGCGGCTCCGACATGGTCTTCATCACCGCCGGCGAGGGCGGCGGCACCGGCACGGGCTCGGCGCCCGTGGTTGCGCGAATCGCCCGCGAGTTGGGTGCGCTCACCGTCGGCATCGTGACGATGCCGTTCAAGTTCGAGGGCACGCGCCGCCGCGAGCAGGCGCAGAAGGGCGTCGACGAGCTTCGCGCGAACTGCGACACGGTCATCGTCATCCCGAACGACCGGCTGCTCGAGGTGCTCGACCAGTCGACGTCGATGCTCGAGGCGTTCCGCGTCGCCGACGACGTGCTCCGCCAGGGCGTCCAGGGGATCTGCGACCTCATCACGACGCCGGGCCTCATCAACCTCGACTTCGCCGACGTGCGGACGATCATGAGCGACGCCGGAACCGCCCTCATGGGCATCGGCTTCTCCACCGGGGAGAACCGTGGCCGCGAGGCCGCCGAGCGCGCGCTGCGCTCGCCGCTCATCGACACCGAGATCGTCGGGGCGCGCGGCATCCTGCTCTCCATCGCAGGCGGCCAGGACCTGACGCTCATCGAGGTGAACGAGGCGGCCGAGACGATCCGCGCGGCCGCGACCGAGGAGACGAACATCATCTTCGGCGCGACCATCGACGAGCGGCTCGCCGGCCAGGTCTGGGTCACCGTCGTCGCGACCGGCATCGGCAAGGGCAAGCGCCGGGCGATCACGAACGTCATCGACTCGCCGCGCAGCGTCGAACCGCCGCCGCCTACGGACGACGAAGAGCTCGACACCCCGAGCTTCCTCCGCGACCTCTAAGGACCGGGCGCGTGCGGGGCGCAGTCGCCGCAGGACACCCGCTGACCGCGGCCGCCGGCGCGCGCATCCTCGCCGAGGGCGGAAACGCCGTCGACGCGTGCGTGGCCGCGACCCTGACGTCCTGGGCAGCCGAGAGCACGCTGACCGGCCCGGGCGGTGGAGGCTTCATGCTCACCCGTACCGCCTCGGGCGAGATCGAGGCGCTCGATTTCTTCGTTGCGCAGCCGGGCCTCGGGTTCAACGGCGAGGCGGCCGAGATGCCGACGGTCGACATCGAATTCGACAAGGGAACCGTGGTGCCGTACTTCGTCGGCGCGCCCTCGTGCGCCGTCCCCGGCACGATCGCCGGACTGTCGGAAGCGCACCGCGTGCACGGCCGGCTTCCCTGGCGCGAGCTCTTCCCGCCGGCGATCGAGGCCGCGCGCGACGGGGTGCCGATCGGCGAGGCCCATGCGCGGCTGCACGTCATCCTCGACCCGATTCTGCGCCTCGACGAGGAAGGCAGGCGGATCTACGGCGACGAACGGCCGCTCGAGGTCGGCGAGGCGCCCGCGATGGGCGACCTGGCCGGCACGCTCGAGCTGCTCGCGCGCGAGGGCGCCGACGCGTTCTACCGCGGCGACCTGGCCAAGGAGATGCTCCGCTGCGTCGCCGAAGGCGGTGGGGCGCTCACGGCCAAGGATCTGACCACCTACCGGCCGCTGCGCTCCGCGCCCGTCCGCGTCGCCTTCCGGGACACCGAGTTCGTCACGTGCCCGCCCTGCTCGGTCGGAGGCGTGCTGATCGCCTTCGCGCTGAGGATCCTCGATCTGCTCGGGCCGTGCGGGACGCCCGGCTCGGCCGCGCAGATCGCCCGCATCGCGGAGGTCATGCGCGAAACGACCCGTGCCCGCGGTGGATCGTTCATCGCCGAGCTGCGCGCCGGCGGGCTGACCGAGCGAATGCTCGCCGACCGCACGGTGGTCGCTGCGGCGGTGCGCGCGCGCCAACGCGGCGCCGTCGAGACCGAGCCGCCCGGCCTTCCCTCCACGACCCATGTGAGCGTCATCGACGACGAGGGCAACGCGGCGTCGCTGTCGGCCTCCACGGGCGCCGGCTCGGGCTTCGTCGTCCCCGGCACCGGGATCCACCTGAACAACATGCTCGGCGAGAGCGACCTCCAGGCGCTCTCCTCCACGGCGGAGCCGGGACTGCGGCTGGCGAGCATGATGGCGCCGTCGATCGTCCTGCGCGGCGGCGAGCCGCACCTCGTGCTCGGCTCGGCCGGCTCGGCGCGGCTGCGGGGCGCGATCCTCCAGACGGTCGTGAACGTGGTCGACCACGGCATGAGCGTCGAGGAGGCGATCGCCGCGCCGCGCATCCACCTGGAGGGCGAGGATCTGAACGTGGAGTCCGGGATCGGCGAGTCCGAGATCTCGGAGCTCGAGGCGCGCGGCTACGACGTGGTGCGCTGGGGCCCGGGCAACGTGTTCTTCGGCGGCGTGTCGGCCGTGCTCGTGCGCGACGACGGCGAGCTCGAGGCCGCCGGCGACCCGAGGCGCGGCGGCGCGGGAGCTGTGGTGTGAGCCTCGACGTGCGCCAGGCGACGTCGGGGGACGCGGCCGCGCTCGTGGCGCTGGCCGAGGCCGTCGGGTCCGAGCCGGAGGGCTGGCTCGTCACGGACGGGGACTGGAGAAGCGTGGGCGACGAGCGCCGCTACCTGCGTGCGATCCGCCGCTCCAAACATGCGACCGTGCTCGTGGCCGAACTGGACGGTAAGGTCGCGGGCCGGCTCTCGATCACGCGCGACCCGCATCCGGCCAGCCGGCACGTCGCCGACCTGGGCCTGATGGTCGCGCAGGGCTTTCGCCGGCGCGGGGTCGGCCGGGTGCTGATGCTGGCCGCGGAGGTCTGGGCGCGCGGCGCCGGCGTGGTCAAGATCGAGCTGCACGTCTTCCCCCACAACGAGGGCGCGATCGGGCTCTACGAGGAGCTCGGCTACCGCCGCGAGGGCCTGCGGGTCAAGCACTACCGCCGCGGGGACGATCTCCACGACGTGATCCTCATGGCCAAGGAGATCGGATGAGCGAGCCCGACGTCGGCGTCCTCATCGACGAAGAAACCGACCTCCTCGTCGACGAGGAACTGTGGACGGACGACGGCCAGACCGACCACGCCGGCTGGTACTGCGTCAGCACCGATCCGTTCCCGTGCCCGGCGGACGGCTGCACATTCGTGGCCGAGTTCATGACCGCGGCGCACCTGATCCTCGTGTGGGAGATGCGCGACGACCCGAATCTGCTTCGCCACGCCCAGCGCGCGAAGGAGGTCGGCCGCAATCCCCGCGTGGTCGAGTACGAGCCGGTCTTCGGCCCGAGCGCGTCGTACTACGCGTGGGAGGCCGCCGGGCGGCCCGTCCACGGCGTTCGCCGTAGCGCAGCTAGAGCGCTTCGACGCGGCCGTTGCCGGACGCGCGGCCGCGGATCTCTCGTTCGCGCGCCACGGCCTCGGCGGCGTGATCCAGGAGCTCGGCCAGGCGGACGACCCGCTCGCGCTCCGAGCGGCTCTCGAGGAGCCCCTGCTTGACCTCGGCGCCCAGGTCGATGCGGGCCGCGATCTGGAACGCGAGGCTCTCGCCGGCCGGGTCGATCTCGTCCAGCTCGGCGTCGGCAGCCTTGACGACCCGGTCGTAGGCCTCGAGCGCGGCGACCCGCTCCTCCGCGGTGGGCTCGTCGCCCTCGTCGGAGATCTCGTCGATCTCGGCGGTCACGAACGCGCGCTCCTCGGCGACGCTGTCGATACGGAACCGCTCGCCGCCCTCGACGACGATGTTCATGCGCCCGTCCTCGAACTGCTCGACCACCTCGACGACCGAGGCGCGGGTGCCGACGTCGCGCATCCCTTCGTCGTCCGAGAAGACGAGCCCGAAGTCCTCGCCGCGCGCGATGCACTCGGAGATCAGCTCGCGGTAGCGCGGCTCGAAGACGTGGAGCGGCTGCTGCTCGCCCGGCATGAGCACGAGCGGCAGCGGAAACAGCCCGATTTCGTCCATGCCGGTAAGCGTAGTTGCATCCCGACCGTGACCAGGCGGAGAATGCCGCGAAACGACGATTCAGGGGGCTACCTATGCAAATCAGGAACTCGAGACGACGGCGTCTCGTCGCGATCGCGGTCGCCGTGGCCGCGTTCGCAGCCGTTCCGGCAGCGAGCCAGGCGGCACCGTTCAAGTTCGGCGCGAAGCTGGCCGGCGACGTGCAGCCGTCGAACGCCGGCAACGGGCACTACTGCGTCGACGGCAACCACGCGCAGAAGTGCACGTGGATCATGAACGAGGCCTACGGGCGCCCGAACACGGGCCACAAGTCGCCGAAGAACGGGAAGATCACCAGGATCCGGATCATCGCCAACGCGCCGGGCAGCTTCTGGGCGCAGATCGTCACGGTGCAGAAGTCGGGCAACAAGTACAACGCCAAGGTGACGGCCGAGAGCCGCAAGCTCTTCTACGACGGCCAAGCCGACGACATCGACCCGTACGAGATCGAGTCGTTCACGGTCAGCCTGCCGATCAAGAAGGGGCAGCGGCTCGCGATCAAGACGAACAAGACGTCGTTGCTGCGCTGCAGCTCGGGCGGGGACAACACGCTCCTGTACAAGCCGCCGCTCGTGAAGGGCAAGGCGTTCCGCAAGAACACGAACGACGACGGCTGCTGGCTGCTGATCGAGGCGATCGGGACTCCCGCCTCGAACCGCGTAGGCACCCTCCGCACGCTTCACAACTGATCTCCGCAGCTGCCGCCGGGGCTCGTTCGCGGACCCCGGCGGCAGGCTCCGCCTGCGCAATCGGCAGCGTCTAAGGTTCGGCGTCATGGCGGCCGACGACCTCTTCCGGCCCGCGATTGCGGGGCTCGTTCCGTACGAGCCCGGAAAGCCGGTCGAGGAAGTGCAGCGCGAGCTCGGGCTCGACCGCGTCGTCAAGCTCGCCTCGAACGAAGGGCAGTTCGGCCCCTTTCCGGCCGCGGTCGAGGCGCTCGAGCGCGCGATCGGCGATCTGAACCGCTACCCCGACGGCGGCGCCTACCGTCTGACCGAGGCGCTCGCGGAAAAGCACGGCGTCGAGCCGGAGAACGTGGCGCTCGCCGCGGGCGCGGACGGCGTGATCATGTACCTCTCGCTCGCCGCGCTCGATCCCGGGGACGAGATCGTGTGCGGCTGGCCCTCCTTTCCGAGCTATGTGCTCGATGCGGTCAAGATGGGCGCGACGGCGGTCCGCGTTCCGCTCGCCGAGGACACCTACGACCTCGACGCGCTGCTCGCCGCGATCACCGAGCGGACGAAGATCGTCTACGTCGCGAACCCGAACAACCCGACCGGCACGATGGTCGGCCGGGCCGCGCTGGACGCCTACTTCGAGCGCGTCCCGGAGCATGTGCTCACGGTCCTCGACGAGGCCTACTTCGAGTTCGTCGAGGCCGAGGACTACCCGGACGGGATCGTCGAGTACTTCCTGCGGGACGGCCGGCGCGTCTTCTGCCTGCGGACGTTCTCGAAGATGTTCGGCCTCGCCGGTCTGCGGGTCGGCTACGGCGTGGGCTCGCCGGACGTGGTCGCGGCGATCCGCAAGGTCCGCAACGCGTTCGACCTGAACGAGATGTCCCAGGCGGCCGCGCTCGCGAGCCTCGGAAACGACGCCGAGGTCGCGCGACGGCGCGCAATCACCGCCGAGGGGCGCGAGCAGCTCGTCGAGATCTGCACGGGCCTCGGGCTGCGCATCGCCCAGCCGGCCGTCGCGAACTTCCTCTACGTGGACACCGGCGCGGACGTCGGGCCGCTCTTCGACGCGCTGCTCCGTGAGGGCGTGATCGTGCGGCCGCTGGCGCCGTTCGGGGCGACGACGGCGATCCGCGTCACGGTGGGAACGGCCGAAGAGAACGCGTTCTTCGGCGAGGCGTTCGGCCGCGTGCGCGCGGCGGCGCTGTAGTGCTGCGGGCCCTCGCATCCCGGCTGTCGCCGGTGCGCGAGGCGCCCGACTTCGGACTGCTCTTCTACGCCGCGCTCGCCTCGGGCGCCGGGACGTGGCTCGCGTTCGTCGCGCTCGTCGTGGACGTGACCGACATGACCGACGGCGACGCGCGCTGGGTGAGCGCGCTCCTCATCGCCGAGTTCCTGCCGCTCGCCGTGGCCGGGTTTCTCATCGGCCCGCTCGTCGATCGGTTCTCGCGCCGGCGGATCCTCGTCGCCGCCGACCTCGCCCGGGCGATCGTCTTCGTCCTCATCCCCTTCGCGCCGAACGTGCTCGCGATCGTGGGGCTCGCCTTCGTCGCCGGGGTGGCGACGAGCTTCTTCCGGCCCGCGGCCTATGCCGGGCTGCCGAACCTCGTCCCGGCGAGCCGCCTACCGCGCGCAAACGCGTTGCTCCAGTCGGCCGACAACCTGACGTGGGCGATCGGCGCGCTCGTCGGCGGCGCGGTCGTCGCTGTGGCCAGCCCCGACGCGGCGTACGCGATCAACGCGCTCAGCTTCGTCGTCTCCGCGGTCTTCCTCCTCCGCATCCACACGAGCCTCGAGGAGAAGGACCGTGAGCCGAGCCGCGGGCACTTCCGCGATCTCGCCGCCGGCGTGCGCCTGGTCGTCCACGAGCGGCCGCTTTTCACCGTGCTGATCGCCTGGAGCCTCGTCATGCTCGCGAACGCAGGGATCAACGTGGGGGAGGTGTTCATGGCCAAGACGGTGTTCAACGCGGGCGACTTCGGCTTCGGGTTCCTCGTCGCCGCGGGCGCGACCGGGCTCGTGATCGGGAGCCTCGGCGCGGGGGCCGTCATCGAGCGGCGCGGCACGCGCGGGCCCTACGGCGTCTCGATCGCGATCATGGCCGCCGGACTCTTGGCCGCCGCCTTGTCGCCGAACGTCTGGGTCGCGTCCGCCTTCGCAGTCTGTGCCGGGATCGGGAACGGCGCGGCGGTCGTCTGCAACGCCGTGCTCGTCCAGCGCGGCGCCCCCGATGCGCTGCGCGGACGGGCGTTCTCCGTTCTCATGAGCGCGAGCTACCTCGTGCTCGGCCTCGGGATGATCGCGGCCGGGCCGTTCATCAACGAGTGGGGCGCGCGGGCCGTTTGGGTGGTCGCGTCCGGCCTGTGCGCCGCGGGCGCCATCACGGGCTACGCGATGCTTCGCGGCTGGTCGGAGGCCGCCGTCCCCGTGGTCGTGCAGGAGCGCGCCTGATGCCCACCGAGTGGACGCTCGAGTCGCTCGTCGAGGGCATCCGCAGCGGCGATCGCCGGGCGCTCGCCCGCGCGATCAGCCTGGTCGAGGACCGCGACGTGCTCGCGGCCGAGATCGTCGCCGCCGTGTATTCGGATACCGGCCGCGCGTACATCGTCGGCATGACCGGCCCGCCCGGCGTCGGCAAGTCCACGCTCGTCGGCGCGCTCGTCCGGCATGTCCGAGCGCTGGGGGAGACGGTCGGCGTCATCTCGGTCGACCCGTCCAGCCCGTTCACGTCGGGCGCGCTGCTCGGCGACCGCATCCGGCTCGCCGACCACTTCCTCGATCCCGACGTCTTCATCCGCTCGATGGGAACGCGCGGGCATCTCGGCGGGCTGGCCGAGGCTACGCTGCAGGCGGCGCTCATCCTCGACGCTGCGGGAAAGGATCTGATCTATGTCGAGACGGTCGGCACCGGGCAGAGCGAGGTCGAGATCACGGGTCTCGCCGACACGACCGTGCTCGCGCTCATGCCCGGCTCGGGCGACGCGATTCAGGCGCTCAAGGCCGGGATCATGGAGATTCCCGACGTGATCGTCGTCAACAAGCGCGACCATCCCGCGGCGCGGACGATGGTGACCGAGGTGCGCTCCATCCTCCAGATCGAGCGCGAGCGCGACTGGAAGCCGCCGATCGTGCTCACCGAGGCGACCTCGGGCGGCGGCATCGACGAGCTCTGGGAGAAGATCGAAGAGCATCGCGCGCACCTCACCGACAACGGCCTGCTGGTCGAGCGCCGCGCCGAGAAGCTCGCCGGCGAGGTGTTCGCGGTCGCGAGCGCGCGGGCGAAGACGCATCTCGAGCTCGCGGTCGCCGGAGATCCCGAGTTGCAGCGGCTCCTCGACGAGGTGAAGAGCCGGCGGCTCGACCCGCTGAGCGCGGTGCAGGAGATACTGGTGAAGGTCTTCCACGTGGACGGCGATGGGCCCGACGCTCGCTGACATCCAGGCCGCACGCATGCGGATCGAGGGCTTCGCCCGCGTGACGCCCGTGCATTCGTCCGAGACGCTCGGCGTCTTCGCGCGGCGCCCCGTGCTCCTCAAGGCCGAGAACCTCCAGCGCACCGGCTCGTTCAAGATCCGCGGCGCGGTCGCGAAGATCGCGGGGCTGTCCCCGGAGGAGAGGCGCGCCGGAGTCGTCGCGGCCAGCGCCGGCAACCACGGCCAGGCGGTCGCGTGGGCCGCGCGCAAGGCGGGGATCCCGGCCACGATCTTCGTCCCCGAGTTCGCGCCGATGGCGAAGGTCGACGCGGCGCGCGGCTACGGCGCCGAGGTGATCATGACCGGCGCGGGCTACGACGAGGCCGACCAGGAGAGCCGCGCGCTCGCGGCCAAGGGCGCGACGCTCATCCACGCGTTCGAGGATCCCGACGTGATCGCGGGCCAGGGCACCGTCGGGCTCGAGCTGGCCGAGCAGCTGCCGGCCGACACCGAGGTCGCCGTGCTGCCGGTCGGCGGCGGCGGGCTCGCATCCGGGATCGCGATCGCGCTGCGGGAGCTACGCCCCGCGGTGCGGCTGGTCGGCGTGCAGGCCGCCGCGTGCGCGCCGCTCGCCGGCGGGACGATCATCGGCCACACGATCGCCGACGGGATCGCGGTCAAGCATCCGGGCGAGCTGACGTCCGCGATCCTGGCGGAGAAGCTCGACGCGATCGTCACGGTCACGGAGGAGGAGATCGCGCATGCGATCGTGCTCCTGCTCGAACGGGCGAAGCTCGTCGTCGAGGGCGCCGGCGCGGCCTCGCTGGCAGCGCTCCTGGCGGGGAAGGTCGAGGGCACGGGCCGCGCGGCCGCGCTGCTCTCCGGCGGGAACGTCGACGCGAGCCTGCTGATCGAGATCGCGCGCTACAGCCTCTCGCGCGCGGGGCGTTTCCTCGTCGTGCGCACGCTCGTGCCGGACCGGCCGGGCGCGCTCGCGACGCTCCTCACGCAGATCGCCGGCGAGCACGTGAACCTGATCGCCGTCCAGCACCAGCGCGAAGGGGCCGAGACGACGCTCGGCGTGACCGGCGTCGAGCTCACGATGCAGACCCGCGACGAGGAGCACTGCCTCGAGGTGCTCGCCCGGCTCACGGAGTGGGGCTACCAGGCGGAGCGGCTCGGCTAGAGCCGTCGGGCGCCCACCGCATTGGGCGCCCCCACAGCTCCGGTCAGTCGCCCTGAACGACCTCGTAGATCTCGTCGGCGACGAGCCCGTGCGCCTCACGGTGCACGGTGTGCGCGGCCTCGGGATTCGGCGCCTCGACTAGGCAGAAGATCTTCCCGGCCTGCTCGTCGACCCAGTACTGCTTGTAGTCGACGTCGTGCGCAGCCTGCGCCTTCAGGTCGGCCATGTGTGCCGCGGCCACGTCGCTCGCGGACACCCCGCCTTCGACGTTGTGGACGTCCATGTAGAGAGGCATGGTTCCCCCTTCGTGTGTTGGATTCCGCGATCCTACGCCTGCGCGCCGGGTCGGCGCGTGACACCTAGTTGCAGTCTGTTACTAGCGCTTGTCCACAACGAAATCCCGCATGGCCACTAGGGTTCTCGCGGTTTGGACTTAGTAACAGTCTGCAACTTGGGATTGATCGGCGCGATGTTGTGACGGCTCCGTGACGGTTCTGCGCGGGTTCTCGGGGCGGGCTAGAGGCCGAGCTGCTTCGCAATGACCATGCGCTGGACTTCGTTCGTCCCCTCGCCGATCTCGAGGATCTTCTGGTCGCGGTAGAAGCGCGAGATCGCGTACTCGTCCATGTAGCCGTAGCCGCCGTGGATCTGAAGGGCGTCGTTGACCACGCGATTCGACAGCAGCCCGGTGTAGAGCTTCGCCATCGCCGCCTCGGTCGCGAACGGGCGGCCCTGGTCTTTCAGCCATGCGGCCTTGTAGACGAGCTGGCGGCCGGCCTCGATCTCCGTCGCCATGTCCGCGAGTGCGAACTGCACCGCCTGGAAGCGCGAGATCGACTTGCCGAACTGCTCGCGCTGCTTCGCGTAGGTGAACGCCTGCTCGTAGGCGCCCTGTGCGATGCCGACGCCCATGGCCGCGACCGAGATCCGGCCGCCGTCGAGGATCTGGAGGAACTGCCTGAACCCCTCGCCGCGCGGGCCGAGCAGGTTGCCCTCGGGCACGGCCGCGTCGGCGAAGGCGAGCTCGCGAGTGTCGGAGGCGCGCCAGCCGATCTTCTCCATCGGCGCCGAGATCTCGAAGCCCGGCGTGCCGTTCGTCATGACGATGTTCGAGATCTCGTCCGCGCCGGTCTTTGCCGTGAGCGTCGTGCCCCACGTGATGTCCGTGCCCGCGTTCGTGATGAAGATCTTCGAGCCGTTCACGACCCACGTCCCATCCCTGAGCTCCGCGGTCGTGCGCGTCGCGCCCGCGTCGGAGCCCGCGCTCGGCTCGGTCAGACCAAACGCGGCCAACCGGCGCCCGGAAGCGAGGTCGGGGAGCCACTCGCGCTTCTGCTCCTCCGAGCCGAACAGGAAGATCGGCATCGTCCCGAGCGAGGTGTGCGCGGCGACCGTGATCGCCACGGAGGAGTCGATCCGCGTCAGCTCCTCGATCGCGATCGCGTAGGCGAGCGTGTCCGCGCCCGCGCCGCCGTACTCCTCCGGGATCGGGACGCCCATGAGCCCGAGCTCGGCGAGCCCCTCGACGATCTCGTACGGGAAGCGGTGCTCGCGGTCGAGCTCCTCGGCGACCGGGGCGACCTGCGCCTCGGCGAACTCGCGCACGGTCGAGCGGAGCAGCTCGTGCTCGTCCGAGAGGTCGTAGCTGAGGCCGTTGCTCATTCGGTCGGGGGGAGGGCGGTGGCGAGCTCGACGACGAGGCGGACTCCGTAGCCGGTCGCGCCGGCGGGATAGTAGTCGCGTCCGCTCTCGAGGAACGCGGTACCCGCTATGTCGAGGTGCGCCCACGGGCCCTCGCCCGCGAACCGCTTGAGGAAGAGCGCTGCGATCGTGGCGCCGCCGCGCTTGGCCGTCGGCGTGTTCTTCACGTCGGCGATGGGGGAGTCGAGGTACTGCTGGTACGCGGGATGGACGGGCATCGGCCAGGCGTGGTCGCCGCTTGCCTTCGCCGCCGCCTCGACCCGGTCGCGCCAGGCCTCGTCGTTGGCGAAGAGGCCCGCGTAGAAGTTGCCGAGCGCGACCTCGATCGTCCCGGTGAGGGTGGCGAGGTCGAGCAGGTGCGTGGCGCCCTCGCTGCGCGCGTGGAGGAGCGCGTCGGCGAGGACGAGGCGGCCCTCGGCGTCCGTGTTGTTGATCTCGATCGTCGTCCCGTCGGCGGCGCGGACGACGTCGCCGGGGCGGGTCGCGTGGCCGGAGAGCATGTTCTCGGTCGCCGGCACGACGACCACGACGCGCACCGGCAGCTCGAGCTCGGCGATCGCGCCGAGCGCGGAGAGCGCCGCGGCGGCGCCGCCCATGTCCGACTTCATGTCCTCGAGCGCCGACGCCGGCTTGAGCGAGTAGCCGCCCGAGTCGTACGTGATTCCCTTGCCGACGATGCCGAGGACGAACTCCGGGTCGACGGGCGTCTCGGGCTCGTAGTGCAGCGTGATGAGGCGCGGCGGGTTGTGACTCCCGGCCGAGACCGAGAGGAACGCGCCCATGCCGGCGGCCTCGATCTCCTCGGGGCCGAGGATCTCGGCGGTGATCTGCTCGAAGCGCTCCTCGATCTCCGCGGCCACTTCCGCCAGGCGGAGCGGCGTGAGCGCGTTCGGCGGGGCGTTGACGAGGTCGCGCGCGCGGTTTTGCCAGCCCGCGACGAGGGCGACGCGCTGCGCGTCTTCGAGCGCCTCGGCTGCACCCGGCCCGCAGAGCGTGAGCGTCTCGAGCGGCGGCGACTTGTCGGCCTCCGTCTTCCAGCGGCCGGCGTCGTAGCGGCCCAAGCGTCAGCCCGTCGACGACCGCGCGGGCCTGCTCCGCGGAATCGAGCCACCACGCCACGGTCTTCGAGCGTCCCTTGGCGACCGCGGCGGCGGCCGTGCGCAGGGCATCCGCGTCCGCGTTCTTGCCCAGCCCGGCGATGGTCAGCCGCTTCGCGGCCAGCTCTCCGTCGAGGTGGAGCGTCGTCAGCTTCCCGCGCTTTCCGGTCAGCTCGCCGTCGGCGAGGAGCCGTTCGAGGCGGCCGCCGAGGCGCGAGTCGAGCCCGTGGAGATCGTCCAGTGCGACCGGCTCGGAAACCGCGACCACGAGGACGTCGGCCTGGATGTCCTCGAGGGAGCTGGAACTGGCGGCGACGTCCATGGCGGGAGGAGCCTAGCTAGCCGTCGCCCCGTTTGAGGCATTGCCCCTAAAGGCGCGGAGGTAGAGCGCCGATGAGGGCGATGCGCAATTCGCGCTGTACTACCCTCTCCGCTCGCATCCCCCCTCCCCGCGAGCGACTCTCTCCCAGTGGAAGCCCTCTCCGGAGGGCTTCTGCGTTTCCGTCGGTAGTGTCCGACGCGTGGACGAGCAAGCCGGGGTCGATCGCCGTGCCATGACGGCGCTTTCTTCGGGCCATCTCGTCACCGATCTGGCGCAGGGCGCGCTTCCCGCCCTGCTGCCGTTCCTGAAGGACGAGTTCGGCCTCACGTACACGATGGCGGCGGCTCTCGTTCTGGCCGGCGACGTTCGCGTCGTCGATCATCCAGCCGCTCTTCGGCCTGTGGTCGGACGCGCGGGGCGCGCTCTGGCTTCTGCCTGCCGGCGTGGCGATCGCGGGCGTCGGGATGGCGTCGGCCGCGGTTGCGCCGACGTACCTGCTGGTGATGCTCGCCGTGATCGTCTCCGGCCTCGGCGTCGCCGCCTACCACCCGGAGGGATCGAAGTTCGCGAGCTACGTGAGCGGCGGCCGGCGGGCGAGCGGCATGTCCTTCTTCTCGGTCGGCGGCAACATCGGCTTCGCGCTCGGCCCGCTCCTGGCCTCGTTCACGATCATCACGCTCGGGCTCGGGCTCGAGAAGGGCGGCCTGCTGATCGCGATCCCCGGCCTCGTCGTCGGCGTGATCCTCTTCTCCGTCCGGGACTACCTCGCGAGCTTCGCGCCGGTCAGCGAGCACGGCTTCGGCGGGAGCCGCGAGCCGAGCCAGCGCCGCGGGATGGCCGTCCTGCTCGGCGTCGTCGGCCTGCGCTCGCTCGCGCACATGGGGCTCTTCACGTTCATCCCGCTGTACGAGATCTCGCGCGGGCACAGCGACGCGTACGGGATCCATCTCCTCTCCGCCTTCCTCCTCGCGGGCGCGGTGGGAACGCTCGTCGGCGGGCCGCTCGCCGACCGCTTCGGCCGCCGGCGGATGATGCGGGTCAGCTACGCGATCGCCGCGCCGCTGATCGCGATCTACGCGGTCGTCGGCGGGCCGGTGGGCGTGGTGGCGCTGGTCATCTCCGGCGCGGCGCTCGTCGGCACGTTCGGCGTGAGCCTCGTGATGGCGCAGGAGTACATGCCCTCCCGGGTCGGTCTCGCCTCGGGTCTGTCGATCGGGATGGCGATCGGCCTCGGCGGGATCGCGGCGATCTCGCTCGGCGCGGTCGCGGACGACGTGAGCATCGAGGCGGCCGTCCTCATCACGGCGATCGGGCCGGCGCTCGGCTGGCTGCTGACGTTCGCGCTGCCGCAGGCGCGCGTCCGCTACCAGGCGGCCGAGCCTGCGGTTGCGCCCGTCTAGGATCTCGCGCCATGCGGACCTACGTGATCGGCGGCGGCAGCCGCGGCCTGGGCCGCGCGGTCGCGGACGAGCTCGTCCGCGAAGGGAACCGGGTGCTGCTCGTGGCGCGCTCGGAGGACTCGCTGGCCGAGGCGGTCGCGGCGCTCGGCTCGCAGGCGTCGTCGGTCGCGGCCGATCTCGGTTCGCCCGAGGGCGCCGAGGTCGTGGCGCGCGCGGTGGACGAGCAGTTCGGCGGCTCCATCGACGGCGCGCTCGTGAACCAGGGCGGCCCGCCGGCCGGCGGCATCCTCGACCTGACGGACGAGCAGTGGCACACCGCGTTCGAGCTCTGCATCGCCGGGCCGATCCGGCTCGTGCGGGCGCTCGACGCCGAAGTTCTCGGACGACGCGTCGGTCGTGTTCGTCGCGTCGTCGTCCACGCGGCGGGCGATCCCAGGCCTGGACGCGTCGAACGTGCTGCGTCCCGGCGTCGCCGCGCTCGTGGGTGCTTTGGCCCGTGCGCTTGCGCCGCAGGTTCGCGTGAACGCGGTCTCGCCGGGCCGCTTCGACACCGAGCGTGGGGAGGCGGTGCTCGTCGCCCGTGCGGAGGCGAAAGGAGTCCCGGTCGAGGAGGAGCGCGCCGCGATGGCCTCGCTCATCCCGGCGGGCCGCTACGGCGGCACCGACGAGTTCGCCCGCGCCTGCGCCTTCCTGCTCTCGCCCGCCGCGTCCTACGTCACCGGCGCGAATCTCGCGGTGGACGGCGGGCTCGTCATCGGCGCCTGACGCCTGGACGACGAGAGGGAGCCCACCGCAACGGCTCCCCCTCGTCATAGCTGAGACTGGGCCGGCTCGAAAACCTTACGGCGGGCTCCTATTCCTCCAGTTCGACCAGCACGAGCCCGGCGGTCACGCGGTCGCCCTCGGCGACGTGGACGGCCTTCACTGTCGCGTCGAACGGCGACACGAGCGGCGTCTCCATCTTCATCGCCTCGACCACGAGGAGCGGCTCGCGCGCGATGACCTGCTGGCCCGCCTCGACGAGCACGCGGATGACCGTCCCCGGCATGGGCGCGACCACCGTCCGCTCACCGTCGCCCGGCGCGGCGTGCGCCGCGGTCTCGAGCACCGGCGGCGGCTGGGGCGGAGGAACCGGAAGCGCCGGGTCGCGGTTCACGCGCCAGTAGCTCCGCCACACCGGCGGCACGCGCGGGTAGCGGTGCAGGGGCGGGTTCTCGGTGAGGAACGCGGTCGTCGCCTCGCCGGCGCGGAAGGCAGGGTGGTCGACGAGCCAGCGCAGGAAGGGGAGGTTCGTGGTCACGCCTGAGACGCGGGTCTCGGCGAGCGCGGCGGCGAGCCGGTCGAGCGCCTCGTCGCGCGTCTCCCCGGTCGCGACGAGCTTCGCGATCATCGGGTCGTAGGCGACCGGCACCTCGTCGCCCGCGGCGACGCCGGCATCGACCCGCACGCCGTCCGGGAACTCGAGCGCGGTGATCGTCCCGGCCTGGGGGAGGAACGTGAGCGGATGCTCGGCGTAGAGCCGCGCCTCGACGGCGTGGCCTTCGGGATCGCGTTGTCTTCGAGCGCGAGCGGTTCGCCGGCCGCGACCAGGAGCTGCTGCTCCACGAGATCGACGCCGGTGACGAGCTCGGTCACGGGATGCTCGACCTGGATGCGCGCGTTCAGCTCGAGGAAGGCGAAGCGCCCGTCCTCGCCGAGGATGAACTCGGCGGTGCCCGCGCCCTGGTAGCGCAGCGCGCGGGCGAGCGCGACGGCGGCGTCGCCCATCTCGCGGCGCAGCGCGGCGTCGACGGCCGGGGAGGGGCTCTCCTCGACGACCTTCTGGTGGCGGCGCTGGACGGAGCAGTCGCGCTCGCCGAGCGAGATCGCGTTGCCGTGCGCGTCGGCCAGGAGCTGGATCTCGACGTGCCGCGGACGCTCGACGTAGCGCTCGAAGAAGACCGTGTCGTCGCCGAAGCCGGCCAGCGCCTCGCGCTTCGCGGCCTCGACCGATTCGTCGAGCTCCTCCGGCGTGCGGACGACGCGCATTCCGCGCCCGCCGCCGCCGGCCGCGGCCTTGATGATCAGCGGGAAGCCGACCTCCTCGGGCGTGCCGGTCTCGATCACGGGGACGCCGGCCTCGGCGGCGATCCGCTTCGCCTCGAGCTTGTCCCCGGCGGAGCGGATGACGTCGGGAGGCGGGCCGACCCACGTGAGCCCGGCCGCGGTGACCGCCTCGGCCAGCGCGGGGCTCTCGGCGAGGAAGCCGTAGCCGGGATGGACGGCGTCGGCGCCGGCGCGCTCGGCGGCCGCGACGATCTCCGCGGGGTCGAGGTAGGACGCGATCGGCTCGACGCGGTCGGCCTCGCGCGTGTGCAGCGCTCCCTCGTCGTCGGGCGCGAACACCGCGACCGTCCCGATCCCGAGGCGCCGGCACGTGGAGAACACGCGAACCGCGATCTCGCCGCGGTTGGCTACGAGCAAGGTCTCGATCGGCACGGCCCGGTCAGGCTTCGTAGCGCTCTTTGTAGTCCTCGCGCACGGGCTGGAACACGTCGATCACCGTCGCGCCCTCGGGCCCGCAGCGCGCGCCGTGCTCGATCCCGCCGGGGATCACGTACGCGTCCATCGGCCCGACGTGGTGGTCGACGCCGTCGATCTCGAGGATCTGCACGCCGCGCAGGCAGACGCCGAGCTGCTCGTGCGGGTGCGAGTGCGCCGGAACGACCGAGCCGGGCTCGAGCTCGACCAGGTTCACCTGCGCGCCCTCGCCGAAGAGCGGCTGGAAGCTCACGCCGTCGACGAGTTCCATCGGGCGAAGGTCGGTCAGCTTGAGGAACTGAAGCTCGGCCATGGCCCGATCATCGCAGAGCAGTCGCCCGCTTGGCACAGATTCGGCACGGTTTCGTTTCCCACGTGTAGGGGTTTCCTCGATAGGGTCGCCACCAAGGGGTGCAACACGGGGGTCCCCCGGGGGAACGCGCGCTATTCGGAGCCGGGCTTCGGAGCGAAGACGCCCCACGCGCCGTCGTCGGCGTCCGCGGGGCGCTTGTCGAGGAACGCGCGCAGGCCCTCCTGGCCCTCGTCGCTCGTCCGCATGTGCGCGGCGACCGTGGGGAGATCCTCGAACGCGGGCGGCTCCAGCACGAGCCGTTTCGCCGCTCGGGCCGCGGCCGCCCCGGACGTCAGCAGCTCGCGCGACGAGCCGCTCCACCTCGGCCTCCGCGTCGTCGGCGACCTCGTCCACGAGCCCGATCCGCAGCGCCGTGTCGGCGCCGAAGCGCTCGCCCGTCGTGAACACCCGCCGCGCCGACGAGCCGATCTTCGCCAGGACGAACGGCGAGATGACCGCCGGGATGATCCCGAGCTTCACCTCGGTGAACCCGAAGACCGCGTCGGGCGAGGCGACCACGATGTCGGCGCACGCCACGAGGCCCGAGCCGCCGCCCAGGGCGAAGCCGTGCACGCGGCACACGACCGGAGCGGGGCACGAGTCGATCGCCTGGAGCATCGCCAGCAGGCGACCGGCGTCGGCCACGTTCTCCTCGAAGGAGAGGTCGATCGACGAGCGCTGCCACTCGACGTCCGCGCCGGCGCAGAAGCTCGGGCCGTCGCCGGCCAGCACGACGGCACGCGCATCGCCGACGTCGGAGAACGCCGCCGTCAGCTCCGCGATCAGCGCCGCGTCGAAGGCGTTGCGCCGCTCCGGCCGGGCCAGCGTGACCCGCAGGACGGGCCCGTCGCGCTCGATGCGCAGAGCGCTCACGCGGCCGCCAGGACTTCGTCGAGGATCGTGACCGCCGTGTCGATCTCGTCGCGCGTGATGGAGAGCGGCGGGGCCATGCGGAAGCAGTTCGCGCTCGAGCCGCGCGCGGACGATGTTCATCGACAGGCCGCGGTCGAGACACGCGGCGTGACCGCGGCGCCGAGCTCGTTCGCGGGCTCGCGCGAGTCGCGGTCGACCACCAGCTCGAGCCCGACGAGGAGCCCGCGCCCGCGCACGTCGCCGATGCGCTCGTGCCGCGCCTGCGAGCTCGCGGAGCTGGCCCAGCAGGTACTCGCCCTGCGCCGCCGCGCGCCTCGACCAGGTTCTCCTCGTCGATCACGTCGAGCACGGCGAGCCCCGCGGCGGCCGGGAGCGGGTCGGAGACGTGCGAGGTGACGTGGAGGAAGCCCTTGTCGCACGCAGTCCTCCTCGATCGCCGCGCTCGTGAGCGTGGCCGCGATCGGGACGCCGCCGCCGAGGGTCTTCGAGACCGCGACGAAGTCGGGCGTGACGCCGTCGTGCTCGAAGCCGAACATCGTCCCGAGCCGGCCGAAGCCGGTCTGCGCCTCGTCCATGACGAGCAGCATGCCGCGCTCGTCGCACAGCTCGCGCACGCGGGCGAAGTAGCCGTCGGGCGGAACGATGATCCCGCCGGCCGAGAGCACCGGCTCGGCGACGACGGCGCACAGCGATCCCACCGAGGTCTGGTCGATCAGGTCGAAGCCGGTCTCGAGGCAGGTGCAGTCGCAGGCGCCGTCGCAGTGGCGGACGGGGCAGCGGTACGAGTACGGCGCCGGCAGCGCGAACGAGCCCGGCAGCAGCGGGCCGTAGCCCGAGTGGGCCATTGAGAAGTTGACCGAGGCGATCCCCGCGAGCAGTCCGTGGAAGCCGCGGGTCAGGCCGACGACCTCGAAGCGGCCCGTGTGCATCTTCGCGAGCTTCAGCGCGACCTCGTTCGCCTCCGAGCCCGTGTTCAGGAGCATCACGCGGTCGAGCGGATCGGGCACGAGGCCCGCGAGCCGCTCGCCCGAGCGCGAGCACCGGCTCGGAGAGCATCCACGAGTTCAGGTGGACGACGGTGTCGAGCCGCTCGCGGATCGCGTCGAGGATCCGCGGATGGTTGTGGCCGAGCGTGGAGCAGATCTGGCCCGAGGTGAAGTCGAGGATCCGCCGTCCGTCGGTCGTCTCGACCCAGGCGCCCTCGGCCCGCGCGACGGTGAAGGGCGCGAAGCCGCCCGCGTACCGGATGAGGAACCGCTCGCGCTCGTCGTACACGAGCGCGAGTCTAAGAGGGTTTGGCGGAAAGCGCCTGAGCCTCCTGCGGAACGGACATGGCCGGGGTCAGACCCCGGCCATGTCCACAAGAGCCGCTACTTCCAGGTCTTCAGCGCCGACTTGATGATCGACCGGAACATCTCCGATCCGACCTTGTTCAGCGCCGCGTTCGCGTTCTTGTACTTGGAGCAGCGAGCCTCGACCTGCGCCGTCGTCTCGCTTGCGCCCTTCACCTGGCACGGGATCGTGAGCCCGTCGGCGAAGCGCCCGTAGACGTAGTTGTTGAGGACGGTCGCGCCGGCCCGTGACTTGGTCGGGATCGTGATCCGGCCGCCCACTGTGCGGATGTAGGTGTACGGGTTGCAGCTCGTCCCGCAGATGTCGTAGCTCCCGCCCTTCGAGCGGGTCTCCATCAGCGCGAGGAACGAGTTGCGCTTGGCGGTCGTCATCCCGAGTGCGTTCGCCTCGGCGACGACGATCTGACCGATTGCGGACGACGAGGTGACGCCGCCGCCGACCATCATGTTCCAGAAGTTCGTGCGCGACGTGCCGCTCAACTGCGTCCCGTTGACGACGCTCTCGTAGAGCTTCCCGGCGTCGACCAGCGTGAAGTCGTTGCGCAGCCCGTTGTTGAAGCCGCACCCGAGGATCTGGCGGAGCTCCGTGTTCGCCATCCCGAGCCCGTCGACGAACGCGTTCAGGGTCGGATAGCCGTAGCGAACCTGGAACGTCCGCGTGGTGCGGTTGTCCGAGTTCATCATCATCTTCGTCAGGGCGTCCTGCAGGGTCGTCGTGACCTTCTGCGCCGGCATCGACTCCCAGGCGGGATCCGGGCAGACGTCCTTGTTGCCCGTGTCGCCCGGCTTGGTGTAGTAGTCGACGTTCGTCGCCAGCGTGTCGCCGCCGGTGCCGTTCATGATGCGGCGCATCGTGTACAGGTGCGACACGACCTTGATCATGCTGGCCGGCTCGAACTTCGTCCCGTGCTGGAGCCCGGCGATGGTGCTGCCGCCGACCTTCTTCACGTAGACGCCGTAGCTCGACCCGGTGAGCCCGTTGGCCATGATCGAGCGCAGCCGGCTCGTCTCGGCGTTGACGTTGTTCAGCATGATCACGCTGAACCGGGTGCCGCTCGTCGTCGAGTACTTCTCCAGGTCGACGATGCGGGCGCCGTTTTGGCTCGCGAGCTCGCCGACCCTCGTGGCGGTGACGTTGTAGTACCACCACCAGGCCTCGCTCCCGCGGTTTTGCATGACCACGTCGAACTTCCCGTTGGAGCGCCGCTCGATGTCGATCAGCCGCGCGTGGTTCGCGGTGAGCTTCGTGGCCACGAACGACGGCGTGACGTTCAGGTACCACCACCACGCCTTCGCGTCCACGCCCGTGTTCCTGATCATCACGGCCGAGTAGCGGACGTTGCCGTTGACCGCGTACGACTCGACGTCGATGAGCCGCGCGTTGTTCGCCGTCAGCTTCTGCGCGAGGGTCGTCGAGGAGACGTCGTAGTAGTACCACCATGCTTTCGCGGCGGCCCCGGTGTTCTTGACCATGACGATCGCGAAGCGCCGCTGGCCTCCGACCGTGTAGCGCTCGATGTCGATGATGCGCGCGTTCAGCGACGAGACCTTCTGGGCCACACCCGTCGAGGTGAGGCCGTAGTACCAGTACCACGTGCGCGCGTAGGTCCCGGTGTTCTTCACGAAAGCCGCATTGAAGGTGTACGGGGCGGTCGAATCGACCTCGATGTCGATGACGCGCGCGCCGTTCGTGCTGGCGATGTTGTTGATCTGCGCCTCGGTCTGGCCGTAGTACCACCACCAGCCCGTGATCGCCGTGCTGTTCCGCTCTGGATCGACGACGGCTGCGGACGCCGGACTCGCCGTGGCAAACGCTGCCACGACGATCGCGCCGAGGACGATCCACGTGCGAAGACTTGCTTTCATGGTTTCACCCCTCCTGCCTGAAACTGGATGGAAGGAGCGACCCTACTCTGGCGCCTACTCGAACGCGAGCCCCAGACGGGAGAGGCCTTCCTCCAGGAACCGGCCCTCGATCGACGCCTCGAGGTCGAAGTCCTCGTAGATGTCGGGGTCGCGCCCGATCAGCTCACGCGCCCGGCTCGGGACGGTCTGCTGCGCATCCTCGGCGGACTCCCACAGGTACAGCGCGCCCCAGCGGTCGGTCACCTCGTCGGAGAGCCAGAGCTTCAGGCGCAGCCCCTCGACCTCCTCGAACGCGTCAACGGCCTCGTCCTGGAGGTAGCGGCGCAGCTCGCCGATCGTGGTCTGCGACTCGGCGAGGTTCCAGAGGACGAGGCGGACCAGCATGCGCCTAGCCCCAGTCCGGCGGGATGTAAGGCTTGTCGAGCGGCGCGCCGAACGCGACGAACTCGAGACCCTCGTCGCCCGCGGTCGGGACCCGGGTCGCCTCCGGATCGACGCGCAGCACGATGCCCGGGTGCAACGCGACCTCCTCGCCGTCGATGCGCATGACGCCGGAGCCGTTCAGGACGACGTAGACCTCCTCCTGGCGATCCTCGGCCTCGTGGTGCTCGTTGCCGGTCGCCCCTGGAGGCAGGCGGAAGTGGTTGAACCCGAATGCGCGCCCACCGAGTGCGCGACGTAGCTTGCGCACGGCGCCGCCCGGGCCCTCGCCCGGAAGCTCGTTCACGTCGACGACGCTGTAGGCGCTCACATCCGGAAGACGCCGAACGTCGTGTCGGGGATCGGGGCGTTCAGGCCGGCGGCGATTCCGAGGGCGAGCACCTTGCGAGTATCGCGCGGGTCGATGACCCCGTCGTCCCAAAGCCGCGCGGTCGAGTGGTACGGGTTGCCCTCGCGCTCGTACTTCTCCCGAATTTCATCCGGATCCGAGTCGCCCACGGTCGAGAGCACCATCGCCGCCTGCTCGCCGCCCATCACCGAGATGCGCGCGTTCGGCCACATCCAGAGCTGGCGTGGGGAGTAGGCGCGGCCGCACATCCCGTAGTTCCCGGCGCCGAACGAGCCGCCGATCAAGACCGTGAACTTCGGCACCTCCGCGCAGGCGACGGCGGTCACGAGCTTGGCCCCGTCCTTCGCGATGCCGCCCGACTCGTACTCCTTCCCGACCATGAAGCCGGTGATGTTCTGGAGGAAGACGAGCGGCACGCGGCGCTTGCAGGCGAGCTCGATGAAGTGCGCGCCCTTGAGCGCGCTCTCGGAGAACAGGACGCCGTTGTTCGCGAGGATCGCGACCGGGTAGCCCTCGATGTGCGCGAACCCGCAGACGAGCGTGTCGCCGTAGAGCGGCTTGAACTCGTGGAAACGCGAGCCGTCGACGATCCGCGCGATCACCTCGCGGACGTCGTAGCCGATGCGGTAGTCCTCGGGGACGATCCCGGCGAGGTCGTCGGGGTCGTGCAGCGGCTCCTCGGGCTCCTCGGTCTCCCAGGGCAGCTCGGGCCGGCGGCGGTTCAGGTTCGCGACGATCTCGCGGCCGAGCGCGAGCGCGTGCTCGTCCGACACCGCGTAGTGGTCGGTCACGCCCGAGACCCGTGAGTGGACGTCGGCGCCGCCGAGCTCCTCCGCGGTCACCTCCTCGCCCGTCGCGGCCTTCACGAGCGGCGGGCCGCCGAGGAAGATCGTCCCGGTGCCCTTCACGATCACGGTCTCGTCGCTCATCGCCGGGACGTAGGCGCCGCCGGCGGTGCACGAGCCCATGACGATCGCGATCTGCGGGATCGACTTCGCGGACATGCGCGCCTGGTTGAAGAAGATGCGGCCGAAGTGCTCCCGGTCGGGGAAGACCTCGTCTTGGAGCGGCAGGAACGCGCCGCCGGAATCCACGAGGTAGATGCACGGCAGCCCGTTCTGCTCGGCGACCTCCTGCGCGCGCAGGTGCTTCTTGACCGTGAGCGGGTAGTACGTACCGCCCTTCACGGTCGCGTCGTTCGCGACGATCACGCACTCCTGGCCCTCGACGACGCCGATCCCGCTGACCATCCCGGCCGCGGGCGCGTCGCCGGAGTAGAGCCCCCAGGCGGCGAGCGCGTTCAGCTCGAGGAACGCGGTGCCCGGATCGCAGAGCCGGTCGATCCGCTCGCGCGCGAGAAGCTTTCCGCGCGACCGGTGCCGCTCGATCGCCACCTCGCCGCCGCCCGCTGCGACCTCCTCGGTGCGCTCGCGCAGCTCGGCGACGAGCGCCTCCATCCGAGTGCGGTTGCGCTGGTAATCGTCGCTCGCCCGGTCTACTCGCGTCTCGAGAATCACGCGCGTAACCCTACGGCTCGCGGCCGCTGTCCGGTAAGCGGAAAGTGAATCTTTGGCGTTCCCACGGACTCTTTACAGAACCCGCACCGCGACTTGATCCGCGGGTGGTTTGGTGAGCGGGACGAAGCAACCAAAGGAGACCGCCGTGAAGAAGATCATCCCCCTGCTCGTCGCCGCCGCAACTGGACTCGTACTTCTCTCGACCGCAGCAGCCGCTGTGATCAACGGGACCCCGGGCGACGACACGCTGACCGGAACGGACAAGCGCGACCACATTTTCGCCAAGGCCGGAAACGACACCGTGACGGCCAAGGCCGGCAACGACCTCGTGATGGGACAGCGCGGAAACGATTCGCTCTCGGGTGACGAGGGCAACGACATCCTGTTCGGAGGCCCCGGCGACGACGATCTCGACGGCGGCACCGGGAACGACCTCATCCACACCGGCTGGGGCGCGGACACCGTGGACGCCGGCGACGGCAACGACTGGGTGAAGGCAAATGCGGACGACAGCGCCGCTGACATCATCGATTGCGGTCCCGGGAAGGATCGCGCCTGGATCAGGCCCGGCGATGTCGCGGTGAACTGCGAGCGCGTCAAGTCGCTCGCCGGACACGGCCCGAAGCATCACGGGTCGGTGCAGAAGGGCACGCGGGGCGATGACACGCTGACCGGCACGGAGGGACGCGACATCCTCCTCGGCCTGGCCGGCAACGACACGCTGAACGGACTCGGCGGCCCCGATTTCCTCTTCGGGATGGCCGGGAACGACACGGTGAACGGTGACGACGGCAGCGATCGTCTCTGGGGCGGACCCGGCGACGACACGCTGAACGGCGGGGACGGGCCGGACTGGATCCACGCGGGCTGGGGCGCCGACACGGTGAACGCCGGCGCCGGGCGCGACCGGGTCTGGGCCGCTGCCAACGACCTGCTCACCGACACGATCGACTGCGGCGCCGACGCGGATCGGGCGGTCATCCGCCCGGGCGACGTGGCCATGAACTGCGAGCTCGTCAAGACGGTCTCGTAGCGCCGAAGGGGTTCCTCTCCGGGAACCACACACGACGCGGCCCGCTCATTCTCCGGCGGGCCGCGTCGCGTTAACGGGCGGTTTTCGCGGCGGGTGTCCCGCGCCCGCCTGTGGAGCGATCGGCACGAAATCGGCACGGTTTCGTGCGTCTCTCGTGCGCTGCGGGGAGCTACATTCGCTGGTGGGTGGCGGGTGGAGAATCTCCCCTCCCTGGGTGGGGATGGGTCCAAGGGGCGCGCGCGTGTGACTTGTCCGCCCCGAAGTGCTTCGGCGGCTTGAAGCGCATCCCCTGACGAGGCGGCCGCCGCTAGAGAGCGTCGAGCGCGGCGCGCAGCGATGCGACGAACTCGCCGAGCGCGTCCGGGCCGCCCTCGTGGGCCAGCTCCACCGCGCGGCTTCCGACGACGACGCCGTCCGCCAGTGCGCCCGCCTCGGCCGCCGCTTCCGGGGTCGAGATCCCGAAGCCGACGAGCAGCGGGACGTCGGTCACGCTCCGTGCCCGCGCGACCAGATCCGGCAGCTGCGACGACACGCCTGCCCGCGCGCCGGTCGTCCCGGTCAGGGACACGAGGTAGAGCCACCCGTCCGTCCGCTCGGCCGCCAGCTTGATCCGCTCCGCCGGCGTCGTCGGCGCGACCAGGTGGACGCGCGGGATCGACCCGGCGCTCTCGTCGTCCACGGGCAGGTCGGCGACGATCAGGCTCGTCGCCCCCGCGGCCTTCGAGTCCGCCCAGAACCGGTCGTAGCCGTACGCCTCGAGCAGCGACGCGTACGTCATGGGGACGAGCGGCACGTCCACGCGCGAGCGCACCTCCGCCAGGCACTCCAGGCACTCCTTCGTCCGCATGCCCTGCGCGAGCGCCCGCTCCCCGGCCAGGCGGATCACCGGGCCGTCGGCGAGCGGATCCGAGAACGGAAAGCCGATCTCCAGCAGGTCGGCGCCCGCCTCGACCGCCGCCGCCGCGCAGTCCGGCGTGTCCGGACCGGCCATCAGGTAGACCGAGAGCTTCTTCACATCGCCTCGAGCACGGTCGCGAGATCCTTGTCGCCGCGGCCGGAGAGGCAGACCACGATCAGCTTCGCGTCCAGATCGAGAGCGCGCGCCAGCGCGTGCGCGGGCTCCAACGCGGGGAGGATCCCCTCGCGGCGCGCGAGCAGGTGCAATGCCGCCAGAGCCTCCTCATCAGAAGCCGCCCGGTACTCGGCGCGCCCGGTGTCGCGCAGGTACGCGTGCTCGGGCCCGACGCCGGGATAGTCGAGCCCGGCCGAGATCGAGTGCGCGTCGGCGATCTGCCCGTCTTCGTCCGCGAGCGTCGACGAGCGCGAACCGTGGAGCACGCCCGCCCGGCCGGAGCCCAGCGACGCAGCCCCGGCGGCCTCGACGCCGATCAGCCGCACGTCCGCGTCGTCGAGGAACCCGGCGAAGATCCCGATCGCGTTCGAGCCGCCGCCCACGCACGCCACGACCGCATCCGGCAGCCGCCCCTCCGCGTCGAGGATCTGCTGCCGCGCCTCGCGCCCGATGACCGCTTGCAGCGTGCGCACGATCTCGGGATACGGGTGCGGGCCGACGCACGATCCGATCAGGTAGTGCGTCGTCTCCACGTTCGTGATCCAGTCGCGGATCGCTTCGCTCGTCGCCTCCTTCAGCGTCTTCGTGCCGAACTCGACGGGGACGACCTCGGCGCCGAGCAGGCGCATGCGCTCGACGTTCGGCTTCTGGCGGCGCATGTCCTCGGCGCCCATGTAGACGACGCAGTCGAGCCCGAAGCGCGCGCAGACCGTGGCCGACGCGACGCCGTGCTGGCCCGCGCCGGTCTCGGCGACGATCCGCTTCTTGCCGAGCCGGATCGCCAGCAGCGCCTGGCCGACCGCGTTGTTGATCTTGTGCGCGCCCGTGTGGCAGAGGTCCTCGCGCTTCAGGTAGATCCGCCGCTCGGGATCGAGGCGCTCCGCCAGATACAGGGGCGTCGGCCGCCCGACGTAGGTGTCCGCGAGCGCGTCGAGCTCGGCCGCGAAGCTCTCGTCCGCGACGACCTCGCGCCACCCGGCCTCGAGCTCCTCGAGCGCCGGGATCAGCGTCTCGGGGACGTAGCGCCCGCCGTACTCGCCGTAGAAGCCGCTCATCATCGCGCCGCCTCGACGAACGCGCGCACGCGGTCGTGATCC
Organism: uncultured Actinomycetes bacterium; assembly: GCA_963760815.1. GTDB lineage: Bacteria > Actinomycetota > Thermoleophilia > Gaiellales > Gaiellaceae > CAVRUF01. The sequence goes on from CAVXEJ010000004.1 coordinate 738,651, forward strand.
TTGATCCCCGGGGAGGCCTCGAGGCTGCGGCTCGCGTCGACTGCCCACGGGCGCACCGCCGCGATCGCCTCGGCGACGTTCTCGGGCGTGAGCCCGCCGGCGAGGAGGACGCGGCCGCCGACCGTCTCGGCGCGCTGCCAATGAGCCGGATCCTCCTCGAGCCACGGCAGGTCGAGAACGCGCGCCACCTCGTCGCCGGCGCGGAGCAGCGCTCCGTCGCGGGCGCGGTGGCCGTTCTCCTCCGGGTAGAGCTGCTGTAGATCGGTGCCGACGTCCTCGGCCTCGCCGACGAAGACGCCCACGGAGAGGAGCGAGTCCGGAACCGGAAGCGGTGCCTCGGCGCGGCGCGGGCTCTCGGCGAGGACGAACCCGGCGAGGTCGGCGCCCGCCTCGGCCGCGACCGCGACGTCCTCCTCGCGGGTCAGGCCGCAGATCTTCACGAACGGGCGGCGCAGGAGATCGGCGAGCTTCGCGCCGGGGTCCGGAGCCCGCATGAGCGCCGAGCCGACCAGGATCGCGTTCGCGCCCGCCAGCTCCGCGGCCGCCGACTGCGCGCGGGTCGTGATGCCGCTCTCGGCGACGATCGTGCGGTCGCGCGGCGCGGTCGCGACGAGCTCCAGCTGGACGGCGCGGTCGATCTCGAACGTGCCCAGGTCGCGCGCGTTCACGCCGATCACCTCGGCGTCGAGCACAACGGCCCGCGCGAGCTCCTCGGCGTCGTGCGCCTCGACGAGCAGATCGAGCCCGAGGGCGCGGGCCTCGTCCATGAGCAGGCGGGCGCGCCGGTCGTCGACGTCGCGGAGCAGGAGGAGCGCAGCGTCGGCGCCGGCCTCCGCCACCTCGCGGAAGTGCTCCGGCTCGGTGAAGAAGCCCTTGGCGAGGAGCGGCGTCTCGGTCGCGGCTCGGGCCGAGCGCAGATCGTCGACGGTGCCGCCGAAGCGCGCGTCGACGAGCACGGAGATCGCCGCCGCGCCGTTGCGGCCGAACGACTCCGCGATCGCGGCCGGGTCGGCGTCGGGCCGCAGGTCTCCCGCGGAGGGCGAGCGGCGCTTCACCTCGGCGATCGCGCCGAGTCCCGGCTGGGCGAGTGCGTCCGCGAACCGTCCCATCACGCGGCCGCCTGCGAGAAGCGGATAAGCGCCTCGAGCCGCACGCCCGCCGCGCTCGAGTCGACGGCCTCGCGCGCGATCTCGTAGCCCTCGGCGAGGTCGGCCGCGCGCCCCGAAGCCGCGATCGCGCCGGCGGCGTTCAGGAGCACCGCCTCGCGCTTCGGGCCGGGCGCGCCTGAGAAGACCTCGTGGATCGTCGCGGCGTTCTCGGCGGGCGTCCCGCCGACGAGATCGGACGGATGGCAGCGCGGCACGCCGAAGTCCTGCGGGTCGATCTGGCGCCGCCGAACCTTGCCGTCCCTCACCTCGCACACGAAGTTCGGGCCCGCGGGGGAGAGCTCGTCGATGCCGCCCGAGCCGTGCACGACGAACGCGCGGTGGGCGCCGAGCCGCGCGAGGACGTCGGCGATCGTCGGGACGAGCTCCGGCGCGTAGACGCCGACGACCTGGGCACGCGCGCCGGCCGGGTTCGTCAGCGGCCCGAGCACGTTGAAGACCGTCCGCGCGCCGAGCTCACGGCGCACCGGCGCGGCGTGGCGCATCGCCGGATGGTGCGTGGGCGCGAAGAGGAAGCCGAAGCCGAGCTCGTCGATCGAGCGCTCGATCCGTTCGGGCGCGAGCTCGAGGTTGAAGCCGAGCGCCTCGAGCACGTCCGCGGAGCCGGACGCCGACGACACCGCGCGGTTTCCGTGCTTCGCGACGCCCGCGCCGGCCGCGGCGGCGACCAGAGCGGCGGCGGTCGAGATGTTGAACGTGCTCTGGCCGTCGCCGCCGGTTCCGGCCGTGTCGACGAGATCCTCGCGCTTCGGCTTGACCGCGAGAACGTGCTCGCGCATCGCCTCGGCCGCGCCCGCGATCTCGTCCGGCGTCTCGCCCTTCACCCGCAGCGCCACCAGCAGCCCGCCGATCTGCGCCTGCGTCGCCTCGCCGCGCATGACCTCGCCCATCACGTCGCGCGACTCGTCGCGGGTCAGATCCTTGCCGTCGAGCAGCCGCGCCAGCGCCTCCTTGATCGTCATCGCACGCCCTCCAGGAAGTTGCGCCCGAGCGCGTGGCCGTCCGGCGTGAGCACCGATTCCGGGTGGAACTGGATCCCGTCCACCGGCAGCTCCAGGTGGCGCACGGCCATGACCTCGCCGTCGTCGGTGCGCGCGGAGATCTCGAACTCGGCGGGCACGTCGGCCGCGGCGAGCGAGTGGTAGCGCCCGGCCTCGAAGGGTTCGGGCAGCCCGGCGAAGATCCCGCGGCCGTCGTGCGTGACCGTGCTCGCCTTTCCGTGGACGAGCTGCTTCGCTGGGCCGACCTCGCCGCCGAACGCCTCGACGATCGCCTGGTGTCCGAGGCAGACGCCGAGCGTGGGAATCCTGGGTGCGAGGCGGCGCACGATCTCCAGTGTCGCGCCTGCGCCCTCCGGCCGCCCGGGCCCGGGGGAGATGACGAGGTGCGAGGGCGCGAGCTGCTCCGCGCCGTCGGCGTCGATCTCGTCGTTTCGCAGCACCGTCACCTCGGCGCCGAGCTCCTGGAGCAGGTGCGCCAGGTTGTAGGTGAACGAGTCGTAGTTGTCCACGAGGAGGATCACTGCCCGTCCTCCGCGAGGTCGAGCGCGGCCTCGAGCGCGGCCAGCTTGTTCAGGCACTCCTGGTGCTCGGCCGCGGGATCGGAGTCGGCCACGATGCCCGCGCCCGCCTGCAGCCGCGCGAGGCCGGGCGTCATGACGACCGTGCGGATCGCGATGCACGTGTCCATGTCCCCGTTCGGGAGCGCGTAGCCGACCGCGCCGGCGTACGGGCCGCGGCGGTAGCCCTCGAGCTCCGAGATGATCTGCATCGCCCGCACCTTAGGCGCGCCGGAAACCGTCCCGGCCGGGAACGACGCGCGCAGCAGGTCGAACGCGTTGCGCCCCGGCTGCAGCTCGCCCGTGACCTCCGAGACGAGATGCGTGACGTGCGAGTAGCGCTCGGCCTCGAGGAAGCGCTCGACCTTCACCGTTCCGGGCAGGCACACACGCGAGAGGTCGTTGCGGCCGAGGTCGACGAGCATCACGTGCTCGGCGCGGTCCTTCTCGGAGGCGAGCAGCCGCTCGGCGTCGCCGTCGCCCGGCGTGGTCGTCCCGGCGATCGGGTTCAGGCTCGCGCGGCGGCCCTCGAGCTTCACGAGCGTCTCGGGCGAGGAGCCGACGAGCGCCAGCTCCGGGCCCAGCTCCAGGAGGAAGAGGTACGGCGACGGGTTCACGCGGCGCAGCGCGCGGTAGAGCCCGACCGGCGTGACCGACGTGGGCCGTTCGGCGCGCTGGGAGAGGACGATCTGGAACGCGTCCCCCTCGGCGATCAGGCGCTTCGCCTCGACCACCGACGCCTCGTACTCCTCGCGGCTCGGGAACCGTTGTCGTCTCGCCTCGCGGCGACGCCGTGGAGCCCGGCGTCTCGACCGGCCGCGCGAGCAGCTCCGCGACCTTGTCCCGGTCGCCCGCGAGCACCTCGGCGCTCGCCCGCGCGTGGTCGAAGCGGACGAGCGTGTCGGCGATCACGAACAGGCTCTCGGGGAGATCCGTGCCCGCGTCGGGCAGCGGAACCGTCGGCTCCAGCACGGCGATGTGGTCGTAGCCGAGGTAGCCGACGACGGGGCTCCCTGCGGCAACGGCGGTCTCGGCCTCGGCGAAGGTGACGAGCCGCGCGCCCGAGCCGACGAGGCTCGCCTGGCCGAGGCGTCCCTTCTCGACCGACTCGAGGAGGAAGCTCGCGGCCGCGCCCTCGCGCAGGCGGAGGTACGCGCCGAGGGGCGTGAGGAGATCGGTGTGGATGTCGGTCGTCAATGTCATTCGGAGCAAGAAAAAAGACCCTCGTGGGGTCTCGGTTCGAGCGGGGCGGGTTGTTCGCCGGCCAGGGTTCTAGCCGACGCTCCCGCCACGCTCGCTGCGCCAGGCCCAGCCGGTGCGGAGGGAGTTGATCATCGTGCATTCAGAGTATGGGAGCAGTCGTGGAGGGTCAAGCCACGTCACGTCGGCGGAGCAGCACGGCCGCGATCGCTCCCGCGGCGAGTGTCCAGGCGAGCGTCACCGCCGTGCCGGCCAACGCGGAGAGCCCCTCGGCGTCAGGGTTGCCGGGGACCATCGCCGTCGAGGCTGCGCCGATCAGATAGTCGGCCACGCCCGGGACTCCGATCACGTCGAGGAGGACTGCGACGAGAGGCTCCGCGATGAAGAACCAGACGAGGATGGCGATCGGCGCCACCACCTGGCTGCGAACCGCGCCGCCGATCGCCACGCCGAACGCGCCCGCGAGCGCGCAGCTGCCGAAGACGCCGAGCGCGACCTCGCGCACGATGGGATCGCCCAGCGACAGGTCCACGTCTTTCGCGTCCAGCCACGGGAGCGCGATCGCCAGCGTGAGGACGAGCGCGACCGCGGCGAACAGGAGTCCGACGACCGCGAGCGTGAGCATCTTGGCGATGAGGACGCGCTCGCGGACGGGCGTGACGAGCATCGTCTGCGTGATCGTGCCGTGGCGGAACTCGAGCGTGAACGCGACCGCTCCGAGAATGAGCGCGAATACGGCCGCATTCGACGCGGACGCGAGGATGTTCCAGATCGTCAGCTCGTCGAAGCCGCCGGAGTTCGCGCCGATCTGCCCGGCCACGCTGAGCACGACGAGCCCGGCCATGAGGACGAGATAGGCCCACGGACCGCGGGTCGTGCGCAGCTTCAGAAACTCGGCTGCGATGAGGCGGCTCATCCCGGCGCCGCTTCCTCGGTGCCGGTCAGCTCGAGGAAGACCTCCTCGAGCGACGACGACTCGGCTCCGAGCTCGTGGAGCACGACCGCATTCGAGGCTGCGATCTCTCCGACCCGCTCGGGAGGACCGTCCACGAGCAGCAGCCCTTCGGCTGTCGCGGTGGACTCGAGCCCCGCCGCCGCGAGCAGCTCGCGCAGGCGGTCGGTCTCGGGCGTGCGGACACGGGTGCGCGCTCCGGTCCGCGCGACCAGCTCGGCGATCGGCGCGTGCGCGACCAGGCGCCCGCGGGCGATCACGGCCACGTCGTCGGCCGTCTGGGCGAGCTCGGCGAGGACGTGGCTCGAGACGAGGATCGTCCGGCCCTCGGACGCCAGGGTCCGCAGGAACGTCCGTAGCCACCGGATCCCTTCCGGGTCGAGGCCGTTCGCCGGCTCGTCCAGGACGAGGATGCGAGGTTCGGCGAGCAGCGCGGTCGCGAGGCAGAGCCGCTGTCGCATGCCGAGCGAATACGAGCCGGCCCGGCGCTTCGCCGCGTCGGTCAGGCCGACGATTTCCAGCACCTCGTCCACGCGGCTCTGCTGAACGCCCGCCGCCTTGGCCACGACGCGTAGGTGGTTTCGCCCGCTGCGACCGGGATGGAAGCTGGTCGTCTCGAGCACCGCGCCCACCTGGCGCGGCGGGTCGTCGAGCGCACGGAACGCCCGGCCCTCGATCGTCGCGGTTCCCGACGTGGGCGTCAGCAGGCCGAGCAGCGCGCGCAGCGTCGTCGTCTTCCCCGCGCCGTTCGGCCCGACGAACCCGGTGATCCGCCCGGCCGCTACGCCGAACGACACATCGTCGACGGCAAGCACCTTGCGGTAGCGCTTCGTGAGATGGCTGATCTCGATCATCGCGGCCGCGTCACCCTACGGGCGTCGTGGACGTCCGCGCCGGACTTGATACTCCGCCGAGTGGAGCCGCATCCCGTCCGGGTGACGATCGATCCAGAGGACGATCTGAAGCGCTGGCGGCTCACGGTCGCGTTCCGCCTGATCCTCGCGATTCCGCATCTCGTCTGGTTCCTCGGCTGGACGCTGGTCGTCCCGATTGCGGCGTTTTTTCAGTGGCTCTTCGCGATCTTCCGCGGCAGGCCCGACGACGGGATGAACCGCTTCCTCGGCTCGTACATCCGCTACCTGACGCACCTGTACGCGTACCTCAGCTTCGCGGCCGACCCGTATCCGCAGTTCCTCGGCCGGCCCGGTTACCCGGTCGACCTCGAGATCGACGAGCCCGAGGACCCGCAGCAGGAGCGCTGGACGATCGTCTTCCGCTTCATCCTCGTGATCCCGGCTGCGCTCATCGCGGCGACGCTCGTCGGGATCCCGATGCCGTACAACGATCGCAGCGCCGAGACGGACACGTATTCGACGATCGCCACGTCGGGCGGGGGGCTCATCTTCATCGTCGGGTTCCTGGCCTGGTTCGCGTGCCTCGCGACCGGCCGGGTGCCGCATGGGTTCCGCGGCCTCGCCGTGTACGCGCTGCGTTACGGGGCGCAGTTCTACGCCTACCTGTTCATCATCACCGGCCGGTACCCGACGGCGGATCCGTTCGACCCGCCGCCGCTCGCGCCCGAGACGACGCAGGCGGTGCGCATCCGGATCGAGGACGACCTGGAGCGGTCGCGGCTGACCGTGTTCTTCCGGCTCCTGCTCACGATCCCGCACATCGTCTGGCTCATCCTGTGGGGGATCCTGGCCTTCCTCGTCGCCATCCTCAACTGGTTCGCGACGCTCTTCATGGGCCGCTCGCCCGAGGCGTTCCACAACATCCTCGCGGCGTACCTGCGCTACACGACCCACGTGTACGCGTTCCTCTTCCTCGTCGCCAACCCGTTCCCGGGCTTCACCGGCGAGTACGGGAGCTATCCGATCGACCTCGAGATCGATCCGCCCGCGCCGCAGCACCGGCTGAAGACGCTCTTCCGCCTCATCCTCGCCATCCCGGCGTTCTTCGTCTCCTCGGGGCTTTCGTTCCTGCTCTACGTGATCGCGTTACTCGGCTGGTTCGCCGCGCTCGTCACCGGCCGGATGCCGCTCGGGCTGCGAAACGCCGGCGCCTACGTGCTCCGCTACAACGCGCAGGTCGGCGCCTACGCGATCTACCTCCTCGCCGACCGCTATCCCTACAGCGGCCCGGCCGAGCGATTCGGCGAGCCGGCGGAGGACGAGGCGCCCGCCGAGATCGACCCGTTCGAGCCTGCTCCGTTTGCCGCCTGACCGGGCATCCCGCCTGCTCGCCCCGGCTCTGCTCGTCCTTGCCTGCGCGGCGTGGCTCGTCTGCGCGTACCTGCTCTGGTCGACCTCGAACGTCCCTTCGGACCTGAAGCTTCCGAACCTCGATCCCCGCGACCTGTTCAGCGCCGAGGAGCTCTCGCGTGCGCGGGCGTACGAGCGGGTCGCGCGGGCGGAGTTCGTGGTCTACGCGCTCGTCACGGTCGCCGTGCTCGCCGCGTACGCGAAGTGGGGCGGACGGTTCGTGAGGGAGTCGGCCGCCGGGCGTGTCGGCACCGGGATGCTGCTCGCGATGCTCGGGTACGCGCTGCTGTGGCTGACGCTTCTCCCGGCGACCATCTTCGACCTCTGGTGGCAGCGCCGCCACGACCTGACCGAGGCGGGCTACCTCGAGTTCTTCTTCGAAAGCTGGTTCGGACTCGGCGGAGAGTTCCTGTTCGTCTGCCTCGCGATCGTGATCGTCATGGGGCTCGCCGGGCCGTTTCCCGACCACTGGTGGATTCCGGGCGCGGGCGTGTTCGTCGCGCTCGTCTGCCTGTTCGCGTTCGTCTACCCGTACCTCGCGGGCGGCTCCGACCTCGACGATCCGGCGCTCGTCGCGGACGCGCACCGCTACGCGCTCGCCCAGGGGATCGACGACGTGCCGATCGAGGTGGTGGACGTCTCCGCGTTCACGAACGCGCCGAATGCCGAGGCGGCCGGCTTCGGCCCGAGCCGCAAGATCATCCTGTGGAGCACGCTGCTCGACGGGCGCTTCGACGAGAACTCGGTGCGCGTCGTCGTCGCGCACGAGCTCGGGCACCACTCCCGCAGCCACATCGCCAAGAGCATCCTCTGGTACGCGCTCTTCGCGTTCCCCGGCGCGTATCTGATCGCCCGCATCACCCGCCGCCGCGGCGGGATGCGCGAGCCCGAGGCGGTTCCCCTCGCGCTGTTCGTCCTCGTCGTACTCTCGTTCCTCGCGCTGCCGCTGAACAACATGGTCACGCGTCACATGGAGGCCGAGGCCGACTGGGCGGCGCTCGAGACGACGAAGAATCCGGCGGCTGCGAAGCGCCTCTTCGGCGGCTTCTCCACGGAGCTCTACGCCGACCCGAAGCCGCCGACCTGGGCGTACGTCCTCATGGAGACGCACCCGACCGTCATCCAGCGGATCGAGATGGCCGAGGCCTGGAACGACCGGCAGCGCGGCGGGCCGTAGCCCGGATTCCGGCTGCTAGCGTTGCCGCCGTGTCCAGGTCGGTCATCGTCGCTACGGCTCGCACGCCTTTCGGGCGGCTCGGCGGCGGCCTGGCCGACAAGAAGGCGACCGAGCTCGGCTCGATCGCGATCCGCGGTGCGCTCGACCGGGTGGACGTCGGAAACGACGACGTCGACTACGTGATCATGGGCCAGGTGCTCCAGGCCGGCGCCGGCCAGGCGCCCGCGCGCCAGGCCGCGATCGGCGCGGGGCTTCCGGTCGAGCTCGGCGCGGACACGATCAACAAGGTCTGCGCTTCGAGCATTCGCGCGGTCGAGATCGCCGACTCGATGATCCGCGCCGGGGACGCCCAGGTGGTCGTCGCGGGCGGCATGGAGTCGATGTCCAACGCGCCCTACATCCTGGCCAAGGCCCGGTTCGGATACCGGCTCGGCGACGGCGTCCTCATCGACTCGATGGTCGCCGACGGGCTCACGTCCTCCTTCGACGGCAAGCACATGGTCGAGCAGGCGTCGTTCGTGTCCCGGGAACTCGGGATCACGCGCGAGGAGCAGGACGAGTTCGCGCTGCGCTCCCAGCAGCGCGCCGTGAACGCGATCGACAACGGGCTCTTCGCCGACGAGATCGTCGCGGTCGGCGACTTCGACACCGACGAGGCGCCGCGGCGCGATTCCACGCTCGAGAAGCTCGCCTCGCTCAAGCCGGTCTTCGATCCGGAGGGGACGACAACCGCGGGGAACGCGCCGGGCGTGAACGACGGCGCCGGCGCGCTGATCGTCGTCAGCGAGGAGTTCGCCTCCGAGCGCGGCCTCGAGCCGCTCGCGACCATCGTCGCCCAGGCCGCGATCGCGGATGACTTCGCCTACCTGGCGCGGACGCCGGCCAAGGCCGGGGCGCTCGCGCTGCAGAAGGCCGGCAAGACGATCGGCGACGTCGACCGCATCGAGGTGAACGAGGCGTTCGCGTCGGTGTCGCTCAACTCGGCCCGCATGCTCGAGGCCGATCCCGAGACGGTGAACGTGAACGGCGGCGCGGTCGCGCTCGGCCATCCCATCGGCGCGTCCGGCGCGCGGATCCTCGGGACGATGATCTACGAGCTGCGCCGAAACGGCGGCGGCCTCGGCCTCGCCGCGATCTGCTCCGGCGGCGGTCAGGGCGACGCGATCCTCCTCGAGGTCTAGGTGCTCCAGGGGGACAGGGTCACGCTTCGCGCGCTGCGTGCGGACGAGTTCGACCTCATGCACGAGGCGCACCACCGCCTCAGCCCGTTCGATCCGCCCGACCCGGTCAAGGACCAGCGCCTGCGCGAGCGCATCGAGCGCTCCGGCGAGCTCGTCGACGGGATGCTCGACCTCGGCATCGAGGTGGACGGCCGGCTGATCGGCGACGTCGGCGCTCGCTCGGGCCGCAGCGTCATGCCGCCCGGCGTGTTCGAGTTCGGGATCGAGATCTACGAGGACGCAGACCGCGGCCAGGGCTACGGCGCGGAGGCGACGTCGCTCATCACCGGCCTGCTGTTCGACCTGTTCGGCGCCGAGCGGGTGCAGGCGTCCACGGCGATCGACAACGTCGCCATGCGGCGCGTGCTCGAGCGGCTCGGCTACCGCGAGGAGGGCACGCTGCGCGGCTTCATGCCGGCCGAGGACGGCGGCCGCGACGACTACGCCATGTACGCGGTCACGCGCGCGGACTGGTCTACGATCGCGCCGTGAACTGCGAGCACGTTCTCGTCGTCGGCGCCGGGCAGATGGGCGGCGGCATCGCCCAGACCTTCGCCGCGTCGGGCCGGCAGGTGTCGCTGTACGACCCGTTCCCGGGCGCGATCGAGCGCGGTCTCGCCACGATGGAGAAGAGCCTCACCCGTCTGGCCGAGAAGGGCGCCGACCTCGACCCGGCCGAGGTGCTCGCGCGCGTCACGCCCGTGGACGACCTGGCGCCCGCCGACCTGATGGTCGAGGCCGCCACCGAGGATCCCGACGCGAAGACGGACATCTTCCGCCGCGCCGACGAGGCGCTGCCCGCGCACGCGATCCTCGCCTCGAACACGTCGTCGATCCCGATCGCCTCGCTGGCCGCGGTCACGGGCCGGCCGGACAAGGTCATCGGCATGCACTTCTTCAATCCGGTTCCCGTGATGGCGCTCGTGGAGATCGTCCGCACGCCCGAGACCTCGGACGAGACGGCGCGCACCGTGGTCGAGCTGGCCAAGGAGCTGGGCAAGACGCCGGCCGAGGCGAACGACTTCCCCGGCTTCGTCTCGAACCGGATACTCATGCCGTTCATCAACGAGGCCGTGTGGGCGCTGCACGGCGGCGTCGCGGAGCCGGAGGCGATCGACACGATCGCGAAGCTCGGCTTCAACCACCCGATGGGCCCGCTCGCCCTGGCCGACCTGATCGGCCTCGACACCTGCGTGGCGATCATGGAAGTCCTCGAGCGCGGATTCGACGACGAGCGCTACGCGCCCTGTCCGCTTCTGCGCGAGCACGTCGCCGCGGGGCGCCTGGGCCGGAAATCCGGCCAGGGGTTCTACTCCTACTGAGGGTGGGAACGACTAAAGTCAATTTCCGAGGAGGCCGATAGCTCCCGCATCACCAGCCGAGGAGGGGGGAGAGCTTTGCGGCTATTGCTAGTAGACGACGATCCGGGGCTCCGGGCCCTCGTCCGCACAACCTTTGAAGCCGTCGCCGTCCACGTCGAGGAGGCGAGCGACGCGACCATCGCCTGGAAGGTGGCCACCAAGCGCGCGCCCGACGCGATCGTGCTCGACGTCGGCATGCCCGGCATGGACGGGCTCGTGCTCTGCGCCAGGCTGAAGGCCGATCCGCGCACGTCCGCCATTCCCGTCGTGATGCTCACCGGCTCCGAGGCCGGGACGCGCGAGCGGGCCGACGAGGTCGGCGCCGACGCGTACATGCGCAAGCCGTTCAGCCCGCTCGAGCTGCTCGCGGTGGTCGAGCGCGTCGCGGGCGGCCTCTACGGCATCCCGTTCCGCTCCGAGAAGGTCATCGAGCCCGAGGAGCAGCTCCTGCTCTACGCCCGCGACCTGCGCCATCTGCTCGAGATCGAGCGCGGCCAGCGGCTCCTAATCCAGCGCGCGTACCAGGAGACGGTCAGCGCGCTCGCCAGCGGCGCTCGAGACGAAGGACATCGGCACCGGCGCGCACTCGCAGCGGGTGCAGCAGTACGCGATGGCGCTCGGCGCGGTCGTCGCGCCCGAGGTGGCCGAGGACCTGTCCGCGCAGTACGGCTTCCTGCTCCACGACGTGGGGAAGATCGGCGTCCCCGACGAGATCCTCCTGAAGCCCGGCCCGCTGACCGCCCACGAGACGCGCGTCATGCGCATGCACACGCTGCTCGGCGAGCAGATGCTCGGCGGCGTCGCATTCCTCCAGGGCGTGGGCCTCGAGGTCGTTCGCAACCACCACGAGCGCTGGGACGGCGACGGCTATCCCGACCGGCTCGAGCGCGAGCAGATCCCGCTCGGCGCGCGGATCTTCGCCGTCGCCGACTCTCTCGACGCGATGACGACCGACCGCCCGTACCGCAAGCGCCGCTCGTGGGATTGGGCGCGCGACGAGATCGTCCGCGAGGCCGGCAAGCAGTTCGACCCGTCCGTGGTGGCCGCGTTCGAGGAGACCGAGGGCGAGCTGCGCGAGATCGCGCGTCGAGTTCGCCGTAGCGGCCTGAAGCCACGCGCTGCGGTCTCCTTCGCCGAGCCACAGACGCCTCGCGTGCGCCGAAGGCCAAGTAACAGTCTGTTGCTAGCGTCGTCGGCCGCCGGAAACCCGCATGGGCCTGGTTCTCGCGGCCCTCGGACTTAGTAACAGTCTGCAACTTGGGATAAACCGCGCGGCTTTCGTGACGGTTCTGTGACGGTCTCGTGCGTGGATGGGCCGCGGGCGACTTGGCCGGTGGCGACCGGCGCCCCGAACTATCCTCCGCCTGTGGAGTTCGAGCTCTCTCCCGAGCAACGCGAGATCCAGGCGGTCGCCCGCGAGTTCGCCGACGCCGAGATCGCTCCCCACGCGACCGCGTGGGACACCGAGCACCGCTTCCCGCACGAGCTCGTCCCCAAGCTGGCCGAGCTGGGGCTCATGGGCGTCTGTATCCCCGAGGAGCTGGGCGGCGCGGGCGCCGACTTCGTCTCGTACATGCTCGTGCTCGAGGAGATCTCCCGGGCCGATGCCGGGCATCGGCGTCACGGTTGCCGTCCACACGAGCGCGTGCACGCTCCCAATCGCCAAGTTCGGCACCGAGGAGCAGGCCCAGGCGCTCGTCCCGCCGCTCGCCCGCGGGGAGAAGATCGGCGCGTTCGCGCTGACCGAGTCGGGCTCCGGCTCCGACGCGCGCTCGCTGCGTACGAAGGCCGAGGCGAGCGGCGACGGCTGGCGGCTCACCGGCACGAAGCAGTGGATCACGAGCGGCAGCTTCGGCGGCACGATCCTCGTCTTCGCCCGCGGCGAGAACGGCATCTCGTGCTTCCTCGTCGACGGGAGCCCCGAGGGCCTCGAGGTCACGAAGGAGCACTCGAAGATGGGCCTGCACTCGAGCTCGACGGTCGATCTCGTCTTCGACGGCGTCGAGGTCGCGGCCGACCGGATGCTCGGCGAGGAGGGCAAGGGCTTCTCGATCGCGATGGCGACGCTCGACGGCGGCCGCATCGGGATCGCCGCGCAGGCGGTCGGGATCGCCCAGGCCGCGTTCGACGCCGCGTGCGCCTACGCGCTCGAGCGGCAGCAGTTCGGCAAACGGATCGCCGAGTTCGGCGCCATCCAGGGCAAGCTCGCGGACATGGCGACGGAGATCGACGCGGCCCGGCTGCTCGTCCTGCGCGCGGCGTGGCTGCGCGACCAGGGCAAGCCGCACGGCGAGGCGGGCGCGAAGGCGAAGCTCTACGCGTCGAGCGTCGCGCGGCGCCAGACCGGCGAGGCGATCCAGATCCTCGGCGGCTACGGCTTCACGACCGAGTTCCCGGTCGAGCGCTACTTCCGCGACGCGAAGATCACCGAGATCTACGAGGGCACGAGCGAGATCCAGCGGCTCGTGATCGCGCGATCCGTGCTCGGCCTGGCCGAGCGCCCCGAACCCGTTCCGGCGTGAGCCGCAAGCGCGAAGAGCCCGTGCGCCTCGACCGGATCTACACCCGGGGCGGCGACGCGGGCCAGACGAGCCTCGGCGACGGGCAGCGCGTCTCGAAGGCCGACCTGCGCGTGGAGGCCTACGGCCAGGTGGACGAGCTGAACGCGCTGCTCGGCGTCGCGCTCGTGAGCGGTGTTCCCGACGAGATGCGCCCCTGGCTCGAGCGGATCCAGAACGAGCTCTTCGACCTCGGCGCCGACCTGGCCGTGCCGCTCGACGACACGAAGCGCGAGCGAACCCGGATCACAGCGGAGCAGGTCGCGCACCTGGAGGAGCGCTGCGACGAGGCGAACGAGAACCTCGAGCCGCTGCGCTCGTTCGTCCTTCCGGGCGGGACGGAGCCGGCCGCGTTGCTCCACCTCGCGCGAACCGTGTGCCGTCGCGCAGAGCGGGTGACGGTCGCCCTCGCCGCCGAGGCCGACGTGAACCCGGAGGCGCTGGCGTACCTGAACCGCCTCTCGGATCTCCTGTTCATCCTGGCGCGAGCGGCGAACGCCGGCCACGACGAGCCGCTCTGGAAGCCCGGCACCGGGCCGTCCGACTGAACGGCCGCTGCCGGTCCGCGCGCCCCCAATGGGGGACCGAGCGTCCCAACATTCACGCTATCGGGAAATGTGTGCCGCGTCTGTCACGAACTGTGTCGGAACTGTGACCGAGTCGTGCCGAATGTGTGTCCGCCTGTCGGCGCGGCCGCTCATGCGGTAGAAGCGGAGCCGTGGCCACCGATCTCCTCATTGCCGCGGGCGGCTCCTTCGTCGCAGCGCTGCTCGGCTCCGCTGTCGGCCTCGTCCTCGGAAGCCTCCGCCTGCCGGCCGTTCTCCTCGCCTCGGGCAACGCGGCCGCCGCGGCCGGGACGAACATCGCCGTCAGCGCGGTCTCGGCGCTCGTCGGCGGGATCACACACGCCCGCGCGGGGCGGGTGGACTGGCGGATCGTCGCCTGGATGGCGCCGCCCTCGGTTGTGGCCGCGTTCGTCGGCGGGCTCTTCGGGAGCAGCGTGCCCGAGGAATTCCTGCTCGGGCTGATCTCCGTCGTCCTCTTCTACAGCGGCCTCGACCTCCTGTTCTCGCTGCGCCCGGGCCCGGAGAAGCCGGGCGATCCGCGCGCCGTCGCCGCGGTCTCGCGGCGCGGTCATCGGCCTGATCGGCGGCGCGGTCGGACTGATCCTCGGGACGCTGCGGATGCCGGCGCTCCTCAAGGGCGTCGGGCTGACCGCGCACAAGGCCGTCGGGACGAACCTCGTCGTCGGCTTCTTCCTCGGCGTCTCCGGGTTCCTCGGCCATCTCATCCGGATGGAGGTCGAATGGGACGTGCTCGCGGTGTCGGTCGCGGCCGCGATCCCCGGCGCTTTCCTCGGCGCGCGGCTCACCGGGCGGATGTCTGAGGCGACGCTCAAGCGCGCGATCGGCGTGTCGCTCCTCGTCATCTCGGTCACGATTGCCGCCATCGCGATCGGCTAGAGCCGGCCAGGTTGCCGCGGGTAAGCAGGACCTTCGGCAAGGCGAAATCCCAGACTCTGGGCGGGCGACACGCCGGCCCGCGCGAGCGACACTTCGAGGCGAGATGAGGAACCGCAATCCGAGGCGCCTGCTCGTTTTCGTCGCGACGATGGCCGTGGCTGCCGTCGTCGTGTCGGCTGGCTTCGCCAAGGCACCCGTCAAGCAGAACGGAACGACGCCCGCCTTCGACGCCTTCACGTCGATCTGCTCGTTGCCGGGCTACGCGTCGTACGGCAACTGCGGCGGCGATGTGACGACGTATGCGAACGTCGACGGGCGCATCAACGCGGTGCTGAAGGACGGGCGCTACAACCTCGGGTTCTCGTTCACGCACCTCACGCCTGGGACGAGCTACCGGCTGTGGGGGAACGACGGGTCGTTCTTCGCGATCGCCACGGCGGTCGCCGACAGCTCCGGCGTCGCACGGTTCAGCTTCCAGACGAAGGCCCCCGTGGGGCTCGGCTTCGACCTGAACACCGTCGAGGGGAACATCACCCTCGTCACGTCGTACTGGTCGGGCCAGCTGCTCGCCAAGCGCGCCGACGGCACGCTCTACGCACTCTAGGGCTGACCGTCGTCGCGGCCTAGCGGCCTACAATGAGCGCATGGCGACTACCGAGGACCGCCCGACGCTAGACGGCACCGAGGCCTGGAGGAAAGAGCTCTACGAGTCGAAGCCCGAGCGCAACGCGCTCTTCTCGACCATGTCGGGAATCGAGCTCGACCCGCTCGCGACGCCGGACACCGTCGAGGTCGACTACGAGCGCGATCTCGGCTACCCGGGCGTCTATCCGTACACGCGCGGCGTCTACCCGTCGATGTACCGCGGCCGCCTGTGGACGATGCGGCAGTTCGCGGGCTTCGGCACCGCGGACGAGACGAACCGGCGCTTCCACTACCTCCTCGAGCACGGCCAGACCGGGCTCTCGACCGCCTTCGACATGCCGAGCCTCATGGGCTACGACTCGGACCACCCGAAGTCGCTCGGCGAGGTCGGCCGCGAGGGCGTCGCGATCGACTCGCTCGAGGACATGGAGCGCCTGTTCGAAGGCATCCCGCTCGACCAGGTCTCCACCTCGATGACGATCAACGCGCCGGCGGCGATCCTGCTCGCCTTCTACATCTGCGTCGCCGAGGAGCAGGGCATCGGCCCCGAGAAGCTGCGCGGGACGATCCAGACGGACATCCTCAAGGAGTACATCGCGCAGAAGGAGTGGATCTTCCCGCCGGAGCCGTCCATGCGGCTCTGCATCGACATGATCGAGTACTGCGCGAACGAGGTGCCGCAGTGGCATCCCGTGTCGATCTCCGGCTACCACATCCGCGAGGCCGGCTCGACCGCCGCGCAGGAGCTCGCGTTCACGCTCGCCGACGGGTTCGCCTACGTCGAGGCGGCGATGGCGCGCGGGCTCGACGTCGACTCGTTCGCGCCGCGGCTCTCCTTCTTCTTCAACGCGCACATCGACTTCTTCGAGGAGATCGCCAAGTACCGCGCCGCCCGGCGGATCTGGGCCACCGACATGCGCGAGCGCTACGGCGCCAAGGATCCGCGCTCGTGGCTCATGCGCTTCCACACGCAGACCGCCGGCGTGTCGCTGACCGCGCAGCAGCCCGAGGTGAACCACACCCGCACTGCGATCGAGGCGCTCGCCGCGGTGCTCGGCGGAACGCAGAGCCTGCACACGAACTCCTACGACGAGGCGCTCGCGCTGCCGACCGAGCACGCCGTGAAGCTCGCGCTGCGCACCCAGCAGGTGATCGCGCACGAGACCGGCGTCGCCTCCACGATCGACCCGCTCGGCGGCTCGTACTTCGTCGAGGACCTGACCAACAAGCTCGAGGCCGAGGCGCGCGACTACTTCGACCGGATCCGCGCCATGGGCGGCGTGATCGCCGCGATCAAGGAGAACTTCTTCCAGCGCGAGATCGCCGAGGCGTCGTTCCGCTTCCAGAGCGAGCTGGAGCGCGGCGAGCGCGTGATCGTCGGCGTGAACCGCTACCAGGAGGTCGAGGAGCGCGACATCGAGCTCCTCCACGTCGATCCCGAGCTCGAGCGCACGCAGATCGAGCGTGTGCAGGAGTTGCGCGGCCGGCGCGACTCCGCCGCGGTCGAGGCTGCCTTGGCGCGCCTCAAGGCCGAGGCTGCGACCGAGGACACGAACCTGATGCCCGCGATCATGGACGCCTCGCGCGCCTACGTGACGATGGGCGAGATGTGCGACGCGCTCCGCGAGGTTTGGGGCACGTGGCGCGAAACTCCCGTTTTTTAGCGGCCTCGGAGCCTGTCGATCACCTTTCCGGGTGATCCCGGCCCTCCCCATTTTGGCCGACGCCTATTGGGAGCCGTTTGCCCCTTGGCCTAGAAAGGTCCCTCTGATGGAACAGCCCACCGATAGCCGTTGGGAGCGCCCCGACGCTCCGCTTGGCACGCTCGTCTACCGAGCGGGCTTGCTGAGCAAGGAGAAGCTCGAAAGCGCCCTCGTGGAGGGACGCCGGACGGGCAAACGGCTCGGCGAGGTTCTGCTCCAGAAGGGCTGGATCGACGAGAAGGATCTCGCCCGGCTCGTCGCCGGGCAGAAGGGCGTCGCCTTCGTGAGCCTCCGCGGCCGCGGGTTCGACCCCGAGGTCGCCAAGCGCATGGAGGAGCGGCTGTGCCGCGGCAACGACTCCGTCGCCGTGGAGGACGCGGGCGACCACATCGTCGTGGCCGTCGCCGATCCCACGAACGACGACGCCGTCGCCGAGGTGAAGGAAGCCCTCGGCCGCGAGATCGAGCTCGTCGTCGCCACGCCGAGCGACATCCACGAGGTGCTCGACGAAGTGTTCCGCCCCGTCTCCGACGCGCCGCTCACCACCGACTTCGCACTGCGCCTGGCAGCGCCCGTCCCGGCCGCGCCAGAGCCCGAGCCCGCTCCCGAGCCTGAGCCCGAGCCGGCTCCGCTCGTCGTCGAGCCTGTCGCAATCGAGCCCGTCGTCCTCGACGTGCCTGTCGCCGCAGACCCCGCCCCTGTCGAAGCTCCGATCGTGGAGCCGGAGCCGGTTGCTGTGCCGACCGGACCGGTCGCGATCGAGTTGCCGAAGCTCCATCCGACGCCGCAGCCGGAGGAGGAGCCCACGCCTGAGCCCGAGACGGTGATCGAGGTCGTCGGCACTTCGCCCGACCCTGAGCCGCCGGCCGTCGAGCCGGCGGCTGAGGGTCAAAACGACGCCGAGCTCGGCATCGCCACCCCGTCCGAGCCCGTGATCGAGCGCAACGAGGACGCCCACGTGAGCCTCGGATTCCACACGGCGTCGACCGAGGCCGAGGTTGCGCCGGAGCCGGAGCCGGAGCCCGAGGCCGAGGTTGCGCCCGAGCCCGAACCGGAGCCCGAGGTTGTGCCGGAGCCCGTCGTCGAGACGCCGCCCGTGGTCGAGCCGCTCCCGGTCCCGGCCGCGACGGCGAGCGAGGAGATCGAGATGCCGCCGCTCACCGAGGAGGACCTCGGCTGGCGGATCGTCCTGAACCTCGTCGACGACGAGGAGCTCGACGTGGCGCTCTTCGTCACCGAGGCCGAGGCGAACGCCGCCGCCCGCGAGCTCGTCGCCGGAATGGCCAAGGACGCCGAATGGCCGCAGGTCGGCCGCAAGTTCATCCCGCCCGACCGGATCACGTCGGTCGAAGTGCGGGAGCGCGCGCGCTACGGCGGCAGCGCCGGCCGCGCCACCTGGGGCTCCTAACCCCTTCCCTCAGACCGGCGTGATCTCGACGACGAGGCCGTCGCGCGCGAGCGGCAGTCCGTCGGGAGGTTCGAGCTCGGCCGGGCGGTGCGTGAGCAGGATCGGCCGTCCGTTCGCGGCCGCGACCGCCTCGGCCGCGGTCAGGTGTCCGCGCGGCTCGTCCTCGCGCGAAGGCTTGTCCAGCGTCGCCTCGCACAGGAAGAGGTCGGCCCCGTCGGCGAGCGCGGTCAGCTCGGGGCTCGGCGCCGCGTCGCCCGAGTAGGCGAGCAGCGCCCCGTCGCCGCGTACGCGGAAGCCGTACGCGTCGAGGTCGAAGTGGGGCACGCGCCGCGCCTCGACCTCGAACCCCGCGGCCTGGAAGGGCACGCCGTCGGCGTACTCGCGCACGTCGAACGCCTCGTCGAACATCCCGGGGTTCCCCCAGAGCTCGGCGAAGCGCGCGAGCTGCTCGACGCCGCCGGGCGGAACCCAGAGCTCCGGCCCGCCGTTCTCGGCGCCGTAACAGACGAGCCACGTCCACGGCACGACATCGCCCCAGTGGTCGAGGTGGAAGTGCGTGATCGCGATCGCGTCCACGTCGAGCGCTCCCTCGGCGCGCAGCCGCGCCAGGACGCCCGGCCCGCAGTCGAGCAGCAGGCGCCCCTCGCCCTCCACGAGGTAGCCGGACTGGGCGCTGCCGGGGTTCGGCCAGGCGGGCGATGAACCGATGACGCGAAGTCGCACGCTCATATACTTCCAGCCGCTCGTGCCCAGCACCCGAAAGATCCGCGTCGTCATCGCTAAACCGGGCCTCGACGGGCATGACCGCGGTGCCAAGATCATCGCCCGGGCGCTGCGCGACGCCGGCATGGAGGTCATCTACACAGGCCTCCACCAGACGCCCGAGCAGATCGTCGAGACCGCGCTCCAGGAGGACGCCGACGCCGTCGGCATCTCGATCCTGTCGGGCGCGCACATGACGCTCGTCCCCCGGATTCTCGAGGGATTGAAGGCCGAGGGGCTCGAGAACGTGCTGGTCGTCGTCGGCGGCACGATCCCGAAGCCGGACGTCATCGCGCTCAAGGAGCAGGGCGTCGCCGAGATCTTCACGCCGGGCGCGCCGGTCTCCGAGATCGTCGAGTTCCTCCAGGGCGCGGTTCCTGCCTGATGGCCGTCCATGTCTCGGTCGACGGCGGTATCGCGACGGTCACGGTCGACCGGCCGGACGCGATGAACGCGATCGACCTCGAGCACGCGACGCTCCTGCGCGACGCGCTCGAGAAGCTCGGCGGCGACGAGGCGGTGCGCGTCGTCGTGCTGACCGGCGCGGGGGAGAAGGCGTTCATCGCGGGCGCGGACATCAAGTACATGCGCGACCTCGACGTCGCCGGCGCGCAGGCCTGGGGCGATCTCGGCCAGCGCTGCGGCGTCCTGCTCGAGACGATGCCGAAGCCGACGATCGCGTCCATCAACGGGTTCGCGCTCGGCGGCGGGTGCGAGCTGGCGCTCGCGTGCGATCTGCGCCTCGCGTCGTCCACGGCCAAGCTCGGCCAGCCCGAGGTCAACCTCGGCGTCATCCCCGGCTGGGGCGGAACGCAACGGTTGGCGCGCGCGACCTCGCTCGGGTTCGCCAAGGACCTCTGCTACACGGGCCGCATCGTCGGCGCCGAGGAGGCGCTCGCCGCACGGCCTGGTCGACGCGGTGCATCCGCCCGAGGAGCTCGCGGCCAAGACGCGGGAGCTCTCCGAGTTGCTCGTCACGAAGGGGCCTTTGGCCTTGGCCGCCGCGAAGGAGGCGTGCAACCTGGCGCTCCAGGGCGACCACGCCGAGAACCTCGAGACCGAGGCGCGGCTCTTCGCCGAGCTCTTCGCGACCGAGGACCAGACCGAAGGCATGACCGCGTTCGCCGAGAAGCGCGAGGCGCGCTTCGTTGGCCGCTAGCCGAACTTCGCGGGTCATCGCTGTGGCCGTACTCGCCGCGGGAGCCGGATGCGGATCGTCGCCCGAGCCGTCGAGCGGTCTCACCGGAACGGTCGAGTGGGTTTCATGCGGGGTGCCGCTCGCTCCCGAGGGCTGCACGTCGGGCCCGGCGCCGGCAACCCTGCGGATTCTCCGCGACGGCGACGTCGTGCGCGTCGTCGAGGTCGGCGAAGACGGACGCTTCCGGATCCCGCTCGAGCCCGGCCGCTACGAGATCGACCCGGAGGAGGATCCGTCGCAAGCCGGCTGGCACCTCCACGACGGCGTCCTCCCGGTGGAGATCCGGGCCGGCACATTCCAGAACCTCGAGATCGCCTATTCAGGAGGCCCGATCTGCACGGATCCGATGGTCCGGGCGGCGCATGCCTACGGCCGGTGGGCCGCCGGGCGTTGGTACCCTTGAAGCCCACGGGAGCCTCTAGCCGGAGGCTGAGAGGCGGCCACGCAGGCCGCGACCGCAGAACCTGATCTGGGTCATGCCAGCGAAGGGAGCCGACATGGACAACCTCACCATCGCCGGGCGCGAATTTCGCTCGCGCCTGATCACCGGGACCGGGAAGTACGACTCGTTCGAGACGATGCGCGACGCCGTCGTGGCCTCGGGCTGCGAGATGGTCACGGTCGCGGTGCGCCGCATCGACTTCGACGCCGCGGGACGAGGACATCACGACGTTCCTCCCCGAGGACATCCTGCTGCTGCCGAACACGGCCGGCTGCGAGACGGCCGAGGAAGCCGTGCGCATCGCCCGCCTTGCCCGCGCGGGCGGCCTGCCGGACTGGATCAAGCTCGAGGTCATCCCCGACCAGCGCTACCTGCTCCCCGATGGCGCGGAGACGCTGCGCGCCGCGGCCACGCTCGTCGAGGACGGATTCACCGTGCTGCCGTACGTCCTTCCGGACCCGGTGCTGGCGAAGAAGCTCGAGGAGGTCGGCTGCGCGACGGTCATGCCGCTCGCCGCGCCGATCGGGCGCGGGCGCGGGCTGAAGCTGCGCGACTCGATCCGGATCCTGATCGAGCAGGCCGAGGTGCCGATCGTCGTCGACGCGGGGCTCGCCTCGCCGTCCCAGGCTGCGGACGCGATGGAGATGGGCGCCGACGCGGTGCTCGTGAACACGGCGATCGCGCATGCGTCCGACCCGGTCGCGATGGCGCGGGCGTTCGCGCTCGGCGTCGAGGCCGGGCGGACGGCCTTCCTCGCCGGCGTGATGGAGGAGCACGAGACCGCGCAGGCCTCCAGCCCGGTCACGGGGCTCGTCACGAAGTGAGCGTCTGCACCGTCAACGGGCACGACCACGAGCTCGAGCACGGCGAGACCGTCGAGCGGCTGATCGAGCGGCTCGGGCTCGGCGCGCGCTTCACGCTCGTCGAGCGAAACGGCGAGCCGGTCGAGCGCGCCGCGTACGGGGACACACGGCTGGCGGAGGGCGACAAGCTGGTCGTCGCGCGCCCGGTGGCCGGCGGATGAGCTTCGACGATCGCCGGCTGTACCTCGTCACGGGCGTTCGGCCCGATCTCGCCGATTTCCTCGAGGCCGCGGTGCTCGGGGGTGTCGACATCGTCCAGATCCGCGAGCGCGGCCTGCACGACGGCGCGCTGCTCGAAGCGCTGCACGAGGCGCGCGAGGTCACCCATCGCCTCGCGGTGCCGCTGGTCGTGAACGACCGTCCCGACCTGGCCGCGCTCGCCGCCGCGGACGCCGTCCACGTGGGCCAGGACGATCTCCCGGTGCGCGACGCGCGCAGCTTCGGCGTCGCCGTCGGGCTCTCGACGCATGCGCCGGACGAGATCGACGCGGCCGAGGCGGACTACCTCGGCGTCGGCCCCGTCCACGCCACGCCCACCAAGGAAGGACGGCCCGCCGTCGGGCTCGACCTCGTCCGTTACGCGGCCGCGAACGCCACCCAGCCGTGGTTCGCGATCGGCGGCATCGACCGCACGAACGTCGAATCCGTGGTCGAAGCGGGCGCGACCAGGATCGCGGTCGTGCGCGCGATCGGCGACGCCGCGGATCCCGAGGCGGCCGCGCGGGAACTGCGCTCCGCGCTGTAGCTCACTCGTTCGGGGTCACCTGATTGGGATCGCCTTGCAGGCGGATTCGGCCGATTGGGCCAGGAACGCCCAGATTCTTCCCCTACGGCCACCGAGGAGAGTCCATGTCGCCCAAGTCGTTTCGCCTTGCTCTTTCGCTTGCTGCTGTTTTCCTGCTCGCGCTCGCGTTCGCATCCGCCGGAAGCGCGGCCGGAAGAGATTCCGACCGCGACGGCATGCCGAACCGCTGGGAGCGCGCGCACGGCCTGAACGTCCACAAGGCCGACGGGTTCGGCAACCCCGATCGCGACGGGCTCACGAACCGCCGGGAGTACAGGCGCGGCACCGACCCGCAGCGCGAGGACTCCGACGGCGACGGTGTCGACGACGGCGACGAGGTCAAGAACGGCCTCGACCCGAAGGACGGCGACACGGACAACGACGGCGTGAAGGACGGCGACGAGAAGGCGGGTCCCGACAAGGGCAAGTACGAGGACCGCGACGACGTCGAGGAGGGCTGCAAGGCCGACGACGAAGACCGCGACGGCGACGGCGTGCGCAACGAGGACGAGAACGACATGCACACGAGCTCGCGCGATTCCGACTCCGACGACGACGGGCTGAAGGACGGCGACGAGGACTACGACGGCGACGGCGTCGAGAACGAGGACGAGGACGACAACCCGAAGGACGCCTGCGACGGCGACTCGGACGGCGACGGCGTCGACAACGAGGACAAGAACGATGTCTGGGGCGTCGTGCTCTCCTACGACGAAGAAACGGGAGAGCTCGTCATCGAGACCGCCGATGGCCACCTCACGGCGCTCGTCACCGAGGACACGCGCGTCATGTGGAGCGACTGCGACTGCGCCGAGGGCGAGGACGGCGCGTGGTGGGCGCTCGCCGAAGGCGCCAAGGTCGAGAAGGCGTTCGCCGAGGAGGGCGTCTGGTGGAAGGTCAGGCTCCTCTGCGACGAGGACGAGGCGGAGCCCGGCGACGACGAGGAGGAGCCGGGAGACGAGGAGCCCGGCGACGGCGACGAAGAGCCGGGCGACGGAGGCGACGAGTAGCGCTTAGGGCGCCAGGCCGCGCAGGCGGACCTTGGCGGCGATGAGCGTCGCCGGCGGCGCGAGCTGCGAGGCCAGCGTCGGCTTGAACCACGTCGTCCAGGCGGTGACGCGCTCGTCCTCCTTCGCCTTCGCGAGCTGAGCGGGCGCGAACGTTCCGTCCTTCTGGACCCGCTCGACCGCGACCTTCGCGTCGAGTCCGAGCGTCACGGGGCGGCCCGTCGGCTTTCCGCGCCAGCCGTACGTGACGTAGACGCGCTCGACGGCGACGCGGAACCGGGTCGCGTCATCCACGGGCTTGACCGTTCCGACGAGGGCCAGGCGGACATTGGCCGTCTTCGGCGGCACCGCGTACAGGAGGTGCGGCGCCTTCTTCAGCCACTTGAAGGGCGAGACGGCCCTCTTGCCCTTCGGATGGAGCTCGAAGTGGAGATGCGGCGAGATCCCGGCCGCGTCGCCCGAGTTGCCGACGTAGCCGATGAGCGTCCCGGCGCGGACGTGCATGTTGTTCTTGAGGCCCTTCGCGTAGGCGACCCCGAGCCGGCAATTTCGCGCCCGGTTGTCGTCCTTCTTCGTCAGGTCGTCGTTCAGGTGGATGTAGTAGTAGTCCGTGCCGCTGTCGCCGTAGAAATAGAGCATGCAGCCGGCCGACGAGGAGCCGCGGTAGATCTTCACCTTGCCCGACTCGACCGCCACGACGGGTGAGCCGCGCTCGGCCATGAGGTCGTTCCCGGCGTGGCGGTGGTCGCCGCGCGGGTCGCCGAAATCGTTCTGGTAGGTCGTCTTCCCGACGATGGGGAAGAGGATCGTGTCGGGCACCGCCGCGTTTGCGGGTCCGGCCAGCAGCCCGCCGATGATGAGTGCGAGAAGGGTGCTTCGTGCTGTCGTCCGGTGGCTAGTGAGCATGGGCTCCGGTCGTGCGCGAAGGGCCTGACGGTAGCAAACGCCTCTCAGTGATCTGTAAGGAACGCGGTGGGTATGCTCGCGGCCGTGAAGATCGCAGTCTGTGTGAAGGAAGTCCCCGAGGCGTCATCGGCACGACGGCTCGATCCCTCGACTTTTCGTCTGGATCGCAGCGGCGAAGGGGCGTTGAACGAGTTCGACGCGCATGCGCTGGAAGAGGCGCTGAAGGTCAAGGATTCCGATTCGACGACCGAGGTCGTCGTCCTCTCGATGGGCCCCGCGAAGGCGGCCGAGACGATGCGCAAGGCGCTCGCGATGGGGGCCGACCGGGTCGTGCTCGTCGACCGACGACGGCGCTGCCGGATCCGACCTGCTCGCGACCTCGGCGGTGCTCGCGGCGGCGATCACGCGCGAGAGCCCCGACCTCGTCCTGCTCGGCCAGCAGGCCGGGGACTCCGACGGCGCCGTCCTCTGGGCGGCGCTCGCCGACCGGCTGCAGTTGCCGCTCGTGTCGCAGGCCGCGTCGCTCGAACTCGGCGCCGGCACCGTGAAGTCGAAGCGCCAGACCGAGTACGGCTACGACGTCCTCGAGGCGCCGCTGCCCGCGCTCGTCGCGGTCTCGGATGCGATCAACCAGCCTCGCTACCCGTCGCTCAAGGGGATCATGGGCGCGAAGAAGAAGCCGACCGACACGGTCACGCTCGCCGATCTCGGGATCGCCGCCGACGACGCCGGCGCAGGCGGGCTCGCGCACCGAGGTCTACTCCGCTTCGCCGCCGCCCTCGCGCGGCGACACTCAGCGGATCGAGGACGACGGCGGCTCCTCGGCCGAGCAGATCCTCGCGTACCTCGCGGAGCGGAAGCTCGTATGAGCGTCCTCGTCTTCGTCGAGCACCACGAGGGCGAGGCGGCCAAGAGCTCGCTCGGCGTGCTCGCGAACGCGGGCGGGCTCGGCGACGTCGCCGCGGTGCTCCTGGGCGACGGCGTCCGCGGCCTGGCGGAAGGGCTCGGCGCGTACGGCGCCTCGAAGGTCTACGTCGCCGACGACCCGGCGCTCGCCGACCCGCTGCCGCAGCCGCGCGTCGACGTGCTCGCCGACCTGGTGCGCTCCTCGGGCGCGACCACCGTGCTCTTCGCCGCGACCGTGCTCGCCGCCGACGTGGCCTCCGGGTTGGCCGCGCGGCTCGGCGCCGGACTGAACTGGGATCTCGTCGCCCTGGAGAACCGCGACGGCAAGCTCGTCGGCACGCGTCCCGCTCTGGGCGACTCCGTCCTCGCGGAGGTCGGCTGGACGACCGAGCCGCGCATCGCGCTCATCCGCTCCGGCACGTACGAGCCGACCGAGACCGGGGGAGGCGCGCCGGAGATCGTGGACGCGCCCGTGTCCGTCCAGGACTGGTCGAAGGCCACGAAGATGCTCGAGCGCGCCCACGAGGAGGCGAGCGGCCCGTCGATCGAGGACGCCGACGTGATCGTCGCCGGCGGCCGCGGGCTCGGCGAGCCGGACAAGTTCGCGCTGCTCGAGGAGCTGGCGAAGGAGCTCGGCGGCGCCGTCGCGGCGACGCGGGCCGTCGTCGACGCCGGCTGGTACCCGTACGCGACGCAGGTCGGCCAGACCGGCAAGACCGTCTCGCCGAAGCTCTACATCGCCGCAGGAATCTCGGGCGCGATCCAGCACAAGGTCGGCATGCAGAGCTCCGGGACGATCGTCGCGATCAACAAGGATCCGAACGCCCCGATCTTCGAGTACGCCGACCTCTCCGTCGTCGGCGACCTGCACGCGATCGTGCCCAAGCTCACCGAGCTCGTCCGCGCGCGCCGGGGATAATCAAGCGCATGCGCCCCTCTGACTTCCCGCCGCCGTTCGACCTGAACGAGTTCGTCGCCGAGTCCACCGACCCGGCCGACGAGCGCATCGACGTCGGGATCCTGATCGTCGGCGGCGGCCCGGCCGGGCTGGCCGCGGCGATCCGCGCGGCGCAGCTCCTCGAGGAGCGGCCGGAGCTGGCCGAGCGGCTCGGCGACGTGCCGATCGCGGTGGTGGAGAAGGGCAAGGCGCCCGGCTCGCACCTGCTCTCGGGCGCGGTCGTGAACCCGCGCTCGTTCCGCAAGCTCTTCCCCGGGATGCTCACCGAGGACATGCCGTTCATCGCCCCGGTCGAGCGCGAGGGCGTCTACTACCTGAAGCGCCGCAGCGCGATCCGCATTCCCGCGCCGCCGCCCATGTGGAACCACGACAACTACGTCGCGTCGATCGACGAGATCGGCCGCTGGCTGGCCGAGCGCGCCGAGGAGCTCGGCGTCACGATCGTCCCCGAGACCACCGCGACGCACCTGCTCGTCCAGGGCGGGCGCGTCGTCGGCGTCCGCACGGGCGACAAGGGCCGCGGCAAGGACGGGGAGGAGCTCGCGAACTTCGAGCCCGGCTCCGACCTGCGCGCCCGCGTCACGATCCTCGCCGAGGGAACCGCGGGGCATCTCACCGGCGTCGCGCTCGAGCACTTCGGGCTCCAGTCGAGGCCGCAGGTCTGGGCGCTCGGCGTCAAGGAGGTCTGGGAGGTGGAGAAGCCGCTCGACCGGGTCATCCACACGATGGGCTGGCCGCTGCGCGGCGGCAAGAAGCACCGCGAGTTCGGCGGCAGCTTCATCTATCCGCTGGGCGACAAGCGCGTGACGCTCGGCATGGTCGTCGGCCTCGACTCCACCGACGCGACGCTCTCCGTCCACGACCTGCTCCAGGAGCTGAAGACGCACCCGAAGGTCGGGAAGATCCTGGACGGCGGCGAGCGCGTCGCCTGGGGCGCGAAGACGATTCCGGAGGGCGGCTTCCAGGCGCTGCCGGACCGGTTCCCCTTCCCGGGCGGGATGATCGTCGGCGACGCCGCCGGGCTCGTGAACGTGCCGGCGCTCAAGGGGGTCCACTACGCGATGAAGTCCGGGATGCTCGCCGCCGAGACCGCCGTCGAGGCGGTCGCGCCGGGGCAGACCTCGTGGTCGCCGGGCGCGCTCGACGGCTACGACGCGGCGCTGCAGCGGAGCTACATCTGGAGCGACCTGAAGCGCGTCCGCAACGCGCGGCCGGCGTTCAAGCACGGCTTCTACCGCGGCGGCCGTCCGCGCCGGCATCTCGATCACGAGCTCGGCAAGCTCCCGCCGGGCAACGCGACGCTCGAGCGCGACGCCGACGTGCCCGTCACGGTCGGCGACCGCGCGCCGCGCGCTATCCCGCGCCCGGACGGGAAGCTCATCTTCGACAAGCTCTCGAGCGTCTACCTCTCCGGGAACAAGACGCGCGACGACGCGCCGAGCCACATCCGCGTCGAGCACACGGTCGCGCCCGAGGTCGCCGAGGCGTGGGTGCACATGTGCCCGGCGCACGTGTACGAGCTGGCGGGCGAGGCCGAGGACGGGCTCGTCGACGTCGAGGTGACGCCTCGAACTGCGTCCAGTGCGGCGCGATCACGGCGAAGGGCGGGCGCCTGACCCCGCCCGAGGGCGGGTCGGGCCCCGAGTACTCGGAGATGTGACGCCGCTCGCGGCCAGTTCGGGCGGTCCCTGAGTACGGTTCGCCCGGCCTCCTCCCCAAGGCGATCGTATCGCCGAAATCCGCGCGTGTGGTGCGCGGATCTGTGCCGAAATGACGCCGGGTTCTTCACCGATCTCGCCCGAGGCCGTTCGGCGCGCGGGCGCCTCGATCGCCGGGCGCCTGCACCGGACGCCGATGTTCAGCTCGGCGACGCTCTCGCGGGAGACCGGCGCGAACGTCTTCCTCAAGGCCGAGCTCTTCCAGCGCACGGGCTCGTTCAAGCCGCGCGGGGTCCTCACCAAGCTCGCCTCGCTGACACCCGAGGAGCGAGCCGGCGGCGTCATCACCGCCTCGGCCGGGAACGCCGCCGCCGCGCTCGCCTACAGCGGCGCGCTCGAGGGGATCGACGCCTCGTCGTCATGTGGCCGGGAGCGAGCGAGCTCAAGGTCGCGGCCGTCGAGGGCTACGGCGGCGAGGTCGACCAGGAGGCCGCGAACTCGACCGAGGTCTTCGACCGCGCAAGCGGAATTCGCGGCGCAGGGCCGCACGTTCGTCCATCCCTTCGACGACGACGTCGTCATCGCGGGGCAGGCGTCGCTCGGGCGCGAGATCGTGGAGGACTGCCCGGACGTCGACGTCGTCGTCGTGCCCGATCGGCGGCGGCGGGCTCGTCTCCGGGATCGCGTCGGCTGAAGGAGGCGCGGCGGATGCGCGCATCGTCGGGGTCGAGCCGGAGGGCGCGGACGGATGCGCCGCGCGCTCGTGGCCGGGGAAGCCGGTCCCGATCACGCCGGTCTCGATCGCCGACGGCCTGACCACGCCGTTCGCGCGGCGAGCGCTGCCTGCTCGTCGGCCACGAGCTCCTCGACGACCTCGTAGCTCGTCACGGAGGCCGAGATCGAGCGCGGCTTCCGCTTCCTCTACCAGCGCGCGAAGCTGGCCGCCGAGCCCGCCGGAGCCGCCGGAACGGGCGCGCTCCTGGCCGGAAAGGTCCCGGACATCGAGGGCACCACGGTGGCCGTGTCGTCTCCGGCGGCAACGTCGCGGCCGAAACGGCCTCTGGTATCCTGGGTCGATGATGAAGACCGACATCCATCCCGAGTACGTCCTCGCCACCGTGACCTGCTCCTGCGGGAACACGTTCCAGACCCGCTCGACGAAGGCCGAGCTGCATGTCGAGATCTGCTCCGAGTGTCATCCGTTCTACACCGGCAAGCAGAAGCTCGTGGACACCGGCGGCCGCGTCGAGCGGTTCCAGCGCCGGCTCGAGAAGGCCGGGCAGCCGCGTCGCTGAGCGGAAACGCTCAAGGGAATGGGCCCCGGCCCGATAATGGACTGATGGCGGCACTCCGACGGATCCTGCGCGTGCTCCCGCTGAGCCTCTGCGCCGATCGGCGGCCAGGCCGTCCTCGAGGGCGTGATGATGCGCGGCCCGTCCGCCTGGTCGGTCGCCGTGCGCAAGCCCGACGGCGAGATCGCCGAGGTGAACCGGCCGATCTCGCTCGTTCTGCTCATGCACCACTGGGCGCGCATCCCGGTCGTCCGCGGCGTCTTCGCGCTCGGCGAGTCGCTCGCCATCGGCTTCCGCGCGCTCGCCATCTCGGCGAACTACGCGGCGCAGGAGGAGGGCGAGGAGGGCGAGGACGTCCAGACCGAGCTCTCGCGCGGGCAGCTCTTCTTCGCCTTCGGGATCGCGATCGGCTTCGCGCTCCTGCTCTTCAAGGTCTCGCCGGCGCTGATCACGAACTGGCTGCCCGATCGAGGACAACTACTGGTTCGTGGTCGTCGAGGGCCTCATCCGCGTCGGGCTCTTCATCCTCTACCTGCTCGTGATCTTGATGCCCGACCTGAAGCGCGTGTTCCAGTACCACGCCGCCGAGCACAAGGCGATCAACGCCTACGAGGCCGGCGCCGAGCTCGAGCCCGAGGTCGTCCAGCGCCACAGCCTCATCCACGTGCGCTGCGGGACGGCGTTCCTGCTCTACGTGATGGTGATCGCGATCTTCGTCTTCGCCTTCGTCGGCCAGCCCGACTGGTTCTGGCTGATCGTCTCGCGCATCCTGCTCCTGCCCGGTCATCGCCGGCATCGCCTACGAGGTGATCCGCTTCGCGGGCAAGCACCCGCACGAACCCGATTCTGCGCACGATCCTGGCGCCGGGCCTCTGGCTCCAGCGCCTGACGACCCGCGAGCCCCTCGCTCGACCAGATCGAGGTCTCGATCCGCGCGCTCCGCGAGGTGCTCCGCCTCGAGGGCCGGCTGACGCCGGAGGAGCGCAAGGTCGAGGTCATGGCCTAGTTACCGCTCGGAGTCTGCCCGCTTCCGGACAAGCGACTGCGATCGGCGGATGCATCCGGAGCTCGAGATGCGCTGAGTCGCGCCCGCCAGGTCGGTCGCGACGGCCAGGCTATTCTGGCCGGTCATGGCCGAGATCGACCGCTCGTCGACGAGCTCGAGCGCTCCTACGCCGAGGCGCAGGAGCGCATGAACGACCCTGCCCTCTTCTCCGACCGCAACGCGGCGGCCGAGGTCGGGGCGGCGGCTCAAGGAGCTCGAGGGGCCGTACAAGCTCGCGCAGGAATGGCGCGGAGTGCAGGCCGACCTCGCCGACGCGACGCGATCCGACCCCGATCTGGGCGAGATGGTTCCCGGTCTGGAGGAGCGGCTCGAGGAGCTCGAGGAGGAGCTGAAGCTCGCGCTCGTCGAGCGGCGACCCGAACGACTCGCGGACGTCGATCGTCGAGATCCGCCAGGGCGCGGCGGCGACGAGGCGGCGCTGTGGGCCGGCGACGTCTTCCGGATGCTCCAGCGCTACGCGGAGCGGCGCGGCCTCAAGAGGGAGGTGCTCGGCGCGAGCCACACCGACGCGGGCGGCTACAAGGAGGTCACGTTCGCGGTCAAGGGCGACGGGGCGTACTCGGTCTTCAAGTGGGAGGGCGGCACGCACCGCGTGCAGCGGGTGCCCGAGACCGAGTCGCAGGGGCGGATCCACACGTCGACGGCGACCGTCGCGGTCATGCCCGAGGCCGAGGAGGTCGACGTCGAGATCGACCAGAACGACCTGAAGATCGACGTCTACCGCTCGACCGGCCCGGGCGGCCAGAGCGTGAACACGACCGACTCGGCCGTGCGGATCACGCATCTCCCGACCGGCATCGTCGTCGCGATGCAGGACGAGAAGTCGCAGCTCCAGAACAAGCCGAAGGCGATGCGGGTGCTGCGCGCGCGCCTGCTCGAGCTCGAGCGCCAGCGCCAGGAGGCCGAGCTCTCCGCGCAGCGCCGGTCGCAGATCGGCGAGCGGCGAGCGCTCCGAGAAGATCCGCACCTACAACTATCCGGAGAACCGCGTCACCGACCACCGCGTCAAGCTCACCGTCCACCAGCTCGACCGCGTGCTCGACGGCGAGCTCGACGAGTTCACCGAGGCGCTAGCGGCCGAGGCCAGGCGGCAGGCGCTCGAGTCGGCCGCGCTCGCGTGAACCCGCTCGACGCGGTGCCGAGGTCGAGGCCGAGCTCGACGCGGCCGGCGTGCCCGCGCCGCGCGTCGACGCGGAGCTGCTCGTTGCGCACGTTCTCGGCGTCTCGCGCTCGGAGCTCGCCGTGACCGACGCGCCCGTGGACGAGGACGCGCTTCGGCCGCCTGGTGGAGCGACGGGCGGCCCGCGAGCCGCTCCAGTACGTGCTCGGGGAGTGGGGCTTCCGCCGCCTGACGCTGACCGTCGACCGGCGCGCGCTCATCCCGCGCCCCGAGACGGAGACGACGGTCGAGCGCTGCCTCGTCCACCTGGCGGGGCTCGATGCGCCGCGCGTAGTCGACGTCGGCACCGGCGCGGGGACGATCGCGCTCGCGATCGCGGACGAGCATCCGGGCGTGCGGGTTCTCGGCATCGACTCCTCCGAGGAGGCGCTCTCCCTGGCGCGCGAGAACGCCGAGCGCACCGGGCTCGAGATCGAACTCGCCCGCGGCGACCTGCTCGAGGGCGTCGCCGGGCCGTTCGACCTCGTCGTCTCGAACCCGCCGTACGTCCTCCCGGGAGAGGAGCTCGCGCCGGAGATCCTCGACTGGGAGCCGCACCAGGCGCTCTTCGGCGACCTCGTGGAGGCGATCGCGGTCGCCGCTCGCGATCTGCTCGTCCCGGGCGGCTGGCTCGTGCTCGAGACCGCGCAGGAGCGGGCGGCCGAGGGCGCCGCGACGCTCGAGCGGCTCGGCTACACGGACGTGGCGATCACCCGCGACCTGGCCGGCGCGGAGCGGGTCGTCGAGGGCCGGCACCCATGACCTGCGATCCCGCCCTCACGACCGGCGCACAAACCCGAGCTTGTGTTGCATCGTTCAGCAGTGTCGATCGCTCGAAACCGACGCAGGACAGGGAAATCGTCGATCTCGGACTTGCGCTAGTGATGCAACACAAGCGTGGGTTTGTGTCGCTCCCCTTGGACGTGGCTCGAAGGGGCCGGGTGGACGCATGAGCGGCTCCATCGACGCGCAGTCGCCGCGCTTCGGGCCGGCGACGTCGTGGTGCTCCCGACCGACACGGTCTACGGGCTGTGCGCCGACGCCTACCGCTCGGCCCCGGCGCGCAAGCTCGCGACGCTGAAGGGCCGCGCCGCGGGGATGCCGATCGCGCTCCTCGCCGCCGACCTCGACGCGATCCTCGACTGCGTCCCGGAGCTGCGCGGCCGCTCCGCCGTCGCCGCGCGCTCGCTGCTTCCGGGCCCGTTCACGCTCGTGCTGCCGAACCCGGCCGGCGCTTCGCCTGGCTCGCGGGCGAGCGCCCGGACACGATCGGGATCCGCGTGCCCGACCTCCCCGCCGACGCGCGCACGGTGGTCGAACGCGCCGGCGCCGTCGCCGCCACGAGCGCCAACCTCCACGGCGCGGCCGATCCGAGCCACCCCGACGAGATCCCGGAGGAGATCCGCTCCGCGGTCGCCGCGCTCGTCGACGCAGGGCCGTTGCCGGGAACGCCGTCCACGGTCGTCGACCTCACCGGGCCGGAGCCCGTGATCCTGAGAGAAGGCGCGGTCTCCGCCGAGGAGACGCTTACGAGGATCGCTGCGGCGCTTCGGTAGGCCGCAGAACGGCCAGGGCGAGCGAGTACGTCAGCGATCGTGACCGCGATCGCGACGAGCCACCGCACCGCGGGCGTCCCGGCGAGCGGCAGCGAGATCGCGAGCCCGATCGCCACCGAGGGAAACAAGGTGGACGTGAGCGCCAAAGCCGCCGAGCCGGCTCACGCCCCAGTCGCGCCGCAGGCCCGTGTACTCCCACACGAGGGGCCCGACGACGGCGGCGAAGAGAACGGCAAGTGGGGCGAGCGAACCGAGCATTCGGACCTAAAACGTCCCATCCCTCATTCGGGGTACGCTGCGCAGCATGGCGGTTTCGGAGCAGACGTTCCAGGATCTCCGCGAGGCGACCCTCGCCGAGATCGATCCGGACGTCGTCGAGCTGATCGGCCGTGAGCTCGAGCGCCAGCGGGGCCAGATCGAGCTGATCGCGTCCGAGAACTTCACCTGGCCGTCCGTCTTCGAGGGCCAGGCGAGCGTGCCGACGAACAAGTACGCCGAGGGCTATCCCGGACGGCGCTACTACGGCGGCTGCGAGGTCGTCGACGAGATCGAGCAGCTCGCGATCGACCGCGTGAAGAGCCTCTTCGGCGCCGAGCACGCGAACGTGCAGCCGCACGCGGGCGCGCAGACGAACATGGCCGTGTACTTCTCGTGCCTCCAGCCCGGGGACACGATCCTCGCGATGCGGCTCGACCACGGCGGGCACCTGACGCACGGCCTCAAGGTCAACTTCTCGGGCCGGCTCTACGACGTCGCCACCTACGGGGTCGAGCGCGAGTCGAGCCTCATCGACTTCGACGAAGTCCGCCGCGTCGCCCACGAGCGCAAGCCGAAGCTGATCATCTGCGGCGCGTCGGCGTACTCGCGCACGATCGACGCCGAGCGCTTCCGCGAGATCGCGGACGAGGTCGGAGCGCTGCTCCTGTGCGACATGGCCCACATCGCCGGGCTCGTCGCCGCCGGGCTCCATCCGAACCCGACGCCGCACTGCGACTTCGTCACCTCCACGGCGCACAAGACGCTCGCCGGCCCGCGCTCGGGGTTCGTGCTCTGCAGGGAGGAGCACGCGACCGCGCTCGACAAGGCCGTCTTCCCGGGGATGCAGGGCGGACCGCTCATGCACACGATCGCGGCCAAGGCGACCTGCTTCAAGATCGCCGCGACCGAGGGCTTCCGCGTCTACCAGCGCCAGGTGCGCGCCAATGCCGACGCGCTCGCGGCCAGGCTCATGGACGGCGGGCTCGATCTCCTCACGGGCGGCACCGACAACCACCTCGTCCAGATCGACCTCCGGCAGAGCGAGTGGACGGGAAAGGACGCCGAGGACCGTCTCGCCGAGGTGAACATCACGGCGAACCGCAACACGGTGCCGTACGACGAGCGCCCGCCGACGATCGCGTCGGGGATCCGGCTCGGCACGCCCGCGGCGACGATGCGCGGGTTCACCGAGGACGACTTCACCGAGGTCGGATCGATCATGCTCGACGCGCTCGGCGAGAGCCCGGACCTCCCGGCGCTCGCCGCCCGCAGCGAGGCGCTGTGCGACAAGCACCCGCTCTACCCGGGGTTCCGCGGCTACGTCTCGTTCGCGTCGTGAGCTCGGTCACCGAGGTCACCCACCCGCTCGTCCAGCACAAGGTCGGCCTGCTGCGCGACGCGTCGACGACGACGCAGATGTTCCGCAACCTCGTCAACGAGCTGACCGTGCTCCTCACCTACGAGGCGACCAAGGACCTCGCCACCGAGGAGATCGAGATCTCGACGCCGCTCGAGCGCACGACCGTCCAGCGGATCTCCGGGAAGAAGGTCGCGATCTGCCCGATCCTGCGCGCGGGGATCGGGATGCTCGACGGCGTGCTCTCGCTCGTCGCCGGCGCGCGCGTCGGCTTCATCGGGCTCTACCGCGACGAGGAGACGCTCCAGCCGGTCGAGTACTACGTGAAGCTGCCGAACGACATCGCCTCGCGCGACGTGATCCTGCTCGACCCGATGCTCGCGACCGGCCGCTCGA
Organism: uncultured Actinomycetes bacterium; assembly: GCA_963760815.1. GTDB lineage: Bacteria > Actinomycetota > Thermoleophilia > Gaiellales > Gaiellaceae > CAVRUF01. Next base: position 773,894 of record CAVXEJ010000004.1, read on the forward strand.
CCGCCTACGCGACCGAGCTCGTGAAGGCCGCGGGCGCGGAGAGCATCCGCCTCATCGCCCTGATCGCCGCGCCCGAGGGCGTCGAGCACATGCAGGCCGAGCATCCCGACGTGCCGATCGTGGTCGCGTCGATCGACCGCGAGCTGAACGACAAGGGCTACATCCTCCCGGGCCTCGGCGACGCCGGCGACCGGCTGTTCGGCACTCAGTAGCTAGCGCGCCACGGGGTGCGAGCAGGCCGGGCCGCGAGAGCGCCTGGTTCCACGCGACGCGGTTCTCCTCGCGGGAGCCGTTCTCCGGCAGGTGCTCGAGCGCGAACGACGGCGCGGCCGTGGGGATCTCGCCCTCGATCGCCGTGACGCCCTGGTAGCGCTCCGCGGCGAGCGTCTCGCCGGGGCCGACGAGCACCTCGGCCATCACCTCGCCCGGCCGGATGCCGACCACGTCGATGTCGGGCGCGCCGGAGCGGCCGGCGCCCTTCCAGATCCGCTCGGCCAGCTCGCCGACCGTGAGCGTGGTCGCGTCGCCGGCCGTCGCGAGCTGCGCGCCGTCCGCGGCGAGGAGCGCGGACTGGGCCACCAGCGCGGCGGCGTGGGGCGTGGAGATCCAGTAGCGAACCATTCCGGCGTCGGTGACCGTCAGCGGCAGCCCTGCGCGCGCCTGCTTGAGGAAGAGCTCCGACACGCTGCCCGCGCTTCCGAGCACGTTCACGAGCCGCACCGCGGCGCGGCGGGCCCCGGCCTCGCGGGCCGAGAACGCGGTGAGCTGCTCCATCAGGCGCTTAGTCCGCCCGTAGAAGCTCGTGGCCAGGGCGGCCTTGTCTGTTGAAGCCACGATGACGGTGTCCACGCCGCCGCGGTCGGCGGCGCGCAGGACGTTCCAGCTCCCCTGGAGGTTCGTGTCGACGAACTCGTCGGGATAGAGCTCGGCCCAGTCCACGTGCTTGTACGCGGCCAGGTGGAAGATCACGTCGGGCCGCTCCTCGGCGACGAGCCGCTCGATGCGGCCGGTGTCGCGCACGTCGGCGAGCACGTAGCGCATGTGGGCGAGCTCGGCGTGCTCGCGCGAGCGGCGGTCGGCGGTGAGTCCGGCCTCGTGGCCGTCCACGAGCGCGATCCGCTCCGGCCGGAAGCCGCCCAGGAAGGTCGTAAGTTGCCGCCCGATCGAGCCGGCCCCGCCGGTGATGAGCACGCGGCGCCCGCCGAAGCGCTCCTGCAGCTCGAGCAGCGCCGGAACCGGATCGCGGCGCTCGAGCACCGTGGCCCAGTCGAGGCCCTCGGGCGGAAGACGTTGCGGCGGCCGGGTGAGCTCCCCGGTGGTCGGCTCGTTGAAGCGAGCGCTCGAGCAGCCGGTAGCCGGCCTTCATGTCGGGCGAGCGCGCCGGGTCGGGCTCGTTGATCTCCGAGACGACGAACTTGCAGAGCTCCCCGAGGCGGCGCATGACCGGCGCGAGGTCGAGCTCTCCGGAACCGATCGGAAGCCCCTCGCCGAGCAGGCCGTGCGCGTCCGAGACGTGCGCGACCTCGAGCGCCGGCGCGAGCTCCTCGACGTAGGTCTCGAGCCCGAGCTCCTCGTCGGCGGCGACCCCGAAGAGCGAGCCGTACGAGGTGGCGAAGTTGCGGAAGAGGGCCGCATGCGACGTGTCGAACGTGAAGCGCAGCTCGGGGACGCGCGCGTGCCAGCGGCGCAGGTCGCGCCAGTGGCCGCCGATCTGGGACAGGAAGACGCCGCCGACGCGCATCCGCAGGACGGGCGGGACGTTCTCGATCAGCGGCGTGACGCCGCGGTCGAGGCAGGTGAGCGCGTAGAAGCGCAGGAACTGCTGGATCGCGTCGTCGTCGAGCGGCGGGGCCGTGCGGAACTCCTCGGGCGAGACCGGCGCGTAGAGGTGGATGGTCAGGACCGGCGAGCCGATCGCGGCGGCGAAGTCGGCGCTGCGCACGATGCAGGCGCGCGCCTCGTCGGTCGAGCTTGTCGACGCGAGACGAACGCGCCGCTCGGCCACGAGACCGGCGCCTCGGCGGTGAGGGTCAGTCCTTCGGTTCCGGCCTTGACCGCCTCGATCGCAGCGGCGACCGCGGCGTCGTCGGCGACGTGCTGCGGCATGAGCGCGATCTCGAGCCCGCGCCAGGGGCCGTCCTCGAGCCGCTCGGCAATCTGTGTCGTGCGTCAGGCGCGGCTTTGAGCAGCGGGATGGCTATGTGAGCCAGTCGACATAGAGCTCGATTCCCTCCTTCAACGGGCGCAGCTCCAAGCCTAGTCGCGCGGGCGGCGGATCCGCCTCATACGACTCGTTCTCGCCGGGCGCGAGGTCGCCGCCCGGCGTGCGGATCTCGATCTCGGTCCCGGCCGCGTCGCGCACGAGCTCGGCGGTTTCGAGGAGCGATGCGGTCTCGCCGCGCGCGGCGGTGAAGGTCTCGTTCCAGATCCCGTCGGCGACGATGCGCTCGAACATCGGCGCGAGGTCGTCGGCGAGCACGAAGTCGCGCGTGCGGTTCGGGTCGCCGGGGATCGTGATCGGCTCGCGCGGCCAACGCGGCTGCGGCGAAGCTCGCGATCGCGCCCGTCGCGCCCTCGCCCGCGACCTGGCCCGGCCCGAAGACCGACGTGAGCCGCACGACGGTCGCGGGCGCGGAATGGATGCGGCAGACCTCCTCGCCGAGCCGCTTCGACATCGCGTAGATGTCGGGCGCCGGCTCCACGAGCACGCGGGTCGTGGACGGATAGACGAGCCCGCAGCCGTGCTCCAGGCAGCCCTCGAGGAGGTTCAGCGCCGTGCCGGCGTTCTCGCGCACCGCGCGGGCCGGGTCGGCCGCGGCCGCCGTGGGGTTCGGGACCCCGGCGAAGTGGAGGACGCCGTGCGCAGCCGGCGAGGAGCGAGCGCGCCTCGGGATCGCCCGCGTCCAGCCGGACGAGCCTCGACTCGTCGGCGCCGGTCCTCGGGCGCCCGCCGGGTCGGGCGAGGCGGACGATCTCGTGCCCGCGCTCCTCGCAGGAGATCCGCGGTGCGCGAGCCGAGGAAGCCGGTCGCGCCGGTGACGAGGAGCTTCACGGCGCGCAGGTACTCCGCGACCGAGTGCCGGTACTCGAACGGGCTCGGGTAGCGAAGGTCGGGCGCCGGGCCCGGCGTCTTCGCCCTGCGCGAGCGCAGCGATGCCGCCGACGGTCACGGTCTCGGCCGCGACGTTGAACGCGTCGATCCCGGAGGGCTCGGCCTCGAGCAGGATCCGCGCCGCGTCCTCGACGTGGACGACGCCGATCGCCGCGCCGCCGTCGTCGACCGGGAGCGGCTCGCCGGCGGCCGCGAGCTTGCGGAACTTGTCCACGACCGTCTGCGACTCGGGCCGGTCGTGCTCGGCGGGGCTCGGCCCGTAGACGATCCCGAGCCGCATGAGCGCCAGCCCGAAGCCGGCGCGCCGCGCGTGCATCCCGAGGACGAGCTCCCCGTAGATCTTCGAGAGGTGCGCGAGATCGCCCTGCGGCCCGTACGGCGTGTCCGGGCCGACCTCGCCGCTGAGCCCCGTTCCGTACACGTGCAGCGAGCTCGCGAACACGACGGGCGCGCGGGTCAGCTCGGCGACGAGGCGCACGCCGGTCGCGTTCGTCTCCTCGGTGTAGTCGGGCTCGAGCACGGAGACGCGGCCGGCTGGCCTGCGCCGCGAGGAGGAAGACGCGCGACGGCTCGAGCGCCAGCATCTGCTCGACCTCCTCGCGCGAGCGGATGTCGACCGTCTCCACCGTGGCGCCGCGCGCCTCGAGCCCGGCGAGCTGGCCGCGGTCGGTCGCGTACCAGTTGTCGGCGAGGACGACCTCGTGGCCGGCGTCGAGCGCCTGCCCGGCGAGGACCGCCCCGAGATACCCGGCGCCGAGAACGAGAAGAGGGGCGTCGCTTTCGGCCACGCGCGGATTCTGCCTGCGGCTCGCCCCGACTGTGGACGGTTCGGCACGATTTCGACGCATTTCCGTGCACCACACGTGCGCGTTTTCCTACTAGGCTGAAGCCGAGTGGGCGGGGTCGGGGGACCCCGCCAGACGGGCGTGTACAGACTGAGGGCGCGCGCCGGTCAGATCGTGTGGACGGTCGGCCCGGGCGGGACGACGTCGCGGGCGTCGACGATGCAGCTCGCCGCGTCCCAGAGCGGCTCGTCGAGGAAGAGCCGGTGCGCCGTGAGGAGCACCACGCAGTCGGCGCGCTCGACCTCGGCGCGCGTCCAGTCGACGCTCGTGTGCGTGACGCCCTCCATCTCGATCTCGCCGACCCACGGGTCGCACATGACGACGTCGCCGCCGCGCTCCAGGAGGAGCCGCATGACCTCGAGGCTCGGCGACTCGCGCGTGTCGTGCACGTTCGCCTTGTACGCCATGCCGAGGAGCAGGAGCCGCGAGCCCTTCACCGGCTTGCCCTCCTCGTTCAGCGCGTCCGCGACCTTGCCGACGACGAAGCCCGGCATGCTCGTGTTGATCTCGTGCGCCGCGTCGATCAGCCGCGGCGAGTAGCCGTACTCGCGCACCCGCGCGGCGAGGAACTGCGGCACGACCGGGATGCAGTCGCCGCCGAGCCCGGGCCCCGGGTAGTGCGGGAGGAACGCGAACGGCTTGCTCGAGGCGGCCTCGATGACCTCCCACGGCGAGATGCCGAGCTTGTCGCAGATGAGCGCCAGCTCGTTCGCCAGGGCGATGTTGACCGCGCGGAAGGTGTTCTCGTGGAGCTTCGCGGTCTCGGCGACCATCGGGCTGGAGACCGGGACGACCTCGTCGACGATCTGGCCGTAGAGCAGCTGCGTGCGGCGGCGGCACTCCTCGGTGACGCCGGCGACGAGCTTCGGGGTCGTCTTGATGTTGAACTTGTCGTTGCCGGGGTCGACGCGCTCGGGCGCGTAGCCGAGGAAGACGTCCACGCCGACCACGGCGCCGGTCGCCTCGAGGATCGGCTTCACGATCTCCTCGGTCGTCCCCGGGTAGGTCGTCGACTGGAGCACCACGAGCATCCCCGGGCGCAGGTTCGCGGCGACCGACTCGGCCGCGGCGACGACGTAGGAGATGTCCGGCGTGCGCGTCTTCGAGAGCGGCGTCGGCACGCAGATCGTGAGCGCGTCGAGCTCGCCGACGCGCGCTGTAGTCGCTCGTCGCGGTCAGGTCGCCGTCGAGGCCCTCGTAGCGCGAGGCGGGCACGTCCACCAGGTAGGAGCGGTGGTCGCGGACGGCCTGGACACGGTCGGTGTTGAGGTCGATGCCGGTCGTGTCGAAGCCGGCCTCGGCGAACGCCATCGCCAGCGGGAGCCCGGCATAGCCGAGCCCGACGATGCCGACTTTCGCCTCTCGGGAGGCGATGCGTTCGTCGAAAGTGGAGGCGGTGGAATCCACCGGCGCCGCGGATGAGGGGACCTGGGTCAAGAGCGCGTGAAGGCTAGCAAGAAGGGTTTCTCACCGATAACGCCTGCGAGGGGCTTTGCGATACTGGCCAGGTGACCTTCTTCGACTCGCTCGAAGCGCTCTTCAGCGAGGAAGCGGTCGTTTGGGGATTCCTCGCGGCGGTCGTTCTCACGCTTGTCCTCACGCCTGCGACGGCGTGGCTCGCGCCGCGCATCGGCGCAGTGGACGATCCTGGGCACAGCGACCGCCCGCGCGTGCACGACCGTCCCCTGCCTCGGATCGGCGGGCTCGCGATCGTCATGGGGATCCTCGTTCCGGCCGCGTACTTCATCCCGCTCGACGGCCCGTACGGCGGGATCCTGCTCGGGACGGCGCTCGTCTCGCTGCTCGGCCTCTGGGACGACATCTGGGGGCTGCGCCCGAAGCACAAGATGATCGGCGTCCTCCTGATCGCCTGCGTCCCGGTCGTCGGCTGGAACCTCGTCTTCGAGAACTCCCAGGTGCTGTTCGAGGGGATCGACCTGCCGTTCGTCGGGAACATCGACTTCGGCCAGTTCGACGTCTTCATCACGATCCTCTGGATCGCGTTCCTCGCGAACCTCGTGAACCTGATCGACGGCCTCGACGCGCTCGCCGCCGGGATCGTCTCGATCGCCGCGGTCTCGTTTGCGATCCTCGCCATGTCGTTCGGCCGCGCCGACGCCGCCGCGCTCGCCGCGATGGTCTGCGGCGCGACGCTCGCGTTCCTGCGCCACAACTACCACCCGGCGCGGATCATCATGGGCGACACCGGCTCGCTCGCACTCGGCTTCGTCCTCGCGTGCGTGGCGGTGCAGGGCGTGCTGAAGACCGCGGCGTCGGTCGCCCTCGTCATCCCGCTGCTCGTGCTCGCGGTGCCGATCCTCGACACGTCCTTCGTGGTCGCGAAGCGGCTCAAGTACGGGCGCAAGCCGTGGGCGGCCGACCACAACCACTTCTACCACCGGTTCATGCGGATCGGGTACTCGCAGCGGCGCACCGCCGCGTACCTGCACCTCTGGGCGGCGCTGCTCTCGGCGTGGGCGATCCTCGTGCGCTTCGTGCCGCCGCGGCCGGGGGGCGAGTGGGACCTGCGCAACTCGCTGATCGTCGGCGCGGTCGGGATCGTCGTGTTCGCGACCTCCGTCTGGATGATCTACACGCTCGAGATCCTCAAGGCGCGCCATCTGCGGGTGCTCGGGCTGGGGCGCTTCGCACCGGACGACGATGAAGCCGCCGAGCCATCCGAGCCGGTCGCGGCGGGGCGGCGCTAGCCGTGAACGTGCCGTAGTGAGCGCTCGGGTTGCGGCGCCGAGCGGCGTCGCGCTCGCCGTCTTCGTCGCGGTTGTCGTCAACGTCGGCTGGGGCTCGACGCCGGTCGTCACCCGGCTGGCGGTCGAGGACTTCGAGCCGCTCATGGTCGCGGTGCTGCGCACGGCGCTCGCCGGACTGATCGCCCTGCCGATCCTGCTCGCGTCGCGCCAGGCGCTGCCGGTCGCGCGGCGTGGGCGGAAGCTGTTGTTCGTGTCGGCCGTGACCGGATTCGTCGCGTTTCCGATCCTGTTCACGCTCGGCCAGGCGCGAACCTCGGCCACGCACGCCGCGATCATCCTCGCCGCGCTGCCCGTCTTCACCGGCGCCTACGCCGCGGTCGTCCAGCGCAAGCGGCCGTCGGATCGCTGGATGCTCGGCTGCGGAATCGCGCTCGTCGGCGAGGCCGCGGTCGTGTTCCTGCGCTCGGGCGGGGGAGACGCGGAACCGACTCTCGGCGGCGACCTGCTGATCCTCGCGGCGGCGCTGATCGTGGCGCTCGGCTACGTCGCGGGCGCGCTGCTCGGCCAGGCCGGCTACCGCGGCGGCGGCGACGACGTTCTGGGGAGTCCTGATCGGCGCCGTGCTCGTCACGCCGCTGGGGATCGCCCTGGTCGCGGCGGACGGAGCCCCGCACGCCGGGGCGCAGGCCTGGGCGGCCGTCCTCTTCCTGGCCGTGTTCACGTCGATCGTCGGCTACGTCGGCTGGTACTGGGCGCTCGCCCACGGCGGCATCCAGCGGATCGCGACGATCCAGTTCATCCAGCCGATCTCGGGGATCGCGCTGGCGGCGCTCGTGCTCGGCGAGCGGCTGACGCCCGCGCTCGGCGTCGCCGCGGCGATCGTGCTCACGGGGGTGTGGGTCGCTACGTCAAGGCGAGCCGCAACAGGTCCCGCGGGTCCCTCTTGATTCGATCCCGCCAGGCGTTCTCGGGCTTCTTGGCGAGCTCGAGCTGCTCGGGATCCGTGAGGAAGCGCAGCCGCCCCTCGGCTGCGAGCCGCTCGTCGACCGCGCCGAGGCGGCCCTCGAAGACCGACCACACGGGCGTGCCGAGCACGGCCGCCTCGCGGTTCATCGTGCCGCCGGCCGAGACGAGCAGGTCGGCGTAGGCGACGAGCGTGCGCCCGTCGACGGCGCGCTCCGGCACGACGACGCGCGGGAGACCGAGCGCGCGCGTCGCCTCGCGCTGCTCCGCGGTGCGGGCGAGAACGACCGTCTGCGTCCGCTCGTCGGCGGCGAGGCGCTCGAGCACGCGGGGGAGGAGCGAGCTCTCGGCGCCGCCGAGGTAGGTCGCGTACGAGGGCGCGGTGCGAATGACCGCGAGGATCGACTCCTGGGAGACGCCGAGGTTCTCGAGCACGGCCGGGTCGGGCTCGAAGTCGGCGAGGTAGTACTCCTCCTTGAGGCCGGGGTAGCGGACGAGCTTGGGCGGCTTGACGCCGTAACGCGCGAGCCGCTCGGCCGGGATCGCGTCGGGGACGAGCACGCGGTTCGCGAGGCGGCAGTTCAGGTGGTGCTGGGCGACGGCCCACTCGTAGTCGAACATGGTCGCGTTCGGGATCCGCAGGATCCGCGCCGCCGGAGGAAGGTCGACCGAGCCGTGCGCGAGCGCGTGGTCGAACTTGCGGCCGCGCGCGAACGCGACGAGTTGCGGCACGCGGGCGCCGGCGGCGAGCGCCTTCGCGGCGCGGTTCGATCCGCCGTGGCGCCCGATCACGCGGAACGGATGGCCCCAGTCCTCGAGCAGCTCGACCGTGTGCGAGAGCGGCCGCGCGGTGATCTCGACCTCGTGGCCGTCCTCCTCGAGCGCCTCGACCAGCGGCCGCAGCACGAGAACGTGGGCGGTGTTCGTGAGGTCCATCCACACGCGCATCGTGCGATCGTAGAGATGCGGCGCCGTGCGGCAGTCAGGCGGGGGCGCGGTTCACGCGTTACGAGCGCCGCTCACGGTGTGGCGCGTCATGTCGGACGCGGATGCGTGCATCGCAGCGATCGTACGGGCGTGAGCCTGTGGACGAGCCGACACACATTCGGCGCAGTTCCGTGACAGACACGTACGGACTTCCCCGATATCCTGTCGGGTGAGGGGTGCCTACAGGGGGTCCCCGGGGAAGGTTCACGCGAGGGTCCAGCGCGCGGACCGCACAAACTTCGCGCCAACCGCCGTAACCACGCCGTTTCTAGGTGTCACGAAGTTAGGCGCCGCTGATAAGCTCGCGCCGGCCTGGAATGATCACTGCCGCTATCGCTGAACGCCAGACTCTCGACCCTCTCAACGCCGGCGGCTTGCTGCTCGGCGTCCTCGTCGTGTGCGTTGCGCTCGGAGCGCTCGTCGGCTGGGCGGCCGGATCGGTCGGCATCGGCTTCGCGATCGGCGCGATGATCGGCATTCCCGTGGCGATCTTCTCCGTCTACCGCACCTACCGGGGAGCGTTCTAGTGGGCGATGTCCTGACCCCGCGGCCGATGCCCGAGCGCCGCATGCCCGTGGTGGCCGCCGGCCTCGTCGTCGCGCTCGCGCTGCCGGTGTTCCTGATCGCGGGCTGGCCGGTCCGCGGCTGGGCGCTCGGCGCGGTCCTCTGGATCGCGAGCCAGCTCCTCGGCATCGTGTTCGCCCGCGCCGGGATCGGCGACCCGAGCCTGCGCGGCTCCGGGATCGTGGCCTTCGGGATGATGGGCCGCGGGATCCTCGTCGTGGTCGTCGCGCTCATCGTCGCCGTCTCGAACCCGGACGTCGCGCTCGCGGGCGCGCTCGTCTACGCGGCCGCGTACTCGACCGAGCTCGCGCTCAGCCTGACCAGCTACTTCGGCGGAGAGCCGAGCCGATGAACGCGTTCCTGCTCGCCGCCTCCGGCGACTTCGACCCGGCCGAGGAGTTCGTCCTCCATCCGTGGATCTCGATCGAGATCGGCCCGATCGACCTCTCCGTGAACAAGGCGGTCGCCTACATCTGGCTCGGCGGCCTGGTCACGATCCTGTTCGGGATCTGGGTCATGCGCTTCGGCCGCTCGCTGCGACCCGGGCGGCGGCAGACGGTCGGCGAGGGCATCTACGACGCGCTCCAGGGGCAGATCGCCGAGGGCAACCTGCCGAAGAAGGCTGCCTCGCTGTGGTTCCCGTACTGCGCCTCGCTCTTCCTGTTCATCTGGGTGCTCAACATGATCGGGTTCATCCCGCTGCCGCTTTCGGACGAGAAGTTCGTCCTCTTCGGTCTCGAGCTGCCGACCTTCGGGATCTACGCGGCGACGGCGAACCTCGGCGTCACGCTCGCCCTCGCGCTCGTGACCTTCTTCGCAACCCACTTCGAGGGCATTCGCTACAACGGCGCCGTCAAGTACTTCAAGAGCTGGATTCCCGCGGGCGTTCCGAAGGGGATCCTCCCGCTGGTCGTGTTCCTCGAGGTCGTCGGGCAGATCATGCGGCTCATCTCGCTCTCTGTACGACTCTTCGCCAACATGCTGGCCGGCCACATGCTCCTGCTCGTCATGCTCGGCCTGATCTTCATCTTCTCGAGCGTCGCACTCGCAGTCCTGGCCGTCCCGGTCGCGACCGCCGTGTACATCTTCGAGGTCGGGATCGTCGTCACGATCCAGGCGTTCGTGTTCGCCCTTCTCTCCGCCATCTACATCGGCGGAGCAATCGAACCTGAGCACTAGCTCACGAAAGGAGAGACGTGTTTCTTCCCATCGCAGAGGTCACGGGCGACGTCACCGATCTCGGTAAGGCCATCGCCCTCGGCGTCGGCATGGGCCTTGGGGCCCTCGGCGCCGGCATCGGTATCGGCAACATCTTCGGCTCGATGATCCAGGCCGTCGCCCGCCAGCCCGAGCTCCGTGCGGAGCTGACCGGCATCCAGTGGCTGGGCTTCGCCCTCACCGAGGCCGTCGTCTTCTACGCCCTCCTCGGCGGCCTGCTGGCCTTCGTCCTGGTCTAGCCCCATGCTGAGCTCCTTCCTCCTCGCCGCCGCAGAAGAGACCGACAGCGGCAACTCGCTGATCAAGGTCGTCCCGGGTCTCATGATCTGGACGATCGTCACGTTCCTGATCGTGCTGTTCGTCCTGCGCCGGTACGCGTTCGGTCCGATCCAGGGGATCATCGACCAGCGGCGCGACCGGATCCGCGAGGCGCTCGACGAGGCCGACAAGGCCCGGGAGGAAGCGCGGGAGCTTCGCGAGCTGACGAGGAAGGAGCGCGAGGAGGCGGGCGCCGAGCGCACGCAGCTCCTCGACGAGGCGCGCAAGCAGGCGGCCGACTCGGCCCGCCGTGCGAAGGAGGAGGCCGACGAGGACCTCCAGCGCCGGCTCGAGGAAAACCAGAAGGCGATCGAGGCGGAGAACCGCCGCTTCCGCGAGGAGATCCGCCGCGACGTGGTCGAGCTGACCCTGATGGCGGCCGAGAAGGTCACCCGCAAGTCGCTCGACGACGCAGACCAGAAGCGCCTGATCGACGAGACGATCGGCGAGCTCGACGTGAAGCAGCTGGCCTCGGACAACTGATGGGCGTCGCGCACCGCATCTACGCCGAGGCGCTGCTCGAGGCGGCCAAGGACGCGAAGTCGCTCGACCAGGTGCGGGACGAGTTCTCCACCTTCGTCGGGGCGATCGAGACCTCGCCCGACCTCGCCGCGCTCCTGCGCAACCCGCAGATCGAGCCGGCGTCGAAGCGCGACGCGCTCGGCGACGTGCTGAAGGGCGCGACCGAGATCTTCCGCAACTTCGTCATGCTCGTCGCCGAGAAGGGCAGAAGCGGCGAGCTCGACGAGATCTACGCCGAGTGGGAGCGCCTGCTCGCGGCCGAGGAGCGCGTGATCGAGGTCGAGCTGACCACGGCGGTCGAGCTCTCAGACGCCGAGGCGGCGGCGATCGTGAAGCAGATCGCCGACGCGACCGGCCGCAAGGTCGAGGCGACCCGCAGCGTCGACGCCGATCTCATCGGCGGCCTCGTCGTGCAGGCGGGCTCGCTACGCCTGGACGGCAGCGTGCGCGGCCGGCTGAACGGCCTGCGCGAAGAGCTGCTCGCGAACGTCTAGCCCTAGTCCGTCAGGTTCGTCTGGAGGGCGACGAGCATCTCCGGGCTGCTGATCGAGTACACCTGAACGTCGTTCGCGCCCGGCTCGAAGGCCTCCTCGGGAACCAGGAACGAGACCCTGATGCGGCCGTCCGCTTCCTGGTACGCCTGCGCCACGGCGGCGATCGTCCCGTTCACGCTCAGCGCGAGATCCGCGCCCGCGGAGACGTCGGCGAGCGTCGCCTCGATCGGCGAGGGCACGAACGGGCTCTTCGCGGGGAGCTTTCGGATCAGCCTGCTCCCGGCCTTGTCGACCGTCGCGACGCCGGCCTTGCCCGGGGTCGTCGTCAGCTCGGCCACGCTCGTTCCGAGCAGCGCCTCGTACGTCCCGAACCCGAAGAACGCGTTGTCGAACGGGCCGGTGCCGAACAGGTCGATCTGCTCCGCCAGGTCCGCGTCGCGCTGGGCGAGCGCCTCGTCGTACGGCGCGGTGACGTTGACGACCCGCACGGTGTCCTTCTCCTCGAAGTCGTCGCGGAGCGCCGAGTGGCCGTCGATCGACCACGGCACCTTGATCCCGATCCCGTCGGCGACGGTCGGGAGGATGTCCGCGATCGTCACGTGCTTTTCGACCACCTTGCCCTCCGACTCGCCGGGGAACTTGATGAAGAGCGGCGTGAACGCGACCTCGGCCAGGTTCGTCTCGGTCGGGGAGCGGCGGTTGTCGCCGCCGTGGAAGCTGATGCCGTGGTCGGAGGTGACGAGCACGAGCGCCTCGTCCCAAAGACCCGGTCTTCTCGAGCCGGTCGAGGAACTTGCCGAGCAGCTTGTCCGTGTAGGCGAGCTGGAGCAGGTGGCGCTGGTGCGCCTGGTTCGCGAGGCCGTCGTCCAGCCACAGCTCCCCCTCGCGCCCAGGCGCTCTGGCCACCGCGACCGCGCTCTGGCGCCCGTCGGGGAAGTGGAGCCAGGGGCCGTGCGGCAGGAGCACGTGGAGGAAGTCGAGCGTCGGCTTGCCCTTCACGGGCGGCTTCAGCGAGGCGATGAACTGGTTGAAGTCGCGGACGCGTCCGAACCAGAACGTGCTCTTGTCGATCGACGGCTTCTCCACGGTGACGCCGGAGAGGCTGTCGCCCGTATCCGGGGCGGCCGACTTGCCGAAGTCGCCCCAGGACTCGTCGATCGACGGCAGCCGGTCTTCGAGGTCGGGCGGTGAGAGCAGGTGGAGGTAGACGACGCGCGCGTCGGAGTAGAGCCCGGAGAGCCGCTCGGTCGTGTCCTCGACCTCGCGGGCGCAAAGCTGCGGCGGGCACAGGCGCGTCTGCGACTCGGTCACGTTCATCGCGTAGTCGCGGCCGAGCAGCGTGAACAGGTTCTTGGGGAAGTTCTGGAAGAGCGGGAGCTTGCGCTTGCCCGGGACCTTCCCGGTCAGCATCGAGGGCACCGCGACCGTCGTCGACGCCGAGTAGGTGGTCGTGTTCTTGAACCAGGTCGAGTGCTCGGCGAGCCGGGCGAAGTTCGGGTAGCGCTTCGCGTCGATCTCGCCGTTCGCGTCCATGATCGAGATGACCGGGAACTCGTCGAAGAGGAGCCAGACGACCGGCGTCGAGCCCTGGACGTTGGCGAGCCGCACCTCGGTGTCGTCGGGGAAGACGAGGTCGGTCGACCGACGAGTTGAAGAGGAAGACGCAGAGGAAGACGATCGGCGCCGCCGCGAGGACGGTCATGAACGTCGCCGCGAGCTTCGTGCGCGCGACGGCGAACGCGACCAGCGCGCCGAGCGCGATCGCGCCGACGATCATCACGGTCGTCCCGTCCAGGCCGAGGCGCTTCAGAGCCTGCGCGGCGAACACGGCGACGAGCGCGGCCAGGAAGACGTAGTGGACGATCAGCATCGCGCGCTGGCTCGCGAGCCCGACGAGCAGCTCGATCCCGAACAGGACGAGCGACGGGACGAACACGACGACGAGCGCGAAGATCACGATGTCGCTCGGAGTCGAGCCGCGTACCGCGAAGAACTCGGCGTTCTTGCCCAGGATGTCGAAGAGCGGCTGGGCGAGCGCGAACCCCGAGGCTGCGAGCAGATGTGCCCAGCGCACGGAGGGCTCGCGGAGTCGTCCCATCACAAAACGCTAGCGCGGAACGGCGTGGTACATGACGCGTGTCCCCCCGGCGAGATCCTCGGAGCGCTCGATGCGGAACCGGGCGGCCAGCTCGCGCTCGAACGGCTCGCGGTCGTAGTCGGGGTGCGCGCCGTCCTTCTTGCGGGCGAGCAGCGCGGCCACGCGGGGGTCGTCGCGCGTCGGGAACTCGATCACGAGCGCGCAGCCGAGGCCCTGCAGCCACGAGAGGAACTCGGCCACGGGCACGTTCCCGCTCATGACGACGTGGTGGATCACCGCGAGGCAGAGGACGAGGTCGGGCTTGCCGCGCTCCTCGAGCGTCTTGCGCTCGCGCCCGCCCCAGCCGAGCGCCGGCGACGGGTCGGTGAGGTCGCCGACGAGCGGCAGCACCTTCGTCGAGCCCTCGTCCTTCAGCGAGCGGTAGAGCCCGTCGATCACCGCGGCGTCTCCGTCCACGGCGATCACGTAGTCGGAGTTCTCGGCCGCGATCCGGGCGTGGTTGCCGCGGTTGCAGCCGATGTCCCAGGCGAGCTTCCACCGGCGGCTCATCACGACCTCGCGGACGAACGCCTCCTTGCGGGTCGCGTCCTCGTCCGTGTAGGAGGTCGTGAAGCCGTACTGGTTCCACTCGGTGCGGCCGGGCTTCCAGTCGAGCCGGCGCACGAGCTTGGCGCAGCCGCGCACGTTGGCGACGATCAGCTCCTTCTTGAAGCCGGCCTTGCGGAGCTCCTGCTTCACGTCGCGCGACGTCTCGGCGTTCTTGCGCTCGAGCCGCGCGTGCAGGGCCACGTGCGTGGGAACGCCGCGGCGGAAGAGATCCCGGAAGGACATGAGCGCGCGCGCCTCGGTCGGCGGGATCCCCGCGAGGCGGCCGCGCAGCCAGGGCTGGAACGCAATCCCCTTGTAGGCCTGCAGGAGCAGGGGGTAGAGGAAGAGCATGCAGAACTGCCGGTAGCCCGACCACGGTGAGCCAGGCTCGAGGCGCTCGAACGAGCCGACGTCGATGAAGACCGGCTGCGACCCCGACCACTGCACGTTGTACGGCGTCGAGTCCTTGAGGGTCAGGTCCTCGGCGAGCGCGCGCTCGAGCAGGTCGAGCTGGAGGAGCGCGGCGTCCTGGAGCATCGAGAACGGCCACTCGTACGGGTACGAGACGAACGGGATCCGCTCGTGCTCGAGCACCGCGGCGGCGTCGTGGACGTCGGCCGGCGTGGCCGCGCCTTCTACTTCCTTCGTCGCGACGAGCTTGCCCTCGGCGCTCGCCTGCTTGAAGAGCGTCGAGCCCGCGAGAGCCTGCCAGTCGGCGAGGCCGTCGGCCGAGAGCGCCCGCAGGACGCGGCCGTTCTCGTAGAAGACCCGGCTGTCCCAGTCGCGGAACGAGCCGGGGTCGAGCATGGGCGCCGCAGCGCCGGCGGGCGACTCAGACGTTTCCGGGGTGCTCACTGGCGTCCGGATCGGGCTGTGAAGCCTCGGACGGCAGCGGTTCGCTCGGCTTGCTGAGGTGCAGGAACTCGAGGACGCGGCGCCAGAACACCTTGAGTGCGACGGCTGCCGCGGCGATGCCGCCGAGCAGCACCTGAAGGATCATGCTGCCGCTACCGGGGTCGATGTAGCCGAGATTCATATAAAAGTCTCCTTTGGGCTCCGGGAGTTCCCGGGAGCCGGAGTATGTTACCCACGGGTGCAGCGAGGGGCCCGACCTGCCGACGCAGCCCGCAGAGGGGCTGGAGAGAGGAGTTCGACCGACGTGAAGATTCGCCCCGAGGAGATCACCTCGATTCTCAAGCAGAGGATCGAGTCCTACGACGTCGACACCGACCTGGCCGAGGTCGGAACCGTGCTGCAGGTCGGAGACGGCCTCGCGCGCGTGTACGGCCTCGAGAACTGCCTGGCCGGGGAGCTGCTCGAGCTCGAGCACGGCGTCACCGGCATCGCGTTCAACCTCGAGGAGGACAACGTCGGCTGCCCGCTCTTCGGCGACTGGGAGCTCGTGACCGAGGGCCAGCCCGTGAAGCGCACCGGCAAGGTCGTGAGCGTTCCCGTCGGCGACGCCCTCGTCGGCCGCGTGGTCAACCCGCTCGGCGAGCCGCTCGACGGGCTCGGCCCGATCAAGACGGACGAGACCCGCCCGCTCGAGTTCAAGGCGCCGGGCGTCGTGCAGCGCCAGCCCGTCGTCGAGCCCGTGCAGACGGGGATCAAGGCGATCGACTCGATGATCCCGATCGGCCGCGGCCAGCGCGAGCTCATCATCGGCGACCGCTCGACCGGCAAGACCGCGCTCCTCATCGACACGATCCTGAACCAGAAGGGCGAGGACGTGATCTGCGTGTACGTCGCCATCGGCCAGAAGGCCTCGACGGTGGCGCAGGTGTACGAGCGGCTGAAGGACGCCGGCGCGATGGACTACACGATCATCGTCTCCGCGTCCGCGACCGAGGCCGCGCCGATCAAGTGGATGGCGCCGTTCGCCGGCGCCGCCATGGGCGAGCACTTCCTCTACTCGGGCCGTCACGCGCTCTGCATGTACGACGACCTCTCCAAGCACGCGGACGCCTACCGGCAGATGTCGCTCCTGCTTCGCCGCCCGCCCGGCCGCGAGGCGTTTCCCGGCGACGTCTTCTACCTCCACTCGCGGCTGCTCGAGCGCGCCTGCAAGCTCTCGGACGACCTCGGCGGCGGCTCGCTCACCGCGCTGCCGGTCATCGAGACGCAGGCCGGCGACGTCGCCGCGTACATCCCGACGAACGTGATCTCGATCACCGACGGCCAGATCTTCCTCGAGTCGAACCTGTTCTTCTCGGGCGTGCGCCCGGCGATCAACGTCGGCATCTCGGTCTCCCGCGTGGGCGGGAACGCGCAGACGAAGGCGATGAAGAAGGTCGCCGGCCGCCTGCGCCTCGAGCTGGCCCAGTACCGCGAGCTCGAGGCGTTCTCGCAGTTCGGCTCCGAGCTCGACCTGCAGACCCAGCGCACGCTGGCCCGCGGCGAGCGGATGGTCGCGACGCTGAACCAGCCGCAGTACGCGCCGTGGCCGATGGAGGAGCAGGTCGCCGCGATCTTCGCGGGGATCAACGGCTTCCTCGACGACATCCCCACCGCTCAGGTGCCGCGCTTCCAGGACGAGCTGCGCGAGCATCTGCGCTCCCAGAAGAAGCTGTACGCGGACATCCTGGAGAAGAAGGACCTGCCCGACGAGCTCGCGGACGCGCTCCGCAAGGAGATCGAGACGTTCAAGAAGGGCTTCGTCGTCCAGGAGAGCGCCGCCGCCTGATGGCGACCGTCCAGGACATCAAGCGGCGCGTCGCCTCCGTCAAGAACACGCGCAAGATCACGAAGGCGATGGAGCTCGTCGCCGCCGCCAAGCTCCGCCGGGCCGAGACGCGCATCGCCGCGCTGCGGCCCTACGCGGACCGGATGCGGGAGCTGACGAGCGCCACCGCGCGGGCGACCCCCTCGCGCGGCTTTCCGCTGCTCGAGGCGCGTGAGACCGAGGAGACGGTTGGAATCCTGCTCCTCACGGGCGACCGCGGTCTGGCGGGCGGCTTCAACGCGCAGGTCGTTCGGCGCGGGCTCCAGCTCGAGCGCGAGGCGCGGGCCGAGGGCAAGAACGTCCGCTGGCTCGTCGTCGGCAAGAAGGGCCGCTCGACGCTGCGGTTTCGCCGCTACGACATCGCGCACGCGTGGGTCGACCTCACCGACCGCCCGGACTACAAGCACGCCGAGGCGGCCGCCCACGCGATCGCCGACCTGTTCACGAGCGGCGAGGTCGACCGCGTGACGATGATCTACAACCACTACATCTCGCCGCTCACGCAGATCGTCGAGACCGAGCCGCTGCTGCCCATCCCGCGCCAGGCGCTCGGCGAGGACGCGGAGGAGCGGACGGCGTATGAGATCGCGCTCGAGGGCGACGTCATCTACGAGCCCGAGGCGGACGTGATCCTCGAGCGCCTGCTGCCGGTCTACCTCGAGACGACCGTGTTCCGCGCGCTGCTCGAGTCGGCCGCGTCCGAGCACGGCGCGCGGATGACCGCGATGCGAAACGCCTCGAAGAACGCGGGCGAGCTGATCGACGGCCTCACGCTCGACATGAACCGGGCGCGCCAGGCCGAGATCACCCAGGAGATCCTGGAAGTCGTCGCGGGCGCGGACGCGCTGACCTCCTGAACCAACTGAGGGGAGGACGGGTCGGTTGCGAAGACCCACTCTGAGACGGCGGAGCGGCGGCTACCACCTCGTCCTCATGTTCTGCGTGCTGGCGGCGATCGGCGCGCTCGCCGCGGCCGGCTCGTCGCTCGAGGATCCCGAGACGCCGGTGCGGGCGCCCTCGCCTCCGCGCGGCTCGGGGCCGCTCGACGGCGAGACGCTGACGATGGCGTTCTCGCGCCGGCCGCGCTCGCTCGACCCGGCGTTCGCGACCGACCGCACCTCGGCGAACCTCCTCCTCAACGTCATGGATCCGCTGGTGCGGCTGAACGTGCGGCTCCAGCCGGTGCCAAGTCTCGTCCGCCGGTGGGTCTACTCGGACGACGGCCGGACGATCCGCTTCACGCTCGATCAAGGCGGCCGCTGGCGAAACGGCGAGCCGGTCACCGCGGACGACATCGAGTTCGCGTGGAAGCGCGTGCTCTCGCCGGAGCTCGACTCGCCGGTCGCCGAGCAGCTCTTCGCCGTCGAGGGCGCCGCCGCCTACCACGCCTGCGTCCGGCTCTGCTCCGAGCTCGAGGACGCGGTGGGCGTCAGGGCGCTCGGCCGCTACGCGTTCGAGGTGCGGCTCGCGTTCCCCCAGCCGTGGTTCGTGGCCTCCTTGTCGCGGCCCGCGTTCCTCCCGGTGTCACGGAGCGCGGTCGCGCGCTACGGCGACGACTGGGCGGAGCCCGGGACGATCGTGACCGACGGGGCGTTCGCGCTCGCCGGGCTGACCGAGACCGGCGTGTCGCTCGTCAAGAACCCGACGTGGCGCGCCGCGGCGACGGTGGACCTCGCGCGCGTCGAAGGCGTCTTCGTGGCCGACCCGGTCGCCCGCGTCCAGGCGTTCGACGAGGGCCGGGTGCAGGCGCTCGACGGCGGGCGGCTTCCCGAGACCGACCTGCTCGCGCTCGCCGAGCGCCGCGAGTACGAGGCGTACCCGAGCCTCCAGACCTGGCAGGTCGCGTTCAACCTCACGACGATCTCCGACGTCCACCAGCGCCGCGCCATGGCCGCGGCGATAAACAGGCGGCGGATCATCGACAACGTCATCCAGCACGGAGAGACGCCGGCGCAGCGCTTCGTCACCGACGGGCTCGACACCGTGGGCCGCACCGCGCCGCCCTCGCCGTGGCTTCCCGAGGACGGCGATGTCGACGCGGCGAAGGCCGAGCTGGCCGAGGCCGAGACCGTGAAGGAGAAGATCACGCTCCTCTACGTCGACGCCCCCGGAAACCGCGACGCCGCCCTCGCGCTGCGCGACGCGTGGAACGCGCTCGGCATCGAGACGACCGTACGGTCGAGCTCCCGCGACAGCTACATGGACTTCCGCGGGCCGCTCGGCGAGGACTCGGTGGACGTGTACCAGCTCGACGTTCCGCTCACCGTTCCCGACGCGGGCCCTGCTTTGGACGTGTGGACCTGTGCGTCGCCGCGCAACAAGACGACCTTCTGCAACGGCGCCTACGACCGCCTGATCGAGCGGGCCCGGCAGGAGCTCGATCCGGTTGCCCGAACCGACCTCTACACCGAGGCCGACCTGGTGCTCTCGGGGACGAACGGACAGATGCCGGGCATCCCGCTGCTGTGGCCGACCTACACCAATCTCGAGGCGCTCTCGCTGCAGAGCACGTTCACGATCGACCCGCTCGGGCGCATCGACCTGGCGGCCGTCCGGATCAACTAACCGACCGGCCCGATCGGGCGTCCAAGAAGTCAGGGTCCGCGCCTTCAATGTGGCCGGACGCTGCAGTACACTCGCCCATCGACCGGAAGCGACGCATATGACAGCTGCAGTTCCTGAGATCCAGGATGTCACCCAGCCGGCAGGCCTCAGCGCCGAGGTCGAGGATGTCGGTCGCTCTCCGCGCCAGCTCTTCTGGGCCCGTTTCTCGAAGGACAAGGGAGCGCTCGCCGCGCTCGCCGTCATCGTCGCCCTGATCCTCATGGCGCTCTTCGCGCCGCTGATCGCACGGGCCGTCGGACACGGCCCGAATGACCTGTACCAGCGCGAGATGACCGACTCGTTCGGGCTTCCGTACGGGCCGAACAAGGATTTCATCTTCGGCGCCGACAAGGCCGGCCGCGACGTCTTCGTGCGCGCGGTCTACGGCGCGCGGACGTCTCTCATGGTCGCGATCGTCGCCACTGGGATCGCGGTCTTCATAGGGACGTTCTTCGGCGTCATCGCCGGCTTCTTCGGAGGCAAGTTCGACACCGGGATCTCGCGGATCATCGACGTCATCCTCTCCATCCCGATCCTCCTGTTCGCGATCGGGATCGTCGCGGCGTGCGGTGTCACCGCGTCCGGATGCCTCGGCGGCGCCGTCAAACCGGGGAGACCGCTCGTTATCTTCGTGATCGCGCTGTTCACGTGGCCGTACATCGCGCGCATCGTGCGCGGGAACACGCTGTCGCTGCGCGAGAAGGAGTTCATCGAGGCGTCCCGCTCGCTCGGCGCGTCGAACACGCGGATCATGTTCAAGGAGGTGCTGCCGAACCTGGTGGCGCCGATCATCGTCTACACGACGCTGCTCATCCCCGGAAACATCCTCTTCGAGGCCGCGCTTTCGTTCCTCGGTCTCGGCGTTCCCCAGCGGACGCCATCGTGGGGCCAGCAGCTCTCCGACGCGGCGTCGATCTACGAGTTCGCCTGGTGGCTCATGCTTTTCCCCGGGATCTTCCTCGTGCTGACCACCCTGGCGTTCAATCTTCTGGGCGACGGTCTCCGCGACGCCCTCGATCCGAGGAGCAACCGATAGCCACGCACGGAGAAATGCGCATAGGCACTAACTTCGCAGGGCGGGAGACGTCAACCCTTCAAAAGGGCTGCTGCACCCGGTTGCGAACGAGCAGCAAATTTCTGATGGATTCGACGAGAGAGGTGGACCTTGCGACGTAGCACGATTGCGCTATTCGTCCTCGCGCTGATCTCCCTTGCCCTCGCCGCGGGCTGTGGCGGCGATGGCGGTTCGACGGGAACAGGCGCGACGCCGAGCGATACGACCGAAGGCCCAACGCCGACGGCGGGCGGGACATTCAAGACCGAGACCGACGCGTTCGTCTGGACGAGCAATTTCGATCCGACGGGTGAGTACCTCGGAACGTTCTGGGGCCTGTACTCGAACATGCTCGGTCGTGCCCTGATGGGGTACTACCACGCACCGGATGCGAAGGGTAACGAGGTCATTCCCGACCTCGCCGCAGACGTTCCGGAGATTTCCGAGGACGGCCTGACCTACACGTTCACGATCCGTGACGGCGTGAAGTTCGGGTCGCCCGTCAGCCGCGACATCACCTCGGCCGACGTCGAGTACGCCTTCCGGCGCATCGGCACGCCGAGCCTCGTGGCTCAGTACGGGTTCTACTACCTGCCCGTGATCAAGGGCCTGCAGGCCTACAGCGACGCTGGCGGTCTCTCCAAGCCCGCCAACGCCGACGCTCCGATCGAGGGCATCGAGACCCCCGACGACAAGACGATCGTCTTCCACCTCGAAAAGGCCACGGGCGACTTCCTGTACAGGCTCGCGATGCCGGCCACGGGGCCGGTTCCCGAGGAAGTTGCGAAGTGCTTCCTCAAGGCCGGCGAGTACGGTCGCTTCATGATCTCCTCGGGCCCGTACCAGGTCGAGGGCTCCGGCGATCTCGACATCACGAGCTGCGACTCGATGAAGGCGATTTCGGGATTCGATCCGAACAAGCACCTGAAGCTCGAGCGCAACCCGGACTACGACCCAGCGACGGACAATCCGGAGGCGCGCCAGAACTTCTTCGACAACTGGGAGATGCTCCTGAACACGAACGCTCAGGACATCTTCGACAAGACGGCCGCCGGGCAGATCGACCTCGCCTTCGCGAGCGAGCCCGCCGAGGTCATCCGCGAGTACACCACCAACCCGGACATCGAGCATCTCTACAAGCCCAACTCGGGCGACCGGACGTGGTACATCACCATGAACCTGACGCAGCCGCCGTTCGACGACATTCACGTGCGGAAGGCCGCGAACTGGATCATGGACAAGGAAGGCCTCCGCCGCGCTTGGGGCGGTGAGCCGAAGGGCGAGATCGCGAACCACATCATCCCGGACGCCATGTTCGGCGGTGAGCTCGACGATTACGCTCCGTACGGAACCGAGGGCAACGCCGGCGACCTCGAGAAGGCGAAGGCGGAGATGGCCCAGTCGAAGTACGACACGAACCAGGACGGCGTCTGCGACGCTCCGGAGTGCTCCGGCGTCCTCCACGTGACGCGTAACACCGACGTGTGGAAGAACATGGAGCCCGTCATCGAGGCCTCGTTCAACAAGATCGGCATCGCACTCGAGTCGAGGGAGCTCGAGGACTCGTACACGGTGATCCAGACCGTCTCCAAGGCGGTTCCGGTGTCCTCCACGCCCGGTTGGGGCAAGGACTACGCCGACGCATCGACGTTCATGGTCCTCTTCGACAGCCGCAGCATCCTGCCGGAGGGCAACGTGAACTACTCACTCGTCGGTCTGACCGGCGAGCAGGTCACGGACATGAAGGTCAAGGGCACGACCACCGGCATCCCGAGCGTCGACGACAAGATCGACGCGTGCAACGAGACGATCGACGACGGCGAGCGCGCCGTCTGCTGGCAGGACCTTGACAAGGACCTCATGGAGAACGTGGTCCCGTGGGTCCCGTACCTCGACGCAAACGCCGACTTCGTGATCAGCGAGGCCGTCGTGAACTACACGTTCGACCAGAACTCGGGCGAGCCGGCCTGGGCGCATCTGGCGATCGATCAGTCCAAGCAGACGAAGTAGCAACACCGAACCAAAACGACGGAGGGCCGCCCGCTCGGGCGGCCCTCCGTATCTAACTTCTTCACGGGAGGAACGCGATGGGGCGCTACGTGATCAGACGCCTTCTCTGGACGGGGCTCGTCATCCTCGTCGTCACGTTCCTGACCTTCCTCATCTTTTTCGTGATGATGCCGGGCAACAAGGCCGTCCGGTTCGCCGGAAAGCAGCCGACGCCCGAGATCATCGCGGAGGTCGAAAAGCAGTTCGGCCTCGACCAACCCGTGTTCGGGATCGTCGTCCCGCAGGTCTGGGAGTCGCGGCCGTGGAACTCGCAGTACGGCCTCTACCTGCGCCGGCTCGTGATGGGCGACGGCGACACCTGTCCGGTCGGGATCGACGGCTGCGGCCGGCCCGGGCTCGGCATCTCGTACGACAGCCGCAGCGCCGTGCGCGCAGAGATCATCGAACGGCTGCCACGCACGCTCGCGCTCGCGATCGGCGCCGCGATCGTGTGGCTCCTTCTGGGCGTCACGATCGGCGTCATCTCGGCCCTCAAGCGCGGCTCGGCGGCCGACCGAGGCGCCATGGGCTTCGCGCTCTTCGGCGTGTCCGCTCCGGTCTTCTGGCTGGGGCTGATCGCCCTCTTCGTCTTCTGGAAAAAGCTCGGGATAGACGCCGTCGGCACGGGCTACGTGGAGTTCACCGCGGACCCGTTCGGATGGTTCACCCATCTGCTCCTGCCGTGGTTCGTGCTCGCGCTGCTCTACGCGGCGCTGTACGCCCGGATGACGCGCGGGAACCTGATCGACGTCATGGGCGAGGACTACATCCGCACGGCGCGCGCCAAGGGCCTGCCGGAGCGCACGGTCGTGTTCAAGCACGGCCTCCGCGCCAGCCTGACGCCGATCGTGACCATGCTCGGGATGGACTTCGCGCTCCTCATCGGCGGCGCGATCATCACCGAGACGGTCTTCAACATTCAGGGTCTCGGCTACTACGCAGTCTCGTCGGCGCGAAGCCAGGACTTCCCGTCGATCGCCGGCATCGTCATCGTGGCGGCGTTCTTCGTGGCGATCATGAATCTCTTCGTGGACATCGCGTACGCGTACCTCGATCCGCGGGTGCGGCTCCAGTGAGTGCGCCCGGCGGACAGCTCGGCGAGCCTCTTCTCGAGGTTCGCGACCTCCATGTGCACTTCCCGACGCCGGACGGAATCGTCAAGGCCGTCGACGGGCTGACCTTCTCTGTCCATCGCGGCGAAACCTTCGGGATCGTCGGCGAGTCCGGCTCGGGGAAGAGCGTCACGTGCCTGACGGCGCTCGGTCTCATCAACCGCAAGTCCGCGATCGTTTCCGGCGAGGTGCTCTTCAAGGGCCTCGACCTGATCTCGCTTCCGCCCGAGCGGCTTCCGTCGATCCGCGGCAAGGACCTCGCGATGATCTTCCAGGATCCGTTCGCGTCGCTCCATCCGATGTACCGCGTCGGCGACCAGCTCGTCGAGGCCGTGCAGGTCCACGAGGACATGTCCAAGTCGGCCGCCCGGGAGCGCGTGGTCGACATGCTCTCCCAGGTCGGGATCCCGAATCCGCGCGAGC
The DNA here is from genome assembly GCA_963760815.1 of uncultured Actinomycetes bacterium. Classification (GTDB taxonomy): domain Bacteria; phylum Actinomycetota; class Thermoleophilia; order Gaiellales; family Gaiellaceae; genus CAVRUF01. The sequence goes on from CAVXEJ010000004.1 coordinate 798,275, forward strand.
GCTTCCGGGATTACCCGCACCAGTACTCGGGCGGAATGCGGCAGCGCGCCATGATCGCGATGGCGCTGCTCCACAACCCGGACATCCTGATCGCCGACGAGCCGACGACGGCGCTCGACGTGACCGTCCAGGCGCAGATCCTCGAGCTGATCGCGCACATCAAGAACGAGTTCAACATCGGCGTGATCCTCATCACGCACGACCTGTCGGTCATCGCCGACGTCGCGCAGACCGTGATGGTCATGTACGCGGGCCGCGCGTCCGAGTTGGCGGCGAAGGACGAGCTGTTCGACCGGCCGCTGCACCCGTACACGTGGGGGCTGCTCGAGTCGATCCCCGAGGTGTCGCAGAAGGGCTCGCGGCTCCTCGCGATCGAGGGCTCGCCGCCTTCGCTCATCAGCCCGCCGTCCGGCTGCTCGTTCCATCCGCGCTGCCCGCACCGCTTCTCGCCGTGCGACGTCGACGAGCCCGAGTTCAAGGATCGGGGAGGCGGTCACAAGGAGTCCTGCCACCTCTCGATCGAGGACAAGCGCCGCATCTGGGTCGAGCGCGAGGAGCGCAGAGGGATCAAGGTCGCCGTATGAGCGTCGCCGAGGCACCGCATCCCGAGGTTCCGGAAAGCCCCGCCGAGGGCGCGCTCGTCAGCGTCCGCAACCTGACCAAGTTCTTTCCGATCACGCGCGGCATCCTCTTTCAGCGCGAGGTCGCCAAGGTGCACGCGGTCGAGGAGATCTCGTTCGACATCCGCCCCGGCGAGACGCTCGGGCTCGTGGGCGAGTCCGGCTCCGGCAAGTCGACCACCGCGCGCCTGATTACGCGGCTCATCGACTCGACCTCCGGGAAGATCTTCTTCGACGGCCGCGACATCACGAATCTCAGCCGCGGCCAGATGCGCCCGCTGCGGCGCGAGATGCAGATCATCTTCCAGGACCCGTACTCGTCGCTGAACCCGCGGCAGACGATCGGGTCGATCATCGGCGCGCCGTACGTGATCCAGAAGACTGAGAAGAACATCCGCCGCCGCGTGCAGGAGCTCATGGACCGTGTCGGGCTGAACCCCGAGCACTACAACCGCTATCCGCACGAGTTCTCCGGCGGCCAGCGGCAGCGCATCGGCGTCGCGCGCGCCCTGGCGCTGAGCCCGCGGCTGATCATCTGCGACGAGCCCGTTTCGGCGCTCGACGTGTCGATCCAGGCGCAGATCCTGAACCTGCTCGAGGGGCTCCAGGACGACTTCAACCTGACCTACCTCTTCATCTCGCACGACCTCGGCGTCGTGCGGCACATCTCCGACCGGATCGCGGTCATGTACCTGGGCCGGATCGTCGAGGTGGGGCAGGCCGACGAGCTCTACGAGAACCCGCAGCATCCGTACACGGCGGCGCTGCTCTCGGCCGTGCCGAAGGGCCGCTCGGCGAACGGCGGCGTCGGCCGGATCATCCTCACGGGCGACGTCCCGTCGCCCATCGATCCGCCGCCCGGCTGCCCGTTCCACACGCGCTGCCCGAAGGCGCGCTCGGTCACGGGCCGCATCGACGAAGTGCCGGAGAACTGCCGCACGGACTTCCCGCCGTTCGGCTCGGTCGAGCAGCGAAACCGCGTGGCCTGCTGGTATCCGCTGAAGCCGGGCGAGCAGCTCGAGCGGCCGCCACGGGTGTAGCGACCTAACCGACCTGCCGATAGGTCGTCTGAGATAACGGTGACTGGGGTTTTTGACAGAGGCTGTGAGCGGGCCCAGGAATGGGCGTCGCTGGAACTCGACGGGGAGCTCTCCCAGCTTGAGCGTGTCCTTTTGGCCACGCATCTCCGTCGCTGCGCAGCCTGCGCCGAGACGGTCGCCGGCATGCGGTCGCTGACCGCCGCGCTTCGGGCCGCGCCGTTCGAGCCGATGGACGCTCCGGCGTTCGTCGTCACCTCGTCGGAGACGACCCGCCGCTCGCGGCCGCTTCCGGTTCGCCTTGCGATCGCGGCTGCGCTGGCCGTCGCCGCAGCCGGGCTCGGCATGTTCGCCGGCACGCTCGGGAACACGTCCCCGACCCAGCCGACGACGCCGCAGCCGTCCGAGATCGCGTTCCTGCCTCGGGACGCGAAGAGGGACGTCCAGGGCATCCGCCCGAGCGCCCTCGCGCCGCGCGAAGAGATCGATCTCTCCACCAAGCGCCGCGGCACCGTCTAGACCCGGCGCGACCTCGCATCCCTATCCTGAGGGCGTGGCCTCACAGCCCACCTTCGTCGACTCGCACGTCTGCGAGCTCGACCAGGCCGCACGCTTGGCCGCGGCGACCTCTACGGCGGCCCGGTACCGCCGCGAGGCTCGCAAGCTTCGCCGCGCGCCCACCTTGCGCGCCCGGCTGCGCGCGTTCCTGGCTCAGCAGGGATTTCGGGTTGGATAGACTCGCCGCCGACCCCGAGCCAGGAGCCTGAATGCCCAAGAACGACGCGAACGTCGGCCAAATCGTCGAGATCAAAGGTGTCGTCGTCGACGCCGTCTTTCCCGGCCAGCTTCCCGCGATCTACAGCGCGCTGAAGATCCAGATCCCTTCGCCCGACGGTGAGGGGCAGACCGAGCTGATCGCAGAGGTGCAGCAGCACCTCGGAAACGACCGCGTGCGCGCAGTCGCGATGGATTCCACGGACGGGCTCGCCCGCGGCACCGATGTCGTCGACACCGGTGCGCCGATCTCCGTCCCGGTCGGCGAGGCCACGCTCGGGCGGATCTTCAACGTGCTCGGCGACTCGATCGACGGCGGCGACGAGGTCGACGTGAAGGAGCGCTGGGCGATCCACCGCCCCGCCCCGAGCTTCGAAGACCTCGTCCCGCGCATCGAGATCTTCGAGACGGGCATCAAGGTCATCGACCTGCTCGCGCCCTACGTGAAGGGCGGCAAGGTCGGGCTCTTCGGCGGCGCCGGCGTGGGCAAGACGGTGCTGATCCAGGAGCTCATCCGCAACATCGCCGCCGAGCACGAGGGCCTCTCGGTGTTCGCCGGAGTGGGCGAGCGCACGCGCGAGGGCAACGACCTCTGGATCGAGATGACCGAGTCGAAGGTGATCGAGAAGACCGCGCTCGTGTTCGGCCAGATGAACGAGCCGCCCGGAGCGCGCCTGCGCGTGGCCCTGAGCGGCCTCACCATGGCCGAGTACTTCCGCGAGCAGGGCCAGGACACGCTGCTCTTCATCGACAACATCTTCCGCTTCGTGCAGGCGGGCTCCGAGGTGTCGGCGCTCCTCGGGCGGATGCCGTCCGCCGTGGGCTACCAGCCGACGCTCGCGACCGAGATGGGCCAGCTCCAGGAGCGGATCACCTCGACGCGCAAGGGCTCGGTCACGTCGGTGCAGGCGATCTACGTGCCCGCCGACGACCTCACCGACCCGGCCCCGGCGGCCAGCTTCGCGCACCTCGACGCCACCACCGTGCTCTCGCGCGCGATCGCCGAGCAGGCGATCTACCCGGCCGTCGACCCGCTCGACTCGTTCTCCCGCGCGCTCCAGCCCGACATCGTCGGCGAGGAGCACTACCGCACGGCGACCGCGGTGCAGGAGCTGCTCCAGCGCTACAAGGAGCTCCAGGACATCATCGCCATCCTCGGAATGGACGAGCTCTCGGACGAGGATCGCCAGGTCGTGCAGCGCGCCCGCAAGATCCAGCGGTTCCTGTCGCAGCCGTTCTTCGTCGCCGAGCAGTTCACCGGCAGCTCGGGCAAGTACGTGAAGCTCGAGGACACGGTGCGCGGCTTCACCGAGATCATCGAGGGCAAGCACGACGAGATGCCCGAGGCGGCGTTCTACATGGTCGGCGGCATCGAAGAGGTGCACGAGCGCGCCGAGGCGCTCGAGAAGGAAACCGCGGCAGCGTAGGTCGTGGCCGACGGCTCCGGACACACCTTTTCGCTCTCGGTCGTCACGCCGGAGGGCTCCGCGTACGAGGGCGAGGCCGAGCGGCTGATCGTCCCCGGCGCCGACGGCGAGATCGGCGTCCTCGCGCGGCACGCGCCGCTCGTGGCGATGCTCAAGGCCGGCGAGGTGCGGATCAAGGCGGACGGCGACTGGACGAGCTTCGCCGCCGGCCCCGGCTTCTTCCAGGTGCAGAAGGACCGCGCCATCGTCCTCGTCGACGACGCCGTGAAGGCCGAGGACATCGACGTCGCGCAGGCCCAGCAGGAGGCCGAAGAGGCACGGGCGCTGATCGAGCGCGCCGACGCGGGCGAGGAAGAGATCGACCGCTGGCAGGCCGAGCAGCGGCTCCGGCACGCGGAAAACAAGCTCGAGATCGCCGGCCGTTTAACCGACGCAAGTCTGGAAGCCGCTTGCGCGACTTCCTGACAACTTGCGTCGGCGGTGTATCTCCGACAGCCGGTGTGAGCGTCGCCGGGCAAAGCCCGCCGCCGCGGCGTCTGTCACAAGGTCACGCTTGTGTTGCATCACTTCCACGTCCGAAAAGGCCAGGTGACGTCCGAAATCTCAGGCGCCAGAGCGGAAGGTCCGCCGGGGGCGATGCAACACAAAGTCTTGCTTGTGACGAGCCGAGCCGAGCCGGGCCAGGTGGGTACCGGCACAATTCCAGCGTGGCGACCGCAACCGCTGAACGCACTTCCGCCGAAGCTCGCCTCCGCCAGCTTCTGGCAGAGCGCATCGTCGTGCTCGACGGGGCCTGGGGGACGATGCTCCAGGGGCGCAAGCTGGAGGAGGCCGACTACCGCGGCGAGCGGTTCGCCGACCACGGGTTCGACCTCAAGGGCGACCCCGATCTGCTCAACCTGACGCAGCCGGAGATCGTGCTCGACGTGCACCGGCAGTACCTCGCCGCGGGCGCGGACATCACGACCACGAACACCTTCACGGCCACGTCGATCGGGCAGGCCGACTACGGGCTCGAGGCGGCGGTCTACGACATGAACTTCGCGGGCGCCTCGCTGGCGCGGCAGGCCGCGGACGAGGCGGGCGGACGCTTCGTCGCCGGGTCGCTCGGGCCGCTCAACCAGACGCTCTCGCTCTCGCCGCGGGTCGACGATCCGGCGTTCCGCTCGGTGACGTTCGACGAGGTGCGCGACTCCTACGCCGAGCAGATCCGCGGACTGCGCGACGGCGGCGCCGACTTCCTCCTGCTGGAGACGATCATCGACGCGCTGAACGCCAAGGCCGCGATCGTGGCCGCGCAGGAGACCGCGCCCGAGCTGCCGCTCTGGATCTCGGTCACGATCATCGACCGCTCGGGCCGCACGCTCGCCGGGCAGACGCTCGAGGCGTTCTGGCTCTCGATCGAGCACGCGAAGCCGCTCATCGTCGGGCTCAACTGCTCGCTCGGCGCGACCGAGATGCGGCCGCACGTGGAGGAGTTCGCGCGCATCGCGGACACGTTCACGAGCTGCCATCCGAACGCGGGCCTGCCGAACGCCTTCGGCGACTACGAGGAGCAGCCGCACGACACGAGCCGGCTCCTGAAGGAGCTGGGCGAGGCCGGTCTTGTCAACGTCGTCGGCGGCTGCTGCGGCACGACGCCCGAGCACACGCGCCAGATCGTCGAGGCCGTCTCGGGCCTGCCGCCGCGCCGCGTCCCTGAGCACCGTCCCGCGACGCGCTTCTCCGGGCTCGAGCCGTTCGAGCTCTTCGAGGGCACGACCTTCACCGCCATCGGCGAGCGGACGAACGTGACCGGCTCGGCGCGCTTCCGGAGCCTGATCGAGGCCGGCGACTACCAGGCCGCGACCGACGTCGCGCTCGAGCAGGTGCGCGGCGGCGCGAACATCCTCGACGTGAACATGGACGCCGACCTGCTCGACTCCGAGCAGGCGATGACGACCTTCCTGAACATCCTCGCGACCGAGCCCGAGGCCGCGCGCCTGCCGGTGATGATCGACAGCTCGCGCTGGTCGGCCATCCAGGCGGGGCTGCGCTGCGTCCAGGGCAAGCCGATCGTGAACTCGATCTCGCTGAAGGAGGGGGAGGAGGACTTCCTCGCCAAGGCGCGCGAGGCCCGCCGCTTCGGGGCCGCGCTCGTCGTCATGGCCTTCGACGAGGCCGGCCAGGCGGACACGGTCGAGCGCAAGGTCGAGATCTGCGGCCGCGCCTACGACCTGCTCGTGGCCGAGGGGATCGCGCCCGAGGATCTGATCTTCGACCCGAACGTGCTCGCGGTCGCCACCGGGATGGAGGAGCACAACGGGTTCGCCAAGGCGTTCATCGACGCGATCCCGCTGATCAAGGCGCGCTGCCCGGGCGCGCGGATCTCCGGCGGGATCTCGAACCTCTCGTTCGCCTTCCGCGGCAACGAGCCCGTGCGCGAGGCGATCCACTCGGCGTTCCTCTACTACGCGATCGCCGCCGGGCTCGACATGGGGATCGTGAATGCGGGCCAGCTGCCGGTCTACGCCGACATTCCCGCCGGATCTGCTCGAGCGCGTCGAGGACATCATCTTCGACCGCCGCCCCGACGCGACCGAGCGCATGGTCGAGTTCGCGGCGACCGTCCACGGCGAGGCCTCGAAGCGCGAGGTCGACCTCTCCTGGCGCGAGGCGCCCGTGGAGGAGCGGCTCTCCTACGCGCTCGTCCACGGCGTCGTCGACTTCATCGAGGCCGACACCGAGGAGGCGCGCCAGGCCGCCGAGCGCCCGCTCGACGTGATCGAGGGCCCGCTCATGAACGGGATGGAGATCGTCGGCGACCTCTTCGGCTCGGGGAAGATGTTCCTCCCGCAGGTCGTGAAGAGCGCGCGGGCGATGAAGCGCGCCGTCGCCTACCTCGAGCCGTACATGGAGGCCGAGCGCGAGGAGGGCGAGTCGCGCACGCAGGGGAAGCTCGTGATCGCGACGGTCAAGGGCGACGTCCACGACATCGGCAAGAACATCGTCGGGGTCGTCCTCGGCTGCAACAACTACGAGGTCATCGACCTGGGCGTCATGGTGCCGAGCGACCGGATCCTCGACACGGCCGTGGAGGAGAACTGCGACCTCGTCGGCCTGTCCGGGCTGATCACGCCGTCGCTCGACGAGATGGTGCACGTGGCCGAGGAGATGGAGCGCCGCGGACTCGCGATGCCGCTCCTCATCGGCGGCGCCACGACATCGCGCCAGCACACGGCCGTCCGGATCGCGCCCGTCTACTCCAACCCGACGCTGCACGTGCTCGACGCGTCGCGCGTCGTTCGGGTCGTCTCGGGCCTGCTCGATCCCAAGCAGCGCGAGGCCGTGCAGCAGGAGGCGCTCGACGACCAGGCGCGGCTGCGCACGCTGCACTCGGAGCAGTCGCGCCGACCGCTGCTTCCGCTTGCTCAGGCCCGTGCGCGGCGCAGCCCGGTCGAATGGCGCGCCGAGGATCTGCCCGCGCCGGCGTTCACCGGCCTGCGCACAGTCGAGCCCGGCCTCGCCGCGCTGCGCGAATACATCGACTGGCAGTTCTTCTTCCATGCCTGGGAGATGAAGGGCAAGTTCCCGAAGATCCTCGACGACCCGGAGAAGGGCGAGGCCGCACGTGAGCTCTTCGAGAACGCGAACGAGCTGCTCGACGAGATCGTCGCCGGGGAGCTGCTCACCGCGCGCGGCGTCTACGGGTTCTGGCCCGCTCAGGCCGAGGGCGACGACATCGTCCTGGGCGACGGGACGCGCTTCCACATGCTGCGCCAGCAGGCCGACCACGGCGACGAGCGCCCGAACCGCTCGCTGGCCGACTTCGTCGCTCCCGTGGAGACCGGCCTCGCCGACCACATCGGCGCGTTCGCGGTCACGGCCGGGATCGGGGCGGAGGAGCTGTCCGCGCGCTACGACGCCGAGAACGACCCGTACCGCTCGATCATGGTGAAGGCGCTCGCCGACCGGCTCGCGGAGGCCTTCGCCGAGTACGTCCACGAGCAGGCGCGGCTCGAGTGGTACGAGACCGAGCCGCTGCCCAGGGAGGAGCTCCTCGCCGAGCGCTTCCGCGGCATCCGGCCGGCGTTCGGCTACCCGGCCTGCCCGGATCACACCGAGAAGGAGACGCTGTTCGCGCTCCTGGGCGCGCGCGACCTCGGGATCGACCTCACGGAGACGTACGCGATGACGCCGGCCGCGAGCGTGAGCGGCATCTACCTCGGCCATCCCGAGGCGCGGTACTTCACGGTCGGGCGCGTCGGGGCCGACCAGGTCTCCGACTACGCGGCGCGAAAGGGAATCGATGAGGCCACGGCTGCGCGGCTCGTCGGTTCCCACTGAGCGGGTCCGGACCCTCCGCTATCCTCGACCCATCGCCTCTCGGCGATTTTTTCCATGAGGACGACGCTGAAGAGAGGCGTGAGTCGAGCGACGACGAACGGCACGCCCGCCGTTCCGCCGGAGCCGCTCACGCAGATGTCTCGTTACGGCCCGCCGCGGCGCAGCATTGCAGCGTCGATCGGGCGGGTCTTCCTATGGATGATCGTCGGGCTGCTCATGCTGATCGGCGGCCTCGCCGGCGGCGCCTGGCTCTGGGGCGAGCACACGGTTGCGCTGCTCGCGCCGCAGACGAAGGTCGAGCAGGAAGCTCAGGATGCGCTGGTCATCCCGAAGGTGAACGAGCCGGCCGTCGCGCTGTTCATCGGCTACGACTGGCGCAAGGGCGACGGCGGCAAGCAGAACTCGCGCTCGGACACGCTCATGCTCGTCCGCGCCGATCCCCGGCAGAAGACGATCTCGATGCTCTCGTTCCCGCGCGACCTGCTCGTGACGACCGCCGGGTGCGAGGGGCATTCGCCGCGCACGACCAAGATCAACGAGGCGTACACGGACTGCGGCATCAAGGGCACGATCGAAACGGTGAAGCAGTTGACCGGCGTCCCGATCAACTACTACGTCACCGTCGACTTCGCCGGGTTCATCAAGACCGTGGACGATCTCGACGGCATCTTCATGGACATCGACCGGCGCTACTACAACGACAACACGGACGGCGGCGAGAACTACTCCGCGATCGACCTGGAGCCCGGCTACCAGCGGCTGAACGGCCGCAGGGCGCTCTCGTTCGTGCGCTTCCGCCACACGGACAACGACTTCTTCCGGAACGCGCGCCAGCAGCAGTTCATCAAGGGCTTCAAGCAGCAGCTGGTCGCGCGGTCGAGCATCTCCAAGCTCGGGGGCGTCGTCACCACGATCGCCGAGTCGGTGACGGTCGGCGTCGGCGGCGGCAAGAGGGTCGATTTCGACACGCTCATGAAGTTCGGCCGCCTCGCCTACGACCTGCCGACCGGGAACCTCTTCCAGCCGCGCCTCGAAAACCTCGAGTCGAACGCGTACTTCCAGCTCACGCCGCCCGACGGCGAGATCGAGCGGGCCGTCCAGGAGTTCCTGAACCCCGACACGGACGCCGGCAAGAAGGCGACGCGCTCGGCGGTCGGCGAGAAGCCCGGGAAGACGAAGACCGACGCGCCGCCGGCCTCCCAGGTCACCGTCGAGGTCCTGAACGGGAACGGCGTCGAGGGCTCGGCCGACGACGCGACCTACCTCCTCGGCCAGCGCGGCTACCAGGCAGTGACCGGCGGGAACGCCGCGACGCAGGACAACTTCCAAACGCAGGTCCTCTACGACGCCGAGGAGGCCGGCGCCGAGGCGGCCGCCCGCGTGCTCGCGACGCTCTTCGACACGACGAGCGTCACCGCGGCGAGCCCCGCCGACCCGCTGAACACGATGGTGCGGGTCGTCGTCGGCAAGACCTTCGTCGGCTCACTCGCGCCCGCGCCGAAGGACTCGACCCCGGAGCACGCGCCGGCGAACGTCGTCACCGACCCGAGCGCGGTCGAGCCGCTGGTCCGCGAGGCGCGCAAGGAGGCCAAGTTCCCGCTCCTCGTGCCGACGGTGCACGAGTCGAGCTCGAGCCTCTCCACGCTGCGCCCGATCCGGGTCTACGGCCTCGGCGGCGGCAAGAACAAGGGCGTGCGGATCGTCTACAACGGCCCGTCGGAGATCGACTACTGGGGCATCCAGGAGACGAACTGGACGGACGCTCCGATCCTCGAAGGCCCGACGCTGAAGCGGAAGATCGGCGGCCGCGAGTACAGCTTCTACTACAACGGCTCACACATCCACATGATCTCCTTCCAGGAGAACGGGGCCGCCTACATGACGATCAACACGCTCCTCGACGGGCTCTCCAACGAGACGATGATCGCGATCGCCAAGGGCTTGAAGCCCCTCCCCAAGAACTAAACTCAGCGCATCGCCAATAAGGAACCCATAGGGATTCTCGGCGCGGGCTGGGTCGGTCTCGTCACCGCAGCCTGCTTCGCCGAGCTCGGCCATCCGGTCATCGTCCGCGACGTCGTGCCCGAGCGGATCGCCGACCTCGAGGCCGGGCGCGTGCCGATCTTCGAGCCGGAGCTCTCCGAGCTGATCGCGAAGAACCGCGAGCGGATGAGCTTCACGCTCTCCATCGAGGACGTCTTCGCGGAAGCGCGGATCGCGTTCGTGTGCGTGGGGACGCCGTCCACCTACTCCGGCGACGCCGACCTCACCGCGGTGTGGCACGTGCTCGACGAGCTGCCCGCCTTCGAGGAGCGCGCGCTGCTCGTCATGAAGAGCACCGTCCCGGTCGGAACCGGCGAGAAGGTGCGCCACGAGCTGGACACGCGCGGGCCTCGCGCACGTCGGCTACGTGTCGAACCCCGAGTTCCTCGCCGAGGGCACGGCCATCAGGGACTTCACGAATCCCGACCGGGTCGCGGTCGGCGCGTTCGCGGACGCGGACGGGGACACGGTCGCCGCGCTCTACGAGCCGCTCGGCGCGCCGGTCGTGCGCACCGACGTCGCGTCGGCGGAGATGATCAAGCTCGCCTCGAACGCGTTCCTCATGACGCGCATCAGCTTCATCAACGAGATCGCGAACGTGTGCGAGCTCGTCGGCGCCGACGTCGCCCGCGTGGCCGAAGGCGTCGGGCTCGACCACCGCCTCGGCCCGCACTTCCTGCGCGCCGGCATCGGCTACGGCGGCTCGTGCTTCCCGAAGGACTCGCTGGCGCTCAAGCAGCTCGCCGCGAACTCGGGGTACCACTTCCAGCTGCTCTCCGCGGTCATCGAGGTCAACGAGCTGCAGAAGCGCCGCGTCGTCGCGAAGCTCGTGAAGCACCTCGGCCCGCTCCAGGGGAAGACCGTGGCGCTGCTCGGGCTCTCGTTCAAGCCGAACACGGACGACCTGCGCGAGGCGCCGAGCCTCGTGCTCGCGTCGCGCCTGCTCGCCGAGGGGGCGACCGTGCGCGCGTGGGATCCGGTCGCGATGCCCGAGGCGGCGAAGCTGCTCTCCGGCGTCGAGCTCTGCGACTCCTACGAGGCCGCCGTCGCCGGGCGCCGACGCCGCGGTGATCGTGACCGAGTGGGAGCACCTGAAGGACCTGGCCTCCGCCGAGACGCTGGCCGCGATGCGGAACCCGCTGATCGTGGACGGCCGCAACATGCTCGACCCTGAGACGGTCCGTGCCGCCGGGTTCGCGTACGAGGGGATCGGGCGCGCCGCGTCGCCCTTCCGCCCGGTGAGCGAGACCGAGGAGCGCGAGCCGGACCTCCAGGCCTGATGGAGGCGCTCGTCTTGGCCGGGGGGAAGGCGGAGCGCCTCGGCGACGCCGCGCACGGATTGCCGAAGCCGCTCGTCCCGGTCGCCGGGAAGCCGCTCGTCGCGCACACGCTCGCGCGGCTGCCGATCGACCGCGCGATCCTCGCGCTGCGCGGCCGGGCAGGAGGAGCTGTTCGAGGAGGCGCTGGCCGGCGTCGGCCCCGAGATCGTCGCGGTCGGCGAGCCCGAGCCGCTCGGCCGCGGCGGCGGACTGCGCCTCGCGGCGTCCGCGCGCAAGGAGTCCGGCCCGGTGTTCGCGCTGAACGGCGACGAGGTGCTCGACCTGGACTTCGCCGCGCTCCTGCGCTTCCACGAGGACTCGGGCGCGGCGGCGACGATCGTGGTTTGCCCGTTGGTGTCGCAGTTCGGCGTCGTCGAACTCGACGGCGATCGCGTGACCGGCTTCACCGAGGCGCCGCGGCTTCCCGCATTGGGTGAACGCGGGCTTCTACGTCCTCGGGGAGGAAGCGCTCGCGCGCCTCCCGGAGCGCGGCGACCACGAGCAGACGACCTTCCCGGAGCTGGCCGCCGAGGGCCGCCTGGCCGCATATCGCCACGAGGGCCTGTGGCTGACGGTGAACACGCCGAAGGATCTGCGCCGCGCCGAGGAGGCGCTGGCCGTGGGGACGGCCTCGTGACCGAGTCCCCGAACCTGCTCGACCTCGACCGCTTCTCCGCCGACGTCGTCCGCGTCGAGAAGCCGTGGGGCTACGAGATCATCTTCGCGCACACCGAGCACTACGTCGGGAAGCTCCTGTTCGTCCGCGCGGGCGAGCAGCTGAGCCTCCAGTTCCACAAGGAGAAGGACGAGACGATCTACGTCCACGAGGGAAAGATCGAGCTCGAGATCGGCGAACCCGGCGGCTCGCTGGACACGGAGATCGTCGGCCCCGGCCACTCGTTCCGGATCAAGCCGGGAACGGTGCACCGCTGGCGCGCGCTCGAGGATTCCGCCGTCCTCGAGGCGTCGACGCCGCAGCTGGACGACGTCGTGCGGCTCGAAGACCGCTACGGCCGCGCTGACGCCTAGCGGGCCCGGCGCCTTTCGTCACAGTTCCGTGACGAAGCCGGCACTTTCGTGACTGTCCTGCGCGTTTTCGGGCGATAGGCTGGATGCGTAGGCGGGAGGGATAGGGAACCCGAAGTTAGACGCGCGCGGGAGTGCTCTTAAGGGTCTGGCGCACGCGCTTTGGCGCCATGGATAGGATCCGCTCCGACATGGCAGCCACCGCCAAGCACGACGTCAAGGATCTCGCTCTCGCGCCCGAGGGTGTCGAGCGCATCGTCTGGGCCGACGGGCACATGCCCGTCCTCGCCGCGATCCGCGAGCGCTTCGAGAAGGAGAAGCCGCTCGAGGGCTACCGGATCTCCGCCTGCCTGCACGTCACGACCGAGACGGCGAACCTGGCGCGCACGCTCAAGGCGGGCGGCGCCGACCTCGTCCTCTGCGCGTCCAATCCGCTCTCCACCCAGGACTACACCGCCGCGGCGCTCGTGGCCGAGTACGACATCCCGGTGTTCGCGATCCGCGGCGAGGACGACGCGACCTACTACTCGCACATCACCGCCGCCGTCGACCACAAGCCGCACCTGACGATGGACGACGGCGCCGACGTGATCGGCGTCCTCCACAAGGACCGCCGCGAGCAGATCGGCGACATCATCGGCGGCACCGAGGAGACCACCACCGGCGTCATCCGCCTGAAGGCGCTCGAGGCGTCCGGCGACCTCGGCTTCCCCATCGTCGCCGTGAACGAGGCGAAGACGAAGCACCTCTTCGACAACCGCTACGGCACGGGCCAGTCGACGATCGACGGGATCATCCGCGCGACCAACGTCCTGCTCGCCGGCAAGAAGTTCGTGATCGCCGGCTACGGCTGGGTCGGGCGCGGCGTCGCGATGCGGGCCCGCGGGATGGGCGCGCAGGTGATCATCACGGAGGTCGATCCCATGCGCGCGCTCGAGGCGCTGATGGACGGCTTCGAGGTGCTCCCGATGGAGAAGGCCGCCGAGATCGGCGACATCTTCTGCACCGCGACCGGCGACAAGCACGTCATCTCCCGCGATTCGATCGACGCGCATGAAGGACGGCGCGATCCTCTCCAACACGGGCCATTTCAACGTCGAGATCGACATCGACGCGCTCGAGGAGCTCTCGTCGGACAAGCGCCAGGTGCGCGAGAACGTCGACGGCTACGAGATGAGCGACGGCCGCATGATCTACCTGATCGCCGACGGCCGGCTCGTCAACCTCTCGGCCGCCGAGGGGCATCCCGCCGCGGTCATGGACATGAGCTTCGCGAACCAGGCGCTCTCGGCCGAGTACGTCGTGCAGAACGCCGACAAGCTCGAGAAGCGCGTCTACGACGTGCCCGAGGCGATCGACAAGGAGATCGCCCGCTTGAAGCTCGCGTCGATGGGCGTGGACATCGACACCCTCACCGAGGAGCAGGCCAAGTACCTGGCTTCCTGGGATGAGGGCACCTAACCCGCTCGAGCCCGAGCAGATCGTCCGACTGGAGCCCGACCGCGTGGTCGTGCTCGACCAGCGGCTCCTTCCCGGCGAGGAGGTGGAGCTTTCGTGCTCGGTCGGCCGCTGAGGTCGCCGAGGCGATTCGCGTGCTGGCCGTGCGGGGCGCTCCGGCGATCGGCGTCGCTGCGGCGTACGGCTACGCGCTGGCCGCCGAGCGCGGGGAGGATCTGGCGGAGGCCCGCGCCGTGCTGCTCGCGTCGCGGCCGACGGCAGTGAATCTCGCCTGGGCGCTCGGCGAGCTCGACGCGGTCCCGGTCGAGAGCTGGGCCGAGCGCGCGCGGGAGATCCACGCCGAGGAGGTCGAGCGCTGCCGCCGCGATGGCCGAGCACGCGCTGACGCTGTTCGAGCCGGGTTCGCGCCCGCTGACGCACTGCAACGCCGGCGCGCTCGCGACCGGCGGCGTCGGAACGGCGCTCGGCGCGGTCGTGCGCGCCTGGGAGGAGGGCCGGGTCGAGTCGGTGCTCGTCGGCGAGACGCGCCCGCTCAACCAGGGCGCGCGGCTCACCGCCTGGGAGCTGGAACGCGCCGCGGTTCCGCACGCGGTCTGCACCGACAGCGCCGCGGCGTCGCTCATGGCGCGCGGCGAGATCACGCACGTCGTCGTCGGCGCCGACCGCATCGCGCGCAACGGCGACACGGCCAACAAGATCGGCACGTATTCGCTCGCCGTCCTCGCGCGCCACCACGGGATTCCGCTCGTCGTGGTCGCGCCGACGTCCACGATCGACCTCGCAGCGGCGACGGGTGCGGACATCCCGATCGAGGAGCGCGACGCCGGACGAGATCACGTCCAGATTCGCCGCGCGCAACCCCGCATTCGACGTCACGCCGGCCGAGCTCGTCACCGCATTCGTCACGGAGTCCGGCGTTCACGAAAGAATCCCCGCATGAAGGCGATGGTGATGGCGGCGGGACTCGGGACGCGGCTGCGTCCGCTGACCGATTTCCTGCCGAAGCCGATGATGCCCGTGGCCAACCGGCCGGTTCTCCACCACCTGCTGAACCTGCTCCATCGCCACGACGTGACGCAGGTCGCGATCAACCTCCACGCGGCGCCGGAGATGATCAAGAGCTACTTCGGCGACGGCTCGAGCCTGGGGATGGAGATCAACTGGTCGCACGAGCCGGAGCTCCTCGGCACCGCCGGCGGCACGAAGAAGCTGGGCGACTACTGGGGCGGCGAGACGATCCTCGTCACCTCCGGCGACGGCCTGCACGACATCGACGTCACCGCGCTGCTCGGCCATCACCGGCGCACGGGCGGCCTCGCGACGCTGGCCGTGAAGCCCGTGTCCGACCCGTCGCTGTACGGCGTGCTGATCCTCGACCGCGATACGCGGGTGCGCGGGTTCCAGGAGAAGCCGACGCGCGACGAGGCGCGCTCCGACCTCGCGAACTGCGGCGTCTACGTGATCGAGCCGGAGCTGCTCGAGCGCATCCCGGCCGGCAAGCCCGTGGACTTCGGCCAGGACATCTGGCCCCAGCTCGTCGCGGCGGGCGAGCCGATCTACGCGTACACGACGATGGCGTACTGGAACGACGTGGGCGACCTCGACGCGCTACGCAACGGGATCCTCGACGCGGTGCTCGGGAACGTCCGGGTGGAGGTCGCGGGCGAGGAGATCTCGCCGGGCATCTGGGCCGAGGACGGCTGCCGGATCAGCGCCGACGCGCAGGTGGACGGGCCGATCGTGTTCGGGCGCAACGTGGTCGTCGAGGACGGGCGCCCAGATCCGCGGGCCGGCCGTGATCGGCGCGGACTGCATCGTCGGGCGCGAGGCTGCCATTCGCCGCGCCGCGCTGCTCCCGGGGTCGATCATCCCGGACGAGGGGCTCGCGGTCGCCGGGATCTTCGGGGACGCCTCGAAGCTCGCCGACTCGATCCTCGTACCCGGCGTGAACCCGGGGACAACTCGTCACAGATTCGGCACGGTTTCGTGCCAGACACGTGTGCATTTCCGGCCTAGCCTGGAGACATGCGGATTCTCGACGTGCTGGTGCCGGTCAGGTGCGCCGCGTGCGGCCTGGGCGAGCGGCTGCTCTGCGCCGCGTGCCGGGCGTCGATCCGGATCCTCGGCCCGCCGCTCTGCGCCCGCTGTGGGGCGCCGACCGCCTGGCCGGTCGAGCGGTGCGCGGAGTGCTCGGGCCGGCGGCTGCCGTTCCGTACCGCCCGCGCGGCGGTCGCGTACGAGGGCCCGGCGCGGACGCTCGTGGCCGGCTGGAAGGAGCGCGGCCTGCGCTCGGTCGCGGCCGAGGCGGCGGGGCTCACGGCGGCGGTGGTGCCTCGACCCCGCGCGGACGCGATCGCGTTCGTCCCCGGCGACCACGAGCGCACGCTCTGGCGCGGCCACGCGACCGCGGAGCAGCTCGCGCGCGCCCTGGCGGAGCTCTGGGAGCTCCCGGTGGTGGCCGCGCTCGAACGCTCGCGTCGCGCGCCGCGGCAGCGCGGGCTCTCGCGGACGGCGCGCCGCGCGAACGTCCGCGGCTCGTTCCGCTGCGTCCGTGCGCCGCCGCGAACGGTCGTGCTCGTGGACGATGTCTACACGACCGGTGCGACCGTGTCCGCGGCCGCGACCGAGCTCAAACGCGCCGGCGCGCGGACGGTCGACGTGGTCACGTTCGCGCGAACGATCCGAGGGAGGTGAAAGCCCGCCGGGATCGGGTACGCTCACATCCAGGTCGCGTCTTCGGCGAGGAGGGGCACGTGAATCTCCAGATCAAGGGAAAGCACGTCGAGTTGAACCCGGACCTCAAGGAGTACGCGGAGCGCAAGCTCGAAAAGATCGAGCGGCACCTGAACGACACCGATCTGCGCGTCGAGCTCGAGCTCGAGGAGGAGCAGAACCCCGCGATCGCCATGCCGCAGCGCGCCGAGGCGACGGTGTGGGCGAACGGGAGCATCCTCCGCGCGCACGAGAACTCCGAGGACATGAAGGCGTCCATCGATCTCCTCGTCGACAAGCTGGAGCGCCAGGCGAAGCGACTGCACGACAAGCGGCTCCGCAAGCCGGTGCACGCTACGAACCACGACGCCGATCCAGC
Organism: uncultured Actinomycetes bacterium; assembly: GCA_963760815.1. GTDB lineage: Bacteria > Actinomycetota > Thermoleophilia > Gaiellales > Gaiellaceae > CAVRUF01. Next base: position 815,396 of record CAVXEJ010000004.1, read on the forward strand.
GCTGTACGAGCCGGAGCCCGAGGAGGTGGAGTCCTTGATCGTGAAGACGAAGCAGTTCGCGCTCAAACCCATGAGCGCCGAGGAAGCGATCCTCCAACTGGAGCTGCTCGGGCATTCGTTCTTTGTCTTCCGCAACGCGGAGACGCTCGAAGTCAATGTCCTCTACAGGCGGCGTGACGGCAAGTACGGCCTGATCGAGCCGCAACTCCTCTGAAGAACGAACCCCCCGACGATCTCCTGACGTTCCGTCTGATCCCGACGGGCGTCACGGGCATCCCGCGTCTCCGCGAATGGGACGGATTCGTGGTCGTCGAGCTGTCCGAGCTCCCGGCTGAGCTGGACGAGTTCGAGCTGCTCGTCCCGGTCGACGGAGCCCCGGCCGTCCAGGCGGCCGCGGCCGATCCCGCAGGACGCGGTCGAGCGGATCACGAAGGCGCTCGACTCGCAGCTCGACCGGCCCTACGAGGTGATGGCGGTGCGCCAGGACGCCGGGCACTTCGCCGTGGGCGCGCGGATGCTGCCCGCGGGCGACGCGATCGACCTCCCGGACGACCTGCCGGCAAGCGAGCTCCAGGTCGTGCGCACCCCCGACGGCGAGTTCGAAACGAGCGCCGACGGCGAGCCGGTCGACCCCGCCGACGAGGAGCGCTACGAGCCGGCGTTCGCGATGCTCGAGCGGCGCGGACGCGCCCGATTCGAGTCCTTCGTCGCCCGTGCCGATAAGGCCGAGGGTGGGCGATGGCGGGTCACGGTAGACCCGCTCTGACCGCTACCCTAAAGACCAAATGGCCGATAACTACGGGGGATTCGAGAAGGTTCTGCGCCTGGGCGAAGGGCGCCGCGTCAAGCGGCTCGCCCAGCAGGCGGCGTACATCTCTACCCTCGAGCCCGACTTCGAGAAGCTGAGCGACGCCGAGCTCGCCGCGAAGACGGTCGAGTTCCGCGAGCGCGTCGAGAACGGCCAGCCGCTCGAGGAGATCCTCTTCGAGGCGTTCGCCGCGGTCCGCGAGGCCGGCCGCCGGACGTTGTCGATGCGCCACTTCGACGTCCAGCTGATGGGCGGCATCGCGCTCCACGAGGGCGACATCGCCGAGATGAAGACCGGTGAGGGAAAGACCCTCGTCGCGACGCTGCCGCTCTACCTGAACGCGATCCCGGGCCACAACGTCCACCTGGTCACGGTCAACGACTACCTGGCCAAGCGCGACATGGAGTGGATGAGCCCGGTCTACAACGCGCTCGGGCTGCGCGCGGCGTTCATCCGCAACATGATGCCCGGCAACGAGCGCAAGGAGGCGTACGCGGCCGACATCACGTACGGCACGAACTCCGAGTTCGGCTTCGACTACCTGCGCGACAACATGGCGACGTCGCTCGCCGGGACGTCACAGCGCGGCCACACGTTCGCGATCGTGGACGAGGTCGACTCGATCCTGATCGACGAGGCGCGGACGCCGCTCATCATCTCCGGCGAGCCCGAGACCGCCGCGAAGACCTACTACGACTTCGCGCGGATCGTGAAGACGCTCGAGGGCGTCCCGGTGCTGATCGGCGCCCAGGGCGAAGAGGCCTACGGCGACGCCGACTACACCTACGACGAGAAGTTCAAGAACGTGTCCCCGCTCAAGGGGGCGATCGACAAGGTCGAGGCGGCGCTCGGGATCGACAACCTCTACGCCCCGGACAGCGCGCAGCTCGTGAACCACCTGATCCAGGCGCTCAAGGCCGAGTCGCTCTACCACCGCGACGACGAGTACGTCGTCATGGACGGCGAGGTCAAGATCGTCGACGAGTTCACCGGCCGGATCATGGAGGGGCGCCGCTGGTCGGACGGCCTGCACCAGGCGGTCGAGGCGAAGGAGCGCGTGCCGATCAAGGAGGAGCACATCACGCTCGCCACGATCACGCTCCAGAACTACTTCCGCCTCTACCAGAAGCTCGCCGGCATGACCGGTACCGCGAAGACCGAGGAGAAGGAGTTCAAGGAGATCTACGACCTCACCGTCATCGAGATCCCCACGAACGAGCCGATGGTCCGCGACGACAAGCACGACTACATCTACAAGCACAAGCAGGCCAAGTACGACGCCGTGCTGAACGACATCAAGGAGCGCCACGAGATCGGCCAGCCGGTGCTCGTCGGGACGATCTCAGTCGAGGTCTCCGAGCACCTCTCGCAGCTCATGACGCGCCAGGGCATCCCGCACGAGGTCCTGAACGCGAAGAACCACGAGCGCGAGGCCGAGATCATCATGGACGCCGGCCGCCCGGGCGCGGTCACGATCGCGACGAACATGGCCGGGCGAGGCGTCGACATCAAGCTCGGCGAGGGCGTGCGCGAGCTGGGCGGCCTCTACGTCGTCGGGACGGAGCGCCACGAGGCGCGCCGCATCGACAACCAGCTCCGCGGCCGCTCGGGCCGCCAGGGCGACCCCGGCGAGACGCGCTTCTACCTGTCCGCCGAGGACGAGCTCGTCCGCCTGTTCGCCGGCGACCGGATCTACCGGATCATCGACAAGTTCGGGCTTCCGGACGACGAGCCGATGGAGTCGGGGATGCTCTCGAAGCAGATCGAGGGCGCCCAGAAGAAGGTCGAGGAGCAGAACTTCGTCTCGCGCAAGAACGTCCTCAAGTACGACGACGTCATGAACATCCAGCGGATGGTCATCTACGAGCAGCGCCAGCGCGTGCTCGAGGGCGAGGACCTGTCCGAGGAGATCAAGGGCTGGGCGGACGGGTACGTCGAGGCGATCGTCTACGCGCACACCGAGGGCGACCACGGCGAGGACTGGGATCTCCCGGGCCTGCTCGCCGCGATGAACGGGCTGTACGAGAGCCAGGTCACGGCCGAGGAGCTCGCGAGCCAGCCGTGGTCGCGCGAGGAGCTGATCGAGGAGTTCCAAGACGACGCGCAGGACGCCTACGCCGCCAAGGAGGAGGAGCTCGGCGCCGAGCTGATGCGCGAGATCGAGCGGTTCCTCATGCTCCAGATCGTCGACTCGCGCTGGCGCGAGCACCTGGACGTCATGGAGTACCTGCGCGAGGGCATCCACCTGCGCGCGATGGCCCAGAAGGATCCGCTCTCGGAGTACCGCTCCGAGGGGCATGCGATGTTCACCGAGCTCTCCGAGTCGATCCGCGAGGAGGTGCTCCGGCATCTCTTCCACGTGCAGGTCGACCCGGCCGACAAGCCGACGCTCGAGCCGGCGCGCTCGGCCGCGGGCGGCGGGAACGGGAACCTCGTCTACGAGCACGAGTCGCTCGCGGGCTCCGACGCGATCATGGCCGCCGGCGCAGCGGGCGGAGTCGAGACCGCCGCCGCGACCGCCCAGGCGCCCGCGCGGCACGAGCAGCGCGTCGCCACGGAGTGGGACACGGTCGGGCGCAACGACCCGTGCCCGTGCGGCTCCGGCAAGAAGTACAAGAAGTGCCACGGCGCCTAGTTCGCGCGTGGGCTTCTCCGGCTTCGTCCTAGCGCAACTGCCCGTCGGCTTCGCGCGTGCTCGAGGTCGGCTGCGGGGACGGCTCGCTGGCGCTCGAGCTGGCCGCCGCGGGTCACGACGTGCTCGCGATCGATCCCGTCGCGCCCGAGGGGCCTGTCTTCCGGCGGGTGACGCTGGAGGATTTCGAGGAGCCCGGCCCGTTCGCCGCGGTCGTCGCCTCGCGGTCGCTGCACCACCTCCACGACCTCGACGCGGGGCTCGACCGGATCGTCGCGCTGCTCTCACCCGGCGGGCTGCTTCTGGTGGACGAGTTCGCGCCGGACCGCCTCGACGACGACACGATGGACTGGTGGTACGGGCAGCGGCGCGCGGTCGCGGCCGCGAGCGGCAAAGGGGCGCCGGCGTCGCTCGAGGTCTTCCGCGAGGAGCAGACGCACGGCGCACGAGGAGTCACCACGGCTACGACGCAATGCGGCCGGCGCTCGACGCGCGCTTCGACGAGCTCTCGTTCAGCTGGAAGCCGTACCTCTACCGCGAGCTCAGCGGCGTCTCCACGCGCGACCTGGAGGAGACGCTCATCAAGACGGGCGCGATCCAGGCGACGGGCTACCGCTACGCGGGCGTCCGGCGCCCCTGAGCCATCGACGACCGCTCACTTCGAACGTCACAAACCGGACTTTGTGTTGCATCACTCCGGACGACGAATGCGCATGGTTCCTGCGGGTGGTTGTCCGAAACGGACATGGGGTTGATGCAACACAAGCGAGAGTTTGTGCGCGTCGAATCGGGACGCGGCTGTTAGGGGCGTGCGGCGGATTGGAGCCGCCGGTCGGCCTCGTCCGAATCGAGGCCCGGAACGTCCACGATCTTCCGCCGCGAGCTCGCCCCGGCGACGACCGCGACCGGAACGCCGAGCAGACCTCCCAGCAGCTCCTCCACGGCCGCGTTCGCGCGTCCCTTCTCCGGCGCGGCCGCGACGCGCACCTTCCACGCGTCGCCGTGGCGCCCGACCAGCTCGGTCGTCCGCGCCCCGGGAGACACCACGACGGCGATCCGGCCCACTCGCGGGGCGACAGGCTACCATGCGCAACGTCCCATGGCCGACCGAGCAGCACTCGAGCGAGAGCTCCAGGACATCGGGACCCAGCTCGCCTGGGTCCGTGATTACCTTTGACCCGGATGGCCTGCGAACGCGCGTAGACGAACTGGAGCGCGAGCTCGGCGCTCCCGGATTCTGGGACGACCAGCAGCACGCCGCGAAGGTGTCGTCCGAGCACGCACGCCTGGCGCGGCGGCTGGAGCGCTACGAGACGCTCGAGCGCGAGTCCGCGGACCTGAACGAGCTGCTCGGGCTCGCGTCCGAGGACTCGGAGCTCGACGAGGTCGCGCAGTCGATCGAGGCGCTCCGCGAGCAGCTGAAGCTGGTCGAGCGCGACGCGCTCTTCAACGGCGAGTACGACGCCGGCGACGCGGTCGTCTCGATCCACGGCGGCACGGGCGGAACCGACGCGCAGGACTGGGCCGAGATCCTCCTGCGCATGTACACGCGCTGGGCCGCCGACCGCGGGTTCAAGGTCGAGCTGCTCGAAGCGTCGCCCGGGGAGGAGGCGGGGCTCAAGTCCGCGACCTTCACGGTCACCGGCGAGAACGCCTACGGAACGCTGAAGGCCGAGCGCGGCGTCCACCGGCTCGTGCGCCTCTCGCCGTTCGACTCGGCGCATCGCCGCCACACGAGCTTCGCGCAGGTGATCGTCAGCCCGCTCGTCACCGACGACGCCGACGTCGAGATCGACGAGGGCGACCTGCGCATCGACACCTACCGCGCGAGCGGCGCCGGCGGCCAGCACGTGAACAAGACCGACTCGGCCGTGCGGATCACGCATATCCCGACCGGAATCGTCGTCCAGTGCCAGAACGAGCGCTCGCAGCTCTCCAACCGCCAGACGGCGATGCGCATCCTCAGAAGCCGGCTCGCGGAGCACGAGCTCGAGCTTCGCGAGGCCGAAATGCGCAAGGAGCGGGGCGAGGTCGCGGACACGGGCTTCGGCAGCCAGATCCGCAGCTACGTCCTGCAGCCGTACCAGCTCGTGAAGGATCACAGGACGGGCGTCGAAGAAGGAAACGCACAGTCCGTCCTGGACGGGAACATCGACGAGTTCATCCACCAGTACTTGCTCGCAAAGGCGGCAGGCACGGTCGGTTAGACCGGTTTGCCCGCAGAACACTCAGCTAGACTCAGATGACTTCTGAACCACCGAATCCCACCGGCGGGCTCATGCGGCCCCCACCAATTTCCCCGGTGACGGACACGACCTTGGAGACACCCGTAACGCCCGAGCCCGCCCCGGTGGAAGGCGCAGCCCCGCGCCCGGGCGAGACGCCGATGATCGTGTTCGAGCGGGTCACGAAGATCTACGACCCGAACATCCTGGCGCTCGACGACGTTTCCCTGACGATCGACAAGGGCGAGTTCGTGTTCCTCGTCGGCCCGTCCGGGTCCGGGAAGTCGACGCTCATGCGCCTGCTCCTGAAGGAGCTCGAGCCCACGGACGGCCGGATCATCGTCGGCGGCCGCGAGCTCGGACGCCTCAAGCGCTCGAAGGTCCCGATGCTGCGCCGCAACATGGGCTGCGTCTTCCAGGACTTCAAGCTGCTCTCGAACCGCAGCGCGTTCGACAACGTCGCCTACGCGCTGATGGTGCAGGGCGAGTCGCGCCGCTCGATCCGCTCCAAGGTGCCCGAGGTGCTCGGCCTCGTCGGTCTCTCCTCGAAGATGAGCCAGTTCCCCGACGAGCTCTCCGGCGGCGAGCAGCAGCGCGTCTCGATCGCGCGCGCGTTCGTGAACCATCCGCCGCTCCTCATCTGCGACGAGCCCACCGGGAACCTCGACCCGGACACGTCGGTCGGGATCATGCAGCTCCTCTACCGGATCAACCGCACGGGGACGACCGTCGTCATGGCGACGCACGACCGCGAGATGGTCGACAAGATGCGGCGCCGCGTGATCGCGCTCGACAACGGCATCGTCATCCGCGACGAGCGGCGAGGCGGCTACGGCTAGATGAGAACCAAGCTCTTCATCTCCGAGGCCTGGCGCTCGGTCACGTCGAACCTCTCGACGGCGGTCGCGGCGACCATGACCGTCCTCATCGGGATGTTCCTGCTCGGGCTCTTCATCGGGCTCGGCTCGTGGGTCTATTCGTGGACGAACGACGTGAAGCGCGATCTCGTCGTGAACGTCTACCTCTGCACCGACACGTCGTGCAAGAACGAGGCGACCGAAAAGCAGATCAACGACGTCCGCTCGCAGCTCGTGAGCATGCCCGAGGTGAAGTCGGTGAAGTTCATCTCCAAGGAGGAAGCGCTCGAGATCATGAAGGAGCGCAACCCGGACCTCGTGAAGGGCCTCATAAACAACCCGCTGCCGGCGTCGTTCCAGGTCACACCGCACCGAGGGGAGGACGTCGGGGCGATCGCGGCGCAGCTCGAAGACCGACCGCCCGGGGTGCAGCTCGTGAACTACGGAAAGAAGACCGCGGACCGGGTGATCAAGGTCGCGAAGGTGATCGGCGGCATCTTCCTCGTGGGGAGCATCATCCTGATCGTCGCGTCGGTCCTGCTCATCTCGAACACGATCCGCCTATCGATCTTCTCGCGGCGCCGTGAGGTCGAGGTGATGAAACTCGTGGGCGCCACGAACTGGTTCGTGCGCGGGCCGTTCATGCTCGAGGGACTCATCACGGGGTTCATCGGATCACTGGCCGCCGTCATCCTGCTGCTCCTGGCGAAGGAGATCGCGCTGCCGTCCATCGTGGGGCACACCGAGCTCTCTCAGGACGACGTCCACGCGCTCAACTTCATCTGGATCGCGCTGATCATGATCGGGTCGAGCCTTGTCGTCGGTGCGCTCGGCTCCGGCATCACTCTGCACCGTTTCCTCAAGATCTAGCCATGTCTGAACGGCGTCCATCGCCGCCGGAGGAGGTGCGCTCGCCAAACCACGAGCCCTCCTATACTGGCGACTTCATCTCCATGAGACGCCTCCCAGGCACCCTGGCCTTGGCCCTTCTCGTCGTTGGGGCGTTCATGCTGGGCCTGGCGCTCACCAAGTCGCAGGCGGACACGACGATCGGGTCGACGTTCCGCGCGGACGCCGGCGATGCGCCCACGCTCCTCATCGACCAGGTGCGGCAGGAGTTGACCGGCGGCTACTACACGAGCATCTCGCCGGCCGTGCTGGCGCAGCCCTCGATCGACGCGATCATCGCGGGGCTCGAGGATCCGTACACCGACTACCTCACCGCGGACGAGTACGAGGATCTCCAGCGGCGCACGGCGCAGAGCTACTCCGGCGTGGGTCTCACCGTCGGCCGCAGCAAGGCCGGGCTGATCGTCAAGGAGGCGCTCGCCGGCCCGGCGAAGGCGGCGGGGATCAAGCCGGGCGACCGGATCGTGTCGATCGACGGGCACTCCGTTCGGCGGCTCCCGTTCCAGCGCTCGCTCGAGCTCCTGAAGGGCGAGGAGGGGACGACCGTGCAGCTGATCGTGCGCCGCCCCCGCGAGGACGAGCTGCGGTTCACGGTCGAGCGCTCGGCCATCGCGCTGCCAGCCGTGCGCTCGCAGATGGTCGTCCAGAACGGCCGCAAGCTCGCCCACGTGCGCGTGCTGTCCTTCCGCGTCAACGCGGTGGACGGCGTCGCGAATCGGGTGCGCCAGCTCGTGAACCACGGGGCGGAGGGTGTCGTGCTCGACCTGCGCGGCAATCCGGGCGGACTGCTCGCCCAGGCCGTCGACACCGTGTCGCTCTTCCTCGAAGACGGCGTCGTCTGCGTCACCGAGGGCGTGCATCACGGCCGCCACGTCTACCGCGTGAGCGGCAAGGCGCCGCTGTCCGACGTGCCGCTGATCGTCCTCGTGGACGAGCGCAGCGCCAGCGCCGCCGAGATCGTCGCCGCCGCGCTGCACGACCACGAGCGGGCGATCGTGATCGGCGAGGCCACGTACGGCAAGGCGTCCGTGCAGTCGGTGCGCGGCCTCACGAACGGCGACGCGATCAAGCTGACGACCGCCGTCTACCGCACGCCGAACGGCGCGAACCTGACCGGCCACGGAATCGACCCCGAGGTCGAGGTTCGCGACCTTCCGGCCACCAGGCGCGACGAGGCCCTCGGCCGCGCCGCCCGGCTTCTGCTCTCCCAGCTCGGCTAGTGGACCTGGTCGTCTGCGAGCTGGCCCGCCGGGGCAAGCTCCTCGTGGGCGACCCGTTCTTCGAGGGCGGCGTGCCGCTCGTCGTCGACCGCAAGGGAGCGGGTGACGTCGCGATCGGCGACCTCGTCGTCCTGCGCTCCGGCCGCGGCCGCGCGAAGGTCGAGACGGTGCTCGGCAAGCCGTCCGCGATCGAGACGGTGCTCGAAGGGCTGCTCTGGCACCTCGGCGTGCGCCGCGCTCCGGCGCCGCTTCCTCCGGAGCCCGCCTGGGACGAGCCCGAGCGCGTCGACCTGCGCGAGCTGCACGCGCTCACGATCGATCCCGACACCGCCAAGGACTTCGACGACGCGCTGAGCCTGCGCCGCGAGGGCGACGGGCTGCGCGTGTGGGTGCACATCGCCGACGTGTCGGCGTACGTGCCGCCGGGCTCGCCGCTCGACCGCGACGCGGCGGAGCGGGCGTTCTCCACGTACATCCCGGGGACGGTCGAGCCGATGCTGCCGTCGGAGCTCTCGGACGACCGCTGCTCGCTGCGGCCCGACGTCGAGCGCCGCTGCCTGACCGTCGAGGTGCCGTTCGACGGCGACCTGCGCGCAGGCGAGCCGCTCTTCTACCGCTCGCTGATCCGCAGCCGTGCCCGGCTGACGTACGGCCAGGCGGAGGCGATCCTGGCCGGCCGGGAGAAGCACGACGAGACGACGACCGAGACGCTCCAGCTCGCCGACCGCATCACGACCGAGCTGCGCCGCCGCCGCTTCGCCCGCGGCGCGCTCCAGATCGAGACCGGCGAGACGTCGTTCGAGTTCGACGGCGAGGGCGGCGTCGCGCGTGCCTGGCGCGAGTCCGAGCCGACGTCGCACCGGCTCGTCGAGGAGCTGATGATCCTCGCGAACGAGGCCGTGGGCGCGTTCCTCGCCTCGCGCCAGCGCGGGACGCTCTACCGCGTCCACGAGCGCCCCGAGCCGATGTCCGTGGAGCTGCTCCTCGCCAAGCTGGCCGACCTCGAGGTGCCGACGCCGCCCGTTCCGGAGGAGATGTATCCGGCCGACGCCGCCCGGTTGGCCGCGGAGGCTGCGCTGCGTGCGACCGCGTACGCGGAGCAGTCGGGCCGCGGGCGCGAGGCGTTCCCGACGCTCGTCCTGCGGGCGCTGAAGCAGGCGCGCTACGACCCGCGCAACCTCGGCCACTCGGGCCTCGCGAGCACCGCGTACGCGCACTTCACGTCGCCGATCCGCCGCTATCCCGACCTGGTCGTGCACCGCGCGCTGCTGGCGGAGCTCGGGCTCGCCGAGGCCGCGGACGGCGATCTCGACACGCTCGCCGACTGGACGTCCGTCCGCGAGCGCGAGGCCGCGCAGGTCGAGTACCGCGCCGACGCGATCTGCCTCGCGTGGTACCTCGAGCGGCAGCTCTTCGAGCTTGGCTGGGACGCCGCTTTCGACGGCGAGATCACGGGCGCGATCGGCTCGGGGATCTTCGTTCGCTTCGGCGACGTGTTCGAGGGCTATGTCCCGGCGCGGCACCTGCTCGGCGAGTACTTCGAGCTGAACCAGCTCGCGACCGCGCTCGTGGGGACGAAGACCGGGAAGCGCTACCGCCTGGGCGATCCCATCTCGGTGCGCGTCGAGACGATCGACCGCGTCGAGGGTAAGGTTTCGCTGCGGTTGGCGTAATGCGACTCGAAGGCATTCACCACATCACCTGCATCACCGGCGACGCGCCGCGCAACGTCGATTTCTACGTTCGCGTGCTCGGGCTGCGGATGGTGAAGAAGACGGTCAACCAGGACGATCCGACCGTCTACCACCTGTTCTACGCCGACGAGCTGGGCAGCGCCGGCGCCGACCTGACCTTCTTCGAGTACCCGGGTGTGCCGCGCGGCCGAGCCGGCGGCGGGATGGTGCACCGCATCACGTGGCGCGTCGCGTCGGAGGCCGCGCTCGACTTCTGGGCCGAGCACCTCGGCGCCGACGGGATCGAGACCGAGCGCGACGGGGCTCGCTTGCGGTTCGCGGATCCGGAAGGGCTCGGGCTCGAGCTGGCCGTGGTCGAGACGACCGATGCGCCGCTCGTCGCCGTGAGTCCCGAGGTTCCGGCCGAGCACGCGATCCAGGGCTTCGACGGCGTGCGGGTCTACTCGGCCGCGCCGGATGCGAGCCAGGGGTTCCTCGAGGGGCTGAACTTCACGCCGCTCGCGCCGCCGCGGGAGTGGGAGGCGCGCGGCGACTCGCGCGGCGGGTTCTACACGTACGACGAGCCGCCCGGCCGAGCGCGGGATGGGCGGCGCGGGGACGGTGCACCACGTCGCGTGGGGTTCGCCGATCGAAGAGCACGAAGCGTGGCGGGACGTCGTGCGCGCGGCGGGCGGGCACCCGACGCCCGTCATCGACCGCTTCTACTTCAAGTCGATCTACTTCCGCGAGCCGAGCGGCGTCCTGTTCGAGATCGCCACGCTCGGCCCTGGCTTCACCGCGGACGAGCCGCTCGAGACGCTCGGCGAGGGCCTGTCGCTGCCGCCGAACTTCGAGCACCTGCGCGAGCGGCTTGCCGATGTGCTGACGCCCCTCCCCGAGACGCGCACGCACGCCACGCATCCGCGTCCGGGATGACGCGATAGAGGCTTCCCGCCCCGCCGATCGCGACGCCGCGTTCCTGTGGACGGTTCTGCGCTGAATCGTCACGATTTCGCGCGAGACACGCGCGCATTCTGCCGGTAGCGTCATCAGCGGGGGCAAAGGGGCCGGAGGCCCCCGGGGGAAGGTTCACGCGAGCGAGGGCGCCGCTCCGCGACAATGGAGCCATGGCTCGCCCCACCGGAACCAAGACGATCGCGGACAACCGCCGCGCTCGCCACGACTACCACCTGCTCGACAAGGTCGAGGCGGGGCTCCAGCTGACCGGCACGGAGGTCAAGTCGCTCCGTCAGGGCCACGCCGTGCTCCAGCGCGCCTACGGCGACATCCGCGGCAACGAGGCCTGGCTCGTCGGCGCGCACATCCCCGAGTACGCCGAGGGGAACATGGCGAACCACGATCCCGACCGCGACCGCAAGCTGCTCCTGCACCGCCGTGAGATCGACCGGCTCGCCGCGCAAGTGGCGGAGAAAGGGCTCACGCTCGTCCCGACCAAGCTCTACTTCAAGGACGGCCGCGTGAAGGTCGAGATCGCCGTCGCCCGCGGCAAGGAAACGCGCGACAAACGCCGAGACGTCGCCGACCGAGACGCAAAGCGCCAGATCGAGCGGGCCCTCAAGAGCCGCGGGCGCGACGACTAGCCGGCACCGGGCTACACTGAGAGCACATACGGGGGCGACCAGGTTTCGACGTGGTCGATGCTCCGGTTTAGCTGCAAGCCGAGGTCGCCGGTCGGCCTCGTAAAACAACCGGCACCAATGCAAGTGCGGATAACGAACTCGCACTCGCTGCCTAACTTCGGTTAGCTGGCGCGTCGGCCCAGTCTTCGGCCCGTGGGACTGGAATCCGGCGTCAACGAACGGGCTTGCCGCCTAGGGAGAGTCACTCGCCCGAAGCGGGACTACAAAGGAGGACTAGTCCGACGGTGGGCGGCCTGCGAACCAGCCGCCGGGCGAACTCCAATCGCAGGACAAGCTTGTAGACGCTGAGCCGGTACGACCACGGACGCGGGTTCGATTCCCGCCGCCTCCATCAGCACGGGGGAAACCCGGTTTCCCCCATGGGCCCCCTCGCTGGAGTGACGCGCTGCCCGCGAATGAAACCCGGGTAAGGGATTCCGGCCAACGTGAGCCGCGCCCGCCGTGTCGGTCGCGGCGGCGATTGCGTCCAGCGGTCGTCGCTGCCGAGGGCGTCAGGAGAGGTGCCGGAGCAGGAACTCGGCGCTACGGCTGACGGTGATGGGGCCGAATTGGGCGTGGGCCGCGCCTGGCTCGATGTCGAGTTCGGCGGTCGCTCCGGCCGAGTGCAGGGCTCTGTAGAGCGACCGTGACTGCGTCGCCGGCACCTGCGAATCGTCGGCCGACGAGACGAGGAGCGTCGGCGGCGCGGCGCCCGAGGCGTGCGTGATGGGCGACGCATCGCGCCACCGGTCGGGGCAGCGAGCGTACTGGCAGCCGAGGTACCTGGTGATGAGCTGGTCTGCGTCCGGGTTGGACGCGAGCTTCTCGAGCGACGTCGGCGCGGACCACGCGACGACGGCGCCGGGTCGCGACGCCCCCGTCTCCGTGAAGGCGGCCAGGAGGGCCTGCTGGCCCCCCGAGCTGAGGCCGAAGACGCCGATCGGGCCCGCCCGCGCGCCGTACTCGGCTCCGTGACTTGTCGCGAATTGGATCAACGAGTGGACGTCAGCCTGCGGCGCCGGATACTGGTAGCCGCACAGGGGCCCGCCGTCCGTGCACGCGAGCCGCACGTCGCCTACGAAGACCACCAGTCCCTGCTGGGCAAGCGAAATCGCGAGACCGCTGACGTTGTCGCGGGAACTGAGGCTCCACCCTCCCGGCCCGAGCAGCACGACGGCCGGCCGATTCGATTCGCCGTCCTCGCGGTAGACGTCAACCGCGAGCTCGACTCCGTCCGGCGAGGCGAAGGGGATGTCGCTCACGGTGCAGACGCCCTCGGTGACGACGACGCAGGCGTCGGATGAGGTGGGCGGCGGGCCGGTCCCAGCGGCCGGCGAGGGGCTCTTCTCACTCGAGCCGCAGGCTGTCGGCAGGAGAGCGACGGCCAGGGCCAACGCGAATCCGGCGGCCGTCTGCCGCTTCCGGGCGTTCCCTGCTCGCCGCGCGTGAATCACGTCCCCTCCTCGATAGGTTCGAGATGATCCTTCAGGCAGGTTCACGAAGCAAGGGAGCAGCCCGCCTAAAAATCACGTGCAGGCTGCCGCGGTCGTCACGACCTCCGCGAACTCGTCCTGGAGGTTGATGCCGGTCATGCGCGCGATCTCGGCAGCCGGCACCACGTCGCCATCCGGGGCGGCGATGTCGAACGTGTGGGTCGCGTCGAGGACGAACCACACGTCGTACCCGAGGTCGGAGCCGATGCGAGCGGTCGTTTCACAGCAATAGTTCGTCTGGATCCCGCACACCGCGATCGCGCCGATCCCTCGCTCGCGCAGCCAGGCGTCGAGATCGACATCTCCGTGAAACGACGAGTGCACTGTCTTGACAATGCGCAGGTCGGGCTCGCCGGCGACGGCCTCCTTCAGCTCGAAGCCGGGCGTGCCGCGCTCGAGCGGCCCACCCTGCCAGTCGTGCTGAACGACCACGATCGGGTCGCCGCGCCGGCGCCACGCGGCAATCAGCTTGGCGACGTTCTCCTCGGCCTGGGGATTGTCGCGGGGTCCGAGCGATGGGTCATCGAAGCCGCGCTGAACGTCGACCACGAGAAGCGCACGCTGCCCGGTCATGCGGCTGACACTACCGCAGGTCCTTGCTCAGCTGATGCGGATCAGCTTCTTGTTGACGAACTCGTCGGCCCCGTAGCGCCCGAGCTCGCGTCCGAAGCCGGAGCGTTTCGTGCCGCCGAACGGCAGCTCGGCACCGTCTGCGCCGACGATGTTCACGTAGACCATGCCGGCGTCGATCTGGTCCGCGACGCGCTCGGCCTGCTCCGGGTCGTTCGTCATCAGGTATGAGCCGAGCCCGAACGGCGTGTCGTTTGCCAGCGCGACCGCCTCCTCCTCCGACGGCACGCGATAGACCTGGGCGGCCGGGCCGAACAGCTCTTCGCGGTAGATGTCGTTCTCCGGCGTGATGTCCGTCAGCACCGTCGGCTCGAAGTAGTTGCCGTTGCGCTTGCCCCCGGCGACGAGCGTCGCGCCCTGCTCGACCGCGCGCCGGACCTGGTCCTCGAGGCGGTCGGCCGCGAGTTCAGAGGACAGCGGCCCGACCTCGATCCCTCGCTCGCGCGGATCACCCTGCTTCACGGCGGTGAGCGCGGCCGTGAACTTCTCGAGGAACGGCTCGTAGAGCTCGTCGATCACGATGAACCGTTTCGCGGCGTTGCACGACTGGCCCGCGTTGTCGATCCGCGCGGCGACAGCGTCCTCGACCGTCTTGTCGAGGTCGTCGGTGCCGAGGACGATGAACGGGTCGGAGCCGCCCATCTCGAGCACGACCTTCTTCAGATTCCGGCCGGCGATCTCCGCGACGGCGGCGCCGGCGCGCTCGGAACCGGTGACGGAGACGCCGCGGACGCGCGGATCGGCGATCACCCACTCGATCTGCTCGTTCGTGGCGTAGATGTTCACGTAGGCGCCGTCGGGGAAGCCGGCGTCGCGGAACATCTGCTCCATCGCCTCAGCCGACTGCGGGCACTGGGGCGCGTGCTTCAACAGAATCGTGTTGCCGATGATCAGGTTCGGCCCCGCGAAGCGCGCGACCTGGTAGTAGGGGAAGTTCCACGGCATGATCCCCAGCAGGACGCCGAGTGAGCTGCGGCGGACGACCGCCGACCCCTCGCCCTCGAGGAGGTCGATCGGCTCGTCTGCCATCAGTGCTTCCGCATTGTCTGCGTAGAACTCGTAGATCGACGCACAGAAGTCGACCTCGCCCCGCGCTTGCCCGACCGGCTTGCCCATCTCGGTGACGATGATGTCCGCAAGCTCCTTGCGCCGTTCCGTGTGCAGCTCGCCGACGCGCCGTACGAGCGAGGCGCGGTCAGCGACGGTCGCTGCTTTCGACCACTCGCGGTGTGCCCGGTCGGCGCGGGCGATCGCGTCCCGCAGCTCGTTGTCCGTGATTGTCGGGTACTCCTTGAGCGTCTCGCCGGTCGCGGGGTCGACTACTGCGTACATGCTCATCACTTCGCTCCTTCGTCGGTCGGTCTGAGGCCGACTTTACGTGTGAAGGGCAGCTACTTGCAGGAGTAGCGCTCGGCGAGGGTCTTGTACGCGGAGCCGTCCGAGCGGCCAGCGATCTTCGGGTCGCCATGCGTTTGATCTAACGACACGAGGGCGTCGCTCACCATCGGACGCGGCTAGTACGTCGCAGCCTCGGCTTCATCGCCGAGCCTCGGCACGTCGGAAGCGGTCCGTCCCGCCGTCGCCCGCCCGCCCAGCGCGACCACGGCGAGCGCTGCGAGGATGAGCAGCGAGAGCGTCCGCGGCAGCCCGAACTGGTCGGCGAGGAAGCCGATCACCGGCGGGCCGACGATGAAGCCCGTGTAGCCGAGCGTGAACGCCGCGGCGAGCGACGGGCTCGGCGGATCCAGCCGGCCGGCGGCGCTGAAGAGCAGCGGCACGCCGTTCGCGATTCCCAGACCGCAGAGCGTGAACCCGATCACAGCGGGGACGACCTCGCCGACGAGCAGCAGGGCGCCGAGCGCGAGGGCCACCAGCGTCATGCCGCCACGCAGCAGCCGCCCGGCGCCGAGGCGCTCGTTGAGGATGTCGCCGCCCAGCCGGGCGATCGCCATCCCGAGCGAGAAGCCGGTGAACGCCATCGCGGCCGCGGCGGTGCTCGCGCCGGCGTCCTGGCGAAGGTAGATGCCGCCCCAGTCGGCGATGCCGCCCTCGGTCATCATCACAAGGAAGCAGAGCCCGCCGATCAGCAGCACGGCGCGCGACGGCAGCGCGAATCCGGCGCCGACCTCGGAGTGGGCCGATGCGCTCCCCAGCCGGGTCGTGATCCACAGCGCCGCCAGCCAGAGCGCGACGCCGACGACGAGGGCCTCGAGTCGCGGGTCGACTCCGGCCGCCCCGGCGATGACGACCAGGCCCGCGGCGGCGAACCCGCCGAGGCTCCAGCCGCCGTGGAGCGAGGACATGATCGGCTTCGCGAGCGAGCGCTCGACGGCGACGCCGTGCGAGTTCATCGCGACGTCCATCGCACCGTTCGCCGCTCCGAAGACGAACAGGATCCCGGCGAGCATGTACGCGTTGGTCGCCAGCAGCGGCAGCGGCAGCATGAGGCAGAAGACGAGCGAGGCCGTCCGCGTCACGGACGCGCTCGAGCGCCGGTCGAGAACCTGCCCGGTGAGTGGCATCGAGATGAGCCCGCCGGCGGCCATGCAGAGCAGACAGAGCCCGAGCGTCGCCTTGGAGACCCCGAGCTCGTCCTGGAGCCAGGGGATGTGCGCGATCCAGGTCCCGATCATCGCGCCGTTCACGAAGAAGACGGAGAAGGTGGCCAGGCGGGGCGTCACGCGGCCACCTTATTTGCCGCGACTTTCACCCCGGCTGCTCGCCGGTGAGCAGGCTCTCGCGGAGCTCGCCGCCGGTCGTGGCCCGCAGGACCTGGATCCGCCCGAGCGGCTGTTCGGCGCCCGGCTTCGCGAGGGCGTTCACGTCCTGCGTGAAGACCACGTCGAAGCGCGATGTCAGGAAGCCGAGCAGATCGGGCGGGATGCGCGGGTCGTTCGTCCCGTCCTGGCCGTAGCTGCCGTACGGGAGCGCGAAGGCGTACGGCTCGTAGCCGGGCACGTGCTTCGCGAGCGTCCGCTCGCCCCACTCGATGTCCGAGCGCACCCGCTCCTGCCACTCCTCGAAGCTCTCGCCCTCCTTCAGGTACGCGTAGTACGGCCCGAAGTCGTCGTCGCCGGGCCCGTACCGAATCTGTTGGTGGCCCTCGCCGGAGTGGAGCTGCAGCTCCCAGCGCCCGCTCGCCTGCATGAGGTCGAGCTCCTCCCACGTCGAGTACTCGGGGTCGCCGTCCTCGACCCGGCCGACGTCGACGAACATCACCGCATCGAACCCCAGTTCGGCCAGGATCCCGTCGGCGCCCGTCCACGAGTCGGCCCTGGCGTCGTCGAAGGTGAGGAGCAGCGGGCGCGGAGGAAGGTCGACCGGCTCTCCCTCCACGAATCGCACGAACGTCTCGATGTCGACCGTCTCGTAGCCGGCGTGGGCGATCATCGTCATCTGCTTGGCGAAGTCCTCGACCCCGACGCCGTAGCGGGCATCGGCCGCGTTGGAGAAACCGCTCTCCGGGCCGACCCCGTGGTAGACGAGCACCGGGATCGCCGAGCGGTCCGGCGGGAGAGGTGCCCACACCCCTTGTTCCTCGGCGCTCAGCGCGATGTCGGGCGCGGGGAGGGGCGTACGCGGCGCGTCCGAGCCCCCGCAGCCGGCCGCGGCGAGGCCGATGCAGGCAGGCAACGAGCAGAGTCGCGGAGCGCCTCATGTCACCGAGCCCTCGTGGCGCGTTCGAGAACCCGCCCGAACCACGGCATCTGCGGGGAGCGCCACACCTGCCGCTCTTCGTACGGCCACGCGTAGACCGGGTTGCCGTCGCGGACCAGCTCGAGGAGACGCGGCTCGCCGAGCTCCACGGCGGACCACTCGTAGAGCCGCTGCAGCCGCGGCACGATCACCGCGTAGTCGAGCAGCCGGCCGAGGCGCTGCTCGTCGGCGACGTAGCGCTCCACGTCGAGCTCGAGCGGATAGCGGTTCGGCAGCACGCGGCTCAGTGAGAGGAAGGCGCCGGCCATCCCGAGCCGGGGGTCGCCGAGCACGCGGCCGAGCGGGGCGAACCGGCCCAGCGCGAGGCGCGGCGCCCCGACCAGTGCGTGCGCGTAGAGCACGCGGAGCAGCGCGACGTTCATGAAGAAGCGCTCCGGCGCGCTCTCCGCGTCGGCGAGGTCGCGGTGCTCCAGGTAGGCGTCCACGATGCTCGCGTTGTGCGCCCGGTACCAGTTCCGCCCCGTCGGCTTCGCGATGAACTCCAGCCATTGCTGGACGGGCCGCGACGACGGCTCTCCGGCCAGGCCGCCGACGAGCGCGACCGATTCGCAGCCGTCCCGCAGCAGCCGCTCGTTGACCGCCCGCCACCACACGCTGCCGGGCGGCGAGGCGTCGAGCGGATCGAGCACGCCGCGGTTCGCCTGCCAGCGCATGAACGAGAGCGCCGCGCGGCGGAACGGCAGGTGCCGCGGGGCGCGGCCGGTCGGCCCGTGGTAGGTGCGCACGACCAGGGCGATGCGCGCCGCGGGATCGTCGCGCGCGGCCGCGACCTGCTCCTCGGCCGACTCGAGGGCCGTGCTCAACCGCGGATCACGTGCTCGCCGACGACGAGCCGTTCCCGGCGCGAGACGTTGGCCAGCGAGTCCTCGGCCACGCGCTTCCCGTGCTCGCTCGCGTACGCCGCCTCGAACGCCTCCCGCGAGTCGAACCAGAGCTCCGACACGCCGTCGAACTCGGCGTCCTCGCTCTCGACGAGGTTGAACCGCAGCCCGCGCAGGCCGGGGAGGTCGCGCGCGAGCGGCGCGTGGTGTTCGAGCCACCACGCCGCGAACTCCTCGCGGGTCGCGCCCTCCTTGCGGGTGAGCAGGACGATCGCTTTGAACATGCCGGCGATGCTAGCCTCGTCCGGCGATGAAGGTCACGAAAAACAGCGTCGACACCCAGCCGGGCCCGGCCGAGTGGTTCACCGGGCACGGTCTTCCTCGACGCGGTCGCAGCGCCGGAGGAGGGGGCGCGCATCACGGCGAGCAGCGTCCACTTCACGCCCGGCGCGCGGACGGCCTGGCACACGCATCCGAACGGCCAGACGATCTTCGTCACGGAGGGCATGGGACTCGCCCAGCGGCGCGGCGGTGAGGCCGAGGTGATCCGGCCCGGCGACCGCGTGTTCTTCGAGCCGGACGAGGAGCACTGGCACGGCGCCGCGCCCGACCGGTTCATGACGCACCTCGCGATGCTCGAGGTCGGCGACGACGGCGGCCCCGCGACCTGGCTCGAGCACGTCACGGACGACGAATACGCGGACGCGGCGAAGGCGCTCTAGCTGGCACGAGATCACGGCATTCAGGTCGAGAACGACGCGCTGCAAGCGCACGCCGAACGGCTGCTCACGGGCCCGGTCGGGCTCGACGCGCTCGCGCTCGAGTTCACGGAGACCACCGCCGCGTCGGCCGAGGTTCTCGTCGAGGGCGACAACTTCTACCCGCCGATGCTCGCGGACATCGAGGCCGCGTCGTCCTCGGTTCACATCAACCAGTTCGGCTTCCGGCCGGGCCACGTCGGGGACGCCTTCGCGGACGCGCTGATCCGCAAGGCGAAGGAGGGCGTGCCCGTGCGGCTCGTCGTCGACCGCCAGGGCTCCAAGCCCGAGGAGGACGCGCACGAGCACTACGACAAGCTGATCGCCGGCGGCGTCCAGGTGTGCGTCGTGCGGGCGACGAAGCCGCGTGTTCCTTTTGGGCCGCTCGGCGAAAGCGGCGAGCCACGGTGGAACCTCCGCGGCCTCGGCCACATCGACCACCGCAAGCTGCTCGTGCTGGACGGTCGAATCGGTTGGGTCGGCGGCGCCGGCATCGAGGATCACTTCCAGGACGGGCGGTTCCACGACCTGTTCCTGCGGGTCACGGGGCCGGTCGTGTCGCAGCTGCAGCTCGTGTTCCTCGCGAGCTTTCGCTGGCTCGGCGGCGACATTCCCGGCGAGGAGCTCGACGGATTCTTCCCGGCGGCCGAGGCCGGCGCGATCCCGGCGGTCGTCCTCCACAACGCGCCGGGCGGCTACCGGCCGATCACGCGTGAGATCGCGCGGATGCTCGACGGCGCCCGCGAGACGCTCGACGTCGTCAACCCGTACGTCACCGACCGCGGGATGATCAACCGGATGGAGCGGGCGGCGCGGCGCGGCGTCCGCGTTCGGCTCTTCGTGCCGGCGAACGCGAACAACTGGGCCTGCGCCGCGGCGCAGCAGTTCCACCACGCGAAGCTGCTCGACGCCGGCGTGCGCATCCTCGGGTACCCGGCGATGCTGCACGCGAAGGCGTTCGTCCGCGACGGCGAGGAGCTCCTCGCCGGAACCTGCAACCTCGAGGCCTGGAGCCTGAAGCGGTTCTTCGAGATCGACCTTCTGCTCCGCTCGAACGTGCTGGCGGCGCAGTTCGACGAGCGGTTCAGCGCTCCCGCGGAGGCCGTGTCGGCACCCGGCGAGCCGGTGACGGGCTTCAAGCCGCGCGCGAAGGCGACGGTGTTCGCCGCGTTGTCGCCGTTTCTGTGACCTAGTCCGCCGGGGCGCACTCGGCCGCAAGTCTCCAGGTCCGGATAGCTGCGCTCCGTTCCGCGGCGATCCTCCAGCCCAGCCGCGGGCTCCTTTGGCAGCGGAAGGAAATGTGCCCTGCTCGAGTGACGTTCGAGGTCGAGCTCGTACTCGGCGCATTCGTCGCGCAGCCAGTCGCGAAGGTCAATTGCCACGTCGGGATCCAATTTGCGAGTCACGAGGGTGAGAAACGCCCGGCGTGTGCTCGTGTCGGATCGGGCTAGGTCGTCAGGTGGATCGGGAACGTCGCGACCCAGATCACGGTTCCGACGAAGAGAACGCAGCCGAGGCCGAGGATCGCGGTGCGGGCTCTCACGGTCTGCAGCTTCATGCTGATCCCGGCGAAGAAGAGCGACGAGGCGAACAGCACGACCGCGAGCATGTAGTTGTCGGCCCGCTCGTTTGCATCCTTCGCCAGCTCCGATCTTGCAGCCGCCGTCCGCTCCAGACGCTCGGCCTCGGCCGACGATTTCAGCCGGTACTCGGGCATCGCAAACGGCGTCGGCGGCGCATCCGGGTTCTCGAACGGCTCGGTTGCGAGCCACGCTGCGAACGCCGGCTCGAACTCGTCCCGAAACCGAGCCCGATAGAAGGCGGTGAGCTCCGATTCGTTCTGGGCGCGCGCGTCGACCCACGCGATGAAGGTTGCGACGTCGACCTGTGCCTCGCGGTTGGCGACAGCCGAGACGCGGTTGACTTCGATTCGGGCCGCCGTGGCACGGCTGTACCCCTGGGCCTGCTCGCCGGTCCACTGGCGGGACTGGTAGGCGGCCCAGGCCGTCGCGACGGTCGCGAGGGCAAGCAGCACCGTCGAGACGAGCTCCAGCCGCCGCTCGGCCAGCGTCGGTTCGTTCACGCCGGGAAGCATGAGCAGTCGTGAGGACGTTGCTCATGTGAGACGATTTCCGGCGTGACCGCTCAAGGCGAAGCCGCCACGGTGTCTCTCTCGAGCGGCGACGAGGCGCCGGAGTCGTATCTCGGCGAGTCGCGCTGGCCGCCCGCGGCCGCGCTGCTCATCTTCATGGCCCTCAACATCGCTCTGCGCGTCTGGCTGCCGGGCGACTCTGCGGTCCGTCTGCCCTGGCTCGTCCCGGCGATCGAGTGCGTGTTGCTCGCCTTGCTGCTCGTGGGCAACCCGGGCGGCCTCGCGAAGCACCGGAAATGGCTGCGCCCCGTAGCCGTCACGTTCGTCTGCCTCCTCGTCGCGGCGGCTCTGTGGGCGACCGCGGTCCTCGTCTACGACCTGATCAAGGGGCTGGGCGTGTCCGAATCGCCCGGCAAGCTCCTGGCCTCCGGCGCGGTCGTGTGGCTCGGAAACAACCTCTCGTTTGCGCTGCTGTACTGGTTGATGGACAGCGGCGGACCGGTTGCACGCTCGCGGCGGGCGGCCCCGGTCGACTTCGTCTTCACTCAACACATGAGCCCGGAGCTCGCGCCGCCCGGCTGGAGGCCGGTCTTCCTCGACTACCTGCACCTCGGCTTCACCAACGCGACCGCGTTCAGCCCGACCGACGTGATGCCGCTCACGCACCGGGCCAAGTACACGATGCTCGTGCAGGCAACCGTTGCGCTCGCGCTCTTCGGCCTGATCGTCGCGCGGGCGGTCAACGCGTTCACGTAACCCTGCGCAGGTCGCAGAGCGAGGGCGACGTCGTCGCCCTACGCGGGCGCGCAGTCGGCGGCGAGCTCCTCGAGCTCGTCGGCCGCGTCGACGAGGGCGTCGACCGGGTCGTCCGACTCGTACACCCGTCCGAGGATCTCCGCGACGGCGGTGAGGCACGCCTCGGCCAGGTCGGCGCGGGCCTTCTCGGCGTCGGCCTGGGCCTGGGCCTTCTGGGCCGCAGTCTGGGAGCTCGCAGCCGCGGCCTCCGCGTCGGCCAGCTCGGACGCGGCCGTCTTCGCCAGCGCATCGAGCTCGGCCTGGCTGTCCGCGTGGGAGCCCTTCGCGGCGCCGAGCTTCTTGGAAACCTCCTCGTACTGCGCCTGTGCGGCGGCGAGGTCGGCCTCGGCCTGCGCGGCGGCTTCCTCGGCGGCGGCTGCGGCGTCGTCCGCGGCTGTGGCGGCAGCGTCCTGCGCGTCGGCCAGCTGCTGCTCGAGGTCGTCGACCTCGGCCTGGGAATCGGCCAGCTGTTGTTCGAGCTCGTCGATCTGCGCAGACGCCGACGCGCTCACGTCGTCGTGGTCGTTGCGCATCGAGACGCCCCAGATCGTGAGGCCGATCACGGCGAGCGCGAGCACGCCGGTGGCGAGCTGCCATCCGGTCGGGCGCCAGTTCTGTCCGTCAGCCACGGCGCGAGTATGAGGGACTAGGATACGAACAGACGTTCGTGTCCGACCATGCCCGGATCCTGCACGCCGACCTCGATGCGTTCTACGCGTCGGTCGAGCAGCGCGACGATCCCCGGCTGCGTGGTCGGCCCGTGATCGTCGGCGGCGGGGTGGTGCTCGCCGCGAGCTACGAGGCCAAGGCGCGCGGCGTGCGCACGGCGATGGGCGGGAGGCAGGCGCGGCGGCTCTGCCCTGACGCCGTGGTAGTGAGGCCGCGCATGGCGGCGTACTCGGAGGCGTCGAAGGCCGTCTACCGGGTGTTCGAGGACACGACGCCGCTCGTCGAAGGGCTGTCGATCGACGAGGCGTTCCTCGACGTCCGCGGCTTCGAGCGAACGGCCGGGACGCCCGTCGAGATCGCCCGCCGGTTGCGCCGCCGCGTGCTCGAGGAAGTCGGCCTGGCGATCACCGTGGGCGTTGCGAGGACGAAGTTCCTGGCCAAGGTCGCGAGCGGCGTCGCCAAGCCGGACGGGTTGCTCGTCGTCCCGCCCGACCGAGAGCTTGCGTTCCTCCACCCGCTGCCGGTCGAGCGCCTGTGGGGGGTGGGGCCGGTGACCGGGGAGAAGCTCCGCGGTCGCGGCATCCGAACCGTCGGCGAGGTGGCGGAGCTCGACGAGGCGTTGCTCGTCTCAATGCTCGGGCGTGGGGCCGGGCGGCACATCCACGCGCTCGCGCACAACCGCGACCCGCGCCGCGTGACGGTTGGTCGGCGCCGGGGCTCCGTGGGGGCGCAGTGCGCGCTCGGCCGCTCGCGGCGCTCGGTCCGCGAGAGGGACACCGTGCTGGTCGGCCTGGTCGACCGCGTGACAGGCCGGATGCGCCGCGCCGGCCGCGTGGGGCGCACGATCACCCTGCGCCTGCGCTTCGACGACTTCACCCGCGCCACGCGTTCACACACGCTGGCCTACGCGACCGCGGAGACGCAGACGATCCTCGAGACCGCGCGGCACCTGTTCGAGACCGCATCTCCGCTGATCCAGGAAAAAGGCCTAACCCTCGTCGGCGTCGCCGTGGGGAACCTCGAGAACGACCGGCCGGTGCAGCTCGTCCTGCCGCTGCGCCGCGACCGCCGCGGGGCTCTCGACGCCGCGCTCGACACGGTGCGCGACCGCTACGGAACCGCCGCCGTGACCCGGGCGGTGCTCCTCGGCCGCGACCAGGGCTTCACGGTGCCGTTGCTCCCCGACTGAGCTTCTTCGCCGCGTGTAGGGTGGACTCGCCTGTTCGCAGTTTCGCGAAGAAGGGTTCACGTGATCGTTCGCAGGGCCCCGCGGCCCGCGTCATAGCTTCAAGGCGTCACCGCAACACACATCTGCAGCCACGCGGCGGTCCGTACGTGGGCGCCACGCGGCACTCGCTCGTCGGCCGGACACGCGAGTGAGGTTCGTCTCGCCCCGTTCGCCGAAGCACGCGCTCGTCATGGTCGTTGCGGCGCTGGCGCTGGGCTCCGGAGCAGGGTCGGCGTCCGCCGATCCCAAGCGCGTCTTCATGGCGCCGGACGACCACACGGACTACTTCTGGTCCGCGACGGCCTCCGAGTACGAGGCGCTCTTCGTCGAGATGCTCGACTACTACCTGGACCAGGCGGATGCGACCTCGGCCGAGCCGCCCGAGTTCCAGAGCCGCTTCTCCGCGGACGGCAGCCTCTGGTTGCGCGAGTACCAACGGCAGAAGTCCCCGGCGGAGTTCCAGCGACTCGTCGACCGGGTGAAATCGGGGGCCTGGCAGCGCCAGGTGGCGACCGAGATCGAGACGTACGCGAACAGCCTCATGGCCGAGGCCTCGAGCGCGCTCGGAACGCTCATCCAACGGAGCGGCACGAACCAGCGGTTCTTCGCGTTCAACCCGCTGAGCTGGACGAGAACGGACATCGCCGACACGCCGTACACGGGGGCGCTCCCGGTTCACGTCGTCGATCTGGCGACCGGCTCCGAGGTCCGCTCCCAGGTCGTCACGATCGGCGGCCAGCAGTTCGTCCGCGCCGAGGCGCCGAACATCCCGTCGGTCGGCTACAAGGTCTTCGAGATCCGGGCGGGCGCCGGCCAGGCGTTCGCCGGCGCCCCGACCGCGAGCGCGACGACGGGCGTGATGGAAAACGACGCCTATCGCCTGACCCTTTCGCCGCGAGGCGCGATCACGAGCTTCGTGGACAAGCGGCTCGCCAACCGCGAGCTCGCCGGCTCCACGGGCGGGTTCGCGCTGAACGACCTCGGCGCGGGAACCGGGTCGCTAACGCTCGAGAACGCCGGTCCGGTCTCGGTGACGCTCCGCGCGACGAGCGCCTCTCCACTCGCGCACACGACGCGCGTCACCCTGTTCCGGGGTCGGACCGGGTGGAGATCCAGAACGAGATCACCCAAAACTTCGGCGGGACGCAGGAGTGGCGCTTCAGCCTCAACGTCGCCAACCCGGACGTTCGCCACGAGGAGACCGGCGCGGTCGTCAGGGCTCGCCTGACGACGCAGGGCGGCGTGTACTCCCCGACCAACGCGCGCTACGACAACCTCATCCTGAACCACTTCGTGAACATGACCGGAAGCGACGGGGTGGGGGTCACGCTCTCCAACTCCGACGCCTACTTCATGCGGCTGGGGAGCAGCACGATCGGGACGCTGGACACATCCACGCCGCAGTTCTCGGTGGTCGCGGGAAGCTCGCTGCGGCCGCTGAACCCGATTCTGAACCAGGCCGGGGACTCGTACCTGCTGCAGCGCTTCGCGCTCCAGTCGCGGGCGGCCTACGACCAGCCGGGCGCCATGCGGTTCGCGCTCGAGCACCAGAACCCGCTGGCCACGGGCACGGTCTCGGGCGGGAGCGCCTATCCGGAGACCTCGTACTCGTACCTCACGATCTCGGATCCCAACGTGCTCCTGTGGTCGCTGAAGCCGGCGGAGGAAGGCATCGGCGAGGGCGTCGTCGCGCGTCTCTGGAACATGGCCGCGGCCCCGAAGGACTTCTCGCTCGCGCTGAGCGAGCCGATCGGCGCGGCCAACGCCGATCACGCACATCGAGACGAACCAGCCGAGCGCGGACGTGTCCGGGGGCACGCTGAACGCGAACGCCAAGCAGAACCAGCTCGCTCTCCTTCCGCATCTTCCCGGCGTCGCTTCGCCGCGCGGTGAAGATCCTCCCGACGGATGCGCGGCTGACCGAGGCGGGAGATGCGGGCTCGTTCACGGTCGTGCGGACCGGCGACACCGCCGTGCCGCTCGATGTCCCGTACACGGTGAGTGGAGCCGCGACCGCGGGTGCCGACTATCAGGCGCTGCCGGGGACGGCGACGATTCCGGCCGGGGCGACCAGCGTCGTCGTGCCTCTGACCCCGCTCGCCGACACCCTCGCCGAAACCGACGAGAGCGTCACCGTGACGCTCACGCCGCAGGCCGCGTACCTGCTCGGTTCGTGGAAGAGCGCGACGGCGACGATCACGGCGAGCACCGGCACGCCCGCGCCGCCTCCTCCCGGTACCGCGGTGGGGTTCTATCCGTTCAGCGAGAACGCCGGAACGAGCACGGCCGACCTCTCTGGCGCTGGAAACACGGGCACGGTTGCCGCCCCCGCCTGGACGCCAGGGAAGTACGGAGCGGCGCTCGACTTCAACGGAACGACGTCGTTCGTCACCGTCCCCGACGCCCCGTCACTGGATCTCGGCGCGAACGGCACCGTCGAGGCCTGGGTGCGGCTCGACCGTCTCGGCCAGTGGCACGGCATCGTCGCCAAGGGCAACGCGAACTCGATCGCCGCGCACAACTACGGACTCGAGGTGACGAACGGCAACGTCGTCGAATGCGCGATCGGAAACGGCTTCTCCGGGAACACGGTGCGCTCGGCGGGCGGCCTGACGCTGGGGAGCCTCAACCACCTGGCCTGTGTCTGGACGGGAACGCAGATGCAGCTCTACGTCAACGGGCTGCTGAATGCGACCACGCCGCAGACGATGACGCCGCTCAGCAACTCGTCGCCGCTCTACATCGGGCAGTACGGAGGGAACACCGACCGGACGAACGGCGTCGTCGACGAGGTGCGCATCTACAGCCGGAGCCTCACGCAGGCGGAGATCCAGAGCGATATGGCGTCGCCGATCACCGCTCCGGCCGCGGACACGACCAATCCGACGGTGAGCGTGACCGCGCCGCCTAACTCGGCCGTGGTCTCCGGGAATCTTCAGGTCGCAGCCGGCGCCGCGGACAACGTCGCCGTCGCCGGCGTGCAGTTCAGGCTCGACGGCAGCAATCTCGGCCTGGAGGACACGGCGGCGCCGTACACGGCGGCGTGGGACACGCGGAGCGCGTCCAACGGCCCTCACACGCTCTCGGCTGTCGCCCGCGATTCGGCCGGGAACCAGGGAACGTCGGCGAACGTCGTCGTGACCGTCGACAACGACAAGACTCCGCCCACGACGCCCACGGGTCTCGCCGCGGTCCCGGCCTCGACCACGCAGGTGAACGTCTCCTGGACGGCGTCGGGTGACAACGTCGGCGTCACGGGCTACCGGCTCACGCGCGACGGCGCGGTGATCGCGACGATCCCGGGTACGACCTACGCGGACACCGGACGCGCGCCGGGCACGACCTACACCTACGTCGTCGCGGCGTTCGACGCGGCCGGCAACTTCTCGCCCGACTCGGCGCCGGCGACCGCGACGACTCCGACCCCGCCGCCTCCGCCTCCGCCTCCGCCGCCTCCGCCCCGCCTCCGCCACCGCCACCGCCACCGCCTCCGCCGCCTCCGCCTCCGCCTCCACCTCCACCTCCGCCTGCGACGGGAGCCATGGCCACGTATCGCTTCGGCGAGGGAACCGGAACCTCCACGGCGGACGGCTCGGGGAACGCCAACACGGGCACGCTCGTGAACGGCCCCCTGTGGACGACCGGCGGGAAGTACGGAGGCGCGATCAACTTCGACGGGTCGAACGACCACGTCCGCGTGGCGGATAAGGCGTCACTGGATCTTGGGTCGTCCGGGACGATCGAGGCCTGGGTCAAGCTCGACCGGCTCAGCATCTGGCACGCCGTCGTCGCGAAGGGCGATGCGAACCAGGACCGCAGTCACAACTACGCGATGCAGACCACCAAGGGAAACCGCTGGGCCTGCGTCCTCGGGAACGGCATTTCGTCGATCGTGCTCCAGTCGCCCGCCGCGCCGGCGGCGAACCAGTACTACCACGTCGCCTGCGTGTGGAACGGCGTGTCCGTACAGCTCTACGTCGGCGGTGTCCTGGTCGCCTCGACGGCGCAGACGCTGACGCCGCTCGCGAACACGTCGCCGCTCTACATCGGACAGTTCGGCGGCAACACCGATCGCCTCGACGGCATCGCCGACGAGGTCCGGATCTACAACCGGGCGCTCACGCAGGTTCAGATCCAGGCCGACATGAACACCGCGCTCTAGATCGGCCACCACCGACGGTGATACGTTCAGCGCGTGTCGATGAGGTCGACATCGGGGCGGGGAGGACTCTGTCGCGGCGTCGCGATCGGTTCGTTTCTCGCCGTCGCCGCGCTCGGGATCGCGCCCGCCGGGAACGCGACCACGTACACGGTCAACCGCACCGGTGATCCCGTCCCGGGCGCCTGCACGAAGTCGCACTGCACGCTGCGCGAGGCCGTGCGCGCCGCGAACCTGCACGCGGGGGCGGACAAGATCGTCCTGCCCTCGACGAAGCCGTACATCCTCCAGCGCCCGAGCACGGCCGAGGACGGTGCGCTCGACGGCGACCTCGACATCACGAACTCGCCGCTGCAGATCGTCCACACCGGCAAGGGCCGCGCCACGATCGACGCGAAGAAGATCGACCGGATCTTCGAGATCTTCACCGGCGCGCCGACGACGCTGATCGGACTCAAGATCACCGGCGGCGACAACCCGTCGAGCGCCGACGGCAACGGTGGCGGCATCCGCACGTACGCGAACCTGCGGATCGTCAACTCGGCCGTCGTCGGGAACATCGCCCGCGGATCGGACGGATCCGGTGGCGGCATTCAGGCCATGGACGGCAGGCTGACGATCTTGAAGAGCTCGGTCAGCTTCAACGTCGCGGACACCTCCGGGGCGTTCGACATCGCCAACCACGGCGTCGTGATCGAGGACAGCCTCTTCACCGGGAACCGCGCCAACTTCGCCGGGGTGAGCTACATGTACGGCGACGGCAAGTCGCGGATCGAGCGGACGACGATGAGCAAGAACCACAGCACGTCCGAGACAGGCACGATCTACTTCTCGGAGTCGGCCGGCTCGATCCAGATCCTCCGCTCGACGATCAACGGCAACACCGCGGTGACCGACGGCGGTGGCTTCTCGGCCAGGAACGGGACGGTCTTCATGGCGAACACGACCATCACCGGGAACCGCGCGGGCGAGAACGGCGGCGGCCTGTGGGCGCTGACACCGACGCGGCTGAACTCGGTCACGATCGTGCGGAACGTGGCCAACTCGGACAACTTCGGCGGGCAGCTCGGCGGTGGCGTCTACGTCCTGGACGACACCTTGCCCCTTCAGATCTCGAACTCGCTGGTCGCGCTGAACACGCTCGGGAGCGGCGCTCGCAGCGACTGCGGCGGCGATCCGGTCGCCTCGCTCGGCCATAACCTGATCTCGAAGGGGCCGGCCGGCGACTGCAACGGCTTCGACAAGACGCGGCGACCTGATCAAGACGAATCCGAAGATCGGCCTGCTGAAGAAGAACGGCGGGCCGACGGCGACGATCGAGCTCCTGAAGGGCAGCCCGGCGATCAACGCGGCCGCGGCGAGCTCCCCGAGCCGAGACCAGCGCGGCGTGAAGCGCGGCAAGAAGCCGGATATCGGCGCGTTCGAGCTGTACGCGCGCTAATCGCGTCTGCGTCGGCTTTCGAAGGTCCGGTCTGCGTTCGCGGGCCCGGCAACCGCCTACTCGACGTCGGCGTCGGTCCGGAACTCCTGCTGCGCGGGCTCACCGACGTTTCCGGCGGCGTCGGTTGCGACCACCGAGAACACGTAGCCCGTGCTCTCCGTGAGACCGTCGTACTGGATCGGGCTGACGCAGTCGGGCTGCGACGGCGGCTCGCCGGCCTCGCTCGTCAGCGTGCATTCGAGGAGGCTCACCTGCTCGCTGGGCTCGAACTCGACCACGACCGACGAGCTCGTCTTGTCGAGCGAAAGGATCTCGACCGTGGGCGGCGTCGTGTCGAGCGTCCAGCTGTAGGACGCCTCCGGGCCGGCCGTTCCCGCGGCATTCAGCGCCCGGGCGGACAGGGTGTGGTCGCCCTCTTCCACATCGAACGAGACGAGGTTCGGGCAGGCCTCGAAATCCCCGTCGTCCAGTGAGCATTCGAGCGACACGGCGCCGTCCCCGGCCTCGAGCGTGAAGTCGGCCCGCGGGTCGTTCGTCAGCTCCTCGGGGCCGTCCGTGATCGCGACGCTCGGCCCTTCGCCTCGCCTCGATCGTCCACTCGACCGTCGCCGGCTCACCCGACGTTCCCGGCGAGGTCGACGCCGCGCACCGCGAAGGTGTGCTCGCCCGGATCGAGCGGCCCGGCCGCGTTCTCCGGGCTGACGCACTCCTCGAACGATCCGTCGTCGAGCTTGCACTCGAAGGTGCTCACGGGCTCGTTCGCATCGAACGAGAAGCTCGCGCTCGTCTCCTCGGTGGGGTCGTCGGGAGACGACGTGATCTCGACCTCCGGCGCGGTGGTGTCGGCCGTCGGCGGGCCGTCGTCGCCGTCGCGGATCCACATGGCGAGCGCGCCGCCCCCGATGACCAGCAGCACCACGCCGACCACGATCGCCGCGACGACCGCCGGTCTCGGCCCCGTCCGGAACGCCGTCGTGTACGTCGCCAGGTTGTGCTGCGTGACCTCGGCGCCTGCGTAGTCGCCGATTCCTTCCCGGAGGCGAAGCGCCTCGGACAGCTGGCCGTTCGCCGCGGCCGCATCCTCGGCGCCCAGCGAGAGCGTGCCGAGCTCGTGCAGAGCCCACGAGATCCCGGAGTTGTCGCCCAGGGCCCGCGCGGCGCCCAGCGCTACGCGCAGGCTCGTGACCAGCGCGACCCAGCGGCCGGTCAGCGCGAGCAGCGAGGCCATCGCGCGCGCGAGGCGGAGGGCGTCGCTGTGGCGCTTCTCCCGGTCGAGGCGCTCGAGCGCGTCGAGCAGCGCGTCGACCTGCTTCTGGAAGACCTTGTCGTCGAGGATCCGCCCCTGCGCGACGCCGGTGAAGAGGTCGAGTGCGCGCTCCACCTTCCCGGTCACGCTCTCGGCCTCCTCGATCGCCCCCTCGGCCTGGTCGAGCGTCGGCACGTCCGGCTGGCCGAGCGCGAGCCGAAGCTGCGTCGCATCGGCCGCAGGCCCTTCCGCGAGGTCGGCGCGGGTGCCGGCCGGCGACCCGATCCCGAAGACGAAGCGCCCAACGCGGATGCGGGCTTCGAACCCACCGGGTGGGCTGCCGCCTGCCGCAGAGTCGTGCTCGCCGAGTTCAGGACTCATGCGCGACTCCTTCGTTCGCCCGGCGATGGTCCCACCGGGTTCCGGGAGTGTCAAGCAGGCCCGGCTGGTTGAACTGGCATGATCGGGGCGCCGTGAGCAGCAACAACGTGCGCTTCGAACCGCTCCGACCGGTCTCGCGCCGCCGGCTGGTCCTCGCCATCGTTCTGGGTCCGATCCTGTGGCTCGTCGCCTTCACGGTGGCCGCGTGGTTCCTAGTTTCGACCCGGGCGATCCAGCTCGGGCTGCTGATCACGCTCGCCTCCTTCGTCGTGGGCTTCCTTCTCCTCCTGGTGCTGCGGACCGGACGCCTCCGCGAGGAAAGGCGGTATGTGGACCGTCGCTGAGGTGTGGCTGGCGTTCGTCGCCCTGTACCCCGTTTGCACTGCGGCACTATGGATTGCAGGAGGACTGATCTTTCGCCTGCTCGACGAGAAGAACGCCGGCGCGGAGCCCGAGGGAGGCTGGCCGGGCGTCACGGTGCTCGTCCCCGCCTACAACGAGGAGGCGGTGATCGCGACCTGCGTCGCCGCCGTCAGAGCAGTCGACTATCCGGAGCTGGAGCTGCTCGTCCTCGACGACGGCTCGACCGATGGAACCGCGGCGGCCGCTGCCGCGGCGGTCGGGGACGACCCGCGTTGCCGCGTCGTCAACGACTCGGTGAACCGCGGCAAGGCCGACCGTCTGAACCTCGGTTTCCGAGAGGCACGCCACGAGCTCGTCGCGGTCACCGATGCGGACACGCACCTGCATCCGCAGGCCCTGAAGCTGCTCGTGGCGCGGATCTCCAGCTCTCCGATCCTCGCCGCCGTCGCCGGGTCGCCGCACGTGACGAACCGGGGCACGCTGCTCCTCTCGATGCAGGTGCTCGAGCGGGCGTCGATCATCGGTCTCATTCGCCGCACCCAGTCCCTGACGGGCCGTGTAGGAGTCGTCGCCGGCGTGCTCGGCCTCTTCAAGCGCGACCGGGTGCTGGCGGTAGGTGGGTACGACCCGGTCATGGCGACCGAGGACATCGACCTCACGTGGAAGCTCCTCCTCCGCGGCTGGCAGACGGCCTACGAGCCGCGCGCGATCGTCGGCATGCAGGTTCCGCGGACGTTGCATTCCCTCTGGATGCAGCGCCGGCGCTGGGCCCGCGGGCAGGGCGAGGTGCTTCACCATCACTTCGGCTCGATCATCCGCCCGAGCAACCATCGGATGTGGCTGGTGGGGCTCGAGTCTCTCGCGTCGCTCCTCTGGGTCGTGGGGCTCGCCGCCTCGCTCGTCGTCGCGACGCTCGTGGTCGTCTTCGGCGGCGCGGAACTCCTCTTCGGCTTTGCGCTCGCCTGGGGAGTGGCGATCGCGGTCGTAGCGACGGTCCAGCTCACCTTCGCGCTGTTCCTCGAGCACAGCTACGACCCGACGGCCTTCCGCGCATTCCTGATCGGGGCGATCTTCCCGGTTGCGTACTGGCTGGTCGCGGGGCTCGCCTCCGTCCGGGAGCAGATCGTCGCGCTCATCCGCGGTCCGCGCAAGCAGCGGGTCGTGTGGGACGTCCCGCGCGAGCAGCTCGGGCCCGCCAAGAGCGCCGATTAGCAAACCCACCCGCCGGGGAGTACAGTCGCACCGTCGACCGGGAGGGACCATGGGGAACCAGCGCGACCGGCTTCGTTTCTTCGCCGCTCTTGCGGCCGCCACCATCGCAGCGTGCGTGCTCGTATCCTCGGCCGCGGCGGGGATCGCCGAGCGGACGCATTCGAGCAAGCGGACGCCCGTCGTGCTCTTCCCGGCGTTCCACTTCACGAAGCTCGTGGTCACCGTCCACAACCAGACGGCCGCGCCCGGCTGTCCGCGCTCCGGCTCGTTCGAGGACTGGTTCCTGAACGACACGACGAGCCCGTTCTCGCCAGGTCTGCCAGGACAAGCTCCTCACGCTGCGCTACGACGGAAACCGGCACAAGCCGATGCCCGAGCGGTTCTCGAACCAGCAAGGCGTGAAGGTCAGCGATCAAGGACTACGGCAAGACGGAGAGCGCGCCCTTCTACGAGGAGATGTACGCGGCGCTCGAGGGCGCGGGGTACACCCGCGACCGCGACATCCGCGTCGCGGGCTACGACTCGCGGCTCACGCCCGACATGTGGGGCTTCCTCCACCGGACGAAGCGCCTGATCGAGGACACCTACTACGACAACGGCCGCCGTCCCGTCCACCTCGTCGGCCACTCGAACGGGCCGCTCTACGCGCAGTACCTCCTCACGCACACGTCGCAGCGCTGGAAGGACAAGTACGTCCACGGCTTCACGCCGATCGCCGGCAACTTCCCCGGCCAGGGCGTCCTGTATCCGCTGCTCTTCACCGGGCTCAACATCACCGACTTCCACTTCCCGGAAACGACCGAGAACGCCGTCTCGAGCGCGGAGATGTACCTCACGCTGCCGTCGACCTACATGAGCGCGGCCGATCCCAAGGTCTTCGGAGACATCGAGACCGTGGTCGAGAACCTGTCCAACGGCGACACCTACACGCCGCGCACGTACCGCCGGCTCCTCCATGACGCTGATCTCGACTGGACGAAGCCGATCGCGGACTACTACATCGGCTTCGTCGGGTTCACCCGGCGCGCGGACTTCCCCAACGTGGACGTCTACGCCGAGAAAGGCTCCGGCCTGGAGACCGTCGTCGGCATCGGCCTGGACGACCTGACCGTCGGCCAGGTGCTCGACGACTCGAACACGTTCTTCGTGCGCGACGGCGACATCAACCAGGAGGACGTGACGAACGACGCCGTGGGCGTGTGGGAGCGGATGCGCTGCTTCCGCTTCAGCCTCACGGACAACCCGGGCGTCGACCACTTCGCGCTGCCGTCGAACACCGGCGTGCTCGACCGGCTGCTCGCGAACGTCGCGCGGCGCCGGTCCCACTGCTCCTAGCCCGCACTGTTCTTCCCACCCGGCCCGGAGTAGCCTTCGCCGCACGATGAGCGCAGAGTTCGACCTCGTCTCGATCGGTTCCGGGCCCGCCGGGGTTCGCGCCGCGATCCAGGCCGCGAAGCTGCACCGCCGCGCCGCCATCGTCGAGCAGCGCCGCGAGCTCGGCGGCGTCAGCGTGAACACGGGGACGATCCCGTCGAAGACGATGCGCGAGGCGATCCTGCACCTGACGGGCCTCCAGCAGCGCGGGCTCTACGGCCGCGACTACCGGGTGAAGGCCGAGGTCACGTTCGAGGACATCCACCAGCGCACGGCGATGGTGATCGACCGGGAGCAGCAGGTGCTCGGCGACCAGCTGGCGCGCAACCACGTGACGCTCATCGAGGGCCGCGGGTCGATCGTCGACCCGCACACGGTTCTCGTCTGCTCGTCGTCGGGCGAAGAGCGGCTCTCGGCGCAGTCGATCGTGATCGCGACCGGCTCGACGCCCGCGCATCCGCCCGACATCCAGTTCGACGGCAAGACGATCCTCGACTCCGACCAGATCCTCGAGCTGGGCTTCATCCCGGACGAGCTGGTCGTCGTCGGCGCCGGCGTGATCGGGATCGAGTACACGTCGATGTTCGCGGCGCTCGGCTCGCGCGTGACGATCGTCGAGTCGCGGCCGATGATGCTCGACTTCTGCGACGAGGAGATCGTCGAGGCGCTGCGCTACCACCTGCGCGACCTGGCGGTGACGTTCCGGTTCGGTGAGACGGTCGAGGCCGTCGAGCTGCGCGAGGGCCGGACGGTGACCCGGTTGGCGAGCGGCAAGCAGATCGCCGCCGACGCGGTCTTCTACTCCGCCGGCCGGCAGGGCGCCTCGACGGGGCTCGGGCTCGAGGAGCTTGGAATCGAGGTCGACGAACGCGGGCGGATCGCCGTGGACTCGGACTACCGCACGACCGTCGACTCCGTGTTCGCGGTCGGCGACGTGATCGGCTTCCCCAGCCTCGCGTCGGTCTCCGCGGAACAGGGGCGCGTTGCGGCCTGCGCGGCGCTCGACGTCGAGACGCACGGGCTCGCCGAGCTGCTTCCGTTCGGGATCTACGCGATCCCCGAGATCAGCTACGTCGGCCGCACCGAGGGCGAGCTGACCGAGGCGGGGATTCCCTACGAGGTCGGCGTCGCCCGCTACCGCGAGCTGGCCCGCGGGGTCATCCTCGGCGAGCAGTACGGGCTCCTGAAGCTGCTCGTCTCGACCGAGGACGGACGCCTGCTGGGCGTGCACGCGTTCGGCACGGGCGCGACCGAGCTCGTCCACATCGGCCAGACCGCGATGGGCCTCGGCGGCACCGTCGACTTCTTCGTCGACTCGGTCTTCAACTACCCGACGCTGGCCGAGGCGTACAAGATCGCCGCGCTGAACG
The DNA here is from genome assembly GCA_963760815.1 of uncultured Actinomycetes bacterium. Classification (GTDB taxonomy): domain Bacteria; phylum Actinomycetota; class Thermoleophilia; order Gaiellales; family Gaiellaceae; genus CAVRUF01. Next base: position 851,109 of record CAVXEJ010000004.1, read on the forward strand.
CGATGAACAAGCTGCGGCAGCTCGCCGTCTAGGACGCGGCCGGAAACCGGGGATCGTCGCGGATCGAGGCGAACGCTTCGTCCGACTGCGCCTGCTCGCGCAGCGGCTCACGAAGCGCGACGGCCGCGGCCAGATGGTCGAGCGCGTCGTCGTCGTGCCCAGCTCGCGCCTCCCAGTTCGCCAGGCGGTAGAGCAGCATCGGATGATCGGGATGGACTTCCAGCCCGTCGTTCAGCGCGGCGATCGCGCCCGCGTAGTCGCCTGCGCGTCCCGCGCGCTCTCGCGACGTAGACGGGCTCCCAGGGCGCGGGCGTGTACGGGGCGCCGCGCCTTCCGCCCACCGCAAGCACGGTCGTTCCCGGCTCCTTCGCGACCGCCGAGCGCTCCACCGCCGGGTCACGGATGAAGACGATCGTTCCGGCCGGAGCGTCGGTCTCCTCGCCGTCGAGCGTGAACGTCGCAGCGCCCGAGACGACGATGTAGGCCTCCTCGTGCTGTCGCGCGTCCTCGGTGTGACGCTCGACGACGTCCTGTCCTGGATCCTCAGCGGTGTAGGCGTTGATGCCGAATGCGCCGATGTCTAAGTGTCGGCGCACCGGCGTCCACTGGAGCGTTCCGGGTCCCGGAACCGCCTCGATCTCGGACAGGCGCGCCTTGTCCCAGCCCTTCACGTCTTCCTCCTTCGCCGTTAGGCCCCGCTGCGCGCCGGCGGAACGCTCACGCCGGCGCGCGAATCGCGGAAACTACTCGGACTCTTCGGCGGCCTCGGCCAGGATGTCCGCGGCCTCGGCGTTCGCCAGCGCGTCTTCGGCGAGCTCCTGGGCGGCAGCCTCCTCGACGATTGCCTCCGCTGCGAGCTCCTCGGCGACGGCCATCTTCACGACGGCGTCCTCGTGCAGTGCCTCGGCGACGACGGCCTCGTCGATCGCGGTCTCGGCGGCCTCTTCTGCGGCGCCCATCAGTTCCTCGTCCATGTGAGTCCTTTCCTCGTCGGCGACCCACACCGGATCGCGCTCGACCAGTATCGACGTTTTCGGGAACGGGTGGACGCCGACGTCAGGCCGCCCGCCTGCGCACGAGCTTCGCCGCTTCGACGCAGGCGAACGGCACGAGCGCGAGCACGGCGACGAGGGCAAGCTGCGGCGCGCTGAGCGAGACGGTTCCCAGGGGATCGTGGAGGAACGGCAGGTAGACGGCGAGCAGGACGACCGCGGCCGACAGTCCGACCGCGCCGGCCAGATAGGGGTTCGCGGGCGCCTTCCACGCCGGCGCCGCGAGCGAGCGCATGGCGAAGACGAGCGCGAGCTCCGCGAACGCGATCGTGGCGAACGCCATCGTCTGCGCCTGCGCGTCCCCGTCGGTTCTGCCGGCCAGGAATGCGGCGAGAGCGGCCAGGCCGACGAGCAGGCCGATCGCGCCCAGCACGCCCCAGACGGCATTGGGGAAGAGGCGGTGCGAGCGGTCGGGTGGGCGCTGCATCGTGTGCGGGGAGGCGGGATCCTGCGTCAGCGCGACCGCCGGGAGGCCGTCGGTGAGGACGTTGATGAGGAGCACCTGGACGACCGTCATCGGGATCCCCAACCCCGCGAGGATGACGACGGCGAACAGGACGACCTCGCCGAGGTTGGCCGAGAGGAGGAAGGCGACGAACTTGCGGATGTTGTCGGCGATCGCGCGGCCCTCGCGAATCGCCGCGACGATCGTGGCGAAGCGGTCGTCGGTGAGCACGATGTCGGACGCCTCGCGCGCGGCCTCGGTTCCCGAGAGCCCCATGGCGACGCCGACGTCGGCCTGGCGCAGGGCCGGGGAGTCGTTCACGCCGTCCCCGGTGACCGCGACGACCTCGCCGTCGCGCTGGAGCTGTTCGACCAGGCGCAGCTTGTCCGCGGGCGTGATCCGCGCATGAACCGCGTCGACCGGAACGGAAAGCGCGCGCCCGATCGCCTGCGCGGTCGCGGGATGGTCGCCGGTCAGGATCTTCACCCGCAGCCCGGCGTCGCGGGCCTGTGCGACGGCGTCGGCGGCGTCCTCGCGCAGCGGATCCTCGAGTCCGACGAGGCCGACCGGTCGCAGCTCGCCTTCGAGATCGTCGGAATCCGGTTCGCCGGGAACGGGACGCTCGGCGATCGCGAGCACGCGCAGCCCGTCCGCCGCCCACGACTCGGCGCGCTCGAGCAGCCGCGCCCGCTCGGCGGCGTCGCCGACCGAACGCTCGAGGATCACCTCGGGCGCGCCCTTCACGTACGCCCGCCTGCCGTCCGCTTCCTCGTAGACGACGGTCATGAGCCGCCGCGACGGGTCGAAGGGGCGCTCGTGGACGGCCTCGCGGTTTTCGACCAGCGTTTCCCACGGAAGGCCGTGCTCGTGGGCCGCGAGGACTAGCGCCGCGTCGACCGGGTCGCCCGTCACGCGGACGCCGCCGTCCTCCTCGATCACCCGGGCCGCCGAGGCGAGCGCCGCGGCCTCGAGCACCGGGCGCTCGTCACCGGCGCCTGCGGCCTCGACCGCGGCGAGGCGGAGACGGTTCACGGTCAGCGTTCCGGTCTTGTCGGACGCAATCACGGTGGCGCTGCCGAGCGTCTCGACGGCGGTGAGACGCCGGATGATCGCCCCGCGCTCGGCCATCGCCCGCGCACCCTGGGCAAGCGCGATCGTCACCGTCGCGGCCAGGCCTTCCGGAACCGCGGCGACCGCGACCGAGACACCGACGAGGAACGCGGTCTCGAGCGTCTCACCCTGGGCGAGCAGCGCGCCGCCGAGCCCGACCGTGACGACGACCCCGAACCCGACCATGAGCCTCGAGAGGCTGCGCACCTGGCGCTGGAGGGGTGTCGGCGGCGGTTTCGCGGCGGACGCGAGGCCGGCGATCTGCCCGAGCTCCGTGGCCGGGCCCGTCGTGGTGACGAGCGCCCTCCCGCGTCCCCGGGTGACTGCCGAGCCCGAGTAGGCCATCGAGCTCCGGTCGCCGAGCGCCGCGTCTTCCGCGACCGGATCGGTCGCCTTGTCGTTCGGGACGGACTCGCCGGTGAGGAGCGACTCGTCGATCGCGAGCCCGTGCGAGGAGACGATCCGCGCGTCCGCGGCCACGCGCTCGCCTTCGCGCAGTACCAGGAGGTCGCCCGGAACGAGCTCCTCGACGGGCACCTCGCGCTCGCGCCCGTCGCGGATGACGCTCGCATGCCGCTCGAGTGACTCGCGCAGCGCCATGAGCGCCCGCTCGGCGCCGGCCTCCTGCACGAAGCCCAGCACCGCGTTCAGCACGACGATCGCGCCGATCGCGACCGCCTCGATCACGTCTCCGATCGCGAGGGAAACCACCGCCGCGACGACAAGCAGCCCGACGAGCGGATCGACGAACTGCCGCAGCGCGATCAGCGCGTACGGAGGGCGGGCCGCCCGCTCGAGCCGGTTCGGCCCGACCGCTTCCAGCCGCGCCCGCGCCTCGTCCTCGGCCAGCCCGTGACGCGGGTCGCTCTGCAGTTCCTCGGCGACCGAGCCGAGCGGGAGGGAATGCGCGAGCATCGGACCAGTCTGACCTGCGGCGGCTCTGCTCGTCCGCTACCGGTTCGGGTCTTCGGAGCTCGAGCGGCCTGGGCCGTGCCCGACTTCACGAAAACAATATGTGCGCCGGGTTCGCCCAGCCAGAGCCGGTTTGGGCCGTCTCACAACCATGCTGCGGGGGGTGTGGGTCTCGCTCGATTCGAAACAGGTGCTACGTTGGACATGCGCGTTTGGTTCTAGCGTTGAAGCCGCCGAGGCTCCGCACGATTTCCTCTTCGTCTTTCGCACCTGGCCCTGAGCGCCGCAGTGGTCCCGCTCTTGGGGTCACTGTCCTGAGAGATGACAGAAGGAGCAACACATGTTCGCGACTATCCGCCGCTACGAGGGTGTCGACCAGAGCCGCACCGTCGAGCTCACCACGAAGGTCAACGAGACCCTCGTCCCCAAGCTGAGCGAGATGCCCGGCTTCAAGGGCTACTACCTGATCGAGGCCGGCAACGGCATCGTCAGCTCGCTGAACCTCTTCGAGACGTCCGACCAGGCCGAGAACTCGACCAAGGTCGTCTCCACCTGGATCAGCGACGAGAAGCTCGACGGCATCGTGCCGAACGCCCCGAAGATCACGATCGGCAAGGTCGTGTCCCACAAGAACGGCGTCGCCGTCTAGTCAGTACGACTGACGTGCGCAGGAAAGGGCTCCGCTTGTCGGGGCCCTTTCTTTTGCCCTAGACCGTGTTCAGCCCCGATTCCAGCGTGGGGTAGCGCAGCTCGGGGATCAGCTCGGCCCGCGCGCGCGACGTGTCGCTCCAGTGGTCGATGTGGCCGATGCGGACGAAGTCGCGGGTGAGCGGCGACTGCGTGCGCGCGACGAACGCAAACGCCTCGGTGAGCGCTGCGCCCGCCTCGATGACCCGGAACGGCAGCCGGTACGGTCGCGAGTAGCCCCAGTGGTCGCACACGGTGTCGAGGAACTCCTGCACGGTGCTCGGCTTTTCGTCCCCGACGGAGTAGATCCCGTTGATGCCCGGCTTGTAGACGGCCGCCTCGGTCGCGCGCAGGAAGTCCTCGGTCTGGAGGAGATGCTGGACGGTCGGCTCGGGCCACACGCAGAGCAGGTGCTTGTGCGCGAGCCAGCGGGCGGCCTCGACCATGAGGATTCCGCGGCCGTAGACCATCCCGAGCCGCAGGACGACCGGTTCAGTTCCGTCTCCGGCGCGCTCGAACAGCAGCCGCTCCTCGTCGAGCCGCGTCTTGGCGTGGACGGACGGCGGGTCGCGGTCGAGCCGGCCCGTCGCCGGATGCTCGACCGACGTCGGGCCCTCCACCTGGGGGAACGAGATGAGGATGATCCGGCGCACGCCCGCTCCGAGCGACGCGTCCACGAGGTTCGAGAACCAGCGGGTGTTCGTCTCGGGGAGGAACTTCTCCGGCCGCGGCTTGAACAGGATTCCGGCGAAATGGACGACGACGTCGACGCCTTCGCACCGCCGCGGCCAGCGTGCTCGGGTCGGCGAGGTCGGCCTGCACCAGCTCGACGTTCGGCACGCCGACGAGCGTGGGCGAGACGCGCCGGTGGTGGTACATGAGCCGCAGCGGCCGGCCCGACGGCGCGAGACGGCGCGCGAGCAGGCCGCCGAGGTTCCCCGCGGCGCCCGTGACGAGAACCCTCGGGCCGGCTTCGTCCACGCCGCTCAGGCCAGCTCGACCTCGCCGGGCAGGTCGCCCGTCTCGGTCTCGGGTGCCAGCTCCTCGCGGACGCGGACGTCGAAGTAGACGTACGTGGTGAGCAGCGCGACGAACGGCACCGCCGCCGCGTACACGACCGCTGAAACCAGGTTCAGAAGCGCGAACGGCGCGTCCGTGAGGATGATCAGCACGGCGCCGATGAACGGGCCGATCACGAGCGCGAGACCGGCGGAGGCGATCACGAGCGTGCCGACCTTGAGCCAGTCCCCGCGCACGAGCCGGTGGCTGCGCCGCACGGCGCCGAGAGACGACCTGTCCTCCAGCTCCACGGCCGGGACGATCAGGCACCAGCGCACCGCGAGCCACAGCGCCACCGGGATGAGGAACAGCGTGCTCGCGAGGACGGTGACGACGACCACGGCGAAGAAGAACGAGCCGAGCAGCGGGCGGATGCTGTCGAGCGACAGCCGGAACGCGTGCACCGGCCCGATCGTGCGGCCGTCGTCGATCTCCACGAGCGCCCGCGCGGCCGCTCCCTGCACCAGTCCGACGCCGAGCAGCGTCAGCGCCGTCGAGAGCGCGACGACGAGGAAGACGAGGAAGCCGCCGCTTTCGCCGCCGGTATCGACCCCGAAAACGCTTGACGTGCCGGTGACGAGGGCCTGGAGCAGCGTGACGAGGACGAGAATCGGCACGAAGAGGACACCGAGCCCGAGCCAGAGCCACAGGTGGCGGCGGTACATGCGCCCGGACGAGGTGACGACCTGGCCCCAGGAGCGCCGGCGCGCGAGCCGCAGCGGGGCCGACGGCGTCCACGTCGCGCGCGAGATTCCCCAGAACGCGAGTCCGACGAGGATTCCGAGCGCGATGAGGAGCGGCCAGGGGTTGTTCACCGAACGGCTGAGGAGCATCGAGCCGCCGCCGACGGCGCCGCAGAAGAAGTCGGTCGCGCCGGTGCCGAGCACGCCCCCCGCCGGGACGGCGTAGGCGCGGTCACGCCACGTCTCGGCCCAGGCGATCGGCTCCGTCCACTGATCCTTCAGGTTCGGGCCGGTCGGGCCGTTGTAGAACGACCGCTGCAGCTCGCCCCAGCGGCCCTCGTACTCGATCCACGGGAACGCGGCGGCCGCCTCGGCGGGGTCGCTCGGGATCGTGTGGACTCGGGGATGACGTCGCGTGTCGGGCCGGTCGTGTCGTCGCAGCCGACGCCCTGCGAGGCCGACGCGCCGAGGTAGAGGCCCTCGTCGTAGTGGTTCGCGTGCGAGCCCGCGGCCGGATGCACGACGGGATGCGTGCCGTCGATCACCTCGAGCTGGTCGCGATCGTCCCAGTCTGCTCTCTCCGCGCCCTCGTGCTGGCTGTACCCGACCTTGGTGGGCTCGACGTCGAGCGCCTCCGCGGCGTCGTCCGCGTCGAAGACGAGCTGGATCATCTCCCAGTCGCCCTCGTGCAGGTTGTTCCAGTCGTTGAAGGCGTAGAAGATCCAGTACTGGAGCGCAAGCTGGCCGGGGAAGCGGGGTTCGGTGGCGACGTGCGCGTACACCGTCGGCTCCTTGCTCTCGGTGATGCGGCGAGCCCAGAGCTCGTAGTCGCAGCCGGGGTCGAGCGCGTACCCGGGGAAGTCGAGGTGGTACTCGTAGAGCCGATCGGTGAGGTCGTCCGCCGCCGGCCCGACCTGGATCAGGTCGCCGCCGCCCCAGGGCCCGCGCAGCGCGACCGTCGCCTCGTCGAAGAGCGCGTCGACGTCCATCGGCTCGTACGGCTCGCCGGGCCCGCATTCCATGGGCTGCTCGACGAGGCGAACGACCGGCGCGTACTTCTCGGCCAGCGCGGTCTCGTCGGCGGTGTCCGCGAAGGCAGCGGGCGCGATGACGAGAGCGGCGAGAACGGGGAGGAGGACGGAGCGCGCGGCGCACGGCCCGAGTCTTTCACGAGCGGTTACGGTTCGCCCATGAGCGCAACCGACCAGCAGACCTTCCCCGAGCTGGGCGCCGAGTTCACGATCGACGTGCCGTACCAGACGCGCCCGGTGCGGTTCATTCGCAACGTGGACGTGGGGGACTGGCGGCTCAAGGTCTACGGGATCGCGCGGCCCGGGCACGCGCCCCGGCCGGAGCTCGTCGATGCCGCGGTGACCCAGGCCGCCGAGGTCTTTCCGGAGCCCGCGCGCGGGGACAACCGGCACGGGATCGGGTTCATCGTCGTCCACGACTCGCGTACGTTCGGGATCGTCCTCAACTACTGGTGGCAGTCGACGAACGAGCTGCACCAGCGCGTGTTCCTGAGCCCGCTCGACGACGTCACGGCGCTTCAGCAGTACGAGGGCCCGCAGGCCGCAGGGTGCGTGTGGGAGATGGCCGCGATCGACTTCGAGCGCCGCGCGTGGATCGAGGACATCCTCGCGAACCCGGACGGGCCCGACGTCGAGCGCTACCTCGCGCGGCACTTCGACGGCGACGTCTAGCCGCGGCCCCTTAGAGTTCCCCGGCCGCAAGCGAATTCAAGGAGCCGCCGCATGAAGACCTTGAAGGTCGGTGACATCGAGACGAACGGGAAAGGGCCGATCCACGGGGCGCAGTGGGTGCTTTCCGGCCACAACGTGTTCAAGGAGAACTTCGACCCGGGCAAGATCGACGGCGACTTCGGGACGCAGACCGGCGAGGCGTGCGTCCGCGCCAAGCAGTCGCTCGGGTTTCCCTCCTCAGGGCTGTCGCCCACCTTCGGGCCGCACCTGCGCGAGTACCTGCTCGGCAAGAAATCGCTGCCGGTCTCGTACATGGCCCGCCGTACGCTGCGGGCCGCGCGGCGCAGCGAATCGCCGTTCATCTATCCGGCGAAGAAGACGGTCGCGATCATCGGCCGGCCCGGCCAGGGGACGCACTCCTTCACGGTCGATCCGGCCAACTGGCAATCCGACAACGCTTGGGATTTCGCGTTTCCAGCGGGAACACCGCTTGTCGCGGTCGCAGATGGGACGATCGGGGACAAGATCGGGCCCATCTCGACCGACCCGAACTCGCGCTTCGGCGGGCTGCGCTGCTACCTCGAGACGGAGAACAACGAGTTCTACTACGCACACCTCTCCAAGCTCGCGCCCGAGACGATCGCGGGCGCCAAGTTCACGCAGGGCCAGGTGCTCGGGTTCTCCGGCTCGGCCAGCGGTGTCGACCACCTGCATCTGGGCGTGCGCGACTGGCGCGCGTTCCAGAAGACCGCGGAGAGCTAGCTTCCGTAGTTTTCCCCGTTGATTCCGCGGATTCACGGTTGGCCGGGGTGCGCGCCGAGGCGATCCTAGGGGCATGGCGCGCACGCAGATCGTCATTCTCGGCGGAGGTACCGGCGGCACGATCGTCGCCAACCGGCTGAGGCGCCGGTTCGACGCCGACGAGGCCCGGATCCACGTCGTCGACCGCGACGACCGCCACGTCTACCAGCCGGGTCTCCTGTTCGTGCCGTTCGGCCTCGCCGACCCGGACGAGATCGTCCGGCCGCGCCGCCGCCAGCTTCGCGGGGGGATCGAGTTCCACGAGAGCGAGGTCGAGACGGTCTCGCTCGCCGAGGAGCGTGTGTCGCTCGCCGACGGAACCGTGCTTCCCTACGACGTGCTCGTGGTCGCGACCGGCGTCGACCTCCAGCCCGAGGAGACCGAGGGGATGCTCGGGGACGGCTGGCTCGAATCCGTCTTCACCTTCTACTCCCTCGAAGGCGCGGCCGCGCTTCGGCCCGCGCTCGAGCGGATTCGCGAAGGTCGTCTGGTCGTGAACCTCGTGGACATGCCGATCAAGTGCCCGGTCGCTCCGCTCGAGTTCGCGTTCCTCGCGGATGCGCACCTGCGCGAGCGCGGCGTGCGCGACGCCGTCGAGCTCGTGTACGCGACGCCGCTCGACGGCGCCTTCACGAAGCCGGTCGCGTCGGAGCGGCTCGCCGGGCTGCTCGCCGGGAAGGGCATCGAGCTCGTGACCGAGTTCAACGCGGGCGAGGTCGACGGCGGGCGCGGGATCCTCACGGGCTACGACGGCCGCGAGCTTCCGTTCGACCTGCTCGTGACGGTGCCGCTGCACGGCGGTGCGCCCTACGTCGGTCGCTCGGAAGGCCTCGGCGACGCGCTCGGCTTCGTGCCGACGGACAACCACACGCTCCAGGCCAAGGCGGCGCCGAACGTGTTCGCACTCGGTGACGCGGCTGACCTGCCGATCTCGAAGGCCGGCTCGGTCACGCATTTCGAGGCCGAAGTGCTCGTCGAGAACGTCGCGCGCCACCTCGCCGGCCGGCCGCTCGACGACGGCTACGACGGCCATGCGAACTGCTTCATCGAGACCGGGTTCGACAAGGCGCTGCTCATCGACTTCAACTACGACACCGAGCCGCTGCCGGGCCGCTTCCCCACCGCCGCGGGCCCGCTGTCGCTCCTGCGCGAATCGCGCCTCAACCATTTCGGCAAACTGATGTTCCAGTGGATCTACTGGCACGCGCTGCTTCCCGGCCGACCGCTGCCGGGCCTCGGGCCGACGATGCCCACCGCCGGCAAGGAACGGCCGGAGGCAGCCACCGCGAAAGGAGAGCAATGACCACGATCCTGATCGCCGATACCGCGGTCGACGTGGACGCCGAGGGCTTCCTCGCCGACCCGGCGCAGTGGAACGAGACGATCGCCGCCGGCATCGCCGCCGAGAACGGCATTCCGGAGCTGACCGACCGCCACTGGCAGGTCGTTCGCTTCATGCGCGACCGCTACCTCGAAACCGGCTCCGCGCCGTCGATCCGCGCGCTCGGCAAGGAGTCCGGCGTTTCCGTGAAGGAGCTCTACGAGCTCTTCCCCAAAGGCCCCGCGAAGCTCGCCGCCAAGATCGGCGGGATCCCCAAGCCGCGCGGCTGCATCTGAGGAGTTGATGACGATGACCGAGACCATCACCGAGCCGGCTCCGGCCGTACCGAACGCGAAGGAGACGATCGAGAAGGTTGCGATCGTCATTTCCAAGGGCTCCCTCGAGGGCGTCTATCCGGGCCTGATCATGGCGAACGGCGCCCGCATGGAGGGCATGGAGGCGAGCGTCTTCTTCACGTTCTTCGGCCTCGACGCGATCCGGAAGGACCGCTACGCGAAGATCAAGGTCGCCACCGTGGGGAACCCCGGCATGCACATCCCGACGCTGATCGGGATGCTGCCCGGAATGTCCTCGCTCGCCACGCGGATGATGAAGCGCCAGATGGAGAAGCTCGACATCCCGCCGATTCCCGAGTTCATCGAGCTCGTCGCCGACTCGGGCGCGAAGCTCTACGCCTGCGAGGCGACGGTGGACATGTTCGGGCTCACCATGGACGACTTCGTTCCGCAGGTGGACGCGATCCTCACGGTCGGCGAGTTCTACGAGCAGGCCGCCGGCGGCGAGATCATCTTCACCTGATGGCGGTGCCGTTTCTGATCGAGTTTCCCGCCGACGATTCGGTGCGCGCACGGCGCTTCTGGCAGGGGCTGCTGGGCACGCAGCTCTCCGAGCGCGGCGAGGGTGAAGGCCAGGGCTGGGAGGGCGAGTACGGCGGCGTGAACTTCGGCGTCCACGAGCGCGGGCAAGGGCCCGGCGACCGGTTCTCGCTTCCCTACTTCACCGTGCCGGACATGGTCGTCGCGCTCGAGCGCGTACGCGACCTCGGGGGCGAGGTCGTCCATGACGGCGAAAAATGGACGATCTGTCGCGACTCCGAAGGAACCCCCTTCGGACTCACACAAGCGTCCTAGCTACTTGTCGCCGAGCTTGGCGAGCGCGTCGTCGAGGTCGATGCCGCCGGGAAGCTTCCCGTCCGGGCTGACCTGGTCGACGATCTTCGGGAGGTACTCGGCGATCGCGTCCTGCGCCTGGTCGGGCGACACGCCGAGCTTGCCGGCGATCTCGGCGACCTGGTCCGAGCCCAGCGCGTCGCGCACCTGGTCGCTGTCGAGCGCCTTGTTCGCGCCCGTGCCGATCCACGACTCGACCTTGTCGTCCATGCCCTTCTCCTTGAAGCTCTCGAGCGCCTTGTCGAGCCCTCCGCCGGCAAGACTGCCGACGAGGTCGCCGAGTCCGCCCATCTAGGACGCTGCGCGGCGCGACCGGATCATCCGCGTGCCCATGAAGTCGGCCAGGGCGGTCGTGATCCAGATGATGAGCGTCGCGAAGACGTAGGTCATCGTCCCGGAGATCGAGATGTCGTCGACGATCAAGTTGACGATCAGCAGGGCGATGATCGTGGAGACGAGGGCGAGGAGCCCGGCCATGGCGACCGACGGTTCGCGGATCAGGATCCTCAGCGCGATGAAGTTGAGGATGAGATGCACGATCCAGAACACGATCGTCGCGAAGATGAGGCCCTGGGTGTTCATCTCGAAGTCGTCGCCGAGAAGCGCGGCGCAGAGGAGCAGTCCGACGGCGATCCCGACGAGGGTCATTCCGAGATTGATTCCCCAGCGCGCGAGCATGGCGCGATCCTACAACGATCACCGTCAAAATGGTCAAGCCGTGTCCGTGAGCTCCCAGAAAGCCGCGATGACCGCCCGCGCCGCGGCAGTGCGGACGCGGCTCCAGGAGGAGCGGCCGCGGCATCTGTCGATCGAGATCGGGTTCCAGTGGCTCGCCCGCGACATCAAGATCGCCGGCGGCGTGCTCGGCGGGGGGCTCGCCTACCGCTGCTTCTTCTGGGCGCTCGCGTTCGGGCTCCTCGTCGCGGGCGGACTCGGGTTCGCGCAGGCGAGTGGCTCGGAGATCGACGAGAACGCCGAGGACATCGGCGTCGGGGCAACGATGGCGAGGACGATCGCGACCGCCGCGCAGCAGTCCGAGACCGGCCGCTGGTGGCTCGTCGTGCTCGGGTCGTTCTTCCTCCTGTGGTTCAGCTGGGGCCTGCTGCGCGCGTTGCGGCTGGTGCATGCGGCGGCGTGGGGGATCGAGTTGACGCCGATTCGCCGCCCGGTCCGCGCGGTCGCGTTCGTGATCGCGCTGCCGATCGCGGTCTTCACCATGAGCGCGCTTGCCGGCTGGGTGCGGGCGCACGCGCCGTCGGGGCTGGGGCTGCTCGCAACGCTCGCGATCACGGCCGGGTTCGCGGCGATCTGGATCTTCGCGTCCATGGCCCTGCCGTCCAGGGACGTACCGTGGACGGCGTTCATCCCGGGCGCGATCCTGTTCGCGATCGGCCTGCAGGCCCTGCACGTGTTCGCCGTCTACTACCTGTCCGAGAAGCTCGCGCACCAGTCGGAGCTCTACGGCGGGCTGGGTGTCTCCGCGACCGCGCTTTTCGCGCTGTTCCTGGTCGGACGCGGCATCGTCTGGGCCGCTGAGCTCAACGCGGTCTACGACGAGGTTAAGCTGACCTGATGTACGTGAGCATGACCAGCATCAGCGGCGGCGACGAGAACGTCCTCGAGACCGCCCAGTTCGCGATCGACTCGATGATCGAGTGGCTGCGCGAGTTCGACGGCTACAAGGGCTGTCTCATGATGGCGAGCCCCGAGACCGGCCAGGTCCGGATGTTCTCGTACTGGGAGACGCGTGAGGACGCCGACCGGAGCTTCCGGGGGCGTGCGCAGGTGCGCGACTCGATCATCGCGACCACGAACGTCTCGCTCGACAGCGTCGAGCTCTACCAGGTCGTCTTCGAAGATCGCGTCGACTGATGTACGCGCGACTGTCGACCTTCGACGGAACACCGGAGGGGATCCAGGCCGGAATCGACCTCTACCGCCAGAACGTGATCCCGTGGCTTCGGGACGCGACCGGCTTTCGCGGCTGGCTCGTGCTTCGCGACCCGGCCGGTGGCGGCCAATCGGTGAGCATCACGTTCTGGACCGACGAGGCGACGATGCGCGACCAGGAGGCGAGCGGCGGCGCTCTCCGCGACGAGGTGGTCGCGAACCTGGGGATCGAGATGAAGAGCCTGGTGTTCTACGACGTCGTGGTCGCCGAGTCGATCCACCTAGGCCCGTAGGGCGAACGTCTCGACGCCGCTCTCGCGGCCGCGAAGCGCGAGCGTTCGGTGCTCGAGCCCGGTCGTGTCGAGTCCGGCGGACTGTGACGTCGCGGCGCTCATGAGGATCTGCCCCTGGGCCGCGAGCCCGCTCAGCCGCGACGCCGTGTTCACGGGATCGCCGAGCGCCGTGAAGTCGATCGCGTCGCCCTGGCCCACGACGCCGACGTACGAGACGCCGGTATCGATCCCGATCCCGATCGGCAGCCACGGGTCGGGCCCGTCGTTGCCGGTCGCGCGCAGGAGGTCGCGCGCCGTCTTCAGCGCGGCGTCCGCGTGCATGGGACAGGCGAAGCCCGGGATGAAGAGCGCGACGGCCGCATCGCCGACGAACTTGTCCACGATTCCGTCGTTGTCGTCGATCGCCGCCGCCGCGACCCCGTAGAAGCGGGCGAGCAGCTGCGAGAAGTCCCCGGCGGACGCTCCTTCCGCAAGGCCGGTCGAGCCGCGCACATCGGCGAAGAGGACCGAGATCTCGAGCTCGGCGCCGCCCGGGTGCTTGTGCAGCGGCGGAATGCACCACTTGCACAGGCGCCGGTTGAGCGGCGACGGGCCGCGCCGGATGGCGCTCATGAGCAGGCCCCCGGGGTTGCCGAACGGCGAGTTGCAGAACTTGCAGCGCGGGTTGGAGGGGATGTGCGCGAAGAACCGGCGGCTGCGGATGAGGCCCGGCATCTCGCCGCTCAACATCGCCTTCCAGGTCTCCGGGCTGGCCGCTTTCTTGCCCATTGCGGGCGAGCCTACTCCGGTTCGGGCTGGGTGAGAACCGGCTGAGCCCAGCTGGGATCGCTGGGCGGCTTGGCGACCCTCCAGATCACGAAGCCGACGCCGAGCAGCACCGCCTCGACGAGCGTGATCGCGAGCCGGTTCAGGATGGTCACGCCGACGGCGACCGCCTCGGTCGTGACCGCGAGGAGCAGCGCCAGCGTCGACCCCTCGCGCACGCCGAGTCCCGACGGGGCGATCACCGTGAGGACGGAGACGATCGCGCCGACGGCCGCCGTCCCGCCGAGGTACGGCACCGTCGACCAACCGAGGTCGTCGCCGAGGGAGCGGGCGAGGAAGAGCAGCGCGACGCCGCCGACGAGCCAGGTTCCCGCATAGAAGAAGAGGAGCGCGATCATCGTCCGATAGCGCAGCACGGGCACCTCGGGCGTGCCGAAGCGTTCGAAGATCCGCCGGGCGAGCCTCACGTAGATCTTCGGGTGGATGAGCACGGCGACGAGCAGGGCGAACAGGCTGAGCGGAATCAGCACGACCGCCGAGGCGTCCACGGTCAGAAGCCCGAACGCAAAGACGAGCACGCCTGAGATGGCGGAGAGGCCGGCCTCGAGGCCGATCGACCCGATCACGACCTCGTTTCGGTGCACGCCGGCGCGACGCAGCCAGAGGACCCGCGCGAGCGGCGTCCAGACTCCTCCGGGCACGTACTTGGCGAGCATCGAGGCCATCTCCGACTGGAGCGCGAGCACGTAGCCGATGCGGATCCCGAGGCCGCGCAGGATCCACTGCCAGCCGAGCACGAAGAGGAGGTAGTAGGCGGCCATGACGAGGAGCGCAATCCCGACGTCGCGCAGATCCGCATCGCGCAGCAGCGGCAGCGCCTCGCGCCAGGCGTGGCGCAGAACCCACGCGAACACGACGAGAATGACCACGGTGAGCGCGATCTGGAGGCCGTAGAGCACGCTCTTGCGGCCGAAGAACTCACGGAGCCCGGTCACGGCGCAACTGTAGCCCGGTGGGTGCGGGCCGCTGTTCGCCGCCGTGCGTGCGCGTTGGGTGAATTTCGCCACGAATCGGTGCGGAAGACGGCGCATTTGGAGCGGCACATGTGCGAATTTCGGAAGTAGGATCGGCTGTAAGGGGTGCAACATGGGGGTCCCCCGGGGGACCGGCGCTCGGATCCCTCGCCGGGTGGTCGCGATACTGCCGCCGTGAACGACGACTACCGCGAGTCCGAGCGGCTGGGCCCCGCGCCTCCCATCCCTGAGCAGGGCGGCGGGCGCGAGCGCAGCTTCCGCAACCTGGCCTCGATCGACCTCGGGCCGCTGCGCCGCCGGCGCGACTTCCGCCTGCTCTTCTTCGGGCAGGGCTTCTCGTTCCTCGGCTCGATGGTCACGTTCGTCGCCGTTCCGTTCCAGGCGTACGACCTGACCGGATCCTCGCTCGTGGTCGGCCTGATCGCGGCCGCGGAGCTGCCGCCGATCCTCATCACCGCCTTCCTCGGAGGCGCGCTCGCGGACGCATTCGACCGGCGCCGGCTCGTGCAGATCGCCGAGCTCGGCCTGGCAAGCGGCGCTGCGCTTCTCCTCGTCAACTCGCTCCTCGGGGAGCCGCGGCTCTGGGTGCTCTTCGTCGCCGGGATCGCCATGGCCGGCTTCGACGGGATCCAGCGCCCGCCGCTCGACGCGCTCGAGCCTCGGCTTGTCGAGCGCGACGAGCTTCCCGCCGCGAGCGCGCTCGGGTCACTGCGCGGAAACGTCGGGATGATCGCCGGGCCGGCCCTCGGCGGCGTCCTCATCGCCACCGTCGGTCTGCCTGCGACCTACGCCTTCGACCTCGTCACGTTCGCGTTCTCGCTCGGAATGCTCTCGATGATGCGTGCGGTCCCGCCGCCGCCCGGCGCCGAACGGCCGAGCATCCGGCGCATCAAGGAAGGGATCCGCTACTCGCTGAGCCGCCAGGAGCTCATCGGGACATACAGCGTCGACTTCGTCGCCATGTTCTTCGGGATGCCGATGGCGCTCTTTCCCGCCTATGCGCAGGAGTTCGGCGGGCCCGGCGTGCTCGGGATCCTCTACGCGGCACCCGCGATCGGGTCGCTCGCGATCGCGCTGACGAGCGGCTGGACCGCGCATGTCCACCGGCACGGTCTCGCGGTGATACTCGCCGCAGGGATGTGGGGTGTCGCGATGGTCGGATTCGGGCTCGCGCAGAGCCTTGCCGTAGCGGTGATCGCGCTCGCCGTCGGCGGCGGCGCGGACTCGATCAGCGGCATCTTCCGCTCGGTCATCTGGAACCAGACGATCCCGGACGAGCTCCGCGGCCGCCTGGCCGGGATCGAGCAGATCAGCTACTCGAGCGGGCCGACGCTCGGGAACCTCGAGGCCGGCGTCGTCGCGACGCTCACGAGCGTGCGCACGTCGATCGTCTCGGGCGGGATCCTCTGCGTCGTCGGCGTCGCCGTGGCGGCGATCGCACTGCCTCTCTTCCGCAAGTACGACGCGCGGGAGCCCGTCAGCCGGTAGGCCAGGCGTGCGTCTCGGGGTGAAGGTCGAGCCGGGTGTCCCGGGAGCAGTCCGTCGAGATTCGGTACTGCGGCAGCGACGCCTCGGGGCCGCGGCGCAGGTGGAACTCCGCCAGGAGCACCGCGTCCACGGGCGAGACGCCGAACTCCTGCGCCACCTCCGCGTCGGTCTGCACGGCGTAGCACTCGGTGATCGACTCGTCCATGACGCCGGCGAGATGCCACGACTCGTGCGCGAGTACGTGGATCGCGAGGGCGACGTCCTGCGCCCAGGCGTCGCACGTCACCTCGCCGTACTGGAGGCACGTTAGGTCGGGCGCTCCCTTGCCGGGGAGCTCCTCGAAGGTCGCGCAGATGTCGTGCGCGAGGGTGGCGTGGGTTCCCACGCCGTTCGCGTCGACGTAGGCCTCGCCCTTGAACGAGGAGACGTCGATGAGCCGCTTCCACATGCTCGGGCAGTACACGTCCACGCGGTGGCCGGCGATCTCGCTCGCCACGCGTTCGAGCCGCGTCTCGGTCGGCGTCTGGCGCTGGAACCACCACACCTGAAACCCGATGAACGCAACAAGGACGGCCAGGATGGAGGCGCGCCGCATCTCGTTCGTACGTGTCGGCACGAACGCGTCGGATCTTGACGGTTCCTTGAAGGTTCCCGCCGCCCGCTCACGTACCCTGAGTGCATGCGACGCGCCGTGATTTCGCTTGCCGTTGCGGCCGTCGCCTGGGCCGCGTTCGTGCCGACGGCCGCTCCGGCGCTGCGGCTCGCGCAGGTCGCTTCGGGCTTCACCGATCCCATCCAGGTGACCTCGAACCCGTACGAGACGAAGCGGCTGTACGTCGTCCAGCAGAACGGGACGGTGCGGATCCTGCAGAGCGGAAAGAAGCTGAAGACGCCGTTCATGAGCATCCGCTCGCGCATCTCGTACGGCGGCGAGCAGGGCCTCCTGTCGATGGCGTTCCACCCGGACTACCCGACCGTCCGCCGCGTCTACGTGAACTACACGAACCGAAGCGGAGACACCCGCGTGGTCGAGTACCGCGTGAACGCGCAGCGCACGAAGGTCATCCCGTCGACCGCGCGCGTGCTCCTCGCGATCGACCAGCCGTACGGAAACCACAACGGCGGCCAGGTGCTCTTCGGCCTCGACAAGAAGCTCTACGTTCCGACCGGTGACGGCGGCGACGCGGGCGATCCCGGCAACCGCGCGCAGAGCATGGGCTCACGGCTCGGGAAGCTGCTGCGCGTCGACGTGCAGACGAAAGATGTCGCGATCGTCGCGCTCGGGTTCCGCAACCCCTGGCGCGTGACGCTCGACCGGAACACGAACCGGTTCATGATCGGCGACGTCGGCCAGGACCGCCGCGAGGAAGTGGACATCTGGCGCCCGAACCAGACCGGGCTCGAAAACTACGGCTGGCGGCGCTACGAGGGCTCGCTCCTCTTCAACGGCGGCACGTCGCTCTACACGCCGAGCACGCGCGTCGGGCCGATTCATCAGTACTCGCACTCCTCCGGCGGCTGCTCGATCACCGGCGGGTTCGTCTACCGCGGGAACGCGCTGCCGAACCAGCGCGGCCGCTACTTCTTCGGCGACTACTGCAACGGCCGGGTCTGGAGCTTCAAGATCGTGGACGGCAAGCGCGCGGCCTTCCGCGAGGAGCCGTCCCTGCGCGTTCCGGGAAATCTCTCGTCCTTCGGCGAGGGTCCGAATCGCGAGCTCTACCTCGTCTCGCACGGCGGACGGATCTTCCGGCTCGCAAGAACGTCCTAGTGCGCGCGCCGGCGGTCCTGCTCGTCCTCCTCGTGCTGGCCGGATGCTCGAGCGGCGCGACCACGACGACCGGCGGCTGGGACATCCTCGGCGTCGGCGCCGCCCGACAGCACGTCGACGGCGGAGGAGCCGGACAAGATCGGGATCGAGGAGGTCGCGGGCGGGTTCGACAGTCCGGTGCAGGCGACGTCGGCCCCCGGCGACGGGACGCGGATCTACGTCGTGGAGCAGACCGGGCGGATCATGGTGGTCGAGAACGGCCGGACGCGCGAGCAGCCGTTCGTCGACCTGAGCGACCGCATCGTCGCCGGCGGCGAGCAGGGGCTCCTGTCGATTGCGTTCCATCCCGACTACGCGGCGAACGGGCGCGCATTCGTGAACTACACGAACACGGACGGAGATACGCGCGTGGTCGAGCTCCACGCCGACCCCGCCACGGCGGTCGCCGACCCGGCCTCGGCCAGGGAGCTCCTCGCGGTCGAGCAGCCGGCCTCGAACCACAACGGCGGCCAGCTCGCGTTCGGGCCCGACGGGCTGCTCTACGTCGGCATGGGCGACGGCGGCGGGTCGGGCGACCCGAACGGGAACGGCCAGGACACGTCGTCGCAGCTCGGCAAGCTCCTCACTCTCGACGTCGACGCCTCCGGCGCGACGTGGCAGATGCAGGCGTACGGACTGCGCAATCCCTGGCGCTTCTCGTTCGACCGCGAGACCGGGGCGCTCTACATCGGCGACGTCGGCCAGGGCTCGTGGGAGGAGATCGACGCGGTCGCCTGGCCCGCCGACAAGGTCCTGAACTTCGGCTGGAACGTCTACGAGGGGACGCACCAGTTCTCCGGCGGCAAGCCGAATCCGGAAGGACGCCTCGTGAAGCCCGTCGCCGAGTACAACCACGACACCGGCGCCTGCTCGGTCACGGGCGGCTTCGTCTACCGCGGCCAGGCGATGCCGGGCTTGAGCGGCCGCTACTTCTACGGCGACTACTGCTCGGGCGAGATCTGGAGCTTCCGCCTGCGCAAGGGCAAGGCGGTCGACGAGTGGCAGACGCCGTTCACGGTCGCGAGTCTCACGTCGTTCGGCGAAGACCCCGCCGGCGAGCTGCTCCTCGTCTCGGGCGGCGGCACGATCTCCCGGCTCGTCGACAAGACGCGGTAGGCGCTTGCGCGGATGGCCGCGCCCGCCCATCATCGGAGGATGGCCTCGGTCGACGTCCCCGTCGCGCTGCTCGGTTACGGAACCGTCGGCTCGGCCGTGGACCGGATGCTCGCCGAGAGCGCCGACGACATCGAGCGCGCGACCGGGCACCGGCTCCGCGTCGTGCGCGCGCTCGTCCGCGACACGGCCAAGGAGCGGCCCGCCGGCTCGATCGCGGAGCTGACGACCGACTTCGCGGAGATCCGCGACGACCCGTCGATCGCCGTCGTCGCCGAGGTGATGGGCGGCATCGAGCCGACCGGCGGCTACGTCCTCGACCTGCTCCGCGCGGGCAAGCCGGTCGTCTCGGCCAACAAGCAGCTCGTCGCCCGGCGCGGGGCGGAGCTCTTCGCGGCGGCGTCCGAGGCCGGCGTGCAGCTGCGCTTCGAGGCGAGCGTGTGCGCGGCGATCCCGGTCGTGAAGGTGCTCCGCGAGTCGCTGGTCGCGACGAACGTCCACCGCGTGCTCGGGATCGTGAACGGCACGACCAATTTCATCCTCACCGAGATGGAGAACGGCCGGACGTACGAGGACGCGCTCGCCGAGGCGCAGCGGCTCGGGTACGCGGAGGCCGATCCCACCGAGGACGTGAACGGCGCCGATGCCGCGGCGAAGATGTCGATCCTCGCCACCGTTGCGTTCGGCTCGCGGGTGCTGCTCTCCGACGTCGAGCACGAGGGCGTCGACATGATCACGCAGTCGCACGTCGAGGCCGCGCGCGAGCTCGACACGGTCATCCGCCTGGTCGGCTCGGCCACGCTCGTCGACGGACACGTCGATGTGCGCGTGCACCCGACGCTCGTTTCGCGCCACCATCCGCTCGCGAAGGTCGAGGGCGCGTTCAACGCGGTCATGCTCGAGGGCGACGCGATCCGCGAGATCACGCTCGAGGGCCCGGGCGCGGGCGGCATCGAGACCGCGTCCGCCGTCGTCGCCGACATGGTCAGCGTGATCGGCACGACCGGTACAGGGTTCCTGCAGAACGACGCCTGCTGGCGCGTGCTCGAGAAGCTCCCGGCCGGCGAGGCGCGCTCGCCCTTCTACGTGCAGCTCACGGTGGACGACCGTCCCGGCGTGCTCGCCGACATCGCGCGCTGCCTCGCCACGCACGACGTCTCGATCGCCCGGCTGATCCAGCACCAGGGGAACGGAGAGGCGACACTGCACGTCGTGACCCACGTGACCGCATCCGGCGCGCTCGCCGCGGCGCTGGCCGAGATCGAGGCTCTGCCGGAGACCCGCGCCCGCTCGACGGCCTTCCCGGTCGTGTCCGAGCGCGGCGCGTGACGATCCCGCTCGTCGAGCGCTTTCGCGACCGCTTGCCGGTTGGCCCCGGCGCGCGGGTCATCTCGCTCGGCGAGGGCTCGACGCCGCTGATTCCCGCGCTGACCCTGTCGGAGCGGATCGGCTCGCAGGTGCTCCTGAAGTGGGAGGGCGCGAACCCGACGGGCAGCTTCAAGGACCGCGGGATGACGGTCGCGATCACGAAGGCGCTCGAGGAGGAGGCGGAGGCGGTCGTGTGCGCGTCGACCGGGAACACGGCTGCGTCGGCGGCTGCGTACGCGGCGCGGGCCGGGCTGCCGGCGTTGATCCTCCAGCCCGCCGGTGCGGTTGCGTTGGGGAAGCTCGCCCAGGCGCGGGCGGCCGGGGCGCGGCTCCTCGAGGTGCGCGGATCGTTCGACCAGGCGCTCGACGCCGCCCGCGAGCTGGCCTCGCGCGGCACGCACGTGCTCGTGAACTCGCTCAACCCGTATCGCCTCGAAGGCCAGAAGACGGCCGCGTTCGAGCTGGTCGAAGAGCTCGGCGCCGCGCCCGACGTGCTCGCGCTGCCCTACGGCGGCGGCGGCAACACCTGCGCGTACGCGCTCGGTTTCCGCGAGGCCGGGTCGATGCCGGTGCTCGTCGCGGCGGCTGCATCCGACCGGTCGGGGACGGCCGCGTCGGCGATCCGTATCGCGGCGCCCGCGCACGTCGCGGGAGTCGAGCGCGCGCTCGCCGAGTCGGGCGGTCGCGTGATCGAGCTCTCGGACGAGGAGATCCTCGCCGCCTGGCGCGACCTCGCCCGCGACGAGGGCGTGTTCGCCGAGCCCGCCTCGGCTGCCGGGGTGGCCGCGGTGCTGCGCGAGCCTCCGCCCGCCGGCTCGCGGGTCGTCTGCGTGATCACGGGCCACGGGCTCAAGGATCCGGAAGCGGTCGCGCGGCTCGGCGGCGAGGCGGTGGCCGTCGATCCCGATCCGGACTCGATCGCGGCGGCTGCCGCGTGATCTTCCGCGCGCCGGCGAGCACCGCCAACCTCGGCCCGGGGTTCGACTGCGCCGCGTGTGCGCTCGATCTCTGGAACGAGCTCGAGGTCACCGACGGCGCCGGCGTCGAGATCGCCGGGGAGGGAGCGGACGAGCTTCCGCGCGACGCGGAGCACCTGGCGCTGCGGGCGTTCGCGCTGCTCGCGCCGGTCGAGGGCCACGCGTTCCGGTTCCTGAACCGCATTCCGCTGGCGCGCGGTCTCGGGTCGAGCGCCGCGGCGATCGCGCTCGGGCTCGTCGCCGGGCGCGACGGTCGCGGGCCGCGAGACCGATCCCGAGGAACTGCTCGGGCTCGGGCTTCCGCTCGAGGGTCACGCCGACAACCTCGCGGCCGTTTTGGCCGGCGGCGCCTGCCTCACGTGGGACGGCAACGTGCGGCGCGTGGCCGACTCGGTGCCGTTCGAGCCGGTCGCCGTCGTGCCCGACGCGCGGGTCGCGACCGCCACGGCGCGCGCCGCTCTCCCCGCGGCGATCGCCCACGAGGACGCGACGTTCACGGCCGGACGCGCGGCGCTGCTCGGCGCCGGGCTCGCCTCGGGTGACAAGGATCTGCTCTCGGCGGCGTTCGCCGACCGGCTCCACGAGCCGTACCGCGCCAAGAACGCGCCGCTCCTCGACGCGATCCGCGCAGATGTTCCCCAGGGCGCAGCGGGGGTGACGCTCTCCGGCTCGGGCCCGACGGTGATCGTGTGGGCGCGCTCCGGCGAGGCCGGCAACTGCGCGGCCGAGCTCGAGGCGCGGTTCCCGAAGACGCAGGTGCTCGCGCTGCGCGTCTCGGCTTTGGGAGCGGGTCTGGTCGCGTGAGGTACCAGTTTGTCGACTGCCGCTGGGAGCTCGCGAACCCGGCGCGTGGGCGCGAGCTGTACCTCGAGGGCCACATTCCCGGCGCGTCGTTCCTCGACGTGGAGCGCGATCTCTCGGCGCCGGCGCTTTCTCCGGCGGGGCCCGGTGGACGCCATCCGCTGCCCGCTGAGGAGGATTTCGCCCGTGCCGCCGGACTCGCGGGCATCGGGCCGGGCGTCTTCGTGGTCGCGTACGACCAGGGCACGTCGGGCGGCGCTGCCCGGCTGTGGTGGCTGCTGCGCCACTTCGGGCACGAGGACGTCGCGGTGCTCGACGGCGGGATCGGCGCGTGGATCGGGCCGCTGCGCTCCGGGGAGGAGGAGATCGCGGCGGCGGAGTTCGTTCCGGCGGTTCGTTCGGGCGACACGGTCGAAGCGGACGAACTGTCGGAGCGACTCGGCGAGCCAGGCCTAGTCGTCGTCGACGCCCGCGCCGCCGAGCGCTACCGCGGTGAGACCGAGCCGATCGACCCGGTCGCGGGCCGCATCCCCGGCGCGGTCAACCTGCCGTCGGTGGGGCTCACAGGAATCCCGGAGGAGATCCTCGAGGCGGACGAGATCGTCGTCTACTGCGGCTCGGGCATCACCGCGTCGGCCGACCTCCTGGCGCTCCAGCGGGCCGGCCGCGACGACGCGAAGCTCTATCCCGGCTCGTGGAGCGACTGGATCGCCCGCGAGCTCCCGGCCGAGCGCGGCTAGCGCCGTCCTCGCCGCGCCATAGAGTCGCCTCCGTGGTGAAGGTGCTGGCACTCGCGCTCGTGACTGCGGCGCTGGCCGTGGCGTCCGGCTGCGGCGGCGGCGACAGTGGGTCCTCCGGGAGCGCCGCGAGCCCCGAGACCTGGGCCGCGGACATCTGCGGCGCGGCTTCCATCTGGATGGACGACATCGGCACGCAGAGCGACTCGCTCCAAGACACGATGTCGGGAGCGTCGAGCATCGATGACGTGCGCGAGCGGCTCGTCGCCTTCGTCGACGACGCCATCGAGCGCACCGACCAGATGCTCTCCGAGATCGAGGACGCCGGTAGCCCGGACATCGACAACGGCGAGCAGCTCGCGGACGACTTCCTCGAGGTTCTTTCGGGGTTCAACACCGCGCTCGAGGAGGTTCGGACCACGGCGGCCGGGCTGTCAGACGATCCGGCCCAGTTCGTCGAGGGCGCTCAGCAGATCGCCACGGCGATGGAGGCGGCCGGCTCGGAGATCCAGACGGGGCTGAACGAGCTGCAGGAGAGCGCCGGAAGCGACGATCTCGACGCCGCGTTCCAGGACGAGCCGGCCTGCCAGGAACTCGGCAGCTAGCCGAGCCCGCTTCACGCCGCGGCAGGCGGTCCGAACCAGGTGGTCAGCGCGTCGGTGAGCCCCAGCTGGGTTGTGTCTCCAACCCACGCGACATACCCGTCAGGTCGAATCAACACGGCGGCCGGAGGAGAGACCGCACCGAGCGCCGGAAGTTCCCACTCACCGGCGTACTCGGCGTCGATCAGCTGAACCCGATCCGCCCAGGGAGCGATGTCGAAGCCGCCGGGCTCGCCGAGGTTGAGAAGCACCGGCCGGGCCTCATGCAGCAATGTGAAGACCCGTCGCGGGCCGTCGGCGGTGACGAGATCGAGATCGGGCATGCGGCGTCCGAGCAGCGGATGTCCCTCGCCGAGGTTGTAGTGGATGTCCAGGCCGAGCATCGTCGCGGCGAATCTCCTGCGAGGCTCGTCCGCCTCGAGGAGCTCGGCGATGGTCTCGCGCAACGCCACCGTGCGGTCGTCCGGGCGGCGGAGCGCGACGTGCGCCATCGTGATGCGCAGCACGCGGGCAGTGACCGGGTGACGCTCGGCGTGGTAGGTGTCGAGGAGGCTTTCCGGGGAGGTCCGGTTGACCACCTGGGCGAGCTTCCAGCCCAGATTCACCGCATCCTGCACGCCGGTCTGAAGGCCCTGTCCACCATCCGGTGAATGCACGTGCGCGGCGTCGCCGGCCAGAAAAACGCGTCTGTCGCGGTAGGCCGCGGCCTGCCGGGTCATGTCGGTGAACCTGGAGATCCAGGTGGGACTGTGGATCCCGTAGTCGGTTCCGTAGACGGCGATGAGCCCCTGGCTGAGGTCCCGCAGAGTAGGTTCGCTCGCGGATCCGATGTGCCGCTCGGTCACCATGACACGGACGGGCCCGCTGTCCGCGTAGACGATTTCGCCGTCGCGGATCTCATACTCCACCCTGCCGAGGCCATGGGTGCCGAGGGCGTCCTGGCGCATGCCCCATTCCGGCTCCTCGGCCAGCTCGGCCTCGGCGATCAGGGCGCTGGTCGTCGGATCCCAGCCGGGGAACTCGATCCCGGCTTCCTTGCGGATCAGGCTGCGTCCTCCGTCGCATCCCACGAGATACTCCGCCCGGAGCGTCCGGCCGTCGGACAGCGCGACGTCGACGCCCGTGTCGTCCTGGGCGAACCCCGTGACTTCCGCGCCGTAGTCGATCCGCACGCCCAGCTCGCCGACCCAGCCGGCCAGGATGCGCTCGATGTGGTTCTGCCATAGCCCGAGCGAGTAGGGATGCCGGGTGGGGAAATCGTCTATAGCCAAGGGGACCCCGGAGAACTGCCCGACCTGGGCGACCTGGCCCTCCGAGAGGAACCGGTCGGCGATTCCGCGCTGATCGAGGATCTCGATCGTGCGTGAGTGCAGACCGCCGGCCCGCGAGCCGGGGAGGTCCTGGCTCGGCCGCCGCTCGACGACGACGACGTCGACGCCTGCCAGCGCCAGCTCGGCCGTCAGCATCAGCCCGGTCGGGCCTCCTCCGGCGATCACCACCGCATGTTCGGCCATGACTTGCCCCCCCATCCCGTCGGTTCTCAGAGATCGATCGTCGGAAGCTGCACGCCCGACTCGACGGCGCGCTCGTAGACGGCGATCGCAACCGCGAGATCCTGCACCGCCAGGCCGGTCGAGTCGAAGACTGTGATCTGGTGCTCGTCCGTGCGTCCGGGCTGAAGGCCGAGCAGCACCGGGCCGAGCTCGGCGACGTCGTCACGGCTTAGGCGTCCCTCGTCGACGGCGCGCCCGAGGTCGCCGTTGTGGCTCGCCTGCTCCCACTCGTCGCACACGACGCGGGCGCGGAGCAGCTCGCCGACCGCGATCTCGGCCTTGCCCGGACCGTCGGCGCCCATGAGGCTCACGTGCTGGCCCGCATGAAGCTCGCCGTCGTTGAACAGGATCTCGCGGCCGGGCGTGACCGTGACGACGATGTCGGCGGCGAGCGCCTCGGCGAGATCGCGCGCGACGGAGGTGCGCTCGCCCAGCTCCTCGGCGGCGCGCTCGGCCTGGCCGGGAAGGGCGTCGTAGAGGAGCACGTCGCGCTCGCGCTCGAGGAACGCGCGTGCGACGGCTCGTCCGTTCACGCCACAGCCGACGACCGACGCGGCGGCGACGGTCGGACGGGCGAGCGTCTCCGCGGCCAAGACCGCGGCGGCGCCGGTTCGCAGCGCGGTGACCGCGCCGGCGTCCAGCATCGCCCGCAGCTCTCCGGTGGACGCGTCCGAGAGGAGCACGACGCCGCTGACGGTCGGGAGTGACCGCGCGGGATTGCCCGGGAAGGACGTGACCCACTTGAGCACTGCGTAGCCGCCTCCGCCCGCCGGCATGGCGCGGAAGTCCCCGTCGGGCGCGGCGTCGAGATAGACCTTGGACGGCATCGTCCATGTGCCGCCCGCGTGCTCGACGAACGCGCGGCGCACCGTGTCGACCGCGGCACCGTGGCCGAGGCCCGCGTAGACGGCCTGGGCGGAGAAGACGGGAATCCTCGGCACGGCCGTATCCTAAGGAGCATGCGGGTGACCGTTTGCGACGTGGGGCCGCGCGACGGTCTCCAAAACGAAGCGCTGACCCTTGCGCCGGAGGTTCGCGCCGAGTTGGTGAACCTGCTGGCGTCGACGGGCCTTCAGCGGATCGAGGCGGTCAGTTTCGTGAACCCGGCCAAGATGCCCGCGATGGCCGGGCCGGAGGAGGTCGTCAACGGCATCGTCCGCCGCGAGGGCGTCGAGTTCGCCGGGCTCGTCCTGAACGAGCGCGGCTACGACCGGCTGCGCGAGACCGACCTGGAGCGCGTCCACCTGACCTTCGCGGCCACGGACTCGTTCAACCAGCGCAACGCGAACCAGACCGTGGACGAGTCCCTCGCGACCGCGGCGCGCGTGCTCGCCCGGGCCAAGGCCGACGGGGTTCCGAGCACGGTGTCGATCTCGGTGGCGTTCGGCTGCCCGTTCGAGGGCGCGGTCGATCCCGCGAAGGTGCTCGGCCTCGCCGAGGAGGCGGTCACGCTCGGCGCCGACGAGATCGTCTTTGCGGACACGATCGGCGTCGCGGTTCCGACGCAGGTGCGCTCGATGGTCGTCGCCGGGGTCAAGTTCGCGCGGCCGGTCGGCGTCCATCTCCACAACACGCGCGCCACAGGGTTCGCGAACGCCTGGGCGGCGCTCGAGTGGGGCGCGACGATCTTCGACGCGTCGGTCGGCGGCATCGGCGGCTGCCCGTTCGCGCCGCGAGCGACCGGGAACATCGCGACCGAGGATCTGATCTACCTCCTGCACGGCGAGGGCGTCGAAACCGGGGTCGACCTGGACGCGCTGATCGCCGTCGCCACGTGGCTCGAGGGCGTCCTCGGGCGGGAGCTGCCCGGCCAGGTGTACCGCGCCGGGTCGTTCCAGCCGGTCGCCGGCTAGCCGGTCTCAACCCCGTGCGACGGATCGAGGCGCGTGCCCGGGCAGGCGCGCCAGAGACCTCTGTTTTCCGCCCGTGCCGCTGTCGCCGCCGCGAGGAAGCGCCCGGCGTAGCGGCCGCGGTCGCCGTCGAAGAACCAGACGCTCGCCGCGCCGTCCTCGACGAGCTGGAGGTTCACGTTGTCGCCGTCGGCGATGACGTAGCGGAGCAGGCGTCCGAAACGGTCGTGGTCGTCGAGCGCGGGGTCGGACTCGAGCTGCACCTGCGTCCCGGGCGGCGTGAGGCGTCTGAGCGCTGCGGTCGCTTCGTCCGCGTAGCACTCGCCGTCGCTCACCTCGGGCGCGTCGATCTGCACGAGCCGGATGCGGCGGCCGTCCGTGAGGCGGATCGTGTCGCCGTCGACCACGCGCTCGACGCGTGCGCTCGTCCCGCCGGTGGACTCGTTGGCGGCGGTGCAGCCGGCGAGCGCGAGCGCGGCGCCGGTGAGGGCGAGGATGAGGGCCAGCGACCGGATGCGACGAGCGTACGCCGGTTGGAGCCGGTGCCGATCGATTGGCACGAAACCGGCACGATTCGGCGACAGACACGTGCGCATTTCGGCGGTAGCATTTGAATCAGGGTGGGGGTATGCCACCCAGCAGACGCGAGCGCGAGGCAGGACTAGCGCGTCTGCGGGAACCCGAGATCGACGGTGCTCGTCGCCGGATCGGGCCAGCGGCTCGTGACCACCTTGCCGCGGGTGTAGAAGTTGATCCCCTCGGGCCCGTACACGTGCGAGTCGCCGAAGAGGGACGACTTCCAGCCGCCGAACGAGTAGTACGCGACCGGCACCGGGATCGGGACGTTGATGCCGACCATGCCCGCGCCGATCTCGAACTGGAAGCGCCGGGCGGCGCCGCCGTCGCGCGTGAAGATGGCCACGCCGTTCCCGTACGGATTGTCGTTCGCGAGCTGCACGGCGTCGTCATACGAGTCGACCCGTACCACCGAAAGCACCGGCCCGAAGATCTCGTCGCGGTATGCATCCATCTCGGGCTTCACGTGGTCGAGCAGCGAGACGCCGAGGAAGAACCCGTCGCCGTCCACCTCGAGCTCGCGCCCGTCTGCGACGACCGTTGCGCCCTGCTCGCTACCGCTCTCCAGGTACGACGCGACCTTGTCGCGATGCTCGCGGGTCACGAGCGGCCCCATCTCGGAGTCCGGCTCGAGGCCGTTGCCCACCTTCACCTTCGGGAGCCGTTCTGCGATCGCGCTGACCAGCTTGTCTCCGACATCGCCGACCGCGACCACCACGGAGACGGCCATGCAGCGCTCGCCGGCCGAGCCGTATGCGGCGCTCACGGCGGCGTCGGCGGCCATGTCCACGTCGGCGTCCGGGAGGACGATCATGTGGTTCTTGGCTCCGCCGAGCGCCTGGACGCGCTTGCCGTTCTTCGCGCCGGTTTCGTAGATGAACTTCGCGATCGGCGTCGAGCCGACGAAGCTCACGGCCGCGATGTCCGGGTGCTCGAGCAGCCGCTCGACCGCGACCCGGTCGCCCTGGATGACGTTGAAGACGCCGTCGGGCACGCCGGCCTCGCGAAGCAGCTCCGCGACGAAGAGCGACGACGACGGATCCTTCTCCGACGGCTTCAGCACGAACGTGTTGCCGCACGCGATGGCCGGCGCCCACATCCACATGGGCACCATTGCGGGGAAGTTGAACGGCGTGATCCCGGCGCAAACCCCGAGCGGCTGGCGGATCGAATACACGTCGATCCCGGTCGAAACCTGCTCGGAGAAGCGGCCCTGGAGGAGTGTCGGGATGCCGCAGGCGTGCTCGATCACTTCGAGGCCGCGCGTCACTTCGCCGGCCGCGTCGGAGAGCACCTTGCCATGCTCGAGCGTCAGGAAGCGGGCGATGTCCAGCTTGTGCGTGTGGACAAGCTCGCGGATCGCGAACATGAGCTCGGCGCGCTTGGCCAGCGACAGAGCACGCCAGGCGGGAAAGGCGTCGCGCGCGGTCGCGACGGCGCGATCGACCTCCTCGACGCTCGCAAAGTCGACGGCACCGGTCTGCTCGCCGGTTGCGGGGTTGTAGACGGGACCGCTGCGGCCCGAATCGCCGGCGACGATCCGGCCACCGATCCAGTGGCTGATCCGCTTCGGCTCGCTCGAGTCGCCCTGCGCGGGCGACGGTGCGTCGATGACCTCGCTCATGGCGCCTCCCTCGTCGTCTCCCGGACAGCGTACCCCTCTATTAACTGCCAGACGCGCCCGTCTAACCTCGGGTTCCCATCCCACCCGCCTACTCGGCATCCAGCCTAATCCGGAAATCCGCGCGTGTCTTGCGCGGTTTGTGCCGAAATTCGCGCAGCGCTGTTACGACTCAGACGCGCTTCGACATGACCACGGCCTCCTCGCCGTAGCCGAGCGAGCGGTAGAGCGAGCGCGCGGTCTCGTTGCCGCCGAAGACGTTGAGCTCGATCGTCGAGTGGCCGAGCCGCCGGGCCTCGTCCTCCACGATCGCCATCGCCTCACGGCCGAGCCCCTGCCCGCGCCGCTCGGGGACGATGAAGACCCAGTAGAGCCACAGGCCGCGCTCGAACTCACGCAGCCACATCTCTCCGACCCGCTCGCCCTCGAGCTCGAGCACGAGCAGCGAGTGGCCCGGCTGCAACGCGCCGCCGGGCAGCGTGGCCGCCATGTCCCGCTTGGCCTTGGCCTCGGCGTCGGCGCGCGTCCAGCCTGCGTGCCGCTCGATGTCGTCCGCGTACACCGCCTCCTGGGAGACCGCGAAGGCCGCGATCTCCTCGGCGGTCATTGGGCGCCGCGTCAGCATCACGACCCGCTCGCATGGAGCGCGAGCAGCTCCCAGACGACGTTCGCGGCCAGGATCGAGGTCTGCTGGCCGGGGCTGTCGTAAGCCGGCGCGACCTCGACAACATCGGCCCCGGTGAGGCGCATCCCCTTCAGGGCCCGCAGGAACGCGAGCGCCTCGGCCGACGAGAAGCCGCCGATCTCCGGCGTCCCGGTCCCGGGCGCGACCGACGGGTCGAGGAAGTCCACGTCGAAGCTCAGGAAGAGCGGCCGCTCGCCCACGCGCTTGCGCACGAGCGCCCCGAACGCCTCTGGCCCGAGCGCGCGCAGCTCCTCAGCCGCCAAAACGGTGAAGCCGAGCTCGCGCGCGCCGCCCAGGTCGTCGGGGCCGTAGACGGTCCCGCGCATCCCGGCCTGCACCGACGCGCTCGCATCGACGATCCCCTCCTCGACCGCGCGCAGGAACGTCGTCCCGTGGAAGAACTTCTGGCCGAAGTACTCGTCCCAGGTGTCCGTGTGCGAGTCGAGCTGCACCACCGCCAGCGGGCCGTAGCGCCGCGCCAGCACCCGCAGCTCGGCCAGCGTGACCGAGTGGTCGCCACCGAGGCCGAGCGGGAGGACGCCCGCCGCGACGATCGGCTCGAGCGCCGCCTCGACGCGCTTGTACGTCTCGATCGTGTCGCCGGGTGCGACCGGCACGTCGCCGTAGTCGACGATCGCGAGCGCCTCGATCAGGTCGATCCCCCAGACCGGGTTGTACGGGCGAAGCAGCGCCGACGCCGAGCGGATTCCCTCGGGCCCGAACCGCGCGCCCGGGCGGAAGGACGTGCCGGTGTCGAACGGGATCCCGACCACGGCGACGTCGACGCCCTCGAGGTCGGTCGTGTGCGGCAGCCGCGCGAACGTGCGCACACCGGAGAAGCGCGGCAGCACGCGGGCGTCGAGCGGGCGGGGTCGGTCGGGCACGCGCCCATCTTGACGCGTGGGGGAGAATCGCGCCGTGGCCCAGCGCGCACTCCTGCTCCTCGGCATCGCCCTCGCGGCCGTGGCGGTCGACCTCGCCGTGAAAGCGGGCACGCCGACGACGTACTTCCACGAGCGCTCCGGCCTGTATGTGCTCGTCGCCGCCTGCTCGATTCCCTGGGCCGCGGCGCTGCTCGCGACCGGGTCGCGTCTCGTCGCCGCAGCGGGCGGTGTCCTCCTGGGAGGAGCGCTCGCGAACCTCGCCTCGCTCGCGCTCTGGCCGGCGGGCGTGCCGAATCCGCTCGTCGCCGGCGCGTTCGCGTTCAACCCGGCCGACGTGTTCGGGCTCGCGGGCGGGCTGGTGCTCGTTCCGGCTGCGGTCGCCGTCTACGCGACGCGCAACCGCGAGCGCCTTCGCGAGCCGGTCAGGCTGACCTGAACGCCGGGAGGATCGAGTCGCGGTAGGACGCGAGCGTCTCCTCCTGGCCGTGCGTCATGAGGTACACGTTGAAATGGTCGACGCCGATCCCCTCGAGCTCCTTCAGCTTCTGGGTCGCCTGCTCGGGCGTGCCGAGGACGCAGAACCGGTCGCAGATGTCGTCGGTCACGAACTCGCCGTGAGCGGCGCCGACGCGCGAGTGGTCCTTGTAGTCGTAGAACTTCCGCGCCTTCACGAACTCGGTCAGCGCGGCGGGGATCTCGGACTCGAAGCCGTAGCGCTCGATCAGGTCCATCACGTGGTTCGAGACCATCGCCGGGAACCACCGCACCTGGTTGCGCGCGTCGGCGATGTCGTCCGAGATGTGGCTCGGCGCGCAGACGTGGCACTTGAGCGCGGCCGGGTCACGGCCGTCCTCAACGGCGGCCGCGCGGGCCGTGTCCATGATCCAGCCGATGATCTCGGGATCGGCGAGCTGGATGATCACGCCGTCGCCGACGCGTCCCGCGACGGCCAGGGCCTTCGGGCCATAGCCGGCGACGAACATCTCGATGTCGGGCAGCTCGGATCGCACCCACCCGAGCTGGAGCTCCTTCTCGTTCCAGACGACCGGCCGGCCGTTCATCAGGTCCTTCATCATCCGCAGGGCCGCCTCGAACTCCGCGACCCTCACCGGCTTCAGGCCGACTACGCGACGCGACGAGTCGCCGCGGCCGATCCCCATCACCGCGCGGCCGTCGGAGATCTCGTGCAGCGTTGCGTAGTAGCTGGCCGTGATCGTCGGGTCGCGGATCCCCGGGTTGGTCACGCAGTGACCGAGCTTCAGGGTGGAGGTGCGGTCGGCCGCGAGCGCGAGGAGCGGATACGACTCGTGCCAGAGGATGTGCGAGTCGTACGTCCAGCCGTTGTCGAAGCCGTGGTCTTCGGCGAGCGACATGAGCTCGAGCAGCCGGGTGTAGGGCGGATCCGGAAGAACGGTGACGCCGAACGTGAGCATGAGGCCCCCGTTGTCGATGGCGAGGAAGCCGCCATTGTTCCCCGAATCCGGAAACGTGGCAATTTGGGGCGCCCTCAGCCTCGCGATCGTGGCCGGCGCGATGATCCCGTTCCAGGCGGGCGTGAACGTCACGCTCGCCCGCTTCCGTTCGCACCTGAGCCTCGCGCTGACTCCAGGCGGGTGGTGGCGCGAAGGATCTGAGCGTTCGGGTAGAAGATTCCCCGCCCGATCCGTCGAATCTGCCCTTTCCATGCGGCGTTCCCCGAGCTAGTTGCAGTCTGCAACTTGGCAACGGGGCACGGCTCGAATGGACGTGCGGAAGGCCGAGGGGGTCGGCTAACCGGCTGCGACGCGCGCGATCGTCTTGTCCGCCAGCCGGTCGAGTGCCTGGACGGCGAGCTCGAGGTGCTCCGGCTTCGTGTCCTCGAGCTTCGTGTGCGAGAGGCCGCGCAGGCTCTGGACGAACAGCATCACGGTCGGGACGCCGGCGCGGGCGACCTCGGCCGCGTCGTGCAGCGGGCCGCTCGGCAGGCGGTGCGACGTGCCCGAGACCTCGCGCACCGACTCGTCCGCGAGCTCGATCAGCGCCTCGTCGAAGAGGATCGGGTCGATCCGCCAGATGCGGTCCCACGCGACCTCGATGTCCTCCTCGGCGGCGTAGCGCTCGCTGCGCGTCCTTCGCGTCGGCGAGCATCGACTCGAGCGTCGCGAGGTCGAGCGCGCGCTGGTCGAGGAGCTGCTCCGCGGTCTCGACGACCGAGGTGACGATCCCCGGCTTGCAGACGACGCCGCCCGAGGTGCAGACCGCGGCTCCGCCCGCCGCGGCCGCGATCTCCCGCAGCGAGAGCGCGAGCTTGGCAGCGCCGGCGAGCGCGTCGCGGCGCTTGTCCATCGGCGTCGAGCCGGCGTGCGCAGCCTGGCCCGTCCACGTGATCAGGTGCCGCTCGACCCCGAACGTGCCGAGCACGACGCCGAGCGGGAGATCCATCGACTCCAAGACCGGGCCCTGCTCGATGTGCAGCTCCAGGTAGGCAGCCGCGTTCTCGAGCTGGCGCCGCGCGTCGAGCGCCGTGTCGAGATCGACGCCGTACGCGCCGACCGCGTCGGGGAGCGAGATCCCGTCCGCGTCGCGGCGCTCCCGCAGCTCGGCCTGGTCGTCCATCGTCCCGGAGGCGGCGCTCGAGCCGAACAGCGAGCGCCCGAAGCGCGCGCCCTCCTCGTCGGCCCAGCTCACGAGGCGGACGGTCACCGCGGGCTCGCCCTCCTCGGCGAGGCGGCGCAGGACCTCGGAGCCCGCGACCACGTTCAGCGCGCCGTCGAGCCAGCCGCCGTTGGGGACGGAGTCGAGGTGCCCGCCGATGAGAACCTCGCGCTCGCTCGCGCCGCGCAGCGTCCACCACTGGTTTCCGGCCTCGTCGAACTCGTGCTCGACGCGGCGAATCGGCGAGCTTGCCCTGCATCCATTCGCGCGCCGTCGCCCAGGTCTCGGTCCAGGCGACACGCTGGGCGCCGTCGGCATTTCCGGTCAGCTCGCGCAGCTCGCGGAGCTCGTCGACGGTGCGGCCCGGTTGGAGCGGCATTGGCGCGCAGCGTATCCTCAGAGCTGACGCTATGCGGATCCTGATCAAGGGCGGACGGATCATCACGGCGACCGACGACACGGTCGGCGACGTGCTGGTCGACGGCGAGCGAATCGCGCTCATCGGCTCGTCCCTCGACGTGGAGGCCGACCGCACGATCGACGCGTCCGGAAAGTACGTGCTCCCGGGCTGCGTCGACCCGCACACGCACCTGGACATGCCGTTCGGCGGCACGGTCACGATCGACGACGTCGAGTCCGGCCAGACCGCGGCCGCGTTCGGCGGGACGACCTGCCACGTCGACTTCGTCATCCAGCCGCACGGCTCCACGTTCGGCGCCGCGCTCGACGAGTGGAAGGCCAAGGCCGCCGGCAAGCAGGTGATCGACATGGGCTACCACATGGCCGTGACCGACCTGGACGAGGGCGGCACGCTCGAGGATCTGGCCGCGCTCGTCGACCAGGGCGTCACGTCGTTCAAGCTCTTCATGGCCTACAAGGGCGCGCTCATGGTCGACGACGAGACGCTCTTCAAGACGATGGAGGCGGCCGCCGAGTGCGGCGCGCTGATCATGGTTCATGCCGAGAACGGCGACGTCATCGACGTTCTTGTCAAGCCAGGCGCTCGCGGCCGGGAACACCGAGCCGCTCTACCACGCGCTCACGCGGCCGCCGGAGGCCGAGGGCGAGGCGACGAACCGGGCGATCCAGCTCGCGCATCTGGCCGGCGCGCCGCTCTACGTCGTCCACGTGACCTGCAAGGAGGCGGTCGAGCCGATCGCCCGCGCCCGTGAGCAGGGCTGGGACGTCTGGGGCGAGACGTGCACGCAGTACTTCTTCAACTCGCTCGACGACATCGCGAAGCCGGACTTCGAGGGCGCCAAGTACGTCTACTCGCCGCCCGTGCGCGACAAGTCGAACTGGGACGTCCTGTGGAACGCGGTGCGCACCGACGCCCTCTCGGCGATCTCGACCGATCACTGCGCGTTCCTGTGGGACGGCCAGAAGACGATGGGCCGCGACGACTTCTCGAAGATCCCGAACGGCGGGCCGGGGCTCGAGAATCGGCTCCACATGATCCACGAGTTCGGCGTACGCGCCGGGCGGATCGATCTGAACCGGATGGTGGCGCTCCTCTGCACGAACCCCGCGAAGCTGTTCGGCCTCTACCCGCGCAAGGGCACGATCGCCGTCGGCTCCGACGCCGACATCGTCGTGTTCGATCCCGAGAAGAAGGTCACGCTCTCGGCCGCGACGCAGCACTCGAAGTCGGACTACAACCTCTACGAGGGCACCGAGGTGACGGGCTCGCCGGAGATCGTCCTCCTGCGCGGCAACGTCCTCGTGGAGAACGGCGAGTTGGTCGCGTCGCCGGGCGTCGGGCAGTTCGTCCCGCGGGCGCGATTCGGCGAGCGGCTCGTCGGGTAAGTCCGTCCCGTCAACGACGGGGAGGGGACATGGCTGGTCTGGGACTCGGAGGCGTGCTCGTCATCATCGGGATCGTCCTGCTCGTGCTCGGCTACACGTGGATCGGGATCATCGTCGGGCTGATCGGGCTGCTCGCGTTCGGCGGGTTCGCGAAAGGCAAGTGGTACTGAGCAAGCGCCATTGAACACGCGCCTTCGGGGCGCTACCGTCGAGCGATGTTTCGTTGCTTGGCGTTGGCGCTCCTCGCGTTTCTGCTCGTCCCTTCGGCCGCGCCGGCCGCGGACCGAAAGGCGCCCAAGATCACCTCGGCGGTGATGCAGGACGCGGATCACGACGGCCGCGCGGACGGGGTGCTCGTGACCTTCTCCGAGAAGATCCGGCATTCGAAGGACACGAAGAAGCCGTTTCCGCTCGCCGTCGCCGGCTACAAGGTCACGAGGGTCGGAGCGGCGAGCGGCAAGGCCGTGCTCGTGAAGGTGGCGGAGAAGGGCGCGGCGGACTACGCCGCGAAGCCGAAGGTCAAGTACGCGCGAACGAAGTCCAAGCCGGTGCGCGACCGGGCCGGAAACCAGGCCCGCAAGCAGGCGTTCGCGAAGACGCTTGCGCACGGGCGCGACCGCGACGGCGACGGGTATCCGTCCCCCGCGGACTGCGCGCCCGACAGCGGCTCGATCCATCCGGGCGCGGCCGACGTGCCGGACGGCGCGTTCGCCGACACGAACTGCGACGGCATCGACGGGGACGCCGCGCTCGCGATCTTCGTGTCGCCGAGCGGCGCGAACACGCCCGGCTGCGGTGGACGCCTGACCCCGTGCCAGACGCCGCAGATCGCGCTCCAGGAGGCCGGTGCACAGACCAAACGCGACGTCTACCTCGCCGCAGGCACGTACGCGGGGCCGGTCGTCCTCGCCGCTGGGATCAGCATCTACGGCGGATTCAGCTTCACCTTCGCGCGAAGCGCGGCTACCACGGGCGCGAACCAGTCGGTCACGATCACCGGCGGGCCCGACGGCGCGAACGGCCAGTACATCGCCGTGCGCGCGAGCTCGATCGCGGTCGCGACTCTGCTCGCCGACGTGCGCATCGCCGGCGCGAACGCCGGAACCGCCGGAGCGAGCACCTACGGCGTCGTCGTCGAGGACTCGAGCGGGCCCATCACGCTCTCCGGCGTGATCGTCGAGGCCGGCGACGGCGCGGACGGCTCACCCGGGACGCCCGGCACGAACGCGTCGCAGGTGGCTCCGGCCACTCCGCTCCCGGGCGGGAACGGCGCCGAGCAGACCGACTGCGACGGGTCGAGCCACGGAGCGGGGGGAGCGGCCGGTGTCAACGCAGCAGTCGCCGGCGGTGTCGCCGAGGGCGGCGGGGGCGGAGCCGGCGGAGAGATGGATACCAGCTGCCCGTTCATGCTCACCGCCACGTCGGGCGACGCGGGAGGCAACGCTCCGGTCGCGCTCGCCGCCGTGTACGGGATCGGTGGCGCAGCGGGCCCCGCGAACATCTCCGGCTGCAACGGAGGCAGCGGGACGCCGGGCGGAAACGGGCTTCCCGGACGGATCTCGAACGGTTCCGCCGGGGTGGCGGGATCGGGCTCGCATCTCGTGAACGGATTCTGGGTCGGAAACGGCGGCGGTACAGGCAGCCTCGGGCTCGACGGCGGAGGAGGCGGCGGCGGTGGTGGCGGCGGCGGCTGTGACGAGGGCACCGACGCGTGGGGCGCCGGCGGCGGCGGAGGAGGTGCCGGAGGCGCGCGCGCAACCGTGTCGGGCGGCGGTGGATTCGGCGGAGGCGGGTCGTTCGGCGTCTTCGTCCGCTCCTCCACGGTGACGATCACGAACAGCGTCCTCGTCGGCGGCGCGGGCGGCGACGGAGGTCAGGGCGGCGCGGGCGGTCTCGGCCAGCCCGGCGGCGCCGGCGGGCAGGGCGGCCTTCACCCCGGCACCGACCCGGCCGGAATGGGCGGCCTTGGCGGGCACGGCGGCCACAGCGGCGGCGGTGGCGGCGGAGCCGGAGGATTCTCGTTCCTCGTGTACTCGCTCCAGGGCACCGTCACGCAGTCGGCGAACGCGTTCACCCTCGGAACCGGGGGAGCCGGCGGCCAGGGCGGCGCAGCGGCAGGCGACGGGAATCCCGGCGTATCCGGGTTTGCCGGCCAGGCAGGCACGATCGGATCGTGCAACCAGGTAAGCGCGTGCGGAGTGGGCTAGCCGCGGTTTCGGCAGCTAGCGCACGGCCAGCCCGGGCCTGACGAGTCGCTGCGGGCGCTGCAGATTCGCGTCGTTCACGCTCGGATTGAGCGGCTCGGAGAGCGGCGGTGCACCGAACGACGCGCGGGTTCGCTCGGCGTCGGGCGTGCCGTAGAGCGTCGTCCGCTGGCGCGGGGTGCGGCCGATCGCGCGGATCGCCTGCTCCATCGCCTCGGGCGGGAGCTCCTGTCCGTGCTCGGCCCCGGCGGCGCGGGAGATCGACTCGTTCATGAGCGTCCCGCCGAGGTCGTTCGCGCCCGACCGGAGCGCGGCCTGCGCGCCGGCGATCCCGAGCTTCACCCACGACGCCTGCACGTTCGTGATCCAGGGGTGCAGCGCAAGCCGGCCGACCGCGTGCATGAGGAGCGCCTCGCGGAAGGTCGGGCCCGAGCGGGCGCGGCCCTTGAGCGCGATCGGCGCCTCCATGTGCACGAACGGGAGCGGGACGAACTCGGTGAAGCCGCCGCTGCGCTTCTGCTGCTCGCGCAGGGCGATCAGGTGGCGGGCCCAGGAACGCGGGCCCTCGACCGAGCCGAACATGATCGTCGTGGTCGAGGCGAGCCCGGCGCGGTGCGCGGCGTCGTGCACGTCGAGCCACTGGGCCGTGTTGACCTTGTCCGGGCAGAGGACGGCGCGGACGTCGTCGTCGAGGATCTCCGCCGCGGTGCCCGGCAGCGAGGCGAGGCCGACGTCGCGGAGGCGTTCCAGGTATCTCGGGCAGTTCGAGCTCGAGCGTCGCGGCGCCCTGCCAGACCTCGAGCGCCGAGAACGCGTGCACGTGGATCCCGGGGACGGCCTCCTTCACCGCGGCGGCGATCTGGAGGTAGGTGTCGCCGGTGAAGGCGGGGTGGATGCCGCCCTGGAGGCAGATCTCGGTCGCGCCGCGCTCCCAGGCCTCGCGCGCGCGGCGGGCGACCTCGTCGACCGTGACGACGTACGGCTTCCCGCGCAGGTTGGCGGCGAGCTTGCCCTTCGAGAAGGCGCAGAAGCCGCAGCGGAAGTAGCAGACGTTCGTGTAGTTCACGTTCCGCGTGACGACGTAGCTGACGGTGTCGCCGTTGACCTCGCGGCGAAGCCGGTCGGCCGCGTCGAGGACGGCCGTCGAGCTCGCGGCCGCGCGCCTCGAAGAGCGCGGTGATGTCGTCCTCGTCGAGCTCGAGCCCCTCGGCCTGTTTGGCCAGGACCTCTCTGGCCGCGCCCACTCCGGCAGTGTTGAACGATTGGCCCAAACTCGGCCCACTTCCGTTACTGACACGTGCGGACTTCCCCGGTACCGTTTCCAGTAGGGGTGGGGGTGCCTCCCGTTTGTCGGCCGCGCGCGAGAGGAGCCCCGCCGGCGGCGGGATGGACGAGCCGGCGTGCCAGCGCGTCCTCGCGGGCCAGGCCGCTCGCATCGGCTCTGGTCAGGGCCACGCGGGCCACGGCCGGATCGGCCCACTGGTCGAGATCGGCCATGTACTCCGGGTACACGGCCAGCCGCGGCGCCAGCTCCAGGCCGGCCGCCTCCGTCGCCGCCCGCAGTCGCTCGATCTCGGGCCACGGCGCCTCCGGATTGACGTGGTCGAGCGTCACCGGCGACACGCCGCCCCAGTCGTCGATCCCCGCCTCGAGCAGGCGCGGGAAGTCGTCGTACGAGAGGTTCGGCGGCGCCTGGATGTGCATCTTCGGCCCGAGCAGCACGCGCGCGCGCCGCCGCCGTCCACAGCAGCTCCTCGCAGCGACGGCTCGGGCGCCAGCGCCATCTTCGTGTCCGGCTTGGCCCGGAAGTTCTGGACGATCACCTCCTGGATGTGGCCGTGCCGCTCGTGCAGGTCGCGCAGCGCCAGCAGCGCATCGAGCCGCTCGGCCCGCGTCTCGCCGATGCCGATCAGGACGCCGCTCGTGAACGGGATCCGCAGCTCGCCGGCGAGCGCGATCGTCTCCAGCCGCCGCGCCGGGACCTTGTCGGGCGAGCCGAAGTGCGGGCCGCCGTGCTCCGACAGCCGGTCCGACGACGTCTCGAGCATGATCCCCTGCGACACCGAGACGCCGCGCAGCAGCGCCATCTCGTCGCGCGTCATCACGCCCGGGGTTCGCGTGCGGCAGGAGGCCGGTCTCGCGGAGGACGAGCTCGCACATCCGCGCCAGGTACTCGATCGTCGTCTCGCAGCCGAGCTCGGCCAGCTCCTCGCGGGCGGCGCGGTAGCGCAGCTCCGGCTTGTCGCCGAGGGTGAAGAGCGCCTCGTGGCAGCCCGCGGCGGCGCCTGCCCGCGCGACCGCGAGCACCTCGTCGGCGGTCATGTACGCACGCTCGCCGCGCCGCGGCGGCTTCGCGAACGTGCAGTAGTGGCACACGTCGCGGCAGAGCTTCGTCAGCGGGATGAAGACCTTCGGCGAGTACGTGACCACGCGGCCGTGGCCCTCCTCGCGCAGCGCGCGCGCCTCGGCGAGGAGATCGTCGAGCGGACGGTCGAGCAGGTTCATGCGGCGAAGACCCGCTCGAGGTCGGCGGGCCGGTCGACGTCGAACGCCAGCGACGGATCGTCCACGAGCACCGCCTCGATCCCAACGGCGCGCGCCCTCGCCACCGTCACCGAAGCGCTCCCCGGAACGCCGAACGCGGGCTCGACCAGCGACGGGTCGCGCAGCGCGAGCGCGCTCGTCCCGCCGTCCGCGCGCGACGACGAGCGCCAACGGCCGGGCGGCGGCGACCAGCGCATCCAGGGACGCGGCGGTCACGAACGGACAGTCCGCCATCACGACCACCGCGCCGTCGCGAGCCCGCGGGTCGGCGAGCGCCAGCGGCCAGCGCAGGCCCGTGGCCCACGACCGGAATCCACCAGCACCGGGAACCCACGGCCCAGCACGGGATCGGGCGTCACGACCAGGACATCGCGCACAGACGAGGCGGCCGCACACGCCCCAAGCACGGCATCCAGCATTCGCACTACGAGCCGCTCGCGCTCGGCCGGCGCCAGGGCGGGGGCGAGCCGCGTCTTGGCGTCCGAGAGGCTCTTGACCGGCACGATCGCGAGCACCGCCTGAGCATACGCAGCGGTCCTCCGGTCGCGCTCCTACTTTT
The DNA here is from genome assembly GCA_963760815.1 of uncultured Actinomycetes bacterium. Lineage (GTDB taxonomy): Bacteria > Actinomycetota > Thermoleophilia > Gaiellales > Gaiellaceae > CAVRUF01. The sequence continues at coordinate 891,866 of CAVXEJ010000004.1, forward strand.
CGACTTCGTCCACCAGGTCGCGGATCTTGGCGCGTGCGCCCGAGAGGATCGGCTCGCCGTGGCCGACCGTGAGGATCTCCGGCTCCATTTCGGCCAGTCGGCGAAGCGTGGCGCGGTGTTCGCGCTCGTTCAGCGTGAACGACGGCCAGCCCGGGAGGAACGAGGGCCAGGTCGCGATCGCGTCGCCGGCGATCAGCGCGCTTCGCTCGGGCCACCAGAACGCGAGGTGCCCGGGCGAGTGGCCGGCGGCGTCGAGCACGTGGAGCGGCCCGATGCGGTCGCCGCCCGCGACGGTGTGGTCGACCTTGCGCGGCGGATGCTTGCCGAGGCCGAGCGCCGAGCCGAACTGGAACGGGAAGTACGTCCGCAGCGGCTTGCTGGGGATGAGGCTGACGCGCTGCGCCTCGCGGTCGCCGCCGACGATGTCGGCCTCCCACGCGTGCGCATGCACGGTCGCGCCGGTCACGTCGGCCAAAGCAGCGAGCCCGCCCAGGTGCGAGCGGTGCCCGTGCGTGATCACGATGTTGCGCAGGTCGGAGGGCTGCTTCCCGATCTGCTCGAGCAGCGCCAGGATCCGCTTGCCGTCGGTGTCGAAGAGCGTGTCCACGAGCGTCAGCTCGTTGCCGTCGTCGCAGAGGAACGCGTGGACGCGGCCGCCCTTCTTCTGGTGGAGGCTCCAGAGCCCCGGCGTGATCTCGACGGGACCATCGCTCATGCGACGTGGTTCCAGGGCGCGAAGGCGTTGTCGACGCCGCGCAGCGCCGGCTCGAGCTCCGGGTAGTGGCGCAGGAGCACGTCGCTCATGGTCGTCTCCTGCACCCAGCGGAAGCCGGTCGGCGAGTAGATCTCGGGCCGGTAGTCCCGCGTGAAGAACCGGTCGCTCTTGAGCCGCCGCGAGGCCATGAGGACGAACACGCGGAAGGCCGTGTCGCTGAACCCGAACCCGCGCGGCAGCGGCTCGGCGTAGAGCCCGACCATGAGATCGAGGTTGTCGATGTCCCCGTAGATGCGCTCGAGCTCCTCGGCGGTCTGCGGCTTCTTCGTGAGATCCTCGAACGACTTGACGCGCCGCTTGTGGAACAGCTCGCGGAAGTCGTTGTAGCGCGGGACGCCGCGCTCGCGCGTGCGCATGATGTCGACCGCCGCGAGGTCGAGCGCCGTCCCGTCGGGGCGCTTCAGCTCCTGGAGGAAGCGCGGGTAGTTGTGCAGCGTGATCGCGCCCGGATGCGAGACGCCGAAGGAGTAGAGCGAGTTCGCGACGCCGAGCTCGATGAGACGGTCGCGGGTCTGGAGCGCGCCGATGTCCGGGAAGGTCAGCTCGTGCGTGACCTGGTCGCTTGCGAGCGAGCGGAACGTGAAGTCGTCCGGCAGCAGCGGATGCATGCGGTAGACGGCCACGAACTCCTCGGTCAGCGAGTACGGCGCGGAGTGGTGGTTCGTGGGCGAGCCGGGGATGCCGCTCAGCACTTCGCTGCGGCCGATCCGGCCGAACTTCTTCGTGAAGCGCTCGCCCATGAGGCCCCACCAGTTCGCGTTCATCCCGAGCTTCGTGGTCGGGTGCGCGACGATCGCCGGCGTCCACTCGACCGTGTGGATCTTCGCGATCAGCGCCGCGTTCACCAGGCGCGCGCGGTCGAAGAGATCCTCGTCCGTCCACGACGGGTTCTCCTTGTGGAGCGCATCGCAGATCGCGTTGTGCTCGAGGGAGAAGAGCGTGTGCAGGAGCCCGAGCCCGAGCCAGAAGTTGGCCGCGACACCTTCGAGGTCGACGTGCTCGGCGAGGTCGGCGGGGAGGAGGCCCTGCTCGTCGATGCGCAGCTTGCCGCCGGCGCCCGCGCGGATCGCGTGCGCGAAGCCGGCGTCCGAGCCGTAGATCTGCGAGCCGTCCCACCAGTGGCTGTCGGCCGTCACGTAGGTCGGCGGCGTCGACGGGTCGTCGTCGGAGGTCGGGTCGCGCCGCGTGCGCGGAATCCGCATCGGCCGCTCGGGCCAGGTGTCGTCCTCGGCGAGCGGAAGCTCCCACGGGCGGTCGATCTCGTTCTTGCCGTGGCTGAACCAGTCGTGCACCTCGAACTGGAGCCACGCGCCGGCGAGCAGGTTCAGCGTCGTCGCCGGGATGAAGCGCTCGCGGGTCAGGAGCTCGCGGCTGACGGTGCGCGCGTTCGGCTCGAGGATCGCCGGCTCCGGCTGCGGGAAGGTGCGGTCGATCGGCACGTTGCGGCCGAAGCGCGAGCCGATCGAGCCCATTCGCGGCGCGCTCAGGTCGTTGTAGGTGCCGTCGATCGAGCGGGCGCGCAGGTAGCGCGCGGGCACGCCGCCGGGAGGCGGAGGCGGCGGATGCACCGTCTCGGTGTCGTAGAGGTTCTCCCGCCGCAGCCGCGTCCGGATGCCGGCCACCGTGTAGACGCCGAGGAAGCGCGGCAGCCGGTCCCAGCCGAAGCGGCGGTCGAGCGCGGCGGCGGTCTTGACGATGAGCGGCGAGAGGAACGACATGACGCGGCCTCTCGATCCTTCTCCTTCGCGCCGCGTGTGTCAACGAAAGTCATTGCGGCCGCGCCGGTAGCGTGCCGCCATGCGTCCCTACGCGGTGCTCTGCGGCGGTCTCGGCGGCTCGCGCTTCGTCGACTCGCTCGCGCGCGCGGCCGGGCCGGAGAAGGTCACGGCGATCGGCAACGTCGGTGACGACATCGAGCTCCTCGGGCTGCACGTCTCGCCGGATCTCGACACGGTGCTCTACACGCTCGCGGGGCTCCTCGACGAGGCGCGCGGCTGGGGCGTCAGGGACGAGACGCTACGCGGCGCTCGACCAGGTGCGCGCGCTCGGCGGCGAGGCGTGGTTCACGCTCGGCGACCGCGACATCGGGCTGCACCTCGTGCGCGCCGCGGCGCTGCGCAGGGCGCGCCCCTGTCGGAGACGTTCGCCCGGTTGACCGCGGCGCTCGACGTGGACGTGCGGCTCTTGCCCGGCCACGGACGACCGGCTGCGCACGAAGATCGTGACCGCGGACGGGCGAGCTCGACTTCCAGACCTGGTTCGTGGGCCGGCGCCACGCCGACGAGGTGCTCGGCGTGCGCTACGACGGGGCCGAGTCGTGCGCGGCCCGCGCCCGGCGTGCTCGAGGCGATCGCGCGACGCCGAGACGGTGTTCCTCGCGCCGTCGAACCCGTTCGTGTCGATCCAGCCGATCCTCGCCGTGCCGGGCGTGGCCGAGGCCGTCTCGCGGGCACGACCGCGTCGTCGCGATCTCGCCGATCGTCGGCGGCCGGGCGCTGCGGGGGCCGCTGGCCGGGATGCTCGCGTCGCTCGGCCACGAGGCGAGCGCGACCGGCGTGGCGCGGCTCTACGCCGGGCTCGCGTCCGCGTTCGTGCTCGATCCCGAGGATGCCGCACTGGCGCCCGAGGTCGAGGCGCTCGGCCTACGGGCTATGGTGGCGCCCATCGTGATGGCCGAGCCCGCAACGCGCGCCGACGTCGGCCGCGCGATCCTGGACGCGCTGTGATCGGCCTCGTCGGCGGCACGGGAGACTTCGGGCAGGGGCTCGCCGCGCGGCTTCGCGCCGCCGGGATGGAGGTCGCGATCGGCTCGCGGAATCCCCAGGGCGAGGCGGTCGCGAACGCCGAGGCCGCGGCGCGCGGAGATCGTGTTCCTCTGCACGCCGCCCGCCGGCGTCGAGGACGACGGCGCGAGAGTTGGCGGCGGAGCTGGCCGGGAAGATCGTCGTGAGCGTGGCGGCTCCCGTGGGCGTCCGCGAGGGCAAGGCGTTCGCCGAGCCGGGGGAGCTCTCGCTGGCCGAGCTGGCCGCCCGCGCCGCCCCGGAGGCCAGGATCGTGGCCGGGTTCACGACGCTGAGCGCGAAGGCGCTCGCCGACATCGATCACCCGCTGGACGAGGACGTCCTGCTCGCAGGCGACGACGACGAGGCGAAGGCCGAGGTCGCGCGGATCGCCGAGCTGGTCGTCACCGGCCGCGCGGTCGACGTGGGCCGGCTCGAGGTGGCGCGCTGGCTGGAGCCGTTCACCGCCGTCCTCGTCAGCACGAACATGCGCCACCGCGTCCGCAGCGGCATTCGCATCACCGGCCTAGATGACTGAGGCCGTGAGACCGCCCGCTCGGATGCGCGATCTGGCGTGTCTGAGCCGCCCACGCCGTATTCGCACGGCCTGGCGGCCGCACGAATACGGCGCGCGCTTCACGTGCTCAGACCGTCACCGATGCGTCCAGCATCGGCAACGATCTGATCCCGCGCCTCAGCCGGCCAGCTCACGCCCCGAGACAGACGGCCTCATGGCCTCAGTCATCTAGTGGTCACGATCACGCCGCTCGAGGGAATCCCGGAGGTGCGGCCCGGGGACGACCTGGCGGCGCTCCTCGGCGATGCGGTCGAGCGCGCGGGCGGACTCGAGCCCGGCGACGTGGTCGTCGTGGCGCAGAAGGTCGTCTCCAAGGCGGAGGGCCGCATCGAGCGCGACCCGGGCGGCGTCGAGCTCGTGCTGCGCGAGGCTGCGGCCGTGCGCAGGCGGCGTGACGACTTCGTGATCGCCGAGACCGAGCACGGCTTCGTCTGCGCGAGCGCGGGCGTCGACCGCTCGAACGCGCCCGACGAGGGCTGGGCGGTGCTGCTCCCCAAGGATCCCGACGCGTCGGCGCGCGGGCTGCGCGACGCGCTCGGCGCACGGTTCGGCGTCGCCCCGGCGGTCATCGTGAGCGACTCGTTCGGCCGCGCCTGGCGCGACGGAACCACCGACGTCGCGATCGGGGTTGCCGGCCTGGCGCCGCTCCTCGACCTGCGCGGACAGACGGACGCGCGCGGCCGTGTCCTCGAAGGAACCGTGATCGCGGTCGCCGACGAGCTCGCGGGCGCCGCCGAGCTCGTCCTCGGCAAGGCGCGCAACGTCCCCGCGGCGCTCATCCGCGGCGTCGAGCTGCCGCCCGGCGACGGCACCGCGCGCGACCTCGTCATGCCGCGTGCCCGCGACCTGTTCCCGTAGGTTGGACGCGTGTTCGAGTCGCTGACCGACGCCGTCCTCGACTCGGGCTGGGTGTACCCGGGCATCTTCGCCGTCGCGGCGCTGGACGCGATCCTCCCGTTCGTCCCCAGCGAGACGATCGCGATCGGCGCGGGCGTGGCGGCGGCCAACGGCGATCTCACGCTGTGGTTCGTCATCCTGGTGGCCGCGGCCGGGGCGATCGCCGGCGACAACGCCTCGTACTGGATCGGCCGCACGGTCGGCCACCGCATCCTCGAGCGGTTCTTCGGCACCAAGCACCAGGCCCGGATCGACCAGCTCGAAACCTCGCTCGCCGAGCGCGGCGGCTACTTCATCATCATCGGCCGGTTCATCCCGGGCGGCCGCATCATCGTCACGTTCGGGTCCGGAACCCTCGAGTACCCGTGGAAACGGTTCTTCTTCTACGACGTGATCGCCGGGTTCCTGTGGGCGAGCTACGCGGCGCTCCTCGGCTACTTCGGCGGCAAGGCGTTCGAGGAGAGCCCGCTCAAGGGCTTCGCTACTCGCCTTCGGGATCGCGCTCGCCGTGACGGGCCTGATCGAGGCCGTCCGCTGGGTTCGGAAGCGCCGCGCCGGGACTGCCGCGGCCTAGTCGCCGCACCGGCAGACGGGCTCGCCGAGATGCCTGCGCTCGAAGCGCAGGCCGCAGCGGTGGCACGTCGGCGGCAGCTTGTGCGCGTAGACCAGCATCGCCCGGGCCACGGTGAGCCACGCGAAGACGATGACGAGGGGGATCCAGACGTCCTGGCGCATCCCTTGAGGTATCGGCCGCAGCCCCGCTCGCGTTTAGGGCTTTTTGCGGGCAAATTCGCACCCACCTGAAGGCCGTGGCGCGCTACGATGGCCCAATGGGGATCTTCGCTGCAGCGCTCCTCTCGATCACGGTTCTGCTGGTGCTGGCTGCGGAGTGGCCCCGCTTCGGGTCCCGGTTCGGCGCCGACGCGCGTGAGGCGCGCGCCCGCTCGCGCCGCAAGACCGAGCTGACGCTCATCGAAGGCGACGGCGAGGGCGCCGACGACGACTTCGCCCGCAGCGTCCGCCGCGACCTCGAGAACCTGCCGGTGCTCGAGGAGCACGACGACAGCTCGCACCGGCCGTTAGCGACGTCTCGCTCAGCGCCTCGCTAGACTCCGACGACCGCGCGGATGTGGCGGAATTGGTAGACGCGCACGGTTCAGGTCCGTGTGGGCTTCGGCTCGTGGAGGTTCAAGTCCTCTCATCCGCACTCAGCAGATCGGCCAGCAAGCCGGCTCGGGCGCCCTCGGCCCCGGAGCTACTGCCGGTAACTGAACGACGCCTAGCAGGGTTTACACAGCAGCCTGCCGAATCCGCGGCTGTGGAGGATGTTCGCGATGCGACCCGGCGGACCCGTCTTGCGGGCGAGCGAACGTACCTCGCCTGGTGGCGGACGGGGCTCACGACCTTCGCCGTCGCGCTCGGCGCGGGAAGGCTCGTGCCCGAGCTCTCGGGGGACGTCGCGTGGCCGTACGAGGCGATCGGCGTCGGCTTCGCTCTCGTCGGCGTGCTCTTCATCGCGTACGCGTACGTTCGGCAGAAGCGCGTGGAGGAGGCGCTGAGCCGCGGCGACTACGCGCCGTTCGAGCCCCGCGCCGGCCTTGTGTTCGCGGCGCTCGGCGTGCTGCTCGGTCTCGCGACGATCGTGGTCGTAGTCGCCAGCCCGGGCTGAGAGCCCGACGCCCCGCCGCGCGTCCGGACGCGCTAGAGCGCAGCGAGCACTTGCTCGGGATGACCGTCCGGCTTCACGCCGCGCATCGCCTTCACGACCGTGCCGTCGGGGCCGATCACGAACGTCGAGCGGTGGATGCCGAACGAGAGCTTCCCGTACATCTTCCTCTCGCGCCACACGCCGTAGGCCTTCGCTACCTCCTTGTCCGGGTCGGACAGGAGCGTGAACGGCAGCTCGTACTTGTCCCGGAACTTCACGTGTGACGCCTCGCCGTCGGGGCTGACGCCGAGGATGACCGCGCCCTTCGCGCCTGGAACTCCGAGTACGCGTCGCGGAACTGGCAGGCCTCCTTCGTGCAGCCGGACGTGTCGTCCTTGGGATAGAAGAACAGGACGACCGAGCTCCCGCGGAAATCGGAGAGCTTGACCTTCTCGCCCGTGTCCGAGGCGAGCTCGAAATCGGGCGCCGGCTGACCTTGCTCGACCACGCGGCGAGTCTACCGAGCAGCGCGGTACGCTCCGCCGCATGCTCGAAGCGCACGCCTGGAACGCGATCCTCGTCATCGCCGCCGACGCCCTCGCGGCGGGCTGGGGCTTCTACTACGTGATCCGCAAGCGGCCGCCGAACCACATCTACGCCCACACGCTCGCGGCCGCGCAGGCGATCGTGATCGCCCAGGTCGCGCTCGGACTCCTGCTCGTCTCGGACGGGCTACGGGCGACCGACCAGCTCCACTACCTGTACGGGACGCTCTCGCTCGCGGTCGTGCTCTCGCCCTGGATCTACGCGCCGCCCGTTCCGGCGAAGCGGCTCGCCTGGTTCTCCGGGGCCGCGCTCCTCGCGGGGGCGCTCGCCGTCCGCGCCTACACGACCTCCGGCTGATGGACTGGAACCCCCGCACCAATCCGACCCTGCGCGGCGCGCTGATCATCGTCGCCGTCGCGGCGATCATCACGGCCTCCGGCGCCGCCGGCGACATCGGACTCGGGCTCGTGCTGCTCGCACTGCAGATCGCGTTCGTGGTCGTGCTCGCGATCGTGCTCTACCGGCTGTGGCGCACGCACCGCGGCGAGATCGGCATGTGGTCGCTGCGCGCCCGCGTCGTGTTCTACGGAGCTGCGGCGCTGATCTTCGCGAACCTGATCGGCTCGTTCTCTCGACGGGTATCCGGAGAACGGGCTCGAGGCGCTCGTGTTCTTCGTCGTCTTCGCCGGCTGCGGGTTCGCCATGTGGCGCGTCTGGCAGGACCAGCACACGTACGGCTACTGAGCCGTCCCGATGCGCGCGTTCGCGCCGTCGAGCGAGTCCAGGATGGCGCGGATCGGCACGGCCTCGCCGACGAAGATCGGCGTGTCGCGCTCCGTGTACTTGCTCGCCTCGGTCTCGCGCAGCGTCATCATCAGCTCGAGGAAGTCGGACGGCGCCTCGCACTCGAAGGCGGTCATGAACTCCTGGTCGTCGATCCCGAAGGAGTAGGTCGTGTGGTTCGTGATCGTGACGAACCGCGCGCCGACCTCGGCGTGCTCGCGCATCGCCCGGCCGCGGTCCTCCATGGACAGCGCGTACCAGGGGCGGATCTTCACGAAGGGATAGACGACGAGGTAGGGCGCGCCGCGCGGGATGACCCGGCGCGGCGGGCGGCGCGGATCGCGCTCGAAGTACTTCGACGGGCGCGTGGCCGCGAGGTAGGAGTAGGGCGTCTCGAGCCAGCCGGCGAGCGGCGTCGCGTTCAGGTCGGTGGCGAGCTCGCGGAGATCCTCGAACCGCTCGGTGAGCTTCCAGACCATGAAGTCGGCCTCGGGCCGGACGCCGACGAGGCTGTAGGTGTGGAGCCCCATTCGCTCCGCCCAGGCCTCCATCACGTCGGCGAACGCCTCCTTGCCGGCCGTGCGCTCCTCGACCGGCAGGCGGCGCCAGGCCGGATCGAGGCGGTAGAGCGTGTACGCGATGTACTGGTCGGCGGGGATCTCGGCGGACATCGGGAAAATCGTATCCGTCTCGTGCGCTGGTTCAGCACGTCCTGCGCGCATTCGGTGCGAATTTCGCACCTACGCTCGATGTGGAGGCGCGCCCGCCCGGCGGGCAGGGCGGGCGCGCTCTTCCGCTTACGATTCGCGCGTGCGCGTCGAACTCGTCGAATCCGATCCGTCGTGGGCGGCCCGCGGCGCCGAGGAGGCCGCGCTCGTGCGCGAGGCGCTCGGCGCGGTCGTGGTGGAGCACATCGGCTCGACTGCGGTGCCGGGGCTCCTGGCGAAGCCGATCCTCGACCTGCTCGCCGGGTCTCGATCCGCTGGACGTCGCGACCGGGCGTCGCCGCGATGGAGGCGCTCGGCTACGAGTACCTCGGCGAGTACGGGATCCCCGGGCGCGAGTTCTTCCGCAAGGGCGGCGACCGGCGCACGCACCACGTCCACGCGGTCGAGCTCGGCGGGCCGCAGTGGGTGCGGCATCTCGCGTTCCGCGACTACCTGCGCGCGCATCCGGACGAGGCGGCGCGCTACGGCGCGGCGAAGGTCGAGGCCGCGGCCGCCGTGGACGGCGACTGGGAGTCGTACTGGGAGGCGAAGGAGCCGGTCGCGACCGACATCGAGGCGCGAGCGCTCGCCTGGGCCGCGGAGAATTGATCCAATTTCGGCACAGACACGTGACCGCGCATCCCGTAGATTTTTCGGTGGGCGGCGGGTGGAAAATCTCCCCACCCTGGGTGGGGCGCTTGGACCCTTAGCTACGTGGGGCCCAGAGGCGGCGTAAGGGCGCGCGGCTACGCTCCACGGGCATGTCCGCAAAGGCCCCGGAGACCCGCGAGGAGCGCATCGAGGCGCAGCTCAAGGCCCTGCCCGCGAAGCCCGGCGTCTACCTCTTTCGCGGCGCGCGGGACGAGGTCATGTACGTCGGCAAGGCGAAGTCGCTCCGTTCCCGCGTGCGTTCCTACTTCCGCTCCGGCGACGCCCGGCTCGGGCTCGAGCAGATGGTCGAGCGGGTCGAGCGGATCGAGATCATCGTCACCTCGACCGAGCCGGAGGCGCTCCACCTGGAGCAGAACCTCATCCGCCGGCACCGGCCGCCGTTCAACGTGCGCCTGCGCGACGACAAGTCGTACCCGTACATCGCCGTGACGGTCGAGGACGAGTTCCCGCGGGTCATGTTCACGCGCGAGCGGCACCGTCGCGGCGTCGTCTACTTCGGGCCGTACGCGAACGCCAAGAAGGTGCGCGAGACGCTCGACGTCCTCAACCGCGCGTTCCCCTACCGGCCGTGCGAGGGCCCGCAGCCGGGCCGCCACTCCGGGATCCCGTGCCTCGACTTCCACATCGAGCGCTGCCTCGCGCCGTGCGTCGGGTACGTGTCCAAGGAGGATTACCGCGGGATCATCGACGGGGTCGTCGAGTTCCTCGGCGGCGAGACGCAGGCCGATCCTGCGGCAGCTCGAGGCGAAGATGAAGGCGGCCGCCGAGGCGCAGCGCTTCGAGGAGGCGGCGCGCAGCCGCAACCGCTTGAACTCGGTGCGCCACCTGGCCGAGCGCCAGGCCGCGGACAAGCGCGCGATCGGCACGATCGACGTGATCGGCATCGCGACCGCCGGCGATCGCGCCGCCGTCCAGGTCTTCCCGCTGCGCGGCGGGCGGCTCGTCGACCGGCACAGCTTCCACCTCGAGAACGTCGCCGGGCAGGATCTCCCGACGCTGATCGAGGCGTTCTGCCTCGAGTACTACGGCAGCGCGCCCGCCGTGCCGCCTGAGATCGTCATCCCGGGCGCCGCGGGCGAGAACAAGGCGCTCGAGGCGTTCCTCTCGGAGCTGCGCGGCTCCAAGGTCGAGGTCCGGCCCGCCCGCCGCGGGGAGAAGCGCCGCCTGCAGGAGCTCGCCGCGCAGAACGCCGAGCTCGCGCTCGAACAGGACGCGGCCGAGGGCGAGCGCCGCCGCCTGCGCCGCGTCGAGGCGCTCGAGGAGCTCCGCGAGGCGCTCAACCTCGAGAGCCTGCCGCTGCGCATCGAGTGCTTCGACATCTCGAACATCCAGGACACGGCGCCGGTCGGGTCGATGGTCGTCTTCCAGGACGCGGTGCCGAAGAAGGCGCACTACCGCAAGTTCGGGATCCGCAGCGCGGCCGGCCAGGACGACTTCAAGATGATGGGCGAGGTCGTCTCACGCCGGTTCGCCCGGGCGCGCTCGATCGAGGCCGACGACTACGACGAGTCGTTTGCGGTGATACCGAACCTGGTGGTCATCGACGGCGGCAAGGGCCAGCTTTCCGCGGCGCTCAAGGCGATGCACGAGTTCGAGCTGCCGCGGGTCGCCGTCATCGCGCTCGCCAAGCGCGAGGAGGAGGTGTTCTTGCCCGGCCGATCCTCATCGGTGCGGCTCCCCGAGGGGTCGGCCGGGCTCCAGCTCCTCCAGCGGATCCGCGACGAGGCGCACCGGTTCGCGCTCGGCTTCCACCGGCAGCGGCGCGGGGCGGAGGCGCACCAGTCGATCCTCGACACGCTCCCCGGCGTCGGCCCGGCCCGCAAGCGCGCGCTGCTCAAGCACTTCGGCTCGCCGGAACGGCTGCTCGCGGCGGCGCCGGAGGAGTTCGAGGGCGTCGACGGCGTCCCAGCGAAGACCGGCCGCGAGATCTACGCGGCGCTGCACCGAACCGGCGGGTCCTAGGGAACCACGACGAGCTCGCCGATTTCGAGCGGCTCGGGCGCGTCCGTGTGCACCTGCATCGGATAGGTGCCCGGCTTCTCCACCGTGAACTTGAGCGTCGTCGTGCCGGGCTCGAGGAAGCCGCCCGCCTGGTCGTCGCCTGCGAGCGCGAGGTGTGCGAGGAACGGCGCGGTCACGACGAGCGTGACCTGCTGGCCGGCGCCGACGCTCAGGGAAACCGGCTCGGCGATCCCCTCCGCCGTCAGCTCGATCGTCGCCTCGAGCGGCCCGCCGTTCGAGGCCGCCGTGGTGGTCGGCTCGGGCGCGGTTGTGGTCGTCGGAGCCGGGGGCGCCGCCGCCGTCTCGGCATCCACCGGGCCCCACGCGACGAACAGCCCGATCGCGAGCGCCGCACAGGCGATTCCAAGCCCGATCCGCCAGACCAAATGCACGATCTGAGTATGCCTAGGACACCGAGAGCAGGTACAAGCCGCCGACCGTGTACGCGACCATCAGCGCGAGGAACGGGTACTGCGTGCGCAGCGCCCGGGCGGGGTCGTCGCGGAAGAGCGCCAGCGCACGGTCGTGCGCGAGCACCAGGCCGGCGACGTGGCCGACGATCAGCACGATCACCTGCGTGTACCAGATCGTGTGCGGCGTGAAGAGCGCCACGCTGCGGCGTGAAGTCGAGCGTCCCGAAGAGATCCCAGCCGAAGCCGAACGGGTCGGAGAAGAGCGGCACCATGAACTGGATCTGGACGGCGAACAGCGAGAAGTAGTGCGAGACCGCGTAGGCGAGCGCGATCGGCACGAGGCTCGCGATGAACACGCCGTTGAGCGAGACCTCGGAGCGCGAAAGGCGGCGCGCCACGTACGCGGCCAGCAGGTAGAGCCCGCCGATCGCGGAGACGACGAAGAGCAGCCCGGCGACGTTGAAGAGCGTCCCCTCGACGTCCCCCTGCTGGAGCCGCCGGTTCATCCACGGGGTCGTGCGGCTGAAGCCGTCGAAGGCGACCGAGCCGAGCATCACGGCCACGAACGCGATCGTCCCGGGCCAGGGCTCGCGCAGCCGGGCGAGGCCGACGAACGGCGGGCGCAGGCGCACCTTGCCCTCCTCCACGGCCAGCGGCGCGATGCGGGCGATGAGGCCGAAGTAGACGGTGAACGCGTCCGCCTTGGGGAACCACTGGGCGCTGCCGTAGAGGAGCGCGCCGATCCAGGTGTAGGCGCTGTAGACGAGGATCGCGAGCGAGAGCGCGCGCGGGTCGGACGGGTCGTAGTAGGCGAGCTCGAGCGCCGCGAAGGCGAACAGCCCGATCGCGGCCGGCCAGCAGCCGAGGCGCTCCGGATAGGCGAGCGGCTCCGAACCGCCGCCCCAGCGGCTGCCGAGCCACTCTGCTCCATCCGCGGCGGCCTTCCACGGGTTGATCGTCGGCCAGACGTTCCCGAAGAGCGCCGAAACGGCGGTGAGGCCGAGCCAGAAGACGATGTAGACGAACGTCGGCGTGAGGTTCCCGAGCTCGGAGCGCTCGCCCACGAGCCCGGTCGTGAAGACGAGCAGGAGCAGGAAGACCGAGATGACGCCGAGCGCGATCCGCAGGCCGCGCGCGAGCACGAAGCGCAACCACGCGAGCGTGCGCCCGCCGCGGTAGTCCTCCAGCACGGGGCGGCGCCACAGGAACGCGAGCGCCACGAACGACACGACGATCACGGCCCCCGAGCCGTAGAGGAAGAGCCACTTCGGAACCGGCAGGTCCCGGACGGTGCCGATCCCGTGCGCGAGGAGGCTCACAGGAAGACCGCGGAGGCTAGGACTTCAGGAACGGGTAGCGGTAGTCCTCGGGCGGGACGAACGTCTCCTTGATCGTCCTCGGGCTGACCCAGCGGATCAGGTTCCACATCGAGCCCGCCTTGTCGTTCGTCCCGGAGGCCCGCGCGCCGCCGAACGGCTGCTGGCCGACCACGGCGCCGGTCGGCTTGTCGTTCACGTAGAAGTTCCCGGCCGTGTAGCGCAGCGCCTCCTGGGCCTCGATGAGCGGCTCGCGCTCGGCCGAGAAGACCGCGCCGGTGAGCGCGTACGGCGCCGTCGAGTCGATCAGCTCGAGCGTCTGCTCCCACTCGCCCTCGGGGTAGACGTACGCGGTCATGATCGGCCCGAAGAGCTCCTCGCGCAGGAGCCGGAAGGACGAGTCCTTGGTCGCGATCACGGTCGGCTCCACGAAGAAGCCCTCCGAGTCGTCGACGCCGCCGCCGACGACGATCTCGCTGTCGGCGTTCGTGCGCGCCTCCTCGATCGCGTCTCGGTGGGTCGCGAGAGCTTTTCCGTCGATGACCGCGCCCATGAAGTTCCCGAAGTCCGAGACGTCGCCCATCTTGATCGTCGCCACCTCGGCCTCGAGCCGCTCGCGCAGCTCCGGCCACAGGTTCGACGGAACGTAGAGGCGCGAGGCGGCCGAGCACTTCTGGCCCTGGTACTCGAACGACCCGCGCACGATCGCGGCCGCGAGCGGATCGACGTCCGCGGACGGGTGGGCGACGATGAAGTCCTTGCCGCCGGTCTCGCCGACGATGCGCGGGTAGCTGCGATAGCTCGAGATCGTGTCGCCGATCGTCTTCCACATGCTCTGGAAGACGGGCGTCGAGCCGGTGAAGTGCACGCCCGCGAGGTGCTCGCTCGCGAGGGCGGTGTCGCCGACGTCGGCGCCGCGGCCGTAGACGAGGTTGATGACGCCCGGCGGCAGGCCGGCCTCCTCGAAGAGGCGCATGACGTAGTAGGCGGAGAGCATGGCCGTCGACGCGGGCTTCCACACGACGGTGTTGCCCATGAGCGCCGGCGAGCTGGTCAGGTTGCCGCCGATGGCCGTGAAGTTGAACGGGCTGACGGCGAAGACGAAGCCCTCGAGCGGGCGGTACTCCATGCGGTTCCACACGCCCGGCGAGGAGATCGGCTGCTCCTCGTAGATCCGGTGCATGAACGCGACGTTGAAGCGGAGGAAGTCGACGAGCTCGCAGGCCGCGTCGATCTCCGCCTGGTGGACGGTCTTCGACTGGCCGAGCATCGTGGCGGCGTTGATCGTGTCGCGCCACGGCCCGGCGAGCAGCTCGGCGGCGCGGAGGAAGATCGCGGCGCGCTCCTCCCAGGGGACGCGGTGCCAGTCCTCCCAGGCCTCGCCGGCCGCCTTGATCGCCTGCTCCACTTCCTTCGGCCCGCCCTGGTGGACGTCGGCCAGGACGTGCGTCTTGGCGTGCGGCATGACGGCCTCGGCGGTCTTGCCGGTGCGAACGTCCTCGCCGCCGATGACGAGCGGGACGTCGACGCGCTCGCCGGCCATCTCGCGCAGCCTGCTTCTGAAGGCTCTCGCGCTCCGGCGAGCCCGGCAGGTAGTCGCGCACCGGGTCGTTGATCGGCGGCGGCGGACGGAAGATCCCCGAGGACGACATCGAGGGGCATTCTATGGAGCGTGCAAGCGCTGGTGTACGAGGTACCGGGCTGGGGCGCGGGCGAGCTGTGGCTCGACGACGGCCTCGTCGTGAACCACGAGCTTCCGTCCGCGAAGCCGGTGCGAGGCTCCCGCGAGCCTCATCCTCTGACCGACCGGCTGCTCGCCTGGTTCGCCGGGTCGGGCGACCGCTTCACGGACGTGGAGCTCGAGCTCGACTGGTGCACGCCGCTGCAGCGCGACCTCGTCCGCGAGCTGCGGAAGATCCCGCCGGGGCAGACGGTCACCTACGGCGAGCTCGCCGCGCTCGCCGGGCCGGCCGAAGGCGCCGCGCGCGGGCGGGTCGATCTGCGCCGAGAACCGCTTCCCGATCTTCGTCCCGTGCCACCGCGTCGTCTCGGCGAACGGGCTCGGCGGCTACGGCTCGCTCGGCGTCGAGTACAAGCGGCGGCTTCTGGACGTGGACGGCGCGCCGTGAGTCTCTCCGAGGATGTTCGCGCCGAACTGGCGTCGATCGATCCGCGCAAGCCGTGCTGCCGGCTGGCCGAGCTGTCCGCGCTCATGCGCGGCTCCGGGACGATCCACCTGCGCGGCGGCGGCCGGATCGGGCTGCACCTGGAGCTGGGGAGCCACGCGGTCGCGCGCCGGGCCGTGTCGCTGCTCCACGAGTACGGCGTCCAGTGCGAGATCCGCACGTACCGCCGCCGGGCGTTCGAGCACGAGACGCGCTTCGAGATCCACCTGGACGACGACGCGCGCTCGCTCCAGGTGCTGAACGAGGCCGGGATCGTGGGCGCCGGGCTCGCACCGCTCGAGCGCCCGCCCGCGCGGCTCGTCGCCCGGTCGTGCTGCCGCGCCGCGTACCTGCGCGGGTCGTTCCTGGCTGCGGGCTCGGTGTCCGGGCCCGGGGACGCGCACCTGGAGCTGCGGGCCAACGACACGGACGGCGCCGAGGTGCTCTCCGGCCTGGCCGACGCGGGACGGCTTTGCGCTCGGCGTCGCCGAACGCCGCGGGCACGCGTTCGCGTACGCGAAGGGCAACGAGACGATCGCGGAGCTGCTCGCGTTCCTCGGCGCGCAGGAGGCGGCGCTCCTCTTCGGCGAGCGCGCGGTCGTGTCGGCGACGAAGGCGCGGGCGAACCGGCTCGCGAACGCCGACCACGCGAACCTGAGGCGTTCCTCCGGCGCCGCCGAGGCGCAGCTCCGCGCGATCGAGCACCTCCGCGAGCAGGGCGGCTTCGAGCATCTCGACCCGAAACTCCGCGAGGCGGCCGACCTGCGCGTGCGGCATCCGACGTCGTCGCTGCGCGAGCTGGCCGCCCGCTGCAAGCCTCCCGCGACGAAGGCGGCGGTGCACCGGCGCCTGATGCGGCTGCGGCGGTTGGCAGAGTCGTAAGGAGCGGGCCGGAGGGGAAGCTCCGAGGACGACCTTCCCCTCCGGACGCGGCCGCGCTCAGGACCTAAGGCGTCGGACGGGGTCTGAATCCAACACCGGACGAGCACGGCTCCGCTCGACCACCGAGTATGACGTATCGGACCTTGGCGTCATAGAGCGCCAAATGGCTCGTTCCTCGCAAAATGCGCGCCCGATACACTCGCCTCGTTCCAGCAAATGAGGAGGTTCGGGTGAGCGTGAAGGTTGGGATCAACGGCTTCGGCCGGATCGGGCGGAATTTCTTCCGCGCAGTGCGCGCGAGCGGGGCCGACGTCGACATCGTGGCGCTCAACGATCTGGGCGACGCGAAGACGATGGCGCACCTCCTCAAGTACGACTCGGTGCTCGGCCCGCTGGGGACGGACGTCGAGGCGCGCGAAGGCGCGATCGTCGTCGACGGCAAGGAAATGCAGCTCCTGAACGAGCGCGATCCGGCCAATCTTCCCTGGAAGGAGCTGGGTATTGAGGTCGTGCTCGAGTCGACCGGCTTCTTCACCAAGCGCGAGCAGGCGCAGCTCCATCTCGATGCGGGCGCGCAGAAGGTGCTCATCTCCGCGCCGGCGACCGACCCCGATGTGACGCTCGTCCTCGGCGTGAACGACGACGCCTACGACCGCGAGCAGCACTCGATCATCTCGAACGCCTCCTGCACGACGAACTGCCTCGGTCCGGTCGCGAAAGTCCTGCACGACACGTGGGGAATCGAGTCGGGATTCATGACAACGATCCACGCCTATACGAACGACCAGCAAATCCTCGACCTCCCGCACAAGGATTTGCGGCGCGCGCGGGCGGCGGCGATCAACCTGATCCCGACGTCGACCGGCGCCGCCCGGGCGATCGGGGTCGTGATTCCCGAGCTGAACGGCAAGGTGGACGGCGTCTCGATCCGCGCTCCGGTACCGGACGGCTCGCTCGTCGACCTCACGGTCCACCTGGGCAGCGAGGTGACGGCGGACGAGGTGAACGCGAAGTTCCTCGAGCTCGCGGACAAGGGCGCGCTGAAGGGGATCCTGCGCTACACGGACGAGCCGCTCGTCTCCACGGACATCGTCGGGAGCTCGTACTCGTCGATCTTCGACTCGCAGCTGACGATGGCGAAGGGCCACGAGGTCAAGGTGTTCGCCTGGTACGACAACGAGTGGGGCTATACGTCGCGGCTCGTGGATCTCGTTCAGCGGCTGCTCTAGTGCATCGGCCTCGCTCCGTACGCGACGCCGACGTCGCGGGGAAGCGCGTCCTCGTGCGCGTGGACTTCAACGTGCCGCTCGAGGACGGCCGCGTTGCCGACGACACGCGGATCCGTGCGGCGCTGCCGACGCTCGAGTTGCTGCTCGAGCGCGGCGCCTCGGAGCTCGTGCTGTGCTCGCACCTCGGGCGGCCGAAAGGCGTCGACCCCGCGCTGTCCTTGGACCTGGTCGAGCCGCGTGTGCGCGAACTGCTCCCGGCCGGGAACTGGCGGCTGCTCGAGAACACGCGCTTCGATCCGCGGGAAACCAAGAACGATCCCGGGTTCGCCGCGGAGCTGGCCGAGCACGGCGACCTCTACGTGAACGACGCGTTCGGCTCGGCGCACCGGGCGCACGCGTCGACGGAGGGCGTCGCGCATCTGCTGCCCGCGTACGCGGGGCTGCTCATGGAGCGGGAGCTCGCAGAGCTCGGCTCGCTGCTGGAGGATCCGGCCCGGCCGTTCGTCGCGGTGCTCGGCGGCGCCAAGGTCGCGGACAAGATCGGCGTGCTCGAATCCCTCGGCAACACGGCGGACGCGATCCTGATCGGCGGCAAGATGGCCGAGGAGGTCGACCGCGGCTCGGACTTCTTGCTTCCGTCGGACGTGGTCGCCGCGGCGGAGTTCTCCGCGGACGCGGAGGCGCGCGTGACCGCCTGGGACGCGCTCCCGGAAGGTTGGCTCGGGCTCGACATCGGCCCTGAGACCAGCGAGCGCTTCGCCGCGGAGATCGCCGGCGCCAAGACGGTGTTCTGGAACGGCCCGATGGGCGTGTTCGAGTGGCCGCGCTTCGCCGAGGGGACGAAGGCGGTGGCCGACGCGGTGGCCAACTCCGACGCGCACACGGTCGTCGGCGGGGGCGACTCGGTGCGGGCGATCGACGAGCTCGGCCTGGCCGACAGGATCGACTGGGTCTCGACCGGCGGCGGCGCGTCGCTCGAGCTGCTCGAGGGCAAGGAACTGCCCGGCGTGCTCGCGATTCCGTCCTAGGCAAGCCCTCGCGCATCTGCCAGAGTTCCGGCGTGCGCGTGCGCTGGATGCTTGTGGCAACCGCGGCGGTTGTGGTTCTCGCTCCGTCGCCGGCCACGGCTGCGACGTTCAAGGTCGACTGCTCCAAGCAGAGCCTCCAGAACCGGATCGACGCGGTCCCGGCGGGCTCGGTTCTCCTCGTCAAGGGCACCTGCGGGCCGGTGACGATCAACAAGAAGATCACCATCCGCGGCAACCCGACCGCGACGATCAGCGGGAAGGGCGTCGACCGCGCGGTGAACATCAGCGGTGCGCCGAGCGTGAAGCTCATCGACCTGCGGATCACCGGCGGCAAGATCGTCGCCCAGCTGGCGAACGGTGGCGGCATCTACCACTTCGGCGGGCTGCTCGAGCTGCGGCGAACGGTCGTGACCGGGAATCTCGTCGAGGCGACCGCGGTTGTCGGAGGGCTCGCGCAGGGCGGCGGGATCTACTCGGCCGGCGGCACGCTGAGGCTGTTCGACTCGGTCGTCTGGAAGAACACGGCGCGTGGAACTGCCGGGACGGGCGCCTCCGCCTACGGCGCGGGGATCATCCAGAGCGGGAACCTCTTGCTCGACCACACGACCGTCTCGCGAAACCGGGCGCGGGCGGAGGTGACCACTGCCTCGGGCGCGCTCGCG
Organism: uncultured Actinomycetes bacterium; assembly: GCA_963760815.1. Lineage (GTDB taxonomy): Bacteria > Actinomycetota > Thermoleophilia > Gaiellales > Gaiellaceae > CAVRUF01. Next base: position 910,947 of record CAVXEJ010000004.1, read on the forward strand.
ACCGGCGGCGGGATCAACACCTCCAGCGGCTCGCTCACCGTGAAGTCATCCCACATCGACAGGAATGTCGCGACCGCGATCGGCTCCGGCGGGGCGACGTACGCCGTGGGAGAGGGTGCCGGTCTTTCCTACGGCGGCTCGAGCTCGGTGACCATCACGGGGTCCACGCTGAACAAGAACCAGGCGTTGAGCTCGCTCGTCGGCGGCACCGCCACGGCGATCGGCGCCGGCGCCGAGCTCTCGAACGCGACCAAGATCACGGTCAAGAACTCCGTCCTCGCAGGCAATCTGGCCCGCGCGACCTCCCCCGCGAGCGCGACCGCGGACGCCTACGGCGCCGGCCTGCACATCACGAGCTCGAACAACGTGTCGATCACCGGCTCCCGGTTCACCGGCGGGCGCGTCGTCGCGACCACCTCGGGCACCGCGACCGGGTCCGGCGGCGGCCTCTCCATTGCGAACTCCGGGATTACCGTGCGTAACTCGCTCGTCGCCGCGAACACGATCGACGCGACGGCCGGTAGCGGTCCCGCGACGGCCGAGGGCGGCGGAGTGCTCCTCGAGGACAGCTCGAGCCTTCTGCTCACCGGATCGACCGTGCGGGAGAACCGCGCCGAGTCGTCCGGGCCCGGTGTCCGGACCTCGACCGGCGGCGGGATCGCCTCGCTCACCTCGGTGCTCCGCGTGAGCACGTCCACCCTGAACGCGAACGTCGCGGTGTCCGGCCAGGCTCTCGGCGGCGGCATCTTCCTCAACGCGGGCGGGCCTCACTCGCTGACGAACTCGACGCTCTCGGGCAACCGCGCGACGGGAACGACGGCGCGCGGCGGCGGGATCGACGTGGACACGACGCTCACGGTCACTGCGGCGACGATCGCCCGCAACAGCGCGAAGCTCGGCGGCGGGATCTACGTGGAGGGCGGCACGACGACCCTTCGCGCGACGCTGCTCGCTCTGAACACGGCTCCGTCGGGCGCGAACTGCAGCCAGAGCGTCGCCTCGGCCGGGCGCAACCTGATCGCGAGCACGCTGGGGTGCGCGTTCGCCGCGATGGGGACGGACAAGACCGGACTCGCAGCGAAGATCGGCCAGCTCAAGGCGAACGGCGGACCGACGCAGACGATCGCGCTCCTCACGGGGAGCCCGGCCCTGAACGCGATTCCGAAGGCGCAGTGCCCGACAACGCGCGACCAGCGGGGCGTCAAGCGGCCGCAGGGCCCGCGCTGCGACATCGGCGCGTACGAACGCCGGCCGTAAGATCCACCCGTGCTCATCGCCGGGAACTGGAAGATGTTCAAGGGGCCCGCCGACGCGGGTCGGTTCGCGGCGGCGCTACGTACTCGGCTCGACGGGTTGACCGGAACCGACGTTGCGGTCTGCCCGCCGTACGTGTCGCTCGCGCCCGTCCTCGAGGCGCTCGCGGGCAGCGCGATCGCCGTCTACGCGCAGAACGCCCACTGGGCCGACGAGGGCGCGTTCACCGGCGAGGTCTCCCCGCCGATGCTGCTCGAGCTCGGCGTGGACGGCGCGGTCGTCGGCCACTCCGAGCGGCGCCAGTACTTCGCCGACACCGACACATCGGTCGCACGGCGGGCACGCCATGCGCTGGCAGCGGGGCTGCGGGTGATCGCCTGCGTCGGCGAGACCGAGGAGCAGAGGGAGGCGGACGAGACCGAAACCGTCCTGCGGCTCCAGGTCGAGGCGATCGGGGACGCAACGCAGGCGCACGAGAACCTCGTCCTCGCGTACGAGCCGGTGTGGGCGATCGGCACGGGGAAGACGGCGACGCCCGAGATGGCGCAGGAGGCGCACGCGTTCATCCGCTCGATCCTCGACGTCCCGATCCTCTACGGCGGGTCGGTGAAGCCGGAGAACGCCGCCGAGCTCATGGGGCAGCCCGACGTGGACGGAGCGCTCGTCGGCGGCGCCTCACTCGAAGTCGACTCGTTCGCAGCGATTTGCGAAGCAGCAGCCCGCTTGTAGCCCTCGTCGTCCTGGACGGCTGGGGCTGTGCGCCGCCCGGGCCCGGCAATGCCGTGGAGCAGGCCGCGACTCCGGTCTTCGACGCTCTCTGGGAGCGCTACCCGCACACGACCCTCGAGGCGTCCGGCCCCGCGGTCGGGCTTCCGGACGGCCAGATGGGGAACTCCGAGGTCGGCCACCTGACGATCGGCTCGGGCCGGGTCGTCTACCAGGACCTCGTCCGCATCAACCGCGCGATCGAGGACGGGAGCTTCATGGAGAACGAGGCGCTCGTTGCGGCGTTTCGCCGGGCGAAAGAGCGCGGCGGCAACGTCCACCTGCTCGGGCTCGTCTCCTACGGCGGCGTCCACTCGCACATCGACCACCTGCGCGCGCTGCTCGACCTCGCCTGGCGCGAGGGGATGGACGAGCGCACGTACGTCCACGCGTTCACGGACGGGCGCGACGTCTCGCCGCACGCGGCGCTGAGCGACCTCGGCGAGCTCGTCGAGGAGCGGGCGCAGATCGCAACCGTCGTCGGCCGCTACTACGCCATGGACCGCGACCAGCGCTGGGAGCGCACCGAACGCGCGCTTGCCGCGATCACCGAGGGCGAGCCGACCACCGACGACCCGCTGGCCGCGATCGAGGCGAGCTACGCGGCCGGCGTGACCGACGAGTTCCTCGAGCCGATCGTGCTCGCGACCCCGCGCCTCGGCCCCGACGACGCCGCGGTCTTCTTCAACTTCCGCCCGGACCGGACGCGGCAGCTCTCCGACAAGCTCCTCGGGCTGAAGACCGACCTGACGACGATGACGCGCTACCGCGAGGACTTCCCGTTCCCGGTCGCGTTCGACGAGCAGACCGTCGTCCGAGACGATGGCCGAGGTGCTCGCCGAGCACGGCGCGCGCCAGCTCCACGTGGCCGAGACGGAGAAGTACGCCCACGTCACGTACTTCTTCAACGGCGGCGAGGAAAAGGAGTGGGAGGGCGAGACGCGCATCCTCGTGCCGTCGCCCGCGCGACGTGCCGACCTACGACCTGAAGCCGGAGATGTCCGCGAACGGGGTCGCCGACCGCTTCGTGGACGAGATCGGCAACGGCTACCGCTTCGCCGTCGTCAACTTCGCCAATCCGGACATGGTCGGCCACACGGGCGTGATCCCGGCGGTGGTGAAGGCGGTCGAGACGACCGATGCGTGCCTCGGGCGCGTGGTCGCGGCGGTCGAAGCGCTCGGCGGCGTCTGCCTCGTCACGGCCGACCACGGCAACGCCGAGCAGCTCCTCGAGCCCGACGGTGTGAGCCCGCACACCGCGCACACGCTCAACCCTGTGCCACTCGTTGCAACCGTGGAGGGGGGTGAACTTGCAACAGGCGGCACGCTCGCCGACCTCGTTCCGACCGCTCTGGGCCTGCTCGGACTCCCTCAGCCGGAGGAAATGTCCGGTCAAAACCTAATGATTCGCTAACGATTGAGCCGAAGAGAGCTTTCTATACTGGCGTTTCAAACTGCGGAAAAAACACCAGGCGTGCCTCTCCCTCAACCCGATTTCTCACTACTGCGCAAAGCCCAGCGAGGCGATGAGCGCGCGTTTGCCGTGATCGTGCGCGCCTACGAGCTGCCGGTGTTCAACTACGTGCTGCGAACGGTCAACGACCGGGCGCTCGCCGAAGACCTGACGCAGGACATCTTCCTCCGCGTCTACCAGGGTTTGCCGGGCTTCTCGCTGCGCTGCCGGTTCACCACCTGGCTCTTCCAGATCGCGAAGAACCGGATCCTGGACGAGCTCCGCGCCCGCGATCGCCGGCCGCACGCAACCGTGCAGATCGAGGACGCACCGCACCTCGACGTGGTCGACGCTCCGCCGGAGCAGGTCGAGACGATCGACGCCCTCTGGCGCGCGGTCGCGGCGCTGAACGAGGACCTGAAGATGGCCGTGCTCCTGCGCGACGTCGTCGGGCTCGCCTACAACGAGATCGCCGACGCGCTCGAGGTCACGCTCGCCACCGTCAAGTGGCGGATCTACAAGGGTCGCGAGGAGATCCAGCTCGCGCTCGCCCGCGACGGCATCACGCTCGACCGGCAGACCGCCGAAGACGCCTCGCTCTAGAGCCCGTCGTCGAGCCGGTCCGCGAGTCCCTGCGGCAGCCCGGCGCTCGGCGATCTCCGCCTGCGTGCGCTCGATGTCGTAGTCGACGCGGCGGTACAAGGCCGTGCGCGCGTCGGTGTCGAGCACGAGAAACGACGCCTTGGGATCGCCGTCGCGCGGCTGGCCGACCGAGCCGGGGTTGAGCAGCCAGCGGTCCGCCGGCGCGAGGTCGACGTTCGAGCCGTCGGGCGCGAGACCGCCTTCCGTCCCCTCCTCGGTGAGCCAGAACGCGAGCGCGAAGTGGCTGTGCCCGACGAGCACGAGCGGAACGTCGGCGTCGCGCAGGCACTGGTCGGCGACCTCGATCGAGAGCACGTACTCCCACACCGGGTCGCGAGGGCTCGCATGGAAGAGCGCCACGCCGGCGCGCTCGCCGGCCGGTTCGAGCTCCTCGAGGAACGCGCGCGACTCGTCGTCGAGCACGTCGCGCGTCCAGCGCGCGCTCACGCCCGCGTCGTGGGTGAAGACGTCGATGTCGATCCGGCCGAGGACGGCGAGGTCGTGGTTCCCGACGAGGCAGAGGTCGGCGCGCTCGGCGACGAGGCGGCAGCACTCGTTCGGACGCGGCCCGTACCCTATGACGTCACCGAGGCACCACAGCTCGTCGGGGGCCTCATCCGAGATCGCGTCGAGCACCGCCTCGAGGGCATGCAGGTTCCCGTGAATGTCGCTGATGACGCAGGCGCGCATACCCGGCGCCGAACGCTAACCAAGGCCTCGGTCGCGATCGGTCTCGCCGCGGCTTGGATCGCCGTCGCGGCCTGGCTTTGGCGCACGGAAGTCCCGGGGGATCTGAAGCTGCCGAGCCTCGATCCGTCGGCCTATTTCCCGGCCGAGCATCTGAGCCGCGCCGAGCGCTGGAGCCGCGGCTCGCGGATCCTCTACTTCGTCCGCCTGGCCGTGGAGCTGGCCGTCGTCGCGTTCTTCGTATGGAAGGGGAAGGCGCTCGCCGCGTGGCTGCAGCGCTGGACGAAGGGGCGCGTCCGCACCGCCGTCGCCGTGGCCTGGGTCGTGATCCTCTCGGTCTGGGTCGCCTGGCGGCCGCTCGGCGCGATCGGGCACTGGCGCCAGCGCGACTACGGGCTCACGCACCAGAGCTACTGGGGCTGGTTCTTCGACTCGGCGCGCTCGGTGGGGATCGAGCTCGTCCTCTACGGGATCGCGGTCGCCGGCGCTGTGTGGCTCGCGTCGCGCTTCGGGCGGCGCTGGTGGCTCGTCGCCTCGCCGATCCTCGTCGGGCTGAGCGTCGTCTTCATCCTCGTGCAGCCGCTCGTCCTCCAGCCGCTCTCGAACGATTACCGCCCGCTGCCGGACAAGCGCCTGGCCGCCGAGGTGCAGCGGCTCGCCGACCAGATGGGCGTCGACGTGGAGACGGTCCAGGTCTCGGATGCGAGCCGGCGCACGACCGTCCCGAACGCCTACATCGCGGGGATCGGGCCGACGCGCCGCGTGGTCTTCGACGACACGATCCTGGACGGCCGCTTCGACGAGGCCGAGCTGCTCTCGGTCACGGCGCACGAGCTGGCGCACGTCGAGCGCCGGCACCTGTGGAAGGGGATCGTGTGGTTCGCGCTCTTCGCCATCCCCGGCCTCGCGCTCGTCGCCTGGGTGACCGAGCGCCACGGCGGTCTTCGCGAGCCGGGGGTCGTGCCGCTCGCGCTGCTCACCGCGCTGCTCTTCACGCTCGCGACCATGCCGCTGCAGAACGCGGCGTCGCGCCGCTACGAGGCCGAGGCCGACTGGCTCGCGCTCGTGGCGACGAACGACCCCGACGCGATGATCGGGCTCCAGACGGGGCTTTCGGAGTCGTCGGTGAGCAATCCGGACCCGCCCGCCTGGTCGCGAGTTCCTGTTCGCGACGCACCCGTCCGGCATGCAGCGGATCGCCATGGCGGAGGCGTACCGGGCCCGTCCATAGGATGTCGCGGATGGATGCAAAGGGACACACCGCCGTCGAGCGGCTCGCCGAGGCGCTCTCCGAAGCGGCCGGCGTTCCGGTCACGCTCGAGCGCCCGCGCGACGCGGCGCACGGCGACTACGCGACGAACGTCGCGCTCCAACTGGCGCCCTCGCGCGGGATGAAGCCGATGGATCTCGCCGCCGAGCTGGTCGACGAAGGCCGAGGCGCTTCCCGGCGTTGCGAGCGCAACCGCCGCGCCGCCCGGGTTCCTGAACCTGACGCTGAAGCCCGACTGGTTCGGCGAGGCTCTGGGCGAGATCCTCGCTGACGGCAGCGACTACGGCCGCGGCACGCCCGAGCCGCCCCAGAAGATCCAGGTCGAGCTCGTCTCCGCGAACCCGACGGGCCCGCTTACGGTCGCGTCGGCGCGAAACGCTGCCTACGGGGACTCGGTCGCGCGGCTTCTCGACTTCGCGGGCCACGAGGTCGCGCGCGAGTTCTACGTGAACGACATCGGCGAGCAGATCGTCCGCTTCCGCGCGTCCGTCGACGCGCGCGCCAGGGGGGAGGAGCCGCCCGAGGACGGCTACCAGGGCGAGTACCTCGTCGAGCTCGCCGCGGCCGAGGGCGACCCGGTGGAGCTCATGCTCGAGCAGCTCCGCGCGACGCTCGAGCGCTTCCGCGTCCACATCGAGAGCTGGGTGCGCCAGAGCGACATCGAGTCCGACCTCGAGGCCGTGCTGGCCGAGCTGCCGCTGTACGAGGAGGACGGCGCCAAGTGGCTCCCGACGACGAAGTGGGGGGACGACAAGGACCGCGTGGTCGTCCGCTCCGACGGCCGGCCGACGTACTTCGCCGCCGACCTCGCCGTACCTGCGCTTCAAGCTCGAGCGCGGTTTCGACCGACTCATCTACGTCCTCGGCGCCGACCACCACGGCTACGTGTCGCGGCTCCGCGCGGCGGCCGCCGCGTTCGGCCACGACCCCGAGGAGGTCGAGGTGCTGATCTACCAGCTCGTCCACCTGACCGAGGCCGGCGGCCAGGCCCGCAAGGTCTCGAAGCGGAGCGGCGACGTCGTCTCCCTCGACGAGTTCATGGACGAGGTCGGCGTCGACGCCGCGCGCTGGTTCCTCATCTCCCGCGGCTACGACCAGGCGATCGAGATCGATGTCGACCTCGCGCGTGACAAGACCGACAAGAACCCCGTCTACTACGTCCAGTACGCGCACGCCCGCATCGCCGGGATCCTCCGCAACGCCGGCGACCGCGCGGTCTCGACGGAGCCCAGCGACCTGGCCCCGGAGGAGCGCGAGCTGATCAAGCGCCTCGCCGACTTCCCGCTCGTCGCCGCCGAGGCGACGCACCGCCGCGGCCCGCACGGGATCCCGACGTACGCGATCCGGGTCGCCGACGACTTCCACCGCTTCTACCACGAGCACCGCGTGCTCGACTCCGACGCCGAGGCGTTCCGGCTCGGCCTGTGCCGCGCGACGCAGTCGGTGATCGCGCGCTGCCTCGACCTGATCGGAGTCGACGCGCCCGATCGGATGTAGGTTCCAGGGGCGATGCCGCCACGTGGCGTACCGGGATTCGAGCCGCCGCCCACCGAGACGACGGACGTCCTCCGCAAGCTCTCGGCCGGGCTCGACGAGCGCGTCCCGGCCAAGGTGGTCGACCGCAACCTCCTGATCGGAACCTGGAACATCCAGGCGTTCGGCCGCATCACGCCGCGCTGGACGCCGAAGGCGGACGACAGCCCGAAGCGCAACCTCACCGACCTCGTGCTGCATCGCCGAGATCGTCTCGCGCTTCGACGTGGTCGCCCTCGTCGAGGTGAAGCGCAACCTCGAGGCCCTGCGCCTCCTCATGGAGGTTCTCGGCCCGGACTGGGGCTTCATCGTCACCGACACGGTCGAGGGCGAGGCGGGGAACGACGAGCGGCTCGGCTTCGTCTACGACCGGCGGCGCATCCAGCTGGCGGGGCTGGCCGGGGAGATCGTGATCGCCGACGACGAGCTGCGCGGCGCCGATGCGATCCTCAAGGATCAGTTCGCGCGCACCCCGTACGCGGTCAGCTTCCGCGCAGGCGACAAGGGCTTCACGCTCGTCTCCATCCACGTGCTGTGGGGCTCGGGCGATCCCAAGGAGCGGACGCCGGAGCTGCGCCGGTTCGCGAAGTGGCTGTCCGAGGCGTCACGCGACCCGGACGACTTCAACCGCAACATGATCGCGCTCGGCGACTTCAACATCGACCGCCACGACGATCCCAACTGGCGCGCGTTCGTGGTCGAGTACGGCCTGTCGCCGCCGGACAAGCTCTTCGACGTCCCGCGCACGGTCGGCGACACCACCGCAAAGCATTCGTACTTCGACCAGATCGCCTGGTTCACGACGGGCAAGGGCTCGGCGCTGACGCTGAACTACAGCGGCCAGGCAGGCGGGTTCATGTGGACGGACTACCTCCTCGTGGGCGAGCAGCGCCGCCGCAAGGAGTCGCGGATCTCCGACCACTACCCGCTCTGGGCCGAGTTCCTCCTGCGGGACTGACGTAGGATCGGCGCCGTGGACGCCGTCACCCCGGATCGGAACCTCGCGCTCGAGCTCGTCCGTGTGACCGAGTCCGCCGCGCTTGGCGCGGGGCGCTGGGTGGGGCGCGGAGACAAGATCGCCGCCGACCAGGCCGCGGTGGACGGCATGCGCGCCGTTCTCGACACGGTCGCCATGGCCGGCGTAGTCGTGATCGGCGAGGGCGAGAAGGACGAGGCGCCGATGCTCTTCAACGGCGAGGAGGTCGGAAACGGCCAGGGGCCCGAGGTGGACGTCGCCGTCGATCCGCTCGAGGGCACGACGCTGACCGCCCGCGGCGCCCCGAACGCGATCGCCGTGATCGCGGTCGCCGAGCGCGGCACGATGTTCTTCCCCGGCGCTGCGGTCTACATGGACAAGATCGCCGCCGGCGCGGAGATCGCGGACGCGGTCGACCTCGACGCCTCGCCGGAGGAGAACGTGCGCCGCGCGGCCGAGGCGAAGGGCGTGCAGCCGCGCGAGATCACCGTCGTCGTCCTCGATCGGGAGCGCAACCAGGAGCTGATCGCCGCTCTGCGCGAGTGCGGCGCGAAGGTGATCCTCATCACGGACGGCGACGTCGCGCCCGCGATCGCCGCCGCCAATCCGCAACGCCCGGTCGACCTGATGATGGGCATCGGCGGAACCCCCGAGGGCGTGATCGCGGCCGCGGCCGTCAAATGCCTGGGCGGCGCGGTGCAGGGCCGCCTCTGGCCGCGCAACGACGACGAGCGCCAACAGCTCCTCGACGCCGGTTTCGACGTCGACCGCGTGCTCAAGACCGACGATCTGGTCTCCGGCGAGGACGTGTTCGTCTCGGCGACGGGCGTCACGAGCGGCGCGCTCGTCGACGGTGTCCGCTACACGACCGAGGGCGCGATCACGGACTCGATCGTCATGCGCTCCCGCTCAGGCACGGTGCGGCGGGTGCAGGCTTGGCATGCGTTCGAGAAGCTCACGCGCTTCTCGGGGCGCGAGTACCGCTAGTTAACCGACAGAAGTCCGTCCGCTTCGCGGACATGACGACTTCCGTCGGGAATTGCGTCAGTGAGCCGCGCCCGCCATGTCGGTCGCGGCGGCGTAGGAGCTATGCGGCGACCGACTGCTCCATCTCCGGGGTGTAGCTCCCGTTTCTCGCAGCTCCGTTGAGCCGCGCCCGGTGCAGATACGCAGCCTGCGCCGCCGCGACGTTCTCCGCCTTGCCGGCCCAGGCCTTGAGCGCGGGCGCCTGGAGCGCACGGCCGTACGAGAACGACAGCTGCCACGGGTGCGGGCCGAGGGCGTTCATCGCGTTCAGGTGGGCGGTCGCGTCCTCGTCGGTCTGGCCGCCGGAGAGGAACACGATTCCCGGCACCGCGGCCGGGACGTGGCGGTAGAAGCAGTCCATCGTCGCCGCGGCGACCTCCTCGACGCCGGCCCGGTCGGAGGCCGAGTACCCGGAGAGCACCATGTTCGGCTTGAGCAGCGTCCCGCTCAGTTCGACGCGCTGGTCGTGCAGCTCCGTGAAGAGCGCGTTCAGCGCGCGGCCGGTCGCTTTCGAACTCTCCTCGAGCGTGTGCGTGCCGTCCTGGAGCACCTCCGGCTCGACGATCGGGACGATGCCGGCCTCCTGGCACAGCGCCGCGTAGCGCGCCAGAGCGTGCGCGTTCGTCCAGCAGCAGTACTCGGACGGAAGCCCGCCGCCGATCGAATACGTCGCCCGCCACTTGGCGAACCGCGCGCCCAGCTCGGCGTACTCGGCGAGCCGCTCGCGCAGCCCGTCGAGGCCCTCCGTGACCGTCTCGCCCTCGGAGAGCGCCAGCGGCTTCGCGCCCAGGTCGACCTTGATCCCCGGGATGATCCCCTTGGTGGAGAGCACCTCGCGCAGCGGCGTCCCGTCGGCGGCGTTCTGGCGCAGCGTCTCGTCGAAGAGGATCACGCCGCTGATGAAGTTCTCGGAGCCCTCGGCGCGGAACAGGAACTCACGGTAGGCGCGCCGGTTGTCCTCAGTCGACTCGACGCCGATCGAGTCGAACCGCTTCTTGATCGTTCCGGAGGACTCGTCCGCGGCCAGGATTCCCTTGCCGTCCGCGACGAGTGCCTTCGCGGTTTCGTTGAGCTTCTGTAGATCCATCGTCCTCCTCCTTGCCTCTCCGACGAGGACGATTATCCCCGCTCTCATGGATCCGGGCACGCCGAGGCGGGCGACTTCCCTCCTCGCCCGAAGCGCGGTACTGTTTCGTCCCGAAACGGGGGGACGGCTGTGCGGCGGCCTGTCCCTCCGTTTTCTTGCGCTCGGCGCTAGCCGAAGAAGCCGACGACCGTCTCGACGCGCGACTGCACGCGGTCGGAGAGCAGCGTCAGCGCAATGATGATCGCGGGCGTGATGACCGCCAGAACGACCGCGTACTCGGTCATTGTCTGGCCGTCCTCCCGCTTCAGCTGTCGAACTGCACGCATGCGTCCACCTCCTGGTTGGCGGGCCGCACGCCCCCGTTCGAATCTGTCTATTTCTATTGTCGGGGCAAGCAGGGGATTTCGGCTATCCCTCGCTAGAATGACCCGCGCGCGGACGTAGCTCAGTTGGTAGAGCATCAGCTTCCCAAGCTGAGGGTCGTGGGTTCGAGCCCCATCGTCCGCTCCTTCCCCGGAACGAATCTGCCGGACGCTGCGCGTCCGTCAGCGATTCGTTCCGGATTTCTGGTCTTCGAGAGCGTTCGTGAGCCGCCCGCGCGGCGGTCGCGGCGGCGCCTTTCACACGGGTGAGGTCTTGCGTTGGCCACGTGACGTGGCCAGACGCGCGTCCCGCGTGTGGCGTTGCAAGACTGACCCCATGGACGCGCGTAGGCTCCGGGCATGTGGGAGCGTTTCCTCCAGTGGCTGCGCCGGTGGCGGGTTCGCAGGCCGCCGCCGAAGCCTCCGCGAGACGCTCCAGGCCGAGATCGAGCGGCGCGTCGGCGTCGTGCTCGACTCGCTCGCGGGCGAGCCGAACGGCGAGCCGCTGTGGGCGACCGTGCGGCGGCGGATCGAGGACGAGATCCTCATCCCGCTCTGGCGCGAGGGGCGGTTTCCGGGCACGAAGCCCGAGCAGGCGATTCTTCGTCCGCTGCGATCGAACGACGATGACGCAGGACGACATCGACACCGGGCGGTTGATCGTCCTCGTCGGCTTCGCGCCGCTTCGGCCCGCCGAGTTCGAGATCCTTCGGATCGTGCGGATTCTCGCTCCGTAGTTTTCCGGCCCAGTAACCCGGGCCGGCCCCGATTTCGCCGGGCCCCGTTCCTGGAACAATCCGGTCGTGGCCTGGCTCGACCGACCGATTCGATGGAAGTGGCTGTTGGTTCGCGTCGGCATCGCAGCCGCGCTGCTGTTCGTCTTGATCCAGGCGGTTCCGTACGGTCGCAGCCACTCGAATCCGCCCGTGACCCAGGAGCCGAACTGGGACTCGCAGGCCACGCGCGACCTCGCACAGCGCGCGTGCTTCGACTGCCACAGCAACGAGACGAACTGGCGCTGGTATTCGAACGTCGCTCCGGTCTCGTGGCTCGTGCAGGCGGACGTCGACGGAGGACGCGAAGCGCTCAACTTCTCGGAATGGGACCAGTCGCAGGACGCCGACGCCGACGAGGTCGTCGAGACGATTCGCGAAGGGTCGATGCCGCCGTGGACGTACACGCCGGTCCATCCGAGCGCGCGGCTCAGCGCGACCGAGAAGGACGCGCTCGTGCGTGGGCTGACCGCAACGTTCGCCGCCTCGCCGCCGCAAGGCGGCGGACGGTAGCCGTCAGTTCTCGGCCCAGTCCGCCTCCGCCTCCTTCTCCATCTTCTCGAGCCGTGTGTAGTAGTCGGGGAACTCGTTCAGATGGGCGAGGGCGATCTTGCCGGTCGTGAGCTCGTCGTCGTTCGTCACGTTGGTCGTGGGATCGTGCAGGCCGTGCTCGAGCTCGACGTCCAGGCCTGCCCTGAATTGCTCGACGTCGAAGGGCGCTGTCGACCAGTCGATTCCGATCGCGGCGCCGATTCGCTCGGCCTGCTCCGCGGTGAACTGTGCGGGCATGTCGTTCTCCTTTCAGACGGGGTCGACGGCCTCGTGCGGGCCGCCCTCGACCTCCATGTGCGGCAGCCAGCCGAGCCAGCTCGGGAGGTACCAGTTCCACTTGCCGAGGATCGTCATCGCCGCGGGGACGAGCACCGAGCGGACGATCGTCGCGTCGATGAGGAGCGCGATCGCGATGCCGAAGCCCATCTGCTGGAACATGACCAGCTCGCCCATCGGCGAAGCCGAGGAACACGGCCACGATGATCAGCGCCGCGCCCGGTGATGATCCGCGCCGTCGAGGTGATGCCGAACTCGATCGCGTCGCGCGTGTCGCCGGTCTGCGTGTAGCGCTCGCGGATCCGGCTGAGCAGGAACACCTGGTAGTCCATCGAGAGCCCGAACAGCACGGCGAAGAGGAACAGCGGCACCCAGGCCTCGACGATGTCCACCTGCTGGAAGCCGAGCACCCCCGTGCCGATCCCGTGCTGGAACACGAGGACGAGCAGCCCGTACGTCGCTCCGACCGAGAGCAGGTTGAGCAGGATCGCGGTGCCTGCGATGACGATCGAGCGGAAGGCGACGGTGAGGAGCACGAAGCTCAGGCCGAGCACGAAGACGAGCACGATCGGCAGCCAGTGGTTCATGACGTCGAAGTAGTCGATGTTCTCGGCCGTGGTGCCGCCGACGAGGACGGTCGCGTCGGTTCCCTCGAACGCGGCCGGGACGTAGTCGCTGCGCAGCCGCTCGACCGCTTCGACGGCCTGGTCGGATAGCGCGTCGGCGGACACGGCGACGTTTACGACCGTGATCCCGTCGCCCTCCTCGAGCGTCGGCCGCCCGAAGGCCGGGTCGCCGGCGAGCTTCTCCTCGAGCCGCTGGATTCCGTCGCCCGGGTCGCCCTGGATCACGATCCGGGCGGGGTCCGAGCCCGCCGAGGGGAAGGATTCCTGGAGCGCCAGGACGCCCTGCTTGGAGACGAGCGAGTCCGGCAGCGTGCTCACGCCGGCGGCGCCGATGTTCATCCCGATCACCGGTGACGCGGCCGCGACGAGCAGCCCGGCCGCGACGACGAAGAAGAGCACCGGGCGCCGCATGACGCGGCGGACGATCGCGCCCCAGAAGCGGCTCTCTTGCACCTCGCCCTCGTCGAGCTCGCGCGCGATGAACGGGATCCGCAGCCGGTTGACCCGGTCGCCGAGCAGGCTCAGCACGGCGGGGAGGAGCGTGAGCGCCGCGACGACGGAGACGATCCCGACGAGGATCGCGCCGGTGGCGAGGCTCCGCATGATCGTGTTCTGGACGAGCAGCAGGCCGCACATCGCGAGCACGAAGGCGCTGCCGCTGAACAGCACCGCGCGGCTGGCGGTCGCGCCGGTCGTCGCGATCGCGTCGGCCTTCTCGCGACCGCGCACGCGCTCCTCGCGGAAGCGAGAGACGACGAAGAGGGCGTAGTCGATCCCGAGCGCGAGTCCCATCCCGGTCAGCATGTTCACGACGAAGAACGAGAGCGACCACTGCTGGCCGACGAGCGCGGTCAGGCCGAGCGCGACGATGATCGAGACGATCGCGAGCAGGATCGGAATGCGTCGCTGCCACGGCTGCGCCGAACACGAGCAGCAGGATGATCAGCGCGGCCGGAAGCCCGTAGCGCAGCTCGCCCTTCTGGAGGTCGCTCTCGGAGAGCTTCTCGAAGTCGCGGTCGATCGTGGCCTGGCCGGTCACGTCGAAGGCGAACCCGTTCTGGCCGTCCGCAGCCTCGACCGCTGCGATGAGATCCGGAACCGTGTCCTCCTCCGCGCCGGCGAGTTGGACGGGCACGAGCACCGCGTGCTCGTCCTGCGAGATGAGGCCTTCGCCCTCGTAGGGCGAGACGACGAGCGCCACGGCGCCGGCACTCTCGAGCTCGCCGGAGAAGCGCTCGAACTCGGCCCGGAAGGCCGCATCGTTCGCCGTCAGACCCTCGTTGCGGATGACAACGAGCTCGGTCGGCTCGCCCCGCGTGTCGTGCAGGAGCGGCTCGCGCAGCCGCTCTGCCTGGAGCGACTCGGGGTTGTTCGTGACGGTCGCGTCGCTCGTCAGCCCGTCTCCGAGCAGTGCTCCCACGAGCACGAACGCGACGAGGATCGCGGCGATCCAGGCTCCGATCGCGCGCCAGGGATGAGCTGCGGCCGCACGGGCCAGGCGCTCGGTCATGCCACTGTTCTAACAAAGCGTCGCCCGGCTCCAGGGTGGTAGCGTCACATCGTGGGCTCCGAGAGGTACTCCGCGGCTTCACTCGTGCTCGTGGGAGCGTCCCACCGCACCGCGTCGCTCGACCTTCGCGAGCGGCTGCATCTCGCTCCCGACGCGGCGTTCCAGGTCGTCACTCGGCTGGCGGAGGACGGGCTGGAAGCGGTCGTGCTCTCGACCTGCAACCGAACTGAGCTGTACGTGGCCGGCGATCCCGACGTCGCCGCCGCCCGGGCCCGCGCGGTGCTCGGCGACGCGCCGTTCCTGGAGGAGCTGCGCGGCGTCGACGCGGCGCTGCACCTCTTCCGCGTCGCCGCGGGGCTCGACTCGCTCCTGCCCGGCGAGTCGCAGATCCTCGGCCAGGTGCGCGAGGCGTACGAGCTCGCGGCGCAGGCCGACGCGACCGGGCCGGTGCTCTCCCGCGCGTTCGAGCTGGCGCTCCACGCCGGAAAGCGCGTGCGGCACGAGACGGGGGTGGGGACGCTGCCCGCCGCGATTCCCGCCGCTGCAGCGGCGCTGGCCGAGCGCACCGTCGGGCCGCTCGCCGGCAAGCGGATCCTCCTCGTCGGCGCGGGCAAGATGGGCTCGCTCGCCGCAACCAGTTTTCTCGAGCGCGGCGCCGAGAAGGTCTTCGTCGCGAACCACCGGATCGAGCGCGCCCAGAAGCTGGCGGCGCGATTCGGCGGCGAGGCCGTTCCCTGGGATCGGATCACCGAGGAGCTCGAGCGCGCCGACGTGGTGCTCAGCTCGACGCGCTGCCCGGTCGTGATCCTCCACGCGGAGCAGGTCGAGGCGGCGCTTCCCGCCCGGGCCGGGCGTCCGCTGCTGCTCGTCGACATCGCCGTGCCGCGCGACCTCGATCCCGCCATCGCCGACTTGCCCGGCGTCCGGCTGTACGACCTCGATGCGCTCGGCCCCGAGGCCGGCGATGCGATCGAGCACCAGGCCCAGGAGATCGCGGCCGCCGAGGACGTCGTGCGCGAGGAGGCGGTCGAGTTCGGCGCGTGGCTCGCGTCGCTCGAGGTCGCGCCGATCGTGGCCGCGCTGCGCCGGCGGGCCGACGAGATCCGCTCGCAGGAGCTGGCCCGCGCCGAAGGACGGCTCGGCGGGCTCACCGATGCGGAGCGGCGATCCGTCGAGACGCTCACGGCGCAGATCGTGTCGAAGCTCCTCCACGAGCCGACGGTGCGGATGAAGGAAGGCCCGCCCGAGCATGCCGAGGCCGTGCGCGAGCTGTTCGCCCTCGATGACTGACCTCTACCGCCGCGCGCTGGCGCGGATCCCGGGTGGCGTGAACTCGCCCGTGCGCGCGATGCAGGCGGTCGGGCTCGACGCGCCGCTGTTCGCCGAGCGCGGGGCGGGGGCGTACCTCGAGACGACCGACGGGGCGCGGTACGTGGACTGGGTCATGTCCTGGGGGCCACTGCTCTACGGTCATGCCGATCCCGAGACGCTGGCCGCGGTCACCGCGGCGGCCGCGGACGGGACGACCTTCGGGGTGTCCACGCGCGCGGAGGTCGAGCTGGCCGAGGAGATCTGCGACGCCGTCCCGTCGATCGAGATGGTGCGGCTGGTCTCCTCCGGGACCGAGGCGACGATGAGCGCGCTGCGGCTGGCGCGAGCCGCGACGGGGCGCGACCGGGTCGTGAAGTTCGCCGGCTGCTACCACGGGCACGTCGATGCATTGCTCGCCGAGGCCGGGTCCGGGGTGGAGACGCTCGGGATCCCGTCGACGCCCGGCGTTCCCGCGGCGGTTGCCGGGGATACGCGCGTCGCGCCGTACAACGTCGTGCCCGCGCTCGATGCGTCGGTGGCGGCCGTGATCGTCGAGCCGGTCGCCGGGAACATGGGCGTCGTCCCGCCTGAGCCCGGGTTTCTCGAGGGGCTGCGGGCCGAGTGCGACCGGGCCGGCGCGCTGCTCGTGTTCGACGAGGTGATCACCGGGTTCCGCGTTGCGCGCGGCGGGGCGCAGGAGCGCTTCGGCGTAGCGCCCGACCTGACCATCCTGGGGAAGATCGTCGGCGGCGGCCTGCCGGTGGGAGCGTTCGGCGGGCGGCGCGACGTGATGGAGCTGCTCGCGCCGGCGGGCGACGTGTACCAGGCCGGGACGCTCTCCGGGAACCCGCTCGCGACCGCGGCCGGGCTGTCGGTGCTGCGGCGGCTGCGCGACCCCGGGGTGTACGAGGCGCTGGAGGCGCGAGGGGCGCGGCTCGAGGACGGGCTGGCGGGCCCGGGCCGGTGCGTGCAGCGGGTGGGGGCGATGCTGACGCTCTTCTGCCAGGACGGCCCGGTGCGCGATCTGGAGGACGCCCGCGCGAGCGACACGGAGCGGTTCGCCGGGCTCTTCCGGCACCTGCTCTCGCGGGGGATCTACATCGCCCCGAGCCAGTTCGAGGCCTGGTTCGTGTCGCTCGCGCACCGCGATGCGGAGATCGACCGCACGGTCGAGGCGGTCGGCGAGTTCTTCGCTGTGGACTGATCGGCACAGATCCGGCGCATTTTGTGCCAGACACGTGCGCCTTTCCGGCTTAGGCTTTACGCCGTAGGCGGGTGGGATGGGAACCCGATGTCACACAGGCGCGCGAGTGCTCTTAAGAGCGCTCACGGCTCGAGCGCGAGGAGGTCATCCACGGTTTCGCGGCGGCGGATCTCTCGGGCGTGATCGCTCGCGACGAGCACTGCGGCAGGGCGCGGCACCGCGTTGTACTGCGACGCCATCGCGAGGGTGTACGCGCCCGTCGCCGGGACTGCGAGGACATCGCCGCGGCGCGGCGCGGGGAGCGGAACCCCAGCGGCAAGCACGTCTCCGGACTCGCAGTGCTTGCCGCAGACCGTGTAGCGCCCGTCCGGCGCGGCGTCGAACCGTCCGGCCATCGCCACGGTCAGCTTCGCGTCGTAGAGCTGCGGGCGCGGGTTGTCCGACATGCCGCCGTCGACCGCCACGTACGTCGTCGCCTCGGACGCGTGCTTGACCACACCGACGCGGTACAACGTCACGCCGGCGGGCCCGACGACGGACCGGCCCGGCTCGACGATCAGCTCCGGCTCGGGGAGTCCGGCGGCCCGCCACTGCTCCGTCACGCGGTCTCGCACCGTGCCGACGAAGTCCGCGATCGCGGGAACCGAATCGTCAGCCACGTAGCGAACGCCAAGCCCACCGCCGACATCGAGCACTCTCGGCGTCCAGTCGAGCTCCGCCCGGCACGACGCGGAGAACGCCGCCGCCCAGTCCACGCTCGTCCGCGCCGAGTCGGTGTCGCGCAGCTGTGAGCCGAGGTGCACGTGGATGCCGGCGACGTCGAGCCCGGCGCTCAGCGCGTTTGCGATCGCCGCGGCCGCGGAGTCCGGCGGCAGCCCGAACTTCGAGCCGTGATGAGCCGTTCGGATCGAGGCGTGCGTATCGACGTCGATCCCCGGCGTCACGCGTACCAGCACCCGCCGCACGCCGGCCGCGACTGCGCGCTCGACCTCGTCCGCGGCGTCGAGCACCACGTACGCGACGCCGGCCGCGGCGCGCAGCTCCTCGTCGCTCTTGTTGTTGCCGTGCATGACGATCCGCTCGTCGGGAACGCCGGCGCGCCGCGCGAAGGCCAGCTCGCCGAGCGTCGAGACGTCCGCGCCCAGGCCCTCCTCGGCGAGGCGCGCGATCACGGCCACATTCGGGAACGCCTTGACGCTGTAGGCGACGAGCGCTTCCGGCGCGGCCCGGCGGTAGGCGCGGGCGCGCGCGACGAGCGTCTCCTCGCAGATGACCAGGAGCGGCGTGCCGAAGCGGTCCGCGAGGTCCGAGGCCCGCAGGCCGCCGAGCGTCAGCTCACCGTCGGAGACCGAGGCCGAGTAGGGAAAGAGGTCGAGCACTGAACCGCATCTTGGCCCGCGCGAGCGTCCCGCGCTACACCGCGGCTAGTGGCGGATGCGGACGACCTTCACCGTGACCTTGGTCGTCGCCATCTTGAAACCGGCCTTTGTGGCGCGGAAGTAGATGACACCCTTCTTCTTCGCCTTCAGGCTGACGATGACGCGGCCGTTGGCCTTCGTCTTCACCGTGCGGGCCGTCAGGCCGGCGCCCCAGATTCGGACCGAGACGCCCGCGACCGGGTCGAGCGACGTCGACGTGATCACGGTCAACTGGCTCGCGCGTCCGCGGATCGCCGTTCCCAGCGTGCGCAGGCGCAGCGGCTGGTCGATCCCGAACTGCTGCACCGGGCTGAAGTCGCCGACGTTCGCGTCGGCGTCCACGGCGGCGACGCGCCAGTACAGGTTCCCGCCGTCCGTGTAGTCGCGCTGGATGAGCAGCGGCGCGTGGTTCGTCGCCTCGGTGGTCATGTTCTCGACGAAGTTGTCGAAGTCGGGCCGCGTCGAGATCTGCACGCGGTAGTTCTTCGCGCCCATGCGCGGGTTCCACGACAGGACGACGTGCTCTTTGGTGATGTCGGAGAACGCGCCGCCCGGCTCGGGGATCGTTCGGGCGAAGGCCATGAGCGACGAGTACGGGCCGTGCACGACCGCGCCGGTGCGCGTCGGGAAGTTGGCGCGCGCCTGGAGGTGGAAGATCCCGATGCCGGTCATCTTCGTGGGCGTGAACGCGTGCGTCGGCAGGTTCGTGAAGTTGCGCTGGTCGCCGTCGGCCTCCTCGGCGTGGACGTCGTAGGAGACGGCGCCGGGCACGGGCGTCCAGGCGAGCGTCGGGCAGCTGCCGAGCCGCTCGTCGGGTTGTCGTGGTCGGGCGCCGGAACCGGGAGCTGCTTCTGGAACGTGCCGGTCGCCGACCAGCTGAGGCCGACCGTCGTCGAGGTTCCGTCGTCCGCGTCGGCGCGCACGCGCCAGTAGATGACCGTGTCGGCCGGGTAGGTCGTGTCGCTCGTGTACGCGGTCGAGTCGGTGACGATGTCGTCGATCAGGTTGGCGAAGCTCGGATCCTGCGAGACCTGGATGCGGTAGCGGCGCGCGCTCTCCGTGTTCGTCCAGCGGAACACGGTCGTTCCGGTCGAGACGGCGGCGGGCAGCGGCGCGACGAGCGTGGGCGGCGCCGACTGCTTGTGGAAGTTCGGCACGACGCCGGCGAGCGGATCGGCGGAGACGCCGCTTCCGTTCGCGTTGATGGCGGGGAGGACGGCCCAGTAGTACGAGGTCAGCTCGTCCGGGTACGTGCGCGCCATGTTGCCGGTGCGCGGCGCGTACGCCGGGATGCGCGTGAACGCGTAGTCGACGAGGTTCGTGAACGACGGGTCGCGCGAGACGATCACGAAGTAGCTCTGCGCGCCGGGCATCGCGTCCCAGGTGAACAGCGGCATCCGTCCGACGGTGACGCCGGTGACGGGCTCGCCGTAGTCGGAGGCGCCGAGCGAGCACGGGGTGCACGGCCCGGGGAGGGACGGGTCGGACCACGTGAACGCGGGCGTGTTGTTCTGGGGCAGGTACGTCCAGTCGCCGAACGCGGTCGGGCCGTTCGTGGACGAGGCCCGGTCGGTCGGGCGGACGCGGACGCAGTAGGTGTGGCCGGCGACCATCGTCTGCGTGTCCGCCGAGACGGACGCGGGGTTGGGGAACGGCTTGACGCTGTTCCAGCTCGAGCCGAGCGGCGTCCACGACGTCGAGGACGTGGTGTCGACCCAGTGCTCGTTCATCGAGTGCGTCCAGTTGCAGGCGCCGTCCTCGAACGGGGTGACGTCGACCTGGTACGTCGACGCGCCCGCGACGGGATCCCAGGCGAGCACGGGCGTGCCGGTCGCGAGCGGGTAGCCGACGGTGCCGGGGTCGACGCCGTTGTTCGGGTCGCCGACGTTGTCGCGCAGGCGGAGGTTCTTCACGGTCGGAGCGGTCGTCGGCGGCACGTTCGCGAACGTCTGCGTGAACGTCGGCCCGAGGTTCCAGAGGCCGGCGTTGTCGGAGGCGTCGATCGCGCGGACGCGCCAGTAGTACGTGTTGTTGTCGAGCTGGACGAGCGGGGAGAGCGACAGGCCGAGCGTCACCGTGTTCGAGCCGATGCGAAGCGGGGAGCAGCACACCTTGGAGCCGGGCGCGAAGTCGGACGAGGAGTTGACCTCGACCTCGTAGCCCGCGGCGCCGGGGACGGCCGTCCACGAGAAGGACGGATCGACGATCTCGGGCGCGGGCGCGAGGTCGGTGAACGCGGGCGTCGTGGTCGACGGCCAGGCCCACACGAACGAGGCCGTGGTCGCGGGCGTGCCCGCGTGGCCGGCGGCGTCGAGCGGGGTGATCGACCAGTAGTAGGTGCCGGGCGCGAGCGGCGCGGACAGCGTGAAGCTCGTCGCCGAGGTCTTGACCGGGCCGTTGTCCCACACGATCGAGCCGAGTGCCGGATCGGTCGCGAGCTTGACCGTGTACTCGCTCGCGCCCGCAACCGGGGTCCACTCGAGCCTGAAGGCGTCGGTCGGATACGTGAGCGTCCCGCCGTTGGCCGGCTGGAGCAGCGACGGCTTGCCGGTCCAGGCCATCTGGATCGTGCGCGTGGACGTCCACGGCCCGACGGCGCCGGCGGAGGTGACGGCGCGCACGTGCCAGTAGTAGGTGCCGTTCGCGATCGACTCGTCGAGCGTCGCGCGCGTGTTGCGGGTGGAGATGTAGGCGATCGACGAGTCGAACCCGGCGTTCGCGGCGATCTCGAACTCGTACTTGTCCGCGCCCGCGACGGGATCCCACTCGAAGACGGGCAGTGACGAGACGACGGCGCCCGGAGCTGGCCCGGTTGCGTTCGGCGTCGCGAGGGCGGCACCGGCGGCTCCGATCGACGCGAGCGCGAGCACACCTGCGAGACCGACGAGAACGGTGCGGCGAAGCCTGAGTATGCGAAGCGGCATGGGATCCATCTGGCGGATGAGCCCTGCCGCTAGAGCTCGCTGCGAGTTCCTGCAGTCAGATTCGCCCGATTGCTTGCTCCGCGGTATCCCTCCTGAGAGGGTCTGACCACGCCGAAAACTGCGTCTCCTTGCCGTCAGGTCCTCCTGAAAGGGTCGGCGGTGTTCCGTAGGCGCCGATGCGGGGATAGACAGGACATGGAAGAGCCTCACGCTGAGACGAACGCCGCGCAGACGCAGGTCGAGGCGCTCCTTGCGCGCGGTGAGGAGCACGGTTGCCTCGAGCTCACGGAGGTGAACACGTTCGTGCAGACGCTCGAACTGGACGACGATGCGACCGAAGCGCTCTTCGAGGAGCTCGAGGCGCGACATGTGGAGCTGCGCGACGACTGCGGCCGCAAGGGCGAAGACGCTCACTACGTGAACGGCGACCTCGCGACGTCCACCACCGACGCGCTGCAGCTCTTCCTCAACGAGGCGGGCCGCTACCCGCTGCTCACCGCGGCCGAGGAGGTCGAGCTCGCGAAGCTGATCGAGAAGGGCGACCAGGCCGCGAAGGACCTGATGGTCAACTCGAACCTGCGCCTCGTCGTCTCGATCGCGAAGCGCTACCAGGGCCACGGGCTCTCGCTGCTCGACCTGATCCAGGAAGGGATCATCGGGCTCATCCGCGCCGTCGAGAAGTTCGACTGGCGCCGCGGCTTCAAGTTCTCCACGTACGCGACGTGGTGGATCCGCCAGGCGGTGCAGCGCGGGGTGGCCAACAAGGCGCGCACGATCCGGATTCCGGTGCACATCGTCGAGCGCGAGCAGCGCATCGGCCGGGCCGAGCGCGAGCTGGTCGTGAAGCTCGAGCGCGAGCCCACCGACGACGAGCTCGCCGAGGCGACGCGGCTCACGGCGGACCAGGTGCGCGAGGTGCGCGCCGCGCCCCGGTCGGTCACGAGTCTCGACAAGCCGGTCGGCGACGACGACGGCGGTTCGCTCGGCGACCTGCTGGCGGGCCACGCCGACAGTCCCGAGGAGGAGGTCAGCGTGAACCTTCGCGAGGAGGCGCTCGGCCGCGCGCTCGACGAGTTGCCGGGGACGCACCGCGAGGTGATCCGCATGCGCTTCGGCCTGGGCGGCGAGGAACCGTCCTCGCTCGCAGCGATCGCGGGCCGGCTGGAGCTGTCGAGCGAGCGCGTGCGCGTGATCGAGCACGAGGCGCTGGAGCACCTGGCGATGAGCCGGGAGCTCGAGGCGCTGGGCGAAGCGGCCTAGCCGGCCGCGCCCTATCGGCGCACTTTCTCCTGGAAATCGGCTCAAATCTGCGGCCCGGAGCGGCTACCGTTTCGGCGGGTTTGCGGGTGGAGGAAGTCTCCTCCCCTCCCAGGGTGGGGGTTTGTCGCGCGCGAGGGATGCACGAACATACGTTCGCTATACTCGCGAGGTGGCGAGGGCGACGTACCTCGAGGACACCTGCAAGACGGCGCTGAACCGCGTCCCCGACGCCGCCCGCGTGCCGTTCCGCTGGACGATCAACCCCTACCGCGGCTGCACGCACGCCTGCCACTACTGCTTCGCGCGCGCCTTCCACAGCTACCTCGACCTGGGCGTGGGGGAGGACTTCTCCACGAAGATCGTGATCAAGACGAACCTGGTCGAGGTGCTGCGCCGCGAGCTCGCCTCGCCGAAATGGACGGGCGAGGTGATCGCCATGGGAACGGCGACCGATCCGTACCAGCACTGCGAGGGGCGCTTCCGCCTGACTCGCGGCGTGCTCGAGGCGCTGATCGACGCCGGGAACCCGCTCTCGATGCTGACGAAGTCGACGCTCGTCGTCCGCGACTTCGACCTGTACGTGCGGCTGGCCGAGATCGCCGACGTGAGCATCGCGATGAGCATCGGAACGCTCGACGAGGACGTCCGCCGGGTCGTCGAGCCGGGAACGCCGCCGGGGGAGAAGCGGCTCGAGATCCTGGCGCGGTTCGCCGCGGCGGGGATCCGCACCGGCGTGCTCGTCGCGCCCGTGCTCCCGGGACTCACCGACGACGACGAGCACCTCGACGCCGTGCTGGCCGGGTGCGCCGAAGCGGGGATCGACTGGGCGACGGTCATCCCGCTCCACATCCGCGCCGGGATCCGCCCGCACTTCATCCCGTGGATCGAGGAGGCCTACCCGCACCTCGCCGCGCGCTACGAGCGGCTCTACGGGCCACGCGCCTACGCACCGCGCGGCTACACGGAGGAGCTCACGACGCCAGGTTCGCACGCCTGCGCGAGCGGCACGGGATCACGGGCTCAGCCGGACGATTCCGTGTCGAGCCGGCACCGCGCGGACAATTGGCTCTGGCCGTCTAGAGCGTCCGCGAGGACCAGAGGAACGCCGCAAGCAGCACCGTGACGCCCGAGACCACGAGGCCGACGATCCAGCCGCGCACGTCCGCCCAGGTGAGGATCGCGCCGAGCGCCGTTCCGATCCCGATGATCCCGCCGGTCGCGACGGCGCGCATCGTGTACGACTCGAACCGGTGCCGCACCGAGCGTTTGGGCAGGAAGGATTCGGGCTCCTGCTTCGGCGTCTCCATGCGGGAAGTCTACGACCCGGGCGCCGGGATCCCGTTCGCCGCGATGACCTCGCGGTACCAGTGCGCGCTCGCCTTGGGCACGCGCTCCTGCGTGGCGAAATCGACGTAGAAGATCCCGAAGCGCTTCGAGTAGCCGTACGACCACTCGAAGTTGTCGAGGAGCGACCAGAGGAAGTAGCCGCGCAGCTGCACGCCGTCGGCGATCGCCCGGTGCAGCGCCGCCAGGTGCTCCTGGATGTAGAGGACGCGCGCGTCGTCGTGAATCGCGCCGGTCGGATCGACGTGGTCGTCGAAGGCGGCGCCGTTCTCGGTCACCATCAGCGGCACGCCGGGATACTCGCGGTCGATGCGGGCGAGCAGCTCGTACAGGCCGGCCGCGTCGATGTGCCAGCCCATCGCCGTGTGCGGGCCGGGCTGCGCGGGGAACTGGACGCTCTCGGCGCCCGGCCACGGGTTCGCCTCGCTCGCCGCATGACCGTCCGCGACCACGCGTTCGCCGTCGCCCTCGTAGGCGGCGACGAGGGTCGGCGTGTAGTAGTTGACGCCGAGCACGTCGATCGGCTGGGCGATCTCGGCCTCGTCGCCGGGACGGACGAAGTCCCACTCCGTGATCGAGCGGGTGTCCTCGATGACGTCCGCGGGATAGCGGCCGTGGAAGAGCGGCCCGAGGAAGATCCGGTTCGCGAGCCCGTCGATGCGGCGCGCGGCGTCGAGGTCGGCCTCCGAGTTCGTCACCGCCCGCACGGCGGCGAGGTTCAGCGTGATCGAGACGCTCGGATCGGGCAGCTCGGCGCGGATCGCCCGGGACGCGAGCCCGTGGCCGAGGAGGAGATGGTGCGCCGCCCGAAGCGACGCTTCCGGCTCGGTCCGCCCGGGCGCATGCACGCCCGATGCCGTAGCCGAGGAACGCCGAGCACCACGGCTCGTTCAGCGTCGTCCACAGGTCGACGCGGTCGCCCAGCGCGCGGGCCACGGCCGCGGCGTACTCGGCGAAGCGGGCCGCGGTGTCCCGGTTCGCCCAGCCGCCCGCGTCCTCGAGCTCCTGCGGGAGATCCCAGTGGTAGAGCGTCACGACCGGCTTGATCCCGTTCGAGGCGAGCTCGTCGGCGAGCCGCACGTAGAAGTCGAGCCCGCCGGGGCTCGGCGCGCCCTTGCCGGTCGGGATGACGCGCGACCACGACAGCGAGAAGCGGTAGGCCTGGATGCCGAGCCCGCGCATGAGCGCCACGTCTTCGCGGTAGCGGTGGTAGTGGTCGGCCGCGACGTCGCCGTTGTCGCCGTCGGTGACCTTGCCCGGCGTGTGGCTGAACGTGTCCCAGATGGACGGCGTGCGGCCGTCCTCGTGGATCGCGCCCTCGATCTGGTACGACGCGGTCGCGACACCCCAAAGGAAGTCCGGCGGGAACGTGAGCCGCCCGGCCTCGCCGGCGACGACGTCGACCTCGGCGCGGCTCATCCCTTCACCGCCCCTTCCATGATCCCGCCGACGATCTGGCGGCCGAGCAGGATGAACACGATCAGCACGGGCACGGTGCCGACGAGCGTCGCGGCCATGATCACCGAGTGGTCGGGGACGTAGCCGTTCCCGATCGAGTTGAGCGCCACCTGGACGGTCGGGTTCGAGCTCGTGAGCGCGATGATCGGCCAGAAGAAGTCGTTCCAGGCCATGAGGAACGTGATCATCCCGAGTACCGCCATCGCCGGCCGTGCGGCCGGAAGAACGATCGAGCGGAAGATCCGGAACGTCGACGCGCCGTCGATCGCGGCCGCCTCGAGCAGCTCCGTCGGAATCGCCGACACGAGGTACTGGCGCATGAACACGACTCCGAAGGCGCTCACGAGCGTCGGGAAGATGACCGCCTGCAGGTGGTTCACCCACTCCAGCTTGGCCATGAGCATGAACAGCGGGATGACGCCGAGCTGGGACGGCACCATCATCGTCGCGACCACGAGGATGAGCAGGAACGAGCTGAACCGGAAGGAGAGCTTCGCGAACGCGAAGCCGGCCAGCGTGCAGAAGAGGACGGTGCCGATCGCGATCGCGCTCGAGACGATCAGCGAGTTCATGAGCGCCTTCACCATGTCCACCTGGTCGAGGGCGGCGCTGATGTTCTTGAAGAGGTTCCCGCCCGGGTAGAGCGGCGGGGGAGACTTGGCGATGTCGTTGTTCGTGCGAGACGCGGCGACGACCGTCCAGTAGAGCGGGAAGAGGGCGACGACCGCCGTGACCGTCAAGAACACGTAGGCGAGCCAGCCGACACCTCCGCGGCGGCGGCGGAACCGCCGGGGCTTCGGCGCGACCGGATGCGGGGTCGTCGTGCTCATGCGGCCCTCCTGCGCGCCCGCGGGGTCAGCTTGCCCCAGCCCTTGGAGGCAAGGAACGCGTTGATCGCGACGATGACCATGATGATCAGGAACATCGTCCAGGCCGTCGCCGCCGCCCGGCCGAGCTGGAAGTTGAACCAGCCCTGGTCGTAGAGCAGCACGCCGAGCGTCTGGTACTGGTGGTCGGCGCCGCCGAGATGGCCGCTGATGCCGCCGAAGAGGAGCGGCTCGCCGAAGAGCTGCATGGCGCCGATCGTCGAGATGACGATGGTGAAGACGATCGTCGGCCAGATACCCGGGATGGTCACGTGGCGGAACTGGTTCCAGCGGCTCGCGCCGTCCACCTCGGCCTGCTCGTAGAGCTCCCTCGGGATCGCCTGCATGGAGGCGAGGTAGATGAGCGCGTTGTAGCCGGTCCAGCGCCAGGTGACGATCGACGAGATGGCGATCTGCGACGTCCAGCGGCCGCTCTCCCAGTCGACGTGGTCGAACCCGACGAGGCCGAGCCCGTAGTTGATGAGCCCGTAGTCGCGGCCGAAGAGCTGCGTGAAGACGATCGTCGCCGCGGCCACCGAGGTCGCGTACGGCATGAGCATCGAGATCCGGAAGAACGTGAGCCCGCGCAGCTTGTAGTTGAGGAGATGGGCGAGCCCGAGCGCCATGAGCAGCTGGGGCACCGTCGAGATGAAGCCGATCGTGAACGTGTTCAGCAGGGCGTGCCAGAACTGGTCGTCCCCGAGCAGCCGGCGGTAGTTGTCGAGCCCGACCCACTCCGACTGGTCGACCGCCTGGAGCTGAACCTTGTGGAGCGAGACCCAGCCGGTGTAGACGAGCGGGAAGAGCCCGAATGCGAAGAAGAGGATGAAGAAGGGCGCGACGTAGGCGTAGGGAGAGAGCTTCGCGTCTACGCGGCTCATGTTCGGCCGCCACGAGCGCCGCTTCGGGGAGAGCATCGCTGCCCCGCCTGTCCCACCACTCTGTGATTCCACGAGGGCCATCATCTTTCACCGTTGGCGGCGGCGGGGCCCCGTGTCCCAGGGGGCCCCGCCGCCTCTTCGGCGGAGGAGGCTTTTACTCGATCGCGTTCGAGATGTCGTCGAGCGTCTTCTGCCAGGCGTCGTCGATGCCCTGGCCCTGCTCCACAAGGAGAAGCCCGTTCGAGAACGTGTCCTTGATCGTCCCGTCCTTCGGTCCGAGGACCGCCACGGGCAGATCGTCTGCGGAGGCCTTGAACAGCTCGCCGAGCGGTGCGCCCGAGAAGTAGTCGTCGGTCGCAGCCTCGACGGCCGGATCCGCGGATGCGGTCGAGCTCGACGGGAAGTGCTGTGCGGTCGTCCACATCTTGATCTGCTGCTCAGGAGCGGTAAGCCACTTGATCAGCTCGTACGCCTCGGCGGGATGCTCGCTGGCGGTCGGGATCGAGAGGTACGACCCGCCCCAGTTGCCGCCGTCGCCGGGGATGTTCGCGACGTCCCACTTGCCTGAGCCGTCGTCGCCGGCCTGGCTCTTGATGTAGCCGATCATCCAAGCGGGGCAGGCGATCGTGGCGAACGCGCCGTTCACGAAGCCCGTGTTCCACTCGGTGTCGAACTGCTTGAGCTTGGCGCTGAGTCCGTCTTCCGCGGCCTGCGCGGCGGTGTACCACGCGTCCTTCACGGCCGGGTTCGTGTCGTAGATCGTGTTCCCGTCCTCGTCGTAGTACTGCTCCTCGGACTGGCCGATGATGGCGTTGTAGAGGCCGCCGGCACTGTCCATGAACGAGACGCCCTTCGGAGCGTTCTTCAGGTACTCGGCTCCGAACGCGAGGAAGTCGTCCCAGGTCTCCCACTCGCCCGCGAGTTCCTCGCGGTCGCTGGGCATTCCGGCCGCGTCGAGCAGGTCGTGGCGGTAGCAGATGGCGAGGGGACCCGTATCGGTACCCAGCCCAAGCGTCTTGCCGTCGGCGGTCGTCGCAGCGCCCCACTTCCACGGGAAGAAGGTGTCTTCCACGTCGCCGGCGCCGAGCGTGTTCAGGTCGACCCACTTGTCGGGCTGGAGCGAGGTGACCTCGGCGATGCGCCCGACCTCGATGCCCTGGATGTCGGCGAGCCCCGAGTTGGCGGCGAGATGGGTCTGCAGCGCCTGGTAGTACTCGCCCTCCTGCTCCACACTCGTCTCGACGATCTTCACGTTCGGGTGGTCGGCCATGTACTCGTCGTAGAGACCGGCCTCCTTGTAGCCGAACGTGCCGAAGAGCCCGACGTTCAGGGTCACCGGCTCGTCGCTGGCGGTGGCGGCTGCATTCGTGTTCGAGTCGTCGCCCCCGCCGCAGCCGACGGCGAGCGCACCGAGCGCGAACGCTGCGGCTGCGAACGTCGCCGCGCGCCGAAGCCTCGAGGTCGTGGTGCGGTGGTTCAGCATGCCATTCCTCCTATGAAATCCGGGTGCGGCCGGCTCGATCCGACGAGATGGGCCGTGATGTACGCTGACATGGAAGCGCTTACATCCATGAGAGCGCTTACAATACACTGCATCCCATGGCAGGTAAAGCGAAAATTTCGAGCACGCGCATTCCGCCCACATTGGACGAGGTCGCCCACCTTGCCGGGGTCTCCCGCGCGACGGCCTCGCGCGTCGTCAACGGCTCGCCGCTCGTGACCGACGCGACCCGCAAGGCGGTCGAGAAGTCGATCCGCAAGCTCGGCTACGTGCCCAACCGCGCCGCCCGCGCGCTCGTCACCCGCCGCACCGACACGATCGCCCTGGTCGTCTCGGAGCCCGAGGTGCGCGTGTTTGCCGACCCGTTCTTCCGCACGATCGTTCGCGGCGTGTCGAGCTCGATCCAGGACACCGACCTCCAGCTCCTGCTCCTCTTCGCCCAGGGCGCCCGCGAGCAGGAGAAGGTCGAGCGCTACCTGAAGCAGGGCCACGTCGACGGCGCCGTCCTCATGTCGCTGCACGGCGAGGATCCGCTCCCGGCGGCGCTTACCGGCGCGCGCATCCCCACGGTGCTGAGCGGCCGGCCGCGCCCAGGCGAGCGGCTCCCGTACGTGGACGCGGACAACCGCGGCGGCGCGCGCACCGCGACCGCGCACCTCGTCGCCTCCGGCCGCAAGGCGGTCGGGACGGTCACCGGGCCGCAGGACATGATGGCCGGCCTCGACCGCCTCGACGGCTACAAGGACGCGCTCGCCGAGGCCGGCGTTCCGTTCCGCAAGAACCTGGTCGCGTACGGCGACTTCTCGGAGGAGGGCGGCGCGGCCGCGACGGCGAAGCTCCTGAAGCAGCGGCCGGACATCGACGCGATCTTCGTCGCCTCGGACCCCATGGCCTTCGGCGCGCTGCATGCGCTTCGCGCAGCCGGCCGCCGCGTCCCCGGCGACGTGGCCGTGGTCGGCTTCGACGATGTGGTCGACTCGGCGTTCACGGATCCTCCTTTGACCACGGTCCGCCAGCCGCTCGAGGAGATGACCTCGTCCCTGACGCAGCTCCTGCTGCGGCGCATGGAGGGCCTCGCCACCGACGACGACTTCGTCGTGTGCGAGACCGAGCTGATCGTGCGCTCGTCCGGCTAGACGGTTCCGGCCACGGCCCAGGCGCGCGCCGTCAGCTCGAACGGTTCGTCGCCGACGCCGAGCAGGCGCTTGTACGCATCGTGGAGCGCGGCCTGGCCGTCGGCGTCGAGCGACGTCGTGAACGCGCCGGCGGGCGCGATTCCGGTGGGGAGCGGCTCCCAGAGCTCCTCGAAGTCCGTGTAGGCGGCCCGGGCAGTGAGCGCGCCGGACCGGACGTCGGTCAGCCCTGCCGCGTTCCACAGCTCGGCGAGCTCGCCGGGGCGGCACCAGCGCATGGTGGCGCTCTCGTCGGCGGCGGCGCCGCGCTCCGGCTCGACCTCCGCCGCGGCCTGCCAGAACGTGCGGATCGAGGTCATTCCGTCTCCGTAGTCCCAGACGCATGCGGCGACCGTTCCGCCGGTCCTTGTGACCCGCGCCATCTCGCGAACGCCAGCTTCGGCGTCGCTCATGAAGTTCACGACGAGCTGGGACAGGGCGGCGTCGAACCCGTCGTCCGCGAATGGGAGATGCTCGGCGCCGGCCACCTGGATCTCGACGGCGGGCAGGCGGGCCCGGCACGCCTCGACGAACGGCTCCGACGGATCGACGGCGGCCACGTGCTCCTCGCCCAGCATCGCGACGAGCGCGGTGGCCAGCGCACCCGGGCCGCAGCCGACATCGAGAGCGCGCATCCCGCGCTCCAAGCCGGCGAACGCGATCAATTCGCCGGCCAGCGAAGGCCCGTAGCGGCCGACCCAGCGGTCATACGCGTCGGCCGAGGCGAAGAAAGCCTCACCCGGCATGGCCGGGAGATTACTCAGCGCCGACGAGAATCGCACGGATCGACTGGTCGCTCTCGTGGTCGGGCGACTCGGAGATGACCGTGGCGGGGCGGTCGAAGCGGGACAGGGCCTGGGCGAGCGGCTCGGCGCGGAGCGTTCCTTCGCCGTACGGGAGGTGCTTCGTCTCGTTCCTGTTGGCGTACTGGATGTCCGAGAAATGGATGTGGAACGGCGCGCCGGGCTCGAGCACCGCGTCGGCGCTCGCCAGGATCTCCGCGAACGCGTCCGGCTCGGTGAACCCGCCGTCGGTGACCGCGTGGAGGTGGGCAAAGTCGATCACCGGCCGCACCCACCCAAGGCGGCGCGAGATGTCGAACACGTCCTCGGCCGTGCCGAGCTCGCGGACGCGGCCCATCACCTCGACGCCGAACGGGACCACGCGCTCCTTTGCCTCCAGCCGTTCGCGGAGAGCGGCCAGCTGCTCGACGACGGAATCGAGCGCCTCCTCGCGTGTCCGTCCCAGGAGGAAGCCCGGGTGGAACACGACCACCTCGGCCCCGCAGGCCACCGCCACGCCGGCGGTGTGGTCGAGCATCCCGACGGAGCGCTTGTGCTTGCCGGCGTCGGGCTGGCCCATGAACGCGGCGAGCGGCGCGTGCACCGAGAGGACGATTCCGGCCTCGCGGGCGGCGTCGCCGAGTCCGGTCGCCCATTCCCACTCGGGCTTCATCCAGAAGCCGCCCTCGAAGTCGATCTCGCAGGCCGTGAACCCGCGCTCGACGAGCAGCGCGACCGCGGCCTCGGGGCTCTCGCGGCTCGGAATCCGCGCGGGTCCGAAGCGGATCGCGCTCATGCCGAGGAGCGTATCGGCACGAACGCGGACTTTCGGCTCGATTCGGCGCACCACACGCGCGCATTTCCGCGTTACGCTCAGGCGCGAGGGGTGCCCTAGCCGGGGTCCCCCGGGGGACCGTCGAGTTCCGCTGTGCGTTGCGTAGCGCGGCTACGCCGTCCGACCGCCCTCTTACCGTTTTTTCTGCATGAGCAAGCGGCCGACACGGATCGAGCTTCTCGAGCTGGACATCGACGTCCGGCTTGCCGACCTCTGGGCCGAGGCGGCCGAGGTGGGCGAGTGGAACCTCGAGGTCGTCGCGGCCTTCATGCGCGCCGCCTACGGCAAGGGCTACTGCGACGCTCTCACCGAGGACGACCAGGGCAGCCTGTGCCGCGACCACGGCTATCGCATCCCGCTGCGCCGCCCGACGCGCACCCCCGAGTAGCGGCACTCCCCCGCAGGGCACGAGGGTAGACTCGAAGCCGTGGCCAGGCGGAATCCCGTGCGTCTCGTGATCGCCCTCTCGGTTGCGGCCGTGCTCGCCGTCTTCCTGCTCTACACGAGCCTCGCGGGCGGCGCCAAGCCGGCGCTCCAGCCGAGCGAGCTGGCCTCGCACTCGGGCTCGGTCGTCCTCGGCGGGACGGTCGTCGGCCCCGTCAGCGGCGACGCGCGCGGCGACGGCCTGCGCTTCACGCTGCGCGACGTCAAGGGAACCGAGACCGTGGCGGTCGTCTACACGGGCTCCGTCCCCGATCTCTTCAAGACGGGACGCGAGGTCATGCTCGAGGGCTCGCTCGCGAACGGCACCTTCGTCGCCGAGCCCGACTCGATGAAGACGAAGTGCCCGTCGAAGTACACGCCGGCCGAGTAACTCCGCCATGGCGCTTCTAGGCAGGGCCGCCCTGATCGTCGCCCTCGGGCTCCTCGCGTACGCGGTCCTCGCGGGAGCGCATGCCGCGTATCACGGGCGCAGGCGGCTGCTCGAGTCGGCCCGCAACGCCCTCACGGGAGCCCTGATCGCCGTCGTGGTCGCCTCGGTCGTCCTGCTCGGCGCGCTCGCCTCGCGCGACTTCTCCTTCGCCTACGTCGCCGACCACACGAGCGACGAGCTGCCGCTTCGCTTCACGCTCTCGGCCTTCTGGAGCGGGCAGGAGGGCTCGCTGCTCCTCTGGCTCCTCGTCCTTCTCGGGATGAGCGTCGCGGCGCTGCACGCTGAACCGCCGCCTCACCGCGAACGTGCTCCCGTGGACGATCCCGATCCTCGGCGCGATCGCGAGCTTCTTCGCGGTGCTGCTCGTGTTCGTCGCCAGCCCGTTCGCGACCCGGGCCGTGGTGGAGGACGGGCTCGGTCTCAATCCGAGCCTCCAGAACCCGTACATGCTCGCGCACCCGCCGCTGCTCTACCTCGGCTACGTGGGCCTGACGATCCCGTTCGCGTTCGCGATGGCCGCGCTCGCGTCGCGCCAGGTGGACGAGCGCTGGATCGTCGCCACGCGCCGCTGGACGCTCGCCGCCTGGACGTTCCTCGGCATCGCGATCCTGCTCGGCGCGAAGTGGGCCTACGAGGAGGTCGGCTGGGGCGGCTGGTACGCCTGGGATCCGGTCGAGAACGCGGCGCTCATGCCGTGGCTCGTCGCCACCGCGTTCCTCCACTCGGTGATGGTGCAGGAGAAGAAGAACATGCTCCGCGTCTGGAACGTGCTGCTCGTCGCCGGCGCGTTCGTGCTCTCGCTCTTCGGGACGTTCTTGACCCGCAGCGGGATCCTCAGCTCGATCCACTCGTTCACGGAGTCCGCGATCGGGCCGTGGTTCCTCGGGTTCATCACGGTCGTGATCGCGGCGTCGACGGCGCTCATCCTCTGGCGGCTGCCGCTGCTGCGCTCGCGCACCAAGCTCGAGTCGCTCGTGTCGCGCGAGGCGGCGTTCCTCTACAACAACCTGTTCCTCGTCGCGTTCGCGCTCACCGTGCTCTGGGGCGTGCTCTACCCGATCCTGTCCGAGGCCGTTCGTGGAGTCGGCGTCACCGTCGGCGCGCCGTACTTCAACTTCTTCGCCGTCGCCTTCGGGCTGCCGCTCGTCCTGCTCATGGGGATCGGGCCGCTCGTCGCGTGGCGGCGCGCGTCGATTCCGGCCCTGGCGCGCTCGGTCGCCTGGCCCGGCGGGATCGCTCTTGCGGTGGGCGTCCTGCTGCTCGCGCTCGGCGCCGGCTCGAGCCCGGCGGGGCTCATCGGCTACACGTTCTCCGCCTTCGTGCTCGCGGCGATCGGGCTCGAGTTCATCCGCGGGACGCGGGCGCGCAAGGCGATCGGCGCGACCTCGTGGCTGGGAGCGTTCACGAGCCTCGTCGGGCGCAACCGGCGCCGCTACGGCGGCTACATCGTCCACGCGGCGATCGTCCTCCTCGTGATCGGCGCGATCGGGATCGGCGGGTTCTCGTCGCAGACGGAGGCGAAGCTCGCGCCCGGCGAGACGGTGTCCGTCGCCGGCTACACGCTGACGTACCTCGGCTCGACACAGGCGCGCGGCGCGAACGCGGTGGAGCTGCGCGCCCGCATGGCCGTGGAGCGCGACGGCAAGCAGCTCGGGACGATCACGCCCGGCAAGAACCGCTACCTCGCCGAGCAGCAGACGTCGAACGAGGTGGCGATCAAGACCGACCCGCTGCGCGCGCAGGATCTCTTCGTGATCGCGGACGAGTTCGACGGCGAGAACGTGTTCGTGAAGGTGATCGTGAACCCGCTCGTGAATCTGATCTGGCTGGCGGGGCTCGTCTACCTGATCGGCGCGCTCGTCACGATGTGGCCCGACGCCCGCGAGCAGCGGCGGCTCGCGCGGCGCTTCTCCGAACGCGACGACACGGCGCCTCAGACCGCCTGATGGACGTCGTCGGCCTGGCGCTCGCCGCGCTCCTCGCGATCGGGTGCGTGCTCCTCGTCGCCTGGCCGTTTGTGCGCGAGCCGGCTCCCGCTGATGACCGTTTGACGCAGTTGACCGCACCCGAGCGTGAACGGCTGCGGCTCGAAGAGGAGCGCGACCGCGCGCTCGCGGCGCTCAAGGAGCTCGAGTTCGACCACCGCACGGGTAAGGTTTCCGACGAGGACTACCGGCTGCAGGTCGGCGAATTGCGCCGTCAGGCCGGGGAGGCGCTGCGAGCCTTGGACGAGGTTCGCGGGTGAAGGGACGTTCCACCGCCTCTCGAACCTCGCAACCATGGGAGTTCGACGCCGAAAACGCCTGATCTTCCTCGCGTTCCTCGCCGGAGCGCTCCTCACGGCGCCCGGGGCGGTCGCACAGAGCCTCGACGGGAAGATCAACGCGCTGCGAAACCAGATCGCGGGCGCGAAAGAGAAGGAAGGCGTCCTCTCCAGCGAGATCGCGACCGCCGGTGACGGCATCGTCGCGCTCGAGGACGACATCGGCGAGCTGTCCTCTCAGGTTTCCAGTCTCGAGAGCGAGCTGGAGTCGCACCGCGACCGGCTGGCGCGCCTCGAGGCGAAGGTCGCCTACCAGACACGGCATGTGAACCGGCTCGATCGGGATCACCGGATCGCCCAGGCGACGCTTGAGCGCCGGCTCGTCGAGCTGTACGAGACCGACCAGATGGACACGATCGAGATCCTCCTGGGTGTGAGGAGCCTCGGCTCGCTCGTCGACTCGTTCGAGTACTCGAACCAGATCGGCGCGCAGGACCGGGCCGTCGCCGCGCGGCTCCGAATCCTCGAAGCCCAGATGCGCGCCGCGCGCCGCGAGACGGCGAGGATCCGTACGGACGTGGCCGAGGAGACCGCTGCGATCGCCGTGAAGACCGCCGCCGCCCAGGCCGCGCGCGACAGTCTCGTCGCCCGGCAGAACGCGCTCGAGGCGGCGCGCAGCGAGAAGGCGAGCCTCCTCGCGGGGATCAAGTCGAAGCGCGAGGACCAGGAGGAGGATCTCGACGCCATGCTCGCGGCGAGCGCTGCTTTGGCCGCGCAGATCCAGGCTGGGAGCTCGTCGTCGGGCGGCTCGTCGGGCCCGCCGTCGGCGCACGGGTTCATCTGGCCCGTGTCCGGTCCCGTGACGAGCGGGTTCGGCATGCGCTGGGGTCGGATGCACGAGGGGATCGACATCGGCGTCCCGACCGGTACGGCCATCCATGCGGTCGCGGCCGGGACGGTCATCTACTCCGGCGTGATGGGCGGCTACGGGAACATCGTCGTCGTCGATCACGGCGGCGGGGTCTCGACCGCGTACGCGCACATGTCGGCGATCTGGATCTCCGGCGGAACGGTCGCGCAGGGCGCGAGCCTCGGCGCGGTCGGCTGCACGGGCCACTGCTTCGGGCCGCACCTGCACTTCGAGGTGCGAGTGAACGGCTCGCCCGTCGATCCGCTCGGCTACCTGTAGCCGCGTCCCGCCTCGGCGGCCGAGCTTCCCTGGGGAGCAATCGGCACCAGATCGGCACGATTTCGCGCCAGACACGTGCGCCTTTTCTCGATACCGTCCACAGCGGGTGGCGGGTGGCTCTCTCCCCACCCAGGGCGGGGTCGTCGCGCGCGTGCGCGGACCACTCGCGCGCCGTGCCAGAACGGGCGAAACTCGGATGTGACCGACTTGCGTAGTTCGGCGCGCAGGCGGCTGTGGAGAACCTCAGCGCCGGAGCACGTGCAGCCCGGGTAGCCCGCGGTAGCGGCCGTCCAGGTCGAAGCCGTAGCCCACGAAGAACTCGTCGGGCGCGGTGAAGCCGGCGTAGCGGATCGGCAGGTCGTCCACGAGGCGCCGGTAGGGCCGGTCGATCAGCGTGCACACCGCGAGGGAAGCCGGGTCGCGTAGCGCGAGCGCCTTGAGGATGTAGTTCAGCGACAGCCCCGTGTCGACCACGTTCTCGACCACCACGACGTTGCGTCCGCTGATCGGCTCGTCCAGGTCCTTGAGGAGCCGCACGGAGGAGCCGTCCCCGAACGGCGAGGCGTAGCCGGCCACCGAGACGAAGTCGAGCGCGTGGGGAATCGCGGTCGCGCGCGAGAGGTCGCTGCCGAACACGACCGCCCCGCGCAGGACGATGACGAGCAGCAGGTCGCGCCCCGCGTAGTCCGCCGCGATCGCGCGGCCGAGCTCGCCGACGCGCACCGCGATCTGGTCGGCGTCCATGTAGACCTCACCGAGCCGGTGCGGCCGAACGGGCTCGAACGCTGGGTCGGCACTCACTGGGGGGAGCTCCTACGCGGCGTAATCGAGGCCGAACCTCTCCACGAGGCGCTCGATGTCGCGCTTGTAGAACAGTCTCACCTTCACGTCCGGATACCGCTCGCGGAGCTTGCGCATCTTGCGGTTCTTGCGGGTCACGAGCGCCTGTCGCATGGTCGTGACCTCGAGGTAGAGATCCTGCTCGGGCAGGTAGAAGTCGGGGCAGGCGGCCTCGATGACGCGGCCCTCGGAGTCCTCCTCGAGCGTGAACGAATGGGGTTCGTAGGCCCAGGGGATGCGGTAGTAGTCGAGGAGCCGCGCGACCTCAAGTTCTGCCTGATTGACGAAACGCGGTGGATCGACCCCGCAATATGCCTGGAAACCGAGGGTTTCTTCGGGCACGAAAAGCACGGTAGCAACCGCTACGGACATCCCCGCCTTACGATGTAGCCAGGCGTTCCGCCGACTCAGCCGCAATGTTCCGAATCGCCCACATCTCCGACCTCCACTGCGGGTCGCCGCACTTCGTCGCCAACCTGCTGGACCGCGCGATCGTCGAGGTGAACGACCTGAAGCCCGACGTCGTCGTCTGCTCCGGCGACCTCACGACGTTCGGCTACCGGCCCGAGTACGCCGAGGCGGCCGAGTACCTCGCGAAGCTCGACTGCGAGCGCCTGGTCGTCGTCCCGGGAAACCACGACTCGCGCAACGTCGGCTACATCCACTTCGAGGAGTTCTTCGGCTCGCGGAACTCGGTCGTCCACGTGAACGGGACGACCGTCGTCGCGGTCGACTCGTCCGAGCCCGACCTCGACCACGGACAGATCGGGCGCGGCCGCTACCCGTGGATCGCCGAGCAGTTCGCCGAGCCGGCCGACTTCCGCGTCTTCGTCCTGCACCATCACCTGCTGCCGGTCCCGGGAACGGGACGCGAGCGCAACATCGTCCACGACGCGGGCGACACGCTCGAGGTGCTTCAGAGCGCCGGCGTGAACCTCGTGCTCTCCGGCCACAAGCACGTCCCGTACGCCTGGAAGCTCGAGAACATCTTCGTCGTCAACGCGGGAACCGTCTCGACGCTGCGCCTCAGAGGGCGCGGACGGCCCTGTTACAACCTGATCGAGGTCGACGAGCGCCACGTCGACGTGTGGCGCAAGTACCCGTTCCACGGGCAGGAGCGGATCATCCAGTTCTCGATCGACACGCTCGAGTTCGAGAAGTACACGAGCCGCATCGACGCGGAGATCAAGTCGCGGCCATGAAGGCGCTCGCCCTGATCGACGGGGAGCACTACGCGGACGTCGTCACGGACGCGTTCGCGGAGCTGCCGTACGAGATCGTGGGCGCGGTCGTCCTCGGCGGAACCGAGAAGCTCCAGGGCGGCGAGGACTATGGCGTACCGCTCCACGCGACGCTCGCCGAAGGGCTCGAGCGCGCAGGTGCCGAGGTCGTCGTCGATCTCTCCGACGAGCCGGTCGTGAGCCCGCGCGACCGGATGCGGCTTGCCAGCGAGGTGCTCGCCGCGGGGCTGCCGTACGTCGGCGCCGACTTCCGCTTCGACCCGGTGCCGTTCGCGCCGTTCCCGCTGCCCTCGCTCGCCGTGATCGGAAGCGGCAAGCGCGTCGGCAAGACCGCGGTCTCCGGGCACATCGCGCGGCTGCTCTCCGAGTCGCGCTCGGTCGTGGTCGTCGCCATGGGCCGGGGCGGACCCGCGGAGCCGGTCGTGGCCGCCGAGCCGCCCGACGTGAACGATCTCCTGGAGCTCGCGCGCTCGGGTTCTCATGCCGCCTCGGACTACCTCGAGGACGCCGCGCTCGCCCGGGTTCCCACGGTCGGCTGCCGCCGCGCCGGGGGCGGGCTCGCCGGCGCGCCGTTCGTCTCCAACGTGGCCGAGGGCGCCCGGATCGCGGCCGAGCTGGATCCCGACCTCGTCATCTTCGAAGGCAGCGGCGCAGCCCTTCCGCCCATCGACGTCCGCGCGCGGGTGCTCGTCGCCGGAGGCGCGCAGGATCCCGGGATCGTCGCCGGCTACCTGGGCGCCTACCGCATCCGCGTCTCCGACCTCGTCGTCCTCACCGGCTGTGAGGAGCCGCTCGTCACGTGCGAGCAGCTCGCGCGCCTGCGCGAGGCAATCACGGCACGGTGAAGGACATCCCGGTGATCGCGACCGCGTTCCGGCTCCAGCCGGTCGAGCCGATCGAGGGGAAGCGCGTCGCGCTCTTCACCACCGCGCCCGAGGCCGTGCACGGCGCGCTCCGCGAAGGGCTCGAGCGCGACCACGGCGCCGAGGTGCTCGCCGTCTCCGGGAACCTCTCGCGCCGCGACGCGCTCCGCGAAGATCTCGAGCGCGCCGAGGTGCGCGCCGCCGACGCCTACGTCGTCGAGATCAAGGCCGCGGCGATCGACGTCGTCGCCGAGACCGCCGCGCAGCGCGGCGTCGAGACCGTTTTCGCCGACAACGCGGTCGTGCCGCTGCCCGGCGAGCGGAACCTGGACGAGGCGCTCGAGCTGCTCGTCCCCGAGGTGGTGCGGTGAACGACCGCCGGCCCCCCGAGTCGCCGGTCCTCTCGGCCGACACGCTGCTCCCGTTCTCGAAGGGCCTGATGGCGCGCGCCCTCATGGGAACCGGGATCTCGCCCGAGCGCGCCTACGAGCTGGCGCGGTTCGTCGAGGTCGGCCTGAGCGTCGACCACCCCGACCTCGTGGCGCCTTCAGACGCCGTGTACGACGTGGCCGCGGTCGTCCTGTCCGAGCACGAGGACGAGGGCGCCGTACGCCGTCTGCGCCGCTACCAGCGCCTCCAGGAGGTCGAATCGCCGCTGGTGCTGCTCGTCGGCGGCGCCACCGGGACCGGGAAGTCGACGATCACGACCGAGGTCGCGCACCGGCTCGGGATCAACCGCGTCACGTCCACCGATTTCGTGCGCCAGACGATGCGAGCGTTCTTCTCCGAGGCGTTCATGCCGTCCATCCACTACTCGAGCTTCGAGGCCGGCGCCGCGGTCGCCGGGCCGGACGACGATCCGGGCGCCGCGAACATCCGCGGGTTCCTCGAGCAGACGCGCAACGTGCTCGTCGGCGTGCGCGCAAGTGTTGAACGAGCGCTGACCGAGGGGCACTCGATGGCGATCGAGGGAGTCCACCTCGTGCCCGGGCTCGTCCCGAACGCGATCGAGGGCGCGATCGTGTGCCAGTGCGTGATCGCCATCCCGGACGAGGAGGCGCACGCACGGCACTTCTACGTCCGCGAGCTCGACTCCGACGGCCTGCGCCCGGTGCAGAAGTACCTCGACGCGCTGCCGGAGATCCGCCGCATCCAGGATCTGCTCATCGCGCGCGCCATCGAGGCCGGCGTCCCGGTGATCGACAACGGCGACCGCGAGCAGGCGGTCGACGCGGTGCTCCAGCTCGTTCTCGATACCTTCGAGCGCGTGAGCCCGCCCAGGACGACGGCGTGACCACCTTCCGCTGCGAGGCGTTCGCCGGCGTGACCGAGCGCGCCGCGGTCGCCGCGGGCCGCTGGCTCGGCCGCGGCGACGTCGCGGGCGCGGAGGAGGCGGCCGCGCTCGCCATGCGCGCGGCGCTCGACACGCTGCCGATCGAGGGCCGCGTGATGGTCGGGACGGAGTCCGACGACCACCCGCTCGGCATCGGCACGGTCGTCGGCGCCGGGGGCGACGCCGTGGATCTCGCCGTCGATCCGGTCGAGGGCTCCTCCGTGGTGGCGCGCGGCGACGTGGGGGCGATGTCGATGATCGCCGTCGGTGACGCCGGCTCCTTCCCACGGCTGCCGAACATGTACATGCGGAAGATGGCCGTCGGCCCGACGGCGCGCGGGCGCATCGACCTGTCGCTGCCGGTCGGCGACAACGTGCGCGCGATCGCCGACGCGTTCGGGCGCAACCCCGAGGACATCACGACGATCGTGCTCGACCGGCCGCGCCACGAGGACCTCGTCGAGGAGCTCCGCGACGCCGGCGCCCGCATCAAGCTGATCGCGGACGGCGACGTGACCGCGACCATCAGCGCCGCGATCCGAGGGACGAACGACCACTTCGCGATCGGGATCGGCGGCGCGCGCCAGGCCGTCATCGCCGCGGCCGCCCTGCGCTGCCTCGGCGGCGAGCTGCAGGCGCAGCTCTGGCCGGTGACGCGCACGGAGATCACGCAGGCGGCGGAGTTCGGCATCGACGACGTCGAGCGCGTCTTCACGACCGACGAGCTCGCGCCGGGCGAGGTGATCGTCGCCGCCACGGGCGTCTCGAACTCGGACCTCCTCCGCGGTGTCCGCTACTTCGCCGACAGCGCGCGGACGCACTCGCTCGTCATGTGCACCCGCCACAACTGGGTCAAGTTCATCGACGGCATCCACTTCTTCGCCCGGGAGCGGCGCGAGGAAGTTCGTCTCTAGACTTCGGGCATGCCGACGCGGGAGCAGATCATCGACGCGCTGCGCGTCGTGGAAGACCCGGAGCTCGGCATGGACATCGTCGAGCTCGGCCTCCTCTACGACGTGGAGGTCGACGAGGGCAAGGTCAAGGCGATCTACTCGCTGACCTCGATGGGCTGTCCCGTGGGCCCGATGATCGAGCAGGAGATCCGCGAGACGGTCGCGTCGATGGACGGCGTCGACGAGGCGATCGCCGAGCTCACGTGGGATCCCCCGTGGTCGCCCGAGAAGATGTCGGACGACGCGAAGTTCATCCTCGGCTTCGGCTAAGCGCCGGAACCTTTCTGCCGCTCGCGGTGTAGACGCCGAAACGAGCAGCAGGAGGCCCACCATGCGCAGCGCCGTTCTCTTCACCGTCGTCCTCATCGCACTCGGTCTTGCCGCCGAGGCGAGCGCCGGCTGTTTCGCTACCGCCGGGTTGACCGCGCCGCCCTCCACGGTCGGGCCGGGCGACACCTGGAATGCTCGGATCACCGTGAAGCAGCACGGGACGCGCCCGATTCCCGACGCGAAGCCGACGCTCACGATCCAGGGTGAGAACGGCGCGACCAAGACGTTCGCCGCGAAGCCGACGGACGAGGTCGGCGTCTACGCCGCCTCCGTCGTGTTCCCGACCGCAGGGCGAGTGGAGCTACGTGGTGAACGACGGGTTCGTGTCGCAGGAGCAGGGCCAGACCTGGGACTGCTCGACGACCCACACGTTCGCAGCGGTCACGATCGGCGGAAGCGGCTCCTCATCGGGACCGGCCGCGCCTTCGGTCGAGCCGACGCGCGGCGCCTGCCGACGA
Organism: uncultured Actinomycetes bacterium; assembly: GCA_963760815.1. Taxonomy (GTDB): domain Bacteria; phylum Actinomycetota; class Thermoleophilia; order Gaiellales; family Gaiellaceae; genus CAVRUF01. Next base: position 953,039 of record CAVXEJ010000004.1, read on the forward strand.
CGGCGTGGCGAACTTCGCCATCGTTCTCATCGTCGCAGCGGCGGTTGCTTTGGCCTCTGCAGCCGGCGTCGTCCTCGCGCGCCGGTCGGCGCGCCGTCACGCTCAGGCCTAGTCGCCGATCGAGAGCACGACCTTGCCGAGCTGCTCACCCGACTCGAGTCGTGCGTGGGCAGCTCGGACGTCGTCCAGCGGGAACACCTGATCGACGATCGGCTGCGCGCGGCCCGAGGCGACCAGCTCGAGCATCGCGGCGAAGTCCTCGCGCGTGCCCATCGTCGAGCCGAGGATCGAGAGCTGCTTCCAGAAGATCCGGTGGAGCTGCGCCGGCGGGTTCGGGCCCGACGTCGCTCCGCAGACGACGATGCGACCGCCCGTTCGCGCCGCCTGGAGGGAGCCCTTCCAGGTCGCCTCGCCGATGTGCTCGATGACGACGTCCACGCCGGCGCCGTCGGTCAGCTCGCGCACGAGGCCGAGCACGTCGCCGTCGGTGTGCACCACGGCGTCGGCGCCCAGCTCGAGCGCGCGCTCCAGCTTCGCGTCGTCGGTCGAGGTCGCGATGCACGCGCCCGCCGAGCGCCTTGCCCATGGCGAGCGCGGCCGTTCCCACGCCCGAGCCGACGCCCCATACGAGGATCCACTCGCCCTCGCGCAGCCCGGCGCGCGTCGCGAGCATCCGGTAGGCGGTCATGAACACGAGCGGGAACGCCGCCGCCTCCTCGAACGACAGATCGCCGGGAATCGGGTGCACGTACTCGGCGGGGATCGCGATCAGCTCCGCGTGCGTCCCGTCCCTGTGCTCGCCGACGATGTGCGCGCCGTCGTCGAGCCCGGGATTGATCAGCACACGGTCGCCGACCTCGAACCCGGTACACGCCGTCACCGAGCCCGGCCACGACGCCGGCCCCGTCGGCGCCCAGGATCCGCGGCTTCGGAACCGAGGGGAGCCCCTGGCGGATCCAGACGTCCAGATGGTTCAGCGAGGCGGCGCGAAGCGCGATGAGCACCTCGCCCGGGGCCGGTTCCGGGTCGGGAACCTCCTCGACGACGAGGACCTCGGGACCGCCGTCCTCATGAATCCGGACGGCCTTCATTGCGCTTGGCGTCTACAGTTTCCCACGGGGGCATGCCGAGAATACTCACGCAGGCCGAGCTGACGCGGCTGGCGGAATCGCTGGGCATCGACGCGATCGGCGCCGCACCGGCGGCGCCCTACGACGAGACCGAGCGCTTCATCCGCGACCGGCGTCAGCGCGGCCTCTTCGCCGACATGCGCTTCACGATGTCGAAACCCGAGGTCTCGTGCCATCCGGAGCGCCTCTTCCCGGAGGCGCGCACCGTCGTGTCCGCCGCGCTCGGCTACTACGCGCCCGCCGCCGATCCGCAGCCGGGCGAGGGAAGGCTCCCGCGCTACACCTGGAGCCACGCCTATGCGGCGCTGCGCGAGCGGCTCGAGGCGCTCGGGCGCGAGCTCGGCGGCGTCCACCGGGTGCTCGTGGACGAGAACCAGCACGTCGACCGCGAGGGCGCCGCCCGTGCAGGTGTCGGGTTCTACGGCAAGAACACGCTTCTCATCACACGTCGCTACGGATCATGGGTCGTTCTCGGCACGCTCGTGACCGAAACGGAAATCGAATCGAGCACTCCGCTCGACCTCAACTGCGGGTCGTGCCGGCTCTGTATCGACGCCTGCCCGACGGGCGCTCTCGACGAGCCCGGCGAGCTCGACTCGACGCTCTGCCTCTCCTACTGGACGCAGGCGCCCGGATCGATCCCGACCGAGTTCCGCGTCCCGCTCGGAGACCAGGTGTACGGGTGCGACATCTGCCAGGACGTCTGCCCATGGAACCGCGGAATCGAGAAGCGCCGTGCAGGCGCCGCGATCCCCGAAGCCGCCGAGCCCGTCGTCTCGCTCGCCGAGTGGCTCGAGGCGCCCGGCGACGAGCTGGCCGAGCGCTACGACCGCCTCTACTTCCCCAAGAACGACCCGCGCTACCTGCGCCGCAACGCGCTCGTGGCCGCGGGGAACTCCGGCGATACCCGGCTCGCGCCGCTCGTCGGGCGCTACGCCGACGGCGACGACGAGCTTCTGCGCGAGCACGCGGCCTGGGCCGCCGACCGACTGGCGGGGCCGGCATGAACGAGCGCCAGCGCGCACAGGAGATGTGGATCGCCTACGCGCGGCTCCTCGCCGTCATCTTCGCCGCGACCCAGATCTTCATCGTCCCGTACGACGAGCCCGGCCGCGACCTGAACGCCGGCGTCGCCCTCACGGCGATCCTCGCCGTCGGCGGCGTCATCTTCCTGTTCCTCGCCCGCCGGGATCTGAGCACCCGGACGAGGACGCTTCTCGGCCTCGTCGCGCTCGTCTTCGACACGGCGATCATCTACGGGTTCGTCTTCACGCACGCGTTCTCGCCGGGAACGTCGGCGAGCCGGCTTCTCGTTCTCGCCGTGATCGAGGCCGCGGTGCGCTACGGCGTCGCCGGAGGCGTGTGGCTGACCGTCGCCAACATCCCGCTGCTCTGCGCCGTCGAGTACGACCGCGCGGGCTCGGCGAGCGAGTTCCAGATCCGCAACGTCACCCTGACGCTCGGGATCCAGCTGATCGCTGGGCTCGTGGTCGGCGGGCTCACGCGGCAACTCCACGGCGAGTCGTCGCGGGCGGAGGCGCGCGCGGCCGAGGCCGAACAGCTCCGCGACGAGATCGGGAGACACGCGGACCGGCTCGAGGTCGCGAACCGCTGCGCCCGTGCGCTCGCGTCCTCGCTCGACATGAAGGAGAGCTTCCAGACCTTCGCGCGCGAGCTCAAGACGTCATTCGCCTACGACCGGATCGCGCTCATCCTCTCCGACCGCGGACAGGCGACCGTCGTCGCGGACGACGGCGTCGGGGCCGACGACGGACACAGCCCCTGGACGATGGCGCTCGACGACAGCGCGCTCGGGGAGGTCGTCCGCACGGGGCAGACGCACGTCCGCGGCGACCTGAAGGAAGGCGCCCGCTACGCGGAGGAAGAGCACCTGGCGGCGATCGGGATGCGCTCGCGCGTGGTCGCTCCGTTGGCGGTCGCGGGGAAGCCGCTCGGCGTCATCTCGGTCTCCCGCCGCGAGCCGGACTCGTTCACACGCGACGACGTCGACCTGCTCACCCTGCTCGGCCGCCAGCTCGCGACCGCCGTGGAGAACATCCGCGCCTTCGAGGCCGAGCGCGCCGCCGCCGAGGAGCTGCGCCGCCTGTCCGCCCTGCGCGCCGACTTCGTCTCGCTCGTGACCCACGAGCTGCGGGGGCCAATGGCTTCGGTCGTCGGCTGCGCGGCCACCTTGCGCCAGCGCTGGCGCACGCTCAACGAAGGGCAGCGTGAGTCGTTCCTGGCGCTGATCGAGGAGGAGACCTCCAGGCTTGCCGCACTCGTCGGCGACGTGCTCGACACGTCCCGACTGGAGGCGGGGACGTTCACCTACGCGTTCTCGGACGTGGACGTCGAGGCGCTCGTCCGCGAGGTCGCCGCCGTCGTCGACCTCGGCCACGAGGAGGTCGCGATCCGCACGAAGGTTCCCGGGCCGCTCCCGGCGGTGCGCGGCGACCGCGAGCGGATCCGCCAGGTCGTCATGAACCTCCTCACGAACGCGGTCAAGTACACGGTCGTCGGCGACGAGGTCGAGGTGCTCGCACGCGTGGACAACGGCTCGGTCGCCGTCAGCGTCACCGACCACGGGCCGGGGATCTCGGCCGAGGAGCAGCGCGTGATCTTCGAGAAGTTCGGGCGCGCGGCGAACGCCGGCTCGAGCTCGACTGCCGGCGCCGGACTCGGGCTCTTCATCGCCCGCTCGATCACCGAGGCGCACGGCGGCTCGCTCGAGGTCGAGTCCCAGCCGGGCCAGGGCGCGACCTTCACCGTCCGGCTTCCGGTCAGCGCTTCGTAGCGGCCGCGCGGCGCTTCTTCGTGAGCGTCTTCTGCAGCGTCCGAGCCCGCTTGGCGACCGCCTCGCGCAGCTCGGGCGGATCGACCACGACGGCCGTGCCCCGGTAGGACAGGATCTCGCCGACGAGCCAGTCGACGCTGCCGTGGCGCATCTCCTCGAGCGCGGTTCCGTCGGCCAGCTGCTGCGCGCCGCGCTCGATCCGCCAGCGCGCGATCGCCTTGCGGAAGAGGACGCGGGCGGTGCGGACGTCGCTGAGCTTCGTCGGCTCGAGGTCGGGCCGCGGCTCGAAGGTCTCGTCGAGCGGACGGACGGCGCGCATCCGGTCGATGCGGAACCAGCGCTGCGCGTCGCGCGACCGGTCCCAGGAGTGGACGTACCACCAGGGCAGCTCGCGCTCGAGCGCGTGCGGCTCGATCACGCGCAGGCTCGGATCCTGGTCGCCGACGGCCACGTACTCGATCTCGACGAGGGTCCGGTTCTCGATCGCGTCCGAGATGGCGCGGACGAGCTGCTCCTCCTCGGTGGGCGGCTCGGGCTCGGGCGCGTCCTCGACGACCTCGAACTCGCCGAAGGTCTCCTCGAGCTTGCGCCGCACGCGCTCGAGCGGCGTGTGCGCCTCGGCGGCGATCATCGGGCCGACGAACTCGAGCGCCAGGCGGATCGCCCGCGCCTCGAGCGGCGTCAGGCGGGGAGCGCGGCGGAACGTGTCGCCGAAGAGCTCCTTCTGGACGCGGACCTCGTCGCCGACCCGCGCCGCGTACACGGCGTAGCAGCCGCCGCCGAAGTTGACGAGGTTGAGGAGCGCGAGGTGCTCGTCGAGCTGGTCGTCCGTGAGGTGGAACTGCTTGGTCAGCTCCTCCGCGGGGATGACCGCGCGGATGTCGTCGCCGCAGCGGGCGAGCAGGTGGGCGAGCAGCGCCTGGAGCACGGCGAAGCGCTCGGGCGCGACCGGGCCGACCGGACGCTCGATCTGCGCCTCGGGCTCGACCTCCTCGGCGGCCTTGGAGACGCGCGGCGGCTTGCCCTCGTGCGCGGTCGCGACCGCTTCGAGCGCCTTCGCGATCTCGTCGACGAGCTCGGGCGGCGAGAGCGGGCGCGCGCGGCCGTCCTGGCGGAGCACCCAGCAGGCGAGCAGGTTCAGGTCGGCGTACGGCGTGCGGAAGACGTCGCCTTCGACCTCGCCGCGCTCGACCATGCGCTCGACCCACCAGGCCGTGTCCGGGTCCAGCTCGATCTCGGCCTCGCCCTTGTGGTCGCCGTACTGCCAGCGCTGGCGGCCGCGGAGCTCGGACGGGTCGTAGTCGTCCGGCGTGCGGAAGTCGCGCTCGCGGCGGGTGGCGAAGCGGATGTCGCCGCGATGCGCGAGACCCGGAAGGTGCGCAGGTCGTCGTGGTCGAGGTCGCGTCCGATCAGGTACCAGGAGCCCTGCTCCGGGAGAAGCGCGTACGGGTTGACCGTGCGCTCGGCGTCGCGTTGCGCGAGATCGACCAGTAGCGGAACTTGATCGTGCGCTGCTTCGAGATCGCGTTCTCGAGCTTCGTCAGCCGGCCCGACATCTCGACCGAGTAGTCGGGGTCGCGCACCTCGACGCGCAGGGCGCTCTCGGTCGGCGCTTCCATCTGGCCGGGTCGGCCGAGCGCCAGGTTCTGGAGCGCGAGCCGCAGCGGCTCGGCGTAGGCGAACTGGCCGTCGAGCAGGTAGAGCGCGATCTGGAGCGCGGCCAGCTCGTCGTCGTCGAGCTCGAGCTCGGGGAGGAAGTACTGCTCGGCGCGCAGGGTGTAGAGCTCCTCGCCGGTGAACTCGTCCCGCTGCGAGTGGAGCGGCACGCCGAGCGCGACCAGCTCGCGCGCGGTCGGAGTAGAAGCGGCGCGCGAAGGCCTCGTCGGACATCTCCGAGTAGCCCTCGACGATGGACTTCATGTCCCGCGCGGTCAGCGGCCGGCGCTCCGCCATGAGGAAGGCGACGAGCGAGAGTTGGCGGATGAGCTTGTCGGTGTCGTGTGAGATGGCGTGTTCCTGGGCGGTCCGGCGCGGAACCTATTCTGACCGGTCCGCGTGATCGTCGCGCACCTCGATCTGGACGCGTTCTTCGCAGCCGTCGAGGAGCTCGAGCAACCCGAGCTTGCCTCCCGTCCGCTCGTGGTCGGCGGGGACCCGCACGGCCGCGGCGTCGTGGCCACCGCGAATTACGTTGCGCGCGCCTACGGTATCCATTCCGCGATGAGTTGCGCCGAGGCGATGCGCCGCTGCCCGGAGGCGGTGTTCCTCCCGCCGCGGCACGCCGTCTACCGCGAGTAGTCGCGCGCGCGTGTGGGCGGCGGTCCGCGAGGTCGTGCCCGCGGTGGAGCGCACCGGGCTCGACGAGGGCTACCTCGGACTCGACGAGGTCGTCGACGGATTTCCGCGCGCCCGCGTCGTCGCCGCAGGCGGTGCAGGTCGCCGTGCGCGGCGCGACCGAGCCTCACGTGCTCGCTCGGCGTCGGGACGCTGCAAGGTCGTCGCCAAGGTGGCGAGCGACCGGCGCAAGCCCGGCGGGCTCGTCGTCGTCCCGCCGGGCGAGGAGGCCTCGTTCCTCGCGCCGTTCGCCGTGCGCGTGCTCCCGGGCGTCGGCCCGAAGGCGGCCGAGCGGCTCGCGCCCGCCGGCGTCGACACGATCGGGAAGCTCGCGGCGCTCACCGACGACGAGCTCGCGGCGCTCATGCCGGGCAACACCGGGCGGCTCCTGCGCGACCGCGCCCGGGGGATCGACCCGCGCGGCCTCGACGAGCCCGTCGAGAACATCTCGATGAGCCAGGAGGAGACGTTCGCGCGCGACGTCGACGACCGCGAGCGCCTGCACGACGAGCTCGAGCGGATGTCGGCCCGGCTCGCGGAGCTCCTCACCGGCAGCGGCCGCTCGGCGCGCACGGTGACGACGAAGGTGCGCTACCCGGACTTCTCCATCCGCAGCCGCTCGCAGACGCTCGCCGTCGGGCACCGACGAGAGCGAGCGGATCGCCGAGCTCGCCTGCTCGCTCCTCGACCGCGCGCTCGCCGACCGGCCCGGCGCGCTGCGGCTCGTCGGCGTCACGGTTTCGAACCTCGACACGGCGGTACAGCTCCCGCTGATGGCCGAATGAGCCGGCGACACCTGGGACGGCGTCGACCTCTGGATCGCGCGACGCGCTGATCGGCGACGACACCGAGCTCGACGACGCGCTGCGGGCAAGCGACGAGGCGGGGCTCCCGCAGATCGCCGTCTCGCCGCTCGCAGGGCAAGCTGCTCTACCTCATGGCCCGCATGGTCCGCGCCCGCTCGATCCTCGAGATCGGGACGCTCGGCGGCTACTCGACGATCTGGCTCGCGCGGGCCCTCCCCGAGGACGGGCGCCTGATCTCGCTCGAGGCGGACGAGGGCTACGCGGAGGTCGCGCTGCGCAACGTGGCGCGCGCGGGACTTGCAGACCGGGTCGACATCCGCGTGGGGCCGGCGCTCGAGACGATCGCCGACGTGGACGCGCCGCTCGACTTCGTGTTCATCGACGCGGACAAGAAGTCGACGCCCGAGTACTTCTCCCGCGCGCTCGAGCTGACCCGGATGGGCGGCGTGATCGTCGGCGACAACGTCGTCCGCGGCGGCGCGCTCCTCGACGAGAACGGGGACGAGGGCACGCAGGGCATGCGGCGCTTCGTCGAGCTCATGGGCGCGGAGCCGCGCGTCGAGGCGACGGTCATCCAGACCGTGGGACTCAAGGGCTACGACGGATTTGCAGTCGCGAGAGTCCGGTAACGGCGGTTAAGCCGCGACCTTGCGGGTCTCGAGATGCTGGTGCGAGGGGCAGTACTCGCGGTCGGGGAGCGGCGTGCGCTGGCACGGCTTCCCCTTGCGGGTCGTGGCGCGGCAGCGGGCGATACCGCCGTCGAACGCGCCCGACTCGATCTGGTGCCTCGATGTAGCCGACCGCGGCGCCGATGCCCTGCGTGATCGCCCAGTTGACCTGCGCCTGGTAGGCGAGCGGGAAGTAGCGGCGGATGTCCTGGAAGAGGGCCCGGTCGGGACGCGAGAAGTAGCGCGGGTCCTTGGCCAGCCGCTCGACCGTGTCCTCACAGGCGGCGAGCACCTCGCGCTTGTACTCCATCCGGGTCTCGGGGTCGACGTACGGGTCGACGAGATCCATGATCGAGCGGTAGACCGCCCGGGAGTACTGATACATGCGAGGTAGGAGAGTGTCTGTCATGAGCTACCTCGTCATTATCCGAGGCGTGCGTTAAATGGCTGCAAACGATCGTTAATTTCGTGTTAAGAGGGCCCCGTGAGCCCTCTTGAATAGCCAGTTTATCGCCTTTGGGCGCTGTTACAAAGTCGCCGCTACTTCGGGATGATCTGGCGGACGTAGGCGCTCGAGTAGCCGGCGTTCTTCGCGGCCGTCACGTTCTGCTCGGCTGCGCTCTGCGTGTTCTTGACGCCGCTGAAGACGACCCAGAGGTTCGGCGTGAGGCCCTGGTAGTTGTCGGAGTTGAGGACGCCGACCTCGGTGAGCCCCTTGTTCTTCGCCGCCTGCGCCTTCGATTCGGCTGCTGCCTTGCCCGGCGCTCTCGGGAACCGACTCGAGGATGACCGTATAGCCGCTCTGGCCGGCCGGCCATTGCGTGAGGCCGGAGGCGTTCGTCGTGGTCTGCGCGGTCGTCGTGTTCGGCTGCGTGGTGGTCTGGCCGGTGGTCGTCGTCGAGAAGGTCGTGCTGGGGACGGTCGGGACGAACGTGGAGGTCGTCGGCAGCACCGTGTCCGAGAGCGGCTGCGTCGTCAGCCCGGTCGGGACGACCGTCGCCGGAAGCGTCGGCCCCGAGCTCGACGCGCCCGCTCCGTCGTCGTCGTCGGTCGCGGCGATCACGACCGCCGCGGTGACGAGCGCGAGCACGAGCAGCACGATCAGGCTGGCCCAGAACCAGTACGGCGAGCCGGGGCCGCCACCGAACTGGGGCAGCGGCTTGAGCCGCGCGCCGCATTCGAGGCAGTACTCCTGCAGCGCGTCGTGGGGAGCGCCGCAGTTGTGACAGTGCGGCTCTACCGGCTCGTACGTCTCGACGGCCGGAAGGTTGCCGGTCTCGTCCATCTAGCGCTCCTCCGGGAACTCGATCATCGTCTCGTCGAGCGGCGCCACGAACGCCTCGGCCGCCACCGCGTTGCCGCAGACGGTGCAGAAGTTCGCCTCGGCGGGGACGGGCGCACCGCAGTGGCTGCACGTCACGATCGGCGGCGTCTCGGACACGGGGCGCCCGCAGTGGGCGCAGAAGTGGGAGCCCTCGATGAGCGGCGCGCCGCACCGGCAGCTGGCGACGTTGGCGCCGCGCGCGGCCGCCTGTCCGGCGGAGATGAGCGCCTCGAGCTCGTGGATCCGGGCCTCGATCGCGAGCACGTCGGCGCAGCGGCTGTGCAGGAGCGCGTAGCGCCAGTCGTCGCGCCGCGCCATCTCGGCTGCGAGGCCGCCGATGTCGCGCAGCTCCTGCTCGCGGAAGCGGATCAGGTCCTGTCGTTCGCGGTCAGGCGGAACCGGCCGCGGCGGGGGCGGAGGAGGAGGGGGCGGAGCTGCCTGCACCTCGGGGTCGCCCTCGGGCATGCGGGCGAGTCTAGCTCACCCTCCGACGGCGTTTCAGGGCTTGGTCGCGAGGACGACCAGGCGCTCCTCGGTCATCTCGCGAACCGTGTGCGCCGGGCCTTCCTTCGTGTTCCCGGAGCCCTTGATGCCGCCGTACGGCATCTGGTCTGCGCGGAACGTCGGCGCCTCGTTCACGATCACGCCGCCGAACTCGAGCCCCTGCGCGGCCGCGAGCGCCGTGTCGACGCGCGCGGTGAATATGCCGGCCTGGAGTCCATAGTCGGTCGAGTTGGCCAACGCGAGCGCCTCGTCGAGCGTGTCGTAGGCGCCGACCGTGCAGACCGGGCCGAAGATCTCGTCGCAGGTGACCTTCATCTCGGGCGTCACGTCCGCGAGGACGGTCGGCCGCAGGAGTCCCGTTCTCCTCGCCGCCGGCGAGCTGCGTCGCGCCCTGCGCGACGGCCTCGTCGATCCACGCGGCGATGCGCTCCTTCGCGCCGGCGTCGATGACCGGGCCGACGTCGGTCTCGTCGTCGGCGGGGTCGCCGACCTTCAGCGCCTCCACCTTCGGGATCGAGCCGTTCGACGAATTCGTCGTAGGCGGCGCGCTGCACGTAGACCCGCTGGACGGAGATGCAGCTCTGCCCGGCGAAGGCGAACGCGTTCGCGGCCACCTTGGCCGCGGCCTCCTCGATGTCGGCGTCGGCCTCGACGATCACCGGCGTCGTGTTGCCGAGCTCGAGCGTGACCTTCTTCTGCGCGGCGCGCTCGCGGAGCTTCCAGCCGACGCCGCTCGAGCCCGTGAAGCGTGATCATCTTCACGCGCTCGTCCTCCACGATCACGTCGCCGATCTCGGACGCGTTGCCGACGAGGACGTTCAGCCAGCCCGGCGGCAGTCCGGCCTCGGTCTCCAGCTCGGCGAGGAAGAGCGCCGAGAGCGGCGTCTGGCCCGCGGGCTTGAGCACGACCGCGCACCCGGCGGCCAGGGCGGGCGCGATCTTGTGCGCCACGAGGTTCATGGGGAAGTTGAACGGGCTGATCGCGCCGACGACGCCGATCGGCACGCCGGAGCGTGAAGGCGAGCTTGCCCACGCCCGCGGGCGAGGCGTCCATGGGAATCGTCTCGCCGGTCGCGCGGCGACAGACAGCCGCGGCGGTCTCGTACGTGGAGACGGCCCGCGACGCCTCGACGCGCGCTGCCTTCAGCGGCTTGCCCGCCTCGGCGCAGATGATCTGGGCAGCCTCCTCCTGGCGCTCGGCGAGGAGCAGCGCGACGCGCTCGAGGATCCCGGCGCGCTCGTGCGCGGTGAGCGGTGAGCGCATCGCCGCCTCGGCGGCGTCGACGGCCTTGCGGGTGAGCTCTGCGTCGGCCACGCGCGACCCGCCCGACCTCCTCGCCGGAGAAGGGCGACAGCACCTCGCGCCAGGCGCCGGTCTCGACCCATTCGCCTGCGACGAGGAGCTTTCGTTCGCCGACCGTGGCTGCCATGCGGCCATTCAAGCACGCCGCGCCTGGGCGGCGATAGGCTCCGCCGTCGTGGCCAGGGAGATCGCAACCGTCGGCGTCGTCGGCCTCGGCACGATGGGAGCCGGGATCGCGCAGGTGTGCGCGCAGGCGGGCGTCGACACGATCGGCGTCGAGGTCGACGCCGCGCTGGCCGAGAAGGCGCGCGAGCGGATCGGCTACTACCTCGGCCGCGGCGTCGAGAAGGGCCGCATGACCGCGGAGGAGCGCGACGCCGCGCTCGGGCGGCTGCGCACGTCCACGGACCGCGCCGACCTGGCCGGCTGCGACCTCGTGATCGAGGCGATCGTCGAGGACCTCGACGCGAAGCGCGAGCTCTTCCGGCGCGCTCGACGCGATCGTCGCGCCGGACGCCGTGCTCGCGACGAACACCTCGGCGCTCTCGGTCACCGCGATCGCGACCGCGACCGCGCATCCGGAGCGCGTCGTCGGCATGCACTTCTTCAACCCGGCGCCGATCCTCGATCTCGTCGAGGTCGTGCGCACCGAGCTCTCCGATCCCGACGTCCACGAGGCTGCCTACGCGTTCGCGGAGCGCCTCGGCAAGCAGCCGATCCGCTGCAACGACACGCCCGGCTTCGTCGTCAACCGGATCCTCATCCCGCTCCTGAACGACTGCGTCCGCGTCCTCGACGAGGCCGACGTGACGCCCGAGGATCTCGACAAGGCGATGCGCTTCGGCGTGAACTGGCCGATCGGGCCCTGCGCGCTCCTCGACCTGATCGGGATCGACATCCACGTGCACGCCTCCGAGGCGCTCGAGGCGGCGCTGGGCGAGCCGCGCATGGGGCCGCCCGGGCGGCTGGTCGAGATGGCCGCGGCAGGGCACCTCGGCCGCAAGACCGGCCAGGGCTTCTTCTCTACTAAGGGAGCGCGGCGACAGCGTGGTGTGAGCGGCGAGTTGGCGCGCTGTCGGACGCGAGCGTAGGGGCAGCGCTCGATCGCCCAGCCGTCGCCGTCGCGGCGATAGCGGAACCGGTCGTGCAGCCGGTCGTCGCCGTGCTGCCAGAACTCGAACGCGACCGGGTCGAGCCGGAATCCGCCCCAGCCGTCCGGGCGCGGCAACTCGTCCTCGCGGCCGGCGTACTCGGCGCGCAGCGCGGCGGCGCGCCGCTCCAGCGTCTCCCGGTCGGGGACGACCTCGCTCTGCGGCGAGACCGATGCGCTGACGCGGCTCCCGAACGGCCGCGAGCCGAAGTAGGCGTCCGACTCGGCGGCGGGGATCCGCTCGACCGTTCCCTCGATCCGAACCTGGCGCCCGGGCCAGAGGAAGAGGAGCGCCGCCTGCGGGTTCGCCTCGAGCTCGCGCCCCTTGCGGCTCCCGTAGCCCGTGAAGAAGACGAAGCCGAGCGCGTCGAAGCCCTTGAGCAGCACGGCCCGGGCCGAGGGAGCGGCGTCCGTGGTGGCCGTCGCGAGCACCACGGTCTCGGGCAGCGCGACCCCGGCCTCGCGAGCCGTGGCGAACCACGCGGCGAACTGAGCCACGGGATCGGGGAGGAGGTCGGCTTCGCGGAGGGGCTGCGCCATTACAGACTCTTTACACCAATCGCATCAGGAGCGGACACGCCGGGGTGAAACTACTCTCAGTAGGCGATGCACATGCCCCGGATTCTCATCGTCCTTTCGATCGCGGTACTCGCCCTCGCCGGTACGGCGGCGGCGTCCGCGGCCGTCGCCGAGCGCGAGCCCACCGGAGCGGGGTCGCAGCTGTCGCTCGCCGGTGGGAAGGGCATGGCCGTCGTCACGAGCCAGGACGGGTCGATCCTCGGGACGATCAAGCAGGGGAGCATCACCTTCACCGACTACCCGCGCGGCTCGACGACCGAGTTCGACGCGAAGAAGTGGGGCTGCGAGAAGCGGAGGAAGCTCAACAAGAAGACGACCTTCTGCTCCGGCAAGGACCTGCACTTCTCGATCGCCGGCGGGGCGTGGCTGGCCACCCTCAAGGGCCGTGGGATCGCGGCCAGCGCGGTCGTCCAGGGCAAGGTGCTGCTGCGCGGCACTAGGGGCACGTTCTCCATCGATGGAGGCAAGCGGCGCAAGTGGCCTCTGACGGGCCAGACGTACAAGCTCGGCTAGCCGACGGCCCGCTCTGTCACGATAGGGCCGTGGTCGAGTCCGCGCGCCAGCGCATCCTGCTCGTCGAGGACGAGGCGAACATCGCCTCCTTCGTCGCGATGTACCTCCAGAAGGCGGGCTACGAGGTCGCCGTGGCCAGGGACGGGACCGAGGCGCTCACGAAGGCGAACGCCGAGCCGCCCGCGCTGATCGTCCTCGACCTGATGCTGCCGGACATCGACGGCGTCGACGTCTGCCGCCGGATCCGCCAGAAGTCGGACGTGCCGATCCTGATGCTGACCGCGCGCGACGACGACATCGACAAGATCATCGGGCTCGAGGTCGGCGCCGACGACTACCTCACGAAGCCGTTCAACCCGCGCGAGCTCGTGGCGCGCGTGAAGTCGATCCTGCGCCGCTCGACCACCCGGCGCACGCTCCCCGAGGGCGGAGTCCTCGAGCACGGGACGCTGCGGATCGACTCCGGCCGCCGCGAGGTGTCGGTCGGCGACGACGAGATCCAGCTCGCGCCGAAGGAGTTCGATCTCCTGTGGGAGCTGCTCGACCATCGCGGGCTCGTCCTGACGCGCGACCAGCTCCTCGAGCGCGTGTGGGGGTACACGTTCGCCGGCGACACGCGGACGGTCGACGTGCACGTCGGCCAGCTGCGGCGCAAGCTCGGCGAGGCGTGCCCGATCGTGACCGTCTGGGGCGTCGGCTACAAGGTGACGACGGAACCCAAGGCGGCGCCCGTCCAGTAGGACGCGCGCGATGAGCTCTCTCCGTTTTCGTCTCCCCGCGCTCTTCCTCGGCGGGATCGTCGTGGCCGCGCTCGTCACCGCCGTCGCGGCGATCGGGCTCTTCCAGGACTCGACGCGCGCGGACACGTTCGCCGACCTGCGCCAGCAGGCGGCGGGCCTCGCGGACCTCTACGCGTCGCAGGCGGTCGAGACGGGCCAGTTCACCCCCGCCGAGCGGCTCGAGGCGGCGACCGGCTCGACGCTGTTCTACGCCGGGCTCGAGCTCTTCACGCCCACCGGATTGCGTGAGCTCAGCACGTCCGTGCTCCCCGACCAGCAGGCGCTCGAGGACGGCCGGTCGCAGACGTTCGAGTTCCGGCCGCCGGGCCAGGACCGCATGTACCTCGCCGCCGCGCATCCGCTCCAGATCGGCGAGCAGACCTTCGGCGTGATCGTCGTCGCCAAGCCGCGGGCGGAGCTTCGTGAGCGCTGGGTCGGCCTCGCCGAGCGGCTTGGGCTCGCGCTGCTCGCCGGGCTCGCGGTCGCCGTCGGACTCGTCGCCTACCTCTCGCGCCGGCTGACCGCTCCGGTGGTGGCGCTCACGAAGGCCACGGACGAGGTCTCGCGCGGCCGCTACGACGTCGAGCTGCCGCGGGCGCGCGGGCGCGACGAGATCAGCATCCTCACGCGGCGGTTCGGGGACATGACGCGCCGGCTCGCGGAGGCGGAGGAGCTCGAGCGCAACTTCCTCATGAGTGTCTCGCACGAGCTGCGCACGCCCCTGACGGCCATCCGCGGCCACGCGGGCGCTCTGAGCGAGGGCCTGGTCGACGATCCGGAGATGCGCGAGGCGTCGCTCGACGTCATCCGCACCGAGACCGACCGGCTCTCACGCCTGGTCGGCGACCTGCTCGACCTCGCCCGGCTCGACGCGCGCCGGTTCAAGCTCGCCGAGGAAGAGGTCGACCTGCGTCAGCTCCTCGAGAGCGCCTACAACGCGCGCACCGAGGACGCGAAGGCACGGGGGATCGTCTACGAGCGCGACTTCGATGCCGACCCGGTGCTCTTCACCGACGGCGACCGCGTCCTCCAGATCGTCACGAACCTCGTGGACAACGCGTTCGCGTGGACGCCCGACGGAGGCCGCATCGGGCTCGGCCTGTCCGCCGCGAACGGCGCCGTCTCGGTGACGGTCACCGACAGCGGGCCGGGGATCGCCAAGGAGGAGCAGGAGCGGATCTTCCGCCCGTTCATCTCCGGGGACGGATCGCACGGCACCGGGCTCGGGCTCGCGATCGCCCGTGAGCTCGCGTTCGCGCTCGGCGGCGAGCTGTCGCTCGTCTCGGAGCCCGGCATGGGCTCGCGCTTCGAGCTCGTGCTGCCGGTCGACGCCTAGGAGGGTTGGCGAACTAAGCCTGGGCCGCCGGGCCGCGCTGGACGGCGCGATGCCGCGTCGCCGTGCCGCGCCCGTATTCCCGATACGAACGCGGCATGCCTCCTTGCCTCACACCGCCCAGCGCACCCCGGCGGGAGGCGTATTCCGCCAAACCCTCCTAGGCGCCGGCGTTGCGCTCTTGCCGGTCTTCGAGCCGGTAGAGCTCGGCGACCGGGCGATCCTCGAGCGAGCGTTCGAGCCGGTCGATGGAGCGCTCCAGGCGGTCGAGCCGCCGGTCGACGCCCTGCCAGCCCGACGCGACGAGATCGACGAGCAGCGCGAGATCCTCGATGCGTGCGCGGCGCTCCGCCTCGATGTCGGTCTGGATCCGCTCGAGCCGTCGGATCGTCTGGTTCGAGAGGCCGCGGACCTCGGCGAGGCTCCGCGCGACCGGCGCGGCCTCGGCGCGCATCCCGTCGCGGATCGCGGCGTCCAGCCGGTCCGGAACGGTCGTCTCGAGCCCTGCGGTCTGCTCCGCGAACGACTCCAGCGCCTCGCGGGCGCGTTCGAGCGCCGAGTCGAGCGCGGCCGTGTCGGCGCCGCGGCCGGCCTCGTCGAGGCGGCGGCGGGCGCGTGCGAGCGACTCGGGAAGCACGGGGCGGACACTAGTCTTCGGCCCGGACGAACCGTGGACACCGCCGAGCTCGACTACCACCTGCCTCCGGAGCTCATCGCGCAGCG
This sequence comes from uncultured Actinomycetes bacterium, assembly GCA_963760815.1. Classification (GTDB taxonomy): domain Bacteria; phylum Actinomycetota; class Thermoleophilia; order Gaiellales; family Gaiellaceae; genus CAVRUF01. Next base: position 968,979 of record CAVXEJ010000004.1, read on the forward strand.
TCCGGCGCACCGACGCGACCAAAGCAGGCTGCTCGTCTACGACCGCGCGACCGGGGAGATCCGTCACCGCGCGTTCCGCGACTTCGAGGCCGAGCTCGCCTCCGCGCTCGTGGTGGTCAACGACACGCGCGTCATGCCCGCGCGGTTGCGTCTGGAACGGCCCGGCGGCGGCGCGGCGGAGGTGCTGCTCCTCGAGCCGCTCGGCGACGGTCGCTGGGAGGCGCTCGCGCGACCGACACGCCGGCTTCGACCCGGTATGCGCCTCGGCCCGGTCGAACTGGAGGAGCACCTGGGCGAGGGCCGCTGGCGGCTCCGCCTCGACGGCGAGCACGTCGGAGAGATGCCGCTGCCGCCGTACATCACCGAGCCGCTCGCCGATCCCGAGCGCTACCAGACCGTCTACGCCGAGCACGAGGGTTCCGCCGCCGCCCCGACCGCCGGGCTCCACTTCACGCCGGAGCTCCTGGCCCGGCTCGACGTCGCGCGCGTGACCCTGCACGTCGGCCTGGACACGTTCCGTCCGGTCTCGGCCGCGACGCTCGAAGAGCACGCCCTCGGCAGCGAGCGCTACGAGATCGACGAAGGCGTGTGGGAGCGGATCGCGGCGGCGCCGCGCGTGCTCGCCGTCGGGACGACGACGACCCGGGTGCTGGAATCGGTCGCGCGAGGAGCTCCGCTCACCGGGCGCACCGATCTCCTGATCTCGCCGGGCTTCGAGTTCCGTCGGGTGGACGCGCTCCTCACGAACTTCCACCTGCCCCGGTCGACCCTGCTCGCGCTCGTCATGGCGTTCGCCGGAGTGGAGGAGACGAGACGGATCTACACCGAGGCGATACAGGAGCGCTACCGCTTCTACTCCTTCGGCGATGCGATGCTCGTCGCCTGATTTGATTTCGAGCCCGAATCGCGCCACCATCCGGCCATCGTGCGGCTAATCACGATCTTCACCATCGCCCTCGCGGCAAGCGCCATGCTTTCCTCGAGTGCTCCGGCGGGCCCGCCGATCACCTGCCTGGGCCGAACGCCCACGATCCTCGGCACCGACGCCGGAGAGACCTTGACGGGTACCGCCGGTCTCGACGTGATCGTCGGCCTCGGAGGGAACGACACGATCGACGGGTTGGCCAGCTGGGACATCATCTGCGCCGGCGAGGGCAACGACGACGTCGACGGCGGACCGGGCGACGACTACGTCGAGGGCGGCGGCGGCGACGACACGTTGGCCGGCGGGGACGGGCGCGACTTCGTCTTCTACCTCTACTCGCCGGCCCCCGTCGAGGTCGACCTGCGCGTCGCCGTCCGGACGGCAACCGGGTGGGGAAGTGACACGTTCACCGACTTGTTCGAGGGAATCATCGGCTCGCCGTTCGACGACCAGCTCCGGCACGACGACGCATCGGACGACGGATACGGCCGGTTCTACTTCCAGATCGAGGGCCGCGGCGGAGCCGACGAGATCTGGGGGACGCTCACGGACGATTACCTGACCGGGGACGCCGGAAACGACATCATCCACGGGCGCCAAGGGAGCGACGTCGTCGAAGCCGGTTCCGGGAACGACGAGCTCGACGGGTCCTCCGGCGAGGACGATCTCTTCGGGGAGAACGGCAACGACAAGCTGGCCGGCGGGCCGAACCTGGACTTCCTGTACGGCGGGCCCGGCGACGACCGGATGGACGGCGGCTCCGGCGTCGACTACGTGCTCTACGACACGGCCGGCCGCGGCGTGAACGTGAACCTCGCGACGAAGCGCGCGAGCGGCCAGGGAGCCGACCGGTTCCTGAAGGTCGAGGGCGCCTTCGGCTCCCGCCATGGGGACGTCCTGCGCGGCAACGGCTTGTCCAACACCCTCTTCGGGCTCGGGGGCAACGACAAGCTGTTCGGCGGGGGAGGCCGCGACGGGCTGTACGGGGCAGCGGGGAAGGACCGGCTCGACGGCGGCCCGGGCCGCGACATCACGGACGGCGGCGCCGGTAACGACAACTGCCTGAACGGTGAAGTCCGCTATTCGTGCTGACGCGTCCCCAATGACGAATTGACCCACCCTCGCCTGCGGTTCACCATGGAGCCGTGGGTCGCCTCGCCGCCATTCTCGTCGTTTCCGTCGCCGTAGTCGCGGCGCTCGCCGGGAGCGGAGGCGCCGGGACGCCCGTCACCTGCTACAGCCGCGCGGCGACGATCGTGGGCACCGAGGGTCCCGAAACGCTGACCGGGACCGGAGGCAACGACGTGATCGCCGGCCTCGGCGGAGACGACACGATCAACGGCAACGGCGGCCGCGACTTCATCTGCCCGGGCGACGGCGCCGACACGGTGAACGGCGGCGCGGGGCTCGACAACGTCGAGGCGTCCAACGGGAACGACACGCTGAACGGCGGTTCCGGGCCCGACTACATCAGCTACTTCGACTCGCCTGCCGCGGCGAAGGTCAACCTCGCGAACGGAACGGGAGCCGGGTGGGGCGTGGACAAGCTGAACGGGTTCGAGGGCGTCGTCGGCTCGCGCTTCGCGGACAAGCTGACCGGCGGCGGAGCAAACGACCAGCTCGAGGGCCGCGGCGGCGGGGACACCCTCGTCGGCGGCGGGGGCGACGACTACCTTCTTCCGGGCCTGGGCAACGACACGGTCAAGGGCGGCACCGGTTACGACTACGCGATCTACTGGGACGCCTCGCGCGGGATCACGGCCAACCTCGCGACCCGGCGCGCGACCGGCGAGGGAACCGACCGCTACGCGTCGATCGAGGGCATCGGCGGCTCCGACTACGCCGACGTCTTCACCGGGAACGGCGGCCAGAACGGCCTCTACGGCTACCTCGGAAACGACCGGCTGATGGCGAAGGGCGGCAGCGACTGGATCTACGCCGGCCCCGGCAAGGACTTCCTCGACGGCGGCGCCGGCAACGACTTCCTGAACGGGGAGAAGGGCAAGGACACCTGCGTGCACGGGGAGCGCAAGCGCAGCTGCCCCTGATCCCATGAGCGGCTTCGTACAGCTAGACTTGACTAGACATAATCCGTCTAGTAAAGTGACAGGCCATGTATCAGCGCCGTCTCGTTCGAATCGTCAGTCGCGGTCGCGTCGCGCTCGCGGGCCGTCGGAGCCGAAGCGGCGTTCCAAGCTCGCGACCCAGGACGCGTCCGAGGTCGCGATCCGGTGACCGCGCGAAGATCGCGGGCCGTATCGCGGCTCGTGCACCGGCGTGAAACGCATCCGATGGCGAGGATCTGCGTTGCGAACTCGTGCGGAGACTTCCGGCGGAACTCCCTCAGGCTCGCGCTCTCGGCGGTGCGCACAGTTCGAGCGACGTGTTCGGAGGACCTATCCGACGGGCCGCGAACGATCGGCTGAAGGGTGCACGACTTCTTGGGAACGGAGACCAGTCGCGCGTCGCTGACAGCTCGCATCGCGCACGAGCAGTGGGGACTGACTCCGAACTGCGGCGCCTGGGCGGCTTCGGCTCGCTTTCGACGGCGACCGGGCCGTGTCGGTGGGAGCCCGCCGGCTTCAGACACCGGCCCGTCAGGGACTACGAGCCGGAAGTGCTTGGCCACGGTCGCGCTTGTCGGATCGGCATGAAGCTCTGGCGACCCGGCGGCAGCGTCGAGATCTACGCGGGGAACGGGGAGGACTGGGGACTGTCGCGAGCGTGGACGTCTGGGCGATCGAGCCGGACGGGACGCCGCTCGATGCTACGTGAGCAGGCGCGGAGATTGAGGCTCGTCAAGGGCCGGAAGGATCGTCGCGTTCCCCGCATTCCGACGCATCCCGAGCGACGTCGGCGACCAAGAGCCGGAGGGTCGTCACTCGTGCGGTACGGATCACCAGGGCGCCGTGGAGCTTCGAACGGCGTGTCCGGGCGGAAAACGCGTTCGGACGATCTCGCGGTGTCCGGTCGACGGATCGTTGGCGGTAACGGCGTCGACGACCGCGGTCTCGCTCACACCCCGCCTCGTGACGGTGCTCGTCGAAAGGGCCGGGAAGCTTCGCCTCGCCCGCTATCGCCTCAGCGGGGAGCATCCTTGGTTCGACCGCCGCGCCGCCCAACGACACGCCCGCGCCTCGACGCGGACGGCAAGTGGGTCGTGTTCCGCGCGGGCAATCGAGTCTTTGCGCTCAACGGGGAAACCGGCAAGGTTACTGGGCTTCGAGACCTCGGTTACCCGCGCGCGCGATCTCAGGCGAGCGGAGGCCGCGTCTACTGGGCCGATCAACTGGGGCGGTCACGGCCACATCCATTCGATGGCGCTGCCGTTCGGCTGATCGATGCGTGCGATGAATCTGCGCGTCATCCCCATCGCAGTGGCTGCCGTAGCTCTCGTGTCGGCGACTGTGGCGCACTCCGCGACGCCGAAAATCGCGGCGGTGACGCCGCATCCGGTCAAGACGTTCGTCGTCGGTCACGCCAACATCGCGTGGGCTTCTCAGGTGATTCGCGGGTCGGATTTCGACAGCACCACACAGGCGAGGTGTGGATCCAGCGGCTCGGGCGCAGCTGGTTCTCGGAATCCGTTTGACGTGCTAGTGAGGGATTCGGGATACTGGTCGATGGATCTCCTCACCTTCGCGAACGGCCGGGCCACGTGGTACGAGTCGGACTACTCCGTCTCCCGGGATTCGATCTACGCATCCGTCTACACTTCGGCGCTGTCCGATCGCCGCGTCGTCGGGTTTGGAGATTTCTCCGGCCGCGCTTTCGCTGGGTGGTCGACGGCGGACCGCTCGCCGAGCATTTGGGGGTGGTTCGGCGGCGACATCGTGAACGACGAGTGCGAGTACGGATCGGACGAATGCCGTTACCGCTCGTTCGGAGGTCGTTGAACGCCAAGGCCGGTCGCCGGCCAGTGCCCATGTTGAATCCATCCCGCCCACGCCCGCCTTCTCAGCGACGTCGAGGCGCATTGCCACGATTCCGGCCGACCTGACCGAGTCGATCGAATCACTGGGTGAACAACCGGCTCCCGATGGTCGACCTCCGAGAGCTTCCGTCGGGGGCGTTGATCCGCACGATTCCGATCTCCGGGGATCCGTTGAGCCTGACTCTCGACGCGTCGGCTCGTGACGGTCCTCGTGCGCAGTGACGACGGCAAGCTTCGCCTCGATCGGTTTCGTCCCCGCGGAACGTTCCTGGGCTCAACGCCCGTGTCGCGATTCGCGAGCACTGCGCTCGACTCCGGTGGCAAGTGGACCCTGTTCGCGACCGGCAGGAAGATCATGGCGCTCGACGGTGAGAGCGGCGAGCTGAGCGACGATCCGCGTCTTGCGCCGTTCCCCAGCGGACTCCAGGCACTCGACGGTCGAGTCTTCTGGGCCGTCAACAGAAACGGGCGAGGGCGCATCTACTCGGTTCCGCTCCCTCCCGGCTGAAACGCCTGCCGCCGGCGATCGGCGCAAGACTATCGCCCATGAGCTTCACCCTCACAGCCACCGACGGAGCCGCCCGCGCCGGGGTTCTTCGCACTGCGCATGGCGACGTTGCTACGCCGGCGTTCATGCCCGTTGGGACGAAGGCGACGGTCAAGGGGCTTCACCCGGACCGCGTGCGCGAGCTGGGCGCCTCGATCGTCCTCGCGAACGTCTACCACCTCGTCTTCCGGCCCGGCGTCGAGCTGATCGAGGAGCTCGGCGGTCTGCACGCGTTCATGGGCTGGGACGGGCCGATCCTCACCGACTCGGGCGGGTTCCAGGTGTTCTCGTTGCGGCACACGATCACGAAGGCCGACGACGAAGGCGTCACGTTCCGGTCGGTCTACGACGGGGATCTCGCGCGCTTCACGCCCGAGCTCGCCGCCGACGTGCAGCGCCGGCTCGGCTCCGACGTCGCCATGGCGCTCGACGTGTGCCTTCCGGCCGGCGCATCCAAGGCCGACCTGGCGCAGGCCGTCGAGCGGACGACCGCGTGGGGGCGCCGGCAGCTCGCAGCGCCCCGGGCGGACGGCCAGCTGGTCTTCGGGATCGCGCAGGGCGGCGTCGACCCGGAGCTGCGCCGCCGCTCGATCGGCGAGATCACCGACCTCGGTTTCGACGGCTACGCGCTCGGCGGGCTGTCGGTGGGGGAGGACCGCGAGACGATGCTCGCCACCCTCGAAACCGCCGCGCCGCAGCTGCCGGCCGACCGGGCGCGCTACTTCATGGGCATCGGCGATCCGGCCGGGATCCTCGACGTGATCGCCCGCGGGATCGACATGTTCGACTGCGTCCTGCCGACCCGGCTCGGGCGCCAGGCGATGGCGTTCACCAGGGACGGACGGCTGAATCTGCGGAACGCCCGTTTCACGCGGGATCCTCGGCCGCTCGACGCGGAGTGCTCCTGTGCAGCGTGTTCACGATTTTCCCGGGCGTATCTTCGTCATCTCGTAACGCAACAAGAACTGTTGGGCTTGATACTTTTGTCTGAGCACAACGTGCGGTTTTTGCTGGATCTGACCGCCGGAGCACGAACCGCGATCGAGCGCGAGGAGTTCACCCAGTACCGGGCGAACGTCCTCGAACGCCTCGGGAACGGGGTCGTAACCGGCACGGAGGGACCTGCCTAGTGAACGTGCTCTTCCTGTTCGGAATTCTGTTCGTCTTCATGTACCTGCTGCTCATCCGGCCGCAGCGCCAGCAGGCGCGCAGGCAGGCGGAGATGATCGAGGCATTGAAGCCCGGTGACGAGGTGATCACCGCCGGCGGCATCTTCGGCGACGTCGTCGAGGTGATGGAAGACCGCGTCTCGCTCGAGATCTCGGAGGACATCGAGATCGAGGTCGCCAAGCGCGCGATCGCCCAGATCGTCCCGCCCGAGGAGCCCGAGACGGTCGAGGCCGAAGCCGAGGCCGAGGACACCACCGAGACCGAAGACGCCGCCGAACCGGTCGGCGCCGCCGCCCAGGAGGACTCCCGCCAGGCATAGCCCGGCCGGGCGGTCTTTCTCTCGATGCGCAGGTACCTCCTCACCCTTCTCGCCATTGCAGGCGCGCTCCTCGGCGTCGTCGCGCTCTCGCTCGTCAAGAGCCCGACGCTCGGACTCGACCTCCAGGGCGGCCTGGCCGTCGTCCTCCAGGCGGAGGCGCCGAAGGGCCAGACCGTCGACCGCGCGGGCATGGACCGCTCGATCGAGATCATGCGCGCCCGCATCGACCGCCTCGGCGTGACCGAGCCGGAGATCCGCCGCCAGGGCGAAGACCAGATCATCATCGAGCTCCCCGGCGTCCACGACGCTGACCGCGCCGCCGAGATCGTCGGCACAACCGCTCGCCTCGAGTTCTACGACCTGCAAAACGACGCGCTGCCGCCCACCAAGGGCACGCAGACGAACGAGATCGTCCCCACGGACAACCTCCAGAGCCTCTTGACCCCCGAGGACGAGCTGAAGCCCGGCGAGGACGTCAACGAGTGGTACATGTACTCGATCGACAACAAGCTCCTCGCGGGCCCGGCGCAGACGAAGGAAGCGCTGAACGACGAGCTCACGTCGGGCAAGCCGCCCGCGACCGCCAAGTACTTCGTCGTCCCCGAGGGCCAGATCATTCTCACCTGCGGCGTCGAGCAGGACTCCTGCCCGGGCCTGCCGATCGCGCCCGACCAGACCTACTACTACCTCTACAAGTTCGACCCGACCAACAAGGAGAACCCGGTCCCGGAGCTCACCGGATCGGATCTCAACATCGACGGGACGCAGCAGGACTTCCAGAACGGCCAGCCGATCGTGAACCTGCAGTTCACCGGCAAGGGCGGCGACAAGTTCCACGACATCACGCGCGAGCTCGCCCGGCGCGGGCGGCAGGTCGCCGCGCTCATGGGCGTCGACACGTCGACCGAGGAGGGACGCCAGCCGGCGCTCCAGAGCTTCGCGATCGTGCTCGACAACGAGATCCGCTCCTACCCGACGATCGACTTCGTCCAGAACCCGGACGGGATCGCCGGCGGCTCGGCCTACATCTCGGGGAACTTCACGGTCGGCGAGGCGAAGGATCTCGCGCTCGTGCTGCAGACCGGCGCGCTGCCCTACTCGTTCACGCAGCTCGAGCGCACCGACATCTCCGCCACGCTCGGTGAGGACTCGCTGCAGGAGGCGAAGGTCGCCGGGATCGTCGGCCTCATCCTCGTCGCCCTGTTCCTGCTCATCGCGTACCGCTTCCTCGGCGTCGTCGCGATCATCGGACTCGGCGTCTACGGCGCCTTCCTGTACGGGGCGATCCTGCTCTTCAACGTCACGCTGACCCTGCCGGGCTTCGCCGGCCTGATTCTCACGATCGGGGTGGCCGCCGACGCGAACATCGTCATCTTCGAACGGATCAAAGAGGAGGTCCGCGCGGGCAAATCCGTTCGGGCCGCGATCTCCACCGGGTACACGAAGGGCTTCTCGACGATCATCGACGGCAACGTCGTCACGATGATCGCGGCGGCCGTCCTGTTCCTGGTCGGGACGGGCAGCGTGCGCGGGTTCGCGTTCATGCTCCTCCTCGGGACGGCGCTCTCGATGGTCACCGCCGTCCTCGCCACGCGCGCCCTGCTCGGCGCGCTCGGCGGGTTCCGCTGGTTCGACAACCCGAAGTTCATGGGCGCGAGCGGCCAGAAGATCCCGGCCTGGCAGAAGGTCGACTTCGTCGGCAAGCGCAAGCTCTGGTTCGGCATCTCGGGCGCGGTGGTCGCGATCTGCCTCATCTCGCTCGCCGTCCAGGGTCTCAACCTCGGCATCGACTTCCGCGGCGGCAGCCAGGCGACGTTCACGACCGCGCAGCCGATCCCGGTGGAGGACGTGCGCGCGCAGGCCGCCGAGCTCGATCTCTCCGACGCGATCATCCAGGGCCGCGGCGAGCAGACCGACGGCGGCTACAAGAACTTCACGCTGCGCACCGAGTCGCTCGACATCAAGGAGCAGTCGGCACTCCAGACGCAGCTCGAGCGCGACATCGGCGCCGAGAACTTCGGCTTCAAGAACGTCTCGGCGAGCTTCAGCAAGGTGATCCTGAAGAACGCGATCATCGCCGTCTTCGTCTCGCTGATCCTGATCTCGCTGTACGTCACCTTCCGCTACCAGTTCTCGTACGCGGTGCCGGTGCTCGTGGCGCTCTTCCACGACCTCTTGATCGCGATCGGCATCTATTCGCTCAGCGGCAGGGAGGTGACGGCGTCCTCTGTCGCAGCGCTGCTCACCATCCTCGGGTACTCGATCTACGACACGATCATCATCTTCGACCGCGTGCGCGAGAACACGCACATCATGAAGCGGTCGAGCTTCCAGGCGATCGCGAACCAGTCGCTTTGGGAGACCGTCCGCCGCTCGCTGGCGACGACCTTCATCACGCTGCTCCCGGTCGCCTCCCTGCTCGTCTTCGGAGGCGACACGCTGAAGGACTTCGCGTTCGCGATCTTCGTCGGCGTCGCCTCGGGTGCGTACTCGACGATCTTCATCGCCACGCCGCTCCTCACAGTCATCAAGGAGCGCGAGCCGGAGTACGAGAAGCGCAAGGACGCGGGTCTCGTGGAGAAGCTCGACGACGACGGCTATCCGCCGGAGGAGGAGCCCGAGCCCGCACGGCCGGCTCCAACGCCGCCGCCGCTCGCTCCCGGCCCTGCCGTCGCCACCGCCGGTCCCGCGGCTACGCCCGGCGATGCAGCCGAGCGGCGCGCAGCACGCAGCAAGCGCCGCCGAGGCCATGGCCGGCGCTGACGAGACGCCGCGGGGCGCCCGTGACGTCGCAGGGGAGTTTCTGTACGCCGGTCTCGGCGCTGTCGCGTTGACGAAGGAACGCACCGAGGAGCTGATCGAGGAGCTCTCCCGCCAGGGGCGCATGTCCCAGGCGGAGGCGCGCGAGACGGTCGACGACCTGATGGGCCGCTGGCGCGGCGAGGCCTCGCGCCTCGGCGAGCTCGCCGGGACGGGGCTCCAGAGCGTCGTCCGCGAGCTCGGTCTGGTCACCCGCCGCGAGTGGGACGACCTCGACCTGCGCCTCGCCCAGGTCGAGCACCGGCTGCGCCTCGTCGAAGGCGAGCCCACACCCGACCCCTTGAACGACTAGGCGCTTCGCGCAACACTCCAGAGCCCCGTGCGCCTCCGCCTTCCCTCACCTGCGCTCGTCGTCGCCTGCCTGGCGCTCGCCATCACGCTGAGCGGCGTCGGCTACGCGGCCAAGGCACTGCCGCGAAACAGCGTCGGGACGACGCAGCTCAAGGCGAACGCGGTGAACGGATCGAAGGTCGCGAACGACTCGCTGACCGGAGCGGACGTGAAGGAGGACACCCTCACCGGCGTCCTGAAGACCGGCGCGCTCGACGCCTTCATGGGAACCGTCGCTCTCGGCCCGGCCCTGCCGACGGTGTCCGGATCGACCGAGTGGGTGACGCAGACCCGGATCCTTCAGAAGCCGGCGCGGCTCCTTCTGACGGCGCATCTCGATCCGCAGCTCGACTGCGACGCCGTTCCGTGCGGCACCGTGTACTTCCTCTCCGTCGACGACACGCCGGTTCCGAACAGCCAGTTCCGGGTCGGCGCGAACCTGCACTTCGGCCCGGCACCCCTGACGATCACGGGGTTGACCGCCACGCTTCCCGCAGGAAGCCACCAGATCAAGCTGCTCGAGAAGCAGGAAGCGAACGTGCTCTCGTCGGGCGCGGGGCAGCGCGTGATCTCCGCCATCGTCATCGGCTGAGCCCGAGCGCCGTAGACTTCCCGGCATGAGCAGCCGGCCTGCCGTTCGGCAGCTGGGCCGCCTCTCCGAGATCGCGCAGGTCGCGGCGAAGCACGGCTTCGGCTACCTCTTCGAGAAACGCGGACACCGCGACTCGAACGGGCATGCGCCTGCGCCGGATTCGGTCGTCGAGGGTGGATCGACGCGCGGCCAGCGCCTGCGCGCGATGCTCGACGAGCTCGGCCCGACGTTCGTGAAGTTCGGCCAGCTCCTCTCGACGCGTCCGGACGTGATCCCGCCGGACATCGTCTTCGAGCTGCGCGGCCTCCAGGACCAGGTGACGTCGTTCCCGTTCGAGGACGTGCGGCGCGTGGTCGAGGAGGAGCTCGGCCTGACGCTCGAGCAGGCGTTCCGCGAGTTCGACCCGGAGCCGCTCGCCGCGGCCTCGATTGGTCAGGTGCACAAGGCGGTGCTCCCGACCGGGACGCACGTGGTCGTCAAGGTTCAGCGCCCGGATGCGCCGCGCCAGATCGAGGCCGACCTCGAGCTCCTGTACCAGGCGGCGAGGCTCGGCAAGGTGCGGGCCATCTCGTTCGTCGACTCGGTCTCGCTCGTGGACGAGTTCGCGCGCTCGATCCGCCAGGAGCTCGACTACCGCGCCGAGGCGCGCAACGCCGAGCAGTTCCACCGCAACTTCGCGGGCCACCCGCGCGTGCGGATCCCGAAGGTCTACTGGCAGTACTCGCGCGCCCGCGTCCTCACGCTCGAGTACCTCGAGGGGACGCAGCTCAAGGACGTCGACCTCACCGAGTACACCCCCGAGGAGCGCCGCGCCCTGGCGACCTCGCTCACGGACGCGTGGATGACGATGATCTTCCGCCACGGCTTCTTCCACGCCGATCCGCACCCGTCGAACGTCCTCGTCCTCGAGAAACCCGACGTGATCGGCGTCCTCGACTTCGGCATGGCCGGGAAGCTGACCGACGAGGATCTCTCCAAGGCGACGCGGCTCTTCATCGACGTCGTCAACGAGAACGTGGAGCGCCTGCCGCGCGACCTGGCCGCACTGGGTGTGCGCTACGACCGCGAGCGCGAGGACGAGTTCGTCGCCGAGCTGCGCGACATCTTCTACCGCTACTACGGCGCCCGGCTCTCCGAGATCGACCCGGTGCAGGTGATCCGCGAGACGTTCGCGCTCATCTTCCGCATGCGGCTCCACCTGCCGACGCGGTTCGTCTTGCTGGACCGCGCGATCGCCACGCTCGGCTCGGTCGGGCTCGAGATCGACCCCGAGTTCAACGTGTTCGAGGTCGCGAAGCCGTACGCGCGCGAGCTGATCCTCGAGCGCTTCACCCCGCGCCGCGTCGCGAACCGGGCTCGCATGCAGGGGACGGACTACGCCCGCATGCTCTTCGAGATGCCGTACCAGATCCACGACACGCTCGAACAGGTGCGCGACGGCCAGGTGGAGATCGGGTTCCGCCACCAGGGCCTCGAGGATCTCTTCACGCGGCTCGACCACATCTTCAACCGCCTGGTCATCGCGATCGTCGTCGCGAGCGGTCTGATCGGGTCGGCCATCCTCGGAATCTTCGTGGAGGACGGCCCGCAGCTCTTCGGGCTGCATTTCCTGAGCGTGCTCGGGTTCGTGCTGTCCGGCCTGCTCGGGATGTGGCTGGTGTGGGGCGTAATTCGGTCCGGGCGGCTCTAGCTCTCCCGGGCTGTCGCGTTTAGCCGCGGGGATACTTCCTGCATGACCGAGCCGAACCCGTCCGAGCGCCTGGCGCTTCGCCGCATCTCCGAGCACGAGGCCCGCATGATCCAGGGCGGCGAACGCCCGGACGGTCTGCGCTTCGCGGACGGGTATCCGTCCGAGTTCTCGCTCGAGACGATGGGGCTCTTCGAGCTCGGCCTGACCGGGGAGTACGGACCGTTCTTCATGGTGCGCCGCGAAGACGACGCGGTGATCGGCGAGCTCGGCGGCTACCTCGTCTCCGAGGAGCCCGTGACCGTGCAGATCGGCTACACGCTCGTCGAGCCGGAGTGGGACAAGGGCTACGCGAGCGAGGCGACGGCCGCGCTGATCGCGTTCCTGCGGGCGTCCGGCGTCAAGGTCGTGATCGCCGACACGCTCGCCGACCACTACGCCAGCCGGCGGGTGCTCGAGAAGGCCGGGATGGAGCCGGGCGGCGAGTTCGAGGGCGAGGAGGACGGCCAGGCCGTGCTGCTCGTTCGGTACCGGCTCGGGCTGTAGCCTGGCGCCGATGAAGGGGTTCACGCTCGACGCCTTCGGTTCCAAGCCGGGACTGCGGGACGACCTTCCCGAGCCGGCCGTGGGGGACGACGAGCTGCTCGTCCGTGTGCACGCGTCGTCCGTGAATCCGGTCGACATGTGGATCGCCGCGGGCGCGCTCGCCGAGATGGCCGACCATGAGTTCCCGGTCGTCCTCGGCCGCGACTACGCCGGTGTGGTCGAGCAGGCCGGCTCCGGCGTCAGCCGCTTCGCGGTCGGCGACGAGGTCTACGGCTACGTCCCGCACGTGAACCCGGCGGTTCGCGACGGCGCCTGGGCAGAGCTGATCACGGTTCCGGAGGGAGGCCATGTCGCCGCCAAGCCGGTCGGCCTGGACTTCACGCAGGCGGGGGCGGCGGCGCTCGTCGGGATCACCGCGATGCTCGTCTTCGACGCGCTCGCGCTGCAGAGCGGCGAGACGGTGCTGGTCGTCGGCGCGACGGGCGGCGTGGGGAGCCTCTTCGTCCAGCTTGCCGCCGACACCGGTGCGCACGTGATCGCACCGGCGCTGCCCGAGGATCACGACTTCCTGAAGGGGCTCGGCGTGCACGAGCTCGTCGACCGCGAGGACGACGTCTCCTACCTGGTGCGCGAGGCGCATCCCGACGGGATCGACGCGATCCTCGACTGCGCCGGAGGATCGGCCGACGAGTCGCTGCTTCGCGAGGGCGGCCGCATCGCGTCGCCGACGGGCGCGGCGGGCGAGGGGCCGGGGCGCTTCAACGTCATGGCCTCGCCGTCGCCCGAGAACCTCGAGCTGCTGGCGGGGCTCCTCGACGCGGGCACGCTCCGGGTTCCGATCCAGCGCACGTACGCACTCGAGCAGGCGGGCGAGGCGCTCGTCGCGCTGTCGACGACGCACACGCAGGGCAAGCTCGCGCTGACGATCTCGTAGCCCTGGCCAGCCCGGCCGGTTGTGGGCCGCTTGGCACGATTTCGGGCGAAAGGACATCTGGCTGCGGCCGGAGCGCGTGGCTACCTTCGTCGCATGGCAGGCGAAGCGGTCTTGGTGGTCGAGCAGGAGGCGCCGGTGCGCTCCTTCCTCGAGCAGCAGCTCGCCGACGACGGGTTCTCCGTGCTCACCACGGAGGAGGGGCGGACGGCGCTCGATCTCGTCGAGCGGGAGGCGCCCGACCTGGTGCTCCTCGACGCCGAGCTGCCCGATGCATCCGGCTTCGAGGTCTGCGGACGGCTGCGCGAGGGCGAGCCCGGGCGCTCGTGGAACCGCGACGTCCCGGTGATCATCGTCAGCTCGCGCGCCGAGGCGGTCGACCGGGTACGCGGCTTTGCGCGCGGGTGCGACGACTACGTGCCGATGCCGTTCGTCTACGAGGAGCTCGTCGCACGCATGCGGGCGGTGCTGCGGCGGACGTCGCGGCCGGCGCCCGCCATGCTGGCCGTGAAGGATCTGACGATCGACCTCGCGGCGCGCGTGGTTCGCGTGGGGGGCGAGGCGGTTCCGCTCTCCGGCAAGGAGTACGACCTGCTGCTCGCGCTCGCCGACGAGCCCGAGCGCGTGTTCCGCAAGGACGAGCTCTTGCGCGACGTGTGGGGCTTCCAGTCGCAGGGAAGGACGCGGACATTGGATTCCCATGCCAGCCGGCTGCGCCGCAAGCTGACGAACGGCGGCGGCTCGCGATACGTGGTCAACGCCTGGGGCGTCGGCTACTCCCTCATCGCCGCCGCCTGAGCCCGCTCGGCCGCGCCGACGCCGTGCGTACGATCTGTGCACGGACGACCGCGCCGCACGGCGACTGAGAGGAGACCTCCGATGACCGCTCGCTCCAAGATTTCCCTGGCCCTGCTCGCGCTCGTGACGGCGCTCGTGCTCGTACCGCTCGCCGCCGCGCACGCGGAGCTGTCGCCGGAGGAGGCCAAGTCGGGCTCGACGCAGCGGTTCGTCCTCAGCGTGGAGAACGAGAGCGCCGACGCCGCGTTCGTGAAGGTCGTCGCGCAGTTCCCCGAGAGCGTGCCGACGGCGACGTTCGTGCAGGTGCCCGGCTGGACCCGCAGCGTGACGACGAAGCCCCTCGACACGCCGGTCACCGGGCCGGACGGCGAGACGATCACCGACCGCATCGACACGGTGACATGGGAGGGCGGTTCGGTCGGGCCCGGCGAGGAGGCCGAGTTCCCGTTCAGCTTCGTCGTTCCCGAGCAGCCCGGTGCGACGATCTTCTTCCCGACGCTGCAGACCTACGACGACGGGACGGTCGTGCGCTGGATCGGCGCGCCCGGCTCCGAGGAGCCTGCGCCGGGGATCCTCATCACCGAGGCGACCGGCGGCGGCGGAGGCACGACGACCGAGCCCGAGTCCGTGACGACCACGGTCGCGACGACGGTGACGACCGAGGCCGAGTCGACGACCGAGGCGGACACGACCGAGACGATCGCGCCGGTGCCGGCCTCGGACGAGGACGACGGCTCGAGCTGGCCGCTCTACCTCGGCCTGCTGTTGCTGCTCGCCGTACTCGCGGGGCTCGGCTACTGGCTCTACAAGCGCAACCAGGACGAGGAGCCGCCGGCCGACGACCTCGGCGGACCGGGCGGCCCGTCGGGCGGCCCGCCGCCGGTCGATCCCGCGGCGCCGAGCGGCGGTGCGGCGATGCCGGGCGGCGGCCAGGCGCCGGCGCCTCCCGAGGCCGAGACGCAGCTGATCGAACCACCCGATTCACAGGCGACGCAGCGCATCGACCCCGACGACTGGCAGCAGCGGTAACTCATGGCTAGCGCGTGGCCCGGACTTCGAGGTCCGGGCCACCGCGTAGCCTTGCGCGTCGTGTCCGGCTACGTGGAGAAGTGCCTGCGCTGCGGCGCGGCGATGGACTGGCGCCACCAGACGTGGCAGTGCCCGCGCTGCCGGTTCAAGCTCGGCTGCTGCGAAGGCCAGACGGGCGAGCCATCGGCTGCGTGCGCCGCGGAGAAGATTTCCACTCCCGTCACAGAGTCGACACAGCCCGTGACACTTCCGCGCGCGTTTTCGCGATAGCCTCGAAGGCGGGTGGCGGGTGGTTCTTCCCACGCCTCCGCGTCTGATCAGTCGCGCGCGCGAGCCTAGAGCCCGGCGATTCCGTCTCCGATCAGCTTCACACCGATTACGAGACAGAGGACGGCCATGATGACCGCGTTGTTGTGGCCCATCCACGTCTTGATGCTCTCGAGGATCGGACCCGCGCGCTTACCGAGGGCGAAGAAGATGACGACGGGGGTCGCGACGCCGATCGTCGCGACGAGCGCGAACACCGTGTAGACGATCGCCTCGTCGGTCGTCGAGAGCCCGGAGCTGACGATGCCCGCCGCCGCCCCGAGGGCGAGCACGAGGTTCTTGGGGTTCAGGGCCATGAGGACGATCCCGGCGAGCAGCGCCTTCACCGGGCCGAACTCCGCGACCGCGCCCATCCATTTCGGCGTCGCCGGCTCCTCGCCGTCGCGCGGGCGGCTTCGCCATTGCTTGATCCCGAGCAGGACGAGCCCGACCCCGAGCAGAAGCAGGAGCACGCTCACCCACGTCGCGGGGCCATCGTCCGTGCTCGCGCCGGCCGGGCCGGAGACCGCGAGCACGAGGATGCCGATGAGCGCGAGTCCGATCAGCCAGCCGACGATGAACACCGGCCCGTTGATCCGCGCCCGCGGCGTCGTGAGCATGAGGATCACCGCGATGATCGGGATCGGGACGAGCGCGATGCCGACCGCGAAGACAAGCGACTGGCCGATGGCCTCCTGCATCGCCGCGAGACCCTACTCGACCCAGTCGCGGGTGATGAAGCACCAGAACGCGAGCCCGGCGTACGGGCCGTAGCGGCGGAACCTCCGCTCGATGGTTGCGTCCTTCTTCGGACGCCCGCCGGTCAGCCGCGCGTAGGTCGGACGCGTCCACGAATCGAGGACGAGACGGTGGTAGCGGCCGAGCAGCATCATCACGTGCGCCGCGGCGTAGGGCCCGACGCCAGGCAGCGCGAGGAGGCGCTCCTCGGTCTCCTCATCCGAGATCTCCGGGCTCGCCAGGATCTCCAGGTCGAGCTCGCCTGTCGCGACCGACCCGGCCAGCGACTGGAGGTAGGCGCCGCGGTAGCCGGCCCGCACCGTGTCCGTGTAGAAGCCGAGGTTGGCGGCGGCCATCGCGGCCGGTGTGGGGAAGGCGCGTCCGTGTGGGCCCTCAGCGGGTGCCCCGACGGCGGGCTCGCCGAGGTTCGCGACCAGCGCGTTCACCATCCGCACGGTTCCGGACCAGGCGCAGTTGGTCGTGCAGATCGTCTTCACGACCTCCTCGAACACGGTCGGGTTGCGGATGAGCCGCCCGGCGCCGCGCGTGACCCAGGCGAGATCGGGATCCCCAGCCGCGGCGGCATAGAAGGGCGAGAGATCCTCGTCGAGCCGCAGCACGTGACGCACGACCGCGAGGATCCGCTTCTCCTCGGCGGCCGACGGATTGCGCCCGGCGACCTTCACGGCGGCAAAGCCGGGCTTGCCTGCGGCGATCCGCACCGTGCG
The DNA here is from genome assembly GCA_963760815.1 of uncultured Actinomycetes bacterium. Taxonomy (GTDB): domain Bacteria; phylum Actinomycetota; class Thermoleophilia; order Gaiellales; family Gaiellaceae; genus CAVRUF01. The sequence goes on from CAVXEJ010000004.1 coordinate 986,379, forward strand.
CGGCTTCGCGGAACCGACCGGAACCGTGACCTCGAGCGCGCGGGCGTCGTCGTCGATCCGCATCGGCGGCAGGTCGACGAGCCCGTGCGACTGGATCGAGCGCCAGAGATCGACCGGCTCGCCGCCCGCGCCGACCAGCCTCACTGCGGCTGCAGCTCCATCTGGTCGCCGACCTCGACGCCCCACCCGTCGAACGCGCCCTTGTTCACTTCGAGCGCGCTGAGGAACGATCCGAGGCCGTAGACCGGGCACGGATCGGCCTCGCACGGCTCCATGTCGACGATCTTCGTGATGCGCCCGTCCGCATCGGCGACCGCGATCGACAGCGGGATGAGCGTGTCCTTCATCCAGAAGCCCACGTCCTTCTGCTCGCTCGGAAAGACGAAGAACATGCCGGCGTCTTCGGGCAGCGACTCGCGGTTCATGAGGCCCTGCTCGTGTTGTGCCGGCGTCGTCGCGACCTCGACGTCCACCGACACCTCGGAGTCCTTGGTCGTGATCGTGACCGTTCCGGTCTCGAACTCGGACTCGGACTCGGACTCGGCAACGGTGATCGGAACCGTTCCGTATCCTCCCGTCGCTTCCGAGCCGCTGCAGCCGGCGAGCGAGACCACGACGAGAAGGGCGAGCGCGAGCATCCGCATCGCCCTACATCGTCGCACTCCTACAGCAGGCTGTGGGGTAGGGCGCCCTCGAGCTCGAGGAGCGCGACCTTGCGCTCGAGCCCGCCCGCGTAGCCGGTCAGCTCGCCGTGCGCGCCGACGATGCGGTGGCAGGGGAGGACGATCGGGATCGGGTTGCGGTTCATCGCGCCGCCGATCGCGCGGGCCGACTTCGGCTTGCCCACCTTGGCGGCGAGCCCGCCGTAGGTCGCGGTCTCCCCGTACGGGACGCGGGCCAGCTCATGGAGCACCGTCCGGTGGAACTCGGTGACGGCGGTCAGGTCGACGTCGAGCTCGAAGGTGCGCCGGCGGCCCTCGAAGTAGTCGTCGAGCTCGCGGCGCGTCTCGTCGAGCGGCTTCGGCGAGCGCAGGACCCGCGTCCCATGACGCCGGGCGAGCTCGTCGAGCGCGCGGTCGGGCTCGGGGTCGAACGAGATGCGGCACAGGCCGCGGTCGGTGGAGGCGAGGAGCAGCGTCCCGACCGGCGAGTCGGTCAGGTCGTAGGCGACGTCGAGCAGCCCCTCGTCGGCGGCGGCGGCGCGGAAGCGCGCGTCGAGATCGTTGGGAAGCGTGGTCATGAGACCCCCTCTCTGCGCAGGCGGCGGATCCCCGACGAGGCGGCCTGGCGGGCCGCGTCCTCGGACGAGTCGAGCGCCTGCGCGATATCTGCGTAGCTCAGGTCGTAGCCGTACCGGAGCACCACGGCCGCCCGTTCGGTGGAGGGAAGGCGGTCGGCGAGGTGCTCGATCTCGGCGTAGGCGGGGCGTTCGTCGTTCGACGGCAGGTCGGGCGGCTCGACCGGGACGGGCGCTTCCTTGCGGCGCTCGTCGAGGACGACCCGGGTGGCGATCGTGAACGCCCACGCCCGCAGATGCTCGGTGTGGCGCAGCTTCCCGTAGCCGCGCAGCGCGCGGAGGAACGTCTCCTGGAACGCGTCCTCGGCCGACTGGCGGCCGACGAGACGCACGAGGTAGCGGTAGATCTCCTCGCGGTACGCGTCGTAGAAGCGTTCGAACGGGGGTGCGCTCGCCATTCCTTGCATCATCGAGTGAAACGCGGAAACGCGCCGCCGTGTGAGACTCTCGCGAATGAAGGTCGCGGTCGTCGGCCACGTCGAATGGATCGATTTCGTTCCGGTTCCCCGGCGTGCCGGAGCAGGGCGCGATCCTCGTCGTCCCCGAGTCCTGGGGCCGCGCGGCCGGCGGAGGAGGCGTGGCGGCGGTGACGCTCGCGCGGCTCGCCGGTCGGTCCACGTTCCTGACCGCGCTCGGCGACGACCACTTCGGGCGGGCGTCGGTCGCGGGGCTCGAGGAGCAGGGCGTCACGATGGAGGTCGCCTGGCGCGACACCCCACAGCGCCGCGGGTTCTGTTACCTCGACGACGACGGGCGAGCGGACGATCACCGTCCTCGCCGACAAGCTGCGCCCGCGCCGCGACGAGCCGCTTGCCTGGGACGAGCTCTCGGGGTTCGACGCGGTCTACTTCACGGGCGGCGACGCCGATGCGCTTCGCGCCGCGCGGGCGGCCAGGGTGCTCGTCGCGACCGCGCGGGAGCTCCCGACGATCCGCGAGGCCGGGGTGGAGGTGGACGCGCTCGTCCGCAGCGCCGCCGACCCCGACGAGGCCTATGACGGATCGCTCGTCCCGCCGCCGCGCGTGGTCGTCTCCACCGAGGGAGCGGCGGGCGGGCGGCTCGAGCCCGGCGGCCGCTACGAGGCCGCGCCGGCGCCTGGCCCGCTCGCCGATTCCTACGGCGCGGGCGACGCCTTCGCCGCCGGGCTCACGTTCGCGCTCGGCGAGGGACGCTCACCCGCCGAGGCCGCCGCATTCGGCGGCCACGGTCGCCGCCGAGCAGCTCACCCGCCGCGGCGCGTACTAGCCACGCCGAATCAGGTGCAACACCCGAATGGGAATTCGTGTTGCGTTGTGGCCCGCGGTGGGGTAATGTGGGGCGAAGTGGAGGACGACGGAAAGCGATGGAAATGCTCCTCGGCGCCTACGAACACTCACTCGACGACAAGAACCGCGTCACCTTGCCCGCCAAGTTCCGCCAGGCGTTCGCCAAGGGCGTGTTCGTTTCGAAGGGACTCGATCCCTGCCTCGTCGTCTACTCGCCGGAGGGCTGGAACGCGCTCGTCGAGGGCCGCATGGCGGGTCTCGACCCGTTCAGCAGCGAGGCGCGCAAGATGAGCCGCTACCTGTTCGCGAACGCGAGCGAGGCCGTGCCCGACAAGCAGGGGCGCATCTCGCTCCCCGCGACGCTGCTCGCGCATGCGAGCCTGAAGCGGGAGGTCGTCGTGGCGGGTCTCCGTGATCACCTCGAGCTCTGGGAGCCGAAGGCCTGGCACGCAGAGATCGACGACGTCGGAAGGAGCGCGGGTGATGTTGCAGAGCGCCTCGCAGGCTCAACGAGCTGACCACGTTCCCGTCCTGGCCGACGAGGTCCGCGAGCTGCTCGCGGTCTCACCGGGCGAGACGGTCATCGACGCCACCTTCGGCGCGGGCGGCCACGCGCGCCTGCTCGCCGGCGACCTCGGCGCCAAGGGCCGCTTCATCGCGATCGACCGCGATCCCGGCGCGCGCAAGTACTTCGACCAGTTCCAGAAGGGGACGCCCGTCCAGTCGCGCCTCCTGCGCGGCGACTTCTCGGTCGTCCTCGGCCAGCTGGCCCAGAACGGCGTCCGCGCCGACGCGATCCTCCTCGACCTCGGCGTCTCGAGCATGCAGATCGACCGGCCCGAGCGCGGGTTCTCGTACGCCGTGGACGCGCCGCTCGACATGCGCATGGATCCCTCCGAGCCGCGTTCCGCCGCCGAGCTCGTGAACGAGGACTCCGAGCGCGAGCTCTCCGACATCTTCCGCCGCTACGGCGAGGAGCGGTTCTCCCGCCAGATCGCCCGCGCGATCGTCCGCCGCCGCGAGGAGCAGCCGTTCGAGCGCACCCTCGATCTCGTCGAGGTCGTGCGCGCCGCCATCCCCGCGCCGCGGCGCTTCGGCGACGGGCATCCCGCCAAGCGCGTCTTCCAGGCGCTCCGCATCGCCGTGAACGACGAGCTCGACTCGCTCGCCCGGGCGCTGCCCGAGGCGCTCTCGGTGCTGCGGCCCGGCGGGCGGATCGCCGTCATCAGCTTCCACTCGCTCGAAGACCGGATCGTGAAGCGCTTCCTCGCCGCCGAGGCCCGCGGCTGCGTGTGCCCGCCGGACTTCCCGATCTGTGCGTGCGGCAAGGAGCCGAACGTTCGCCTGCTCGCCCGCAAGGCCGTCCGGCCGTCTCCCGCCGAGATCGCCGCCAACCCGCGTTCCGCCTCCGCGCGGCTGCGGGCCGCCCAGAAGACCGGGGAGGAGTGACGTGGCCGCCACCGCTCCAGCCCATGCTCCCGCGCGACCGCAACGAGCGCCGCGCACCCAGCCCGCACCGAGGCGAGCACCCGCCACTCGCACTCGGACCCGGACACGCCCCGCCGCGCGCCCTCGCGTGGCGGGCGGCGTCCTGTGGATCGTCATCGTCGCCGTCCTGCTCGCCGGGGTCGTCGCCGTCAACGTCGCCGCGCTCCAGCTGAACGTGGAATCGCAGCGGCTCGACGAGCGCCGGACAAGGCGCTCGCCGCGAACGCCGCCGCGCAGTCGGAGCTCTCGAGCCTCGGCGCCGCGTCGCGCATCGACGCCGCCGCCAGGGCCATGGGGCTCGTCCAGGCCGTCCGAGACGAGCTACGTGCGGCCGCAGCGCAAGAACAGGTGACCCAGAAGACGGTCAACCGGCGCGTCCGGCTGCTCGTCGGCATCTTCACGCTGGCGTTCGCGATCGTCCTTGCGCGCGCCGGCTGGATCGAGGCCGTCCGCGGGCCCTCGCTGTCGGCGCTCGCCGCGAACCAGCATCGCGAGGAGGTCACCGTCCCTGCGCGCCGCGGGACGATCTACGACCGCACCGGTGTCGAGATCGCGATCGGCGAGCGCGCCATGACCGTCTACGCGAACCCGAAGCAGATCCGCGATCCTCGCGCGGTCGCCATCGCGGTCGGCCGCGCGCTCGACCTGAAGCCCGAGCCGATCTTCGAGCAGCTCCAGGACAAGTCGCTCGGCTTCGTCTACGTCGCCCGCAAGGCCGATCCGGAGAAGGTCGAGCGCCTGATGAAGCAGGAGCTCGTCGGCGTCGGCTTCTATCCCGAGGAGCGCCGCGTGTACCCGCTCGGCAACGTCGCGTCCGAGGTGGTCGGCTACGCGGGCCTCGACAACAAGGGCCTCGCCGGCCTCGAGCTGACGCTCGACAAGCGGCTCCGCGGCCGCGACGGGGAGAAGACCGTCGTGCGCGACCCGCTCGGCCATGCGCTGAACGTGATCGACGAGCAGAAGGCCGTGGACGGAAGCGACGTGTACCTCACGATCGACAACACGCTCCAGCGCAAGGTGGAGCAGGTGCTCGAGGCGACACGGGCGCGCTGGGACGCCAAGGCTGCGACCGCGGTCGTCCTCGATCCGCACACGGGCGGCGTGCTCGCGATCGGCGTCGTTCCGGGCTTCGACGCGAACAGGTATCCGACGGTCTCGAAGGACAAGCAGCGCAACCGCGCGGTCACGGACACGTACGAGCCGGGCTCGACGTTCAAGGTCGTGACGCTCGCCGGCGTGCTCGAGACCGGGACGGTGACGCCGAGGACGAGGTTCGTGCTCCCGTACTCGATCGAGGTCGCCGACCGGGTGATTCACGACGCGGTGTATCGCGGCACCGAGCGATGACCGTCGCAGAGATCCTGTCGCACTCGTCGAACGTCGGCACGATCACGCTCGCGCTCGGCTCTCGGCCGCGACCGGCTCAGCAACTGGATCACCAAGTTCGGGTTCGGCAGGCCGACCGGCATCGACTACCCGGGCGAGAGCGGCGGCATCGTCCTTCCGCCGGAGAACTGGTCGGGCTCGACGATCGGGAACGTGCCGATCGGACAGGGCATCGCCGTGACGCCGCTGCAGATGGCGCGGGTCTACGGCGCGATCGCCAACAACGGCGTCGCGATCCAGCCGCACCTCGTCGACCGGATCGGGAACGAGGACTCGCGCAAGGCGAAGCGGCAGCGGCTCATGTCCAAGAGGACCGCGCGCCAGATCCGCGCGATGCTGAAGAACGTCGTCTCGGACGGCTCGGGCATCGAGGCGCAGATCCCCGGCTACGTCGTCGCGGGGAAGACCGGCACGGCCGCCAAGCCGGATCCGATTCGGGCGGCTACTCGACGACCAAGTACGTCGCGTCGTTCGTCGGCTTCGTGCCCGCGAACAACCCGCGCTTCGTCGTGCTCGTGACCGTGGACGAGCCGAAGGGCGTCATCTGGGGCGGCACGATCGCCGCTCCCGCCTTCGCGCGAGATCGCGCAGTTCGCGCTCCAGTACCTCGAGGTTCCGCCGGACAAGCCTGGGCGAGGTAGCGACCCAGTAGCCGCGCGAGGCCGCGCCGGCTAGGATCGCGGGCATCGATCTCGAGCGTCTTGACCCAGGCCGTGCCGGCCGCTTCGCACGCTCAACGCTCGCCCCGACCGACGTCGCCGATCTCGCGTACGACACGCGCCGCGTGACGCCGGGGGCGCTCTTCGTCTGCATCCCCGGATTCCGCGCCGACGGGCACGACTTCGCCGCGGGCGCGGTCGGCGGACGGCGCGGTCGCGCTCGTCGTCGAGCGGGCGCTCGATCTGCCGGTGCCGCAGCTCGTCGTCGCCGATGCCCGCGCCGCCATGGCTCGCGCGGCCGACGCGTTCTTCGGGTTCCCCGACGCGGGAGCTCGAGGTCGGCGGGGTCACCGGGACGAACGGGAAGACGACGACCGCGTTCCTGCTGTATTCGATCCTCGCGGCGGCGGGCCGGCGGCCGGGACTGCTCGGGACGATCGAGATCGCGGGTCGGCGGGCGAGCGGCGCGAGGTCGCGCGCACGACGCCGGAGGCGATCGACCTGCAGCGGACGTTCCGCGAGATGCTCGACGCCGGCGACCGGAGCTGCGCGTTGGAGGCGTCGTCGCACGGCTCGGAGCTGAAGCGCCTCGTCGGCGTGCGCTTCGCGGCGCTCGTCTTCACGAACCTGTCGCCAGGACCACCTCGACTTCCACGGGACGCTCGAGGCGTACTTCGACGCGAAGCGGCGGCTGTTCGTCGAGCCGGACGTGGACGGCAACCGCCCTCCGGCGGCGGTCAACGTCGGCGACCAGTGGGGCGCGCGGCTGGCGGCGGAGCTGCGTGGGCTCGGTGGGCCGCTCGTGACGTTCTCGGCGCGCGGCGAGGCGGATCTCGTGCCCGAGGGGCTCGAGCTGACGCCTGGGGCTCGCGGTTCTCCGTCGGCGGGATCGCGCTCGAGACTCGCGCTGCGCGGCCGCTTCAACGTCGAGAACGTGCTCGCGGCGGTTGCTGTGGCCCGGCTGCTCGGGGTCGAGGACGACGCGTCGTGCGCGGCGTCGGCCACGTCGCCGGCGTTCCGGGCCGGTTCGAGGCGGTGGACGAGGGCCAGCCGTTCGCGGTGCTCGTCGACTACGCGCACACGCCGGACGCGCTCGCGAACGTGCTCGCGGAGGCGCGCGGATCTGGCTGCGGGGCGGCTCGATCTGCGTCTTCGGCTGCGGCGGCGACCGCGACCGGGCCAAGCGTCCGCTCATGGGCGGCGTGGCGTCCGGCTCGCCGACGTCGCGATCGTCACGTCGGACAATCCGCGCAGCGAGGATCCGGACGCGATCATCGACGAGATCCTCGCCGGGCACGAACGGGAGCGCGGAGGTCGAGCCGGACCGCGCGGCGGCGATCGCGCAGGCGCTCGAGCTGGCCGCGGAGGGCGACGTCGTCGTCATCGCCGGCAAGGGCCACGAGCAGGGCCAGGAGTTCGCCGACCGGACGATCCCGTTCGACGACCGGGAGGTGGCGCGCGAGGCGCTGCGGCGACTCGGAGCGGAGGCGGCGGGCCGTGACCGCGCGCGAAATTGGCACAGATTTGGCACAGACACGTGCGCAAATCCTCGGTACCGTCGAAGGCGGGTGGCGGGTGGTTCTCCCCTCCCAGGGTGGGGCGCGCGCGCGTGTACCTAGAGACATCGCGGAGCAGACGGGCATGATCCCGCTCGCGCTCGACGAGATCGCGGCGCTGGCGCCGGGCGAGCTCGCCGGGCCGATGGCGCCACCGAAGCGACGGGGCTGACGATCGACTCACGCACCGCCGGGCCGGGCGACCTCTTCGTCGCGGTCGGCGGCGGGGCGGACTTCGTCGACGACGCGCTCGCCGCCGGGGCCGCCGCGGCGCTCGTCCCCGAGGACGCCTTCGCCGCGCTCGCGGCGCTCGGCCGCGCCGTTCGCGAACGCTCGGCAGCGCGCGTCGTCGCGGTCACCGGCTCGACCGCGAAGACGTCGACGAAGGACATCCTCGCCGCGCTCTGCGCGTCCGCACGCGAACACCGTCGTCGCCGAGGGAAGCCAGAACAACGAGATCGGGCTGCCGCTCACGCTCTGCCGGCTCGAGGAGGACACCGAGGTCGCCATCGTCGAGATGGGCATGCGCGGCCTCGGCCAGATCGCCGAGCTCTGCGAGATCGCGCGGCCCGACGTCGGCATCGTCACGAACGATCGGCCCCGTCCACCTCGAGCTGCTCGACGACGGTCGAGCGGGTCGCGCAGGCCAAGGCCGAGCTGATCGAGGCGCTCCCGCCCGGTGGAACCGCGGTCGTCCCCGCAGGAGAGCCGCTACCTGGAGCCGTACCTGAACCGCGAGGACATCCAGGTCGATTCGCTTCGGCGAAGGCGGCGACGTCGAGCCTGGTCTCGTTCACGTCGCGCGGCGACGCCTCGACCGTCGAGGTGGCGGTCTTCGGCGAGCGGCTCACGCTCGAGCTTCAGCTTCTCGTCGCGCTACAACGCGACGAACGCCCTCGCCGCGCTCGCCGCCTACCACGCGCTCGGCCTGCCCGCTCGGCAAGCGCGCAGCGAGGGCGCCGCGCAAGATCACGCTGTCGCGCCTGCGCGGGGAGGAGACGCCAGCTCCCCGGAGGACGGCCTCCTCATCAACGACTGCTACAACGCGAACCCGCTCTCGATGACCGCCGCGCTCGAGCACCTCGCCGAGCGCGCCGCCGGCCGCCGCAAGGTCGCCGTGCTCGGCGACATGGCCGAGCTCGGCTCCGGGCGCCGCCGCGTACCACCGCGAGGTCGGCGCCGCCGCCGCCCGCGCCGGAGTCGACGTGCTCGTCGCCGTCGGCCCGCTCGCCCGCGGCTACCTCGAAGGCGCGCGCGGCGTCCCGATGACGCGCTGGGCCCCCACCGTCGAGCAGGGACTCGACCGCTCGTCCGCGCCGTCCTCCAGCCCGGCGACTGCGTCCTCGTGAAGGGCTCGCGCGCCATGGGCCTCGAGGTGATCGCCGACGCCGTCGCGGTCGTCCCGCCTAATAGGCCCAGCTATGGTCGAGGTCCTGCTCGCGGGCGTCCTCGGCGATGGTGATCTCGATCGCTCGCGGGCCCGAAGTTCATCGAGTTCCTGCGCCGAACGAGTTCGGCCAGCAGATCCGCGAGGAAGGCCCCACGGGGCACGTCGTCAAGCAGGGGACGCCGACGATGGGCGGCCTCCTGATCATGATCTCGATGGCGGTCCCGTTCCTGATCTTCTCGCAACGGACGCGTGCCCGCCGTCACCGCCTTCTTCGTCACGCTCGGCTGCGCCGCGATCGGCTTCGTCGGACGACTGGACGAAGGTCTCGCGCCGCCGCTCGCTCGGCCTCCCGGGCGCTGGAAGCTCGTCTGGCTCGGGCGCGATCACCGTCGTCGTCGGCTTCGTCGTGCTCGCGGACTCGCGACCTCTAACGACCGACGTCTACCTGCCGCTCCTCGACGTCGACCTGCCGCTCGGCTGGGCCTGGTACGTGCTCCTCTTCTTCATCATCGCGGGCGCCGCGAACGGCGTGAACCTGACGGACGGCATCGACGGCCTCGCGGCCGGCACGACGACGATCGCGCTCCTCACCTACACGGCGATGAGCCTCGTCGCCGCGCTCGCCTCGATCTGCGCCGTCGGACGCGCCGACCAGAGTCGACCTCGACCTCGCCATCCTCGGCGCCAGCCTCATCGGGGCCTCGATCGGGTTCCTCTGGTACAACGCCTTCCCCGCGCAGGTCTTCATGGGCGACACGGGCTCGATGGGCCTCGGCGGCGCGCTCGCGGCGTTCGCGATCATGACGAAGACCGAGGCGCTGCTCCTCCTGATCGGCGGCATCTTCGTGATCGAGGCGCTCTCGGTGATCGTCCAGGTCGTCGAGCTTCAAGTGGTACGGCCGGCGCGTGCTCCTCATGGCGCCGCTCCACCACCACTTCGAGATGAAGGCCTGGTCGGAGACCCGGATCATGGTGCGCTTCTGGATCACCGCCGGCGATCCTCTGCGCGTGCGGGTTCGTCCTCTACTACCGCTACTTCCGAGTTCGCTTCCGAGCTAGCCCGAGCCTCGAACTCGGTCGCGGCCTCACTCGGCGGTCGCGCGCGGAGAGGACGTAGCTCGTGACGAAGTCGTCCGCGTCCGGGTAGCCGGAGTCCTCGCGGATCCGCTGCGCTGCCGCCTCGGCGTCGTACGGCGTCCGGCGTAGCTCGACGTCCGGGCCGAGGAGCGCCCAGTACGCGCCCTGCTCGGCCTCGTACGGCATGCCGACGCTCCCGGCGTTCACCCAGCGGACGCGTGCCGACGGTGCGGTCGATCTGCGAGTGCGTGTGCCCGGCGACGACGACGTCCGCCTCGACGCCCTCGACGATCCGCGCCAGGCGCTCATCGGGCGTGACGAGCGTGACGATCGTCATGTCGCTCGCCGGCCCGCCGTGGCACAGGAGCACCGAGCCGAGCCCGTCGATCTCGACCGTGGCCGTGTCCGGCAGCGCCGCGATCCGCTTCGAGCCGCTCCGGGCCGATCGTGTCGGCCTGCCACACGACCTCGGGCTCGCGGTCGACGACGTGGCGCTCGCAGTTTCCGTGGATCATCACGAGCCGGTCGCCGAGCGCCCAGAGGAGGTCGAGGCACTCGCGCGGATACGGGCCGATCACGGTGTCGCCGCCGCACAGGACGAGGTCGGCGGCCTGGAAATCGGGCTCCGCGAGCACGGCCTCGAGCGCGGGAAGATTCCCGTGGACGTCGAAGAGAGCGGCTACTTGCATCGCACCGAAATCATGGCCGATCTCGACCTTCCCGCAAACGCGCTCGTCCTCGGGCTCGCCCGCTCCGGGCAGGCCGCCGCGCTGGCGCTCGTGCGGCACGGCGTCACGGTGCTCGCGGTCGACCGCAACGAGGAGCTGGACGCGGGAAGGCTTCGCGCGGAGGGCGTCGAAGTGCGACTCGGCGCGGACGACCCCGCGCTGCTCGACGGCGTGGACCTGCTTGTGAAGAGCCCCGGGGTTCCGGCGGAGGCGCCGCTCGTCGCCGCTGCGCGTGAGCGTGCCCTGCCCGTGTGGAGCGAGGTCGAGCTCGGCTCCCGGCTCCTCCCGAACCCGATTCTCGGCGTCACCGGCACGAACGGGAAGACGACGACGACCGAGCTGCTCGGCGCGATCTTCCGCGCCGCCGGACGCCCGTCGAGGTCGCCGGCAACGTCGGACGCCCGCTGACCGTCGCTCGACGGCGGGCCGAGCCGACGCCTGGATCGTCTGCGAGCTGTCGAGCTTCCAGCTCGAGGACATCGACGAATTCCGCCCGCGCGATCGGCGTGCTCCTGAACGTCACGCCCGACCACCTCGACCGCCACGGCGACCTCGAGGCCTACCGGGCCGCGAAGCTGCGCCTCTTCGAGAACCAGACGCGCCGAGGACATCGCCGTCGTCCCGCGGGCTTCGGCCCGATCCCGGGCGACGCGGCCGCGGGTCGAGTTCTCGCCGCGGACGACCCGCTCCCCGCGGAGCCGCGCCATCCCGGGCGAGCACAACCGCGAGAACGCCGCCGCCGCCACGGCGGCGGCGCGCGCCGCGGGGATCCCGGACGAGGCGATCGCCGAGGCCCTGCGCAAGCTTCGCCGGCGTGCCGCACCGGCTCGAGACTCGTCCGCGAGCTCGACGGCGTGCGCTTCGTCAACGACTCCAAGGCGACGAACCCCGAGGCGGCCGAGCGCGCGCTCGCGCGCGTTACCGGCGCCGGGCCTGCACGTCATCCTCGGCGGCAGCGCGCAAGGGCACGCCGACTTCACGGGCCTCGCCCGGTCGGCCGCCGAGCGCGGGCGTCTCGCCGCGCGTACCTGATCGGAGAGTCCGCCGACGAGATCGCCGAGGCGCTCGCCGCCGCCGGGGCGTCCGCTTCCGTCGACTCGGGCGACCTCGAGACCGCCGTGGCCGAGGCCGCCGACGGACGCCGAGCCCGGCGACGTCGTCCTCCTCTCGCCGGCGTGCGCGAGCTACGACCAGTTCCGCGACTTCGAGGAGCGCGGCGACCGCTTCCGCGCACCTCGTGGAGGCCCTGTGAAGACGCCCGAAGACGAACCTCGAGTACCACCTGCTCGCTCCTCGTCACGCTCGGCCTCGTCGCGTTCGGGCTCGTCATGGTCTACAGCGCGAGCTCGGCGCCGCGCCGCGGTCGCCGCCGACGACCCCGCCTACTACCTGAAGCGCCAGGGCGATCTACGCCGCGATCGGCCTGGTCGTGCTGCTCGTCCTCTCGCGCGTGCGACTTCCGTCGCTGCGCTACGCCGGCGGGCCGCTCCTGCTCGTCAGCTTCGTGCTGCTCGTCGCCGTGCTCGTCGATCGGAACGTCCGTGAACGGCGCCCGCCGCTGGCTGACCGATGGGCGTCATCGACTTCCAGCCGTCCGAGCTCGCCAAGCTCGCCGCTCGTGCTCTGGCTCGCCGGCTACCTGTGCCGCCGCAAGCCGCCGCAGTCCCTCGGGGAGCTCCTGAAGCCCGATCGGCCTGACCGTTCTCGCCGTGTGCGCCCTCATCCTCGCGAGCCCGACCTGGGAACCGCGATCGCGATCGTCGTCATGCGTCGCCGCCATGCTCGTCGTCGCCGGGCACGCCGATGCGCGGTGCTCGGCAGCGCCGCCGGGATCATGATCGGGCTCGCGATGGCCGCGATCTGGCTCGAGCCGTACCGCCGCGAGCGCCTCCTCGCCTTCCTCGACCCCTGGTCGGACTCCGAGGGCGCCGGCTTCCAGACCGTGCAGGCGATGATCGCGCTCGGCTCGGGCGGCTTCTTCGGCGTCGGCCTCGGCGAGAGCGTCCAGAAGATCTACTTCCTGCCCGAATCGACGACGGACATGATCGTCGCGATCGTCGGCGAGGAGCTCGGCCTGATCGGCGTCATCGCCGTCGTGATCGCCTTCGCCGTGTTCGCCTACGCGGGCCTCAACGTCGCCGGCCGGACGAAGGATCCGTTCGGGAAGCTCGCCGCCGCCGGGCTCACGACGCTCGTCGCGGGCCAGGCGCTCGTCAATCTCGCCGCCGTCCTGGGCCTCGCCCCGCTGACCGGAATCCCGCTTCCGTTCGTGAGCTACGGGGGCTCGAGCCTGATCGTCGGCCTCGCCGCCGTCGGCATCCTCCTTAACATCGCCTCCAACGATGGCGTCGCAGCGACCGATCGAGTGCCTGATCGCAGCCGGAGGGACGGCAGGACACGTGCTGCCCAGCCTCGCCGTGGCCGACGCGCTGAGCCGGCGCGGCGCGAGCGTCCGGTTCGCCGGCGCGCAGCGAGCTGAGGCCGAGCTCGTCCCGGCCGCCGGGTATCCGCTCGAGCAGTTCCGGGTCGAGGGTCTGCCGCGGCGACCGAATCTCGCGCTCGCCCACGCCGTCGCCGTGGATGCCGCCGCGCTCCCGGCCTGCCTGCAGATCCTCCGGCGCGTTCGCCCCGACGTCGTGCTCGGTGGCGGTGGCTACGTGGCCGGGCCGATGGTCGCGGCGGCGCGGCTGCTTGCGGATCCCGGTCGCGCTCACCGAGGCCGACGCGCACCTCGGGCTTGCGAACCGCTGGGCCGCGCCGTTCGCGCAGGCGCGTGTTCCTCGCGTTCCCGATCGACGGCCTCGACGGCGACGAAGTACCGCGTCGTCGGCCGGCCGATCCCGGCGCGCTCGGTCGCGACCGACCCTGCGGAGGCCCGCGAGCGATTCGGGCTGCCCTCCGAGGGCCCGGTCGTGGTCGTCTTCGGCGGCAGCATGGGCGCCCGCGCGCTGAACGAGGCCGCCGTCGAGGCGTTCGCGGCCGACGGACCGGCGGTGCTCCATTTCTGCGGCGAGACGCCACCTGGAGGGGCTGCGCCCGCGGGTGACCCGCGACGACTACGTGCTGCTCGGCTTCACGGACGAGTTCGGCGCGGCGCTCGCCGCCGCCGACCTCGTCGTCGCGCGCGCCGGCGGCTCGGTGTGGGAGGTCGCCGCCGCGGGGAAGCCGGCGCTGCTCGTCCCGTATCCGTCCGCGACCGCCGATCACCAGACGAAGAACGCGCGCTTCTTCGAGCAGGGCGGCGGCGCGGTCGTCGTCCCCGAGGAGCGGCTCGACCTGCGCGCCGCAGGTGGACGAGCTGCTCGCGGATCCGGCCCGGCTGGCGGCCATGGGCGCGGCGATGCTCGCGCTCGCGCGCCCGGACGCGGCCGACGTGATCGCCGAGGAGGTGATCGCGCTTGTCTCTTGAGGGCCGCAAGCTCTGGCTCGTCGGCATCGGCGGCTCGGGGCTCTCCGCGGTACGCGCTCGTCGCGCGCGGCTGGGGCGCCGAGGTGGCCGGCTGGGACCGCAAGGAGACGCCGTACTTGGCGCGGTGCGCGAGGCCGGGATCGACGTGACCGTCTCGGAGGAGCCGCCCGCCGCGCCCGACGGGTTCGACGTGGTCGTCTCCACCGCGTACGCCGGGCGCGTCCCCGGGAAGCCGCGCGCCGAGCTGCTCGCCGAGCTGGCCGCGCAGGCGCCGACGATCGTCGTCTCGGGCGCGCACGGCAAGACGACGACCGCGGCGATGATCGCGTTCGTCCTCGACCGGCTCGGGCTCGATCCGTCGTTCGCGATCGGCGGCGAGGTGCCGCAGCTCGGCGCGAACGCCCGCGCCGGCGGAGGGCTGGTTCGTGGTCGAGGGCGACGAGTCCGACCGCACGGTCGCGTCGCTGCCCGCGCGCATCGCCGTGATCACGAACGTCGATCTCGACCACCACACGACGTTCGGCTCGCGCGCCGAGGTGGAGGAGCTCTACGCCGGGTGGCTCGCGGGCCTTCCGGACGTGCAGGTCGTCCGCGGCGACGCGCTCGAGCCCGTGGCGCTTGAGCTGGCCGTCGCGGGGGAGCACAACCGGCGCAATGCTGCCGCCGCGCTTGCCGCGCTCGAACTGGCCGGGGTCGCCCGCGCCGACGCCGAGGACGCGATCGTCGAGTTCCGCGGCGCCGGACGGCGGCTCGAACCACGCGGCGAGGCCGGGGGAGTGCAGGTGCTCGACGACTACGCCCACCACCCGGCGGAGCTGGCCGCGACGATCTCCGCCGCGCGCGAGCTGACCGACGGCCGCGTCGTCGTCCTGTTCCAGCCGCACCTCTTCTCGCGGACGCTCTACCTGGCGCGCGACTTCGCGGCCGCGCTCGCCACGGCGGACGCGGTCTGCATCACCGACATCTACGCCGCGCGTGAGGAGCCGATCCCCGGCGTGACCGGGAAGCTCCTCGTCGACCGGCTGTGCGAGCGCCGTCCCGGGATGCCCGTCGGCTGGGCGCCGACGCCGGCCGATGCGGTCGCGCTGGTCGCGGCGCAGGCCCGACCGGGCGGGATCGTGATCACCGCCGGCGCGGGCGACGTCGACACGGCGGTTCCGCTGCTCCTCGAGGCGCTGCGATGAACGTCGAGGAGGGCGTCGCGCTCTCGCGCTACACGACGCTCGGCACCGGCGGCCCGGCGCGCTACTTCGCGGCGCCGTCCACGGAGGACGAGCTGGTCGAGCTGCTCGCGTGGGCGCGCGACCAGGGGCTCGCCGTGGCGCCGGTCGGCCTGGGCTCGAACCTGCTCGTCGCGGACGAGGGCTTCCCCGGCCTCGCGCTGAAGCTCTCCGGCGATCTCGCAGCGGCCCGCGCCGAGGGCGAACGGCTCCACGCAGGCGGCGGCGCGTCGCTCGCCGTCTGCCTCCATCGCGCGCGCGACGCCGGCCTCGGCGGCTTCGAGTTCGCGTGCGCGATCCCGGGGACGGTCGGCGGCGCCGTGTGGATGAACGCCGGCGCGTACGGCAGCGACATCTCCCAGGTGCTCGAGCGCGCCCTCGTCGCCGACGCCGACGGTGCGCGCTGGCTGACCCCGGACGAGCTGGGCCTCAGCTACCGCCGCTCCGGGCTGCGCGCGGGCCAGGTCGTCGCGGGCGCGGAGTTCCACCTCTTCCCGAAGCCCGTGGACGAGATCAAGGCGACCGTGGCCGAGCTCCAGGCACAGCGCAAGGAGGCGCAGCCGACGAACAAGCGCACGTTCGGCAGCGTGTTCAAGAACCCCGACCACGAGCTGAGCGCCGGGCGGATGCTCGAGGCCTGCGGGCTGCGCGGATTCGCGATCGGCGGCGCGACCATCTCGCCGAAGCACGCGAACTTCATCGAGAACGCGGGGGATGCGACGACGGCCGACGCGGTCGCCCTGATCGTCGAGGCGCGCCGGCGGGCGCTCGAGCAGTTCGGCGTGCGCCTCGAGCCCGAGGTGCAGCTGCTCGGCCCGGTCGAGATTCCCGCGTAGGACGAGCGCGTCCCACGGCGAAGAACCCCGCATGTCGCGAAGAGCGGCCCTTGCAGTCGTGCGCACGCCGTCCCACCGGCCTGCGCTCTCCTTGCCCACGGGCGCGGTTTGGCGCGCCCTCGCGATCGCAGTCTGCGTGTGCGCCACGCTCGCGCTCGCGTACGTGGCCGCCCGGCAGACGACCCTCTTCTCCGTCCAGACGATCAAGATCACGGGCGCGAAGCGCGAGGTGAAGCAGGAGGTGCGCGCCGCGCTGGCCGCGTACGAAGGGCAGAGCCTCGTCGCCATCGATCCCGCAGATGTGGAGCGCACCCTGGCCGCCGTCCCGGTGGTGCGCTCCGCGCACGTCGACCGCGCGTTCCCGCACACGCTGAAGATCCAAGTGCAGGCCGAGCGCGCACTGGCCGTCTACCGCGACGGGACAAAGGCCTGGGTCGTGTCCAGCACGGGCCGCGTCCTCGCGGCGATCAAGCCGAACGAGCAACTCGAGCTCCCGCGCATCAAGGCGGAGGTCACGGGCGAGCCGAAGGTGGGGAAGACGCTGGGCGGCACCGATGCGCTCACGGCGCTCCTCGCCCTCCAGGCCGTGCCGAAACGGCTGCCCGGGAAGATCCTCTACTCGCAGATCGACGAGACCGGCGTGACGCTCATCATGGCCGGCTCGCTCCTCGAGATCAGGGTGGGCGAACCGCGCGAGCTCGAGGCGAAACTGGCCGCCGCGGTCGCCGTTCTGAACGCGCTGCCGGCCGACGAAGCGGCCACCGTGGGCTACGTCGACGTCAGCCTTCCCGAGCGCGCCGTCACAGGACCGATAGCTCAACCCTCAAGTGAGACTTTAGAGTCTGACGAATAACCTCCTGCAAACGAGGCGTTTGACAGGGATTTTTCCACAGCGTACTCTGCTGGGACGCTCAACCCGTACTTCAGACCTATGAGAGATCAAACAGGCAGCTATCTAGCGGTGATCAAAGTCGTCGGCATCGGCGGCGGAGGATCCAACGCGGTCAACCGCATGGTCGACGCCGGGCTCAAGGGCGTCGAGTTCGTCGCGGTGAACACCGACGCACAGGCGCTGCTCATGTGCGACGCCGACGTGAAGCTCCATATCGGCGCCACCTCGACGCGCGGCCTCGGCGCCGGCGCGAACCCCGAGGTCGGCAAGACCGCGGCGCTCGAGAGCCGGGACGAGATCAAGGAGACGCTCAAGGGCGCGGACATGGTCTTCGTCACCGCGGGCGAGGGCGGCGGCACCGGAACGGGCGGCGCGCCGATCATCGCGGAGACCGCCCGGGAGTTGGGCGCACTGACGGTCGGCGTCGTCACCAGGCCGTTCTCCTTCGAGGGCCGCCGGCGCGCGGAACAGGCGCAGCTCGGCATCTCGGCGCTGCAAGACCAGGTCGACACGCTGATCGTGATCCCGAACGACCGGCTGCTCCAGGTCGTCCAGCAGGAGACCTCGGTCGTGGACGCGTTCCGCATGGCCGACGACGTGCTCCGCCAGGGCGTCCAGGGGATCACCGATCTCATCACCGTGCCCGGGCTCGTGAATCTCGACTTCGCGGACGTGCGCACGATCATGCGCGACGCCGGCTCGGCGCTCATGGGCATCGGCGAGGCCGACGGCCCGAACCGCGCCGGCGAGGCTGCGCGCATGGCCGTGTCGTCGCCGCTGCTCGAGTCGTCGATCGACGGCGCGACCGGCGTGCTCCTGAACATCAGCGGCGGGCCGGACATCGGACTCTTCGAGGTGAACGAGGCGGCCGAGGTCGTGACCGAGGCGGCCGATCAGAACGCGAACGTGATCTTCGGCGCGGTCATCAACGACTCGCTTGCCGGCTCGGTGCGCGTCACCGTGATCGCCACGGGCTTCGGCGACCAGCGCCGCCGCAAGGAGCGCAAGGGCGGCGCCGCCGAGAAGCCCGCCGAGGACGTGACCCGCGGCTTCGACGTCCCGCAGGACATCCTCGAAGTTCCCTCGTTCCTCCGCGACGAGTAGTCCCGGCGCGATAGCGTCCAGGGCATGCGTCCGCCGCGCGAGCCTTTTCGGATCAAGATGGTCGAGCCGATCCGGGCGACCACGCACGAGGAACGCGAGGGCGCGCTCGAGATCGCGGGCTGGAACGTCTTCCAGCTCGCCGCGCGCGACGTCGAGCTCGACCTGCTGACCGACTCGGGCACCGGCGCGATGAGCAACACGCAGTGGGCCGCGCTCATGCTCGGCGACGAGTCCTACGCGGGCTCGCAGAGCTTCACGCGCTTCCAGGCCGCGGTCGAGGAGGTGCTCGGCTTCCCGTTCGTCGTGCCGGCGCACCAGGGGCGCGGCGCCGAGGGCGTCTTCTTCGGCGCGGTCATCGACCCGGGCGAGATCGTCCCGTCGAACGCGCATTTCGACACGACGCGCGCGCACATCGAGATCCGCGAGGGGATTGCGCTCGACCTGCCGTGCTCCGAGGCGGCCGACCCCGCGACCGACGCGCCGTTCAAGGGGAACATGGACGTCGCGCGCCTCGTCGAGCTGCTCGACGGGCCCGACGGCGACAAGGTCTCGATCGTGATGCTGACCCTCACGAACAACGCGGGCGGCGGCCAGCCGGTGTCGCTCGAGAACATCCAGGCTGTGGCCAAGGTCACGCGCGAGCACGACAAGAAGCTCGTCCTCGACATCGCGCGCTTCGCCGAGAACGCATGGTTCATCAAGGAGCGCGAGGCCGGCTACGCGGACGTGCCGCTGCCGGCGATCGTGCGCGAGATGATGGCCGACGCCGACGGCGTCCTCATGAGCGCGAAAAAGGATGCGATCGCGAACATCGGCGGCTTCGTCGCCATTCGCGACGACGAGGAGTTCTTCACCGGCCTGCAGATGCGCGGTGTCGTGACCGAGGGCTTCCCGACCTACGGCGGCCTCGCCGGGCGCGACCTCGAGGTGATCGCGGTCGGCCTGTACGAAGTGATGGACGAGGAGTACCTGCGGCATCGCATCGCCCAGGTGGCCTACCTCGGCGAGACGCTCGCGGCGGCCGGCGCCTCGGTCGTCCAGCCGACCGGCGGCCACGCCGTCTACCTGAACGCCGGCGAGACGCTGCCGCACATCCCACCGGCCGGATTCCCCGGCTGGGCGCTTTCGTGCGCGCTCTACCTCGCGGGCGGCGTGCGCGGCGCCGAGATCGGCTCGGTCATGGCCGGCCGCGATCCGGCGACCGGGGAGAACCGCCATCCGCGGCTCGAGCTGCTGCGCCTCGCGGTTCCGCGGCGCGTCTACACCTCACGGCAACTCGAGCACGCCGCCGACGCGATGGCGGAGATCCTCACGAAGCCCGAGGCGGTTCCCGGCTACGAGCTCGTCTCGGAGGCTCCGGTGCTGCGGCATTTCACAGCCCGGTTCCGGCCGCTCGCCGCGGGTTAGGATCGCGCTCGTGGAGACGCTTCGCCGCACGCCGCTCTACGAGCGACACGCCTCGCTCGGCGCTCGCATCGTCCCGTTCGCCGGCTGGGAGATGCCGGTGCAGTACACGTCGATCGGCGAGGAGCACCGCGCCGTTCGCACCTCCGCCGGCGTGTTCGACGTCTCGCACATGGGCCAGCTCGTACTCGACGGGGACGGCGCGACCGAGTACCTGCAGGCGCGGCTCTCGAACGACCTGGACCGGATCGGCGCCGCGCAGGCGCAGTACACGCTGCTCACGAACGAGCGCGGCGGGATCACCGACGACCTGATCGCCTACCGCGGCGGCGACGACGACTACCTCCTCGTCGTGAACGCGTCGAACGTGGAGCCGGATCATGCCGCGCTCCCGGAGACGCGCAACGTCTCGGACGAGTGGGCGCTCCTCGCCGTGCAGGGTCCCGAGGCGCTCGACCGGCTCGGGATCGAGATCGCGGCGTTCACGCACCGCCGCGACGACGTGCTCGGCGTTCAGTGCTTCATCGGGGGAACCGGCTACACGGGCGAGCGCGGCTGCGAGCTCGGAGTCGACCCGGACGACGCGGTGCGCCTGTGGGACGCGATCCTCGACGCGGGCGTCGTCCCCTGCGGGCTCGGCGCCCGCGACACGCTGCGCCTCGAGGCCTGCTACCCGCTGCACGGCCAGGACATCGGCCCGGACCGCACGCCGATCGCGGCCGGCCTCGGCTGGGCGTGCTCGCTCGAAAAGGAGTTCACCGGCGTCGAGGTGCTGCGCCGCGAGAAGGAGGAGGGCCCGGCCGAGAAGCTGGTCGCGTTCACGATGGTCGACAAGGGCATCCCGCGCGCGGGCATGCCGGTCGCCGAGGGCGGCGTCGTCACCTCGGGAACGCTGTCGCCGATGCTCGACGAGGGCATCGGCCTGGCCTACGTGCCGGCCGCGCTGGCCGTGCCGGGCACCGAGATCACGATCGACCTTCGCGGCCGTCCGCGCCGCGCCCGTATCGTCCCGAAGCCGTTCATCAAGGGGAAGGAGAGCTGATGGCCGCCGACGAGAGCTATCCGAGCGATCTCAAGTACCACCACGAGCACGACTGGGCGCGGGTCGATGGTGACACCGCCACGATGGGCATCACCTGGTACGCGCAGGATTCCCTCGGCGAGATCGTCCACTACGAGGCGCCCGAGGAGGGTGGGGCGACCGCCAAGGACGAGAGCTACGGCGAGGTCGAGTCGGTGAAGGCGGTGTCGGACGTGATCGCGCCGCTCTCCGGCGAGGTGATCGAGGTGAACGCCGCGCTGATCGACGCGCCCGAGACGATCAACGAGGACCCGTACGGCGACGGCTGGCTCGTGAAGATCCGCCTGTCGGATCCCGACGAGGTCGACTCGCTCCTCACGGTCGAGGCCTACAAGAAGGTGCTCGAAGACCTGTGAGCCGCGCGCTGCCGTTCCTGTCGCTGACCGATGACGACCGCGAGGAGATGCTCGCGGCGATCGGCGTCGCCTCCGTCGAGGAGCTCTTCACGGACATTCCGGAGGCGGTTCGCTTCCGCGGCGAGCTGGCGCTCGAGCCGGCGCTCTCCGAGCAGGAGATCGTCGCGCACCTGAGCGAGCTGGCCGAGCGCAACGCGCACACGGGCCGCGAGCTGTCGTTCCTCGGCGCGGGGATCTACGACCACTACGTCCCGGCGTTCGTCGACGCGATGCTGGCCCGCGGCGAGTTCCTCACGGCGTACACGCCGTACCAGCCGGAGATGAGCCAGGGGACGCTGCAGGCGATCTTCGAGTACCAGACCGCGATCTGCGAGCTGACCGGGATGGACGTCTCGAATGCGTCGGGCTACGACGGGCCGACCGCCGCCGCGGACGCCTGCTACGTCGCCAAACACGTGACCGGGCGCTCCAAGGTCGTCGTGTGCGAGACGGTCAATCCGCAGGTGCGTCAAGTGGTCAAGACGTACGCGCCGGGATTCGGGCTCGAGGTCGTCGAGGTCGGGCATCGGGACGGCGTGACCTCGCCGGACGACGTGGCGGCGGTGGCCGGCGATGCGGCGTGCGTGATCTTCCAGCAGCCGAACGTCTTCGGCTGTCTCGAGCCGGCGCCGGATTTGGCCGCGGCCGCGAACGAGGCGGGCGCGCTGCCGGTCGCCTACGTCGATCCGATGTCGCTCGGCCTGCTCGAGGCGCCGGGCGCCTACGGCTGCGCGATCGCGGTCGGCGAGGGCCAGTCGGCCGGGAACTACCAGGCGTACGGCGGCCCGCACTACGGGTTCCTCGCGGCGCGGATGGACTACGTGCGCCGCATGCCGGGCCGCATCGTCGGCGAGACGACCGACGAGGACGGCAAGCGCGCCTACGTCCTCACGCTACAGACGCGCGAGCAGCACATCCGCCGCGAGAAGGCGACGCACAACATGACGACGAACCAGACTCTGCTCGCGCTCGCCGGGCTCATGTACCTCTCGTGGCTCGGCCCGCAGGGGCTCCGCGAGACGGGGGAGAACTGCCTGGCGCTCGCCGAGTATGCGAAGGAGCGGCTCGGCCTGCCGCTCGCGTTCCCCGAGCAGGCGACGTTCAAGGAGTTCGCTGTCCGCTGCGGCCGCCCGGCCGCCGAGGTCATCCGCGACGCGCGCGCCGCCGGCGTCCATCCCGGCTACGCGATCGGCCGCGACTACGAGGGGATGGATGACGTGCTCCTCGTCTGCGTGACCGAGAGGAAGACGAAGGCCGATATCGATCGGCTCGCGGAGGTGCTCTCGTGAGGCGGTTAAGGGCAGTCGCGCGGGTGTTACTACGGGTCCCGACCCGCCCCCTGCTCGGCTACAGCCTATCGCCGAAACGCGCACGTGTGGTGCACGAAATCGTGCCGGAATTGCAGCAAGTTTTCCCCAGATGCGCGCCATGCAGCTGATCTACGAGCAGTCCAAGCCGGGCCGCCGCGCCTCGACGCTGCCGGACACCGGGCTCCCGGTCCCGGAGCTGCCCGCGGCGCTGCGCCGCGCGAATCCGCCGCGCCTGCCCGAGCTCTCCGAGCCGGAGATCGTCCGCCACTTCACGGCGCTCGCCGACCGGACCTTCGGCGTCGACACGGGCTTCTATCCGCTCGGCTCGTGCACGATGAAGCACAACCCGCGGATGAACGAGCGCGTGGTCTCGCTGCCGGGCTTCCGCGACCTGCACCCGCTGCAGGAGGAGGACGGCGCGCAGGGCGCGATGGAGCTCATGTGGCGCCTCCAGGAGATCCTCGCCGAGATCGTCGGGCTCGACGCCGTCTCGCTCCAGCCGGCCGCGGGGTCGCAGGGCGAACTCACCGGGCTGATGCTCATACGCGCCTACTTCGAGGATCGCGGCGAGGGGGACACCCGCGACACGATCTTCGTCGCCGACACGGCGCACGGCACGAACCCGGCGAGCGTGACGATGGCCGGCTACAAGCTCGAGAAGGTCGGCACCGATCCGCGCGGGAACCTCGATGTCGACGAGCTGCGCGAGCGCGTGAACGAGCGCACCGCCGGGCTCATGCTCACCAACCCGTCCACGCTCGGGCTCTTCGACGAACGGATCGAGGAGGTCGCGAAGATCTTCCACGACGCGGGCGCGCTCCTCTACTACGACGGCGCGAACCTGAACGCGGTCTGCGGCATCTCGCGGCCGGGCGACATGGGCTTCGACGTCGTCCACTACAACCTGCACAAGACCTTCTCGCAGCCGCACGGCGGCGGCGGCCCAGGCGGCGGGCCGGTCGCGGTGCGCAAGCAGCTCGAGCCGTACCTCCCGGTGCCCGCGGTCGCCCGCGACGGCGAGCGGTTCTTCTACGACTACGACCGGCCCAAGTCGATCGGCAAGGTGCGCGGCTACTACGGGCCGTTCGGCGTGTTCGTGCGCTCCTACGCGTACATCCGCTCGTACGGGCCGCACCTGAAGGACATGTCCGAAGTGGCCGTGCTGAACGCGAACTACCTCCTCGCGCGGCTGCGCGACGTGTACGACCTGCCGTTCGACCGGCTCTGCATGCACGAGTTCGTCCTCTCGGCGCGCACCCTGAAGAAGGAGCACGGCGTCACTGCGCTCGACGTCGCCAAGCGGCTGCATGGACTACGGGTTCCATCCGCCGACCGTGTACTTCCCGCTGATCGTCCCGGAGGCGCTCATGATCGAGCCGACCGAGACGGAGCCGAAGGAGCGGCTGGACGCGTTCATCGAGGCCATGCGCGCGATCGCGCGGGAGGCGGCCGAGGACAAGGAGATCCTGAAGTCGGCGCCGCACCACCGGCCGGTGCGCCGGCTCGATGAGGTGAAGGCCGCCAAGCGGATGGTCGTGCGTTACGGCTTCGAGTCGCATCCCGACCTGAGCGCGGCCGAGGTCTAGCCCTGCAGGTTCGCTCCCGCGACGACGCCGCGCCGTTCACGACGGCGGACGGTTCGACGATCCGCGTTCTCCTCGACGCGGTGGAAGGCGGCGCCGTGAACCAGAGCCTCGCCGAGGCCGTGGTCGAGCGCGGGCGGCGAGACCGACCGCCACTACCACGCGGAGACCGAGGAGCTGTACGTGCTGCTCTCCGGAACGGCCGAGATGGAGGTCGACGGCGAGTGGCGCACGGTCGGGCCGGGCGACGCGGTGCTGATCCCGGCCGGCGCGTGGCACCAGATCCGCGCCGGCGCCGAGGAGCTGCGCTTCCTGTGCTGCTGCGCCCCGCCGTACCGCCACGAAGACACGTTCTTTTCCTAGCGTTCCGGATCACTTCGGACATTGGCACAGAATCGGCACGGTTCCGTGACAGACACGTGCGGGTTTCCTCGATACGCTCACAGCGGGATGTGGGCGGCGGTCCCCACCCTGGGTGGGGGCGTGGCGGACCTGGCCCGCCGTGACCTGGCCGGAAGGGGCGAGACGCCGGTCGCGGGGGTCGCTCAGTCGGTGCGCGGAACTTCGAGTGAGCGCAGCCCGTGGAGGGCGACGTAGCGCTGCTCGCGGGCCTCGACGATCTGCACCAGCACCTCGCCGCACGCCCGGCACCGCCCGACCATGCCGGGACAGTGGACGTAGACCACCATCCGCGCCATCTCGCCCCGCGCGCCGCAGTTCGCGCAGGTCCCGAACGCGCCGGTCACGTCGACGCCGAACACCTCGAGGAGCAGGCCGCCGAGCGCGTTTCCGTCCAGGGTCGCGCTCATCCCGTCGCTCCGAACCGCTCGGTCTTCACTCGGCCCGCGTCGTACCCGAGCTCGACGAGCCCCGACGCGACCGCCTCCACGAACGCCGTCGGCCCGCACACGAACGCACGCGCGCCGTCCCCCGCCGGCCAGGCGACCTCGCGGAGCATCGCCGCGATCGACGCGCCGCCCGTACCCGTTCCAGCCCTCCGGCTGGGAGCGCGTCAGCGTGTGCACGACCTCGAACCCGTCACCGCCAAGCATCTCGAGCTCGTCGCGGTAGATCACGTCCTCCCACGACCGGGAGGAATACAGCAGCCGCATCGGCGTGTCACTTCCCGCCGCGGCACGGTGCCGGGCCATCGCCATGAGCGGAACGACGCCCGAGCCGCCGGCGACGAGGAGGACCGATCCGTCCTCACCCGGAGACCACACGAACCACCCGCCGATCGGGCCGCGCACCTCGAACTGGTCGCCCGGGCCGGCGTCGCCGGCCAGGTACGGCGAGACCTCGCCGTCGTCGAGCCGCTCCACGGTGATCTCGACCGGCCCGCCGGGCGCCGACCCGATCGAGTAGCTGCGCGACGCCTGGTAGCCGTCCTCGGCGGTCAGCCGCACGTCGAGGTGCTGGCCGGCGCGATGGCCGGTCCAGTCCGGCACGTCGAGGACGAGCGTCCGCACCCGCGGCGTCTCGTCGAACGCCTCGAGCACCTCGACCGGGCGCCAGCCGGTCAGTCGCCCCAGAACCGCTGTTCCCGCCACGGGTCTCCGTAGAGGTGGTAGCCGTTCGTCTCCCAAAAGCCGGGCTCGTCCTCGTCGAGCAGACGCAGGCCGCGCACCCACTTGGCGCTCTTCCAGAAGTAGAGGTGCGGGACGAGCAGCCGCGCGGGGCCGCCGTGCTCGGGGTCGAGCGGCTCGCCGTCGAAGCCGAACGCGACCCAGGCCTTGCCGCCGGTGAGATCCTCGATCGGCACGTTCGTCGTGTAGCCGCCGTCGCAGAACGCGAGCGCGTACGCCGCGTCGTGGTCGACCACGTCGAGGAGCGTGTCGACGGAGACGCCCTCCCAGTCGGTGTCGAGCTTCGACCAGCGGGTCACGCAGTGGATGTCCACGTGCGGCGTTTCGCGCGGCAGCGCCACGAACTCGTCCCAGGTCCACGAGACGGGCTCGGCGCCGCCCTCGATCGTGAACGTCCACTCCTCGGGCGGCGTGTGCGGCGTCGGCCCGGCCGAGAGCACCGGGAAGCCGTCCGTCAGGTACTGGCCGGGAGGAAGCCGGTCGTCCGCCTCGCGACGGCGGCCCTGGAACCCTCGCGTGATCGGCGGCATGCCGTGACGGTACATTCTCGCCGTGCTTCGCATCTACCGGATTCCGTTCTCGACAAACGTCGAGCGCGTCGCGATCGCGCTCGCCTACAAGGGCGTCGAGGTGGAATGGGTGGACGTGGACGCGGATGACCGCACGCCCGTGCGCCACGTGTCCGGGCAGGATCTCGTGCCCGTGCTCGTCGAGGGCGAGTTCGTCCTCTCGGACTCGTCGCGCATCATCGCGTGGCTCGAGGAGAAGTACCCCGACCCGCCGCTCTTCCCGGCCGATCCCGCGCGCCGTGCCGAGGTCGAGGTGTTCGTCGACTGGTTCAACCGCGTGTGGAAGGGCCCGCCGAACAAGCTGGACGCGGAGCTCTCGAAGTCGCAGCCGGACCAGAAGCTCGTGGCCGAGCTGGCCGCGGAGATCGTCGCCTCACGCGACGTCTTCGAGGCGCTTCTCACCGGACGCGACTACCTCTTCGGCGAGTTCGGCGCCGCCGACGTGATCGCGTTCCCTTTCCTGCGCTTCGCCCTCTACCAGGAGGAGAACGACCCGTATCTCTTCCACCAGATCTGCGCGCGGTACCTGGCGCTCGGCGACGGCTACCCCAACCTGTCAGCGTGGCTCGAGCGGATGGAAGCGCTGCCCCGGGCTTAGGCGGGGACGATGAAGACCGGCGTGCCGACCTCGACGTGCTCGAAGAGCCACTCTGCGTCGGGGATGCCCATGCGGATGCAGCCGTGCGAGGCCGAGTAGCCGAGCGAGGCCGCGTCGGGCGTGCCGTGGATGCCGACCGCCGGCGAGGAGATCCCCATCCAGCGCGTGCCGAGCGGGTTGCCGGGGCCGGGCGGGATCGGCTTCGCGTCCTTCGCCCAGTCGGAGTCGGGTGGGTTCCAGGTCGGGTCGCGCTCCTTGATGACGATCTCGAAGTCGCCGAGCGGCGTCGGGTATGCGGCCTGGCCGGTCGCGACCTTGAAGCGCTTCACGAACCTGCCGCCGTCGTAGAGGAAGAGGCGGTTCGAGCCGCGGCGCACGACCACCATCGGGCCGAGGTCGGCCTTCTTCACCGCCGGCGGAACCCAGACGGTCCTGACGGGGATGATCCCGTCGCGGTACGAGGAGTGCAGTGCCTGGAGGATCCGGCGTTTCATCACGGCGCGGTCGACCGCGCGGCCCGGGTGCGAGGGCGCGATCTCGGGCTTCAGGTTGTCGCCGAGACCGACCAGCTTCGCGTTGATCGGATCCTTGGCGAAGCGCCTGTCGAGCTCGGTGATGAACTTGTCGACCTGCCGCTTCTTGATCACGACGTCGAGCTGGAGGTGCGCGCCGGGCCCGGCGTTCATCGCCTGCGCGACCGACTTTTCGATCGCCGCCTCGGCGCCGAAGCGCGCGGGGGAGACCGCGACCGACGAGGCCTTGTGGTACAGGTGGATCGGCTGGCCGTACGTCCGCTCGACGCGATCCTGGGCGGCGACGGCGATGAGACCGCCGACCTCGACGTCCCCGATCGTCACTCCGTCGGCGATGACCGGGATCGGACCGCCTCCCGCGGGCGCGACCGTGAAGAACGCAGCGAGGACCAGCACGATCAGGACGGTGCGATGAATCACAGCGCCCAAAATGGTAGGCGACGCCGCGGAGTGCAGGGGAATTTCCAGAAAACGACTAGTCTGAACGCATGATCGATCTGCGCTCCGACACGCTCACCCAGCCGTCCCCCGGGATGCGCGAGGCCATGGCCGCAGCGGTCGTCGGGGACGAGCAAAAGCGCGAGGACCCAACGGTTACGGCGCTCGAGGAGCGCGTCGCGGAGCTGCTCGGCCAGGAGGAGGCCGTCTACCTTCCGAGCGCGACGATGGGGAACCAGATCGCGCTGCGGCTCCTGTCCGAGCCCGGTGACGAGCTGCTCGGCACTCACGATTCCCACATCTTTCTGCACGAGCTGGGCGGGCCCGCCGTGCATTCCGGACTCGTCATGAAGCCGCTTTCGAGCGCATCGGGGCGTTTCCCCCCGGAGGAGGTCCGCGCCGCGATCAACCCGCCGGGCGATCTGCACGCCGCGCCGACGCGCGTGCTCACGATCGAGAACACCCACAACGGCGCCGGCGGGCGCGTGTGGCCGCTCGAGGAGTACCGCGCGGTCGTCGCCGAAGCGCGCACTCACGGCCTGGCCGTCCATCTGGACGGCGCGCGGCTCATGAACGCCGCGGTCGCCGCGGGCCTGTCTCCGTCCGAATGGGGACGCGAGGCCGACACGGTGACGCTCTGCCTCTCGAAGGGGCTCGGCTGTCCGCTCGGCGCGCTCATCGCGACGTCGCGGGCCAGGGCCGGCAAGGCGCGGCGGTTCAAGCACCTGTTCGGCGGCGCGATGCGCCAGGCCGGGATCGTCGCGGCCGCCGGGATCTACGGGCTCGACCACAACGTCGAGCGGCTGGCCGACGACCACGCGAACGCGCGGCGGCTCGGCGAGGCGCTGGCCGAGGCCGGGCTGCCCGTCGACACCGACCGGATCGAGACGAACTTCGTCCAGGTGGATGCGAACGCGGCCGGGGTCGACGCGGGCGACCTGCTCGCGCGCTTCCGGGCCGAGGGCGTGCTGCTCTCGTTCGCGACCGCCCCGAACGTGCTCCGCGCCGTCACGCACCTCGACGTCAGCGCCGAGGACATCGAAGCGGCGATCCCGGCGCTCGTCCGCGCGTATTCGGGCGAGGGCGCCCCGGCCGCCGAGGAGACGGCCGAGGCACCGACGCCGTACTAGTTCATTACTCGTACTGGAGCGCCCGCAGGACGTTCAGCTTCGCGGCTCTCCGTGCGGGGGCGATCGCGGCCAGGATGCCGACGACGATCGCCACGATGGCGAAGAACACGAGCTGGCCCCACGGGACGGCGACCTTCACGTCGAACTGGCTGAGCGCCTTCGTCACGAGAACGGCGAGGAAGACGCCGAGCGGCAGTCCGAGCGCCGCGCCGATGAGGGCGGTGATGACGCTCTCGTGCCGGATCATGCGCCGCGTCTGCCGGCGGGTCATGCCGACCGCGCGGAGCATCCCGATCTCCCTCGTCCGCTCGAAGACGGTCAGGACGAGCGTGTTGACCATCCCGAAGAGCGACACGACGACGGCCAGGGCGAGCAGCACGTAGATGAACATCAGGAACGAGTTGAAGTCCTCGTCCTGAGCCGTGATCCACTGCTCACGCGACTGGACCTTGGCGTCCGGGAAGTCGGCCACGGCCGCGTTGATCGCATCGGTCGTCGCCGCGGACGTGTCTCCGTCGGTGTTCGCGAAGACGTACTGGTCACGCGGCCGGTCGTAGAGCGAGTCGAAGGTGTCCTTGTTGATCGACACGGCGCCGAGGATGGGGAAGAACGGCGGCGGCTCGTAGATGGCGGTCACCTCGAGCTGGGCCGTCTGGTTGTCGGACGAGAGCATGTCGACCGGGCTGCCGACCTTCAGGTTGTTGTCCTCGGCGAAGTCCTTCGACACGATCGCGCCGGTTCGCCCCAGCGCGGCGAGCGCCGAATCGTCCGAGCCGTCGGCCCAGTCGAAGTTGTAGAACTGGGTGATCGCCTCGGGATCGATCCCGGTGACGTACTGGTCGGAGTTCGAGACCTTCCCGAGGCCGGACCGGACCGGGGTGACCTCCGAGGCGGCTCCGGAATCGGCGAGCGCGACGCCCGCCCCGGCGACGAACGGCGTGAAGCCGTCCTGCGCCGTGATCACGAAGTCGGCCTTCACCTGCGACTCGATCGCGTCGCGGTTCGAGGCCTTGAACCCGTTTGCGAGCACCGCCACGAACGTGACCAGCGCGACGCCGATCATGAGCGCGGCCGCGGTCGAGGCCGTGCGTTGTGTATTCCGCGTCGCGTTTCCGCGGGCGAGCTTGCCGGCCGCGCCGCCGATGCGGGTCGCCGGCCAGCCGACGACCGCGGCGAGCGGCCGGATCGTCCACCGCGACAGCATCGCGACCGCGATGAACAGGAGCAGCACGCCGCCGCCGATCGAGATCAGCCGCGGAGCGGTGTCCATGTCGTCCTTGAAGAGCGCCTGTCCCAGCAGAAACAGCGACAGGAGGAGGAACAGCCCGGCGACGAACGGGGAGAACCGTGCGAAGCGGCCTCTCGGCAGCTCGGCGCCCTCGCGCACGGCCGCGATCGGCGGCACGCGGGTTG
Source organism: uncultured Actinomycetes bacterium (assembly GCA_963760815.1). Classification (GTDB taxonomy): domain Bacteria; phylum Actinomycetota; class Thermoleophilia; order Gaiellales; family Gaiellaceae; genus CAVRUF01. The sequence goes on from CAVXEJ010000004.1 coordinate 1,016,726, forward strand.
CCCGGATGGCCGGGAACAGGCCTGCCAGGACCGTGACGACGACGCCGATGAGGATCGACACGACGACGGTTCGCGTGGCGAACACGTAGCCGGCGGTCGGCAGTCCGCCGCCGGAGGCGTCGAAGAGCTCCTTGAGGCCGATCGCGAGCGCGAACCCGAGGAACAGGCCGAGGATCGAGGCCAGGATCCCGATCACGACCGACTCGATGATCACCGACGTGAGGAGCTGCCGGCGCGACGCGCCGATCGTCCGCAGCGTCGCAAACTCGCGCGTGCGCTGGGCGACGGTGATGGAGAGCGTGTTGAAGATGACGAACGCGCCGACGAAGAGCGCGATGCCCGCGAACGCGAGCAGGAAGTAGCGGATGAACTTGGTGAACTCGACCGATTCGAGATCCTCGTCGGTCTGCTCGGCGGCCGACCGGACGGTGACCTGGTCGGCGGGCAAAGCCTGCTTGAGCTCGGCGACGAGCTCTTCGGGCGTCGTGCCCTCCGCCGCGGCGACCGAGATCTCGTCGAGCAGGCCCTCGCGGTCGAGGAGCCGCTGCGCCTCGGGGATCGTGAACACGGCGAACGTGGCCGAGCCGAGCGACTTGACCTCGCCGTATTGCGCCAGGCCGGTGATCGTGAAGTCCTCGACCGGCTGGATGGTGGCGATCTTCACCGTGTCGCCGACCTTGTAGCCCTGCTTGTCCGCGGTGGCGACGTCGAGCACGACCTCGTGCGCGTTCTCGGGCCAGGCGCCCTCGACGAGCTTGAGCGGATTGAACTCCGCCTCCGTCGGATCGATGCCGAGCCCGAAGGACGGGGCGCCCTCGGTGTTCACGGCCTTGCCTTCCTTCGTCAGGATCTTCGTGTTGGTGAGGTCGGAGACGGTTCCCGTTGCGGCCGCGACGCCCGGTAGCGCGCGAACCTGCTCCAGCAGGTCCTCGGGGAACGGCGGCGTCTCGGCCTGGGTTCCCTGGAACGAGATGTCGGCGCCCTTGCCGCTGACGACCGCGTCGGTGTTCGCGTAGCTGTCTTCGAAGATGCCCTTGAACGCCGCGTCGATCGTGTCCGTGAGGACGTAGGTGCCGCTCATCATCGCGACGCCCAGGACGATCGCGAGCGCCGTCAGCGTGGTGCGGAGCTTTCGTCCGAGAAGTCCTCTGAGCGCGACCTTGGTCACCTGCGGGTCACCTCTTCCATGGCGCCGAGCAGTTCGTGGGAGGTGGCGTCGGTCAGCGTCTTGACGATCTCGCCGTCGGCGAGGAAATGTGCGTGGCGCCCGATGCAGGCGGCCAGCGCGTCGTGCGTGACCATGACCGTCGTCTGGCCGTAGTTCGCGACCGATTCTCGCAGGAGGTCGAGGATCTCCTGGCCGGTCTTCGAGTCGAGGTTGCCGGTCGGCTCGTCGGCGAACATGACCGTCGGCTTCGAGACGAGCGCCCGCGCGATCGCGACGCGCTGCTGCTGGCCGCCGGAGAGCTCCGACGGGCGGTGCGTCTTCCGGTCGGAGAGGCCGACCTTCTCGATCACGTCGGCGACCCAATCCTTGTCGTAGGAGCCGCCCGCGAGCTCGAGCGGCAGCGTGATGTTCTCCTCGGCGGTCAGCATCGGGAGCAGGTTGAAGAACTGGAACACGAAACCGATGTGCTCGCGGCGGAGCTTCGTGAGCTGGTTGTCGTTCAGCTCGCCGATCGACGTGCCGGCGATCCAGACCTCGCCCGTGGTGGGGGTGTCGAGCCCGGCGAGGATGTGCATGAGGGTCGACTTGCCCGACCCGGACGGGCCCATGATCGAGGTCAGCTGGCCGGCCGGGACTTCGAGCGAGACGCCGCGGAGGGCGTCGACCGCCGTGTCGCCCTCGCCGTAGCGGCGGGTGACCTCTTTGGCCGAGACGGCCGCGCCGGTCGGCGGGTGGGTCGTTTCGGTCTTGGTCGCGGAAGCTTCCACGTTTCCTCCTCCTTGGGTTCCCGGGCAGCCTTCCAGCCCTCGGCGAGAGCCGCAAGGCGGTCGTCCGGCCTCGTAACGTGCGGTTAACCGAACCTGTCGCCGGCGATGTAGAACGCCGTTGCGCACACGCCGTAGGCCGCAACGAGCAGCGCCCCGCGCAACCGGCTCGAGTTGCCGCCCCAAAGGAGCAGCGACGTGAAGACGACCGAGCCGCTCAGCACGATCAGCTCGACCGGGCGAAACGCGAGCGCGAGCGGGTCGATGAGCCACGAGAGCAGCGCGACCGCGGGGATCAGGAACACGGCGACCTGGGCGGCCGAGGAGAGCGCGATCTCGGCGGCCAGCTTCAGCTTTCCGCGGTGGGCGACTACGACCGCGCCGCCGTGCTCGGCCGCGTTGCCGACGATCGCGACGATCACGGCGGCGACGAAGAACTCGCTCAGGCCGACCTCTTCGCTGAAGACCTGGAGCGTGTGCACGAGCGTCTCGGCGACGAACGCGGTCACGACCGTCGCGCCGGCGAGCACGATGAGCGACGTCTTGAACGACCAGCCGACCGTCTCCTCCGGGTCGGAGTCCGCGTGCAGCTGCGCGTGGCGGCGCAGCGTCATCAGCGTGACCACGAGGTAGACGACCAGGAGCACGATCGAGATCGGAACGGAGACGACCGCGAGCGAATGCCGGTCCGGGTCGCCGTCGAGCGCGAGCAGGCCCGGGATGAAGAACAGCGCCGTGGCGAAGGCGACGAGCGCGAACGAGATGAGGCTCGAGGCGCGGTCGAGCTTGCCGCGCCCGCCGAAGAGGAGCGAGAACCCGAGCACGAGGAGCAGGTTCCCGACGACCGAGCCGGTGAGCGATCCGCGCACGACCTCGAACAGCCCTTCGTTCACCGCGATGAGCGCGATGATCAGCTCGGGCGCGTTCCCGAAGGTCGCGTTCAGGAAGCCGCCGATGCCGGGCCCGGTGTGGTGGGCGGCGTGCTCGGTGGCGTCCCCGATCAGCCAGGCGAGCGGGATGAGCGCGAGCGCGGCGAGGACGAAGAGCTGCATCTCGCCGATGTCGGTCGTCTTGTCGAGCACGATCGTGATCGGCCCGAGGGCGAGCGAAGCGAAGAGGATGCGGCGTACCACGGCCGCGCCAGACTACCCTTTGCCCCGTGCTCGAAGCCGTCCTCTTCGACTGGGGTGACACCCTCTTCCACTTCGCCTACGAGGACGATTTGCTCGAGGCCGGCTGGGAGGCGGGCCTCGCCGCGATGGGCCGCGAGGGCCTGCCGCCGCCCGAGGAGACGGCGGCCGTTTTCCGCGAGCACTACCTGCCGCTCCTCGTCGGCCTGGACTCCCTGGACGAGCTCGAGTACCCGGGCGTCGTGCGCGAGGTGCTGGCCCGCTTCGACGTCGATCCGACCGAGGAGCAGGTGAACGCGTTCCTCGTCGCCGAGCACGAGGCGTGGGCGCCGGCGCGGCAGCTCGGCCTGCATACGCACTCGCTGCTCGACTCGATCCGCGAGCGCGGCCTCAAGGTCGGGCTCGTCTCGAACGCGTTCGATCCCGAGTGGCTGCTCCGCGAGGACCTCGAGCGCATGGGCCTGGCCGAGCGGCTCGACGTGGCCGTGTTCTCCTCCGCGGTCGGCAAGCGGAAGCCGCACCCGCTGATCTTCCAGGCGGCGCTCGACGCGCTCGAGGTGTCCGCCGCGAACACGGTCTTCGTCGGCGACCGCCGCTACCCCGACGTCTGGGGCGCCCGCGAGCTCGGGATGACGACCGTGCAGGCGTACTGGTTCGTGGCCGACACGGACGAGCGCGGGGTGGACGCCGACTACGACGCGTTCACGCCGATGGACGTGCTGAGCGTCGTTCGCCGCCTCACCGGCGAGAGCTAGCCCGCCTGCGCCTACACCTGCTTTTCCGGCCTGTCAAGTCTTGCGGGGCGGTCACAGGTTCCCCACAATCGTAGGGGTGCAACGTCGCCTCAGGGTGATCACGGAGCTGCCACTTCGTCCGCAAGACGAGACGGAGTGTCGACGCTGCGAGGTGCACTGCGACAAGGTGGTCTACCCGGCCGCCTGCGTCGAAGGGGCCTGTCCGTTCCTCTACGCATTCGAGGAGGTCGGGCGCACGTACGTGGGCTGCATGCAGAAGGTCTACGACGTCGAGATCGACCTGGAGCTGCTCGAGGCGGCGCAGGGCGAGCGGATCGGCTTCGGCGCCGTGAAGGCCCGCCGCCAGCCGCTGCCGATGTGCCGCGCCGAGGTCTCGAGCTGCTACGAGAACCGCAGCGACGACCTCGGGTGCGTGAACCCCGAGTTCTTCGAGCTTCCGCAGGGCAAGCCGTCGTTCCGCGTCATCGCGCGGATCGAAGCCGATCAGTAGGAGTCCCATGCGCCCGTTCACGAAGGCCGCGCTCACCGCTGAGCTGGCGCGCGCGCGGGCGAAGAAGTGGGACAAGGCGATGGCGGCGGCCGAGGCCGACAAGGATCTGCCCGTAGGACTGCTCCTCGCGGTCGCGTCCCAGGAGACGGACATGAACGACGTCGTCGGCGACGGCGGCCACGGGCGCGGCCTGTTCCAGATCGACGATCGCTCGCACACGGACTTCCTGCGCGAGAACGGCGCCGGCGGAGCGGGAGGGAAGCCTCCGGTCAAGGCCGCGGCGGGGTTCGCGGCGGCGCTGCTGCGCGGCAACTTCGACTTCGGCGTCGGGAAGGGCGTCCGCAAGGCCGACCGGACGAAGTTCATGCTCTCGGCCTACAACGCCGGCGCCGGGGGAGCGCTCGCCGGCCACGCCGAGGGCGACTCGGACAAGCGCACGACCGGCGGCGACTACGGCAAGTCGGTGCTGGCGCGCTACGCCGTCTTCCAGGAGCTGCTCGGCACTGCGCCCAAGCCGGATCTGAAGGTCGGCTCGCGCGGCCGGCGGGTCACCGCGCTGAAGGTCGATCTCGCCGCCTGGTTCGACCGGCACCTACCCGGCGAGTGGGACAAGTTCAAGGTGAAGCCGGGACCGTTCTACGGGGAGAGGCTCTCCACGGCGGTGCGAGATTTCCAGACCCGCGTGGGCCTGGGCGTGGACGGCGTCACGGGCGAAAACACGCGCGGCGCACTCGAGCGCGACATGAAGCCGCAGCGCCGCTGACCGACACACATCCGGCGCTCTTCCGCGCACCACACGCGCGGATTTCCTTTCTACGCTGTCCGCAGGGGATCTGCGACCGGGGACCGCCCGATTCACGCGCCACGCGCGCGAGGCGACGCCCTCCGCGTGCAGCTTCTTGAAGCGGCGCATCTCCGCCTTGTCCGGGCCCTGCTTCTTCGGGCCCGGGGTTTCGAGCACCGCCGGCAGGCTCTGGAGACGCGGGTCGCCGAGGAACACGCCGAGGCCCTTGCCCATGAGGCCCTTGCCGATGTCCGCGTGCTGGTCGCGGTTCGACCCGAGTCCCTTCGCCGCGTCGTTCACGTGCAGCGCCCGCAGCCGGTCTAGCCCGATCCGCGCATCGACGTCGTCGAGGGTCGCGTCGAGCACTGCCGGATCCGTCACGTCCACGCCGGACACCCAGAGGTGGCACGAGTCGAGGCACAGCCCGAGCCGCGGATGGTCGATGCGGCCGAAGATCGCCACGAGCTCGTCCACCGAGCGTCCCATCGTCCCGCCGGCGCCCGCCGAGTCCTCCACAAGGAGCCACGTCGTATCGGTTGTTCGCTCGAGCGCGCGTTCCAGCGCCGGAACAGCACGCGCCAGGCCGACGTCGAACCCCGCACCGAGGTGCGAGCCGACGTGCAGCACGACGCCGTCGGCCTCGATCGCGGCCGCGACATCCATCGTCGCCATGAGCGTGGACACCGACTTCTCGTAGAGCTCGTCGTCGGGCGAGCAGAGGTTCAGGAGGTAGATCGCGTGGCACAGCACGCCGCCGATCCCCGCCTCGACGCGCCGCTCGCGGAAGCGCGCGAGGTTCTCCTCGGGGTGCTCGGTCGGCCGCCACATGCGCGGGCTCTGCGTGAAGATCTGGACGGACTCGCCGCCGATCGCCTCGATCCGGTCGATCGCCGTGTGGATCCCGCCGGACGTGGACATGTGGGCGCCGAGCAGCACGTCGTTACCCTAGTGAGCCGTGGCACCCAGAGTCCGCTTCGCTCCCAGCCCCACCGGCTTCCTCCACATCGGGGGCGTCCGCACCGCGCTCTTCAACTGGCTCTACGCACGCCACGAGGGCGGCGAGTTCCTGCTGCGGGTCGAGAACACGGACATGAGCCGCGAGGTCGAGGCCTCCGTGGAGCAGATCCAGGAGTCGCTGCGCTGGCTCGGGCTCGACTGGGACGGCGAGGTCACGTTCCAGCTCGACCGGCTCGAGCGCCACCAGGAGGTCGCGCGCCAGCTGCTCGCCGACGGGCACGCGTACGAGGACGAGGGCGCGATCCGCTTCCGCATGCCGGACGAGGGGACGACCGGCTGGGAGGACATCGTCCGCGGCCGCATCGACTTCCCCAACGAGAAGCTCGAGGACGTCGTGCTGCTGCGCACCGACGGGCGGCCGACCTACAACTTCGCCTCGCCTCTGGACGACCTCGACGACGAGATCACGCACGTGATTCGCGGCGAGGACCACATCCCGAACACGCCGAAGCAGATCCGGATCCTCGAGGCGCTCGGCGCCACGCTGCCGCGCTACGCGCACGTGCCGAACGTGCTCGGCGAGGACGGCAAGAAGCTCTCGAAGCGCCACGGCGCCGTCTCGGTCGAGGAGTTCCGCTCGCAGGGCTACCTGCCCGAGGCGATCGTCAACTACCTGTCGCTCCTGGGCTGGAGCCTCGACGCCGAGTCGACGATCATCCCGCCGGCCGAGCTCGTCAAGGGCTTCGACATCGACCGGATCGGCAACTCCGCGGCGACGTTCGACTACGCGAAGCTCGAGTGGATGAACGGCGTCTACCTGCGCGAGCTGCCTGCCCGCCGAGTACGAGGAGCGGCTCGTCGCCTACCTGCGCGAGGCCGGTTTCGAAGGCGACGAGCAGATCGTCCGCGCCGCCGCGCCGCTCGTGCAGGAGAAGATCGCGACGCTCGGGCAGTTCCCCGGGTTCGCCGGGTTCCTCTTCGAGCGCGTCGCGCCGGATCCGGCCGACCTCGACGGCGCCGGGCCGATCCTCGCCGACGCGCAGCAAGTCGCTCGCCGAGACCGAGCCGTTCACCGCCGAGCCGATCGAGGCCGCGCTGCGCGGCATGGCCGAGCGCCTGGAGCTGAAGCCGCGCAACGCATTCGGCCCGCTCCGGCTGGCGGTCACGGGATCGAAGATCTCGCCGGGGCTCTTCGAGTCGATGGAGCTTCTGGGCAAAGACGAGACGCTCGCGCGTCTCAGCGAAGCCGCCGCGAAGCTCTGAACCGTCGCCTGCGCAGGTGGTGCTCGACCGCCTTGTTGTAGGCGACCGCCGAGCGGCGCCGAAACGCCGGATCGGGACTGGCCTGGGCGCGCCCGCGCAGCACGGTTCGAATGGTGTCTGTGAGGCTCACCGGACGGTAAACGCGCGCCGCGAAGACCCGGTTACGGCCGGAAGAGGATGAAGCCGCCGCCGAAGAGCGTCAGCCCGGCGGCCCACAGCGGCCACGCGGCGAGCACGGCGCCGGCGGTGAAGAGCGCCGCGCCGGCGAGAACGAGGCAGGTGGCGAGGATCGCGAGGCGCGACACGGGAGGCAACTCGGGCGCGGGTGGGCGCTCCGACTCGGGCGTCACGAGCGGCGAGCTCTCGAGCGCGCGCAGGCGAGCGAGCCGAACGCGGAAGAGCGCGCCGCGCCATTCCGGGACGAGCTGCTCGACGAGCTCCTCGTCGTCGTCCTCGGCCGCCTCGGCGACGTCCGCGGTCGCGTCGCGGGCCTGGGCGAGCGCGGCCACGAGCTCGCGGTGCGCGGCCGCGGCGGCGGGAGGCGGATCGATCCCGTGCGCCAGCTCGGCCGTCGCGTGCAGGCTGTACTGGAGGGGCGGGAGCTCGTCGCGAGCCTCGGCGACGATGACCTCGGCCGGCGCCTCTGCGACCCGCTCGAGCCGGGTGAGTCCCGTCCCGAGCCGCTCCCAGAGATCGGCCACCATCGTCCCGTAGTCGCCCCGTCTCCCAGTTCGCGTCGTGCGCTCCATGGGGGCCGGATGATACCCCGCTAGACTCGAATTGCATGCCTGCGCAGGAGAATTCGACGGTTCTCGTTGCAGACGACGACCCGACGATGCGGTTCCTCTGCCGCGTGAATCTCGAGCACGACGGCTACCGGGTCCTCGAGGCCGCGAACGGGGCGGAGATCGACGCGACGCTCGCCGTCGAGCCGGTTTCTGCGCTCCTGCTGGACGTGCGCTTCGGCGCCGAGGACGGCATCGAGATCGCGCGGCGGCTGCGGGAGCAGTGGCCCGGGCTTCGCATCGGGCTCCTCACGGGACACACCGACGACGCGACCGGCTGGACCGAGGTCGCGGACGCGTTCCTCGCGAAGCCGTTCAGTCTCGAGGCTTTGGCGGGGACGGTTCGGGAGCTGCTTCCGGAGGAATGAGCCCGTCGGCGCGAGCGTGCTCGCGCCAGCGCACCGTCCCCAGCACGGCGGCGATCGAGCCGAAGCCGATGACGAGGTTCACGACGAGCGTCGAGAGCTGCATGCCGACGCTGAACGAGAGCACGGCGCTCGGCGAGGCGACGCCGCGCAGGGCGAACACGAGCACGGCCTGCGTCGTTCCGATGCCGCCGGGCGTGAGCGGCAGCGTCGTCGCGAGCCCGCCGACGACGAGCACCGTGAGGATCGTGTCCCACGTGACCGGGATGTGAAAGGCGCGCAGGAAGAAGCCGATCGTCGCGATCCGGAACCCCCACGAGAGTGCCTGCCACGAGACGACCTTGGTGAAGTACTCGTGCCGGTTCCCGAGGATCGCGAACCCGAGCTTGACCCGCTCCTTGAAGGCGACGACGTGCTTGGTCGCCCACATCGAGAACGCCACGACGCACAGCACGACCCCGATCAGGAAGATCGCGGTCAGCTGCCGGTGCTCGGCCGCGTACGACCAGTCGAACGCCGGGATGCGCGGCAGGTCCGGGATCCCGGGAAGCAGCCCGAGCTGGACGGCCGCGAGGAGCATGCAGATCCCGACGACGAGGTCGAAGAGCGTCTCGACGAGCAGCGAGGAGGCGAGCGTGGGGTACGTCGTCCCGTGGACGCGGTGCTTGGCGATGTAGAGCTTCACGATGTCGCCGCCGCGGGCGGGCGTGATCGCGTTCACGCCGACGCCGGCCCAGTACGCGCAGAAGACGTCGCGGAAGGGCACGCGGGCCTCCGGGTACGCAGCGCGGATGATGTTCTGCCAGGCGCGCACGCGGGCCGTCAGCCGCAGGACGTGCATGAGGCAGCCGAGGAAGAGTGCGCCCCAGCCGACCGCCGCGATGTGACCCCAGAAAGCCTCGACGGCATTGGTGAAGGAGCGCACGTCGTCCATATGAATTGAGCGTAGCTCGCGCTACTGTTCGCGCTCTTCTACGAAGGGGTCTCCGTGCGAATCGTCCGCAGAATCGTCGTTCTTTCCGTGCTTGCGACCGTGCTCGTCCCGGCCGGGAACGCGGACGCCGCCACCCGCACGTTCCCGGGCTGCCGCCCGACGCTCGTCAAGTGCATCAACTCGGTGGCGCCGGGGTCGACGATCATCCTCAAGACGAACGCGCTCATCCCGATCCCCGACGACCTCCTCGTGAAGAAGGGGATGACCCTCGTGGCGGCCAAGGGCTTCAAGCCGCGCATCGGCCGGGCCGGGCCCTCGACGATCATTCAGTTCGAGCTCTCGGGATCCGCGGACGTGACGATCAGGGGGATCCGGTTCGAGCAGGTGGCCGTGCACATCGAGGCCCGCTCCGGCACCGGCCACACGATCGTGTTCGAGCGGAACCGCATGCTGTACGACTCGGGCATCAACGGCGACCGGGGCTACGAGGTCTTCCTGACCCCGCCCGCGAAGGGGACGATCACCGTTCGCGGCAACAACATCTCGGCCAGCGGCTCCGGAATCGAGGTGGGCGGAAGCGGCGGTGCGGTCACGGTGACCGGCAACGTCGTCACGGCGCCCGTCCCCGCCGACAGCCAGATCGGGATCGGCGCGTCCCTCGGCGGCAAGGGCACGCACACGGTCACGATCGCGAACAACCTCGTCCACCACGTCGTCGGCTGCAACTGCGGCATCGTCACCGCGATCTACGCGAGCGCCGGGGGCTCGGCCACGGCGAACGCGCGCATCCTCAACAACACCGTCGCCGACCTCGCGGTCATCTCCGGGAACGGCGGTCACGGGATCGCCGTGTTCACGCCGAACGACACGGGGCACGTCCGCGCGTGGCTCTTCAACAACATCGTCTACAACACCCAGTCCTTCGGCTATCGCCTCGACGACGAACGCGTCACCGTCACGGCCGACGCGAACGCGGGCTTCGGGAACCCGTTCGACGGATTCGGAAGCCACGACATGAACACGTTCTTCACCGGCGACCCGGCGTTCTTCGGCCCGGGAGCCGGCGACTACCGGCTTTCCGCGCCCTCACCGCTCGTGAACGCCGGGGAGACGTGCATCCCGTCGCTGCCGCTGCCGCGCGCAGACCTGGCCGGGAAGTTCCGGATCGCCGGCATTGCCGTCGATCTCGGCGCGTACGAGCGCGGCTCGTCGGCGCCCGGCACCGTCAAGGGCGTCTCGAAGAGCGGCGGAAGCGGCGCGAACAACCTGATGGGAACGAGCGGCCGCGACGTCCTATGCGGGAACGGCGGGAACGACATCATCTCCGGGTTCGGCGGCGGCGACTTCCTCTTCGGCGGGTCGGGCAAGGACAAGGTCTTCGGCGGCGCCGGCTCGGACCGCATCGACATTCGTGACGGCAAGGAGGGCAACGACGCGGCCTACGGCGAGGCCGGAAGCGACGTCTGTCTCGCCGACGCGAAGGACAAGAGGACGAGCTGCTGATGCGCCGCCTCGCCGTTCTCGTCGTCGCCATCGCTGCGCTCGTGCCCGCGACCGACGCCTCGGCCGTCGTCCGCACCTACCCGGGCTGCGGCGCCACGCTCGCCGACTGCATGAACGCCGCGCCCGCGGGGGCGACGATTCGCCTCCGCACCAACGCGCTCATCCCGATCCCGGACTCGCTCAGCCTCATGAAGGCGCTGAACCTCGAGGCCGCGAAGGGCTTCAAGCCCAAGATCGGGAAGACCGGCCTGCCGCTTGCGCGCCTCAGCTTCTCGGTGAGCGACGGGTTCCGGGGCGTGTCGATCCGCGGGATCACGTTCCGCCAGACGACCGTGCAGGTCCAGTACTCCTCGGGGAAGCACAAGACCGTCTTCTCGGGAAACACGGTGCCGGGTGAGCCGCGGCGCACAACAACGACGACGCGTTCTCCGTCTCGCACGGCACGGTCGGGTTCGGCCCCGTCGAGATCCTGAACAACGACATCTCGTCGAGCGGAAACGGGCTCCGCGTCTATGCGCAGAAGGGCGCCGTGACGATCGCGGGCAACACGCTCACCTCGCCCCGAAACGGCTTCAGCGAGACCGGGCTCCTCTTCACCGCGGTGCATCGAGCACGTGACCGCGGTGGTCGCGAACAACGTCGTCCACCACGTCGGCGACTGCAACTGCGGGTCATCGAACGGCTGAACTTCAACACGAGCGATCTCGCGACCCTCGATCTCTGGCTCGTGAACAACACGATCTCGAACATCGGAAACGACCCGAGCAGCACCTTCTACGGCGTTCTACATCCGCCCGCCGAACGGGACCACCGGCCACGTGAACGCGCGGGTCTACAACAACGTCGTCGCGCACGCGAACACGGGGATCTACATCGATTCCGGCCCGAGGCTCGTGACGAGCGGCGGCCGCAACAACGTGTTCGCGACGACGATCCGCGCGGTGCTGAACGGCCATTCGATCGGGCCGATCCTGCACAAGGATCCGCGGTTCGTGAACACGAACGGGCCGAACTACCGGCTGAAGGCCAGCTCGCAGCTCGCGAACGCGGCCGAGTCGTGCGTGCCCGGACTCGTGCTGCCGCGCGGGGACGCCGGCCGCCGGTTCCGCTACTTCGGCGCGGGCCTCGACATCGGCGCGTTCGAGCGCGGCTCGACCATCCCAGGGACGGCCAAGGGCGTGAGCAAGACCGGGACGAACGCGCGCAACAAGCTGAAGGGCGGCACGGGCCGCGACGTCCTCTGCGGCCTGGGCGGCAACGACACGCTGCTCGGCCTCGGCGGCAACGACTTCCTCTTCGGCGGCCTCGGCGCCGACAAGGCGTTCGGCGGCGCCGGGCAACGACCGCATCGACCTGCGCGACGGCAAGAAGGGCAACGACTCCGGCGACGGCGGCCCGGACCAGGACGTCTGCCTCATGGACGCGCGCGACAAGCGCACGAGCTGCTGAGCCGGAGAGGAGTACGCTTGGCGCCGTGATCGGGCGTTTCGTTGTGATCACCGTCGCCGCTGCCGCGCTTCTGCCGGTTGCTCCTTCGTCAGCCGCGGTTCGCACGTATCCGGCTGCGGCGCGACGCTCGCCGCCTGCATGGCCGCCGCTCCCGCGGGAACGACGATTCGCCTGCGCACGAACGCGCTCATCCCGATCCCCGACTCGCTCACGGTTACGAAGGCGCTCAACCTCGAGCCGGCGAAAGGCTTCCATCCGAAGATCGGCCGGACGGGAACGGCGGCGGCTCTGGTCTTCCAGGTGCCCGGGCGGCACGCGCGGCGTCTCGATCCGGGGATCACGTTCCGCCAGGTGAAGCTCACCGTCATGTACTCGACCGGCACGCACCGGACGGTGTTCTCGGGGAACACGATCCGGCTCGACACGGGGGCGATCGGCGACGGCGGGTTCGCCGTCTTCTATCTGGCGCCGAGCAAGGGCTCGGTCTCGGTGCGCTCGAACGACGTGTCCTCGAGCGGAACGGGGCTCGGCGTCGCGGCGGGCGCCGGGACGGTCGAGATCGTCGGCAACAGGATCACCGCACCCGCGCTCGCGACGAGCCAGATGGGGCTGTACTTCGCCGCCGGGTCCGGGGTCGTGCGCGGAACCGTGGCGAGCAACGTGATCCACCACACCTCCGGCTGCGGCTGTCCGACGAACAGCGCCATGCTCGTCGGCGCGTCCGGCTCGGCGAGGCTGAACGTCGGGATCCTGAACAACACCGTCGCCAACCTCGGCCTGAATCCGACGGGAGGCGCGATCGGGATCCTCGTGTCCAACCCGACCGCGCCGGCGAAGGTGAACGCGCGGCTCTACAACAACGTGGTGGCGAACGTGTTCGGCGCCGGGTTCGCTGTGCTGAACGATGCCGACACCACGGCGGCCGGAGACCGCAACAACTCCTACGCCATCTCGGCGGGGGACGTCATCGGGAGCTACCCGATGGGGACGATCCTCCATCGCCAACCGAAGTTCGTGAGCCCGGGCGCCGGGAACTACCGGCTCAAGTCGTCCTCCAAGCTCGCGAACGCGGGAGCCGCGTGCGTCGCCGGCTATCCGATCCCGCGCGCGGACGCCGCGGACCGCTTCCGCTACTTCGGCGCGGGCATCGACCTGGGCGCGTACGAGCGCGGCTCGACCGTGCTCGGCTCGGCCGCGGCGTGAGCAAGACCGGCTCGAACGGCAAGAACAAGCTCGTGGGGACGAAGGGCCGCGACGTGCTCTGCGGGATGGGCGGCAACGACACCTTGCTCGGGAACGCCGGCAACGACTTCCTCTTCGGAGGGCTCGGCGCCGACAAGGCGTTCGGCGGCGCCGGCAACGACCGCATCGACCTGCGCGACGGCAAGAAGGGCAACGACTCCGGCGACGGCGGCTCGGGCCAGGACGTCTGTCTCAAGGACGCGAACGACAAGCGGACGAGCTGCTGAGTTAGGCTCGCGCCATGACACTCCTCTGGTTCTTCATCTGGTTCATCTGCAACATCATCGGCGACGAGGAGGTGCTGACCTTCGACCCCGTGAACTGGTGGGCCGGGTTCCTGCTGTTCGCGATCGCGGTCGACCTGGCCGGCATCCACGGCGCCAACCAGCGCAAGCGCTAGCTGCGAAGTTCCGGGTGGCGCCCGGCGTCGAACGCGCGAATGAAGTCCCCGAGCCCGTGCTCGAACTTGACGTCGCGCCCGATCGCGTACCGGTAGCTCACGAAGGAGACGCCGAGATCCTCGAACGCGCGCTCGAGGACGCAGCCCCCGCCGTCCCAGGCCGTGCAGGCCGCGGGCAGCTCGTAGAGCGGGTCGACGCCGTGCGCCGTGCGAAGCTGGTTGATCCGGCGAAGCACGTCGTCGAGCGGACGCGGCTCGACCGGCTGGAGGGGAACGTCGATCCGCTGCGTCGCCATGAGGTGATTGTACGGCGGGTCACGGTTCGTCCGATGGCGGCAGCTCTCCGGTGACGGTTCGGGAGCGCGAGATGAACGCGCTCCGGTGCGCCTCCTGGCTCGCTTCCTCCCAAGGTGCGTATCCGTTGCAACAAGCGTATCGTTCTCGTTTTGGCGACCCTCGATGGAGGACGGACAGATGAAGAAGTACCTCTCGATCTCTCTCGTGATCGCATGTCTCGGGCTCGCTTCGGGCGCGTCGGCGGCAGGCCCGACAAGCGCTCAGTTCAACGCGTTGAAGGCTCAGGTCGCGAGCCTGAAGACGAGCGTCACGAATCTGAAGACGACGAGTGCGAATCTGAAGACTCGCGTCGCGACGCTGGAGAACCACGTCGGCGGGCTGGAGTTCTGCCTCGCCTACTACGTCCCGACGTCGGAGTTCGGCGGCTACTCCTCCTTCCCAGTGGGGAGCGAGGTTTCGGCCTTCAGCTACGACGACGTCAGGGACGCCTCACTACTACCTGGCCGCCTTTCATGCCGACTGTATCGAGGCGGCTTCTGTGGCTCGCCGGAGCGTGGCGGGCGTCTCCCTTCTCTCGCCGCACCAGCTCGGGGTGGACGTCGCGAAGCATCACTAGGCGGGACGGACGGGGTCAGGTCTTGCAATGACGCACCGACCGCCGCCGCGACCGACATGGCGGGCGCGGCTCCCGCGGCCTGAAGCTCAGAGATTCCCGAAGCGAGTCGGTTGTCGCCGCGTAGCGGCGGCGAGACTCGCTTCGGTTGTATAGCGCATACGGGATTCGAACCCGTGTTACCGCCGTGAGAGGGCGGCGTCCTAGGCCCCTAGACGAATGCGCCAGGCTCGCCTTAAACGTACCAGGGCTCGCGAAAAGCCGACGTTGACATACGTAGCTCCCATCCCCGAACGGGGGATGCCGCGCGGGCGTCGAATCACCAGGCTGTAAGGGGCCTCTCTATGTCCGAACCCTGGGTCAACACAACTAGCGGCGGCACGCTCTCCCGCATCGCCGGTGCGCTGGAGCGTCTCAGCGCCGCCGACTCCGCCGACACGCTGCTCGGCGCGACTGCGCGTGAGCTCCAGGAGCTGCTCGGCGGCACGGCCTCCGTGGTCTCCCGGGTCGAAGGCGACCGGCTCCACGAGGTCGCAGCATTCTGGCCCGACCGCGGCAGCGGCTCGAACTCGCTGATCGGCTACAGCTACCTCCTTTCGGATTACCCGCAGACCGTCGCGGTGCTCGACTCGGGCAACCCGGCGGCGATCTCGCTCCGCGACCCGAACATCGAGCCGACCGAGGCGTTCGTGCTCAGGGAGATGGGGATGGACGCGGTGCTCATGCTCGCGATGCAGCCGTCGAGCCACGCGTCGGTGCTCGTCGAGGTGTACGACGAGGGCGACCGGATCTTCACGGCGGAGGACGTCGAGCTCGGCCAGTTCTTCATCCGCCAGGCCGGCGCGCTCCTCTTCCAGCTCGAGCACACGGAGTCGGTGCAGCGCTTCTACCGCGAGACCTTGGCCTCGCTCGCGAACGCGCTCGAGGAGAAGGACTCCTACACGCACGACCACACGCAGGAGGTCGTTGCCCTCGCGCTCGATGTCGCGCGCGAGCTCGGTCACGGCCCCGAGACGCTCGAGCTCGTCGAGCTCGGAGCGCTCTTCCACGACATCGGCAAGATCCGCGTCCCCGAGTCGATCCTGAACAAGAAGGGTCCGCTCGACGACGAGGAGTGGGGGATCATGCGCAGCCACACGATCGCCGGCGAGGCGATCCTGGCGCCGATCACGCCGCTTCGCGACGTGCTTCCACTGGTGAGATCGAGTCATGAGCGCTGGGACGGCGGCGGCTACCCCGACGGCCTGATCGCCGAGGAGATCCCCGCCGGCGCCCGGATCATCTCGGTGTGCGACGCCTTCCGCGCCATGACCGAGCAGCGCCCGTACCGCAAGGCGATGAGCGAGCGCGATGCGCTTGCTGGAGCTTCGCTTGAACTCCGGCACCCAGTTCGACCCGGACTGCGTCCGCGCGCTGATCAACGTCCTGCGCGAGCGCCAGGCCACGCAGCCCGACGCGGCTGCACCGGCCTTCTCAGGCCGCCTAGCGATCCGGCAGCATGCCGTCGCGGTAGCGCATCGGCACGGGATCCGGGAATCGCGCGTAGGCCGCGTCGGAGTCGGTCGTCTCCTCCTCGACGCCGGCGCCGTGCCGCAGCGCCGCCTCGTCCACGGGGTACGAGCCCCAGTCCGGGGTGTTCTGGTGCGTGCGGGAGCCGACCGTGAAGATGACGCACCCGTCTCCGGCGCCCACGAACGCGTGCGCCGTTCCGACGGGGCAGTGCACGAGATCCCACTGCCGCAGCGGCCGTTCCTGGCCCTCGACGATGAGGAGCGCCTCGCCGGAGAGCACGAGGAAGTCCTCCTGGTCGTTCTCCCAGTGGTAGTTCCCGATCGGCTCGCCCGGCCCGAGCACGATCAGGCGGCTGTTGATCTGCGGGAAGTCGGCCTCGCCGGAGAACCGCAGCTGCTCGCCGCGCCCCTCGCAGTGGCGCCAGTGCGCGTCGCGCGCGTTGAGGACGAACCAGCCCTCGCCGGCGGGCGTGAGCCCGAATCCGGTGTCCTCGAGAGGTGCTTCCGGAACCATCGCTGGATCATTAAACCCGAGCCCTATACTCGCGGCCATGCTGCACGGGGAACGCGTCGAGCTGCGCCCGGTCCGCGAGGCCGACCTGCCGGCGTTCACCGCGGCGCACCTCGACATCCGCAACCGCGGCGCCTTCTTCCCGCTCGGCGTCATGTCCGAGCCGGTGCTCCAACGGCGGTTCGCCGAGAACGGCTTCTGGGAGCGCGACGAGGGGACGCTGCTCATCTGGCACGACGAGGAGATCGTCGGGCACATCGAGTTCTTCGTCCCGGTCAGCTACTGGGACGCGTTCGAGCTCTCGTACCAGCTCTACGACGAGCGGCACGCCGGCCACGGCTTCACGACCGAGGCCGTTCAGCTCCTCGTCGACTACCTGACCGCGACGAAGAAGCAGCACCGGATCCATCTCGTCATCGCCGTCGGCAACGAGGCGAGCGTCCGCATCGCCGAGAAGTGCGGGTTCGAGCTCGAGGGAACCGTGCGCGGCGCGTTCTTCAACGACGGCACGAACCACGACGTGCTGCTCTATTCGCTGCTGAGGACCGACCCGCGGCCCTGGCACAAAGAAAACCCCGCCTGAGCGGGGCTTTCGGAGGCTGCGGGGCAAGGACTCGAACCTTGACTACCTGATCCAGAGTCAGGCGTCCTACCATTAGACGACCCCGCAACGAGGGTCTCAGTTTAGCGAGGCGGCACCGTCGTCACCTGGCCGCCGAACGTGTCGCACGCGCCCACGTCGGTGATCTCCAGGCCCTTCGTGACCCACTCCACCTGGTCGGCGACGGGGCCGTTGTCCCACGTCTCCGCGTTGGCGTTGCTCTGGGAGTCCTTCACCCGCGGCTCGGCCGCGGCGGCCGCGGCTTCGATCGCGGCGGCTACCTCTTCGTCGGAGAGCGAGTCGGACACGAGCCCGGCGATGCCGAAGCCGGCGAGGCAGTCGGCCTCGAGCTCGAGCTGGCGGCGTACGAGCGGGACGTCGTCCGGGGAGCCCGTCTGCTGCTGGACGGCCTTCTCGTAGATGCCGAGCACCTCCTGGACGTGGTGGCCCATGAGGTGCGCGACGACGTAGGCGCGGGCCAGCGCACCGCCTTCGGTGTCGACCTCCTCGAGGAAGGCGCCGTCGAGGTAGAGCGTCTGGTTCTCGACGCAGTAGAACGAGACCTCGTTGCCGGCGTCCTGCTTGCAGGTGGTGGGGGCGTCGGCGGCGTCGGACAGCGCCTTGATGCCCACGTCCTCGTACGTGCGCGACTCGGCGTCGAAGGCCCGTTTCCAGATGCCCTGGAGCTGGAGCGCGATCACGCCGGGCTCAGCGGGGAGCTCGGCGAGGGTCGTCTTGTCCGGTGCGGAGTCGTCGGAGCCCGACAGGACGAAGAAGCCGACCACCGCGAGCGCCACGAGCGCCGCGACGGCGATCGCGATCACTCCCAGCGGAAGGCTGCGCTTCTTCTTGTCCGGGCCGCTCATGCGGACGCGGATGGTAGCGGGCTAGGCGGCTTCGGTTGCCCAGTCGCCGTAGAGGGCCAGGTAGCGGCCCTCGCGCGCGAGAAGCTGGTCGTGCGTTCCCTGCTCCACGACGACGCCGTGCTCCAAGACGACGATCAGGTCGGCGCTGCGGATCGTGGAAAGGCGGTGGGCGATGATGAAGGCGGTGCGGCCGGCGAGGAGCGTCGCGAGCGCCTCCTCGATGCGGCGCTCGGTTCCGATGTCCACGCTCGACGTGGCCTCGTCGAGGATCAGGATGCGCGGGTCGGCGAGGAGGGCCCGGGCGAACGCGACGAGCTGGCGCTGGCCGATCGAGAGCCTCGTTCCCCGCTCGGCGACCTGCGTCTCGTAGCCGTCCTCGAGGCCCATGATGAACTCGTGCGCGCCGACCGCGTTCGCGGCGGCGGCTACTTCTTCGGGTGTCGCGTCGGGCCGGGCGAAGCGGATGTTCTCGAGCACCGAGCCCGCGAAGAGGAAGCCCTCCTGCGGGACGATGCCGAGCTGGCGGCGCAGGCTCGCCTGGGTAACCGCACGAAGGTCGGTGCCGTCGATCGTGATCGCGCCCTCGCGCGGGTCGTAGAAGCGCGAGAGGAGCTTCGCGATCGTCGACTTGCCCGCGCCGGTGTGGCCGACCAGCGCGACCGTCGTGCCCGCGGCGACGTCGAGGGAGATCCCGTGGAGCACCTCCGGGCCCTGGCCGTAGCCGAAGCGGACGTTCTCGAACGCGACGTGGCCCTCGATCTGCGCCAGCTCGGTCGCGCCGTCCGAGTCCAGGATCTCGGGCTCCTCGTCGAGCACGTCGATGATCTTGTCGAGTGCGGCGACCGCGGCGAGGAACGTGTTGTAGAGCTGCGAGAGCTGCTGGACCGGATCGAAGAAGTTCGACAGGTAGCCGATGAACGCGAACAGCGTGCCGATCGACATCGAGTTGTCGAAGACGAGGTAGCCGCCGTAGCCGAGGACGATCGCGGTCGCGAGCGACGACAGGAAGTCGACGAACGGGAAGTAGACGCCGGAGAGCACGACCGTCTCCTGGTTCGCCTCGCGGTAGTGGTCGTTCACCTCGCGGAAGAGCTTCTCGTTGCGCTCCTCCCGGTGGAACGCCTGGAGGACGCGGACGCCCGAGATGTCCTCCTGCAGCGACGCCGTGACCGCGCCGAGGCGCTCGCGCACGCGGCGGTACGCGCGGGCCGACCGGCGGCGGAAGAACGCGGTGGCGAGGCTCATGACCGGGAAGACGATCAGTGCGGCGAGTGCGAGCCGCCAGTCGAGGAAGAAGAGGATCACGGCCGAGCCGATCAGCATCAGCGAGTTCTGGACGAGGCTCGTGACGCCGTCGGTGACGAGCTGGTCGAGCGCCTCCACGTCGTTCGTGATCCGCGAGATGATCGCGCCGGCGCGGTTGCGCTCGAAGTAACCGAGCGACAGCCGCTGCAGGTGGCGGAAGAGCTTCTTGCGCAGGTCGGTGAGGATCCGCTCGCCGACCCAGCCCGTGTAGTAGGTCTGCGCCATCGACGTGCCCCAGTTGAGGACGCCGACGACGAGGAACGCGACCACGATCCACGTGAGCGCCGTGAGATCGGCGTCTTCGATGCCCTGGTCGATCGCGACCTTCGCGAGGTAGGGCGGGGCGAGCGCCGTGGCCGTCGCGGCGAGGAGGGAGACGACGGCGAGGGTCGTCTTCGCGCGGTAGGGCTTGGTCAGGCGGACGAGCACGCCGACGCGTCGGACGGTGCGCTCCCAGCTCCAGTCGTCCACCTTCGTCCCGCGCGGGTCCAGGAGGTGCGACCCCGGCTGATGGACTCTCACGCCGTCGCCTCTTCCGCTTCGGTGACGAACTTCGTCTCGGCCAGGCCGTGCGAGACGATCTGGCGGTACACGTCGCTCGTCTCGGAGAGCTCGTCGGCGCTGCCGCGGGCGACGATCCGGCCGTGCTCGAGGACGACCAGCTCGTCGGCGAGGGAGATGGTGGAGAGGCGGTGCGCGACGATCAGCGTCGTGCGGCCCTTCATCGCCTCGCGCAGGCCGAGCCGGATCTGCGCCTCGGTGGTCGCGTCCACGGAGGCGGTCGCGTCGTCGAGGATCAGCACGCGCGGGTTCATGACGATGGCGCGGGCGATCGCGATCCGCTGGCGCTGGCCGCCTGAGAGCGTGACGCCGCGCTCGCCGATCACCGTCGCGTAGCCGTCGGGGAGCGCCGCGACGAAGTCGTGCGCCTGGGCCATGCGCGCTGCATTTTCGACCTCGTCATCCGTTGCCTCGGGCGCGCCGAACGCGATGTTCTCGCGCACCGTCGTGGAGAAGAGGAACGGATCCTGGGCGACGATCGCGATCGAGCGGCGCAGGTCGCCGATCTGGAGGTCGCGCACGTCGGCGCCGTCGAGGAGCACCCGTCCTTCCTGGACGTCGTAGAAGCGCGGCACGAGCGACGTGAGGCTCGTCTTGCCCGAGCCCGTCTGGCCGATCAGCGCCACGGTCGAGCCGGGCGCGATGTCGAGCGAGATGCCGGTGAGCACGGGCCGTTCCGGGTCGTAGCCGAACGTGACGCCCTCGAACTGCAGGCGCCCTTCACCGGCCGGCAGCGGAAGCGCATCGGGCTTCTCGGCCGTCTCCTCGGGCTCGTCGAGCACCTCGAAGATCCGCTCGCCGGACGCGACCGCGCGCTGGCTCGAGCCGATCCACATGCCGAGCATGCGCAGCGGCATGATCAGCATGAGAACGTAGATGTTGATCGAGATGAACTGGCCCAGCTCGAGGTCGCCCGCGATCACCCGGCGGCCGCCGACGAGCAGCACCGCGGCCTGGGTGAGCAGCGGCAGGAACGAGAGCAGCGGCACGTAGATCGCGCGCTGCCGCGTCGCCTGGATCGACTGCGAGAACACGGCCTCGTTGCGGTCGGAGAACTTCTGCTCCTCGCGCGGCTCCTGCGCGAACGCCTTGACGACGTTCACGCCGACGATGTTCTCCTCGGCCACCGTCGTCATGTCGGCCATCCGCTGCTGGACGTCCTTCAGGATCGGGTGCGAGGCGCGCGAGTACTGGTAGGCGATCGCGACGAGCACGGGCGTGATCGCGAGGGCGATGAGCGCGATCTCCACGTCGTAGAGGAAGAGGATCGCGACCACGGCGACCACGGTGAGGATGTGCTGGCCGAAGAAGATGAGGCCGTAGCCGAGGAAGAAGCGCACCGCCTGGAGGTCGACCGTGGCCCGCGACATGAGCTGCCCGGTCTGGTGGCGGTCGAAGTAGCCCCACGACAGGCGCAGGAGGTGCGAGTAGAGCGCGTTGCGCAGGTCGAACTCGACGCCGAGCGACTGGCGTCCGGCGATGAGGCGCCGGCCCGAGAGCATGACCGCGCGGGCGAGGCCGAGGACGACGATCGCCACGACGAGCATGGTCAGCTCGCGCCGGTCCCCTTGCGGCAGGGCGTTGTCGATCGCGTCGCCGATGATCCAGGGGATCGCGAGCGCCACGGCCATCGAGCCGATCGCGAGGACGATCGAGAACGCGAGCGACCAGCGGTAGGGGCGCAGGAACCCGAGCAGGCGGACGAAGGTCTGACGAAACGGGGGAGATTGAGGCGCCGGGTTCACCATGGAGAGAACGTCGAGTGTAGCCCTGGGCTTCCGGGCTGCTGCCGCGCCCTCCGGCGGAAAACCGCAGAATGCATTCCGTGTCCAAGGGCAAGCGGATCAGGGCTCAGCGCAACGCGCCTCCGCCCGTGCGGGCGAAGGGCTCGGGCGGCGGGATGCCGACCTGGGCGTGGGTCGCGATCGCGCTCGGCATCGCCGCGGTGCTGGGCGGCGTGCTCATCGGCGCATCCAAGTTCGGCGCCAGCTCGGACCCGGCCCCGGAGACCACGGCGAGCGGCGAGCTCGCCTTCGCGGACGAGGTCGAGGCCATGCTCGACGGCATCCCGCAGGACGGCGTCTCGCTCGGCGATCCCGACGCGCCCGTCACGCTGGTCGAGTTCGCCGACCTCCAGTGCCCGTTCTGCGCCCAGTGGGCGCGGGAGGCGCTGCCGGTCTACGTCGAGGACTACGTCCGCACCGGGCAGATGCGCATCGAGTTCCGTCCGCTCACGTTCATCGGGAACGAGTCGCAGTCGGCGGCCGAGATCGCGGTCGCCGCGGGGGAGCAGGGGAAGGCGTGGAACGCGATCGACCTGATCTACCGAAACCAGGGCGCGGAGAACTCCGGCTGGTTCTCGTCCGAGTTCATCGCCGCGCTCGGCCGCTCCATTCCCGGGCTCGACGCCGACCAGATGCTGAGCGACGCGGCGGGGGACGGGCCGCAGCAGGTGATCGACGCGGCCGCGACCGAGGCGAACGAGAAGGGGATCGACTCGACCCCGTCGTTCCTGCTCGGGAAGACCGGCGGCTCGCTCGAGCGCGTGCAGCCCGGACTCGCTCGACGCCGACGGCCTGCGCGAGCAGATCGAGGCCCTGCTCAACTCGTGACCGAGACGCGCCTGCGGCGGGCGATCGCGATCTTCGCGCTCGTCGGTGTGGGCATCGCGGGCTACCTGAGCTACGTCCGCTTCATCGGGGAGCTCCCGGCCTGCAAGACGGGCGGCTGCGAGAAGGTGCAGTCGTCGAAGTACTCGGAGGTGGTCGGGATTCCGGTCGCGTTCCTCGGCCTTCTGAACTACCTGGCGATCCTCGCGACGTCCTTTCGCGCGGGACAGGCCGCCGCGGCGATCTGCGCCGGGCTCTCGCTCGCCGGCGCCGTCTTCGCCGCGTACCTGCTCTACCTCCAGATCGCCGTGATCGACGCGATCTGCATCTGGTGCGTCGGGTCGGACGTCGTGATCTTCGCGCTGGCCGTCCTCTCCGTCCTCAGGCTCTCGCGCGTGTGATGCTCGAATCGGTCCCGAACGTCTCGGAGGGACGCGACCCGGCGAAGCTGGCAGGCGCTGCGCGAGGCGTTCTCGGCGCCGGCGCGGCTCCTCGACGTGCACTCCGACGCCGACCACAACCGCTCGGTGTTCACGCTCGTCGGCTCCGCGGAGGAACTCGTCGAGACGCTCGCGGCCGGGGTGGAGGCGGCGATCGGCCTGATCGACCTGCGTGAGCACGAGGGCGCGCATCCGCGCGTCGGCGCCGTGGATGTCGTGCCGCTCGTCTACCTGCGCCCCGAGGACGAGTCCCTCGCGCGCGAGGCGGCGCTGGCCGTGGCCGACCGCATCGCGGCGCTCGGCGTCCCGGTCTACTTCTACGGCCGATTGACCGAGGACGGGCGCGAGCCGAGGTTCTTCCGCAGCGCCGGCCTCGAGGGAATCGCCCCCGACCGCGGCCCCGCTGAGCCGCATCCCACCGCGGGCGCGGTGCTCGTCGGCGTCCGCCCGCCGCTCATCGCCTTCAACGTGAACCTGCGCGCCGAGGATCCGAAGGCGGCACGCGACATCGCGGCGCTCGTGCGAGAAAGCGGCGGCGGGTTCCCGGGCCTGCGGGCGCTCGGCCTCGCCCTTCCGCGCGCCGGGCTCTCGCAGGTGAGCATGAACGTGACCGACTGGCGCTCCGCGCCGCTGGCCGAGATCGTGGCGGCAATCGAGGCCGAGGCGTTGGCGCGCGGTATCGAGGTTGCGGGGAGCGAGCTTGTCGGGCTCATCCCGGCCGGGGCTGCGCTTTGCGCAGCGGGCGCCGCATTGCGCCTCGAAGCGCTCGATGCAGGGAAGATCCTCGAGCTGCGCCTGCTCGAAAACGCTTGACCCTGCCCCTTCGCTGACGGAAGATTGCGCACCCGGGACGGGACCGCTGACACGTGTCGGCGCGCCCCAGCCGTGGGGGTGTGTGCGGGGGAGAACTCGAACAAGGGGATTTGCGATGCATGGATCGACACGCAAGGCGTCGCGGAAGCGCGTCGCCGCAGCGATTCTTGGTCTCGTCACGCTTGCGGTTGTCGCGACGGCGCTGCCGTCGTCGGCCGCGCAGCGCGCGGATGGGCGCCACCGTCCAGGGCGTCTGGCAGCTGAAGTCGGACTCGGCCTTTACGAACGCGAAGGGCAAGACCGCGATCGCGGCCAGCGACCTCCAGGCCTTCACGCTCAACAAACAGAATTTGGAGGCGAAGCTCGCAGCGGCACCTGCATCGGACTCGAGTGCCGAGCTCGTCATCTCGCTGCCCGACCCGAACGGCAAGTTCCAGCGGTTCGCGATCCGGCAGTCGCAGCTCATGGCGCCGGGCCTCGCCGCGAAGCATCCCGACATCGGGACGTTCAGCGGCCGCGGGCTCGACGACAAGACGGCCACGATCCACGCCGACATCTCGCGGATCGGCTTCCATGCCTCCGTCCGGTCGTCCGGCGGCGCCTGGTACATCGATCCGTTCTCGATCGCGAACCAGAGCGTGTACGCAAGCTACTTCGGGCGCGCCATGCCCAGGGACACGAACCAGTTCATCGAGCGTGACGCGCACGCCCCGGATCTCTCGGTGGACAAGGGCTACTACCACGCCTCCGACACGGTCACCGTGAACGGAGCCGGCTTTGACGAGAACGCCTCGGTCTCGCTCGAGATCTCCGACCCGGAGGGCAACGCCGCCACACGGACGGTCGCTGCGACCGCCGACGGCTCCGGCTCCTTCTCGGCGAGCTTCGTCGCCGATCCGGACGGGAAGCTCGACGTCCGCATCGTCACGGCGAGCGCCGGCGACGCGGAGGCGCAGACGAGCTACCAGGTCGTCCGGGATGACGATCCCACGTCCGACCCGCCGACCGGCGACGTGCTGCGCACCTACCGGCTCGCGCTCATGACCGATCCGGGCTACTCCGCCTACCACGGTGGGCCCGCGAACGTGACGCCGGCCAAGGTCGCGCTCATGAACCGCGTCAGCCAGGTGTACGAGGACGACCTGTCCATCGCGATCCAGCTGATCGCGCAGACCGACCTCCTGAACCTGAACACGTGGGCGGACGCAATCGCCCCGAACGGCCCGTGCGGCGCCGCTCCGTGCTACGCACAGGCGAACGTGACCGGCTGCTCGAACCTCGGGCGCAACCGGATCGTCGCAGGCCAGATCGTCGGTGCCCAGGAGTTCGACATCGGCCACCTCGCTCTCGGACAGCCGGGCGGCGGCGTCGCCAACCTCGGCGTGGTCGGCCGCGCGAACAAGTCGGGCGGCTGCACGGGCATCCCGACACCGATCGGCGACTTCTACGCGATCGACTACGTCGCCCACGAAATGGGCCATCAGTTCAGCGGCAACCACCCGTTCAACGGGACGCAGCTGAACTGCTCGGGCGGGAACCGCAGCCAGGCCACCTCGGTCGAGCCGGGCTCCGGCTCGTCGATCATGGCCTACGCAGGCATCTGCGCGACCGACGACCTCTCGCCCCACAGCGACCCGTACTTCTCGCAGCGCAGCCTCCAGGAGATCTCCACCTACACGTCGTCGAACCAGGCGGCCATCAACGAAGTCCAGTCCGCCGCGCTTCGCCACTTCGGCGGCGGGAACGAGGTCCAGGTCGCGACGTTCGGGCCGGGCTTCGCGCCGACGAACGCGATCCAGCCGCTCACGGTTGCGATCGGCGCCGCGCCCAGCGCGACGCAGCTCGGCGGGCTCTCGGAGTCGGGCAACACCGTGACGGTCTCGACCGGCGCGGCCGGCGGCACGCACACGCTCCAGCCGGGTGACTCGATCACCATCGCGGGCGCGGGCGACGCCGGCTACAACGGCACGTTCACGGTCGACACCGTCCTCACCACGAGGGCGTTCACGCTGACGAACCCGATTGCCGGCCTCCCGAGGACCGGCGGCGGGACGATCACGCTGAACGCTCCCGGCCTCACCGAGGTCGGCAACACCGTGACCGTCCGGACGACGCTGGTCCACAACCGCTCGGTCGGCGACCAGGTCACGATCGCCGGAGCCGGGAACGCCGGGTACAACCAGGCGACCCCGGTGACGATCACCGCGGTCCCGACGCCGCGCAGCTTCGAGTTCGTCTCCGCCACGGCGGGCCTTCCGAACTCGGGCGGCGGAACGATGACGTTCACCTCGCCGTTCCGGCTGAGCTACGGCGGCAGCGACACCGTCCTGATCGGAAACGGCGGCGTCCAGTACAACGCCGCGAACGTCACGACGGCCCTGTCGGCGCTCACCGGCGCCGGCAACGTCGTGGTCACGGGCACGGCGTCGACCGGCTTCACGATCACGTTCGGCGGCGCCCTCGCCAACACGGACGTCACCCCGGTGACCTTCTCCGGGCTGTCCTGCGGCGGGTGCTTCGGCTCGATCGAGGAGACGAACCACGGCGGCGCGTTCGACTCGTTCCAGATCTCCTACAACGGCGTGACCTCGCCGACGGTGATCACGAACGGGACGAACTACAACGCCGCGACGATCCAGGCGGCGCTCCTGCCGCTCCTGCCGGCCGGTGCGACCGTCACGGTCGCTGGCTTCGGCGGCGCCGGCGCGCCCGGCAGCCAGGGCTTCCAGGTCACGTACGCCGGCACGCTCGCCATGACCGACGTGCCCGCGCGGTTCGGCCTGGAGAACCTGTCCGCAGGTGCATCCGGTTGGGTCCGCGAGTTCGACTGGGGCGGACCGGTCTGGAACAAGGGCGGGATCATCACGCCCACCGGCAACGCGATCCCGGCCGTCACCGCTCCGCTGCAGTACCAGATCCCGCTGCGGACGCCGTTCGCCCTCACGGGCTCGGCCACCGACGCGGACAGCGATCCGCTCCTCTACAGCTGGGAGCAGAACGACCGCGGCGGCGCCGCGGGCACCTCGCTCATGAACAACGTCAAGACGAACGGTCCGCTCTTCGCCATGTTCCCGAAGTCGGCGACCATGTCGGAGTCGGACACGCTCCTCTACAACTCGCCCGGCGAGAACCACCTGACCGACTCGCCGACGCGCGTGTTCCCGGATCTCCAGCAGATCCTCGACAACAACACGAACGCGGTTACCGGCGCCTGCCCGGTCGGGCCGATCGCCCCGCCGGTGCCGATTCCGGTCAAGGAGTGCTTCGCGGAGTTCCTCCCGACGTCCGACTACGTCGGCTTCGCCGGGACGAACGCGACCCCGCTGTCGCTCCACTTCCGCCTGACCGCCCGTGACCTGAAGGGCGGCGTGAACGCGGGCGACACGACCCTGCTCCTCACGCCGGCAACGGGTCCGTTCCTCGTCACGTCACAGAGCACCGCGGTGACGTACGAGGCGCTCTCGACCCAGACGGTCACATGGGATGTGGCGGGCACCGACCTGCCGCCCATCTCGACCACCGACGTCAAGATCAGCCTGTCGCTCGACGGCGGCCTCACGTACCCGTACGTGCTCGCCGCATCGACGCCGAACGACGGCTCCGAGGCCGTGACCCTGCCGTACGACGGCTCGGCTCACGCTCGGATCAAGGTCGAGGCGCTCGGCAACGTCTACTTCGACATCTCGAACACCGACTTCACCATCCACGCGACGCCGACCGTCACGAACGACGCGCCGGCGGGCGGGGTGCAGGTGGAGTACAGCGATCCCATGGCTCCGGTGACGATCCTCGCCACCGATCCCGACTCGCTCGGCTCCCAGCTCACGGCGACCGCAACCGGGCTTCCGGCCGGCGCCACGCTGACGAGCGGAACGGTCTCGGGCCCGACGGCCGATCCGGGCACGCACACCTGGACGGTCGGCGGCACGATCACGGCGGCGCCGGGCACCTACCCGGTGACCGTGACCGTGACGGACGAGGCGGGCGCATCGACGTCCACGACGTTCGACATCGTCGTCGCGCAGGAGGCCGACATCGAGATCGGCTACGAAGGCGACGAGATCACGTTCGTACCCGCGAAGAAGCACTACGAGAAGGTGCTCCTGCGGGCGACGATCCAGGAGACCGACGGTTCCATCGGTGACGTCCGCAACGCGACGATCACCTTCATGGAGGGCTCGACCGTGCTCTGCGGCCCGCTCCCCGTCTCGCTTCAGAACGGGAACCTGGCCAACGGCGTCGCGTCGTGCACCGTCGTCCTCGGGATCGGAATGCACGACATCGACATCGTCGTCGGCGGCTACTACACCGGCGAAGAGGATCAGGTCGTCGAGGTCGCAGAGCCGGACGACACGTACATCGCGGGCGCAGGCGAAACCGTGATGACGAGCTCCGCCGGCATCTACAAGGCGACGAACGGCTCCAAGATGGGCTTCGGCCTGAGCGTCAAGTACCGCGATGGCAAGCGCGATCGCTGGCACGACTGGCGCCACAAGGAGAGCCTGAGCGGCCACGTCGACATCACGTTCAAGTCGGGTGGCAAGACGTATCTGATCAAGAGCGACGACTTCGACTCGCTCGGCGTCGACTTCGAGAAGCCCAACGGCGACTCGTGCAACGGCCCGACGAGCTCGAAGTGCTACGGGCTCGCGGACATCCGCATGACCGCGAAGCTCGTCGACGTCACGAAGTGGTGGAAGACGTCGACCGTCGCGAGCAAGCTCTCTCTGCGGGTCACGCTGACCGACAGGGTCTCGCACGGCACGAAGGACTCCATCGGCGTCACGCTGTGGAACGGCAGCAAGCTGCTCTTCTCGTCCAAGTGGAACGGGACCGAGACGGTCGAGCAGAACCTGAAGTCCGGGAAGGTGTACGTCCGCTAGGGACGACACCTCACCTCGGCTCAGCGGGCCCCGCGTCGCTCAATGCGACCGGGGCCCGCGGTCGTTAGGAGGGCTCAACGAGACGAGCTTGGGCCCCCGGACCACGCTGGACGGCGCGATGCGGCGTCTGCGTGCCGCGCCCGTATTCCCGATACGAACGCGGCAGGCCTCCTTGCCTCGCACCGCCCAGCGCACCCCGTAGGCGAAGCTCGTCCCGCTGAACCCTCCTAGACTCACCGCGTGTCCATCTCGCTCACCGGTGACGACCTCACCGCGGCCGACGTCTGGGCCGTTGCGGTCGACGGCGTGGATGCGGGGCTCTCGGACCTCGCGCGCGGGCGCATCCGCGCGGCGCGCGACCTCGTGGACGAGGTGGCGGCGAGCTCGACCGGCGAGCACACCTACGGGATCAACACCGGCTTCGGCCGCTTCGTCTCGAAGACGATTCCTCCGGAGCAGTCCGAGGAGCTTCAGCTCCGCCTGCTGCGCAGCCACGCGTGCGGCGTGGGGGAGCCGTACCCGGACGAGGTCGTCCGCGCGGCCATGCTGCTGCGGGCGAACGCGCTCGCGAAGGGGACGTCGGGGATCGCGCTCGGCACCGTCGAGCTGCTTCTCGAGTGCCTGAACCGCGGGCTCCTGCCGCTCGTGCCGAGCCGCGGGTCGGTCGGCGCGTCCGGCGATCTCGCTCCGCTGGCGCACCTCGCGCTGCCGCTCGTCGGCGAGGGGTTCGCGACCGTCGAGGGCGAGCTGCTCCCCGGCGGCGAGGCGCTCGCGCGCGTCGGCCTCGAACCGATCCGCCCGCAGGCGAAGGAAGGGCTCTCGCTCATCAACGGCACGCAGTTCATGAGCGCCATGGGCGCCCTCGGCTGCGTGCGGGCCCGGCGCCTGGCCGCCGCCGCGGACATCGCGTGCGCGCTCTCGCTCGAGGCGCTCCAGGGCTCCAAGGTCGCGCTTCCGCCCGGAGATCCAGGCGCTGCGTCCGTTCCCGGGCCAGATCGACTCCGCCGCGAACGTGCTGCGGCTCGTGGACGGCTCGGCGATCATCGAGGCGCACCGCTGGTGCGACAAGGTGCAGGACGCGTACTCGCTGCGCTGCGCCCCGCAGGTGCACGGCGCGAGCCGCGACCTGATCGCCTACGCGGAGGGCGTGGTCGCCGTCGAGGTGAACGCCGCGACCGACAACCCGCTCGTCTTCGTCGAGTCGCGCGAGCTCGTGTCGAACGGGAACTTCCACGGCCAGCCGATCGCCTACGCGCTCGACACGATGAAGATCGCGATCGCCGAGCTGGCGAGCATCTCCGAGCGCCGCGTCGAGCGGCTGACGAACCCGTCGCTCTCGAACGGGCTGCCGGCGTTCCTCACTCCCGACGGCGGGCTGAACTCCGGGTTCATGATTCCGCAGTACGTGGCCGCGTCGCTCGTCAGCGAGAACAAGGTGCTCGCGCATCCCGCGAGCGTCGACTCGATCCCGACGAGCGCGGGCCAGGAGGATCACGTCTCGATGGGGAACGCGTCCGGGCTCACATGCTGGCAGGTGCTCGCGAACTCCGAGCGGGCCGTCGCGATCGAGTTGCTCGCGGCCGCACAGGGCGTGGAGTTCCTCGCGCCGCTCGAGCCGGGCGCCGGGTCGCGGGCCGCGCACCGGGCCGTGCGGGGTCTTTCGGACGCGGTCACCGAGGACCGCTCCATCTCCGCGGACATCGAGCGTGTGGCCGAGGCGATCCGCTCGGGCGCGATCGGCGCGGCGGTCGAGGCCGAGATCGGAGCGCTCGCGTGAGCGTCGGCGTGCACGACGCGCTCGTCGAGCAGCTCGTCGGCGATCTCAGCGCCGTCCGGGCGCCGCGCGGGACCGAGCTCCTCGCGAAGTCGTGGGCGACCGAGGCGCCGCTCCGCATGCTGCTCAACAACCTCGATCCGGAGAACGCGGAGCATCCCGAGGAGCTGATCGTCTACGGCGGCTCGGGCAAGGCGGCGCGTTCGCCGGCTGCGCTTCGTGCGTTGGTTCGCTCGCTTCTGGATCTCGGGGAGGACGAGACGCTGCTCGTGCAGAGCGGCAAGCCGGTCGGGATCTTCCGCACGCACCGCGACGCGCCGCGCGTTCTGATCGCCAACTCGCTGCTCGTGCCGCACTGGGCGACCTGGGACGAGTTCCGCCGGCTCGAGGCGCTCGGGCTGACGATGTTCGGCCAGATGACCGCCGGCAGCTGGATCTACATCGGCACCCAGGGGATCCTCCAGGGCACGTACCAGACCTTCGCGGCCGCGGGGGAGAAGCACTACGGGTCCGCGGATCTCTCCGGGCGGACGATCCTCACGGCCGGGCTGGGCGGCATGGGCGGCGCGCAGCCACTCGCGGCGACGATGGCGGGCGCGGCGATCCTCTGCGTCGAGGTCGACCCGACGCGGATCGAGCGGCGGCTGGAGACGCGCTACCTGGACGAGGCGACCGAGTCCCTGGACGACGCGCTTGCGCGGATTCGTGCTGCGGCGTCGGAAGGGCGCGCGCTGTCGGTCGGCTTGCTCGGAAACGCGGCCGATGTCGTCCCGGAACTCGCCCGCCGCGGCGAGCCGTTCGACTTCGTCACCGACCAGACCGCGGCCCACGATCCGCTGAACGGCTACATCCCCGTCGGGCTACTCGGTCGAGGAGGCCGCGGCGCTGCGACTGTCCGATCCGGACAGGTATCTGCAACAAACCAGTGCCTCAATCGCAACACATGTGCACGGAATGCTCGAGTACCTCCGCGCAGGTGCCAATGTCTTTGACTACGGCAACAACCTGCGAGGGGAGGCCCTATCGGCCGGCGTCACGGAGGCGTTTTCATACCCGGGCTTTGTCCCGGCCTATATCCGGCCGCTCTTCTGCCGCGGCGTCGGGCCCTTCCGCTGGGCCGCGCTCTCCGGTGACCCGGCCGACATCGCGGCCATCGACGCGATGCTCGGACGGCTCTTCCCGGACGACCCGCTGCTCCAGCGGTGGCTCGAGCTCGCAGCCGACCGGGTGGCGTTCCAGGGGCTCCCCGCGCGGATCTGCTGGCTCGGCTACGGCGCCCGCGCGAAGGCGGGGCTCGCGATCAACGAGCTCGTCCGCTCCGGCGAGGTCAGCGCTCCGATCGTCATCGGCCGCGACCACCTCGACGCGGGCTCGGTCGCCTCGCCCTACCGCGAGACGGAGGCGATGCGGGACGGCTCCGACGCCATCGCCGACTGGCCGATCCTGAACGCGCTCGTGAACACGGCGGCGGGCGCGACGTGGGTCAGCGTCCACCACGGCGGCGGCGTCGGGATCGGCAACTCGATCCACGCCGGCATGGTCGTCGTCGCGGACGGCACCGACGAGGCGGCTGCGCGGCTCGAGCGGGTGCTCACGTCGGATCCCGGCATGGGCGTGATCCGCCACGCCGACGCGGGCTACGACGAGGCGCTCGACGCTGCCGCCGAGCAGGGCGTGGCGCTTCCCGGGCGCGACGCCTAGGCGACGCCGCGCCGTGTCGACGCTCCTTGTCCGCGACCTCGCCCAGGCGGTCTCCCCGGCGGGGAGCGAGGCGCCCCTGCGCGGCGAGGCGCTCGGCCGGCTCGACATCGTCGAGGACGCGTACGTCCTCGCCCGCGACGGCGTCATCGCCGACGTGGGGCGGATGCGCGACCTCGGACCGCTCGACGGCGACGTCGTCGAGGTGGACGGGCGCGGCCGCGCGGCGATCCCCGGGCTCGTCGACTGCCACACGCACCCCGCCTTCGCGGGCGACCGAGCGGGGGAGTTCGAGTTGCGCTCGGGCGGCGCGTCGTACGAGGAGCTCCACGCTGCCGGTGGTGGGATCCTGTCGACGGTCCGGTCGACCCGGGCGGCGTCGAAGGACGAGCTGCGGACTGCCGTCGAGCGCCACCGCGCCTGGATGCGCGCGAGCGGCACGACCACCTTCGAGGGCAAGTCGGGCTACGGGCTCGACCGCGACACCGAGCTCGCGCAGCTCCGCGCGGTCCGAGACGCCGGCGGCGTCCCGACCTGGCTCGGCGCCCATGCCGTGCCGCCCGAGTTCGCCGACGCGGACGCCTACCTCGACTTCGCGCTCGCCGAGGTGCTCCCGGAGGCGGCGGAGATCGCCGAGGCGGCGGACGTCTTCCTCGAGCAGGGCGCCTTCGACGCGGTGCAGGCGCGCCGCTACCTCGAGGCGTGCGCCGAGCATGGGCTCGCGCTGCGCCTCCACGCGGACCAGTTCACCGAGGCCGGCGGGGTCGACCTCGCGA
Organism: uncultured Actinomycetes bacterium; assembly: GCA_963760815.1. Lineage (GTDB taxonomy): Bacteria > Actinomycetota > Thermoleophilia > Gaiellales > Gaiellaceae > CAVRUF01. The sequence goes on from CAVXEJ010000004.1 coordinate 1,049,973, forward strand.
TCGAGCTCGGCGCGCGGAGCGTCGACCACCTCGAGGCGACGGGCGACGCGGGCGTCAGGCGCTGGCGCAGAGCGACGTCACCGCGGTGCTCCTCCCGATCGCAGCACTCACCCTCGGCCGTCCCATGCCGCCCGGCCGCGCGCTCGTCGATGCCGGCGCGGCAGTCGCTCTCGCGACCGACTTCAACCCGGGGAGCGCGTTCTCGGAGAGCCTCCCGATCGCGTGCAACCTCGCCTGCACCCAGATCGGTCTCGCGCCGGCCGAGGCGCTCGCGGCGTGCACGGTGAACGCCGCGCACGTCCTCGGCCGTCCCGACCGCGGACGGCTCGCACCGGGGTATGCCGCCGACGTCGTCCTCCTCGACACGCCCGACTGGCGCTACCTCGCCTACCACCTCGGCGGGCCCGAGATCGCCGTCGTCATCGAGTCCGGCGCGGTCGCCTGGACCCGGTAGGCCGGCCAGACCCGGGCATAATCGACGCATGCCCTCCCGCAAGCAGCGACGCAAGCGCGAAAAGCTCCAGCGCCACGAGTACGAGTACGTCCTCGAGGGAGAGGACGGCGAGGAGGAGAGCGCGCCCCGCCTCAGCGAGCTGAACGCGCCCAAGGCGAAGGAGGCGGCGAGCCCGACAGGCGAGCTCATCGACCGCCGCGGCCGGGTCGTTCCGAAGCCGTCGCTGCAACGCATCGCCCGCCGCGGCGCGATCTTCGCGCCGCTCGTCTTCATCTTCGTCTACGCGACCGGGCGGGAGACGCTGAGCACGGTCGGGATCGTCATGAACACCGTCGTCATCCTGGCGTTCCTGCTCCCGTTCATGTTCCTCGTGGACTCGCTCGTGTACCGCATGGCGCAGAAGCGCTACGGCTCCGGCAAGCGGTAGCTACGCGGCAGCGGGCGGATCGCCGCGGTAGTGGCCCTCGCCGGGCCACGGCGCGAGGAGGAGCAGCAGACGTGCGCCCTCGGGAGCGCGAACCGCATGGCGCTCGTCCGGCTCGAAGTGCAGCAGCGTTCCTGGAGCGGCGTCGACGCGGACGCCGTCGGCCTCGAACTCGGCAGCGTCCTTCGACGACGACGATCCAGGCGTGCTCCTTGACCTGGTGGTCGCCGAGCTCCTGTCCGGGGTCGAGCCCGATGAGCACGGCGCGGGCCTCGTCGGCGCTGCGAAGGACGACCGGAGAGCGGCTTCCTTCCGGTGTCGGGATCTCCGGAAGCGACCAGCTCTCCATGGCCGGGGAGTGTAACCCCGCGCGGATAGACTCAGCCGCCTGATGGCCCTTGACGTCACGCGCCTCGAGCTCGGCCCGATCGGGACGAACTGCTACCTCGTCCGCACCCCTGGCGCGAGCGAAGCGGTCGTCGTCGATCCGGGCGCGGACGCGGCCGAGATCCGCCTCGAGCTGGCCCAGCGCGGCGCCGAATGCGTCGCCATCCTCGTGACGCACGGCCACTGGGATCACCTCGGCGGCGTCGCCGACCTGGCCGAGGGAACCGGCGCGCCGGTCCACATGGCCGCAGGACGAGCGGATGCTGCTCGAGCACGTCGAACGACTACACGCCGCCGGGCGTCACGCTTCCGGCCGTACACGCCCGACGTCCTGCTCGCCGGCGACGAGACGCTCGAGCTCGCGGGCATCTCGTTCGAGACCGTCCGCGTACCGGGCCACTCGCCCGCGCATCTCGCGTACGCCGCCGACGAAGCGCTCTTCTCCGGCGACGTCCTCTTTGCAGGCTCGGTCGGCCGCGCCGACCTGCCCGGCGCCGACTGGGACGTCCTGCTCGCCTCGATCCGCTCGCTCGCCGACCGGTTTCCCCCGGAAACGATCGTCTATCCCGGCCACGGGCCTGCGACGACGCTCGGGGCCGAGCTCGCCACGAACCCGTTTCTCGCCGAGCTCCGCGCGTCGTGACCGGCATCGAAGCTCCGAAGGGGACGCACGACATCGTCCCGGCCGACCAGCCGCTCTGGCGGTTCGTCACGGGGACGATGGAGCGCCTGTGCGCGCAGTACGGCTACCGGCCGATCCAGACGCCGGTCTTCGAGGACACGGAGCTCTTCGCGCGCACGTCGGGCGCCGGCTCGGACGTCGTCCAGAAGGAGATGTACACGTTCGCCGACCGCGGCGACCGCTCGCTGACGCTGCGTCCCGAGGGCACGGCGCCGATCTGCCGCGCCTACGTCGAGCACGGGATGCACCGCGATCCGCAGCCGGTCAAGCTCTACACGATCGCGCCGATGTACCGGTACTCGGCGCCGCAGCGCGGCCGCTACCGCGAGCACTGGCAGCTCTCCCTCGAGGCGATCGGCTCCTCCGACCCGGCCGTCGACGCTGAGGTGCTCGAGTACTACCGGACGCTCCTCGAGACGCTCGGCGTGAAGTCGTTCGAGCTCCAGCTGAACTCGATCGGCGACGCGAACTGCCGGCCGGCGTACCTGGAGAAGCTGAACGCCTGGCTCGACGCGAACGCCGGACGTGCTCGACGACGATGCGCGGCAGAAGCGCGAGACCAGTCCGCTGCGCGTCTTCGACGTGAAGAACCCGGCGCGTGCGGGCCGCGTTCGACGACGCGCCCAAGATCGGCGACTCGCTCTGCGCCGAGTGCGAGGCGCATTTCGCAGAGGTGCGCCGCTACCTCGACGCGTACGGCGTCGAGTACGTGCTCGACCCGACGCTCGTGCGCGGGCTCGACTACTACACGCGCACGACCTGGGAGTTCGTCGGCCCCGACGAGAGCGGCCAGGCCGGGACGATCTCCGGCGGCGGGCGCTACGACGGCCTGATCGAGGAGATCGGCGGCCCGCCGACGCCGGGCATCGGGTTCGGCGCGGGCATCGAGCGGCTCATCCTGGCGCTCGAGCACGCGGGCGTGACCGCGGAGGAGCCGGGCATCGACGTCTTCTTCGCCGTGGACGAGGAAGCCGACCGCGCCGCCGTGCTGGTCGAGCTGTCGAAGCTCCGCCGCGACGGTCTGCGCTGCGACACCGACTACGCCGGCCGCTCGGCGAAGGGCCAGATGACCCAGGCCGGCCGCCTCGGCGCGCGCATCGTCGTGCGGGTCACGGGCGAAACGGCCACACTGAGGAGCGGGGGCCAGGATCTGGGCGAGCCGATCGCGATTTCGCAAATTGCGGACGCCGTCCGGGGCACCCCAGCCCACCACCCGCTGTGAACGCTAATGAGAAAAGGCGCGCGTGTCCCGCGCGCATCGAGCCGAGACTGGAGCAAGAGTGAGCAAATGGCGTGACCTGCACTGCGGCGAGCCGAGGCCCGATCTGGTCGGCTCCCGCGTGACCCTCGCCGGCTGGGCGGACACGCGTCGCGACCACGGCGGGCTCGTCTTCATCGACCTCCGCGACCACACCGGCATCTGCCAGCTCGTCATCAACCCCGAGCACGCCCCCGAAGCTGCCGCGGTCGCGCACGAGATCCGCAACGAGTTCGTCCTGCGCGCCGAGGGCGAGATCACGCCGCGCGCCGCCGACGCCGTGAACCCGAACCTGCCGACCGGCGAGATCGAGCTCCAGGTGACGACCCTCGAGATCCTGAACCGCGCGACGCCGCTCCCGTTCCAGCTGGACGAGGAGAACGTCGACGAGAACCTGCGCCTCAAGTACCGCTGGCTCGACCTGCGCCGCGGGCAGATGCAGCGCAACCTCCGCCTGGCCGGAGTCGTCGTCGGCGCGATCCGCCGCCGGATGGAGGAGCTCGGCTTCGTCGACCTCTGGACGCCGAGCCTCATCAAGGGGACGCCCGAGGGCGCGCGCGACTTCCTCGTCCCGGTGCGCCTCCAGCCGGGCCGCTTCTTCGCGCTCGCCCAGTCGCCGCAGGTGTTCAAGCAGCTGTTCATGATCAGCGGCTTCGACCGCTACTACCAGATCGCCACCTGCTGGAGAGACGAGGATCTGCGCGCCGACCGGCAGTTCGAGTTCCGCCAGCTGGACATCGAGATGGCCTTCGCCGAGCGCGAGGATGTCCTCGACGTCCTCGAGGAGGCGGTGGTCGCGTCGTTCGAGGCGCTCGACCGCACGCCGCCGCCGCGCCCGTTCCCGCGCCTCGCCTGGCACGACGTGATGGCGCGCTACGGCTCCGACAAGCCCGACCTGCGCTTCGGGCTCGAGATCGAGGACGCCACCGAGCTGACGCGCAGCTCCGAGTTCGGCGTGTTCTCCGAGCGCCGAGGCCGTCCGCTACCTGACCGTCCCGAAGGCGTTCTCGCGCGCCGAGCTCGACCGGCTCGAGGAGCTCGCGAAGGAGTGGGGCGCGAAGGGCCTCGCCTACCTCGTCTACGACGAGAGCGGGGAGGTGCGCTCGCCGATCGCCAAGTTCCTCTCGGCCGCCGAGCTGGAGCACTTCAAGGCCGAGCCGGGCTCGACCGTGCTCTTCGCCGCGGACACATGGCACGCAACCAGCCGTGTCCTCGGCGGCCTGCGCACGCACCTCGGCCGCGAGCTCGGGCTGGCCGACCCGGAGAAGGACGCGTTCCTGTGGGTGATCGACTTCCCGGTCTTCGAGTGGGACGAGGCAGAACGAGCGCTTCACGTTCTCGCACCATCCGTTCACCGGCATCCGCGCCGGCGACGAGGAGCTGATCGAGAGCGACCCCGGCAAGGCGATCAGCGAGGCGTACGACCTCGTGTGGAACGGCTGGGAGCTCGGCTCGGGCTCGATCCGGATCCACGACCAGGAGATCCAGAAGCGGATCTTCCGCGCGCTCGGCCTGAGCGACGAGGAGCTGGAGGAGAAGTTCGGGTTCCTGCTCGACGCCCTGAAGATGGGTGCTCCGCCGCACGGCGGATTCGCGATGGGGATCGAGCGTTTCGCCGCGCTCTTGGCCGGCGAGCCGAACATTCGCGAGGTCGTCGCGTTCCCAAAGGTTTCCAGCGGATCCGACCCGCTGAGCGGCGCTCCGACGCCGATGCCGGAGGAGATTCTGCGCGAGCTCGGAATCACGCTTCGTAAGCAAAGCTAAACCCGCTTGCCGTCCGCGCCGACCAGTAGGAATACTGGTTCGCAGGCCCACTAGCGAGGAGATTCACAGCATGTCCACGAACGATCCGCGGCGCGCTCCGTCAGCGCAGGCGCTGACTGCGCTTCCGCAGGCCCAAGACCTTCCCGTCGCCACCGAGGGATACGACCGCGCGCGGGTCGAGGAGGCGTTCGAGGCCTACCGCCGTCACGTCACCTCCCTGCAGGCGCAGCTCCGCGTGCTCCAGGCCGCCCCGCGTGGCGCCTCGTCCGAGCCGTCGGGCCACGCCGTGCGCATGGACGCGCTCCACCTGGTGCGCGCCGCCTCCGAGTTCGCCGACACGATCGAGCGCGACGCCCAGGAGGCCGCGGTCAAGCAGATCGCGCGCAGCGAGCAGGAGATCCGCGAGCGCCAGATGTCGATCACGCAGCAGGAGTCCGAGATCCAGCGCATCCGCCAGGAGACCGAGCGGCAGCGCATCGAGGTCGTGAACGAGGCGCGCAACGAGGCGCGCGAGATCCTGACGAAGACGAACCGCGACTCGGCGCAGGAGCTCCGCGAGGCGGAGGCCTCCGGCGCCCGGCTGCTCGAGCAGGCCCGCCACCAGGCGACCGAGCTCACGAACGCGGCCCGCGCCGAGGTCGAGCAGACGCTCGAGTGGGCGCAGGCCCAGGCGCAGGTCATCGTCCAGCGCTCCCGCGAGGGCGCCGAGCAGCTCCTCGGAGCGGCCGGCCACGGCGATGCGGCCGTCCAGGCCGCCGTCGACGCGATCGTTCTCGCCGCCCAGCAGAGCGTCGCGGCCTCGCCCCAGACGCCGGTCACCGCGTCGGTCGTCGCAGCCCAGGACGCCGAGCCGGAACCCGAGCCCACGCCCGCAGCGCCTGCGGACGATTCGCCTGCCGAGCCGGCCGCAGAGGCCGAGTCCGCCGAAGGCGAAGACGACACCGCGTAAGTCTCCGTAGCATTCAGGCGTGCCCGGCACCTCGCTCGTCCGGCTGCTCCTGCTCGGCTGCCTGATCGTCGCAGTTGCGCTCGGCCTCGGCCTGCTCGACGTCGAGCCCGTCTGGATCGTCGTCGGCGTCATCGCCGCCTGGCTCGTCGCATCCGTTGTCGAGTGGACCCTTTGGCAGCGCGACAACGACCCGTGGCGGTCGCGACCTGCGCCTCCCGCTCAGCCGCGCCAGTACTCGATGCGGGTGCCCGTGGGGCGCAAGCGCGTCGTCTTCAACCTCGGCGCGGATCCGGCTCCCGCGCCTCCGCCGCCGATCGAGGAGACGATCGTCGAGGCGCCCGCGCCGGCTCCCGAGCCCGTCGTCGTGGAAGAGCCTCCGCCGCCAGCTCGAGCCCGAGCCCGTAGTTGAGCCCGAGCCTGAGCCGGTGGTCGAGCCGGAGCCGGAACCCGTTGTCGTAGTGCCGCCCGTCGCGCCGAAGCCGAAACGGCGCCTGCCGTCCGTTCCGCCGCCGCGCGGCCGAAGCGCCACCCGAGCCTCCGGCCGTCGAGCCCGAGCCGGAGCACGAGCCCGTCGCCGCGCCCGAGCCGCTCGCCGACGTCGAGCCGCTCGTCGAAGCGGCTGTGATTCATGAACCCGAGCCGGAGCCGAATCCCGAGCCTGAACCGGAGCCAGAGCCCGAGCCGGAGCCAGAACCAGAACCAGAGCCCGAACCAGAGCCGGAGCCGGAACCAGAACCCGAACCAGAGCCGGAACCGATCCCCGTGCTGGACCGCGCGCCGCTGGTCGCCGCGCCGGCGCCTCCTCCTGAGCCGCCGCCTCCGCCGCCACCTCCTCCGCCTCCGCCACAGCGGGTCGTCCGCATGCCGGTGCGCGGGCCGCAGAAATGGAACATCTGGGACCTCGAGCGCATCTCCCGTGACGCCTCCCCGGAGAGCGGCGATGCGAACGAACGTGCGGCGCTCCTCCTCCACCTGCGCCAGTTCGCCGATTCGAACGGCGAGCTGCCCGTGGAGTTCGACGGCCTTGTCCGCGAGTCGTTCGGGGGGCTGCTCGCCGGCGTCGGGCCGGCGTGAACGGCGAGCTCCTCGAGCGCTTGCTGGCCCTGTCCGCGCTCGCGCTCGTCTGCATCCTCGCGACGCTCACGTTCAAGGCCGCCGGCGGCGACGAGCTTCTCGCGACGCCGACCACGACCTCCGGTACCGAGCAGTGGCAGGAAGCGACGGTCGGCACGTTCGGCCCCGGCCTCTACGGCCAGACGACGGCGTGCGGGGTCGTGCTCGAGGAGTCGCTCCAGGGGATCTCGCACCCGGTGCTCCCGTGCGGCGCGCGGATCGTCGTCGAGGCGAACGGCATCCAGGTGGACACGGCCGTCGTGGACAAGGCGGGCTTCGCCGAAGGGCAGGAGTTCGCGCTGACAGAGGCGCTCGCGGGAGCGCTCGGCGTCCAGGGGCAGGCGACGGTCCGATGGAGATTTTCCGAGGGCGCCCGCTAAAGTAAGAGGGCGTGCTCGACCGCGTGCGTGGCCTCGTACGCAATGTAGAACCAACAGCTACTGAGAGGGAGCCCGCGTCCGGGCCCGGCTTAATCGCCACCCGGCAAGGCACCCACCTGGCTCGCCAGGTTCCTCACGTACGAGGCAGACACGGCGCGGTGGTGCACGCGCGGACCAACGCCGCCGCTACCCTCGCCGCATGGACGCCACCGGAACCGCCGCGCGCGACGGCGACCTCGCCTGGATCTCGCTGCGAGTCGCCGACGGGCGCATCGACGAGGCCGGCGGAGAAGGGCCGGGCGTCGGCGAGCTCGTCACCGCCCTTCCCGGGCTGACGCCGCTCGAGGCCGCCGCCGTCCCGACCCCGCCGCTCGCCGGGGACGCGCTGCACGAGGCGCTGGCGCAGGTCATCTCCGCGCCTGCGGAAAACCACCGGGTGGTCGTCGCGATGAGCGGGGGCGTCGACAGCGCGGTCACGCTGCTCCGCGTCCGCGACGCCGGGTTCGAGCCGGTCGGGGCGACGCTGCGGCTCTGGCTCGACCCGCACGGCCCCGACACCGAGCGCGCCTGCTGCTCGCCCGAAGCCGTTCTGGCCGCCCGCGCGACCTGCCACGGCCTCGGCCTGCCGCACGTCACGCTCGACCTGCGGGAGGAGTTCCGCGCCGTCGTCGTCGCGCCGTTCGTCGAGGGGTACGCGCGCGGCGAGACGCCGAACCCGTGCATGCGCTGCAACGGGAGCTTCCGCTTCGCCGAGCTACTCGCGTTCGCCGAGCGCATCGGCGCCGCGCGCCTCGCCACCGGGCACTACGCCCGCCTCGCCGAGCACCGCGGCCGCCTGCTGCTCGCCCGCGCGGTCGACCGCGCCAAGGATCAGTCGTACATGCTCGCCCAGCTCGACCCGGACGAGCTCGGCCGCCTGTGGTTCCCGCTCGGCGAGTCGACGAAGACCGACGTCCGCGCCGAGGCCGAAGCGGCGGGCCTCGCCGCTGCCCGCCGTGCGGAGAGCCAGGAGGCGTGCTTCCTGGCCGGCGGCGACTACCGGGACTTCCTCGGCGCGCACGGCGTCGACACGACCGAGGGCGCGATCGTGGACGAGGCCGGAACCGAGCTGGGACGCCACGACGGCTACTGGCGCTTCACGCCCGGCCAGCGGCGCGGGCTCGGCGTCTCGACCGGCGCGCCGGTGTTCGCGCTGCGCAGCGACCCGGCGACGAACACGGTCGTCGTCGGCCCGCACGAGTCGCTCGCCCGCCGGCGGATCTCCGCACGCGACGGCCGGCTCTACGTCCCCGTCGAGCGCGCCGACGCGAAGCTGCGCTACCGCTCGCCCGCGGCCCCGGCGGAGATCAGCACGAACGGCTCGGGTTTCGACCTCCACCTCGACGCGCCCGCGTACGGCGTCGCCCCGGGCCAGGCCGCCGTTCTGTACGAGGGCGACGCCGTGGTGGGAGCCGGCCTGATCTCATCGGCCGAGTAAGAACCGGCCAAAGCGGTTACTACACTGGCTCGGCCCCCGCGATGTCCGACACGATCAGGCTCACCGTCCCCTCCAGCCGCTCCTACCAGGGCGTGGTTCGCCTCGTCCTGGGCGGGCTCGCGGCGCAGTCGGGGCTCTCGGTCGAGGAGCTCGAGGACGTCCAGCTCGCGCTCGACACGCTCCTTTCCGATGAGTTCTGCACGGACACGGAGACCCTGGACCTGGAGATCTCCGTCCAGGACGGCGGCGTCGCCGTCGCGATCGGGCCGTTCGATCGCGACCGCGTCGATGCCGGGCTGGCCGACCGGGACCCGGATTCGGTCGGGCTCGCGCGCCTGCTCGATACGACGACCTCGGGGTACGAGATCGAGGGCCGCGACGGGTCGGCCTGGGTTCGCCTCCACAAGGGAGTCCACGGGGACGACGCGTGACGCAGGAAGGGCGGCGCAACGACCGCGAGCTGCTTCGGCGCTACCACGAGGAGGGCGACCAGGCCGCGCGCGACGAGCTGATCGAGCAGTACCTGCCGCTCGTGCGCTCGCTGGCCCGCCGCTACGACCGGCGCGGCGAGCAGCTCGAGGATCTCGTCCAGGTCGGCTCGATCGGGCTGATCAAGGCGATCGACCGCTTCGACCCCGACCGCGGCTTCGAGCTCACGACGTACGCGACGCCGACGATCATCGGCGAGATCAAGCGCCACTTCCGCGACAAGGGCTGGGCGATCCGGGTTCCCCGCGGACTGCAGGAGCTGAACGTCCGGCTCTCCAAGATGCTCGAGGAACTGACCGTCCAGTACGGCCGCTCTCCGACCATCCCCGAGATGGCCAAGGCGGCCGGCGTCGACGAGGAGGCCGTGGTCGAGGCGCTCGAGACCGGGCATGCGTACACGACGCTCTCGCTGTCGGCGCCGTCGGGCGGCGGCGACAACGGCGACGACCTCGACCCGCTCGAGTCGCTCGGGGACGTCGATCCCGAGTTCGAGCTGAGCGAGGACCGCGCGGTCGTCGAGCCGGGCCTGCGCGCCCTCGACGAGCGCGAGCGCAAGATCCTGCACCTGCGCTTCTACGAGGGCCTCACGCAGTCGCAGATCGCCGCGCAGATCGGGATCTCCCAGATGCACGTGTCGCGGCTCATCCGCCGCTCGCTCGAGAAGATGCGCGACGAGCTCGTCGACGAGGAGGACAACGGCTCGGGTTCGGGGTAGGCGCCGGGTACGATCGGCGCATGAGAACTACCGCTGAGCTGCGCGAGGGATTCCTCGCGTTCTTCGAGTCGCACGGGCACACGCGGCGCGCGTCCGGGTCGGTGGTTCCGCCTGCCGACGATCCGACGACGCTCTTCATCGTCGCCGGGATGCAGCCCATGAAGAAGTGGTTCCTCGGCGTCGAGCAGCCCGTGGCGCAGCGCGTCACGACCGCGCAGAAGGTCATGCGCGCCGGCGGCAAGCAGAACGACCTCGACGACGTCGGCCGCACGTCGCGGCACGCGTCGTTCTTCGAGATGCTCGGCAACTTCTCGTTCGGCGACTACTTCAAGGACGGGGCGATCGACCTCGCCTGGGAGTTCTCCACCAAGCACCTGGGCTTCGACCCGGAGACGCTGTGGGCGACCGTGTTCGCCGGCGATCCGGAACTCGGACTCGGCGAGGACGAGGTCGCGATCGACGGCTGGCTGCGGGTCGGGATTCCGCGCGAGCGGATCGTCGGCCTGCCGCGCGCGGAGAACTTCTGGCAGGCCGCCGACACCGGCCCGTGCGGCCCGTGCTCGGAGCTCTACCTCGACCGCGGCGTCGAGCTCGGCTGCGACCGGCCCGACTGCGCCCCCGGCTGCGACTGCGACCGCTTCCTCGAGTACTGGAACCTCGTCTTCATGGAGTACGACCTCGCCGACGACGGGACGCTCACGCCGCTGCCGCAGCAGAACATCGACACAGGGCTCGGCCTCGAGCGCGGCGCGATGCTCCTCCAGGGCGTCGACTCGATCTTCGACACCGACGCCTACCAGCAGATCATGGAGTGGGTCGCCGCCGAGAGCGGCGTGCGCTACGGCGAGTCCGACCAGGCCACGAAGGCCCACCGCGTGCTCGCCGACCACGGCCGCGCGATGACCTTCCTCACCGCCGACGGGATCGTCCCGGGGAACGAGGGGCGCGGCTACGTCCTGCGCCGGGTCATCCGCCGCGCGGTGCAGCACGGCCAGCGGATCGGGCTCGAATCGCCGTTCCTCGCCGGACTCTCCGGCGCCGTGATCGCGAACATGGGCGCCGCCTATCCCGAGCTCGAGGAGAACCGCGCGCAGATCGAGGCGGCGCTGACCGCGGAGGAGGAGCGCTTCGCGCAGACGCTCACCCGCGGCCTGAAGCTCTTCGACGAGATCGCCGCGGGCGGAAACGTCTCCGGCGAGGACGCGTTCAAGCTCCACGACACCTACGGCTTCCCGCTCGAGCTGACCGTCGAGCTCGCCGAGGAGCGCGGCCTGGCCGTCGACGTCGACGGGTTCAAGGAGCACATGGCCGAGCAGCGCGAGCGCTCGCGCTCGGCCGGCGGCGGGGAGGACGTGCCCGCGGCCGAGCTCGCCCGCGAGGCCGGGTTCGCCGACCGAGTTCGTGGGCTACGAGGCGACCGACGTGCTCACGCAGATCGGCGCGCTTCAGGATCTCGGCGACGGCACGTTCCTCGCGAAGCTGCGCGAGTCGCCGTTCTACCCAGACGGCGGCGGGCAGGTCTCGGATCAGGGTTGGCTTGAGAAAGAGGGAGCGAAAGCAGAGCTCGTCGCGGCGTACCGCTTCGGCGACGACCAGGCGCTCCTCTTCTCCGGCTCCGGCTTCGCCGCGGGCGACCGGGTGCGCGCCGTCGTGCCGTGGAAGGTCCGCTTCCCGACGACCGCCAACCACACGGCGACGCATCTGCTCCACAAGGCGCTCCAGGAGGTGCTCGGCGACCACGTGCGCCAGGCCGGCTCGGCCGTGCGGCCCGACAAGCTGCGCTTCGACTTCACGCATCCGCCAGGCGCTGAGCGCGGAGGAGCGCGCCCGTGTCGAGGAGATCGTGAACGAGCGCGTCTTCGAGAACCTCCCGGTGCATGCGTTCCTGACGCCGATCGACGAGGCGAAGCGGCTGGGCGCGATGGCGCTCTTCGGCGAGAAGTACGGCGACGTCGTCCGCGTGGTCGAGGTCGGGAGCGGCGACGAGGCGTTCTCGCGGGAGCTGTGCGGCGGCTGCCACGTCCGCACGACCGCGGAGATCGGCCCGTTCGCGATCCTCTCCGAGGGCTCGGTCGGCTCGGGCGTCCGTCGGATCGAGGCGGTCACGTCCGGCGAGGCGTACGCGCTGCTCCACGCCCGCGCGCACGAGGCCGAGGAGCTGCGCGGCGAGCTGGCCCAGGCGCGCAAGTCGAAGCCCAAGGCCGCCGCCGGCGCGGAAGTGCTCGAGGAACGGCGCAGCGAGGCCGGCGGCGTGGCCGTGATCGTGGTCGAGGCGAAGGCCGACAACGTCGAGGAGCTGATGGCGCTCTCCGACCGGCTGAAGCAGGCGAGCGCCCCGGCCGCGGTCGTGCTCGGCTCGCGCGACGACGGCAAGGTCTCGCTCGTCGTGAACCTCGACGCCTCCCTGGAGGAGCGGGGTCTCGACGCGGTCGCGATCGTCAAGCAGGCGGCGGCGCTCGTCGGCGGCGGCGGCGGCGGCCGCCCGACGATGGCGCGCGCCGGAGGCAAGGATCCCGACAAGCTCCCCGACGCGCTCGCGACCGCAGAGCGGGCCCTCGTCGAGGCGCTCTCGTAGGATCCTGCACCCGTGAAGGTTCTCGCGCTCGACTACGGTCTCGCGCGCACCGGCGTGGCCGTCTCGGACCCCACGGGGACGGTGGCGAGACCGCTGGGCGTCGTGGAGCGTGCCGCCGGAGAGGCCGGCCTCGCCCGCCTGGCGCAGCTCATCCGGGACGAAGAGGCGGAGCGCATCGTGGTCGGCATGCCCATCACGTTGCGGGGCGAAGTAGGTGAGCAGGCGGTCGAGACCGAGAGCTTCGTCGAGGCGCTTCGCGGCGCCACCGATGTCCCCGTCGACACGTTCGACGAGCGCTTCACCACCCGTCTCGCGCAGAATTCACTTGCGGCCGGCTCCGACGCACCCGAGGACGCCCTCGCCGCAGCCCACCTCCTCACGACCTACCTCGAATGGCTGAGCGCCCAACCTACGTAAAGCACCGCGCCGAGCGGCCCAAGCACAAGCACAGCGTCCTCGCTGTGATCGTGGGCGTGCTCGTGGCCTTCGGGGCCGTGGCCGGTCTCGCCTTCGGGATCAACAAGGCGCTCGGCAGCGACGACCCGCCGCCACCCACGACCGCGGTCTCGACGATCCCGCCGAAGCCGACGATCCGGATCATCTTCCCGGAGGGGTTCACGCGCGCGCAGATGGCGAAGCGCGTCACCGAGGTGAACAAGATCGCGAAGGAGAAGCGCGACCTCACGACGAGCCTGACCGCGAAGGCTTACCTGGCCGCGTCGAAGAAGGGCCCGGTGCCCGCCGACTTCAAGGACGAGAAGCTCGAGAACCTCGAGGGGTTCCTGTTCCCGGCGACGTACGACTTCACCGAGGACACGACCTCGAAGGAGCTCGTCCTGAAGCAGCTCGACGCGTTCTCGGACGCCTGGGCGAAGGTGGACATGAAGTACGCGAAGTCGAAGAACCTGACCGCGTACGACGTGCTCATCATCGCCTCGCTGATCGAGAAGGAGGTCATCGTCCCGAAGGAGCGCCCGCTCGTGGCCGCCGTCATCTACAACCGCCTGAAGGCCGGGATGACGCTCGGGATCGACGCCGCGATCCGCTACGGCTTCGACATCCCGCCGACGCAGGCGATCCTCCAGAGCCAGCTCGACTCCGACTCGCCGTACAACACGCGGAAGGTTCCCGGCCTGCCGCCGACGCCGATCGCGAATCCCGGCCTTGCGTCGATCCAGGCAGCCGCGCACCCGGACGACGTGGACTTCCTCTACTTCATCCGTAAGGCCGACTGCAAGAGCCATTTCTTCACTGCGAGCTCGGCCGAGTTCGACGCCTACCCGCGCGGCGGACTGCAGTGCTGAGCCTCGTCGGGCTCCTCGGCAACCCCGTCGCGCACTCGCTCTCGCCCCGCATGCACAACGCCGCGTTCCAGGCGTTGGGCCTCGACTGGAAGTACGTGCTCATGCCGGTCGAGGAGGAGCTGCTCGAGGAGACGGTGGCCTCGCTCGTGGACAACGGGTTCGCGGGTGCGAACGTGACCGTGCCGTACAAGGCGGCGGTCATCCCGTTCCTCGACGAGGTGGACGACTTCGCCACGCGCGCCGGATCGGTGAACACGATCGTCGTGCGCGACGGCAGGCTGCTCGGCTCGTCCACCGACGGGCTCGCGGTAGTCGACGCCGTGGAGGCCGAGGGAGCCCGAGTGCTGATCCTCGGCGCGGGCGGCGCGGCGCAGGCGGTCGGGACGGCGCTCGAGGATGCCGGCGCGACGGTGCGGATGGTCTCGCACCGCGACGCGGACTGGCCGCCTGACGCTCGGCGACGCGACGATCCTCGTGAACGCGACGCCGGTCCGCGAGGAGACGCTCGTCGACCTCGATCCCGCGCTCACGGTGGTCGATCTGGCCTACCGCGGCGACGGCGAGCCGACCGCACTGGTGGCCGCGGCTCGGGCGGCCGGGTGCACCGTGGTCGACGGCCTGGAGGTGCTTCTGCGCCAGGGCGCGGCGTCGTTCGAGCGCTGGACGGGGCAGCCCGCCCCTATCGACGTCATGCGCGCGGCACTACTCTCCCGTTCGTGAGCCTCCGACTGGACACCGCCGGCGAGTCGCACGGGCCCGCGCTCGTGGCGATCTCTCGGGCCTGCCTGCCGGGCTCGAGCTCGACCGTGCACGCGATCGACGCCGACCTCGCGCGGCGGCAGGAGGGCTACGGGCGCAGTCCGCGCCAGAAGATCGAGCAGGACCGCGTCGAGGTGCTCGCGGGGCTGCGGCACGGGCGCACGCTGGGCACGCCGCTCGCGCTCGTCGTCCGCAACCGCGACCACGAGAACTGGACGTGGGGGATGAACCCGTGGCCGCCCGAGGGCGAGCCGACGGGGAAGGGCAAGGAGGCGGTCACGCTGCCGCGCCCCGGCCATGCCGATCTCGCCGGCGTCATGAAGTACGGCCACGACGACGCGCGGAACGCCTTGGAACGCGCGAGCGCCCGGCACACCGCGGTGATCGTCGCGGCGGGCTCGGTGGCCAAGGCGCTGCTC
Source organism: uncultured Actinomycetes bacterium (assembly GCA_963760815.1). Lineage (GTDB taxonomy): Bacteria > Actinomycetota > Thermoleophilia > Gaiellales > Gaiellaceae > CAVRUF01. The sequence continues at coordinate 1,065,122 of CAVXEJ010000004.1, forward strand.
GGGGAGATCGGGATCGCCGTCTCCGGCCGCGCGGTCGCCGTCGGCGGGGCGGAGGGCGAGGACGAGATGCGCGCCGCCGTCGATGCGGCCAAGGCCGACCGCGACACGCTCGGCGGGATCGTCGAGGTGCGCGCGACCGGCGTTCCTCCCGGGCTCGGCTCCTACGCGACCAAGGACGAGCGGCTCGACGCGCGCCTGGCCGCGACGCTCATGGGCACGCAGGCCGTGAAGGGCGTCGAGATCGGCGAGGGGTTCGCGCTCGCCGCCAAGCGCGGCTCCGAGGCGCACGACGAGATTCTTCGGCGACGACTCCGGCTACCGCCGCGAGACCAACCGCGCGGGCGGCATCGAGGCGGGCATGTCGGACGGCGAGGAGATCGTCGTGCGCGCCGCCATGAAGCCGCTGCCGACGCTCATGCGGCCGCTCCGCTCGGCCGACCTCGAGACCGGCGAGCCGGCGCAGGCGCTGGTCGAGCGCTCCGACGTCTCCGCGGTCGAGGCCCTCGCCGTGGTCGCCGAGGCCTGCGTGGCCTGGGAGCTCGCCCGGGCGGCCCGCGACAAGTTCGGCGGCGACGCGATCGTCGACCTCGTCGCCGCGCACCGCGCCTATGTCGAGCGCATCCCGTGGTCGGTGCATTAGACAAACACCTCGCGCTCAGCGGGTTCATGGGCGCGGGGAAGTCGACGATCGGCCGGGAGGTCTCCCGGGTCACCGAGCGTCCCTTCGTGGACACCGACAAGGAGATCGAGCGGCTGCACGGGCCGATCCACGAGCTGTTCGACGAGCGCGGCGAGGCGGGGTTTCGGGAGCTCGAGTCGGCGGTGATCGCGGAGGCGCTGAACGCGGACGAGCCGTCGGTGATCGCGCTCGGCGGCGGCGCGGTAACGGTCGAGGCCACGCGGGAGCGGCTGGCCCGGCGGGCGTTCACCGTCTGGGTGGAGGTCGGCGTCGACCTCGCGTGGATGCGCGTGCGCGGCGGCAAGCGGCCGCTCGCGCAGGACGAGGCGTCGTTTCGGGCCCTGTTCGAGCAGCGGGCCGAGATCTACCTCGAGACCTGCGACGGCGTGGCGGAGACGACCGACGACACGCTGCTCGAGTCGCTCCAGATCGCGGCGGAGCCCGGCCTGCTCGCCGATCTCGACTGGCTCGTCGACGGACGGCCCACGGCGCTCGTGGCCGACGAGCGCGTGCTCGGGCTCCACGATCCCGGCCTCGACGGCGAGCGGCATCCGGTCCCGTCGGGCGAGGCGGCGAAGCGGCTCGAGGTCGTCCAGCCGCTCTGGGACGGGCTCGGCATCGGCCGCGACGGCGTGCTCGTCGCCCTCGGTGGCGGGACGACGACCGACCTCGCCGGCTTCGTCGCAGCGACGTACCTGCGCGGCATCCCGTGGATCGCCGTGCCGACGACACTGGTCGGCCAGGTCGACGCGGCCATCGGCGGCAAGACGGGGATCGACCTCGCGATCGGCAAGAACCTGGCGGGCGCGTTCCACTTCCCGGAGTCGGTCGTGATCGACACCGAGCTGCTCGCGACGCTGCCCGAGGCGGAGCGCAGGCAGGGCATGGCGGAGGTCGTGAAGACCGGCCTGCTCGCCGGGCGGCCGTACTGGGAGCTTCCGGACGAGCAGATGGTGCGCGCGACTGCGGCGTACAAGTCGGCGATCGTCCTGTCGGATCCGTACGAGCAGGGTCGGCGCGCGATCCTCAACCTCGGGCACACGTTCGCGCACGCGCTCGAGACGGCGTCGGGCTACGAGCTGGCGCACGGAGATGCGGTCGCGCTCGGGCTGCTCGCGGCGCTGCGTCTCTCCGGGCAGGACACGGACGTTGTCGACGAGCTGCTCGCGCCGGTCCCGGTGCGGGTCGACCGCGAGGCCGCGTGGGCCGCGCTCGCGCGCGACAAGAAGGCGCGGGGAGGAACGCCGCGGCTGGTGCTGCTGGACGGGCCGGGCAAGCCGCGTTACGACGTCGAGCTGCCCGAGGCGGAGATCCGCGCGGCGCTCGACTCCCTCATCGCCGGCTGACCCGTTGCCGCGCCGCAGCCCGGCGCGATCCCGCCGCGGAGCTTCGGCACAAACCCGGCACAGACACGGCACACCTTCGTCGGTACCGTGAATCGCAGGGGGGCTCGCGCCCCCTTGGGGGCACGTGGGGGCATCGTTCCCGCCCTGGGACAAGGCGCGGCGAGCGTTCGGCGGCCCACCCGCGGCGCGCCGGGACAGGCCGATCGCGCGGCCCTGCGCAACTAGACTCGCGCCATGCAGGTCGCCGTCCTCAACGGGGTCAATCTGAACGCGCTCGGCGACCGCGATCCCGCGCTCTACGGCGGGCTCAGCCTGAACGAGCTCGAGAACCGGATCTACCGCTGGGCGCGCGAGCTCGGGCTCACCGTCCGCTGCCAGCAGACGAACCACGAGGGCGAGTACGTGGACTGGTGCCACGAGGCCCGCGGCTGGGCCGAGGGCGTCATCCTGAACCCCGGAGCCTGGACGCACTACAGCTACGCGATCCGCGACGCCGTCGAGCTGTTCGACGCCCCCGTCGTCGAGGTGCACCTGTCCGACATCAACAAGCGCGAGGAGTGGCGACGCTTCTCGGTCCTGGAGGAAATCGTGACCTTTCGTGTGATCGGCAAGGGCCCCGAGGGGTACCGCGAGGCGCTCGTCCACCTGGCGGAGTCGGCATGAGCGCCGACCGCCGCGAAAAGCTCCGTGGCGAGCTCGACGTCCTCGAGGTCGAGGCGTTCCTCGTCACCAATCCGACGAACGTCTACTACCTGACCGGCCTGCAGAGCTCGAACGCCGCCGTCCTCCTCACGCGCGACAAGGCGCTGCTCGCTACCGACTACCGCTACCTGACGGCCGCGCACGCGCTCGACGGGGTGGAGGTGCTCGAGGCCCAGCGCGACGTCTTCGGCTGGATCGGGCCCCAGCTGCGCGAGCTCGGCGGGCTGCACATCGCCTTCGAGGCCGACCACGTGAACGTCGCCTCCTACGCCGCGCTCGACACCGGCGCGGTCGAGTTGAAGGCCACCACGGCCGTCGTCGCCGGGATCCGCGCGACGAAGGAGCCGGCGGAGCTGGACGCCGTCCGGCGCGCGGGAGCGATCATCAACGGCGTCTACGAAGCCCTGGCCGGCCACGGGCTCATCGGCAAGACCGAGAAGGAGCTCGTCTGGTTCATCGAGCGGACGCTGCGCGAGGCCGGCGCCGAGGCGGCGTCGTTCGACGCGATCGTGGCCGGCGGCGCGCACGGCGCCATCCCGCATCACCATCCGACCGACCGGCGGATCGAGCCGAACGAGCTGGTCGTCGTCGACGCGGGCGCCAGGGTCGACGGCTACTGCTCGGACTGCACGCGCACGTTCGCGACCGGGCCGCTCCAAGACGAGCTCGCGCGCGCCTACGAGGTCACGAAGGACGCGCAGGCGCAGGCGCTCGCGGCGATCCGGGCGGGTGTCCAGGGGAGCGCCGTCCACGACCTGGCTGCGAAGGTGATCCACGAAGGTGGCTTCGGCGCGCTCTCGCACGGGCTCGGACACGGCGTCGGGCTGGACATCCACGAGCTGCCCGTCATGCGCGAAGGCGTCGACTCGGTGCTCATGCGCGACAGCGTCGTGACCGTCGAGCCGGGCATCTACATCGCCGGTCTCGGCGGCGTGCGGATCGAGGACCTCGTCATCGTCACGGGCGACGGCGTCGAGATCCTGACGCCCTACACGAAAGAACTCGTAACGGTGGCCAACTAGAATCGCGCCGTGGCCGAGCAGGTCTCCACCAATCAGTTCAAGAACGGGATGCACGTCGAGGTCGACGGGCAGATCTGGCGCATCGTCGAGTTCCAGCACGTGAAGCCCGGCAAGGGCGGCGCGTTCGTCCGCACGAAGCTGAAGGGGATCGACACTGGCGCCGTCGTGGACAAGACCTTCCGCGCGGGCGAGAAGATGCCGCGGATCCGAACCGAGACGAAGAGCGTCCAGTACCTCTACGACTCGGGCGACGAGGTCATCTTCATGGACGAGGCGAACTTCGAGCAGATCCATCTGCCGCGCGCGGACGTCGTCGACGAGCTGCCGTTCCTGCTCCCGTCCGACTCGGTGATGCTGCTGCTCGTGGACAACAAGCCGGCCGGGATTCAGCTGCCCGCGTCGGTCGAGCTCGCGGTCTCGGAGACCGAGCCGGGCATCCGCGGCGACACCGTCTCGAACGTGACCAAGCCCGCGACGCTCGAAACGGGAGCGATCGTCCAGGTGCCGCTCTTCGTGAACATCGGCGACCGGATCAAGGTCGACACCCGAGAGCAGCGCTACATCTCCCGGGTCTGATGGCCATGCTCGTCGACACGTCGGTACGGCTTCTGTCGCAGGAGCCGCTCGCGGCGCGCGTTCCCGCCTCGCGGATCCTCGAGGTCGCCGCGGTGCTCGACAAGGCCGGGTTCGCGGCGCTCGAGGTGTCGGGCGGCGGCTGCTTCGACTCCGCGGTTCGCCGTGGCGTCGAGAGCCCGTGGGAGCGCATCCGCTCGCTGCGCGCGATCTGCGATACGCCGCTCCAGATGGCGCTGCGCGGGAGCTTCCTCGTCGGCTCGCGGCCGCTCGAGCGCGACCTCGTGCGGCGCTTCATCGAGAGCGCGGCCGGCAACGGGATCGACGTCTTCCGCCTCCACGATCCGCTGAACGACCTCGAGAACCTGAAGGAGGCCGCCGAGGCGATCCACGCGTCCGGCAAGGAGCTGGCGATCGGGCTCGTGCACAGCCCGGGCCCCGAGGACGCCGGCGACGTGCTGCTCGAGCGCGCGAACCATCTGGCGGCGCTCGGCGCGACGCGCGTGCTCATCCACGATCCGTCCGGGCTCGCTCTCGCCGGGCCGCGTCCGCGAGCTGGTCGAGGGCGTCGGCAAGGCGAGCGGCCTGCCGGTCGGCCTGCACGCGCAGGGCGCGGGAGGAACCGCGCTCGCCGCCGCGATCGAGGCAGCGCGGGCCGGCGCGGACCGCATCGCGTGCGCGCTCTATCCGCTCGCGATCTCGCTCCACCGCGCCTCGGCCGAGACGATCACGACGCACCTGGCCGAGATCGACATCGAAACGGGCGTGACGCTCGACCTGCTCTGGGAGGCCTCGGAGCTCGTCGACGAGGCGCTCGGCGAGGATCCCGTGCCGCCGGTGTCGCCCCGCGTCGCGGTGCGCGCCGCGGAGCACAACCTTCCGACGGGCCTGGTCGCCGAGCTCGACCACGGCCTGCGGCGCCAGGGCTTCGGCGACCGGCTCGACGCGGTGCTCGACGAGCTCCAGCTGATCCGCGCCGAGACCGGCTGGCCGCCACTCGCCGCCCCGATCGGGCAGATGCTCGGCTCGCAGGCGCTCGTCCACGTTCTGTCCGCGCAGCGCTGGCAGATCTTCGTCGACGAGATCGCCGACCTGATCGAGGGCGGCTACGGCGTGCTGCCGGCGCCCGTCGATCCCTCGGTGAAGCGCGCCGCCGAGCTCCTCGGCCACATCGGCGCGGACGTCGAGGAGGAGCCGCCCGAAGATCTCGACGACATCCGCGAGTCGCTCGAAGGCATCGCGGCGAGCGAGGAGGAGCTGCTGCTCGTCGCGCTCTTCGGCGACGAGGCCGAGCCGCTGCTCCACGCCATCCGCGCGCGCGGCGGCCGCGACGACGGCGACACCGCCGGGCTCGAGCGCGCCGAGTCGGAGCGGCTGCGCGACCTGATCCGCGTCGTCCAGGAGTCGGGAATCGGCGAGCTGACGCTCGAGGAGGGCGAGTGGCGCGTGACCGTGCGCCGGGCGGGCCAGCCGACAGTGGTTCCGGTGGCCGCAGCTCCCGGGCCGGCGCCCGAGGGCCTCGCCTCGCTCGAGCCCGCGACGGCGCCGCCGTCGAGCGACGCGATCCGCGTGGAGTCGCCGATGGTCGGGACGTTCTACCGCTCGCCGTCGCCGGGGTCACCGTCGTTCGTCGAGGTCGGCGACACGGTCGAGCCGGGGCAGACGCTGTGCATCCTCGAGGCGATGAAGCTCATGAACGAGGTCAAGGCCGAGCACGAGGGCCGTGTCCGGCGCATCTGCGTGGAGAACGAGCAGGCGGTCGAGTACGGCGATCTCCTCTTCGAGCTGGAGCCGCTCGGCTCGCTTCCGCTGGACGCCGTTTAAGACGGGGCCGGAAATGACTTGTGCCCCGGGCCGACCGCTGACCACCCGCCGGTTTCAGCGTAACGCGCCAAAACGCGCGTGTGGCGCGCAATTCGTGCCGAATCTGTGCCGAGGTGTGCCGAGATGATCAAGCGCGTGCTCATCGCGAACCGCGGCGAGGTCGCCGTTCGGATCATCCGCGCGTGCCGCGAGGCCGGGATCGAAACGGTAGCCGTCTACTCGACCGCCGACCGCGACTCGCTCCATGTCCAGCTGGCCGACCGCGCCGTGCACATCGGGCCGCCGTCGCCGGCGCGCAGCTACCTCAACATCGCCTCGGTCGTGGCCGCGGGCAACACCACCGGCTGCGACGCCGTGCACCCGGGCTGGGGCTTCCTCGCCGAGAACGCCGCCTTCGCGCGGGCCTGCGAGGACAACGACCTCATCTTCGTCGGGCCGCGGCCCGAGTCGATCGACGTGATGGGCGACAAGGTGCAGGCGAAGATCACCGCCGGCGCGGCGGGCGTTCCGCTCGTGCCGGGCTCCGACGGCCCGGCCACGCTCGATGACGCACGCCGGCTGGGAAAGGAGATCGGCTTTCCGCTCCTGCTCAAGGCCGCCTCGGGCGGCGGCGGCAAGGGCATGCGTCTCGTCGGCGCGGCGGACGAGCTGGAGACGGCCTACAACATGGCCTCCGCCGAGGCCGAGTCGAGCTTCTCGGACGGCTCGCTCTACGTCGAGCGCGCGATCGTGGGCGCGCGGCACGTCGAGATCCAGGTGCTCGGCGACGGCGAGGGTGGTGTGCTCACCCTCGGCGAGCGCGAATGCTCGGTCCAGCGCCGCCACCAGAAGCTCGTCGAGGAGGCGACCTCGCCCGCGCTGACCCCCGAGCTTCGCGCCGAGATGGAGGATGCGGCCCGCAAGGCCTGCGAGGCGCTCGACTACCGCGGCGCGGGCACGATCGAGTTCCTGGTCGACGCCGACAAGCGCTTCTACTTCATCGAGATGAACACGCGGCTGCAGGTCGAGCACCCGGTCACGGAGCTCCTCACCGGGATCGACCTCGCACGAGCCCAGCTCGGCGTCGCGGCGGGCGAGGGTCTCCCGGCAACGGGCCGCGCCGAGCTGCGCGGGCACGCGATCGAGTTCCGCATCAACGCCGAGGACCCGGAGAACGACTTCATGCCGGCGCCGGGCATGGTCGAGCGCTTCCGCCCGCCGCTCGGTCCGGGCGTCCGCGTCGACACGCACGTCTTCGAGGGCTACCGGATCCCGCCGTTCTACGACTCGCTGATCGCCAAGGTGATCGTCTGGGCCGAGGATCGCCCGGCCGCCCTCGCGCGCGCGGAGCGGGCGCTGGAGGAGTTCGAGCTGACCGGCGTGCCGACCACCCGCGATCTCCACCTGGCGATCGTCCGCAACGAGGCCTTCCGCAGCGGCGAGTACACGACCGGGTTCATCGCCGAGTCCGCTGTGGAGCTGGGACTCGAGGCGGCATGAGTCTGAAACTTCGCTTGCGAAGTTTCTATCAGGACGGGCGAGCTGTGCTCGCGCGTCCGTCTGAAATGACCGGTCGATCCGCTGAGTGTGAGCAATGACCTCTCGCAAGGACGCCCGGCGCACGGCGGTCTTTCTCCTCTTCCAGTGGGACGTCACCGGCAAGCCGCTCGGGTCGCTGTACGAGGGCGACGTCGATCCGTTCGCGCAGGAGCTGGCCGACGGCGTCGCCGCGCAGGCCGGCGAGCTCGACGCGCGCATCAGCGCGGCAGCGATCGACTGGCCCGCCGACCGGCTCGGAGCGGTCGAGCGCAACGTGCTCCGCGTGGCGCTCTTCGAGCTCGACCGCGGCGATCCGCCGACCGAGGTGGTGCTCGACGAGGCGGTCCGGCTCAGCAAGCGCTACGCCTCGCGAGGACGCGGCCAAGCTCGTCAACGGGATCCTCGGGCGCATCGTCCGCGAGGCGGCATGAAAGACGTGGCACCAGATGAGCGACGCGGAAAAGCTCCAGGAACTGCTCGCGCAGCTCGACGCCACGCTCGGCGAGCTCGAGAAGGTCGAGGACTCCGAGGAGGCCGTCAGACGCCTCGCGACGATGGCCGAGCTGGCGCGCGAGGTGCAGGACGAGGTGGATCGCCTCCGGCGCGAGACGCCCGAGGGCGATGCACCCGCCTGACGAGCTCCGCGCGCTCGTCGAGGAGCGGCTCGCCGCGCTTCCCTTCGCCGAGGAGCTGGGCGGGCTCGCCGAGGCGGTGCGCTACTCGCTGCTCGGCGGCGGCAAGCGGATCCGGCCCGTGCTCTGCCTGGCGACCGGCGAGGCGCTCGGACGCGAACCCGAGGAGCTGCTCCCGGCGGCCTGCGCGCTCGAGCTCGTCCACACGTTCAGCCTCGTCCACGACGACCTGCCCGCGCTCGACGACGACGACCTGCGCCGCGGCCAGCCGAGCTCCCACGTCGCGTACGGGGAGGACGTCGCGATCCTCGCCGGCGACGCGCTGCTCGCCGAGGCGTTCCGGCTCGCGCTCTCCTACGACACGCCGGCCGTGGCCCGCGTCCTGACCGACGCAACGCTGGGGATGATCGGCGGCCAGTACCTCGACGTGACCGAGGACGCCGTCGACGCCGACGCGCTCGCGCGACTTCATGCGCTGAAGACCGGGCGGCTGATCCAGGCGTCCGTGCTGGCGGCGACCGCGGTCGCGGAGAACGACGACCCGGCGTGGGCCGAGCTCGGCGCCGACATCGGGCTCCTCTTCCAGATCGTGGACGACGTGCTCGACGCGACCGGCACCGCCGAGGAGCTGGGGAAGACGCCCGGCAAGGACGAGGCGTCCGGCAAGGTCACGTACGTCTCGCTGCACGGCCTCGACCGCGCCCGCGAGCTGGCCGACGAGACACGCGCGCGGATTACGGAACGGCTCGACGCGCTGCCGCAGGACACGACCGTCCTCGCGCAGATCGTCGCGACGGTCCGGGAGCGCCGGGGCTAGCTGTACTGCTGCGGCGGCGGGGCCGAGTGTGCGTACCGCTCGGGCGGCGGCTGCGGGATGAGCAGCGAGAGCCCGAAGTTCACGAAGAAGATCACGATGGCGCCGAGGATCGCGTCCCAGAAGAAGTCCTGGACGACGAAGTGGTCGCCGAAGATCGCGCCGACGAGCCAGAGCATGAACGCGTTGATGAAGAGCAGCAGCAGCCCCAGCGTGAGGATCACCGCGGGCAGCGTGAGCAGGATCAGCAGCGGCCGGATGAACAGGTTCACGATCCCGAAGACGAGCGCGGCGAACACCAGCCACCAGAAGCCGTCGTACTCGATTCCGTCGATGAGCCAGGCCGCGACCCACAGGCCGAGGACGTTCACGGCCCACCAGACGAGGATCCTCAGAACCGTCACGGCGGCGACTCTAGCGCGCCTCAGTGCCGGTCGTCCAAGCCCGTAAGCTTGGCGTACGTGAAGAAGCGGCTGGATGTCCTCTTGGTCGAGCGTGGGCTGGCCGCAAGCCGCGCCCAGGCGCAGGCCCTCGTGCTCGCGGGGCGCGTTCCCGGCCATGCGAAGGCGGGCGAGCAGGTGGACGAGACCGCCGAGCTCGACGTCGCCGCGGGGCCGCGCTTCGTCTCCCGCGGCGGGGAGAAGCTCGCGAACGCGCTCGAGGCGCTCGGCGTGGACGTGACCGGCGAGGACTGCCTCGACGTCGGCGCCTCGACGGGCGGCTTCACCGACTGCTTGCTCCAGAACGGGGCGACGCGCGTGTGCGCAATCGACGTCGGCTACGGGCAGCTCGACCTGCGGCTGCGCGAGGATCCCCGCGTGACCGTCATGGAGCGCCGCAACATCCGCGAGATCGCCTGTTCGGAGCTTCCGTTCACGCCGTCGTTCCTCACCTGCGACGTGTCCTTCATCGGGCTCGCCAAGGCGCTGCCGCCCGCGCTCGCCTGCGCGGCGCCCGGCTGGCGTGCGCTCGCGCTCGTGAAGCCGCAGTTCGAGGCCGGCCCGGCGGACGTGGGCAAGGGCGGCGTCGTGCGCGATCCCGAGGTGCACCGGCGGGTTCTGCGAGAAACCGTCGCCGCGCTGCCGGGACATGCGCGCGCGGTGGTCGACTCGGGCCTGCCCGGGCCGAAGGGCAACCGCGAGTTCTTCCTCTACCTCACCGACGAACGGGGAGAAACGGAGGTGGACGATGCCGGAATCGACGCCGCGGTCGGGTAGCAAGGTCGCGCGCGCGGCCGTCGTCACGCACGGCAAGCCGGGCACGATCGGCGACGCGCTCGAGCGTCTCGGCAAGGTCGCGGCGCAGGCCGGCGTCGAGCTGGTCGATCCCTCCGACGAACCGGACGTCGCCATCGTCCTCGGCGGCGACGGGACGATGCTCCGCGCGCTGCGCACGTTCCTCGGCACCGGCGTGCCGGTGTTCGGCGTCAACTTCGGCCGGGTCGGATTCCTCACGAGCGAGGACGCGCCGGATCTCGAGACCGGTGTCGCGCGGGTGTTCGCCGGCGACTTCAAGATCCGCGATCTGGCGACGTTGCGCGTGGACGTCGGCGGCGAGTCGCATCCCGCGATCAACGACGTGGTCGCGACGAGCGCGAAGCTCGGCCGGATGGTCGAGCTCGGCTGGGAGGTCGGCGGAGAGGACCTCGGCGTCCAGCCGTGCGACGGGATGATCTGCTCGACGCCGGCCGGATCGACCGCCTACAACCTCTCGAACGGCGGGCCCGTGCTCATGTGGGGCCTCGGCGCGATGGCGATCACGTTCGTGGCCCCGCACGCGCTGAACCCGCGGCCGCTCGTCGTCCCGCCCGACCTGACCTTGCGGATCACCAACCGCACGCCCGACGTTCCGGTCGCGGTGCTCGCCGACGGCCACGCGGTCGGCGTGCTCGAGCCCCAGTCCTCGCTCGAGGTCGGCATCGGCGCCGACGCGGGCCTGCTCGCGCTGCTCCCCGAGGCGACGTTCTTCGCGCGCTACAACGAGGTCTTCTCATAGCGCTGCGCAGCCTCCGCATCGAGAACCTCGTCCTCATCCGCGACGCGGAGCTGACCGTCACGCCGGGCCTGAACGCGGTCACGGGCGAGACCGGCGCGGGGAAGACGATCCTCACGCAGGCGTTCGGCCTGCTGCTCGGCGCGCGCGGCGACGCCGGCTACCTCGGCCCGGGCGCCGACGAGGCGTACGTCGAGGCCGAGCTCGATCTTCCGGACGGGATCCTCGACGACCCCGACCTCTCGGCGATCGCCGAGCTGAAGCCCGCGGATGAGACGACGTTGATCGCGGCGCGCCGGGTCTTCGCCGACGGACGCACGCGCGCCTACGCCTGGGGCCGCAGCGTCCCGCGCGAGGAGCTGGCCACGCTCGTCGAGCGGCTGCATCGCCATGTCGGGCCAGTTCGAGCAGCGGCGCCTGGCGCGCCCGTCGTACCAGCTCGACGTCCTCGACGCGTTCGCCGGCGAGGAGCAGCTGCGCCGCCGCGCCGAGCACGGGCGGGCCTGGAGGGAGCTGACCGCCGCGCGCCGCCGGCGCGACGAGCTGGCCGAGGCCGCCGCGGGGCGCGAGGCGCACCTCGCCGAGCTCGCCGAGCTGGTCGAGCGCACGTCCGGGTTCGGCCCCGGCGACGAGGAGCGGCTCAAGGGCGAGCGCGAGCGCCTGCGCCACGTCACCGATCTCGCCTCCGCCGCGTCGGAGGCCGCCGAGCTGCTCGTCCCCGACGGCGACGGCGCGGGCGCGTCCGAGCAGGCCGCGCAGGCCGACGCCGCGCTGGAGGCGGTCACGGGGATCGCGCCCGAGCTCGACGCGGTCGCGCTCGAGATCCGCCAGGCGGAGGTCGCGCTGAGCGAGGCCGCGTCGACGCTGCGCGGCTTCCTCGCGTCGCTCGAGGCCGAGCCCGGCCGCGTGGACGAGATCGAGTCCGAGCTCGACCGCATCGCCGAGGGCAAGCGCCGCTTCGGCGCCGCGACCTACGAGGAGCTGCTGGAGCGCGCCGCCGCCGCCCAGGCGGAGCTCGACGCCGCCGAGGCCGGGCTCGATCCGCTCGCCGAGGCCGAGAAGGCGCTCCGCGACGCCGAGAGCGCGCGCCGACCGAGCTCGCCGCCGAGCTGTCAGAGACCCGCCGCGCCAACCTCGAGCCGTTCTCCACCCAGGTCGAGTCGGTGCTGAGTGGCCTGGCGATGGGCAGCGGAGAATTTCGCGCCGAGGTGCGCGAGCGCGCGCCAGGGCCCGACGGGCGCGGACGAGGTCGCGTTCCTGATCCGTCCGAACGAGGGCATGGAGCTGGCGCCGGTTGCCGAGACCGCCTCGGGCGGCGAGCTGTCGCGCGTCGCCCTCGCGCTGCGCGTGGTCGCCCAGGCCGGCGCGGGCGAGCCGACGGTCGTCTTCGACGAGATCGACGCGGGCATCGGCGGCGAGACGGCCCACGCCGTCGCCGAAGCGCTCCGCACGCTGGCCGACCGCGCGCAGGTGATCACGATCACGCACCTCCCGCAGATCGCGAGCGTGGCCGAGGCGCATTTCCGGGTGGAGAAGATCCCGGGCGACCCGACGCATACGCGCATCGAGCTGCTCGACGACGCGCAGCGCCGCGACGAGCTCGAGCGGATGCTCGGCGGCGCGGACTTCCTCGCTGCCCTTGGGCGCAAGTGAGCCGGGCCACCCGCGAGCTCGACGCGCCGGTGCGCGACGTCTGGGCGTTCCTCGCCGAGCCGTTCCACCTGCCGGACTGGTGGCAGGGCTACTCCGGCGTGCAGCCGGACCGCCGCGGCCTCGCGAGCGGCGCGCGCTGGCAGGTGAGGCGCTCGACGCGCCGCTGGGCTCCTGCGCAAACCCGGCGGAGAGGGACTGATCCTCATCCGAACGGTCGACCCGCCGTACACGCTCGCCTGGCACGACGTGCAGCAGAAGCTCGACATCACGGTCACGCTCGAGTCCGCCGGCGAGCGGACGCTGGCCACCGTCAACGTCGGCGGTTCGCCCTGGCGACTCGTCTCCGAAGGAGCGCGCTCACTGCCGAAACACTCGCTCGACCGGCTCGCGAGCCTCGTCCAGACGAGCGGGTCGCTGTGATTTCTCCCGGCCGTCGCCCGGTGCTGCTACGGTTGAACCCCGTGATCCGAGGCACGGGAATTTCGAGATGAGCCGCCGCGCGACGAAGTACGTCTTCGTCACCGGGGGCGTCGTCTCGTCCCTCGGGAAGGGCATCACCGCCGCCTCGCTGGGCCGTCTCCTGAAGGCCCGCGGGCTCCGTGTCCAGGTGCAGAAGTTCGATCCGTACCTGAACGTGGACCCCGGCACGATGAGCCCGTTCCAGCACGGCGAGGTGTTCGTGACCGAGGACGGCGCCGAGACCGATCTCGACATCGGCCACTACGAGCGCTTCGTCGACGAGAACCTCACGAAGAACGCGAACCACACCTCCGGGTCGATCTGGTACGCGGTCATCCGCAAGGAGCGCAAGGGCGAGTACCTCGGCTCCACCGTCCAGGTCATCCCGCACGTCACGAACGAGATCAAGGACCGCATCCGGCGCGTGGCCTCGGCCTCCGACGCCGACGTGGTGATCTCGGAGATCGGCGGCACGGTCGGCGACATCGAGTCGCTCCCGTTCCTCGAGGCGATCCGCCAGTTCCGCCGCGAGGCCGGGCGCGGAGAACGTCCTCTACCTGCACGTCACCTACGTCCCGTTCATCGAGACCGCCGGCGAGCTGAAGACGAAGCCGACGCAGCACTCGGTCAACGAGCTGCGCCGCATCGGTATCCATCCCGACGTCGTCGTCGCCCGCTCGGTCGAGCCGCTCTCCTGGGACATCCGGGAGAAGATCGCGCTCTTCGCCGACGTGGACTCGCGCGCCGTGGTCGTGAACGAGGACGTCAGCGACGTCTACCTCGTTCCCCAGCGGCTGCGCGAGGAGGGCCTCGACACGCTGGTCTGCGACAAGCTCGGGCTGCCCGACGCCGAGGCCGACCTCGGCGAGTGGGACACCCTCGTCGAGCGGATCGGCCAGCGCGACGGCGAGATCGAGATCGCGCTCGTCGGCAAGTACGTGAAGCTCGCCGACGCCTACCTCTCCGTCCACGAATCGTTGAAGCACGCGGGCATCCACCACGGCGTGAACGTGCGCGTGCGCTGGGTCGACGCCGAGGGCATGAGCGTCGAGGAAGCCGCCGCGGAGCTCGAGCGCTCCCACGGCGTGCTCGTCCCCGGCGGGTTCGGCTCGCGCGGCTGGGAGGGCAAGATCGTCGCCTGCCAGGTCGCCCGCGAGCGCGGCATCCCGTACCTCGGCATCTGCCTCGGCATGCACGTCGCCGTCTCGGAGTTCGCGCGCAACGTCGTCGGCATGCACGGCGCCAACTCGACCGAGATGGATCCCGAGACGCCGTTCCCGGTCATCGACCTGCTCCCCGAGCAGAAGGAGGTCGAGGATCTCGGCGGCACGATGCGCCTCGGCGCGCAGCCGGTCGACGTGGTCGAGGGCTCACGCGTGCACGCGGCGTACGGCGAGACCGTGATCTACGAGCGCCACCGCCACCGCTACGAGGTGAACAACCACTACCGCCAGCAGATCGCCGACGCCGGCCTGGTCATCTCGGGGACGTACCAGGAAGGACGGCTCGTCGAGATCGTCGAGCTGCCCGATCACCCGTGGTTCGTCGCGAGCCAGTTCCACCCGGAGTTCAAGTCGCGGCCCACGCGGCCCGCGCCGCTCTTCCGAGACTTCGTGGGCGCCGCCGCCGAGCGCGCGCGCACGCACGTCGGCGCGCTCGAGTCCTCCGTCTAGCTTCGCTCGAACCGAAGCTCGACGTCCGGGCCGGTGATGACCAGCTCGTCGCCGTCGATCTCGTACGCGTCCGCGTCGCCGAGCGCGGCGAAGTAGGCCTGTTCCGCCGTCCCCTGCTCGCCTTCGCAGGCCATCATGGTTCCGGCGATTGTCCCTCGACGGTGCCGTCGGTGAGCGTGGAGCCCGCCGTACACGTTGCAGGTGGCCTGGCCGCTGCCGGCGCCGTCCTCGGCCACCACGAGCGTCGTCGGGTGGTCGTCGAGAACCGGGACGTCGCCGGAGCCCGAGGTCAGCGTCCAGGTGCCGGCCGGGTCTGCAGACGAGCCCGAGTCGTCCCCGCAGGCGGCGAGCCCCAGGACGGCGACGGCGATGAGAACCCGGACGATCACGGTGGGGAGTATCTCCAACTCGCGTCGACGCCTACAATCGCGACCGATGTCCGTCCTCGATCTCTTCCTCGAACTGTGCGCGATCCCGAGCCCACCCGGGGACGAGCGCGCGGTCGCCGAGCGGGTCGCGCGGGAGCTGCGCGACCTGAGCCTCGACTTCACCGAGGACGACGCCGGCACGCGCATCGGCGGGAACACCGGGAACATCGTCGCGCGGATCGAGCCGACGGTGCCTGGCACGTCGATCTTCCTCTGCGCGCACCTCGACACGGTGCCGCCGACCGACGCGATCGAGCCTGTCGTGGAGGACGGGATCGTGCGCAACGCCCGCGAGACGATCCTCGGTGGCGACGACAAGTCCGCGGTGGCGACGATGCTCGTCGCGACGCAGCGGATCCTGAACGAGGGCATTCCGCACGCCGGGATCGAGCTCGTCTTCACGCCCAAGGAGGAGACCGGGCTCGAGGGCGCCTACCAGCTCGACCTCGACGCGATCGTCTCGCCGGTCGGCTACTGCTACGACCACGCGGGCCCGCTGGGCGAGATCGTCGGCGCGGCGCCGTTCTCGACATCGGTCGATGCGGTGTTCCGCGGCCGGGCCGCACACGCCGGGATGAGCCCTGAGGATGGGCGCTCGGCAATCGCCGCTGCGGCCCGTGCTATCGCGGATCTCCGGCTGGGCCGGCTCGACGACGAGACCACGGCGAATGTCGGGCTGATCTCCGGGGGGACCGCGCGCAACATCGTCCCCGAGTTCTGCTCGGTCGTCGCCGAGGCGCGCTCGCACGAGGCGCAGACGCTCGCCGCGCTCGTCCAGGAGATGGTCGACTCGCTCACGTTCGCCGCGTCGGTCGAGGAGTGCGAGGTCGACATCACGCTCGAGGACAAGTACGCGGGCTACCGGCTGCGGGCCGAGGACGAGGTCGTACGGCTGGCGTCGGAGGCGTTCACGGCGTGCGGATTCACGCCGTCGCTGATCACCGCGGGCGGCGGGGCGGACGCGAACGTCTTCAACGCGAAGGGCCGGCCGTGCGCGAACCTCGCGAACGGGATGTCGCGGATCCACAGCTCGGACGAGTTCATCGCCGTGGCCGACCTCGAGGCGATGGTCGAAGTCACGCTCGCGCTCGTTGCCGCCGCTCGTGCCTGAGCCGGACTCGCACGAGGTCGTCTACCAGGGACACGTCCTCGGCGTCAGCGTCGAGCACTGGGGCGACGCGCAGCGCGAGATCGTCGACCGGCGGGCCGCGGTGGCGGTGCTCGCCACCGATACCGCGGGGAACGTCGTGCTCGTGCGCCAGTTCCGCGAGGCGGTCCGCCGCGAACTGGTGGAGCTGCCGGCCGGCGTGATCGACGGGGACGAGGAGCCGCTCGAGACTGCGAAGCGCGAGCTGCGCGAGGAAACGGGCTACGGCGGCGGCACCTGGGAGCCGGGGCCGGTGTACTGGGCGACGCCCGGGTACAGCCGGGAGCTCGTCCACGTGTTCGTCGCCCGGGACGTCGAGCCCGGCGAGGCCGCGAACGACCCGGGCGAGCCGGTCGAGGTCGAGCTGTGGGCCCCCGCCGAAGTCGAGGCGCGTCTCGGCGAGATCGAGGACTCGAAGACGCTCATCGGGCTGCTCCTGTATCTGCGCAATCCGTCGCGCTAGCAGGCCGAACACAAGCGCGTCGTCATGCTTCTCCACCGATCCGCTCGAAAAACCGCCTCGCCCAGAACCGCGCGAACTCCAGCGCATTCCCATTCCGGACGTGTCCATCGGGGCCACGACCGGGGTCAGACCCCTGCCATGGCCCCAGCGGACAGGCGCGGAGGCTGCGCAATGCGTGGCCGATCGATGGACGCAGGCGGTCTCCACCGCGATATCGTTCGCGCGCCATGCGAGTCGGCGTCGTCAAAGAGATCAAGCAGGACGAGTACCGCGTCGCGCTGACGCCTGCCGGAGCGCGTGAGCTCGCGCTGCGCGGCCACGACGTCATGGTCGAGGAGAGCGCCGGCGTCGGCAGCTCCTTCGCCGACGAGGACTACGCGGCCGTCGGCGCGCGCATCGTCTCCGTGGACGAGGCCTGGGAGACCGCCGAGATGCTCCTGAAGGTCAAGGAGCCGATCGCGCCCGAGTACCCAAGGCTCCGCGAGGGACTCGTGCTCTTCACCTACCTCCACCTGGCCGCCGACGAGCCGCTCACCCGCGCGCTGATCGACAGCGGCACGACCGGCATCGCCTACGAGACGGTCGAGACCGACGACCGCGCGCTTCCGCTGCTCGCGCCGATGAGCGAGGTCGCCGGCCGCCTCTCGGCGCAGGCCGGCGCGCATTTCCTGGAGAAGCCGGTCGGCGGGCGCGGCCTGCTGCTCGGCGGCGTCGCCGGCGTCGCTCCGGGCAAGGTCACGGTCATCGGCGGCGGGATGGTCGGCTACAACGCCGCCGTCATCGCCATCGGCCTCGGCGCGCACGTGCGCATCCTCGACCGCTCGGTGAACCGGCTGCGCTACCTCGAGGAGATCCTCTCGGGCCGCGTCGAGCTGGTCATGTCGAGCGCCTTCGAGGTCGAGCGCTCGGTGCTCGAGTCGGATCTCGTCATCGGCGCCGTGCTCATCCCGGGCGCGCTCGCGCCGAAGCTCGTCACGGCGGAGATGATCAAGGGGATGAAGCAGGGCTCGGTCGTCTGCGACGTCGCGATCGACCAGGGCGGCTGCTTCGAGACCTCGCACGCGACGACGCACTCCGATCCCGGTCTACGTCGTGGACGGCGTCACGCACTACTGCGTCGCGAACATGCCCGGCGCCGTTCCGATCACGTCGACGATGGCGCTCACGAACGTGACGCTGCCCTACGTGGAGGCGATCGCGAACAAGGGCGTGACCGAGGCGATCGCGAGCGATCCGGCGCTCGCCAAGGGCGTCAACACGATGCACGGCAAGCTCACGTACGCAGCCGTCGGCGAGGCGCACGGGATCGACTCCGTGCCGCTCGGCGCTCTGGTTCCCGCCTAGGTCTCGGGCTCGAGCTCAGGCTCGGGCTTCGGCTTGTCCGGCTTGTCGGCCGGGCTGATCCGGATCACGGCGTACGTCACGGCGGCCGCGATGCCGACGACGACGACGATCCAGACGACGATTCCGAGGAGTCCGAGGATGGTGTCCAACATGCCGCCACTAGAATAGCCGCACCATGCCGCGCGCCTGCGTGATTGTGCTCGACGCGGTTGGGGCGGGAGAGCTGCCGGACGCAGCGGAATACGGCGACGAAGGCTCGAACACGCTGGGAAACGTCGCACGTGCGGTCGGTGGGCTCGATCTCCCCAACCTGGAAGCACTCGGGTTCGGAAACATCGAGGACCTCGAGGGCTGTCCACCTCAACCCGGAGCGCCGGCGGTCGCCGGGCGCCTGCTCGAGCGTTCCAAGGGCAAGGACACGACCACCGGCCACTGGGAGCTCATGGGGATCATCACCCCCGAGCCGATGCCGACGTACCCGCACGGCTTCCCGTTCGAGATCATCGAGGAGTTCGCGCACAAGACCGGGCGCGGCGTGCTCGGCAACAAGGCCGCGTCGGGGACGGAGATCATCCAGGAGCTCGGCGAGGAGCACCAGAAGACCGGCAAGTGGATCGTCTACACGTCCGCCGACTCGGTGTTCCAGATCGCGGCGCACGAGGAGACGATCCCGCTGGACGAGCTGTACGCGGCCTGCGAGGTCGCGCGGGGCATCCTCACCGGGCCGCACGCGCTCGGCCGCGTCATCGCGCGCCCGTTCATCGGCGAGCCGGGGAACTACACGCGCACGCCGAACCGCCACGACTGGTCGCTCCTGCCGCCGCAGCCGAACTACCTGTCGCAGATTCGCGCGACGGGCGTGAAAGTCCACGGCGTCGGGAAGATCCGCGACATCTTCGCCGGCCAGGACATCGACGAGTTCCAGACGACCAAGTCGAACGTGGAGGGCATCAACGTCACCGAGGAGCTCCTGAAGACGCTCGACTCTGGGCTCGTCTTCGTGAACCTCGTCGAGACGGACCAGCTCTGGGGGCACCGCAACGATCCGGTCAACTTCGCCCGCTGCCTGCAGGACTTCGACCGCCGGCTGCCGGATCTCCTCGCGGCGCTGCGCGAGGGCGACCTGCTCATCCTCACCTCCGACCACGGCTGCGACCCGACGACGCCGTCGACCGACCACTCGCGCGAGCACGCGCTGCTCCTCGCCTACGTCCACGGCCGCAACGCCGGCGGCCGCAAGCACGACGGGGAGTTCGCCGACGTGGGCGCGACCGTGAACGCCTGGCTCGGCGGAAAGCCGTCGCAGAAGCTGCTCGGCCAGCCGTTCGTCGAGCCGTGACCCTCCTCCCGGCGGAGACGATCCGGCGCAAGCGCGACGGGGAGGAGCTCTCCGGCGCCGAGCTGTCGGAGCTCGTCCTCGCCTACGCGAACGGCGACGTCCCCGACTACCAGATGTCGGCGTTCTGCATGGCCGTCTACTTCCGCGGGCTGACCGCGGCCGAGACGCACGCGCTCACCGACGCGATGGTGCGCAGCGGCGAGACGATCGACCTGTCTCCGCTCGGGCGGCGCGTCGTCGACAAGCACTCGACCGGCGGCGTCGGGGACAAGGCGTCGATCGTGATCGGCCCGATCGTGGCCGCGTGCGGCGTGCCGTTCGCGAAGATGAGCGGCCGCGGGCTCGGCCACACGGGCGGCACGCTCGACAAGCTCGAGTCGATCCCCGGCTTCCGCGTGGAGCTCTCCCAGGACGAGTTCATCGCGCAGGTGCGCGAGGTCGGGATGGCGATCATCGGCCAGACCGCCGACCTCGTCCCGGCGGACAAGCGGCTCTACGCCCTGCGGGACGTCACTGCGACGGTTGACGAGGTCGGCCTGATCGCGGCGAGCATCATGTCCAAGAAGATCGCCGCGGGCGCCGACGCGATCGTGCTCGACGTGAAGGTCGGCGACGGCGCGTTCATGAAGACGCTCGACGAGGCGCGCGAGCTGGCCGACGCGATGGTCGCGCTCGGGCGCGAGGCCGGCCGCGAGGTCGTCTGCGAGCTGACCGACATGGACCAGCCGCTCGGCCGCGCCGTCGGGAACGCCGTGGAGATCCGCGAGGCGGTCGAAACGCTCGGCGGGTCCGGGCCGCCGGATCTGACCGAGCTGACGCTCTCCGCCGTCGGGCATCTGCTCGCGCTCTCCGACCTCGGCGTGGACACGGAGGAAGGGCGGCGGCTCGGCGAGGAGGCGATCGCGTCGGGCGCCGCGCTCGAGGCCTACGACCGCTGGATCCGGGCGCAGGGCGGCGACCCGTCGCTCGACGCGCTTCCGGTCGCCCCGGTGATCCACGAGGTCGCGGCGCCCGACGGCGGGTTCGTCGAGCGCATCGCGGCGACCCGGATCGGCCTGGCGTCGCTCTCGCTCGGCGCGGGGCGAGTGACGAAGGACGACGAGATCGACCACGCCGTCGGGATCGTGTGCCTGGCCAAGCGCGGCGACGAGATCGGCGTCGGCGAGCCGCTGGTGCGCATCCATGCTCGTGACCAGGCAAGCGCAGACGCGGCTGCGGACGAGGTGCGGGCCGCGTACATCCTCGGCGGCTCGCCGCCTCCCGAGCGCGGGATCGTGCTCGAAGTCGTTCGGTAGATTCCCGGCCGGCCAGTCCCGTGGTTGTCACCGTTTCGGCACGTTTGGTGCCAGACACGTGCGCCTTTCCGAATTAGGCTGATTCGCGTAGGCGGGAGGGATAGGGAACCCGAAGTTACCCGGGCGCGCGGGTAACTCGAAAGGCTCGCGCAGCTGGGCGCCGGCCGGATAGCGTTTCGCCTATGCCCGAGCTGCCCGAGGTCGAGACCGTCCGCACGCAGCTCGAGCCGGGGCTGACGGGCCGCACCTTCAAGCGCGTCGAGATCACCGACGGACGCCTGACGCGCCCCGAGGCGCCCGACGCGGTCGCCGCCGAGCTCCAGGGTGAGCGGGTCGCAGAGCTCCGCCGCCGCGGCAAGTACCTGATCATCGGCTTCGAGAGCGGCCGCACGCTGCTCGTCCACCTGCGCATGACCGGCGGGTTCACGCATCCCGCGCAGCCGCACACGCACCGCCGCGCCGAGGTGCTCCTCGACGACGGGACGACGCTCGCCTACTCCGACACGCGCCGCTTCGGGACGTGGCTCGTCCTCGAGCCCGGGCGGCTGGAGCCCTACCTGGAGGAGCGCAGGATCGGCGTCGAGCCGCTCTCCACGGGGTTCACGACCGCACGGTTCGCCGCCGCGCTCGCCGGCCGCCGCGCTCCGATCAAGGCCGCGCTGCTCGACCAGCGCGCGGTCGCCGGCGTCGGGAACATCTACGCGGACGAGGCGCTCTGGCGGGCGCGCATCCATCCGCTACGGCCGGCCGGCGAGCTGACCACCGCGGAGGTCTCGGCGGTGCGCAAGGAGGTCCGCACGCGTCCTCCGGCTAGGGATCGAGCGCCAGGGCGCGACGCTCCGCGACTACCGCGACCCGAACGGCGGCACGGGCTCGATGCAGCACGAGTTCCGTGTCTACGGCCGGGCGGGAGAGCCGTGCGACCGCTGCGGCACGCCGATCGCGAAGACGCGCGTCGCCGGGCGCGGCACGTGGTTCTGCCCGACCTGCCAGGTCTAGGAGACGAGCGAGGCGAGCGCGCCGGAGCGGTCGAGCTCCGCGAGCTCGGAGTAGCCGCCGATCGCCTGGCCGTCGATGATGATCTGCGGATAGGTCCAGTGGCCGGTCAGCTCCTCGAGGCGCGAGCGCGCGCCGGGGTCTCGACCCTCGTGGATCTCCTCGAACGGAATCCCCCGCTGTTCGAGCAGCACCTTCGCGCGGACGCAGTAGCCGCAGTAGTCCGTCGTGTAGAGCTCGACCTTCGCCACAGTCTCAAGAGAACGTATCGGCTACGCGGAACCATCCCACGAGGGAACTACACTGGCCCGAATGGCAGGCCGCAGCTGGAAAACGGAGGCGGTCGTGCTGCGCTCGATCCGCTACGGGGAGGCGGACCGCATCCTCCACCTCTTCACGCTCGACCGGGGGCGCGTCGGCGCGATCGCAAAAGGGGCGCGCAAGACGAGCTCGCGCTTCGGCGCGCGCCTGGAGCCGTTCAGCCACGTCGAGCTGGTTCTCCACCAGGGACGCGGCGAGCTGCACACGGTCACGGCCGCGCATCTCGTGCGCTCGCACGACGCGAGCCGCGTGGACGGCTACCGGATGGCGGCCGGCTCGATCGGGCTCGAGGCGGTCTCGAAGCTCTTCCTCGAAGGGGACGAGAGCCCGCAGGCGTTCCATGCGCTCGCGCGCTTCCTCGACCTGCTCGACGAGGTGCAGGTGGAGCTGCCCGCGAAGCCCGCGCTCGATCCGCTCGTCCTGTCGTTCCAGCTGAAGCTGCTGTGGCTCTCGGGCTACCTGCCGCATCTCGCCGGCTGCGCCGGGTGCGGGGAGGAGGTTCCGCTCGTCGGGTTCTCCCCGAAGGCCGGCGGCGGCGTCTGCGCGACCTGCGAGGCCGGCTCGATCCCGATCGCGCCCGAGGGGTTCGAGGCGATCCGTGGGCTGCTCGAGCGTCCGCTCGCCGAGGCGGCCGGGACCGGGATCTCCGAGCGCGGCCGCCGCGACGCGCAGAGCGTGATCGAGGGCTCGTACGAGTACCACGGCGGCTTCCGCTTGAAGACCGCGCAGCGCGCATAGGATCGAGCCGTGGCCGCCCCGACCTACCAGGAGACGATCGCCGCCCTCGAGCGCTACTGGGGCGAGCAGGGCTGCGTGCTCATGCAGCCGTACCACACCGAGCTCGGCGCGGGCACGTTCAATCCGGCCACGTTCCTGCGCTGCCTCGGGCCCGACCCGTGGCGCACGGCGTACGTCGAGCCGGTCATCCGCCCGACCGACGGCCGCTACGGCGAGAACCCGTTCCGCTTCCAGCACTACTTCCAGTACCAGGTCGTCCTCAAGCCGGCGCCCGGAGAACGTGCTCGACCTCTACTTCGGCTCGCTCGAGGCGGTCGGGATCGACCTCGACCAAGCACGACGTGCGGCTCGTCGAGGACGACTGGGAGGGCCCGACGCTCGGCGCGTGGGGGCTCGGCTGGGAGGTCTGGTGCGACGGGATGGAGGTCACGCAGTTCACGTACTTCCAGCAGCTCGGCGGGCTCGAGCTCGACCTCGTCCCGGCGGAGATCACGTACGGGCTCGAGCGCCTGGCCATGTTCCTCCAGGACAAGTCCTCGGCCTTCGACCTCGTGTGGGCGCCCGGCGTCACCTGGGGCGACGTCTACCGCGAGAGCGAGCGCCAGTGGTCGATCTACAACTTCGAGCAGGCGCCGGTGGAGGTTCTCACCCGCCGCTTCGCCGAGTACGAGGACGAGTGCCGCTCGCCTGCGTGGCGCACGAGCTGCCGCTGCCGGCCTACGACCAGGTGCTGAAGTGCTCGCACACGTTCAACCTGCTCGACGCGCGCGGGGCGATCTCGGTGACCGAGCGCGCCGCCTACATCGGCCGTGTCCGCAATCTCGCGCGCGCCGTGGCCGAGCTGACCGTGGGATCCGATGGCGACGCTGCTGCTTGAGATCGGCTGCGAGGAGCTGCCCGCGTCCGCTTGTCGAGCCGCGGAGGAGCAGCTCCGCGAACGCTGGCCCGGGGCGCGAGGTGCTCGTCGGGCCGCGTCGCCTCGCCGTGGTGGTCGCGCGACGTCGCCGAGGTGACGGCGGACGAGTGGGTCAAGGGCCCGCCCGAGAACCTGCGCGACAAGGCGGCGCCCGGCTTCGCCAAGAAGCACGGCGTGTCCGTGGACGATCTGGAGCTGCGCGACGGCTTCCTCGGGGTCACCGTCGCCGGGCCGGCACCTGCGCGACACGCTTCCCGGCGAGGTCGAGGCGCTCGTGCGCGGGCTCGCCTTCGGCAAGTCGATGATCTGGGTCGCGGGCGGGCTGCGCTTCTCGCGGCCTGTCCGCTGGCTCTGCGCGAAGCTCGACGCCGAGACGATTGCCGTCGAGGTCGAAGGGATCCCGTCGGGCGGCGTCTCGTACGGCCACCGGTTCACCGGCGGCGAGGTCGAGATCGCCTCCGCGGACGCGTACGCGCGATGCGCTGCGCGCCGCCGGCGTCGAGCCCGACCAGGCGGAGCGCGAGCAGACGATCCGTCGACGGGCTTGCAGCGATCGGCCTCGACGACCCGAACCCGCGGGTGCTCGACGAGGTCGTCTACCTCGATCGAGTGGCCGACCGTGCTCGAGGGCAGCTTCGACGAGCGGTTCCTGCAGCTGCCCGAGCGCGTCGTCACGACCGCGATGCAGTCGCACCAGCGCTACTTCCCGCTCGGGGGCAACCGGTTCGCGTTCGTCGCGAACGGCGGCGACCCCGAGCTGGTCACGCGCGGCAACGAGCGCGTGCTCGCCGGGCCGGCTCGAGGACGCGTCCTTCACCTTCGAGCGCGACGTCGCCGAGGGAATCGAGGCGCTCGCCGCCAAGCTCGGCTCGATCACGTTCGTCGCCGGCGCGGGCACGTTCGCGGACAAGACGGAGCGCCTGGTCGCGCTCGTCGACGGGCTCGGCGGGGGAGACGCGTCCCGCGAGGCGGCCCGGCTCGCGAAGGCCGACCAGGCCGCGGAGCTCGTCCGCGAGTTCCCGGATCTCGAGGGCCACATCGGCGCCGAGTACGCGCGCCTGGCCGGATTCCCCGACGCGGTCTGCATGGCCATCGAGGAGCAGTACCTCCCCGACGCCGCCGACGGCGCGCTGCCGCACACCGAGACGGGACGCGTGCTCGCCGCCGCGGACAAGGTCGACAACCTCACCGTCTCGTTCGCGCTCGGGAAGCGTCCGACCGGCTCGCGCGACCCGCTCGGCCTGCGCCGCGCCGCAATCGGTCTCTGCCGGCTCGCGATCGAGGCCGGGCTCGAGATCGACGTGAAGGCGCTCGTCGCCCGCGACCTGGAGCTGCTCAGCAGCCAGAACGCCGCGGTGAAGGACGACCCGTCCGACGTCTCGGACTTCGTCTTCGAGCGCCTCGAAGGGCTCCTCGACGTCCCCGTGGAGTTCGTCCGCGCCGCGCGCGCGTCGGGGCTCGAGGACATCGGCGCGGTCGCGCGGCTCGCCGAGGCGCTCGCGGCCGCGGTCGCGACGGACGAGTTCGCGAAGGCCTTCGTCGCCTACGACCGCACGAACCGCCTCGCCGGCACGCGCGGACGGCGCCGCCAAGCAGCTCGACCCCAAGCTTGCGATCGAGCCGGCCGAAGCGGCGCTGGTGGAGCAGCTCAGCGCAACGGGCCCGCAGATCGAGGCGGCCGTGGCCGAGCGCGACTTCGCCGCCGCGATCGCCGCCGCCGCCGAGCTCGGCCCTCCGGTCGACACGCTTCTTCGACGACGTGCTCGTGATGGCCGAGGACGAGGCGATCCGCGCCAACCGCCTGCGGCTCCTCCTCGACGTGCGCGACGCGGTCGGGCGCGCTCGGCGACCTGGCGCAGATCCCTCGTTAGGCTCTCGGCATGAACGAACCCGTCGAGCTCCACGTGGTCTCGGACTCGACCGGCGAGACGGCCGCGCGGCTCGTCACGGCGGTCGAGGCGCAGTTCCCGGACCACGAGTTCGAGGTCGATCCGCCACCCGCGCATCGCGAGCGTCGACGACGTGCAGCTCGCCGCCGAGCGCGCCCGCGGCCGTCGCGCCGTCGCGCTCTACACGCTCGTCGAGCCGGACTACCGCGAGTCGATGCGCACGCTCTGCAAGCGCTACCGGATCCACTACTGCGACGTCCTCGGGCATCCGATCGACTCGGTCGCGCGCGTCTCCGGGCTGCCGGCCACGGATGGAGCCGCGCGGCGCGGCCCGTGCTCGACTCGAGCTACTTCAAGCGCATCGCAGCGATCGAGTTCGCCGTCCGCTACGACGACGGGGTCGGCGCCTACGGCCTGCCCGACGCGGACATCGTGCTCGTCGGCGTCTCGCGCAGCTCGAAGACGCCGCTCTCGATGTACCTCGGCTACCTGGGCTACAAGACCGCGAACGTCCCGATCGTGCTCAAGGATCGAGCCGCCGCCGGAGCTCTTCGAGGTCGACCCGACGAAGGTCGTCGGCGTGACGATCGACGCCGAGACGCTCCAGACCGTTCGCACGCAGCGCGTCCGCACGATGAAGGGGCCGAAGAAGTACGCGGAGCTGACCGAGATCTACGAGGAGCTCGACCACGCCGAGGCGATCCACCGCCGGCTCGGCTGCCCGGTCGTCGAGGTCTCGAACATGGCGATCGAGGAGACCGCGCACCGCATCATCCGCCTCGTCGAGGAGCGCCGGCTGGATGCCGCGAAGGCGACCGCATGAAGCGCGCAAGCCGATCCCGTTCTACTGGTGGCCGATCTGGATGTTCATGCTCTTGCTCGGCCTGTTCGTCTTCTACGTGATCCTCACCCCGTTCTGGATGGCGATCCGCGGTATCGCCTGGCTGAGCGAACGCCCGCTCCTGCGCCGCTCGACCTGACCCCCGGGTCCCCTGTTTGGCGATCGACGCAGGGGTTATGGGTGAGGAAAGCGACAGGGAGGAGTGCTCATGGAGATGAGACTGCGCACGGACAGTGCAGGCCGCGTCCGGTTCTCCGACGACATGGTCGGATTCCAGTTGATCGGCGACGGCGAAGAGATCGGAAAGATCGACCACGCGAGCTACGACGGGGCGTGGGCGACCGTGGCCGTCGGACGGCTGCGCAAGGCGCGCTACGCGGTTCCGGCGTGGACGATCGACGAGGTCGATCCCGGCACCGAGATCGTGGCGATCGGCGTCGCGAAGGACGACGTGCTCGAATCGCCCGCCTACGAAAGCGGAGTCGGCCTGGCCGAGCGCTACCGGGAGCGCGTCGACGCCCACTACCGCGAGCGCGGCGACGAGCCGATGAGGAAGACCGCCTGACCGATTGCGCATCCGCGTTCCCGAAAATGGGAGACTTCGCGGATGCGTTTCGTCTACGACTTCTCGGAAGACGCCGGCGTCGGCCGGGAGCTCCTCGGGGGCAAGGGGCGGGCCTGGCGGAGATGACGGCGCTCGGCATCCCCGTTCCGTCGGGCTTCACCGTCACGCACGGCCGCATGCGTCGAGTACATGCGCAATGCGAAGACCTTCCCGGCGGGTCTCGACGAGGAGATCGAGCAGCACCTCCAGGCGCTCGAGGAGCGGGTGGGGAAGCGGCTCGGCGATTCCGGCGAGCCGCTGCTCGTCTCCGTGCGCTCCGGCGGGGCGATCTCGATGCCCGGGATGATGGACACGATCCTGAACCTCGGCCTGAACGACGAGGCGGTCGAGGGCCTCGCGCGCTCGACCGGCAACGAGCGGTTCGCC
The DNA here is from genome assembly GCA_963760815.1 of uncultured Actinomycetes bacterium. GTDB lineage: Bacteria > Actinomycetota > Thermoleophilia > Gaiellales > Gaiellaceae > CAVRUF01. The sequence goes on from CAVXEJ010000004.1 coordinate 1,092,717, forward strand.
TACGACGCGTACCGCCGGCTGATCCAGATGTACGGCGACGTCGTCGCAGAGCTCGGCGGCGACCGCTTCGAGGACGCGCTCGAGGCGCTGAAGGCCGAGCGGGGCGTCACGCAGGACGTCGAGCTGACCGCCGACGATCTGCAAGGGCTCGTCGCGCGCTTCCTCGTGCTCTACCGCGAGGGCGCGGGCGAGGAGTTCCCGCAGGACCCGCGCGCTTCAGCTCGAGCGTTCGGTGCGCGCCGTGTTCGACTCGTGGGAGACGCCGCGCGCCCAGGTCTACCGGCACGCGCACGGGATCCCCGACGACCTCGGCACCGCCGTGAACATCGTCCAGATGGTCTTCGGCAACCGGGGCGAAAGCTCAGGCACCGGCGTCTGCTTCACCCGCGATCCCTCCACGGGCGAGCCGGGCGTGTGGGGCGAGTTCCTCTCGAACGCCCAGGGCGAGGACGTCGTCGCGGGCATCCGCACGCCCGAGCCGATCACCGGCATGGCGACGGTGCTCCCGGACGCCTACACGGAGCTGGTGGCCATGCTCCGCCGGCTCGAGGAGCACTACCGCGAGATGCAGGACATCGAGTTCACGGTCGAGGAGGGGCGGCTCTACATCCTCCAGACGCGCGGCGGCAAGCGGACGGCCGGCGCGGCGCTGCGGATCGCGATCGACATGGTCGACGAGGGTCTCATCGGACGTGACGACGCGATCGCGCGCATCGAGGCGTCCCAGCTCGACCAGCTCCTGCATCCGATGATCGACCCGAAGGCGTCGTACGACGTGGCCGCGAAGGGCCTGAACGCCTCGCCGGGGGCGGCCAAGGGGAAGATCGCGCTCGACGCCGACACCGCCGAGGCGTGGGGCAAGGCCGGGGAGGACGTGATCCTCGTCCGCCGCGAGACGACGCCGGACGACATCCACGGGCTGATCCAGGCGAGCGGCGTCCTCACGGCGCACGGCGGCATGACGTCGCACGCGGCGGTGGTGGCGCGCGGGATGGGCAAGCCGTGCGTCGCGGGCTGCGAGGCGCTCAAGGTCGACATGGCGACGCGGACGATCACGATCGGCGCGAACAAGCTCGCCGAGGGCGACCGGCTGACGATCGACGGCGGCACCGGCGAGGTGATCCTCGCGGACGTCGAGCTCGTCCCGCCGCAGATCAACGAGCACTTCGAGACGATCCTCGGCTGGGCCGACGAGGTGCGCCGCCTGCGCGTGCGCGCGAACGCGGACACGCCCGAGGATGCGGCCAAGGCGCGGGAGTTCGGCGCCGAGGGCATCGGGCTGTGCCGCACCGAGCACATGTTCATGGCCGAGGAGCGCCTGCCGCTCGTGCGCGCGATGATCTTGGCCTCGAACGACGCCGAGCGCGCCGAGGCGCTCGCGACGCTGCTCCCGCTCCAGCAGTCCGACTTCGAGGGGATCTTCGAGGCGATGGCCGGGCTCCCGGTGACGATCCGCCTCCTCGACCCGCCGCTCCACGAGTTCCTGCCTCCGCTGGAGGAGGCCGAGACGCCTGAGATGGCGTCGCGGATCCGCTCGCTCACCGAGGCGAACCCGATGCTGGGCACGAGGGGCTGCAGGCTGGGCCTCCTCTACCCCGAGATCTACGCGATGCAGGTGCGCGCGATCATCCGTGCCGCGCTGGCCGTGGAGGAGAGAACCGGCGCCGCGCCGCTCGTCGAGATCATGCATCCGCTCGTCGGCTTCGCCGAGGAGCTGCGCCGGCTGCGCGAGCTGACCCTCGACACCGCGTCGGCCGAGCTGGAGCAGGCCGGACACCAGATCGACTACCTGATCGGGACGATGATCGAGCTGCCGCGCGCCTGCCTGCGGGCCGACGAGATCGCCGAGGAGGCCGACTTCTTCTCCTTCGGCACGAACGACCTGACGCAGACGACCCTCGGCTTCTCTCGCGACGACGCGGAGGCCGGGTTCCTGACGCGCTACCTGGACGACGGCGTGCTCGAGGCGAACCCGTTCTCGACGCTCGACCAAAGCGGGGTGGGCGACCTGATGAAGATCGGCATCGAGCGCGCCCGCACGGTGAAGCCGGACTTGAAGCTCGGCATCTGCGGCGAGCACGGCGGCGACCCCGCGTCGGTGACGTTCTGCCACGACATCGGCCTCGCGTACGTGAGCTGCTCTCCGTACCGCGTCCCGCTGGCCCGCCTGGCGGCGGCGCAGGCAGCGCTCGCCGAGGCGGGCGTGAAGGCCGTCGCGGTCGGCGGCTAGCCGGCACACATTCGGCGCAGTTCCGTTTCCCACGCGTACGGGTTTCGTCGATAGGGTCGCCACCAAGGGGTGCAACACGGGGGTCCCCCGGGGGAACGCCGAGACCCGGCTACATGTACTGCGCGACGGCCAGGTACGACACCAGCAGGCTGCCCACGACGATCGCCGCGAGCCCGGCCACGTTTGCCGCGCCGAGCCTCGTGTACGCGGCGTTCCCGCGAAGGCCGCCGAGGGCGATGATCGTCAGGACGCCGCCGACGAGCCCGCCGAGATGCCCGCCGATCGAGACGTTCGCGATCACGAACCCGAGAACGAGGTTGATGACCACGATCGACAGTGCGGCGCCGCCGAAGACCATGATGCCGCGGCGCTCGAGGATGAGACCTGCGCCGAGGATCCCGAAGACCCCGCCCGATGCTCCCAAGGTCGGAACGTCCGACGAGAGAAGCAGCGCGCCTGCCGATCCGCACAGCACGGCGATCAGGTAGACGGCGACGAAGCGTCCGCGGCCGAGCAGCTCCTCGAGCGGGCGCCCGAACCACCAGAGCATGAGCATGTTGAAGAAGATGTGCACGAAGCTCGCGTGCAGAAACGCTGCCGTGACGAGCCGCCACCAATCGCCCTGGGCGACCGCCGGGCCGTAGAGAACGCCCTTGGATGTACGCCTCGCTCTGCAGCCGAGTCAGGTCGCCGCCCGCGATCTGCGTGAGGAACACGAGGACGTTCAGCCCGATCAGCGTCTTCGTCACGATCGCGCCGGTGCCGACACTGACGGCCTGCCGTGCCCCGGTCGTCGCCTTCTTGACGCCGGTCGGCACGCCCGCGCACTCCGGGCACTTGATCCCGACCGCGGTCTGCACCATGCAGTCGGTGCAGATCGGGCGCAGGCAGTTCGAGCACGCGACGTACGTCTCGCGGTTCGGGTGCCGGTAGCACGTCATCGGTTCTGACATCGCGCCGGATCGTAGCCCGGCGCTGTAACGTCACGCGCGCCATGCGCGTCCACGTCGCCTTCACTCCCGCCGAGGCCGCCGAGGCGCCGACCGGACTCGTCGTGGACGTCCTGCGCGCGACATCGACGATCTCCCAGGCGCTCGCGTCCGGCCACGGCCGCGTCCTGTGCTGCGGCGAGGTCGACGAGGCGCGGGCGCTGCGGGCATCGCTGGCCGAGGGCGTGCTGGCGGGCGAGCGGGCCTGCGTGCGCATCGAGGGCTTCGACCGCGGCAACTCGCCGAGCGAGTTCACGGACGGCCACGGCGAGACGGTCATCCTCACGACCACGAACGGAACGAAGGCGCTCGTCGCCGCGGCGGAGCGCTGCGACCGCGTCTACGCGGCCTCGCTCCTCAACCTCGGCGCAGTGGTGGCCGCAGCCCAGGCCGACGGGGAGGACGTCGCGGTCATCTGCGCCGGCGTGAAGGGCGAGTTCGTCCTCGACGACGCGGTCTGCGCCGGGCGGTTGGTCGAGGCGCTGGGCGGCGATCCCACCGACGCGGGCGTGGCGGCGATGCGGCTCGTGTCGGCGTTTCCATCGGTGGAGGACGGGCTGCGCGCCAGCCAGAGCGCCCGGAACCTCCTGAACGCCGGTCTCGAGGAGGACATCGCGTGGTGCGCGCGCGAGAGCGAGCTCGATGTGGTGCCGCGGCTGAGCCGGATGCTCGACGGCGCGGCCGAGATCGTCGTTTAGCCGAGGCGCTCTTCGACGGCCGAGCACGGCGCGGTCAGCGTCAGCGACACGTGGCGGTACTCGTAACCGAGCTCCTCGTTCAGCGCCCGCATGCCGTCGTTGCCCTGCTGTGTCCACGTAACGACTTCGCGGATCCCGTTCCCCGCCGCCCAGGCGAGCTTGCGCTGTTTCAGCGCCCGTGCCAGGCCGCGCCGGCGCCAGTCCCGCCGGACGGTCGTGAGCCCGTCCTCGGCCTGGGACGCGTCCTCCGGGTCAGCCATCAGTCCTGAGTAGCCGACGATCTCGCCATCGAAGAGCGCGACGAACGAACCCGCCGGGAGCGTCGCCTCCTCGTTCAGCCACTCGTCGAGCGTCGTCGTCGCAGCCGCATGGGTGGCGAAGTCGGAGAACGCCTCGACCGCGAGTCCGTACGCCCGCCGGAGCAGTTCGGGATCGTCGGCAATCGTCACCGCGTCGAGCCCATTCGGGAGACCCGCCGGAACGACCTCGCGAGGCTCGATCACCTGCTCCACCTGCCGGTCGGCCTCGGCGAACCCGAAACGGAGCGCAAAGGCGAGCGAGCCTTCGTCACGTCCGTCCACATGGGCGACGAGACGCTCGATGCCGAACGTCGCGATCTGGCCGACGCACGCGCGGAGGATCTCGGTTCCCAGACCGTTCCGCCGGGCCGCCGGGAGCACCATGGGAACGACCGTCCCATGCGCCTCGAGGCCCGAGCGATCCGCGAGGCCTGCACCGTCGACCCCGGCGAGGAACAGCTTGCGCTCGGCCCGCTCGCGGGCCCGAAGCTCAGCCAGGGTCTGTGTCCGCTCGTCGGGGAAGACCGCCGCGTGGATACCGCGCCAGGCTTCGAGATCCGCGTCGGTCGTCGCCTCATGGACCACGTCAACGGTTGTGGTTCACGAGCTCGACGTTCGTCCCGTCGGGGTCGAGCACGAACGCGCCGTAGTAGCCGGGGTGGTAGATCGCCCGCTCGCCGGGCGGGCCGTTGTCCGCGTAGCCGGCCGCGATGAGGTCGGCGTGGAACGCGTCGACGGTCTCGTTCGTCGCGGCCGGGAACGCGATGTGGAGATCGATGGTCGGCTCGCCCTCGACGAGCGAGAACGACCGGCCGCCGCCGCGGAAGCTCGCGTAGCCGTCCTCGACGTGGCCGAGCTCGAACCGGCCGTGTGGGGCGACGCGCTCGTAGAACGTCCGTGACGCGGCGAGGTCGGTGACCCGGATCCAGAGATGGTCGAACCCGGACTCGGGCGCGCGGCCGTGGTGGACGGCCTCGATGCTGTTGCCGTCCGGGTCGAGGAGGAAGGCGCCGTAGTAGTCGGGCAGGTACTCGGGGCGCAGCCCAGGCTCGCCGTCTGAGCGGTAGCCGGCCTCGACGCCCGCACGGTGGAACGCGTCCACGTGCGCCTGCGATGCGGCGGCGAAGGCGATGTGCGCCCGGCGCGTGACCGGCTTCTCGTCGTCCGATGCGACGATCGAGAAGTCGACCCATTCGACGAACTCATCGTCCGAGTGGCTCTTCTCGAGCCCGAGCACGGGGAGGACCGCGTCGTAGAAGGCCTCGGAAGCCGCACGGTCCGAGACTCGGATGTCCACGTGGTCGAACACGGAAAACATTCTTGCAGGGGAACACCTGTTCGTGTAGAACATACGTTCCCATGATCGCTTGTCTCTCCATCTCGGTGTTCCCCCTCAGGGCCGCGCTCCAGGGCCGGCCTGAGCTTCGGGAACGCCCGGTCGCGCTCGCCCCGGCGCCCGGGCAGCAGATCGTGGGGCCCTGCAACTCGGCGGCCGAGGAGTTCGGTGTCCAGGCAGAGATGCGCCTCTCGGAGGCGCTGGCTCTCTGTCCCGAGCTTGTCCTCGCCGAGCACGACCCGGCCGCGGCGGAGGAGGCGTGGGAGAAGATCCTGCGCAGCCTCGAGGAGGCCGGCCTCGCGGTCGAGTCTCCCCGGCCGGGGTTCGTGTTCTTTCAGACCGATGGCATCGAGCGGCTCGCGGGTGGGGTGAACGCCGTCCTGCGGCGGGCGCTCGATGCCGTCGGTCCATCGTGGGAGCCGCGGATCGGCGCGGCGTCGCGGCGCTTCACGGCGCTCGCGGCGGCGACCGTCGCTCCGCCGCACCGCATCCTCGTCGTCGACGACGACGAAAGCGCCCTGTTCCTCGAGCCGCTCCCGCTCGATCTCCTGTCGCTCACGCCCGAGCGGCGACAGGAGATCTCCGAGCTGGGAATCAAGCGGCTCGGGGAGCTGGCGCGTCTGCCGGCCGCCTCCGTCGCCGACCGACTAGGCCCGGACGGCGCGGAGGCCTGGCGGATCGTGAGCGGCGAGGCCGGCGCGAAGGTCGCCGGCCGCAAGCCGCCCGGGGAGATCACCGAGGAGCTCGAGTTCCCCGAGGCGGTGGGGAACTCGCTGACGCTCGAGCGGGCGCTCGCGGCGCTCCTCGACCGGCTGCTCGCACGACCGGAGCGTGGGGGAAGGGCGCCTCGGCGGGTCGCCCTTTCCGCGCGCTTGGTCGGCGGCGGCTCGTGGCGGCGCTCGCTCACGTTGCGCGAGCCGACCGCGGAGCCCGAGCGGCTGCGCACCGCGCTGCGCCCGAAGCTCGCGGATCTGACCGCGCCCGTGGTCGCGTTGCGGCTCGAGCTGGGCGAGCTGGCCGACTCGGTGGGAACGCAGACAGAGCTCGTTCGTCCGCGTGGATCGAGGCTCAGGGAGCGGCTGCGCTCCGGTCTTCGGCAGACGCGGGCCGGGGTCGGGCTCGACGCGGTCTGCACGGTTGTGGAGGTGGCGCCGTGGTCCCGGATCCCGGAAACCCGGGCGATCCTCGTTCCGCGCGACGACTGAACGAGCCCCGGCGGGCGCTCGTCGTGACGCAGGGCGTCGGCATCTGCGCGGCCCCGGTGAGCGTGAACCGGCTCGGCGTCTCCCGGGTGCGCGAGGAGTGGCGCGTCGTCGACCGCTGGTGGACGGAGACGCCCGTGCGGAGGCGCTACTTCGACGTCGTCCTGGAGAGCGGGCAGAACGCGGTCGTGTTCCTGGACGAGGAGGTGGGAGGGTGGTTCACGCAGCGAGCGTGAGATCTTTGCGCGATTCCGGCCGTCCGGGGCACCCCAGCCCACCACCCGCTTTCGAGCGTACAACTGAAATCCGCACGCGTGTTGCACGAAACGTGCCGACTTCGTGTCGGATGTTCCCCAGGCCCGGCTAGACGAGCTCGATGTCGAATCGCTCCGCGGCTGCGGCGATCGCAGCGAGATCCGGAGGCCCGGACGCCCACAGCTCCTTGATGTACGCCTCGAACCCGCCGGGCGCCATCACGTTGACCGCGCGCACCGGCTCCGAGCCGGAGTTGAAGAACGTGTGCGGCATGCCCGGCACGGCCGAGGCGAACGCACCGGGCCCGGCCTCGATCGTCTCCTCGCCGAGGCGCAGCCCGAGCGTGCCTTCGAGGACGAGGAAGCAGTCCGCGAAGCCGCGGTGCAGGTGCGGCGGCGGCCCGGGGAACCCGGGAGCGACGGTCATCTCGGTGACCGACACCGTCCCGTCGCCGTCCGTGGCCTGCGCCTTGAAGAGCAACCGGTTTCCGCCGGCGTCGAGCGGCTCGCCCTCGCCGGGCCGGCTGACGACCCCGTCCGAAGCCGGGCGACCGCCGTCCGCGGGCGGCTCGAATGAGTCCCACGCCACCGGCACGCCGTCGCGGGCGCCGCGCAGCATCGCGTTGAAGCCGCCGCCCGGGCGCGTGCAGGTTGAGGATGCTCAGCCAGTCGTCCCCGCCGTTTCGGAACGTGTGGATGACGTTCGCCGGCGCGAGCGCGAGCGATCCGGGCCCCAGTTCGTGCTCGGTCGCGTCAGGCCCAAGCGAAACGACGAGCGTTCCCTCGAGGACGTAGAACGCGTCGGTGTGCTCGCGGTGCACGTGCAGGTCAGGCCCCGGCTCGCCGGGCGCGTGGCGGATGTTCACGGCCGAGAGCGCCGGCAGGTCGCAGAGGATGTCCAGCGTGCGCGTCTCCGTGCGGGTGACCGCCTCGCCGTCTCCGGGCCGACCGAGCATGGCCGCGACTTTAGCTTGACGTGGAAGAGGATCGAGACGAACATACGTTCGTACTGTGTCCGCCTACATCGAGCTCCACTGCCACAGCGCCTACTCGTTCCTCGACGGCGCGTCCCGGCCCGAGGAGCTCGTCCTCGCCGCCGCGGAGCACGGCTATCCGGCGCTCGCGCTGACCGACCACGACGGGCTCTACGGCTCGCTCGAGTTCGCGCACGCGGGCCGCGAGTTCGGCGTCCGTGCGATCACCGGGGCGGAGGTCACGCTCGCGTGCGGCTCTCATGTGACGCTGCTCGTCGAGACCGCGGCGGGTTACGCGAACCTCTGCCGGCTCCTAACCAGGGCGCACTCGGCGAAGCGCCGCGAGCCGCGCCTCGACCAGGAGACGCTCGCCGAGAACGCCGACGGGCTCGTCTGCCTCTCCGGCTGCGCACGCCTCGGACTGGCCGTGCACAACCCGAACGGCGCCGCCCGCCTGGCGCAGGCGCTCGGGCCGGAGCGCTTCTTCGTGGAGCTCCAGCGTCCGCTCAGCCGGGGCGACGCCCGCCGCAACAACGCGCTGCGCGACCTGGCCGCGGCGCTCGGCCTGCGCACGGTCGTCACCGGGAACGCGCATGCGCACGACCCGTCCAGGGTGCAGCTCCAGGACGTGCTCGTCGCGATCAAGAGCCGCACGTCGCTCGAAGGCTGCGAGCCCGACCGGCGCGGAAACGACGAATGCGCGCTGCTCTCCCCGGCCGAGGTGGTCGCCCGCTGGCCGAACGACCGCGACGCGCTGAACACGACGGTGGAGCTGGCCGAGCGGCTCGAATTCGACCTCACGCAGGAGCTCGGCTACGGCTATCCCGACTTCTCGGACGGGCCCGATCCCGCCGCCGTGCAGCTCCACCGCGTCTGCGCGGCCACATTCGGGGAGCGCTACCCGAAGCGAAACCCGGCCGCCGAGGCTCGCCTCGCAGAAGAGCTCGCGCTGATCGAGGAGCTCGGCCTGAGTGGCTTCTTCCTCCTGCACTGGGAGGTGCTCGAGCTGGCCCGCGAGGTCGCCGCCGAGGTGCGCGGCCCCGGCTCGCCGCGGCATCTGCTCCCGCCCGGCCGCGGGCGCGGCAGCTCGGTCGGCTCGATCGTCTGCTACCTCACCGGCCTCTCGCACGTGGATCCCGGTCGCGACCGACCTGAAGCTGGGGCGCTTCCTGAACCGGGAGCTCGCCTCGGTGCCCGACATCGACCTCGACTTCCCCCGGGACATTCGCGAGAAGCTGATCGTCGAGGTCTGCGAGCGCTACGGGCGTGAGCACTCGGCGCTGGTCGCGAGCTTCGCGACCTACCGGGCGCGCGGGGCGATCCGCGACGTCGGCAAGGCGCTCGGGCTGCCACCGGCGGAGCTCGAGCGGATCGCGCGCATCTCGAACGGCTGGGACGCGCGCCGCATCGACGAGGAGCTCGAGCTGCTCCCCGACGCGGACCGCCGAGCCCGCTCGCCGCGCTGGAAGGCGTTCCGCGAGCTGTGTGCCGAGATCGCCGGCCTGCCGCGCCACCTCTCCCAGCACCCGGGCGGCATGGTCATCTCGAGCCGCCCGCTCACCGAGCTCGTCCCGATCGAGCCGGCCGCGATGGAGGGCCGCCAGGTGTGCCAGTGGGACAAGGACTCGTGCTCGGACGCCGGCTTCCTGAAGATCGACCTGCTCGGCCTCGGGATGCTCTCGGCCGTCGAGGAATGCGTCGACCAGATCGTCACGCTGCACGGCACGCCGATCGACCTGTCGCGCATCCCGCTCGACGACGCCGGGGTCTACCGCGAGATCCAGGCGGCGGACACGGTCGGCCTGTTCCAGATCGAGAGCCGCGCGCAGATGCAGAGCCTCCTGCGAACGCGGCCGGAGAACCTCGAAGACCTCACGGTGCAGGTCGCGCTCGTCCGTCCGGGGCCGATCCAGGGGAAGGCGGTGCATCCGTACGTGGACGGGCGCGAACGGCTGCGCCAGGATCCGACGTACCGGGCACCCGCGGATCATCCGCTACTGGACGAGCCGCTGCGCGAGACGCTCGGGACGATCATCTTCCAGGAGCAGGTGCTCGACGTCGCGGTCGCGCTGGCCGGGTTCAGCGTGGGGGAGGCCGAAGGACTGCGGCGCGCGATGAGCCGCAAACGGAGCGAGGCGGCGATCGAGGCCTACCGGGAGCGCTTCATCGCCGGCGCCGCCGGGAAGGGCGTCGAGCGCGAGACCGCGGAGCTCGTGTTCGGGAAGATCCTCGGGTTCGCGTCGTTCGGCTTCCCCAAGTCGCACGCCGCCGCGTTCGCGCTGCTCGCGTACCAGTCGGCGTGGCTGCGCCACCACTATCCGGCCGAGTTCCTGTGCGCGCTTCTGAACGCGCAGCCGATGGGCTTCTATCCGCCGTCGAGTCTCGTGCGCGACGCGCAGCGGCGCGGGGTGGAGGTGCGCCCGCCGGACATCCAGCGCTCCGACGCGGAGTGCCGGATCGAGGGCGGGGCCGTACGGGTCGGGCTCGGCTACGTGCGCGGGCTGAGCGAAGCGCCGGCGAAGGCGCTCCAGGCCGAGCGGGAGCTGAACGGCCCGTTTGCCGGTGTGCGCGACCTGGGCCAGCGGGCGCCGCTCGACCGTCCGGGGCTCGAGGCGCTCGTCGCGTCGGGCGCGTGCGACTCGTTCGGCTGGCCTCGGCGGCAGCTCCTGTGGCGGCTCGGGCTCGTGGCACGGTCGGTGTCGGTCGGCCACGGCGGCGCGGAGCGCCAGCTCGCGCTTCCCCTGGAGCCGCAGACGGAGATCCCGGACCTGCCCGCCGAGACCCCATGGGAGCGCATGGCCGCCGACTACCGCACGACGAGCATGTCCGTGGACGTGCATCCGCTCGAGCTGCTGCGCCCGCACCTGCCGGACGAGGCGCTCACGAGCCCGGAGCTCTTCGAGCAAGACCACGGCGCCCAGGTGGTGTTCGCGGGGTTCGTGATCGCGCGGCAGCGGCCGACGACGGCGAACGGCGTGCTCTTCATGCTCCTCGAGGACGAGCACGGACAGGTGAACCTGATCGTCCCGGAGGCGGTGTACGAGCAAAACCGGGCGGTCGTGCGCGGCGAGACCCTGATCCTCGCCCGCGGACGCTTCGAACGGCACGACCGGAACAGGAACATCCTGGTGTCGGAGGTCGAGTCGCTGGCCCCGTTGGCGCGGCGCGCATCCGGCGAGGACGTGTCCGGCGCCCTCCCGGCGGGCCACCGCTTCGGCCGGCGCTGAATCGGCACGAAGTCGGCACGAAACGGCGCGAAACTCGCGGGCCGGAACGGCTACCGTCAAACCGGGTCAGCGGGTGGAGGTAGCCACCTCCCCTCCCAACGCGTCCGCGTCTGAGCACTCGCGCGAGGGGCCGCCTCCGCCTGCCCACCCCGTAAAGTGCGCGCCATGGGACTCCTCGACTACTTCAGAAAGCGCGGCACCGGCGGCCCCGTCGACGTCGTCACGCACGAGCATCCCGGCCAGCACAGCGAGACGGACGCAGGGCCGCCCGTCGGCGTCGACGACCCAGGCTCCTTCGACGGCGACGATGCCGACGAAGTGGTCGCGGGGCACGACCACACCAGCGACGACTCCGAGCGTTAACGACGTGCGGCCCGCCGAAACGGGCCGCACAATCGTCCTCGGATCGGACTAGCCGAACGCGGGGCGGCGGCCACGAACAGGGCGCGCGCTCCAGCGGACGCCGCGGAAGATCCAGCCGCCCACGGCGAGCACGAGTACGCCTGCGACGACGAGTGAGATAAGCAGCGTCCGGTTCATGCGAGGAGCTTCGCACCGCCGGACGCGGGCGGTAATGGCGTCACCCTGTGTGTGGGGGTGCGGCGAACCGCACCCGGCTCGTCGAACTGCCTCGCCGCCGCAACGGGTCGCGCGAGTGCTCAGACGCGACGCTTGGGAGGGGAGGAGACTTCCTCCACCCGCATACCCGCCGAAAACGGTACCGCCGGAGCGGCGTGAACATGTGCCGATTTGCAGGAGGAAGTGCGCCGAGTTACGCGCGCAGGTACGTGAGCACCGCGAGCACCCGGCGGTGGTCTTCGGAGCACGCTGGCAGGCGCAGCTTCTGGAAGATGCTCGTCACGTGCTTCTCCACGGCGCGCTCGGTGACGACCAGGAGCTCCGCGATGCCCGAGTTCGACCGGCCCTCGGCCATGAGCCCGAGCACCTCGCGCTCGCGCGGGGTCAGTTCGGCCAGCGGGTCGTCCGCGCGGCGGCGGCCGACGAGCTGCGACACGACCGACGGATCCAAAGCGGAGCCGCCCTCGCCGACGCGCCGCACGGCCGCGGCGAACTCGCCGACGTCCGCGACGCGGTCCTTGAGCAGGTAGCCGATCCCCTCGGCGGAGTCAGAGAGCAGCTCGAGCGCGTAGTCGGCCTCGAGGTACTGGGAGAGCACGAGCACGCCCGTGTCGGGATAGCGCTCGCGGATCTCCTTTGCCGCCTGGAGCCCCTCGTCGGTGTGCGTCGGCGGCATGCGGATGTCCACGACGGCCACGTCCGGCGAGTAGCTGCGCACCTTGAGCATCAGCTCGTCCGGGTTCCCCGCCTGGCCCACGACCTCGAAGTCCGCCTCCTGCAGGATGCGGGCCACGCCCTCCCGGAGGAGGACGGAATCGTCGGCCAAGACGACGCGCATGAGAAGGAGCCTAACCTGCTAGGCGGACTCGACCGGGATCTCGGCCCGAATCGTCGTTCCGTGGCCGGGAACGCTCTCCACCTGAAGCTGTCCGTCGAGCGCCTCGACCCGGTCGGCGAGACCGCGCAGACCGGTGCCGAGCATCGGATCGGCGCCCCCAACGCCGTCGTCCGCCACCTCGACGACCGCCCGTCCGTTCGCGCGTGTGACCCGGACGGTCGCAGCAGTTGCGTCCGCGTACTTGGCCACGTTCGTGAGCGCCTCGGCGACGACGTAGTAGGCGGCCGCCTCGACGCCTTCCGGCAGGCGCTCGTCGGGCGCCTCGGCCAGCGTGGCCGGCACGGCGGCCCGCATGACGAGCGACTGGAGGGCCGGCTCGAGGCCGCGGTCGGTGAGGATCGCCGGGTGGATCCCGCGCGCGAGCTCGCGCAGCTCCTCGAGGGCATGGCCGAGCTCGTCCGACGCCGCGGAGAGGAGCCGCTCGGCCTCGTCGGGCGCCGTCGCAAGCTTGCTCTGAGCGAGCCGCAGCGAGAGCGAGAGGGAGACGAGCCGCTGCTGGGCGCCGTCGTGGAGGTTGCGCTCCAGGCGCCGGCGCTCGACGCTCGCCGCCTCGACCAGGCGCGTACGGGAGCGGCGCAACTCTTCCTCGTGGCGCTTGCGCTCGGTCACGTCCATGCCGCTGATCAGCATCTCGTCGTTGCGTCCGTCCGCGGAGAGCGGCGTGATCGTCCAGGCGACGTCCATGCGCGAGCCGTCGGCGGCGTGCCAAGGGTCTTCCTGCTCGGCCGACGCCGTGTCGGTACGGGCGGCCTGGAGAATCACGTCACGCACGCCCGGGATGTCGTCCTCGGCGACGAACACGTCCCAGAAGAAGCGGTTCCGGGTGCCCGAGTCCTCGCCGCAACCCGACGCCTGCTCGAGGGCGCGGTTGAAGCGGCGGATCCGGCCTTCGATGTCGACCAGGCAGAAGTAGCTCGGCGCCGACTCGACCACCGCCTTGACGAGCTCGCGCTCGCGCTGGAGGTCGTCGAGGCGCGCCTCGAGCTGGTCGTGGAGGCCCTGCAGCTCGAGTTCGTGCCCTTTGCGGTCTGAGATGTCGCGAACGACGAGCACGACCTCGTCGCTGCCGATCGGCGCGATGCGCGCCTCGAAATGACGCCGGTCGTCGAGCGTCAGCGAGTACTCGATCTCGTCCACCTGCCGGGTTGCGAGCGCGCGACCGATGCCGGCCATGATCTCGTCGCAGACGTCGGGCGGAAGAATCTCGCGGACGTTGTGCCCGAGGAGCTTGTCCGGCGGTTGCGTGAGCAGGGTCTCGTCGCCGGCCTGGACGTCGAGGTAGTTCCCCTCGTGATCCAGGCGGAACATGAGGTCGGGGAGCGCGTCGACGAGTCCACGCAGCCGCGCCTCGGAGCGCGTCAGCTCCGCCAGGCGCCGCTCGCTCTCGAGCGACAACCCCGCCGCGGCGCTCACACCGTCCAGGAGATCCGGGTCGTTCAGGAGCGAAGCGTCGTGCAGGAGAACCGCAACCCGGCGGCCACCGCGGTCGACGATCGTCGCGGTCCGGCCGCTCTCGGGATCGAGCGGCAGCTCCGGCACCTCCCCGGAGAGGAACACGAAGGCGTCCTGCTCCGGAAGCCAGTAGGCGATCTCGAGGGAAGGGTCGTTGAGCGCGCGCGCGAGCGCCTCGCGCAACTCGGAGCCGCCCGGGGCGGCGTCCAGCTCGAGCAGCAGCCGGCCGACGCTGGCGCGCGCGAGCTTGGTGCGCAGGAGCCCGACCGCGAACGAGATCGGCACGAGCAGGACCGCGGCCAGCGACGCCCACTGGAAGAACGCCGCCGGGCCGAACCCGAACGCGTCGAACGCGAGCGCGAGGCCGAGCAGGATGACGGTGACGCCGAAACTGACGAACGGCGGCGAGAGCGTCCTGCGCATCGGCGGCGTCGCCGCGCGCCAGCGCCGGACGAGGATCACGATCGCGGACACGATCAGCACGAGCCCGGTCGTCTGCGCGAAGAAGATGATCCCGTCGGCGAGCTCCGGCCGGTCCGCGACGAGGAGACCGTTCGACGGCCCGTTGAACTCCTCGAGGTTCGACACGAGCACCCACAAGGGCCGCGTGATGAGGATCACCCCGAATGCGCCCAAGACGACGAGCTTCGACGCGAGCCCCTCGAGCCTGCCGCTCGGGTACGAGAGGATCAGCCAGGCGAAGAACGCCCAGCCGAGCTCGAGGAAGCAGAAGCCGAGCCCGTAGAGGATCGGCTCGTTCGACTGGGTGAGGATGCTCGGGTACCAGGCGAACCCGGTGAGCACCATGATCGCGCCGGTGCGCGTCTCGGGCCGGTTCGTCCAGACGACGAGGCCCGAGGCGATGAAGATGAGGGCCACGCCGACCTGAAGGCCCATGCGGGCCGTCATCTCGTTGGCGTGGTCGGTCGTGACGATGAACGCGAGCGCCACCGCCGCGACCAGGACCGCAAGAGTCCAGAGCCCGACGGAGAGCCGGTTCGTCACTTCATAAGCCTCTGCAGGGCTTCGCCCGACAGTTCGGCCTTCGGGATGAAGCCCAGTGCGCCGCATTCGGTCACCATCGTGCCGAAATCCGCGGCGTCGCGGCTCGAGACGAGCACGACGTCCGGGGCGCCGTTCGTCTTGATCCGGGATGCGATCTCGAATCCGTCGAAGTCGGGCAGCTGCACGTCGAGCAGGACGAGGTCGGGATGGAGCTCGGCGACCGCGCTCAGCGCCTGGACGCCGTTCTCGGCCTCGCCGACGACCGCGTACCCCTCATCCTCGAGCAGCGTCCGAGCGCTCGATCGAAAGCTCGGATGGTCGTCGACGATGAGGACCGTGGTTGCCATATGCCGAAATCGTCGCAGAGAAACAGGGTTTGCGGGATACGGCTACCCACACCACGGCGCGGAGGGTTCCCAGTGTTTAGAGCCCCAAGGCGTACGTAGGGAAACGGCGCCGCACGCGCTCGTCGAAGGCGTTTCGGTACTCGTCGTCGGTGTCGCCGTCGAGCCCGGCGGCGTAGGCCTCGCGGATGTCGAGGAGCGCGTCGACGCCTGCATCCACGCAGTCCTGGTAGTCGCCGTAGAGCTCCTCGGCCTCGTCGCGGTCGGCGTCGTTGTAGCGGGCGAGCGCCTCGCCGGTCTCGCGGATGAGGTCGGCCTGCTCGGTGGCGAAGAGGTCGAGTTGGCGCTCGACGAGCTCGACGAACCGTGTGGATCTCCTGCGCATGGCGGCGGTTCCTACACTACGCCCGGAATGAGCCTGCTCGTGCGCACCTGGAACCTGTACCACGGGCGGACCCATCCGCCCAGCCGCACGCTGTACCTTCGGCGCATGGTCGAGCTCGTCACCGGCGACCGGCCCGACCTGGTCGCACTGCAGGAGGTGCCGCTGTGGGCGCTCGGGCGCCTCGAAGGCTGGAGCGGCATGGCCGCGCGCTCGGTGGTGACGGTGCCGTCGCCGCTTTCCGGCCGGATGGCCCGCGCGGTCACGTCCGCTCATCCGGCGCGCGTTCGCTCGCTCGTCTCGGGGCAGGCGAACGTGCTGCTCTCCGGTTCGCGCCTCCGCCTGGGAGCGGGGCGGACGCTGCTCCTCAATCCCGGCGTCGGCCGGTGGGAGTGGCTGACCCGCCGCGGGCCGCAGCAGCGCTACTGCCAGCGGCAGGAGTTCACGACCGACGACGGGCGCGAGATCGTCGTCGCGCACCTGCACGCGTCCCACGATCGCCAGGAATCTCCCGCCGAGATCGACCGTGCCGCGGAGCTCGTCGCCGATTCCGGGCGGACGATCTTCTGCGGTGACTTCAACGCCGTCGAGCATCCGGTCGAGGGGTTCTCGGCGCCGATCCCCGGCGTCGACCAGATCCTCGTGCGCGGGCTCGAATTCGCGGACGACCCCACGGCCTGGCCGAAGGAGCGTCGCCGCGCCGACGGCGCGCTGCTGTCGGATCACGCGCCCGTCGAGGCGGTGGTCGCGTGACGCTCGAGGAGATCCGCGCCGGCATGCCCGTCCTCGAGCACACGGCGTACCTGAACGCCGGCACGTTCGGGCCGCTCCCGCGCAAGGCGACCGAGGCGGAGGTCGTGTGGAGCCTGCGAGCGCTTGCCGAGGGCCGCTCGGGCCACGCGTTCTTCGAGGAGGTGCTCGACATGCGCGTGCGGCTGCGCGCCGAGGTGGCCGCGCTGATCGGCGGCGCCCCCGAGGGGATCGCGCTGACGACCTCCACGACCGAGGGCTGCAACACGGTCGTCGCAGGCCTGCGGCTCCAGCCCGGTGACGTCGTGGTCACGACCGACTCGGAGCATCCGGGGTTGCTCGGCGCGCTGAAGGCGTGGGGGCTCGACCTGCGCATCGCCGAGGTGTCGAAGGCGCCCGCCGCCGATGCGATCGACGTGATCGAACGGGTTCTGGACTCGGATACGAAGCTGATCGCGCTTTCGCACGTGCTGTGGACGACCGGCCAGGTCATTCCGGTCGAGCGGCTCACCGGTCACGGAATCCCCGTGCTGGTGGACGGCGCCCAGTCGGCGGGCGCGATCCCCGTCGATGTAGGCGCGCTCGGCTGCAGCTTCTACACCGTCTCGGGCCAGAAGTGGCTCTGCGGGCCGGACGCGACCGGGGCGCTCTACGTGCGGCCGGAGCTCTGCGAAGGACTCGAAATGACCTATCCGTCGTATTTCTCGTGGGCCGAGTTCACCGACTGGAGCCCGCAGGAGGACGCGCGCCGGTTCGAGGCGAGCTGGACACCGCCCGGATCGCTCGCCGCGCTGCTCGAGTCACTCGCGTTCGCGCGCTCGGCGGGGGAGGAGCGGTTCGAGCACGCCCGCACCATGGCCGAGCGATGCCGCGAGCTGGTGGCCGAGTACGCCGAGGTGGTCACCGAGCCCGGGCAGGCGACGCTGGTCAGCTTCGTCCCGCGCACGCCGGCGGCCGAGGTGGTCGACGTGCTGGCCGAACGCGGCGTGGTCGTCCGCGACCTCCCGGCGCACGGCTGGGTGCGAGCGTCGTGCGGCTACTGGACGAGCGAGGGCGACCTCGAGCGGCTCGTCGGCGGCCTCGCCGCGGCGTTCGCGTAGCGCGGCGGAGTTTCGGCGCGGTTCCGTTCCAGAATTGGCACAAATACGCGGCCGGGAACGGCTACCGTCGACAGTGGGCTTGCGGGTGGAGGAAGTCTCCTCCCCTCCCAACGCGTCCGCGTCTGGGCACCCGCGCGAGGCGGGCGGCGGGCCGCTAGACCGCTTCGTCGTCGAACTCGTCGCGCGTGGAGAACGGCAGGCGCCAGTTCTCCTCGCTCTCGCCGTTCACGCTCAGGCGCCACTCGTAGCGGCCGCCCGGCGGGATCGGCGGGCCCGGCAGGTTGAACGCGATCGGCACCGTCAGCGGCGTGCCCGGCTTGAGCCCGGGCGGGCGGCCCGTCTCGAACTCGCCCTCGAGCGCGAGGGGATGCTCCTCGCCGTCGTCGTCCGTCACGAACACGACGTGGCCGTCCGCGTCCACGAGGTCGAGGCGAAAGCGGTGCTTCATGTTCGCCTGGTCCCAGGGAACGTCGAAAAGCACGGCGATCGCGAACGGCGGAGAAACCGGCCCGGTGACCGACCAGCCGCCGCCGACGATCGTCAGCTTCCCGTCGGCAACCGCGGCGTAGTCCGCGAGGAGCATGGTCACCTTCATTCGGGCGGCGCCTCGGTGCGCAGGCCCAGCTCGGCGGCGATCGGGCGCATCGACTCGATCACGTTGCGGATGTGGTCGTCGAGCTCGATCCCGAGGCCTTCGGCGCCCGCGTAGACCTCGTCGCGGTGCACGCCGGCCGCGAACGACGGCTGCTTGAGCTTCTTCTTCACCGACTTCGGCTCGAGCCCCTCGAGCCCCGTCGGCCGCACGAGCCCGCACGCGTGGATGAACCCGGCCAGCTCGTCGCAGGCGAAGAGCGTCTTCTTCAGGAGCGTGTCGCGGGGCATCTCCAGGTGCTCGGCGTGGGAGAGCACCGACTCGACGACCTCCTCGGGCCAGCCCTCCTCGCGAAGGATCGGCGCGCCGTCCTGCGGGTGCTTGTCGAGCGTGGGGTGGATCTCGTAGTCGAAGTCGTGGAGGAGCGCCGTCGCGCGCCACAGTTCCTCGTCCTCGCCGAAGCGCTGCGCGTAGCCGCCGACCGCCGCCTCGACCGCCAGCGCGTGGCGCAGCAGCGCCTCGCTCTTCGTGTAGGTCGTGAGCGTCTGCCAGGCGCGTTCGCGAGTTACTACCATGGGGCGCGTACGATAGCCCGCCGCGCCGCCCAGCCGACCCCGCCGTGGATACCGCACTCACCCAGCACATGGCCACCGAGGCCGTGTACGAGTCCTTCGTCATCGAGGGCTCACGCCCCCTGGACGGATCGATCCGCGCGACCGGCAACAAGAACGCGGCGCTTCCGATCGTGGCCGCGTGCCTTTTGACCTCCGAGCCCGTCCTGCTGCGCAACGTGCCGATCATCCGGGACGTCGCCACGATGATCGAGCTGATCGTCCGCATCGGCGTCGACGTCGACGTCCGCGAGAACGGCGAGGTGCGCATCCACGCGGGAGCGACGCCCAAGACCGAGCTCGACGAGGAGCTCTGCCGCCGCATCCGCGCGTCGATCCTCCTCGCCGGCCCGCTGCTCGCCCGTTGCGGCGAGGCGATCGTCCCGCCGCCGGGCGGCGACGTGATCGGCCGGCGGCGACTCGACGTCCACATCGACGCGCTCTCCAAGCTCGGCGCGCACGTCGAGGCGAACCGCAGCTTCCACATGCGCACCGACGGGCTCGTCGGCCAGCATCTCTTCCTCGACGAGGCGTCCGTGACCGGAACCGAGAACGCGGTGATGGCCGCGGTGCTGGCCGCCGGCGACACGGTGATCGGCAACGCGGCCTGCGAGCCGCACGTCCAGGATCTCTGCCGGTTCCTCGTCTCCCTCGGGGCGCAGATCGAGGGGATCGGGTCGAACGTGCTCCGCATCCACGGGGTCGAGAAGCTGAACGGCGGCGAATGGCGCATCGGCGCCGACCACATCGAGGTCGCGAGCTTCATCGGCCTGGGCGCGGTCACCGAGGGCGAGATCGTGATCGAGGACATCGTCCCGCAGGATCTCGTCGCCGTCTGGCCCGCGTTCGAGCGGCTCGGCATCGAGTACTACTGCGAGGGGACGAGCGTCCGCGTGCCCGGCAAGCAGGAGCTCGTCGTGCGCGACGACCTCGGCGCGCAGATCCCGAAGATCGAGGACGGCCCGTGGCCGCAGTTCCCGGCCGACCTCACGTCGATCGCCCTGGCCGTCGCGACGCAGGCCACCGGGACGGTGTTGATCTTCGAGAAGATGTTCGAGAACCGTTTGTTCTTCGTGGACAAGCTCGTGAACATGGGCGCGCGGATCATCCTCTGCGACCCGCACCGGGCGATCGTGAACGGCCCGACGAGGCTCTACGGCGAGCGGATGGAGAGCCCGGATATTCGCGCCGGCATGGCGCTCCTCATCGCGAGTCTCTGCGCCGAGGGGACGTCGACGATCGGGAACATCGGCCAGATCGACCGCGGTTACGAGCGCATCGACGAGCGGCTGCGGGCGCTCGGCGCATCGATCGAACGCGTCGAGGCATAGGATCCCGCCATGTCCAATCTCAAGCACATCGTCCGCACCGAGAACGCCCCCGCGCCGTTCCAGGGCGCGCCGTACTCGCAGGGAGTCATCTTCGGCGACCTCGTCTTCGTCGCCGGCCAGGTCGGGCTCGACCCCGCGACGATGCAGGTCGTCGACGGCGGCATCGAGGAGCAGACCGAACGGGTCATGCAGAACCTGTCGGCGATCCTCGAGGAGGCCGGCTCAGGGCTGAAGCAGCTCCTCAAGTGCACGATCTTCCTCGCCGACTTCGACGACTTCGCCGTGGTCAACGAGGTCTACGGCAAGTACGTGGGCCCGCAGCCGCCCGCGCGCGCCACCGTGCAGGTCGCGTATCTCCCCAGCGGCGTGCTGGTCGAGATCGACGCCATCGCGCACCTGTAGGGCGCGTCGCTAGACACGCGACGGGCTAGACCCCGCGGTGGGAAAGATCCGCGTCAGCGGCGCCGCATTGCAAGAGGACGCACGAGCCCCGCGAACTACGCTTCGACCGTGGACGTCATCACCACGCACACGAACACCGACTTCGACGCCTTCGCGTCGCTCGTCGCCGCACGGCGGCTCTATCCCGGCGCGGTCGCGGCCCTGCCCGGCTCGCTGAACCGCAACGTCCGCGAGTTCTTCCGCCTCCATGCGGACGAGCTCGAGATCGCGGACACGGGGACGGTCGACCACGACGCGATCGAGCGCCTGATCGTCGTCGAGACCGTGCACGCCGAGCGCCTGGGCGAGTTCGAGGAGGTCGCGCTGCGGCCCGGGATCGAGCTCGTCGTCTTCGACCACCACTCGCCCGAGCGGCCCGACTGGATCCCCGAGGAGACGCTCGTCCTGTCGGAGGACGGCGCGCTGACGACCACGCTCGTCGGGATCCTGGCGGAGCGCGAGATCGAGCCGACCGCGCTCGAGGCGACCGTGTTCGCGCTCGGCATCCACGAGGACACGGGCTCGCTCACCTATCCGTCCGTCACCCAGCGCGACGCCGACGCGCTCGGCTGGTGCCTGCGCCACGGCGCCCGCCAGGACATGATCGCCCAGTACCTGCACACGCCCCTCGGCGCGTCCGAGCGCGCGCTCTTCGAGGCGCTCGTCGCCGGGGTGGAGACCCACGACGCGGGCGGCTTCGAGGTGCTCGTCACCGCAGTCGCCTGGCCCGAGTACGTCGACGGGATCTCGAACCTCGTCCACAAGCTCGTCGACCTCACCGACGCCCGCGGACTGGTCGCGCTCGTGGAGATGGGGGAGCGCGTGTTTTGCGTCTCGCGCACCCGCGTGGCCGAGCTCGACGCGTCGGTGCTCGCCGGCGCGCTCGGCGGCGGAGGCCATGCCCAGGCGGCGTCGGCCGTGTTCCGCGGGTCACTCGACGAGGCTCGCGCGCTCGTTCTCTCGGCGCTTCCCAGCGCTGTGCGCCGGGCGCTCACGGCTGGCGAGATCATGTCGCGGCCCGCAAGGTTCGTCTCCTCCGACGACACGGTGGCGCACGCGATGGTCGAGTGCCAGCAGCACCGCCAGAGCGGCATCCTCGTCGGCGAGCCCGGCAAGCTCGAGGGCGTCGTCACGCGGGAGGATCTCGACAAGGCGGTCGGCCACAACCTCGGGCACGCGCCGGTGAAGAGCGTCATGAACGCGACGGTCGTGACCTGCGCCGCGGAGACCCCGCTCGCGGAGGCGCGGCGGTTCGTGTCCCAGACCGACGCTGGACGCATCGCGGTGCTCACCGACGGAATCGTCGTCGGGGTGGTCACGCGCAGCGACGTGCTCCGCGCGCTCGAGGAGCCGGTCGCCGACGAACCGGTCGTCGTCGCCAACCTCGGCGACCAGCTGCGGGCCCGCGCAGGGTTCATGCCGGTTTTCGAGGCCGCTCAAGCCGCGTCCGACCCGTTCGACGGCGTCTACCTCGTCGGCGGCGCCGTGCGGGACGTCCTCATGGACGAGCCGACCTTCGACCTCGACATCGCCGTCGAGGGGGACGGGATCGCGTTCGGCAGGGCCCTCGCATCCGCCCTGGGCGGCCGCGCCGTGCCGCACGAGAAGTTCGGGACCGCGGTCGTGATCGCCGGCGACGGGACCCGCGTCGACGTGGCCACGACCCGCACCGAGTTCTACGACCGTCCGGCCGCGCTGCCGCGCGTCGAGCGCGCGACGCTGCGCCAGGATCTCTTCCGCCGCGACTTCACGGTCAACGCGATGGCCGTCTCGCTCAAGGGCGACTCGTTCGGCGACCTCGTCGACTTCTTCGGCGGCAGGGACGATCTCGAGGCCGGCGTCGTGCGCGTGCTGCACCCGCTCTCGTTCATCGACGACCCGACCCGCCTCTTCCGCGCGATCCGCTACGAGAACCGCTACGGCTTCCGGATGGACGGGCACACCGCCGGACTCGCCCGCGCCTGCGTCGAGATGAACCTGGTCGGCGAGCTGTCCTCGGCGCGGCTGCGCGACGAGCTCCAGCAGCTGCTCGCGGAGCAGCGCATCGACGCCGCGGTCGCGCGGATCGACGAGCTTGGCATGGCCGCCGCGATCCATCCGCACCTGGCCGCCGACGAGGAGGCCGTGCGGCTGATCGGCCTCTCCGACGATCTGCGCGCGCGGTTCACGCCGGAGGTTCCCGCCTGGCGGGCGCGCCTCGCGGTGCTGGTTCGCGACCTTCCGCCGGACGAGCTGTTCGACTGGTTCGAGCGCCTGCGCCTGCGCCGTCGCGACGCCGCCCTCGTCGCCGACGCGGTCACGGTCGCGCCCAAGCTCGTCCACCTGCTGGCCGAGACGGACGAGCCCGCCGAGCTGCGCCGCCTCGTCGAGCCGCACGATCCCGACGGCGCGCTCTACGCCCTCGTCCTCGCGGACGACTCGGCGCGGGAGCGCCTGATCCGCTACTTCGAGGAGCTGCGTGCCGTGCGTCTGGAGATCACGGGCGGCGATCTCGCGACCCTCGGCGTGGCCGAGTCGCCGCGCGTGGGGGAGATTCTCGAGGAGCTGCTGCGCCGCAAGGTGAACGGCGAGCTGGGCGACCGCGCCGCCGAGCTCGACGCGGCCAAGGAGTTGCTGGAGACCGCATGATCGGCAACGGCGGCGACCTCGAGACCTTCCTCTATCTGGCGCCCGTCATCCTCGTGAGCCTCGTGCTGCACGAGCTCGCCCACGCGGTCGTCGCCACCAAGTACGGCGATCCGACCCCGCGCGAGCAGGGGCGGCTCACGCTGAACCCGATCCCGCACCTCGACCCGTTCGGGACGGCGATGTTCGCGATCTCGTACTTCTCCACCGGGTTCCTGTTCGGCTGGGCGCGTCCCGTGATGGTCGACACGCGCTACCTGCGCCGGCCTCAGCAGCAGATGGCCGTGATCGCCGCGGCGGGGCCCGCGACGAACTTCGTGATCGCGATCCTGTTCGCCGCGTACATCGTCCACGGGCCGGTGCCGGAGTCGGAGGTCGCCCGAAACGTCATCCTGCTGTCCTTCTCGGTGAACGTCGTGCTGGGCGTGTTCAACCTGATCCCGATTCCGCCCCTCGACGGCTCGCGCATCGTCGCGGCGGCGATGAACGAGGCGACCTACTCGGCCTGGCGGAAGCTCGACGAGTACGGGTTCTTCGTCATCCTCGGGATCATCGTCCTGTTCAACGAGCAGTGGTCGACGCTCTTCGGATCGGCGCTCGACCATGTCGAGGTCTGGGCCATCCGGCTGGTGGGCGGGTGACCGTCTTCCCGTGGGAGGGTGCGCCTGTGGGCGTTCGCGTGGTCTTCTCCACGCGGGAGGGCGGCGTGAGCGACGGGCCGTTCGAGTCGCTCAACCTCGGACTCATCACCGACGACGCGCCGGCAAACGTGGTCACCAACCGCACGCGGTTGTGCGCACTGCTCGGGGTCGATCCAGCCGCGGGGTCGATGGCCTACCAGGTGCACGGCGGACGCGTGGACGAGGCGAAGGCGCTCGGGCTCGCCGCGCCAGGAACGCGCTATCCCGCGTGCGATGGGCTCGTGACCAGCGAGCCGGGCCGTCCGCTCATGCTCGTCACCGCCGACTGCCTGCCGATCGCGCTCGCCAGGCGCGACGGAACGAGGCTCGCCGTGCTCCATGCCGGATGGCGCGGGTTGCTCGCCGGGATCGTCGCCGAGGGAGTGAAGGCGGTCGTCGGCCCGGTGACGGCCGCGATCGGCCCCGGGATCGGGCCGTGCTGCTACGAGGTCGGTGACGAGGTGATCGCGCCGTTCCGCGCTCGCTTCGGCGACACGGTGATCCGCGACCAGAACCTCGATCTTCCCGGCGCGGCCGAGCTGGCGCTGCGCGAGGCCGGGGTGGAGGAGATCGAGCGCAGCCCGCACTGCACCGCCTGCGAGCCGGAGCTCTTCTTCTCCCACCGCCGCGACCAGGGCGTGACCGGCCGCCAGGGGGTGCTCGGTGTTATCGGCTGACCGGATCCGCGAGAACCTCGCCCGTGTGCGCGACGAGATCGGCCCGGGCCCGCAGATAGTCGTCGCGACCAAGTACGTCACCGCCGACGAGCTCGGCGTCCTCGCCGAGGCGGGCGTCGAGACGGTGGGAGAGAACCGCCTCCAGGATCTCGAGACAAAGCACGAGCGCTGGGGCGACGCGTTCCACTGGCACTTCATCGGGCATCTCCAGTCGCGCAAGGCGCCGCGCGTGTCCGAGCTCGTCGAGCTGGTGCACTCGCTCGACTCGCTCTCGTCGGCGCGCAAGCTGGCCGTGCCGGCGCTCGTGGAGGTCAATCTCTCCGGGGAGGAGTCGAAGTCCGGCGTTCCCCCCGAGGAACTTGGGCGCTTCCTGGCGGACGCGCGCAACGAGGGCGTCGAGATCCGCGGCCTGATGACCATGCCGCCCTTGGCCGCCGACCCGGAGGACTCGCGTCCGTTCTTCCGCCGGCTGCGCGAGCTCGCGGCCGATCACGGCCTCCAGGAGCTCTCCATGGGGACGTCGCAGGACTACCGCGTCGCCGCCGAGGAGGGGGCCACACTCGTGCGGGTCGGATCGAGCCTGTTCGACCGTTAGAATCTTTCGGTTCCATGGGAGTTGGACAGGTCTGGAATCGAGCGCTCGTCTATTTCGGCATCGTCGAAGACGACGAATACTGGGACGAGGAGGCGTTCGACGCGGAGCAGGAACTCGATCGCGGCTACCGCGAGCGTCCGAACGTGCGCCGGCTCCACCAGCGCCGCGAGCCCGAGTACGACGACTGGGCCGATCCGAACGAGGCCGCGCAGGCCACGGCCGAGCTGCGCCCGCCCTCGACGGGCCGCAAGCCGCAGCTCGAGGCGGTCGCCGGCGGCTCGGTGCGCGTCCATCTCGTCGTGCCGCGCAGCTTCAACGACGCGCAGGCGATCGCGGACAAGTTCAAGGACACGGTTCCGGTCATCCTCAATCTCCAGGGGACGGACACCGAGCTGTCGAAGCGGCTGATCGACTTCTCGAGCGGCCTGACGTACGCGCTGAACGGCGGAATGCAGCGGATCGCCGACAAGGTGTTCCTGCTCACGCCGCGCAACGTCGAGGTCTCCGCCGAGGAGCGCGCGCGGATGATCGAGCGCGGCTTCTTCAACCAGAGCTAGCGCGCCGCGACCCCGTCAGTTCGATCCGGCCAGCCATGGCCAGTTCGGCCGTGTCCGTTTCCACCAGGGACCCATAGCCCCACCCAGGGTGGGGATGAATCCACCCGCCGCCCACTACCGAATGTACCGCCCGAGTACGCGCATGTCTGTGACGCAGGAGCGCCGATTCCGTGCCGGTTCGTCCACAGCGAAGGCAGCGCGGCCCCTCGCGGCGAAGTAGGTTTCTCCGCGTGCCGCTCGCCGACTCGATCTCCACCGCCCAGGACTTCGTCAACACGCTGACGTACGTCTACCTGGCGCTGATCCTCGCCCACATCCTCATGTCGTGGATCCCGCTGCCCTACAACGTGTGGGTCAACAAGCTCCAGCGGTTCCTCTACGACGTCGTCGAGCCGTACCTCCGCCTCTTTCGCCGCATCCTGCCCCGCACGGCCGTGGGCGGACTCGGGCTGGATCTGTCGCCGATCCTCGCGATCCTGGCGCTCTTCCTCGTGAACAAGCTCCTGCAGGAGGGAATCGGCCTCCTGGGGTGAAGAGGTAGGCGTGTCTTTGACGCCTGTGGAGCTTCGCCACGTCCAGCTGCCGCGCCGCGTGCTCGGCTACAAGCGCACGAGCGTGCACGATCTCCTCGACAACACGGTCGAGAGCTTCGAGAACGTCTGGCGTGACCGGGCCGACCTGCGCGACGAGGTCGACCGGCTCGAATCCGAGCTCGCCCGCTACAAGGAGCTCGACGTGCTCCTGCGCAACAGCCTCGTTTCGGCCGAGAAGGCCGCCGACGACCTGCGCTCCCAGGCCGGGCGGGAGGCGGACACGATCGTCGAGGAGGCGCGACTGCGTGCCCGCGAGATCGCGGCCGAGGGACAGACCGAACGTGAGCGAACGCTCAGCGAGATCCGGCGGCTCAAGGGCCTCGAGGCCGAGATGCGAGCGTCCTACCGTGCGTTCCTGACGCTCGCGCTCGACCGGCTCGACAGCGACACGCAGCCGCAGCACGCGCCCGGTCAAGCCGCCTAGCGGCGCCTATACTCGAAGCAGGCTCGCGGCGGTGAGGCGCTCGAGCGAACCGAGGAAGGGACGATCACTTCGTGGGCCCCGTGCGGGAGGACGAACGCGGCGGTACGGCTGGACAGGATGCGGCTCGCAAGGAGCCCGTACGCCTGAAGACGGCCGGCCGTGAGAGCGAGCTGTCCGCGCGGGCGCTCGACGTGCGCGTCGGCTCCGCCACTGACGGCCGCGTCCCGATCTCCGTCGCCGAGCGGTCCCTCTCAGCAGGCCCCTTCGACTGGATCGCGCTCGCGGCCGTTGCATTCGCCGCCGTCATCGCGGATCAGCTGACCAAGGCGCTCGTGATCCGCAAGCTCGAGGTCGGCGACTCGATCGACATCGCCGGCCCGTTCACGATCCACCACGTCCACAACTCCGGGATCGCCTTCGGCCTCTTCTCGACCTGGGCCGACGTGGTCACGCTGCTCACCGCCGGCGCGGTCATCTGGATGGTCGCCTACTTCGCGCGCTCCGGCGCCCGGCATCCGGTCTTGCCCGTCGCGCTCGGTCTGCTCATCGGGGGAAGCGCCGGGAACCTCATCGACCGCATCCGGCTCGGGCACGTGACCGACTTCCTCGACCTGCGCTGGTGGCCGGCGTTCAACCTCGCCGACTCGTTCATCGTCACCGGCGTGATCGTCCTGCTCGTCGCGATGATGGCGGCCGAGCGACGGCCGCCGCTGCACCGTCGCGGTGCCTAAGACTCTGATCGTCCCCGCCGAGGCGGCGGGCGAACGGCTCGACCGGTTCCTCTCGGTGCTCGACGACATCGGCGCGCGCTCGGTCGCCGAGCGCATGCTCGCCGAGGGTCTCGTCACGGTCGACGGCGCCCCGCCGCGCGTGAAGAGCCAGCGGCTCGAGGGTGGGGAGGAGCTCTCCTACGAACCGCCTGCCGTGCGCGAGAGCACGCTTGTTCCCGACGACGCGGTCCCGCTGCGGATCGCCTGGGAGGACGAGCACATGCTGGTCGTGGACAAGCCCGCCGGCGTCGTCGTTCATCCGTCCGCAGGCCACTCCGGCGGAACGCTCGTCCACGGCCTGCTCGCGCATTCGGTCGCGGGGGGAGACGAGGTCGAGCGGCCCGGAATCGTGCACCGGCTCGACCGCGACACCTCCGGGCTGCTCGTCGTGGCGCGCTCCGAGGACGCGCACCGCAAGCTCCAGCGCCTCATCCGCTCGCGCGACCTCACCCGCGAGTACACGGCGCTCGTGAAGGGCCGGCTGCGCTCCCGCGAGGGGAGGATCGAGGCCGCGATCGGCCGCGACCGGCAGGACCCGACGAAGATCTCGCTCGACACGGCGCGGCCGAGAGACGCCGCGACCTGGTTCGAGCTCAAGGAGCCGCTCGGCGAACGCGCGCTGCTCCGTGTACGGCTCGAAACGGGGAGGACGCACCAGATCCGCGTGCACCTGGCCGCAATCGACCTGCCGGTCTCCGGCGATCCGGTCTACGGCATCCCGGGCGACCTGGGGCTCGAGCGCCAGTTCCTCCATGCCGCGCGGCTCGCGTTCGTCCATCCGTTCACGGACGAGGAGATCGAGGTCGTCTCGCCGCTGCCGCCGGATCTGGCCGACGCGCTCGAAGCCGCCCGAAACTAGGCCGCGCGGGCGCTCTTGTCGTCGTAGAGCCGCCGGTCGGCGAGCGCGAACAGCTCGGAGGGCGCGCCCTGCACCTCGGCGAGGTACGCGACGCCGGCGCTGGCCGAGACGCCCGCGGGCAGCCGCGCGCCGATCCGCTCGAGGAACGCCTTCGTCGCCCACGGCTCGGCCTGGAGGAGCAGCACGCCGAACTCGTCGCCGCCGAGGCGGCCGACCGTGTCGCTGTCGCGGATCGAGTCCGAGAGCACCGACGCGAACGCGCGCAGGATCCGGTCGCCCTCGGCGTGGCCCTCGGTGTCGTTGATCTCCTTGAAGCGGTCGAGGTCGAACAGCACGAGGGCGAGGCGCCCGCGGTAGCGCCGCGCTCGGGCGATTTCCGTGGAGGTCAGCGCGTGGAAGGCCGCGTGGTTCAGGACGCTCGTGAGCGGATCACGCCGCGCCTTCTCGCCCAGCTCCGAGGTGACGCGCTCGAAGAGGAGCATCAGGCACCAGTCCACGGCCTCGCGCTCCTTGTCGAGCCCGTGGCGCGCCAGCACGCGGCCGAGCGCGAGCAGCTCCGCGACGATCTCCCCGGAGGCGAGCCCGAGCCCCTCGCGCTCGCGCGCATGGACGATGGCGGCGCCCGCAAGCGTCTCGTCGTCGTCGAGGGCGTCGATCAGCGCGGAAAGCCCGCCGAGCTGGCCCAGGTCGCCGAGCCGCTCGAGCGACGGAACGCCGCCGAAGCGGCGAGCCTCGGCCACGGTCTCGGCCGCGAGCTCCCAGGCGGGCGGTCGTCGTCATTACCAGAGGGTACGACCTGTGTCGGCTAGGATTGACGGACTCAGAAACCTCTACCCGGCGGCATGAAGACGGGTGGCGGTGCCGGACGCAAGGTCCGGTTCCACTCGTAGCCGCCGGAGCTCGACCCACAAAAACCGAAGGAGGATCACCTCGTGCCAGTCGTCTCGATGCGCGAGCTGCTGGAGGCCGGCGTTCATTTCGGCCACCAGACTCGCCGCTGGAATCCCAAGATGCGCCGCTTCCTGTTCACGGAGCGCGGCGGCATCTACATCATCGACCTGCAGCAGACGCAGCAGCTCGTGGACGACGCGCACGCGTTCGTCCGCAACGTCGCCGAGCGCGGCGGCTCCGTCCTGTTCGTCGGAACGAAGAAGCAGTGCCAGGACTCGATCGAGGAGCAGGCCAAGCGCGTCGGCATGCCCTACGTGAACCACCGCTGGCTCGGCGGGCTGCTCACGAACTGGCGCACGATCTCGAACCGCCTCGAGCGGATGGAGGACCTGCGCCGCCTGCGCGACGAGGGCCAGCTCGAGCTGCTCCCGTCGAAGGAGCGCCTGTCGATGCTCGCCGAGCTCGAGAAGCTCGAGACGAACCTCGGCGGCGTCGCCGACATGAAGGACGTCCCCGACGTCGTCTTCCTCGTCGACCTGAAGAAGGAGCAGCTCGCCGTGCGCGAGGCGAAGCGGCTCAAGATCCCCGTCGTCGCGCTCGTGGACACGAACTGCGACCCCGACGACGCCGACTTCATCATCCCCGGCAACGACGACGCGATCAGCGCCTGCTCGCTGATCACGCGCGCAATCGCCGACGGGGTGGAGGCCGGCAAGCTGGTACTCACCGAGCGCGAGCTGGTCGCCGCGGCCGAGCGCCAGGCGGCCGCCGAGGCTGCCGCGAAGGCGAAGGCCGAGGCCGACCGGGCCGCCGCAGAGGCCGCGGCCAAGGAGGCGGAAGCGGCAGCAGCCGCGGCAGCCGAAGCTCCGGCCGAGGCGCCCGTCGAGGCGGCCGCGACGAGCGAGGGGGAGGGCCAGTGACGGAGATCCCTGCAGCTCTCGTCAAGCAGCTCCGCGACATGACCGGCGCCGGGATGATGGAGTGCAAGCGCGCCCTGGTCGAGACCGAGGGCGATCTCGACGCGGCGGTCACGCTCCTGCGCGAGAAGGGCCTCGCCGCGGCGAGCGAAGCGCGCCGGGCCGCGAGACGAACGAGGGCGAGGTCAAGGCGCATGTCCTGAACGGGCGCGGCGCGCTCGTGGCCGTCGGCTGCGAGACCGAGCCGGTCTCCGGCAACGAGGAGTTCCTCGACTACGTCCAGCACGTGCTCGACCTCGTCGAGGTCGAAGGGACCGACGCCGCCGCAAAGCTCGACGAGGAGCGCGTCCAGCTCGTCGCCAAGCTCGGCGAGAACATCGAGGTCCGCGGCGCGGCGCGCATGGAGGCCTCCGACGGCGAGGTCGTCTCCGCCTACGTCCATCCGCCGGCGAACAAGCTCGGCGTCCTCCTGCGCCTGCGCGGGAGCGAGGAGCTGGCCCGGATGCTCGCGATGCACATCGCCGCCGCCCGGCCCGAGTTCCTCACGCGCGACGAGGTCTCCTCGGAGCTGATCGAGCGCGAGAAGGAGATCTACGCGAAGCTGCCCGAGGTGGAGTCGAAGCCGGAGGACATCCGTGGGAAGATCGTCGACGGGATGATCCAGAAGCGCTACTACGCCGAGACCGTGCTCTCCGACCAGGCGTGGATCCACGATCCCTCGCTCACCGTCGGCAAGGCGCTCGCCGAGCGCGACGCCGAGGTGCTCGAGTTCGTGCGGCTCGCCGTCACCTCCGGGTGAGCGTCGAGACCGAGACCCAAAGCGCCGGCGTGGACGCAGCGCAGCCCGCGGCGTTCCACCGCATCCTCGTCAAGCTCTCCGGCGAGGCGCTCATGGGCGAGCGCACCTACGGCATCGACCCGGACCGCGTGCAGGCGATCGCCGGGCAGCTCCACGAGCTGACGAACCTGGGCGTCGAGACCGCGGTCGTCGTCGGCGCCGGGAACATCTACCGCGGCATGACCGCGGCCGCGGAGGGGATGGACCGCGCCACCGCCGACTACGCCGGGATGCTCGCCACGTTGCTCAACTGCCTGGCGATCCAGGACTCGCTCGAGCGCGAGGGCGTGGACACGCGGATCCTCTCGGCGATCACGGTCAGCGAGGTCGCCGAGCCGTACATCCGCCGCCGCGCCATCCGGCACCTCGAGAAGGGCCGCGTGGTCATCTTCGCGGGCGGCACCGGCAACCCGTTCTTCACCACGGACACCGCCGCCGCGCTGCGCAGCCTCGAGATCGGCGCCGAGGCGATCCTCATGGGCAAGAACGGCGTCGACGGCGTCTACGACTCGGATCCCGACGAGAACCCGAACGCCCAGTTCCTGCCGGAGCTGACCCACCGCGAGGCCCTCGAGCGCGGGCTCAAGGTGATGGACACGACCGCGCTCTCCCTCTGCATGGACAACGCGTTGCCGATCTACGTCTTCGGCCTCGACGACGAGCGGAACATCGTTCGGGTCGCCGCCGGCGAGAAGGTCGGCACGGTGATCTCGACCCCTGGGAGGAAGCGATGACGAAGATCGACGACCTGCTGGCCGACGCGAGCCGCCGGATGGACAAGTCGGTGGAGGCGACCACGCACGAGTTGACCACCGTCCGCACCGGACGTGCCGCCGCGGCGCTCCTCGACCGGATCCAGGTGGACTACTACGGGCAGCCGACACCGCTGCAACAGCTCGCGTCCATCAACGTCCCCGAGCCGCGCATGCTCACGGTGCAGCCGTACGACCCGAGCGTGATCAAGGCGATCGAGCGCGCGATCCAGGAGTCCGACCTCGGCCTCACGCCCGGCAACGACGGCAAGACGATCCGCCTGCCGATCCCGCAGCTCACCGAGGAGCGGCGCAAGGAGCTCGTCAAGGTGGTCCGCCACCTGGGCGAGGAGGGCCGCATCGCCGTACGCAACGTGCGCCGCGACGTCATGCACCACCTGAAGGACCTCGTGAAGGACGGCGACGTCGGCGGCGACGAGGAACACCGCGCCGAGGAGAAGGCCCAAAAGCTCACCGACGAGCACGTGAAGCGCATCGACGACCTCCTGAAGCGCAAAGAGGAAGAGATCATGGAGGTCTAGCCCCGGTGAGGCTTCTCACCAGGCTGCGGACGCTCCGGGCGCTCAAGCCCGACCGGGATCCCGAGCTTCCCGACGTCGCGCGCTCGGTCGCGATCATCATGGACGGCAACGGCCGCTGGGCCAGAAAGCGCGGCCTGCCCGTCGCCGCGGGGCATCGCGCCGGCACGAAGGCGCTGCGCCGCACGGTCGAGGCGGCGATCGACCTCGGCGTCGAGTCGCTCTGCGTCTACGCCTTCTCCACCGAGAACTGGTCGCGCCCTCAGCCCGAGATCGAGGATCTCATGGGGATCTTCGTGGAGACGATCGAGCGCGAGCTGCCCGACCTCGCCGCCCAGGGCGTACGCGTGCGCTTCATCGGCCGCCGCGACCGGGCCACCGATGCGCTCCGAGCGAAGATGAACGAGATGGAGCAGGGCACGGACGGCAACGAGCGGCTCCAGCTCTGGATCGCCTTCGACTACGGCGGCCGCGCGGACATCGTCGAGGCGGCGCGGCGGCTCGTGGACGAGGGCGTCGACGCGCGCGACGTGGACGAGAACGCCATCGGGTCGCGGCTCTACGCTCCCGACATGCCGGAGCCCGACCTCCTCATCCGCACGTCGGGCGAGCAGCGGATCTCGAACTTCCTGCTCTGGCAGGTCGCCTACACGGAGCTGCACTTCTGCGACACGCTCTGGCCCGATTTCGGCGCGCGCGACCTGCGCACCGCGCTCGCCGAGTACGCCGGGCGGCGCCGCCGGTTCGGCGGCCGGTGAGCGCGCTCCTCTCGCGCGTGGCGATCATCGCCGCGGGCCTGCCGATCGTCATCGGCGCCGCGGTGGTGGGCGGCTGGTTCCTGACCATCCTCGCGCTCGTCGCGGGCCTCGTCGCGCTGCACGAGTTCTACCGCCTCGGCCGGGAGCTGCGGCCGCTCGTGCTCGCGGGCTACGGCGGCGTGATCGGCGTGATGCTCGGCGCCCAGCTGGGCGGGCCGGTCTGGATGCTCGGCGGCTTCCTCGTCACGCTGCCGCTCGCGTTCGTCTTCGCGGCCATCTCGGACACGCGGCAGTCGACGACGGTCGCGATCTCGACGACGGTCTTCGGCGCGGCCTGGATCGGGATCGGGCTCGCGCACCTGATCCTGCTCCGCGACCTGCCCGAAGGCACCGAGGTGATCCTCGCGGTCATGTTCACGGTGTTCGCGACCGACACGTTCGCCTACATCGGCGGGCGCTTGGCCGGGCGGCACCGCATGTCGCCGGTGATCTCCCCGGGGAAGACATGGGAGGGGTTCGTCACCGGCGCGATCGCGGGCGTCATCACATCCTTCATCGTGCTCTACGAGTCCGAGTACAACGGCTGGCGCTCGATCGTCTTCGGCGTCGTCGTCGTGCTCGCGGCGACCATCGGCGACCTGTTCGAGTCGCTCGTGAAGCGCGACCTGGGTGCCAAGGACACGGGACGCGTCCTGCTCGGCCACGGCGGCGTGCTCGACCGGGTCGATTCGCTCCTCTTCGCGGGCCCGGCGGGGTTCTACGTGCTTCTCGCCTTCCTAAGCTGAGCCCAACAGACCCCGAACTACACTGAGTCACGTGAGACGAGTCGCGCTGCTCGGCGCAACAGGCTCCATCGGCCGGCAGGCGCTCGAGGTGATCGACGCGCATCCGGAGCTCGAGTTGTGCGCCGCGGCCTCGGGCTCACGCGCCATGGAGGACGGCCTCGCGCCGCTCACGCAGGTCGGCGGCGACCTCACGGAGCTCCTGGAGAAGGCGCAGCCCGACGTCGTGCTGAACGCCGTCGTCGGCTTCGCCGGGCTGCCCGCGACGCTCTGGACGCTCGAGCACGGCATCGATCTCGCGCTCGCCAACAAGGAGAGCCTCGTCGCCGCCGGCGATCTCGCGATCGCAGCCTGGGAGCGGGGCGGAGGACAGATCAACCCCGTCGACAGCGAGCACTCGGCGGCGCAGCAGTGCCTCGAGGGCCACGCGGCGGAGACGATCGACTCGCTCGTCCTCACGGCCTCCGGCGGCCCGTTCCGCGGACGCATCGACCTGGCCGCGGTCACGCCGACCGAGGCGCTCGCGCATCCCACCTGGAACATGGGTCCGAAGATCACGGTCGACTCGGCGACGCTCATGAACAAGGGCCTCGAGGTGATCGAGGCGCACTACCTCTTCGGCCTCGAGTACGACCGGATCGAGGTGGTCGTGCATCCGACCTCGGTCGTGCACGCGATGGTGCGCTTCCGCGACGGCGCCTCGCTCGCGCACGTCGGCTACCCGGACATGCGCGTCCCGATCTCGTACGCCCTGACCTATCCCAACCGCGCCGCGACGGACATTCCGGCGCTCGACTTCTCCCAGGGGATGATCTGGGAGTTCTCGCCGCCGGATCTCGACGCGTTCCCGTGCCTCGCGCTCGCACGCGCAGCAGGGGAGGCCGGCGGAACCGCGCCGTGCGTCCTGAACGCCGCCAACGAGGTGGCGGTCGAGTCGTTCCTCGCGCACGAGCTTCCGTTCCTCGGGATCCCCGAGGTCGTCGAGCGGACGCTGTCCAAGATCTCGACGCCGCCCGCCACGTCGCTCGACGAGCTCGTCGCCGTCGACGCCGAGGCCCGCCTGGTCGCCGGCGGCCTCACCCGCGAGGTCGTCCATTGACCTACTTCGTCGCCATCTTCGGGCTCGTGTTCCTGATCCTCATCCACGAGGCGGGGCACTTCTTCGTCGCCCGCGCCGTGCACATGCGGCCGCGAAAGTTCTACATCTTCTTCCCGCCCGCGATCTGGAAGACGACGCGCGGCGGCATCGAGTACGGCATCGGCGCGATCCCGCTCGGCGGCTACGTGAAGATCCCCGGGATGCACCGCCCGGCGGGGCAGGACCTCGAGGCGCACCTCGCCCGCGCGGTGGAGGACGATCCGAGCCTGAAGCCCAAGGTGGCCGCGGCGGCGCTGGCGCTCGACGCGGAGCACCCCGAGGAAGCGCGCGGTCCGCTGAACGACCTCCGCACGGCGGTCGGCGACGCCGATCTCTCCGAGCGTGCGGAACTGGGCGCCAATCGCGGGCTGACCGACCTGGACGACGGCGTCGCCGACGACGCGTACTGGCGCTCGCCGACCTGGAAGCGGATCTCCGTCATCGCCGCCGGCCCGGTCACCAACCTCGTCTTCGCGGTCGCGCTCCTCGCGGTCGTGTTCGCGCTCGGCGTTCCGATGGCGTCGACGGTCGATTCGGTCAACCCCGGCTCGGCCGCGCAGGCGGCCGGGATGCAGGCCGGGGACAAGCTCGTCTCCGTCGACGGCCACGCGCTGACGCCCGTCCTCACCGACCAGGTCGCGGCGCGCATCCGCACCTCCGACGGCGATCCGGTCGCGATCGTCGTCGAGCGCGACGGCAAGCCGGTCGCGCTGACCCCGACGCCCGCGCAGCTCGACGACGGCGTCTACCGGCTCGGCTTCGTCCTCAAGGCGACCGAGGAGAGCTTCGGCCCGGTCGACTCGGTTCGCTACGCGTTCCAGGAGACCTGGGCGGTCACGGTGGTCACGGGCCAGGCGCTCGGCGGCATCGTCTCGGGCGGCGACCGCAACGACGTGTCGAGCCCGGTCGGGATCGTCGAGGGCTCGAGCGACGCGCTCTCGGTCGACTACCGCGCCTACCTGCGGATCCTCGCGTTGATCAGCCTGTCGCTCGCGCTGCTCAACCTGCTCCCGTTCCTGCCGCTCGACGGCGGGCACATCGCGTTCACGCTCCTCGAGGGCGCCCGCCGCAAGCCGATCCCGCGCATCGCCTACGAGCGCGCGTCGGCCCTGGGGATCGTCCTCGTGCTGATGCTGTTCTTCCTCGGCCTCTCGAACGACGTGAACCGCCTCAGCGGAGGATGAGCCGCAGGACGCTCTGGCTCGCGATCCTGCTCCTGCTGGTCGCGGCGCTCGTGGCCGCGACCGCGCACTGGATCGTCTGGCCCGAACACGGACGCGGCACCTGAGCACGCCGACGCCGTGGTCGTGCTCGGCGGTGGCGGGCCGGAGCGCCTCGACGAAGGTTTGCGGCTCGTGGAGAAGGGCGTGGCCCAGGTGCTCGTCATCTCGGACGGCGAGCGCCCCGGCTGGGAGCGCGCGAACGCGCTGTGCGCCAAGGGCGACCCGGGGTTCGAGGTCATCTGCTTCGACCCGGAGCCGAGCCGCACGCAAGGAGAGGCCGAGGGAGTCGCCGAACTGGCGCGGAAGCACCGCTGGCAAAGCATCGTCGTGGTCACCTCCGGCTACCACGCGATCCGCGCCGGCTGGCTCTTCGACCGCTGCTTCGACTACGACGTCCCCGTGGTCGGCGCCGGAAACGGCACTCCCGGACTCGGGACGATCGTTCACGAATGGGGCGCCTACTTCCACGGCGCATTGATGGAAAGGCATTGCTAGCGCAGGGCTAGACTGTTTTCCACTGTGGCAAGCACAGTCCAGATCAAGGTCGGAGGCGTCCCGATCGGCGGTGGCGCGCCTGTCGCCGTGCAGTCGATGACGACCACGCTCACGCACGACGTGGACGCGACCATGGGCCAGATCGCCGCGCTCGCCTCGGCGGGCTGCGAGATCGTGCGCGTCGCCGTCCCGAAGAACGAGGACGCGGCCGCGCTACCCAAGCTCGTCTACCTGAGCCCGATCCCGGTCATCGCGGACATCCACTTCAACGCCTCGCTTGCCCTCAAGGCGATCGACGCAGGCGTGGCCGCGGTGCGCATCAACCCCGGCAACATCGGCGGACCGGACAAGGTCGAGGAGGTCGTGCGCGCCGCGAAGGCCAAGGGGATCCCGATGCGGATCGGCGCGAACGCCGGCTCGCTGCCGGAGCACCTGAAGCCGCTCGCCCAGCACGACACCGCCGAGGCGCTCGTCGTGGAGGCGCTCGAGCAGGTCGAGCTGCTCGAGAAGCTCGACTTCCGCGACTTCAAGATCTCGGTCAAGTCGAGCTCGGTGCCGACGATGATCCGCGCCTACCGGATGCTCTCGGAGCGCGTCCCGTACCCGCTCCACCTGGGCGTGACCGAGGCCGGCACGCCGTTCGCGGGGACGATCAAGAGCTCGATCGGGCTCGGGTCGCTCCTCATGGACGGGATCGGCGACACGATGCGCGTCTCGCTCACGGCCGACCCCGTGGAAGAGGTCAAGGTCGCCTTCGAGATCCTCAAGGCGCTCGGCCTGCGCGAGCGCGGCCCCGTGATGATCGCGTGCCCCTCGTGCGGGCGCGACAACGTGGGCGTGCATCTCCTCGCGGAAGCGGTGGAGACGCGGCTCGCGGAGTACCCGCAGGCGTTCGAGGTCGCGGTCATGGGCTGCGCGGTGAACGGACCGGGGGAGGCGGGCGACGCCGACTTCGGGATCGCCGGGCGGCCGCGAGACCGGGTTCATCTACGCGCACGGCCGCGTGCTCAAGAAGGTCGAGTCGGAGATCCTCGTCGACGAGCTCTTCCGCGAGATCGACCAGTGGATCGAGGCCGGCATGGAGCGCCCGGAGCGGACGAAGCTCGCGAAGCCCGCGGCGCTCATGATGGCCGAGGCAGCGCAGCGCCCGTGAACCGCATGTCGCAGCTCTTCGTCCCGACGCTTCGGGACGATCCGGCCGATGCCGACGCCGCGAGCCACAAGCTCTTCGTGCGCGGCGGCTACATCCGCCAGGTCGCGGCGGGACTCTGGACGTTCCTCCCGCTCGGCTGGCGCGTGCACGAGAACGCCGCGCAGATCGTCCGCGAGGAGATGAACGCGATCGGCGCCCAGGAGATGTTCATGCCCGTGCTGACGCCCGCCGAGCTCTGGGAGCAGTCGGGCCGCATCGTCTCGCCCGAGATCTACAAGCTGAACGACCGCAACGGCCGCCCGTTCGTTCTCCCGATGACGCACGAGGAGACGATCACGTTCCACGCCAGGGAGATGCAGTCGTACCGCGACCTGCCGCAGATGCTCTACCACTTCCAGACGAAGGATCGCGACGAGCCCCGGCCGCGCGGCGGCCTGCTCCGCGTCCGCGAGTTCATCATGAAGGACTCGTACTCGTTCGACCGCGACGAGGAGGGATTGGACAAGAGCTTCAACCTCCACGGGGACGCCTACCACCGGATCTTCCAGCGCTGCGAGCTCGAGTACTACGCGGTGCAGGCGGAGAGCGGGATGATGGGCGGCACCGAGTCGATCGACTTCCTCGCGCCCGCCGGCTCCGGCGAGAACGTGCTCGTGACGTGCGAGAAGGGCGACTACGCGGCCGATCTCGAGATCGCGCGCGGCATTCCCAGGGCGCCGTCGTTCCCCGAGCGGCTGGACAAGCCCGAGGAGATCGAGACGCCCGGCGTGACGACGATCGAGGCGCTCGCCGAGCTGCTCGGCGTCGACGCGGCCGCGACGTCGAAGGCGATGCCCGTGACGAAGCTCGACGGGACGGTCGTGCTGGCGCTCATCCGCGGCGACGACCGGCTCAGCGAGCCGCGGCTGCAGACTGCGCTCGGCGCCGACTTCCGTCCTTCGACGGACGAGGAGATCCGCAAGGCGTTCGGCGCAAGCGGCGGGTCGCTCGGGCCCGATCGGGATCGACCTGGAGATCGTCGCCGACGAGACGCTGCGCTCGGGCCAGTTCGTCGCGGGCGCGAACGTGGACGGACGCCATCTGCGCGGCGTCGAGGCCGGGCGCGACTACGAGCCGCGCTTCGCCGACATCCGCGAGGCCCGCGAGGGCGATCGCTGCCCGAACTGCGACGGCGCGCTCCACTTCCGCACGGCGATCGAGGTCGGCCACATCTTCAAGCTCGGCACGCGCTACTCCGAGCCGCTCGACGCGACCTTCCTCGACGAGGACGGCACCGAGAAGCCGATCATCATGGGCTCGTACGGCATCGGCCCGGGCCGGATGATGGCCGCCGCGGCCGAGCAGCGCATCGGCGAGCACGGCATGAACTGGCCGAAGGAGCTGACCCCGTACGACGTGGAGGTCGTCCAGATCGAGGCGGCCGGGGATGAGGCCGTCGCGCTGGCCGCAAACGTCTGTGCGGCGCTCGAGGAGGCCGGACTCGACGTGTTGCTGGACGACCGCGACCGCCGCCCGGGCGAGAAGTTCGCGGACGCCGACCTGATCGGCGCGCCGTTCCGCGTCACCGTCGGGAAGAAGGCGCTCGAGGACGGCAAGGTGGATCTGCTCCGCCGCGCCGGCCACGAGGAGGAGCGCGTCGCGGCCGCCGAGGTCGTAGCGCGCGTCCAGGGCTGATGGATGGCGCGTAGGGGCCGGTTCAGCCGCGAGACCTTCGGCGCCACGGTCGAGCAGCTCATGCACGAGACGAACACGACGTACCGCGCCCTCGCCGAGCGAACCGGGCTGTCGGCCGGCTACCTGAACCACCTCGTCCACGGAAACCGCCCGGTGCCCTCGAACGACGTCCTGGGCACGCTGGCGAAGGCCCTCGGCGTCGAGGCCGAGCACTTCCTCGAGTTCCGAGTCCGCTCGATCGCGTCGCGCCTGGAGTCGATGCCCGAGGTGGCCGACCGGCTCTACCGTCGCTACCGCCCGTAGCTATCCTTCCGCGTCACGGGGCGTGGCGCAGCCTGGTTAGCGCGCTAGTCTGGGGGACTAGAGGTCCCGAGTTCAAATCTCGGCGCCCCGATAGAAAAGCCCCGCTGGACGGGGCTTTTTCTTTGCGCCCGGACGCCGCGATCCTTGTCCGCCGCACAAGCGATGGCTAATGTCGAGCCGAGATGGCGACCGAGACATCAGTCCTGACGGGACTCGAGCCACGCGCGTTCTGGGGGCACTTCGAGTCGCTCACGAAGATCCCGCGTCCCTCGCGCCACGAAGAACCCGTCATCGAGCAGGTTCGCTCATGGGCGGACCAGCACGGGTTCGAGGTCCAGCACGACGGCGGGCGCAATCTCGTGACGACAGGGACGACGAGTCTCGGCAAGCGCGACATCGACCACTTGTTCCAGCTGCCCCTGCAGGTCTGCTGGATCGTGACCGCGCTCGTCGGGATCCTGATCGTCTGGCTCTTCTTCGGCGGGCAGACGCCCGTACCGCCGACGTAGCGTGACCGTACGAGGCGCAGCATTCCTCGGTATCGGCGCCATGGTCGGTGCCGGGATCTTCGCCCTGCTCGGCGAGGCGGCGGTCGTTGCCGGCTCCGCGGTCTGGCTCTCGTTCCTGCTCGCCGGCATCGTCGCCACCCTGCTCGGCTACACGGTCGTCAAGCTCGGCGTGCGGTTCCCGTCCTCGGGAGGGCTGATCGCCTACCTGATCGAAGGCTTCGGGAACGGGCGCCTCGTGGGCATCGCGTCGTGGCTCGGCTACTTCGCGGCGATCGTGATCGTCTGCTCGATGGTGGCGGTTGCCTTCGGGAGCTACGCGACCTCGCTCTTCGTCGGCGTCGACGCGGCGGGCTGGTGGGACAACGTCTTCACCTCCGCGATCGTGGTCGCCATGGCCGCGATCAACCTGGTCGGGTCGCGCGTCGTGGACAAAGCACAGTCGCTGATCGTCGTCGTGCTGCTCGCCGTCTTCGCCGTCTTCATCGCCGTGACGCTCGTCGACATCGACGTCGACCTTCTGGCCTTCAGCGGATATCCGCCGTTCGCGGAGATCATCTCGAGCGTCGCCCTCACGTTCTTCGCGTATCTCGGCTTCAGCGTCATCACGTTCGCGGCCGGCGACCTGCGAGACCCGGCTCGCGAGCTCCCTCGGGCGATGTATGCGGCCCTGGGCGTGACCACGCTCCTCTACGTCCTCATCTCCCTCGGCGTCTTCGGAACGCTGACCGTCGACGAGGCGATCGGCTACGGGGAGACCGCGATCGCGGAGGCCGCGCGACCGGCGCTCGGAGACTTCGGCTTCACGATGATGGCGGTCGCCGCGCTTCTCGCGACCTCCTCGTCCGTGAACGCGACCCTGTACGCGTCCGGGGGGCTCACCGCCATGCTCGCCGAGGTCGGGCAGTTCCCGACGTTCTTCGGGCCGGGCGGGAGGCTCGGCCGCCACTCCGGGCTGCTGATCACGGCCGCCATCGTCCTCGTCGTCTCCAACCTCGTCGATCTTTCCGCGATCGCCTCGGTGGGCAGCGCCTGCTCGCTGATGATCTTCCTGCTGGTCGGGATTGCGGGCTACAGGAGGCGCGCCGACACCGGGTCGCAGGCCGTGATCGTGCTTGCGGCCATTGCCGTGA
The DNA here is from genome assembly GCA_963760815.1 of uncultured Actinomycetes bacterium. Classification (GTDB taxonomy): domain Bacteria; phylum Actinomycetota; class Thermoleophilia; order Gaiellales; family Gaiellaceae; genus CAVRUF01. The sequence continues at coordinate 1,134,293 of CAVXEJ010000004.1, forward strand.
CCGCGATCGTGCTCGTCTTCTTCACCGTCGACACCGTGCGCAACGCGCCGGAAACCTTCGCCGCGATCGTCGCGATCGCCTTGCTCGCGGTGGTTCTCGATTTCATCTGGAAGCGCAGGCGCGGGTTGCCCGAGCAGACCGAGCCGGCCGGCGGGTAGTTCGGCGCTGACGCAGTCCCGGCCGCGTCTCCGGCCGACGACCTTGGTATGAAGACCCCTCGTCCACTGAAACGGAGGACACGGTATGAGGGGCCACGCTCGGCGCGCCTCAGGGCTACTCGCCCTCGCGGTAGCGGGTTACCTCCTTGGCGGTTGCGCAGGCGACGGATCCGGAGTCCCGGCGCTGACCGGCGTGACCCTCCCGACAGGGTCGCTGGCGTTGCCGACGCTCACGAGCGCGACCGAACCGTCTCCGGGGACGACGTCCGAGGTCACCACGACGGTCACCGAGCCCACGACGACCACGCAGCCCGAGACCACCACGGTGATCGAGACGGTGACGACCGACACGACGCCGACCACGGACACCGCGACCACCGAGTCCACGACCACCGAGGCGACCGACACGGTGCTGACGGAGCCTGCGACGACGGACACGGTTCCAGCGGACACGTCCACCGAACCGGTGGAGGACGAGGAGTTCTGGCGCCGCCTCGCGCTCATCATCGCGGCCGCGGCCGGAACGCAGACGGAAACCGTGGTCACGACGAGTGAGGCCCAGACGACGACGGTGACGTTCACGACGACGACGCCCCCGGACACGACCCCCGTCGAGACGGTGGCGGCGGAGCCGGCGCCGTCCGAGAGCGACACGCCGTGGGGCTGGATCGTGCTCGCGGTCGGTCTGCTCGCAGCCGCGATCACCGGCGTCGTGATCTGGCGAAGGAAGCAGCGGGGAACGCCGCCGGCCTAGTTTTTCGCCCGCCGCGGGCCGTCTTGATGCCCGGGAAACAGGCTGGTAGCGTCGTTCGCCACAAACTCGATCTGAGGAGATGAGGCGAACATGGCCCTCAAACGTATTCTCGTGCAGGCGGGGCATCTCTCGCCTCGGGAGCCGGGACACGAAGACGCGACCGGAACAACGCGCGAGCAAGAACTCACGCGTGGCGTGAGGAAGCGGCTGGTGAAGCTCCTCAAGGACGACGGGCGCTTCGAACCGATCCCTGCCCCCGGAGATATTCCGGACGGGATCGAGGTCGATGCCGGCATCTTCTTGCACGGCGACGGACAGTCGACGATCCAACCGCGAGCGGCTACCACTTCGGATTCCCCGATTTTGCGGTCAACAAGCGATTGGCCAAGCTCATTGGACAAGAGATCAACAAGATCCCGGGCCATCCACCGCATCGCAAGGACAACGCCACGGTGGACGCGCGCAAGTACTACGGCTTCGGGCTCACGAAGACCGATGGCCCCGAGGTGCTCGTCGAGCATGGCTTCCTCACCAACCCGGACGAGCAGGAGTGGATCTTCTCCCACCTCGATGAACTCGCGAACGCCGAGTACGTCGCACTGTGCGAGTTCTTCGGCTTCGAGCCGAAGGGAGAGCGCCCAGCCGGCGCCGGCTCGTTCTTCATCGTCGAGTGGACTGATGCCGAAGGCGTCAAGCACAAAAAGCGTACGTCCGAGGTCGGGAAGCTGGTCAGGCGACTCGTAGACCGTGGCATCGAGAAGTTTCGCATCCGAAAGGAATAGCTCCGAGTCGGACAGCTGGCTGGGCTTCGAAGCTCTCCGGTGCTGTACTTCAAATGCACCGCACACCGGCCACCGTAGAGGAGCGGAAGCGACCGCGATAGGCTTCCGCGCCTATGAGTCGCAAGATCGCAGTCCTCGGCGCCGGCAAGATCGGGGAGGCCCTGATCGCCGGCCTGCTCTCGTCCGAATGGTGCGCGCCGGGCGAGATCGTCGCGACGGCACGGAGCGAGGAGCGGCTCGCGGACATCGGCGGGCGCTACCGGATCGAGGCGACGCGCGACAACAAGGCCGCCGTCGAGGGCGCCGAGATCGTCGTGATCGCGGTCAAGCCCCAGGACATCGAGGGGCTGCTCGCCGAGCTGAACGGGTCGATCAAGCCGGATCAGACGGTCATCTCGATCGCCGCGGCGATTCCGATCGCGCTGCTCGAGCGCGGGCTCGGCTCGAACATCCCGATCGTGCGGGCGATGCCGAACACGCCGTCCTCCGTCCACGAGGGCATGGCGGGGATCTCCGCCGGCGCGCACGCGACCGACGAGCACATGGCGCAGGCCGAGGAGGTGCTCGGCCACGTCGGCCGCACCGTCCGCGTGCCGGAGACCTACATGGACGCCGTCACCGCGGTCTCCGGGTCGGGGCCTGCGTACTTCGCGCTGCTCGCCGAGTCGATGATCGAGGCCGGGATCCTGCTCGGGCTCTCCCGCGAGATCTCGACCCAGCTGGTCGTCCAGACGATGCTCGGCACCGCGAAGCTCCTGCGCGACGGCGGCATGCACCCGGTCGAGCTGCGCGAGATGGTCACGTCCCCGGGCGGGACGACGATCGCCGCCATCCACGAGCTCGAGCAGGCGGGCGTGCGGGCCGCGTTCCTGAACGCGATCCAGGCGGCCATGAAGCGCTCGAAGGAGCTCGCGGACGGCTAGAACGCGCGGGCCGGATTGACCGCGGCCCTGCGGATGCGCAGCTCGAAGTGGAGGTGGGGGCCGGTCGCGCTCCCCGTCGCTCCCACGCGGCCGATGCGCTGGCCGCGCGCGACCCGCCGGCCCACGGACACGCCGACGCGGGACAGGTGCGCGTACCACGTGTACGTCGACCCCGAGTGCTTGATCACGACGAAGTTGCCGTACCCGCCCGGATCCCAGCCGACCTGCGCCACGCGGCCCGACGCCGCGGCACGAACCCGCGCGTAGAAGCCCGCCGGATAGTCGAGCCCGGTGTGGAAGCGGCTTCCGCGCGGGCCGAAGCCGTCCGTCCAGTAGCCGCCGATCGGCGCCGACAGGTGGATCCGCGGCCGGATGAGCGGACGGCTGAGCGCCCGGAACGTCGCCGGCCCCGCGACGCCGTCCGCGCCGAGGTGGGCGTGCGCCTGGAAGCGCTGGAGCGCGGCCGTGGTGCGCGGCCCGAAGCGACCGTCCATCGGACCGGACGGGAACCCGTGCCACGCGAGGAGGAACTGCGTCTGCGAGACGTCCCAGCCGACGCGGCCGGCGACGAGCATCCGCGAGCCGAAGAGATGCCGGCCCCACTTGCCGAGCGCCTTGCGCGTTCTGGGTCCCGGAACGCCGTCGACACCGATCCGCGCGTTGCGCTGTAGCCGCCGTACTGCGGCCTCGGTTCCGGCGCCCCAGTGGCCGTCGATCGTCCCGTGGTAGAGGCCCTTGTGCTGGAGCGCGATCTGCAGCGCGGCCGTGCGCGGTGAGCCCATCTCCGCGGCGGAGACGGGTGCGACGGCGAGAAGCGCCACGACAAGGGTGGAGGCGGCAAGTGCTCGTTTCACGGTTTCCCCCGGTGCTACGGGGACCGTTATCGGCCCGTTCGAGCGATCCCTAAACGGGCGCGACTACATCCGCGCTGCACCCGAACACGAGCGCCGCGGGCACCTCGGTGGGCGCAACGCCTGCCAGGGAGCGGTGATCCGTGTCGATCTCGATCGGATCCCAGGCGTCGAGCCCGATCGCCGACGCGCCGGCGAGCGTGCCGATCGCGAGGAGCTCCTCCGGCGGAACGACCATGCGGCGCAGCGCCATCCGTCTGGCGACGCCTTCCAGCTCGCGTAGCTCCTCGAACGGGTCGATGCGGACGTTCGAGTCGGTGCCGATGCAAAGCCCGATCCCGCGGGCGCGGATCCGCTCCACCGGGACGAAGCCGTCACCGAGGTTCGCCTCGGTCGTGGGGCAGGCGCAGATCCGCGAGCCGGAGTCCGAAAGCAGGTCGAGCTCGGCGTCCGTGGCGTGCGTGCCGTGGACGATCGTCGTGCGCCGGCCCAGGCAGCCGGTCTGGGCGAGCAGCTCGATGGGGCGGATGCCGTGCTCTTCGCAGCACTCCTCGATCTCGAGCGGCTGCTCGTCGGCGTGGATGTGCAGGACGAGCCCCTCGCGCTCGGCGTAGCGGCCGATCTCCTCGAGCCAGTCCGACGGGCAGGCGCGGACCGAATGGGGCGCCACGCCGACGTTCAGGCCCGCAGCGCGCAGCTCCTCGACCTCGGCGAGATACGCGGCCACCGAGGCCTGGCGAAAGCGCTCGATCCCGCCGCGCGCATAGGCCACGTGGAGCAGCACGATCGCGACTCCGGCTTCCTCGGCGGCCTCGGCGGCGGCACGGGCTTCGGCGACGCCGAGGTAGTGGAACTCCCCGACGGCCGTATAGCCGGCGGCCCGCATCTCGCGGTAGACGCCCACGTAGTCGCGCCGCACCTCCTCGACCGTGACCCGCGCCGCCTCGTCCAGCATCGACTCGCGCCACGCCCAGAAGTCCGCGCCCTCGTTGCGCCCGCGCAGCCGCCGCTGGAAGGCGTGGCTGTGCGCGTTCACGAATCCGGGAAGGCTCAGCACTGGAGCGAGGATACGATGGATCAATGGCGGCCCGCGCAGTCTCCGCACCGCTCGCGAAGCTCCCGAACGCGCTGACGATCGTTCGCTTCGCGCTGATCCCCGTGTTCGCGGTCCTGGTCGTGCAGGCCGACGGCGCCGGAAGCTGGCTGGCGGCCGCGGTCTTCGCGATCGCGGGGGTCACGGATCAGATCGACGGCTGGCTCGCACGGCGCTGGCACGTGGAGTCGCAGTTCGGCAAGTTCGCCGATCCGCTCGCCGACCGACTGATGATCGACACGGCCGTCGTCCTGCTGTGGTGGGACGGCCGCCTTCCCTGGGTCGCGCTGGTCGTGATTCTCGCGCGCGACGGCGCGCTCATCCTCGGCTACCCGCTCGTCCGCGGCCGCGGCTACGAGTTCGAGGTCAACTTCCTCGGCAAGCTCGCGACCTGGGTGCTCTACGCGAGCCTCTTCGCCGTCACCGGCACCGACGAGGGCACGACCTGGCCGCTCGTCCTCTTCTGGATCGGGCTCGGGCTCGCCGTCCTGGCCGCGGCCCAGTACCTGCTGAAGGCCCGGCGAGAAACGCGATGAAGGCCGTCGTGATGGCGGGCGGGGAGGGGACGCGCCTCCGGCCGCTGACGTCGAACCAGCCGAAGCCGATGGTGCCGATCGTCGGCAAGCCGTGCATGGAGCACGTGATCGACCTGCTCCGCCGCCACGGCGTCGACGACATCGTGGTGACGCTCGCGTTCATGCCGCAGGCGATCCGCAGCTACTTCGGCGACGGCTCGGCGCACGGCGTCCGCATCCGCTACTCGGTCGAGGAGACGCCCGCCGGCACCGCCGGCTCGGTGAAGCTCGCCGAGGAGGAGCTCGACGAGCCGTTCCTCGTCATCTCCGGCGACGCGCTCTGCGACATCGACCTGACCGAGCTCGTGCGCAGCCATCACGAGCGCGAATCGGTCGTCACGATCGCGCTGAAGAGCGTGGACAATCCGCTCGAGTTCGGCATCGTCGTGACCGACTCGGACGGGCGCATCGAGCGCTTCCTCGAGAAGCCGACCTGGTCGCAGGTCTTCACCGACACGATCAACACCGGCATCTACGTCATGGACCCCGAGGCGCTGCGCTCCGTCCCCGAGGGCGAGCCGTACGACTTCTCCAAGCAGCTCTTCCCGCTCCTCCTCGAGAAGGGCCGCCCGATGTACGGCCATGTGGTCGAGGGCTACTGGAAGGACATCGGGAACCTCGACCAGTACCGCGAAGCGAACTTCGACGCGCTCGACGAGAAGGTGCAGCTCGAGATTCCGGGAATCCGCCTGCGCGGCAACGTGTGGGTCGGCGAGGGCGTCGAGCTCGACGATGTCGCCTCGGTCGAGGGGCCCGCTTTCATCGGCACCTACTGCCGGATCCATCCGGACGCCTCGGTCGGCGCGTACTCGGTGCTCTCCCAGAGCGTCGTCCTGCGCGAGCACGCCCGCGTGGCCCGCTCGATCCTCGACGCATCCACGTATGTCGGTCGCCGCTCCACGATCGAAGGCGCCGTCGTCGGCCGCATGTGCGACATCCGCTCGCACGTGCGCATCGGCCAGAACGCGGCCATCGGCGACCAGACGACCATCGGCGACGACGCCGTGGTCGCGCCGGGCGTCCGCGTCTACCCGTTCAAGGACATCGAGGCCGGCACGCACGTCGACCGCAACGTCATCTGGGAGGCGCGCACCGCGGCATCGATCTTCGGTCGTGAGCGCATCCGTGGGCTCGTCAACGTCGATCTGACCCCAGAGACGGCCCTCCGGCTGGGAATGGCCCTCGGAACCGCTCTGAAGCGCGGAGCGCGCGTCGTGACGAGCCGTGAGGCGGACACGTCGGCGCGCCTGTTGCGACGCGCGGTCTTCGTCGGCCTGAACGCGGCCGGGGTGGACGTCTTCGACCTCCGCGTCATGCCGGCCGCCGTGAACCGCCACCTGCTGAAGCTCGACAGCTTCGAGGCGGGCGTTCATGTCGGCCCGAGCGCGAACGACCCCGAGGCCGTCGAGATCCAGATCTTCGAGCCGCCCGGCGTCCAGGCGTCCTCCGCGTTCGTGAAGGAGGTCGAGAAGCGCTTCGGCCGCCAGGACTTCCGCCGCGCGGCCGCCGACGAGGTGGGGGAGATCCGCTTCCCGGCCAACGCGGCCGAGGAGTACGCCCAGGCCCTGCTCGCAACGCTCGACGCGGACGCGATCCGCAAGCGGCGGTTCCGCATCGTCGTCGACTACGCGTACGCCTCGGCCTCGCTCGTCCTGCCGCTCGTGCTCGGTCCGCTCGGCGTCGAGGTGATCTCCGCCCGCGCGTACCTGCGCGAACGCCGCCCGGCGGAGGCCGAGCCGTTCGAAGGGACACTCGTGCACGCGGAACGGCTCGTGACGGCCGTGAATGCCGACTTCGGCGTCGTGCTCGACCCGGGCGCCGAGCGGCTCTTCCTGCTGGACGAGAACGCGAACGAGGTTCCTCCGGGACAGGCGCTGCTGCTCTTCCTGAAGCTCCTGTCCGGTCGCAAGGGCCGCGTCGCGGTCCCCGTGACCGTGACGAGCCTCGTCGACGACCTCGTCGCCGGAACGGGCCTCGAGATCGAGCGCACGCCCGCGTCGCTCGAGGGACTGACGAACACCGCCGCTCGAGACGGCGTCGTCTTCGCCGCGTCGGGGAACGGCGGCTTCATCTTCCCGGACTTCCTGCCCGCCTACGACGGCGTCGCGAGCCTGTGCAAGCTCCTGGAGCTCCTCGCGCCGCTCGACGAACCGGTCTCGGCGCTCGTGGCCGATCTGCCCGTCCCGGCCGTGCGCCATCGCGAGATCCGCTGCCCGTGGGCGCGGAAGGGCACGGTGATGCGCGTCCTCGCCGAGGAGATGAAGGACGAGCGCACCGATCCGCTCGACGGCATCAAGGTCTTCTTCGACTCCGGCTGGGCCCAGGTGCTCCCGGATCCCGCCGAACCGCTCGTCCACGTGTACGCCGAAGGTGCCTCCGAGCAGGAATCACGCGACCTCGAGGAGAAGTTCGCAGCGCTCGTGGAGACCGCCATTGCGGGCGAAAGCGACGAAGCGGGGGCCCAGAACCCTCAAGTCGAGGTTGAAGGATGAACCGCCGGATGGTTTACTGAAGGCTCACCTGCGAGGAGGACCACGTGGACGCGCTTCCCGACTTGAAGACCCTCTCCGACGAGCAGCTCCGAGACCTCATCGACGGGCTCGTCGCCCAGGAGCACGAGGTCTCGTACCAGCGCCGGATCCTGCACGGAAAGATCGACATCCTGAAGGCCGAGCTCCAGTCACGGCTGCAGCAGAAAGTGGGGGACGAGAAGACGAGCCCGCTGTACGAGGTGGATGTCGACAAGCTCGCCGAGATCCTCACCTCGCGCGCGGCGCCGCCGAACCCGGGGGAGTAGAGGCCCGGGTGACGCACGTCCACTGCCCCGAGTGCGGCTTTCAGAACCTGGAGGCCTCGAACTACTGCTCCAAGTGCGGCGCGCTCCTCATCCACGAGGACGCCGGCGGGCACACGACGATGACCTTCGCGCCCGAGGAGCTGGTCGAGGAGACGCCGATCGACGAGCTGCTCGTCGAAGGGACGGCGCTCGTCGTGCGAACCGGGGGCGGGCGCCAGGGCGAGCTGTTTCCGCTCGAGGGCGACCGCATGGAGATCGGCCGCTCGCCCGACGCGGAGGTGTTCCTCGACGACGTCACCGTCTCGCGGGTCCACGCCGTCCTGGTCAAGGAGGAAACCGGCTACGTGATCGAGGACACCGGCAGCCTGAACGGCACGTACGTGAACCGCCGCCGCGTCGAGCGCGCCACCCTCGAGGACGGCGACGAAGTCCAGATCGGCAAGTACCGCCTGACGTTCCTCTCCCGCTGAACCCATGAGCACCCAGACCATCGATACGAGTGGACGGCGCCTGACCATCGGGGCGGTGCGCGAACGCCTGATGGAGGAGTTCCCGGACATCTCGATCTCGAAGATCCGCTACCTCGAGGGCCAGGGCCTGCTCGCGCCACGGCGCACGCAGAGCGGCTACCGGCTCTACTCCGACGAGGACGTGGAGCGCCTGCGCACGATCCTGCAGCTGCAGCGCGACGAGTTTCTGCCCGCTCCGCGTGATTCGCGACGAGCTCATGTCGCCGGGGACGAAGCGGCGCACGCGCCGGCGTTCCTCCGCAGGCCCGCTTTCGGCGACCGAGCCCATGATCGACCAGCGCACGCTGTGCGAGCGCTCCGGCACCGACGCTGCGTTCGTGCGCGAGCTCGAGGACTTCGGAATCCTCGAGCCGGTGGACGAGGACGGGGAATCCCGCTATCCCGAGCGCGACATCGAGATCGTCAGCGCCTGCGCCCGGCTCCAGCGCTTCGGCATCGAGCCGCGCAACCTCCGCTCGATCCGAAACGGCGCGTCGTCGGCCGCCGGCCTGCTGGAGCAGATCGTCGCGCCGGCGCTGCGTTCGCGGAACCCCGAGCGGCGCACCGCCGGGCTCGAGGACCTCGAGACGCTCGCGGCCACGTCGCAGGAGCTGTCGCAGCTGCTCTTCTGGCGCGCCCTCCGGTCGCTCGTCTGAGTAAGCTCCGGCCTCCATGGCCGTAGACCTCGCGTCCAAGATCCGCGACATCCCGGACTTCCCCAAGCCCGGGATCGTCTTCAAGGACATCATGCCGCTGCTCGCCGACGCCGAGGCGTTCCGCGCCGCGGTGGAGGGGCTGGCCGAGTTCGCCGCGCCGCGCAAGCCCGACCTCATCCTCGGCGCCGAGGCGCGCGGGTTCATCCTCGGCGGCGCGCTCGCGCTCCAGCTCGGCTGCGGCTTCGTGGCAGCCCGCAAGCCGGGAAAGCTCCCCTGGAAGACGATCGACGCCGAGTACGCACTCGAGTACGGCACCGACCGGCTCGAAGTGCACTCCGACGCGATCCCGGCCGGGGCGCGGGTTCTCGTCCACGACGACCTGCTGGCGACGGGCGGCACCGCATGCGCGAAGATCAATCTCGTCGAGCAGCTCGGCGGCGAGGTCGTCGGCCTCGCGTTCGTGATCGAGCTCGAGTTCCTCCACGGCCGCGAGAAGCTCTCCGGCTACGACGTCCATTCCCTGATTCAATACTGAGGCGTTAGCGGATCGCCGCCGCCGGGAATCCTCGGCGGGTCAGCCGTCGACGGGAGGGAACGACATGGCGGGGAGCAGTGGGACGACGAAGGGCGAGCGCACGGGACCGAGCTCGGGGATGGTCAGGGCGCTCTTCACGCTTGCCGGTGTCGCCGGCGCGGGCCTGCTCGTCTGGATGGCGCAGGCCTTCGATCTCGATTCGGGCGGCGGATTCTGGGCCGCGATGGGCGTGTTGCTCGTCGCCGGGTTCGCCCTGGGCGTCTCACAGCTCCTGGGCGGCTGGACGAAGTGGGGCCACCCGACGCTGAGCCGGATGGTGTTCCTGGTCGCCTTCGTGCCGACGCTCCTCATCGCAGCGTGGATCCTCCTCGCCGAGCAGCCCGAGAGCGGCTGGGCGCAGGACACGTTCTCCGACTGGACCAGCGATCTCGGCCTGGGATCGTTCGTGAACGACATCGGAACGTTCCTGAGCATCGTGCCGGTGGTCGTCGGGCTCGTGCTCGCGTTCTCCTTCGACACGACCGGCCCCAAGGCGCGGATCATCGAGCGCTACCCGGCGCAGGAGTCGCAGGAATCGGTCGTCGAGGAACTGCGGCGCAAGCGCGAGGAGGAGGCGGCCGCAGCCGAGGCGCCCGCCGAGCCCGTGGCCGAGGAGCCGGCGAGAGCCCGACGCCGAGGACGACCGGGAGCCGTCCCTCTCGCAAGGGACGTAGCCCGCGGCGCGTTCCGTCGATAGACGGGACATGGAAACCGCCGCACATTCCAGATTCACCACCGCACCCGGCATGTCCCGACTCCTCCTCCACTGTGAGGCCGTCGGCAGGCATGGCGAGGATGCTTCGCCGGCCCTGACCAGGCTCGAGCGTGCGCTCGGATCAGACCTCGCCACGAGGCTCGTCTCCGCGCTCGCACCGTCCCAGCGCGGACGCTCGCTCGCCGTCTAGGACTTGTAGCGCTCGCCGCCGAAGCGAAGCACGAAGAAGAAGATTCCGACCGCCGACAGCAGGCCGAACAAGAACGCCGTGCCGTTGGCTACGTCGACGGCGATGAGGCCGATCCAGACGTAGAGCCCGAGGCCGATTCCCCACAGCAGGGACGACGTCGCGTGGTTCGATGCGGGCTGGCGCAGATGCACGGCCGAGACTCTACCCGACGCCACGAACGGAAACGGCCGAAGCGGGGGATCCCGCTCCGGCCGTTTCAGAGCAAAAAAATTCGCCGAGCCGGTGACGCTTTCGTCCGCCTCTCGAACCGACATTCCCCTTGCGGGTACTGCCGCTCCGAGAGGCTTCGACCTACTTGCGTTCCGTGCTCGGCGCAATCGGCAATCTAGGGCAAGGCCCCATGGGCGTCAAGGGCGATCGACCACAAAATTCGCAAATTGCGCAAAGAAAAAGTTACCCCCAATTTCCACACCAATTTGCCCGGTCTGTGGGTAATGCTGTGGATAAATCGGGACGAGGCTCAGTCGCCGCCGAGAGCCTCGGCCGTGTAGACCCCTTCGGCGTTCCAGAGCAGGAAGCCCTGGCTCTTCATCCGGCGGGCGGCGAGGATCTGCGCCTTTACGTCGGACAGCTTGTAGGTGCGTCCGAGGGAGAAGTCCTGGAGCCACGGGATCATCCGCGTGTCCGATCCCTTGAGCTGCTTGCGGAAGGCCTGGAGCGAGAGCGCGACGGTCTGCTGCGGGTTCGCGTTCGGGTCGTCGATCCCGAGCTCGCCGGCGCCGTAGTGCGACGGGTAGACCATCGGGTAGATCGCGTCGAGCTGCTTCGCGAGCATCTTCGGCCGCTGGCCGATACCGAGGTCGCGTACGCCTGACAGCCCGAACACGGCCGCCGAGATGCGAACGCCCAGCGGGTGCAGCCGCTCGCGCGCATACGCGAGGAACCGGGTCAGCGTCTCGCCCTTGCGCTCCTTCACCTTGCCGGGGAAGACCGCAGTCGAGAGGTCGCCGTCGGTGGGGAAGCGGATGTAGTCGAACATGATCTCGTCGAAGCCGGCCCGGGCGGCCGCCTCGGCGATGTCGACGTTGTAGTCCCAGACCTTCTCGTTGTACGGATTCGACCAGCCGAGGCCGATCGAGTTCGTCCAGATCCCGCCGCCGCGCCGCTGGATCGCCATGGCGGGCTTGTGCTCGGCCAGGTACGGATCCTCGAAGACGACGACGCGGCCGATCAGGTAGAGGCCCGCGTTGTGGATCTTGTTCACGACGTGGTTCGCGTCGTAGTAGGTCTGCGCGGCGCCGATCTTCTTCGCGAGCTTGGCGTGGGGGGAGACGAAGCCCATCTCGCCGTTTTCGTCCTTCACGTCGAGCTCGATCGTCGTCAGGCCGTCGCGCTTCATCGCGAGGTACTCGTCGAGCTTGCCCTCGAGCGTCATGAGCGCCATCGTCACGTGGACGCCGCGGACCTCGTCGGGAAGCGCGGGCAGCACGACCTCCTGGGGTTGCGCCTCGGTCGTCCCGGGCGCCGCCGGAGGCGTCGCGTTCGGGCTACCGCCCGAGCCGGGCTCGTTCAGGAAGCGTGCGCCGAGACCGATCGCCGCGATGCCGACGACCACGACCCCGAGGGTGGCGACGCGCCTCGTACCGCGTCGTCTACGGACTCTTTGACGGCGCAGCCGGAAGTGTTCGTTTGGGTCCGGCTGCAACATTCGAACGGAAAACGCTACGCGGTTTTCCACAGTTCCGCAAATGCCTCGGTGGGTTTGGACGAGCCGGTTTCCGGCATATCATCGGGCCCGTGCCGCGCCCCTCGCTCGCCGACGCTCTCGCCGGCCCACAGGCTGCAACGGTCGCGCAGGTGATCGAACGGATGGAGGCGATCGAGGCCGCGCTCGCTCCCCGCGACGGGGTGGCTTGCTTCAATCGGCTCTACCTGGCGGTCACGCTGGCTGTGGACAACGAGATCGCGCGCGTCCGGTTCCGCGACACGCGGTTCCTCGCCGGCCTCGACGTGGCGTTCGCGAATCTCTACTTCGCCGCCCTCGCCGATCCCTCGAAGGCGCCGAAGGCCTGGGTGCCGCTCTTCGAGGCCCGTAGACCGGCGTAGCATCGCGCCGCTCCAGTTCGCCCTCGCGGGGATGAACGCGCACATCAACCGCGATCTGCCGGTCGCGCTCGCCGACGTTTGGCGCCGCTCCCGCATCGAGCCGTCGCGGCGCAGCCCCCAGTACGCCGACTACACGGCCGTGAACCGGATCCTCAAGCTGACGGAGGGGAGGGTGAAGCGCCAGTTCGCGACCGGCGCGCTCGCCCTCGGCGACCGCGCGCTCGGGCAGCTCGACGATGTCGCGGCCATGTGGAACGTCGAACGCGCACGCGACGCCGCGTGGACGAACGGCGAGACGCTCTACGCCCTGCGGAGCATTCCGCCGCTCCGTTCCCGCTACCTCGAGACGCTCGACCGGATGGTCGGATTCGCCGGGCGGGGGATGCTTAGGCCGCTAGGAGCGTGAAAGTCGGCGACCGTGGACTTGACATAACGCCGGTTACCGTGCGTAAGTCCAATGATGTGTGCTCGGAAGCCGTTTCGGGCATTTGACTATTGGTTGCTAGCCTAAGCCGCTTCATGCCGAACGAGGCACTCGCTCTCCACGCCGACGAGATCCAGGCGCTGCTCGAGAAGGCAGAGACCGCCGGACGTATCGATGCGTCCGAACTGGCCGAAGCCGTCGATCTGTTCGAGCTCGAGCCCGGAGACGTCGAGTTGCTCAATCGCGAGTTCGAAGAGCGCGGGATCGAGATCGTCGAGACCGAGCCCAAGGAACCCGTCAAGGAGCCCACGGCCCCGCCGCGCAACCTCGACTCGGGCGTCGAGACGACCACGGACGCCCTGCAGCTCTTCCTGCGGGAGATCGGCCGCCATCCGCTGCTCACCGCCGCCGAGGAGGTCGAGCTCTCCAAGCGGATCGAGCGCGGCGACATGGCGGCCAAACGGCGGATGATCGAGTCGAACCTGCGCCTCGTCGTCTCGATCGCCAAGAACTACCGCAACCAGGGCCTGCCGTTCCTCGATCTGATCCAGGAGGGCATGTTCGGGCTCATCCGCGCCGTCGAGAAGTTCGAGTGGCGCCGCGGCCTCAAGTTCTCCACGTACGCGACCTGGTGGATCCGCCAGGCCGTCGCCCGCGCGATCGCGGACAAGGCGCGGACGATCCGCGTGCCGGTGCACGTCGTCGAGCGGATGCAGAAGATGCAGCGCGCCGAGCGCTACCTCTGGACGCAGCTGGCCCGCGAGCCGTCGCTCGAGGAGATCGCCGAGGAGGCCGGCCTGCCGCTCCAGCAGGCGATCGAGGTTCGCGCGGCCGCACGGGCGTCGACGAGTCTCGACCAGCCGATCGGCGAGCAGGAGGACGCGGTCTTCGGCGATCTCGTCGCCGGCGACGACCCCCTCCCCGACGAGGTCACCGAGCGCCGGCTCCAGAAGGAGGCCCTCTCGCGCGCGCTCGAGTCGCTGTCCGAGCGCGACCGGCAGGTGCTCGAGCTTCGCTACGGCCTGTCCGGCGAGGAGCCGCACACCCTCGAGCACATCGGCCGCCGCCTCGGGCTCACCCGCGAGCGCGTCCGCCAGATCGAGGTCGAGTCGCTCTCCCGCCTGGCGTCGCTGCGCGACATCGGCGCCGTCGCCCAGCGCTAGACATGATCCCCGAGGCCGGCCGCAAGCAGACCGAGCACGGCGTCCTGCCCGAAGGCGAGGGCTGGTACGTCCTGAACGCCCGCGAAGCCGAGTGGGAAGCGAGGGAGGGCCTGGGGGCATCGGTCGACTTCGAGGGAGACGTGCGCTTCGCCCAGTACGGGTTCAACATCCAGGTGCTCGATCCCGGCGAGCCCAACTCGATGTACCACGGCGAGGAGGACCAGGAGGACTTCCTCGTCCTCTACGGCGAGTGCATCCTGATCATCGAGGGCGAGGAGCGACGGCTCGGGGCCTGGGACTTCGTGCACTGTCCCCCCTACACCCGCCACGTCTTCGTCGGCGCCGGCGACGGTCCGTGCGCGATCCTCATGGTCGGCGGGCGCCAGGGGAAGGATCTCGTCTACCCGGTGGACGAGACGGCGCTGAAGCACGACGCCGGAGTTACGGAGGAGACGCCCGAACCCAGGGTTGCGTACGCACGGTTTCCGCCGGACACCGAACGCGCCTACCGCGACGGCGATCTGCCTGGCTAGCTACTCGGCGCGGAGGTAGAAGCGAAGCTCGGGCGCTGCCGCCTGGAGCTCGCGCAGCGCGCGCGACTCGAGCTGCCGGACCCGCTCGCGCGTGACGCCCAGCTCGGCGCCGACGTCCTCGAGCGTGCGCGACTTCTCCCCGGTCAAGCCGAAGCGAAGCTCGAGCACGTGGCGCATGCGCTCGTTCAGGCCCGCGAGAGCCGTCTGGAGCTCCGACGTGCGCAGGAGCTCGGCGAGCACGAGGTCGGGCTGCTCGGAGTTCACGTCCTCGAGCATGTCCGCGTAGATCGAGTCGCCGTCGCCGACGGGCGTGTCCAGGCTGACGGGATCCTCCACTAGGTCGAGCAGCTCGTTCACGCGCTTCAGGTCGAGCCCGCTCTCGTTTGCGATCTCCTCGGGGAGCGGATCGCGGTTCAGCTTCTGCGTCAGCGTTCGCCGGGCCCGCGCGACCTTGCGCACCTGCTCGACGACGTGGACGGGCAGGCGGATCGTGCGCCCCTGGTCGGCGATGGCCCGCGTCACGGACTGGCGGATCCACCACGTCGCGTACGTGGAGAGCTTGAAGCCGAGCTTGTAGTCGAACTTCTCGACCGCACGGATCAGGCCCAGGTTGCCCTCCTGAATGAGATCGAGGAGCGGCACGCCCGAGTTCACGTAGTTCCGGGTGATCGACATGACGAGGCGCAGGTTGGCTTCGATCAGGCGGCGCTTGGCCGCCTCGTCGCCGAGATCCTTGAGACGCGCGAGCTCGCGCTCCTCCGCCGGTGTCAGCAGGCGGCCGTCGCCGATCTGGCGGACGTAGAGCTTGAGCGGATCCTGGGTCGTGCCCGGCTCGGCCTTCGCGACCGGGGCCTCGACCTCGTCGTCTTCTTCGTCGTCCGCTTCCTCGACTTCGGCCTCGGGAGGCTCGGGCGCAAGCTCGAGATGCCGGGTTTCGCCCGGATCGTCCTCGGTTGCAGCGTCGTCGGGAAGAGGAACCTTAGGGAGGGGGTGTTCCACGCACCCTGTATCGGCGGGTGCGGGGGCACTGCTACCCCCCGCCGGGGGATTAAGGACTCAAGGTTCGCTGGCGACTCGTTGAGTACTAGACGAACGGCCGGGACGGTTCCCCCTGTGTGCCGTCGGCGCGGTCGTCTACAGTCGAAACGGTGTGCGGAATCGCCGGATACAGCCTTGGCGTCGAAAGCCGCATCGACAGGACGCTCGCAGCCCAGATTCTGCTCGCTGCTATCGCGGAACGAGGCTCGGATGCCGCCGGATATGCCTTCCGGGGCGCTGACGCTCCCGTAGCCGTCCACAAGCAGCGCACCGGAGCCAGCCAGTTGCTCGATCTCGTCGCGATTCCGGCGAACGCGGGCTCGGCCCTCTTCCATGTGCGGGATTACACGAAGGGCCACCCCTCCCTGGCCGCCAACAACCATCCCATCCGGCACGGCGCGATCGTCGGCGTGCACAACGGGATCATCGCGAACGACGACGCATTGTTCGAGCGGCACGGGTTCGAGCGCGCCGAGCCCGGAATGACCGTCGACTCGGAGGCGATCTTCGCCCTCGTCGAGATCTCCGACGACGTTCCGGTGTCCCTCGAGGAGCTCTACGGCTCGATGGCCACCGCCTGGCTCGACGAGCGCGCCCCGGAAACCGTGTTCGCGGCACGCGGGCTGGGTCGTCCGCTCTGGCTCGGAAAGGGACGCTCCGAGGTCGTGTTCGCGTCGACCGTGGCCGCGCTCGAGCTCGTGGAGCGCTACACGGGCGTCGGCCTGGACAAGCGGGAGATCGACGAAGGGACGCTGCTGACGCTGCGCGAAGGCGCCGTGGCCGAGTCCCGAGCCTTCACGCTCGACCGCTCCTTCACCGAGGAGCCCCTCCCGGCCGTTCGCGCTCCGGATGAAGGCCGCTCCTGCCTCGAGCGCCTCGCCGCGCTCGCCTCGGGCACCTCCGTGGCGCCCGCGCAGGCCTAGTAGCCGAGCTCCCGGAGCAGCGGGCCCGCCTCGGCCTCGACCGCCGCGAGCTGCTCCTCGCTCAGATCCGTGCGGTAGCGGCCGACCGACGTGCCGTGTGCGGCGCTCAAGCGCTCCGTCAGCTGCGCGGCGTCCACGCCGAGGCGCGGGGCCAGGTCCGCCGCCACTCCGGCGGGATCGGCCGAGAGCTCCTCGTAACGCAGCTCGTACGCGCCCTCGACCTCGCGCGCCACGCTCACGTAGCGCCGCCAGGCCCACGCGGCGCGGGTGGCATCGCCGGCGGTCACGAACTCCGAGCGGCGTCCCGCCTCGACCCAGAACCGCGGCGCGGCGCCGTAGGATCGGCCCGCGTCGTCCTCTCCCCCGCGCCCGGCGCTCAGCCAGCCCTTCTCGAGCAGCGAGCACACGACGTCGCGGCCGTCTCGGACGATGTGGAGGAACGTCGCCTGCGGGAACGCGAGCGCGGCCGCACGGGCGACGAAGGTCGTCTCGGGCGTCTGCTCGACGGCACGGCGCGAGCCGACGAGCGACAGGCGCCTGGTTCCGTTCAGGATCGACCGGATCTGGCGCGCGCCCTCGTCCCGCGGCAAGCGGGAGATGTCGGGAATCGCCGCCTTCAGCGCCTTCACCTCCCCCAGGTCGACGAACCCGGGCATCGCTCCGACGGACCGGCCGAGGAACGTCGTCCCCGAGCGCGGGCAGCCGAGGACGAACACGAGCCGGTCGTCGGCCGACCCGAAGCGCTCGCGCAGCGAGCCGCCGCCCTTGCGGACGACGTGCTGCGCGGTCTTCAGCTGGAGCGCGGCGGTGCGAAGCGAGCCCTGCACGGGCCGTATCCTCGCAGCCGCGGAGGAGCTAGGACGCGGTAGCGAGAATCGGGATCCGCAGCTCGGCGTCGTTCAGCTCGCCGGACTCGACGAGACGCTCGAGCGCGGAGACGCAGCGCGGGCAGAACTGGGTGCCCGAGCCGAGCCGAAGCTCCGCGACCGCCTCTTCGACCGGGCGGGCGGCGCGGTAGATCCGCGTCGTCAGCATCGAGTCGAGCGCGTCGGCCACGTGGATGATCCGCGCGCCGAGCGGAATCTCGTCCCCGGCGAGGCCGTCGGGGTAGCCGAGGCCGTCGAAGCGCTCGTGGTGGTGCCGGATCGCCGGCACCGCGTCGTTCAGGAATCCGAGCCGGTCGATGATGCGCGCGCCCTCGTCCGCGTGGCGCTGCATGAGCGTCCACTCGTCCGTGGTGAGCGTGGCCGGCTTCAGGAGGATCGCGTCAGGGATCGCGAGCTTGCCGATGTCGTGGAAGAGCGCCGCGTGGCCGAGGAGGTCGAGCTCGGCCTGTGAAAGGCCCAGCTCGCGGCCGATCGCGAGCGAGAGCTGCTGCACGCGCCGCGAATGGCCGGCCGTGTAGGCGTCACGCGCGTCCACGGTCGCCGAGAGGCTCTCCATGGCGGCCGTCGAGCGTTCCTTCAGGAGCCGGTTGGCCTGCTCGAGCGACGCGTTCTGGGAGCGGATCGTCTCGGCCGCCGCGCGGAGCTTGTGGCTCGAGCGCTGCGTGTGGCCGATGTAGGCCGCCATCGTCTTGCGCATGAGGAGCAGCGGCAGGACGAAGACCGCGAGGCCGTAGAGGCCGATCGCCTGGTAGGAGAGCGCGATCGCGCCGGCGATGGCGCCGAACGCGACGTAGTGCGGCAGGAGCCAGGAGAAGCGCTCCATCCACACGCGCCGCCAGCTGTCGTGGCCCTCGAGCGCCATCGCGCCCGAGACCATGCCGGTGTTGACGACGAAGTACGCCCCGCCCGCGAGGAGCCCGACGAGCGCGGTCACGAGGCGGCCGGCGCCGTCGTCCATCCAGCCCACCGAGAAGATCGCCGCGGCCGAAAGCGAGGCCAGCGTGAGTGCGCCGACGTTGAACAGCGACTGGTAGATCGGGTTGCGCATGGCGCTCCACTGCACGGCCGCGATCGTGATCGCGAGCGGCAGGGCGGCGCGCGGGCCGAACATGGCCGCGCCGGCGAGCGCACCGACGGCGCTGACCGAGACCGAGCCGCCGCCGTCCAGCTCGAGCGCGAGCGCCTGGCCGATCCCGACCGCGACGACGACCGCGATGAGGCCGACGAGGTCACCCGGGCCGGAGAAGACGAAGGCCAGAAGGCCGGCGGCGATGCCCGCGACGGCGATAGCCGCGATGAGGCCGCTGAGAATCGGAGAGAGCGCGAGGAAGCGCGGACCGACGGCACGGTGACGCGGAGGCTGCTCCTTGCGTGCGTCCTCCATCGTCGCGGACGACGGCGAAACCGATCGCGACGCGGGCCCGACTTCGACCTCGCCCGCATCCGGAACCACGGCCAAACGGGCGGTCCGGTCGGCGGGGACGAGCAGCGGCTCCTCCGGGCTTGCGCCGAGCGCGCGGTTGCGTCCCTGCAGCTTCGCGCGGTAGACGGCGAGGTCGGCCTGGTGGATCAGCTCGTTGACGTCGGTGCCGTCCTTGGGATAGCCGGCGACGCCGAGGGAGATCGTCGCGCGAATCGGCTCGCTCGAGGTCTCGACCTCGAAGGCGGTGGACGCCACCGTGCGCCGGATCCGCTCGGCGATCTCGAAGGCCTCCTCGGGCGTCGTCTCGGGCAGGAGGATGGCGAACTCCTCCCCGCCGAAGCGCGAGGGGACGTCGTAGTCGCGCAGGACGCCGCGGAACGTCTCGGCGACGCCGAGCAGGACGGCGTCTCCCGCAAGGTGGCCGTACGTGTTGTTGATCTCGCGCAGGAGATCGAGGTCGACCATGATCACCGACATCGGACGGCCGAACCGCTCCGCGCGCGCGAGCTCCTCACGCAGTTCGGCGGCGAAGTGACGGGCGTTGAAGAGCCCCGTCTTCGAGTCGACGCGCGCCTCCTCCTCGAGGGCGGGCACGTTCAGGGACCGGTGGATGAGGATGAGCGGGGCGACGGCGGCAATGATCAGCCAGCGGTTGGCGAGCCAGAAGGTCGCGAGCGCAACGCCGAGGAGCGCGAGGATCAGATCCGTGGAGAGGCTCTCGAGCGTGAAGAGGTCGCTCTTGCGCAGCGGGGTGCGGTCGGCGATGTGCATCATCGCCGCGAGCAGGATGTGGTTCGTGAGGACGAAGACGACGCTGGCGACGAGCCCCGCGAGCGCCCATTTCTGCGGGTCGGTGAGCTGGCTCGAGCTGAGGACCAGGTGCGCCGCGAACCACGCGACCAGGCAGTCGGCCGTGTAGTTCACGATGTTGAACGTCTGGATGTACCAGGGGTAGCGCATCTTCAGCCACTCGGGGATGTGCTGCACGACCCCGAGGAGCGCCACCAGACCGGCCGGCAGGAGGAGCACGCCGGCGACGAGGAAGACGATCGTCGTGTAGTAGCGCGCGGCGCCCCTCGGGGTGCGCGCGACGAAGAGCTGGGTCGCGGCCGCTGCTGCGCCGAGGACGAAGAAGGTCAACCACCCGTTCGTGTGGCGGTTCAGCTCCGAGACGGGGATCGCCGCGGCGGCAACGGTCGCGATGCTGACGAGCGCGAGGAAGACCATCGCGCGCCGGGGCAGGCCGCCGGTATCGGGGGCCCGTTCGCCGGTGTCCATCGTGAACTCGCTCGGGACAGCGGTCATCCGTCGATCCCTTCCGAGTAGTACTGGCCGCAGTGCCTCATCCGTCTTCTCCCGTCTCGCACGTTGGGCCGTGCGGGCAGGTCAATCCCTGTCAATGGAGGCTAGAACCAGATGCACCAATCGACATCCCCCGTCTGGGGTACAGCCCGTCACCGCCCTGATACCTCGATTGAGGGAACTACACTGGCCCGATGCGGCTCCGCGTGGAGATCGGGCTGGCGCGGCTCGCGGGCCGCCTGTCCCGCGCGGCCGGAAAAGGGGGCGGAACGACGCTTCCGGGACGGGTTCTCTGCCGGCTCGACCGCGACGCCGTGGACGTCCTCTCGAGCCGTCTTCCACATGGATCGGTGCTCGTCAGCGCGACGAACGGCAAGACGACGACGAGCGCGATGGTGGCCGAGATCGTCGGCCCCCGGTTTCAGCTCGCGCACAACCGCGCGGGCGCGAACCTCATGTCCGGGCGTCGCCTCGGCCCTCGTCGCGGCGGACGATGCCGAGCTCGGGCTCTTCGAGGTCGACGAGGCCGCCTTTCCCGGAGGTCGCGCGGCGCACGCACCCGCGCGTGGTCGTCCTCTCGAACCTCTTCCGCGACCAGCTCGACCGCTACGGCGAGCTCGAGATCGTCGCGGAACGGTGGCGCGGCGCGATCGCCGACCTCGGGGACGCTACGACGGCGATCGTCAACGTGGACGATCCGCTGCTCGCCGACCTCGTGCGCGCGCGTGAGAACACGGTGCGCTTCGGGCTCTCCGACCCGTCGGTCGCGCGTGAGCGGCTCCCCCACGCCGCCGACTCGAAGTACTGCGTCGTCTGCGGGACGCCGTACGACTACGACGCGACCTACGTCGGCCATCTCGGCGCCTACCGCTGCCCCCGCGGCGACGACGAACGGCCGCCGCTCGACGTGACCGCGCGCTGCGATCCAGCTCGACGGTCTCGACGGCTCCGCGTTCGATCTGGTCACCCCGGGAGGCGTGCGCCGCGTCCGGATCGCGCTCCCAGGCCTCTATAACGTCTACAACGCGCTCGCAGCGGCCTGCACGGCCCTGGAGCTGGGTTCGACGCTCGACGACGTTGAGAGCGGTTTAAAGCGCTTCCAGGCCGCGTTCGGGCGCTTCGAGCGGATCGACGCGAACGGCCGCGACGTGCTGATGCTCCTGATCAAGAACCCGGCGGGCGCGAACGAGGCGCTGCGGACGCTCGTGGACGGCGATCCTCCGGCCGTGGCGCTGATCGCCTTGAACGACGACATCGCCGACGGCCGCGACGTCTCCTGGATCTGGGACGTCGACTTCGAGCCGCTCGCCGCGTCGCTCGAGCGCCTCGTCGCGACCGGGTCGCGCGCCTACGAGCTGGCGCTGCGGTTCAAGTACGGCGGGCTCGATCCCGAGCGGATCGAGGTGATCCCCGACCTGGAGACGGCGCTCGACCGCGGGCTCGCGCTCACGCCGCCGGGCGGCGTCCTCCCCGTGCTGCCGACCTACACGGCCATGCTCGCGCTGCGCGGGATCGCCGTCTCGCGCGGGCACGCGCGTCCGTACTGGGAGCGGGCGGCGTCGTGAAGATCCGGATCGGCCACCTGTATCCGGACTACCTGAACATCTACGCCGACCGCGGCAACATCGCCGTCTTCGAGCGGCGGACGGCGTGGCGCGGGATCGAGCTCGACTACCGCACGATCGGGCTCGGCGAGCCGGTCGAGCCCGGCGAGCACGACCTCCTGTACGTCGGCGGCGGCCAGGACCGCGAGCAGGCGCTCGTCGCCGGGGACATCGTGGCGAAGGCCGAAGGCCTCGAGGCGGCGATCGTGGGCGGCGCAGCCGTGCTGGCGGTCTGCGGCGGCTACCAGCTGCTCGGGCGC
Organism: uncultured Actinomycetes bacterium; assembly: GCA_963760815.1. Classification (GTDB taxonomy): domain Bacteria; phylum Actinomycetota; class Thermoleophilia; order Gaiellales; family Gaiellaceae; genus CAVRUF01. The sequence continues at coordinate 1,156,533 of CAVXEJ010000004.1, forward strand.
TACTACCGCGACCGCGCGGGCGTGGAGCTGCCTGGCGCGGGCGTCTTCGACCTGCATACGATCGCCGGCGGGCGGAGGATGACCGGGGACGTCCTCCTCGAGTGCGAGCTCGAGCCCGGCGAGCCGCGGACGATCGCCGGGTTCGAAAACCACGCGGGCCGCACGATCCTCGGCCCCGACGCCCAGCCGCTCGGCCGGGTCGTCTCCGGGCACGGGAACGACGGCGAGAGCGGGTACGAGGGCATCCGCCGCGGCGCCGCGCTCGGGACGTACCTCCACGGGCCGCTCCTCCCGCGCAATCCCTGGCTCGCGGACTGGCTGATCGTGCAGGCGCTCCGCCACGCCGGGGTCGAGACCACGCTCGAGCCGCTACCGGACGACCTGGAGCAAAGCGCTCACGAGGTCTCGGTGGAGCGGGCCCAGGACCGCGGCGGACGCTTCGGTTAGCGCGCCCAGAGTGCGCCGAGGTACACCGTCGGGTCGCCGGGCTCCCAGCGCATGAGGAAGCGCTGGATCGGCGGGTGGAGCGTCACCCCGGGCAGCTCCTCGGGATCGAACAGCCGGTGCCCCTTCACCGCCGTGTCGCGCGACGTGACCGCCTCGAGGGAACGGTCGCCGAGGTGCGCGGCGAAGACGATGTTCACGACGTGCTTGAAGCGCACGCCGGGCGGCGAGATCGAGTCGACCACGCACACAGGCCCCTCGATCGGCAGGTCCTCGGTGATGCCGAGCTCCTCCTCGAGCTCGCGCTTGAGCGCCTCGACCAGCGACTCGCCGAGGTTCACGCCGCCGCCGGGCAGGAGCCAGTACTCGTCCCCGTCCTTCTCCTGGCGGCAGAGAAGGACACGCCCCTCGCGCCGCAGGATCGCCGAGACACGGACGCGGGGCTCGAGCACTAGGGACCCGGCTGCGAGGAGCCGAACCCGCGCTCCCCGCGCTCGCTCGGCGGAAGTTCCGAGACCTCGCGCACGGCGAGCTCGGGAATCGGGAGGACGACCAGCTGGGCGATCCGCTCGCCCGGCTCGGCCACGAACGTCTCGGTCAGGTCGGTGTTGAGGAGCACGACGCGGATCTCGCCGCGGTAGCCCGAGTCGATGAGCCCCGGCGAGTTGACGACGCCGATCCCCTGCTTCGCGGCCAAGACCTGAGCGCGGCTGCACGAACCCGGCGTAGCCCTCGGGGATCGCGACGGCGAGCCCGGTTCCGACCACGGCGCGCTCCCCCGGCGCCAGCTCGACGCGCTCGCAGGCGGCGAGATCGAGCCCCGCGTCGCCGTTGTAGGCGCGGTCGGGAACGCGCGCGTCCGGCCGGACCCGCTTGATCTGCAGCTCAGCGTCCACGTTCCGCCGCGGGCCGGTCTTCGACGACGAGGAACGGCGCGTAGCGGCCCAGCTCGCTGCGCGGCAGGCGCGCGAGCACGTGGACGCCGTCGGGCCGGTCCTCGCGCTCCTCGATCGGCGCGCCCAGCTCGTACAGGTCGGCGAGCACCTTGCCCTCGGTGTACGGGACGAGCAGCCGCACGGGCTCGAACAGGTCGGCCAGGCGCGCGGCGACGCGCTCGCGCAGCAGGTCGAGCCCCTCCCCCGTCTGCGCCGAGATCTGCACGGCGTCCGGGTAGCGGTTGGCGAGCCGGCGGCGGCTCAGCTTGTCGAGCGAGTCGATCTTGTTCAGGACGAGCTCCTGCGGGATGTGCGTCGCGTCGATCTCGGCGAGCACGTCCTCGACGGCGCGGATCGTGTCCGCCAGCCGCGGGTCGGGCGCGGAGGCGTCGACCACGTGGAGGATCAGGTCGGCGAGCAGCGTCTCCTCGAGCGTGGCCGCGAAGCCCTCGACGAGCCCGTGGGGAAGCCGGCGGATGAAGCCGACCGTGTCGGTCACGAGGTAGCGGCGCCCGTCCTGCTCGAAGGCGCGCGTGGTCGGGTCGAGCGTCTCGAAGAGCCGGTCGTTCACGGAGACGTCCGCGTTCGTGAGCCGGTTCAGGAGCGTCGACTTGCCCGCGTTCGTGTACCCGGCGAGCGCCACGAGAGGCGTTGCGGCCTGTCGGCGTTCCTTGCGCTGGGTCGCTCGCCGCAGCCCCAGCTCCTTGAGCCGCTTCTTGAGGACGGAGATCCGCGCGCGGGCAAGGCGACGGTCGGTCTCGAGCTGCGACTCGCCCGGGCCGCGGCGTCCGGCGCCCGCGCCGCCGCCGAGGCGCTCGAGATGCGCCCACATGCCCCGCATGCGCGGCAGGTTGTAGTCGAGCTGCGCCAGCTCCACCTGGAGCTTTCCCTCGGCGGTCACGGCGTGCTGGGCGAAGATGTCGAGGATCAGCTGCGTGCGGTCGACGACGCGCGACGCCGAGCTCGTCCTCGAGCCGGCGCTGCTGGCTCGGGTCGAGGTCGTCGTCGACGATGACCGTCTCGGCCTCCTCTTCCTTGATGGCCGTCTTCACCTCGGCGAGCTTGCCCTTGCCGATGAACGTGCGCGGATCGGGGGCGGCGCGATGCTGGACGATCTCGCCGACCGGCTCGACGCCGGCGGTGCGCATGAGCTCGGAGATCTCGTTCAGCTCGTCGGCGGGATCGGTGCCCGGCGAGACCACGACGACGCAGAGCCCGCGCTCGGGCTCGGCTCCCGGCACGAGATTCGTCTTGGGTTCCGGCATCCGGCTTGGATTATGCCCCGCCCCCCGCTCGGTACGCTGCCGCCGTGCCCGACCTCGCCGACCGGCTCGCCGCGACGACGCTCGCGCTCGTGGACATTCCGTCGGAGAGCCGCGACGAGGCCGCGGCGGCCGCGTGGGTCGCAGCGCAACTCGCGGACGCACCCGCTTCGCTCGTGCATTCGGCCGATTCGGCGCTGCTGTACGAGTCGCCGCGCCGCCCGGGCGTTCCCTCGGTGCTCCTCGCCGGGCACCTGGACACGGTTCCCGCGCAGGGGAACCGGCCCGGCCGGATCGAGGACGGCGTCGTGCACGGGCTCGGCGCGAGCGACATGAAGGGCGGCTGCGCCGTGATGGTGGAGCTGGCGCGCTCGCTCGTTTCCCCGGCGCTCGATGTCGCGTACCTGTTCTTCCCGCGCGAGGAGCTGCCGGCCGAGGAGAGCTCGCTGCCGGGTGTGTTCGCGGCGTATCCCGCGGTGCTCGAGGCGGATCTCGCGATCTGCCTCGAGCCGACGAACAACGACCTCCACCTCGGCTGCCTCGGGAACCTGAACGCGCGAGCTCGTCTTCCACGGCGAGAGCGCGCATTCGGCGCGGCCCTGGACGGGCGTGAACGCGATCGAGCGCGCGGTCGCCGGCCTGGCCCGTGTGTTCCCCGTGGAGCCGCGCAACGTCGACTTCGACGGCCTGCGCTTCGTCGAGGTGATGAGCGCGACGCGGATCGAGGGCGGCATCGCCTCGAACGTGATCCCCGAGCGCGCGGCCTGCCTGGTGAACTACCGCTACGCGCCGGACCGCTCCCCGGAGGACGCCGCGGCGCGTATCCGCGAGCTGGCCGAGACCGCCGGCGCGGACGAGCTCGCGATCACCGGGAACTCCTCCGCCGCGCCGGTCGTCGCCGACGCGCCGCTCGTGCGCAGGCTCCAGGCTGCGGGCGACCTGGAAGCGCAGCCGAAGCAGGCCTGGACGCCGGTGGCCGAGTTCGCGGTCGCGGGCGTGGACGCGATCAACTTCGGCCCGGGCGCGACCGCCTTCGCCCACCGCCGAGACGAGCAGATCGAGATCGCCGCCCTGGTGCGCTCCTACGAAGTCCTGCACTCCTTCCTGAGCGATACCGTCTAGCCATGCGCCTCTCCCCCGTCCTCGCCGCGCAGACGACCTACCCGTTCGTCCGCCTCGACGAGGCGAAGCGCCGCGCGGTCGAGCGCGGGATCGAACTGATCGACTTCGGCATCGGCGACCCGCGCGAGCGCACCGAGCCGTTCATCGAGCAGGCGCTCGCCGACGCCCTCCCGGCCACGGCCGGCTACCCGCGTGCCCGCGGCGTGCCCGAGCTGCGCGACGCGATCGCGCGCTGGTGCGACCGCCGCTTCGGCGTCCGCCTCGACGCCGAGACGCAGATCATCCCGAGCCTCGGCTCGAAGGAGCCGATCTTCGCGCTCGCGCAGCTCCTGGTCGACCCGGCCGGGGACAAGCGCGCGATTCTCGTTCCCGGATCCCGCCTATCCCGTGCCGGAGCGCGGCGCCGGCTACGCGCACGCGGAGGTCGTCCGCCTGCCGCTCCTCGAGGAGAACGGCTACCTCCCGGATCTCGATGCCGTCGACGAGGACGTGTGGAGCCGCGCCGCGATCGTCTGGGTGAACTACCCGAACAACCCGACCGGCGCCGTCGCGCCGCTCGTCCTTCTACGAGCGCCTGGCGGAGATCGCGGCCGAGTACGACGTGCTCATCGCCTCCGACGAGGCCTACTCGGAGCTCTGGTTCGAGTCTCCCCCGCCGTCGGCGCTGCAGGTGCTGGGCCGCGGCGCGCGGATCGCCGTGTTCAACTCGCTCTCGAAGCGGTCGTCCATGACCGGCTACCGCTCGGCCTTCGTGGCCGGGGACGAGGACGTCATCGCCGCCTACGGCGCGTACCGACCCACGTCGGGGACGACGCCGCAGGAGTTCGTGCAGCTCGCCTCGGTGGCCGCCTGGGAGGACGAGGCCCACGTCGAGCGCGCCCGCGCCCGCTACGCGCGCAAGCGCGACGTGTTCCTCGACGTGTTCGCGCGCAAGGGGCTTCGGGTCACGGGCAGCGCCGCGACGATGTTCCTGTGGGTCACGGTCCCCGGCGGCGCGACGTCGGAGGCGTTCGCGGAGCGGCTGCTCGAGGCCGGAGTCGTGGTGACGCCCGGCGCCTACCTCGGCGCGTCCGGCGAGGGCTACGTCCGCTTCGCGCTCGTCCCCACCGAGGAGGAGTGCGCCCGCGCGGCCGCGATCCTCGAGGGCGTCCTGTGAGCGCCGAGCTCGCCCGCGAGATCGACCGGCTCTGGGATTCGCCGGACGAGGCCGTGCACGGCGCGGCGGCGGTCGAGGAGGCCGTGCGGATGCTCGACGAGGGCGAGGCGCGCGTGGCCGAGCCCGGCCCGGACGGCTGGGTCGTGAACGAATGGACGAAGAAGGCGATCCTCCTCATGTTCCGCCTCCGCGAGATGGAGGCGATGGAGGCGGGCCCGTTCGAGTACCTGGACAAGATCCCGCCCAAGCGCGATTACGAGGGCCGCGGCGTGCGGGTCGTGCCGCCCGCGGTCGCGCGCTACGGCTCGTTCCTCTCCCCCGGCGTGATCCTCATGCCGAGCTACGTGAACATCGGCGCCTGGGTCGGCCCGCGGACGATGGTCGACACGTGGGCGACCGTCGGCTCGTGCGCGCAGATCGGCGCCGACGTGCACCTCTCGGGCGGCGTCGGGATCGGCGGCGTGCTCGAGCCGCCGCAGGCGAGCCCGGTGATCGTCGAGGACGGCGCGTTCATCGGCTCGCGCTCGATCGTCGTCGAGGGCGTCCACATCGGCGAGGGCGCCGTGCTCGGCGCGAACGTGGTCATCACCGCGTCGACGCCCGTGATCGACGTGCGCGGCTCGGAGCCCGTCGAGCACCGCGGCTTCGTTCCCCCGCGCGCCGTGGTGATCCCGGGGACTCGGCCGAAGGAGTTCCCGGCGGGGACGTACGGGCTGCCGGCGGCGCTCATCATCGGCGAGCGCAGCGCCTCGACCGACCTGAAGACGAGCCTGAACGACGCGCTGCGAACGCACGGCGTCGCGGTCTAGACGAGACCGAAGATCGCGCCCGTCGGATCGCGGAAGATCTTCCGGCTCTGGTCCACGCGGTCGACCTCGACGAGCAACTCGGCGCCGAGCTCCTGGGCGCGCGCCGCCGCTTCCTCGAAGTCGGTCTCGAACGTGGAGACGCAGGTGAGCCAGAGCGGCTCCGGCACCTCGGGCGGGCGCTCCGCGATCCCGGCGACGAGGCCTTGCTCGGGCGAATCGAGGACGAGGTACGCGTCGTCGCCCAGGTCCAGTGCGTTCCAGCCGAACGCCGCCTCGTAGAAGCGGGCGGCCTCCTCGATATCCGAGGTAAGCAGGTCGTGCCACGCGAGCGGCGCCTTGGCGTAGAGCGCGCCGTCCGGCCACGGCAGATCGGCCTCGGGCTGTAGCGGTGCGATCAGGGCTCCCGCGGGGTCGGCGATGACCGCGCTGCGCAGAAACCCGCCTTCGGTCTCCACGGGTTCGCAGATCTCTCCGCCGGCCTCCTGGACGCGCGCCAACGTCGCATCGAGGTCGTCGACCCACACGAACGGCAGCCAGTAGGACTCGGCGTTCACCGACGGAACGATGCCCGCCGTCTCGACGCCGCCGATCCGAACCTGCCGCTCCTCGCTCCCGCCGGCCCAATCTCCGAACTCCCACCCGAACAGGCGACCGTAGAAATCCACTGAGGCGTCAACGTCGCTGGTGACGAGGTGATGCCAGACGACCGAGCCGAGCTGCGGGCGCCGGTTCGGCTCGCTCACCGTCCGGGCTCAATCCGCTCCACCGGGCCCGTGAGCGTCGCGCGGCCGTTCTCGACAGTCACGAGCAGCTCCCCACCGGGCTGGCGCACGGTCACGGGGCTCTCGCACCAGCCGTTCGCGATCGCCGCGGCCGCAGCGGCGACCGAGCTGGTTCCCGACGCCGAGGTCTCCCCCGCACCGCGCTCCCAGATGGCGATGCGCAGCTCGTGCGGTCCGAGCACGCGGACGAGCTGGACGTTCGTCCGCTCGGGGAACCGCGGGTGGGTTTCGACGCGCGGGCCGAGTGTGCGGGCGTCCGCCTCATCGAAGTCGCGGCGGATCACGGCGTGCGGATTTCCGACCGAGACCGGCGTGAACGTGACGCGCTCGTCGCCGAGATCGAGGTCCTCGGGCGCGCCGACCTCAACCGGGCCGGCATCGAGCGCGACCGTCGTTCCGTCGACGCGGGCGCTTGTTTCCCGCGGGCCGAAATGCAGCCGGACCTCGGTGGTTTGGGCGCGCTCGGCGAGCCACGCGGCGGCGATGCGCGCCCCGTTTCCGGAGAACTCGGCTTGCGAGCCGTCCGGGTTCCAGATCTGGACGTCCGCCTCGGCGCCCCGCTCGTCGACGATCTCGACGATGCCGTCCGTGTCGGCGCTCAACTCCTGCACCGTCGGAACGTCGAGCGGCCGCTCCAGGTCGGCCCGCGCGACCACGAGGTAGGCGTTACCGAGTGCGTGCCAGTTCGAGGATGTCATCGGCGATCTCGGCCGGCGGCCGGTCGGCCGCAACCGTAACGAGGTCCGGGATGCGGCGCATCCATTTCCGCTGATATGCAGCGTATTTGCGCGTCTGGACGATGATCGCCTCGCGCGCTTCGTGGGGCGGCAGGTCGGCGACCTCGCGCAGGCCGAAGATCGTCGCCGCCGTCGGGGAGATCGGCGCGGCGAGCGCTGCGGCGACCTCCGCCTCCACCCCGCGTGCCCACATCTCCCTCGTGCGGGCCTCGATGCGCCGCTCGAGCTCCTCCTTGGGGACGTCGAGCCCGACGAGCAGCGTCGAATGCCGCGTGTCACCGGCCCAGAGCCGGTCCGCGCCGCGGCGAAGCGACGAGCCCGCCTCGGCCAGTTCGAGCGCGCGCACGACGCGGCGACGGTCGTTGGGATGGACGGCCGCCGCGGCTTCGGGATCCTGCTCCGCGAGCAGCTCATGCGCCGCTTCTGGCCCGACCTCGTCGTAGAGCGCCTCGATCCGCTCGCGCGTGCCCGGGGGCGGCGCCGGCGGCAGGTCGAGATCGGAGACGGCGGCGCGCAGGTAGAGCCCGGTCCCGCCGGCGACGACCGGAGTGAGCCCGCGCGCCACGACGTCGTCGATCGTCGCGTGCGCGAGCCGCTGGTACTCGGCGACGGAGCCTTCGTGGTCAAGCGGCCAGATCCCCGTCAGGTGCGACGGCCGATCGGATTGGTTCGTGAGGATCTCGAGCCCGCGGTAGACCTGCATCGCGTCTGCGGACACGACCTCGCCGGGCAGCCGGTCGGCGAGCGCCTCCGCAACGGCCGTCTTCCCGGAGGCCGTGGGCCCGAAGATCGCAATGACGCAAATTGCGGTCATGCTCCGGGGCACCCCAGCCCACCACCCGCTGTCAACGCTAATACGGAAAAGCGCACGTGTCTTGCACCAAACCGTGCCGAATGTGTGTCAAGCGGCGACAAGCGCGGACTGGCGCCCGCCGAGCGTCGTGGACGTGGCGCTTTCGATCTCCACCCGCACGAGATCGCCCGGCTCCGCGGCGCCGGAGAAGTTCACGGTCGTGTTGCGTCGCGTGCGCCCGCGCAGCCGCGACGCGTCGGTGCGGCTCGTGCCTTCGACGAGCACCTCCTCCACCCCGCCGATCCGCTCGGTGTTGCGCTCGGCGGCGATGCGCTGCACGACGTCGACGAGCCGCTCCAGCCGCTCCTGCTTCACCTCGTACGGCAGCTGATCCGGAAGCTCGGCCGCCTCGGTGCCGCTGCGCGCGGAGAAGATGAACGTGAACGCCGAGTCGAAGCGCACCTCCTCGACCGCTGCGAGCGTCTGCGCGAAATCGTCCTCCGTCTCGCCGGGGAAGCCGACGATGATGTCCGTGCCGAGCGCGAGATCGGGGATCGCCTCGCGCAGTCGTGCGACGAGCCCGAGGTAGCGCTCGAGGTCGTACGTGCGCCGCATCGCCTTCAGTAGCCGGCTCGACCCCGACTGGAGCGGCAGGTGGATCTGCTCGCACACGGCCGCACACTCGACCATCGCCGCGATCACCGGCTCGCGGAAATCCTTCGGGTGCGGACTCGTGAAGCGGATCCGCTCGATCCCCTCGACCGCGTCGCAGGCGCGCAGGAGCTCGCCGAACTCGGTGCGCAGCTCCGGCGCGAGGTCGCGCCCCCACGAGTTCACGTTCTGCCCGAGCAGCGTCAGCTCGCGCACGCCGTCGCGCGCTAGCCCGGTGACCTCGGCGACGATCTCGCCCGGCCGGCGGCTGACCTCGCGGCCGCGCACGGACGGGACGATGCAGTACGCGCACTTGGAGTTGCAGCCCATCGAGACCTGCACCCAGGCCTGGAACGCGCGGGCGCGGTGCGCCGGCAGCTCGCCCGCGAACGTCCGCTCGACGATCCCGAAGCGACTGCGGTCGACGCCGACGCCCCCCACGCCGACCCAGTCGGCGAGGTGCGGGATCGACCCCGGCCCGAAGGCCACGTCGACGAAGGGGTACAGCTCGAAGATCCGCTCCCGCTGGGCCTCGGCGTAGCACCCGCCGACGGCGATCACGCGCTCCGGCTCGGCCTCCTTCAGCGCCCGCGCCTGCGCGAGATGTGCCGCGAGCCGCTGGTCGGGCTTCTCCCGGATCGTGCAGGTGTTGAAGACGATCACGTCCGCCTCGTCCTGCGACACGGCCTCGCCGAGGCCGATCGACTCGAGCATCCCGGTGATCCGCTCCGAGTCGTGCGCGTTCATCTGGCACCCGAACGTGGTGACGTGGAACCGCTTCATCGCCGAATCGTAGCCCTCTACTTGGCGAACTCGGTCGCCCGCGACTCGCGGATGACCGTCACCTTGATCTGGCCGGGGTACTCGAGCTGCTGTTCGATCTCGCGCGCGATCTCGTGGGACATGAGCGCGGCCTCGTCGTCGCCGATCTCTCCCGGCCGCACCATGACGCGGATCTCGCGGCCCGCCTGCAGCGCGTACACGCGCTCGACGCCCTTCTTCGCGGCGGCCAGCTTCTCCAGGGTCTCGAGCCGCTTCACGTAGTGCTCGAGGCTCTCGCCGCGCGCGCCCGGACGCGCCGCCGAGATCGAATCGGCCGCGATCACGAGGATCGCCTCGATCGTGTCCGGCTGCACCTCGTAGTGGTGCGCCTCGATCGCGTGGACGACCGCGTCGGACTCGCCGTAGCGCTTGGCCATCTGCGCGCCGATGATCGCGTGCGAGCCCTCGACCTCGTGCGTCATCGCCTTCCCCAGGTCGTGCAGGAGCGCCGCGCGCTTGGCGGTCTTCACGCCCGCACCGAGCTCGGCGGCCATGATCCCGGCCAGGTGCGCGCACTCGAGCGAGTGCTTGAGGATGTTCTGCCCGTAGCTCGTGCGGTAGCGCAGCCGGCCGAGAAGCTTGACGAGCTCCTCGTGCATCGAGCCGATGTTCGCCTCGAACACGGCCTGCTCGCCCATCTGCGTGATGTGCTCCTCGATCTCGGCCTTCGACTCGTAGTACATCTCCTCGATCCGCGAGGGATGGATGCGGCCGTCCTCGACGAGCTTTTGCAGGGTGATCTTCGCCACCTCGCGCCGGACGCCGTCGAAGGACGAGAGCACGACCGCCTGCGGGGTGTCGTCGATGATGAAGTCGACGCCGGTCACGTTCTCGAGCGCGCGGATGTTGCGGCCCTCACGGCCGATGATGCGGCCCTTCATGTCGTCGGACGGAAGCTCGACGAGGCTCGACGTCGTCTCCGCGGCATGGGACGCCGCGACCCGTTGCAGCGCGTCGCCGACGAGCGCGCGCGCACGCCGCTTCGCCTCGGACTGCGCCTCCTCCTCGGCCACGCGCACCATGCGCGCCAGCTCGTGGCGCACGAGTTCCTCCGAGCGCTCCAGCATCTCGCGCTTTGCGTCCTCGACCGACAGGCCGCTGATCCGCGCCAGCTCGGCGAGCTGCGTTTCGTTCGCGCGCGCCAGCTCGACCTCGAGGAGCTCCGTGTTCGCCTCGCGGTCGGCGAGCGACTGCTCCTTGCGGGCCAGATCGTCGAGGCGACGGACGGCTTCCTCCTCCTTGGCGACCGCACGCTCCTCGGTCTTGATCGCGGCGGTGCGGAGCTCGTTCAGCTCCGCCTGCGCGTCGGCGCGGGCCTTCAGCGCCTCCTCGCGCGCCTCGACCTGAGCCTCGCGGCGGATCGCCTCGGCGGAATGGGTCGCCTCGGCGACGTTCCTTGCGATCTCGGCCTCGGCGGCCGTCCGTTTACGTCCGATCGCGTACCGCGAGCCGACGAGTGCACCGATCAGAATCCCGGCCGCAACGCCGATCAGAGTGCCGATCGTAACCAGCATGTCGTGCTCCTACGTCAGGCCTGTAGGAACGGCAAAGTCGGAAACCGGGCGCGCCGCGCCGTCGTCAAGCGGATCGGAGAACGAGTCTCCGTGAAGTCAGATCGAGGTCAGGAGCGTGGTGGTTCGGGAGTCAAGAGGTGTGGTGGTTCCGATGAAAAGCCGTTTCGATGCAGGCTGTTTGGGTTCGTTGTGGCGGCATCCTACCGGGTCACGGTTCGAAATTCGCAACGGCGGCCATGGCCTCTTCGATCGCGTCGTAGGCAAACCCGCGCCGTGCGAGGTAGGCCGCGGTCTTGCGCGGATCCCCTGACCGTCTCGCGGCGACCGTCTCCGCCCTTCCGACCTCGGGCGGAAGCTCCTCCACCGCCTCCCGCGCCAGCTCGTCGGCGACGCCGGCCACGCGGAGCTTCGCGAGGACGTACGCGTTCCCGTAGCCGCGCCCGGCGAGTTGGCCGGCGCGCGCCCGGGCGAAGCGCTCGTCGTCGACAACGCCGGCGGACACGGCCGCGGCCTTCGTCTCCTGGATCTCCGCCGGCGCGAGCCCGGCGCGTTCCAGCCGTGTCTCGAGCTCGTGCTCGGTCAGGTCGCGGCGGGCGAGCGCTCGGCCCGTCACCGCACTCGCCTGGGCGCGCCGCAGCTCGGTTCGGACCCGGCGCAGCGTCGGCCGGTCGAGCACGAGCCCCGCAGCGAGCCCCGCGCGCGCCACGACCGCGTCGGGGACGGTGCGCCAGGGGTTTCCGTCGACTTCGAGCGCGACCCGGCCGGGGCCGGAGCGCGCGAGCTTCGTCAGCGTGGGCATGCGCCCGTTACGCGGCGGCGGCCTCGGGCTCGGGCTCGGTCTCCGCGTCGGCGGCCTTCGCCTTCTTCGAGCCGTTCGTGGCCGCGACCTCGGCGTCCAGCGGGAGGAGCCGCGCGGAGACGACCGCGTCCGGACCGAGCTGCTCCTGCACGCCGCGGACAATCGCATCCGTGACGTCGGGATGCTCCCGGAGGAAGGCGGTCGCGTTCTGGCGCCCCTGGCCGAGGCGCTCGTCGCCGTAGCTGAAGTACGAGCCGGCCTTCTGGACGAGCTTGCGCTCGAGGCCCACGTCGAGGACAGAGCCCTCCCAGGAGATGCCGTCGCCGTAGATGATGTCGAACTCGGCCTGCTTGAACGGCGGCGCGACCTTGTTCTTCACGACCTTCACGCGGACACGGTTGCCGACCGCCTCGACGCCTTCCTTCAGCGTCTCGATGCGGCGGATGTCGAGCCGGACGGACGAGTAGAACTTGAGTGCGCGGCCGCCCGGAGTCACCTCCGGGTTGCCGAACATGACGCCGATCTTCTCGCGCAGCTGGTTCGTGAAGAGCGCGACCGTGCCGGTCTTGTTCAGCGTCCCCGCGAGCTTGCGGAGCGCCTGGCTCATGAGCCGCGCCTGAAGGCCGACGTGGCTGTCGCCCATCTCGCCCTCGATCTCGGCGCGAGGCGTCAGCGCCGCCACCGAGTCGACGGCGACCACGTCGAGCGCACCGCTGCGGATCAGGAGCTCGGCGATCTCGAGGGCCTGCTCTCCGTTGTCGGGCTGCGACACGAGCAGGTCGTCGATGTTCACGCCGATGTGCTGGGCGTAGGCCGGGTCCATCGCATGCTCCGCGTCGATGAAGGCGCAGATGCCCCCGCGCCGCTGGGCCTCGGCGATCACGTGGTAGACGAGCGTCGTCTTCCCCGAGGACTCGGGCCCGAAGACCTCGACCACGCGGCCGCGGGGCAGCCCGCCGACGCCGAGCGCGAGATCGAGCGAGAACGAGCCCGTCGAGATGGATGGGATCGCCGTCTGTGCCTGGTCGCTCATTCGCATGATCGACCCCTTGCCGTGTGCGCGCTCGATCTGGCCTAACGCGGCTTCAAGTGCCTGCTCGCGGTCCACGCGTTCACCCTCCTAACGGGACAGATGCCCGGATCTCGTACTGCGCTCCGTCTCGGCGCAGTCTTGAAGTGTAGGAACCGACTTCGGACGGACTGACCCGGCCCAACTCGGGCGGATCGAGTCGAAGCCCCGGCCGACGGCGAAATCGCACCACCGTGACGTGCGGCCTCCACGCCCTCGTCTCGGGACGGTAGACCCCGATCCGGTCGAGCCGGGCCGAGAGATCCGCCTGGAGTTGAGCCGCGGCGCCGCGCTCGTCGCCGAGCACGACCATCCCCACGCTGCCGGTCTCGCGATAGAGAAGCGCGTCGAGCACCGGCGGAGCGGCGACCTTGGCCGCGGCGCGCAGCTCGGCGTCGATCGCCGCCAGCTCGGACTGAGGACGCGAGCCCAGGAACACCAGCGTGACGTGCAGGTTCTGAGGCGGGACGACCCGAACGTCCGCCACGCCCGCGAACACCTCCGACTGCCAGCTGACGAGGCGCTCACGCGTCTCGGCCGGAAGCGGGAAGGCGAGGAAGAGGCGAAGTCGCTCATCTCCCTCCACGGTAGGCGTCATTTCCGCGCTACTTCGTCACGAATGTGCCAGAAGACGCCGGACTTCGTGCAGGGACAGTGTCGCCGCGCGGGCGCGCACCTCTTCGCGGCTCCCGGGAAGCCTGGACCTCGGTCGCGGCCGCTCCCGACGGGCCCTCGACGGCGATGTGGACGAGCCCGACCGGCTTCTCCGGCGTGCCGCCGTCCGGGCCCGCGATGCCGGTGATCGACACGGCCACGTCGGCGCCGAACGCCTTCCTGGCTCCGGCGGCCATGGCCCGCGCCGTCTCCTCCGACACCGCGCCGTGCGCGGCGAGCACCTCGGTGGGAACGCCGACGAGCGCCTCCTTCGCCTCGTTCGCGTACACGACCGCGCCGCCGAGGAACACGTCGCTCGAGCCGGGAATCTCCGTGAGCGCCGCCGCGACGAGGCCGCCGGTGCACGACTCCGCGGTTGCGATGGTCAGCCCCGCCGCGCGCGCCAGGTCGAGGACGTGCGCGGCCAGCGGACGCTCGTCGCGCGCGAACACCGCCTCGCCGAAACGCTCCTCGAGCGCCGCGACCATGCCCGCCGCCGCCTCCTCCGCGCCGGCCGGGAAGAACAGGTCGACCTCGACCTCCAGGTTGCGGGCGCAGATCGCGATCTCGAGCTCCTCGCGCTCGCCGCCGGCGGCCTCGACGACCGCCGCGACGGACGACTCGGGAACGCTGTAGATCCGCACGACCTCGTGGCTGCGGACGTCCGCGCGGGCGAGCACGGCCCGCACCGCCTCGGCCTCGAGCACGCGCGGCCACAAGGCGGCGCAGCTCTCCGGGCGGCCCGGGCAGCGCGACCGCCACGCGCCCGTCGGTCTCGAGGAGCACCGCCGGCGCGGTTCCGGCCAGGCCGAGCGACACCCCGCCCTCGGGGAGCGACGCCTGTTTGCGCACCCCGAGCGCGAGATCCTCGTACGGACGCCCGAGCCGCACGGCGACGGCGCGGGCGACCTCGTCGATCTCTGCGGCCAGCCCCTCGTCGACGACGAGCGACCTGCCGGTGACCCGCGCGAGAAACTCGATCGTGCGGTCGTCGTGCGTCGGCCCCAGACCGCCCGAGATGACGCACAGGTCAGCCGTGAGCGCCTGGCGCAGCGCGGCCTCGAGCTCCTCGGGACGGTCGCCGACCACCATCCAGCGGTCGGGCTCGAGCCCGAGCCGGGTCAGCTCGCGCGCGACGAACGCGCCGTTCGCGTCGGCGATCGAGCCGCGAACGAGCTCGCTGCCGGTGAGGAGAACCGCCGCCCGCGGTTGCGGGCTCAACCCTGGCGCCGTGCGCCCTGGGCGTTCACGACGACCACGCCCTTGCCGGCCGGGAAATCGTCGAGCTGCCGGCCGTTGAGGCCGATCGCGAGCTTCTCGGCGCAGCGGTTCTTGAACTCGATGACGAGCTGGTCGGCCGGGCCGAAGCTCTGCGTCTCGCCCTTGTAGATCGTCCCGGAGAAGATGACCCGCCCCGCGGCGCTGTTGCGGTGCACGGCCACCCAGCAGTTGCCGTCGGCGGCGCGCACGACGAGCGTCGTCTCGCCGGTCGCGGCCGGCGTGGACGTGGTCGGAAGGCCGTTCGGGGTCGTGTCCTTCGGGTCCCCGTCCGAGAACGCGAACGCGACGACGACCAACACGGCGACGGCGACGATCCCGGCGAGCGCGACGACGACCAGGTTCGACTCCGCGCGGCGGGACTTGCGCCGGCGCGGAAGCTGCGGCGACGAGAGCGGCTCCTCCGCGGCGGCGAAGCGCGAGTTGAACTCGTCCACGTAGAGCTGGCCGTCGAGGCCCAGATACTCGGCGTACGTCCTCAGGAACCCTTTGACGTACGTCTCGGACGGAAGGATGTCGAAGCGCTCGTCCTCGAGCGCCTGGAGGTACTTGGCGCGGATCTTCGTGTCGTCCTCGACGCGCGCGAGGTCCAGGCTCTGGCGGAGACGTGCTTCTCTGAGGCTGTTTCCGATTTCAAACATGTGCGAGACGGCTCATGGCGGCGGCCAACCGCGGATTGTAGCCCCTGGCCCTTCAAGCCCCGAACATCACCACGGAGCGTGCGCGAGGCCGTCCGTCGACACGAGCACGACGAACACGAGCAGCGAGAGCCCGGCGGTGACCGTGAGGAGCAGCGCGCCGATGGCTAGAACCCGTGCGAAACGCGTCACGCCCAGGCCTCCGTCGCGGCCGAGCGTGCGCTGGTAGCGCATCCGCGCCCTCGTTCCGAACGAGAGCGAAAGGAGCGCGAGCAGGACGACCACGGGAACGACCAGCGCGGCCTCGAGCCAGCTGATCCCGTCGCTTTCCTTCGCAGCCCAGCCGGCCCCGACGAAGAGGACGAGCGCGGCCAGCGCGACGAGCAGGGAGAGGACGGCGTTGCCGTTACGCACGGCGGCGGACTCTATCCCCTACTGGGTGACGTACGGCCGTCCATCCGCCGCGGGCGGACGCGAGCGGCCGATGACGCCGACGAGCGCCACCAGGGTGATCAGGTACGGGAGCGTCGAGAGGATGTTCGCCGAGATGTCCGCCTGGCCCTGGAGCGGGATCGAGAGCGCAAATCCGAAGCCGAAGAGGAGGCAGGCGCCGAGCGCGCCGAACGGCGTCCATTTCCCGAGGATGACCGCGGCGAGCGCGATGAAGCCGCGGCCGTTCGTCATGTTCTCGTTGAACGAGCCGCCGAAGCCGAAGGAAAGGTACGCGCCGCCGAGAGCGGCGAGCATGCCCGAGATGATCACGCAGGCGTAGCGGATCCTGAAGACCGAGATCCCCACCGTGTCGGCCGCGCGCGGATGCTCTCCGACCGACCGCACCCTCAGGCCGATCGGGGTCTTGAAGAGCACGACCCAGGTCAAAAAGACGAGCGTGAACATGAGCCAGGTCATGACGCTGAGGCTCCCGAAGACGTCTCCGACCAGCGGAATGTCGCGGATGAACTCGGGCATCGTCAGCGCCGGAATGCGCGGGACCTCGGGCGTTCCCGCCGAGCCGTAGATCGACCGGAACAGGTAGCCGGTCAGCCCGAGCGCCAGGAAGTTCATCGCGAAGCCGCTGACGATCTGGTCGGCGCGCAGCGTGATCGTGAACACGGCGTGGATGGTCGCCAGAAGGCCGCCGGCCAGCATCGCCCCGAGGATCCCGAGCACCCAGGAGCTCGTCTCGGCCGCGACGTAGATCCCGAAGAACGCGCCGACGAGCATCATCCCCTCGAGCCCGATGTTGACGACGCCGGAGCGCTCGGAGATGACGCCGCCGGTGGCCGCGAAGGCGAGCGGCGTCGCGAAGCGAAGGGTTGCGGCGAGAAGGCCGGCCGTCACGATCGCATCGAGCGACTCGACGTCCCGCGTCTGAATCCAGATCGCGGCGGCGATGCCCACGAGCGAGATGCCGAGCGCCCACCAGCCGAGCTTGCGCTGGTCGCGCGTGACGCCCCAGAAGCCGGCCAGCGCGCCGAGGAAGCCGAGCACGATCGGCACGCCGATCGAGCGGGCGGTCACGGGCGGAAGCGTCACGAAGAACGCGGCCGCGCCGAGCACGATGCCCGCGATGGCGATGCGGCGCGGGTCGAGAAGGCGGGCGGCGCTCATTGCTCGGCTCCCCGGAGCCGGCGGCTCGCCCCACCCCAGCCGATCTTCTTCCGTCCCGCCCAGATGTAGAAGATCAGGAGCTCGGTCGCGACGAACAGGATGATGAGCGCCTGGATGATCGTCGACAGGTTCCCGGCGAGCTCGGGCGGGAAGACGCTGGCATCGATCTGCCGCGACGACGTCCCGGTCTGGAGCGCGGCGAAGAGCAGCGCCGAGAAGAAGATCCCGATTGCCGTGTTGCGCCCGAGCAGGGCCACGGCGATGCCCACGAACCCGACCGCGCTCACCTGGATGTCGTTCGTCGCGATCGTGAACTTCCAGCCGAGGTTGTCGAGCGCGCCGCCGAGGCCGGCGAACCCGCCGGCGATCGCGAGGGCCAGGATGTAGTTGCGGCCCACCGAGATGCCGCTGTAGCGCGCCGCCTCCGGATTGAAGCCCACGGCGCGCACCTCGAACCCGAGCGTCGTCCGGTTCAGGAGCAGCGAGTAGACGACGAGCGCGGCGATGGCGATGAAGACGCCGGCGTGGACCGGCTGGAGCCCGGTTCCGAACGTCGGGAGCTTCACGGCCTCGAGGAGCGCGTCCGACTTGGGCAGCGACGGCTCGGGACCCTGGAGCGGCCCGCCCAGCTCGAAGAGCCACTGGCCGCCGTAGATCGCGATCCAGTTGAGCATGATCGTCGTGATCACCTCGTGGGCGCCGACGCTCGCCTTCAGGAGGCCCGCGATCCCGCCCCAGACCATTCCCATGGCGATCGCGGCGACGATGGCGAGCACGATGTGCAGCCCGCCGGGCAGGCCGGCGAGGTGCGTCCCGATGTAGATGGACGCGAAGAAGCCGACGAGGTACTGGCCCTGGCCGCCGATGTTGAACATGCCGCAGCGGAACGCGAAGGCGACCGCGATGGCGGTGCAGACGAGCGGGGTGAACACGATCAGCGTCTGCTGGAGGTTCCTCCAGGCGGTGTCGGATTCGTCGCCGAAGTACGAGACCGGGTTCAGGCCGGTTCCGTCGAAGATCGCCCTGTAGGCCGCAAGCGGGTTGTGGCCGGCGGCGAGG
Organism: uncultured Actinomycetes bacterium; assembly: GCA_963760815.1. Taxonomy (GTDB): domain Bacteria; phylum Actinomycetota; class Thermoleophilia; order Gaiellales; family Gaiellaceae; genus CAVRUF01. The sequence continues at coordinate 1,174,668 of CAVXEJ010000004.1, forward strand.
ATCACGATCGCGCCCACGATGAAGGCGAGGAACGCGGCCACGAGCGGGACGACCACGCCGCCGAGGCGCGAGCGGAACCAGCCGTCCATCACCTCGGACGCGGCCTGCGTGTCGTTCACGGGCGGAGGCCCGGGCGGAGGAGTCGGCGCGTCCGTCATGCCGCCTCGCGCCCGCCGCCGGTCATCGCGAGCCCGAGCTCCTCCTCGGTCGCGTTCGGCGAGTACTCGCCGACGATCTGGCCCTCGTACATGACGAGGATCCGGTCGGAGAGGGACAGGATCTCCTCCAGCTCGAACGAGACGAGCAGGATCGCGCGGCCCTCATCGCGCTCCTCCACGAGCCGGCGGTGGACGAACTCGATCGCGCCGACGTCGAGGCCGCGCGTCGGCTGCGAAGCGACGAGCACCATCGGGTCGCCGCTCACCTCGCGCGCGATCACGACCTTCTGCTGGTTGCCGCCGGAAAGCGACGAGGCCGGCGTCTCGGGCGTGCCGCCGCGGACGTCGAACTCCTTGAGGATCTTCCTTGCGCGCTCGATCAGCCGGCGCGGGAAGAGCCAGCCGTGACGTGAATCGGGAGGCGAGCGGTATTCGTGCAGCGCCAGGTTCTCGGCGAGCGAGAAATCCAGGACGAGCCCGCGGAGCTGGCGGTCCTCGGGGATGTGGCCGAGCCCGGCGTCGAGCGAGTCGCGGCTCGAGGCATGGGTGACGTCGGTGTCGCCGATCACGATCCGGCCGGACACGGGCTTGCGCAGGCCCGCGATCGCGTCGACGAGCTCGCTCTGGCCGTTTCCGTCCACGCCGGCGAGGCCGACGATCTCTCCCGCCGCGACGGTGAGCGAGACGCCGCGACAGGCCGGAAGCTCGCGCTCGTCGAGCACGTTCAGGTCCTCGACGACGAGCAGCGGCTTGCCGATCTTGGCCGGCGGCTTCTCGACCCGAAGCAGCACCTCGCGGCCGACCATGAGCTGCGCGAGCCCGCTCTCGGTGGCCCCCTCCTTCGGCACGGTCCCGACGGTCTTGCCTCGGCGCAGCACGGTGATGCGGTCCGCGATCTCGAGGACTTCGTTCAGCTTGTGCGTGATGAAGACGATCGACTTCCCCTCCGCCGTCAGCGACTCGATGATCGCGAAGAGCTCGCTCGCCTCCTGCGGCGTGAGCACGGCGGTGGGCTCGTCGAGGATGAGGATGTCGGCGCCGCGGTAGAGCGCCTTCAGGATCTCCGCGCGCTGCTGCTGGCCGACGCTGATCGACTCGACGCGCGCCTCCGGACGAACCGCGAGTCCAAATTGCTGCGACAGCTCGCCGACGCGCTTCTCGGCCGAGCCGAGGTCGATGAACGGCCCCTTGTGCGGCTCCATGCCGAGCACGATGTTCTCGGCGACCGTCATCACCGGGATGAGCATGAAGTGCTGGTGCACCATCCCGACGCCGAGGTCGATCGCCTCGCGCGGCGATTGCACCGAGACCTGCTTGCCGTTCATCCAGATCTCGCCCTCGTCGGGCGTGTAGAGCCCGTAGAGGATGTTCATGAGCGTCGACTTCCCCGCGCCGTTCTCGCCGAGGAGCGCGTGCACCTCGCCTTTGCGCAGCTCGAAATCGACGTCGTCGTTCGCGACCACGCCCGGGAAGCGCTTGGTGATTCCGCGGAGTTCGAGGAGCGGGGCTTCGGTCATGGGAAGGAGAACGGAGGGCGCCCCGAGGGACGCCCTCCGCTTCGGTTCGTCCTTAGCGGCGCCGTTCGACGGTGTCCGGGACCGCGATCTCCCCGGAGACGATCCCGTCGACCTGCGCGTTCATCGCGTCCACGTCCTCCTGCGGGACGGCGGAGTTGATCTCGCCCACGCCGACACCGTCGTCGGCGAGTCCGAAGACCACCGCGGTGCCGCCTGCGAACGAGTTCTCGACGGCAGACTGGATCGTCTTGAACACGGCCTCGTCCACGCGCTTGAGCGCGCTCGTGAGGATGTGGTCGCCGAGGTACGCCTGGTCGGCGTCGACGCCGATGCCCCATGCGCCTTCCTGGTCGGCGGCGTCGAGCGCGCCGAGACCGCAGCCGCCCGCGACCTGGAAGACCACGTCGGAGCCGTTGCTGATCTGGTCGAGCGCGACCTCCTTGCACTTCGCCTGGTCGACGAAGTCCTGGGAGTAGCCGTTCAGCACCTTGACGTCGGGGTTCGCGTCCTTCGCGCCGGCCGCGAAGCCCGCGATGTAGTGGTCGACCGGCGGGATCTTGAGACCGCCGACGCTCGACACCGTGTTCGACTTGGTGACGAGACCGGCGAGGTACCCGACCAGGTACCCGGCCTCCTGCTCCTTGAAGAGCAGCCCGACGGAGTTCGGAAGCGCCGGATCGAACGTCGCGTCGATGATCGCGAAGTTCGTGTCCGGGTACGTCGCCGCCGCCTGCTGCGTCGCCTCCTGCATGAGGAAGCCGACCGCGATGACGAGGTCGTACCCGTCCTCGGCCAGCGACTGCAGATTCGGGATGTAGTCGGCATCCGACTTCGACTCGATGACGCGGATCTCGACGCCCAGCTCATCGCTTGCACGCTCGAGTCCGGCGTTAGCGAGCTGGTTGAAGCTCTTGTCGTTCAGGCCGCCGATGTCGGTGACGAGTCCGACCTTCAGCGCCGGTGCCGCGACGGTATCGGTGTCGCCGCCCGTTGCCGGGGCCGCACCCGTGGTCGTCGTGTCGTCGCCACCGCATGCCGTCGCGCCGAGCGCGAGCGCAAGGCTCACAACAAGGAGCGCTACCCACGACAGTTTTCGCACTGCGTTCACGCCCATCCTCCCCTCGTTTCTGACCTTCCTTGGATGCGGCGATGCTACAACCGCAAGCGCCGGTATGCCAGGAGGGGTCGGGAGGCGTCTCGGGCTCAGGCCTACTCCGCCGTCCGCTCCGGGGAGCGATCAGGAGGCGGCGTGGGAGAGCTCGCCCGCGAGCGCGCCCTCGAGCTCGTGCTCGCCGACGAGCACGCGGCGCGGCTTCGAGCCTTCGTAGCCGGAGATGATCCCCCGGCGTTCGAGCATGTCGATCAGGCGGCCGGCGCGCGTGTAGCCGACGCGCAGGCGCCGCTGGAGGAGCGACACCGAGGCGGTCTGGGTCGTGACGACGATCTCGATCGCGCGGCCGAGCAGCGGATCCTCGTCGGGATCGAAGTCGCCGTCGTCGCCGTCCATGACGACCTCGACACCGGGCGCTTCGAGCAGCGTCTCGTCCAGCTCCTGCTCGCGCTGGCCGCGGCAGGCCTCGACGACGAGCGCGATCTCCTCCTCGCTCACGTACGCGCCCTGGACGCGCTGGAGGCGCGAGGTTCCGAGCGGCTTGAAGAGCATGTCGCCCTGGCCGAGGAGGCTCTCGGCGCCGGCCGTGTCGAGGATCACGCGGGAGTCGGTCTGGCTCGAGACGGCGAAGGCGATCCGCGAGGGGACGTTCGCCTTGATCATCCCGGTGATGACGTCGACGGACGGGCGCTGCGTGGCGAGGACGAGGTGGATGCCGACGGCGCGCGACTTCTGCGCCAGGCGGATGACCGCGTCCTCCACTTCCTGCGGGGAGACCATCATCAGGTCGGCGAGCTCGTCGATCACGATCAGGAGGTACGGCAGCGCCTGCTCGCCGCGCTGGACGAGGACGCGGTTCAGCTCGGGCAGCGTGCGGGCCTTGGCGATGCTCATGCGCTCGTAGCGGCGCTCCATCTCCGTGAGGACGTTGGCGAGCACGGCGGCGGCGGCCTTCGGGCTCGACACGACGGGCGTGAGGAGGTGCGGGATCGACTCGTAGAGCCCGAGCTCCACGCGCTTCGGGTCGACGAGGATCATCCGCACCTCGTCGGGAGTCGAGCGCAGCAGGATCGAGCAGAGCATGTTGTTGATGCAGCCCGACTTGCCCGAGCCGGTCGTGCCCGCGATGAGGATGTGCGGCATGCGCGCCAGGTCGGCCCAGACGGCGGCGCCGGAGATGTCCTTCCCCAGCCAGGTGGAGACGGGGCTCGCGTTGGCGGGCAGCGTGTCGAAGATGTCGCCGAGCGTGACGATGTTCGGGGCGAGGTTCGGAACCTCGACGCCGACGGCCTGCTTGCCCGGGATCGGCGCGAGGATGCGGATCTCCGTGGTCGCGAGCGCGTAGGCGAGGTCGTCCTTCAGGGCCGTGACCTTCCCGACCTTCGTCCCCGGCGCGAGCTGGATCTCGTAGCGCGTCACGCGCGGGCCCGAGACCATGCCGATCACGGTCGCCTCGACGCCGTGGTGGCCGAGCGCCTGGACGAGCGTCTCCGCGGTGCGCTCGAGCGCCTGCTGCGGCTGCTTCTCGGTCGGGCGCGAGCGGCGCAGGAGGCTGGGATCCGGAAGGACGTAGGCGGCGTGCTCGGTCGCGGGCGGCTCGAAGAGGGACAGCTCCGCGGTCTCGCTCGTCGGCTCGTCGTTCCAGTCGGGCTCGTCGGTGAGCTGGTCGACGAGGACGGGCATCGCCGGCGGCGCGTCGGAGACGACGTCGGGATAGGCGACCTCGCCGTCGACGGGCGGCGCGAGCGGTGCGACGGACTCGTAGGACGGCTCGACGGGAGCCGGAGCCGGGCGCGGAATCTGGCGGCGCGCCTCTGCGGCTCTCGAGCCGGCCGCCTTGGCCGCGGTGGCGGAGCGGCGAAGCAGGGCGCCGAGCGAGGCGCCGGTGAGCAGCACGACGCCGACGGTGAAGGCGAACGCGCCGAGGATGATCGTCCCCGAGGAGCCGATGAGACGCTCGAACCCGCCGTCGAGGAGGCCTCCGAGCTTCCCGCCGTTCGAGGCGCCGAGCAGGATCAGGAGCCCGGCGGAGCCGACGACGAGCCCCACGCGGAAGGGACGGACGTCCACGAGGCCGGAGCGGGCGACCATGAGCGCTCCCACGCCGATGAGCGCGAGCGGCAAGACGAGGCGCGCGGCGCCGATCAGCCAGTCGAGCCCGTCGATGGTGCGCGAGCCGACCGCGCCTCCGTCCCAGCCGAGCCAGACGACGACCGCGAGGAAGAGCCCGAGCGCGACGAGACCGAGCCCGATGAGCTCAGGATGAGCGGTGCCCCGGACCCGCCGGCGCCGCTTGACCCGCGACGGCGTGCGAGGGCGCACCTTGTGCGGCGCCTTCTTTCGAGCCATGAGAGACGTAGTTCGAGCGGCGGAGAGGGCCTCCTCCCCGCGGCCGGATCAGGCTGCGAGCGCGCGGAGATCGTCGACCGCGCCGCCGTACAGGTTCTCGCGGAGGTCGAAGAGCCCGGCCCAAAGCGCAGCCCGCGGCGGCGGAGCGCCCATGCGCGCGGAGCTCGACAGCCCCTGGAGCGCACGGACGAGCACGGCCAGCTCGAGGTAGGCCTGCGCAACCCGGCTCGGCGACGCGTGCACGCCGGCCCGGCGCAGGACGTCGTCCCACTCGAGCACCTCGCCCGCCCCGGGCTCGCCGTACCAGGAGCGGCCCTCGGCGCCGTCGCCCTGGAGCTCCAGCAGGTACTGGCCCAGCGGACGCTCGAGCCCGGCGAGCGCGGTCTCGACCCGCTCGGCCGCGCGGCGAAGCGCAGCCTCGCGCCGGCCTGGCGTCGTGGGATCCGGCTCTCCCCGCGCCCAGCGGTCGAGCAGCCTGCAGAACGCGAGCGCCGAGACCTCGGTCGCGACGAGCGCGCGGATGAGCCGCGTCGCGGTCGCGTCCTCCACCTCGTAGGAGCGCAGGAGTCCCGACCAGGAGTGTCCGATGCCGTTCACTCGTCTAGTAGTAGCGCAAGCGGGAGGACGCGCCTCCCCCGAACTAGACCTCGACGACCACCGGCAGGATCATCGGGCGGCGGCGGGTGCGGTCGTAGACGAGGCGGCCCACGGCTTCGTGGACGTGCTCCTCGAGGAGCTTGCGTTCGCCGATGCCGTCGGCCAGGAGCTTGGCGACGGTGTTCTCGACCTCTTCGCGCGCCTCCTCGAAGACAGGGCCCGGATCGGCGAAGCCGCGTGCGATCAACTCGGGCGGCGCGACGCTGCGGCCGTTTCGCCCGCCGATCGTGACGACGACTATGAGCACGCCGTCCTCCGAAAGGTGGCGGCGGTCCTTGAGCGACGCCTCGCGGACGTCCCCCACGCCGAGGCCGTCGACGAAGGTGGCGCCGGCGGTCACGTGGTCGACGATGCGAGCGACGCCGTCGGAGAGTTCCACGACCGAGCCGTTCTCCGCCAGGACGATCCGGTCGCTGGGCACGCCGGCCTCGCGCGCGAGGCGGGCGTGCGCGACGAGCATCCGGAACTCTCCGTGCACCGGCATCACGTTCCGCGGGCGCAGGAGCGCGAGCACCGTGCGAATCTCGTCGGAGTTCCCGTGACCCGACGTGTGCACCGGCGCGATCTCCTGGTGCAGCACAAGGGCTCCCGAGCGGGTGAGTCGGTTGATGGTGTCGTGGACGCGCAGCTCGTTCCCCGGGACGGGCTTCGCGGAGATGATCACCGTGTCGGTCTCCTCGATCGTGACGTGCTGGTGGTCGCCGTAGGCGATCCGCGTCAGCGCCGACATCGGCTCGCCCTGGCTGCCGGTGCAGAGGATCATCGTCTGCTCGGGCTCGCAGCTCGGCCAGGTCACCCGGCTTGACGAGGATGCTCCTCGGGCACGTCGAGGTAGCCGAGACTGCGCGCGATGTTCACGTTCTTGCGCAGCGAGCGCCCGACGAGCGCGACGCGGCGGTCGGTCTCGAGCGCGACGTCGATCGCCTGCTGCACGCGGTGGATGTTCGACGCGAAGGACGCGATCAGCACCCGGCCCTCGAGCGAAGGGATGATCGTGCGGAACGCCTCCCCCACCGTGCGCTCCGACGCGGTCACGCCGGGCCGCTCGGCGTTCGTCGAGTCGCCGAGCATGAGGTCGACGCCCTCGTTGCCGAGCTCCGCGAGCCGGCCCACGTCGGTGCGGAAGCCGTCCACGGGCGTGTGGTCGATCTTGTAGTCGCCGGTGAAGAGGATCCGGCCGCCGGGCGTGTCGAGCACGACCGCGACCGCGTCCGGGATCGAGTGCGCCATGCGCACGAACTGCGCCCTGGAACGGCGCCGATGGCGACCGGGCCGTCCTCGGGGACGGCCTCGATCAGCTCGGTCGAGCGGGCGAGGCCGTGCTCGTCGAGCTTCGACTTGACGAGCCCGAGCGTCAGCTTCGTGGCCCAGACCTCCGGGGACCCGATCTCGCGCAGGAAGTACGGCAGCGCGCCGACGTGGTCCTCGTGGCCGTGGGTGAGGACGACGGCGCGGATGTCGTCCTTTCGATCCTCCAGGTACTCGAAGTCCGGCAGGACGAGATCGACGCCGAGGTGCTCGTCGCGCGGGAACGACAGGCCGGCGTCGACGACCACGATGCCGCCCTCGCTCTCGACGACGGTCATGTTCTTGCCGACCTCGCCGAGGCCGCCGAGCGGCGTGATTCGAGTCCAGGTCACGGGGCGAGTCTAGAGGCTGGCCGGTTCGAGAACACCGGCGCGCTCCAGGAGCCCGCGGATCTGCGCCTTCTCGGCGTCGTTCGCCTCGACGAGCGGGAGCCGCAGGCCGCCGGTGTCGAAGCCGACCATCGCCAGCGCGGCCTTGATCGCCATCGGGTTCGGCGCCACCTTCAGCAGCTCGTAGGAGGCCTCGAGCTCGTGGTCGAGCTCGCGCGCGCCCTCGACGTCGCCCTCGCGGTGGCGGCGGATCATCTCCTTCACCTGCGGCCCGAAGACGTGCGTGTGGACGCAGATCCCGCCGATCGCTCCCAGCTCGAGGAACGGGAAGATCAGGTTGTCGTCGCCCGCGTAGAGATCCAGCTCGGTGTTGTCGACGATGTGCCGCGCCTGGTCGAGGTCGTCGTTCGCCTGCTTCACGTAGCGCACGGTCGGGATCTCGGCCAGCTCGGAGATCGTCGCGGGCTCGAGGTTCAGGACGACCCGGCTCGGGATGTTGTAGACGACGATCGGCCGGTCGCTCACGGCGGCGATCGCCTTGTAGTGCTCGACGATCCCCCGCGGCGGCGGCTTGTTGTAGTACGGCGTGACGACGAGGAAGCCGTCGGCGCCGAGCTCGTGCGCCTGCTCGGTCAGATGGACGGAGTGCGCGGTCGAGTACGTCCCGGTTCCGGCGACGACCGTGGCGCGGTCGCCGACGGCGTCGATCGCGGCCGCGACGAGCTCGAGCCGCTCGAGGTCGGTGAGCGTCGGCGCCTCGCCGGTCGTGCCGGCGACGACGATTCCGTCCGAGCCGTTCTCGACGAGGTAGACGCAAAGCTCGCGGTAACGGTCGAAGTCGACCGACCCGTCCTCGCGGAAGGGCGTCACCGCTGCTGTGAGGACTTCTCCCAGCACCACGGTCATTCTACGCCAGGAGTGCGTCGAGTCCTGTCGTGAGCCCCGGCGGCAGCGTTTCAAGCCGCTGAAGCGCTAGGAGCACGCCCGGCGCGAAGGCCTCGCGGGAGAACGTGTCGTGGCGGATCGTCAGGAGCTGGCCCTCGCCGCCGAAGAGGACTTCCTGGTGGGCGACGAGGCCCGGCAGGCGGATCGAATGGATGGGGACGTCGCCGCCCATCGCGGCCGCGGTCGCCTTCGCGGTTCCCGACGGCTTGTCGAGCTTCGTCGCGTCGTGCGCCTCGACGATCTCCGCGTCGGGCAGGTGCTTCGCGGCCTCGGCGGCGAAGCGCATCATCAGCACGGCGCCCAGCGCGAAGTTCGGCGCGAAGAACACGGGAACGCCGGCCTCGCGCGCCTGGGCGTCGAGCGCGGCCCAGTCGTCGTCGCCGAGCCCGGTCGTCCCCACCACGCAGGGAACGCCCGCCGCAATGCAGCGCTCGACGTTCGCCCGTACGGCGTCGGGGCGCGTGAAGTCGATCGCTGCGTCGTGACCGGCCGGATCGCCTCCCGGCGCCACCTCGTGGCCGGCCGCCTCGAGCGCGGGGACGAGCGCCGTTCCGACCTTGCCGCCGGCGCCGAAGAGGACGACCTTCACACGGGCTACTGTACTGACCATGAGACGCGCGTTCCTGCTCGTGCTCCTCGTCGCCCTCGCCGTTCCGGCGACCGCGTCGGCGCGGGTCACGAACGCCGCCGGGCTCGCGGCCGACTGCAACCGGGACGGCCAGGTCGTCATCTCGAGCTACCTCCGGGTGACCGGCGGCTCGGGGCGGCTCAAGCGGGACTGCTTCGTCACGATGGCGCGAGCGGCCACGTTCGGGCTCCACAACGTGAAGCTGACCGGCGGCAACGTTGCGTTCGTCATCGCGAACGCGCGGCAGCGCACCGAGGTGCGCGTGCGGAACTCGTCGATCAAGCTCGGCGACGGCGGCGCGATTCAGCTCTCCCCGGGATGTTGCGGCGGCGAGGGCGAGGATCCTCGCAGCGAGCGGGACGCGTTCGTGGGCGTGTCCGGGAGCATCCTCCGCGCCGGCACCGTGGAGGTCTCCGCCTCCGTGGCCGACCGCGCGGGGACGACGCTCGTGCGCGACTCCACGCTCAAGGGCACGGCGACCTGGTCGGCCAACCCCGTCACCGTCCGGGCCTCGTCGTCGGCGCGTGACGGCTCCGTGACCGTGCTCGATTCCCACCTGATCGGGGTGACCGGCGTCGAGATCCGCTCCGGCCGGATCGGCCACACGGTCGCACGCCGCAACGTGTTCACGTTCACGACCGAGGCGACGATCTTCACCGGCGTCGGCGGCTCCTGCGCGGCGACGGACAACACGCCGACCGTCCTCTGCACGATCGAGGCTTAGGCGGCTTTCGCCGAGGTGAGGTGCGGGGCGATCTGCCCCACGGCCTTGAGGAAGCGATCCTCGTTCGTCCCGATCCCGGCCACTGACAGCCCCTCGGGCGCGAACAGCACGCCGGCGAGCTGGGCGACCGACTCGGCGTCGACCGCGTCGATCTCGGCCAGGATCTGGTCGAGCGAGAGCAGGTCGGACTCGGTGACGAGCGACTTGCCGAGCCGGCTCATCCGGTTCGACGTCAGCTCCATCGAGAGCATGATGCGGCCCTTCAGGTTCTCCTTGGCGCGCTCGACCTCTTCCTCGCGCACCTGCTCGGAGACCGCGGCGAGCTCCGATGCGACCACGGTCATGCACTCGGCCAGGTTCTCCTCGCGCGTGCCGACGTACACGCCGATCTGGCCCGTGTCCGCGTACTGGGACGCGAACGTGTAGACGGCGTAGGCGAGCCCGCGCTTCTCGCGGATCTCCTGGAACAGCCGCGACGAGGCGGAGCCGCCGAGGATGGAGTCGAGCACGGTCGCGGTGAAGCGCCGGCGGTCGCCGCGGGCGAGGCCGGGCGCGCCGACGCAGACGTGGTACTGCTCGGTCTCCTTGCGGATGAAGCGCAGGCCGGGCGGCGGCGGCGCGACGAACGGCGGGCGCGCGGCCGGCTTCCTGGCGGCGCCGGTGCTCTTCGCGGACAGGTCCTGCACGACCTCGACCAGCCGGTCGTGGTCGACGCTCCCGGCGGCGGCGACGACGATGTTGTCGGGCCGGTAGCGCGCGCGGTGGTAGGCCGAGATGGAGCGGCGCGAGACCGACGCGATCACCTCCGCCGAGCCGAGCACGGGCCGGCCGAGCGGATGGTCGCCGAAGACGGTCTCGGTGAAGACGTCGTGGACGAGCTCGGGCGGCGTGTCCTCGATCATCGCGATCTCCTCGAGGACGACCTCCCGCTCGGCGTCGATGTCGGCGAAGGCGGGCGTGAAGACCATGTCGGTCATGACGTCGAGCGCCGCCTCGATGTGCTCGTCGAGCACGCGCGCGTAGACGACCGTGTAGTCGCGCGCCGTGGCCGCGTTCAGCTCCCCGCCCATCCCGTCGAAGATCTCGGCGATCTCGAGGGCCGAGTACTTGCCCGTGCCCTTGAACAGCAGATGCTCGAGGAAGTGCGCCAGGCCGGCGTGGCTCGAGTCCTCGTCGCGCGAGCCCGAGCCGATCCACACGCCGATCGCCGCCGAGCGGACGCTGGGAAGCGGCTCGGTGATGACCCGGCCGCCGCCGTCGAGCATCGTCTGGATGTAGTTCTCCACGCCGTTTCCCATCGTACGCCCAGCGGGCGCGGCTTCCTGCTCAGGCGGGCCGGAACGAATGCCCGGGATCGCCGGCGATGCGGCCCATGAGCTGGATCGCCTTGAGCGGCGGGCGCGAGATGCCCCGCGCCGAGGAGATGTCCGGGATCTCACCGGTAATGAGCTTCTCCACGACCGGCCAGACGAAGCGGCTCTTCGCGAGGCCGAACGCCATGCGCGGGAAGCGGTCGAGCGCCGCCTTGAGGCTCCACGCGGCCCAGAGGTGCGTGGAAAGGCGCCTCGTCAACTCGACGCCGTAGACGTCGAGGCTCTCGGCCTCGCCCGCGAGGAGCCGGCCGACCGCGTCCGAGGCGTAGCGGCCGGAGAGGAACGCCTCGTACATCCCGTCTCCGGTGAGCGGGTCGATGAGCCCGGCAGCGTCGCCGACGAGCAGCCCGCGGCCGCGCGACAGGGTCGAGTCGGCAGCGCGGCACGGAAGCCGGTAGCCGCGGATCTCCTCCAGGTCGTCCCAGTTCACCGCATGCGCCTCGCAGAGCCGCGCCAGGTGCTTGCGCAGGTTCGGGCCCTCGCTCTCGAAGCCTCCGACGCCCACGTTGATGTGGTCGCCCTTGGGGAAGACCCAGCCGTACCCGCCCGGTACGGCGCACAGCTCCATGAGGAAGCGGCCGCGCCAGCGCTCCGGGTCGATCTTCGTGTTGGGGACGTTCGCCTCGAGCGCGACCGCGACCGTGCGGTTGCCGCCCAGGCCGAGCGAGCGCGCCGTGATGCCGTTGACGCCGTCGGCGCCCACGATCGCGTGCGCCCGAAGCCGCTCGCCGCCGGCGGTGACCGTCGCTCCGGTCTCGTCCGTCTCCACGCCGGTCACCTTCACGCCGTCGCGGAACTCCGCGCCCGCGGCCACGGCGCTCTCGGCCAGGTGCTGGTCGAGCCGCTTGCGCTGCGTCATGAGCACGATCGGGTCGCCCGCGCCGCGCTCCACCTTGCGCTTGTAGGCGAGGCCGAGCTCGGCGATCGTCACGACCTGCTCGACGACCGGGTCGATCGAAACCGGGATCTGCTTGGCCGCCCGCAGCGTCACGCCGCCGCCGCACGGCTTGTCCCGCGGGAACTCGGCGCGGTCGAGGAGGAGCACGTCGGCCCCACCGCTCGCCAGGCGCTGCGCGGTCGTCGAGCCTCCCGGCCCGGCGCCGATCACGATCGCGTCGTAGGTCTTCACGAGCCCAGGTTATCCCCTGAACGAGAGAGGGCGGCTCACGCCGCCCTCTCGGTTCATTCGTTTTAGCGCCGGCCTCCGCGGCCGCGATCGCCGTCGCGGCGGGGCCGCTCCTCGCGGGGCGGCCGGGGCGGAGCGTCCTTCGCACGCTCGATCAGCACCTCGGGATCGATGAGGTCGCCGTTCTCGTGCTTGGCGAGGAGCTTCAGGCCGATGCGGCCCCGCTCCTTGTCCACCTCGAGCACCTTGACGTCGAGCACGTCGCCGCGAGCGATGACGTCCTCGATGTGCGCCACGCGGCCCGGGCCCACGTTCGAGACGTGGAGCAGGCCGTCGGTGCCCTTCTTCAGCTCGACGAACGCGCCGAAGTCGGTCGTCTTGACGACGCGGCCCGTGTACTCGTCGCCGGCCTCGGGCTCCTTCGTCAGGGCGGCAACGGCCGCGATGGCCGCCTCGCCCTTCGTGCCCTCGGTGGCGTAGATGAGGATCGTGCCGTCCTCCTCGATGTCGATCTGGACGTCGTGGTCGGACTCGAGCGCGCGGATCGTCTCGCCGCCCTTGCCGATGACGAGGCCGATCTGCTCCGGGTTGATCTGGATCGTGGAGATCCGCGGAGCGTGCGCGGCCAGCTCTGTGCGGGCCTCGGGGATCGCGGAGAGCATCGAGTCGAGGATCGACACGCGCGCCCGCTTTGCCTGCTCCAGCGCGGAACGCATGATCTCCTGCGTCACGCCGGTGATCTTGATGTCCATCTGGAGCGCCGTGATGCCCTCGGCCGTACCGGCGACCTTGAAGTCCATGTCACCGAGGTGGTCCTCGGCGCCCTGGATGTCGGTGAGGATGACGTAGTCGTCGCCCTCCTTCACGAGGCCCATGGCGATGCCGCTGACCGGCGCCAGGATCGGAACCCCGGCGTCCATCAGGGCGAGCGTCGAGCCGCAGACCGAGCCCATCGACGACGAGCCGTTCGACTCGAGCGTCTCCGAGACGATCCGGATCGTGTACGGGAAGGCGTCCGGCGTCGGGATGACCGCCTCGAGCGCCCGCTGGGCGAGCGCGCCGTGGCCGATGTCACGCCGCTTCGGACCCCGCATGAACCCGGTCTCGCCGACCGAGTAGGGCGGGAAGTTGTAGTGGTGCATGAACCGGCGCTCCTCCTCGAGGGAGAGGTCGTCGATGCGCTGACCCTCCTTCGCGGTGCCGAGCGTGAGGAGCGACATGATCTGCGTCTGGCCGCGGGTGAAGAGCCCGGAGCCGTGCGTGCGCGGGGAAACGCTCACCTCGCACGTGATCGGGCGGATCTCCTCGGCGCCGCGACCGTCGGGGCGGCGCTTGTCCACGGCGATCTTCGTGCGGACGAGCTCCTTGTAGATCGCGTCGCAGGCCTTCTTCACGAACTGCTTCGTGAGCGAGTCCTTCTCGCCGTCCTCGCCCCCACCGGGGAACGGGAGGTTCACGGTCTCGACGATGCGGTCGTAGAGCAGGCCGCGCTTGGCCGACTTGAGCTCCTTCGAGTCCTGCTCGGCGTCGGTGAGCGCCTGCAGCTCGGTCTCGAACTGCTCGCGGATCGGCGCCTTGACGGCGTCGAGGCGAAGCTCCTCGAGGATGAGCGTGAGGCTCGAGCGGGCCTGCGTGCGCCGGATGACGTCGTCCTCGTTCGAGTCCATCGTGATCTCGCCGCCGAGCTCCGACTGGAGCTCCTCGACGTAGGCGCCGGCCTCCTTGAGGCCGACCTCGCCGATGCGGGCGCTGATCTTCGAGCCGTGCTCGGCCTTCAGCTCCTCGGTCTTCGCCGCGTCGAGCCACTTCGGCTTGCCGGCGAGCTCGCGGAGCTCCTCCTGCGCGGCGCAGATGCGCTTGATCTCCTCGTGGGCGATCTCGAGCGCCTCGAGCAGGCGATCCTCGGGAACCTGGTCGGCGCCGGCCTCGACCATGGTCAGGCCTTCCTTCGTGCCGACGACGATCAGGTCGAGGTCGTTGCCGCTCTCCATCGCGGGGAGCGTGGGATTGACGACGAGCTGCCCGTCGATCTGGGCGACGCGCACGGCGCCGACCGGGCCGAAGAACGGCATCGGGCTGAGCATGAGTGCGGCCGAGGCGCCGTTGATGCACAGGATGTCGTGCGCCGTGATGAGATCGGCCGACAGCACGGTGCAGATGACCTGCACCTCGTTGCGGTAGCCCTTCGGCCAGAGCGGCCGGATCGGGCGGTCGATCATCCGCGCGGTCAGGATCGCCCGCTCGGTGGGGCGTCCCTCGCGCTTGAAGAAGCCGCCGGGGATCTTCCCGGCCGCGTACATCCGCTCCTCGACATCCACCGTGAGCGGGAAAAAGTCGGCGCCTTCGCGGGCCTCGGTGCGGCCCGTGGCGGTCGCCAGGATCATCGTGTCGCCACTGCGGACGACGACCGCTCCGTCTGCCTGCTTGGCGAGACGTCCGGTCTCCATCGTGATTTCCGCGTCGCCGATCGTGACGGCGACACGCGTGTCAAGCGTCGTATTCACTTCCATCTCCTCTCACCGAGAGACGGAGGCGGAGGTTTGAGGCAACGTCGCAACGCTCCCTCAAACTTCCACCGCGCCTCCCGGGCCCGGCCCGGCGTTATCGCCGCAGACCGAGTTCCTTGATCAACGTCCTGTAACCCTCCAGATTCCTCTTCTGAAGATAGTTCAGCAGACGCCGCCTCTGGCCCACGAGCTTCAAGAGCCCGCGTCGAGAGTGATGGTCCTTGCGGTGCGTTCGCAGGTGGTCGGTCAGCTGCTCGATACGTCGAGTCAGAAGGGCCACCTGAACTTCGGTCGAGCCGGTGTCCGTGGCCGAGCGGCCGTACGTGCCCACCAGCTCCTGCTTTGCTTCCTTCGTCAGAGTCATTGCGGCAAGGCTAGCATGCGCGCCCGGCAAATCCTGCCGGCTAGCGCTCGCGAGATACTGCCCCGGTGAGCCGACTGCAGCCCGGAATCGCCGCGAACCATCCCGCCACGACGCAGGCCGGGCTCGAGATCCTCGAGGAGGGCGGAACCGCCGCCGACGCGGCCGTCGCCGCCTCGCTCGCCTCGTGCGCGGCCGAGGTCGTCATGACCGGCCTCGCGGGCGGCGGCCACGCACTTTGGATCGACGCCGAGACCGGCCGCACGACGAATCTCGACTTCTTCGTCGCCGTTCCCGGACTGGGCCGGCCGGAGCGCGAGCTGCGGCTCGATCACCTCCCGATCCCGTTCGGAAGCGAGATCGTCGCGTACTCCGTCGGGATCGATTCCTGCGCCGTGCCGGGAGTTCCCGCCGGCCTCGGGGCGCTCTGGGAGCGGCACGGGCGCCTCCCCTGGGCGCGGCTCGCCGAGCCCGCGATCCGGGTCGCGCGCGACGGCGTTCCCATGCCGCTCGCGCACGCGCTCTGCCTCGCCATGCTCGCCCCGGTCATGACGCTCGGCGACGGCGCCGCGATCTTCTCCCCGGACGGATCGCTGCTCGACACCGGCGACCGGCTGGTTCAGCCGGGCCTCGCCCGGGCGCTCGAGCTCGTGGCGGAGGAGGGCGCCGGCTCGATGTACGAGGGAACGCTCGCCGACGCGCTCATCGGGCTCATGGACGACCTCGACGGCCCGATGACCCGCGACGACCTCGCCGCGTACGAGCCGCGCTGGACCGAACCGGTGCAGACGGAGTACCTGGGGTTCCAGGTCGCCACGCGTGGCGGCCTTTCTCGGCTTGCCGACACGCTTTCCGCCCTCCCTGCGCTTCCGCGCTCGCCGGGCGAACGGGCCGTGACGCTGGCGAACGCGCTCGCCGCCACGCCCGCGCACGGCCACACGACGAACATCGTCACCGCCGACCGGGACGGAAACGCCTGTGTGCTCACGTCGAGCCTCGGGCTCGGCTCCGGCGATTTCATCCCCGGCCTCCAGGTGCACCTGAACTCGATGCTCGGCGAGTCCGAGTTGATCGTCGGCCCGCTCGTTCCCGGCGAGCGGATGGAGAGCATGATGGCGCCGACGGCCCTCTTCGACGCGGACGGGCCCGTGCTGGCCGCCGGCTCGGCCGGCGGCTCACGTCTGCGCAGCGCGCTCGTGCAGACGATCACCGGGATCCTCGACGAGGGTCTCGAGCCGCAGGCGGCGGTCGACCGGCCTCGCCTCCACCCCGCCGGACAGGTCGTCCACGTGGAGCCGGGCTTTCGGGAGGACGCGCTGGACGCGCTGGGCGACGCGGGCTTCGAGGTGCGGCGCTGGGATGCCCGGCACCACTACTTCGGCGGCGTCAGCCTGTGTGCTCGACGGGGGCTCGCCGCCGATCCGCGACGGAGTGGATCGGCGATCCCGTTGCCGACCTGACCGGCATCCACCCGAGGTAGGCGCACTCGGGACAGCCGGGGTTGGCACGGATCGTGCGGTCGGTCTCGGGCTTCTCGTACGCGCAGCCGCACGCGAGGCACTGGACTCGGATCACGGTGGCGGTGGACATCCGGGCGATTCTCTCGTTTCCGTCTCGAGACTCACTGCGTTTGCAGAATTCCTTACGAACCTTTGTGCCGATGCTTACGGACGGCGCGCGGCGCGGGTCGCCTCGACGTCGCGGGCGATCTGCTCCACCAGATCGGCCTCGCTCGCGAACGAGCGCTCGTCGCGCAGCCGTTCCCAGAGTTCCACGCGCAGCGGACGGCCGTAGAGATCGCCGTCGAAGTCGAGCAGGAACGCCTCGATGCGCCGTTCGACTCCGCCGTAGTGCGGGTTGACGCCGATCGAGAGCGCGGTGCGGTGCTCCGTCGGGTCGTCGGTGTCGAGGAGGCGCGCGGCGCCGGCGTAGATGCCGTACGCGGGCACGAGGATCTCGGGCTCGACGGCCAGGTTCGCGGTGGGAAAGCCGAGCGTGCCACCGCGCTGGTCCCCGGGAACGACCGGCCCTTCGAGCTCCGGCGGGCGGCCGAGGAGAGTCGTTGCCTCGCCGACGCGGCCGTCTGCGAGCAGCTCGCGGATGCGGCTCGACGAGACGCCTTCGACGAGCGGGACCGGGACGATCTCGAACCCGAGCCGGTCGAGCAGCGCGAGGTCGCCGCGCCGGCCCGCGCCGAAGCGGAAGTCCTCCCCGGCGAGGACGGCCTTCGCGCCCAGGGGCCGCAGCACCGAGTCGACGAACTCCTCGGGCGTCTTCGTCGCGAGCTCGGGCGTGAAGTCGACCACCAGGAGGTCGTCGGGCTCGAGCTCGCCGAGCAGCTCGATGCGGCGCTCCACGGACGTGAGCAGCCGCACCTCGTAGCCGAGCACCGCTCGCGGATGCGGCGAGAAGGTGACGACGCAGGTGCGCAGCCCGGTCGCGCGCGCGGCCTCGATCACGGCGCGGTGGCCGCGATGGACGCCGTCGAACGTGCCGATCGCGACCGCGCGCTCGGCGGCCTGTGCGTCGGCGGCCGACCGGAGCACGTTCATACGAGCACCGTCTCCGGCCGCGCGACCTCGCCGTCCGCGATGCCGACCGCGATGAGGTTCCCCTCGGCGACGAGCGCGACCGGGCCCTCGTGCTCGGCGGCGACGGCGCGGCCCGACGCGACGGCGCGGGCGTCCTCCTCGTCCAGGTCGATCCGCGGCAGGTGCGGGACCGCGGCGAGCGGCGGCAGGACGCGCTCCTCGTCGGCGTCCTCGATCCGGAACGGGCCGACCTCGGTGCGGCGCAGCGCCGTGCAGTGCCCGCCGAGCGCGTCGGCGATCGAGCGGATGTACGTCCCGGTCGAAACCCTCAAGTCGAGGTCGAGGGTCGGCGGCTCGAAGCGGACGATCTCGAGTGCGTGCACGGTCGAGCGGCGCACCGGCATCTCGACCGCGACGCCCCGGCGGTGGAGGCTGTAGGCGCGCTCGCCGTCGATCTTCACCGCGGACGCCGCCGGGATCGGCAGCTCGATCTCGCCGCGCAGCGCCTCGATGTCGGCCACCGTCGGGATGGCGGTCTCCTCGATCTCGGTCCCCTCCACGTCGCCGGTGTCGGTGCGCACGCCCAGCTGGATCGTCGTCAGGTAGCGCTTGTCGAGGCCGACGAGGTAGCGCGCGAGCCGGGTGGAGCGGCCGACGAGGCAGACGAGCAGCCCGGTCGCGAACGGGTCGAGCGTCCCGGCGTGCCCGGCCTTCAGGTCGAAGCGGTTGCGAACACGCCGCACGACCTGGAACGAGGAGGGCCCGGCCTCCTTGTCGACGAGGACGAGCCCGCCGGCCGGGTTCGGCACGGTCCCGTGCGCATCTCGGCTCGAATCGTGCGTCACACGCGAGAGTTTCGCGGATACGCTCGAAGCGGGGGAAGCGCTAACCGGGGTCCCCCGGGGGAGATCGCGAAAATCAGGTGCGATTCGCGGCCACTTGGGCGAGGTACTCGCGACGGATGAAGTCGGTGATCTCCTCGACCGACGCGTCCGACGGGAAGCCGGCCGCCTGGCGATGGCCGCCGCCGCCGCTCTTGCGCGCGATCGCCGAGACGTCGAGATCCTCCTCGGTCGTGCGCAGGCTGATGCGCCGGTTCGGGCCGAGCTCGTTCGGCGGGCGCGCGGATGAGCGCCGACGAGCTCGACGCCCTCGACGGCGCGCAGGTAGTCGATGACGCCCTCGGAGAACGGCTCCGCGGCGCCGGTCGCCTGGAAGTCCTCGCGCTCGAGGTGTGAGACGATCACGCGGTCGTCCTCGTAGAGCTGCGCCGTCTCGAGCGCGCGGGCGACGAGCTTCAGCTTCGCGAACGCGACGTTCTCGTAGACGTCCTGGAACACGCGGTGGACGTCCGCGCCCGCGTCGACCAGCTCGGCCGCCAGCCGCAGCGAGTGCGCGGTCGTGTTCGAGTACTGGAAGCGGCCGGTGTCGGTGACGATCGCGATGTAGAGCGCCTCGGCGATCGCGGGCGTGAGCGCGACGCCGAGCTCGCGGATCACGTCGCGGAGGATCTCCCCGGTCGACGACGCGTCGGCGACGATCAGGTTGATCGCGCCGAAGCAGGCTGTTGTCGTGGTGGTGGTCGATGTTCACGACCAGGTCGGCCGCGTCGATGATCAGCTCCGGCGCGGGGCCGAGCCGGCTCTCGTTCGCGCAGTCGACGGCGACGAGCACCCGGCCTTCCATCGGCGGGGCAGCGCCGCGGACGAGGCCGTCGAGCGCCATGAACTCGTACTCGTTCGGGAGCGGCACCTCGCCGTGGAGGTACATCTCGACGTCCTTGCCGAGCGCGCGCAGGGCGAGCGTCGTCGCCAGGAGCGAGCCGAGCGCGTCGCCGTCCGGGTTCTCGTGGGTCGTGACGAGGAACCGCTCGTGCGCGGACAACGCGGCGGCGGTCTGCTCGAGCTCAGTCTTGTGGTTCGTCGTCAGGAGCGAGCTCGTCGATCAGCCTGGACATCCGGACACCCTGCTCGATCGTCGGATCGTATTCAAAGCGTCAGCTGAGGGGTTCGCTTCAGGCGGAGCTCGGTCGCCAGGTGCTCCTGGAGCGCGCCCGCGGACGAGTTCAGGCCCTCGAGCGACTTGCGCTGCTTCTTCTTGGAGCCGAGCACGCTGACGTAGACGGTCGACGTGCGCAGGTCCGGGCTCGTGTTCACGCCGGTGACCGTGACGAAGCCGATGCGCGGGTCCTTGAGCCCGCCGATCGCCTCCGACACCACCTCGCGCACCGACTCGTTCACGCGCCGCATCCGCTCGCTCACTCGACCGTCACCACCTCGCGCTCGACGCGGACGAGCTCCCACTCCTGGCCGCCGAGGTAGCGCTCGGCGTCGTCCAGCAGCTTGTCGAGCTCGCCCAGCTCGCGCGCGACGCACGCGACCGTGAGGCCGGCGCGCTGCCACACGTCGTGGTGGTCGACCTCGGCGACCGAGGCGCCGAAGCGCCGCTGCAGCTGGGCCTTCGCGGACAGCAGGTACTTGCGCTTCCCCTTCAGCGAGTCCGGCCTCGGGGAAGTGGAGCTCGACGCAGAGGATTCCGACGTAGCCGCCCGACACGGCGACCGCGCTACTCGGCGTCGGGCTCGGCCTCGGCCTCGCCTCTGCTTCGGGCTCGGCTCGGGCTGCGCCGGTGCGGAGAGGTCGGTGCGCTCGATCTCGCGCGTCTCGAAGAACTCGAGGACGTCGCCTTCCTTCACGTCGTTGAAGCCCTCGAGCAGGATGCCGCACTCGAAGCCCTCCTGCACCTCGCGCACGTCGTCCTTGAAGCGCTTGAGGCTCGAGATGGTCGTCTCGTAGATGACCGTGCCGTCGCGCACGACCCGCACCTGCGCGTTCCGGCGGATCGTCCCGCTCGTGACGTAGCAGCCGGCGATGACGCCGATCCGCGAGGCCCGGAAGAGCGCGCGAACCTCGGCCTCGCCGAGGATCTCCTCGACGCGCTCCGGCGCGAGCATGCCGACGAGCGCCTGCTCGGATGTCGTCGGTGAGCTGGTAGATGACGCGGTACGTGCGCACGTCGACGCCCTCGCGCTCGGCGAGGAGGCGCGCCTCGGCGTTCGGCCGCACGTTGAAGCCGATGACGATCGCGTTCGAGGCCGACGCGAGCATGACGTCGCTCTCGGTGATCGCGCCGATGCCCGTGTGGATGACGTTGACGCCGACCTCGGGGTGGTCGGATCTTCGCGAGCTCGCCGACGACGGCCTCGATCGAGCCCTGCACGTCGGCCTTGACGATGATGTTCGAGCTCGCGGACGCCGCCCTCGTCCATGCGCGTGAAGAGCTCCTCGAGCGAGACGCCCTTCGTCGCGCGGCGCGCGAGCTGCTCGGCGCGCACGCGCTGGCCGCGCAGGCTGCGCGAGGTGGCGCGCCTGCTGCTCGTTCTCGACGACGCGGCGCGTGCTCGCCGGCCGCCGGCGGCTTGTCGAAGCCGAGGATCTCGACCGGCGTGCCCGGGCCGGCCGCCTCGACCTTCTCGCCGCGGAAGTCGAGCAGCGCCCGCACCTTGCCCCAGGCGTCGCCGGCGACGATCGCGTCGCCGACGCGGATCGTCCCGCGCGGGACGAGCATCGTCGCGACGGGGCCGCGGCCGATGTCCAGCCGGCTCTCGATGATCGGCCCGGAGGCCTCGGCCTTGCGGGTTCGCGTTCAGCTCGAGCTCGGCGTCGGCGACGAGGAGGATCCTCTCGAGCAGGTCGTCGAGGCCCTCGCCGTCTTGGCGGAGACGTCGGCGAACTGCGTCGTCGCCGCCCCACTCCTCCGGCTGGAGGCCGTGCGTGACGAGCTCCTGGCGCACCTTCTGCGGATTCGCCTCGGGCTTGTCGATCTTGTTCACGGCGACGACGATCGGCACCTCCGCGGCGCGCGCGTGGTTGATCGACTCCACCGTCTGCGGCATGACGCCGTCGTCGGCGGCGACGACCAGGACGGCGATGTCCGTCACCTTCGCGCCGCGGGCGCGCAGGGCGGTGAACGCCTCGTGGCCCGGCGTGTCGAGGAACGTGATCCGGCGGCCGTCGTGGTCGACCTGGTAGGCGCCGATGTGCTGCGTGATGCCGCCGGCCTCGGTCTCGACGACGGCCGACTCGCGGATGCGCGTCGAGCAGCGTCGTCTTGCCGTGGTCGACGTGGCCCATGATCGTCACGACCGGCGGCCGCGCCGGGAGGTCGTCGGGATCGTCCTCGTAGATCTCGGGCTCGAGCTCCTCCTCGTCGGCGTGCTTGATCTCGACCTCGCGCTCGAACTCGGCCGCGATCAGCTCGATCGCCTCGTCGGAGAGCGTCTGCGTGATGGTGACCATCTCGCCGGCGCCCATCATGATCTTGATGATCTCGGGGACGGACACGCCGAGCGCCGCGGAGAGCTCCTTGACGGTCGCGCCGAAGTTGACCTTGACCGGCCCGGTCGCCGGCGGCGCGGGGCCGTCGTCGAGGCGCGGCTTCGGCTGCGGGATCGGCGCCGCGGCCGCGCGCGTCGGGGCGCGGACGGTCCGCCTGCGTGTCGATGACCACGCGGCGCTTGCGGCGCTCCTCCCGGCGCGCCGCCCCGCGGCCTCAGTGGTCTCTGGCGATCAGCCATCGGTGACCCTACCCCTCTCGGAAAAGTGCTTTCAACTCGTCCGGAATTTGCACTCGCACGCGCAGACGTCGCGAAAACGGCCGCCGGCGACCGCCTTCGAGAAGCACTCCGCGCTCGGATGCGTGTACGCCCCGCGGCCCGGGCAGGCGCCTGGACGGATCCGCGATCGAGCGTCCCGTTCGGCGCCGCGAAGCGCACGAGCTCCGCTGCGGCGCCTTGCGCCCGCAGCCGCGCACGTCCGAACGGGCTCGCTCACCGTCGCAGCCTGCTCCTCCTCCTCGTCCGCGGACGCATCGGCCGCGACCTCGGCCGGCACGGGAACTTCCTCCTGCGGCAGCCTCGCCAGAGCTGCGTGCTCCGGGATGCCGCAGTAGCGCGAGCCCGGGAGCGCGGCGTTCGGGCAGCGCTTGCCGTTCGACAGGATCGCCGCGCAGCGGCCCGGAGAACTCGTCGCTTCGACGTCGCCGCCGAAGGCCGCCTCGGCCTCGGCGCGCGCGAAGTCGGTCTCGGACACGATGTCGACCTTCCAGCCGGTCAGCCGGGCGGCCAGGCGGGCGTTCAGGCCCTCCTTGCCGATCGCGAGCGAGAGCTGGTCGTCGGGGACGACGACGGTCGCCTCCCGGGTCTCGTCGTCGACGAGCACCTCGCGGACGCGCGCCGGCGAGAGCGCCTTGGCGATGAAGCCTGGCGGGCTCCGGGTTCCACGGGATGATGTCGATCTTCTCGCCGCGCAGCTCGGACACGACCATGCGGACGCGCGAGCCGCGCGGGCCGACGCAGGCGCCGACCGGGTCGACGCCCTGGGCGTGCGACTCGACGGCGATCTTCGAGCGGTAGCCCGGCTCGCGGGCGACGCCGCGGATCTCGACGAGGCCGTCGGCGATCTCCGGCACCTCGAGCTCGAAGAGCGTCTTGATCAGCTCGGAGTCGCGCCGGGAGAGGATGACCTGCGGGCCCTTCGTGCCCGAGCGGACCTCGGTGATGACCGCCTTGATGCGGCTTCCCTGCTCGTAGCGCTCGCCGTCGACCTGCTCGGAGCGCGGCAGGAGCGCCTCGACCTTGCCGAGGTCGACGAGGATGTTGTTGCGGTCGCCGGCCTGCTGGACGATGCCGGTGACGACCTCGCTGACGCGGTCGACGTACTCGTCGTACATCATCTCGCGCTCGGCCTCGCGGATCCGCTGCAGGATGACCTGCTTGGCCGTCTGCGCGGCGATGCGGCCGAAGTTCTCGGGGGTGACGTCGGCGCGCTTGACCTGCTCCGCGGGAACGTCGGACCAGTCGATGTCGAGGTCCTCGTCGGGGATCAGCGTGTGGGAGCGCTCGCCGGTCTCGGTCTCGGCCTCCTCGAGCTCGGTGATCGCGCGCTCGCGCGCCTCGTCGATCAGCCGCGACTCGATGTCGGCGGGCAGCTCGACCGACCAGACGCGGAAATCGCCACCGCTGTCGAGCTCGACCTGTGCGTGGCGCGCTGCGCCGGGGGTCTTCTTGTAGGCGGCGAGCAGGGCGTCCTCGAGCGCGCGGACGAGGGTGTCTTCCTCGATCCCCTTCTCGCGCTCGATCTCCCTGACTGCTTCCAGAATCTCTCGGCTCATCTCGTCACCCTTCGTCGATCAGATTGCCGCGCACGATGACGCCGTACGGCACGTCGATGCGCTCGTTGTCGGCGACCGCGACGGTCACTGCGCTCGTCCCGGCTTCCACGATCTCGCCCTTGAACTTCGACCGTCCTTCAACCGCGGCTGCCGTGCGGAGCTTGGCCCGCTTGCCGACCGCGTCCGCGAAGTGCTCGCGGGTGCGCAGCGGCCGCTCGAATCCCGGCGAGGAGACCTCGAGGGAGTACGTGTCCAGGTAGTCGCGCAGGACGTCCGTGACCTGGGCGCAGAGCTCGTGATCCACGCCGGAATCGCGGTCGAGGAAGACGCAGGCCCGGTCGGGCCCGCGAAGCTCCACGGCGAGAACCTCGACCCCGGGCAGGCTGCGCGCTGACCTTTTCGGCCATCTCGCTTCGCAGCTCGCGCTCGGTGTCATAGACGTTCGCCATGTCCTCTCTCCTGACAAAAAATGGGCGCCTCGCGCCCATTTCCAAATGCCTGGGAAATGTCTGCGGAAAGGATAGCAACAAGGGGTTCGACGGCCTTACCCCTCCAGGACGTTCGAGTCCGGTTCCGAGGGCGACTCTCTCGGCCCGAGAATTCCGGGCCGCGCCTGGTTCAGTCGGCCAGTTCGAACGGTGGAACGACGACCGCGCCGTCGCAGTTGGTCGTGTCCAGGCCCTTGGTGGTGCCGCGGTCGACGAAGTCCGCCAGGATCGGGGAGAGGCAGCCGCCGATGCCGAACGAGTGCCCGACGTGCGGGAAGATCATGGTGCGGCTGTCGGGGAAGTGCCGCTTCAGGTCGGAGAGGTTCGTGACGGGGTCCTGCGGATCGGCGCCGCCGACGAGGGCAAGCACCGGCACGGAGCTGGCCTCCGGGAGTGTCCACAGCGACCGCCGCTCGGCGCGCGCCGGGATCGAGCTGCACGCCTGCCGAAACGCCGCGATCCGGCCCTGCGTGTAGCTGTCGAAGTCGGTGCCCCACGGACCCGACGCCTCGAGCCCGGCCCAGGGCTCATTGCACCAGATCGACGAGCCCATGAGATTCAGGTCGACGGCGAGATCTTCCGGGTCCCACTCATCGAGGGGCGCGTAGTCGCCCTTCGCGGCGCTGCTGACGACCAGAGGAATCGAGACGGCCTTCGTCCCGTCGAGCAGCATCACGTGCACGATCGAGGCGAGCTGGTCACCCGTCATACCGTGCTCCGGGTCGGCGTTCCACGCCTTCACGAGCTCGCCGAACTGGCGCTCCCAGCCGGGAAACGCCTTCCGGCAGCCGGGGTCCGAGGCGCAGAGGCTCGCAAGCTGATCGAGCGCGCGCTGGGCGTTGACGGCGTAGCGGTCGAAGAAGGGTACGTCGATCGCGGTTGCGCCCGAGAGGACGAGTGTGCGCACCGAGGAGGGATGGAGCTTCAGGTACATCTGCGCCGCGGTGGCGCCGTACGAGCTGCCGAGCACGTCGAGCTGCCGGTAGCCGAGCGCTGCCCGCACCGCGTCCAGGTCGTCCATCGCCATCCGCGTTCCGTACTGGGTCGGATCGCCGCCGTCCGAGCTCGATCGCCCGGTGCCGCGCTGGTCGACGAGCAGGATGTCGCGGTCGAGGTGCAGCACGCTGAACTGCCTGCTCAGGTCGGCCACCTCTCCGGTCGCGGCCTCTCCCGGTCCGCCGGCCAGATACGTGACCGCGTCCATCTTGGCCGGCTTGGAGTACGCAGGCAGAACGACCACGTTCAGCCCGATCGTGCGCCCGTTCGGCTTCAGGCGGTTCTCCGGGACGACGAAGGTGCCGCAGCGGGCGTCGATCCCCTGCACCATGCACGGCTCCGGCGGCCACGACCACTGCGCCTGGCCCGAGAAGAACGCTCGGTCGACGGCGACCGCGATCCCGACCGCTGCCACCGGCGCGGCAACCAACGCGATGGCCATCCAGAGCACCCACCGACGAGGCCAGCGAAACCGATGCGGCACCGGGTGCGCACCCTTCGACATGTCCAGACCATCGTCGACTCCACGCGATGCGCCATCAGGGGGTGCACGGATCGTGCATGAGGGGCCCCACGGATCCGGGCGTCAGGACGTCGGGCCGGGAAGGCGCGCGACCCCATCACCTTCCGCGACTCAGCCGTCCAAGACGAGCGTGACCGGGCCGTCGTTCGTGAGCTCGACGCTCATCCGAGCGCCGAAAACGCCCGTTTCCACCGGGACGCCCTCGGCTCGAAGCGCGGCGCAGAAGCGCTCGTAGAGGGGCTTCGCCTCCTCCGGTCGGGCGGCCTCGGTGAAGCTCGGCCGGTTGCCCTTCGACGTGTCCGCGATGAGCGTGAACTGGCTCACGACGAGCACTGCGCCGCCGGTGTCGAGGACGCTGCGGTCGAACTTCCCGTCCTCGTTCTCGAAGATCCGCAGTCGCGCCACCCGGCCCGCCAGGCGGTCGGCCTCGGCCTCGGCGTCGCCGGCGGCGATCCCCAGCAGCACGCAGAGCCCCGGGCCGATCTCGCCCACGGCCGCGCCGTCGACGACGACACGCGCCTCGCGCACCCGCTGGACTACGGCTCGCATGGCGCGAGCCTAGGCGGAGATGGACTTCAGCGCGATGCGATAGTCCCGCCGCTCGGGGCGCAGCGTGGCCGCGAGACGCAGGTGGCCCTTCGCCTCGTCGGCGCGGCCCTGCTTCTGCAGCGAGCGGGCGAGCGCGAAGTGCGCGTAGTCGTCCACGGGCTCGAGCTCGAGGAGCGCGCGAAACTCCCGCTCGGCGTCTGCGAACCGGCTGGAGCGGAAGTAGGCGATGCCGAGCGCCTCGCGGATCGACTTCTTCGTCGGCTCGCGGCGCTTGGCCTTCTCCAGGGACACGGCCGCCTGGGCGTTCAGCCCCTGCTTCATCTGCTCCCGTGCGCGGAGGAAAAGGTCGTAGGTCTCGGACTCGCTCATGGCCCTATTCAAGATACGGACCGGCGCAAGAGTCGGGTCGAGGTCAGGCGGTGAGCGACCGCAGGCTGATCGCGCCGCGCAGCCGGTGGTACAGGCCGTTGCGGCGGCCGAGCGTCCGGCGCAGGCGCCGCAGCTCGCGCTGGGCTCTCGCGGCGCCCGGCTCCGCGGCCGCGGGAGGCGCGTAGCGGGCCGTCGTCAACGCGGCGACGAACGGGCCCGGATCGACGTTGAACGCATGCGCGGCGACGTCGCCCAGCTCACGCGGGGTCGCGCTCGGCGGGACGGTCTTCCCCTGGTCGGCGAGGTAGCCCGCAAGGTCCCGCCGGCAGGCGGTCGCAACCGCGCGCGGATCGCGCCGAAGCAGCCGGATCCGCCGCACGACGAACTTCAGCGCGACGATGGCGACCGCGGTTCCGATCAGGAGCCCGAGGAGCATCGCGACGATGCTCGTGCCGCGGTGGGAGACGACCTCGGTGACGGCGCCGCTCGCGCCGCCGGCGCCGGACTCGCGCGCCTCGAGCAGCGCGGCCCGCTCGCCCACCTCGGGGATGTCGAGGAACGCGCCGCCGAGCGCCGCCGCCTCGCGGGCGTCGAACGTGTCCGAGTACGGGTCGAACGCGGCGTCGATCTGCCCTCGGCCGGGAGTCGGGTCGAAGCTGAGCCAGCCGATGTCCGGGAAGTAGACCTCGACCCAGGCGTGCGCGTCGTGGTCGGTGACGACCCACTCGTCGGCGCCCGACTTGTACGTCCCGCTCGTGAACCCGGCCGCCACGCGGGCCGGAATCCCCAGGTAGCGGAGCATGAGCGCCATCGTCCCGGCGAAGTGCTGGCAGTAGCCCTGCTTGGTGTCGAGGAAGGACAGCAGCGGCTTCCGCGCCAGCTCGATGGGCGGCTGCTCCGAGTAGCTGAAGCCGCCCGCCTCGCCGCGGAACCAGGAGAGCAGCGCGACGGTCGCGCCGTACGGCGTGGTCTGCCCGGCGGCCACCTGCTTGGCGGTCTCGTAGACCTCGCGGTGGTCCTGCGCCTCGAGCGACGCGTCGAAGAGGCCCTCCATGTAGTCGTCGCGCCCCGCGGCGCCGAAGCGAGGCAGGGCGGTCGCCTCGAGCTCGGGCTGCGGGAGCAGGTACGGGTAGATCGCGCCCGGGTAGTCGGTGCCCGCTTCGGAGAGCGTCTTCGGGGTCGCGTCCTTCGGGATGTAGCTCCAGACCGTGTAGCGCTCGCCTCGCCGCAGCGCGCGGTCACGGAGGACGACGGTGCCGTTCGTGGCGAGGAGCGCGGCGCCGTTGTCGCCCGTCTGCCAGCGGACTGCCTGCGGCGAGCCGACGAGCCGCGACTCGTTGAGCGCCTCGACCTTCACCTCCTGCTTGGTGAGCTCGGTCTGGTCTCGCGCCTCGGCCGGCAGGAACGGGTCGTCGGCGGCCACCGTCACGTCCTGGCCCGTCGCGAACCGGTTCGACGGGTCGAGCTGCTCGATCCAGCCGGCGCCGTTGTAGACGTCGAGCGTGGTCGCGCGCCAGTAGCGACGGCTCGCCCGTCCAGACGCCTTGATGCGGAGCACGGTCGTGCGCTTGTCCGGGAACTTGATGCCGCCGTAGTTGCCGTCCCAGACGTAGCTGACGTCGACGGGATCGTCCGGGCGGTCGTACGGATCCCAGCGCGACCAGTTGACGAAGCCGTCCTTCGCGACCGCGTTCGTCGTGGCGCCGCCGACCGCGACGGCCACGAGGGCGACCCCGAGGACCGCCGCCGGGATGAGGCTTCGCATGCCGGGCCGATAGAGCGCAAGCAGCGCGAGCGCCGTCGCCAGGATCAGGGAGCCGAGCACGAGGTCACGGTTCGAGGACGGGCCGATCGACAGCATCGTCGTCGGCCAGCCCGCGCCGAACGCGAGGATCGCGACCGCGACGAGCGTCCGCCGGGCGGCGATCGCGATTCCGGTCGCGGTGACGAACGCAAAGAGCGCGAAGAGCACGACGCTGTGCATCTCGGTCAGCTGGGCCGGATCGAACGGGACGCGGGTGTCGAAGAACGCGAGCGCGCCCTCCTGGAACGCGTCGAGCACGGGCCCGAAGAAATCGTGGTCGTCGAACGGCCGCGCGTTCAAGACCGACGTACCGAAGGCGAGCGAGAGCGCGAGCAGCGTCGAGATCGCGGCCACGCCGGCGACGACGAACCAGCGCCGGCCCAGCTGCACGGCCAAAACCGGCAGGAACGCGAGGACGATGAGGACGATCGCATCTTCGCCGGCCGCCTCCCCGCGCTCGAGGCCGAGCCAGGCGGCGGAGATCACCACGGCGGCGAGCAGGAATCCCGCGATCGTCCTAAGCATTCGCGACCGCCTTCCTCGTCTCGGGCGCGAGGGCGACGCCGGAGAGCTTCGACGCCAGGTCGTCGCCACGGCGCAGGACGAGCGTCGGCACGCCCGCCCGGTCGAGCCGCAGGAGCTGCACGGCGGACTCGGTCGGGCCGCCGCGCTCCTCCTCGGGAATCGTGTCGTCGGCGAAGCTCGTCGGATCGACGTAGACGAGCGCTGCGCCGTGGTGCGCGAGCGTCCGCTGCAGGAGCCGGTCGACGAGCCGGGTCGTCAGGATCGAAGTGACGATCGTGAGCTCGAGCGCCCGCGCCGCCGGGCCGGACTCGTCCGAGAGGATCGCGGAGGCGGGCACGTGCCCGTTCGGCTCCACGGCGGCGAGCAGCTCGAGCGCGCCGTGCCAGTCGCCGTCGAGCGTGTGCACGCGGTGGTAGGTCGGCGAAGGCGTGCTCACGATCAGCGCGGCGTGCCGGCTGCGCTTGACGTGCGCGTGGAGGATCGAGCCCGCCGCGCGCAGTCCCAGCTCGAACGTCGAGTCGGGCGCCGCGCCGACGAGCCCCGCCGCATCCGCGTCGAGGAAGACCGCGGCCTCGTCGCGCGGCGCGTCCTCGAGCTCCTTCACCATCAGCTCGCCCCGCCGCGCCGTCGAGGGCCAGTGGACGCGGCGCAGCGACTCGCCCTGCTCGTGCTCGCGGACCGAGTGCAGCTCGAACCCGGTGGGCCGGCGCAAGATCAGCTGGCGCCCGCCCGGAGTCCGGCCGCCCGAGTCCGAGAAGATCGTCTCGAGCTCGACGAGGCGCGGATAGACGAGCAGCGCGGCCGGGCGCGAAAGCGGAACCTCGATGCGCTCGAGCCCGAACGGATCCTCGAGGACGACCTGCGACGACTCGATCGCGTAGCGCCCGCGCGGTACCGCCGGGACGATGTAGCCGCCCGAAAGTCCGCCGGCCGACCGGTGCAGGACCGCCTCCTGCTCGCCGAGCCGCGCGATCGTCTCGCGCGCCACGAGCGGGAGCGGCGGCATCCAGCCCTCCACGTCCAGCTCGAGGCCGACGTGCACGTCGTCGCCGGCGAGGTGCTCCCCGCGCCACAGCGACCGGCGCAGCCGCATCGGCCGGCGCAGCATCCGCACCCAGAGGGCGGCGGCCACGACGGCGAGGACGAGCCCGACCGCGAGCGGATAGAGCGCCCGGGCGCCGAACGCCCAGGCGAACACGTAGATGACCCCTCCGAGGAGGAGCAGCGACCGTCCGCGGTCGGTCAGCACGACGTCCTTACGCCGGGACCGACGTGCTCTCGACTGCCTCGCGCACGACGTCCTCGGCGGAGAGGCCGCTCGCGCGCGCCTCGGGTCCGAGGATGAGCCGGTGCGACAGAACGGTCGGCGCGACCAACTTCACGTCGTCGGGAATCAGGTAGTCGCGCTGCGCGACGAGGGCCCGCGCCTTCGCGACGCGGAGCAGGTTGATGCCGGCGCGCGGGCTGGCGCCGAGGAAGAGCCGGCTGTCGCCGCGCGTCGTGTGCAGAAGCGCGACCACGTAGCGCTGGACGCTCTCTTCCACGTACACCCTCTGCGCGTCCGCGATCGCGGCGAGGACTTCCTCCGCGTCGGTCACGGGAGCGAGCCCCTCGAGCGGGTGCTCCGTCGTCTGCTCGGTGAGCATCTGCGCCTCGGCGGCGAGCGGCGGGTAGCCGATCGAGATCCGCATCGTGAACCGGTCGAGCTGGGCCTCGGGCAGCGGGTACGTGCCCTCGTACTCGATCGGGTTCTGGGTCGCCATGACGATGAACGGCGGATCGAGCGGATAGGTGACCCCGTCGATCGTGACCTGGCGCTCTTGCATCACCTCGAGCAGCGCGGCCTGCGTCTTCGGCGAGGTGCGGTTGATCTCGTCGACGAGCAGCACGTTCGCGAACACCGGGCCCGGCCGAAACTCGAACGCCTGCGACGACTGGTTGTAGACGTTCACCCCGGTGACGTCCGACGGAAGCAGGTCGGGCGTGAACTGGATCCGCGAGAACTTGAGGTCGAGCGACCGGGCGAGCGCCTTCGCGAGCGTCGTCTTCCCCACGCCCGGGAGGTCTTCGATGATCAGGTGGCCCTCGGCGAAGAGACACAAGACGCACAGGTCAAGCGTCTCGTCGGGCGCGTGCATGACCTGCCTGAGGTTCCCGGTGATCCGACGCGCCAGCTCGGCGGCACGTTCAGTCTGGAGCGGCTCCGTGCGGACCCCTGCGACCGATTCTTCCATTGATTCAGCCTCCTCTGAGCAGTGCCCCGACCTCATCGAGGATAGCCGCGGCCACTGCGCTCTTGTCGCGCTTCGAAATCGTTCGATCTCCTTCGGGTGAGACGACGACAACCTCGTTTTGGTCAGCGTCGAATCCGATGTCCGTTCTTGATACGTCGTTGAAGACGAAAAGGGTTCCGTTCTTGCGGGCCAGCTTCTCGCGCGCGCGGGCCAGGCCCGCCTCGCCCTCGTCGGCGGCGAAGCCGACCAGGATCTGGCCGTCGGTGCGCCGGCGTCCCAGCTCTGCGAGTACGTCGTCGGTGGGCTCGAGCGTCACGTCCCAGCCGTCCGAGTCCTTGCTTCGCTTGGAGTCGAGCGCCTCGGCCGGGCGGTAGTCCGCGACCGCGGCGGCCATGAGGACGATGTCGGAGTCCGAGCGGGCGAGCGCCTCGCGCGCCAGGTCGGCCGCGGTCGGCGTCTGCACCACCTCGACGCCGCCGGGCGCCGGCACAGCCAGATTCGCGGCCAAGAGGGTCACGTCGGCCCCGCGCCGCGCGGCCTCGGCGGCGAGCGCGACGCCCATCTTTCCGGAGGAGCGGTTGCCGAGGAACCGCACCGTGTCGAGCGGCTCGCGGGTTCCGCCGGCGGTGACGAGCACGCGCTTGCCGGCCAACTCTCGCCCGCCGCGCCGAGCAGCTCGCGGCAGCGCGCGGCGATCGCCTCGGGCTCGGCCATCCGCCCCGCGCCGACCTCGCCCTCCGCAAGCTCACCGGAGTCGGGGCCGATCAGCTCGCAGCCGCGCTCGACGACGAGCGCCGCGTTCACACGGGTCGCCGGGTGCTCCCACATCCGGACGTTCATGGCGGGGGCGAGCAGCACCGGCCCGCGGAACGCGAGCGCGGCCTCCGTCAGCACCGTGTCCGCGAAGCCGTGCGCGAGCTTGGCGAGCGTCGAGGCCGACAGC
Source organism: uncultured Actinomycetes bacterium (assembly GCA_963760815.1). GTDB lineage: Bacteria > Actinomycetota > Thermoleophilia > Gaiellales > Gaiellaceae > CAVRUF01. The sequence continues at coordinate 1,206,894 of CAVXEJ010000004.1, forward strand.
GGCGCAATGACGAGCAGGTCGGCCTGCGCCAGGTGCGGATAGAGGTCGCGCGGGGTCTCCCGCCGCGCGAGCGCCTCGAAGGTCTCGAGCGAGACGAACCGCTCGGCGCCCGGCGTCAGGATCGGGACGACCTCGTGCCCGTCGCGGACGAGCAGCCGGACGAGCTCGCAGGCCTTGTACGCCGCGATCGACCCGGTGACGCCGACGATGACGCGTTTCGGTTCGCTCACAGGCGAATTGTGGCAGCGAAAACGCTCGCTGCGGCTAGGAGTTACTTCTTCGGCGTCTTGCCGGCGATCTTGCCCTGCGCGATCTCTTCCAGGGCGATCGTCAGGTAGTTCTTCGAGCGGGACTCGACGAGGGGCGGAACGACGTCCTCGAAGGCGCCCTCACCGAGCTGGTGGTGGTAGTTGTTGATCTGCCGCGCGCGCTTGGCGGCCATGATCACGAGCCCGTAGTGGGACTCGGCGCGGTTCAGAAGCTGATCGACTCTCACGGTTTCCATCGGGCCAGTGTACCTACGCCGCGGGGGCGTCCTCGCCTTCTCCGAGGCGGTCGACGAGGAGCACGAGCTCGGCCACGGCACGCTCGACGTCGTCGTTCACGAGGACATGATCGAAGTCGTCCTGCTCGGTCATCTGGCGGCGCGCCAGCTCCAGCCGCTCGTCGATCTCGCCCGTCGACTCGGTCGCGCGGGCCCGCAGCCGGCGCTCGAGCTCGTCGAACGACGGCGGCGTGACGAACACGGTCACGGCGTCGGGCCGGCGCTTCATGACCCAACGCGCTCCCTCGGTCTCGAGTTCGAGGATGCAGCTGTGCCCCGCCGAGAGGATCCGGTCGATCTCGCTCTTCAGCGTCCCGTACCGGTGCCCGGACACGTAGACGACGTACTCGAGGAACTCGCCGGCCTCGATGCGCCGGACGAACTCCTCCGGGGTGAGGAACGTGTACTCGCGGCCGTCGACTTCGCCTTCGCGCTGCGGCCGGGTCGTGGCCGAGACGGCCAGCTCGAGATCGGCGCGACGCCCGACCAGTTTTCGGATGAGCGTCCCCTTGCCGGCGCCCGAGGGTCCGGTCACGACGATGAGACGGCCCCGCCCGGCCCCTCCGCTCGAGGCCTGGGGAGAGTCGCTTGCGGCGTGCTCGGTCAGCGGCGCAGCAGGCCCACCAGCTCCGTGCGCTGCCGCTCGGAGAGGCCGCCCACGGTCTTGGATTGGCTGATCCGGCACTGGTTCAGGAACCGTGCCGCCTTCACGCGCCCGAACTTCGGGACGGCCATGAGGATGTCGACGACCTTCGCGGTCTCGACGTACTCCGGCGGCGTCGAGAGGATCTCCTCGATCTGCACGTTGCCCGCCTTCAGGTCCTTCTTGAGCTGGGCCCGCCGCACGCGGATCTCGTTCGCCCGGCGGAGTGCCTCCATCCGCTGGTCGAGCGATCGGAGCGGTGCCTGCACTTGTGTTCTCGACGCTTGCATGGCGGGCGATTCTAACACCAGCGCGCCGCCGCGCAAGTGTCAGTTTTGTGGTGCTTTTGCAGGCGTTTTTGTCCGATCAGACAACAGCACGTGAGCTATGCCCCGAGCGTCCTCCGGCCGGTCGAAGCCGTGGGAGCGCGCCGCTTCCTCTAGCTCCACGCGCACGCGAGAGGGCGCGCCCGGATCGGCGAAGAGCACCGTTCCAAGCGCTACTGCGGACGCTCCGGCGGCGATCAACTCGAACGCGTGGCGGCCTGTCTCGACCCCGCCCATGCCGACGATCGGGAGCCCCGTCGCCCGGTAGCAGCCGTATACCGCGGCGAGCGCGACGGGCCGAAGTCCGGGTCCGGAAAGGCCCCCGGTCGCGGTCGCGACGATCGGCTCGAGGGTGCGCGGATCGAGTGCGAGTCCTCGCAATGTGTTTACAAGCGAGAGCCCGTCGGTTCCGGCGGCGGCGGCGCGAACGGCCGCGGCGGGCAGGTCCGGAAGCGTCGGCGAGAGCTTCGTGTAGAGCGGCTTCGACGTGACCGAGCGCGCCGCGATGACGATCTCCTCGGCGGTGTCGACCGGCGATTCCACGTTCGGGCAGGAGACGTTCAGCTCGATCGCCGCGATGTCCTCGCGGTCGAGCCGGGCGCAGATGTCGGCGTACTCATCCGCCGCGAAGCCGCCGACCGAGACCCAGATCGGGACGCCGAGCTCTTGCAGCCGCGGCAGGTTCTCCTCGAGGAAGCGGTCGATGCCGGGGTTCGCGAGGCCGATCGAGTTGAGCATCCCGCAGTCGGTCTCGGCGATGCGGATCGGCGGGTTGCCCTCCCGCGGCAGCGGCGTGACCGTCTTCGTCACGAAGGCGTCGAGCGAGCGCGCCACGTCGGGAGCGGTGAGGGCGTCGAGACAACCGGACGCGTTGAAGATCACGACGGGCTGTCCTCGCGGTCAACGCATCGACCGGTCATTTCAGACGGCCGCACGAGCAAAGCCCGTCCGGCCTGAGTGAGACATCGCAAGCGACGTCTCATGCTGCTCTCCTAGCCTCGAGGACCGGCCCTTCGATGCAGAGGCGCTTGAGCTGCCCGTCGATCTCGATTGCGCAGCCGTAGCACGCGCCGTAGCCGCAGGCCATCGGCGCCTCGCACGCGAGCTGCGCATCCGGGGCGATCTCGGCGACCGCGTGAAGCATCGGCTCGGGCCCGCAGGCGAGGACGTCCCAGCCGGGCTCGATCAACTCGGTGACGTAGGTCGGCTCGACGACGACCTCGGCGCCCGGCAGGAGCGACGCCGCCTCGGCGAAGCGCTCGCTGCGGAAGCCGAGCACGGTTCGAACACCCCCGCCGAGCTTCTCCGCGAGGTAGGGAAGCGGCGCGATCCCGATGCCGCCGCCGACGAGCAGCGGGCGCTCGACGTCGAGGCGGAAGCCGTTGCCGAGCGGGCCGAGGAGATCGAGCGAGTCGCCGGCGCGGCAGGCCACGAGCGCCTCCGTCCCCGGGCCGATCGGGTCGATGAGGAACGCGAGCTCGCCGGGCGGCGCGAGGCAGAGGCTCATCGGCCGCGGCAGCGTCCGGCCGGGCGGCTGGAGCATGAAGAACTGGCCGGGCGCCCCCGGGTCGAGCGTCGCCGCGCTCTACGCGGAGCAGCGAGTACGGCCCGACCGGGTCGACCGCAACGACCCTAGCCCGCGATCGCTGCAACGCGCTCCTGCAGGGACAGCGCCTGCTCGTGCCGCGCGCCGGCGATCGCGGCCACCGCCGCCGAGGCGCCGGCCATCGTCGTCACGCACGGGACGCGGGCGGCCAAGGCAGCCTCGCGGATCGTGTAGCCGTCCGAGCGCGCGCCGCTCCCGGCCGGGGTGTTGATGACGAGGTCGCAGCGCTCGCGCCGGATGAGGTCGACCACGGTGGCGCCTTCGCCCTCCTCCGAGACCTTGCGCACCGCCGTGACCGCGATCCCGGCCCGGGCGAGCGCGGCTGCCGTGCCGCCGGTCGCGAGCAGGCTGAACCCGAGCGCGGCGAGGCGCTCGGCGAGGGAGACCGCGGACTCCTTGTCGGCGTCCGCGACCGAGAGGAACGCACGGCCGCTCGAGGGGAGCGGACGGCCGGCGGCCCTCTCGGCCTTCGCGAACGCGGTCGGGAAGTCGGCGGCGCTCGCCATGACCTCTCCGGTCGAGCGCATCTCGGGACCCAGCACCGGGTCGGCGCCGGGGAAGCGGCCGAAGGGGAAGACGGCCGCCTTGACGCTCACCTGCGCCGCGGTGCCCTCGCGGGGGAGCGCCAACTCGTCGAGTCGCGCGCCGGCCATGAGGCGGCACGCCGCGTCGATCAGGTTCACGCCGATCGCCTTGCTCGCGAACGGCACGGTGCGGGAGGCGCGCGGGTTCGCCTCGAGGACATACAACTCGCCGGCTACCAGGGCGAGCTGGACGTTCACGAGCCCGACGCAGCCGAGCGCCGGCGCCAGGCGGCGCACGACATCGCGCACCTGCTCCAGCTCGTCATCGGTGAGCGAGATCGCCGGGAGCACGCAGGACGAGTCGCCCGAGTGGACGCCCGCCTCCTCCACGTGCTGCATGACCGCGGCGACGTAGGTCCGCTCGCCGTCGCAGAGCGCGTCGACGTCGAGCTCGACCGCGGCCTCGACGAACCGGTCGACGAGCACGCGCATGTCAGCGTCGACGGCGGCGGCGACGTCGTCGGGGGAGTAGCAGACGCGCATCCGGCGTCCGCCGAGGACGTAGGACGGGCGCACGAGGACCGGATAGCCGACCTGCTCCGCGGCCGTGACCGCCTCGTCGGGCCCGGTCGCCATCGCCCACGGGGGCACCGCGATGCCGAGCTCGTCGCAGAGCGCGCCGAAGCGCTCGCGGTCCTCGGCGAGGTCGACCGCATCCTGCGGTGTCCCGAGAATCGCGTGGCCGGCCTCCTCGAGCGCGTGCGCGAGCTTCAGCGGCGTCTGGCCGCCGAACTGGACGGCGACGCCCGCGGGCTTCTCCCGGGCGCAGATCTCGAGGACGGCCTCGGCGTCGAGCGGCTCGAAGTAGAGCCGGTCGGAGGTGTCGTAGTCGGTCGAGACGGTCTCGGGGTTGCAGTTCACCATGACCGCCTCGTAGCCGAGCTCGCGGAAGCTCTTCGCCGCGTGGACGCAGCAGTAGTCGAACTCGATTCCCTGGCCGATCCGGTTCGGGCCCGAGCCGAGGATCAGCGCGACCGGCTTCTCGCCGGACGGGAGCGCCTCGTCGGCCTCGCCCCAGGTGGAGTAGAGGTAGTTGGACGCGGCCTCGACCTCGGCGGCGCAGGAGTCGACGCGGCGGTAGACCGGGCGGACGCCGGCGGCGATCCGGCGCGCTCGCACGGTCGTCTCATCGGTCGCGCACGTCTCGGCGATGTCGGCGTCGGAGAACCCGAGCCGCTTGATCGCGAGCCAGTCGTGCTCGACGAGGTCGTCGCTGCAGCGCAGGCGCGCGAGGGCGCCGAGCGCGCGGTCGATCTCGCCGCGGAACCACGGATGGACGCCGTCCGGCATATCCGCGGTCGTGAGCCACGGCGCCGCGGTGGCCCCGTCGAGCTCGCGGCTTCGCATCGCCTTGAAGAACGCCTCCGTGAACGTGCGGCCGATCCCCATCGTCTCCCCCACGGACTTCATCTGCGTGCCCAGGCGCGGGTCGGCGCCGGGGAACTTGTCGAAGGCGAAGCGCGGGAACTTGACGACCACGTAGTCGAGCGTCGGCTCGAAGCTCGCCGGCGTCGTCCCGGTGAGGTCGTTGGGGATCTCGTCGAGCGTGTAGCCGACGGCGAGCTTGGCGGCGACCTTGGCGATGGGATAGCCGGTCGCCTTGCTCGCGAGCGCGGAGCTGCGGGAGACGCGCGGGTTCATCTCGATCACGCGGATGTCGCCGGTGGAGCGCTCGCGGGCGAACTGGATGTTCGAGCCGCCGGTCTCGACGCCGACCGCGCGCACGATCGCGGCGGCGGCATCCCTCAGCTCCTGGTAGGCCTCGTCGGAGAGCGTCATCTGCGGGGCGACCGTGACCGAGTCGCCCGTGTGGACGCCCATCGGGTCGAGGTTCTCGATCGAGCAGACGACGACCACGTTGTCGTTGCGGTCGCGGATCACCTCGAGCTCGAACTCGTCCCAGCCCGCGAGGTACTCCTCGACGAGCACCTGGCCGACCGGGCTCTCCTGGAGCGCCTTCTCGAGCGCAGCCGGAAGCTCCTCGGGCGTGAACGCGATGCCGCCGCCGTGACCGCCGAGCGTGAACGCCGGGCGCAGCACGACCGGGAACGCGAGCCCCTCGGGCAGGTCGTCGCCGATCGACACGATCCGGCTCTCCGGGACGTGCAGGCCGGTCGAGCGCACGGTCTCGCGGAAGAGCTCGCGGTCCTCGGCGCGCGCGATCACCTCGACGGGCGCGCCGACGAGCTCGATGCTCAGCTCGTCGAGGATTCCCTCCTCGGAAAGTCTCAACGCGAGGTTGAGGGCTGTCTGGCCGCCGAGCGTCGGCAGGAGCGCGTCGGGGCGCTCGCGACGGAGGACGTCGGCGACGCCCTCGAGGTCGAGCGGCTCCAGGTAGGTGCGATCCGCGAAGCCGGGGTCGGTCATGATCGTCGCCGGGTTCGAGTTGACGACGATCGTGCGGAAGCCCTCGGCCCGCAGCACCTTCAGCGCCTGGCTGCCGGCATAGTCGAACTCGCAGGCCTGGCCGATCACGATCGGGCCGCTCCCGATCAGGCAGATGCTGTGGAGGTCAGGCCGCCGCGGCATATCCCAGCTCCTTGACCCAGTCGGAGACGAACGCGCGGGCGTCGTGCGGGCCCGGGCTCGCCTCGGGATGGAACTGCACCGAGCGCGCGCCCAGGTCGGGCAGCGCGATTCCCTCGACGGTGCCGTCGTAGAGCGACGTGTGCGTCACGACGGCGTCGCCGCCGTCCGCGACCGCGAAGCCGTGGTTTTGCGCGGTCACGAGCACGCGGCCCGTTCCGGTCTCGAGCACCGGATGGTTCGCGCCGCGGTGGCCGAAGCGGAGCTTGAACGTCTCGAACCCCGCCGCCTGGGCGAGCAGCTGGTGGCCGAGGCAGATCCCGAGGATCGGAACGCGGCCGAGCAGCTCGCGCACGGTCGCGACCTCGTCGGTGAGGACCGACGGATCGCCGGGCCCGTTCGAGAGCACGACGCCTTCCGTGCCGGCGGCGAGCACCTCGTCCGCCGTGGCCGAATGCGGCAGCACCCAGACCGACGCGCCCGCGGCCAGCAGGCGCTCGACGATCGAGCGCTTGCAGCCGTAGTCGAGCACCGCGATCCGCGGACCGCCGCGGCCGACGACGTAGCTCTCCGTCCTCGAGACCTCGGCGACGAGGTTGCGCCCCGCCATCGAGGGCTGCGCGCGCACCTGCTCGAGCACCGACGCCGTCGAGCACTCGCCCGAGACCGCCGCCGCCCGCATCGCTCCGCGCTCGCGCAGGTGGAGGACGAGCGCGCGCGTATCGAGCTCGTCGAGCGCCACGACGCCCTGCCCGGCGAGCCAGTTCGTCCATTCCTCTCCCCCGGCCCGGCGCATGAGCACCGCGCGGGCGTGCGCGCGGCTCGACTCCGAGCGCGCCGGGGAGACGCCGTAGTTGCCGACCATCGGCGCCGTGAAGCAGACGAGCTGCTCCGCGAAGCTCGGATCGGTGACGACCTCCTGGTAGCCCGACATCGCGGTCGTGAACACGGCCTCGCCGAACGCGATCCCTTCAGCGCCGACCGAGCGGCCGGCGAACGTCGTTCCGTCCTCGAGGAGAAGGAAGCCGGTCATGCGGAGTAGGCCAGCCTTCCCGCGGCCACCGTGGCGACGATCTTCCCGGTGAGCCGCTCGCCGAGGAGCCACGAGTTGGCCGACTTCGAGCGGAAGCCGGATTCCTCGACCGTCCACTCGGCGCCCAGGTCGCAGAGGACGAGGTTCGCCTCGGCGCCCGCGGCCACAGTTGGCGCCTCGAGCCCGTAGATCCGCGCCGGGCCTGCGCTCATCCGTTCCAGCAGAAGCTCCAGCGGGATGACGCCCGGCTCGACGAGTCGCGTGTAGAGCACCGCGAACGCCGTCTCGAGGCCGGTGACGCCGAAGGGCGCCGCCTCGAACGGGACTTCCTTCTCGTGCCGCGAGTGCGGCGCGTGGTCGGTCGCGATCGCGGCGATCGTCCCGTCGCGCAGCGCCTCGAGGAGCGCCTGGCGGTCGTCCTCGTCGCGCAGCGGCGGGTTCATCTTCGTGTTCGAGTCGAGGCTGCGGACGAGCTCGTCGGTCGCGCACAGGTGATGCGGCGTGACCTCGCCGGACGCGGCGACGCCCTCCGCCTGCGCGCGGCGCAGCTCGTCCACCGATTCCCTGGCGGAGAGATGGAGCAGGTGCAGCGGTCGCTCCTCGTAGCGCGCGAGCGCCAGATCGCGGCCGACCATGACGCTCTCGCCGATCGACGGCCAGCCGCCGAATCCGAGCTCGGCGCTCGTCACGCCCTCGTGCATGTGGCCGCCGCGCGTGAGGGTCTTCTCCTCGCAGTGGAGCGCGATCGGCGGACCGGCCGCGGCGCTGTACTGAAGCGCGCGGCGCAGGAGCCCCGGCGACGTGACCGGCTGGCCGTCGTCGGAGAACCCGACGGCGCCGGCGTGGGCGAGCTCGACCATCTCGGTCAGCTCCGACCCCGCCTGGCCCTTCGTGATCGAGGCGAGGAACCCGACCGGGATCTCGGCCTCCGCCCGGGCCTGCTCGACGAGCGAGCCGAGCACCGCGGCCGAGTCGACGACCGGATCGGTGTTGGGCATGGCGAGGATGGCGCAGTAGCCGCCCGCCGCCGCGGCTCGCGTGCCGGAGACGAGATCCTCCTCGTCCTCGCGGCCCGGCGTGCGCAGGTGGACGTGCGGGTCGACGAAGGCCGGCGCGAGCAGAAGGCCCTCGGCCTCGATCACCCGGTGGCCGTTCGCGTCGAGGCCGGTTCCGAGCTCGGCGATCGTGCCGCCGTCGATGCGGACGTCGAGGACCTGGTCGAGGCCCTGCGTGGGATCGACGACGCGCGCGCCGCGCACGACGATGTCTTCCTTGGGACGGTTGGGCTGCAACGAGCATCAGGCCACCTCCTGGATCTCGGCGACCTTGACCCCGACCGGGCCGTGGGTGAGCAGGTCGTAGAGCACCGCCATCCGCACGGCGAGGCCGCTCTTCACCTGCGCCTCGATGAGCGCGTTGGGCGCGTCGGCGACATCCCCGTCGATCTCGACGCCGCGGTTCATCGGGCCCGGGTGCATGATCTTCTGGCTCGGCTTCACCCGCGCCGCCGTCACGCCCCACTCGGCCGAATATTCGCGGAGGCTCGGGACGTAGTTGGCGCCCTCGAGCATCCGCTCCTTCTGCATCCGCAGGACGTAGATCACGTCCGCGTCGCCGATCGTGTCGATGTCGTAGGACACCTCGCAGCCCATCGCCTCGATCCCGCGCGGGATGAGCGGCGGCGGGCCGACGAGCGTGACCTTCGCGCCCATGAGCAGGAACGCCTGGATGTCCGAGCGCGCGACCCGCGAATGCAGGACGTCCCCGACGATCGCGATGTGCATCCCGTCGAGCCGCTCGACGGATCCGAACTCCTCGACGATCGTGTAGAGGTCGAGCAGAGCCTGGGTCGGATGCTGCCGTTTCCCGTCGCCCGCGTTCACGATGTGCGCCTCGGTGAACTTCGCGACCAGCTCGGGCGCGCCGATCTCCGGGTGGCGGATGACGATGACGTCCGGGTCGTAGCAGCCGATGGTGAGCGCCGTGTCCTTCAGGGACTCGCCCTTGTCCACCGCGGAACCCGTGGACTTGATCGACATGACGTCGGCCGAGAGGCGCTTCGCGGCGAGCTCGAAGCTCGACGAGGTGCGCGTGGACGACTCGTAGAACAGGTTCACGACCGTGCGCCCGCGCAGGGCCGGCAGCTTCTTCAGGTCGCGCTCGAGCGTGGCCGCGAACGCGCCGGCGAGCGTGAGCAGCCGTTCGACGTCGTCGCGCTCGAGGTCGGCGATCGAGATCAGGTGGCGCCGCTCGGGCGGACGCGGGGGCAGGAGCTCGTCGCGGGCGAGCGTGTGGATCTCAGCCATCGTCCCTCTCTTCGGTTGTGGAAACGAGAATCACGGCGTCGACCTCGTCGACCTCGACGAGCTGCACGTGGACACGCTCATCGTGGGAGGTCGGGAGGTTCTTGCCGACGTAGTCGGGTCGGATCGGCAGCTCGCGGTGGCCCCGGTCGACGAGGCAGGCGAGCTGGACGCGGTCGGGTCGCCCGTAGGCGAAGAGCGCCTCGATCGCGGCGCGGATCGTGCGTCCCGTGTAGAGGACGTCGTCCACGAGGATGCAGGTCATGCCCTCGAGCCCGAAGTCGAGGCTCGTCGCCCGCACGACGGGCTGCGGATGCACCGGCGCCTCGCCGTCGCGGACGTAGAGGTCGTCACGGTAGAAGGTGATGTCGAGCGTTCCGAGCCCGACCTCGGTGCCACCGTACTCGGCGATCAGGCCGCGCAGCCGCTGGGCCAGCGGGACGCCCCGGGTGTGGATCCCGACGAGGGCGATCTTGGAAAGGTCTGCGTTGCGCTCGACGATCTCGTGGGCGATCCGCTGAAGAGTGCGGGAGAGCGCTTCCGCGTCGAGCAGGGTCTTCTGGGTTTGAGCGGACGCAGCCACTCACACGCTCCTTTCCGGTCTCTCTGGACCGAGTTAAAGGACTGGGCCGAGTATAAGCCGAGGCGCGGACGGACGCGTTAGACCCTCGGTGCGCATGGCCGGCGTGTGTCGCCGGACGCGGACGCGTGGACGGTCTACCGGTTCGCGCTTTCCGCGGCGAGAACGAGCCAGTCGAGCGTCGTTTCGAACTCGTCTGGAAGCTCCTCGGCGGACGCGATTCCGGCGGCGAGCTCCTCCTCGGTCAGCAGGTGGAGCGTCGAGATGAAGCGTCCGCGCAGGCGGCGGAGCGCCTCCTCGCGGGCCAGTGTCTTCGTCAGCGTGAGGCGGCGTGTCTCGGGTTCCGCGAAGCCGGCGGCGGTCAGCGCGGCGGTCAGCGTGGGCGGATCCGGGAAGCGGGCGCGGTCGATCTCCGCGACGCGCGGGATGAGCCGCGCGATCCACACGGTCTCGAAGTGGTCCGGGTGGAACGTGCCGATCGTGAGGCGGCCGCCCGGGGCGAGCACCCGCGCCGCCTCGGTGAACGCCGGGACGAGCTCGACGTGCTGGACGACCTGGCGCATGAGGGCCCCGTCGAACCAGCCGGCCTTGAACGGGAGCCGCTCGGCCTCGGCCTGCTTGAAGCCGCCGCCGGGGACGTGGCGGCTCTTCGCGACCGCGAGCATCTCGGCGGAGGAGTCGACGCCCCACGCGCGGGCGCCGCGGGCGGCGAGCGCCTCGGCGATGCGGCCGGTGCCGCAGCCGATGTCGAGGACCGCGGCCGCGGTCGAGCGTGCCCGAGCTCGACGAGCGCGTCGAGCACCGCCTCCCACACGGCGTCGCGCGGGCGCAACTCGTCGTAGCGCTCCGCGAGCACGGCGAATCGCGAGTCTGGAGCTCAGGCACCACCGCCGCGAGTCCGCGCCAGACCGGGTCAGATCTCGCCGAGCATCTCGTCCGGCTCGGTCAGCGCCTCGATCGCGTCCTGTGCGGCCTCGGCGTCCTTGCCGTCCACGAGCACCTTCGTCGGGACGTCCTCGAGCTCCGTCGAGTGGTGCTCGACGGCCGGATGAACCTCAGACGTGATCCCCGCCGAGGAGAGGATCGCCTGGATCTCCTCCGCCTCCGCGACACTCGCTGCCACTGCTACTTGCACCATGTCCATCGCGGGCTGCCTCCTCCTGGCGTCCGAGTGCGCCGCCCTTGACGAGCGCCGGCGCGCCTCGTTCGGCGAACGGAATCTCGATCGTATCGAAGTCCCTGGGCACGACCGTCTCGGGGAAGACGTCGCGCGCCTCGCGGACGAGCTCGGGGCCGAAGTAGCGGTTCGAGAGGTGCGTGAGGGCGAGGAGCTTCACGCCGGCGGCGAGCGCCAGCTCGGCCGCTCCGCGCGCGGTCGAGTGCGCCGTCTCGTCCGCACGGTCGCGCTCCTCGTAGGCGAAGCTCGCCTCGTGGACGAGCAGCTCGGCCTCGAGCGCCGCCTCGAGCACGCTGCGGGCCGGACGGGTGTCGCCGCTCAGGACCACGCGCCTGCCCGGGCGCGGCGGGCCGAGCACCTGGTCCGGAGCGACCGTCGTCCCGTCGGGGAGCGTCACCGTCTCGCCGGCCTGGAGCGCGCCGAAGAGCGGGCCCGCGGGAACGCCGAGCGCGGTCGCCTTCTCCACGTCGAAGCGGCCCGGGCGGGGCAGCTCGACGAGCGCGTAGCCGACCGCGGTCGCCTCGTGGTCGACCGGGATCGTCTCGAGGCGGTAGTCATCGCGGTCGAGCGTCTCGCCGGGCTCGAGCTCGACCAGCTCGTACGGGTACGTGAGCTTCCCGAAGACGCGCCGCAGCGAGCCGAACAGGTCGGCGAGCCCCGGCGGCCCGTAGATCGTCATCGGCGTCTCGCGGCCGCGCAGCGCGAACGTCTTCATCATCCCCGGCAGGCCGAGGTAGTGGTCCGCGTGGTAGTGGGTCAGGAAGACCTCGTCGAGCTCCACGAGACCGATGGACGAGCGCAGCAGCTGCCGCTGCGTCCCTTCGGCGCAGTCGAAGAGCAGGCGCTCTCCCCCGCGCCGCACGAGCAGGGCCGAGGGCGCGCGACGCGCGGTCGGAGCGGAGGCGGAAGTGCCGAGAAAGACGACGTCGAGATCCACGCGCCCAGTCTAGGAGGGTTTGACGAAAGAACCTTCCCGCCGAGCCGCCGGTCCCCGGCCCTCAGTGAGGCAGCAGCAGGACCTCGCCGGGCGCGATGGCCGCGCTCGGCATGTGGTTCCGCTTCTGGATCTTCCAGACCGCCTCGCGCGGGTCGCCGCCGTACTCCGCGGTCGCGATTGCCCAGAGCGTGTCGCCGGGCTGCACGACGTAGCGCTGCTCCGTGCCGGCGCTCGACCCGGGCCGGGCGGCCACGAGCAGTGCGATCGCGAGGAGAACGATGATTCCGAGCGTGATTTGGGACCGGTGTACGAACATACGTTCGCATAGTAGCGGAAGCGGTCGGACGGACTACAGATCGACGATCCTGGGCGATCCGGCCTCGATCACGGCCATCGTGTGCGTGGGCGCGCCGCGCCGCTCGGTCGGGCTTCCCGGGTTCACGATCCACACGCCCTCATCGAGCGTCGCCTCGGGCCGGTGCGTGTGTCCGTACGCGACGAGCGCGCACCCGGGGAACCACGATCGCAGCCGTGCGTGCCGCCCGTTCGACGGTCCAGGATCGTGGACGAGGCCGACGCGCAGCCCTCCCACCTCGACGACCGCCCGCTCGGGCAGCGCGTCGCGAAGGGGCCACTCGTCCATGTTCCCGTGGACGGCGTGCACGGGCGCGAGCCCGCCGAGAACGTCGAGCACCGACGCCTCGGTGAAGTCGCCGACGTGAAGGATCGCCTCCGCCTCGCCGAGCAGCCGCACGCATTCCTCGGGCAGCCGCCGCTCGCCGCGCGGCATGTGCGTGTCGCCGAGGAGCGCGATCACCGGTCGAGGAAGCGGCCGTCGCGGTAGACGAGCTCGCCGTCCGCGTAGACCTCGCTCCCGCGCCGCAGGTCGCAGACCAGGTCCCAGTGCAGCGCCGAGACGTTCGTCCCGCCCGTGACCGGATACGAGCGGCCGAGCGCGAGGTGGACGGTGCCGCCGATCTTCTCGTCGAAGAGCGTGTTGCAGCGTGAACTCGGTGATCGCCTCGTTCATCCCGAACGCGAACTCGCCGACGCGGCGCGCGCCCTCGTCGAGCGCCAGCATCTCCTCGAGGAACGCCTGGCCCTGGCGCGCGTGCGCATCGCACGACCTCGCCGCCGGCGAAGCGCAGCTCGACGCCCTCGACGACGCGTCCGTGGAACTGCGCCGGGAAGCTGAACTGGATCGTGCCCTCGACGCTCGTCTCGACCGGGCCCGTGAAGACCTCGCCGTCGGGGAAGTTCTCGCGGCCGGCGCTCGGGATCCACGTGCGGCCGCCGACGCCGAGCGTGAGGTCGGTGTCCTCGGCGACGATCCGCAGCTCGCTCTTCGTGCGAGAGCCAGTCGGCCGTTCGCCCGAGGCGTTCGCCGAACGCCCGCCACTCCCCGCCGGATCGTCCTGGTCGAGGAAGCCGGCGCGGTAGACGAAGTCCTCGTAGTCGGAGAGCGACATGCCGGCGTCCTGCGCGGCCGCCGGGGTCGGGTAGAGCGTCACGAGCCAGCGCAGCTCCCCGGACGTGACCCGCTCGAACAGCCGGTCGCGAGAGCGGCTTGCGCGCCTTGTGGGCGAGCGCCTGACGCGCCGGATCGGCGCCCGTCAGCGAGCGCGTGTTCACCTCCGACTCGATGACGATGCGGACGTTCGCATGCTCGATCTCGTGCGTGCGCGCCGGACTGAGCCAGCCGAGCTGCTCGTCGTTTCCCTCCTCGAGGAGCGCCTCGAGCGCGCCGTCGAGCGAGAAGCGCGCGTGCGGGTGTCCGCCGGCGGCCAGGACCGCGCGGACCGTCTCGCGCACGAGCGGCGCGGCGAGCGGCGTCGAGTCGATGAGCACCAGGTCGCCCGGCTGGACGGCGGTCGAGTACCCGATGGCGACCTCGGCCAGCCGCTCGACCCGGGGATCAGGCACGGCCGCCCGCGGCGACTTCCACGGTGGCGGGCTCCTCGAGGAACACGCCGGCCTTCCAGATGAGCTCGCCGTCGGCGTAGACCTCGCCGTCGGCGCGCAGGTCGCAGATGAGTCCCAGTGGAGCCCGGACGTGTTCTGCCCGCCCGCCTGCGGGAAGCCGGCGCCGAGCGCGAGGTGCATCGTCCCGCCGATCTTCTCGTCCAGGAGGATGTTGCGGGTGAAGCGGTCGATCTCGTAGTTCAGGCCGAAGGCGATCTCCCCGGCCGTGCGCGCGCCCTCGTCCAGGTCGAGCAGCTCCGCAGGTACGACTGGCCGCGCACCGCCTCGGCGTCGACGACCCGGCCGCCCTCGAAGCGCAGGCGGACGTCCTCGACCTCGTGGCCCATGAAGACGGCGGGGAACGTGAAGCGGATCTCCCCCTCCGTCTCGGTCTCGACCGGGCTCGTGAAGACCTCGCCGTCGGGCATGTTGTGCGTCCCGTCGGCGGCGAGCCACGTGCGCCCGTCGACGCACGACGCGCAGATCGGTGTCGGGCCCGAGGATGCGCAGCTCGCGCACGCCGGCGAGCTCGTCGGCCCTCGAGTGCAGCGCGCCCGCGACGGAGCGCCAGTACTCCTCGGGCGCGTCCTCGTCGGTGTGGCAGGCGGCGTGGAAGAACCGCTCGTACTCGTCGAGCGACATCTCGGCGTCCTGCGCGTGCGCGTTCGTGGGATGGAGCGTTCCGCACCAGCGCAGCTCGCCCGTCGGAGATGCGCTCCCAGCGGCGGTTCGAGAGCTTGCGCTGCGTCGCGATGTAGGCGCTGTGGCGCTGCTCGTCCGCGTTCGAGAGGGAGCGCGTGTTCTGCTCCGACCAGATGGTCACGATCGCGTCGAGCTCCTCGATCTCGTGCCACTGGGTCGGCGAGACGTAGGCGAGCTGCTCGTCCGAGCCCTCGGCGACCAGGAGCTCGTTCAGGCCGGTCGGGACGATGTTCGTGTACGGGTAGGCGCCGGCGCGCGAGCGCCGACGCGGTAGAGCGCCAGCGCGAGCGGCGCCGAGACGTCGAGGCCGTCGATGCCGTAGCGACGTCGCCCTCCCGCAGCCCGAGGGCGTAGTCGACCAGGAGTTCGGCGAGGCGGTCGACGCGGGGATCGTTCACCGGGCGTTATACCAACTGTCAACGCGGTCCACGGCCGCCAGGACGGCGTCCACGAGACGGCCAGGTGCCGAAACGGACAGGGTCGTCCGCGACCAGGCCGGTGTCTCGTTCGGCGTCCGCGATCGCCGCCCTCGCCGCGTCCTCGTCGAGCGCGCTCGTGTTCAGCGCGACCGCCACGACCGGCGCCCGGCGCACGGGAAGCGCCGACGCGCTCGTAGAGGTCGACGAGCTCGGGAAGCGGCGCGATCGGATAGCCGGGAACGCCCTCGATCTCGGTCTCGCCGGCGATGTGGCACAGCACGAGCACGTGCGGGGCGCTTCCGTGGTAGGAGGCCGAGCGTGACGCCGGAGAACTGCGGATGGAGGAGCGAGCCCTGGCCCTCGACCCAGAGCAGGTCGCCGCGCTTCGCGCCCTCGACGACGAGCCGCTCGGCCGCGCCGGCGAGGAAGTCGGCGACGACCGCGTCGACGGCGATCCCCCAGCCCTCGATCATGATCCCGGTCTGGCCCGTCGGGACGAACACCGACGCGAGACCGCGGCGCTGCGCCTCGCGGTGGAGCTCGATCGCCATCGTCTTCTTGCCGACGGCGCAGTCGGAGCCGACCGTCAGCACGACGGTCGCGCCGTGCGTCAGGTTCTCGCCCGTCGGGACGCTCAGATCGTCGGGCGGCTTGCGCAGGTCGCGCAGCTCCACCCCGTGCTCGGCCGCGAGCGCGGCGAGCTCGGGATCGTCGGCGAGGAACTCGTGCATGCCGGCCTCGACGTCGAGGCCCGCGTCGATCGCACTCGAGGAGGAGCGCGCGCCAGGCCGGGCCGAGCCGCCCGCCCGAGACCGCGACGCCGACGAGCGCGCGTGTCGGGCTCGTACGGCAGCGCGTCGGCGACCGAGCCGACGATCGGCACGCCCTCGTAGCTCTCCCCCGCGCGCTCCGAGTCGAGGATGGCGACGACCTCGTCGCGGCGGTAGCGGATCACGCCGCGCATCGTCTTGCCGTAGTGCGGGTCGGCCGAGTAGCCCTCAGCGAGGATCAGATACGTCTTCATGGACTCCGAGGCCGGGCGCGTCGGCCGGGATCTGGACGCCGTCTTCGAACGCGACTCCCGGCCACGGATCGTGCGCGAGGAGGAGGTTGCCGTCGAGGTCGACGTGGTCGCAGAGGCTCGCCATCTGCGCGCCGGCCGAGATCGAGAGCCCGGACTCGATCATGCAGCCGAGCATGACGCCGAGCCCGAGGGCCCGGGCCGCTGCGGCCATCTGGACGCCCTCGCGGAGGCCGCCCGACTTGGCGAGCTTGATGTTGATCCCGTGGGCGCGCTCGGCGCAGGCGGCGACGTCGGCCAGCGTGTGGCAGTCCTCGTCCACGTAGATCGGGAGCTTCGCGGCGGCCTTCAGCTTCGGCCCGTCCGGCGAGCCCGCCGGGAGCGGCTGCTCCACGTACTCGACGCCGAGCTCCGCCAGCGCGGCGACGTTCTCGATCGCCTCGTCGAGCTCCCAGTACTCGTTCACGTCGACCATGCAGCGGCAGGTCGGTCTGCGAGCGCACGGCGCGCACGCGCTCGACGTCGAGCCCGTCGCGGCCGCCGAGCTTCAGCTTCAGGCGGCGAAAGCGAGGGTCGACGCGCCCGGTGCGCTGCGCCATGTCGTCGGGATCGCCGAGCCAGACCGTCCACGAGGTCGGCGGCCCGGTGCGCGGCAGGCCGAGCAGCTTCCACACGGGCAGGCCGGCGAGCTTGCCGCACAGGTCGTGGAGCGCGAGGTCGACCGCCGCCTTCGCGGAGCCGTTGCCCGGGATCTCCGCGAGCCGCGTCGCCGATCTCCTCGAGCGCGAACGGGTCGTCGCCGAGCAGGCTCTCCGCCTGGCCGAGGAACTCGACGACGGACTCGACGCTCTCGCCGTAGTGCTCCTGCGGCGACGCCTCGCCGAAGCCCGTGACGCCGTTCGCGCGCAGCTCGATCCACACGAGCGGCGCGTCGACCGAGGTCTCGCGCGAGATCGTGAACGGCTCGGCGAGCGGCACGGAAACGGTCCGGTGGGTCAACTCCACGGCGGCTAGAGTACTTCGGGCTACGCGTCTGTAGCTCAGGGGATAGAGCGCGCGCCTCCGGAGCGCGAGGTCGTAGGTTCGATTCCTACCAGGCGCATCGCATGGGCCGGTGGCGGCGAGCCGCGCCGGTCGAGTCGCTACCTTGTAGCGGCATGCGGGGGGTCGCGCAGCTGACAGGAGCGGTAGTCCTGGCGGGAACGCTTGGCGTCGGAACGGCGCAGGCCGCGTTCCTCGCTCCGCCTGCGACGACGCCGACGATCGCCGCGGCCGCCAAGGGCCGGCTCGCGCTCGTCTCGCCCACGACCGGGATCCGCGTCGTCCTCCCCGAGGACGCGTCGCAGCCGTCCTGGTCGCCGAACGGGCGCACGGTCGCGTTCGTGCGCGGCGACGACATCTACACGCTCCAGATCCAGACGAACACGCTGAAGCGGCTCACCAACACGCCGAACGCCGACAGCGGCCCCGCCTGGTCTCCGAACGGCGCCGAGATCGCCTGGAGCGCCAACAACGACATCCGCGCCATGAACGCGGACGGAACCGGCAAGCGGCTGCTCGCCGCGAGCGCGGGCCGCGACGTCGAGCCTGCCTGGGATCCCGACGGCTCCCGCGTCCTCTTCGCCACCGATCGCGACGGGAACTTCGACCTGTGGGCCGTGAACGTCACGACCGACGTGCAGAGCCCGGTCGTCCAGCTCGCCGGCGACCAGCGCGACCCGGCCTTCGCGCCGAACGGATCGCAGCTCGCGTTCTCGTCGCGCCCGTCCGGCAACACCGACATCTGGGTCTCGGCCACGAACGGCTCCTCGCCCGTGCGGCTGACGACCGACGCCGCCTCCGACGCCCAGCCGGCCTGGTCGCCGTCTAGCGCTCGGATCGCGTTCTCGAGCACGCGGAAGGGCTCGGCCCGCATCTGGACGATGGCCGCGAACGGCAACGACGAGCGCCTGGTCACCGGCTCGCGCGCCGGCGACTACCACCCGTCCTGGGCGAACGCCGCGACCGTGCGCGTCCTGCCGCTACCCGGGGAGAAGCTCCCCGACCTCGACCAGCGCTCGCCGACCGGGCTCGTCGTCATCAAGCTCCACGGGCACTGGCACCTCGGGTTCGACTCGGCCGTGGACAACATCGGCACCGGGCCGCTGTGGATCCGCGGCAGCCGGCCGAACCGACAGGTGCAGGCGATGCGCGCCGACCAGCTCGTCGAGCTGCGAGGCGGCAAGGTGCGCCGTTACAAGAGCGTCGGCTCGCTGCACTTCGAGTCGCATCCGCCCCACTTCCACTGGCACTACCAGCCGTTCGAGCGCTACGAGCTGCGGCGCGCGTCCGACTTCTCGATGCTCGTCCGCGACCGCAAGAGCGGCTTCTGCCTCGCCGACCACTACGGCGGCGCCTGGGGCCGCGTCAAGGGCGAGGGGCCGCCGCGCTTCCTCGGCAACTGCGGGATGAACAACCGCAAGCTGCTGCACGTGGAGCAGGGCTCGTCGATCGGCTACACCGACCGCTACCCGGCGCTCTTCCACGGCCAGGACGTACGCCTGACGGGCGTCCCCGCCGGCCTCTACGTGATCGTCCACCGCGCGAATCCCGAGCGGAAGGCCAAGGAGCTGCGCTACGACAACAACGCGGCCTCGATCCGCGTTCGCATCACCTGGCCCCAGGGCAAGAGCGCAAAGCCGCACGTGCAGGTGCTGAAGACCTGCCAGACCAGCCAGTTCTGCGGCTAGAGGGTTTGGCGAAAATAAGCCTGGGCCGCCGTGCCGCCCTGGACGGCGCAATGCAGCGTCGCCGTGCCGCGCCCGTATTCCCGATACGAACGCAGCATGCCTCCTTGCCTTGCACCGTCCAGCGCACCCCGACGGGAGGCGTATTTCCGCCAAACCCTCCTAACGGTCTCGCCCGCAGGCGGGTAGAATCCGGTTCATGCCGAAGGACGAACCGCTAAGTAGCTATGGCACGGCCGACGCTTCCCCGGCCCCGCATCCTGCGGGGGACCGCACGCCCTCCGGGCGAGGCCGCCGCACGTCCTGAACCGCGCATCGCGGAGCTTTCCGCCAACGGCCTCACCTGGATCCTCGTCGACCAGCCGACGACCGAGGAGGCGGCCATGGTGGCCGCCCGTTTTGGCTTCCACGAGCTCGACGTCGAGGACGTCCTCTCGAAGCGCCAGCGGCCGAAGATCGACGAGTACCCGGACTACCTCTTCGTCGTCCTGCACTTCCCGTTCTACGACAAGACCGTCCAGCGGCTGAACGCCGCCGAGCTCGACGTCTTCATCGGCAAGGACTTCCTGATCCTGCTGCCCAACGTCGAGCTCCATCCGGTCACGCACCTCTTCAACCAGTGCCGCGAGGACGACGCGCTGCGCGACGAGCTGTTCGCCAAGGGCTCGGGCTACCTGCTCTACCACGTCCTCGACGACCTCTTCGACTACTGCTTCCCGATCCTCGACAAGATCTCGCACAAGCTCGACCGCATCGAGGACGAGCTGTACGAGGGCCGCTCCGAGGAGATCGTCCGCGACATCTCCAACGCGAAGCAGGAGATCATCGCGTACCGCAAGATCATCAAGCCGGAGCGCGCCACGGTGCGCGTGCTCGAGCGCTACATGGACCGATTCCTCGCCGAGGAGCTCGAGCTCTACTTCGACGATCTCGTGGACGCCGCCGAGCGGATCTGGGACCTTCTGGACAACTACAAGGAAGTCGTGGAGGGGCTCGAGCAGACGAACGAGTCGTACATCGCGCACCGCCAGAACTACCGGCTCCAGCTTCTCACCGTCGTCAGCGTGATCCTGCTTCCGCTAACGCTCATCGCGAGCGTCTTCGGCATGAACGTGCAGTTCCCGGGCGAGGGAACGGCCGCGGCCTTCTGGGTGATCGTCTGCGTGCTGCTCGGGCTCGGGCTCGGCCTGCTCGGCGGCTTCCTGTGGAAGCGCTGGCTCTGACGGGCCCGTGACCCGCGACGACCTGGGCGAGGAAGAGGTCGAATCCCGCTGGGAGGCGGCGCCGGCGGTCGCGCTCGTCATCTTCCTCCAGGTCCTGCTCGGCGTGGTCAGCCGGGCGAAGGGCTGGGATCTCTGGGAACTGCCCTGGTGGGTCTGGCTCGTCACCGTCGTCCCCGAGGTAGCGCTCTTCGCGCTGCTCGCCTGGAACCGGCCGCGGCTCGCCCTCGAGCAGTCGGGCTACCGGCGAACGGTCGCGCTGACGTTGCTCGGCGTCATCAGCGCGACGAACGCACTGCTCCTTGCGGCGCTCATCGCCTCGATCGTGCGCGGCGACGAGACGAGCGGCGGCGAGCTGCTCCTCAAGGCGCTCGCCGTGTGGACGACGAACGTGATCGCGTTCGGCGTCTGGTACTGGGAGATCGACCGCGGCGGCCCCGTTCGCCGACTCGGCAAGAACCCGCCGCCGCCCGACTTCCAGTTTCCGCAGATGGAGAACCCGGAGCTCGCCGAGCCGGACTGGCAGCCGCACATCGTCGACTACCTCTACGTCTCGTTCACGAACTCGATCGCGTTCAGCCCAACCGACGCGATGCCGCTCACGCGGCGCGTGAAGCTCCTCATGCTGGCCGAGTCCTCGATTTCGTCGGTCACGATCCTGCTCGTCGCGGCGCGCTCGATCAACATCCTCGGTTAGCGCGTGGTAGAAGCACGCTGATGCGACAGCTCTGGGCGCCGTGGAGGCTCGAGTACATCCGCTCGGCGGACGACCGACGACGGCTGCGTCCTGTGCCGCGCGGTCGCGGCCGACGACGCCGAGGGGCTCGTCGTGCACCGCGGTGAGCACGCCCTCGTCCTCGTGAACAAGTACCCGTACGCGTCGGGGCACCTGATGGTCGCGCCGTACCGGCACGAGAGCGAGCTGGGCGACCTGACCGACGAGGAGGCGCTCGAGATCCACCGGCTCGCGTCGGCGGCGATCGGGACGCTCGCCCAGGAGATGCAGCCGCAGGGATTCAACCTCGGCTGGAACCTGGGGCGGATCGCCGGCGCAGGCGTGGTCGGGCACGTCCATCTCCACGTGGTGCCGCGCTGGGCCGGCGACACGAACTTCATGCCCGTGCTCGCCGACGCGAGGGTGATCCCGGAGTCCCTCGAGGCGACGCGGGCCGCGCTGGCCGCCGCCTGGCCGTAAGCGACGGGGGTTCCCTCGCGAGTACCAGGGAGGCAAACCCCCACCCTGGTTCAAACACTAAATGGGAAATCCGCGCGTGTGACGCACCAGATGCGCCGACTTCCCGGCGGCTTCGTGCCAATTCTCCGCGCGAGGTGTCCATAGGATGGCCGCATGACGCTCCTCCCAGGCGTGTTCAAGGCCTACGACGTCCGCGGGCTCTACCCCGGCGAGTTGGACGAGGACGGCGCCTACCGCATCGGCCGCGGCTACGCCGAGCAGTTCGAGCCGAAGCGCATCGCGGTCGGCCGCGACATGCGCGTGTCCTCTCCGGCCATGGCCGCCGCGTTCGTCGAGGGCGCGGCCGACGCGGGCGTCGACGTCGTCGACATCGGGCTCGTCGGGACGGAGATGCTCTACTTCGCCGTCTCCGAGCTCGGCCTCGACGGCGGCGCGACCATCACCGCGTCGCACAACCCCAAGGAGTACACGGGGATGAAGATCGTCCGGCGCGGCGCGCTACCGGTCGGCGGCGACTCGGGACTCCTCGACATCCGTGAGCGCGCCGAGCGCGGGTTCGGCGACCCGGCCGTCCGTGGCGAGATCACGCAGCACGACATCTACCCCGCGTTCGTCGACCGCGTCCTCTCGTTCATCGATCCGGCCGAGGTGAAGCCGCTGCGCGTCGTGATCGACGCGGCCAACGGCATGGCGGGCGCGATGCTGCCGCCGATCCTCGACCGGCTGCCCGTCGACGCGGTCCGCTGCTTCTTCGAGCCCGACGGCACGTTCCCGAACCACGAGCCGAACCCGCTCCTCGAGGAGAACCGCGACTTCATCGTCGCCAAGGTGCGCGAGGAGAACGCCGACCTCGGGATCGCGTTCGACGGCGACGCCGACCGCTGCTTCTTCGTGGACGGAACGGGCGAGTTCGTCCCCGGCGACTTCATCACCGCGCTGCTCGCCGAGCGTCTCCTCGCCGCCGAGCCCGGCGCCAAGGTGATCTACGACGTCCGCGCGAGCTGGGCGGTGCCGCACACGATCGAGCGCCTCGGCGGAACCGCGCTCGTGAACCGCGTCGGCCACGCCTTCATCAAGCAGCGCATGCGCGCCGAGGACGCCCTCTTCGCCGGCGAGGTGTCCGGTCACTACTACTTCCGTGACTTCAGCCAGGCCGACTCGGGCACCGTGCCCGCACTGCTCATGCTCGCGCTCATCTCCGGCAGCGGGAAGACGCTTGCCGAGCTGCTCCAGCCGTTCCGCGAGCGCTACTTCCTGTCGGGCGAGATCAACACGCCCGTTCCCGACGTGGCGCTCAAGCTGCAGGAGGTGAAGGAGCACTTCCGCGACGAGGGCCAGGTCTCGCACATCGACGGGCTCGAGATCACCGCCGACCAGTGGCACATGAACGTCCGCCCCTCGAACACCGAGCCGCTCCTGCGGCTCAACCTCGAAGCGCTCGACCAGCAACTGATGGAGCGCAAGCGCGATGAGGTTTTGGCCGTCATTCGGGCCTGAGTCGCGCGTCGCCGCGCAGGCGACCACGCACTGCCTGACCGGTTGCGCGATCGGGGAGGTGCTCGGCTTCGCGATCGGCACCTCGCTCGGCTGGTCGAACCTCGCGACCATCGCGCTCGCAATCGTCCTCGCCTACGTCGTTCGGATACGCGCTCACCATGCGCTCGCTGCTCCGCGTCGGGCGTCGCGTTCCGGCCCGGCACTCGGCGTCGCGTTCGCGGCCGACACGGTCTCGATCACCGTCATGGAGATCGTGGACAACCTGGTCGTGCTCGCGATTCCCGGCGCGATGGACGCCGGGCTCGGCGACTGGCTCTTCTGGGGCTCGCTCGCGCTAGCGCTCGCGATCGCCTGGGTCGCCGCGTTCCCGGTCAACAAGTGGCTGATCGGGCGGGGCAAGGGCCACGCCGTCGTGCACGCGCACCACCACTAGAAACGCGGAGGGCGGGCCCGAAGGCCCGCCCTCGCGGTGCTTGCTGTTAACGACCTGCTACGGACGCAGCAGGTAGCTCAGCGACCGACCCATGACCGCATTGCGGGTCGCGGCGTCCGAGATGCCCTCGAAGCCGAAGCCCATGTAGATCGTGTCGGGGGTCGAGATAACCGCGCCCTCGGGGAACCCGGCAGCAGTGGTCTGCTGGAACGTGTTCGCGTTGGGTGCGCTTCCTGCGGGCTGTGCGGGCGTCGCCCAGCCGTCGAGACCCGTCTTCGAACGACGTCGAAACGCCGCCCGGAAGAGTCACGTCGTCGACGAACACGCCGAGGCCCTGAGTCGCCCAGTCGCTCACGTACGAGATCGAGACCTCGACCTGGCTGCCCGCCGCGAATCCGGCGAAGCTGACGCGCCAGTTCTGCCAGCCGTGCGAGTCACCGGAGGCGGCGTTCCAGGATCCGGACGTGCCGGTTCCCGTGCAGGCCCCCACTCCGTCGAACGTCTGGTAGTGGTCGATGAACGGATGCAGAGCGTTCCAACCTGAGGGACAGCTCTGGCCCGTGGTCGTTCCCGTGTGCCCGTTCAGGTCCGGCAGCGTCGTCCAGTTGTCCTGGCCGACGTTGTGGGCCTCGACGAACGTGAAGTCCCAGTCGCCCTCGGTGTTGTAGGACGTCCAGAAGTTCATCTCGCCGCCGCCCGGCGGGACGGTGAACGTCTTCGTGAGCCGCTTGTACGACACGTCCGCGATGTTGCGAGTAGACGTATGCCGAGCCGGTGTGCGGCTCGAACGGCCCGCCCGGCCTGGCGTACTTCGCCACGACCGTGCTCGTCGAACTGCGGGTACTCGGCGACCGGGAGGATCCCGCTCGTCGTGATGAACGAGCTCGCCACGGTCTGATTCTGGGCGCTGTCGGCGCCGTTGATCGTCCAGTCGAGTCCTACGAACGGATTCGCCACCCCGTTGAGCGGGAAGACGTTGCCGTCGTCATCGAGGCCTGCCCCGTAGTTCATGAGGTAGGCGCCGAACCAGTACTCGAGGATGTCGCCCTGACCGTCGCCGGAGCCGAACGTCGCGAGGCACCGGTAGTTCACCAACGGATCCGAGCACATCCCGTTCGCCGCGGTCGGGTCGTAGAGCTGCGTGCCGAGGTTCGGCGTGTACTGCGCGCCGGCGTTGCTGGCCGGTGTACAGGACGCGACCGCCCTCGTTCAGGTAGTCACGCATCTCGAACATCTCGTCCATGGCGAGGCGCGAAGCGTTCCCCGCCGCCCCAGCCCGGCTCACGGGTGACGATGTCGTCGCCCGTGTACCAGATGACCGCCTTGTAGTGCGAGAGGACGCCGAGTGCATCCGGCGCCTTCCGGCCGTTTGCGTCGACGTCGTACACGTCGGCCGTCTGCCGTTCGCGGCCAGGGCGTTCAGGTAGTAGCTCAGGTAGTTCGGGCCCGTCGTCTGTACCGGCGATGCGCCCGTGTAGTCCTCGGCGGCGACGACGAGCACGCTGTTCGAGCTCTTCTTCGCAACCGTGTAGGTGAAGGAGTCGCTCTTGGCGCCCTTCTTGTTTCCGTGGTGGGCGGCATTGCGTCCACCACTTCTGCGGCCGTTCCAGTTGCTGTTGGCCTCCTCGAACCACACCTGCACCGAGTCGCCCTGCTTGGCGCCCTTCACGGTGCCTCGAAGGATGTGGTAGTAGACGTCGGTCTGCGGCGCCGTACTTCTCGCCGCCGTTCCACTCCGACGTCTTCTCGGTCTTCACGGAACCGCCGTTGATGCGGTACTTGAGCTCGACCTTGCCGAGCTCGCGCTTCGCGAGCGACCCGCACCTGCTGCGGGTCGCCGTAGGAGACCGTCGAAGCGTGAAGTTCGCGAGCGGGAGACCCGCCTTGTACGTGTCATCGCTCGTGAGGTAGAACGGCTTCGTCTCGAGACCGAGGTGCGACACGGGATCCGAGGGATCCTTGGCCGACTTCGCGACGTCGTAGGCGAACGGGAGGTTCCGTTCTCGAACTCGGCCTGCGACGAGCGCCTCGTCGTCGGGGAACACGAACCCCAGTCCCGAGCCGCCGTCCGAGAGCTCCGGCGTCCACGCGAGCGTGTCCGGTGTTGACGTGCGCGTAGTCGGTCGTCTCGCCGTTCGTCACGTAGAGGACGTCGGACGAGAGCCCCGGGTTGAAGCCCGGGATCGCCGGGTTGTCCAGGTTCCCGGAGAGCGCGAAGTAGATCGGGTCATCCGCCGTCGGGGTGCCGATCTGCCAGCCCTCCGGATAGAGCAGCCACTGGCCGAACGAGTGGTAGTTCACCTGGAACGCGAACCCGATCCTCTTGAGCAGGTTCATCGGCAGCCTTCGTCTCGGGCTCCGACGTCGCGCTGGGGCCGCGGTACGTGTCGCTCGACTGGACGGCCGAGGAGCCCTCGTGCGTCGTAGTTCCAGTGCTCCGGGTAGTTCCGGTTCGGGTCGACGCCGTCGCCGACCTCGATCGTCCCGTTCCCGTTGTTGTCGCGGAGCGTCTTGCGCCAGAGCCGCGTGTCCGGGCTCTGGAACGTGTACTGGTAGCCGTCCGGGTTCATGACCAGGACGAACCAGAGCTCGGTCGAGTCGAGCAGCTTCCGGACGCTCTTGTTCTTCGCGCGGTACTGATCGATGTACCAGTGGAGCAGGCGCCGGTTGATCTCGGCGGCGATCCACTCGCGCGCGTGCTGCGTCGAGCTGTACAGCACGGCGGGCTTCTTGCCGTCCTTGCGCCGTTGCGCGTCGTCCGTCAGCTTGAGCGCCAGGATGATCCGGCCCTGGCCGGTGCGCCCGATGTACTCGAGCTACGCGATGTCCGGGTTGTGGCGGGCGATGCGCTTCATCTCGGCCGCCATGCCGTCCGGCCCGTCGTAGTCGATCCAGACGTTGTAGCCGGTCGACGTTTGCAGGGCGGCTTCCTGGCGCGCCGTGCGGCCGAACTTGTTCCGCACGAGCGAGACGTTGACGCCGTCGCCCTTCAGCGCCTTCGCCTGTGCGGACGAAAGCACCATGGTGAGCTTGCAGCTCGAGCCGACCTGGTCGGCGGACGCGATGTCGTGCCCTTCGCGAGCAAGTCCGAGTAGGTGCTCGACGACACCGTCGCGCCGTAGAAGTCGAGTGCAACGTTCGACTTGACCGCAGCGCCGGCGGTGCCGACTGCCAATAGCGCGACGGCACTGCAACTGCAAGCGCAGCCACGCGCAAACGTGGTGTCATCTCCCCTCCCCTTGTAGGAGATCGGTGTGGTGGAGCACTTTCCCTGCTGGCAAGAGAAGCACACGCCCCAGGCGACAACGCAACCGGCTCGCGCGGGTAGGATCGCGCGCCGTGAGTCTCTCCTTCGGCCACCCGATCGACGGCGCGCCGCCGTTCAAGTTCTCCTCGTTCACGCGCGTCGGCTTCTCGGACACCGACGCGCAGGGGATCGTCTACTACGGCCGCTACCTCCCCTACTTCGACCTACGCGCGGGTCGAGTACGAGCGCCACCTCGGCCTTCTGCGCAAGGATGCTGGCAGGGAGGACTTCGTCATGCGCGCCTCGCCCGTGCGTCTACGAGGCCCCGGCGCGGTTCGACGATCTCCTCGAGGTCTTCGTGCGGACGAAGCGGATCGGCGGACGAGCCTCACCACCGAGCTACTGCGCCGTCCGCGTGTCGACGACGACGTCCTCATGTGCACCGCCGAGCAGACCCTCGTCCTCGTCGCCGCTCCGAGGCGCGCCGCCCAACGCCGATCCGCGACGACTACCGGCGCGGCGATCGCGACGTTCGAGGGCGCCGACCTCGAGCTGGCGGTCGCCGGCGATGAGCGCAGCGCTGACGACGTACCGCGGCGCGCTCGAGGCGGTCGACCGAATCGTCAACCGCGAGACCGAGGCCGACGAGGTGCTCCGCAAGACGGTCGAGGTCCTCCACGACCGCTTCGAGCACTACTCCTGGGTCGGGATCTACCTCGTCGAGGGCGACGATCTCGTCCTCGGCCCGTGGAAGGGCCCCGCAGGCGACCGAGCACGTCCGCATCCCGATCGGCCAGGGCATCTGCGGCGCGGCGGCCGCGAGCGGCGTCACCGAGATCGTCGACGACGTGAACGCCGACGACCGCTACCTCTCCTGCTTCGTCTCCACACGCAGCGAGATCGTCGTGCCGATCGCCTTCGAGGGCCAGGTCGTCGGCGAGATCGACATCGACTCCGACAAGCCCGCCGCCTTCGGCGAGGACGACCGCGTCTTCCTCGAGCGCGTCGCGCTGCTCATCTCCCCGCACACCCTCGTCGCCTGGGACACCGGCGGCGTCGCTGGTCGCCCTAGGGCGGCCCCGGCGCGGGCGCTCACACGCACAGAACACGCACGCGAACGTCACGATTTCGTGCCGATCTATCCCAAGTTGCAGACTGCAACTAAGTCTGGAGCCGTGGATCCCCAGCGTTCATCGAGCTCGGAGCGTTTCCACCGAGCTAGTAACAGACTGCAACTAAGTCTGGTGCGCGCGCTCGGCTAGTTCTGGGCGGCTTCGGCGAGGACGCGCTCGGCCTCGACGACCGGATCGCCCTCGGGCGCGGTCGGCGACGGCGTTGCGGCCGCTCGAACTTGGCCTGGTAGGCGGCGCGGTCGGCGATGGCGATGAGCTCCTCGGCGGCTGACCCGGCCCGCGGTGAACCGACGCGACGCCGATCGAGACGGTCAGGCCGATCTCCGATCCCGCCGTCGCTCGACGCCGGCCCGGATCCGCTCCGCGACGACGAGCGCGCCGTCGACGTCGGTCTGCGGGAGGAGGACGCAGAACTCGTCGCCGCCGAAGCGCGCCGCGACGTCGTACTCGCGCGTCGCCCCGAGCACCGCCTCGGCGACCTGGAGCAGCGCCCGGTCGCCGGCGAGATGCCCGTGGGCGCTGTTGATCTTCCGCAGGTGGTCGACGTCGATCATGAGGAGCGACACCGGGTAGCCGAACCGGCCGGCCCGCTGGAGCTCCTGTCTCGAGCACGGAGTTCAGGTGGCGCATGTTGAAGAGTCCGGTCTTGGGCTCGATCCGCGACGCCTCGACGAGGCTCGGGATCTCGAGCGAGCGGTACATGAGCGCCAGCGGCAGCGCGAGCAGTGCCACCAGGCTCAGGGACGTCTCCGCGAACGCGGCCGCGATCGCGCCGAGCGACAGCAGGCCCGCGTCGATGAGGACGCAGTCGAACCGGATCGTGTCGCGGATCGCGACGCCGCGCGCCAGCTTCAGCATCACGGCGAGGACGCACGTAGTGCAGGACGAGGAACGTGGCGACGCCGGCGAGCGCTCCGACCGTCCACGCGACCGCCCCGCCGGTGGCGACGAGCGTCGAACACCGCGCGGGCGACCAGAGCGGGGCCGACGAAGTTCGCCGCGTTGAAGACGACGATGTACCACGGGACACGCGTGCGAAACCATTCGGGGATGAACGCCGCTGCGATCACGACCGCAGCCATCGAGCGGCGGCAGGATCAGCGCCGCGGCGAACATCGGGGCGAGCGAGAGCGGCCGAGCCCTGATGCTTCTCCCGGTCGCGCGAGAGCTGGTGAACGACTGCGATGAGCGGCAGGAAGATCGCGAAGGCGATCCAGTCGGAGCGCGTCGGGTCGCGTCGGCGTCGTCAGCGCGACCACCGAGGCGATCGTCGCCCAAACGACGGCGAACTCGAACGCGGCCGCGGCTGCGCTCAGGCCGGAAGATCGCTGTAGAGCCGCAGACTCCATGTGCGCAGCGTGGGGCTTCTGCGCCCGACCCACATCCCTCGTCCGAGTGATCTGACTTTCGGCGACCGCCAATCCCTCGACCGAGGGGACGCCGTTAGTGCTGCGCTTCTTCGACCCGCCGGGCGACGAGCGCCGCGCTTTGGGCCACCAGCGGCTCGCCGAGCAAGGCCGAGCCGAGCTCGTTCGCCTGGCGGATCGCGGCCTCGCGCTGCGCCGCGGTCTGGGCTCGCCGCACGAACAGCGTGGCCCGTGTTTCGGTCGCCCACGCGGCGAGCTCCTCGAGCGAGTCGCCCGCCGGCGGATCGGCGTCGACCCGGCGCGCCCGTGTCACAAGCTCGTGCGCCTCGCGCTCGGCGGCTTCGGCCTCGTGCGCCAGGCGTTCCTCCTCCGCTTTCGCCGCGTCGACCCGGCGTTCGGCCGAATGGAGCAAGTCACCTGCACGGGTTTCCTCGCGGCGCTTTTCGGCCTCGTCTCGGTACTCGCGGCCGAGCACCGCTTCGTACTCCGCGTGGCGCGCCTCTACGTCGCGCACGGCCTCGGCCCACGCCTCCTCGACTGCAGCCTGTTCCTGCGGAAGCCGCGCGCAGCCGTTCGCTCACTGCGACGGCCTGCGCGCCGATCTCCTGCACCTCGTGGACCAGCTCGTCGAGCCGCGCGAGCGTTGCGCCTAGCTCCTCGTCCGTCCGTTCGAGCTCGTGGAGGAACGCCAGCGTCGCTCCGTCACGACGGCGTGACGCGATAGGCGTCGAAGACGCCCTCGACGTTGCGCAGCGCCGTCAGGAGCGCGCGCAGCGAGTTCACGTCGCCCACCTCGGCCACGTACCAGTTCTTCGCCATCTGATCCTCGACGTGGCCGCCGTACTCGACGATGTTCGCGCCGTACTCGGCGAACGTGCGGGCGACGTCCTCGAGGAGCCGCGGGCGATCCCACGACGTGACCGCGATCTGGACGCGGAAGCTCTGCGACGCGCCGCCGTCCCACTCGACCGGCGTGAACCGCTCGGGGTTGCGCATGAGCGCCTTCACGTTCGGGCAGTCGTCGCGGTGGATCGTGATCCCCTTGCCGAGCGAGATGTAGCCGACGATCTCGTCGCCGGGAACCGGCGTGCAGCACTTCGCCATGCGGACGAGGACGCCCTCGAGCCCCTCGACGTTGATCCCGAAGTCCTGCGAGGCGACGGCGTGGCGCGCCTTCGGCCGTGCCGGCAGCTGCGCCTCCTCGGCGACCTCGCCCGTCTTCAGGCGCGTCAGCACCTTGTTCGTGACCTGCCCCGCCTGGAGCTTCCCCGAGCCGAGGGCCAGGTAGAAGTCCTCCGCCTTCTTGAAGCCCATCTCGCGGATCAGCTCCGCGAGGAGCGGCGAGCCGGCGAGCTTCTTGTACGGGAGCTTGTGCTGCTTGAGCGACGCCTCGAGCGCGTCGCGGCCGCGCGTCTCGGTCTCCTCGCGCGTCTCCCGGGAGATCCACTGGCGGATCTTGTTTCGCGCGCGCGAGGACGCAGCCAGCGACAGCCAGTCGCGCGACGGCCCGCGGCCCACGGCGCGGGAGGTCAGGATCTCGACGAAGTCCCCGGTGCGCAGCCGGTAGTGCAGCGGGACGATGCGGCCGTTCACCTTGGCGCCGACGGTGCGGTGGCCGACGTCGGTGTGGACGGAGTAGGCGAAGTCGATCGGCGTCGAGCCCGCCGGGAGGCTCTTCAGCTCGCCCTTCGGCGTGTAGACGTACACCTCGTCGGCGGCGAGCTCGGGGAACGCGCGCCGCAGCTCGGTCGGGTCGGTCTCCTCCTCCTGCCAGTCGGCGAGCTGCTGCATCCAGGCGAGCCGCTCCGACTCGCGGCCCTTGCGCGGCTTGTCCTTGTAGGCCCAGTGCGCGGCGATCCCGTACTCGGCGGTGCGGTGCATCTCGCGCGTTCGCACCTGGATCTCGAGCGGGCGCCCCTCGGGTCCGATCACCGTCGTGTGCAGCGAGCGGTACAGGTTGAACTTGGGCATCGCGACGTAGTCCTTGAACCGCCCGGGCATCGGCTTCCAGACGGAGTGGATGATCCCGAGCGTGCCGTAGCAGTCGCGCTCGCCCTCCTTGCCCTCGCGCTCGACGATCACGCGCATGGCGGTCAGGTCGTAGATCTCGTTGAACTCCTTGCCGCCCTTGGCCATTTTTTCGTAGATGGAATAGAAGTGCTTGGCGCGCCCGACGATGTCGACGGGGATGTCCACCTTCGAAAGCTCGTCCTCGAGCGTCTCGCTCGCCTGGGAGACGAACTTCTCCCGGTCGCCTCGGCGCTGGTTCACCATCGACTGGATCTCGGCGTACTTGCGCGGATGGAGCGTCGCGAACGCGAGGTCCTCGAGTTGCCACTTCATCGTGTGGATACCGAGGCGGTGCGCGAGCGGCGCGTACACCTCGAGCGTCTCGCGCGCCTTCTGCATCTGCTTCTGGCGCCCGAGGTACTCGATCGTCCGCATGTTGTGGAGGCGGTCGGCGAGCTTGATCAGGATGACGCGCTCGTCCTGCGCCATCGCGAGCACCATCTTGCGGTAGTTCTCGGCCTGGGCCTGCTCGCGGCTTTGGAAGTGGATCCGCGTCAGCTTCGTGACGCCCTCGACGAGCTGGCCGATCTCGTCGCCGAGCTCTGCGCGCACGTCCTCGATCGTCGTCTCGGTGTCCTCGACGACGTCGTGCAGGAGCGCTGCGGCGAGCGTGGGATCGTCGGCGTGGAGCTCGGTCAGGATGCGCGCGACGCCGAGCGGATGCTCGACGAAGTCTTCCCCGCTGCGCCGGTGCTGGCCCTCGTGCGCCTCGCTCGCGAGAACGTAGGCGCGGAAGATCAGGTCGCGGTCGACGTCGGGGTTGTACGTCGCGACCTCGTCCAGGAGCTCCTCCAGCTCGTTCCGGTGGCGCTCCGACGCATGCGCCTGGACGGCTTGGCCCATGAGCTCAGTGTAGCTCCGGGTCTGGTCGCGAAAGCCCGGCTTAACTCGGTCTACGCAGCCGCGGCGAGCTGCTCGGCGAGCGCGGCGCGGAAGGTCGGCGACTCGGCCAGGCTGCGGCGGCCGCCGGGTTCGTCGACGAGCCCGAGCTCCTCGAAGATCTGCCGCGCCTGCGGCGTCCAGCTGTCGGCGCCCGCGCGCCACTCCGCGGCCAGGCGCGTGCGGAGCTCGTCGTAGCGCGCCGGGGTCTCGTAGATCCGCTTGACCACGAGTTGCGGCGCGACGGTGCCGTTCCAGCGGTTCGCGTCCAGCTTGAAGGCGATGTCGTAGAGCCCCGGCCGGCGGTAGCGGTCGAGCCGCTCGCCCCAGCCGAATGCGATCGCGCCCGAGCGGGAACCGTTCGCCGTTACGGCGAGGCGCAGGTGCTTCCCGTCGCCGACCGTCGCGAGCTCGGTTAGCTGCGACCCCGCGACAAGGAGCGTCACGCCCGGGTTGCCGAGCCCGAACGGCGCGAGCTGCTCGAGCTCCTCGCACAGGCCAAGGGTGAGATCGCGTCCGTCCACGACGGCGTCGACGGTGAGAACCGGCGCCAGCTCGGCGTCGTCGAGCACCGAGTCGGCGTGCGCCGCGAACGCGCGCTTGAACGCGTCCAGGTTCTCGTCGGTGAGCGAGAGCCCGGCGGCGGCGCGATGGCCGCCCCAGCGGGTCAGATGCTCGGAGGTCGCGCCGAGCGCGCCGTGCAGGTCGAATGCCGGGATCGAGCGGCCGGAACCGACCCAGCCTTCCTCCCCGGGCGCGAGCAGGACGACCGGACGGCCGAAGCGTTCGACGAGCCGCGACGCGACGATTCCGATGACGCCGCGGTGCCAGTCCTCGCCCGCGAGCACGTAGCCGCGGCGGCGTTGCGCAGGCTCGGGCCATTCGCGCACCTGGGCGATCGCCTCGCGCAGGATGCGCTCCTCCACGGCCTGGCGGTCGCGGTTCAGGGTCTCGAGCTCGCCGGCGAGGCGCTCCGCCTCGGCCTTGTCGTCGGTGAGGAGCATCTCGAGCGCGGCGCGCGGATGGCCGAGACGTCCGGCAGCGTTGATCCGCGGCGCGAGCCGGAACCCGAGCTGACCGGCTTCCACGCTGGCTGGATCGACGCCCGCGGTGCGCATGAGCGCGCGCAGGCCCGGGCTGGTCGTCTTGGCCATGCGCCGCAGGCCGGCGGAGACCAGGTAGCGGTTCTCGTCCACGAGCGGGACGACGTCGGCGACGGTTGCGAGCGCGACGAGGTCGAGCCGCCGCTCGAGGTCGGGGGCGCCGAGCGCCTGGAGCAGCTTCCACACGACGCCGGTGCCGCAGAGCTCCTGGAAGGGATAGTCGGACGGGCGCGGCGCGACGATCGGGCAGTCCGGGAGCGTCTCGCCCGGGCGGTGGTGGTCGGTGACGACGACTCGCAGCCCGCGCGCCTTGGCGGCCTCGACCTCGGCGACGGCGGTGATCCCGCAGTCGACCGTGAGGAGGAGCCCGCAGCCCTCGTCGGCGAGCCGTTCGAGCGTCTCGCCGGCGACGCCGTAGCCCTCCTCGAAGCGGCTCGGCAAATGCCAGTCGACGTCGGCGCCGAGCTCGCGCAGCGCCGAGACGGCAAGCGCGGTCGCGCAGATGCCGTCGACGTCGTAGTCCCCGTGGACGCAGATCCGGCGGCCGGCGGCGATCGTCTCGCGGATCGCGTCGCAGGCCTCGCGCATCGCGCCGAGCAGGAAGGGGTCGTGGCCGGGATCGCCCGCGGCGAGGAAGGCGCTTGCCTGCGCCGGATCCCCGTAGCCCCGACGGACGAGAACGCTCGCAGTCGTCTCGCTGAGGTCGAGGGCCGATGCCAGGGCCTTCACCTCTCCGCGGGGGCAGGGACGGATCGTCCACGTGCCCTCGTACATGGATTCCAGACTGGCGGCAGCGTCGGACGGATACGCCTCCGCGTCCGACCACACCCGAACGGCCTTTCGTGACCGAACGGCGCGGAGTGAGGGTTACGCGCACGCGCGCGACGACCCCGCCCTGGGTGGGGAGAGGACCACCCGCCACCCGCTGTGGACGGTATCGAGGAAATGCACGTGTGTCAGTAGCGAAAACGGGCCGTTTCTGTGCCAATCGCTCCACAGCGCAGGCCGGAATCGCTCGAACGGCGCCGTGACCGGAATCCGGGGCTATCCTCAGACGAGTGTCCCCTTTGAGCCCCGCCCCCGGCGACGTCTCCCGCGGCCATGCCTGAGACCAACTACGCCTCCGGAGACGAGTACATGGTCGAGTTCCTCGGCTGGCGCTTCGGCTTCAACGCCGTCGACTTCGAGCAGCGCGTGAGCGCGGCCGCGGTGAAGCTCGGCCTCGTCGAGCCGCGCGATCTCGAGCCCGAGGAGTCGGCCGACCTGGTCGAGCTCGCCTCCGAGGCGCGCATCGCCGAGCCGCAGAGCCCCCTGGGCGAGTACCTCGTGCGGCACTGGGAGCAGCTCTCGATCGTGGACGGGGAGTCGCTCGTCTACTGGCTCCGCAAGCTCGTCTTCCGCAGCGCCTGGCTCGACCACCGGCTGAAGGAGAACCTCCTCGAGATCTCCTTCGACGACCGGACGGGCGACTTCGACTACCGCGACCCGAACGGCGGGCGCGCGCTGCTCGAGCTGGCCCCCGTGCCCTCCTGGCACAAGCTGCAGTTCCGGCCCTAGGAGGAGCGGCCGAAGCCGCCCCTCCCCAAGGCTCGGTCGGATCTAGCGGAGGTTGAGACCGCCGCGGACGAAGCCCTTCGCCTTGCGGTGTCCGTGACCGGACGCCGGATCGGGCGGTGACTTCGCCATCGCGTACGTGAAGATCGCGTAGGCCTCGGCGTCCGACATCTGGTCGAGCGCCTTCCAGCTGATGTTCTTGATCGTGTCGCAGGCCTGGTGGTAGCACGGGTCGAACGCAAGTCCGGCCGTGCCGCCGTAGATCGCCGCCTGCTCGGGCGTCTTGATGCCCTCGGCCCCGGTGAAGAGCCCGCCGGCCGGGATGCCCCGGTCGATGAACGGGCCGTAGTCGGAGCGGCCGTCGAACGCGGTCGCCTCCGTGGCGAGACCGCGCTTGTCGAAGAACTTCTCGAACACGGCCTCGATCTGGTCGGAACCCGCGGGACCGGCGGTGCCGGTCTCGTCGCCGTCACCGTCGTAGATGAACCGCACGAAGTTCGGCGAGGCGATCATGTCGAAGTTCAGGTTGAGCGAGATCTTCGCCAACTCGGCCTCCGGCAGCGTGCTCACGTACTCCTCGGAGCCCAGCAGGTCGAACTCCTCGGCGCCCCACCAGGCGAAGCGGACGCGGTTCTTCGGCTTGATGTGGAGCTTGTTCATCTGCTCGGCGATCTCGAGCTGTGCGGCCGAGCCCGAGCCGTTGTCGTTGATGCCGGGCCCGTCCTCGACCGAGTCGAGATGAGCGCCGACGACGATCGTCTTGTTCGGGTTGCCCGACCTCGTGTCGGCGATGACGTTGAACGACTCGGTCGTGATGACCGTCGCCTGCACCGAGATGTGCACCGTTGCGCCGGGCGTCGTCGCGAGCTGCTGCCCGATCGCGAACGACGTGCCGATCACGGGCAGCGTCGCCTGCGGCGGGTCGAGCGTCCCGAACAGGACGTCCGTGCGGTCCGGGTTGTTTCCCTCGTTGAAGATGACGACGCCGATCGCGCCGGCCGCCTTCGCGTTGTCGGCCTTCACGCGGAACGTGCACGTGCCGCGCTGGATGAGCGCGATCTTGCCCGCGGTGGCCGCCGGGAAGTCCGTGGCCTCGCAGCCGCTCGTCGAGCCGCCCACCGGCGGGATGACGAGATCGTTCGTCGGCACGACCTGGGCGGTGACGTTCCCGCTGCCCGAGTAGTCCATCGTGGCGAAGTCCGTGTCCTCCACGTACGTCTGCGTCGTCGGGGCGGTGCGCTCGAAGACCGGAGCGGCCGTCTCGGTGAAGCGGTCGAACGTGAACGGCTGCACGGTCACCTTCAGGCCGGCCTTCTTCGCCTTGCGGGCGACGTAGGCGACCGACTTCTCGAAGCCGACGGAGCCGTCGACGCGGGTGCCGCCGCTCTTGTCGGCGAACGACTGGAACGCGCGCAGATGCTCCTTGATGCCCCACGGCGTCACGGCGCGCTCGAGGGCCCAGGCGGAACTGTGGCCCTTGCCACCGTGGTGCCAGCCCTTCTTCGGGCCGTGATTGCCGTTCTTATGGCTCCCGCCGGCCGTCGCGCTGAGCGGAGCGATGCTGAGCAAAGCGACGAGGGCGATGACGAGGGCGATTGTGGTCTTTCGCAAGGATTCCCCTCCCTTGGATTTGGAAGCCGGCGAGGCTAGCAACGGGCCACAGGAGTACCGTCCACCCCGCCTGGAACTCCCCGTCCCGTACCCGCCGAAGCGAGAATCCATGCCCCATCGCGCGGGGGCGAACGCTTCGTCAGCGTGGTGTAAGGGCCGGGCTCAGAAAAGGCTCGACGCGCTAGTCGCCGCTCCGGCCCGGGCGCGGCCGAGATCGGTGAGGATCCGCCCACGCGGCGTGCGCTGGATCAGGCCGAGCTGGAGCAGGTACGGCTCGTAGACGTCCTCGATCGTCTCGGGCTCCTCGCCGAGGGCGACCGCGAGCGTCGAGAGGCCGACCGGGCCGCCGCCGAACTTGTTCGCGATCGCGTCGAGCAGCTCGCGGTCGGCGCGCTCGAGACCGGCGTCGTCCACCTCGAGGAGCTCGAGCGCCTCGCGGGCGACCGCGATCGACACCGCGCCGTCGTGGCGCACCTCGGCCACGTCGCGCACGCGCCGGAGGATCCGGTTGGCCACGCGAGGCGTCCCCCGAGAACGACGCGCGATCTCCTCGCAGGCCTCGGGCGCGACCTCGACGCCGAGGATCTTCGCGGAGCGGCGCACGATGCGGCCGAGCTCCTCCTCGTTGTAGAGCTCGAGCCGGTACGTGATCCCGAAGCGGTCGCGCAGCGGCGTCGTGAGCAACCCCGTCCGTGTCGTCGCGCCGATCAGCGTGAACGGCGGCAAGTCCAGAGTGAGCGTCCGTGCCGCCGGGCCCTGGCCGACGACGATGTCGAGCCGGAAGTCCTCGAGCGCGCCGTAGAGGATCTCCTCCACGGCGCGGTTCAACCGGTGGATCTCGTCCACGAAGAGGATGTCGCGCGCCTCGAGCGAGGTGAGGATCGCCGCGATGTCGCCCTTGCGCTCGAGCGCCGGGCCGGCGACGGTGCGCACGCCCACGCCGAGCTCCTCGCGGATCACGTAGGCGAGCGTCGTCTTCCCGAGGCCCGGAGGGCCTGCGAGCAGCACGTGGTCGAGCGCCTCGTCGCGGGCCTTCGTCGCCTCGAGTGCGATCGAGAGCTGCTCCTTCACCCGCTCCTGCCCGACGAAATCGGCGAGTCGGCGCGGGCGCAGTGTCGATTCGAGCTCGTCGTCCTCCACGACGAGCGCGGCGGCGGTGACGCGTTCGGGCGCGGCGCTCATGCGGCCCTCAAGGCCTGGCGCACGCGCTCGGCTGCGGGCAGGGACGCATCGGTCTCGGCGAGGCGCTTCTCCGCCTCGTTCACCGAGTAGCCGAGCTCGACGAGCGCGTCGCGGGCGACGAGGTGAGCGTCATTCTCCTCCGCGGCGCCCGTGGGAACGACGGCCAAGGGAGCAATCTTCTCCTGGAGCTCGAGACACACGCGCTGCGCGGTCTTGCGGCCGATGCCGGGGATCGACTCGAACAGGGCCACGTCCTCGCGCACGATCGCGCGGCGCAGCTCGGCGGGCGTGTAGCCGGAGACGATCGCAAGCGCCACCTTGGGCCCGACGCCGCTGACGCCGAGGAGGAGCTCGAACAGCTCCCGCTCGCCGGGCTCCGCGAAGCCGTAGAGCTGCATCGTGTCCTCGCGCACGTGGAGGTAGGTCTGAACGGTCAGCTCACCCGAGCCCTCGGCCTTGCGGATCGCCGACGGCGTCGCGTGCAGCCGGTAGCCGACGCCGTTCACGTCGAGGACGAGCGAGTCCGCGCCCCAGGACACCGGCGCTCCGCGCAGCTGGGCGATCATCGCGAGCCTCCCGCGGCCATCGCGGCGAGCAACGGGGATGCGAGGGCGTGGCAGATCGCGACCGCGAGCGCGTCCGAGGCGTGGTCGGATTTCGGTGGCGCGTCCAGCCGCAGGATCGTCGTGACCATGCGGTTCACCTGGCCCTTGTCGGCGCGGCCGTAGCCGCAGACGGCCTGCTTCACGCTCGACGGCGAGTACTCGGTGCACTCGAGCTCCGCCGAGGCGCACGCGACCATGAGCGCACCGCGCGCCTGCCCGACGAAGAGCGCCGTGCGCGCGTCTGCGCCGACGAACGACTCCTCGAGCGAGACCGAATCCGGGTGGTGCTCGGCGATCAGCTCGACGACCGAATCGTGGATCGTCTTGAGGCGCGTGGCCGGAGCTTCGCGCGCGGACGTCTTCCACCAGCCGAAATCGAGCGCGGTGAGACGCCCGCCCTGCGAATCCACAACCGCGTATCCGCACGCTGCGGTGCCCGGATCGATGCCGAGAACCCTCACGAGTCGAGGTTAGGCGCCGTCCCGGACGTTCCTGCGCGAATCCACCCGCACCCGCTCCGCGTAGAGGAGAACGTGGCCCGCCTTGCACTCCTCTCCGCGGTCTGCGCCGTTGCACTGGCTGCGCCCGGCGTCGCCCAGGCGCAGCTGGTCGCCACGGTCTCGGACCCGGGGATCATCTCGCTGACCCAGAACGGAGCCGCGGTCACGCACCTCGTTCCGGGGACGTACACGATCGAGGTGCACGACACGACGCCGAGCCA
The DNA here is from genome assembly GCA_963760815.1 of uncultured Actinomycetes bacterium. Lineage (GTDB taxonomy): Bacteria > Actinomycetota > Thermoleophilia > Gaiellales > Gaiellaceae > CAVRUF01. The sequence goes on from CAVXEJ010000004.1 coordinate 1,245,800, forward strand.
CAACTTCCACCTCACCGGCCCCGGCGTCTCGGAGACGACGGGCATCTCGGACGAGGAGGCGCCGACCTGGACGGTCACGTTCACGCACGGCACCTACCACTTCCAGTGCGACGTGCATCCGGATTCCATGTTCGGGAACTTCACGGTCGGCAACGTCCTCGAGGTGGACAAGGCCGGAACCGGACTCGGGACGGTCACGAGCACGCCCTCCGGGATCGACTGCGGAGGCACCTGCTCGGCCGCGTATCCCGGCGGCGGCATGGTCGCGCTGACGGCGAGCGCGACTCCGGGCTCGACCTTCACCGGCTGGGGCGGCGCCTGCACGGGCGCCGGCGCCTGCGAGGTCACCGTCTCGGGCGCCGTGTCCGTCACGGCCACGTTCACGTTGAACAGCGGTCCGGGGCCGCCGCCGGGAACCGGCCCGCCCGCGAAGGTGACGAAGGTCTCGGTCGCCAAGAAGAAAGGCGTCCGCACGGTCACCGTCGCGCTCGATGCGAGCCGCGCCCTCTCCGTCCAGACGAAGATCACGCGCGCGACCAAGCCGATCGTCTCCTCCAAGCGCTCGTTCGCGGCCGGAAAGCGCACGGTCACGCTGAAGATCCCGAAGAAGACGAAGGGCGGAAACGCCACCGTCACGATCACGCTCAAGGGCACGACGGGATCGACCCAGAGCTACAAGATCACGCGCACGGTCAAGCTTCCGAAGCCTTGACAACGTCCGAGGGCTCGGATACCTACAGCTGCGTGAAAGGCATTGTCGCTGCGGCAATGTGCGGGATCGCGCTCATCTTTCCGGTGAGCGCGTCCGCACAGCAGGTGCTGAACGGGAGCATCAACGGGCTCACGCTGCCGATGACGCTGAACGGCGCACCGGTGACCCATCTCACCAAGGGTCCGTACACGTTCTCGCTCGCCGACAACTCCGGCCAGCACAGCATCCACATGACCGGACCGTGGGGCGCGTTCGGCTACACCGGCCTCCCGCTGAACTTCGGAACCGCAGGTCCGGACGGCGTCAACGTCCCCGCCGTCGGCACGTTCGTCTTCGACAACATCACGCTGGCCGACGGGATGTACCGGTGGTTCTGCGACCGGCACTCGGACATGATGTGGGGCAGCCTCACGGTCGGGAACTACCTGAGCGTCGAGGTCACCGGCCGCGGGACGGTCTCGAGCTTCCCGGTCGACTTCACGTGCAGGAGCAACTGCGGCGTCGGCGTCCCGGACGGCTCGCCTCCGGTCACGCTCGTTGCAACCCCGCGACTCGGCTTCAGGTTCGACCGCTGGGAAACCGGGGCCTGCTCGGGGAACGGCGAGTGCTCCGTCTCCGTGAACGGCCTCATGAAGACGCGCGCGGTCTTCGTCGAGATCCCGGCCGGCTCCATCACGGGAGCGAAGGCCGCCAAGGCGCGCGGCAAGCGGACGGTCACGGTGACGCTCGCGATGGGCGACGCCGCCACGGTCACGACCGAGGTTCGCGTCGGCACCCGGATCATCGCGTCCAAGGCCGGCAGCCTCACCGGCCGGCACGCGGACCGTGAAGCTTCAGGTGCCGAAGTCGGTCAAGGCCCGCGCCGCCACGGTGCGCGTCACCTTCGTGCGCCCGACCACGCTGAAGCCGTTCGTCGAGAGCCGCGCGATCCGGATACCGAAGCTCTAGCCCCCATGCGCCGGGTCGCGATCACGGGACTCGTGCTAGCCGCCGTGCTCGCCCTGCCGGCGACCGCGTCGGCCACGACGCTGTACGGCTCGGTGGACGCGGCGCGGCAGATCACGCTGGAGCTCGACGGCGAAGTGGTCACGCACCTCCCGGCCGGGACCTACACGGTGATCGTCACCGACTCGACTCCGAACCACAACTTCCACCTGCACGGGCCGGGCGTGGACCAGGCGACGCCGGTCGGCAACCTCGGCGGCACGGTGGTCGAGACCTGGATCGTCACGTTCTCGGGCGGGGAGTACGGCTACAACTGCGACCGGCATCCGGGCTCGATGCGCGGGTCGTTCACGGTCGGCGACGTGCTCTCGGTCGCGAAGTCGGGAACCGGATCGGGCCTGGTGACGAGCACGCCGAGCGGAATCAACTGCGGCGGCGTGTGCCTGTTCACGTTCCCCGGGCCGACGGCGGCGATCCTGCAGGCGACGCCGGTCTCGGGCTCCGAGTTCCTCGGCTGGGGCGGCGCGTGCTCGGGCCTCTTCGACTGCGCGCTCTCCATCACGGGATACACGAGCGTCACCGCGACGTTCCGGAAGCTCCCTCCTCCGCCGCCGCCGGAAACGCCTCCGCCGCCGCCCGTCGCAACGGCCCCGGCGACCGTGACGCGGGTCGTCGTCAAGCGAAGGAACGGCGTCCGAACGGTCCGGATCACGCTGGCGGTGAAGCGGCACACCGGCGGCGCGGTCGCGCTGCGGCGCAAGGGCCGAGCCGTCGCGTCGAAGTCGCTGCACGTCGCCCCCGGCACGCGGATCGTGCAGGTGAAGGCGCCGAAGAAAGCGGCCGCAGGCGCCTACGTCGTGAAGCTGACGCTCGTCGACTCGATCTCGGGCAAGAGCTTCGTCGTCACACGCAAAGTGACGCTCTAGCCGGCGACGGCTTCGAGCACGCGCTCGGGGATGTCGAAGTTCGCGTAGACGTCCTGGACGTCGTCGTTCTCCTCCAGGGCGTCCATCAGCCGGACGATCTTGCGGGCCGTCGCCTCGTCGTCGACCTCGACCGTCGTCTTGGGAACCATCGTCAGGTCGGCGGTCTCGAAGTCGATGCCTGCAGCCTCGAGCGACGCGCGCACCCCCTGGAACGCCTCGGGCTCCGACGTGACGCGGAAGCTCGACCCGTCGCGCTCGACGTCGTCGGCGCCGCCGTCCGCGGCCGCCATCACGACGTCGTCCTCCTCGAAGCGTTCTGCGTCCACGAGGATGAGGCCCTTGCGCTCGAACAGCCACGCCACCGCCCCGGTGGCGCCGAGGTTCCCGTCGTTCTTGTCGAAGGCGTGGCGCACCTCGGCGGCGGTGCGGTTGCGGTTGTCGGTGAGCGCGTCCACGAGGATCGCGACACCCGTCGGGCCGTAGCCCTCGTAGGTCACCTGCTCGTAGGAGTCGCCCTCGCCGGTCGCGCCGGCGCCGCGGGCGATCGCGCGCTCGATGTTGTCCTTCGGCATCGACGCCTCGCGCGCCTTGGCGATCGCGTTTTGGAGCGCGATGTTCGCGTCGGGGTCGGGCCCGCCGTCGCGCGCCGCCACGATCAGCGCGCGCGAGAGCTTGGAGAAGAGCTGGCCGCGCTTCACATCCGCGGCGCCCTTCTTGTGCTTGATCGACGACCACTTGCTATGCCCCGACATACGCCTCCTCCCGGACGAGCGCGAGGAAGCGCTCGTGCACGCGGGTGTCCTCGGTCAGCTCCGGATGGAACGCGGCGGCGAGGATCCGGCCCTGCTGCACGAGCACGGGATCGCCGTCGAGCGTGGCGAGCACCTCGACCTCGGGCCCGGCCTCGACGATCCGCGGCGCGCGGATGAAGACGCCGTGCAGCGGCTCGGTCTCGCCGGCGAGCTGGAGATCGGCCTCGAAGCTCGCGAGCTGGCGTCCGTAGCCGTTGCGGCGCACGACGAGATCCATGCGCTCGAGCAGCGGCTGCTCCGGCACACCGTCGGTGGCCGCGCGGGCCAGGAGGATCATTCCGGCGCAGGTTCCGAACATCGGCCGATCGTAGGCGCGCAGCGGCTCGAGCAGTCCTGAGAGGACGATGAGCTTCCCGATCGCGGTGGATTCGCCGCCCGGGATGACGATCCCGTCGGTCTCGGCCAGCTCGGCCGGGGTGCGAACCTCGACCGGGTCGGCGCCGATGCTGCGCAGGGTCGCGGAGTGCTCGCGAAAGTCGCCCTGGACGGCGAGGATCCCGATGCGAGGCGCGGTCATGGGACGAACTCTAGCCCGGCGCGGCTGCCCTTCCCGGGCGAGATTCGAGCTACCCTCGACGTCACGGGGACATTTACACAAGGGGAGGCAACCAATGCAGGTGCGATCTCTCGTACTCGCAGCATCGCTCGCGCTCGTGCTCGCCGCGTCGGTGGCGGCGGCGAAGCCAGGCTCCGGATCGTCGGTGGGAACCGGACGCGTCTTCGTTTCGAACCCGGTTCAGTCCCTGGGTGACGAGACGCTGACCGATCAAAAGGACTCGAACGCCGCCGTTCCTTCGGCCGCGTACTACGACGTTGCGCTCACGGATCTCGACGGGAGCGGCTACCTGCAAGGCAAGTGGGCGGCCATCGTGAGCGAGACCGGCAATCGCGCCTACTCGCCCACGAACACCTTCCGCTACTCGCGAAACGCGGACGAGTTCGAGCAGGTCATGGCGTACTACTGGATCACCGAGGCCCAGCGCTACATCCAGGGTCTCGGCTTCGGAACGACGCGGCCGGGAGTGAACAACACACCGCAGGCCGTGCGGATCAACCAGTGGGGCGTCGACAACTCGTTCGCGACCGACCATCCGAAGAACGAGCTTCGCTTCGGGAAGGGCGGCGTCGACGATGCCGAGGACGCCGAGGTGATCCTCCACGAGTACGGCCACGCCATTCACTTCGCGCAGAACTTCTCGTTCGCGACGTCCGCAGGCCGGCGCGATCAGCGAGGGCTTCGGCGACTACTGGGCCGTGACGGTCGCCAACGTCGTCGCGACGCGGCTCGGCGTTCCTCAGCTCGCGCCGCTTCCGTGTGTGGCCGACTGGGACTCGGTGTCGTACACGTCCACGGTGCCGCACTGCCTGCGGCGAATCGACACGTCCCTCATGTACCCGGCCGACCTGAACGGCGAGGTTCATCACGACGGGATGATCTGGTCGCGCGCGCTGTGGGATATCCGCCAGAGCCTCGGCCACGTCAGGGCGGACACGATCATCCTCGACGCGCAGTTCGACTTCCCGGGAACCGACATGCCCGAGCTCGCACGGCGGACGGTCGCCTCAGCGCAGCGGATCTACGGCCCCGCGGCCGCAGTGCAGGTTCGAGCGGCCTTCCAGGCGCGAGGAATCCTCTAGAAGCAGTGGACTGGGCGGCGTGGTCCCGGCCGCGCCGCCCAGCCAGCGAGAGCCGCCGAGAACGCGTCGTTAGCCGGCTACCAGCCGCGGGTTTCGAGCAGCTCTTCGGGCGCGAGGCCGGCGGCCTGCAGGCCGCGCATCGGCTCGCCGAGCCCGGAGGAGACGCGTGCGAGCACGTCGGCGTCGCGGAAATGTGTGGTCGCCTCGACGATCGCCTTCGCCATCGTGGCCGGATCCTCGCTCTTGAAGATCCCGGAGCCGACGAAGACGCCGTCGGCGCCGAGCTGCATGCAGAGCGCGGCATCGGACGGGGTGGCGATCCCGCCGGCGGTGAAGGTGACCACGGGCAGGCGGCCCTCCTCGGCGACTCGCCGCACGAGCTCGAGCGGCGCGCGGAGGTTCTTGGCCTCGGTGTAGAGCTCGTCCTCGGAGAGCGAGCCCAGGCGGCGGATGCCGCCGAAGACGGTGCGCATGTGGCGGACGGCGTTGACGATGTCGCCGGTTCCGGCCTCGCCCTTGGTGCGGATCATCGCCGCGCCCTCGCTCAGGCGGCGCAGCGCCTCGCCGAGGTCGCGGCAGCCGCAGACGAACGGGATGTCGAACGCCCACTTGTCGATGTGGTGCTCCTCGTCGGCGGGCGTCAAGACTTCGCTCTCGTCGATGTAGTCGACGTCGAGCGCCTGGAGCACCTGCGCCTCGACGAAGTGCCCGATCCGCGCCTTGGCCATGACCGGAATCGTCACGGCCTCCTGGATCTCGCGGATCTTGGTCGGGTCGGCCATGCGGGCGACGCCGCCGTCGCGGCGGATGTCGGACGGGACGCGCTCGAGCGCCATGACGGCGACCGCGCCGGCGTCCTCGGCGATGCGAGCCTGCTCGGCGGTGGTGACGTCCATGATCACGCCGCCCTTGAGCATCTCGGCGAGTCCGGTCTTGACTCCCATGGTTCCGCGCTCGGCCATGCAAAGAGTCTAACCATGCGCCTCGCCTCCGTGAGCGCACGCGGAACCGTGGTTCGCCGCGTGCCCCCCGATTGGGGGACCGCGCGCCCCAACATTCACGCTATCGAGGAAGGTGTGACGTGTCTCGCGCGCTTTGTGCCGGCTTACGCGCGGAACTGCGTCAGGAGTGTGCGGCCAGGCCGGCGCGGGCCTTCGTGCGCTCCACCTCGACCTCGGCTCGAACCCAGCACTCGCCGACGTGGTCGTTCACGAGCCCGGCCGCCTGCATGAGCGCATACGCGGTCGTCGGCCCGACGAAGCGGAATCCGTTCCCCTTCAGCGCCTTCGCCAGCGCCTTCGACTCGTCGGTGGCCGCTGGAATCTCGGTTGGCGCGCCGCCGGGGTCGGGGCTGAACGACCACACGAGCTCCACGAGCCCGCCGCCTCCCCGCAACCCCACCACCGCGCCCGCGTTTGCGATCGCCGCGTCGATCTTCGCCCGGTTGCGCACGATCGACGCGTCCGCCATGAGCCGCTCGACGTCGCGCGCGCCGAATCGTGCCACCGCGTCGGGATCGAAATCGGCGAACGCCCGGCGGAACCCCTCTCGCTTGTTGAGGATCGTGCTCCACGAAAGTCCCGACTGGAACGCCTCGAGGCACAGCCGCTCGTAGAGCCCCACCTCGTCCGTGATCGGCCGGCCCCACTCGCGGTCGTGGTAGTCGCGCATCGACTCGCCCTCGCCCCACGAGCAGCGAACGGTCATGTCAGAAGGTCGAGCGCCGCGGCCGGATCCTTGAACGGCGGGATCACGTAGACGCCCGCCGCCTTCTCGCGCGAGGCCTCGTACAGCTCGCGCGCGATCTCGAGCCCGACCTTCGGAGCGTCGGCGCCCGCGTCGGCGAGCCGCTTCTGCACCGCGTCCGGGATCGTGATCCCCGGCACCTCGTTGTGGAGCCGGAACGCGAGCTCGAAGCTCCGCACCGGCCACACGCCGACGAGGAGCGGCACCGGCGACTCGCCGATCTTGTCGAACAGCCGGTCGAGGTAGGCGAGATCGAAGAGCGCCTGCGTCATCGCGAATTTCGCGCCCGCGTCGAGCTTGCGCCGGAACCGCTCGATCTCCGAGTCGAGATCCTCCGCGGACGGGTTCACGGCGACACCGATGTAGAACGAGGTCGGCGCGTCGATCGCCTTGCCCGAGTAGTCCTCCCCGTGGTTCAGGCGGGTGAGCAGCGCGGTCAGGCCGATCGAGTCGATGTCGTACACGCCGTTCGAGCCCGGGTAGTCGCCGACGTGCGGCGGGTCGCCCGTCACGGCGAGCACGTTGCGGATCCCCTCGGAATGCGCGCCCAGGAGCTGCGACTGCAGCCCCATCACCGACGCGTCGCGCGGCGTCACGTGCGGGATCGTCTCGATCCCCACCGTGCGCTCGATCGCGGCCGCGGCCATGAGCGCCGAGAGGCGGGCGCGCGCCATCGGGTTGTCGTTGATGTCCACCGCGTCGACGACGCCGGAGTCCCGCAGGCGCGCGGCGACCGAGAGCATCGACTCCATGTTCGTGCCCTTCGGCGGGTCGAGCTCGACCGAGACGTACCACTCGCGCGCCTCGAGCTTGCGCTGCATCAGCGTGGTCGTCTCCTCCTGCGGGCGGATCGACGCCACCTCGGCGAGGTCGCGGTCCACGGCCACGAAGGCGACCCGCGGCTCGCGGTGCTCCTCGACCGCCGAGCGGATCGCGGCGATCTGCGCCGGGCCGGTGCCGCAGCACCCGCCGACGATGCGCGCGCCGAGGTTGCTCGCCTGCGCGGTGAACTCGGCGAAGTAGTCGGGCGTCGCGTTCGGGTAGACGATGCGGCCGCCGCGGCGCGCGGGCAGGCCGACGTTCGGCTGTGCGGTGAGCGGCAGGCCGTTCGCTCCCTCGGACATCTCCGCGAGCGCGGCCAAGGCAGCGCCCGGGCCGAGGCCGCAGTTGGCGCCGATCGCGACCACGCCCTGGGAACGCAGCCGCTCGGCCGCATCGCGGGCCGCGACGCCGGCGAGCGTCTCGGCGTCCTCGTCGAAGGTCAGCTGCGCGACGATCGGCAGCGACGATGCGGCCCGGACCGCGGCCACCGCCGTCTCGAGCTCCTCGAGATCGAAGAACGTCTCGACCATGAAGAGGTCGACGCCGCGCCCCTCGAGGAGCCGCGCCTGCTCGAAGAAGACCTCGTGCGCGTCCTCACCGCCGTGCGTGCCGTCGAGCTCGCCGAGCGGGCCGATCGAGCCGGCGACGAACACCTGGCGGCCGGAGATCTCGCGGGCCTCCCGCGCGAGCTTGACGCCCGTCTCGACGATCTCCTCGAGCTGGTCGTCGAGGAGAAGACCGGAAAGCTTGCGGCGGTTGGCGCCGAACGTGTTCGCCTCGATCAGCTCGGCGCCGGCCGCGATGAACGCGGTGTGGACGCCGATCACCGCCTCGGGCGCGCGCAGGTTCGCCTCCTCCGGAGCGCGCAGGCGCGGAACACGAGCGGACAGGAGCGCGCCGGTTCCGCCGTCGGCGACGACGACCGGACCCTCCTGCAGGCGTTCGAGGAAGCGGCTCACGCCGCCAGTGTATGGAGCCCTACTGGAGCTGTGAGGGCTGCCCGTTGGGCTGATCGGCGACCGGCTCGGCGAACGCGGCTGCGGGCCGCAGATCGGCCTCGAGCTCGCGGCCCGGATCGGTGTCCGCCTCGGGCTCGGACTGCTCGGCTCGGCCCGCCGCGTTGCGGACGACGGCTTCGAGCTGCGCGATCAGGTCGTGGAGGTCGTCGACGGCCGATTCGAACTTGCCCTCGAGCGCCCGCGCCTCGGTGCGGAGCTCGCCGAGCCGCCGCTGGCCTTCCTGCGCGATGCGGCCGGCCGCTGCCTGGGCCGCGTCGCGCACGGCTTCCGCGTCGGCGACTGCGGCGCGACGAAGCCGCGCGGACTCGGCGACGGCCTTGGCGCGCTCGTCCTCGGCCTCGGCGCGCGCCTCGGTCTCGGCCCGGCGGCGCAGCGAGTCGGCCTTGCGCGTCGCGTCGGCCTGGATCTCTGCGGCTGCGGACTCGGCCGCGGCCAAAACGGCTGCGACGCGCTCGCCGAGTTCGGCGTAGTCGCGGCCTGCAGGAGCTTCAGAAGCGGCGGTTTCTGATCGTTCGTCCATCGGGACGCCCGAACTTAGTCGAGCTTCGCGAAAGACGCAAGCGGACTAGTGCGCGGGGATCTTGATCTTCGCCGAGGTCTTGCCGAGACCGGCCTTGCTCTTCGCGCGCAGCGTGCACGTGTAGCTCTGGCCGGAGCGAAGGCCCCTGACACGAAGCGGCGACCGGTTCTGCTTCGAGGACGGCTTGAGGACGTGGCTCCCCGACCGGCACGTCGCCTGGTAGCCGCGCACCTTCGACCCGCGCGGCTTCGCCTTCGTGAATCCGATCAGCCCCGTCGACGAGGAGGTGCGGATGGCACGGAGATCCTTCGCGGCTCGCGGTGTCATGTCGCCGTGGATGCGCAGCCGGCGCTTGGAGAACGTGATCCCGTCGAGTTCCACCTTGACGCTGCTCGCGCCGACGACGACGGACGTGCTGGCCGACGCTCCCGGGGCAGTGACGGTGAAGGCACTCGCGGTGAGCGTCGCCGGGTCGTCGACGCCGTAGAGCCGGCTCAGCATCGCGAACGGGATCCGGAACTCGGCCTCGCCGACGAACACGGTCGTGCCGTCGGGCTCGAAGTGGGCGTTGGACGCGTCGAGCACGATCGAGTTGGTCACGTAGTCGAGCTTGAGCGGCGTCGAGACCCAGTCCGCGTTCGTGGAGAGGTCGAAGCCGCGCATCGCGGCCACGTCGTCGGGGTCGGTGATGTACGAGAGGTCGTTGACCCAGCCGTCGAGGTAGCCGGGACGAAGGGTCGTCGCATGCGTCCCGCAGACGCCCATCGAGTTGCAGCCACCGTCGGCGACCCGAACGGGCGAAAGCGTGAACGTCACGGTGCGGCTCCCCACAACGCCTCCGCGGGTGACGGTGACATCTCTGCCGCGGGAGAAGGTCTGGGAGGGGGCGATCGCGCCGGTGTTGATCGTGATCTCCCAGGGGACGCCGAGCTCGAGCGTCCAGCCGCCGACGGTCTTGTCGATCGAGAAGTTGAAGTCCTCGTTGGACGGTGGGTCGAGCTTGAGCGCCTGGATCACGTACGGGTTCCCGCCGCCGCCCGGGTAGGGCTGGGTGATCCCGTCCCTCTTCACCGAGACGACGCAGGTGGTCGGCGTCCCCCCGCTGCAGAGCGGCAAGATCGCGCCGGCCGCCGCCGGCGCGGCGCACAGCGCGACCGCTCCGACCACAGCTACCGCAAGACGATGACCCCTCATCGGCCGAAGCGTGTCACTTGCGCCGGTCGGAGTCCAGTCCCGGACTGGTTTCGGCCGGACGGGCTGCCAGCGGCAGGGATGCCCGTCCCGCTACACGGGCTACTTGCGGGTGATCTCGAACTTCTTCGCTCCCTCGAGCCGCATCCGTCGACAGGCGGCGATGAAGTCGTCGGCATCGTGGAGCCGGGCGAAGACGTTCACGGCGATCGGCCCCTCGGGCATCGAGGGGGTTGCGTCGAGGTCGTAGAACCAGCAGACCTCCGAGTAGCTCTCCTCGATGCCGTACCCGGAGCCCTTCTCGACCGTGAGGAAGCCGACGTCACCGGCCCCGACGATCGTCGTCGCGTGCTCGCGCGGCACCGTGATCAGCGAGGGGAGGATGAGGTAGACCTCGCTTCCGGAATACACGCCGTGGCGCGCGAGGCCGGAGGCGGGGAGCGCAGCCCAGACCGCATCGCACGTCTCGGGCGCCTGTTCCTCGAGCATCCGTGCCGACGCGACTACATCCTCGTCGGGGAAACGGAAGACGATCTCGCGTTGCATGCGCAACCTTTATCACGCCGGAATCCGCCGGGTCTACGACTCGACAGGGCGATTGAGATGGGCCCGCCTGGATTCGAACCAGGGACCAACGGATTATGAGTCCGCTGCTCTAACCAGCTGAGCTACGGGCCCGCAGTGTGGTGGTAACAGAAGTGGTAACAGGCGCGGCGGCATCCAGCCCGTCCGGTGCCTGCAACTCGTTCGGGATCAGGTCGATGTAGCGACGCAGACACATCGCGGGGTCGGCGTGTCCGAGCCACGCGGCCACCTGGCGGACGCTCATCCCTGCGCCGCCGTCCTGCACCGGGCGAAACAGCGGGGACCAGGATGCGGCTGCGGTAGTTCGACTGGTGCAACGGCCCGCCTCGCACCGACGAGAACACGAAAATCCGTGTCCCGATTCCACTCCGTCTGCTTGCGCAGCGTCCAGAGGGCCTGGGAGAGCGTGTGCGGTATCGGAACCGTCCTGCGGCCGGCCGCAGCGCGGCTAGCTTTCGGCGCGGCGCGACCGTAGGGTCGGGCCTTGCGACGGATTCTGATCGTGGTCCTCGTGGTCGCCGCCCTGGCTGCGGCCGCCGGTTGCGGCGGCGGTGAAAGCACTCCGCCGGATGCGCAGTCAGGCGGAAGCACCGCTACGGCGGTCGGCAACGGCCCGACGACAACGGCGGACGACCCGCTTGCGAACCCGTCCGTCGAAGGGAGCTTTCCAGTAGGCGATGGGCGAGAGTTGGCCGTCATCTGCTGGGGCGAGGGATCGCCGACCGTCGTACTCGACGCCGGAAGCGGCGACGCGGGAATCGCCAGGTTCCAGAGTTCTCCCATGGTCGAAGCGCTCGCCGCACGCACCCGTGTGTGCGCGTACGATCGGGCCGGCCTAGGCGCGAGCGATCCCGCTCCTGACAAGAAACGGAACCTCGACGACGCTGCGCGCGATCTGCACGACCTTCTCGCGGCGGCGGAAGTACCCGGGCCCTACCTGCTCGTCGGCTCCTCGGGCGGGGGTGGCGACGTCTTCCAGCATGCCGGGCGCTATCCCGACGAGGTGGTCGGCCTCGTCCTCCTCGACGTGCCAAAAGGCCAGGCGAACCTCACTCCCGAGGACGTCCCCGCCTGGGACAGCCCCGAGAACCCCGAGCACATGGACTACGTTGCGATCGAGCGACAGATGGCGCTCGATCGCCTGCCGATCCCGCCTATCCCCGTAACTGTCGTTACGGCGAGCGACGGTCAGTCGGCCGACCCGAAGGAACAACGGGTCTGGCTGAAGGGCAGCTCCGCTCCGAGGCAGGTCGTCCTCGACGGCGGTCATGTCATCTACGAGGACAACCCGGAGGGAGTAATCGTCGAGATCGAAAGAATGCTGCAGAAGATCAGATCCGGCGGATGACCGACCGGCTGAGGATCGCGTTCGGATCGCCCCGGCCCCGCGTGGTAACAAGAGCGTCCGAAAGCGCCGAGTCCGGCGGCATCGAGATCCGCTGAACTTGGCTTGTATCCAAGAAAGGCCGAAACAGGGCGAGACGGCCGGGGCGATTGTGAGTCCGCTGCTCTAACCGGCTGAGCTACGGGCCCCGCGCTGCGCAGGCTACGCGGATGTTCGGAGGTTCACGAATCCGACCACGTGGGGAGCCCGTACTCCAGACATGCGACTTCTTACTCTCATCCTCATAGCTCTTGCGATTCCCTTCGCCGCCGCGTGCGGTGGAGGCGACGACTCCTCGTCGAACACGACCGCCGCGACCGGCGGTGGAGGCGGCGGCCAGACCGTCGACCTCGCCGCGACCGACTTCCACTTCAACCCGCCCACGATCTCCGTGGACGCGGGCACCGTCACGTTCAAGCTCACGAACAACGGTGAGACGTCCCACGCGCTCGAGATCGACGGCAACGGGATCGAGGAAGGTTCCGACACGATCGGCCCGGGCGAATCCACCGAGCTGACCGTCGACCTCGCCGAAGGCGAGTACGAGATCTACTGCCCCGTCGGAAACCACAAGGACATGGGCATGGTCGGGACGGTCACGGTCGGCGCCGCGAGCGCCGACGACGGCGGCGGCTCCCCGCCGGGCATGGGTTCCGGGTACTGATCCTTCCCCGGACGGAAGGCAACTTCGACACGACGCGCGTCGAGTCGCAACAATACGATCCGTTGTGAGTCGAGCGGGCCCCCCGGCCCCCTTGGAGGAGGAGAGCGTTGAAGGTCTTCCAGCTGGAGCGGAGCTTGCGAACCAAGGGCGGGCTCGAGATTCGAGACATCACCGAAGAGGTGCAGGAGGCGGTAGTCCAAAGCGGGGTCACGGACGGCATCGCCTGCGTCTACTCGCCTCACACGACCTGCGTTGTGCGCGTGAACGAGTTCGAGACCGGGTTCCTCGAGGACTTCGTGCGGATGGTCCGCCGCCTCGTCCCCTCGGAGAAGTACTACGCGCACGACGACTGGGACCGGCGCACCGAGAACGTCTGCCCGGAGGACATGGAGGCCGCGAACGGCCACTCGCACTGCATGGCCATGCTGCTCGGCCCGGCGGGCGAGTCGATTCCCGTCCGCGACGGCGAGCTCTGCCTCGGCAAGTGGCAGCGGGTGCTCTTCATGGAGCTCGACCGCTCCCGCGACCGGCGCTGGATCGTCCAGGTCGTCGGCGACTGACCTCGCTCAGCTTCAGTCGTTAAATGAAAACGGGGCCGCCGCTGACCCCGTCTCCGATTTCTCGACCGTTGCCCCCGCCGCATCGGGGCCCCCGGTCGTATGTGGACACAGTCTGGGGTCTGAGGGCGTTTCCGTCCCCACCCCGAGGGTGTTGATCCTCTCCCCTTTTCGTGCTTGACCGGGCTAGTTCACCGGTTTTTCCTTTGTTTGAGCGGTAATCAGGGCCCAGGTCATGTGCGCAGTCAGGGCTGCGGCGACCAGAATCCACCCTGCGAGCTCCGCTCCTTCCTCGACGGCGACCTCATATGCGTCGTAGGTCGACTCGCCCTTGTAGCCCCAGTGGTGCGTTACGGCGGAAGACGCCTCGACTCCCACCGCGAAGATGAGGAGGCCGAGGCCGACGTAGATGAACCGCCGCGTTCGCGCGTCGGCGCGACGGGCGATCGCCACCAGCACGATCGACACGTACGCGAGCAGGGGCAGGAAGAGCACGACCCAGACGGCGCGGCGTGAGTACTCCCAGAGGTCGAGCGCGGTCTCAGAGCGCAGCGCCAGCCGTTCGTGGAACGCGACGATGTCGTCGAGCGAGAAGAACATGAGCGCGACCGCGAGGAGCAGCAGGGTCCAGCGGCGGCTGAGGCCGTAGAGCACGAAGGTCGCCAGGGCGGCGCCGAAGATCGTGACGGAGCTCGCCCACGCGAACGGGTTGTTCGCGTCGCGATCGGCGTTCAGCTCGTCGAGGGACGGGAACGCGAACGCCTGCAGCAGGTGCCCGGTCGTCTGGACGGCGACGCCGGCGATCGCAAGCGCCAACCCCACGGAGAGCAGCCAGCCGGGGAGGCGTTCCGGATCGCGCGGGGGCATCTAGGCGGCTTCGGCGGCCGCAAGGGTGGCAAGGAGGTCGTCGCCGTACCGGTCGAGCTTCGCCGGCCCGATTCCCGGGACGGACGCGAGCTCGTGCTTCGTGGACGGGCGAAGCTCGGCGAGTGCGACGAGCGTCGTGTCGTGCATGACGACGTACGCGGGGACGCCGTCCTCCTTCGCCCGTTCGCGCCGCCACTGGCGGAGCGCGTTCGTGGTCGGCGTGTCCTCGACGATCCTCTTCTCCCGTCGCGGCTTCGGCGGCGCCGCGACTCCGAGCTCGCCGAGGAACCGGCTCGGCTTCGCGGTTTCCGACCAGGTGAGGTAGAGCCGTCGCTTCGCGCGCGTGAGCCCGACGTAGAAGAGCCGGCGCTCCTCGGCGATCTCCTCGGGCTCCTTGGCCTGGCGGATCGGCAGCTCCTTCTCTTCGAGCCTCGGGAGGAACACCGCCTCGAACTCGAGCCCCTTCGCACGGTGGTAGGTGAGGAGCTGGACGCCTGCCTGCGCCGTCGCCGCTCGGCCGAAGCGCTCCTCGAGGTCGGCGAAGAAGTCCGCCACCGTCCGCTCGCCGTCGTCGAAGCGCTCGGCGAGGTCGACGAGCCGCGCGAGATCGGCCTGGCGGACGCGCTCCTGCTCGCCGAGCTCCTTCGGCGGCGCCGCGAGCAGTCCCTCGCGCGACGCCGCGTCGCGGACGCTCGCCGCGACCACGACCGACTGCGACTCCTTGAGCTTCGCCTTGATCCGCCGCGCGGCCTGGCGCGTGAGGAATCCGCCCTCGCGCACCTGGAACGGGATCTCCGCCTCGGTGAACGCCTGCTCGAAGCCGGCCGAGCGCGCGTTCGTCCGGTAGAGCACGGCGATCTCGCCGAGCGGGACCCCGTCGGACGCCAGCTCGCGCACTCGATCCACCACGAACGCCGTCTCCTCCGCCCCGTCGAGCGCGAGCACGACCGGCGCCGGGCCCGGCGGCCGGGACGAACGCAGCTCCTTCTCGGCTCCCTCGAGCCGCGGAACGAGCCGGTTCGCGAGCTCGAGCACCTCCGGGGTCGAGCGGTAGTTGGTCTCGAGCCGCACCACGGTCGCCTGCGGAAACCGCTTCGGCACGTCGAGCAGGTAGCGCGGGGTCGCGCCCGTGAACCCGTAGATCGACTGGTAGTCGTCGCCCACGACGGCGAGCTCGTCGCGCCCGCCGAGCCACAGGTCGAGCAGCGTCTGCTGGAGGAGGTTCACGTCCTGGTACTCGTCGACCGTGAACGCGGCGAAGCGCTCCTGGAAGCCCGCGCGCGCGTGATCGTCCTCCTCGAGCAGCGCAATCGTGCGCTCGAGCAGGTCCTCGAAGTCGATACGCCCCGCCGCGGTCCTTGCGCCGCTCGTACTCGCGGTACACGCTCGCCATCAGGTCCGCGGGGATCGGCGGCTTGCGCGTTCCGAGCGACTCCTCGTACGCGGCCGCGGAGACCCGCCGGTTCTTCGCCCACTCGATCTCGGTCGCGAGGTCGCCCACCGGACGGAAGCGGTACGGCCGCGGCAGCACGCGCGCGATGTTCACGAGCATCACCGCCTTGGACGGGAGGATCTGCCCGGGCGGACCGCCGTTCGCATGCAGCTGGCCGAGCGCCGCGGCGTGGAACGTCTGGGCACGAACCCCGGTCGCGCCGAGCGCGGCCAACCGGCCGCGCATCTCCCCCGCCGCCTTGTCGGTGAACGTCACCGCGAGGATCTGGTCCGCGCGAAACGCGCCGCTCAGAACCTGGTTCGCGATGCGCCGCGTGATCGTCGTCGTCTTCCCGGAACCCGCGCCCGCGAGGATGCAAACCGGCCCGCGGACGGCCTCGACGGCGCGGCGCTGCTCGGGGTTCAGATTGGCGAAAACGGCCTCGTGATTCACATGTCCGAGGCTACGCGGACGACCGGCTGGCGCAGGCTCGAAAAGACACGTCCCGCCCGATTCGTCACACATTTGGCACATTCGGCCCCACGCATGACGGACACACTCAGCCGACGAGCCCTCAACCGCGCCCTCCTCACGCGCCAGTTCTTGCTCACGCGCGAGGCGACCGGCGCCCGAGACGCCATCCGCCACCTCGTCGGCATGCAAGCGCAGCAGCCGCTCTCGCCGTACGTCGGCCTGTGGCGCCGGCTCGACCGCTTCGAGCCCGGCGAGCTCGCCGCGCTGATCGAGGAGCGCAAGGTCGTCCGGCTCGCGCTCATGCGCTCGACCATCCATTCGGTCACCGCCGACGACTGCCTGGAACTGCGCCCGCTCGTCCAGCAGGTGATCGAGCGGAGCCACGCGGGCAACTACGGCAAGTTCCTCGGCGGGCTCGACCAGCGCGCGGTCGCCGAGGCCGGGCGCGCGCTCGTCGACGAGGAGCCGCACACGTTCGCCGCGCTCGGAGCGGCGCTCGCTGAGCGATGGCCGGGCCACGATCCGCAGGCGCTCGCGATGGCGGTCCGGACGTTCGTGCCGCTCGTCCAGCCGCCGCCGCGCGGACTCTGGGGACGAAGCGCGGCGGCGCGGCACACGTCCGCAGAGCACTGGCTCGGCCGTCCGCTCGCCGCCGTGCCCGTCGAGGAGATGATCCGGCGCTACCTCGGCGCGTTCGGGCCCGCGTCGGTGCGCGACGTCCAGGCCTGGTCGGGACTGACGAAGCTCGGCGACGCGGTCGAAGCGGCTGCGACCGCAGCTCGCGACCTTCGAGGACGAGAACGGCGTCGAGCTGTTCGACCTCCCGGATGCGCCGCGGCCCGACCCGGACGACGCCCGCGCCGCCGCGGTTCCTCCCCGAGTACGACAACGCGCTCCTCTCCCACGCCGACCGCACGCGGATCGTCACGCCCGAGCAGGGCAGGCGGATCTTCACGCGCGGCGCGCTCCTGGTGGACGGCTTCGTCCGCGGCGCGTGGCGCCTCCGCAAGGGCGAGCTCGAGCTGGAGCTGTTCGAGCCGCTGTCCCGGTCAGACGCGAAGGCCGTGAAGGACGAGCGCGAGCGGCTGGTCGAGTTCGCCGCGAGCTAGCGCCCGGCCTCGTCGCTCTGCCGCACCCACAGCGTGACGAGCCGAGCAACCAAGGTCACCAGGAACACCGTTCCCAGCAGGGCCTCGAGCGCCGTCAGCGCCTGCGGCAGGCCCACCGACGGCGACAGGTCGCCGAAGCCGAGGGTCGTCAGCGTGACGAAGCTGAAGTAGACGTACTCCGACTGCACGTGCACGCCGGGCTGGGCGAAGAACGGCCCGTCGCGCAGCGCCTCCACGGCCAGGTAGACGAACGCGAACAGCAGCCCGACGAGCACGTAGGAGCACAGCGCGCCGAGAACCGTCTCGGACGTGATCCGCTTGTGATGGAGCACCCGGTTGAGCGTGATCGGCAGCGTCACCGTGACGAGGATCGCGACCGGCAGGAGGTAGGTGAGCCCGATCACCTCGGCCGAGTCGAAGATGAACACGATCGGCGCCAGCGCGACGCACGCGCCGATCAGGATCCAGTGCCACGGCTTGAGCGTCTCCCCCGCGTCGGGATCGCTGATCGCCACCACGAGCGCGACGGCCGCGAGCAGCGTGCTTCCGAGCGCGCCCCAGCGCGGGTCGTCGATCAGCTCCAGCAGGAAGAAGTTCACGAGCAGCAGCACGAGCAGGCTCGCGTAGCTGTCGAGGATGCGGACGATGCGCGAGGACGTCACGCGCGAGACGATAGTCCGTGCCGAAGTCAGTCGATGGTGAGGGTGACCGTCGTCAGGTTCCCCGCCACGTCCCACACCCGCAGCAGATGGTCGCCCTCGGCCAGCGGCCCGAGGCGGAACCAGTGCTCGCCCTGGCACGGCCCGGACGTGTTCATGCACGCGTCGGCCGTGAGGTCGCGGAACGCCCGGTCGCCGTACACGTCGTCGTGCTCCAGGCCGGAGCCCGGGCCGAGCCGGCGCAGGTACGTCGCGACTCTCCCGTCGATCTTGATCAGGTTCGGCGCGTGGTCCTCGTAGAGCCTCGGCACGTCGTCGAACCAGCCGCGGAACGAGTCGGGATCCTCGATTCGCACCTGGTAGCCGCCCGAGTCCAGCTCGACCGCCCCGACCACGGGCGCGGCGGTGTCCTCGTACGGGAAGAGCACCCCGCCCTTTCGCAGCGGATTGACCTGGCGGCCCTGCGGATCGCGCTCGGTCACGTGGACGTGCCACAGCGTCGGGCAGGTCCGCGCGATCAGCTGCCCGCGCAGCACCTTCTGGCCGACGCGGACGCGGACGGCGCTCACATGCCCGAGCTCGACCCGGCCGATCGTGACGCCGCCGCACGGGCGCTTCGGCGTGACGGTGATCTTGCTGACCCTCCCGGTGACGAGCGAGTAGACCTTGCGCGTGGCCTGCGTCCGCTCGTCGACGGCGACGTCGACTCCCCCGTGGAGCAGCCACTCGTGGGCGCGTCCGCTCCAGCGCGGGTCGCCGAACCCGCCGCGGATCGGATGCTGCTGGTTCTTCGGCCAGACCGGCCACGCGGCGGCAGCGACCGCCGGCGAGGCGGCGCTCAGAAGGAGGACGGCGAGTCCGACCCCGGCCAGCCGCAGCGAGCGTCCCTGCACCGCTCCACGGTAGCGCACGGTCCCGGCCGACCTGCCGCCCTCCTAGCCACCCGGGCCCGCGCGTGATCGAATGGACGGCGGATGATCGTCGACTGCGCCATCTACGAGGACGGGAAGCGGCTGCACGCGGATCCCGGCACGGTCGAGGGGGTTCGCGACCGCAAGCCGTCCGACGACGCGTTCGTCTGGATCGGCCTCCTCGAGCCGACCAAGGAGGAGTTCGAGGCCGTTCGCCGCGAGTTCGACCTCCACGAACTCGCGGTCGAGGACGCCGTCGAGGCCCACCAGCGTCCCAAGCTCGAGCTCTACGGCGACACGCTCTTCCTCGTCCTGAAGACGGTCCAGTACCGCGGTCACGAGGAGATCGTGGACATCGGCGAGGTGATGCTCTTCGCGGGCGAGGACTTCCTCATCACCGTCCGCCACGGCGAGGGCGGCGGACTTGGAGAAGTCAGGGAGCGGCTCGAGAAGCGCCCCGAAATCCTCGCCCACGGTCCGGCGGCGGCGATGTACGCGATCGTCGACCGCGTCGTCGACGCCTACGAGCCGGCGAGCGCCGCGATCGCCGAGGACATCGAGGAGGTCGAGGCCGAGGTCTTCTCCGACGGCCGCAGCAACCCGGTGCAGCGCATCTACAAGCTGCGGCTCGAGGTGCTCGACTTCTACCGCGCGGCCGCGCCGCTCATGCCGGCGCTCGACCGGCTTTCTTCGGAGGAGCTGCCGAACATGGACGCAAAGATCCAGGACTACTACCGCGACGTCCTCGACCACCTTGCGCGGGTGGTCGAGCAGCTCGACTCCTTCCGGGAGCTCCTGAGCAGCATCCTCCAGGCGAACCTGACGCAGGTGAGCGTCCGCCAGAACGACGACGTGCGCCGCATCTCGGCGTGGGTCGCGATCATCGCCGTCCCCACGGCGATCGCCGGGATCTACGGGATGAACTTCAAGCACATGCCCGAGCTGGAGTGGCGCTTCGGCTACCCGCTCGTCCTCGGCGTGATCGCCGCGTGCTGCGGCTACCTGTACTGGCGCTTCCGAAAGTCCGGCTGGCTCTAGAGTTCGCGCGATGCCCGGCCTTCTGCTCTTCGGCGACACCGAGCGCTCGGCCGCGCTGCGGCACGAGATTCCGCTCGCGATCATGGATCCGCTGCTCTTCGCGGAGGTCGACGGGCGGCGCGTCGTGCTCACGAGCATCCTGGAACGCGAACGCGTAAGGCGAGTCCTGCCGGACGCGGAGGTGCTCGACTACTTCGACTTCGGCTGGAAGGAGCTCGTCGAGGGCGGGATGTCGTTCGCTGAGGCCGAGCTCGAGGCGGTGGCGCGGGCCGTGCGGCAGATCGGCATCGACGAGGCGATCGTTCCAGGCGAGTTCCCGCTCGGGCTCGCCGACCGCCTGCGGGCCGACGGGATCGTGCTCACGGTCGACAACGCCGCGGTGGACTTCCGGCGGCGTGCGAAATCGGCCGCGGAGCTCGACGGCATCCGCATCGCCCAGCGTGGCGGCCGAGGCGGGGATGGCCGCGGCGCGCGAAGTGCTCTTCCGGGCGAAGCCGACGGAGGACGGACACCTTCAGCTCGACGGAAAGCGGCTCCAGGCCGAGGACGTCCGCGCAGCGCTGCGGGCCGCGTGCGCCGAGCACGGGGCGCCGTGCCCGCCCGACGTGATCGTCGGGTCGATCTGGAGCGGCTACGGCCACGACCCCGGCAGCGGTCCGCTGCCGAGCGGGCTTCCGATCGTGATCGACCTCTGGCCGCGGCATGAAGTGAGCGGCTGCTGGGCCGACATGACGCGCACGTTCGTGGTCGGGGAGCCCACGGCGGAGCACGCCGCCCTGATCGCCGACCACGCACGGCTTTCGCTGGCGGCTCTCGACGCCGCCCGTGCGGCGGTTCGTCCCGGCATCCGCGGGCGCGAGCTCTTCGACATCGTCTGCGACCTGTTCGAGGCGGAGGGCCACCTGACGCAGCGCACGACGGAGGGCGACGAGAAGGAGGGCTTCCAGTTCTCCCTGGGCCACGGCGTCGGCCTCGAAGTGCACGAAGCCCCCGGCCTTGGCTTGGCCGGTCGCGACGAGCTCGTCCCCGGCGACGTGCTCGCGCTCGAACCGGGCCTGTGGAGCTCCGAGATCGGCGAGGTGCGCTTCGAGGACCTGGTTCTCGTGACCGAGGACGGCTGCGAGACGCTGACGCAGTTCCCGTATGACTCGGCAGCGAAATGACCGTCGAAACGCTCGAACGGCTGGTCGCTGCGTTCAACGCTCATGATCTCGATGCGATCATGAGCTTCTTCGTCGACGACTGCGTCCTCGAGATGCCGCGCGGCCCCGATCCGTGGGGACGCAGGCTGGAGGGACGGGAGAACGTGCGCGAGGGCCTCGCGAGCCGCTTCGCCGGCATCCCAGACGTGCACTACGGGGACGACCGCCACTGGGTCGCCGGCGACCGTGGGTGCTCCGAGTGGCTCCTGACGGGCACCACGACGGCGGGCGACCGGATCGAGGTACGCGGCTGCGACCTGTTCGAGTTCAGGGACGACGAGATCGTCCGTAAGGACTCGTACTGGAAGATCGTGGAGGGCTAGTCGGCCTCGAGAGTCTTGAAGCAGGGGCCCCGCTCGTCTACCTTGAGCGCCCGTCATCGTCCGCGGAGGTCTCGGCCGTCCCTGCTCCACCCTTCACCCGTTTCTCCGCCGCGACCCGAACGACGGTCTCGGTCGCGTTGCTGCTCGCCGGGTTGCTCGCGTTCGCATCGCCTGCGAATGCGGCCGCGCCGAACACGACGATCACAGCCGGCCCGCGCGGACTCGTCACGACCAAGTCGGTCACCTTCAAGTTCAAGAGCGCCGCCGGGGCGACGTTCCAGTGCAAGCTGGGCACCTCGCCCTGGAAGTCGTGCTCGTCACCGAAGAAGTACTCGCTAGTGAAGGAGGGCGCGCACACGTTCCAGGTGCGGGCTTCCAAGGGGCGCGCCCGCGACCGCACGCCGGCAACCCGCAAGTTCACCGTCGACTCCGTCAAGCCGAACACGACGATCACCGACGGAGTGATCGGGGCGACCCGCAACCGCACGCCCACCTTCATGTTCACCTCCGACGAGGCCGGAACGACGTTCGAGTGCAGGCTGACCGGCCCGGCGTTCGCCCCCTGCACGAGCCCGCTCGTCGTCTCGTCGCCGCTCGGTGACGACTCCTTCACGTTCCGCGTCAGGGCGCGGGACAAGGCCGGAAACGTGGACTCCACTCCCGCGGCGTGGGCGTTCAGCATCGACACGCCGCTCTCGGCCGACCTCGCGACGGCCCAGGCAGCCGCCGCGCTCTACTTCCCGGACGTCGTCGATCTCGATGTGCCGAACAGCTGCCCCGCGACCGACTGTGTGAACGGCCTCCCGCTGGCTCCCGCCAACCAGCTCCACGTCCTCTCGAGCCGCAGCCTGGTCGAAGTCATGGGCGCGCACCGGTTCGACGTGACCGTCACCCAGGCCGTCACGACGCTTCAGGAGTTCAGGCTCACCGTCGCGGGTAGCGCCTGCACGATCACCATCACCTCGGCCAATGGTTTGACGCCCACCTTGACCACGACGGTCTCGCTCTACTTCCACATGGACGGCACGGGCTACGCCGACCGGCTCTACTACTCGGACATCGGGATGTCCGGTCTCGAGAGCGCCGACTACACCGTCGGGGGCGATTTGCTGTGCACTCTGGGCGCGATCGTCCCGACGTCCCTCGTTCGCGATGCCTACGTGTCGACGGTGGAGGCGTACTTCAACAAGGTCGGCCCGTGGTTCTGCCCGAAGCCCGGCCCGGAGTACATGGGGCCGTGCGCGCCTCCGCCTCCCGCCGCGCTCCGCTAGAGCAGCCGCCGCCGCGACCGACATGGCGGGCGCGGCTCACTCACGCACTGGGTAGGACTCCCGAAAGAAATTGCATTTCCCCGGAACGGGGACGAGATTTCTTTCGGTGTAACTCCCCGGGTTGGACTCGAACCAACAACCCTTCGGTTAACAGCCGAATGCTCTGCCAATTGAGCTACCGGGGATCGCTTGGCGGGTCGGATTGTAGCTTCTAGGCGAGCAAACTAGCCGCATCACGGACGCGGGCCAGTTCGGCCTGGAGCTCCTTCGCGTGCTCGGCGTCGGCCGAGCTCAGCTCGCGCCGCAAACGCCGTTCGCGCAGGCGCAGGAGGAGCTCGCGCGCGGTCGTCTCGTCGATCGCCTCGGCGACGGCGCGGGCGTCGAGCTCGGCGACCATGCTGACCAGATCGTCGCCCGCGGACGGCTCCAGGAGGTACTCGCGGAGCCGGCGGTTCGCCTCGGAGTCGAAGTGCTCCGGCCCGAGCTCGGCGAGTGCGGGCTTCAGATCGGGATGCGCGCGGACGCCGGCCAGGGCGCTGCGCTCCAGCTTGTCCGCGGCGTCCACGAGACGCGGCGAGAGCGGCGCGCCGGCCCGCGCAGTGCCTCCGCGCAGCTCGACGGTCAGCCCGAGCCGGTCGTTCGCGAGCCGCCAGGCGTCGTGGCGCTCGGGCGACTCCGGGATCTTGTTCAGGATCTCCTGAACGCCGAGGTAGGCGGACTGCCGGTCGCGCGCGCGGTCGAGCTCGAGGCGCACGCGGTGCACGGCGTAGGGCTCCGCGGTCTCGAGCCGCGCCTCGAAGCCCGCAGGATCGTCGGCGGGGTCGGCGCCCTTCGGCAGCGCGACCACACGCACGTCGAGCGCGAGCCCGACGGCCAGCTCCATCCCGCGCAGCGTCGCGTCCTCCCCGGCCGCGTCGGCGTCGAAGCAGAGGTACACGCGCGAGGTGAGCTTCTTCAGCTCGCGCAGCTGCTGGTCGGTGAGCGCCGTGCCCATCGACGCGACCACCGGCTCGAGCTTCGCCTGGCGCAGCGCGATCACGTCGGTGTTCCCCTCGACGACGACCGCGCGGTCCTGCTTCGCGATCGCGGGCCGCGCCAGGTGGAACCCGTAGAGCACGTTCGACTTGCGGAAGAGCTCGGTCTCGGGCGTGTTCACGTACTTGCCGCGCAGCGGGTCGTCCTCGCGCAGCTTGCGCGCCTGGAAGCCGATCACGCGGCCCCGCGCGTCGGCGAGCGGGAACATCAGGCGGCGCTGGAAGTAGTCGGTGCCGCGGCGCGTGACCAGGCCGGCGGCGGTGAGCTCGGCGGGCGTGTAGCCCTGCTCCTTCGCCTTGCCGACGAGCCGTGCGCCGGCCGGCGAGAGCCCCAGGCGGAACTCCCGGGCGATCTCCTCGCCCAGCGAGCGCGACTCCAGGTACTCGCGCGCGTGAGCGCCCTCGTCGGTTTCCCAGAGCAGGCGCTCGTAGTAGGAGGCGGCCTGCTCGAGCAGCGCGTACAGCCGCTCGCGGCCGCGGCGCTGCTCGTCGGCCTGCGGCGAGCTCTCCTCGTACTCGAGCGGGACGCGGAACCGGTCGGCGAGCCACTCGATCGCACCGACGAAGTCGAGCCCTTCCGTCTCGCGGACGAACGAGATCGAGTCGCCGCCGACGCCGCAGCCGAAGCAGTGGTACGTGCCCCGCGCGGGCGTGACCGAGAAGGACGGGGTCTTCTCGTCGTGGAACGGGCAGAGGCCCTTGTAGCTCCCGCCCGCCTTGCGCAGCCGGACGCGCGTCTCGACGACCTCGACGATGTTCGCGGCGGCCTTCACCGCCTCGACCGACTCGTCCTTGATCCGCGCCATCAGAGCCTCGCAGCGTAATCGAGCGCGAACCGGTCGGTCATGCCCGAGACGTAGTCGACGATCTCCTCGGGATCCGAGCCCTCGCCGGCGAGGTGCTCGAAGATCTGGCGGACGACCGCGCGCGCCCGCTCGTGCTCGGCGCGCGTGTGCGGCCCGAGGTACACGCGGTCGAACATGAACGCGCGCAGCGACAGCATCGCGGCGCCGACCTCCTCGCTCTGGCGGATGTCGCCCGACGCCGCCGAGGTCTCGACGAGGTCGTGGACGAGCCGGTCGATGCGCTTGCGAGCCGCGCGGGCCGAGGATCGCGATCTCCTCGTCCGGCAGGTCGTCGGGGCTCAGGATCCCGATCCGGATCGCGTCGTCGATGTCGTGGTTGATGTAGGCGACGCGGTCGACGATGCGGACGATCTTCCCCTCGAGCGTGGCCGGCTCGTTCGGGCCGGTGTGGTTGAGGATGCCGTCGCGCACTTCCGCGGTGAGATTCAGCGACTCGGCGATCCGCAGCGACTGCTCGTTGTGGCGGAAGCCCAGATCGAAGCGCTGCCGCAGGCACTCGTCGAGCGCCTCCTCGCCGGCGTGGCCGAACGGCGGGTGCCCGGTGTCGTGTCCGAGCCCGATCGCCTCGGTCAGATCCTCGTTCAGCCGCAGCGCCCGGGCGACAACGCGGGCGATCCCGGTCGTCTCGAGCGTGTGGGTCATCCGCGTGCGGTAGTGATCGCCCGCCGGGTCGATGAAAACCTGCGTCTTGCCCTTCAGCCGGCGGAACGCCTTCGAGTGGAGGATCCGGTCGCGGTCGCGCTGAAACGGCGTGCGCAGGCTGCATTCCTCGTCGGGCCGCATGCGGCCGGCGGTTTCGTAGGAGCGCACGGCGAGCGGCGACAGGCGGCGCTCCTCGTCCTCGCGCACACCGGCCTCGAAAGCTTCCGCGACGGTTCCCGTGACCTCCACGAACCGAGGTTAGATGATGATCGGGACGCTGCCGCCGTCGACGCTCCACGCGGCGCCGGTCACGTACGAGGAGCGGTCGGAGCACAGGAACGCGATCACGGTCGCGATCTCCTCCGGCTCCGCCAGCCGGCCGAGCGGACGGCCCTTGCCGACGCCTTCGAGGACTTCCTCGCGCGTCTTGCCCGAGCGTGCAGCGGCCTGATCGGCGAGCCCGCCTTCCGCGAGCCACGCCGGCGAGGAGGTCGGGCCGGGCGTCACTGCATTGCAGCGGATGCCCACGCCCGCGTAGAGATCCGCCACGAGACGCGAGAGGGAGAGGACCGCCGCCTTGGTTACGCTGTAGTCAGGCATACCGGTCGAGGGGCGCTTTCCCGCCGTCGAGCTCACGTTCACGATCGCACCTCCCCCTGCCTCACGCATTCCCGGGACCGCCGCGCGAATCGTCCGCACGTAGCTCATGACGTTCAACTGCCACATCCCCGCCCAGTCCTCTTCGGTGAGCTCCTCGAACGAGCGCTGGTACGCGACGCCGACGTTGTTCACGAGGACGGCGACCGGACCGAGCTCCTCCGTCACCCGGGCGACCACGTCGTCCGGCACGGCCGGATCGGAGAAGTCGCAGGCGATCCCGAGCGCCGCGTTCGTGTCGGCGCGCGCCTGCTCGACCCGCGCCTCGTCGCGGCCCGTAACGACGACGCGGGCGCCTTCGTCCGCAAGGATCCGAGCGGTTTCGAGCCCGATCCCGGCGCTCGAGCCGGTGACCAGGCAGACGCGTCCCTCGAGGCCCAGATGCATGGCGAGACCATATCCGGGGTAGAGACGGGGCTTCGCATGACCGATACACGCCATATGGCCCGACGCGCCGTCGCCTTCATCTGTCTCTTGCTGGCGCTCGCCGTCCCCTCGTCCGCGGGCGCCGCGGCGAAGGTGACCGACGCCGACAAGCTCGAGCGCGCCGTGCTGGAGCGGATCAACACCGTCCGCAAGGACAAGGGCTTGCGCGCGCTTACGTCGCGGCCGCGGCTCAAGAAGGCGGCGACGCGCCACGTGAAGAACATGGCGTCCGAGGGCTACTTCGACCACAGCTGGTCGGACGGAACGCCGTATGGCCGCTGGATCCGCCGCTTCTGGCCGGGCCCCGGCTACAACGGCTGGTCGGTCGGCGAGAACCTGTACTGGGAGGGCCCGTCGACGACTGCGAGGCGGGTTGTCACCGCCTGGATGAACAGCCCCGGCCACCGCAAGAACATGCTGGCGCGCGGCTGGCGGTACATGGGCGTCGGCGCCGTGCGAATCCAGAACGGCATCGGCGAGTACGCGCGCGTGAACACGGCGTACCTGTTCGCCGTCGAGTTCGGCTCGCGCTCCGGTTAGTCTCCGGTCGTGGACGACTACACCGCGAAGTACCAGGGCGAGCCGGTCGAGGTCGCGCTCTTCGGCGGCGAGTACCAGGAGGGAACGCTCACGGCGTACTGCCTCATCGCCGACGTCGTGCACCTGGAGCTGAACGGCCACATCCTGATCCCGCTCCAGAACGTCGCGTCGCTCCACTGCACGAGCCGGTGCGACGCGCCCGAGCCCGACTGGCCGCCGCAGGGGCTCACCGACGCCGATCCGGAGAACGGCGGGCCCTAGCGGTGCGGCCCGCGCTCCGCGCCGCGCGGAACATCGGCAAGGCGTTCCTCCTGCTCGGCGGCTTCGTCGCGCTGCTGACGGCGCTCGGCTGGTGGCTCGGCGGGATTCAGCTCGCGAGCCTCTTCTTCGTCGCCACGCTCCTCATGTCGGCGACGCTCCACTGGTATGGCCCGCGGATCGTGCTCGCGTCGCTGGACGCGCGCGAGCTTACCCTGGCCGAGGCCGCCGGTTTGGCCGCGACGGTTGAGCGGCTCGCGCTCGCGGCCGGCGTCGAGCGGCCGAAGCTCTATCTCCTCCCGGACGGGCATCCGCGGGCGCTGTCGGTGGGTCGCGGCGCCTCGGCCTCGGGGATCGCGGTCTCGAGCGGCCTGCTGACGCTCCTGTCCCCGGCTGAACTCGAGGGCGTGCTCGCGCACGAGCTCGCGCACGCGCGCTACCGCGACGTGACGATCGTGACCCCGACCGTGGTCATCGCCGGCTGGCTGATCGAGGCGAGCCGCGTCGGCGGGTTTCTCGAGCGCTCGCTACTCACGGTGCTTGGCCCGGTCGCAGCGAGCCTTATCCATCTGTTCCTCTCGACGCGGCGCGAGTTCGCAGCCGACGCGTTCGCAGCGCGGGTGTGCGAATCGCCCCACGGTCTCGCGGATGCGCTCGTCCGGCTCGAGCAGGCGCAGGAGCTGCTTTCGTTCAGCGCCTCACCGGCGACCGAGCCCGTGTACACGATCGACCCGTTCGCGGACGAGGGCCTGGCGCGGTTGTTCTCCACGCATCCGCCTGTGGGAGCGCGTGTCGAGCGTCTGCGCGACCTCGATCCGGAGTGGCGCGACCGGCTCCGCGCCGCTTAACGACGAAGAGCCGCTCGAGGCGGCTCTTCGAAAAAATAACCGGCGGCGTCCTACTCTCCCGGGAGGTTGCCCTCCGAGTACCATCGGCGCTGGCAGGCTTAACTTCTCTGTTCGGAATGGGAAGAGGTGTTTCCCTGCCGCTATGACCACCGGAATTGTGAGTCTGCGCGCACGTCCGCGCACTCTCAAAGCTCCATAGCGACCTCACAGTATTCAAATCAAGACCTCGGGTAATTAGTACGGGTCCGCTACACGCATCGCTGCGCTTCCACGTCCCGCCTATCAACGTGGTGGTCTACCACGACCCTTACTCTCTCTAGGAGATGGGAGGCCTCATCTTGAGGTCGGCTTCCCGCTTAGATGCTTTCAGCGGTTATCCGATCCAGACGTGGCTAATCAGCAGCGCCGTTGGCACGACGACTGATACACCAGAGGTCTGTTCATCCCGGTCCTCTCGTACTAGGGACGACTCCTCTCAAGCCTCCAACGCCCATGGTGGATAGGGACCGAACTGTCTCGCGACGTTCTGAACCCAGCTCGCGTACCGCTTTAATGGGCGAACAGCCCAACCCTTGGGACCTACTTCAGCCCCAGGATGCGACGAGCCGACATCGAGGTGCCAAACCCTCCCGTCGATGTGGACTCTTGGGGAGGATAAGCCTGTTATCCCCGGAGTACCTTTTATCCGTTGAGCGACGGCAATTCCACTCTCAACCGTCGGATCACTAAGACCTGCTTTCGCACCTGCTCGACTTGTCAGTCTCGCAGTCAAGCTCCCTTCTGCCTTTACACTCTACGCACGATTTCCAACCGTGCTGAGGGAACCTTTGTGCGCCTCCGTTACATTTTAGGAGGCGACCGCCCCAGTCAAACTGCCCACCTGACGCTGTTCCCGACCCGGATTACGGCATCGGGTTAGAAGCCCAAAACACGAAGGGTGGTATCCCAAGATTGCCTCCACAAGGGCTGGCGCCCCTGCTTCAAAGGCTCCCACCTATCCTGGACAACGTGCTCCAAACTCCAACATCAAGCTGCAGTAAAGGTTCACGGGGTCTTTCCGTCCAACCACGGGTACTCGGCATCTTCACCGAGACTGCAATTTCACCGGATCCCTCGTTGAGAC
>CAVXEJ010000004.1:1280000-1818216 GCA_963760815.1 uncultured Actinomycetes bacterium
CGAGCGGCGCGAGCCACTCGCCGTTGAACCGCACCTCGAGCTTGGACGGATCGGTGTCGATCACGAGCGCCGCCTGCTCGAAGTAGCGTTTCGCGTTCGCGTCGATCTCCTCGTCCGAGAGGACAGGGCGCTCGCTCGAGCGGCCCGAGGGATCGCCGATGCGCGTCGTGTAGTCGCCGACGATCAGCACCGCCTTGTGGCCGGCGTCCTGGAACGCGCGCATGCGCTGGAGCGGGATCGCGTGGCCGACGTGCATGTCCGGCGAGGTCACGTCGATGCCGAGCTTCACGCGCAGAGGCCGGCCTTTGGCCAGCTTCTTTTCGAGCCCGCCCTCGGGGAGCACGTGCACGGCGTTGCGGGTCAGCGTCGCGATGTCCACGGGCGCCGAGTCTAGACCGAACCGAACTCCGGTCTGCGGCGAATCGCCAGTTGATGGCGCTGCTAGCGTTGAGCCCCCCGGCCCGGCCGGGACACACAATGCGATCCCGCAGGGAGCACGCGCACCTCTCGGACGAGGCCCTGGTGGCGCTCGTCGCCCGCTCGGACGAGAACGCGCTGGCGGAGCTCTACGACCGTCACGGGCGCGTCGCCTTCGGGCTCGCCCTCCGCGTTCTCCGCGACCGCAACCTGGCCGAGGACGCGGTGCAGGAGGCCTTCCTCGCCGTCTGGCGGACCGCCGGGAGCTTCGTGCCCGAGCGGGCGAAGGCGAGCACGTGGATCCTGATGCTCGTCCATCGCCGCGCCGTCGACGCGGTTCGGCGCGAGGCGCGCCGGCCCACGGATCCGCTCGAGAACGCGGCCGAGGCGCATGATCGACGACAGCGCCGCCGAGGACGCCTGGCGCTCGCTCGAACGTACTCGCGTGCGCGAGGCGCTCGCGCAGCTTCCCGACCCGCAGCGCGAGGCGATCGAGCTCGCGTTCTACGCGGGCTTCACGCAATCTGAGTTGTCCGAGCGGCTCGGCGTTCCGCTCGGCACGATCAAGAGCCGTGTGTTCACGGGCCTCGCGCGCCTGCGCGACTTGCTCGAGGACACCATCCCCGAGGAGGAACGGTGGAGCGAGACTCCGTCCACGAGCTGACCGCCGCCTACGCGCTGCATGCGCTCGACGAGCGCGATGTCGCCGCCTACGAGGCGCACCTGGCGCAGTGCTCCGACTGCCAGGCCGAGCTCGCCTCCTTCCAGGAGACCGCCGGGACGCTCGCCTACGGGGCGCCCGAGGCCGAGCCGCCCGCTGCGCTGCGCGGACGGATCCTCGACGCGGCGCGGGCCGAGCGCGAGACGGTCGTTCCGTTCCGGGCGCGGCGGCGCGCGACCGCGGTGTTCGCCTCTGCGGCCGCGATCGCGGCCACGGTGGCCGTGATCCTCGGCGTCTGGGCCGTGTCGCTTTCCTCCTCGCTGGACGACGAACGCTCGGCGCGCGCGGCGGACGCGCAGGCGCTTGCGATCCTGGCCCAGCCCGGCGCGACCGCGCATGCGGTCGAGGGCGGCGACGGGTTCCTCGTGGTCGCGCCCGGCGGCGACGCGGCGCTCGTGCTCTCCGGCCTCGACGACGCGCCCGACGGGAAGACCTACGAGGCCTGGGTGAGCCCGGACGGCAAGGCGATGGAGGCCGCGGGAACCTTCCAGAGCGGCGGCGAGACGACCGCGTTCCGGCTCTCGCAGGCCGTGCCGGAGAACGGGCTCGTCGCGGTGACGCTCGAGGACGAGGGCGGCTCCGACGAGCCCACGGGCGACCCGTTCCTCATCGCTCCCACCGCCTAGATCGAACCTCCGCGCGTGCCGGGGCGAACCACCTCCGTCACGCAAGCAATCCACGGAGGTGATCCAACGTGCGAGCAATGAGAATGCTCGTGCTCGCGCTCCTCGCCGCAGTCTCGGTCGTCGCGTTTGCAGGCTGCGGAGACGACTCGAGCACGACGGCAGGGGGAGCCGAAAGCACGACCACAGGCCACATGGGGATGACGACCGAGGCCGCAGCGGGCGTCACGAGTCCCGCCGCCGACCTGCGGGTGACGCTCGACGAACTGCTCGGCGAGCACGCGCTCCTCGCGATGTTCGCCACGCAGAAGGGCTACGACGGCGCCCCGGACTTCGAGGCGATCGCCGGCGCGCTCGACCAGAACGGCGTCGACCTCTCCGAGGCGATCGGCTCGGTCTACGGCGACGAGGCCGGGACGAAGTTCCTCGACGGCCCGCTGCTGTGGCGCGACCACATCGGCTTCTTCGTCGACTACACCGTCGGCCTGGCCAAGAAGGACAAGGCCGCGCAGAAGGAGGCGGTCGGGAACCTGATGGGCTACAACGCCGCGTTCGCGAACTTCCTCGCCACCGCGACGGAGCTCCCCGAGCCCGCGCTGAAGGACGCGGTCGCCGAGCACATCACGGGGCTCAAGGGCCAGATCGACGCGTACGCCGCGAAGGACTACCCGGCGGCGTACACGAACGTCCGCGACGCCTACGCGCACATGTTCATGACCGGCGACACGCTCGCCGGCGGAATCGCCGCGCAGGATCCGGACACGTTCTCCTCCGAGGGAGCGACCATGTCCGCGGCCGACCTGCGGGTCACGCTCGGCCGGCTTCTCGGCGAGCACGCCTACCTCGCGATGCTCGCGACGCAGAAGGGCTACTCCGGCGCCGCCGACTTCGACGAGATCGCGGCCGCGCTCGACCAGAACAGCGCCGACGTCGGCGCGGCGATCGGCTCGGTGTACGGCGACGAGGCCGGCCAGCAGTTCCTCGACGGGGAGTTCCTGTGGAGAGACCACATCGGCTTCTTCGTGGACTACACCGTCGGGCTGGCCGAGAAGGACAAGGCGGCCCAGGACAAGGCGGTCGGGAACCTGATGGGCTACAACGCCGCCTCCGCCAAGTTCCTCGCCGACGCGACGGGGCTTCCGCAGCAGGCGCTCCAGGACGGGCTCGAGACGCACCTCATGCAGCTCAAGGGCCAGATCGACGCCTACGCGGCGGGCGACTACGAGCAGGCGTACGCGCTCGCGCGCGAGGCGTACGCGCACATGTACGAGCTCGGCACGACGCTCGCGGGCGCGATCGTCGCGCAGTCTCCGGACAAGTTCTCCCGCTGAGCCAAGTGGGAGCGGGCGTCCCCGGGCCTCGACCCCTCCGGCCCGGGGACGCCTCTTAGTCGGAACGCAACAGACCTCGGTCTACACTCTTGCGGTTGCCCTTTCGCAGACGAGAGAAGAAACCCAAGACACGTAGGGTTCGCAAGCTCCGCCTCCTCGGACTGCTCACGATCCTCGGGCTCGTATGCGGCGTTGCGTTCGTCTACGGGCTCGTCACCGCGATCGCGAGCGAGATTCCGAAGCTGAGCCCGATCCATCAGAGCGCCCTCGAGCAGGACGGCTTCATCTACGCGTCCGACGGCAAGACCGTCCTGACCCGCCTGCGCGGGGACGAGAGCCGCGTGCTCGTCGAGTCGAACGAGATCAACCCGTGGATGAAGCACGCGATCGTCGCCGTCGAGGATCGCCGCTTCTGGGAGCACCGCGGCGTCGACCTGCGCGGCATCGGACGCGCCGTCTGGGCGGACGTCCAGTCGAAGGAGCTCGTCCAGGGAGGCTCCACGATCACGCAGCAGTTCGTGAAGAACACGCTCGACCGCGACGACCGCACGATCAGCCGCAAGCTCAAGGAGGCCGCGCTCGCGTGGCAGCTCGAGCGGAAGTGGTCGAAAGACCGGATCCTCACCGCGTACCTGAACACCGTCTTCTTCGGGAACGGCGCCTACGGCGTCCAGATGGCCGTCGCGCGTCTACTTCAACAAGAAGGCGCACGAGCTGACCCTCGCCGAGGCCGCACTTCTCGCCGGGATTCCGGCGAACCCGAGCCTCTACAACCCGGTCGTCAACCCGAAGACCACGCGCGCGCGGCGCTCGACCGTGCTCCACCTCATGTACGAGCAGAAGATGATCACCGCGGGCGAGCTCTCGGCCGCCGATCACGCGCCGCTGCCGAAGCCCGAGGACGTGCACCTGCCCGGGAGCGGCGGGCCGGCCGCCTACTTCGTCGAGTACGTGAAGCAGCAGCTCATCGACACGTACGGGCCGGCCGAGGTGTTCGGCGGCGGGCTCAAGGTGACGACCTCGATCGACCTCGAGCTCCAGGATCTCGCGCGCCGCACCGTCGACGAGGTGCTCGGCGAGAAGGGCAAGCCGTCCGCGGCGCTCGTCGCCATCGACCCGCGCGACGGCCGCGTGCTCGCCATGTACGGCGGGCGGAACTTCAAGGAGAGCCAGTTCAACCTGGCCGTCCAGGGCGAGCGCCAGCCGGGCTCCTCGTTCAAGCCGTTCGTGCTCGCCGCCGCGCTCCACGAGGGGATCTCCCCGCAGACGACCTTCGTGTCCGAGCCGCAGCTCATCAACATGGGCGACAAGCTCTGGTCGGTGCACAACTACGAGGGCTCCTACCTCGGGCGCATCAACCTCTTCGACGCGACCACGCACTCCGACAACGCGGTCTACGCGCAGCTGACGGCGCTCGTCGGGCCGAAGAAGGTCGCGCAGATGGCGCACCGGCTCGGGATCACGAGCCCGCTCGACGAGTACTTCGCCATCGGGCTCGGCGTCGAGGCCGTGAACCCGCTCGAGATGGCCCGCGCCTACTCCACCTTCGCCAACGAGGGGAAGCGGGTCGACGGCCGCATCGTCGGCAACCGGCCGCGCGCCGTCATCAGCGTGCGAGCGCGACGGGAAGACCGAGAAGAACGCGCCCGTCGAGAACGAGGTGATCGGAGAGAACGACGACGCGATCCTCACGGCCATGCTCCAGGACGTCGTCGACGACGGCACCGGGCAGCGCGCCGCGCTCGACGACCGCCCCGTCGCCGGCAAGACCGGCACGACCGAGAACTACGGCGACGCCTGGTTCGTCGGCTACACGCCCCAGCTGGCCGTCGCGGTCTGGGTCGGCTATCCGAACAAGCTCGTCTCGATGGAGAACCAGTTCGAGGGCGGCCCGGTCGCGGGCGGCACCTACCCGGCCGAGATCTGGAAGGCGTTCGCCAAGCGCGCGCTGCGCCGCATGAACGAGGATCCGGAGTCCTTCCCCGCGCCGAGCTACCGGTCGGTCAGCCCGGTGCAGGTGGTCTACCGCGGCAACCAGTGGCTCGTCGACAACGGCAACTGCAAGTCGACGCGCGAGGTGCTCTACGTGACCGGCTTCGAGCCGGACAAGCGCGCCGCCTGCAAGCCGAACGAGGTCGACGTCCCGGCCGTGGTCGGCATGTCGATCGACGATGCGCAGGCCCGGCTCTACGGCCAGCCGCTGACGCCGGAGCTCATCACCCGGCCGGCCAAGCCCGGCGAGCGGGTCGGCGTGATCCTCGAGCAGTTCCCGAAGAGCGGCGGGCTCTCGTCCTGGTCGAAGGTGCGCATCGTGACCGCGCAGGCGATGCACGGCCGCGTTCCCGATCTCGTCGGCCTGACGATCCAGCAGGCCCGCGCCAAGCTCCTGAAACGCGGCTTCGTCCCCGAGATCATCGGCGGCGGCAGCCGCGGCGAGGAAGGGTTCGTCGTCCGCGCCCAGCGCCCGAAGCCGGGCCGCGCCGCCGGCAAGGGCATGACGATCCGGCTGACCGTCGGGCCGCGCTAGCTGCGCTAGATCTTCCGGCTCAGGAACTTCGAGCCCGCGAGGGCGTAGCGCCACGGCAGCTCCGCGGCCTGCGTGATGCCGATGCGCACGCCGGAGACCACCTCCGCGTCGCCGTCGCGTGTGAGCGAGAACGGCGCGCGGTCGAGCCGCCGGCCGTCGTGCTCGGGCCCCACGCCGAGCGCCTGGCAGAGCTTCCCGGGCCCGGAGGCGAGCTGGCGCGCCTCCCAGACGCCGCGCCGCTCGCGCATCTGGTCGAACCCCTCCGTCGGCTCGAGCGCGCGGATCAGCACCGCCTCGGCCGTTCCGTCACCTCCGCAGACGAAGTTCAGGCACCAGTGGACGCCGTAGGAGCGGTAGACGTACGCGCGGCCGGGCGGGCCGAACATGGCCGCGTTGCGCGGCGTCTGGCCCGCGAAAGGCGTGGCTCGCCGGGTCGTCGGAGGCGTACGCCTCGACCTCGACGATCGTGCCGCCCACGCCGTCCACGAGGAAGACGTGCGCCGACCAACTCGGGCGCGACCTCGTGCACGCTGCGGGCGAAGAACTCCGGGCCGAGCTTCAAAAGAGCTGGTCGGGGTCTCCGGGGCGCGCCGTCGCCTCGAGCAGGTGCCGGGCGCGGCGGGCGAGGTCGCCGAGGTCGACCCGTCCTTTCTCCGCGTCCTCGACGATCCGCTCGGCGAGCGCCACGGCCTCGTCCACCAGTACGCCGCCCGCTTCGCGCGAGCCCATCTCCGCGAGGATCGCCCGCTCGGTGCGCGAGGCGATGATCGCGTCGGCGACGCCCTCGATCCACACGCGCGTGCGGCGCCCGTCGCCGCGGTCGTCGCCGGTCAGCGGCTCGAGCGCGTAGATCCGGTCGGCGCGGGCGTACTTGCCGAAGCCGAGGAAGACCATGCGGGGCGCATCGGCCACGCGACGATTATTACCCGGTTGCTACGGAAAAGTTCGGAACGCGATCGAGCCAGTGCGCCCACTGCTCGCGCTTGCCGCGCACCGTGTCCATGTACGCCGACTGGATCTCGCGGGTGACCGGGCCCGGCTCGCCGAGCGCGCGGTCGTCGATCTCGTTCACCGGCGTCACCTCGGCGGCGGTGCCGCACATGAAGACCTCGTCCGCCAGGTAGAGATCCGAGCGGATCAGGTTCTTCTCCTCGACCGTGTAGCCGAGATCCTGGGCGATCTGGATGACCGAGTCGCGGGTGATGCCCGGGAGGATCGACGTCGAGAGGTCCGGCGTCGCGATGCGGCCGTCCTTCACGATGAAGATGTTCTCGCCGGAGCCGTCCGCGACGTAGCCCTCGCGGGTGAGCAGGATCGCCTCGTCGTAGCCGGCCGCGGTCGCCTCCTGCACCGCGAGGAGCGAGTTCAGGTAGACGCCGGTCGCCTTGGAGACATGCGGGATCACGTTCGGACCGATCCGCTCCCAGGAGGAGATCTTGGCGCGGATGCCGTTCTCGAGCGCGCCCTCGCCGAGGTAGGTGCCCCACGGCCAGCTGATGATCGCGACCTCGACGGGGCAGCCGCGCGGCCGCACGCCCAGCTCGCCGTGGCCGTAGTACGCGAGCGGCCGCAGGTAGCACTCGGGCAGGCCGTTGGCGCCGATCAGCTCGTTGCACGCGGCCTGGATCTGCTCGACCGAGTACGGGATCTCCATCTGGATGAGGCGCGCCGAGTTGTGCAGGCGGTGCAGGTGGTCGGTGAGGCGGAAGACGGCGGGACCGGTGTCGGTCTCGTAGCAGCGGATGCCCTCGAAAACGCCGGTGCCGTAGTGGAGCCCGTGCACGCCGATGTGGACCTTCGCGTCGGCCCAGTCGACGAGCTCGCCGCTCATCCAGATCTTCTCGGTCGCCTTCATGTGGAGCCCCTCCTCAGTCGGTCAGTGCGGCGTTGACGCGAATCTCGATTCCGCCCCGCAGCGCGTTGGAAACGGGACAGCTGCGCTCGGCGTCCAGGGCGTGCTGCTCGAACTCTGACTGATCCAGCCCCGGAACGCGACCGGTGACGGTCAGCTCGCTCGACCTGCACGTGCAGCCCGTCGGCGAGCTCGGCCGACACGACGGCGGAGACCTCGAGCTGCTCGGGCGCGTGCCCGGCGCCGGCGAGCACGTTCGAGAACGCCATCGCGTAGCACGTGGCGTGCGCTGCGGCGATGAGCTCCTCCGGGCTCGTGCGCCCGTCCGACGACTCGACGCGCGCCGACCAGTTGACCGGAAGACCCGCCAGGGCGCCGCTCCCGGAATCGAGCGTGCCGCTTCCCCTCGGGAAGGTTCCCTTCCCACACGACCTTCGCGCTGCGTACGAATTCGCCCATGTCTCCCCCTAATTCTCGCTGACGAGGTCAACGGTACGCGCCCGGGACACCCTCACGAGGTCCGCGGGCGTGAGCGCCGCGACGTGGCGGGGCGAGCCGGCGCCGATCCAGACGAGGTCGTGCGAGAGCATCGTCTGCTCCATGAAGACCGCGTGGACGCCCGGCAGCGGAAACGGGGCCACGCCGCCCGGCGGATAGCCGGTCACGCGCGACACGTCGCCGGGGCCGGCGGTCGAGGCTTTCCCGGCGCTCGACCAAGGCAGCGATCTTCACGCGGTCGGCGCGGCGGTCGCCCGGCACCATCGCGAGCACCCACTTGTCGTCGCAGGAAAAGAGGAGCGACTTGACGATCTGCGCGAGCCCGCAGCCGACCGCCTTGGCGGCGTCGGCGGCCGTGGCGGTCTGCTCGTCCATCGCCTCGATCCGCGACTCGACGCGGGCGTCGCGCAACGTCTGCGCGACGCGCTCGACCTCCGGCGGCCAGTCGCTCACGGCTCCGGAAGGACGATGAAGCGCACCTCGACGAAGCCCGGCTCCGCGGCCAGCGTGTCGAGCGCCTCGTCCGGGACGGGGCTGTCGAGCGAGAGCGCCATGAGCGCCCGCGCCTCCTGCCGGTTCCGCGACACGGTCATGTTCGCGATGTTCACCTGCGCGGTGCCGAGGATCGTGCCGAGCCGGCCGATGATCCCGGGCGTGTCGTCGTTCACGACGAAGAGCATGTAGCGGTCGAGCTCGACGTCGATCTCGTAGTCGAGGACGCGCACCAGCTGGCGGCGCTCCTCGCGGCCGATCGTCGTGCCCGCGACCGGGAACGTGCGGCCGTCCGCATGGGCGGTCACGCCGACGAGGCTCATGAAGTCCGCCGACTCCGTGGAGGAGGACTCGCGCACCTCGATGCCCCGTTCGCGCGCCAGCAAGCGGCGCGTTCACGAAGTTCACGGGCTGCTCGACGCGGCCCTTGAAGGCGCCGTTCAGCGCGGCGACGGTGAGGAGGCGCGTGTCGCGCTCGGCGAGGCGGCCCCGGTAGATGAGGTCGATGCGCGACGGGTTCCCGCCGGCGAGCTCGCAGGCCAGCGCGGCGAGGTCGGCTGCGAGCGGCATGAACGGGCCGAGCGCCTCGAGATCCTCCGCGCCGACCGAGGGCATGTTGACCGCGTTCGTGACCATGCCGCCGTCGAGCGCCGCGGCGACCTGCTCGGCCACGATCACGCCCGCGCGGTCCTGGGCCTCTGCCGTGGAGGCCGCGAGGTGTGGTGTCACGATCACGGTGTCGAGCTCCAGCAGCTCGCCCGAGTACGGCTCCGCGGAGAAGACGTCGAGCGCGGCGCCGGCCACCTTGCCCGACCGAACCGCTTCGGCCAGCGCGGCCTCGTCGATCAGCTCGCCGCGGGCCGCGTTCACGAGCCGCACGCCCTGCTTCGCCTTCGCCAGCTCGTCGGCGCCGATCATCCCGCGCGTCTCCGAGGTGAGCGAGACGTGCAGCGAGAGGAAGTCCGCCTCGGCGAGCACCTCGTCGAGGCTTCCGGCGCGCTCGACGCCGAGGGCCTTGAACCGGTCGGGCGCGACGTGCGGGTCGTAGGCGAGCACGCGCATCTCGAGCCCGGAGGCGCGGCGCGCGACCTGCTGGCCGATGCGCCCGAAGCCGACGAGGCCGAGCGTCTTGCCGGCGAGCTCGAGGCCGCCGTAGCGCGAGCGCTCCCAGCGTCCCTCCTTCAGCGCCGCGTGGGCCTGCGGGATGTTGCGCGAGAGCGCGAGCAGGAGTCCGATCGTGTGCTCGGCGGCCGAGATGACCGTGGACTGCGGCGCGTTCGCGACGATGATCCCGCGCTCGGTGGCCGCGTCGAGATCGACGTTGTCGACGCCCACGCCCGCGCGGCCGATCACCTTCAGGCGCTCGGCGCGCTCGATCAGCTCCCGCGTCACCTTGGTCGCCGAGCGGACGATGAGCGCGTCGTAGCCGCCGATCATCTCCGCGAGGTCGCCCTCGGCGGTGACGTCCACGTCGAAGCGCTCGCGGAGGATCTCGAGCCCGCCCTCGGCGATCGGCTCGCGCACGAGCACCTTCGGCCGGTCGCTCATGCGTACGCCTCGAGCGCCGCGTTCGCGGACGCGTCGCCGTCGAGCGACATCACGTCGGCGAGCGCGCGCAGCCCGGCGACGACGTCCTCGATGGAGATGTAGCCGACGTGCCCGATGCGGACGATCTTCCCGGCGAGCGGGCCGCGGCCGCCCTCCAGCGTGATCCCGTGGCGCTCGGCGACCGCGCGGATGATGTCCGGGCCTTTGATCCCGTCCGGCATGCGGATCGCGGTGACGACGGCCGAGCGGTCTTCGTCCGGCGAGAACAGCTCGAGCCCCAGCGCCTTCACGCCCGCGCGGGCGGCGCGGCCGAGGCGCACGTGGCGCGCGTAGACGTTGTCGAGCCCCTCGTCGAGGAGCAGTCCGAGCGCGGCGTCGAGGCCGTTCACGAGCGTGATCGCCGGCGTGAACGGCGTCACCGGCGGATCTTCGTGCTGCGCGGTGCGCGCCCGCGCCCAGTCGAAGTAGAACCGCGGCGAGGTCGAGCGCTCGGCCGCGGCCCAGGCTGCGTCCGAGACGGAGGCGGTGGCCAGGCCGGGCGGCGTCATCAACGCCTTCTGGGAGCCCGCGACGACGACGTCCACCCCCCACGCGTCGGTCTCGAGCGGCAGGGCGCCCGAGGCTCGAGATCGCGTCCACGACGAGCAGCGCGTCGGTCCCGATCGCGCCGGAGATCGCCTCGATGTCGGCGACCACGCCGGTGGAGGTCTCGCTCTGCGTCGTGAACACGGCGGTCGCGCCGTCGAGCGCCGCCGCGACGTCGGAGGCCTGCGGCGTCTCGCCCCACTCGTAGCGCTGGTGGACGACGTCGCAGCCGTACGCCTCGGCGATCGCGGCCCAGCGCTCCCCGAAGTTCCCGAACGAGACGACCAGCACCCGGTCGCCCGGCGAGCAGGTGTTCGCGACCGCGCCCTCCATCGACCCGGTTCCGGATGCGGTGAAGACGAGCACGTCGCCGCTCGTTCGGTGCACCTCGGCGAGGCGGTCGAGCACGCGCGCGAACATGAGGCGGAAATCCTTCGTCCGGTGATGGACGAGCGGGCTCGCCAGCGCGGCCACCACCTCGGGCGGCAGCGGTGTGGGGCCAGGTGTGAGGAGTCTCGGCGCGCCGCCCATCGCGAAGCGGAGGTTACCCGCGCCGTACGATGCGGGAATGGAGGCCCTTCTCGCGTTCGCGGCGGCGCTGCTCGCCTTCCGCTTCGCCGGCGAGCTGGCGGGACGGTGGCGCCGCAGCCGCGCCCCGGAGATGGCGGCCTGGGCGGCCTCGCTCGCCGCGTACGCGATCGCCTCGGGCGCGCTCGCGTGGGGCGCCGCGTACGGCTGGAGCGACATCGGCTTCAAGGTCTACTACCTGGCCGGCGGGCTCCTCACCGCACCGCTTCTCGGCGTCGGCTCGCTGCTCCTCGCCGGCCGCCGCTGGGCCGCCCCGGTGGGGCTCGTCTACACGGGACTCGCGGTCGGCGTGACGCTCGCGATGACGCTCACCACGCCCGTCTCCGGGACGGAGATCCCCGAGGCGCAGGCGCACCTCGACCTCGTCCCCGAGCGGCTGCTCGCGATCGTCGGCAACACGCTCGGCACGATCGCCGTCATCGCGGTCGCGATCGCGACCTTCAAGCGGCACCGGCTCGGCAACGCGCTGATCGTGGCCGGAACGGCGACGGCCGCGGCGGGAAGCGCGGTCGCGGGGCTGGGCGCGGCGCCGACGGCGCTCTTCATCGCGCTCGCCGCGGTGCTGCTCTACGCGGGTTTCCTCGCGGCCTCGGGGGCGCGAATCCGGCTGCCCAGGCTGGGCCAGCCGACGGGCGAGACTACTTCTTGACCTTCCAGGAGTAGGCCACCGGCGTCTTGTCGAACCCGTTCGCGTTGCCGACGCGGACGCGGAAGGTGTGCGTGCCCGGCTTGAGCTTCGAGTAGGTCTTGCCCGGCTTGCAGGTCGTCCAGGTCTTCGCCTTGTCGAACTTGCACTGCGACTTGGAGGGGTTCTTCACGGGGTTGGTCCCGGTCTTCGCGCCCCAGTAGAAGGTCGCGGACTTGCTCTTCGTCGTCTTCGGCGGCTTCGAGAGCAGCACGGTGTTGGGGAGCGCCGGCGAGCTCAGGTTGAACTTGGCCGTCGCCCGGTACTCGTAGACGCTCGTCAGCGTCCAGGTGCACGAGCGCACGGTCGTGGTTTGGCAGACGGTCGTCGGCGGGGGCGGCACCGGATTATCAGGATCGTACTTGTACTCCCTGACCACCCACCCCGCGAAGGTCGATCCGGAGGCGGGCACCGCGTCCAGCCGGACACTGCCGTTCGCGAAGTACTTCTGGCAGATCGAGCCGCAGTCGATCTTGCTCGGGAAGCTCGTCACCGTGCCGCTCCCTGTGCCGGTCTTGACCACGTGGACGCGGATCGGCTGCGGCGGCGGCGGCGCCGCGGCCTCACAGCTGCCGACCACCTCGGTCGGGATTGACCGAGAACTGAGCCACGACACAGTCGACGAGGCCGGCGCCGCCCAGCCTCGCGTCGAGGCGGCACTGGGTCGAGTCACTGCCCGGGGGCTGGACGGGACAGCTCGTCCAGCCCTGGAAGTCGCCGCCCGAGGCCTGGAAGACCACGACCTCGTTGTTCGGATTCAGGCCCTCTTGGTCGAACGGCCAGTTGAAGTAGAAGCTGCAGGTCCAGATCGACTGCGGCGCGCACTCGACGTGCCCGTTCGGGTACTGGTCGAAGCCCGTCGCGCCGGGAACGGCCGCGGGAATGACCGTGCTCACGTGCCCGGCCCCGTGCACCTCGACGTTGACGACGTAGCAGGGCCCGCCGCAGCGATGCGCGGCCGAGCGGTCTGTGCTCCCACCCGTCCACGAGAGCGCGGCGTCGGCCGACTGCGCGCCCACGAGCGCCACCGTCATGGCGGCACAGACGATCAAGAGCATCCGCAGGGGGTTCGCAACGCGCATCTCCGCTCCAAAATATACCGAGAACTTTCGGCGGAAACGCGCTTGTCGCCTTTGCTTACGGCGCGTTTACACGCTGCTGCGTTTCGAGCCCGAAAGCGCCGTGACGACGCCGAGCCCGATGAAGACCGATCCGGACACCCAGCGCTGCACGCTCAGGTAGCCGCGGCTCTCCTTCAGCCAGCGGCCGGCGGTTCCGGCGACGAGCGCGTACATCGAGTCGCTCACGAGCGCGACGGCGACGAACACGAGCCCGAGCAGCGCGATCTGGATCCCGACGCGGCCGGCGTCCGGGTTCACGAACTGGGGCAGGAACGCGAAGAAGAAGAGCGCCGTCTTCGGGTTGAGCACGTTCACGACCACGCCCTGGCGGTAGAGCCGCCACAGCGAGCGCTCGTGGCTGACCTCCGGGTCGGGCTCCACGTCCTTCTGCAGCAGGCGGCGCACGCCCATGACGATCAGGTACGCGGCGCCGGCGTACTTGACGACCTCGAACGCGACCGCCGAGCGCAGCAGGAGCGCCGAGAGGCCGACCGCGGCGAACATGACGTGGACGAGCCCGCCGGTTCCGATCCCCGCCGCGGACGCGAGCCCGGCGACGCGCGCCGCCGTCGATCGACTGCGTGACGATGTAGACGACCGCCGGGCCCGGGACGACCGCCAACGCGAATGCAGCGATCGCGAAGAGCGCGAGCGTGTGCGGCTCGGGGATCACGAGAGCTTCTCCCGGACGCGCTCGCTCACGACCTTCGGGTTCGCCTTGCCGCCGGTCTTCTGCATGACCTGGCCGACGAAGAAGCCGAGCAGGCCCTCCTTGCCGCCCTTGTACGCGGCCACCTGGCCCTCGTTCGCGGCGAGGATCTCGTCGATCAGCGGATCGAGCTCGGACGCGTCGGTGATCGAGGTCTCCGCGAGGTAGCGGTCGGCCTTGAAGCCGTCGTCGCCGCTCGCGGCGATGGCCTCGGCGAAGGCGGCCCGCGGGATCGACTCGCGCGCCTCGACGAGCTTCGCGAGCTCGATCGGATCCGGCGCGTCGGCGTCGACGCCGGCCGCGACGAACTGGTTCGTGAGCACGTTCGCGGCGCCCTTCGCGTCGGCGCCCGCTCCGACGACGCGCTCGAAGAGCCCGGCGAGCGCGGCCGAGCCGTTCAGGACGTCGGCGTCGTAGAACGACAGGCCGTACTGCGACTCGAAGCGGCGAATGCGCGCGCCCGGGATCTCGGTCAGCTCCGCGCGCGCGGCCTCGACGAGGGCGGCCGGCGGCTCGAGCGGCACGAGGTCGGGCTCGGGGAAGTAGCGGTAGTCGTGCGCCTCCTCCTTGGAGCGCAGCGGCGTGATCTCGCCGCTCGACGGGTCGAAGTGCAGCGTCTCCTGGACGACCTCGCCGCCCGACTCGTAGAGCGCGGTCTGGCGCGCGACCTCGGCCGCGATCCCGTCCGCGACGAACTTGAAGGAGTTCATGTTCTTGAGCTCCGTCTTCGTGCGGTAGCCCTCCTCCCCGGCCTCGCGCACGGACACGTTGGCGTCGCAGCGCAGCGAGCCCTTGTCCATCTCCGCGTCCGAGATGCCGAGCTCGACGATCGTCTGGCGCAGCAGCTGGAGGAAGCGGCGCGCCTCCTCCGGCGAGCGGATGTCCGGCTCGGCGACGATCTCGACGAGCGGCGTGCCGCCCCGGTTGAAGTCGACGAGCGTCGAGCCCGAGCCGTGGATGCGCCCGCCGGTTCCGCCGACGTGGATCGACTTGGCCGCGTCCTCCTCGAGGTGCGCGCGGACGATCCCGATCGCGCGGTCGCCGTCCGGGCCCGGGACGACGAACGTCCCGCGCGCCGCAGAGCGGCGAGTCGTACTGGGAGATCTGGTAGCCCTTGGGCAGGTCGGGATAGAAGTAGTTCTTGCGGTGGAAGATCGAGTGCGTCGCGATCTCGCAGCCGAGCGCGAGGCCGAGCTTCACGGCCCAGTCCACGGCCTGGCGGTTGAGCACGGGCAGCGCGCCGGGATGCGCGAGGCAGACCGGGCAGGTGCGCGTGTTCGGCTCGGCGCCCCACTCGTTCGCGCAGCGGCAGAACATCTTCGTGCGCGTCTTCAGCTGCACGTGGATCTCGAGGCCGATGACGGCTTCCCAGGTCACTGCGAGCC
The DNA here is from genome assembly GCA_963760815.1 of uncultured Actinomycetes bacterium. Taxonomy (GTDB): domain Bacteria; phylum Actinomycetota; class Thermoleophilia; order Gaiellales; family Gaiellaceae; genus CAVRUF01. Next base: position 1,295,083 of record CAVXEJ010000004.1, read on the forward strand.
TCCCGGGGACGAAGTCGAAGCCGAGCGCGGTCTCGAGCGCATGGCCGACCTCGAAGAGGCGGTTCTCGGAGAACTGCGGGCCGAGGATCTGCAGGCCGACGGGGAGCCCGTCCGACAGGCCGCACGGAATCGAGAGCCCCGGCAGCCCGGCCATGTTCGGCGGGATCGTGAGCACGTCCGCGAGGTACATGGCCAGCGGGTTCTCGGTCTTCTCCCCGAAGCGGAACGCCACCGTCGGCGACGTCGGGCTGAGGAGCACGTCGAAGTTCTCGAAGGCGGCGGCGAACTCGTCCTTGATCATCGTCCGCACCTTCTGCGCCTGGCCGTAGTAGGCGTCGTAGTAGCCGGCCGAGAGCGCGTAGGTGCCGAGCATGATGCGGCGCTTGGGCTCCTCGCCGAAGCCCTCCCAGCGGGTGCGCTCGTACAGCTCGGTGAGGTCGCCCTCGACGTCGGCGCGCAGGCCGTAGCGCACGCCGTCGTAGCGGGCCAGGTTCGCGCTCGCCTCCGCGGGAGCGACGAGGTAGTAGCAGGCCATCCCGTACTCGACCGAGCGCGGCAGCGTCGTCTCGCCGATCTCGGCGCCGAGCTCCTCGGCCAGGCGGATCGCGGCGTTCACCGACTCGGAGATGCCGGGCTCGATGCCCTCGGCCTCGTTCAGCTCCTTCGGGATGCCGATGCGGATGCCCTTGAGGTCCTCGCGCGTGGGCAGCGCGACCGGCTCGGGCAGCTCGACCGTGGTCGAGTCCTCCGGGTCGTGGCCGGCGACGATCTTGTAGAGCCAGGCGTTGTCGCGGACGGTCTTCGTCATCGGACCGACCTGGTCGAGGCTCGACGCGAAGGCGACGATCCCGTGGCGGCTGACCGTTCCGTAGGTGGGCCGCAGGCCGACGATCCCGCACAGCGCGGCGGGCTGCTTGACCGAGCCGCCCGTGTCGGAGCCGAGCGCCCACGGCGCCAGGCCGCCGGCGACCGCGGCCGCCGAGCCGCCCGACGAGCCGCCGGGAACGCGCTCGGGATCCCACGGGTTCTTCGACGGGCCCGAAGGCGGAGTTCTCGGTCGAGGAGCCCATCGCGAACTCGTCCAGGTTCGTCTTGCCGAGCAGCGGCAGGCCTGCGTCCTTCACGCGCGCGGCCACGGTGGAGTCGAACACCGGGATGTAGCCCTCGAGGATCTTCGAGGCGGCCGTCGTCGGGACGCCCTTCGTCGTGATCGCGTCCTTGAGCGCGATCGGCACGCCGTCGCCGGGCGCTTCGCCCTCGGTCACGTGGAGGTACGCGTGCAGCTCCTCGTCGCGCTCGCCGATCGCGGCGCGGTAGGCCTCGACGAGCTCGGCGGAGGTGACCTCGCCGCGCTCGAGCATCCCGGCGGCCTCTTCGGCCGTCAGCCTGAGGGTGTCGATGGTCATCGCGCGCTTCCCCCCGGGGGGACCCCCAGACGCATCCGCGTCTGGAGCACACCCGATAAGCCGAAGCGCGCGCATCGCGTCATCCGACCGCCGGCACGCGGAAGTGGCCGTCCGAGGGGTCAGGCGCGTTGGAGAGCGCGTCCTCGCGCGAGAGACACGGACGCGGCTCGTCCTCGGCCCAGACGTTCACGATGTCGAGCGGATGCGAGGTGGGCTCGACGTCCGAGAGGTCGAGCTCGGAGACCTTGCCGACCGCCTCGAGGATCGCGCCGAGCTGCGCCTGCACGGCCTCGACTTCCCCCTCGGGAATCTCGAGGCGCGCCAGGCGCGCTACATGCAGTACGTCTTCGCGGGTGATGGCCATTTTCGTCTCCCAGTCTATGAGCCGTTGAAAAAGGACGGGCCCCTTTTGGGGGCCCGCCAAGGTGGTCACGAGAAGGTCCCCGGTTACTGGAGCATGTGGACGTTCGTGGCCTGGAGGCCCTTCGGGCCATCCTCGACCTCGAACTCCACCTTCTGCCCCTCTTGCAGCGACCGGTAGCCGTCCATCTCGATCTTCGAATGGTGGACGAACACGTCGTCCCCGCCCTCGCGCGAAATGAAGCCGTAGCCCTTCTCGTTCGAGAACCACTTGACGGTGCCCTCTGCCAACTTTCCTCCTTCACACGAACGACGGCCGCGAGGCCGCCGTCTGAGCTTGCAACTAGTAACGACTGTAGCGCCTAGCGAAGGGGAAAGGCAAGCTCTCCCAGCTGGTAGCGGGCGGCACGAACGGTGTTGCGCAGTAGGGCCGCGATCGTCATCGGTCCGACCCCTCCCGGCACCGGCGTGAGGAGGCCCGCGACCTCCGCGACGTCGGGTGCGACATCGCCTACGACCTTGCCGTCGACGCGGTTGATTCCGACGTCGATCACGGTCGCGCCGGGCCGGACCATCTCGGCCGTGATCATCCCCGCGCGGCCCACCGCAGCGACCACGACGTCGGCCTCGCGGACGAGCGCGCCCAGGTCGCGCGTGCGGCTGTGCGCGAGCGTGACGGTCGCGTTCTCGGCCAGGAGCAGGAGCGCCATCGGCTTCCCCACGATGTTCGAGCGGCCGACCACGACGGCGCGCGCTCCCTCGAGCTCGACCTCGTAGTGGCGGAGGATCTCCATCACGCCCGAGGGTGTCGCGGGCGCGAGCGTCGGACGTCCCTGGAGCAGGAAGCCGGCGTTCGCGGGATGGAAGCCGTCGACGTCCTTCATCGGGTCGATCGCGTTGATGACGCGGTCCTCGTCGATCTGCTCCGGCAGGGGGAGCTGCGTGAGGATCCCGGTCACGCGCGGGTCGGCGTTCAGCTCGGCGACGAGCGCGAGCAGATCGGCCTCGGAGGTGTCCGCGGCGAGCTCGTGGTGGATCGACTCGATCCCGGCCTCGGCGCAGGCCTCGCGCTTCATGCGCACGTAGATGGCGGAGGCGGGGTCGTCGCCCACGAGCACGGTGGCCAGACCGACCGGAACGCCGAGTTCGGCCACGTCGCGCGCCACCTCGCCGCGAACCGTTGCGGCAAGCGCCTTTCCGTCCATCAGAGTCGCAGTCACGGGGCGGGAGCCTACCTCGGACGAGTCACCCCATTTGGGGACTTCCGGCCGCAAGTGCGGATCCATACTCAGGCTATGCCGCGTTGTGATGCCTATTACAGGCTCGAGAATCGCCGCTGTAGCCACGAGGGTGAGCATCTTTCGCTCGCTTCGGATCACGAGCTCTACACCGTCTGCTCCGACCATGCCTCCTCGGTCTGGACGACCAGGGTCGCGCATTGGAACGGCGAGACGGACCTGCGACGCACGTCGCCGGTCGAGCTCAGCTCCGCAGCAGCCCCCGTGCGCGAAGTGGCGTTCGCCTAGCCGCTAACGAAGACGAGTTTCTGTAGGGTCGGGCCGTGGGCTCCGAAGCCTCGTGCACGCTCCGCTACGCCGGTGAGACCGCCGAGGTGAAGGCGCTGCTCGAGACCGACGAGCTGATCGTCCGCGGGCCGGTGCGCCTGAAGATTCCGCTCGCCGGCCTCCAGGCCGAGGCCGTCGAGGGGCGGCTCGAGCTGGCCTGGGCCGATGAGCGAGCGACGCTCGAGCTGGGACCCGCGGCGGAACGATGGGCCGAGCGGATCCGCAACCCGAAGACGCTCCGCGACAAGCTCGGCGTGAAGCCCGGGATGCGCGTCACGCTCGAGGGGATCGAGCTGGACGACGTCGAGGTGGTCGACACCGGCGCCGATCTCGTCTTTCTGGCGGCCGACTCGCTCACCGATCTCGACCGGATCGCGCCGCTCGCGGAGACGATGGCCCGCGACGGCGGCATCTGGGTCGTCGCGCCAAAAGGCGGCGTCGAGCCGCGCGAGGCGCAGGTGCTCGAAGCGGGCCGCGCGGCCGGGCTCAAGGACGTGAAGGTCGCCCGCTGGAGCGACACCCACACCGCGCACAAGTTCGTGATCCCGCTCGACCAGCGGTAGCGCAGACGTCGAAGGCGCGAACCGGATTCGAACCGGTGTACGAGGCTTTGCAGGCCTCTGCCTAACCACTCGGCCATCGCGCCGCTCGCGGCATCGTAGCTTCGCGGAGGAGTCCGCCCCGCGCCGCCGAACTTGCGCGACACGCCGATCGAGCCGCCTTGTCCCGGGGCTAGATGCACGGTCGGCCAGGAGCCCAGGCTCAACCCCTTGACCCGGGCTCCGCTCTCTGGTGGGACCCGCGGGGGCCGCAGTCGGACGCGGCCCTCGCGGCTATATCCCACCAGAGACGAGCTAGTGCGTGACGCGGAGCGAGACGAAGTGCGAGAAGCACTCCGTCCCCGAGGTGTAGCTCGCGACCTGGACCTGCGTCAGAGGCCCGGCCGGGCCGCCCGTGCGGATGAACCAGAGCGAGTACGACGGGTCGAGGTTCGTCGCCGAGGTAGTCAGGCCGGCGGTGCCGGGCGCAATAACGAGGAAGATCGCGTCGTTGGTGCCACCGTCGGGCCGCTCCCAGACGAGCGCGTCCGAGCCCGTCGTGTTGCGGAAGCGGACGTTCGACGACGGCCCGCCGCCGGCGCAGTCCATCTCGAACCGCCCTGTGTTCGGGATCGTGAACGCGGTCGTGAAGCCCGTTCCGGTTCCGAGGACCTTGTTGCCGGCCCGCGCGGACCCGTTGCCGAGCACGACGCCCTTGAGCGACGACTCCTTGATGTCGGTGCCGTTCAGCGAGTTCGGCTTCACCTGCGCCGACCCGACACTGTTCTTCGCGAGCGTGGCCGCGTACCCGACCCCGCTGAGCGTGATCGCGAGCGCGATACACGCCACGATCAGCGCCGGTGACGGCCTCCTCGGCTTCAGCATTTCTCCTCCTTGAGTGGTCTAGGCTGGCCGTAGCCTATGGCGGACACGCTCGTCTTCATACCTGCCTGGAACGAGGAGGCCAATCTCCCCGACGTCCTCGACGACCTGCGGGCCGAGCTGCCGGACGTGGACGTCCTCGTCGTGGACGACGGCTCGACCGACGGAACCGCCGCGGTCGCGCGCGATCACGGCGCCGAGGTGCTCTCGTTCGGGATGAACCGCGGCCTCCCGGTGGGGATCGCGGCGGGCTACCGCTACGCGCTCGAGCACGACTACGCGTTCTGCGGGCGCGTGGACGCCGACGGCCAGCATCCGCCGGCCGAGCTGGCGCGGCTCCTGACGATGGTGCGGGAGGACCGCTGCGACGTCGCGGTCGGGTCGCGCTTCGTGTCGGGCGAGGGCTACGAGCCGTACCGCTACGCGCCGAGCGGCGCGCGCCGGTTCGGGACCGCGGTGCTGCGGCGCGCGATGGGGCTCGTCCTGAGACGCCCGTTCGGGGACGCGACCAGCGGCCTCTACGCCGTGAACGCGAAGGCGCTGCCGCTTCTGGCGGAGGAGTTCGCGAGCGAGGCGCCCGAGGTCGAGGCGCTCATCCGCATCGTCGACGCCGGCCTGCGCCTCGAGGAGGTGCCGGTGAACATGGCGCCGCGCGCGAGCGGCGAGTCGAAGCTGCGCGGCGGCAAGGCCGTGAAGGTGGTCGTCACGGTGGCCGGAGCGCTGGCGCTCGCGAAGTACCTGCAGGCCCGGAAGCGCTAGCTACAGGCCCAGCTTGTCCCAGATCCGGCGCTCCCAGGCGCGCGGCGGGAGCAGCCGGTCGCGGTGCCGGATCGACACGACGACGAGCGAGACGGTGAGCGCGACGATCCCGAAGAACGTGAAGAGGTCGGCGAGGTTGAACGCGATGCCGCGGTCGTCGTAGTCGCCGATCAGGATCGGATTCGGCACGTTCCCGCCGTAGACGAGCGCGGAGACGAGGTTCCCGAGCGTGCCGCCGGCCATCACTCCGGCTGCGACGGCGACCGACCACGAGGGCAGGCGGAGCAGCGGAACCGCGGCCGCGATGAGGACGATCGAGCCGAGCGCCCAGGCGAACGAGCGCGGGTGCAGCCCGACGTCGGGCGTCGGCACGTACTCCTTAGTCGCCATGTCCGCGGCCGCGAGCGAGAGCGCGAGCGCCCCGAAGACGAGCAGCCGCTCGACGAGATGCTTCGGCGGCGCCACCGGAACTTCGGCATGCAAAACAGCGGGAACGGAGGGACGCGCCACGAGCTCAACGTATCGGCGCCGCGAGGGCTCGGCGTCCCCCATTTCGGCAGGGATTTTCTGGCAGGCCGCGAAGCACGCCCGGATGGCGGAGCCGGCCTTCACGCCGATCGGGCTCGACGCGCTCCCCCCGGCCGACGTCGCGCGCAAGGCCGAGTCCGTCGGGGTAGCGAAAGCAAGTCTGCCCGTCCTCGAGCTCTTCATCCTCGGAGTGCTCGCCGGAGCGTTCATCGCGCTCGGCGCGATCTTCGCGACGACCGTCGCCGCCGGCGGAGGCACGATGCCGTACGGCGTGGTGCGACTCCTTGCCGGGCTCGTGTTCACGCTCGGCCTGATCCTCGTCGTCGTCGCGGGCGCCGAGCTCTTCACGGGGAACAACCTGATCGTCATGGCCTGGGCGAGCCGCCGCGTCTCCACGGCGAGACTGCTCGGGAACTGGACGATCGTCTGGATCGGCAACTTCGTCGGCGCGCTCGCGACCGCGATCCTGCTCTTTGCGTCGAAGCAGTACACCTTCGGCGACGGCGCCGTCGGGCAGACGGCACTCGCGATCGGAACGGCGAAGACGAGCCTCGGGTTCGTCGAGGCGATCGCGCTCGCGATGCTGTGCAACGCCCTGGTCTGCCTCGCCGTCTGGCTCACCTACGGCGCGCACACGACGACCGACAAGATCCTCGCGATCGTTCCGCCGATCGCCGCGTTCGTCGCGGCCGGCTTCGAGCACTCGGTCGCGAACATGTACTTCATCCCGATCGCGCTCCTGATCAAGACGGACGACGCCTTCGTCGCGAGCCTCGACCCGCAGCCCGACCTCTCGAGCCTGACCTGGTCGAACTTCTTCGCCGACAACCTGCTCCCGGTCACGATCGGCAACGTCATCGGCGGCGCGATCATGGTCGGCGCCGTGTACTGGTTCGTCTACCTGCGGCGGCAACCGGCCGATCTCGCCGACGATCGCGAGCGCGGAGACGAGCCAGAACGAACAGATGAGGAACGTCCCCTCCTCGCCCGAGAGGCCGTCGTCGGTCTCCTCGGTCCGGTAGCGCAGGACGAAGCCGTCCTGGGTGAGCTCCTCCGCCACGGCCAGCACGGATTTCCGGAGGCGCTCGTCGTCGGGCGGCAGGAATCCGAAGATCGCCGCCAGGAGCGTGGACGCGTCGAGCGCCTCCGTCGCGTAGTGCTGGCGCAGCACGCCGCGGTCGCTGATGCCGTGGTCGACGATGTCCTTGTGGATCTCGTCCGCGGTCGCGCTCCAGGTCGCCTGCAGCTCGGGATCCCCGCGGATCTCGGCGAGCTTCGCGGCCCGGTCGAGCGCGACCCAGCACATGAGCTTGGACGACACGTAGTGCTGCGGCGCGCCGCGCGCCTCCCAGATCCCCTGGTCGGGCTCCTTCCAGACGTTGGTTGCGCACTCGGCCTGCTTCTGCACGATCGGCCAGAGGGCGCGCGGCAGGCGGTTGCTCCGGCGCGTGTGGAGCAGGAACGAGTCGAGCACCGCGCCGTAGACATCGTTCTGGCGCTGGTCGAACGCTCCGTTGCCGATCCGGACCGGACGGGCGCCCGCGTAGCCGGAGAGCTCGTCGAGCGTCCACTCGGTGAGATCGCGCCGGCCGTCGATGCCGTACATGATCTGGAGCGAGCCGTCCTCGTTCGGCTCGATCTCGGCGACGAACTGCATGAACTCGTCGGCCTCCCACTCCAGGTTCAGGTAGTGGAGCGCCTGGAGGGTGAACGTCGTGTCGCGCATCCAGGTGTAGCGGTAGTCCCAGTTGCGCTCGCCTCCCGGCGTCTCGGGCAGCGAGGTCGTGAGCGCGGCGACCGTGGCTCCGGTCGGCATGTACGTGAGCCCTTTGATCGCAAGCGCGGAGCGCTGGATCGGGTCGCGCCAGAGGTGATCCGGGATGCGCGCCCGTCCCAGCCAGCCGCGCCAGTAGCGCACCGTGGCGTCGATCCGCGACTGGGCGTCCGCGGCGTCCTCGGGAGTGGCGAGCTCCTCCGCCCACGAGAGGGCGCAGTACGCGCGCTCGCCCGGACCCAGGACGTGACGCCCGCGCACGCGGCCGCCCTCGATGCCGAGCGCGATGTCGGAGCGAAGGCGGATCGTCTGCCCCTTGCCCGGGCGTCCGCGGCGTTCGTGCCGCCGTCGACGAGCTCCCATTCCGCGGGCGCCCGGCCGTAGTCGAAGACGGGCTCGCAGATGAGCTCGATCTCGACCGATCCCTCGAGGCACTCGATGGTGCGCACGAGCAGGTGCTCGGCGTCGTCGTCGGCCGGAGGCCTGGTGTGCGGCGTGATCTCGTCCTCGTGCGAGCGAGGTCCCATCGTCAGCGCGTCGCGCACGACGATCCAGCCGACCGGCGTCTTCCACGTAGTGACGAGCACGTTGGTGCCCGGGTCGTAGGTTCGTGCAGTCGGATGGTTGATCCCGAACGGCCCCAGCCTGAAGAACCCGGCCTCGCGGTCGAGCAGGCTCCCGAAGACGCTGGGTGAATCGAACGACGGAACGCAGAGCCAGTCGATCGCCCCGTCGGGCGCGACGAGCGCGCCCGTGTGGCAGTTGGACAGGAAGGCGTAGTCGGCGATCGGCGGGAACGGCGAGGGTGCGGCGGCGCTCTGCGGGGCCTTCTTCGCGTCGCTCATGACGCCACCCACGGCGCCTGCCAGCGGCCGTGCCCCGCGACGAGCTTGTCGGCGGCCTCGGGGCCCCACGATCCGGGCGCGTACGGATGAACCGGCGGAGGCTCGTCGAGCAGCGGCTGCATGATCCGCCAGGCCTGCTCGATGCCGTCCTGGCGCGTGAATCGCATGCTGTCGCCGACCAGCGCCGCGTGCAACAGAACCTCGTACGGCGTTGCACCCTCGCCGCCCTCATCGGAGAACTCGACGTCGAACTGGATCGGCGCCGCGGTGGCGGCGTCGACTCGATGTGCGTCGAGGACGATGCGAGCGCCCGTGGAGGGATCGAGCTTGATCACGAACTGATTGGGCTCCGGCCGGCGTTCGAACGCCGCGAACCCGAGGCGAGGCGCATGCTTGAAGACGAGCCGGACCTCGGTTTGGGTGACCGGGAGCCGCTTCCCTGCGCGGATGAAGAACGGGACTCCCGCCCAGCGCCAGTTGTCGATGTCGAGACGCAGCGCGGTGTACGTCTCCGTGCTCGAGTCCGGAGCGACCCCGTCGATGTCGAGGTAACCGTCGTACTGCCCACGGACGTAGGACGCCGGGTCGGCGGGGGCGATCGCGCGGAAGAGGGAGACCTTCGCTTCCTGGAGCGTCTTCGCGTCACCGCCGGCCGGAGGTTCCATCGCAGTCATACCGACGACCTGCATGAGGTGGTTGACCACGACGTCACGCAGCGCGCCCACCGGGTCGTAGAAGTGGCCGCGGTCCTCGACGCCGAAGTCCTCCGCCATCGTGATCTGAACCGACTCGATGTAGTTCCGGTTCCACACCGGCTCGAGCATCGTGTTCGCGAAGCGGAGGTAGATGATCTCCTCGATCCCCATCTTCCCGAGGTAGTGGTCGATCCGGTAGAGCTGCGACTCGTCGATGAACTGGTGCAGCTCCTCGGCGAGGGCACGAGCCGAGGCCATGTCGTGCCCGAACGGCTTCTCGACGACGACCCGCGCGTTCGTCGTCACGTTCGCCTTGGCGAGTCCACCGACGACCGTGCCGAAGAGCGACGGCGGCACCTCGAGGTAGAAGACCGGGCTCTGCGCGTCCCGGATCGCTTCCGCGACCTGGGTGTACGTGGCGTCGTCCGTGAAGTCCCCGTGGAGGTAGGAGAACCGCTTGGCGAAGCGGGCGAACACCTCGTCGTCCAGTTCCTCACCGGTCGCGACGATCGAGTCGCGCGCACGTTCGATGAGCTGGTCGAGCGTCCAGTCGTCGAACGCGACGCCGACGATCGGGCAGTCGAGGAGCCCGCGCTTCTCGAGCCGGTACAGCGAATGGAACGTCATCACGCGCGCGAGATCGCCGGTGATCCCGAAGATGACGAGAACGTCGCAAGGTTTCTGATCGGTCATTGTCCCTCCTCTTCGACGGCCGGCGACCCGTGTCGCCGCTCGTCGGTGTCCACGCTGATCCGGCCCGGCCGCTCGTGCGAAAACCCGGCCCAGGTCCAGTCCACCATCGCCTTGGCGCGGTCCTCGCCGGTCGAGAGCAGCGCCAGATGGACGGCGCCCCACGCGAGGGAGGCGGACTTGCCCTTCAGAGTCCTGCCGTGCTTGAACTGCACGACCGCGGCACCGCGGCCGATCGTCGCCATCGTGCCCTTGTCCTTGTACTCGAACGGCTTCGTCGACTTGCCCGCGACTAGCCGCGCGATGTTCTCGCCGGCGCATTCGCCCGACTGGAGCGCGACCGACCCGAGCTGCGGCAGGATCGAGTCCGTCTCTTCGTCGTGGATCCAGGCGACGTCGCCGGTCGCGAACGCCTCTGGATGGTCCGCAATGCTGAGGTCGGACCCGACAGGCACGCGGTTCCCGCGCTCCAACTCGATGCCGAGCGACTGCGAGATCGCGTTCGCCTGCAGCCCCGCCCCCCAAACGAGCGTGTGCGCCTTCAGCTCTGCCCCCGACTTGAGCGTCACGCGCGTGGGAGCGATCTTCGCGACGGCCTCGCCGGTCATCACCTCGACGCTGAACTCCTCGAGGGTCTCGTGTGTGTATTCGCGGATGTCGGGCTTGAACATCGAGAAGAGCTCGGGGCCGGCCTCGACGAGGGTCAGCCGAGCCTCATCCTGCGAAATCCCCGGGTAGTCCTTGGAGAAGCTGTGGCGATAGAGCTCGGCCATCGCGCCGACGCTCTCGATCCCCGTCGGCCCGCCGCCGACGACGACGACGTTCAGCGCACCGTCCTCGATCAGCGACGGGTCCTTGTCGGCCGCCTCCCACTTCTCGAGCACGTGCCTGCGCAGGCGCAGAGCATCGGCGAGCGTGTACATCGGGAACGCGTGCTCCTCGGCGCCCTCGGTCCCGAAGAAGTTCACGTCGGCGCCGAGGCCGAGCACGAGGTAGTCGTACGTGATCGGCGCCAGCTCCTCGAACTGGACGGTGCGCGAGGCGAGATCGATCGCCGTCACCGTGTCGCGGTGAACGGCCACGTTCGGCTGGTCGTGGAAGAGGTCGCGAAGTGGGTGGCCGACCGCCGCCTCCTCGAGCAGGTCGGTCGCGACCTGGTACAGGAGCGGCTGAAAGGTGTGGTAGTCGTGCTTGTCGACGAGGACGACATCCGCGTCGGCGTCCTTCAGCTTCCGCGCAGCGCCGATGCCGCCAAACCCGCCGCCAAGGATTAGCACCGTGCTGCGTGATGCAGCTTCGGCCATCCCAGAAACCTAAGTGCTTGCGCCCACAAGTGGCAAGGCGGCAAGTGTGTCGAAGTGGCGGCGGCAGGACTGGGACGCGAAGAAGCGAAGCGCACCGCGATGCCCGGCGAGACCAGGATCGAGAAACGCCTTGATCGCGCCGTCGACCGCGCGACAACGCCGCGCGGCGCCGCCGTCCTGATCGCCGTAACGTCGATCGTGATGACGCTTCTGGCCGGCTTCCTCATGACCGTCCTCGACCACGAGAGCTACCCATCCGTCGGCCTGGGGCTGTGGTGGGCCGTTCAGACCGTGACGACGGTCGGATACGGCGACGCCGTGCCGACCACCGTCGCCGGAAGGTCTCTCGCCGCGGCGGTCATGCTCTTCGGGATCAGCTTCCTCACCGTGATCACCGCCGCGATCACGAGCACGTTCGTCGCGCGCACGCGCGCCGGGTCGGGTCCGACGCCCGAACAGTTCGAGCGGATGGACGAGCGGCTCGAACGAATCGAAGCCGCCCTGAGGGATTCGTCCTCAGGATCTTCATAGCCCAGCGACGTTCGAGCCCCGGTTAAGACGAAGACCCCGCCGTAGCGAGGTCCAGGTGACGCGTCGAAGCGGATGATGGGACTCGAACCCACGACCTTCTGCATGGCAAGGAAGCCGGGGAGGCTACAGCCGGGATCGAGGACGGTACGAAGGCGCATGCCGAGCGGGATTCTGTCCGAGGGCGTATCGCGGATGATGCCCCTCGACGGGGCACAATGCTGACCAAAAAGCTGACCTAGGCGACCTTCTGCGGAACAGGCAGAAGGTCGCCCGGCGCGAACGTGTCCGAAACAGCCGTCTAGGCGCCCGCATCGCCACGCCGTAGGGTCCTCGCCGGGCCGGGCCGCTGGCATGATGGACGCAATCTTTGTATCGGGGCTGCCGCGTGGCGGGAACGGTTCCTAGGCAGCGCCGACCTTCCTGGGCGTCAGAACCAGCCGTACCCCGGTCACCAGCAGCCACACGAGCCAGGCGGCGTAGCCGAGCAGCCCCACGAACAGGATCGGCGAGCCGTCAGCGATCGCGAGGTTGGCCACCCCGGCGGCGATCAGCAGGCCTCCCCCGGCCACGCCGAGCACACGCTGCCACGGCGCCGCCAGCCGACTCGCATGCGCCGCCAGCGCCGCGCCGATGAAGGTGGTGCCGAGCGCCGACAGCGCCAGAGCGAATGCTCCTGCATGCAGCTGCCAGACGAGCTCGAACAGCGGGCTCGGCTCGGCGAGACCGCCGGCGGACAATACGACTCCGTTCCACAGAACGGCGTAGAGCGCGAAGACCGCCGCGAGAGTCGCGCCCGCGGCCACCGCGAGGCGCGACCAGTCGGCGCCCGCACCCCCGCGACGCCCGACCAGCCCGTGGAGACCGGTCACGAACACGAGCAGCAGCGGCAGGTTCAGCGCCTCTGAGCCGACCGCGATCGCGACCGCGCCCCGGTTCTCCGCGTGGAAGGCGAGCACCTTCTCGATCGGGTCGCCGAAGCCGGGCGCTCCGGCCCAGACCAGCACCGCATTCTGGATGACCAACGACGCTACCAACGCGATCGCCGCCGCGCCCACGACCCGCTCCCCGAACGCAGGGGTCGGGATCGGCCCCCTCGTTGCCACTGCCGCGCTCACAGGCACATGCTGGGACTCCACAGCTTCGTCGCTTTTGTGCGGCGATCTCATCTCTTACTCCTTCGGGCGCCGTCAGCGGAACCTTGTTCACGGCCACAGCATGCTAACCCTCGTCCGGTCCGCCTTCGAAGGCGACGTGTTGGCGGCCCTTGTTGACCTACGGCTGTAGTCGCGCCCGCCGCCGAGGCCGGGGCGGGTAGCAGGCCGTACAGGTCGCGTCGCCGCAGGGCAGAAGCCGATTCCACGGCCCGACCGTCTTATGCACCCGTGGACGACGACGAACGCCCACAGCCGGACACGCAAACCCCGCCGTGACGCTGCGCCTATACGCCCGCGATCGACGCGACCAGGCGCACGTAAACGAGGACGTTCTGGCTCGCGCGACCGCTGCTGGGTTCGGAATCTGAGCCGTCCAATGCTGACCCAGACGCTGACCTACGACCGCCGCGTTCGCTCCGAAACAGCGGGACCCCGCATGGTTCCTGAGAGCGGATGATGGGACTCGAACCCACGACCTTCTGCATGGCAAGCAGACGCTCTACCAACTGAGCTACATCCGCGTAGCCGTTCGAGTTTAGCCGAGTGCGTCGAGCGCTTCGTTCACAAGCTGGTCGGCGAGCTTGTTGTGCTCGCGCCGCACGGCGGTGTAGCGGACGCGGCCGACGCGGCGGGCCTGGCGGGACGCGTCGTTCACGAGATCCTGGAGCGCCTCGTTCTTCACGCGGTAGACGCCGGTCATCTGCTTCACCAGGAGCTCGGAGTCGGAGACGACCTCGAGGTCGTCGACGCCCAGCTCGGCGGCGCGCTCGAGGCCCGCAACCAGGGCGGAGTACTCCGCCACGTTGTTCGTGGCCACGCCGATCGCCTTGCCCTCGGCGGCCAGCACCGTTCCGTCGTCGGTCTCGAGCACGAACCCGTACGCGGCCGGGCCCGGGTTGCCGCGCGCGCCTCCGTCCGTGAACAACCGAGCCTTCACAGCAGCGCGTAGATGTCGAACGCGGGCTCCTCGTAGGGATGCGCTGCCCGCAAGGCCGCGATCACCTCGTCCTGGAGCTCCTCGGGGAACACCGTCTCGAGCCGCACCTCCGAGACGCGCTGCTCGCGCCCCGGCTCGCCCACCTGCGGGTCGGTTCCCTCGCCGCGGCAGGAACGTGCCCGTCCCGAGCGTGTACCAGGAGCAGCGCTCGTAGCCGCCGATCCGCCCCGCGCCCGCCGCGAACAGCGCTTCCCGCACCGGGTCGACGGCCTCGCGCGGGACGAAGGCGACGAGCTTGCGGTTCACGCGTTGTCGATCTGCGCGCGCTGGAGCTTGCCGGAGTAGTCCACGTAGACCGACTTCCACTCGGTGTAGAAGTCGAGCGCCGCCTGCCCCGCCTCGCGATGGCCGTTGCCGGTGTCCTTCACGCCGCCGAACGGGAGATGCACCTCGGCGCCGGTCGTGCCGGCGTTGATGTACGTGATCCCCGTCTTCAGGTCGCGGATCGCCTTGAACGCCTTGTTCACGTCACGCGTGAAGATCGAGGACGACAGGCCGTAGCGCACGCCGTTCGAGATGCGGATCGCCTCGTCCACGTCGCTCGCCCGGATGAGCGAGACGGACGGGCCGAAGATCTCCTCCTGGGCGATGCGCATGCCGGGGTCGACCTCGCTGAACACGGTCGGGCGGTAGAAGAAGCCCTTGTCGAGGCCGTTCTCGGTGGCGATCTCGCCGCCCGTGAGGAGCTCGGCGCCCTCGCCCTTCCCGATCTCGGTGTACGAGTGGATCTTGTCGAGCGCGGCGCGGTTGATGACCGGCCCGACGTCCGTGGAGTCCTCGAGCCCGTCGCCGAGCGTCATGGCCGAGGCGCGCTCGGCGAGGCGCTCCGCCAGCTCGTCGTAGACCTTGTTGCCCGCGATCACGCGCGAGGCCGCCGTGCAGCGCTGGCCCGACGTGCCGAACGCCGACCAGAGGATGCCGTCGAGGGCGAGATCCACGTCCGCGTCGTCCATGACGATGATCGCGTTCTTGCCGCCGAGCTCCAGGTGGACGTTCTTCAGGAACGGCCCGGCGTTCGTTTGCACCTGCGCGCCGACGTCGCGCGAGCCGGTGAACGAGATGAGCGGCACGTCCGGATGCGTGACGAGGTACTCGCCGACCGTCTTCCCCTCGCCGTGCACGATGTTGAGGACGCCCGGCGGCAGACCCGCCTCCTCGAAGATCTCGACGAAGAGTTCGGCGAGCAGCGGCGTGTCGCCGGCGGGCTTGAAGACGACGGTGTTCCCGCAGACGATGGCAGGCGCGATCTTCCAGCTCGGAATCGCGATCGGGAAGTTCCACGGGGTGATCGCGCCGACGACGCCGACCGGGTTGCGGGTCGACATCATGAACTTGTCGGGGAGCTCCGACGGAGTCGTGTGACCGAACATGCGGCGCCCCTCGCCGGCCATGTAGTACGTCATGTCGACCGCTTCCTGGACGTCGCCCGCGGCCTCGGCGCGCACCTTCCCCATCTCGCGCACCATCTGCTCGGTCAGCTCGTCCTTGCGCTCCTCGAACTTGCGGGCGACGCGGAAGAGCAGCTCGCCGCGCTTCGGCGCCGGCACGAGGCGCCAGTCGACGTACGCGGCCTTCGCGGCCTCGATCGCGCGCTCCATGTCCTCGGTTCCGGAGAGCGGGAAGATCCCCAGCACGTCGCCGTTCGCCGGGTTGGTCGTCTCGAAGGTCTCGCCACCGGCCGCGTCCACCCACTCGCCGCCGATGTAGTTTCGGTACGTCGTCGCGCCAGTCGTCGCCATCGCTCCCTTTCGTCGCTTCGCCGGGAGCGATTCTATGAGCGGGACGCTAGGTGCGGCGCCAGGAGGCGGTCGCCGGCGAGGGATCCTTGTTCCCCGCGCGGTCGATCGCGTAGACGCTCAGCTTGTGCTTGCCCTTCGAGAGGTTCTTGTACGTCTTCGACGCCGGGCACGCGGCCCACGCCTTCTTGTCGAGCTTGCACATGAACTTCGAGCCGGCCTCGGACGACTTGAACTTGAACACCGCGCTCGAGGACGACGTCGTCGCCGGCGGCTTCTTGGTGAACGAGGTGTTCGGCTTCGACAGGTCAACCGTCCAGTCGTACATCGCCGGAGTGGCGTCGGGGTTGGTCGCCGCATCGACGGCGTAGACCTCGAAGTGGTGGCTGCCGGGCGTGAGGTTCGAGTAGACGGGGGCGGTGCACGGTGTGACCGAGCCGCCGTCGAGCTTGCAGCGGAACGTCGAGCCGAGCTCGTTCGAGGTGAACGTGAACGTGGCCGTCTTTGAATTCGAGAGCGCCTTCGGCTTGCCGACGATCCCCGTGATCGGCGCGGTCGTGTCGGTCCCTCCCGGGAGCGTGAAGGCCTGCGAGACGCCGCACACCTCGGCGCTCATGCTCGGGTCGTAGCAGACCCGGAACGAGTAGGTGTGGCCGGGCTGAAGGCCGGCCCACGCCTGGTCGATGCGCCACGCGCCCGGCCCGACGAGGCTCGGATCGGTGCGCAGAGCCCAGGCACCGCTGGTGCCCTCACGGATGTCCGTGTAGATGTTCCCGCTGGTTCCCTCCGTGTAGACGAAGCCCGAGGTCGTCCATAGTCCGGAGCCGCCGGCGCTGTTCGTCGGCGTCGGGTAGTCCACATACGGCTGCGGCGCGGCCGGCGGGTTTGCCTTCTGCTTCACGTAGACGCCCTGCACGGGGAAGAGCCACGGGCTGTCCCAGCCGTCGATCATCCACACACCCGCGTAGAGGCACGCAGAGCAGCCCTGGCTCGTGATCAGGCCGGTGAGCGGCTGCGTGGTCTTGACCGGAACCCAGATCTCGAAGAGCGAGCCGAAGGCCGACGGCCAGGCGCTCGCGCCGACCGGATCGAAGCTGAGACCGCCGTAGATGCCGATCGACGTCGGCGACTGCGGGCAGCCGTTCGGCGCCTCGCTCATGTTCGACGCGTTCGGGCTCTTGTAGAAGCAGCGCACCTTGTTCTGGCTCGTGATCGCAAGCGACGTGAACGAGGGCAGCCCGAACTCGACGTGCACGTACGCGCCACCCGTGCACGGGTTCGCGGTGATCCCCCAGCCGACGCGGATGTAGTAGGTCTGGTCAACGACCGGACTCGCGCCGACCTCGCCGAACCAGCCGACGTACGTGCCGCCGAGGATCGCCGCGCCCGTGACGCAGTCGATCGTGCCGGCCTGCACGAGGGAGCCGTCGTGCCAGCTCGCCGCGGTCGAATGGCGGTCGAACAGCTTCGTGGGCGTCAGGGACGACCCGATCGTGTCGCCGCCGGCGAGCGTCGTCGTCCCGGGCGTGATCGCGGACTGTCCGGCCGCGGCAAAGACGAGTGCGCAGAGCGCGACGAGCGAGCAGACCCCAATCCGAGAGCGCATCGTGCCTGGCAAGTTAGACCAGTCGGCGGTCGTTTACTAGGACTAGGCCGCTTCGGGTGGCTCGGTGTCCGGGAAAGTGCCGGGGACGCGGCCGCGGCGGCGATCTCGCACCTGGCGCTTTCCTCCCTGGAACGAGCCGCCGGCCGAGCGTCGGTCCGGGCCGGTGCGCCGGTCGATGATGACCGTCACGTTCGGGTTGTCGGCGTAGTGCTCGACGAGCCGGTCGTAGAGCTCGTCTTTCAGCTCCGGGGGGACGACGCAGTAGATCACTGTGGTCGAATCGTAGACCCCGGACCGGAGCCCAGCCAGGAGGGCTTGGTGAGATCTGCCTCGCTCATGGGGTGCGCTGGGCGGTGCGAGGCAAGGACGCAGGTTGTGTTCGTATTGGCAATACGAACACAACCGAGGACGCCGCATCGCGCCGCCCAGCGCGGCCCAGGGGCTCAGGCCGATCTCGCCGAGCTCTCCTTAAAAGCGCGGGATATCGGGACGGAGGAGCGTGTCGGGCTCGAAGCTCGCGTTCCAGTGGCGATACCGCTCGCCGACCTCGTCCACGTCCTGGCCGCGCTCCTCGAGACGCACCGGCTGGGACGAGTCGAACACGACGCGGTACTGGTACCAGGAGATCTCCCAGGCGATCGTGATCACGATCTCGGGAATCGTCCCGGACAGCGGGATCATGCTCACGCGCGCCTCGCCGAGGCTCTTCGCAACGCCGGCGATCGTGCGGCTGTACGGGCTCTTGTTGAAGAGCTCGGCCGCCTCGACCAGATGCTGCTCCTCCGGGGACAGGCGCCTGAGCACCGGCTCCGACACGACCGGCTCGGGCTCCGGCGGGCGGGAATCCAACAGGCCGCCGAGGCCGCCGAACCGGCGCCGGCGCGTGTGGCGCGGCTCCTCGGCCATGAGCGGCGTCGTCGGGCTGCCCTCCTTCACCCAGCCGCGCTCGTTCGCGATCTCGATGCAGAGCGGGCACACGTCGACCCACACCTCGCCGCCGGGGCTGTAGCGCGCCGAGCGCTCGCCCTGGAGGATCGTCCTCTCGCAGACGGCGCAGACTCGGAAATCCTCCTGCCGCCGGATTTGCATCAGCTTGGTGCGTGGAGGCGGTTGGGAGGCATCTATGACGCTTTCGCCTCGTCCCGCGCACGCTTCGTCTCGTCGACGATCTTCTGGGCAACGTGCGTCGGCACTTCCTCGTAGCGCAGGAAGTTCATGACGTAGTCGCCGCGGCCGCCGGTGAGCGACGTCAGCGATTGGGAGTAGGTGAGGAACTCGGCCATCGGCACCTCGGCCTTGATGGTCGTCATCCCCGCGGCGGGCTCCATCCCGAGCAAGCGGCCGCGACGTGAATTCAGGTCGCCGTTCACGGCGCCCACCGCGTCGTCGGGGACCGTGGCCTCGAGCGACATGATCGGCTCGAGCAGCACCGGATCCGCGGCCGCGTAGGCCTCCTTGAACGCCATCGAGCCGGCGATCTTGAACGCCATCTCCGAGGAGTCGACCGTGTGGTAGCTGCCGTCCACGAGGATGACGCGGACGCCCTGCACCGGCGCGCCGGCGAGCTCGCCCGTGTGCATCGCCTCCTGGATCCCCTTGTCGACGGCCGGGCGGAAGCTCTGCGGGATGACGCCGCCGACGATCTTGTCCACGAACTCGTAGCCCTGGTGGCCGTCCATCGGCTCGAGCACGATCGTGCAGTCGCCGAACTGGCCGCGGCCGCCGGTCTGCTTCTTGTAGCGCGAGTGCGCCCGCGATTCCTTGCGGATCGTCTCGAGGTAGGGCACGCGCGGCTGGTGCAGCTCGACCTCGGCGCCGAAGCGGCGCTTGATCCGCTCGACGGCGACCTCGACGTGCATCTGCGAGAGGCCCGCGAGGAGCTGCTCGCCCGTCTGGTCGTCGCGGCGCAGCACGAGCGTCGGGTCCTCCTCGACCAGGCGGCGCAGCGCGGTGACGACCTTGTCCTCGTCGCCCTTGGCCTTCGGCGTGATCGCGAAGCTCATGACCGGCGACGGGAACCCGAGCGACGGCGGCTCGGCCGGCTTGTCCTCGGAGAGGAGCAGGTCGGCGGTGGTCGTCTCCTTCAGCTTGGCGACGGCGCCGATGTCGCCGGCCGCGAAGCCGTCGACGGTCGTGTGGTCTTTCCCCTGGAGGAGCAGCAGCTGGCCCAGGCGCTCCTTCCCGTGCGTGCGGCCGTTCACGAGGATCGAGTCCGCCTTCACCTCGCCGGTCAGCACGCGGAAGATCGTGATGCGCCCGGCGAACGGGTCGGCGAGCGTCTTGAACACGAACGCGGAGTTCGCCACGTCGGGCGTGTCGATCGCGAGCGGCTTCTTGGCCGGCGACGGGACGCCCTCGACGATCAGGTCGAGCAGGCCGTCCGTGCCGAGGTTCTTGGTCGCGGAGCCGCAGGTGACCGGGAAGATCTCGTCGCGCGAAACGGCGTTCTTCAGCGCGGCGGCGAGCTCCTCTCCCCCGATCTCCTCGCCCTCGAGGTAGCGCTCCATGACGGCCTCGTCGGTCTCGACGACCGCGTCGATCAGCTTCGTGCGGTACTCGGCGGCCTGGGCGGCGACCTCCTCGGGGATCTCGACCGGCTCGCCCTCCCGCTGGCCGTTCGGGTCGAGGTAGGCCTTCATGTGGAGCAGGTCGACGACGCCCTTCAGCTCGTGCTCGTGGCCGATCGGAATCTGGATCGCGTAGCAGCGGTCGGAGAACTGGCTGCGGATCCCGTCGAGCGCGGTGAAGAAGTCGGCGCGCTCGCGGTCGAGCATGTTCACGAAGATCACGCGCGAGAGCTCGAGCTCCTCGCAGCGGTTCCAGACACGGGTGGTCTGCACCTCGACGCCGGCGGTGGCGTTGACGACGAGGAGGACGCCCTCGACGACGCGCAGCGCGGCGATGGCGTCGGCCTGAAACCCGGGATCGCCCGGCGCGTCGATCAGGTTGACCTTGCGGCCCTGCCACTCGAGGTGGCAAAGCCCGGCCGACAGCGACATCTGCCGCTTGTGCTCTTCCTCTTCCCAGTCGGAGACCGTGGTCGCCTGATCGACCAGCCCGAGCCGGTTGACCGCGCCCGCCTGGAAGAGCATCGCCTCGACCAGGGACGTCTTTCCGGTGCCCCGGTGACCGGCGACCGCGACGTTGCGAATCTTCCCGGATTCGTAAGCAGCCATAGGGTCCGCGAGTCTACCGAGAAGGATTCGACTGGACGAAACGAACGGTCGCCCGTACGGAGACGCCAACGCGGTTCGCCGAGTTGTAACGCCCCATGGGAGGTGCTTTCATCCGAGGCTGGTCCAGTGCGCTTCTTCGCCATCATCCAGTTCGCGCTTTTCGGAGCGCTCGCCCTCGCCTCGCCCGCGGGTGCTGGAAGCATCTCGGCGCCCTCGATCTCCGGGCCAGCAGTTTTCACGGCGGCGCCGGGCGAGATCAACAACCTCGTGGTCGAGCACGTCGGCCCTGACCCCACCTGGGGGGTCCGCATTACCGACGTCTATCCGATCACCGGTTCGGGGTGTGCGCAAGACACCCCCACGGTCGTGCGGTGCTTCAACCAGCAGGTGCAGTTTTTCCTCGGAGACGGAAACGACACCCTCAGCGCGACGAACTTCAACAACGTCACGTTCTCGTTCGACGACCTCTTCGCCGACGGCGGCCTGGGAGACGACACGCTCACCGCCGGCCGTGCGGACTCGTTCGGCGACGGCCAGCACCTCGTCGGCGGAGACGGCGGCGACACCATCAACGGCGGCGCCGGACACGACACGCTCGAGGGCGGCGCCGGCAGCGACCTCATCAACGGCCTGGGCGGAAACGACACGATCGACGGCGGCGCCGGGATCGACGCCATTCGCGGCGACGACGGGGACGACACTCTCCGCGGAGGCTTCAACCACGACGAGTACAGCGGCGGTGCCGGGAACGACCGGCTGGTGAACTCCTTCAACGACGACCAGTTCGTCGGCGGGCCCGGCATCGACACCGTGGACTACACGGGTTGGGAGTCGTGCCTGGGGTCTCCCTGCGACCCGGACGGAGTTGTCGTCACGTTCGACGGCGTCGCGAACGACGGCAACTGGGACCTCGACTCCGGGCCGGTTGATTTCGTGCCGTCCGACAACGTCACGACCGACATCGAGGCCGTCATCGGCACGGCCGTCGTCGACACGCTGAACGGCGGAACGACCTCAACCACCAATCGGACCTACACCGGCCTCGGTGGGAACGACACCATCACCGCCGGAACCGGGACAGACACGCTCATCGAGTCGGGCAACGTCAACTTCACGCTGACGGCGTCGACCCTCACCGGGCTGGGAACGGACACGCTCGTGGGCATCGACGTCGCTTCGCTCAGCGGCGGCGTCGGCGGAAACACAATCGACGCCTCGGCGTTCCCGGGGCCGGTCACGATGTACGGCGACGCAGGCGACGACACTCTCGTGGGCGGGCCCAACAACGACTCCTTGACCGGCTGGTCGGGCGCGGACACGCTGAGCGGAGGCCTGGGGAACGATGCGCTCGACGGCTCCGCCGACGCCTCCACGGACACGGTCGTCGGGGCCGCCGATTCGACGCATCCCGACATCACGCTGACAGCGACGACGATGTCCGGCATCGGGGCGGACACGATCACCAACATCGACGCCGCGCGACTGCTCGGCGACGCCGGAAACAACACCTTCAACGCGAGCGCGTACAACCGGCCGGCGACGCTCGACGGCGGCGGCGGGATCGACACGCTCCAGGGGGGTTCGGCCGCCGACACGCTCACCGGCGGCCCGGGCAGCGACACGCTCGATGGTGGAGGGTCGACCGGCGACCGCGTGGTCGAGAGCGCGGACACGAGCTTCACGCTGACGAACGGCAGCCTCGTGAGCGCCGCCACCGGCAGCGATTCGCTCTCCTTCGTCGAGCTCGCGACCCTCACCGGCGGACCCGGCGCGAACACGCTGAACGCGGTCGGCTTCAGCGGCAGCGCAACGCTGAACGGCGGCGACGGGCCCGATTCTCTGCTGGGCGGCGCCGGGACCGAGACGCTGAACGGCGACGGCGGGGACGACACCCTCGCGAGCGGCGGTGGCGTGGACGCGCTGAACGGAGGCGACGGGAACGACGGCCTCGACGGCGGCGACGGGAACGACACGCTCAACGGCGGTGACGGAGACGACAGCCTCGACGGCGGCAACGACGCCGACACGCTGAGCGGCGGTATCGGCACCGACGCCTTGAGGGGCGGGCTGGGTGTCGATGCGCTGAACGGGGACGAGGGCGAGGACTCGCTGGATCCGGGCATCGACGCCGTGAATGACGCCCTCGACGGTGGCGGCGGCACTGACAGGGTCTTGGCGAGCACCGCCGTGAACCTCACGCTGCAGAACACGTCGCTCCTTGGAAACGGGACTGACTCGCTCGTGGGCGTCGAGACCGCCGAGCTGACCGGTAACAACGGCCCGAACACGCTGAACGCCTCGGCCTTCACGCTCGGCTCGGTGACGCTGATCGGAGGTGACGGAAACGACGACCTGCTCGGCGGGTCGCAGGCGGACAGTCTCTTCGGCGGGCCGGGGATCGACACGTTCAACGCGGGCGGCGGGGACGACACCGTCCACGCCCGGGACGGCGTTGTCGAGCCCTCGGTGGCCTGCGGGGCAGGCACCGGCGACGCGGCATCCGTCGACACGGGCGACACGGCGGACCCCGACTGCGAATCGGTGCAGATGCCGCCCACGACGTCGCTCCTGACGGGCCCCTCTGGGACTCGCGCGAGCCGGGCCGCCACATTCACCTTCAGCGGGTCCGCGAACGCGGCCGGCTACCGCTGCAAGCTGGACGCAGCCCCAGCAAGTGTCTGCTCGTCCCCCGCGACGTACCCGGGCCTCCTGGACGGCACACACACGTTCTCGGTCTACGCGGTAGACGCACTTGGCGATGGCGGCCCGACCGTCAGCCGCAGCTGGAAGATCGACGCAACCGCTCCCAACGCCCGCCTGACGAAGGGACCCGCCAAACGAACGAAGGCCCGCACGGCGCGGTTCGTCTTCCGGTCGAGCGAAGCCGGCTCGAAGTTCCAGTGCAAGCTCGACCGCGGCCGCTGGACATCGTGCCGCTCCCCGAAGAGCTACCGGAAGCTCAAGAAGGGCCGCCACGTCTTCCAGGTGCGGGCGCGAGACGCCGCCGGGAACCTGGACAAGACGCCTGCCAAGAAGACCTGGCGGGTGACGTAGAAGGGGCCTGGCAGCCCGTCCGCTCGGCGCGCTACGGCGACGTCTGCGGCACTGAGCCGCCGAGGCGGGCCTTCAGGCGCAGGATCGCCTTCGTGTGGAGCTGGGAGACGCGCGACTCGGTCACGCCGAGGACTTCGCCGATCTCGCGGAGGGTCAGCTCCTCGTAGTAGTAGAGCGTGATGACGAGCTTCTCGCGCTCGGGCAGCCGGGCGATCGCCTCGCCGAGCGCCTCGCGCAGCTCGGTCTGGTTCATCGCCTCCTGCGGCTGCGGCGCCTCCGGATCCTCGATCGTGTCGATCAGGGCCACCGGGTCGCCGCCGCCGCCACCGCCGCCCCAGAGCTCGTCGAGCGCCGCGATCGAGGAGCGGGAGATCTCGAGCAGCGAATCCTGGAACTCCTCCTCGGTGATCCCGAGCGCCGCGGAGATCTCCTCGTCGTTCGGCGCGCGGTGGAGCTTCGCCTCGAGCGCGGCGATCGCCCGCTCGATGTCGCGCGCCCGTGCCCGCACGGAGCGCGGCACCCAGTCCATCGAACGCAGCTCGTCGATGATCGAGCCCTTGATCCGCGCGATCGCGTACGTCTCGAACTTGATGTCGCGCTCGGGGTCGAACCGCTCGATCGCGCCGATCAGGCCGAGGAGCCCGTAGGAGACGAGGTCGCCCTCCTCCACGTGCGCCGGGAGCCCGCTGCCGAGCCGGCCGGCGACGTACTTGACGAGCGGCGCGTACGTGAGGATGAGCCGGTCGCGAAGCGCCCGGTCGCCCGTCCGTTTGAACTCGCGCCAGAGTGCTTGGGTCTCGAGAGCGCCGGCCTCCATGGTCAAAGCATACGACCGCTCACCGGAAGACCCTCCACGCCATCTCTCCCATCCACAGCGCGAGGAGGGCCGACGCGGCCGCGATTACCCACGCGCCGCCGCCCGCCATGGCCGCCGCAATCGCGATCCCGGCGAACCCCACGGCGATCAGCGCGAAGAGCCCCCCGAGTGCCGGTCGCTTCGTCCGCGCCACGCCGGGGAAGTCTAAGGAGGACGCTCCAAAGCGCCGACTACAATGACCGCGCCGAGGGCCGTAGCTCAATTGGCAGAGCACCGGTCTCCAAAACCGGGGGTTGAAGGTTCGAGTCCTTCCGGCCCTGTTTCCTCGGCCCGTCCGTATCCCGTCAGGGGCGGTGGACGTTCTTCAAGCGACGGGGTCTGAGGCTGCGGAGCCTTCGGAAGGAGAGCCGGAGGCACCCCGCCTACGAGGGAATGGGGAGACGGAGTGAGAGGGGTCTTGGGAATCGCCGTGGCGGCCGCGGTGGGGCTGACGCTCCCCATCGGCGCCGGCGCGGACCCGGGTTCCCGCCACGCCCGCGCTGCTCGCACAGCCGCGAGCGCTGCGGCCGTCCTCCCCACGTCCCTCACCGGCTCCGTCCCCGCGCCTGCGGAAGCGGGCTCGGCGTTCGACGATCCCGGCCGTGACGCCCAGAGCGGGCTGGCACCTGATGTCACCCGCACGACCATCTGGAACGACGCGGCCGGGGTCGTCACTTTTCGCGTCGAGATCGCCAACGTGCCGGCGATCCGCGACCGCGACTTCTTCGCGCTCTTCCTGGACGTCGATCGGGACGCCACCTCGGGGAGTCCGACCTCCGACGGGGCCGACTACGCGATCGCGATCCGCGGCAAGGCCGGCACCGTCGGTCTCGCGCGCTGGCACAACGATGCGTGGGACTTCGAGACGCCGCAGGACTCGCTCGCCGCGTCGTGGTCGAGCGGGCCGACGATCCGCGTCGACCGGGCCGAGCTCGGCGGGACCGCCGCGTTCCGCTTCTGGATCGGCGCCTCGTGGACGGATACCGCCGGACGGCCGGCGACCGATTTCGCGCCCGACGCCGGCACGTGGGAGCACGTCCTGCCGGGGCTCGAGGCGATCCCCCCGGTGCTCGACGTGGCTGCGCCGACCGTGAAGGCGCTGCGCACGACGGGCCGCGCGGGGAACTACGTCGGGATCCGGTACCGGTTGCGCGACGACAGCGGCTCGACCCGGGAGCTCGTGCGGGTGTTCCGTGCGAACGGCCGCCTGCTCTGGTCGTACGAGACCGAGCTCGCCCCGAGCCAGGCCGGTCGCGTGTACTGGGTGCCCTGGCACGCGCCGCGTGGCGTCGGCCTGAAGCTCCGCTTCTGCGTGCGCGCGTGGGACGAGGCCGGGAACGTGTCGAAGCGCAGCTGCGCGCCGCTCGTGCTCAAGCGCGGGCTAGGAGGAATTCGGCCTTCGGTCCGGTACGGAGTGGTGCCGATGCACCTCCTGCTCCGCCACCGCGCGCTCGGGCTCGCAACCGCCGTCTTCCTGTGCACGACCGCCGTCGCGGCCGGGCTCGCCTTCGCGGGCTCCACGCTCGACGACCGGCGCTTCGCGGTGCCGATCCTCGCCGTCCTCATCGGGACCGGCGTGGTCGCCCTCTTCGGCTGGGCGGCCGAGCGCGCACGGCTCGAGGAGGCGAAGGCCGAGTACGACGAGCGGACGGCCGAGCACGTCGCCCGGCAGGGCCAGGCGCTCGCCGAGACCGAGCGGCTCGGCACCGAGCTGAGCGCCGCGCTCGCGACGTACAACACGGAGAAGCAGGAGCACGACCAGCTCGAGAGCGAGCTCCGAGCCCGAGTCGAGGGGCTCGAGAAGGCCATGCCCGAGACGCGCGGCGACTACGAGGCGAAGCTCGACCAGCAGGCGGAGGAGCTGCGCACCGAGCGGCGGCTGCGCGAGGGCGACGCCGACGCCCGCCGGGTGGCGCGCGAGTGGACGACCAATCTTCGGGCCCAGATCGCCGGCTACGAGCGCGACCGTGGCCCACTCGCCGATCCCGCTCCGCTTCGCGCCGTCCTGCTCCGCGCGGCGATGACGCTCGTCGCCGCCGGCCGCGGGCTGCTCGCCTCGCGCACCGACGACGGCTCCGCGGTCGCGGTTCTCTGCGACGACGGCTTCGGCGGAGGCGCCGAGGCCGCGGCGCGAACGACGCACACCGCCCTCGACCAGGGCACACCGCTGCGCCAGCGCGCCGAGGCGTCCACGCTCCTCACGGTTCCGTTCCGCCCCGCCGGCGGCCCGGACGGCGCGCTCGTCTTCGCCGACACCGGCGAGGGATTGCCCGAGCATTCCGACGACGCGCTCATGGCGCTCGCCGACACGGTGGGCGTTGCACTGCACGACCTGCGGTTGCGCGAGAGCCTGCGCGAGGCGTTCCTCGCGACCGTCGGCGTGCTGACCGACGCGGTCGAGGCGAAGGACCGGTTCCTGCTCGGCCACGGCGAGGAGGTCGCGATGTACGTGACCGCCGTCGCCGACCGGCTCGGGCTCGACCCACGCCGCCGCGAGGAGCTCGTCTACGCGGCCCTCCTCCACGACGTCGGCAAGATCGCGATCAGCGAGGGCATCCTCCTGAAGCCGTCCGAGCTCACGGCCGAGGAGCGCGGGGTCATCCAGCTGCACCCGCGCATCGGCGCGCAGCTCGTCCGCCAGGTGGCCGCGCTGCGCGGGATCGAGCCGGCTGTGCTGCACCACCACGAGCGCTGGGACGGCGGCGGCTATCCCGACGGACTCGCCGAGGACGCGATCCCGGTCGAGGCGCGCGTGCTCGCGGTGGCGGACGCGTTCAGCGCGATGACCTCCGACCGGCCCTACCGCGCGGCGCTCACGTTCGACGAGGCCTGCGAGGAGCTCGAGAAGTGCGCCGCGACGCAGTTCGACCCGGTCTGCGTGCGGCTGTTCGTCGAGGAGGTTCGGCGGCGCCCCCCTCATGGTCTCGAGGCTGACGCTCTCGGTCGAACCCTCGCCGAGGTCGCCCCGCAGAGCCCGCGGCGCATCAACCGCCTCGCGCGGCTCGCCCGCTCGCCGTTCGCTGCGTAGCGCCGGCCACCGCCACAGAGTTGTCACGAAGCCGGCACGGTCCCGGCACGTTCGTCACAGACACGTATGGGTTTTGGCGTTACGCTGAAAAGCGAGGGGTGTTCAAGAGGGGGTCCCCGGGGAGGTTCACGCACCCGAGTGCATTAACCGGGTCGCGAGCGCCCAGCGACTTGGCCGGTCGACAGCGACCAGCGACGTGCGGAGTACACTCGCGCCGTGTCCGGGCTGAGCCTCGACCGCCGCCGTTCGCTCACTCTTGCGGCCTGCGTGATCGGCTCCTCGATGGCGTTCATCGACGCCACCGTCGTCATCGTCGCGATGCCCACGATCGAGGAGGATCTCGGCCTCGGGCTCTCCGGCCAGGAGTGGCTCTTCCTCAGCTACTCGCTTGCGCTCGCATCGCTCTACCTCTTCGCCGGCGCGGTCGGCGACCGCATCGGGCGACGCACCGCCTTCAGCGCCGGCGTGGCCGCGTTCGCGGTCGCCTCGGCGATCGCCGGCGCGGCGCCCGACGGCCCGGTGCTCATCGCCGCGCGCACGCTCCAGGGCATCGGCGGCGCCTTCCTCACGACCAACTCGCTCGCGCTGCTCCGCGCCGTCTACGGCGACCAGGCCGGGCGCGCGATCGGCCTCTGGACGGCGTTCACGAGCGTCTCGACGATCGTCGGACCCCCGGTCGGCGGCGCGATCGTCGAGTGGACGTCCTGGCGGTGGATCTTCTACCTCAACCTGCCGCTCGCAGTGGTAACGATCGGGCTCGCGCACCTCGGACGCTGCGAGGAGCGCGGCCAGCGCGGCACGCGCAAGCTCGACATCCCCGGCGCCATCCTCGCCGCGACCGCCTTCGGCCTGCTGACGTTCGGGATGGTCGAGGGCGCCGACCGGGGCTTCTCCGGCTACTGGTGGGCGTTCCTCGGCGGAGCGGTCGCGCTCGTCGCGTTCGTGGTCGTCGAGCGGCGCGTCGCCGAGCCGATGCTCCCCTTCGCGCTCTTCAAGGGCGGGAACTTCGCGGCCGCGAACGCGGAGACCTTCGTCACGTACGCGGCCATCTACGGCTACCTCGTCTTCTTCACGCTCTACCTGCAGACGCTCGGGTTCAGCCCGTTCGAGGCCGGGCTCATCTCGACGCCGTCGAGCATCATCCTCGTGCTCTTCGCGACCCGGTTCGGGACACTCGCCGACAAGCACGGGCCGCGGCTCTACCTGACGATCGGGCCGGCGCTCGTCGGGGCCGGCGCGCTCCTTTCGATGGGAATGACGGAGCAGTCCGACCTCTGGACGTTCGGGGTCGCATCGCTGCTCCTGTTCTCCTTCGGGCTCGCGGTCCTCGTCGCGCCCATCACGTCGACCGCGCTCAAGTCGGCGCCGACGGAGTTCGCCGGGATCGCGTCCGGGGTCAACTCGACACTCTCCCGGCTCGGGAGCCTCACCTCGGTGGCCGTGATCGGGCTCGTCATCTCGCTGGTCTTCGCGTCGTCGACCGACTCCGACGCCGATCCGCTCTCGATCAACCAGACCGGCGAGGCGCTCGCCGGGTCGATCGACGGCTACCGCGCCGGGATGCTCGTCGCCGGCGGGCTCGGTCTCGCCGGCGCGCTGATCGGCGCGTTCGCGATCTCGAACCGCGAGGCACTCGGCGGACCGGCTGTCACGGCGCCGGCGCCGGCGGTCGAAGCCGAAAGCTGAGCGCGCCAGCTCGCTCACGGCAAGCGTCCAGCGCCTGCTCGCGGGTCGGCGCGGAGCCGTAGAGGATCGCGAGCCGGTAGCTCCCGACGTCGTTCGCGCCCTGCTCGGACAGGAGCAAGCCGGGGCGCACGAGGACCTCGAGGTCGTCCTCGGGATCGGGCACGGCCTCGACGAACGCGTCGTCGAAGACTCGCACGACATAGCTGACCGCCACGCCCGAGGGCGGGCTCGGATCCCAGCGCGGATCCTCGCCGCACGCGAGCTCGAACAGCGCGTCGTAGGTCGAGCGCCCGTGCGTCGCGAGCACGAGCGGCGCGAACTGCGAGGCGATGCGCGCGTTCACCTCGACGATCCCCGGCGGGCCCTCCTCCGAGACGAAGAACTCGACGTTGAAGAACGCGTCGTCGAGTTCGTGCGCGGACGCGAGCCGCCCGGCCAGCTCGGCGAGCTCGGCCTGGCGCTCATCCGGAAGCGCAGATGGATACTCGAACCGCTCGAAGCTGATCGTCCCCGGATACATCACGGAGTCGGTGATCCCGATGAGGGTGGGCCGGCCGCGGTGGACGTAGCCCTCGACCGTGACCTCGGCGCCACGCAGGAGCTCCTCGGCGACGAGGCCGTACACGTCGCGCCGACGTCCGCGTCCGCCTCGGCCGCGATCGCCGCGTAGCGCTCCGCGTAGGCGTTGCCGGACGGCTCGGGAACATCCGCGGGGTCGTCTACCCGCGCCGCGCCCTCGGACAGGCGGCCGACGGACGGCTTCACGAAGTACGGAAGCGGCAGCGGCTCGTCGCGTCCGAGCAGCGAGATCGCCGGCGTCGACGCGGGCGCGACCGCACGTTGGATCGCCCGCGAGGTCGGCTTGTGCTGGCACGCGAGCACCGCGCGCGGCGACGGGCCGGGCAGGCCACGGCGGGCGGCGAGGATCGACGCCAGAAGCGCGGACTGGTCTTTCGTCGCCACGATCGCATCGGCTTCGACCTGCTCGTACTCGGCGAGGAACGCGCGAGCGTCGAAGCTCGCGACCCGGTCGAGATCCTCGCCGCCGAAGGTCATGCGGTAGCGGGAATCGAGACCGGCCGCCGTGACGGCCTTCCGATCCCGTTCCTGCGGACAGAGGACGAGGACGTTGCGCATCGCGGCGGTGGAAGGGCGAGATCCTATCGGCGGCCGGAGTGCGCCAGAATGGCGGCATGCCCGTGCCGACTCCACTCGAACGCGCGCCCGAGGAGCTCGGCGCCGACCGGACGCTCTTCCTGAAGCGCGAGGACACGCACGAGCTCGGCGCGTTCAAGTGGCGCGGTGCGCTCCCGACCCTCGAGCGCTACCGGGCAGAGGGCGCGTCGGCCGTCTACACCGCGTCGACCGGGAATCACGGCGCCGCGACCGCCTGGGCGGCGGAGCGGCTCGGGCTGCGCGCGGTCGTGTACGCGCCCGAGGGTGCGACACAGGCGAAGCTGGCGCACATCGAGCGGCTCGGCGGCGAGATCCGACTCGGTGCAGGCGATCTCGACACTGTGAAGGCCGAGGGCCAGGCCGCCGCAGAACGCGACGGCGTCCCGTTCTTCGAGGACGGCGCCGAGCGGGAGCAGTACGAGGGCTACGGGACGATCGCCCGCGAGTTGGCAGAGCAGCTGGACGAGCCGCCCGCCGGCATCGTCGTTCCGGTCGGAAACGGTGCGCTCGTCGGGGGAGTTGGGCTCGCGGCCGAGGAGCTCTGGCCGGGGATCGCGGTGATCGCCGTCGC
The DNA here is from genome assembly GCA_963760815.1 of uncultured Actinomycetes bacterium. Taxonomy (GTDB): domain Bacteria; phylum Actinomycetota; class Thermoleophilia; order Gaiellales; family Gaiellaceae; genus CAVRUF01. The sequence continues at coordinate 1,326,001 of CAVXEJ010000004.1, forward strand.
GGCGAAGGAGGCGCCGGTGATGGCCGACAGTTGGCACGCGGGCCGCTGCGTCGAGTCGGACCGAAGCGCCACGTTCGCCGACGGTCTCGCGGTTCGCGTCGCGATCCCGTCCGCCGTGAACGTCCTCGGGGAGGTCGTCACGCGGTTCGTGACCGTGAGCGAGCGCGCGATGGCCGAGGCGATGGGTGCCTTCTGGCGCACCGGGATCCGCGTGGAAGGATCGGCAGCGGCCTCACTCGCCGCCGTGGCTCAGCTCGGGGACGTCGACGGCCCGCTGGTGCTCGTCGTCACCGGCCGGAACGTGGACGACGATCTCTTCAACCGGGCGGTGGAGCGGCCAGAGTCCTTCCCGGACTGAACGGCTCGAGCCACGGCTGCGGCTCGCCCGTGAGCGCCGCCGCGACCGCCTCGCCGCACGCGAAGCCCATCACGTTCCCGTGCCCGGAGTAGCCGGCCGAGACCCAGACGTCCTCTCGCCCCGGCAGGGGCCCGACCAGCGGCAGGAAGTCCTCCGTGAATCCCATGATCCCGGCCCAGCGGTGGGTGATCGGCGGCGTCGCGCCGAGCAGCTCGGCCAGGAGGGCTTCGAGACCGCCCTGGATCAGGTCGTTCGTGGCCTCCTCGAGCCCGGTCTCGCCGTCGAGGTCCAGGTCGCGCCGTCCGCCGGCCACGATGCGACCGTCGGGAAGCTGCTGGACGTAGTCGTAGCCCCACCGGCCGTAGAGCGGGCAAGGGATCACGCCCGGCGCCACCGGTTCGGTCGCCACGACCTGGCCCCGGACGGACGACACGGCGGCGTCGAGCTCCGGGACGAGCCCGTCCGTGTAGCCGTCGGTCGCGACCACGACCACGTCGGCCGTCACGACGCCGTGCTCGGTCTCGACGCGCGCGCCGTCGAGCGCCGTGGCGCGCGTGTCCTCGGCGATCTCCGCGCCCGCCTCGTGCGCGAGGGCGGCCAGGCGGCGGATCCAGGCTCCCTGGTCGAGGGCGCCGTCGCCCGGATGGAAGATCCCACCGAGGGACCAGCCCTGGGCCGCGGGCGGGAGCTCGCCCGGCTCGCGCCACTCGACGGGGAACCCGCCGGCGGCGAGCGCGTCCGCTTCGGCTCGGACCGCGGTCAGCTCGTCTTCGGTGTTCGCGACTCGAAGGCTTCCGACGCCCCGAAACGACTCGCCGGCGAGCGCGCGGACGCGTTCGAGGGCAGCCTCGGTGGCCCGCATGGCCTCCGGGAGCGGATGGACGTCATACGGCGCTGCGGTTCCCCGCAGGGCGAAACCGCCGTTGCGTCCGCTTGCGCCGCTTCCGGCGCGCCGGGCTTCGATGACGCGGGTGCGCTTGCCGGCGGCGGCGAGCGCGCGGCCGCACGCAAGACCTGTGACCCCGCCGCCGACGATGGCCACGTCGACCGTTTCGTCGCCGGGGAGCGGGCCGTAGAACGGAGCGGAGGCATCGAGCCAGTAGGGAGTTCCCACGGCGCGATCGTAGAGCCTTCGGCGCGGGTCGAGGCGAACAGCGTCATCGCGCCACCCGGTAGCGCCCGTCGGCCTCGAACGCTAGACCGCAGAGCTCGAGCTCGACGAGTGCGCCCGCGATCTCGGCCGGGCCGAGCGCCGTGAGGCGCGTGAGCTCGTCCGCGCCGCGCGGCTGGTCGGCGAGGAGCTCGAGGACGCGGCGCGCCGGATCCGACACCGTGGCGGCCGCGGTCACCGCGGACGGCGGCTCGATCCCGAGTGCATCGAGCACGTCATCCACGCCGAGCAAGGGCGCCGCCCCCTGCCGGATGAGCCGGTTCGTCCCGGCCGAGAGCGCCGATGTGATCTCTCCGGGGACGGCGAACACCTCACGGCCCAGCTCGAGGGCGAAATCCGCGGTGATCAACGCGCCGGAACGCTCGCGCGCCTCGACGACGACCGTGGCCAGCGCGAGGCCGGCGATGATCCGGTTCCTGGCGGGAAAGCGCCACGGCGCCGGCTCGACGCCCGGCGCGTACTCGGACACGATCAGCCCGTCCCGGGAGATCCGCCGCGCCAGCTCGGCATGACGGGCCGGGTAGTCGCGGTCGATGCCGCAGCCGAGCACCGCCACGGTCGTCCCGCCGGCGTCCAGCGCACCGCGGTGCGCGTCGGCGTCGATCCCGCGCGCCATGCCGCTCACGACGACCAGGCCCGCGGCGGCCAGTTCGCGGCCGAGCATCCGGGCGATCTGCGCGCCGTACGCCGAGGCGCTGCGCGCACCGACGACGGCGACGGCGGGGGCCACGAGCACCTCGGGGTCGGCGCCGCCCCGCAGGTAGAGCCGCTTCGGCGGGTCGTGCAGCTGCGCGACGAGCGGCGGGAATCCGGCCCGCCCGCGATCGAGGACGGGAACGCTCATGCGATCGAGAGCTCCGACGGCGAGCGGTAGGAGAGCGCCTCGGCCACGTGCTCCGGCGCGACCTCGGACGCTTCGGCCAGCGCGGCGATCGTCGTCGCGACCCGGCCGACCCGCGCATGGCCGCGCGCGGACAGGCCGAGCGAATCGACCGCGCGGGCGAGCAGCGCCTTCGACGCGGCGGTCTGCGCCGGCGGTTCGTCCCGAAGCCGGGCGGCCGCGGCCTCCACGCGCCCGGCGACCCGCGACGACGCCTCCCCGCCGGGCCCGGCCACCTCGCCGGATCGTGCGCGCGGCACGGTCAGCACGAGGTCGAACCGGTCGAGAAGCGCGCGCGAGAGCTTCTCCCGGTACGCCGAGAGCCGCCCCGGCGAGCACGAGCACTCGACCGCCGGATCGCCGCGAGCGCCGCACGGACACAGGTTCATCGTCCCCACGAGCAGGAACCGCGCCGGGAAGACGATCCGCCCGCTCACGCGCGCGATCGCGACGAACCCGTCCTCGAGCGGCTGCCGCAGACCCTCGAGCGACGGGCGCGGGAACTCGCCCAGCTCGTCCAGGAGGAGGACGCCGCGATGCGCCAGGCTCGCCTCGCCGGGACGCGGGCCCGGCCCGCCGCCGATGATCGCCGGCGTCGACGCGGTGTGGTGCGGCGCGCGAAACGGCGCCAGCTCGACCAGCGGCTGCCCCGCCGGGAGCACGCCGGCGACCGAGTGGATGCGCGTCACCTCGAGCGCCTCGTCGCGCGTCAGCGCCGGCAGGATCCCCGGGAGCCGCCGCGCGAGCATCGTCTTCCCCGTGCCCGGCGGCCCCGCGAGCAGCAGGTTGTGCCGGCCGGCGGCGGCGATCTCGAGCGCACGGCGCGCTCGCTCCTGGCCGCGCACGTCGCCGAGGTCGGGCTGCGGCGGCGCGACGCCGCGCACCAGCTCCGCGACCGGCTCGGGTTCGCTCCGTCCGCGCAGGTACGACGCCGCCTCGGCGAGGTGCCGCACCGGGATCGCCTCCACTCCGGCCAGCGCCGCCTCGGGCGCCGACTCGGCCGCGCACAGGAGCCGCGTCAGTCCCGCGCGCCGGGCGGCCTCGGCGGCGACGATCGCGCCGGGAACGGGACGCACGCGGCCGTCGAGCGCCAGCTCCCCGAGCGCCGCGTGCTCGCGGAGCCGTCCGACGGGAACCTGCTGCGACGCGGCCAGGACTGCGAGCGCGATGGGCAGGTCGAACCCCGAGCCTTCCTTGCGGACGTCCGCGGGCGCGAGGTTCACGGTCACGCGCCGCAGCGGCCACTCGAGCTCGGCGCTCGCGATCCCGCTGCGCACGCGCTCCTTCGCCTCCTGACAGGCGCGATCCGGGAGCCCGACGATCGCGAACGCCGGGACGCCCCGCTGGAGATGGGCCTCGACCTCGACCGGCCTGGCCTCGAGGCCGACCAGCGCATGAGTGGTGGCGCGCGCGAGCACCCTTCCAGGCTAGGCGGCAGAAACCGCCCATTTGCGCGAACTTTGTGTCAAGAGGGAGTCAGAACGGCACACGCTCGATGCGCCGGCCGCGCACGGCCACGGCCTCGAGCGCCACGTCGCAGTCGCGCAGCTCGGGATGCGCCGCGAGCCACGCCTCCGCCGCGCGTTTCACCCGCCGCACCTTCTCCTCGGTGACCATCTCGCGCGGATCGCCGTAGCCGTCGCCCGACTTCGCCTTCACCTCGCAGACGACGACGCGGTTTCCGCGGCGCACGACCAGGTCGAGCTCGTTTCCTCCCGCCCAGGCGTTCGCGGCCAGGATTCGGTAGCCGCGCAGGCGGAAGTGCAGGCGGACGCGCCGCTCGGCGTCAGGCCCGAGACGCCGCGGCTTCGAGTTCACGGTCGTAGCAGAGCGCCTGGAACGACCGGCGGTGCTGTTCGCTCGGTCCGCGCTCGCGGACCGCGGCGGAGTGGCGCGGCGTGATGTAGCCGACGTGCGACGCGAAGCCGTAGTGCGGAAAGAGCGCATCGAGCCGGCGCATGGCTCGGTCGCGCGTCACCTTCGCGACGATCGAAGCCGCGGCGATCGCGGCGCTCTTCGTGTCGCCGTCGACGACCGCCTGGTGCTGCGGTGCGAGCGGTCCGAGACGGAACCCGTCCACCAGGCAGACCTCCGCAGGAGGCGTCAGCGCGGCGAGCGCCTCGCGAAGCGCACGCAGGTTCGAGCGGTGCAAGCCGTCGCGGTCGATCCCTTCCGACGGGATGACCCGCACGACGACCTTCGTCGCGCACGCGGCGACCGCGTGGAAGAGCCGCTCGCGATCCTCGGGTGCGACCTGCTTCGAGTCGTTCAGGAGCGCCAGCGGCCGCACGGCGTGGTCGCGCAGGCGCTCGTAGTCGAAGAGGACGCCGCCGATGACGAGTGGCCCGGCGAGACTTCCCCGCCCCGCCTCGTCGACACCCGCGACGTAGCGCGCACCGAGCTTCCGGTCGAACGAGAGGAGTCTGGCGCCGCTTCTTCGCACGCCGTCCACGATACTGGCCGCCGCCGACGCGTCCAGGGGTTCGCGCCGCTTTGGCACGAAGTTGTGACGAAAGCGTTACTTGTCGGCGGGAACGGGTGCTTCTTCAGCGTCGGGCTCGGCCTCGGCGGCCTCGTCCGCGGGAGCGTCGTCCGCAACAGCCTCGGCCTCGGGAGCCTCGTCCACCGGAGCCTCGTCCACCGGAGCCTCATCCTCGGCGACCTCAACCTCAGCCTCGGGAGCCTCCTCGCCCTCGACGAGCGTCTCCTCCGCCTCGACCGGCTCGGCCTCCGCCTCCTCGACGACGAGCGGCGCGCCCATCACGGCGGGGCCGGGACGCACGTTCAGCTTCTCGCGCACGCGGGCCTTCTTGCCGACCTTGTCGCGGAGGTAGTAGAGCTTCGCGCGGCTCACGTCGCCGATCGCCTTGACCTCGATCTGCTCGATCTTCGGGCTGTGCACCGGGAACGTTCGCTCGACGCCGACGCCGAACGAGTTCTTGCGGACGGTGAACGTCTCGCGGGCGCCCGGGCCCTGGCGCTTGATGACGATCCCCTCGAAGACCTGCACGCGGCGGCGCTGGCCCTCGATCACCTGGAAATGCACGCGAACGGTGTCCCCGGCCTTGAACCGCGGGATCTGACGCAGCTGGCGCTGCTCGATGCGTTCGATGGAGTTCGACATGAAAAGAGTCCGGCCGGAAAAGCCGGCGAGGAATGCTAGCGAATGCCGATTCTCTGCGGCGGCCAGTAGATCGCGAACACCTTGCCGATGATGTTGTCGCGCGGAACCGTGCCCCACACCCGGCTGTCGCACGATTGCGGGCGGTTGTCTCCCATCATGAAGTACTCGCCCTCCGGGACGACCCGCTCCTCGAAGGCGGCTTCCTTCTTCGCCGCGCCGGTCAGGTACGGCTCGGAGAGCGGTTTCCCGTTGATGTAGACGACGCCCTTCCGGGCGGAGATCCGGTCGCCGGGAAGGCCGATCAGGCGTTTCACGAACGTGCCGCCCGCGCCGCAGCTCGCGGCCGCCGGCGGCGTCTTGAACACGATGATGTCGCCGCGCTCGGGATCCTTGAAGTGGTAGATGAACCGGTTCGCGAGCACCCGGTCGGAGAAGCGCGCCTCGCAGCCGTCGTCGTCGATTCCGCGGGCGCAGTGAAGCGTCGGCTCCATCGACGAGGACGGGATCCGGTACGGGTTGACGACGTACGCCTTGATGACGAGGACGGCGCCGATCGCGATCACGATCGTGAGCACCCAGTCGATCACCGAGCGCCACGGAGGTGGGATCCGCCCCATCAGGCGGTCGATGGGGTTCCTCAACGGATCCCCTGGAGCACGCGGCGCGTGCGCTCGCCCTCGGACCGCTCGCGGCTCCGCTCACGACGCCACTCCTCGACCAGGCCGTGGTTGCCGGAGAGGAGCACGTCGGGAACGCCCCAGCCGCGAAATTCGGGCGGACGCGTGTAGTGCGGGTACTCGATGCCGCCGTCGAGCGCCTCGGAGAAGCTTTCGTTCTCGCCGCTGCCCTCGCTGAGCGCGCCGGGCAGGCGCCGCGCGACCGCGTCGAGCAGCACCATCGCGGGCAGCTCGCCGCCGGAGAGGACGTACGGGCCCGATCGAGACGGCGTCGGTGGCGACGTGCTCGACGACGCGCTCGTCGAAGCCCTCGAAGCGGGCCGAGAGCAGCGTCAGGGAATCCTCGCGCGCGAGCTCCTCCACGAGCGGCTGGTCGAGCGGACGGCCGCCCGGGGTGAGCGCAATGATCCGCCGGTCGCTCCAGTCGCCGTAGACCGAGTCGAGCGCGGCGCAGACGACGTCGACGCGGAGCACCATCCCCGCGCCGCCGCCGTAGGGCTCGTCGTCGACCTGGCCCGCGCGCAGCGGCGTGAAGTCGCGGTAGCTCCACAGGCGCAGGTCGAGCTCGGAGCCGAGCACGCTCGCGAGCGGCCGGTGCTCGGTCAGCCAGGCGAAGGCAGGCGGAATGAGAGTGAAGACGTCGATCTGCATCGGGCGGCCTCTGAGATTAGCCTTCGCCCGCGAAACCGGGCGCAATGACGATGCGGCCGCCCTCGAGATCGATCTCCAGCACGCACGCTTCGACGAGCGGGAGCGCGATGCCCGAATCAAGCCGCAGGACATCGTTCGCGACCCCCGGCTCGATCTCCTCCACCGTGCCCAGGTCGCGGCCCCCCTCCTCGCTCACGGCCAGGCCGCGGAGCTGGAACGCGTAGTAGCTGTCGGGATCGGGAGGCGGCAGCTCCGACTCGGGCAGCTCCAGCTCGACGCCGCGCTCGACGGGACGGTCGAGCTTGATCACGAGCCGCCCGCCGGAGCGTTTCGAGGAGACCACCTCGGCCGGCTCGCGACCGGCGTAGACGCGCGCACCGACGGCGAAGCGCTCGGGCGACTCGCTCGGACGCTCGACGACGAAGTCGCCGCGCAGCCCGTGCGGCCGGCCGACGCGGCCGACCGAGACCCAGGACTCACCCAACGATCTCGAGCTGCCGGCGCTCGCCGGCCTTCGCCCCGCTGGCGCGGACGAGGATGCGCAGCGAGCGCACGATCCGTCCACCGCGGCCGATCACCTTGCCGAGGTCGCCCTCGGCGACGTGCAGCTCGTAGAGCACCGAGTCCTCGCGCTCGATCCGCTCGACGCGCACCTGCTCCTCGTCGTCGACGAGGTTCCTCGCGACGTACGTGAGCAGCTCCTCGACGGCGGCCGGCACTAGGAGCCCGCGGACGCCTTGATGAGGCGCTTCACGGTGTTGGACGGCTGCGCGCCCTTCGAGATCCACTCGTCGATCTTCGCCTGGTCCAGATCGATCGTGGACGGGTCGGTCTGCGGGTTGTAGCGCCCGACGATCTCGATGAACCGGCCGTCGCGCGGCGAGCGGCCGTCGGCGACGACGACCCGGTAGATCGGATTCTTCTTCGAGCCCACCCGGGCCAGCCTGATGCGTGTAGCCAATTCGTCTCCCTTTTAGCGCCGCTGTTGCGCGGCAATCGATTTCAGGTTAGGCATTTTGCCTTTTCCCATCTGCTTCATGAGCTTCTGCATCTGCGTGCGGGCGGCCATGAGGCGGTTGACCTCCTGCACCGTGGTGCCGCTTCCGGCCGCGATCCTGCGCGCGCCGCTGGCCGTTGATGATCTCAGGCCGGCCGCGCTCGCCGGGCGTCATCGACAGGATGATCGCCTCGACGCGCCCCAGCTCGCGGTCGTCGATGTTCACGCCGCGCATCTCCTTGCCGAGCCCGGGGATCATGCCGAGCACCGACGACATCGGCCCCATCTTCTTCATCATCCGCTGCGCCTGGAGGAAGTCGTCGAACGTGAACTGGCCGGCGCGCATGCGCTTCTCCATCTCGGCCTGCTCGTCCTCGGTGGCGGCGGCCTCGGCCTTCTCGATCAGGGTCATGACGTCGCCCATCCCGAGGATCCGCGAGGCCATGCGGTCGGGGTGGAACTCCTCGATCTGGTCGAGCTTCTCGCCGGTCGAGACGAGCTTCACCGGCTTGCCCGTGACCGCGCGCACCGACAGTGCTGCGCCGCCGCGCGCGTCGCCGTCGAGCTTCGTCAGCACGAGCCCGTCGAACTGGACGTGCTCGGCGAACGCCTCGGCGACCGAGACGGCGTCCTGGCCCGTCATCGAGTCGAGGACGAGCAGCACGTTCATCGGGTTCGTCGCCTTGCGTACGCGCGCGAGCTCGTCCATCAGCTCGGCGTCCACGTGGAGGCGGCCCGCGGTGTCGACGATCACGACGTCGCGGCCCTGCGCCTTCGCCTGCTCGAGGCCCTCCTTGGCGACCGCGACGGCGTCGGTCGTGCCGCGCGCCGCGTACACCGGAATCTGGATCTGCTTGCCGAGCTGCTCGAGCTGGTCGATCGCGGCCGGGCGCTGCAGGTCCGCGGCCACCAGGGCGGGCGCCTTCCCCTGCTTGCGCAGGAGCAGCGCGAGCTTCGCGGCGAAGGTCGTCTTGCCCGAGCCCTGGAGTCCCGCGAGGAGGATCACGGTCGGCGGCCGGCCCGCGTAGGCGAGCTTCGAGCCGCCCGTGCCCATGAGCGCGGTCAGCTCCTCGTGGACGATCTTCACGACCTGCTGGCCCGGCGTGACGCTCTTCATCACGTCCGCGCCGAGGGCCCGCTCCTTCACGCGCGCGACGAACTCCTTGACGACCTTCAGGTTGACGTCGGCCTCGAGCAGCGCGAGGCGAATCTCACGCGCGGCCTTGTTGACGTCCTCCTCGGAGAGGCGTCCGCGGCCGCGGAGATCGCCGAGCGTGGCTTGCAGTTTGTCGGAAAGCGTGTCGAACATAGGCGGGCCGGAAAGTGTAGCTATGCACTTTCTCCCAGATTTCACCAACCAAAGGAGCATGAAATGGCGAACATCGCGAAGGTCATCCGCGTCATCGGCCAGTCCCCCGAGAGCTTCGCCGCGGCGGCTCAGGTCGCGGTCAGCGAGGCGTCTGAAACGGTGCGCGGGATCAGCGGCGCGCACGTGATCGAGATGAGCGCGGTCGTCGAGGGCAGCAACATCACGATGTACCGGACGACCGTGGACATCGCGTTCGGGATCGAGCGCTAGGTCAAGCGGTCGATCGCGACTTCCCAGGTCTCGGTCGGCGAGGGGATTCCCGTCAGCTCCTCGTAGTGGTCGAGGTGCTTCTGCACCGCGGCTGCGCTCGCCGTGGCCGTCTCGGCGTCGCGCCAGAGCGTGACGCTGATGACGTTGCGGCGCTCGCGGTCGACGAGGAGCAGCGCGCCCTGGAACCCTTCGGTCTGCTCGGCGATCGGCAGGTAGTCGTTCTCGAACCACCCGCTGCCGACTTCCCACTCCGCTTCCGAGATCCCGTCGTAGCGAATCGTGCGTGCGTACATGGCCCGGAGCCTACGCCCCGATTAGCGCCCTGCGCAAAATCGCCGGCGTCGAACGGCTGGAGGTCGTCGAGCGACTCCCCCACGCCGACGAGCTTCACCGGGATGCCGAGCTCGTGGGCGATCGCGATCGCGATGCCGCCCTTGGCCGAGCCGTCGAGCTTCGTGAGCGCCACGCCGGTCACGTCGACGGCCGAGCCGAAGAGCCGCGCCTGCTGGAGCCCGTTCTGGCCCGTGGTCGCGTCGACGACGAGCAGCGTCTCGTGCGGCGCGCCCTCGAGCCGCTGCGCGATCACTCGGCGCACCTTCGCGAGCTCCTCCATCAGGTTCGCCTGCGTGTGGAGCCGGCCCGCGGTGTCGACGATGACGACGTCGCGGCCGCGCGCCACGCCCGCCTCGATCGCGTCGTAGGCGACCGCCGCGGGATCGCCGCCGCGCGCCGAGCCGACGAAATCGGCCTGCGCGCGCCCGGCCCAGATCTCGAGCTGCTCCTCCGCCGCCGCGCGGAAGGTGTCCGCGGCCGCGAGCAGCACCGAGCGTCCCGACTCGTGCAGGCGGCTCGCGAGCTTGCCGATCGTGGTCGTCTTGCCCGTCCCGTTCACGCCGACGACGAGGATCACCGCGGGCTTCGCGTCGAGCGCCAGCGTCGCCTCACCGGCCGGGGCGGCGAGGTCGGCGACGACCTCCTCGAGCGCGGCAAGCAGGTCGGGCTCGTTCGTGGGCTGGCGTTCCTCCAGCCGGCGCACGATCTCGACGGTGGCAGACACGCCCACATCTGCGCCGATGAGCGCTTCCTCGATCCGCTCCCAGCTCTCGTCGTCGGCCGGGTCGAAGAGCAGCTCGCCCGCGAGCGCCTTGCGGCTCGCCGAGAGCGAGTCGCGCAGCCGGCCGAACCAGCCGGACGCGGCCTCGGGCTCGGGCGGCGGGGCTTCGCCGCCGAGGAACTCCTCCCAGCTACGGGTCACGCAGCTACTTCAGCAGATCGCTCTGCTGCAAGCCGCTTGGAGACGACCTGCGAGACCCCGTCCCCGCCCATGGTGACGCCGTAGAGCATGTCGGCCGCCTCCATCGTGCGCTTCTGGTGCGTGACGACGATGAACTGCGCCCGGTCGGAGAAGCGGCGCAGGAGCTCGACGAACCGCCCGATGTTCGCGTCGTCGAGCGCGGCCTCGACCTCGTCCAGGAGGTAGAAGGGGCACGGCCGGGCGAGGAAGAGCGCGAAGAGGAACGAGATCGCGCCGAGCGCCTTCTCGCCGCCCGAGAGGAGCGAGAGCTTCGTGACGCGCTTCCCGGCCGGGGAGAGCTCGATCTCGATGCCGTGCTCTTCGTCCTCGTCCCCCTCGGTTGCGATCAGCCGGCCCCGGCCGCCCGGGAAGAGCGTCGCCACGACCTCGGAGAAATGCTGCTCGACGGCCGCGTAGGTCTCGGCGAAGCGCTGCTCGACGGTCTGGGTCAGCTCGGTGCGCAGCTTGTCGAGCTCGGCCAGCGAGTTCTCGAGGTCCTCGCGCTCGCCGGTCAGCTCGCGCAGCCGCTCGGTCTCGCGCGCGTGCTCCTCGGCGGCGAGCGGATTGACCTGCCCGAGCTGCTCGCGGCGCGCGGCCAGCCGGGAAACCTGGGTGCGCAGCGCGTCGCTCTCCTCGTCGGTGAGCGGCTCGCCCTCGGCGTCCTCGGGGAGCCGCGCGGCGATCTCCTCGCGCTCGCGCTCGAGCCGGGCGGCTTCGATCTGCACCTGCGTCAGCCGCTCGGCCGCGTCGGACGCCTCGCGGCGGAGATCCGCCTCGCGGGCACCGAGTTCGCGGAGCCGTTCGCCGGCCTCGCCGGAGCGGCTGCCGCCCGCGTCGACCCGGGCGGCCAGCGCGGGCTCGAAGCGCCGCGCCGACTCGGCCGCGCGCTCGAGCAGCGCGGACACCTGCTCGGACGCCTCGGCCAGGGTCTTCAGCGGAACCGTGCGCACCGGCGCGCGCTTGGCCTCGGCGCCCGACGCGAACCACGTCTCGCCGCCGGAGGCGACCAGCACGGCGTCGCGCTTCTCCTTGCGCGCCGTCTCGACGAGCTTCGCGCCCGCGAGCGCATCGTCGACCGGCGTCGTCTGCCACCCGCGCGCGGCCTTCACGACCTGGTCGTAGGAGGGCGGAGCCTCCGGGAGCGGCATCTGGGGACTCGCCAGATCGGCGCGCAGCGTGCGCGCGGTCTCGGTGGCGCGCTCCCGGCGAAGCTCGGCGCGCTCGATCGCGCTGCGCAGCTTGTAGAGCGCCGCGGTGGCGCGCTCGTGGCGTCCGCCCGCTTCGCTCAGTTCTTCCTCCGCCTGGCGGCGCTCCTCGAGGAGTCCGCCGAGCTTCTCGTCGCGCGCGCGCCGGTCGGCCTCGGCGGCGGTGCGGCGCTCGGCCACCCCGGCCAGCAGCTCGTCGACTCGTTCCAAGATCGGCCGCGGAAAGCCTCGCTTCGAGCTCGGCGATCTGCTCGCCGAGCTTCTGCGCCCGCTCGGCCGCGGTCGCCTGGAGCGCCAGGGGACGGATCCGCTTGCGCACCTCGGCCTCGAGGTCGCGGGCGCGGTCGACCTGGTCGGCCACGCGGGTGAGCTTCAGCTCGGCGCGGTGGCGCTGGCGCTTGAAGCGGCCGAGACCCGCGGCCTCCTCCACGAGCGCGCGCCGGTCGGCGGGCTTCGACGCGAGGATCTGCTCGACGCGGCCCTGGCCGATGACGGAGTGCATCTCGCCGCCGATGCCCAGGTCCGCGAGCAGCTCGACGAGGTCGGTGCGCCGCACGGTCGCGCCGTTCACGACGTAGCGCCCCTCGCCGCCGCGGGAGAGGCGCCGCGCGACCGAGACCTCCTCGTACGGGAGCGGCCCCTCGCCGCCCGCGTTGTCGAAGAGGAGCTCGACCGAGCAGGCATCGGCGGCGCCGCGTCCGGCTGAGCCCGGCGAAGAGGACGTCCTCGGGCTTCTCGGCGCGCAGCTCGGACGTGCTCAGGCTGCCGGCGGCCCAGCGGACCGCGTCGGCGATGTTCGATTTCCCCGAGCCGTTCGGGCCCACGACGACGGCCACGCCCGGCTCGAGGAGCACCTCGACCGGATCCGGAAACGACTTGAAGCCGCGCAGCTTGATCGCCCGCAAAAACACGCGCGCGAAGTCTCGCAGCCGGTTCGGCTAGCCCGACTTGAGAGGAGGAAGCGAGGCGAGCGCCTCGCGCGCCGCGTTCTGCTCGGCGGCCTTCTTCGAGGCCCCGGTCCCGATCCCGGCGCGCTCGCCGCCGATGACCGCGGCGCAGGTGAACGTCCGGTCGTGCGGCGGCCCGTCGATGTCGAGCACCGTGTACGTGACGCTCAGGCCGCGCCGCGCCAGCTCCTCCTGGAGCTCGGTCTTGTAGTCGACGTACGTCGTCAGCGTGTACTCGATCCGGTCGGCGAACGCGTCGAGGATCGCCAGGCGGATCGGCTCGAAGCCGTGCTCGAGGTAGAGCGCGCCGAGCGCCGCCTCGACGAGCGCGGCGAGCACGTTCTGGTTCTCCGCGAGGCGACCGAGCTCGTCCGGCGACACCGCGTCGCCCGGCGCGCTCGATGAGCATCTCCCCCAGCCCGAGCCGGCGCCCGACGACCGCGCAGGCCTGCCGCGAGACGACGTGCGCGCGGATCTTCGCGAGCTGTCCCTCGGGGTGCTCGGGAAAGCGCTCGTACAGCTCACGCGCGATCGCGAGGCCGAGCACGCTGTCCCCGAGGAACTCGAGGCGCTCGTACGACTGCTCCCGGATCGGCGCCCAGGAGGTGTGCGTGAACGCAGGCGCCACCCGGTCCTCGGGCAGCGCGTCGATCAGTTCGCGAAGACTCGGAGACCCGTCGGAACTACTGCTGATGCTTGGAGATGTAATCGACGGCGTTTCCGACGGTCAGGATTCCCTGCGCGTCTTCGTCGGAGATCTTGATCTCGAACTGGTCCTCGAGCTCCATGATCAGCTCGACGAGGTCGAGAGAGTCGGCGTCGAGGTCTTCCTGGAAGGACGCCTCTTCCGTGATGTCGCCCTCGTCGATGCCGAGCTGCTCGACCAAAACGTTCTTCACCTGCGTGTAAATCTCGTCACGAGAAGCGGCCATTGGGCTCTCCAGATCTCCTTGTCGACCTCGGTGGACGCGAGATCGTACCATGCAGCCTCGGCTGCCCTACTCCTCGGTCCGGGGCTCGGCCAGGCGGGCCGCGAGTTTGCCGACGACGCCGTGTTCAACGCCGCGCGCGGCCAGTTGGATCGCGTTCGCGACCGCGACGCGCGAGGAGTTCCCGTGCGCGATGACGACGAGCCCGCGCAGGCCGAGGAGGTAGGCGCCGCCGTACGTCTCGGGATCGAGCCGGCGCCGCAGCTCCCGTGCCGCCGGGCGGATCAGCAGCCCGCCGACCTTGCTGCGCGCCGACGAGCCGATCGCCTCGCGCAGCCCGCCGATAGCGGCCGCGATTCCGCCCTCGAGCGTCTTCAGCGCCACGTTGCCGGTGAAGCCGTCGCAGACGATCACGTCCGCGGAGCCGTTCAGCAGGTCGCGGCCCTCGACGTTCCCGATGAAGTGCAGCGGGCTCGGCTCGAGCAGGTCGTGGGTCTCGCGGACGAGCTTGTTGCCCTTCTCCGCCTCCTCGCCGATCGAGAGCAGCGCGACCCTCGGCGACGCGATCTCGAGCGCGTCCTGCGCGAAGACGGCGCCCATGTGGGCGAACTGGAACAGGTGCTCGGGCCGCGCGTCGGCGTTCGCGCCCGCGTCGAGGAGGACGCTCGGGCCGTTCGGGCCCGGGAGCGGCACCGCGATCGCCGGACGGTGCACTCCGCGCAGCCGGCCGATCTCCACCAATCCCGCGGCCAACAGGGCGCCGGTGTTCCCGGCCGAGAGCACGACGTCGGCGTTCCCGTCCTTGACGGCGCGGCAGGCGGCGAAGAGCGAGCTGTCGCGCTTGCCGCGGACCGCGTCCCCCGGCTTCTCGTCCATCTCCACTTCCGTGTCGGAGTGGACGACCTCGAGCCCGCCCGCGAGCGGCTCGACGACCTCGCGCCGGCCGAACAGGATCGGCTCGACGGCGTCGCTGCGCGCTTCGAGCGCGCCCGCGACGATCTCCTCCGGCGCCCGGTCGCCGCCCATCGCGTCCACCGCGACCCGGACGGGCGTCATCGAGCTACGGAGCCGGCGTCGAGAGGGGCTCGACCTCGCGGCCGCGATAGGTGCCACAGGTCGGGCAGACGCGGTGCGGCCGCTTGGGCTGATGGCACTGCGGGCACTCCATGACCGCGGGCGCGGCGAGCTTGTAGTTCGCCCGGCGCTTGTCGCGGCGTGCCTTGGATTGTTTTCGCTTGGGGACTGCCATCGCGGCGGCGAAGTCTAGCAGCGGGTCTAAAGCTTCTCGCGCAGTTCCGCGAGCGCGGCCCAGCGTGGATCGGACTTGTCTTCCTCGTGCGTGTGCGGCTCGTCGTTCAGGTTGCGCCCGCAGGTCGGGCAAAGGCCGGCGCAGTCCTCGCGGCAGAGGATCTTCTCCGGCAGCTCGAGCGCGATCGCGTCGCGCGCCCACGCGGAGAGGTCGAGGCGGTTCTCGGCGACGTACGGCGTCTGGAGCTCCTCCTCGCCTTCCGGGTCGGACGGCCTGGTACTCGCGGCCGCGGACGGGGGTCGCGATCTCGGTCGGCTCGAGGCAGCGAAAACACGGCCCGACGAGCTTGGCGTCGAGCTCGAGCTCGAAGAGGAGCCCGGCGGTGGTGCGCGTGATCGTCAGCCGCCCGTCGGCCGCCGCGGGCTCGGGCGCGTAGGTCTGGCCGCCGAGCTCGAAGGGCTCGAGGTCGACCGGCGAGGGTCTCCTTGAACTGCTCTCCGGGGAGGATGCGCACCGAGCGGAGGTCGAGGAAGGTCATGTGGCGAGCGTAGCAACGCGATTCGCGGCTGGATCGTCGCGGGTGTCGCCTGTGGAAGGAACGGCACGGTCCGGGCACATTCGCGTGACCCACACGTGCGCATTTCCGGCGTTAGGCTCGAAGCCGTGTAGGGCGGGGCACCGGGGCCCCGCCAGTCGCGCGTGTACCTATGAGAGGGAGCGGCGCTACTCGAGCGGCTCGTCGCCGATGCCGGCCATGACCGACTCCTGCGAGCGCTCGTGCAGTCGTTCGCGGCCACGGCGGACCGCGCCGAGGAACTTGTCCAGGTTGATCTCGAGCGTCGAGAGGATCGAGTCGGCCCAGTCCTCCATCTCGAGCCTGCGTCTCCCGTGCCTGGCGCTTCGCGTCCTCGACGATGTCCTGCGCCTGGCGCTCGGCCAGCTTGACGATCTCGGTCTGCGACGCCTCGCGCACCGCCTGCTCGCGGGCCTCGCCGAGAATCCGGTCGCTCTCGCGCTTCGCCTCGGCGAGCATCTCCTGCCGCTCCTTCACGATCCAGCGCGCTTGCTTGATCTCCTCGGGGATCGTCGCGCGCATCTGGTCGAGGATGTCGTAGATCTCCTCGCGGTCGATGCGCACCTGGTCGGTCAGCGGCACGGCCTTCGCGTTGTGCACGAGGTCGTCGAGCTTGTCGATGAGTACGAGAACGTCCATAGGCCGGTGAAGTCTACTCCGAGCCCCCGGTAATCGGATGCAGCTCCGCGAAGCGCGCGGCGACGGCCGGCGGGACGAGCCCCTCGACGCTGCCGCCGAACGACGCGATCTCCTTGATGCCGCTCGACGAGAGGAAGCTGTGCTGCGGGCTGGCCATGAGGTAGAGCGTCTCGATGTCCGGCGCGAGGCTGCGGTTCAGGTGGTTCATCTGGAACTCCCACTCGAAGTCGGAGATCGCGCGCAGGCCCTTGATGAGCGTGGTCGCGCCGATCTCGCGGGCGAACTCGACGACGAGCTCGGAGAAGACGGCGACCTCGACGTTGTCCAGGTCGGCGAGCGCCTCCTCGAGGAACGCGACGCGCTCGTCCGCCGTGAACGCAGGCGACTTGTGCTGCGGCTCGCGGACGACGGCGACGACGACGCGGTCGAAGATCTTCGAGGCGCGCGCGACGATGTCCACGTGGCCGTACGTGACCGGGTCGTAGGCGCCCGGACAGATCGCGACGAGCGGCTTGCCGCTCATGCGGCCGCCTCGAACAGCGTCACGCGCGCCGCGCCGTAGCGGCGGCTCGTGCGCAGCGACAGCGCGGGCAGCTCCGGCTCGAGCTTGGCCGACGACTCGACGACCACGAGCCCGGCGGGCTCGAGGATCGGCGGCAGATAGCGGTCGAGAGTCGGCAAAAGGCCTGCAAGCATGGCGTACGGCGGATCGACGAGCACAAGATCGTAACGCCTGCGCGCCGCCGCCTCGGCCGCGAGCACGCGGGCGACGTCGTCGCGGAGCACCGTCGCGCCGGTCATCCGCAGCTTCTCGAGGTTGCGGACGATCGTGTCCGCGGCCGCGCGGTCGCTCTCCACGAACACCGCCGACGCCGCCCCGCGCGAGAGGGCCTCGAGCCCCATCGCGCCCGAGCCGGCGAAGAGATCGAGCACCCGCGCGTCGTCGACCGGGCCGATCAGGTTGAACGCCGCCTCGCGCGCGCGATCCGATGTCGGCCTCGTGTCGAGCCCCGGCGGCGCCGCGATCTTGGAGCCCTTATGCGAGCCCGCGACGATCCGCATCGCCCAGCATCCGCTCGACCTCGGCGTCGAGCGGCCCGAGGGTGTCGGGGTCGGCCTCGAGCAGCTCGGCCACGCGCCGCTTCGCCCGCGCGATCAGCTTCGAGTCGCGGCCAAGGCTCGCGAAGCGCAGATCGGGGAGCCCGGATTGCCGCGTGCCGAGCAGCTCGCCCTCGCCGCGCAGGTCGAGGTCGACCTCGGCCAGGCGGAACCCGTCGGTCGTGTCGACGAGCGCCTGGAGTCGCGTCTGCGCCGACTCGGTCAGCTCCTCCTTCGTGCGGGAGACGAGCAGGCAGTACGACTGCTCCGCCCCGCGCCCGACTCGGCCGCGCAGCTGGTGGAGCTGCGCCAGCCCGAACCGGTCGGCCTCCTGGACGATCATGATCGTCGCGTTCGGGACGTCCACGCCGACCTCGATCACCGTCGTCGCGACGAGGACGTCCAACTCCCGGCGGGTGAACGCGTCCATGACCGCGCGCCGCTCGGGCGCCGCGAGCCGCCCGTGCAGGCAGCCGACGCGGAAGCCCTTCAGCTCGGCGCTGCTCAGCCGCGCCGCTTCGGCCTCGGCCGCGCGCGCCTCGATCGTCTCGCTCTCGGACACGAGCGGGCACACGACGTAGGCCTGCCGCCCGTCCTCGAGGTGCCGGCGCAGGCGCGTGTACGCCTCGGCGCTGCGGTCGTGCGTGACCCAGGCGGTGATGATCTCCTTGCGGTCGCGCGGCGGCCGCGCGATCTCGGTCACGTCGAGGTCGCCGTAGACGGTCTGCGCGAGCGTGCGCGGGATCGGCGTCGCGGTCATGTGGAGGATGTGCGGGCTGCGCTCCGCGGAGCCGGAGAGCGCGCGGCGCTGCTCGACGCCGAAGCGGTGCTGCTCGTCCACGACGGCCACGGCCAGCGAGGCGAACTCGACGTGCTCCTGGATGAGCGCGTGCGTGCCGACGACGAGCTGCGCCTGGCCGTTCGCGACCGCGTCGCGCGCCGCGGCGTGCTGCTTGGGCGCGAGCGAGCTGGTGAGCAGGACGGGCGCGACGCCGAGCGGCGCGACGAGCCGGTCGATGGTGACGAAGTGCTGCTCGGCGAGGGTCTCGGTCGGAACCATGAGCGCGCCCTGCGCCCCGTTCTCGACCGCGCGCAGGAGCGCGTAGAGCGCGACGACCGTCTTCCCCGCGCCGACGTCGCCCTGGAGGAGCCGCTGCATCGGGGTCGCCCGGGCGAGGTCGCGGTCGAGCTCGGCGATCGCGGATTGCTGCTCGGGCGTCAGCTCGAACGGGAGCGCCTCGACGTAGCGCGCGACCAGCTCGCCGGGCTCGCCGAGCGCCGGCGCGGTGGCGGCCTCGTCCGATTCGCGGCGCCGGCGCGCGAGGCCGTAGAGCAGGACGAGCAGCTCCTCGAGTGCGAGCCGCTCGTGCGCGGCGGCGACGTCCTCGCGGTCGGCAGGACGGTGGTAGGCGAGCAGCGCGTCGCCGCGTAACGGCAGTCCCTCCTCGGCACGCAGCTTGGCGGGAAGCGCGTCGGGGAGCCAGCGCGCGAGCGGCAGCGCCAGCTCGGTCAGCTCGCGGAGCTTCGCGGCCGAGACCGTCTCGCTCGCGCGGTAGACGGGGACGAGCCCGACGGTGTGCAGGCCGCCGTCCCCCAGCTCGTGCCGCTCGACCTTGAAGCGCCCGCCGGCGGACAGCTCGCCGTGCAGGAGGAGCTGCGTCCCCGGAACGAGCCGCTCGGCGAGCCAGGACTGGTTGAACCAGAGTGCGGTCGCGCGTCCACCCTGGGAGTCGACGACTGCCGCCTCGACGAGCCTCAGGTTGCGGCGGCGCGTCGGGCGAACGCTCGCCTGGCGCTCGACCGTGCACGCGACCGTCGCCTCCTGCCCGGTGCGCAGCGCCTGGAAGCCGGTCGCCTGCGCCCAGTCGAGATGCGCCCGCGGGACGTACTCGACGAGATCCTCGAGCGTCTCGATACCGAGGGCGGCGAGCCGCTCCGCAACCTTGGGCCCGACCCCGGGCAGCGTCTCCACCGGGAGCTCCGGATGACCCCGTTGGCGCCATTCGAGGGCGTCTTGGTCCATGCCAGCGAAGCCGGCCTGCTCGAGGCGCCGAGTCATGAGCGTGGCCAGAACGAGGCGAGTATCGAAGACGGTCCGGACGGCACGCGCCCAATTGTCGCCGCGACGAGGCGGCCCGCGTCTCCGCGGGCGGGCTCCCCCAATGGGGGACCGCGCGTCCCAACACAAACGCTATCGAGGTTCGGCGCACGTGTCTCGCGCGGAAGTGCGCCGAGATTGCGCCGGGTTTTCCCCAGGTGCTAGCGCTCTCCGTCCCAGTACTCGAGCGGCTCGACGCGGCCGATTACGCCCAAGCCGCGGAACGAGATCTTCCCGGAGCGCGGGAAGTACGCGAGGTCGCCCGGGTCGCGCGTGCCGTAGGCGAGCAGCGTGAGCGCACCGTCCCCGGCGCGGAACGCGTGCGCGACGCGGCGGCCCGCAGGACAGGAGACCACCGAACCGGCCCGCACCGGGTACTCCTCGTCGCCGATCAGCGCGACGCCTTCACCGTCGAGGACGACGAACAGCTCCTCCTCGACCGAATGGACGTGCGGCGGCCAGTTGAGCATCCGCGGCGGCGTGACCACGTGCTCGACGCCGCTGCGCAGCGAGCCCGCCGCGGTGCCGAGGTCGCGCCGCACGTGAGCGACGGTTTCGCCGGTGAATTCCTGAGCCGGGACGTCGGCGAGGTTCACGATCGTCGACGGCCGCTCGGCGCGCACCTCGAAGTCGGCCGGCCCCGCAGCGGCCTCGCGCGTCCACGGATGGTTCTCCTCGGCCCCGGACTCGACCCAGCTCGCGCCGAGCCACGACACGCCGGCGCGCGGAAGGTAGGTCGCAGAATCGGCGTACGTCCGCATACCGAACGCGAGCACGTCGATCCCGTCGGGCCCGGCCCGCAGCGTGTGCGCCTCCTCGAGCGCCAGGTGCACGAGGCAGTCGCCCTCGCCCACCGCGTAGGCACCCGTGTCGTCGGGGCCGCGCCAGAGGAACGAGTGCCCTGAGCCGCCGAGCACGAAGAAGATCTCCTCCTCGGCGCCCTCGAGGTGCAGCGGCGTCGACCACATGCCCGGATCGACCTGGATCCGCTGGAGCCCGACCGTGACCGAGCCGGCGGCCGTCGCCGAGGTCGCGCCAGTTGCCCGCGAGATGCCCGCGCTCGCGGCGGTTCGGCTCGACGTCGTCCCAGTGGGCTACGGGAGGCATGGCCGGAAAGTTACTCGTCCGCGAACCAGAAGAGCCCGAGCGTGCCGGGCCCGCCGTGCGTGCCGATCACCGGGCCGAGGACGCAGTCGACGTCGAGCGACGCTTCGGGCCGCACCCGCCGGACGCGCTCGGCGAGGTTCGCGTTGTCCTGAGGTGAGTTCGCGTGCGCGACGCCGACGTGCAGACCGGGGCCCTGCGCGGCGTGCTCGTCGAAGAGCCGCTCGAGCTCGGCGAGCGCCTTCGCCCGCCCGCGGACGCGCTTGATCGGCACGACCTCGCCCTCGCGGATCGAGAGGATCGGCTTGACCGAGAGCAGCTCGCCGGCGAATCCCGCGGCCTTGCCGACCCGGCCCGCCGCGGACGAGGTAGTCGAGCGTGTCCACGGTGAAGAGGAGCCCGGACTCGCGCTTGAACCGTTCGACGAGAGCAGCGATCTCCTCGTCGGTCGTGCCGGCGTCGAGGCGCCGCTGGATCGCGTCGGCCAGGATGACCGTGCCGCCCGACACGCTCTCCGAGTCGATCACCGTGACGCGCTCGTCCCCGGTCGCCTGCACGGCGAGCCGCGCGCTCTCGACCGTGCCGGAGAGCTTCCCCGAGAGGAGCAGGCAGATGATCCGCTCGAAGCCGGCGAGCTCCGCGAACGCGGCCTCGAAGTCGGCGGGCGTCGGCTGCGAGGTCTTCGGCTGCACCGTGGTGCTCTCGAGCCGGCGGTAGAACTCCTCCGGCGTCATGTCGACGTGGTCGCGCAACGACTCGTCGCCGAAGTTCACCCGCAGCGGGACGAGCCGCCAGTTCGGGTTCCGCGCGGCCGGATCCGGCAGGTCCGCGGTCGAGTCGAGGATGAGCGCGGTGGTGCTAGACGAGAGAGGCATCCGCGGCAGCATCGCGGATCGCGCCGACGATGTCACCGACTTCGCTGTCCTTCGTGAGGCATGCGACGGCCCCGGCGGCGAGGAGCGCGTCGAGCTCGGTCCGGTCGGCGGTGGCCGTGAGGACGACGACGGCCGCGTCGCAGGTGGCGCGAACGGCGGCGGTCGCCTCGACCCCGTCGAGGCCCGGCAGGCGGTAGTCCATGAGGACGACGTCAGGGCGCAGCTCCGCGCAGCGCTCGACCGCGGCGGTGCCGTCGCCGACGGCGCCGACGACGTGGATGTCGGGCGTGACGCCGAGCATCAGCTCGAGCGCCTCGCGAAAGACATCGTTGTCCTCGACGAGCAAGACGTTGATCACCCGCGTGTCCTCCATCCGCCTTCCAGTATCGGCGAAAACTCGCGGCGGGAACACCCCTTCCCGCGCGGTTCCCCGGGGGACCCCCATGTTGCACCCCTTGGTGGCGACCCTATCGAGGAAACACCGACGCGTGGGAAACGGAACCGCGCCGGAAGTGTGACGCTTGTTCCACAGGGCTACTCCGCGCCGAACAGGAGCGGATAGTGCGGCTGGCCGCCGTCCACCACTTCGAGCTCGAGCTCCGGGTGCGCCGCGGCGATCCGCTCGGCGAGGCCGTCCGTCCCCGGCGCATCCGCCCCGCGCAGGATCGTCAGCACGTCGGCCGGCTCGGCGAGCAGCCGCGCGAGCACCTCGTCCGCGACCGCGTCGATCCCGTCGCCCGCGGAAACCGCCCGCCCGTCCACGAGCCCCAGGAACTGGCCCTCCTCCACGGCGATGTCGTCCACCGTCGTCGTCCGCGAGGCCCGCGTCACCGCTCCCGCACGTACGCGACCGGCGGCGTCGGCCATCTCCGACGAGTTCGCGACCGCCGCCAGCACAGGATCGAACGCCAGCACCGCCGCGAGCCCGGCCTGCAGCGTGTGCGTCGGGATCACGACGGTCGGCCGTGACGCCGCGGCCGCCGCCTGCTCGGCGGCGAGCACGACGTTCTTGTTGTTCGGAAGCAGCACGACCTCGTCGGCGGCCACGCTCTCGATCGCCGCGACCAGCTCCGACGTCGGCGGATTCATCGTCTGGCCGCCCTCGACGACCCGCGCGCCGAGGCTCGCGAAGAGCGCCGCGTTCCCGGCGCCCGCGCACACCGCCACGACCCCGCAGCGCGTCGTCTCGGTCGTGAGCCGCTCCTCGCGGTCGGCGATCTGCATGTGCATGTTCTTCACGTCGACCTCGGCGATCACGCCCATCTGGGTCGCGAGCCCGAGCGCGCGCCCGGGATCGTCCGTGTGGACGTGCACCTTCACCGCCCCGCGCGAGCCGACCACGAGGAGCGAGTCGCCGAACTGCTCGAGCTCGCGCTCCAGCGTGTCCGGATCGGCCGCCTCGCCCTCGACGAAGAAGCTCGTGCAGTACCGGAAGCGCGAAAGCTCCTGGTGGACGGCGTCGTGCGGCAGCGACTCGTACACCTCCGTCTCGGGCAGCGGCTCGCCGCGCACGTGCGCCGCGACTCCCCGCAGGAGCTCGAGCAGGCCCGCTCCGCCCGCGTCGACCACCCCGGCCTCGCGCAGCGTCTCGAGCTGCTCCGGCGTTCGCGCGAGCGCGTCCTCGCCGTGCGCGACCAGCTCGGCCAGCGCCTCGGGAAGATCCGCGTCGAGGGTCTCGGCGCGCTCGGCCAGCTCCCGGGCGACCGTCAGGATCGTGCCCTCCTGTGGCTCGCGCACGGCCGCGTAGCCGGCGTCCGAGGCGCCCCGCAGCGCGCGGGCCACGTCGGTCTCCTCCGCCAGCGCGTCCATCGCGCCGCGGACGAGCTGCGACAGGATCACCCCGGAGTTGCCGCGCGCGCCCATGAGGCAGGCGCGTGTGATCGCGCCGCGCGATCTCGTCGCGGGAGGTGGCCGACGAGCCGGCCAGCGCGTCGCGGACGGCGCGGACGGTCAGCGTCATGTTCGTGCCCGTGTCCCCGTCCGGGACCGGATACACGTTCAGGTCGTCGATCCGCTCGCGGCTCGCTTCGAGCGCCGCAAGCGCCGCGCCGACGAGGGCGCGGGCCTCGGCTAGACGGCCTTCTTGACCTTCCCGGCCTTGAGACATCGCGCGCAGACGTAGCTCCGGCGGGCGACCCCGTTCACGAGGATGCGCACGCGCTGGAGGTTCGGGTTGAAACGGCGCCTCGTCGCCACCATCGAGTGGCTTCGGTTGTTCCCGAACGACGGAGCTTTACCGCAGACTGCGCAGACCTTCGACATGGCCGACGAGTGTAGCGGACTACGCCGTGACGACAGCGTCGGAGCGGAGCCGGCCGAGGACGTCGGCCATCTCGAGCCCCGTCCGTGCGGCCTCGGCGCCCTTGTTGCCCTTCGCGCCGCCCGACCGCGCCTCGGCCTGCTCGCGTGTGTCGCAGGTGAGGACGCCCAGCGCGACCGGGATGCCGGTCTCGAGCGCCGCGAGCTGGACTCCGCTCGCCGCCTCGCTCGAGATGTAGTCGAAGTGCGGCGTGTCCCCGCGGATGACGACGCCGAGCGCGAGCACGCAGGCGTAGCGCCGCGTCCGCGCCAGGGCCATCGCTCCGAGCGGCAGCTCGAACGCACCGGGCACCTGCATCACGTCGACGCGCGCCCGGTCGACGCCGGCCTTCTCGAGGAACTCGAGCGCGCCGGCGAGGAGCTTCGAGGTCAGCTCGCCGTTGAAGCGCGAGACGACGATGCCGACCGAGCGCCGGTTTCCGTCCGCCGCGCCGGTGAACACGCCGACTCCGGGGGGAATCACGAGGTCGCCGGGAGCATGCTGGAGCGGAACGCCGGGCTTCGGCTCCGCGCCGGCGGCCGGCGGAAGGTCCGGCTCGGGCTCCGGCTCGCCGGGAGCGGGCTCAGGATCCGGCTCGACGGGCACGGGCACGGCGCGCCGGCGCGGCGGGCGGATTGACCCCGAACGGCGCGCCGGAAGGCGGCGAACCGGTGAGGCGAAGGTCCTCGGCGCCCTCGATCAGACGGTCGTCGCTCACAGGCCGGGCTCCTCGAAGCGCTGCTCCTGGTGGTGGAGCTTGTGCCCGAGCTTCGAGCGCTTCGTGTCCAGGTAGCGCTGGTTCTCGGCGTTCGGCTCGATCTCGATCGGAAGCTGCTCGACCACGGTGAGCCCGAAGCCCTCGATGCCGCTGATCTTGCGCGGATTGTTGGTCAGGATGCGAATGGTCGTGAGTCCGAGGTCGGCCAGGATCTGCGAGCCGATTCCGTACTCTCGCGCATCGGCCGGAAAGCCCAGCTCGAGGTTCGCCTCGACGGTGTCCATCCCGGTCTCCTGCAGCTCGTACGCCTTGAGCTTCGAGAGGAGCCCGATGCCGCGTCCCTCCTGGGCCATGTAGAGGAGCACCCCGCGCTCCTCGGCGCCGATGCGGCGCAGGGCCTCCTCGAGCTGCTCGCCGCAGTCGCAGCGCAGCGAGTGGAAGACGTCGCCGGTGAGGCATTCCGAATGGACGCGCACGAGGATGTTCTCCCGGCCGTCGACGTCGCCCTTGACGAGCGCGACGTGGTGCTTGCCGGTGAAGGTCTCCTTGAACGCGACGGCGGAGAACTCGCCGTAGGCGGTCGGCATGCGAACGGTGGTGGCGCGCTCGACGAGCTTCTCGGTGCGGCGCCGGTACTCGATCAGGTCGGCGACGGTGACCATGAGAAGGCCGTGGAGCTTGCAGTACTCGATGAGATCGGGGACGCGCGCCATCGACCCGTCCTCGTTCGCGATCTCGCATACGACGCCCGCGGGATTGAGCCCTGCGAGCCGGGCGAGATCGACGGAGGCCTCGGTCTGGCCGGCGCGCTGGAGGACGCCGCCGGGGCGGGCGCGCAGCGGGAAGACGTGGCCGGGCCGGACGAGGTCGCGCGGGCCCTTGCTCGGGTCGATCGCGACCTGGATCGTGCGGGCGCGGTCGTGGACGGAGATGCCGGTTGCGATCCCCTCGCGCGCCTCGACCGAGACGGTGAACGCGGTGCCGTACGGCGTCTCGTTCAGCGACGTCATCGGCTGGAGGTCGAGCTGGTCGCAGCGTTCGCCGGTGAGGCAGAGGCAGATGAGCCCGCGGCCGTGCGTGGCCATGAAGTTGATCGCCTCGGGCGTCGCAAACTGCGCCGCAATGGTCAGGTCGCCCTCGTTCTCGCGGTCGGCCGCGTCGACCACGACGACGAACTTGCCTTCGCGGATCGCCTCGATCGCCTCCTCGATGGTGGCGAAGGCGGTCTCTGCGGTCGTGTCCGGCGTCTCGGGCATCCGGGGAATCGTAACCTCGTCAGCCCTCGCCGCCGCGCGCATCGAGCAGACGCTCGACGTGCTTGGCGAGGACGTCGGCCTCGACGTTCACCTCGTCGCCCGGTGCAAGGGCGCCCAGGGTGGTCGCTTCGAGCGTGTGCGGGACGAGCGCGATCGCGACCCAGCCGGAGCCGAGATCCGCGATCGTGAGGCTCACGCCGTCCAGCGTGATCGAGCCCTTCTCCACCGCGAAGCGCGCGATTTCGCCGGGCAGGTCGACGGTGAGCCGGGCGCCGTCGCCTTCGGGCTCGAGCGCGCGAACGCGGCCGATGCCGTCGACGTGGCCCTGGACGATGTGGCCCCCGAGCGGCTCGCCGGCGCGCAAGGCGGGCTCGATGTTCACGCGCGCGCCGGGCGCGAGACGGGCGAGGGTCGTGCGGGCGATCGTCTCCGGGACGGCGTCGAAGGCGATCGTAGTCTCCGCGGTCTCGACCGCCGTGAGACAGACGCCGTTCACCGCGACCGAGTCGCCGAGCTTCGTGCGCGCCGCCGCCTCGGGAGCGGCGATGCGAAGGCGCGCGCCGTTCGCGGTCGCGTCGACCGCCTCGACGGTTCCCAGCTCGCGGACGATTCCCGTGAACACGTCGCGAACGATAGTCCTGTGCTTACAACTTGCGTGCGCGGACGGCGGTGCCGTAGGCGCAGATCTCGGTCACGTTCGAGCCGAGCTCGGAGGTGTCGAAGCGCATGGCGACGATCGCGTCGGCGTTCAGCTCGGTCGCGGCCTCGATTAGCCGTTGAAGGCCCTGCTCACGGCCGTCGACCAGCAGCTTGGTCATGCCTTTCAGCTCGCCGCCGACGAGCGACTTGAGGCTCGCGCCGATGTCCGCGCCGACATGACGCGAGCGCACGGTCAGCCCGAAGACCTCGCCGATCACCTCCTGAATCTCCCAGCCCGGGATGTCGTTCATGGTCGTGATGAGCACGCGGCCTCCCCTTCGTCGGACTCCGGAGAGGCGGAGCGTACTCGCCGCCGTGGACGGCCCTGACGGCGCCCGCCTGTGGACAGATCGGCACGAATTTCCTGCAAAACCGTGCAATTGTCGTGACAGCTGTCCCGGTATCGTTCGTGTTGGGACGCTCGCGCCCCCATCGGGGGGAGCCGCCCGCGCAGCGGGCGCGGCGGTGCTTGGGCGGCGGCGCCTACGGCTCGTGAACGTACGCGGTCAGCACGACGTCCTCGCCCGAGCGGCCCGCTTCGAGCGCGGCGAGCGGGACCGCCTCGGCCAGCGTCTGCGCGCCCGGCCCGGCGAAGAGCGGCGGGGCGTCGTCGCCGCCGACCGCCTTGGGCGCGACGAAGAGGATCACCTTGTCGATCAGTCCCGCCCGCAAGAACGCGCCGGCCAACGTTGGCCCGCCCTCGAGGAGCAGCGACTGGACATCCTCGGCGGCCAGCCGGCGCAGCTCGTCCTCCAGCAGGCCTTCGAGCAGCTCGAGCTCCGACCCTTCCGGAAGCGGGCCGTGCCCGAACGCGAGCCGGCGCGGCTGCCGCACCGCGTCCACGTCGCGCGCCGTGAGCGCCGGGTTGTCTGCGCGCACTGTGCCCATCCCGACCGCGACGGCGTCCGAGGCCGCGCGCAGCTCGTGGACGCGCCGCCGGCTCTCCTCGCCCGAAACCCAGCGCGCGTCGCCGCCCGCCGCCGCGAGCCGGCCGTCGATCGTCGCGGCCGCCTTGTAGGTCACGAACGGACGGCCGCGCGACACCCACGTCCGAAACGCCTCGTTCTGCCGTCGCGCCCGCTTCGCGAGGTCGCCCTCGGCCAGCTCGACCTCGACGCCGGCATCGCGGAGCCGAGCGATCCCCGCGCCGTTCGTCCTTGGATCGGGATCGCCCGAGCCGACGACCACGCGCGCGATCCCGGCGGCGATCACCGCGTCTGCGCACGGCGGCGTGCGGCCGTCGTGCGCGCACGGCTCGAGCGTCACGTACAGCGTCGCGCCCTGCGCGCGTTCCCCTGCAGCCTCCAGCGCGACCACCTCGGCATGCGGACCGCCGGGGCGCTCGTGCCAGCCCTCCCCCACGACCTCGCCGCCGGAGACGATCACCGCGCCGACAACCGGGTTCGGCCGTGTCGTTCCGCGGCCGCGCTCGGCGAGCTCGAGCGCCCGCTCCAGGTGCTCGCTCACGCGACCAGGCCGGCGAGCTCGCGGTACGCAGCGCCGATGTCCGGCTGCCCGAAGACCGCGCTCCCCGCGACGATCAGGCTTGCGCCCGCCTCGCGCACGGACGCGGCGTTCGCGGCGGTCACGCCGCCGTCCACCTGGACGAGCACCTCGTCCGGCAGCGCGTCGCGCAGCTCGCGGATGCGCCCGAGCGAGTCGGGCAGGAACCGCTGGCCCGAGTAGCCGGGATGGATGCTCATGCAGAGGACGAGGTCGACGCCCTGCGCGGCCGCGACCGCGTCGGCGACCGACGTCTCCGGGTTGAACGAGAGTCCGACGCCGAGCCCGCGCGCCCGGGCCTCGGCGACGAGCGGCGCCGGGTCGGCGGCGACCTCGACGTGGAAGGTGACGCTGTCACCGCCGGCGTCTGCGATCTGCGGGATGTGCCGCTCGGGGTTCGAGACCATCAGGTGGCAGTCGAGCACGCCGTCGCGCGAGTGGACGAGCGGCGCGATCGCGTCGAGCACGACCGGGCCGATCGTGACCGGCTCGATGAAATGCCCGTCGCCGACGTCGAAGTGGAAGATCCGCACGCCGGCGTCGAGGAGCTCCTCCACCTGCGCGCCGAGCCGCGCGAAGTCGGCCGCGTAGAGCGACGGCTCGATCTCGGGGCCGCGCGGCCAGTCCGTCCAGGTCATGCGCGCATTCTTGCGATGAAGAAGCCGGACGTGCGGTGGACGCTCGGCAGCGTCAGCAGAAACTCGGGGCGGCGCGGATGGCGGAAGCGCCGGCCACTCGGCGCCCAGGTCGTCGGGCTCGAGGCCGCACGCGTCGACGACGTCCTCGTTCTCGGCGGCGCCGATCGCGCACACCGAGTACGTGATCGAGCCGCCCGGCCGCACGCGTTCGGCGGCGACGGCGAGGAGCGCGCGCTGGAGATCGGGCAGCGGCTCGGCGCGCCAGCGCAGGTCCGGGCGCGAGGCGAGGACGCCGGTGCCGGAGCACGGCGCGTCGACGAGCACGCGGTCGAAGCCGGTGAGCTCGGCGGGGAGCTCGAGCGCGTCGGCGTGGACCACCGTGACGTTGGTGAGTCCGAGCCGCGCGGCGTTCTCGGCCAGCTCGCGGGCGCGGCCCTCGTGCTTCTCCACGGCGACGACCTCGGCGGCGACCTCGGCGAGCTGGGTCGCCTTGCCGCCGGGCGCGGCGCACAGGTCGAGGATCCGCTCGCCGGGCTGCGCGCCGACGGCGAGGCCGGCGAGCTGGGAGCCGCGGCTCTGCGGCCACGCGAGGCCGCCGGTGACCCACTCGGGCGGGATGTGGTCGACCGTGAGCGCGGTCTCGATCTCCGGGTCGCGCTCGCCGGGGAGGTCGGCTCGCGTGCGGACGACGGTCGGCGGCGGTTCGTTCATCGCGGCCATGAGCGCGAGCGCCGCGTCGCGGCCCTGCTCGCGCCAGAAGGTCTCGGCGATCCAGTCGGGGTACGAGTGCTTGAGCGCGGCCTCGGCGGGCGTGGCGTCGGTCAGGCCCGTGAGCAGCGCGGGCATCCCCTCGGCGAGCCGTCGCATGACCGCGTTCGTGAACGGCACGGCGCGCTCGAGCCCGGACGCGCGGACGAGCTCGACCGATTCGTTCGCCGCGGCATGAGGTGGGACGCCGTCCATGAACCCGACCTGGTAGGCGCCGATCCGCAGCGCGGCGACCACGGGCGGGTCGAGCTTGCGCACGGGCCGGCGACCGAGCGTGTCGATCGCGTGGTCGAGCGTGCGCTTGCGCTGGACGGTGCCGTAGGCGAGCTGCATGGCGAAAGAACGGTCGCGATCGTCGAGCCCTTTCGCCGCCGAGCGGAACGCCCGGTCCGCGTAGGCCCCGTCCTCGAAGACTCTCCGAACGACGTCGAAGGCGACTCTCCGGGCCGTCATCGACGCGGTCCCCCGGGGGACCCCCATGTAACGAGCACCTGCGGCGCTCGTTCGTGGGGAAACCATGTTTCCCCACGGACCCCTTCTTCCAAATCGCCTCGGCTCCGCCGAGGAGAACAAACTGGGGAACCGCCCGGTTCCCCTGAGGCCCCTCCCCACAGCCGTCTCCGACGGCTGGCACCCCTTGGTGGCGACCCTATCGAGGAAATCCGCACAGGTGTTGCGCGCAACGTGCCGACTCTGTGACGGACCCGCAACGGCTTCATCGCAGGCCGCGGCGGAACTCCTCGAGCGCCATGCGCCGCTTCCCCTCCGGCTGCACCTCGAGGATCTCCAGCCCGCCGTCGACGAGCCGCGAGCGCCACACGATCACCGGCCGGCCCTCCACCTCGCCGCGCGCGCCGATGTGCGGTGACAGCGCGCGGATCCGGTTGTGCAGCTCGGCCGCCGGCCGCGACCAGTCGAGCTCCCGGTCGGCCGGCCCGATCTTCTCCGCGTACGTCGCGCCGTCCTCGGACTGCGGCGTGAACGACGGCTCCGGCAAGCACCTCGCCGAGCAGCTCGACCGCCAGCGCGGCCAGCCCGCTCGTACACCACACCCGCATCGTCATCGGGCCCGATCGCGAACGCCCGCTGCGCCGCGATCGGCCCGGCGTCGAGCTCCGCGGTCGTCCGGTGGATCGTCACGCCCGTCTCCGGGTCGCCCGCCATGATCGCCCGCTCGACCGGCGCCGCCCCGCGCCAGCGCGGCAGGAGCGACGGATGGACGTTCAGCCACAGCCGGTCCTCCAGCAGCTCGGCCGGGATCAGCGCGCCGTACGCGGCCACGACCACGGGCGCCGTGCCCGGGAACGACGAGAGCTTCTCCGGCTGCTCCACGGGAATCCCCAGCCGCTCGGCGACGACCTTCGCCGGCGGCGCGCCGACCTTGCGCCCGCGCCCTTGCGGACGGTCGGGCCGCGTGACGAGCACCTCGATCTCGTGCGTGGCCGCGAGCCCTTCGAGCACCGCGGCGCCGAGCGGCGCGGTCGCGGCGACGGCCAGCCGCACGGCTACCCGAGCACGGCGCGCGGCCGCAGCTCGGCGAGCGCCGCCTTGCGCGCCTCGTCGGTCGTGCGGTCGAGGGTGAGGACGCCGTTCAGATGGTCGAGCTCGTGCTGGATCACGCGCGCCTCGAGCCCCTCGGCCTCGATCTCGATCCTCTCCCCCGCCGGCGACTGCGCCTCGACGGTCACCGCCGACGAACGCTCGACCGGGACGATGATCGTCGCCGACCCGAGCGACAGGCAGCCCTCGTCGGCGGTGTCCGTCTCGTCGGAACTGGACAGGATCTTCGGGTTCACGAGCGCCGTAACGGGCCCGTCCTCCTCGGCCTGGTAGACGAGCATGCGCTGGAGGATCCCGATCTGCGGCGCCGCGAGGCCGACCCCGCGCGCCTCCTGCATGAGCCGCCCCATCCGCTCGGCGAGCGCGTCGAGCGCTTCGTCGAAGACCTCGACCTCGCGCGTCTCCATCCGCAGCACAGGATCGGGGTACTGCCGCACCTGCGCGAGCGCCAGCCGCCGCCGTGCGTCGCGCTCGGCGTCGAGCTGCTCGTCCCGGATCTGGCCTTCGACCTCGCTCATGCTCTGATCCTAGTCAGACGCCCTGGGGATCGACATCGACCACCGCGGTGAGCCCGTCGCGGCGCATCGCCTTCGCCGCCGTGCCGAGCAGGCGCCCGGCCGGAACGGCGACGCGGCGCGGGTTGTCCGTCTTCGCCAGGAGCTGCGCGCGATGGCGTCCGCGCAGACGCAGGAGCGGCGCCGGCCCGAGGAGATCCGCGACGCCGAGGCGCTCCAGCTCGGTGCGCAGCTCGCGCAGCGCGGTCATGGGGCCGTCGCGCGTCGGGCCGCTCACGACCACGCTCACGAGGTGCTTGAACGGCGGGTAGCCGAGCGCGCGGCGACGATCGAGCTCGCCGGCCAGGAACTCGTCCACGGCATGCCGCGCGGCGAGCGCGATCGGCCGGGCGTCGGGCTGGTACGTCTGCACGAGCACGCGGCCAGGCGCGTCGCGGCCCGAGCGCCCGGCGAGCTGCGTGACGAGCTGGAACGTCCGCTCCTCCGCGCGGAAATCCGGGAGGCCGAGGCCCGTGTCCGCATCGACGACCGCGGCGAGCTTCACGCCGGAGAAGTGGTGGCCCTTCGCGACCATCTGCGTGCCGAGCAGGACGACGCGGTCGGCCTCCTCGAAGCGTGCGAGCACCTCGGAGAGCCGCATGGGATCGGCGGTCGTGTCCGCGTCGAGCCGCAACAGCTCCAACCCCGGAAGCGACGCGGCGAGCTCCTCCTCGAGCGCCTCGGTCCCGGCGCCCAGACGCGCCAGCTCGGCCGCGCCGCACGACGGACAGAGCTTCGGCGCGGGCCGCACGAGCCCGCAGTGGTGGCAGTGGAGCTGCCCGTCGCCGTGCAGGGTCAGCGCGACGTCGCAGTGCTCGCAGCGCGGCGTCACCCCGCAGGCGCGGCAGTGGATCGCCGGCGCGATGCCGCGGCGGTTCAGGAGCAGGATCGCCTTGCCGCCCTGGTCCTCGATCTCCCCGAGCGCGGCCAGCAGCGGCGTCGAGAGCGGATAGCCGGTCTCGCGGCGCAGGTCGACGATCTTCACCGGCGGCAGCGTCGCGCCGATCCGCCCGCCGAGGTCGAGGCGCTCGAGCAGCTCCCAGCTCTCCGCGCGCGGCGTCGCGCTTCCGTAGACGACGACCGCGCCCTCGAGCGCGCCGCGCTTGGCCGCGACGGTGCGCGCGTCGTAGCGCGGGTCAGAGTCCTGCTTGTAGGACGAGTCGTGCTCCTCGTCGACGCAGATGAGCCCGAGCCGCTCGACCGGCGCGAACACCGCCGAGCGCGCGCCGACCACGACCCGGGCCTCGCCGGACGCGATCCGCTCGCGCTCGTCGCGGCGCTCGGCCTCGGTCAGGGCGGAATGGAGCACCGCCACGCCGTCGCCGAACCGGGCCCGGAAGCGCGCGGCGGTCTGCGGCGTCAGCGCGATCTCGGGGACGAGGACGATCGCGCCGAGCCCGCGCGCGAGCGCCTCCTCGCAGGCGCGCAGGTAGATCTCCGTCTTGCCGCTCCCGGTCGCGCCGTGGAGGAGCAGGTGCGCGGGCGAGCCGAGCGCGCCGACGATCCGCTCGAGCGCCGCGGCCTGCGCAGGCGAGAGCTCGGAGGGGCGAACCTCGTCGGAGACGGCCTCCGCGGGACGCGCCCGGCGCTTGGCCCCCGCGCGGCGCGTTCGCGTGGCCGGGGCCACCAGCCCCAGCGTCCGCGCCGGCGTCGAGCCGTAGTGGTCGGCCATCCAGAGTCCGAGATCGACGAGCGCGCCCGGCACCGACCCGAGCAGCTTCTCCACCGCGACCGGATCGACGCCCTCGGGCTTCTCGTCGCCCGTCTCCACCACGACGCCGCGGCGGGTGACGCGACCGAACTGCACGGACACGACCGAGCCCTTCTCGAGCCCGTCGCCGAGGTACGTGAAGGGCCGCGACAACGCGCGGGCCGAGACGAGTGGAACGACGGAGGCGTAGCGCGGCACCCTAGAATCGTCGCATGGCGCAGGGACACTCCGTCGACGACTACATCGAGACGATCTACTTCCTCGCGTTCCCCGTCGGGGAGTACCACCCCGTGAACGAGGGCCCGCCTACGCTGGCGGTGCGCGTCGCCGACATGCTCGGGGTCTCTCGAGCGTCCGCGGGCGAGATGCTGAAGCGCCTCGAGGAGGACGGCCTGATCGAGCGCGGCGAGCACAAGGAGGCGATTCTCACGCCGAAGGGCGTCGAGCTCGCGGAGCGCGTCGTGCGCAAGCACCGGATCATCGAGCGGCTCCTCACCGACTTCATGGGCTACACGGCCGCCGAGTCGCACGTCCACGCGGACGAGCTCGGCGACACGTTCAGCGACGAGATGATCGAGCGGATCGCCGAGAAGCTCGGCAACCCCGATCGCTGCCCGCACGGCTGGCCCGTCGACACGACGTTCGAGCAGGCCGAGAACAAGGAGCTGAAGGCGCTCGCCGAGCTCTCGCCCGGCTCGAAGGCCGAGATCGTCCGGCTCGCCGAGCACGACGGCGACCTGCTCCACTGGTACTACGACTCGGGGCTCGTCCCCGGCACGCCGGTCGAGCTGCGCTCCTCCGACGGCGAGACGTACATGGTCGAGCGCGCCGGCTCCGAGGTCGCGCTCGGCGAGAAGGCCGCGTCCGGCCTGTTCGTCCGCGCCGCCTAGCCCGGGCGCGCTCGCCGCCTCGGCCGCCCCGGAGACCGCGCACGAAAGACACACGCGGCTGTAACAACTTCGTGCCGAACAATCCCAAGTTGCAGACTGCAACTTGTCAACGGGGCGCCGAAACCGTTTGACCATGCGGGGTTCCGCGGGCCCAGGGAGCAAGTAACAGACTGCAACTAAGTCCGGAGCGCCGGAGCGACGGCCCGCGGGTCGGGCTATCCGCCGACCGGGCTAACTGCCGAGCGGTACGAGAAGAAGCTGTCGTTCGACTCGAGTGGCGGTAGTCCGTGATCCGCTGGAGCGTCGGGCGTTCCGCTCGAGCTCGTTCGCGGGACGTAGCCCTCCCACGAGCCGCATCTCGTTGCCCGCGTGCGTCTCGTCGTAGTTGCCGAACGTGATGCGCCAGTTCACGACCTTCACGCCGCTCGGCGCCGCGATCGGCGGGATCTTCGAGTTGTAGGCGAAGAGCGTCCGCGGCTTCGCGCAGCCCGCCTGATCGGGCCGCCCCAGGCGCACGAGCTTCGTCAGGCCCGAGCGGCCGTTCGCGGCACGCAGCTCGAACAGCACCTCGGGCCTCTCGGAGTCGCCGTCCAGCTCGCGGACGCGAATGTACTTGAGCCGGTCGAACACCTTGGACAGCGTGTACGTCCTGGTCTTCGAGCCGCACTTGTCCTTGAGGATCACGACGCGGCCCTTCGCCGAGGCCGGCGGCGGGTCGAACGCCTTCACGGTCTCCTTCGCCGCGTCCCCGTCGAGGTTCTCGACCGCGGCCGACCGGCGCCGCGAGGGCGAGCGCGAGCAGCACGATGAGAAGACCCCGGAGCCGCATGGCCAAAGGGTATGACAGTTCGGCGCGGTTCTAAAGGGGCGTCGCTACCGCGGCGGGGAACCCGGCGGCTGCCCGCAGCGCGTCCGCCTTGTCCGTCCGCTCCCACGTGAAGTCGGGATCGTTGCGGCCGAAGTGCCCGTAGGCGGCGGTCTTCGTGTAGATCGGGCGGCGCAAGTCGAGATCGCGGACGATCGCGCCGGGACGCAGATCGAAGTGCTCGCGGACGAGCTCCTCGATGCGCGCCACCTCGATCGCCTCGGTGCCGAAGCACTCGACCTCGACGGAGACCGGATGCGCGACGCCGATCGCGTAGGCGATCTGCAGCTCGCAGCGTTCCGAGAGGCCGGCGGCGACGACGTTCTTCGCCACGTAGCGCGCCGCGTACGCCGCGGAGCGGTCGACCTTCGTCGGATCCTTGCCGGAGAACGCGCCGCCGCCATGTCGGGCCGCGCCGCCGTAGGTGTCCACGATGATCTTGCGGCCGGTGAGGCCGGTGTCGGCGCCCGGGCCGCCGAGGACGAAGCGGCCGGTCGGGTTCACGAGGACGAAGTCGCGGTCGTCGAGGATGGCCTCGTCGAAGAGATCCGCCGGGAGGACCGGGCGCAGGACGTGCTCGATGATCTCCGGCTTCAGGTGCGAGTCGATGTCGATCCCGTCGCGGTGCTGCGTCGAGATCAGCACGCGCTCGATCTCGACCGGGCGCTGCCGGCCGCGCTCGTCCACCTCGTAGCGGACGGTGACCTGCGCCTTGCCGTCGGGGCGGAGGTACGTGAGGTGCTCGCGGCGGGCGTCGGCAAGCTGCCGGGCAATGCGGTGCGCCAGCATGATCGGGAGCGGCATGAGCTCCTCGGTCTCGGTGCACGCGTAGCCGAACATCATCCCCTGGTCGCCCGCGCCGATCTTGTCGAGGTCGTCCTCACCGGTGGAGCGCTGCGTCTCGTACGAGTCGTCGACGCCCTGCGCGATGTCGGGCGACTGCTCGTCGAGCGCCACGATCACGCCGCAGGTGTCGGCGTCGAAGCCGTACTTGGCCCGGTCGTAGCCGATCGCGCGGATCCGCTCGCGGACGAGACGGGGAATGTCGACGTACGTCTCGGTCGTGATCTCGCCCGCGACGACCACGAGACCGGTCGTGATCAGCGTCTCGCAGGCGACGCGGCCCGACGGATCGTTCGTGAGAACGGCGTCGAGAACGGAGTCGGAGATCTGGTCGGCCATCTTGTCCGGATGGCCCTCGGTCACCGACTCCGAGGTGAAGGGAAACGTGCGCGGCTCCGGCATGGCCCGGAAGACTACCGACCTGGGCTAACCGATTTGGAGGAACCCTTCGAACGACAGGGAGTCGTCGCCGGAGTCGTCGCTCCAGAAAAGCAGCGACTTGAGGGGCTCGAGGTTCTCGGAGAGGTCGGCTCGCGGCACGTACGGGCTCCAGCCTTCCTCCGACCCGGACGCGATTCCCAGGCCGGTCGCGCCCATGAGGCCCGTCGCGGCCTGGAGGTTCACGTACACGACGGCGCCCGCGTCGCTCGGCATGCCCGCGGCCGTGCGGGAGTCGGTGTAGTCGGGATCCTCGGCGAGGCTCGACCCGCTCGTGAGCGCCGCGAGCCCCGCTTCCGAGTTCGACACGACGAGAGCGCCGCCGTGCGTGCCGATGTAGAGGACGGGCTTGCCCTCGTTCTTCAGAACCCTGGCGTCCACTCCGCTGATGCCGGCGTCCTCGAGCGTGATCGACCTCTCCTCGCCCATGAAGCTCATGAGGCCGCCCGCCCGGTCGACGAGCTGCTCGATCAGGGCCATCGCCTCGTCCTCGTGGTCGACCTCGGTGGCGAAGACGACGACCGGAGTGAGCGCCGTGTACCCCGTGTCCGGCGCCGGCGCGTAGATCGCGACGCCGGTCGAGCCGTCGAAGAGGCCGGCGATGTCGTCGTCGAGCGACACGCCGAGGCCGAGCTGGACCTGGGCGAGCGTCTGCGCCGTCGTCGGGTCGTTCGAGGAGACGCAGTCGACCACCTTGCGGATTCCGTCGCCGAGACCGGACGCGGTCACGTAGGCGAGCGCGCCCGAGCGGAAGATCGTGTCGAGATCCAGGCTGCCCGCGGCGTCCGTGGGGACGACCGTGCTCGCGATATCGCCCTGCGACCCGCACGCCGTCGTCTTCGATCCGTGCGGCCGCGGCGAACGATGCGCCCGAGGCGTCGTCGCCGCCGACGCACTTCGCGAGGGCGCTCTGGGCTCCCGACAGCTCGTCCGGGACGGCGTTGGTCTGCTCGACGAGGCGGCCGTTCACGTAGATCGTCGCGATCGCGTCCTCGAAGAGGTCCTCCGTGGCGTTCTGGTAAGCGTCGTCGTCGGCGAGCGAGTCGCCGGACTTGCGCGCGTCGTCGAAGCGGTCGAGCGACTTCTGCGATCCCGCGGCCCACCAGCCGTCGTCGAGCTCCTCGGTCACGCCGGGCTCGTCGCCCGCGGCGACGATCTTCTTCAGCTTCTCGGGATCGGACGGCTGCGTGAGGAGCACGACCTCGTCGCCGTCGGCGTCGAAGCCGACGATCGCGAGCTCGGCGCCCACCGCGGGGCGGATGTCGGTCTCGAAGTCGAGGCCTTCCTCGGCCCCGATCTCGCCGAGCGCCTTGTCGATCGCGCCCTCCCCGTCCGGGAACTTGGCGAGCAGCGCGTCGAGCGCCTGCCACTGGCCGCCCTCCGTGTCGGTGTCGACCGTGGCGAAGATCGCCGCCGAAGCGGGCGCGTACACCGCCGCGCCGGACGCCGCGCCGCTGCCCGAGTTGCCGCACGCCGAGACGGCGGCGACGAGGCCGAGGATGAGCGCGAGGAGTGCTGCTGCGCGGAAGAAGCGCACGAACTGAGGGTACCCGGCGTGCGGGAGGGCGGCTATTCCCCAGTCGGGGCGCGGCCCATGAGCCGCACGACCGCCTCGGCGGGCGTGTCGCCGTCGAGGACGTGGCAGACGGCCTCGGTGATCGGCAGCTCGATTCCCAGGCGGTGCGCGAGGTCGCGGAGCACCGGCGCGGTGGTCAGACCCTCGACCGCCATCTTGATCTCGGCGCGCGCCTCGTCGGCCGTTGCCCCGCGTCCGATCAGCTCGCCCGCGCGGCGGTTGCGGCTGTGGCGGCTCCAGCACGTGACCATCAGGTCGCCCATCCCGGCCAGGCCGGAGAACGTCTCCTGCCGGGCGCCGGACACCTCGCCGAGCCGCACCATCTCCGACAGCCCTCGGGTCAGAAGCCCCGCCTTCGCGTTGTCGCCCATCCCGAGCCCGTCGACCGCGCCCGCGCCGAGCGCGATGACGTTCTTCGCGGCCGCGCAGAGCTCGACGCCGACCACGTCGGTGTTCACGTAGACGCGGAAGCGCGGCGCGTGGATCTCCTCCTGGAGCCGCTTGCCGAGCTCGAGGTCGTCGCAGGCGATCACGGCCGCGGCAGGCAGGCCGAGCGAGATCTCCTCCGCGTGGTTCGGGCCCGAGAGCACCGCGACCTGGCGGCCCTCGACCACCGTGGACAGCCGGTTCCCCGACTCGGGGTCGAGGCCCTTGACCAGGCTCAGGATCGGCGCGTTCCCCGGGAGCGCGGCCACGACCTGGCGGAACGAGCGGCTGGGGACGGCGATCGCGAACGTCTCCGCGTCGGCGAGGCCGGGATCGTCGAGCGTCACCGCGTGCACGCCGGACAGGTCGAGCTCGGTCAGGTAGCGCGGGTTGCGGCCCGTCTCGGCGATCGTCCTCGCCTGCTCGGGATCCCGGCAGGCGAGCAGCGTCTCGTGCCCGCGCTCGGCGAGGAGCGCGGCGAACGCCGAGCCCCACGAGCCTCCTCCGACGACCGCGATCTTCATGTCCGTCGCTGGAAGTCGATGACGACCGGGACGCCCGAGAGGCCGAACCGCTCGCGCAGCCGGTTCTCGACCCAGTAGCCGTAGTCGCGCGTCATGAGAGAGGGATCGTTAACGAAGACCTTGAATCGCGGCGGGCGAACCGCCGTCTGCGTGCCGTAGAGCAGGTTCAGCCGGCGGCCCTTCCCCGGCTTGGTCGGGCCCGGCCGCTGCGCGCGGAGCTCCTGGAGGAAGTCGTTCAGCTCGGGCGTCGAGATGCGCGCGGTGTGCTTGGCGAAGAGCTCGGCGATCTTGTCCAGCATGCGGATCATCCCGCGCGACGACTTCGCGGACACGGCCACCAGGGGCGGGCGCTGGCGCAGCCGCTCCTCGAGCACCGGGCGGATGTCCTCCACGTCGATCGTCGTGATGTCCCACTTGGAGAGGATCACGAGCGTCGAGCAGCCGGCCGTGCGGGCGACGTCCGCGACCCGGAAGTCCTGGTCGACCATCCCCTCGCTCGAGTCGATGAGGACGAGCGCGATGTCGGCGCGCTCGGCGGCCTGGATCGCGCGCAGCTCCGAGTAGTACTCGATCCCCTGCCGCTGCCTGCGCTTGCGCCGCAGTCCGGCGGTGTCCACGAAGACGAAGGTCTGCTCGCCGCGCTACGACGATGGTGTCGATCGCGTCGCGCGTCGTGCCCGGCTTCTCGGAGACGATCACGCGCTCCTCGCCGACGATCGCGTTCAGCAGGGACGACTTGCCGACGTTCGGCCGCCCGAGGATCGCGACGCGGATGGCGTCCTCCCCCACCTCGGCGCGGCCGGGATTCCCGACGCGCTCGAGCTCCTCGACGATGCGGTCGAGCAGGTCGCCGGTGTTGTGGCCGTGCACGGCCGAGACGGGCAGCGGCTCGCCCAGGCCGAGCGCGTGGAACTCGAGCGCGGCGAGGTCGCGGTTCGGGTCGTCCACCTTGTTCGCGAGCAGCACGACCGGCTTGCCGGAGCGGCGCAGGATGTCGGCGATCTCCTCGTCTCCCGGCGTGATCCCGTTCTGGGCGTCGACGACGAAGAGGACGAGGTCGGCCTCCTTCACGGCGCGGCGCGCCTGCTCGGCGATCTCCTGCGTGATCGGGGTCGGGTCGGCGATGTCCACGCCGCCCGTGTCCACGAGCAGGAACTTACGGCCCGACCACTCGCAGACGATCTCCTTGCGGTCGCGCGTGACCCCCGGGGTCTCGAAGACGACCGCCTGGCGCGTGGCCGAGAGGCGGTTCACGAGGGTCGACTTGCCGACGTTCGGGAACCCGACGATCGCGACCGTGCCGAGGAGCTCGACGGTCATCGCGCCGGGCGGCCGGGCGGCACGGCGTCGGGCCGGCCGAGCGCGTGGATGTCGCCCAGCCACTCCCACAGGCGCAGGATCTCGGCCTCGATCTCGGCCGTCGCCGCCTTGTAGCCCTTCGAGTTCTTCGGCAGATCGTCGAAGCGCATCGGCTCCCCGAACGCGATCGAGATCGGCGTGCGGCCGGGGAACTTCCAGGCCTCGGAGCCGTAAATCGCGGCCGGCACGACCGGCACGCCCTCCTGGATCGCGATCATCGCGGCGCCCGGCATCGCCTTCCCCGGGTGGCCGCTCAGCTGGCGCGTCCCCTCGACGAAGAGCCCGAGCATCTGGCCCTTGCGGACGGCCTCGCGGGCGAGACGGATCGCCTCGCGGTCGGATTCGCCGCGGCGCACCGCAAGCGTCCCGAACGACTTCACGATCAAGCCTCCGACCGGAACCTCGAGCAGCTCGGCCTTCGCCATGAAGACGAGGCGGCGCGGAACGAGCCCGCCGAGCGCGGGCACGTCGATCCAGTGCAGGTGGTTGACGGCGAGGACGCCGCCGCCCTCGCGCGGGATTCGGTCGAGTCCGTAGGCCTTGAGGCCGGCCGCGCCGTGCACGCCGGCGGTGAGGATCGTCTTGCCGAATCCCCAGTAGACGATGTCGTAGCGGTCGATGCTCATGCTCGGGCCTTCGCGGCGACGAGCCGCTCGATCGTCTCGACGACCTCGTCGATCTCGAGGTCGGTGGTGTCGATTCGGGTCGCGTCGTCGGCGGCGCCCAGTTGCGCGGCGTCGCGCTCGTCGCGCAGGCGCAGGTCGGTCGCGAGCGCGTCGGTTCCCAGGCCGGGACGGTCGTCGGTGCGCCGCCGGGCCCGCTCGGCCTCGTCGGCGGTGAGGAAGACCTTCACGTCGGCGTCGGGGCAGACGACCGCGCCGATGTCGCGTCCCTCCATCACCGAGTCGCCCTCGTAGGCGAGCGCGCGCTGGCGCTCGCGCAGGATCGCGCGGACCGGCTGGTGGCGCGCGACGGACGAGACGACGCGGTCGATCTCGACGGTGCGGATCTCCTTCGTCACGTCGTGGCCGTCGATCGCGATCGTGGTCGGCTCGATCGTCACCGGGTTCTCGCGGGCGAGCTCGGTCAGCGCGGCCTCGTCGTCGAGGTCGATGCCGCGCTCGAGCGCGAGCCAGGTGAGCGCGCGGTACATGGCGCCGGTGTCGACGTAGCGGAAGCCGAGCCGCTCGGCGAGCCGCCGCGCAACCGTGCTTTTTCCGGAACCGGCAGGTCCGTCGATGGCCACGATCATGGGCGCCATCATCGCAGCGCGAGCGAGTCGAGCACGGCGAAGAACTCCGGGTAGGAGACCGCGACGCTGTCGGCGCCCTCGATCTCCAGGCCCTCACGGGACACGAGCCCGGCGACGGCGGCGAGCATGGCGATCCGGTGGTCTCCCGCGGCACTGACGGTGGCGCCGCCGCGTGGCCGGGCCGGCACGCCGCGCACCTTGAACCCGTCGGCGGTGGTCTCGATCCGCACGCCGAGCGGGCGCAGGACTTCCTTCACGGCCTCGAGGCGGTCGGTTTCCTTCACGCGCAGCTCGGCCGCGCCGCGGACGGTGCTCATCCCGCGGGCAAGCCCGGCGAGGAGCGCGAAGATCGGCAGCTCGTCGACGAGGAGCGGCACCTCGGCGGCCTCGATGTCGGTCGCGGTCAGCTCGGCGGGCGCGACCTCGATGTCGGCGACCGGCTCGCCGCCGACGGTGCGGCGGTTGAAGAGCGAGACGCGCGCGCCCATGCGGTCGAGCACGCTGAGGAGCCCGGTGCGCGTCGGGTTGATCCCGATCCCGTGCAGGCGCAGGTCGGAGCCCGAGAGGAGTGTCCCGGCGACGATGTAGGGCGCCGCGGAGGAGAAGTCGCCGGGGATGTCGAGGTCGAGCGGCTTGAGGCGCGTCGCGGGCCAGACCGAGATGGCGCGCCCGGAGCGGCCGACCCGGGCGCCGGCGGCCTCGAGCAGGCGCTCGGTGTGGTCGCGCGTCGGGCTGGGCTCGACGACGATGGTCGGGCCGTCGCTCGCCTGGATCCCGGCGAGGAGGATGGCGGACTTCACCTGGGCGCTCGCGACCGGGAGCTCGTAGCGGATCGGGTGGAGGCTGTCGCCGGCGATCACGATCGGCGCGTGGCCGTCGGTGGTCTCGACGTGGGCGCCCATCTCGCGCAGCGGCTCGGCGACGCGCTCGAGCGGGCGGGTGGAGAGCGACTCGTCGCCGGTGAGCTCGAACCGGCCGGACTGCCCGGCAAGGAGGCCCGAGAGCAGGCGGATGAGCGTGCCGGCGTTGCGGCAGTCGATCGGCTCGTTGGGCGCCGTGAGGTTGCCGAGGCCGACGCCCTGGATGCGGATCGTGTCCCCCGTCGATCTCGACGGTCGCGCCGAGCGAGCGCATCGCGTCGGCGGTGGCAAGCGTGTCCGCGGACGCGCCGAAGCCGCGCGCCTCGCTCTCCCCGCCGGCGACCGCGCCGACGAGCAGCGCCCGGTGCGAGATCGACTTGTCGCCGGGGACGCGGAGGTCGCCGCGAACCGCTGCCGCGGGCTCTATCCGCACTGCCGTCGCCCTGCCTCGCCGCCGCGCAGCCCCGTTTCGGCCCGGCCTCCGCCGGCGCCTTCCCCCCCAATGGGGGCGCGAGCCGCCCAACACAAACGGTATCGAGGCGCGGCGCACGGATGGGACACGGAAGTGCGCCGGATGTGTGCCGGGTTCTTCACAGGGCGGAGCCTACGACTGCCGGCTACTCGTCGCCGAGAACCGGCGCGACCACGACCGAGTAGCCCTGCGCCTCGAGCAGCGCCGCGCCGCGCTGCGCATCGGTCTCGCCGGCGACCAGGATGGCGAGCGTCCCGCCCCGCTCCGGCGACATGTGGAGGAGGTCGAAGTCCTCGATGTTGATCCCGTCGGCGCCGAGCGCCTGCGTGATCCCGGAGAGCACGCCCGGCCGGTCGGAGATGTGGATCCGCAGCCAGTGCAGCGAGCCGGGATCCGGGTACGCCTCGGCCAGCAGCCGCAGCCGGTGCTGCGCCGCCTCGCCGATCCAGCGCGCCAGGTAGCCCGCGTCGGTCTCGTCGAGCGCGCGCTCGAGCTCCTCGACGCGGCGCCGGTGCTCGGCCAGCGCGGTGCGAACCTCGTCGGCGTTCTCGAGGAAGATGTCGACCCAGATCCGAGGGTTCGCGCCGGCCACGCGAGTCATGTCCCGCAGCGACCCGCCGGCGCCGGCGAGCGGCTCGTGGCCGTCC
Organism: uncultured Actinomycetes bacterium; assembly: GCA_963760815.1. Classification (GTDB taxonomy): domain Bacteria; phylum Actinomycetota; class Thermoleophilia; order Gaiellales; family Gaiellaceae; genus CAVRUF01. The sequence goes on from CAVXEJ010000004.1 coordinate 1,369,308, forward strand.
ACCCGCACCGAGCCAAGGTGGTTCATGAGCACGTTCGCGAGCGCGTGCGGCACGTGGCTCGTCAGTGCGACCAGCTTGTCGTGCGCGCGCGGGTCGACCGCGACCGGAACCGCGCCGAGCGCCGACACGAACCCGTGCAGCGCGCGATAGCGGCCCGCGTCGGTTTCGGCCACAGGCGTGAGGAACCACGTCGCGCCCTCGAACAACTGGCCGCTCGCGTGCTCGGGCCCATGCGCCTCGGAGCCGCAGATCGGATGCCCGCCGATGAACCGCGTCCGCTCGCCTACCGACGAGCACACGCCGCGCTTCGTCGAGCCGACGTCCGTGACCGTGCAGTCGTCGCCCGTGGCGGCCAAGACTGCGGCGACCTGCGCCGGGAGCGTCGTCACGGGTGTTGCGACGAGCACGAGCTCCGCGTCAGCGACCGCCCCCTCCAGCGATCCCGCAGCGATGTCGACCGCGCCGCGCTCCTGCGCAACCGCCAGAGAAGCCGCGTCAGCGTCGAACCCCGTAACCGAAGCGATGCCAGCCCGCTTCGCCGCAAGCCCGACGGACGCCCCGATCAAGCCGGTCCCCACGATCGCAACCCGAGAAATCTCAGTCACGAGGTCTCCCGAGCGAAGCGACGGGACTGCTCAGCTCCGAGGAAAATGCGCAGCATTTTCCTCGGCTTCAGCCGACGACTTTGCCCATGAGCGAGGCGAGCGCGCGGATCTCGTCCGCGAAGGCGCCGAACTCCGCCGACGGAATCTGCTGCGCCGCATCGGAGAGCGCCTGATCCGGATCGGGATGCACCTCGACGATGATCCCGTCCGCGCCCGCGGCGACCGCGGCCCGCGCCAGCGGCGCGACCAGATCGCGGCGCCCCGCCGGATGCGACGGATCGACGATCACCGGCAGGTGCGTCTCGAGCTTCAGCACGGGAACCGCGCCGATGTCGAGCGTGAAGCGCGTCGAGGTCTCGAACGTGCGGATGCCGCGCTCGCAGAGCATCACCTGGGAGTTCCCCTCGCGCACGACGTACTCGGCCGCCATCAGGAGCTCCTCGATCGACGCCGACGCGCCGCGCTTCAGCAGCACGGCCTTGTCGGAGCGGCCCACCTCGGCGAGGAGCGTGAAGTTCTGCATGTTCCGCGCGCCGATCTGGATCACGTCCGCCGCGTCCACGACCGCCTCGACGTCGCGCGCGTCCATCAGCTCGGTGACGATCGGCAGCCCGGTCTCCTCGCGCGCCTCCTTGAGGATGTCGAGCCCCTCCTGGCCGAGCCCCTGGAACGCGTACGGCGAGGAGCGCGGCTTGAACGCGCCGCCGCGGAGCATCGTCGCCCCGGCGTCGCGCACGGCCCGCGCGGCCTCCATCGTCTGCTCGCGGTACTCGACCGAGCACGGGCCGGCGATCAGCCCGAAGTAGCCGTCGCCCACGCGGCGTCCGCGCACGTCGATCACGGTCGGCCCGCGGCGGGCCTCGCGCGACACGAGCTTGTACGGCTTGAGGATCGGGACGACCTGCTCGACGCCCGGGAAGCTCTCGAGCGGCAGCGTCGCGAGTAGCTCGCGCTCGCCCACGACGCCGATCACCGTGGCGTCGCCGGGCGTCACGTGCGCGTCGGCGCCGGCCTCGGTAATGCGGGCGACAACCTCCTCCACCTGCGCGGGAGTCGCGTTCGCGCCCATGACGACGAGGAGCTCCGGGGATCCTGTGACGGCCATCGTTCTCGGAGTGTAGTTTCCGTCAGTCCATGCGGATCTTTTCGGGCATCCAGCCGACCGGCGACAAGCATCTCGGGAACTACTCGGGGGGCTTCCGCCAGTACGCGCAGACGCAGGAGCAAGGCGACGCGTTCTTCTGCATCGTCGACCTGCACTCGATCACGGTCGAGTACGACCCGGCCGAGCTGCGCAACGCGACGCTCGACCTCGCGGCCATGCTCTTCGCGACCGGCCTCGACGCGAATCGCTCGACCGTCTTCATCCAGAGCCACGTGCCCGCGCACACCGAGGCGGCGTGGCTGCTCGGCTCGGTCACGAGCTACGGCGAGCTGCGCCGTATGACCCAGTTCAAGGACAAGGGCGACCGCCAGGACTTCGTGTCGGCGGGGCTCTTCAGCTACCCCGTCCTCCAGGCGGCGGACATCCTGCTCTACCAGACCGATGCCGTCCCGGTCGGCGAGGACCAGCGCCAGCACATCGAGCTCGCCCGCAACATCGCCGAGCGCTTCAACCAGCGCTACGGGCAGACGCTCGTCGTCCCGGAGATGGTCGCGCCGGCGATCGGCGGGCGGATCATGGATCTCCAGGAGCCCGAGCGGAAGATGTCCACGACCGGCGGCACGCCGCAGGGCACCGTGAAGCTCCTCGACGAGCCCGACGTCGTCCGCAAGAAGTTCAAGACCGCGGTGACCGACTCGGGCTCGGAGATCCGCCGGGCCGACGACAAGCCGGGCATCTCGAACCTCGTCGAGATCATGTCCGTGGCGAGCGGCAAGTCGATGGAGGACATCGAGGCCGAGTTCGACGGGCAGGGCTACGGGTCGTTCAAGGAGGCCGTTGGCGAGGCCGTCGTGGAGCTCCTCACACCGATCCAGGAGCGGCACCGCGAATTGAGCTCCGACCCGCGCGAGCTGCAGCGGCTCCTCGCGATCGGCGCCGAGAAGGCGCGCCAGGTGTCCGAGCCGACGCTGCACGCGATGCTCGACCACATGGGCATCGTCCGCTCCGAGGTCGGCCGAATGTTCGGCGCGGCGCGGCCGCGCGACGGGCTCTAGCCCAGCGCGTCGACTTCGGCGCGGGTGAGTTCCCGCCACTCCCCCGGTCTCAGGCCGTCGACCGTGAGCCCCGCGTAGACCGAGCGGTGCAGCCGGACGACCGGGTGCCCGATCGCCTCGCACATCCGCTTCACCTGGTGCTTGCGGCCCTCGTGGAGGGTCAGCTCGAGCCGCGACGGGCCCAGGCGGCGGACGCCGGCGGGCGCGGTGCCGCCGTCCTCCAGGTCGACCCCGGCGATGAGGCGCGCGATCTCGGCGTCGGTGGGCTCGCCCTCGACGTCGGCCTCGTAGACCTTGTCCACCTCGTAGCGCGGATGCATGAGCCGGTGCGCGAGTTGGCCGTCGTTCGTGAGGAGGAGCGCGCCGGTCGTGTCGACGTCGAGCCGCCCCACCGGGACGACGCGGTGTTCGTGCGTGACGAGGTCGACGACGGTCGGCCGGCCCTGCGGATCCTTCGCGGTCGTGACGACGCCAGCGGGCTTGTGCAGGAGGACGTAGGTGAGCGGCTCGAGGCGGACGCGCTCGCCGTCCACCTCCACGATGTCGCGGCTCTCGACGAAGGTCGCGAGCCCCGCGACCTCGCCGTTCACGGTCACGCGCCCGGCCTTGATCAACTCGTCGGCCCCGCGGCGCGAGGCCACTCCGGAGCGCGCTAGAAAGGCGTTTAGCCGCATGATTTCGCTGGGTCCCCCGGGGGACCCCGGCTAGAGCACCCCTACCGGTCAGGTTATCCGGGAAGTCCGCGCGTGTCTGTGACCGGATCGGAACGATTGAGCGCCGGCCCGACCGAAGCCGGGCCGGCGCTCGGAACCGTCGCTACCAGTTCCGCGGCTTCTCCGGCTTGTACAGCCAGGTGTTGAAGAAGCGGTCGAGGTCGCGGTGGGAGATGTGCTCGGCGAGCGCGACGAACTCGGGTGTCGAGGCGTTCCCGTACTCGTTGCGGTCGGCCCACTGGCGCATGATCCCGAAGAACGCCCAGTCGCCGATCTTCTCGCGCAGCGCCTGGAGCGTCATCCCGCCGCGGTCGTAGATCGTCCCGTCGAAGAGGAGCTCCGGCCCGCCCGGGTTGCCCGGCGGCGGCGTCCAGAACTCCGTGTCGGTCGCGGGCGTCGCGTACAGCTCGTCGAAGATGTCGGCCGCCGAGTCGCCGCCCGTGCGCTCGCTCCAGATCCACTCGGACCAGGTCGCGAAGCCCTCGTGCAGCCAGATGTCCGGCCACAGCTCGAGCGTGACCGAGTCGCCGTACCACATGTGCGCGAGCTCGTGGACGAGCGTCGCCTCGTCGGGCGGCGAGTCGAACACCGGCTTCGTCTGCGTCTCGAGCGCGTAGCCGACGTCGGGCGCGTCGTCGACGATCGCGCCGACCGCGTTGAACGGATACGGCCCGTAGATCCCCTCGAAGAACCGCACGATCTGCGGAATCTTGTTCAGGACCGGCTGCGGCCCGAGCGTCGGGTCGACCGCCACGTAGTTCGGGATCCGGCCGGCCTTCGAGATCTTCAGGTCGAACACGCCGACCGTCGCCGTGGCGAGGTACGGGGCCATCAGGTCGTCCTCGACCCAGACCCACGTCGTCTTGCCGCCGCGCGTGTCCTTGTCCACGAGCACGCCGTTCGCCATCGCGGTTAGGCCGCGCGGCACGGTGACCTTGAAGTCGAACGTCGCCTTGTCGCGCGGGGTGTCGTTGACCGGATACCAACCCGGGGAGCCCTGCGGCTCGCCGACGACGAACGCGCCGTCCGCGGTCGGCACCCAGCCCTCGAGCGCCTCGTCGGGGTCGACCACGATCGACGGCTCGCCCACGTAGTCGACGACGACCGTGAATGTCCGGCCCTCGCGCAATCCGCGCCGCGGGGTGATGACGAGCTCCTGGCCGAACCGCCTGAACGAGGCGGGCTCGCCGTCCACGGTGAGGCGCGGGATCGAGAATCCGCGCAGGTCGAGGTCGAAGCGCGACAGATCCTGCGTCGCCCTCGCCGTGATGACGGCGGTCGAGCGCATCTGGTTCGTCGCCTGGTTCCAGTCGATCGTCAGCGAGTAGTGCTTGACGTCGTAGCCGCCGTTCCCGGCCAGCGGGTAGTACGGGTCGCCGGCGCCGGGCGAGCCCGGCGAGAAGCCCGCGGCGGCCGGAGCGGCGGCGGCGAGCGCGGCGATTGCAAGCAGGAGAAGGAAGGAACGGCGCATGAGCACCCCTTTCGTCGGACCGAGGCTCGACAGTAGACCCCTACCTCGTACCGATCAAGGACGGTCCGGAAACAGCCGCCGCACGCGTCATAGTCCGCCCATGCCGGTCTACATCTCGCTCATGAAGTGGACGTCGGGAGGCGTCGGCGGCATGCCCGCCTGGCGCGACCGCATCGACGAGGCCGAGCGTGCGATCGAGCAGCGCGGCGGCAAGCTCGTCGACACGTTCGTGACCCTCGGCCGCTACGACCTCGTCGAGATCTTCGAGGCGCCCGACGACGAGACCGCCGCGCAGATCCTCCTCACGGTCATGCGGCACGGCAGCGTCACCACCGAGACGCTCCGCGGCTTCACCCGCGACGAGGCCGAAGCGATCGTCCGCGGTATTTAGCGCCGCTCGGCGACGGCTTCGAGCCGGGAGCGCAGTTCTTCGGCGTCGCCGCCGAGATCGTCCAGGTCCGGGAGCTCGTTCAGACCCGCGAGGCCGAAGACGCGCTCGAAGAGCGGCGTCGTCTCGTAGCGCACCGCCCCGCCCTCGGCGTCGCGGCCCGCCTCGGCCACGAGGCCTCGCTCGACGAGGCTCGCGACCGCCGAGTCGGCGGCGACGCCGCGCAGGCGTGCGATCTCGGGACGGCTGACCGGCCCGATGTAGGCGACCACGGCGAGCGTCTCCATCGCGGCCTGCGAGAGCCCGCGCGCGACCGGACGGTCGAAGAGCCGCGAGCACGCCTCGGCCGCCTCGTGCGCGGCGCGAAACGCCCAGCCGCCGGCGACCGGCTCGAGGACGATGCCGCTCTTGCCCTCCCGGTAGCGGCCGGTGAGGAGCGCGAGGGCCGTCTCGACGCGATCGGGATCGGTCGCGGCCGCGTCGGCTAGCTCGTCCACGGTCAGCGGGCGCGAGGCGACGACGAGCAGCCCCTCGAGCACGCGGGCGACCCGGTCGACGGGGTTGTCGATTACGCGGAGGTGAGGCTCGTACATACGGAGATGGGTTCGAAGGGAGCGGCCTGGCGAAGCGTCGCCTCGCCGCGCTTGCGGAGTTCGAGAAGGGCCAGGAAGGCGACCGCCTGCTCGACGCGCGAGAGGCCGTCGACCTCGTCGTCGAAGGAGAAGTCGCGCCGGCGCTTGAGCAGCGCCCGGAAGCGCTCGAGGAACCGCGCGACCGGCGGGAACGTGCCGAGGTGCCCGAGCGACGGCGTCGGCGGCTCGGCCGCGAGCCGGCGGAACGCGACCGCGAGCAGCCCGGGATCCTGCTGAGGCAGCGGCGCCGGCGCGGACACGGGCGCGAGCGGCGCGGGTCCGATGCGGAACCAGCGGTCGCCCTGCGTCGCGAGCCGCTCCTCGAGCCAGAGCGCGGCGGCGCGGATGCGCCGGTAGGCGGCGAGCCGCTCGGCCAGCTCATTCGCGGCCTCCTCGGGCTCGAGATCCTCGACGTCGGCCTCGGCGCCGAAGAGCTCGCGGGCCTTCAGCTCGAGCAGCGCCGAGACGAGGACGAGGAACTCGCCGCAGGCCTCGAGGTCGAGCTCGTCGCGCTCGGCGAGGCGCTCGATGAACGCGGGGACGATGTCGGCGATCGCCACGTCGGGCAGCTCGAGCTCCTCGCGCAGGATCAGCGTCAGGAGCAGGTCGAACGGGCCCTGGAAGGCGTCAAGGTCAAGCGGAAGATCGCGGACGACGACCCCGGACATGCGGGCGATGCTATCCGCGCGGACGGACGCGGCCCTTGGGAATGGCCATCGTGCGCTGCGGCTTCGGCGCGGTGTCCTTCTTGCGCCGTCGCGGGTGCTTGGGCTCGCCGCTGCGGCGTTGCGACCAGATGAGGCCGACGATCGAAAGGATGAGCAGGGTCGCGGCCACGAACGCGTTCAGCCGGATCCCGAAGAGCTCGTGCGCGTGGTCGACGCGCAGGAACTCGAAGCCCAGTCTCCCGGCCGTGTACCAGGCGACGTAGAGGCAGAAGATCCCGGGCGGCTTGATCGTGAAGCGCCGGTCGACGAGCAGCAGCACGCCCACGCCGACGAGGCACCAGATCGACTCGTAGAGGAAGAGTGGATGGAACAGGTTGTCGCCGAGGAAGCCGGCCTGCGACGCGTTGATCGTGTCGATCTCGAGCCCCCACGGCAGGTCGGTCGGCTTGCCGAAGAGCTCCTGGTTGAACCAGTTGCCCCAGCGTCCGATCGCCTGCGCGAGCAGCACTCCGGGCGCGCCCGCGTCGAAGAACGCCCAGACGCTCTCGCCCGAGCGGTGCACGACGATCGCCGCCGCGATCGCCCCGCCGGCGACGGCGCCCCAGATGCCCAGGCCGCCCTCCCAGATCTCGAAGACGCCCTGCCACTTCGGCACGTCGACCTCGCTCCACGACGTGATCACGTGGTAGAGGCGGGCGCCGATGATCCCGCCGACGACGCCCCACATGGCGGCGCGCAGGACGAGATCCCAGTCTCCGCCGCGCCGTGTCCAGCGGATGCCGGTGAGGATGACCGCCGCCGTGATCCCGAGCAGCAGCATGAACCCGTAGGCGTGCAGCGTCAGCGGCCCGATCTCGATCTCGCCGCTGGACGGGCTGGGAATGGAAGCGAGCAGCCTCAAGAGACCCGTGACTTTACGGGCTCCGCCGAGCGCGCGCCGCAGGGTCTAGTCGAGGACTAGAGCAGGATGCGAAGCGCGATCGAAGCGGGGCAGCCGCTTCGAGCCAAGGACACTGCGAAGTGGAGGTCCACATCAGACCGCTCTGCGAGCTCGAACGCGGCCGGCGCGTCGTATCCGGCCTTTTCGAGTTCCGCGAGCCGCCAGCTGAGGACGCGATCCGCTTCGGTGCCCGTTTCGAGTACTGAGGGGGCAGACGCCATACCTCCCCATCGCCACGAGGCCCGACGTTTTTGTCCCCGCAAAGGGTGATTTCCGTCCCTGAGACGAGGTTTCTTTACTCAGTCCAGTCCTTCGGCCAGCTCGAGGGCCTCGTCGCGCGTCAAATCCCCTTCCAGCCTGAGAATCGCGGCTCCGCGCTGCCACAGGAGCGTGGGTCCGGCGAGGCGAAGCGGCACCTGGCCGAACTCGTCGGAGAGGCCGCGGTAGCCGAACGCGTGCGGCGCGCCGCCGAGCCACAGCGCGGGCTCGCCGTTCACCTCGAGCTGCTCGATCGTCGTGTCCGGACCGGTCATCTTCTCCACGTAGTCGCGGTCGAGACCGGCGCGGAACTCGGAGAGCAGCAGCTCGATCTCTCCGTCGGCGTCGCGCCAGATGAACGACACCTGGCCGCCGGGGAGATCGTCGGTGAAGCGCACCTCGTCGGGATCGCCCTCGGGAACCGAAACCTCGAACGTCGCGCGCTCGAGCGCCTCGTCGAGGCTCACGATCGGCCCGAGGCCGAGATCCTCCGGATGCTCGTCCACTTCGGGCAGCGTCTCCACGCGCGTGACCGAGACGCCGTCGAGGCCGAGGAACTCGAGGATCGCCGTCCGCGCCTGCGGCACGGCGAAGGCGGCGGCCAGGGCGGCGACGAGGATCGCGAACGCGAGGACGAGACCGCGGCGGCGCCGCTGCGGGCGCGGGGCTTCGAGCCGCGCCCGGATCCCGGCGGCGAGGTCGGGCGTGGCCGGCAGGTCGAGCACCGCGCCGAGCGAGCGGAGATCGCGCTCCAGGTCAGTCGCCATGCTCCACCTCCTCGCGCAGGCGCGCGAGCGCGCGGGACTGGCGGGACTTCACCGTGCCGCGCCGGATCCCGAGCGCGGCCGCGGTCTCCTCCTCGCTCAGGTCGAGGAAGAAGCGGCACTCGACCACCAGGCGGTCGTCGTCGCGCAGCGTGTCGAGCGCGGCGAGCAGCTCGGCCCGCCGCTCGCCGGCGACAAGGGTGGCCTCGGGGGACGGGGCCGCGCCCCCCGAGGGTTGCGACGCGAGGCGAAGCTCGAGGGCCGAGCGGCGTCCTGCCGTCCGGCCGCGGTTGCGCGCCTCGTTGCCGACGATCTGGAGCAGCCACGGGCGAAACGGCGCTCCGCGGCGGAACCGGCCGAGCGCTCGATACGCCTTCACGAAGCCGTCCTGAGCCGCCTCCTCGGCGTCCGCGGCGTTCCGCGTGACGAGGTAGGCAGTTCGGAAGGCGATCCCCTGATGCAGACGCACGAGCTCCTCGTAGGCCGCGGTGTCACCCCGTCTCGCACGCTCGACGAGGTCGGATTCGTCTCGTGGGCGGCCCTCCACGCTGACCGTTCTACACCGCCCGGGCCGCCGGGGTTCCGTCGTCCGCAACGAGTACCCTCCGCGCATGAGGCTTCCGGATGAGCACGGAAGCGGGGCTTCGCCTGGGGACGGGGAATCGGACGACCCCAACGCCGGCATCGGGCCCCGCGTCTCCGCCGTCTTCACGGCCGCCGAGCGCGCCGCCGACCACATCGTCCAGATGGCCCGCTCCGAGGTGGAGGACATCCGCCGCCAGGCCGAGTCCGAGGCGCAGACGATGCGCCAGCAGCAGCGCGAGGAGGCCGAGCAGGAGGCCCGGTCGATCATCGCGTCCGCCCAGGCCGAGGCCGAGGCGATCCGCGCCGACGCGCTGCGCGACACCGCCGAGGTGGAAGAGAACGCCCGGCGCCGCGAGCAGGCGATCCTCGAGAGGATCCGCTACATGTCCGAGCGCGCCGAATGGGCCCGGCACTCGCTGACGGACGCGCTCTCGCAGGTCGAGGAGTTCATCGCGCGCGCTCCCTCCGAGTGGCCCGAGCCTCCGCCGATTCCCGCCGCGCCGCCGCCTCCTCCGCCGCCGCCCGCGCCGCCGAAGCCGCTCTACGAGCCGCCGGTCGCGCGGATGGCCGCAACCGATCTGGAGCCGGAGCCCGAGGCGGTCGAGGACGAGCCCGAGGAGCCTCCAGAAGAAGCCGAGGTCGAGGCTGAGCCTGAGCCCGAGGAGGAAGCGGCCGACGAGGCCGAGCCCGAGTCCGAGGAGGAACCCGAGGAGGAGCCGGAGGACGAACCGGGCTCGGACGATCCGCACTCGCGGTTCCGCAGACCACGGAGGAACTAGATGGACGTGATGAACCTCACGCAGGAAGACCTGGCCTCGTTGCTCCGCGAGGCCGAGGGCGCCCACGGCGAGTACGAGCGCGAGCTCGGCTCACGAGACGAGGACTGGCCGGCCTGGTACGCGGGCTACATCCTCGACCGCCTCGCCGAGCGCGCGTAGCCGCGTCCCATCCAGACACGACCACCGGGACATGTCCCGTCCATGTCCCTGGCCATGTCCCGCTCCGCGGCCGCAAAAGTACCTTATTTGCAGCACTTTCCGAGCCACGGACATGTCCTCAGCTACCACGGCCGGGGTCTGACCCCGGTCATGGCCCGAAGGGACATGGCCGCGCGGGACAGGTGAGCCGAAGGGCTAGCGGCGGATTGCGGCTTCGCCGAGGATCGCCTTCACCTCGGCGTAGAAGTCCGACTCGGGCCGCACGCGGTACTCGGGACCGAACGCGTACGTGTGCGCCCCGTCGGAGAGCTCGAGATCGACCACGACGGACGCCTCGCCCGGGTAGCGCTTCGTCACGTCGGCGAGCTCGCGGATGAGACCGGCGGGAGCCTTGCGCGCGTCCACGCGAAGATGCACCTCGCGCTCCGACTCGGCGTCGGGCTGGCCCTCGAACGGAACCACGTCGAGCGCGATCAGCTTCGTCTCGCCCTCCTGCTTGTGGTCGACGCGGCCCTTCACGACGAGGATCCGGTCGTCGGCGAGCAGGTCGCGCGCGCTCGTCAGCACCGAGTTGAACACCACGATCTCGACCGACCCGGAGAGGTCGTCGAGCCGCAGGAACACCATCTGGTCGCCCTTCTTCGTCGTGATCTGCTTGAGCGAGCCCACGATCCCCCCGACGGTCACGACCTCGCCGTCGCGCCGGCGCTCGAGCTCCGAGATGCGGCAGTCGGCCTTGCGCGCCAGCGCCGCGCGAACCCCGTCCAGCGGATGCTCGGACACGTACAGCCCGAGGCTCTCCTTCTCGAGCCGCAGCAGCTCCTGCTTCGGATACTCGCCTGCCGGAAGCGACGGGTGATGCCGCTCAGGCACCCCCACGTCTCCTCCGCCGAGGTCGAAGATCGAGCCCTGGCCGGACAGCATGTCGGCCTGATGCCGTGAGCCCCACGCGACGATCTCGTCGAGCATCTGGAGCAGCCCGAGCCGCGTCGCCCCGGTGGAGCCGAGCGCGCCGCACTTGGCGAGCGCCTCGACGGCGCGCTTGTTCACGAGCTGCGGGTCGACGCGCTCGGTGAAGTCCCAGATCGACTCGAACGGCCCGCCCTCGGCCCGCGCGGCCACGATCGCCGCGCGGCCGCCCCGCCGACGTTCTTCACCGCGTTCAGCCCGAAGCGGATCATCCCGTCGACGACCGCGAAGTCGGCAGCCGACTCGTTCACGTCGGGCGGCAGCACGTCGATCCCCATCTCCTCGCAGGCGGCCACGTAGATCGGCACGCGGTCCTTCGTGTTCATGACCGAGGAGATGAGCGCGGCCATGTACTCGGCCGGGTGGTGCGCCTTCAGGTACGCCGTGCGGTAGGCGATCAGCGCGTAGCAGGCGGCGTGCGACTTGTTGAAGGAGTAGTCCTGCGCCTGCTCCATGTCCTTCCAGAGCTGGTTTCCGACCTGCGGCGTGAGCCCGTTCGCGGCGCAGCCCTCGAGGAACTTGTCCTTCAGGGACGCCATGAGCGAATGGATCTTCTTGCCGATCGCCTTGCGCAGATCGTCCGCCTCGGCGGGCGAGAACCCGGCGAGCTGCTTGGCGATCTCCATGTACTGCTCCTGGTAGATGCAGATGCCGTACGTGGGCCCGGTGATCGGCTCGAGGCGCGGATCGAGGAACGCGACCGCCTCGCCCCCGGCCTTGCGCCGGCCGTAGCCGGGGATGTAGCTCATCGGCCCCGGCCGGTAGAGCGCGACGAGGGCGATGAGATCCTCGAACTCGGTCGGCTTCACCTGGCGCAGCGCCTCGCGCATGCCCGACGACTCGAACTGGAAGACGCCGCTCGCGTCGCCGCGGCGCAGCATCTCGTAGGTCTTCGGGTCGTCGAGCGGCAGCGTGCGCAGGTCGAGGTCGTTGCCGATCAGCGCGATCGCCTCGTCGATGACGTCCAGGTTGCGCAGGCCGAGGAAGTCCATCTTCAGGAGCCCGAGCGCCTCGACGTCGCCCATCGGGAACTGGGTCACGACCTCCTGGTCCGGGCCCTTCTGCTGAAGCGGCACGTACTCGGTGAGCGGCCGGTCGCCGATCACGACGCCGGCGGCATGGATCGAGTCCTGGCGGACGAGCCCCTCGAGCGGGCGGGCGAGGTCGACGATCTTGCGCGTCTCCTCCTCGGCGTCGTAGGCGGTCTTCAGCTCGGCGCCGGGCCTCAGCGACTCCTCGAGGTAGACCTTCGGACCCTCGGGGATGAGCTTCGCGATCCGGTCGACCTGGCCGTACGGGACGTCGAGCACCCGGCCGGCGTCGCGCACCGCGGCGCGGGCCATCATCGTCCCGAAGGTGATGATCTGCGCGACCCGGTCGCGGCCGTACTTGTCGGCCACGTAGTTGATGACCCGGTCGCGCCCGTGGACGGAGAAGTCGATGTCGATGTCCGGCATCGACTTGCGCCCCGGGTTCAGGAACCGCTCGAACAGCAGGTCGTAGCGGATCGGGTCGATATCCGTGATTTCCAGGCAATAAGCAACGAGCGAGCCGGCCGCCGAGCCGCGCCCGGGGCCGACGCCGACACCCTCGCGCTTGGCGAACTGGATGAAGTCCCAGACGATCAGGAAGTAGTCGGCGAAGCCCATCTCCTTGATCGTCTTCAGCTCGAAACGGAGCCGCTCCTGGAGCTCGGGCGTGGCGCGCTCGTAGCGGCGGCCGAGGCCCTTCTCGCACAGCTCGACGAGGTAGTCGAACGCCTCGCGCCCGTCCGGGACCGGGAACGTCGGGAGCAGGATCCGGCCGAGCTCCATGGTCACGTTGCAGCGCTCGGCGATCTCGAGCGTGCGCGCCATCGCCTCCGGGTGGTCCGGGAAGTCGAGCGCCATCTCCTCGGGCGTCTTGAAGTAGAACTGGTCGGTCTCGAAGCGCCAGCGGTTCGGGTTCGAGAGCGTGTCGCCCGACTGGATGCAGAGGAGCGCCTCGTGCGCGGCGGCGTCCGAATGGCGCAGGTAGTGGACGTCGCCGGTCGCGACGAGCGGCAGGTTCAGCGCGCCCGCCAGCTCGGCGAGATCGCGGCACAGGCCGGGCTGCTGCTCGAGCCCCGCGTTCTGCAATTCGACGTACGTGGAGTCGGCGCCGAACACGTCGCGCAGCCGCGCGAGCTCGGCCTGGGCGCCCGACTTGTTTCCGTCGAGGAGCGCCTTCGAGACGCGCCCCGACATGCAGCCCGAGAGCGCGACGATCCCGTTCGAGTAGCGGTCGAGGAGCTCCCAGTCGACGCGCGGCTTGTAGTAGTAGCCCTCGAGGTAGCCGCCCGAGACGAGCTTGATCAGGTTCGCGTAGCCCTCGTTCGACTCGGCCAGGAGGGTGAGGTGCGCGAACCCGCGCTCGAGCTTTCTCCGGTCGTCCGCGACGTAGACCTCGCAGCCGATAATCGGCTTGATTCCTTGCTTTCCGGCCTCCCGGTAAAGCTCTACGGCACCGGCCAGCGACCCGTGGTCGGTGAGCGTGACGGCCGGCATCTCGAGCTCGGCGGCCCGCGCAGCGAGGTCCGGAATCCGGCACGCCCCGTCGAGGATCGAATACTCGGAGTGGACGTGGAGGTGGACGAACGGGGCGTCGGGCACGGGCTTCGCATTCTTCCTTAGGCGGGTGACGGCGTGAGTCGAAGCAGCCGGAGTGCGACGAGCGCGAGCCACCCAAACCAGACGACCGCGCCCGCCCGGCTGGCCGCTCCGTCGCCGAGCGCACTCCCGGCGATCGTGGCAGCGATCACCGCGGGGACGGCCAGAAGCGTCGGGATCCAGAGTGGACGCCAGTCCGCCTGCCGGCGGAATGCGAGTGCGAGGATGAGCGGCGCGAGGAGCAGCGCGGTGGAGGTGAAACCCGACTCGACCCGGTGCGCGTCGGAGTGCCACGAGTCGTTCACGCACGCGGCGTCGATCCCCTGGCAGTCGAGACGAAAGATCCCGTCGAGGAACTGCCCGGCGCCGAACACGAGGAGCGCGGCGACGCCGATCCGCCCGACGAGGTTTCCACGCAGCGCGCTCCAGAGTCCGAGTGCGAACACGATCACGAGCAGACCGGTGAGGTTCGCCGTGACCTGGTTGTAGAGCCAGGCGCTCGACGCGGTGAGCGCGCCGAGATCGCTGAGGCTGTCGTCGGCCGAGCTGTACGCGTCGGGCTGGGCGAGCCCGCCGAGCGTCATCCCGAGGACGAACGTAACCGGCGCGAGGAGGCCGCAGTAGGCGGCGAATCGCAGCGGCACTACGCGTCCGCGTTCCGCTCGATGCGCACGACCTTGGCGCCGCCTCGCTCGAGCGTTCGGATCGCCTCGGCCGCCGCCTCCGCGAAACCGGCCGCCAGCACCGAGCACGCGACCGTGCGACCGTCCGCGGCGGCCGTGTATCCGGCCGGAAGCGCCCCGACGGGCCGGTCGAGCGTGCACTCGAACGCGAAGGGCGTCCGCTCGGCAGGAGAGCGGGCCATGCGCCGAGCCACCGGCTGGACGATCACGAGAAAGAGGTCGGCGACGACGACGGCGCCGACGATGCGGAAGTAGCCGCTCGAGTCGACTTCCGCGGCCAAGCCGTACGCGATCAGCGCGGCGGCGCCGAGCCCGAACACGACGCTCCCGACGAAGAGCGAGTCGATCGTGCGGGAATCGCCCGGCCGGCGCTGCGAGGTCGACATGGCGATCTGCGATCCCGCGACCGCGAACGACGCGAGCACGGCCAGCGTCCGCCAGATGGGCTCGCCCCCCTCGTCCTCCCAGTCGCGCCAGACCAGCACAAGCGAGACCGCGAACGCAGCGGCGCCGACAGCGATCACGCACCACGCGAGCCAGGCGTGGCGCCGCTGGTCGAGCAGCACGCCCGCCGGAAGCGAGACGACGCTGAACGCCGCGACGAGCGCCGTCGACAGGAGGATCTTCCAGGTGGTGTCGTCGAACTCGGAGAAGAGGAGGATCCCGATCGCGAGCGCAGCGGTGACCCCCAGCGAGACGATGAGCCCGCCGAAGAACAGCCGCTTGCCCAGCGAGAGCTCCACGAAGCCATCCTACGCCCCTCCATTCGGGGGCATGCTTCCGCCGGATCTGGCGTTATTCTCAGCGGGGAAAGGAGGTGACCGAATAGCCACCAAGGAAGAAAAACTCGAGCTGGAGGGCGAGATCGTCGAGGCCTTCCCGAACGGAATGTTCAAGGTCGCGCTCGACAACGGGCACGACGCCCTCGGCTACACCGCCGGGAAGATGCGCCGCTACCGGATCAAGATCTTCCCGGGCGACCGCGTGAAGCTCGAGCTCTCCCCATACGACCTCTCGCGCGGCCGGATCGTCTACCGCTACAAGTAGCGCGCCGGCGCTGACGACAGAGCCCGCTCAGGGCTTGTGCCAGCGAAGCGGCCCGCGCACGAACACGTCGATGACGCCGTTCGTGTCGTGCGGGACGATCAGCAGGTCCGACTCGAAGACGACGAAGCGCCCGTCGGCGGAAATCCCGCCGTAGCCGTTTCCGTTCGGGCCGCCCGTCTTGCCGAAGCTCACGCGACGCGTTTCCTTCGTCCAACGGTCGTGGACGTAGACGTCGTCCTTCCCGTTCTTGTCCTTCGGCGCGAGATTCGAGTCCGGCCCCTGGAAGAGCACGAACCGGCCGTTCGCCGAGATCCCCGAGTATCCACCCCAGTCGGTCGCCTGCTGGCCGGAGGAGGTGACGTTGACGCGGGTGGTCCTCTTCGTCTTCCAGTTGCGCACGAAGACGTCGGACTCGCCGTTCGTGTCGTGGCCGACCAGGTTCGTCGAGTCGGACTCGAAGGCGACGAGCGATCCGCCCCCTGAGATCGAGCAGTACGTGCTGCCGCCCTGGTTTGCCTGGGCGCCCGAGCTCGAGACGGACACGCGCCTCGTGACGCCTGTCCTCCAGTTCCGGACGAACACGTCCTCCCGCAGGTTCGTGTCGCCGCCGACGAGGTTCGTGGCCGACGAGCCGAACGCGACGTACGTCCCGTCGGAGGAGATGGAAGGCGCGTAGCCGTAGCAGACGCCCGAGTCGCCGTTCGGGATCGCGCCTCCGGCGCCGATCGAGATGCGTCGCGTGATCCCTTTCTTCCGGTCGCGGACGAACACGTTCTTGAAGTTGTTGGTGGCCGTGCCGACGAGGTTGGTCGCGTACGAGTCGAAGGCGACGAAGCGCCCGTCCGCGGAAACCGACGGGAAGTCGCTGTCCAGATCGGCCTGCTGCTCGGTCGTGCTCAGGCTGATCCGGCGCGTGACCTTCGCCTGGCGGTCGCGGATGAAGATGTCGCTCCGGTTGTTCGTGTCCCCCGGAACGAGGTTCGTGGCCGACGAGACGAAGACGACGTAGCGTCCGGTGGCGGAGATCCTCGGGGTGCCCGACGATCCGTTCCCCTGCGCCCCGCTCGTCGCCACGCTCACGCGAAACGTCCTGCCCGTCTTGCGGTCGCGGACGAAGACGTCAGTCTGGCCGTTCGTATCGTGCCGGACGAGATTCGTGGCCTGTGACCGGAAGACGACGAACCGTCCGTTCGCGGAGATGCCCGTATCGCTGCTCGAACCGTTCGCCTGCGCTCCCCCCGAGCGCACGCTCACGCGCTTCGTGGGCGCAGCCGCCTCGATCGCCGCGGGGACGGCCAGCGGCAGGGCGCACCCGAGCGCCAGGAGCGCGACCGATTTCCACGTTCGTCTCATGGGCGCCTCTCGTAGGCGCCGATGTCCGGGTCGCGCCGCTTCACGCCGCGCTGGTCCCGCTTGGGCGCCGAGCCGTCCGCGCGATTCAGCGCCGGGCTCCCCTTGAGAAGCGGGATCGTCGCCGTCGGCCCGCCGTGCTGGCCGAGGTTCCCGATCTTCGGGTTCGCCCGCACCCGGTCGCCCGTCTTCGTGAAGCCGTCGCAGGCGAACCGCGTCGTGAGCAGGTTGTGGCCAAGCGACAGGAACGGCTGGCCGCCGATGTTGGCGCAGTCGCTCTTCACCGGCGGGTTCCCTGGCACGAGATCCGTGACCACGTTCAGCGAGACGATCGAGTTGCGGACGACGAAGTCGCCCGCGGGGACGTCCGAGAAGAGCCCGCCGCCGGCCTCGCTGAACATCCCGTCGGTGTTCCCGCGGTTGCGGACGACGGTGACCGAGTTCAGCCGGACGACGCTCCCGCCGTCGGCGAAGATCCCGCCCCCGTTCGAGGCCGACTTGTTGCCCGCGACGGTCGTGTTCAGGACGATGAGCGGCTCGGTCCCGTCCACGGAGATGCCGCCGCCGCCGAGCGTCGAGCGGTTCCCGTTGAACGTGCTGGCCTCGATCCTGATCCGGCCGAGGTCGGTGTAGGCGCCGCCGCCCTCGCTGCCCGAGCGGTTGTTCGCGAACGTGCTCCGCAGGATCTCGGACTGGATGCCGCTGGTGGTCTGGAGGTAGATCCCGCCGCCGCGGCCGGTGCCGTCGCCGTTCGAGTCGGCGCGGTTCCCCGACACGGTCGAGTTGCGGATCGAGACCGCCCCGATGCCGCCCTGGCAGCTCGCGCTGATCCCTCCGCCGTCGAACTGCGCTTGATTCTTCGTCACGGCCGAGCTGCGCAGGACGAGCTGCGCGGCCACACCGACGAGCTGGATCCCGCCGCCGCAGCCGCCCGCGCGGTTCCCCGTCACGACTGACCCGATGAGCGTCACCTTCGCGTAGCCGGCGATGCCGCCGCCGGACCCGCTGAGGCCACCCGACAAGCCGTTTCGGATCACGAGCTTCTCGAACGTGGCCGCGACGAACACCTCGAAGACACGATCAAGCGCGTTGCCGCCGATCGTCGCCCTGCCCTTCCCCTGGTGGACGATCCGCAGGCGGCTGTTCGTGATGTCGAGGTCGCCCGTCATGGCGCCGCCCTCGTCCGTCCCCGGGATCGTGAGCTTGTAGGGCTTCGTGCTCGGCAGGACGACCGTGTCTGGCGTCGTGAGCGTCCCGTTCGCGGCGATGACGGCCTCGCGGAGCGTGCAATCGTTCGCGGTGCACGCGCCGGGCGCGTGGTCGGAGCGCGTCGTGACCTTGTAGGTCTTGGCAGTCGCCGCGGGCACGACGACGAGAGCGACGAGAACTACCGCTACGACCCCTCGGAGCATGGGCACAACCGTATGACGCTGTGCCGCGCTGTTTCAAGCGAACGCGTCCGCGAGCCGCTCGAGGCCGAGGTCGAGCGGCTCGTCGAGCGTCGCGAGCGAGATCCGGGCCCAGCCCTCGGCCGGTCTCGCCGAAGCCTTCGCCCGGGGCCAGGGCGACGCGGTGGCTCTCGAGGACGCCGTCCGCGGTGATCCCTTCGGGAAGCCGGAACCAGACGAAGAACGTCCCCTCGCACTGCACGTCGGTGGCCCGGGTCGCGGCGAGCGTGGCGAACACGCGGTTGCGACGCTCCTCGTAGACGCGCGCGGCGCGCCTCGACCGAGTCCTGCGGCCCGGTGAGCGCGGCGATCCCCGCCTCCTGCACGGCGCGGAAGATCCCGGCGCGAACGTGGTCGTTCATCAGGTTCAGCCGCGCGACGATCTCGGCGTTTCCGAGCGCGAACCCGAGCCGCCAGCCGGCCATGCCGTAGGACTTGGAGAACGAGAACAGCTCGATGCCGACCTCGCGCGCGCCCGGCGTCGCGAGGAAGCTGCGCGGCGTCCGTCCGTCGTAGACGAGATCTCCGTAGGCGAAGTCGTGCATGACCGCGGCGCCGGTCTGCTCGGCGAAGTCGATCGCGGCTTCGAACGTCGCCGTCGGGGACGCAGACTGCGCAGGGGTTGGACGGGTAGTTGAGGTAGAGCGCGCCGACGTTGTCGCGCGGCGCCCGCTCGAGGTCGGGCGCCCAGCCCGCGGCGGGGTCGAGCGGCACACGGACCTCGCGCGCGCCCGCGAGGGCAGGCGCCGACGTGTAGTCCGGGTACCCGGGATCCGGAAGCAGGATCGTCTCGCCCCGCTCGACCGTGCAGAGCGCGAACTCGATGAGCGTCGTCTTCGTGCCCGCGATGACCGCCACCTCGGTCGCGGGGTCGAGCTCGACGCCGTAGAGGTCGCGTACCGGGCCGCGATCGCCTCCTTCAGCTCGGGCAGCCCGAGGAAGGGCGCGTACCCGTGGACGAGCGCCGTCGGCTGGAGCGCGACCTCGTAGAGCCGCTCGACGACGTGCGCGGGCGGCCCGATGTCGGGGTTCCCGCGGCCTAGGTCGACGACGGGAGGCCCGTCCTGAGCCTGCGCGGCGGCGACGCGAGCGAGCAGCCCGGCGAAGTACTGCTGCGGCAGCCGGTCGAGGCGGTCGGGGCGCGGGCGCATCCCGCGGATCTTGTCAGTCGAGACCGAGGACGACGGCGAGCGCACGATCGACGTCCCGCAACTCGTCGTGGCGAAGCGTTCCCTGCGAGTCGCCAAGCCGGGCGGGATCGACGGCGCCGAGCTGCTCGACGAGGACGCGTGTCCGCTCGGCGCCGATCCTGATCTCGGGACGAAACGACGCGGGCCTCGCGGCCGTCGACGTCGGTGCGACGATCACGGTCGAAAGCGGTGCGAGCTCGTCGGCCTGGACGACGACGGCGTACCGGCCGCCTTGCTGCTCGTGCCCCTGGGCATCGCGCGGCGCGCGCAGACGGAAGACCTCACCCCGCAGCACGCAGGGACTCCATGAGCGCGGCGACGGACGCCATCTCCGTCCGATCCGCCTCGTCCGCGGCCAGCGCGGCCGCTTCGGACTCGAGATCGCTGGTTCGCCGGCGCGACGCGGCGTCGACGAGCGCGTCGCGAATCGCCTGGGAGCGCGTCGTCCCCGGCCCGGTCAGCACGCGCAACGCCTCCTGGGCCTGCTCGTCGAGTCGAAGGGAAACGAGCCGGTCGCTCACGAGCCAGACCGTATCACAACTGTCATACGCGGACGTGCCCGAAAGAGCCATCTTGCGGCTCAGACCGCATGTAGCCACGATTTCGAGGTGGACGACGAGACGCTGGTTCTCCGCTCGGCGGAGCTTGCGAAGGCCGGCGACTGGGGCGCGGAAGCGCTGGTGGTCAACCGGGCGCTCGTCGACCTTCACCCCGATGCGGCCGGCGCGCGCTACCGGCTGGCGGTGTGTCTCGAGGAGGCCGGCGAGTTCATCGCGGCCCGCGCGGCATATGCGCGCTTCCTCGACCGCCGGGCGGAAGGAACCGAGGCGAGAGCGGCACGGCGGCGCCTGGCGATCCTGCGGGAGCGTGCTCGGGCGGCGACGGCGAACTCGCCGTACCAGGCGCTCGGACACGCGCGCAAGCACGCGCGCGCGGGCGATCTCGACGGCGCGATGGTCTGGTACCTCCGCGCCGAGGAGACGGCGAAGCGGCCGACCGAGCTGGCCCAGGCGCTGACGGGCCAAGCGACGGTTCTGCGGACGGAGCGTCGGTTCGCGGAGGCGCTGCGGATGGCCGAGCGCGCGATCGCTGCCCACCCGTCCCGCACGGACAACCTGCCGGCCTTCGCGTCGCTGATCGCGATCCTCGCCGACCTCGGCCGGCTCGACACCGCGCGCGAGGAGGCCGACCTCCTCCTGGACGAGGTCAAGCGGAACCGGATCGCGAACGCCACTGCCGGCCGCGTGTACCAGGATCTCTACCGGCGCACGGGCAATCCGGCGCACCGCTCGAAGGCGAGGCAGTGCTTCGGCGAGGCCCGCCGCGGCCGCGGCGGCTGACCGTCCGCTACTCGGGCCGCAGCTCGACGAACCCAGCAGCGGCGAAGTCGCCGTCGAACGCGAACGCGTCGCGGATCCCGAGCCGGCGCATGAGCGCGAAGCTCGTCGCGTCGACGAACGAGTAGGGCCGCTCGTCGTGGCGGCGGAGCCAGGCCCAGGCATCGCGCTCGATTTCCTGCGAGGTCTCGACAACTCGCAGCCGTTCAGCTCCTTGGGTCGCGTCGAGGTACCCAACGGCCACCGAATGCCCCCGGCGCTTTCGAAGGAACGTCCATGTTTCGCCGCGGATGTGATTCGTCGTCACAAGAGGCGAGCGTTGATGCGCACGTATGAGCCTAAGTGCGTCCGCGTGCCGACCGTCTCGAGCGTCGGTCAAAGCAACCCAGAACGAGGAATCGACGAAGATCATTCTTGTCCGAGATCGCCATAGACGACCTCATCGACGCGCGAAGATTCGTCAGGGCTGATCGGTCCGTAGAGGTACTCGTCGATGTCGCCCACCGGCTCCGCGTCGGTGGCCAGCCCGACCAAACCCCACAGCGGGTCCTCCTCGATCGGCGGCAAGGGGCGGAGCCGCTCGGCCACGTACCGTCGAATCAGCGCAGCCTTCGACACGCCCTCGCGGCGAGCCTGGCGTCCGAGCTCGGCGTCGAGCTCCTCTTCGATCATGATCTGAAGGCGCTTCACCTCCTCCATGTTACGTCAGTTTTGCGAAGTGATGTAACTCCGCTTCATCGCCTCGGACTGCCGCTGTGCGAGCAGCCGCACCACCGCCCCGAACACGAACGACCGCGGTCCACGAGCCTCGAGGTCGGCGATCGCGGCCGCGGCGCCCTCCACCCCGGCCTCACGCGCGGCCTCGAGCGCCGCCCGCACGGGCGCGTCGAGCCCCTCGTCCCACAGGAGCGGCACGAAGAACCGCAACGTCCGCCGAGGCTCCCGCTCGTCGTCGGAGTCGAGCGCGCACGCGACCCCGAAGATGCACATCGGGCACGCCGCCGCCTGCAGTCCATCCAGGTCCAGCGCCCCGGCAACGGCCTCCGCTGATGCCCGTTCCTGCTCCACTCACGTCAGTGAAGCGAAGAACTGCGCACGTGTCTGTGCCGGCTCTGTGCCGAAATTACGCGGCGGGCGCGGCGGGCGCGGGCCCAGCCTCGGCCAGCTCGACGAAGCGGCAGAGCGCGTTCGCGAGCCGCATCTGCTCGACCGTGCGGCAGTTCGCGTCGAGCAGCCGCGGGTGCGCGACCAGGTACGCGAGGCACTGCGCCCGCGAGATCGCGACGTTCAGCCGGTTGCGCGAGAACAGGAAGTCGAGGCCGCGCGGACACGTCCTCCCCGAGCTCGAGCTCGCCATCGAGTAGAAGACGACCGTCGCCTGCTGGCCCTGGAACTTGTCCACGGTGCCGATGCGGATCCGCTCGTTCGGGATCGTCTCGCGCAGGCAGCGGACGTGCGCGTTGTACGGCGCGACGACGATGACGTCCCCGGGCCGAGCGGCCGCTCCACCCCATCCTCGGCGTACGGCGTCCCGAGCAGCCGCGTCGATCTCCGCCGCGACCGCCAGCGCCTCCTCGGGCGCCGGCGTGCGCGTGCCCCGTGTGCTCGACCGGGAGGAACCGGACCCCGTGCGCCGTCGGCGACCGACCGCGTCGAGGCACACCGCCGCCGGCTCGAGCCGCCCCTCGTAGAACGACTCGGAGATGAACGCGTTCACCTCGGGCCGCATGCGCCAGGTCTCCTCGAGGAAGACGCCCATGTCCGGCGCGCAGCGTCTCGTCGTCGCCGAGCAGGTGCTCGAGCACCGACGCGCTCGCGCCCGGCGGATGCGAGCCCTGCGAGACCTGCGGCAGCTGGTTCGGGTCGCCGAGCAGGACGACGTTCCGCGCCGCCGTCCCGACCGCGAGCACGTCGGCGAGCGAGACCTGCCCGCCCTCGTCGACGAACAGCGTGTCGACGTGCCGGTCCAGGTCCTCGCGCGCGAAGAGGAACGACGTGCCGGCGAGGAGCTGGAGCTCCTCGTCGAGCATCGTCGTCGTTCGAGTCGGTGCAGTCGACGAACGGCGTCCTCGTACCGCGTCCCCGTCGCCGCTCGCCTTCTTCCGCCCGCGGAACTCGAACCCCGCCTCGAGCGCCGCCTCCTCGACGTCCTCGAGGAACTTGTGGATCGCCTTGTGGCTCAGCGACGTGACGCCGACGCGCTGCCCGGCCTGCATCAGCGCGATCGCCATCCGCGCGCCGTTCCACGTCTTCCCCGAGCCGGGCGGCCCCTGCACGAAGAGGTAGCTGCCGTCGAGGCTCAGCGCCGCGTCCTCGAGCGAGCCGTCCGAGCGAGCGCGCGCGGCGGCCGCCGCTCGAGGATCTCGACCAGCGCCGGGTACGTCGTCCCGCGCCTTCGCGAACCGCAGGACGGCGTCGCGCTGCACGCAGGTCGGCGAGCGGCTGCGGCGGGATCAGCGCCCGCGGCAGCGGCTCGTCCGCCGCTTCCGGCGCCGCGCCGCAGGACGAGCGTCCCCTGCTCGTCGTCGACCGCGACGGCGTAGGCGCTTCTCGGTCGCCGGATCGACGCCCTGCCGGCCCGATCTTGTGCTCCTGCGGCGGGAACGCGAACGTGTACGAGCGAGCGACTGCTTGTCGGGCACGGGCTCGCCGACGAGCTCGAGCCCGCCGATCGGCTCGCCGTCGTCGATCAGCTCCTCCTCGTCGAGCGCGCAGGTTGTGGAAGTACGCCCACCACTGCGGCTTCTCCTCGCGCCGGTGGTACTCGAGCAGCTGCGCGAGCAGCCAGCGCGGCTCGCCCTCCTCCGCCCCGCGAGCAGCGCGTCGCGCACGCGGTCGCGCTCCTCGTGCCGCTCCTCCGTCTCCTCCTTGACCTCGCGCTCCTCCGGCGGCGGCCGCCACGGCAGCTCGTCCGGCCGCAGGCCGAGCAGCCAGCGGTGCAGCTCGAAGAGCGAGACGCAGTCGTCCTCGTTGTAGGCGCGGATCTCCTCGAGGAGCGAGTCCTCGCCGGTCTCGAGCCACTCCTCGAAGTCGACCACCGACTCGCTGCCGCCGCGAGACCTCGGCCTCCGCGCTCGAACCCGTAGAGCGCCTCGACCTCCTTGATCGAGTAGCGTCGGAAGCGACGCCGCAGCGCCTGGCGCACGACCCGGAAGAGGTCGACGAGCACCTCGCCGCGCAGCAGGTCGTCGAGCTCGTCCTCGCGGGTGCCGTGCTCGCCCATCAGCCGCTGAGCGCGGTGCGCTCGTAGGGCGCGTAGTGGTAGACGTGCATCCCGGGGAAGCGCGCGCGGCGCTCGACGATCAGGTCGATGCAGCCGCTCGAAGGCCTGCTTCTCCTCGGCGCGGTCGCGCGCCCAGATGCAGTCGTACCGCGGCTCGCCGTCGTCGTCGAGGTAGACCCAGCCGAGGAGGTACTCGAGCCCGCGCTCCGGCTCGTACCAGGGGTCGCCCTCGAGGTCGAGCCAGATGTCGCCCGCGCTCGGCTCGGGCAGGAGCGCGAAGCCGCGCTCGGGCTCGGCGGGGAGGAGCTCGATCGCTGTGCTCGCCGGTCTGCGCGGCGGTGGAGCTGGAGCGCGGCCTGCTGCTGAGCTTCGCGAGCGTCTCGCGGCGGAGCTTCGGGATCTTCGTCTCGGCCGTCGTCGCGAGCGCCTCGAGCGTCGTGATCCCGGCGGCCGTCGAGCCGCTCGACCTGAAGCCGGGAGATCCCGGCGACGAGCGAGAGGTGGTCGTCGTCGCTCCCACTGCTCCTTGCAGAGCGCGAGGAACTCGCAGAGCGAGCAGTGGTCGACCGGGTACGGGTAGGTCGGCGCGCCGTCTCGACCGCGTCGAGGAACCGCTCCCGCAGCCGGCGGTAGTAGGCGACGAAGTCGTCGGGCCGGAAGGTCTCGCGCTCGCCGAGCCCGTTGACGACGTGCATCGCGCTCGGGCCGCCGGCCCTGGATCCGCGCGAGCTGCTCGGTGTAGAAGCAGAGCTGAAGCACGTGCGGCGGCTTGGCGCGCCGCGCGAGCTTGGTGTCGACGACCTCGTAGCCGTGCTCGGTGCGCTCGACGAAGTCGGCGAGCCCGCGCCAGTCGCCTTCGCGTAAGGCGGCCTGGTAGACGACGTCGGCGTTGCTCCGATCGCCGCTCGGTCTCGGCGGCGGCGCGTTCCCAGTCGCGGTCGTCGAAGTCGATGGTCGTGACCTCGCGCCGTCGTCTCGGAGCTGCGCGAGGTAGCGAGCCTCGTGCTCGTCCCCCTTGCGCCGAATGAGCGTCGGCGTGCGGGTTGACGCGGAACGGCTTCTTGATCTCGTCGCGCGCGACCGCAACCTGAAGCGACGTCAGGTGCGGGCACGCGAGGAAGCCGTTTAGGTCGGAGGGGGAGAAGTGGAGGCGGTTGTCGACAAATCGCACGCGATGAGTATCGCCGCCAGTTGCAGACGTGCGACCAGCTCAACGCCGGACTCGTTGTCCGAACTGGAACGTTCCATGGCTTCGTGTCCCTCGGAGATCGCTACACCGTCATGGATCTCTTCGCGGGCTGCGGTGCAATGACACAGGGGTTCGTCCGGAGCGGTCGCTTTGAACCTGTGCTAGCCGTCGAGATGGAGGCTGGCGCAGCCGCCACATACGCCGCAAACTTTGGAGCTGCCCACCTCGAAATCAAGCCTCTCGAACTCGTTACTGACTTCGAGCACGTAGATGTGGTGATCGGTGGCCCGCCATGCCAGGGGTTCTCCTCGCTGAACCGCACCGGCGTCCGCTGATTTCGCGATAACCGAGCTGAAGTTTGTGGTCTTTCCGCTTTGGACATGGCCGAGCACGAGACCCCGGGTCTTAAATGCAGCAGCGTGCGGAGGGCTCATTCTTGACAGAACTTTGGACGACGCCTTGTCGAGGCCGACGAGGTCGTCCTCGACCCAACTCTCCTCCTGGAGGCCGCGATACAAAGGAGGCCAGAATCGATCGTCCGCCTGGGGCCCCGCATACCAGCCCGAAATCTCCTTGCGGTCGAGCCCCGGCGGATCGCGGAGTTCCACGAACCGTCGTACCCGGTCTTGGAAAGCGTTGACGAGGCTGACGATTTCTGCGTCGGTCATGAATTTCGTCATGCGCCGACGTGCCTCATCAAACCCCCACTGCTTGGTCAACGGAGACGAATGTGTCGAGATCTTCGTCATCAATCAGGGCTGACGTATCACGGTTTTCGTTGTCACCGCCGTCTGGGTCGGTTGGCTGAACCTGAGCGTCGTCTGGAGACTCTTGGGTCTGATCCGCGGGGTCAGTCATGCCGCCACCTTAACGCGCTGGCTGAATCTCGCAGCGGACGGTCGGATCCGCGACGACCATGCACGCGGTAGACACCGACCTGGCAGGCAAACGCTTGCCGCAATCCGACAATTGACCGCGTCTTCGAGGATCGCACGCTTGGTGGGGACACGCGCGCATGATTCTCTCGTGTCAACGTGTCGCCTTCAAGAGACAGCGACCACGCTCTCCTGCTCTCGCCGCGGACTGCGGTCAAACGCCAGCGCTCGCGAGACGCGTCGTGTCAACCAAATCGCTGTACAGCTCCACCACGCTCGCCGATGTTCGCCTCCACCGTCAGCCTCCCGCGCGCCGCGCCGACCCGCGCGCGCAGCTTCCCGAGATCCCGCCTCGCCAGCTCCGGGCCCAGCTCGCGCGGAGACGCGACCACGATCCCCAGCCCTCGCTCCTTCAGGACATGCGTGATCGCTCGGTGCGGGAACGCCAGCACCGGGAGGCCGCACGCCAGGTACTCGTACAGCTTGTTCGGGAGCGCCGTGTCAGGTGCGCGCGGTTCAGGGTCTCGTTGAAGCCGCACCAGCCGAAGTCGTAGCGCGGGAGCTCGCGGAGCAGCTCCGCCGGCGGCAGCGGCTCGTGCACCGTCAGGCCCGGCGAGGCGGTCGGCCAGCTCGCGGTAGCTCGCGGCACGTCGCGGTTCGGGTAGACGTCCAGCGTCACGCCCTCGGTCGACGAGCGCCTGGAAGATCTCGCGCAGGTCGTAGTGGCCGCCGTTCATCGAGAGCGTTCCCTGGTAGACGAGGCGCGGCGGGTCGCCGACGCGGCGCTCGGTGAAGGCGAGATGGCGCGGCAGATCGCGCTGCAACGCGTAGTTCGGGAAGACCAGCGCCGGGCCGGGGACCCGGTAGCGGGTACGGATCTCGGCGAGCAGCTCGGCGGAGACGGTGACGAGCGCGTCGCTCTCCTCGATCGCGCGGCGCTCCAGCAGCGAGCGGGTCGCCCGGCTCGGGGAAGCCGTCCTCGTACGGCGTCTGGCGCAGGCTCTGAAGGTCGTGGACGTCGTGGACGACCGGCACGCGGCCCGCGACGAGCTCGGTCGCGAGCACCGTCAGGGCGTCCGGCAGGTTGTGGCAGTGGACGAGCTCCGGCTGGAACTCGTCAGGACGGCGGCGAGCGCGGCGCGCACGTTCCCGGTCAGGCGCCACAGGCGGTCGAAGATGCTCGTCGCCGGCGCCGTACCACTCGGTCAGGCTCTTGCCCCGGTAGGCGAAGCCGAGCTCGAGGCCGGGGATCGCCGAGCGGAGGCCCGCGCCGATCTTGAGGGCGCGGATGCAGGGTTGCTGCTCCAGGAAGAGGACGCGCATCGGCCTCGCGCCTCAGTGGTCCCGCTCGCGGACGACCCGCGCGGGGTTGCCGACCGCGACCGTGAAGTCCGGAAGGTCGCCCGTGACCACGCTGCCCGCGCCGACGACGCAGCCTTCGCCGATCGTGACGCCCGGGAGGACGCACGCGCCCATTCCGATCCACGTGTTGCGGCCGATCTCGAGCGGGCCGTCGTCGCGCCAGCCGGGCTCGGCGGGCGGCCGGGTCGGGTCGCCCAGCTCGTGGTTTGCGGTGTGGATCATCACGTACGGGCCGAACATGCAGTCGTCGCCGATCGTGAGGCCGCCGAAGCCGTTGACGAAGCACCCGTAGTTGAACCCGATGCGGTCGCCCAGCTCGATCCGGTCGCCGTTCAGCCACACGATCAGGTCGAGGTAGAAGCAGCCCTCGCCGACGCGCTTGGCGTCGCCCGGGCGAAACGGGATGACCTGCTTGGTGTGCTCGGTGATCATCATCGTGCTGAACGGTAAACCGGCAGGCGCGCTACCGTCGTCCTACAACGGATTCGACGGACGGGGAGGAACGATGCGACGCTTCACGATCTTCGCGGCAACGGTGCTCGGGGCGGCGGTTTTCGCCGGCGACTGCCCTGGCGGAGCCCGAGGTCTTCGCCAACGCCGAGAGCGGCGATCTCGACGTGTCCGCCTCGATCCTCATCTCGGCGAAGGCGACGGACATGCGCGGCGGCTGGCTGAACGAGACGCTCGGCTGCGACCAGTGGCGGCGGCTCAAGGTGTCGATCATCGTCGAGCGGATTCCCTCGAGCGGCGCGGCGCGGGTCGTGCGCAAGTCGAAGTCGAGGGCGACGATGAACTGCGGCGAGGGCGGGCCGAACATGGGCTTCTCGCTGTCCGCCCGCGGGCTCGGGATGGCGTGCCCGAACGGCGCCTGGAAGCCCGGGCGCTACGCGTTCGCGACCACGGTCGAGCATCTGGCGACCGGGCTCACGGCGATCGCGAGCCTCGGCTGGTCGAAGCGCGGGGCTGTTGAGCGCCGAGACGGTGACGATCCCCGGGCGGTTCAACGGGCCGCCCGGGTCGGCGAACGGTGGGTATGCGTGCGGGCTGTTCGCCGGGTTGGTGGACGGGCTCGCGGAGGTGACGCTGCGGGTGCCTCCTCCGCTGGATCGGGCGCTCGCGGTTCTGCGCGACGGGCGGTGCGAGGTGCTCGACGGCGAGACGCTCGTGGCGCAGGTCGAGCCGCTCGACTCGCTCGAGGTGGACGTGCCTGCGGCGGTGTCGCGTGGAGGATGCGACCCGCGCGCGCGAGGGCTACTCCGGGTTCGTCGCGCACGCGTACTCGACGTGCTTCGTGTGCGGGCCCGACCGCGAGGACGGGCTCGGGATCTTCCCCGGGCCCGTGGAGGGGCGCGAGATGGTCGCAGCTCCGTGGACGGCGCCCGCGGACGTTTCCGACCTGCTCGTGTGGGCGGCGCTGGATTGTCCGTCCGGCTGGGCCGTGGACGAGTTCTCGCGCTCGGGCGTGCTGCTCGGGCGGCTCGCGGCGCGGGTGGTCGCTCCCGTCGTGGGCGGCGAGGAGTACGTGGTCGCCGGCTGGCCGATCGGCGCCGACGGGCGCAAGCGGTTCGCGGGATCGGCCGTGTACGGCGCGGACGGGTCGGTTCGGGCCTACGCGCGCTCGACCTGGCTCGTGCCCGCCTCCGCCTAGCCGGTCGCTTCCGGCCATGGCCGGGGTCTGACCCCGGACATGGCCCAAAGGGACGGCCGGGTGTCGGCGATTCGAGGCGCCGGCGGGCTTTGCGGCGAATCAGCCGTTGCCGACCGGGAAGGTGGGATCAGCGTCCGGTTCGGGCACGGCCCGGAGGGACACGGCCGGCGGGAGGCTCAGGCGCGCTCGGCCCGCTCTTCCTGGGCGTGCGTGAGCACGTAGACGACGGCGATCGCGAGCCCGGCCGCGAGCACGTCGACGGCGTCCGCAGCCGCAAGCCACTTCGACCCGGCGATCGCCGAGTCGAGCGTCTCGTTGTCGCCCGACTCCGACAGCGAGACGTTGTGGAGGACGAGGCTCGCGATCCAGAGTCCCCACCAGTCCAGATGACGACCGGAACCCAGTTCGGGTGCGGCTCGCCCGAGCGCCGCACGTCGTTCACGAGCTGCACGGGCCGAAACAGGTTCCAGACCGGGACGAACCAGGCGCCGATCGTCCACCCCGCGCCGTAGCGCGGATCCGGCGGCGCCAGGGCGATGGCGTTCTCGTACATCCGGCGCAGCCAGGCGATGAAGGCCACGGCCGCGCCGATGAAGAGGACGAGCTGCACCGCGCCGATCGCGGCCTGCCGGACGTCGTTCGCATCCGCCTCGTCGAACGAGATGCCTTCGGTTCCGGCGCGCTGGAGCAGGCGCACCTCGGCGAGGTCCGAGCCGATCGCGACCAGGTCGGCGACGACGATCGCGACGAGCACGACGATCGTGATCCAGGCGCGCGCCGCCGGTGATTCGTGGGCCGCGGGCAGACCGGCGTCCATCGAGGACGCTAGTGCGAGTGCCCGGTGAGGCCGAGGAAGTCGACGGTGTTCTCGGCCGCGTCGAACTGGATCAGCACGGCGTCGTCGTCGCCGACGACCCAGGCGTCGTGGCCCGGGTCGATCGCGAACGCGGACGGCGCCGTGTAGGCGAACGTGCAGCCGTCCTCGTACTCGCCGGCGATCGCGCCCTGCGCGAGGAAGCCGACGTGCGCGTGCATGCAGAGATCCGTGTCCGACGTGCGGCTTCATGTCGCGGCTCCAGCGGAAGCCGGCCGGGTAGATCGCGCGCTTCACCCGCGCGTCGCCGACGGCGACGGTGTCGATCCTTACGCCGCCGAGCTCGCGGCTCTCCGCGCCTTCGATGGGAGCGGTGAGCGGATCCATGCCGCGACGATACCTAGAAGTCGAGCTTGAAACTCGCCAGGGTGCGCTCGCGCTTGTAGCCGACGCTCTTGTTCAGCGCGAGCATCGGCGCGTTCTCGGCGTCGTTCTCGGTCGTGACCGCCGTGACGCCGAGCTCCCGCGCGGACCGGAACACGGCGAGCTTCGCGAGCTTCGCGAGTCCGCGGCCGCGATACTCCGGCAGCGTTCCGGTCATGTCGCTCATGCCGATCATCGACTCCGGATTGATGAGCAGGAACGCAAGCGAGACGGGCGTGTCCCCGTCGAGCACGACCATGCTCGCCTCGCGGGACATCTCGGGATCGCCGAGGATGTGACGCTCGAACTCGTCCGGCTGCACGTTGTCCTCGACCTCGTCCTCCGGGACGTCCCGGGAGGCAATCGCGTACAGCTCCTGGAGCGTGGCGATGTCGCGGATCTCGCCGAGCGGCACGACGCGGAGCCCCTCGGCGGCGCGGTCGGCCTCGACCTGTGCGAGGCCGGAGAGATCCGCATCCGCGAGCTCGAGGCGCTGCTGGTACGCCGTTCGCGTCCGCTCGAACCCGCGCGCGAGTGCGAACTCGATCGCCGGGTGTTCCTTCGACCGCGGTCGTCTGGAGCGTGCGGACCCCGAGCGGCGTCCACCAGCTTCTCGGCGCCGCGGTAGAGCGCCGCTCCGATGCCGCGGTTCCGCGCGGCCTCGGCGACGCCGATCCAGACCGAGGCGAGATCGGTGCGGCTCGTGTACCAGGCGAGCATGTTCTGCCCGTAACCGACGATGCGGCCGTCCTCCTCCGCGACGAGCAGGTGCATCCGCGCCCGCTCCGGCTGGCTCGTGAGCCAATGCTCGACCCCGGCCGGGGTCGGCTCCGGGAGCCAGTACATCGACTCGCCGAGCACCTTGGCGACGCCGGGATAGTCCTTTGATTCGAGGGGGCGGATCACGCGAGCCGCTCCGGATCGAAGGTGCGATCGCCGGCGACGTAGCGGCGGCAGGCGGCCGGGATCGTGACCATGCCGATCGAGGAGAACCCCGCGGCGACCTCGAGCCCTTGGGTGCCGAGGGGACCGAGCACCGGGCGGCCGTCCGGCGTCATCGCGCGGCGTCCCGACCAGGCCGCGGCGACCTTCACGCCGCGCAGGTGCGGCGCGATGCGGACGGCGCGCTCGGCGATGCGTCGCACGGTGTCCGGGCCCTCGGGCTCCTCGCGGATTGAGCCGTGGAGCGACGTGCCGATGACGAGCTGGCCGGCGGCGCGCGGGCCGAGGAGGAGCGAGACGAGGCCGGGATCGTCGGCGGCGTCGGCGAGGTCGCCGAGCGTCGGGTCAGCGGTCAGCTCGCCCATCTCCTCCTGCGTCGGCCACGCCGCCTGCTCGAGTGCATACGGCGGCGGTTCCGCGGGGCCGGTCTCGAGGAGCCAGCCGCGCGCCGAGGAGACCGCGAGATCCAGCCCGGCGCTGCGCAGCAGGAAGCGGGCGCGCGGGCCGGTGGCGACGATCACGCGCTCGGTGGCGATCACGCCCGTCGTCGGTGACGAGCCCGGTCACGCGGCCGCCCTCGACGAGGATCTTCTTCGCCTCGCAGCCGAGCAGGAACTCGGCCCCGGCGCGACGGGCGGCCTCGGCCATCGCGCTCGTCGCTCCGAGCGGGTCGAGCATGTAGCCGCCCTCGACGAGGAAACCGCCGGCGAGGTCGTCCGCGAGCCAGGGAGTCGGCGGCGGTGTCGTGCTCGGTGGCGCCGACCGCGTCCGCGTACTCGCGCGCTCGCGGGAGCTCGTCCTCCTCGGCTGCCAGGAGCAGTTGCGCGCGCGCATCGAACTCGAACGGGACCGGCCCCTCGCTGAGCTCCGCGTAGATCGAGGCGGACTCGGCGAGCAGGTCGTTGATCCACTCCGCGGGCTGGCGGAAGAGGAAGCCGCCGTTGCGCCCGGACGCGCCCGCGCCGATCCCGCCGCGCTCGACCACGACCACGTTGCGGCCGTCTTCGGCGAGATAGCGCGCGAGGGTGCAGCCGGCGAGCCCGGCCCCGCAGATGACGACGTCGGGGGAGGTCAGGTCGGCGGGAGGTCGTCCGGCGGGAGGTCGTCGTCGTTCGAGCGGCGGCTCCGCCAGAAAAGCAGGCCGCCGGCGACCGCAGCGGCGGCGCCGATACCCGCCACCACGCGGCCGATGCCGCCCTTGCTCTGCTTGGCCGAGCTCGATCCGGACTTGCGCGTCGACTTCTTCGACTGGCCCTGCACGGCGCGCTTCGCCATCGGCTTCGCGGCCGAGTAGACGAGCCATCCGATCATCGCTTTGCGGCGGTTCAGCATCTCGCTCCTTCTTCTCCAGCGGATTCTAGTGCCAGTCGTGTTCCCACTCGGACAACTTGTTGCACTATCGGCACGCTTCCGCGCGCAATCCGTGCGTCCTCGCCGGATACGATCGCCGTGGGCGGCGGGTGGACCTTCATCCCCACCCTGGGCGGGGATGGGTCCAAGGTGCGCGCGCGGGTGTGACAGAACTCGAGCCCGCGACGGTCGCCGTCGGATGTTCCGACGCGGTCGCCCGGAAGTCCGATGACGGCTAGGCCTTGGCGGCCGCGCGCGGCTTCTTGTTCGGCATGTGGATCGCCCGCCCGAGCGCCAGGAGGCCCGCTTCCTTGATCGCCTCCGAGAGCGTCGGGTGCGCGGTCATCCCGTCGGCGATCGTCTCGATCGTCGACTCCGAGTCGAGCGCGACGACGCCGACCTCGATCAGATCCGTCACGTGCGGCCCGACCATGACCAGGCCGAGGAACTCGCCGTAGCGCGACTCGTGGATCGTCTTCACCCAGCCGACGGTCGCGTCCTGCATCATCGCGCGCCCGTTCACCGACCACGGGAACTTGCCGATCGCCACGTCGTCGCCGTACTGCTCGCGCGCCTCGGCCTCCGTGAGGCCGACGCCGGCGATCTCCGGATCCGTGTAGATCGGGCGCGGAATCCCGCGGTTGTCGACGACGGCGTCGTGGCCGTTCGCGTTCTCGGCCGCGACCTCGCCCTCGCGGAACGCCGTGTGCGCGAGCTGCCAGTAGCCGGCGCAGTCGCCCACCGCGTAGATGTGCGGAACCGACGTGCGCCTGCCTTCGTCCGTCGAGATCCCGGCGCGCTTGTCGAACGCGACGCCGGCGCTCTCGAGCCCGATGCCCTCGACGAGCGGCCCGCGGCCGGTGGCGACGAGCATCAGGTCGGCCTCGACCTTCTCGCCCTCGCCGAAGTGGACGACGAGCCCGGAGCCCGTGTCCTCGACCTTCTTGCACGTCGACTCGAGGTGGAGCGCGATCCCGCGCTTCGAAAACTGCTTCTTCAGCTCGGCCTGCGCGTCGGCGTCCTCGGCCGGGATCAGGTTCGGGAGCATCTCGATGATCGTGACCTCGGAGCCGAACCGGTTGAAGATCGACGCGAACTCGCAGCCGATGATCCCGCCGCCCAGGATGACCAGGCGCTTCGGCACCTCGGTCTGGGACAGGAGGCCCGTGGAGTCCACGCAGCGCGGCGAGTCGATCCCCTCGATCGGCGGACGCAGCGGGAACGAGCCCGTCGCGACGATCGCGGACTTGAACGTGACGTCCTCCCCGCCCTCGACCGCGATCGTGTTCGCGTCCTTGAACGTCCCGACGCCCTTCACCCACTCGACGCCGTTCGCCTTGAAGAGCCCCGCGACGCCGCCCGTGAGCTGCTTCACGATCGCGTCCTTCCACACGTTCGCCTGCGCGAGGTCGAGCTTCGGCTCGCCGACCTGGACGCCGAACTTGGCGAAGCTCTCGCCCGCCTCGGTCAGGGCGTGCGCGGTCTGAACCCACGCCTTGGTCGGGATGCAGCCGACGCGGAGGCACGTGCCGCCGAGCTCCGGCTCCTTCTCGATGCAGACGGTCTTGGCGCCGAGCTGCGCCGCGCGAATCGCAGCGCTGTAGCCGCCCGGACCTCCACCGAGGACGGCAACGTCACATTCCATTTGAGGCTATCCCCCTAGGGTCGCGTGTCGAGCGCGATCCTACCGGGCGGTGCCTGGAGCGGCGCGAGTTGGCCCCGGGTGCCGACGAGCGCGACAACGGCCGCCGCGAGCAGGCAGCCGGCCGCAACCATGATGACCGCATGCGGCGCACCAAGGCTGTTCGCGAGCGGAGCGAGCGCCACCGCTCCCATCATCGACGTCGTGAAGAACGCCGAGCTGAGGCCGAACACGCGGCCGTAGTACGCAGGATCCACCTCACGCTGGATGATCGTGTCGAAGAGAACGTCGGTCGTCCCGTCGAGGAACCCGATCAGCCCGAGGAGCAGCAGCGCAGTCGGCGCGTGCTCCGTGAGCGCAAGCACGCCGAACACCGTCGCCATGAGGAGAAGCGCCACGCCGATCCAACGGCCGCCGATCTCACCGACTGGCGCGAGTCCGGTGACAACGCTCCCGAGCGCCAGGCCACCGGCGAGGGCCGCGAAGCCGAAGCCGTAGGCTCCCGCCCCCAACCCAAGCTCGGTTCCGAGGAACCGCGGCAGCGTCGCGTTCGTCAGGCCGGTCGCCATCGTCGCCGCCGCGAAGGCGCAGACGACCACGAGAATGAGGCGGCGGCGCGTGATGTAGCGGAACCCGTCAACGAGACCTCCGCGCGCCTGGCGGACAGCGGAAGCGGCCGAGGGGACACGAACGCCCATGTAGATGAAGGCGGCTGCGACGAACGTCACGAGGTCGATGCTCAGGGCGACGGTGACCGTCGTCGTCGCCAGCGCGATTCCGGCGGTGAGCGCACCGAGCGCCATCGCCCCGTCCTGCGCAAGCCCCAGAACTGCGTTGCCGGCCGGAAGCTGGCGACGCTCGAGGATCGAGGGAACGAGAGCGCGCACCGTGGCCGACGACACTGCCGAAAGCAGGCCGGATCCCGCGATCGCGACGAACGCGAGCGGCCGGAAGTCGAGGACGATTCCCACCAAGGCGACAGCAACGAGGCAGCCGCGGCCGAGCTCGACGAGGACGAGCAGCCGCTTGCGCGGGAACCGGTCCACGAGCGCAGCAGCCAGCCCGCCGCCGAGCACGGGCGGCAGAAGGCGGATGACGAGGAGGGCCGAGACCTGACCCACGGAACCGGTTGCGGCATAGATCCAGCCGACCAGCGCCGCGACCGTGATCCAGTCGCCGAGCTGCGACACGAACTTGCCGGCCGCCAGGCGCCTGAACGACGGCGTCCGCAGCGGCTCGAAGAGACGCGACGTGGAGAGAGCGGGCCGGGAGGTCTCCGCGGTCGAGACGATCACGATCAGCAGCACGGTCCCGATTCCGAGGAGCAGATCGCCGATCGAGAAGACGTTCGTGAACGGCAGGTCGCGGGGGAGCGCGAAGATGTCGCCGAGGAACGCGAGCCGGTCCCCGCCGACCTCGATGTTCGAGGTGGCCGACGTGTCGAGCCCCGTGGCGGCCCACGCCTCCGGGTTGACGGGCATCTGGCCGCCGTTCGAGACGATGGCGATCGCGTTCAGGGCCATCCCGAGGAAGAGCGGGAGGAGAACGATGTGGCGGAAGTTCGCGAGCGCGAACCAAAAGAGCAGCGCGTAGGTCGCGAGGTGGAGCGGCTCGAGGAGCACCTGGGGAAGGAACTCGCGCATGCTCGAAAAGAGAACGATCTGCGCAGCGAGCGCGACGAACACGGCCCAGCCGTGGCGAAACTCGAATCGGAGCAGGCGTGACGGCTTCCCGCCGAGGAGCAAGGCGAAAGCTACGCCGAGAACGATGCTTGGGAGGAGGAACACCTAGCGCGTAGGAGAGGTTGCCGCGGCGTCAAGGCCGGCCGTCGCGGCCGGCCCGCAATGCGGGCCGGCCACTCCGTCCGTCAAAGACCTAGTTCCACTTGAATCCCGCGCCCGCGGCCAGAACAAAAGCCGCGAGGAGCGCGTAGCGGACAGTCCACATGCGAAGCCGCAACATGCCTTCCTCCTTGTGCAGATGGGTGATCTGTGAGCAAGGAACGAACTGCGCAGCGAACTGTCCCGCTGTACTCCCGTCCCGCACACGGTCTTACTGTCGCCCCTGCCGGGTGGAACGGCGATCCCCCGAACGGGGATTTCCAGGCTGGCTGCGGCCTCCGTCGAGGGGTAACCCCCTTCCTGGGGATGGGCGAGTACGCAAAAAAAGGCGATAGCGGCCGTGAAGCACTGATAGCGCGCTCTGAAGACCCGGCCCACGGGCCGAAACGACATGAAAACGACTCGACTGCGGCAGCCCTCGATCCGCTCCATCGCCCTCCCGGTCATCGGAGGCGGGGCGGCTGCGCTTGCGCTCGCGATCTGGACGCTCGCGACGTCCCCCGACCCGGGCCTGGTCGTTGCCCTGATCGCGCTGCTCGCCGCGGCCACGTTTGCCGAGGCGTTTCCTGTGCCGCTCGAGCCCGCCGGCGAGGTTTCGCTCGCGGCCGTCTTCGTCATGGGAGCCGCCTTGACGTACGGCTGGGCGCCCGCAGTGGTGGTCGCGACGCTGGCGGTCGTCATCGTCGACGGCTCCCGGAAGAAGCAGCCGGTTCAGGTCGCGTACAACAGCGCGGTCTACGGGCTCTCAGGCGCCGCCGCCGGAGCGGCCGTCGCCGTCTCGTCACACGGCGCGGAGGCCGCGAGCCTGCTCCTCCTCGGGACGATCGGCGCCGTCACCGCGTTCTTCGCAACGAACATGGTGCTGACGACTGCGATCATCGCGCGGATCGCGGGAAGGTCGTTCGGATCGCTCCTGCGTACGAACGCCCAGGCCAACGCCATGCCGTTCGCGATCATGGGCTCCGTCAGCCTGATGCTGGCGGTCCTCTGGAACCAGTCGCCGCTCCTCATGGGCGCGCTCGCGGGACCGCTGATCGCGGTCGGGCTCTACCAGCGCTCCGTGCACCGAGCGATGGGCGCGATGCGCCTTGCGCTCACCGACCCGCAGACGGGCCTGGGGAACAAGCGCCACTTCGAGGAGCTGCTCCAGCGCTACCTCGACAAGGCGGACGAACAGCAAACGCCGGTGACGCTCTGCCTCATCGACGTCGACGACTTCAAGACGATCAACGACACCTACGGACACGTCGCGGGCGACCGCGCGCTTGTCCACGTGTCCGCGCGCCTGCGCCGCGGCGGCGAGTCGTTCCGCGTCGGCGGCGACGAATTCGCGCTGCTCCTCCCCGGTCGCACGACCGAGGAGGGACGCATCGCAGCCGAGGCGCTGTGCCAGCGAGTCGCCGACGCCCGCTACGACCACGGCGGCGCGGTGTCGATCTCGATCGGCGTCGCCACCTACCCGAGCGACGGCGTCGAGCGCACCGATCTCGTCCGCGTCGCGGACAAGGCGCTCTACTCGGCCAAGGGTCACGGCAAGGCGCGCGTGCACGTGTACTCGCCCGACGGGCGGATGCCCTCGATCCCGACGGCGCGCACACTCGCCGGCCGCGCGGCCGGCATTCGCCAGGCAGCGAGCGCTGCTCATGCGGTCGTGGCCCGCGACGTCTACATCGGAAGCCATTCCCACAACGTCGGCGAGCTCGCCGTCCGCCTCGCGGTGCGGCTCGGGCTCGACGGCGAGGAGGTGGAGCTCATCCGCGTCGCCGGCAGCCTCCACGACATCGGCAAGCTCCTCATCCCCGAGGAGATCCTGCACAAGCCCGGCTCGCTGACGCCGGCCGAGCGCAGCGTCGTCGAGCGGCACTCGGAGATCGGCTGCCGCATGCTCGAGTCGCTCGGCCTCGAGCCGATCGCGACCTGGGTGCTCCACCACCACGAACGCTTCGACGGCGACGGCTACCCGGACGGTCTCGTCGGCGAGGAGATCCCGCTGCCCTCGCGCATCCTCTTCGTCACCGACGCCTACGACACGATCACGACCGACCGCGTCTACCGGCAGAAGATGTCGCGCTCCGAGGCGCTGGCCGAGATCGAGCGCTGCTCCGGCACGCAGTTCGACCCGGCCGTCGTGAACGCGCTCCGCGAAGAGCTCGCGGACACCGCGCTCGAGCTCGTTCTCCCCGCCTCGGCGTAGCGTTTTCCGGTCTCCGAAAAGCCATGTCCGGGGTCAGACCCCGGTCGTGGCCCGAAGGGACATGACCAGGGGTTGCGCGGCCTTTGTTCATGCGAAGCGCCGCGGCGGTTCTCCCCGGTGTCTACTGCCTTGGTGGAGAAGCCGCTTAAAAGTAAGGACGGCACTCAAGGCCGCCCTCACTTTGACCCGGGGGAAATCCGGTCTCTCGCACCTTGTGCGCGACCGGCAAGTCCTGCCATCCCCCAAGGGAGGAGAGTTAGATCACCTCGGCGAGCTGGAGGCGGTTCCCGTCCGGGTCGAACACGTCGACGATCCGCAGGCCGCCGGGGATCTCGAGCGCCGTGCCGACCTCGACGCCGGCCGCGCGCAGGCGGTCGGCCTCGGCGACGACGTCGGGAACGTCGAGCGTGAACACGATGTCCGGGTCGCCCGCGCGCTCCTCGGAGAGGCTCAACTCGGTGCCGCCCGCGGCGAGCCCGGCCCACCGGTGCTCGTCGTCGCGGAAGACGAGCTCGAACCCGAGGGTGGTGACGTAGAACTCACAGGCGGCATCGAGGTCGGAGACTCGATACCAGACGTTCACAGCATCAAGGCCGGGTTCTCCAGGAACGCCTTCACGCTCCCGAGGAACTCCGACGCGACCGATCCGTCCACGGAGCGGTGGTCGCACGAGAGGGTCAGCTCGAGCATCGGCCGCGCGACGATCTCGCCGTCGCGAACGACCGCCTTCTCCTCGATCGCGCCGACCGCGAGGATGCCGGCCTGTGGCGGGTTCAGCACGGCGACGAAGCGCGAGACACCGAACATGCCGAGGTTCGAGATCGTGAACGTGCCGTCGGCGAGATCCTCCTGCGTGAGCTTGCCCGAGCGCGCGCGGTCGACGAGCGCCGCACGGTCGGCGGCGAGCTCGGCGATCGTCTTGCGGTTCGCGTCGCGGATGACCGGGACGACGAGGCCCTTGTCGAGCGCCACGGCGAACCCGACGTTGGCGGTCGAGAACTGGAGCAGCGAGTCGCCCGTGTAGTGGACGTTCATGGCCGGGTGGCGCAGCAGCGCGACCGCGCAGGCCTTCGTGAGGATGTCCGAGAAGGTCGGCTTCGTCTCGCCCTCGCGCAACCGCTCGACCATCAACTTGCGCGCGGCCTGGGCGGCGCTCATGTCGGCGGACATCGCGATCTGGAAGTGCGGCGCCTGCCAGGCCTCGCCCATGCGGCGCGCGATCGTCTTGCGGAGCTGCGTGAGCGGAATCTCCTGCGGCGCCGCGGCGGAACCACCGGCGGCAGGCGCTGCGACCGGAGCGACCTCGGCTCGCTCGACGTCCTCGGCCACGATCCTGCCTTCCGGGCCGGTGCCGCGCAGGCTCGCGAGGTCGATCCCGCGCTCCTTCGCCAGGCGGCGCGCGAGCGGAGAGGCCTTGATCCGTCCTCCAGCCGCGGCCGTGGGCAGCTCGACCGGCTTCGCGGGCTCGGGCTCGGGCTCGGCCTCGGCGGCCGGCTCTGCCGCGCGAGCGGGCGCGGCGGCCTCGGGCTTCCCGTTGGTGGGCGCCTCGACCTTCTCGCCCTCGGCGCCGATGACGGCGATCGCCTTGCCGACCTCGACCTCGCCTTCGGGGATGAGGATGGAGAGCAGGACGCCCGACGCGTCGGCCTCGACTTCCTGCGTCACCTTCTCGGTGTCGAGCTCGTAGAGCGGCTCGCCCTTCTCCACCGGCTCGCCCTCGGACTTGAGCCAGCGGACGATCGTGCCGGACTCCATGCCCTGGCCCAGGCGCGGGAGCGTGACCTCGGTGGCCATTAGCCCCGGCCCACCGTCCGGCGCACGGCGGCGAGCACGTCGGCCGCGTGCGGGATCACGAACTCCTCCATCACCGGCGCGAAGGGCAGCGGGACGAACTTCGCGCCCACGCGCTCGATCGGCGCATCCAGGTAGTCGAACGCCTGCTCCTGCACGACCGCGGCCACCTCGGCGCCGAAGCCGCCGCGGACGATCGCCTCGTGCGCGGTGACGCAGCGGTTGGTCTTCTGGACGGACGCGACGATCGTCTCCTCGTCGAGCGGCTGGAGCGTGCGCGGATCGAGCACCTCGACCGAGATGCCCTCCTTCTCGGCCTCCTCGGCGGCGGCGAGCGCCTCGTGCACGAGGCGGCCGGTCGCGACGACGGTCACGTCCTCGCCCTCGCGGTGGATGCGCGCCTTGCCGAGCTCGATCGGCTCGATCGCCTCGGAGACCTCGCCCTTCAACGGATAGAGCGTGCGGTGCTCGAAGAAGATCACGGGGTTGTCGTCGTAGATGGACGACCAGAGCAGGCCGCGCACGTCCTCGGGCGTCGACGGGAAGACGACCTTCAACCCGGGCACGTGGACGAACCACGCCTCGAGCTGCTGCGCGTGCTGGGCGCCCGGCGACCAGCCGGCGCCGCCCTGCGTGCGGACGGTCAGCGGAACCTTGAGCTGGCCGCCCGACATGTAGCGGTGCTTGGCGGCCTGGTTCACGAGCTGCTCCATCGAGAGGGTCGTGAAGTCCTGGTACATGATCTCGACGATCGGGCGCATCCCGGCCATCGCGGCGCCGATCCCCGCGCCCACGATGGCCATCTCGGAGATCGGCGTGTTGCGCACGCGATCCGGCCCGAACTCGGCGAGCATCCCCTGCGTCACGCCCATCGAGCCGCCCATCTCGGCGATGTCCTCGCCCATGATGAACACGGAGTCGTCGCGCCGCATCGCCTCGCTCATCGCGTCGCGGACTGCCTCGCGATAGGTGGTCTCAGGCATACACGTTCTTCAAAGCGTCTTCGGGCTTCGGATCCGTCCCGTTCTTGGCGAACTCGACGGAGGCCTCGACGAGCGCGATCACCTCGGCGTCCATCGCCTCCCACTCGGCGTCGGGGAGCTCGATCGCGACGCGGAGCTTGTCGATCGGATCCTGCGTCTTGCGGAGCTCACGCAGATCCTCCT
The DNA here is from genome assembly GCA_963760815.1 of uncultured Actinomycetes bacterium. Classification (GTDB taxonomy): domain Bacteria; phylum Actinomycetota; class Thermoleophilia; order Gaiellales; family Gaiellaceae; genus CAVRUF01. The sequence continues at coordinate 1,410,541 of CAVXEJ010000004.1, forward strand.
TCGGCCGGTAGACCTGCGGGTCGCCGACGTAGTGGCCGGTCAGCCGGTAGGTCTCGACGAGGACGAAGACCGGGCCCTTGCCGTCGCGCGCGTGCTTGAGCGCCTTCTGCGCGGTGCGGTACACGGCCTCGACGTCCTGGCCGTCCACCTTCATCGAGGTCATGCCGAATGCGACCGCCCGGTCGGAGAGATCCTTGATCGGCGAATGCTGGGACTGCGGCGTCGACTCGGCCCAGTGATTGTCCTCGCAGACGAACACGGCGGGAACGTTCCAGAGCTGGCCCAGGTTGAGCGACTCGTGGAACGCGCCGGTGTTCGTGGCGCCGTCGCCGAAGAACGCCACTGCGACGCGGGGCTCTCCGCGCATCTTGTAGGCGAGCGCCGCGCCGACGATCGCCGCGAGTCCGCCGCCGACGACCGCGTTCGCGCCCAGGTTGCCGCGCTCGACGTCGTAGAGGTGCATCGAGCCGCCGTACCCGTGGCTCATCCCCTCCATCTTCCCGTAGAGCTCCGCCATGACCTCGTTTGGATGCGTGCCCTTCGCGAGCGTGTGCCCGTGCGCGCGGTGCGTGGACGCGATCACGTCGTTGTCCTCGAGCGCGCGGCACACCCCGACCGCAACGGCTTCCTGGCCGATCGCCACGTGGAGGAAGCCCGGAAGCTCGCCTGCGCGGAAGCGCTCCTCGACCTTCTCCTCGAAACGCCGGATGAGGAGCATCTCGCGGAGGAAGTCCCTGAGCGTGTCGCGCGCGAGCGCCTGCGTCTTCTTCTCTGCGGTGGCCATCGGTCGCACGCTAGCATCCTCGACCGTGAAGCTCGGCGAGCAATGGTCGGACATCCTCGAGGAGCTGCCGCGCGGCTGGGAGCGCGCCGCGGTCGACCTTCGGGTCTCCGAGCCGGATCAGGTGGAGCGTGTCGCGCTTCTCCTCGGCCAGGTGCCCGACGGCGAGACCTTCCTCCTCGACATCGAGCGTGACGGCGAAACCGTCGGTTTGAACCCGGATCTCGTGACGCGCGCGCTCGTTGCGGCTCGACTCCGAGGGCGTCTCGGCGGAGCTCTCCCTCGGCGACGTGCGCACCGAGCACCATGCGCTCGCGGAGGAGTGGCGCGGGCTCGTGGACGCGCTTCCCGCCGACTGGTCGCACCTGCTCGCGCAGGTCGATCTCGCCTCGAGCGACTTCGTCGACCGCGCGGCGATGCTGATCGGCCCGACGAACCCGGTGCTCGCCGACGGCGTCCGCGCGCTGCAGTTCCGGTCTGCGCGGCTCGTGGGCTACGGCGTCTCGGTCGGGATGGCCGCGCGCTGTCTCGAGCGGCTCGACGAGGAGAAGATCACCGGGCGGATCTCGATCGTGAAGGTCGTCTCCGACGCGCATCCGGTCGCCACGCAGGGCCCGGTGTGGCGCGCCGGCGGCCGCGCCGTCTAGCCCGCCAGGACCGTCCAGCTGAAGACGGCGGGCGTCGCGTCCTTGTTCCCGGCCTGGTCGACCGCGCTGACCCTCACCTTGTGGGCGCCGGTTCCGACCACGAAGTTCATGGTCGGCGTGCAGTCCCGCCACGGCTTGTGGTCGAGCTTGCAGCGGTACCTGCGCCCCGTCTCGTTCGACCTGAACCCGAAGACCGCGGCGCGGCTCGTCGTTCGCTTCTTCGGCGTCTTGCGGAAGGACGTCTGCGGCGGGATCGTGTCCTTCGCCGTGATCGTGAGCGAGGCGGCCGAGATCGAGCCCGCGTCGCCGTTGATCGAGTCGTTGACCGCGAGGAGCCAGATGCCGTTCGGCTTCACGCCGGTGAACGCCGGTGTGATGAGCGTGTCCGCGGGCGCGGAGGCGACGCTGGGCCCGCCCAGGCCGGACGAGCGGTAGACGCCTGACGGGATCGCCGCGGCGCCGGTCGCGGCCGCGGTCGTCCACCAGCTCGTCGTCGCGGCGTCGCTGAACGTGTACGGCCCTGCGAGGTTCGAGCTGTCCCCGCACAGCGAACCGGTCAGCGAGCCGGTGCGCGCGAAGAGCGTCTGCGACGCGGAGTTCGGCGCGATGAGCACGGCCGTGATGTCCCCGGCCCAGGGGTGCGCGCCGAAGGTGATCTTCGCCTGGACGCTCGTGATCGTGTCCTTCAGCCCCTTGACGGGGAAGGTGACGATCTTCGGCGCGCCGGGCGTCGGCGACGAGCAGTTGCCGCTCAGCCCGTCGGGGATGGCGCCGAGCGTCCCCGGCGTGGCCGCGAAGGTCTTGGCGGACGCGGGCGCGGCCGCGAGCGAACCGGCGGCGAGGATCGCCGCGGTCGCGAGCACGAACCGCAGGGATCGATGCCGCATACCGACGAGTTCAACGCAGGAGGCGAACCTCCTAGGCGCGCAGCTCCGCGGAGAACCGCTCCGTCACCGCGGCGACGACGCGCTCGCGGATCGCCCGCGCCTCGTCCTCGTCGAGCGTGCGGTCGGGCACCTGGAAGGCGACGCGCAGCGCGACCGACTTGCGCCCCTCGGTGATCTGCCCGCCGCGGTAGACGTCGAACACGCGCGCCTCGACCAGCTCGGGCGCCGCCTCGCGCGCGACTGCGATGAGATCGCCGGCGAGCACGTCCTCGTCCACGACGAACGCGAGATCCTGCCGCACGGGCGGAAACGCGCTCACCTCGGCGTAGCGCGCCTCCTCGGGCGCAAGCTCGGCCAGCTCGTCGAGGTCGAGCTCGAACGCGCCCCACGTCCCCTCGAGGAGCGTCGGGTGCAGCTCGCCGAACCAGCCGCCCTGCACGGACGCGGCCTTGCCGGGATGGAGGAAGTCGTTCTGCGTCCGCTCGACCTGCGGCTCGAGGCGCAGCGCCGCGAACAGCGTCTCGACCGCGCCCTTCGCCCGGCCGAAGCCGCCCTCGGCGATCCCGGCGACGTGTCGCCGCTCGTTCGGCAGCTTCTCGCCGGACGGCAGGTACACGCGCGCGAGCTCGAACAGCGCGATCCCCTCGTTGCCCGCGTCGAGGTTGCGCTGCACGGCCCCGGCGAGCCCGGGGATGACCGTCGTGCGCAGCACCGCCTCGTCCGCGGAGAGCGGATCGGGCAGCCGCAGCGCGTCGGGATTCGGGTCGCTCCCGTACAGGCTCCACGTGTAGGCCTCGTCGAAGCCCGCGCCGACGAGCGCGTCCTCGGCCAGGCGGCGCAGGCGCTGCTCGCGGCTCAGGCGTCCGGTGCCGCCGGAGCGCGACGGCAGCGTGAACGGGATCTCGTCCAGGTGGATGCGCGCGATCTCCTCGACCACGTCGGCCTCGCGGGTCACGTCGCGAGCGCGCCACGTCGGGACGACCACGTTCCAGCCCTCGGTCTCGACGAAGCCGAGCCGCGCGAGCACGCGCCGCTGGTCGTCCTCCGAGACCTCGAGGCCGTTCAGGGCGTTCGCCCGCTCCGGCCGGAAATGGATCACGGGCCGGTCGGGCAGCCCGCCGGACACGTCGGTCGAGCCTGCGAGCCGTGCGCCCGCGAGCTCCACGAGCAGCGCGGTCGCGTGGTCGGCGGCCGGCTCGGCCAGGTACGGGTCGACGCCCTTCTCCCAGCGGTTCGAGCCGTCGGTGCGCAGGCCGAGCCGCTCGGAGGTCGCGAGGATGCCGGTCGGCTCGAAGTTCGCCGCCTCGAGGAGCAGGTTGGTCGTCTCGGGCCGCACCTCGGTCTCCTCGCCGCCCATGATCGCGGCGAGCGCGACCGGCTTCTCCGCGTCCGCGATGACGAGGACGGAGCGGTCGAGCTTGCGGTCGGTGCCGTCGAGCGTGCGCAGCGTCTCGCCCGAGCGCGCCGGGCGGACGACGATCTTGCCCGCCCGCGAGCGTGTCGAAGTCGAAGGCGTGCAGCGGGCTGCCGAGCGCGATCATCACGTAGTTCGTGATGTCGACGACGTTCGAGATCGAGCGCATGCCCGCGGCGGTCAACCTGGCCTTGAGCCAGGGCGGCGAGTCGCCGACCATGACGTCGCGGAAGAGCCGCCCGATGTAGCGCGGGCACGCCTCGAAGCTCTCGACGGCCACGTCCACGTGCTCGTCGCCCATCGCGGCCGGGCGCGTGCGCGGGATACGGCTGCAGCTCGGCGCCCGGGAAGACCGCCGCGACCTCGCGCGCGATCCCGTAGACGGCGAGCAGGTCGGGCCGGTTGCCCGTCACCTCGATCTCGAGCACGTCGTCGCCGAGCGGGATCACGTCGCCGAGCGGCGTCCCCGGCTCGTGCCCGTCGCTCAGCACCATGATCCCCTCGTGGTTTCCGCTCAGCTCGAGCTCGCGCTCGCTGAGGATCATCCCGTCGGAGGTCTCGCCGCGGAGCTTCGCCTGCTTCAGCTGCGTCCCGTCCGGGAGCACCGCGCCCGGGAGCGCCACGGCCACGGTCGCGCCGGCGCCGAAGTTCCAGGCGCCGCAGACGATCTGGCGCGGCTCGGCCTCCCCGATGTCGACGCGGCAGAGCTGGAGCCGGTCGGCGTTCGGGTGCTTGCCGGCCTCGACGACGCGGCCGACGCGGAAGAGGCCCAGGTTCCCGTCGGTGTCGGCGACGCCGTGCCGCGAGATCCGCTCGACCTCGCAGGTCGTCACCGCGAGCCGGTCGGCGAGCTCGCGCAGCGGCACGTCGAAGGTGACGTACTCACGCAGCCAGGAGACGGGAACCTTCATCAGAACTGCCGCAGGAACCGCAGGTCGTCGTCCCACAGGAGACGGATGTCGGTGACGTCGTGGCGCAGCTGGGCGATCCGCTCGAGGCCGAGGCCGAACGCGAAGCCCGACCACTCCTCGGGATCGAGCCCGACGAACTCGTAGAGCGACGGGTCGACCATGCCGGAGCCGCCCATCTCGATCCAGCCGGAGTGCTTGCACACGCGGCAGCCCTGGCCCTCGCAGTTGAAGCACGAGACGTCCGGCTCCATCGACGGCTCGGTGAACGGGAAGTAGTGCGTGCGGAAACGCATCCCGCGCTCCTCGCCGAACAGGGCGCGCATCAGGTGGAGCAGCGTCCCCTTCAAGTCGGCGAGGGTAATTCCGCGGTCGATCACGAGCCCCTCGACCTGGTGGAAGACCGGGCTGTGGGTCGCGTCATGCGTGTCGCGGCGGTAGACGCGGCCGAGCGAGATGATCGCGATCGGCGGCGGCTGCGCCTCCATCGTGCGGATCTGCGACGGCGAGGTCTCGGTGCGCAGGAGCACGTCGCCGTTCAGGAAGAGCGACGCGAGCCTGCGATCTCGCGGGATGCCACGGCGGGAAGTTCAGCGCGTCGAAGTTGTAGCGCGTGGTCTCGACCTCCCGGCCGTCGACGACCTGGTAGCCGAGGCCGAGGAAGACGTCCTCCACTTCCCGGCGGATCTGCGTGATCAGGTGCAGGTGCCCGCGCGGGATGCCGTCGCCGGGGAGGGTCACGTCGACGCTCTCGCCGGTGAGGCGCGCGTCGAGCTCCGCTCGTTCAAGCGTGGCCTGGCGCTCGTCCACGGCGGCTTCGAGCTTCTCGCGCACCGCGTTCAGGCTCATGCCGGTCTCGCGGTCTCGCACCTCGCGCAGCGCGAGCTTCAGGTCGCTCGAGCGTCCCAGGAAGCGGACGCGGACGTCGTCCAGCTCGGCCGTGGTGGAAGCCTGCGCAATCGCGCTTGCCGCCTCGCTTTCAAGGGCCTCCACGTCCATCGGACGAGCGTATCATCGGCCTCCGTGGAACTTGCTTCGTCATACGACGCGATCGCGGAGCTCTACGACGAGTGGTCGACGAGCGTCACCGAGGACATCGACTTCTACGTCGAGGAGGCGCTGAAGACGGAGGGGCCGATGGTCGAGCTCGGCATCGGGACCGGCCGGATCGCGCTCGCGATCGCCGACGCGGGCGTGCCCGTGATCGGCGTCGACTCCTCGGCCGGGATGCTCGGCGTCGCCCGCCGGCGCGCGGCCGAGCTGGGCGTCGCGGAGCTGCTCGACCTGCGCGAGGGCGACTTCCGCCGGCCGCCCGTGGACGAGCGCGTCGAGCTGGTGACCGCGCCGTTTCGCTCGCTGCTCCACCTCCACACGGACGCCGACCGCGCCGAGACGCTCGCCGCCGCGCGGGAGCTGCTCCTCCCCGGCGGCCGCTTCGTCTTCGACGTGTTCACCCCGAGCCGCGCCGACATCGACGAGACGCACGACCGCTGGCTCGAGCGCGAGCCCGGCATCTGGGAGCGCGCGCGCTGGGACGAGCAGGCGGCGACGCTCACCCTGGAGCTGCGCGGCCCCGAATCGGAGACGTCGATGCAGCTCGCCTGGCTCCCGGCGGAACGCTGGGAGGAGCTCCTCACCGCCGCGGGCTTCGAGGTCGAAGCGTGCTACGGCTGGTTCGATCGCCGCCCGTACGACGGGCACGAGGATTCCGTGTGGATCGCCCGCCGTCCGCCCGAGTAGGCTAGCGCCGTGCTCTGGATCGCCCTCGCCATCGTCGCGTTCGTCGTCCTGATCTTCCTGGTCGTGCTCTACAACCGGCTCGTCCGGTTGCGGAACCGCTGCGAGAACGCATGGGCGCAGATCGACGTCCAGCTGAAGCGCCGGCACGACCTGATCCCGAACCTGATCGAGACGGTCAAGGGCTACGCGAGCCACGAGCGCGCCACGTTCGAGGAGGTCACGAAGGCGCGCACGGCGGCGCAGCAGGCGCAGGGGCCCGCGGCCTCGGCGGCCGCCGAGAACATGCTCACGCAGGCGATCGGCAAGCTCTTCGCCGTCGCCGAGGCCTACCCGGAGCTGCGCGCGACCGAGAACTTCCAGCAGCTCCAATCCCAGCTCGAGGAGACCGAGTCGAAGATCGCCGTCTCGCGCCAGATCTACAACGACGCGGTGCTGAGCTACGACAACTCCCTCGAGACCGTCCCGACCAACATCGTCGCGGGGATCTTCCGGTTCAAGCCGCGCGAGTACTTCGAGGTCGAGGACGCCGCGGCGCGCGAAGCGCCGCAGGTTCAGTTCTGAGAGCTCTGCGCGTCGCCGCCGCGCTCGCCGCCGGGGCGCTTCTCCTCGCGGGCTCGGCCCAGGCGCAGACCAAGTCGTTCTCGCTTCCCGACGCGAACGTCATCGTCACGATCGCCGACGACGGGTCGCTCGACGTCAGCGAGACCATCCTCTTCGTCTTCGACGGCCCCTTCACCGGCGGCTACCGCGACATTCCGCTCCGTGAGGGCGAGTCGATCTCGGACGTCTCGGTCGAGGAGAACGGCGAGCCGTACAGTCCCGGCGCATCCGCCGAGCTCGGCTCGAGCGGCGATCCGGGGACATTCGGCACCGAGGAGACGGACGACCGCTACCGGATCGTCTGGCACTACAGCGCGTTCTCCGAGGTGCGCGCGTTCACGATCAAGTACAAGCTGAGCGGCCTCGCGGTCGCCTATGACGACGTCGTCGACGTGAACTTCCAGGTGTGGGGCGACGAGTGGAAGGAGCCGCTCGCCCAGCTTTCCGCGCTGATGCTCCTCCCCGGCGACGCGAGCGGCGAGCAGTTCTACGTCTGGGGCCATCCGGTGTCGGTGCGCGGCGACGTCGCGAAGGGCACGGTCGACGCGACGCTGCGGGCGATCAACATCCCCGCGGGGCAGTTCGTCGAGATGCGCGTGGTCTTCCCGCGCGACCTGCTCACGTCGACCGCGGGCGCGCAGGTCCGCTCCGGCGACGCGCTCGAGCGAATCGTGGCCGAGGAGAAGTCCGACGCGGCCGAGTTCGAGGAGAACCAGCGCAAGATCAACAACGCGAAGGACCACCTCGGCCGCACGCTGCTCATCCTCTTCGGGCTCGCAACGCTGCCCGCGCTCCTCGTGATCGGCGGGACGTGGTGGTTCTACGGCCGCGAGCGCCGCACCGGCTACGACCGCGAGTACGAGCAGGAACCGCCGAGCGACCTCGAGCCCGCGCTCGTCACGACGCTCCTGCGCCAGTCGACGAGCGTCGGAGCGGCCGAGTTCACGGCCACGCTGTTCGACCTGATCCGCCGGGGCCGCTACAAGTCGGCGCCCGTCACGACGGAGAAGTCGATCTGGGGCGGGCTGCGCAAGGAGCAGGTCGCCGACCTCGAGCTCTCCCCCGGCGAGGAGCTCGACCTGAAGCCGTTCGAGCGCGCCGTCGAGGAGGTCGCCGACGGCGTCATCGGTTCCTCCGGCAGCGAGCGCCTGTCGAACTTCCGCGACGTGATCGCGGCCGACCGCGAGACGAACAGCGCGCGCTTCGAGCGGTTCAAGGAGCGCGTGAACGACGCCGTCATGGACCAGAAGTGGCTCGTCCGGCGCGGCCTGCTCCCGCTGCTCGTCGCGCTATTCCTCTTCTTCGGCGTCGGCGCGATCCTGTTCCTCGTCAGCGTCGGGCGCTACAACACGATCGCGCCGACCTGGACGAACGTCGTGATGATCGCGCTCAGCTTCTGCCTGATCTTCAACGCGGCGTTTCTCTTCGTGTCCCTGTTCTTCGTGCGCCTGTGGCGCCGGCGCAGCGCGGCGATCGAGGCCGAGGCCGAGCGCTGGGAGGCGTTCCGCCGGTTCCTCTCCGACTTCCCGCGACTGCAGGACGCGGTGCCCGCCTCGCTCGAGTTGTGGGAGCGCTACCTCGTCTACGGGATCGCGTTCGGGATCGCCGAGCGCGTGCTCCAGGCGGCGCAGCTCTCGATGCCCGAGGAGCTGCACCAGGCGAGCACCGTGTACTGGATCAGCCCCACCGGCGACCTCGGCTCCGGGCCGACGGCGCTCGGCATCGGCGACCTCTCGGCCGGGTTCGGCAGCGCGCTCGCTCCGCCGTCGAGCGGCTCGGGCGGCGGTGGCGGCGGCTTCTCCGGCGGCGGTGGCGGAGGCGGCGGCGGTGGAGGCGGCGGAGCCTGGTAACTAGGTTCGGCGCCGGCGGTGCTCGTAGAGCGCCACGGTCCCGGCCATCGCGACGTTCAGGGATTCCGCGGCGCCGCTGAGCGGGACCGAGACGCGCAGATCGGCCTCGACGTCGGCGGGTAGCCCCTCGCGCTCGGCGCCGAGGAGGAACGTCGCGCGCTCCGGCAGCTCGGCGTCCCAGATCGCGGTCGGCGCGTCCATCGTCAGCGCTACCTTCGGGCCGGTCACGTCATCCCAGGCGACGAGCGGAACGCGGAACGTCGCGCCCACGGCGGCGCGCAACGCCTTCGGGCCGGTCGGATCGGCGCAGCCCTCCGACAGCGCCACGAACGCCGGGCCGAGCGCGTCGGCGGCGCGGATGAGCGTCCCGATGTTCCCGGGATCCTGGACGCGCCACAGCGCCAGCCCGACCGGAGCGTCCGTCCCTTGAGGGAGATCCGCGTGCCGGAAGACGCCGATCACGCGCGCCGGGTGCGGCAGCGTCGAGATCCCCGCCATGAGCGACCCGTCCACGAGCGTGGCGCCGGAAAGGCGGTCGAGCAGCACCGGACGGGACACGTCGACGAGCGCCTCGACCGGCTCGAGCCCGGCGTCGAGCGCGGCCGCAACGAGATCCTCGCCCTCCGCGGCGAACAGGCCCAGGCGCTGGCGCTTGCTCGCCGACTCGAGCTGGCGCACGAGCTTGAGGCGCGGGTTGGTCGCGGCGGTGATTACGTCAGCCATCGCACCCTGTTCGCGTGCCCGTCGAGGAGCGCGAGCCGGCGCTTCTCGCCGCCCGGCCACACCGTGACGTCGAGTGCGGCCGCCTCGAACGCGGGCCGGTCGGAGTTCTCGTCGAACTCGTAGGAGATCCACGCGAGCGGGCCCTCACGGCCGGCGGCCTCGATCTGCTCGGCGAGCTGGAGCCGTTCTTCACGGCGAACGTAGGCCATCGAGACGGAATGGAACACCACCGTCAGCCCATCCGTCGACCGTCCAGCAAGCAACCGCGGTAGTTCCACGCGGTAGTCGCCCTTGACGAGCCGCGGCGGATCGAGCCGCGCGACCTCGATCGCGCACCGCAGCCGCTCGAGCCGCGCGGTCTGGTCGGCCCAGACGAACGACTGAAGGAGGAGCGCCTCGTCGTCGCGCGTGACGTCGATCGGGTTGCGGTCGATGCCGAAGCGCGAGCGAACGACCGGATGGCGTTGGAGCAGCTCGGCCGGTGGAGAGGCCTCGCCGGTGAGCTCGAGCGGCGCGTCCGGGTCGCCCCACACACCGGTCGCGTAGCGATAGCGGTAGCGATCCCAGAGCAGGTTCAGGCCCGCGCTCGGACCGAGCTCGATCAGGTCGAGCGGACGCTCGTCGGCAACGGTGAGAAACGCCGGCAGGAAGGCGAACGAGCGCTGCACCTCGTTCGTCTGCACGTTCTGGGAGGCGACGAAGCGCGTGAGGAACTCCTGCCGCTCCCGGATCACCTCGCCGAAGCGCGGCCACGGGTCGACCTCCTCCCCGCGCAGCTCGAGCAAGTGGACGCCGGCGAAGAGGAGCATCGGCAGGTTCCACGGCTGCCGCTCGGTGGAGCAGATCTCGGCGACGACCGGATCGTCCGCGAACTCGCGGGCGAGGCGGGCATACAGCGGCGAGCCGCCGGGATCGAAGCTTTCGTCCGCCATCCGGCGGAAGCTCTGGGCGACCTGTTCGGGCGCGCTCAGGCTTCGAGCGCGGCCTTGGCCCGCTCGGCGATCTTCGTGAACGCTGCGGGATCGCTCACCGCGAGGTCGGCCAGGATCTTCCGGTCCAGCTCGATCTCGGCCTTCTTGCAGCCGTTCACGAACTGGTTGTACGAAAGCCCTTCCTTCCGGGCCGCGGCGTTGATCCGGATGATCCAGAGCCGGCGGAACGTCCGCTTCTTGTTCTTGCGGTCGCGGTAGGCGTAGACGTCCGACTTGAGGATCTGCTCCTTCGCCTTGCGGTAGGAGACTCGGCTCGAGCCGAAGTAGCCCTTCGCTTCGGAGAGCACCTTGCGGCGCTTCTTGCGGGCGTGTACCGATCGCTTTACGCGGGCCATCGTTCGTCCTCCCTATCCGCCGAGCATCCGGCGCACATCGCGATCGTCCGCGGGCGAGACCGGCTGGTCGTTGCGAAACGCGCGGCCGCGCTTGGCCGACTTCTTCTCGAGATTGTGGCTTTGCATCGCATGACGGCGCAGGAGCTTTCCCGAGCCGGTGAGCTTGAACCGCTTCGCGGCGGCCTTCTTAGTTTTCTGCTTGGGCATCTTCAGCCACCTCCACCGGCGCTGCTTCTGTCTGGGGCTGGGGATTGCGGTGCGGGCCGAGCACCATGACCATGTTCCGCCCGTCGAGCAGCGGATCGGACTCGATGACGCCGAGGTCCTTGACGTCCTCGGCCAGGCGCATCAGGAGATCACGCCCACGCTCCGGGTGAGTCGCCTCGCGACCCCGGAACATGATCGTCACCTTCACCTTTGCGCGGTCTTTCAGGAAGCGCACCACGTGCCCCTTCTTCGTCTCGTAGTCGTGCACGCCGATCTTCGGCCGGAACTTGATCTCCTTGACGTTGATCTGCGTCTGATGCTTGCGAGCGGTCTTGGCCTTCTGCTCCTGCTCGTAGCGGTACTTGCCGTAATCCATGATCCGGCAGACCGGCGGATCGGCGGTGGCGGCTACCTCGACCAGATCGAGATCCTTCTCGATCGCAATCGCGAGCGCCTCGTCACGCGTCTTGATCCCGAGCTGTCCCCCGTCTTCGTCGACGAGCCGGACATTCGGAGCCCTGATCGCCTCGTTGATCCGCGTCTGCGGCTCGACCGGACGGTCCGGTCGTACGAATCGCCTCGGCCTCACTGACCTGTCACCAAGCTGTGCCTTTCCTCAAAAACAACAAAAAGCTGCACGCAGGCAGCTCCGTCAACCTCGGTTCTCGGTTGAACCTCCGGGAGCCTGGGGCTCGGGAGGTGAGGAACGGAAGCTCCTACTTGCAGGCTCAAACCTTACCAGCACTCACGATCTCGCCCGCGAGAGCGTCGAGGCTCAGGGTCGACTGCTCGCCGTGGTGGCGGCGCACCGCAAGCGCGTCGCGCGATTCGCGGTCGCCCCAGACGACGACGTAGGGCACCTTCGCGAGCTCGGCGTCGCGGATCCGGCGGCCGAGCGTCTCGACGCGCTCGTCGATCTCCGCCCGGATGCCCTGCTCGCGCAGCTCCTCGGCCACCTCGGCTGCGGCGAACACGTAGTCGTCGGCGACGGGGATGACGCGCACCTGCTCGGGCGCGAGCCAGACGGGCAGCTCGCCGCCGGTGTGCTCGAGGTAGATCCCGATGAAGCGCTCGAGCGAGCCGAGCAGCGCGCGGTGGATCATCGCCGGCGTGTGCTCGGTGTTGTCGTCGCCCGCGTATGTGAGCCCGAAGCGCTTCGGCATCTGGAGGTCGAGCTGGACGGTGCCGAGCTGCCACGAGCGGCCGAGCGAGTCGTTCATGTGGATGTCGATCTTCGGCCCGTAGAACGAGCCCTCGCCGTCGCTTTCGACGTACTCGAGGTCCTCGCGGTCGCCAGCGCCTTGCGCAGCTCCTCCTCGGCGAAGTCCCACTCCTCGTCGGTGCCCAGCTTGTTGTCGGGCCGCAGCGACAGCTCGACGCGCATGTCGAGGCCGAAGAGGTCGTAGAGGTAGTAGCCGAAGTCGAGGCACGCGAGCAGCTCGTCCTGGATCTGGTCGTAGGTGCAGTAGACGTGCGCGTCGTCCTGCACGAAGTGGCGCACGCGCAGGAGCCCGTGGAGGACGCCCGAGAGCTCGTTGCGGTGCAGGTTCCCGCCCTCGGCGATGCGGAACGGCAGCTGCCGGTAGCTGCGCGGGCGCTGCGAGTAGAGCAGGCAGTGGCCCGGGCAGTTCATCGGCTTCAGGCCGAAGTCCTGCTCCTCGATCTCGAGCCGGAACATGTGCTCTCGGTACTTCTCCCAGTGGCCCGACGTGACCCAGAGGTCCGAGTTGTAGAGCTGCGGGGTGCGCACCTCCTCGTAGCCGCGCTTGCGGTTCTCCGAGCGGCGCAGGTCCTCGAGGACGTTCCAGATCGCCATCCCGCGGGGCTGCCAGAACGCCATGCCCGGCGCCATCTCCGAGAAGTCGAACAGGTCGAGGTCCTTGCCGAGGCGGCGGTGGTCGCGCTTCTTCGCCTCCTCGATCCGCTCGAGGTAGGCGTCGAGATCCTTCTGGTCGAAGAACGCCGTCCCGTAGACCCGCGTGAGCTGTTGATTCTTCTCGTCGCCGCGCCAGTACGCGCCCGCCAGTGACGTGAGCTTCACGGCCTTGATCGGCGCGGCGTTCTGGAGGTGCGGGCCCTTGCAGAGGTCGGTGAACTCGCCCTGGGTGTAGAGCGAGATGTCCCCTTCGGCCGTGTCCACGAGCTCGACCTTGTACGGCTCGCCCTCGGCCTCGAAGCGGGCCTTCGCGTCGTCGCGGGAGATCTCCTCGCGCGTCCACTCACGCCCTTCGGCGATCTCGCGGCGCACCTCCTCCTCGAGGCGCTCCAGGTCGGCGTCGGTGATCGGCTCGGGGAACTGGAAGTCGTAGTAGAAGCCGTTGGCGATCGGCGGGCCGATCGCGACCTTCGTCCCGGGGAAGAGCCGCCGCGCGGCCTCGGCGAGCAGGTGCGCGGTCGAGTGGCGCAGGACGTAGAGCGCGTCGGGATCCTCCCGGTCGCGCGTGGTGAGGAAGTGGATCGCGGCGCCGTCGTCGAGAGGCAGGCGCAGGTCGCGCGGCTCGCCGCCGACCTTGACGAGCACGGCCTGCTCGGCGAGCTTGGGCCCGATCGCGCGCGCGGCGTCGAGGCCGGTCGCGCCGTCGGCCAGTTCGAGCTCCGCTCCGTCGGGGAGGATCACCTTCACAGCGACGGAGAATACTGACGGCCCCGATCCGGAAGGCGGGGTTGCGGCCGTGTCGCCGTCTCGGCGAAAAGTGGTGAATACATGGGCGCGCCGGACGCAGCGGGCTACGATCGGCCCAGGATGTCCGCCGGTTCGCACCCATCGCGCAAGCTCGAGGTTCCGCCGGGATTCGCGCTGCCCCAGCTCACGGGGACGCCGCTCGAGCCGCGCACGTTCACCTCGACCTACCTCGACACGCCGGACAGAAGGCTCGGCCGCGTCGGGATCACGCTGCGCCGCCGCACCGAGCGCGGCGTCGGGTCGTGGCAGCTGAGGCTTCCGAACGGGCACGGCCGGATCGAGCTCGAGTCGCCCGGCGGCCGGACGCCGCCCGAGGAGTTCACCTCGCTGCTCGCCGGCCTCCTCCGCGACCGCAAGCTCGAGCAGGTCGCCGTCCTGCGCACCCACCGGCAGGGAGTCCGCGCGCGCCAGGGCCGCACCGACGTGGCCGAGGTCGTCTACGACCGGGTGGCGATCATGGACGGACGCCGGATCGCCGAGCGGTTCGAGGAGGTCGAGATCGAGGCGGTCGACGGCGACGAGGTCGCGCTGAACCGGCTCACGGCGACGCTTCTCGCCGCCGGCGCGGAGCCGGGGAACGGGACGCCCAAGGCGTTTCGCGCCATGGCCGTTCCCGAGCGCGACCGGCCTCGGCTCAGCCCCGACCGCGAGCTCGTGCGTGCGTCGCTCGAGCGCAACGCCGACGAGCTGGCGCGGCGCGACCCGGGAACGAGGCTCGGCGAGGATCCCGAGGATCTCCACCAGTTCAGGGTCGCGACTCGCCGGCTGCGCGCCGTCTTGCGCGTCGCGCGCCCGCTGCTCGACCGCGAGTGGGCCGACGGCCTGCGCGAGGAGCTCGGCTGGCTGGGGAGCTCGCTCGGGCCCGTCCGCGACCTCGACGTGCTCGTCGAGCACCTGACCGAGGAAGCGGCGCAGCTTTCCGAGGAGGATCGCGCGGGCGCCGAGCCGCTCCTCCACCAGCTCGCGATCGAGCACGAGACCGCGCGTGCCGCGCTGCTCGAGGCGCTCTCGACGCCGCGCTACTTCGCTCTCCTCGACGCGCTCGAGGACGCGGCCGCCGCGCCCAGGTACGCCGACAAGGAGGGCTCCGATCGCCGAGCTCGCCGCGCGTGATTTCACCCGGCTCGCGAAGGCCGCGAAGGCGATCTCGCCGGAGATCCCCGACGACGACCTGCACGCGATCCGAGTTAAGGGAAAGCGCGCCCGCTACTCCGCGGAGCTCGCGGCGCCGCTCGTCGGCTCGGGCTCGGCCAAGGTGATCTCGCGCGCGAAGCGCTTCCAGGACGTGATCGGCGAGCACCAGGACGCGGTCGTGGCCGAGCAGCGGCTGCGCGGACTCACGGCCGAGTTGCAGGATCCGCGCGCCGCGTTCTCCGCCGGGCTCCTGGTGGAGCGCCAGCACGAGCGGCGCCGCAGCGCGCGGGCCGCCGTCCCCAAGGCCTGGCGCCGCCTGGAGAAGGCGGCCCGGAAGGTGTGGCCCAAGTGACACTCGTTCATGCAGCGGGCGGTGTCGTCTGGCGCCGCGTCGACGGGCGGATCGAACTCGTGCTCGTACACCGGCCGCACTACGACGACTGGACGTTCCCGAAAGGCAAGCGCAAGGGCGACGAGTCGGACGAGGCCTGCGCGCTGCGCGAGGTCGAGGAGGAGACGGGCCTGCGCTGCTCGCTCGGCGAGGAGCTGCCCTCCACCGAGTACGTCGACTCGCGCGGGCGCCCGAAGATCGTGCGCTGGTGGACGATGGAGCCGCTCTCCGACGCGTCCGAGATCGACGAGGACGAGGTCGACGAGGCGCGCTGGGTCTCGACCTACGAGGCGTCGCTCCTGCTCACCTACGGCCGCGACCGACGGCTGCTCGACGCGTTCGCCGCGGTGTTCGGTCTAAGCCGCGGCCGCTTCGACGCGGTCGAAGAGGTCGAGCACGGCGCCCTCGCGCAGGCCGCCGCGGGCGACGACGAACGGAGCCTCGAGGAGCGCCTGCACCTCGGCGAGGAGCACGGCGCCGGCGGCGAGCGACAGGACGCGCGCCGGGTCGAGACGGTGACGCTTGGCGTACTCGCTGGTCGGCGTCTCGATCAGGTCCTCGACCACGGATGCGAGCTCGACGGGGCCGAGCGCCGGACCGACGGCCTTGCCGATCGCCCTGGCCGTCCCCCCGGTCGCGAGCGCGGTCTGCGGCAGCGGCGGAACTGCGGCGTCGAGCGCGGCGACGACCTCCGCCCGAATCTGCTCGACCGCCTCGTGCCCGCAGGGATCGCCGGTTACGAACCGCCGGGTCAGCCGCACCGAGCCGAGGTCGAACGAGCGCATCCAGGCGACGCCGCCGCTGATCGTGCCGACGCCGATCTCGGTCGAGCCGCCGCCGACGTCGCAAACGGCAACCGTGCCCTGGGTTTCCACGAGGCGCGCGATCGCGCCTTCGAACGCGAGGCGTCCCTCCTCGTCGGGAGCGAGCACGCGGACCGGCGCGCCGGTGGCCGAGGAGAGGGCGGCGACGAGCTCGTCGCCGTTCTCCGCCTGGCGGCCCGGGGCGGTCACGACCACCTCGAGCGCGTCGCAGTCGAACTCACGGGCGAGGCGGGCCTGCGCGTGGGCGCGCTCGGAGGTGCGGGCCAGAGCCGCGTTGCTCAGACGGCCGGTCGCCTCGACCTCCTCGCCGAGCCCCAGGAAGTCGCGCTCCTGCAGCACGGGCTCGACTCCCGACCGGGAACGGTCGGCGACGAGCAGCCGGACCGTGTTCGAGCCGACGTCGATGATCCCCACGCGCATCGCGAGCATTGTTCAGCGCCGGTCGGCGGTCACTTGATGGCTCTGGCGCTCGCGCGCGAGCCTCGGCGCCGCGCCTTGCGCATCAGAACCTCTTGCGCCGGGCGGGCCGGTTCGTCGTCTGCGGGGCGAAGCCGAGTCCACGAGCCGTCCCCGGCGAGCTCCCAGGCGTCGTCGTTGGCCGCGAGGAGCACGTCGAACGCGCCGGCGAGCCGCTGCTGGAGCACCCCGTCCTCGACGGGCGCGACGACCTCGAGCCGGTGGTCGAGGTTGCGCGGCATGAGGTCGGCGCTGCCGAGGAGCCAGGACGTCTTCTTCTCCGCCTGGAAGCAGTAGACGCGGCTGTGCTCGAGGAAGCGCCCGAGGATGCTGCGCACGCGGATGTTCTCGGAGAGCCCGGGAACGCCTGGGCGCAGCGTGCAGATGGAGCGCGCGACGATGTCGATCTGCGCGCCGGCCTGGGAGGCCGCGTACAGCTCGTCGATGATCGCCTCGTCCGTCAAGGAGTTGACCTTGATCCGGATGCGAGCCGTCTTCTTCTTCTCGGCCGCGGCCGCGACGGCGCGGATCTCGTCGATGAGGCGCCGCCGCAGCGCGAACGGCGCGACGAGCAGCTTGCGGAACCGCTGCGGGCGGCCGAATCCGGTCAGGTAGTTGAAGAGCTCGGCGACGTCGGCGGCGATCTCCTCGTCGGCGGTGAAGAGCCCGAAGTCCTCGTAGAGCCGCGCCGTGTGCGCGTGGTAGTTCCCGGTCCCGAGGTGAACGTAGCGGCGCAGCGTGTCGCCCTCGCGCCGCACGACGAGCGTCATCTTCGCGTGGATCTTCAGGTTCGGGAACCCGTAGACGACGTGCACGCCCGAGCGCTCGAGCGCGCGCGACCAGCCGATGTTGCGGTGCTCGTCGAAGCGCGCCTGCAACTCGACGAGGCACACGCTCTGCTTGCCGGCCTCGGCGGCGGAGACGAGCGCGGGCACGAGCGGCGAGTCGTCGCTCGTTCGGTACACGGTCGTCTTGATCGCGGTCACGTCCGGGTCCTCGGCGGCGGCGCGCAGGAACGCCTCGAACGTGGTCGAGAACGAGTCGTACGGGTGGTGGACGAGCAGGTCTCCCGAGCGGATCGTCTCGAACACCGAGCGCGCGTTCAGCCGGCCGGCGAACCGGTCGGGGGTGCGGCCGAGCCACACGGGGTCGCGAAGGTCGGGCCGTTCGAGCGCCGAGATCTGGATGGCGTCGGCGAGATCGAGCGGGCCCCGGACGCGGTACACCTGCTCCGGCGTCACGCTCAGCCCGGTCTGCAGCCGCTCGAGCATCCGGCTCGACATCGCATCGGAGACCTCGAGCCGGACCGACTCGCCGAAACGCCGGCGGCGCAGCTCGAGCTCGACCGCCTCGAGCAGGTCGTCGGCCTCGTCCGAGACCTCGTAGTCCGCGTCACGGGTCACCCGGAACGGCGCGCACTCGACGATCTCCATCTGCGGGAAGAGCGCGGAGAGGTGGTGCGCGATCACGCCCTCGAGCGGAATCCGCAGGCCGCGCTCGCCGAGCTCGAGGAAACGCGGCAGGCCCTCTGGGACCTTGACGCGCGCGAAGCGCTCCTCCCCGGTCTCGGGCTGACGCACGAAGACGCCGAGGCTGAGCGAGAGCCCCGAGATGTAGGGGAACGGCTGCCCCGGCCCGACCGCGAGCGGCGTCAGGACGGGATAGACCTCGGCCTCGAAGCGGCGCGCGAGCTCCTCCTGCTCGGCCGGGTCGCAGTCCTCGACCGAGCCGATCACGATTCCCTCCGCGGCCAGCTCAGGCCGCAGCTCCTTCGACCAGATCCGCGACTGCTCGGCGCCGAGCTCGACCACCCGCTCGCGGATCGCGGCCAGCGTCTCCTGCGGCATGCGCCCGTCGGAGGTCGGGTCGCCGAGCCCCGACTCCTTGCGGCCGATGAGCCCGCCGACTCTGACCATGAAGAACTCGTCCAGGTTCGCGGCGAAGATCGAGCAGAACTTCACGCGCTCGAGCAGCGGAACGGTGGCGTCGCCGGCGAGCTCGAGCACGCGGCCGTTGAACTCGAGCCACGAGAGCTCGCGGTTCAGCAGGCGCTCGGCGGCGGAGCGTGCTTTCGCCTTAGGTGCTCGTGCGCGTGAGGAGGAAGTCGTTGCCATACCGTGGATCATCGATGGTGCCGTACCGAGATCCAAGTATGGGTTACGAAGTGGTGAAGCGTCGCTACGCGACGGTTTCTTCGACGGCCTTCGGCTGCGGCTCGAACTTGTAGCCGACGCCGTAGCGCGTCTGGATGAACGTGTGGCGCGTCGCGCGCGTCTCGATCTTGTCGCGCAGCTTGCGCACGAACACGTCCACGGTGCGGTCGCGGCGCGTTTCGCGCCGGCCCCAGATCCGCTGGAGCAGCTCGTCGCGCGTGACCACGCGGCCGCGCTCCAAGGCCAGTGCGTAGAGAAGGCGGAACTCGGTCGGCGTCAAATCGACGCTCTCCCCGTCCACGTAAGCCTGGACGTTCAGGGGGTCCACGAGGAGCTCCTCGACCTGGATCGGCTCGCCGCGCTCCTCGGTCTGGGCGCGCACGCCCCGGCGGGCGGCCGCGCGCACGCGCGCGACCAGCTCCTTCATGGAGAACGGCTTCACGAGGTAGTCGTCGGCCCCGATCTCGAGTGCGTGGACGCGGTCGTGCTCGGTTCCGCGGGCGCTCACGACGACGATCGGCGTCCCGATTCCCTCCTGCCGGGCGGTCTCGAGGAGCCGCCAGCCGTCGAGGCCGGGAAGCATGAGATCGAGCACGCAGACGTCCGGATGCTCGTAGCGAAGACGTGCCAGACCGGACTCGCCCTTGTTCACCCAGATCGGGTCGAAGCCCGCCGAAACCAGGTGGCGGGACATCCCGTCGGCGATGACGTCGTCGTCCTCGATGATGAGAACCTTCGGCATGCAGGCGAATTGTGACTGTCCGGCGCCGTCGCGGGGGTGGGTTCCCGGTGAACGGCTTGTGAACAAGTGGAGAACACAGGATCGCAGGCCCGCCGTGCTCTACGCTCACGCCGTGCGGTTTTCCTCCCGCAGATCCCCCGAGCCCGTCGCCGACGAGGAGCTCGTCGTCGCCGCAGAACGGGGGCGGCGCCTGATCGAGGAGAGCCGCGAGTTCGTGCTCGTCCTCGACGCGGACGACCGCGTCGTGCTCGCGAGCCAGCGTGCGCGCGAGGCACTGGAAGGCGTCGTCGAGGGGAGCGTCGTCACGGAGGAGATGCTGAGCTCCGGGTCGAGCCGGGTTCCCTTCCGCGTCGCCGTACGAGGTCGCCGGGCCGCACCGAGACGCTGCTGTACGTCTCCGACCCGGGCGACCTCGCGGCCTACGAGGAGCTGCGGGCCGGGTTCACCGCCGCCGTGTCGCACGAGCTGCGCACGCCGCTCGCCCGGCTGCTCGCGCTGCTCGAGACGGCGCTGCTTCCGGAGGCGGACTCCGAAGCGCTGATCGACCAGGCCCGCGGCGAGATCGGCGAGATCACCGACCTGATCGACGACATCCTGTTCCTGTCCGAGCTCGAGTCGGGGCGCGAGGTCGTGGGGCTCGGGTCGACGATCGCGCTGCCGGTGCTCGACGAAGGTCGCCGCCGAGGCGGCCGACAGCGCCGCGCGCGCGGGTGTTCGCCTCGCGGCCGAGGGCGATGCGGAGGCCGAGCTGCCGCTGCGGCCCCGGATGATCCGCGTCGTCGCCGGGAACCTGGTCGAGAACGCGATCCGCTACGCCGGCGCCGGCGCAGTGCTGACGCTTTCGGTGACGACGGAGAACGGCGACGTCGTGCTGCGCGCCGCCGACACCGGGATCGGCGTCGCCGAAGAGGATCTCCCCCGCCTCTTCGAGCGCTTCTACCGGGCCGACCGCGCCCGCGCCTCCCGCGGAACCGGGCTCGGGCTCGCGATCGTGAAGCACGTCGTCACCGCCGCCGGCGGCCGCGTCGAGGCGAGCGGCGGCCGCGGCGAGGGCCTCACCGTGCGCTGCGTCTTTCCGGCCTAGCCGGGCTCGAAGCGGTAGCCCATCCCGGGCTCGGTCTTGAAGTAGACGGGGCGCGCCGGGTCGGGCTCGAGCTTGCGGCGGATCTGCGCCAGGTAGACGCGGAGGTAGTTCGTCTCCTTCTCGTACTGGGCGCCCCACACGTCCTGGAGGAGCTGCCGCTGGCTGATCAGCTTGCCCGGGTTGCGGACGAGCACCTCGACGATCTGCCACTCGGTCGGCGTCAGCCGGATCTCGTCGCCGTTTTTCGTGACCTTCTTCGCGGCGAGGTCGACGGCGAAGTCGGCGGTCTCGACGACGGCCGTCTCCTCGCTCGGCGCGGCCCGGCGCAGCGCCGCCCGCAGCCGGGCGAGAAGCTCGTCCATGCCGAACGGCTTCGTCACGTAGTCGTCCGCGCCGGCGTCGAGCGCGGCCACCTTGTCGGCCTCGCTCTCGCGGACCGAGAGGACGACGATCGGCACGTCGCTCCAGCCGCGCAGGCCGCGGATCACGTCGATCCCGTCGATCCCGGGGAGCCCGAGGTCGAGGACGACCGCGTCCGGGTGGTGCCGCGCGGCCAGGACGAGCGCCTCCTCGCCGGTCGGCGCCAGGTCGACCTCGTAGCCGCGCGCCTTCAGGTTGGTCCCGAGCGCGCGCAGGATCTGCGGCTCGTCGTCGACGACGAGGATCCGGGTCATTCGGCCATTCTGAGCCGGAAGACCATCGTCAGGCCGCCGCCGGGCGTGTCCTCGACCTCGACCTCGCCGTCCATCGCCTCGACGAAGCCCTTCGCGACCGCGAGCCCGAGCCCGACGCCGTCGCCGTTGCCCGAGTCGCCGAGCCGCTGGAACGGGCGGAACATCTCGCTGGCGGTCGCCCGGCGAGACGCCCGGCCCGCGATCGACGACGCGAACGTCGACGCGCCCGTCGGCCACGCCGGCGTCGACGACGACGTGCTGCGCCGGGCGGCGAGGCGGCCAGCGCGTTCCCGATCACGTTGGCGAGCGCGCGCTCGAGCAGGCCGGCGTCGGCGAGCACGCGCGGAAGCGTCTCGTCGACGTGCACGTCGACCTGATCCGCGTTGGCGCCGAGGCTCTCGAGCGCCGCCGGGACGACCTCGTCCACGCCCGACCGGCGCGAGCCGCGTCGCGAGCGCGCCGGTCTGGAGCCGGCTCATGTCGAGGAGGTTGCCGACGAGGTCGTTCAGCCGGTCGGTCTCCTCGTCGATCGTGTCGAGGAACTCGTGCCGCGCCTCGGGCGTCCAGTCGACGTCGTCCTGGAGCAGGCTCGTGACCGACGCCTTGATCGCGGCGAGCGGCGTGCGCAGGTCGTGCGAGACCGCCGAGAGGATCGCGGTGCGCAGGTCGTTCGCGGCGGCGAGCGACCCCGCCTCGGACGCCTCGGTCTCGAGCTCCTCGAGCTCGAGCGCCGCAGCGATCTCGGCGACGAACGCGTCGAGGATCCGCTCGTCCTCGCCCACGCCCGTGCCGCCGCTGAGGGCGAGCACGTGGCGATCGCCGACCGAGACCGTGGTCGTCGCCTCCTCCGGCGACCCCGGCGCTGGAGCTCCCGACGACGCCTCGATCCTCCAGGCGCCACCGTCCGAGTGCAGCAGCGACACCGCGTCGAGTCCGAAGACGCGGCGCAGGCTGTCGAGCAGCGCCGGCACAGGTGACGAGCCCGCGAGCCGCGCGAGCGCCTCCGCCTCCGCGCGGGCGCGCGCTCCCGCGGCCGCGCGGCGCGCGGCGAGCGCGACGAAGCCGCTGACGACCAGTGCGACCGCGAGGAAGACGACGAGCGCGAGCACGTTCTCGCCCTCGCTGATCGTGAAGGTGTAGAGCGGCGGCGTGAAGTACCAGTTGACGAGCAGGAAGCCGGCGACCGCGGCGACGAGCGCGGGCCAGAGACCGCCGACGGCCGAGACGCCGACGACGAGGAGCAGGAAGAGCAGCAGCACGCTCGGCAGCCCGAGGTTCTCACGCAGGTTCGCGAGCACGACGGCGAGCACGGCCGGTGCGAGCAGCGCGAGCGCGAACCCGACCACCTGCCGCCGGCGCGAGAGCGCGGCCGGGCGCGCGGCTCGCGGCAGGCCTTCGCCGGCCTCGTCGCCGCGGCTGATCACGTGCACGTCGATCCCGAGCCCGGCGTCGCGGATGATCCGGTTGATGACCGAGCCGCGCGTCAGCTCGGCCCAGCGCGAGCGGCGCGTCGCGCCGAGGACGATCTGCGTCGCGTTCAGGGACCGCGCGGTGTCGACGAGCGCCTCTCCGACGTCGGCCCCGACGACCTCGCGGTAGGTCCCGCCGAGCTCGTCGACGAGCACGCGCTGCTCCTCGAGCATGACCGCGGAGGGCCCGGCGAGCCCGTCCTGGGAGCGCACGTGCACGGCGACGAGATCGCCCTTCGTGCGCGCCGCCATGCGGGCGCCGCGCCGGATGAGCCGGTCCCCGCCGGGCGCGCCCGTGACCGCGACGACCACGCGCTCGCGCGTCTCCCACGGCTGGTCGATTCCGTGGCGCTCGCGGTAGTCGTGCAGCGCCTCGTCGACGCGGTCGGCGACCCAGAGGAGCGCCAGCTCGCGCAGCGCGCCGAGGTTGCCGGGGCGGAAGTAGTTGCCGAGCGCCGCGTCGATCCGCTCGGCCGGATAGATGTTGCCGTGCGCCATCCGCCGCCGCATCGCCTCGGGCGCCATGTCGACGAGCTCGATCTGGTCGGCGCGGCGGACGACCTCGTCGGGGATCGTCTCGCGCTGCTTCACGCCGGTGATCTGCTCGACGACGTCGTTCACCGACTCGAGGTGCTGGATGTTGAGGGTCGAGATCACGGTGATCCCGGCCTCGAGGAGGTCGTCGACGTCCTGCCAGCGCTTCTCGTGCTGCGAGCCGGGAACGTTCGTGTGCGCCAGCTCGTCGACGAGCGCGACCTCGGGCTTGCGCGCGAGGATGGCGTCGAGGTCCATCTCCTCGAAGGTCGCGCCGCGGTATTCGATCGCCTTGCGCGGGATGACCTCGAGGTCGCCGATCATCTCCGCCGTCTTCTCGCGGCCGTGCGATCTCGACGAAGCCGACGACGACGTCCGTGCCGCGCTCGCGGCGCCGGTGCCCTTCTCCGAGCATCGCGAAGGTCTTGCCGACGCCCGGTGCGGCACCGAGGTAGATGCGGAGCATTCCGCGCGCCATGGCGTAAGGCTACGCCTCGCGGTCGAGGGCCAGGTTGAGCTCGAGCACGTTGACGCCGGGCTCGCCGAGGAAGCCGAGCGAGCGGCCTTCCGTGTGCTCGTCCACGAGCGCCAGGACTTCGTCGAGGCTGAGGCCCCGCTCGTCCGCGACGCGCGGGGCCTGAAGCCGGGCGTCGGCGACGGAGATGTGCGGGTCGAGGCCCGAGCCGGAGCCGGTCACGGCATCCGACGGGGATGCGATCGTCCACGTTCAGCCCGTTCTCCTCGCGGTACGCCTGCAGGCGCTCCGCGACGGCGTCGAGCAGGTCGGGATTCGCTGGGCCGAGGTTCGAGGCCGAGCTCGACATCGCGTCGTAGCCGTCGCCGGCGCTCGACGCGCGGGGATGGAAGTACTCCGGCCCGGTGAAGCTCTGGCCGATCAGCTTCGACCCGACGACCGTGCCGTCGCGCTCGACGAGCGAGCCGTCGGCCCGTCCGGGGAAGGCGACCTGCGCGACGCCGGTGACCACGAGCGGGTAGACGAGCCCGACGAGAACGGTGAACACGAGGAAGGCGACGAGGGCGGGAAGGAGCTGGCGCCGCATCAGACGATCCCCAGCTGCGCGATGACGAGGTCGATCAGCTTGATCCCGATGAACGGGGCGACGATGCCGCCGACGCCGTAGATCAGGAGGTTGCGGCGCAGCAGCGCGGCCGCGGAGACGGCGCGGAAGCGCACGCCGCGCAGCGCGAGCGGGATCAGCGCCACGATCACGAGCGCGTTGAAGATGACCGCCGACAGGATCGCGGTCTCGGGCGTCGAGAGATCCATGACGTTCAGCCGGTCGAGCGCCGGGAAGACGCCCGCGAACATCGCCGGGATGATCGCGAAGTACTTGGCGACGTCGTTCGCGATCGAGAACGTCGTCAGCGAGCCGCGGGTGATCAGCAGCTGCTTGCCGATCTCGACGATCTCGATCAGCTTCGTCGGGTTCGAGTCGAGGTCGACCATGTTCCCGGCCTCGTTCGCGGCCTGCGTGCCCGTGTTCATCGCGACGCCGACGTCGGCCTGCGCGAGCGCCGGCGCGTCGTTCGTGCCGTCGCCGGTCATCGCGACGAGGACGCCGCCCGCCTGCTCGCGCTTGATCAGCGCCATCTTGTCCTCGGGCGTCGCCTCGGCGAGGAAGTCGTCGACCCCGGCCTCCTCGGCGATCGCCTTCGCGGTGAGCGGGTTGTCGCCGGTGATCATCACCGTGCGGATCCCCATCGCGCGCAGCTCGTCGAAGCGCTCGCTGATGCCCTCCTTGACGACGTCCTTGAGGTGCACGACGCCGAGCGCTCGGCTGTTCTCGGCGACGACGAGCGGCGTGCCGCCCGACGCGGCGATGCCCGTCGACGATCTCGTCGAGCGCGGCCGGGACGGTGCCGCCCTGCTCCTCGACCCAGCGGCGGACCGCGTCGGCGGCGCCCTTGCGGATCGAGCGGCCCTCGATCTCGACGCCGCTCATCCGCGTCTGCGCGGTGAACGGGACGAGCGTCGCGCCGTGGAGCTCGCGGCCGCGAAGGCCGTAGCGCTCCTTCGCGAGGACGACGATGGAGCGGCCCTCGGGCGTCTCGTCGGCGAGGCTCGAGAGCTGTGCCGCGTCGGCGAGCTCGTCCTCGTCGACGCCCGGGAGCGGAAGGAAGTCGGTCGCCTGCCGGTTGCCGAGCGTGATCGTGCCGGTCTTGTCGAGGAGGAGCGTCGAGCAGTCGCCCGCGGCCTCGACCGCGCGGCCCGAAAGCGCGAGCACGTTGCGCTGGACGAGGCGGTCCATGCCGGCGATGCCGATCGCCGAGAGCAGCGCGCCGATCGTCGTCGGGATCAGGCAGACGAGCAGCGCGACGAGCACGATCACGGACTGCTCCGCGCCCGAGTAGACCGCGAACGGCTGCAGCGACACGACGGCGAGGAGGAAGACGATCGTCAGGCCGGCGAGGAGGATGTCGAGCGCGATCTCGTTCGGGGTCTTCTGGCGGCTCGCGCCCTCGACGAGGGCGATCATCCGGTCGAGGAAGCTCTCGCCCGGCGCGCGACGTGACGCGGACGACGATCTCGTCGGAGAGCACGCGCGTGCCGCCGGTGACGGCCGAGCGGTCGCCGCCCGACTCGCGGATGACCGGCGCCGACTCGCCGGTGATCGCCGACTCGTCGACGCTCGCGATGCCCTCGATCACGTCGCCGTCGGCGGGGATGACCTCGCCGGCCGTGACGACGACCTCGTCGCCGACCTGGAGCGCCGAGCTCGGCACCTCCTCGATCGCGCCGTCCCGGCCCGACGCCGGTGCGCCACTGTCTCGGCGCGCGTGCGCGCAGCGTCTCGGCCTGCGCCTTGCCGCGGCCCTCGGCCATCGCCTCGGCGAAGTTGGCGAAGAGGACGGTGAACCAGAGCCAGGCGGCGATGAGGCCCGCGAAGACGTTCGTCGTGCATCGCCGATTCGACGAAGAGAACGGTCACGAGCACGCTGCCGAGCTCGACGACGAACATGACCGGGTTGCGCGCCATGCCGCGCGGGTCGAGCTTGCGGAACGCTGTCGAGCGCGGCCGGCGCCGCGATCTTGCGGGTCGAAGAGAGCGAGCTGCATGCTCACAGCGTCAGGTGCTCCAGGATCGGGCCGAGGGAGACGACGGGGAAGTACGTGAGCCCGACGACGATGACGACGACCGCGACGAGCAGGCCCGCGAAGAGCGGCGTGTCGGTCGGGAACGTGCCGGCGGTCGCCGGGACGGGCTGCTTGCGCGCGAGCGAGCCCGCGAGCGCGAGCACAGAGACGATCAGCAGGAAGCGCCCGACGAGCATCGTCAGGCCGAGCGTCGTGTTGTACCAGTCGGTGTTCCCGGTGAGGCCGCCGAAGGCCGAGCCGTTGTTGTTCGACGCCGACGTGAACGCGTAGACGATCTCCGAGAGCCCGTGCGGGCCCGGGTTGAGGAGCGACGCGGTCGCGAAGTCGAGGACGACCGAGAGCGCCGGCGAAGCTGAGGATGATCGAGCGGCACGACGAGCAGGTAGACGACGACGAGCTTCATCTCCGGCGCCTGGATCTTCTTGCCGAGGTACTCGGGCGTCCGTCCCGACCATGAGCCCGGCGATGAAGACCGAGAGCAGCGCGAAGACGAGCATCCCGTAGAGCCCGGCGCCGACGCCGCCCGGACTGACCTCGCCGAGCATCATGTGGACGAGCGGCACGGCGCCGCCGAGCGGCGTGAAGCTGTCGTGCGCGCCGATGACCGCGCCGGTCGACGTGCCGGTCGTCGACGCGGCGAAGAGGCCGGTCGCGGCCGTGCCGAAGCGCATCTCCTTGCCCTCCATGTTCCCGCCCGACGGCGTCGATCGACTTCGGATTGCCCTGCGCCTCGAAGGCATGGCGCGCACGGCAGCGCCGATCCAGAGGATGAACATGGCGGCGAAGACGGCCCAGCCCTGCCGCCGGTCCTTCGCGAGGCGTCCGTAGGTGTACGTCAGCGCGAACGGGATGATCAGGATCGCCCAGATCTCGAGCAGGTTGGTGAACCCGTTCGGGTTCTCGAACGGGTGCGCGGAGTTCGCGTTGTATCGGCCCGCCGCCGTTCGTCCCGAGCTCCTTGATCGCCTCCTGGCTCGCGATCGGGCCGCCGGAGATCTCCTGCGTCGCGCCCTCGACCGTGGTCGCCTGAGCGGGACCGTCGAGGTTCTGGACGACGCCCGAGCCCGGCGATCACGAGGGCGAGGACGAGCGCAAGCGGCAGGAGGACGCGGGTGACGCGAGCGGGTCAGGTCGACCCAGAAGTTCCCGATCGTCTCGGAGCCGCGCCGCACGAGGCCGCGGATGAGCGCGATCGCGACCGACGAGGCCGACGGCGGCCGAGACGAAGTTCTGCACCGTGAGGCCGGCCATCTGGGTCAGATGGCTCATCGTCGACTCGCCGCCGTAGTTCTGCCAGTTCGTGTTGGTGACGAAGCTGACGGCGGTGTTGAACGCGAGCGCCGGCGGAACGCCGCCGACGTCGGTCGGATCGAGCGGCAGGTGCCCCTGGATCCGCTGGAGCGCGATAGAGACCGATCACGGAGACGGCGCTGAAGGCGAGCAGCGAGAAGGCGTAGACCGGCCAGGCCTGCTCTCGGTTCGCGATCGACGCCGAAGAGCCGGTAGAACGTGCGCTCGACCGGCAGGAAGATCCGGTCGCCGGGAGCGCTCTCGCCGCCGAAGACTCGCGCGATGTACGCGCCGAGAAGCGGCGTCGAGATGAGCACGAGCCCGACGAGCGCCGCTAGCTGGAGCCAGTTCGCAGCGCTCAACGAGGCCGCCCGTCGTGGCGGAGATCGTTGTAGATCCAGGCGAGCAGCCCGAGTCCGAGCGCGATTCCGACGAGGACGATGACGACCTCCAAGGTCTCGAGCGCGACGGTCATCCGAGCCTCTCGGGCGCCAGCAGCGCAACCAGGAGATAGCCGAGCACCGCGACCGCCGCGACGAGTCCGACGATGTCCTCGCCGCTCATCGCTTGTCCTCGTCGCGCGCGGGATCGACGATCCAGGCGCAGCCGCGCACGAACAGGGCGGCAAGGACGAAGAAGGCAATCACTGCTGCGATGAAGATGAGATCGCGCACAGCTCCTTTCTACGCCCGGAACGCAGCGTCGCGCCGGCGCCTTGACGCGTTCTGTACGCGCGGCGGCGAAACCTTGACGCTCACTTGGCGGTCAGGGCGAATGGAAGGCCACGGCACAGCCACGCCCTTCACCACCTGGACACCGTTTCTTCACAACCTTTCTCCCCACGGGCAACCGCTCGGAGCCGACACTCGCGGAAATGAGACAACGCGAAAGGAGAACAGTGAGTTTTCGGCTTCCCACCCGGGCGATCCTCGTTGCCCTCGCCGCACTGCTGCTCGTGTTCGCCGCAGCCGGTTGCGGCCGCGACGACGATTCGAGCACAGGCGCGGCGAACACCGGCGACACCTCCGGAGAGCAGCTCTCCGGCACCGTGATCGCAGACGGCTCGAGCACGGTCGGCCCGCTCACCACCGCGGCGGCCGAGGCTTACCGCGAAGTCCAGCCCGACGTCAACGTCGAGGTCGGCATCTCCGGCACCGGAGGCGGCTTCGAGCGCTTCTGCGCCGGCGAGACGGACATCTCCAACGCTTCCCGTCCCATCAAGGAGGACGAGGAAGCGCCGCTCTGTGCGGACGCAGGCATCGAGTACACCGAGTTCCAGACTGCGGTCGACGCGCTCACCGTCGTCGTGAACAAGGAGAACGACTGGATCGACTGCATCACGGTCGAGCAGCTCAACAAGATCTGGGCTCCCGAGGCCGAGGGCAAGGTCACCAACTGGAACCAGGTCGATCCGAGCTTCCCCGACCAGGAGCTGACGCTCTCGGGCGCCGGAACCGACTCGGGCACGTTCGACTACTTCACCGCTGCGATCAACGGTGAGGAGGGCGCCAGCCGCGCCGACTACAACGCGAGCGAGGACGACAACACCACCGTCCAGGCGGTCGCGGGCGACAAGGGCGGCATGGGCTACTTCGGCTACACGTACTTCGAGGAGAACCAGGACACGCTCAAGGCCCTGGAGGTCGACGGCGGCGACGGCTGTGTCGCCCCGAGCGCCGAGACGGCGCAGGACGGCAGCTACGCGCCGCTCTCCCGGCCGCTCTTCGTCTACGTCAAGAACGAGTCGTTCACGAAGCCCGAGGTGCTCGGCTTCATGACCTACTACCTGGACAACCTCGACTCCATCGCCGAGGCGGCGCAGTTCATCACCGTCCCCGACGACGTGCTCGAGGAGAACAAGGCGAAGCTCGAAAGCGCGGGCTCCTAGCGCAGCGCATGGCGAACGCCGGACGTCACCGCAGGCGCGCAGCCGGCCCCGATCCGGCTGCGCGCCGACGGGCGCAGATGGGGCGAGGACGTCGTCAAGGTCCTCCTCGGTCTCTGCGCCCTCGTCTCGGTCCTGACGACGGTCGGGATCATCATCGCCCTGCTCGAGCCGTCGATCGAGTTCTTCCGCGAGGTCTCGCCCGTGGACTTCTTCTCGGGCGACCGCTGGGCGCCGCTCTTCGAGCCGGCCTCGTTCGGCGTGCAGCCGCTCCTCGTCGGAACGCTCGTCGTGACGTTCTGGGCCTGCCTCGTCTGCCTGCCCGGTCGGACTCGGCGTCGCGATCTACCTGAGCGAGTACGCGAAGCCGCGCACGCGCAACATCCTCAAGCCGGCCCTCGAGACGCTCGCCGGCATCCCGACGGTCGTCTTCGGCTTCTTCGCGCTCACAGCGTTCACGCCGTTCCTCGCAGGATCTCGGGACCGGCGTCAGGATCTTCAACGTTCTCTCGGCCGGGACTCGTCGTCGGAATCATGCTGATCCCGATCGTCGCCTCGGTCTCAGAGGATGCGATGAGCGCCGTTCCCCGGGAACTGCGCGACGGCGCCTACGGCCTCGGCGCGACGCGTCTCCAGGTCTCGACGAAGATCGTCGTTCCGGCTGCGATCTCGGGGATCGTCGCGAGCTACGTGCTCGCGATCTCGCGGGCGATCGGCGAGACGATGGTCGTGCTGATCGCCGCCGGCGGGCTCGCCCAGATCACGTTCGACCCGCGCGAACAGGCCCAGACGATGACCGCGTTCATCGCTGCGACCGGCAACGGCGACGTCCCGACAGGCTCGATCGAGTACAAGACGATCTTCGCGGTCGCGCTGACGCTGTTCGTGATCACGTTCGCGATGAACATCTTCTCGATCCGGCTCGTGCGCCGCTTCCGAGAGGTGTACGAATGACGGCGGCCCCCGAGACGATCGGACGCCAGTCACGCGGATCGCGAGTCCGCGGCACCGCGTTCTACATCCTTCTGCTGGTCTGCGTCTCGATCGGATTCATCGTGCTCGGCGTGCTCCTGTTCGACGTCGTCCAGAAAGGGATCGGCTATCTCGATCTCGACGCTGCTCCAGAATCCGCCGTCGGCGAATCCCGCACAAGGCGGGCGCGCGGCCGGCCATCCTCGGGACGATCTACATGATGGTGCTCTTGCTCGTCCTGGTCGTTCCGCTCGGCGTCGGCACCGCGCTCTACCTCGAGGAGTACGCGAACCGGGAGCGCTGGTACAACCGCCTGCTCGAGGTCAACATCCAGAACCTCGCCGCGGTCCCGTCGATCGTCTACGGGATCCTCGGCCTCGCGTTCATCGTCCGCGGGATCGGCCTCGGGCCGCGTGCTCCTCGCCGGCGCGCTCATCCTGACGCTGCTCGTCCTTCCGACGGTGATCGTCGCCAGCCGCGGAGGCGATTCGCGCGGTTCCCGACACGATCCGCCAGGGCGCGTTCGCGCTCGGCGCGACGCAGTGGCAGGTCGTGTGGCGCCAGGTGCTCCCGGCGGCCATCCCCGGGATCGCGACCGGCTCGATCCTCGCGCTCGCGCGGGCGATCGGCGAGACGGCGCCGCTGCTCCTGGTCGGCGCGCTGACCTACGTCGCCGTCGACCCGACGATCCTCGGCTCGTTCACCGCGCTGCCGGTGCAGATCTACCAGTGGATCAAGCAGCCGCAGGAGGAGTTCAAGCTGCTCGCGGCGGCCGGCGATCATGGTGCTGCTCGTGATCCTGCTGACCATGAACGCGTTCGCGATCTGGCTCCGCAACCGCTACCAACGACAATGGTGAGGATGACGACATGGAAATCTCCACCGCAGCACCTGCGAGAATCGCCGGCGTGGACGAGAAGATCCTCGAGCGCACGAGCTCCGAGGCGTACGCCCGCCGCGAGGCGCTCTTCGAGGTCTCCGACCTGGGCGTGAACTACGCCGGCGTGCCCGCGCTCAAGAACGTCTCGCTCCAGATCTACAAGAACTACGTGACCGCGTTCATCGGCCCGTCCGGCTGCGGCAAGAGCACGTTCATCCGCTGCTTCAACCGCATGAACGACCTGATCCCGTCGGCGGCGATCGACGGGCGGATCCTCTACCACGGGCATCGATCTCTACGGCCCCGAGGTGGACGCGGTCGAGGTGCGCAAGCGGATCGGCATGGTCTTCCAGAAGCCGAATCCGTTCCCGAAGTCGATCTACGACAACATCGCCTTCGGGCCGCGCGTGCTCGGGCTCAAGGACAACATGGACGACCGCGTCGAGAAGGCGCTGCGCCAGGCGGCGCTTTGGGACGAGGTCAAGAGCCGCCTCAAGGCGAGCGCGCTACAGCCTCTCCGGCGGACAGCAGCAGCGGCTCTGCATCGCCCGCTGCCTCGCCGTCGAGCCCGACGTGCTCCTCATGGACGAGCCCGCCTCGGCGCTCGACCCGATCTCGACGACCGCGATCGAGGATCTCATGCACAGCCTGAAGGAGCGCTACACGATCGTGATCGTCACCCACAACATGCAGCAGGCCGCCCGCGTCGCCGACATGACGGCGTTCTTCAGCGTCGAGGTCGACGAGGAGAAGGACAACCGCACGGGCATCCTCGTCGAGTACGACGAGACGCCGACGATCTTCACCAAGCCCGCCGACCAGCGGACAGAGGACTACGTGACGGGACGGTTCGGATGAAAGTCACACGGATCACACTCCAGGAAGAGCTCGACCAGCTCGAGGCGGGGCTCCAGGAGGAGGGCGAGCTCGTCCTCCGCTCGCTGCGCGGCGCGCTCAACGCGCTGAAGACGCAGGACATCGAGCTGGCCGAGGAGGTCATCGGCTTCGACGACGAGGTCGACGCGCGCTACTTCGCGATCGAGGAGGGCATCCAGTCGCTCCTCGCGCGCCAGAACCCGGTCGCCGGCGACCTGCGCCTCGTGCTCGCGGTGCTCCACAACAACCTGCACCTCGAGCGGATGGCCGACTACTGCGTGACGATCGCCAAGCTGACGAAGCTCGTCGAGGGCATCTCGCAGGACCACGACCTCCTCGAGGGCTTCGAGGAGATGGGCGAGCGCGCCGAGGAGATGATCCGCGTCTCGCTCGACTCGTTCGCGCACCGCGACGCCGACAAGGCCGAGTCGCTCGTCCACCTGGACGAGCTGATCGACCGGGCCAACCGCCGCGTCGTCGACCGCGTCCTCGCGCTCGGCTCAGACCCCGAGCGCCGCGAATGGGGGCTGCGGATGATCATCGTCTCGCGCTGCCTCGAGCGGATCGGCGACCACGCCGTCGACATCGGCGAGCAGACCGCCTACCTGGTCAGCGGAGAGTTCCGCGAGTTCACCGACGCGTCGCACACCGGGCCTCCCGGGACCACTCCGCGCGAGCTCGACTGAGCCTAGTACGGCAGGCGGCGCCGAACGGGGTAGCTTCGGCCGGTACCGGCGGGACGCGCGCTCGAGGATCGTCCGCGTGACGAACGCGAGCACGCCGACCGCGCACGCGGCGCCGAAGAGCAGCAGGTCGCCGCCGGGCAGGCGCGTGACCAGCTCCATCGACGCGCCGACGGCGGCGGCGCAGGGCAGGGTCATGATCCAGGCGATCAGGATGTTGCCGGCGACGCCCCAGCGCACGGCGTTGAGCCGCCGCGTCGCGCCCGCGCCGAGCACCGAGCCCGACACCGTGTGCGTCGTCGAGACCGGGAACCCGAAGTGCGCCGTGATCCAGAGGATGGATGCGGTCGACGTCTGCGCCGCGAACCCGCGCGGCGGGTCGAGCTTCGCGATCCGCGTCCCCAGCGTGCGGATGATCCGCCAGCCGCCCACGTACGTCCCGATCCCCATCGCGAGCGCGGCGCTCACGATCACCCAGAGCGGCGGCCGGTCGAAGTCAGGGTCGAGATGACCCGTGGAGACGAGCGCGAGCGCGATGATCCCCATCGTCTTCTGCGCGTCGTTCGTCCCGTGCGTGAACGCGACGAACCCACCCGAGACGAGCTGCAGCCGCCGGAACACGCGGTTGACGATCCCCGGCGCGCGCCGCCGAACGATCCAGAGCAGCCCGATCATCAGTCCGGCGGCGACGAGCAGGCCGAAGATCGGCGCGAGGAGGGACGGGATCAGGACCTTGTCGACGATCCCCTGCCACTTGATCGCGTCCAGGCCCGATGCGGCGATGGCGGCGCCGACAACGCCGCCGATGAGCGCGTGGCTCGAGCTCGACGGCAGGCCGAGGTACCAGGTGAAGAGGTTCCAGAAGATCGCGCCGACGAGGCCGCCGAGGATGACGCTCGGCGTAACGGCGTCCGCGTTCACGATCCCCGAGGCGATCGTGGCGGCGACCGCGAACGAGACGAAGGCGCCGGCGACGTTCAGGACGGCGGCCGAGAGCACGGCGGCCCGCGGCGACATCGCGCGCGTCGACACGCTCGTGGCGATCGAGTTCGCGGTGTCGTGGAATCCGTTCGTGAAGTCGAAGAAGAGCGCGGTCGCGACGACGGCTGCGAGCGTCCAGTCCATGGGGTGGAGCTAGGCGTTCTTCACGACGATGTTGCCGATCACGTTCGCGGCGCGCTCGCACGCGTCGATCGCATCTTCGAGCGACTCGAAGATGTCCTTCCAGCGGATGACGACGAGCGGGTCGATGCGTGGGTCGCGGAAGAGGTCGGCGATCGCCTCGCGCACGATGCGGTCGCCCTCGTCCTCGAGCGCCTTCAGCGCGATCAGCTCGGCCTCGACCGTCTTCACGTCGCGCAGGCCCTTGCACGGCGTTGTTCAGGCGCTCGGCCGCGCCCACGAGGATCCGGCACTGCTCGAGCGCCTGGCGCGTGGCCGACTCCACCCCGTACAGCTCGAGCAGGTCGCAGGCCTCGTCGATGATGTCGACCACGTCGTCGAGCGCCTGTGCGAGCTCGTAGATGTCCTCGCGGTCGAACGGCGTCACGAACTGGGTGTTCAGGAGCTGGATGATCTCGCGCGTGGCGTCGTCGCCGTCGTGCTCGATCTCCTTGATGTCGGCCTGGCTCACGGACGAGTTCGGGTACTCGCGAAATCTCGTCTCCGCCTTGCGGGCGGCCTCGAGCGCGTTGGCCCCCGCCTGCTCGAACAGGACGTAGAACTCGGACATCCGCGGAACGAGCTTCAGGCGCACGACCGGCGGATCGTACACTCGGCGCGCGCCCCGGAGCCGTCTCTAACGGACGCAGAACGCGAGGTAGTTGCGGTCCGCGCAGATCGCCCCATCCGCCGCCGGGGCGATCACCGATGCGATCGCCGCGACGACGGTGGTCAGGAGTGTGCGCCGCACCTCGTGAGAAATGGTACGTCCTGCCGGTCGCGCGTTCAACGGCGGAGGGCTCGTCTAGGCTCCCCTCCATGACCAACGCAACGCTCCACACCAACCACGGGCCGATCCAGGTCGAGCTCTATGACGACGCGGCGCCCGTCACCGTTCAGAACTTCTTGAAGCTCGCCGGGGACGGCTTCTACGACGGCGTCACGTTCCACCGGGTCATTCCCGACTTCATGATCCAGGGCGGCGACCCGACCGGCACCGGCTCGGGCGGCCCCGGCTACCAGTTCGAGGACGAGGAGAACGAGCACCGGGTCGAGCGCGGCGCGCTCGCGATGGCGAACGCCGGGCCGAACACGAACGGCTCGCAGTTCTTCGTCGTGGTCGCCGACGCGTGCCCCTGGCTGGACGGCAAGCACACCGTCTTCGGCCGCGTCACCGAGGGCCTTGATGTCGTCGACACGATCGCCGAGGTCGACCGCGACCACATGGACAAGCCGGTCGAAGCCGTCGTGATCGAGCGCGTCGAGCTGGCCTAGCCGAGCGCACGCCGGCCTTTCCCGCGGAGCCGTCCGGGGCGTAGCATCGAGGCCGAGGTGGCCACGATGGCCCACGACGTCATCGGACGCTCGCAGGAGCTCGACGCGCTCGACGGTTTTCTCTCCGCCCTGGAGGGCGGTCCCTCCGGATGCGTGCTCGACGGCGCACCGGGAGTCGGGAAGACGACGCTCTGGCTCGCAGGCGTCGAGGCGGCACGCGAACGCGACTACAGGGTGTTGACGACGAGACCGGCCGAGGCCGAGGCCCGGTTCGCGTTCGCGGGCCTCGGCGACCTGCTCGATTCCGAGCTCGAGGAGCTGCTCGAGACGCTGCCCGCACCGCAGGCCGATGCGCTGCGGGTCGCACTGCTCCTCGAACGTCCCGGCGTCACACCGCCCGACGAGCGAACCGTCGCAGTCGCGGTCCTCGGCTCCCTGCGTCTACTGGCGACCGAGCGGCCCCTCGTCCTCGCGGTCGACGATCTCCAGTGGCTCGACTCCACGTCGGCGCTCGTCCTCTCGTTCGCGTGGCGGAGGATCCGCGACGAGCGGGTCGGCCTGCTCGTGGCGAGGCGGTCGGGCGAGCCCGTTCTCTCCGCGCCTCGTGGAGGAGGCGACGGTTCGGCTCGACGTCCGGCCGCTGAGCCTCGGCGCGGTGCATGGCCTGCTTCGGTCGCGGATCGGTCTCGGTCTCCCCCGCCCGACGCTGCGGCGAATCTACGACGTGGCGGCCGGCAACGCGTTCTTCGCGCTCGAGCTGGGGCGCGCGCTTCAGCGGCTCGGAGCGACTCCGGCCCCGGGCGAGGAGCTGCCCGTGCCCGCTGAGCTCCACGCCCTCGTCCGCGACCGTATCGACGCGCTGCCCGCGGACACCCGCTTCGCGCTTGCTGCCGCGGCGGCGCTCGCGCACCCGAGCACGGCGCTTCTCGCCGCCGCAGGGCACGGGGACGCGGAGCTCGGTCCGGCGTTCGAGGCGCACGTGCTCGAGCGGGACGGCGACTTCGTGCGCTCCACCCATCCGCTGCTCGCAGCCGCTGCCTATGCGGATCTCGACGCGCAATCCCGGCGACGCCTCCACGGCCTCCCTCGCGGAGCTTGTCGGCGACGACGAGGAGCGGGCCCGCCATCACGCCCTCGCGACCGACGGCCCCGACGCCGGCGTGGCCGCCGAGCTCGAGCGCGCGGCCCACCATGCCCGGCAGCGAGGCGCGAGCTCAGCTGCGGCCGAGCTCGGCGAGCGAGCGCTCCACCTGACCCCCGACTCCGACCATGCTGCGATTCACCGCAGGCGCATCACGGCGGCGCTCTACTCGTTCGACTCGGGGGATCCGGAGCGAGCACTCGTATTGCTCGAGGAGGCGCTCGCCGCAGCGGCTACCGGGGACGAGCGCGCCGAGGCCCTCGCGACCCTCTCGAGGCTGCACCGCTACCAGGGAGACCAGCCGCTCGCCGCTGCGCTCGCCAGGCGTGCGCTCGACGAGCCGGATGCGGGCGCCCTGATGCGCGCGGAGGCGGCCCAGGGTCTCGCCGCCGCGCTCTTCTTCCTTCGCGAGGACCTCGAAGAGGCGGTTCGTTTCGCGACCCTCGGCGCCGAGCTCGCGGCGGACGCCGGGGACGAGCGGATAGAGGTCGAATCGCTCTGCGTCCAGGGACTGCTCAAGTGCCTCGTCGGCCGTCCGGACTCCGGTCCGCCGCTGCGCCGCGCGGTGGAGATCGCCGACCCTGACGCACAACGGCGAGTCCTCTCCAGTCCGCCGTTCAACCTCGCCGTCCATGCGCTTTGGACCGACAGTCCGTCGGCGCACGAGCTCATTCGAGACTGCCTCGACGACGCGATCGCCCGGGGGGACGAGGGCTCAACGCCGATGGTGCTCGCGCAGCTCGCGCAGGCCGAGTACCTGGCGGGCCGCTGGGAGGAGGCGGCCCGGGTGGCCGGCGAAGGGTTCGAGCTCTCGCAGCAGACCGGGCAGCGGCCGATGGAGGCGTACTCGGTGGCAACCCGAGCGCTCGTCCGGGCGTCGCTCGGCCTCGAGGAGGAGGCTCGCGCCGATGCGGAGCGAGCGCTCGAACTCGCCGGTGAGCGGGGCATGGCGGCGGCGCGGATCCACGGCGTCTGGGCGCTCGGAGTCCTCGAGCTCTCCCTGGGCCACGCCGACGACGTGGTCCGGCTCCTCGCCCCCGAGCGGGAACGGCTCCTGGCCGCCGGCGTGGGCGAGCCCGGGACGATCCGCTTCGTCCCCGACGAGATCGAGGCTCTCGTTCTCCTCGGCCGGTTCGACGAGGCCGAGGTAAGGCTCGCCTGGCTCGCCGAACGTGGCCGTTCACTCGGCCGCGTCTCGGCGCTGGTCGCCGCAGACCGCTGCGAAGGGTTCCTCCACGCCGGCCGCGGCGACGGCGAGCAAGCGCTCGCCGCGTTCGAGCGAGGCCTAGCTCGACCCGGAGTCGCGGCGGTTCCGTTCGAACGAGCGCGGACGCTCCTCGGCCTCGGGGCGGCGCAGCGCCGCTCGAAGCAGAAGGCACGGGCGCGCGCGACGCTCGAACAGGCGCTCGCGGCCTTCGAGGAGCTGGGCGCGGCGATCTGGGCGGCCCAGGCCCGGACAGAGCTTGAAAGCATCGGCGGGCGCACCTCGGAGAGCGGGCTAACCCCTGCCGAGACGCGCGTGGCTGCGCTCGTGGCGGAGGGGAAGACGAACCGCGAGGTCGCTGCGGCGCTCTTCGTGACCGAGCACACGGTCGAGTTCCACCTCTCGCGGATCTACCGCAAGCTGGGCGTCCGGTCGCGGGCCGAACTGGCCCGCCGCTTCCAGGGATAGCCCCGGCAAACCCTAGGGATTCCCGGGTTTCCTCGGCCGAGGGCTCCTCCTACGGTCGGGTGGATGGCCACGTACCTCGCCGAGCTCTATCTCACGAAGGCAGGCGCCGCGGAGCTCCAAGAAGCGGCACAGCGAGCGCGTTCGGCCGCCGACGAGATGACGCGGGAGGGAACGCCGATCCGGTACCTGCGCGCGCTCTTCGTCGGCGACGACGAGACGTGCTTCCACCTTTACGAGACGTCGTCGGCGCAGCTGGTCGAGGAGGCCAGCAGACGCGCCGAGATCCCCGTGGAGCGAGTGGCCGAGGCGCTGGACATCGACCTGGAGGCGCTGGAGGGCGCCGAGTCGCACGGAAGGAGCGAACCATGAAAGCCTGGTCGAGGACGATGCTGCTCGTCTCGATCGCCGCGACGACAGGAGTGGCCGCCGGTTGCGGAGGCGACGGAGAGAACGGAGCGAAGCCGGACGCCTCACCGGCGGTGCAGGAACTTGAGTTCGCGGGCGCCCCCGCCGCGCTCGCCGTTGGCGACGACGCAATCTGGGTCGCGCTCGCCGAAGACAATGCGGTGATCCGACTGGATCCCGAATCCGGCGACACCGTGGGCGACCCGATCGCCGTCGGTGCCGAACCGGTGGGCGTTGCGAGCTCGGGAGAAACCGTGTGGGTCGCGAACGCGTTCGACAACACGGTCAGCCGCATCGACGCGGAGTCCGGTGAGGTTGTCGGCTCCCCGATCCCGACGGGCAAGCGGCCGATGGCGATCGCGGTCGCCGACGGCTCGGTCTGGACGCTCAACATGGGAGACGGAACGGTCACGCGCCTTGACGCGGGGACCGGCGAAGTGCTCTCGACCTCACCGCAGGTCATCGCCCGGCCACGCGGAAACGCCGATTACGCAGGCCTGGCCGTGGGCGAAGGATCCGTGTGGGTCGTGAGTCCGACCGAAGGGACGGTCGTACGTGTCGATCCGGACTCGAACGAGCCCGCGACCGCTCCGATCCCGGTCGGCGCCGGCCCGACGTCGGTCGCCGTCGGTGACGGCGTCGTGTGGGTCGCGAACCACGACGAGGGCACGATCAGCCGGATCGACCCGGCCACGAACAAGGCGATCGGCGAGCCGATCGCCGCCGGACGCCAGCCCGCCGCCGTCGCGCTCGACGGAGCCTGGGCCTGGGTCGTCGACCAGGCCGGAGCGCTGACGCGGATCAATGCCGGTTCCGGCGAGCCCGACGGAGATCCGATCGCGCTCGAAGGCCGTCCGCTGGCGGTCGCCGCCGGCGACGGAGTCGTCTGGGTCGCAAACCGTGAAAGCGGCACGGTTACTCGGATTACGTACGGGGAGGGTTGAGCCCCAGCACGTTCCTCCGAAAACGAAATGTCGCTCTTTGGAACATTTCGTCGCGGATCCCACTTGCGGTCTCGGCCGAGGTCCGCAAGTATCCCCTTCGTCAAGTCCTGGTGGCCCTCGGGCCAGCAGGACTTGGCATTTAAGGGGACGTCCCTTGCCTGCCCCGGGGTCCCCAGAGCAGCCGGACATCCAGGCGCTCGAAACGAAAAATCGCTCTTTGGGACATTTCTTGTTTCGATCCCACTTGCGCTTTTCGGCCAGGTCCGCAAGTATCCCCCTCGTCAAGTCCTGGTGGCCCTCGGGCCAGCAGGACTTGGCATTTAAGGCCACGTTCTAGGGCAGCTCGTAGAGGCGATCTTCGAGCTCGCCGCCCCGGACGTCGTCGTACACGAGCTCCGAGATCACGAGCTCGAAGCCGCTCTTCTCCAGGACGCGCACGGAGCCATGGTTGTCCCCTGCGACCTTCGCGTGCAGCGGGCGGTTCGTATCCACCTGGAGGAACTCGGCCACCGCCGCGCTCGCAATGCCCTGGCCCCAGTACGCGCGCGAGATCCAGTAGCCGAGCTCGCGCAGCCCGTCGCGCTCGAAGCTCAGCACGTTCCCGACCACCTCGCCGTCGACGAGGATCGTGCGAATGGTGGTTGCGGGGTCGGCGAGAATCCTCGCCCAGTGCGCCTCGAAGGCCTCTCGATCGCGAGAGGCGACCGCGGCGAGGCGGCTCGCGTCCTCGTCCGCCTGGTTCTCGAAGAAGACCGGCAGGTCGGACGCGAGCACTTCGCGGAGCTGAACCACGGTCGCCATGGTACGCAGGCGACCGCGGCCCCAGCTCGACGCGTTAGACGGTCCTGCGCCCGCCGGCGACGGAGATGAGCGCCAAGATCGCCGCGACGATCAGGACGAGGAAGAGCAGCTTGCTGACGGCGACCCCGCCGATGAGGGCGAGGACGACGAGGAGCAAGACCAAGAGCCAGAGCATTTGATTCCTTTCGATAGGGATGCGATGCGCTGGGGTGCCCGTCCGGTCGATCCCAAAACCTAGAAATTCTCTGTAAGGACGCGAAGAACCAGTGTCGGCGGGGCTTTCCGGGAGATAGTGCGTCGAGCCACGAACTGGAATAGGCTTCGGCCCAAGTGCAGACGGATCTTCGAAGCGCATGTACCCGCACGCTTCGTTCTCGCCCGTGTTCGAGCACGTCGGCCAGGCGAACCTGAGGAACGGTCGCGCCAGGGTCACGCTCCCGGCCGGATTCGACACGCTCGTACCCGGTCGCAACTACCAGGTCTTCCTGACCGAGTACGGCAATCTCGGCGGGCTGTTCATCAAGAAGCGCAACCTCCACTCGTTCGACGTGCGCTCACGGCGTCCCGGCGCCAGAGGTGTCTTCGCCTTCCGCGTCGTGGCGTTGCGAGCCGATCTCAGGAACTGAGGTCCATAGGAGGAAACCCGCCGAAGCGGGGCGTCAGCCGATCCGCTCCGCCAGCTCGACGATGATTCCCTCCGGGCCGTGGACGTAGCAGAGCCGGTAGATGTCCTCGTAGTTCTCCACCTCGCCGACGAGTTCGGCGCCGTGGGCTCGCAGCCGGGCAACGACGGCGTCGATGTCCTCGACGGCGAATGCGATGTGGCGGATACCCGGCACGTTCGCCGGCGCGGGCCGCTTGTCGCCCTGGTACGTCGGCGAGCGGAACTTGATCAGCTCGAGTCGTCCGTGCCCGTCCGGCGTCTGCATGAACGCATAGTCCACCTCGATGCCCTCGAGCCCCACGACGCGGTCCACCCAGCGACCTTCGACGGATCCGGCGTCCTTCGGCTCGAGTCCGAGCTGGACGAAGAACGCGGTCGCGGCTTCGAGGTCGTCAACCACGATGCCGACGTGATCCATCCTCTGGATAGTCATGTGCTCGATGGTAGTCCGTAGAATCGGCGGCCGTGCCGTTCACGCTCAGGAACCTCAAGGAGGATCTGGAGGACATCGGATCCAACTTCGACGGCGCACCGGACCTCGAGTTCCGCCACGCGAGCAAGGCTCTCGGGCTCGAGCAGTCCGGACTCAGCTATCAGCGCATCCCGCCCGACTATCGCTTCCCGTACGGCCATACGCACAAGGAGCAGGAGGAGGTGTACGTGGTCGTTCGCGGGAGCGGGCGGATGAAGCTCGACGACGAGATCGTCGAGGTCAAGGAGTGGGATGTGGTGCGCGTCCCGCCCGGAACGTGGCGAGGCTACGAAGCCGGGCCGCAGGGCCTCGAGATCCTCGTTTTCGGTGCGCCCAGTCTCGGCGAGCATCTGCGCGAAGACGTAGAGGGTCAGCGCGACTGGTGGGCCGGCTAGCGCCTGCGAGCCGCACGGTGCTCTTCTTCGTCTACAGCCGTGACGCCGCCGGGGTCGAAGCGCTTCGCGACGACCCGGCGCTGCAGGAGCGGCATTGGTCGTACATGGACGCGTTCGCGGAGTCGATGGTCGCCCGCGGGCCCACCTTCGGCTCCGACGGCGAGACCGTGACCGGCAGCCTCCACGTGCTGGGGCTGCCGAGCGTCGACGCGGCGCGGGAATTCGTCGCACGGGAACCGAACAACCGGGCCGGCGTGTACGGCGAGCACTTCGTCTGGCGCTTCGAGAACCTGCTCGGCCGCACGATGTGGGAGTTCGCGGGGACGGACGACGCACCCAAGCTCCTCGTCGTCGCGCGCACGGCCCTGAAGCCGGCTCCGCCGGAAAGCCTTCCTCACGCGCTCCGTGAGCAGCTGATCCTCTACGGCGCGTTGAGCGATCTCGACAACGGCGAGCCGACCGGCGTCGCATTCGCCCTGGAGGCCGAGAGCGATGAAGGACTCCTCGAGGACGCAGGCCTGGAAGACAACGAAGTCGAGATCCACCGCTGGGAGTTCGGCGGCCGCCGCTGATCTGTGGGCGCTCTCGGTTTCCTGAGGTGCGCGGGCGCTAGAAGCGCCGGGCGTTTGGCACAAGCGAGCTCTCGGTTTCCTGACGTGTCGCTGAGTGCCCGTACGCCCAGGGACAGTGCGAACGCACGGCTCGCAGGCTGGAGGGTGCTCAGCGGCGCGAGGCGCCTGGCGCCAGCCGGGCGCCGGTCAGGGTGACATCGAAACGGCCTCCTTTCGCTCGGGATCGGACGGCGCCAGCCTACAGGCTCGCTGTCGGTTTCGTCCCTCGCACCACGAACCCCGGGACCGGATCGCCGGCTTCGAGACGCAGTTCCGCCGACACGATCTCCGACCGCAGATTCGCATTCGCCAGCACACGCTCGACGTACTGACGCGTATGGCCGTAACGACCGGTCACACTGATCGCGTACCCCGCCTCGGACCCGGCGCCGAGCAATTCCTCCACGGTGAAGATGAGCCGTCCGCCGGGGCGCAACGCGCTCGCGGAAGCCGCAGCAACGTCCTCGAGCGGACCGAAGTAGACGAGGGTGTCCGCCGACACGATCGCATCGAACCCCCCGGTGGATTCGCCCAGGTAGGCGGTCAACTCCCGTTTGACCAGTTCGTCGTAGACATTCCTTGCCCGGGCTTGAGCGATCATCGATGCGGACAGGTCGACTCCCACCAGTCGGCGCGCGTACGGCGCGACGAGCGGTCCGCACAACCCCGTGCCGCATCCGGCATCGAGCACATCGAGGTTTTTCGACGCTGCTACAGCCGACTCCGCGAGCATCTGCGCGACCAGCGCCGGCGCGCGGTACGACAGTTGGGCGAGCTTGGCATCGAAGCTGGCGGCGAAGCTGTCGAAGGTCTCTTCGACGAACGCATCCGATGCCCGCGGCGGGACGTCGCGGCCGGAACAGGCCGCAAGCATGTGCCGGGCAATGGGGCTGTCCGGTTCCTCTTCCAGCCACTCTTCGAAGACTTCGACCGCCTTCTCGACTTCGCCGAGCGTGCAGTGCGCTATCGCCAGCAGTCTCCGAGCCTCCGGATGCTTCGGCCTCAATGTGATCACTTTCGAGAAGCAGACAGCCGCTTCGTGCGACCGCTTCTGGCCGTTCAGCAGGACGCCCAGGTTGTGGTACGCGTCCGAGTGTTCGGGATCGATTCGAGTGGCGACTCGATATGCCGCTTCGGCTTCGACCGCTCTGTTCTTGGCCCGCAGGACCACACCGAGATTGTTGTGCGCATTGGCGTGATCCGGATCAAGCGCAATCGCGCGTTGGT
This sequence comes from uncultured Actinomycetes bacterium, assembly GCA_963760815.1. Taxonomy (GTDB): domain Bacteria; phylum Actinomycetota; class Thermoleophilia; order Gaiellales; family Gaiellaceae; genus CAVRUF01. The sequence goes on from CAVXEJ010000004.1 coordinate 1,454,241, forward strand.
ATGCGACGATCGCATTGTCCAGCTCGAGTCGATCCTGCAGAACGATCCCCAGATTGCTGTACCAGTCCGCCCGATCGGGCTCGAGCTCGAGACTCCTCTCGATCAGCGCGACTGCTTGCTCGCTCCGCGCTTGCTGATGGGCGAGCACTCCTGAGAAGTGCAATGCGTCGGCATGATCAGGCGCGACTTCGAGGATGCTGCGGTAAACGTCCCCGGCAGCCGCCCACTGCTCGTTCTGCTGCAGCAGAATCGCGACCGATATCGCTTCGTCGAGACTGAGGGCGCGGTCCGATGTTGGCGACTGCTCCATGTGTCAACCGCGGACGCGCGCGGCTCGTTCCGCTTATCCTTCCTTGTTGCCCTTGATGTCGTACTTGAAATGGATTCCGACATCCAGTGATCCGTCGGCTTTCTGCGGCTTGTATTCCAGATCGACTTTGGAAAACTGCAGCGAGACGTGCTCCGCCGTGGCAGCCGTATCATCGGCACCGCTCGGATTGACGCTGGTGATGAGGACGTCGTTCATCTTGATGATCAGGAACTCCTGCTGTCCCTTGCCGGCCTTCCGCACTGTGATAGTCGCTTCCTTGATGTGCTCACCGGTCGCGCACGCCTTCAAGAGAACCGGCGACGCCTTGTCGACGTGATGGGTGAAGTTGAAATCGTTGAAACTCGCCTTGCCCTCCCCGCCTCCGCCTCCGTGGGCCAGGCTGCCGGACTGCGCCACACCCCACGACCAGCTCGACACCTCGACCTCGCCCTTGTGCTTGGAGTCGAGCGATTCGCCCTTGATGCTGCCGATCTTTGCGAAAATGCTTGATGCCATAAACGGACCTCCTGCTTTACCGTGAGTGTGGGTTAGCGAATGTCGCGAAGATCAGCCGACTTGGCTCGCCTCACCTACTGCGGACCGTGTGGTCGAGCTCCGATCACGATGGAGTGTGATCGCCGCTCGAAACGTCTCTTGATCTCAGCGACTTCGGTCGGGTCTGTGGCTTCCTCCAGCGACCGGGGCTATTCGGAGCCAGGGTACCACGGCCGGGCCCACGGTTACGCGGTCGTCGCGACGGTTCGCTGCGCTTGACGGTGCGGCCGGAGCAACCGGTGCACAACGGGTCCGCAAGGCCCGAAGAGGCGCGACTGGTGGTAGAAACGTTGCCGCCGTAGATAGACGGAAGCCCCGCATTAGCAGGGCTTCCGTGAGTGGGCGGTACTGGGCTCGAACCAGTGACCCCCAGCTTGTCGAGCTGGTGCTCTCCCAACTGAGCTAACCGCCCTTGGGCGCAGGATTCTAGCGAACGCTTCGCGGCAGGAAGCCCAGTGGGTCGACGGGCTCGCCGTGCACATGGACCTCGAAATGCAGGTGCGGGCCGGTGCACGAGCCCGTGCAGCCCGCTCGCGCGATCGGCTGACCTCGCTGGACCAGGTCGCCCGGCTCCACCTGGATCGACGACAGGTGCGCGTAGAGCGTCACGAGGCCCGGGCCGTGCCGGATTTCGATCACGTTGCCGTAGCCCGCGTGCTCGTCGAGCCAGCCGGTGGCGATCACGACGCCGTCGCCGGCAGCGCGCACCCGGTTCGTCTGGAGCACGGCGATGTCGACGCCGGCGTGCAGGCGGCCCCAGCGTTCGCCGAACGGAGACTCGAACGGGCCGCGCAGCGGCACGGCGAAGCGGTCCGCTCCGCCGGGACCAACACGCGGGGGCGCTGTGTAGTCCGGATAGGAAGCGAACGCGGGGGCGGCAAACGCGAAAACGCAGAGAGCCGCCGCGGCGAGCGCGGCGATACGAGGCAAGCGCCGGAGGCTACCGGCGCGATCGAGCCGCCGACTCCCCCGTATGGGGGGACGCGCCGCAGCCGCCGGGCCGCGACGCGTCCCGAAGAGCTACCTGGCCCGCGGGGCCGTTCCGTCCTTCGTGACGCGGAGCGTCCCCTGCATCCACGGATGGATGGCGCAGAGGTAGTGGAGCCGCATGCCGACCTTGGCCTTCACGCGGACGCCCATCTTCTTGCCGGGCAGCAGGATCATCGAGTCACCCTGCGACTGCATCCCCGGGGGGCCCTTGTCCACGCGCAGCGAGGCGAGGCCCGAGTCCGGATCGTTCGGATCCACGAGGTGGTTGTTGATGAGCGAGCAGATCGGGCAGGCGAAGATCTCGTCGACCGTGTTCGGGACGTTCTTCTTCAGGACGACGGTGATCGAGTGCGGGTCGCCGGTCTTGTCGGCGTCGACCCAGGTGACGCGCTCGTTCGGCCGGACGAAGATCACGCCCTTGTCGAAGTGCAGCGTGCTGCTCAGGTACTCGTTCGGGAGAGAACGAATCGCCGCCGCGCGTCTTGACGGTCTTCCCCGCGAAGGCCGGCGCCGCCGCGAGCCCGACCGCCAGGAGCGCTGCGAGCAGCACCACGAGGCGGCGGGAAAACTTGGTTTTGAGCATGGGAACCTCCATCGTTTGGCACGTCGAGTGTCCCACCCGCCGCGCGGCGTTACAACGTTTCTACTTGCGCAGGGCGAGCGTTCCGCTGGTGGTCTTCGAGTAGCCGTTCTTCGGGACGCTGAGGCGCAGCCGCACCTTCATGTCCGCGGCCGGCTTCACCGTGAAGGCGGTCTTCGAGGTCGCGCCGAGCGTGTGGGTGGCGATCGCCTTCCACTTGGAGCCCTGCTTGCGCTCGAGCACGATCTTCCCGCCGGCCTGGTTCGGGCTCGTCGAGACGGTGATCGTGTACTTGCCGTTCTTCTTGCGCGACTTCACGTTCAGCTTCGGCTTCACGTTGAGCCGGACCTGCGAGCTGTCGTGACCCCGACCTTCGCCTGGTACCAACCGGGCACCGCCGGGATCGACATGCTGAACTTGCCGGTCGTCGCACTCGCGGTGGCGCTCTTGACCAGGTTCGCGCCGCCCAGGTAGAGGTCGACCGGCTGCCCTCGGCCGCGTAGCCGGTGAACGTCGCGAGCTTGCCGTGCGTGACGGTCACGCCGGGGCCGGCGAGGTACAGATCCGAGACGAGCACGACGCCGTGCATGCCCGGGTGGAGCGAGCAGTGGTACTGGTACGTCCCCGGCGCCGAGAACACCCAGCTGAACGTCGCGCCCTTCGGCGAGCGGCGAGTTGAACAGCGCGCTGGCGCTGTTCTCCACGAGGTTGTGGTTCGCGAGGCTCGCCACGTTCGTGACCTCGTTGTTCTTCCACATCACGGTGTCGCCGGTCACGGCGATGACCTGGTGCGGCGTGAACCGCTGGAACTTCACCGAGACGTTGCGCTGAACGGCCGCGCCCGCCGTCGGGGCGAGCAGGCCGGCCGCGAGGGCGACCACGAGGAGCGCGCGGCCGCGCATCAGCGGCTCACTTTGTAGTAGCCCATCATCCCGGCCATCATGTGAGTCTCGACGTGGCAGTGGTAGAGCCACGTGCCCTTCGCGTCCTCCTTGAAGCGGAACCGGAAGCTCTCGGCCGGGCCGAGCGTCTTCGTGTCGATCCACTCGCCGTTCTGCATCCAGCGGTGCCCGTGGATGTGGAACGTGTGGTGCTCGCTGCCGAGCGCCAGGACGTCCCACTGGACGATGTCGCCGATCTTCGCCGTCTGCGTCTGCTTGTTCCCGGGGAACGCGCGACCGTTGATGGTCATGAAGCCGAGGTGGCTGGAGAGGAACGCGATGTTCTCCTTGTCCGGCTTGGACTCGTTCTTGCCCAGGATCGAGATGGCGCCGTACATGCCGCCGTCGATCGACTGGGTCATGGACTCGGAGTGGTCGTGGTAGGGCCAGACGCCGCGCGAGCCCTTCACCGCGGTCAGCCGGTACGTCCAGCTGTGCCCGACGGCCACGTTCGCGCCGGGGCCGGAGATCCCGGGGATGTACGCCCCGTCCGAGCCGACCGCGTACTTGAACGCGTGGAAGTGCATCGAGTGCCGGTTGAGGAAGCGCGTGTCGAGGTTCTTGAAGTGGACGACGACCTTGTCGCCGACGCGGGCGCGGATGGTCGGGCCGGGGATCCCGTCGTTGTCGCCCGTGATGTACGGGTAGTTCGCCCACGGCTTGGCCCAGTTCTTCGTGTACCGCTTGTAGAGCACGGTCTGCATGACCGTTTCGCCCTTCGTGTACGTGGTGCCGCTGATCGGGTCGAGCCCGCTCGGCATGAGATCCCACGTCGCCGGGACGGCGGCGATCCAGTAGTGCAGCGTCTTCGCCTGCGCGGCGGCCGGCGCCACGGCAAAGCCGATGGCGACCGCGAGAACGAGCGCAAACGTCCGCAGCACGAACTCATTGTGCCGAAAAAGCTGCAGGATTCGGTCGGTTCCGTGTAAGCGGGCGGTAAGCGGGCCGAGGAGGGCTACAGCCGCTCGAGCGGCGCGTACTCGAGCATGAGCCGCCGCTCGGAGCCGTCGTCGGCGAAGCGCACCGTCACCGTGCCGTCGGACTCGATCCGCGTGACGACGCCCTCGCCCATCGTCGCGTGCCGCACGGTGTCGCCCGTGGAGAGATCCGGGAACTCGACCTCGCGCTTCGGGGTCACCGTCGGCGCGCCGTAGCCCGACCACGACGACGGGCGCAGGCGGTCGCGCTCGATCTCGTCCTGCGGGAGCTCGTCGATGAACCGGCTCGGCAGGTTGTAGTTCCGCGAGCCGTAGAGCGCCCGGGCCGAGGCGTGGGTCAGCGTGAGCCGCTCGCGCGCCCGGTCAGCCCGACGTAACAGAGCCGCCGCTCCTCCTCGAGGCTGCCCTCCTCGAGCGAGCGCGCGTGCGGGAAGACGCCCTCCTCCATCCCGACCATGAACACGGCGCGGAACTCGAGACCCTTGGCGTTGTGCAGGGTCATGAGCGTGACCTTGCCGCCCTCCTCGTCGATCGAGTCCTGGTCGGAGTAGAGCGAGACCTGCTGGAGGAACTCGGAGAGCGTCGGCTCGTCGGCCGCCTCGTCGTACTCCTTGGCGACGCCGAGGAGCTCCATCAGGTTCTCCATGCGGCCCTGCGCCTCGATCGTCCGCTCGGCCTGGAGCGCCTCCATGTAGCCCGACTGCTCGTACACGCGCTCGAGGAGATCCGGAACCGAGAGCTCCTGCGCGGCCGACGCGAGCGAGTCGAGCAGCGCGCGCAGCTTGCCGACGGCGCGCTGGGCGGCGGCGCCGACCCCGGCCTCGTCCGCGCGGCCGATCGCGTCCCACAGCGTGATCCCCTGCGCGTCGGCGAACGCCTGGAGCCGCGCGAGGCTCGTGTCCCCCACGCCGCGCCGCGGCCGGTTGGCCATGCGCAGGAGCGAGACGGTGTCGGACGGATTGTCGATCGCCTGGAGGTACGCGATCGCATCCCTGACCTCGGCGCGCTCGTAGAAGCGCGGGCCGCCGATCACCTGGAACGGGATGCGGACGGTGCCGAGGATCTCCTCGATCACCCGCGACTGCGCGTTGGTTCGGTAGAAGACCGCGATGTCGGAGGCCGAGTGGTCGCCGTCGACGAGCCCGGAGATCTCGGACGCGACGAACCGCGCCTCGGCGTGCTCGTCCTCGACCTCGAGCACGCGCACCGGCTCGCCCTCGCCGACCTCGCTCCACAGGTTCTTCGGCTTGCGCTCGCGGTTGTGCGCGATGACCGCGTTCGCGGCCTGGAGGATCCGGTTCGTCGAGCGGTAGTTCTGCTCCAGCGCGATCGTCTTCGCGCCCGGGAAGTCCTGCTCGAACTCGAGCACGTTGCGGATGTCGGCGCCGCGAAACGCGTAGATCGACTGGTCGGGATCGCCGACCGCGAACACGTTGCGGTGCTTCCCGGCCAGGAGCTGCAGGAGCCGGTACTGCGCGTGGTTCGTGTCCTGGTACTCGTCCACGAGGATGTAGCGGAACGTCTTCTGCCAGCGGTTCCGCGCTTCCGGGAAGCGCTCGAGGACGTCGACGGTGAGCATCAGCATGTCGTCGAAGTCGAGCGCGTTCGAGGCGAAGAGCCGGCGCTGGTAGGCCTCGTACACCTCGGCGACGGTCTGGTCGTAGAAGGAGCCGACGCGCTCGGAGTACATGGCCGGGCTCACGAGCTGGTTCTTCGAGCGCGAGATCTCCGCGTGGATGCCGCGCGGCGAGAAGCGCTTCGGATCCTTGTCGAGCTCCTCCAGGCACGCCTTCACGACGCGAACCTGGTCGGCCTGGTCGTAGATCGTGAAGTTGCCCTTGTAGCCGAGCCGCGGCGCTTCGCTGCGCAGGATGCGCCCGCACGCGGAGTGGAACGTCATCACCCACATCGTCCGCGCGATGCCGCCGACGAGCCCTTCGACGCGGCGCTTCATCTCCGCGGCGGCCTTGTTCGTGAACGTGATCGCGATGATCTCGTTCGGCTTCGCCCCCGCGCCGCGGATCAGGTGGACGATCCGGTGGGTGAGGACGCGCGTCTTGCCCGAGCCCGCGCCGGCGACGACGAGCACCGGCCCTTCGGTCGCCAGCACGGCCTCGAGCTGGGCGGGATTCAGGTCGGAGAGGTAGTCCTGGGAGGGCGCGACGGTCACGCTCCGATGCTAGACGCTCGGCCGCGCGTCCCCGCCGGCCGTAGTGGACCTCGCCCCACCCAACCATGGGAGGGGAGGACCCTCCACCCACCACCCAAGCCAACCGTAGCTCTGACGGGCGCACGACTCTGGGTCAACTTCGTGCCGATTTGGCGCGGGCGCCGACGATCGGAGCGCGCGTGTCCAGCTCTAACGGTGCTAGCTGTCGCCGTCCACCGCGAGCAGGCTGTCCAGCGCGGCTCCGAGCGACAGGCTCGCCGCCTCGAGCGCCGCCGCGTCGGCCGACTTGAGGACGATCTCGACCTCGGGCCCGGCCGCGCCGAACTGCGGGTAGCTCCCGACGGTGACCGCGGGATGGTCCGCCGTCGCCTTTTCGAGCAGCGCAACGAGCTGGCCCTCCGTCGCCTGCACGGTTCGACGCCGCGAGACGATCGGCGTGCCGTGGAAACGCTCGGCGATCGCGTCGAACATCTCGCGCATCTCGGTCGGCAGGCCCGGGAAGACGTAGACGTTCTCGACGCGGAAGCCGGGAGCGCCGCCGAGCGGATTGGCGAGCGGCTCCGCGCCCGCGGGCAGCCGGGCCCAGCGCGCCGCGTACTCGGCCAGGCCGCGCGGGCCGAAGCGCGCACGCAGCTCGCCGGCCAGCGGCTCGATCTCGATGCACGGGACCCGGAAGGCGGCGGCGACGCCCTCGCGGGTGAGGTCGTCCGGGCGTCCCGCCCAGTCCGCCCGTCACGAACACGAAGTCGGCCTGCGCCCGTCGGCCGCGGATGAAGGCGCCGATCTCCTCGACGTCGTCGCGCACGGCGGCGACGAACGTGACGTCGCACGCCGAGCACCGCCAGGCGGCGCGAGAGCCACGAGGCGTTCGTGTTCTCCGTGTCCCCGGAGACGATTTCGTTCCCGATGGTGAGGACAGTCGCGTCCATCGGGCGAGTATTACCGCAGGGGAAACGGACGGCGAGCGAGTGCGGCGACGACCTGGCCGGTCGTCCACACGGGGCTCGACACGTACTGGCGGTTGTAGCGGTAGCTGCCGTCGGCGCGCTGGAGCCGTTGGAGGTAGCGGAAGGCCGGCTTCCCGGGCTTCTTTCCGGCGGCGACGAACGCCTGGATCGCCCACGCGGTCGAGGGCGCGTCCGAGCCGCGGTTCGGCGTCAGCTCGAAGCCGCCGTCCTTGTTCTGGAGCCGCCGCAGGAACGCGAGCCCGCGCGTGATCGTCTTCGCGCTCCTCGAGACACGCCGGCGGCGCGGAGCGCCTGGATCGCGGCCGCGGTGTCGTTCGAGTCGGCCTGCCCGCCCGCGTACCACGACCAGCCGCCGCTCTTCGCCTGCCGCGCCTTGATGAAGCGGATCGTCTTCGCGGGAACCTTGCGTCCCGCGGCGCGCAGCGCGATCACGCCCCAGATGGTCGAGTTCACGGTCGGCCCGATGCGGCCGTTCGCCTTCGTGTACCCCGCGAGCCTGGTCGCGAGCGTCCCCACGAGCCGGTTCATCGCGGCCAGCGCGACGATGCGCAGCTCGAGATCCGTGACCGCGGCGTCCGAGCGGCTCGCCAGGTAGTCGGCCGCATCGACGCTGCGGGTCGGCCACTTGCGCGCGGCGCGGATCCCCAGGACGGCCCAGCCGGTCAGGCTGCCGTCGGAGGTGCGGCCCGGCTCGGCGAAGCCGCCGTCGGAGCGCTGGTGCGCCTTCAGGTACGCGACGCCCTCGGCGAGATCGGCCTGCGCCTGCTCGGCCGCGAAGCCGGCGAGCGCGAGGGTTGCGATGAGCAGCGCGAGGAGCTTCACGCCCAGACCACCTCCGTCCGCTGGCGGCGGTCGTAGCGTTCGAGCACGCGTCTCAGCTCCGGCCCCGCGGCCAGGGCGAGGACGAAGTTCCCGATCGCGTGCGCCAGGTCGAACGGGACGCCGCGCGCCATGAGCAGCGTGAACGCCTGCCAGGTGTGCGGCCAGAACGAGTACCAGTTCCACACGTCCATGAAGGCGCTGAAGCCGAGGCCCAGGACGAAGCAGGCGAGCGCAAACGCGAACCGGCCCTTCAGGAGCGGCGCGGCGAGCCCGCCGACGAGACCGCACAGACCCCACGCGAGCATCTGCCACGGCGTCCACGGGCCCTGCCCGAGGAAGAAGTTGGAGACGAGCGCCGCCACCGCACCGACCGCGAACCCGCGGCGGGGCCCGAGCGCGACGCCTGCCGCGACCGCGATCACCGTCACCGGCTGCACCCCGGGGACGGCCGCGAAGAGCACGCGCCCCGCGGCGGCGAGCCCTGCGACCGTGGCTACGAGGGTCAGATCCTTGGCGGAGTCGGGCGAGCCCTCGAGCATCGCGGCGCCGCCCGCGAGCACGGCCAGGACGGCGAGAAGCAGCGCCACGCTGGCGCGGTCCGGGTCGAGCGCTGCCCAGGCCGAGGCGGCCAGCGCGATCATCGCGCACGCGAAGAGGGTTCCGCCCCTAGACCGCAACGGGCTCCTCCTCCCTGACGGCGCCGATCTCGACCCGGCGGTGGGCCGGGAACGTGCGGTCGTGCGTGGCCACGAGGACGGCGCGGCCCTCGGCGGCGTAGGCGAAGAGCCACTCGGCGAGCGCGGCCTTGCGGTCGGGATCGACGCCGCGCGTGGGCTCGTCGAGGACGAGGAGATCCGGCTCGCCGACGGCGACCGCGGCCAGGCCGAGCCGCTCGCGCTCGCCGCTCGACAGGTCGCGCGGATGGCGATCCTCCGCCCACGCGAGCCCGACCCGGCCGAGCGCGCGCCGTGCCTCGGACTCATCGTGAGCGCCGAGCGCGACCTCGTCGAGCACGCGCTCGCAGGCGAGGTAGCGACCGGGATCCTGGAGGAGCAATCCGGCGCGGCCTTCGCGCTTCGACCGTGCCGGCGTCGGGATCGAGCAGGCCGGCGAGGATCTTCGCGAGCGTCGTCTTGCCCGAGCCGTTCGGGCCCTGGAGCGCGACGACCTCGCCGCGGCGGATCTCGAGAGCGGCGCCGTCGAGCACCGGGATCCCGGCGCGGTACGAGAACGACACACCCTCGGCGCGCGCGACGACCGGGCCCGGCTCGGGCCCGTCAACGTCGGCGGCGGGCTCGGCCGGCAGGTAGTGCGGCCGATGCTCGGCGAGCCAGGCGAGGCCGTCGTCGCAGCGCGCGCGTCGAGCAGCAGGCGACCGTCCTCCAGGAAGAGCACGCGGTCGGCGACCGAGAGCGCCCGCTCGGTGCGCTGCTCCGACAGGACGACCGCGGCGCCCGAGCCCTCGACCTCGGCGAGCAGCCGCGCGGTCGCGTCGGGATCGAGCTGCGAGGTCGGCTCGTCGAGGAGCACGAGACCCGGGCGCACGGCCAGCGCGGCGGCGAGGCAGACGCGCTGCAGCTCGCCGCCGGAGAGCTCGTTCGTCCGGCGCCCGGCCAGATGCGCGGCGCCGAGCGCGTCGAGCGCGGCATCGACGCGGGGCCAGATCTCCTCCGGCGCCGTGCCGAGGTTCTCGAGCCCGAACGCGACGTCGTTGCGCACGAGCGCCATCAGGATCTGGTCCTCGGGATCCTGGAACACCGTCGCGACCGTTCCGGCGAGGTCGGCGGGATGCGCCTCCCGCGTGTCGAGCCCCGCGACCTCGACGCGGCCCGAAAAGTGCCCGCCGTGGAAGTGCGGGACGAGCCCGGCGAGCGCGCGGATGAGCGTCGTCTTCCCCGAGCCCGACGGGCCGAGCAGCGCGACGATCTCGCCCGGCTCGAGCTCCAGCGGACACGTCGGTGAGAGCCGGCGCGGCCACGTCCGGATACGTGAACGACAGGTGCTCGACGCGCGCTAGAGCCATACGAACCCCACCACCACGAGCAGCACGGCGCCGGCGATCGCGGCCCGGTCGAGCCACGTCCAGGCCGGGCTCGGCGCGGTCGTGCGCCCGGCGCGGCCGTAGCCGCGGGCCTCCATCGCCTCGGCCAGGTTCGACGCACGCTCGAGCGAGCCGGAGACGAGCGGCGACAGGAGACGCGCGTGCCCGCGCACGCCCGCGACGGCGACCCCGCGACCGCGAATTGCGTCGCGCAGGCCCGAGGCGTCCCGCTCGAGCGAGGGCACGAGCCGCGTCGCCAGCGCAACGGCCAGCGCCGAGCGACGGAACCCGCGCGCCGACGCGACGAGCCGGTCGTGATCGACGAGCAGCGCGTACGCGGAGAACGCGAGCGCCACGCCGATCAGCCGCAGCGCCTGGAGCGCGGCGATCTGCAGCTCCTCCACGGTCACGTCGAGCGGCCCGAGCACCGGCAGCGTCGGCCCGCTCCAGATCACGTCCGTTCCGTACACGGCCAGGAACGGCGAGAGCAGGAACACGCCGACGCCGGAGATGAGCGCGCCGACGATGTAGATGCGCCGCCGGCCGGGCTCGGCCTGGAAGCAGACGACCAGCAGTACGGCGACGATCAGCGCGGCCGACCACACGTGCTGGGCGAGCAGCGCGGCCGTGCCCACGGCGGCGAGCAGGATCGTGGCGGGCGCGGGCGCGAGCCTCATCCGACCACCGCGCCCGTCTCGTCGAACTCGGCGTCGTAGCGGTAGCGCAGGATCGTCGGATCGTCGGCGAGCGCGGTCATCGCGGCACGAACCGCCGCGAGCGAGCCGGCGAGCGTGAACGTGACCGGAGCTCCGTTCGAGTCGCCGCGCTTCGCGGTCAGCTCGGCGCCGTCGGCGTCGGTGCGGATCTCCACGGCGAACACGTTCGGCTCCCCTTCCCCGTCGGCGCCGCCGAGCGTTTCGAGTAGCGCGGCCGCCTCGGCGTCGAGCTCGGCCGGCGCGCGCACCTCGGCGGGCCGCCGCTTCCCGTCCCACCCGTGCAGGAACGGCTCGGGGAACGCGCCGACGACGACCGGCCGCCGCGATCTCCTCGCCCCAGTCGCGGTAGTCCCACCACAGGATGTCGCCGGGCCGTAGCTTCACCTCGGCGCCGCCCTGGTCGGGCTCGATCCCGTTCACGAAGTAGAACCAGTCGCTCTGCTTGGAGAGGCTCCCCTCGACGCCGTTCACCGACTGGACGAACCGGCCGCCGTAGCGGGTCTCCACGTCGGCCTGCGCCGTCCAGGGCCGAGATCGCGGAGATCCCGGACGAGACCTGCGTGTCCACGATCACCTCGGCTCCCCGGTCCTGCGTTACCCACAGCGTCGCGTCCCCACCGGCAGCCTCACCCGCGCCGCCCGCCTCGCTCCCGCAGGCGGCGAGAGCGAGGACGAGAGCGAGCGCGAGGAGCGAGGTGAGGAAGCGACGCATGAGCTAGCGGGCCTGCGCTCCAGCGAGGACGGCGGAGCGGACGAACCCGGACTTCTCGACGCGCACCGACCGGGCCGGACGCTTGGGACAGATCGTCCCCGAGGCCGAGCGGACACGGTTCCCGTTCACGCGGAAGACGACGTTCGTGGCCGCCGAGAACGCGCCGGTGTCGTCCTGCGCGCGGGCCGTGTAGCAGAGCTTCGGCCTGCGCTTTTTCTGGATGTCGAGTGTCTTCGGGCCGCCGGTCGGGCCGAACGTGGCGTGGTACCACAGCACCGAGTCGCCTTCGTGGAGCACGACGTCGGTCGCCCCGACGGGCGGCGACACGCCGTTGACCTTGAAGACCCAGCCGGTCGAGGCCGTGCCGGCGAGCCGGCCGATCTGGTTCACGAACGAGCCGAACGAGAACGTGAGCGTGGCGTAGTAGAACTCGCCGCGCCGGCTCGCCCGCTCGAGCGCGCCGAACGGCGTCGGCTGGTTCACGGTCAGCGGATCGCCCGACGGGGGCGTGATCGTGCCCTCCACCGGAGTGACCGTCGGCGCCTTCGCGCCCCAGATCGTCGCGTTCGCGCCTTCCACGCGGACGTGGACGGACAGGGCCACAGCAGGCGTAGCGAAGACGAGCGCCGCCATGACGATGCCGAGCCAAACGAGAGAACGGTGCACGTTTCCTCCTTCCTCGAGGGGAACGGATCGACGAGCGGCAGGTCTTCTGACTCGGGGCGCCCTCCTCGCCGCCTTCCCGGCCGAAGCCAGTGACGTCGTGGCGAGGAGCGTCTCCCCTTACAGCGGCGGGACCGTGCCGGACTTGCACCGGACTTCCCTTGACCGCTCGCCTAGGTTGTCCGCGCCACGCTAACACTCCCGTAGGCTGCGCGCGATGACCGCCTCCGCATCGACTCTCACGCTGGGGCCCCGTCGTCGCCTGGGCGGCCGTGATCTTCGCCTTCTCCTCCGTGGCGCACCTCGGAACCGGGCTCGGCACCTGGGATCTCGTGCTGCGCAAGCTCGCGCATCTCACGGAGTTCGCGATCCTCGGCGCGCTGCTGCACCGCGCGGTCGGCCGGGCCGGGCTCGCGGTCGCGCTCGGCTCGCTCTACGCGGCCACGGACGAGTTCCACCAGGCGTTCGTCGACGGCCGCGTCGCCTCGCCGCTCGACTGGGGCATCGACACGGCCGGCGTCATCGCGGGCGTCCTGCTCTACGCGAGGGTCGCCCGGTGAAGACGGTCGCGATCGACCTGGACGCGCAGCTCGGCGACACGCGGCCGCTCTGGGACGCCTTCCTCGTGGACGCCGCGCGGCGCTTCGCGTCGATCGCGCCGCTCGACCCGTCCGCGCTTCCGGCCGATCGCGGCGAGGCCGCGGCCGAGCTCGACGCCTGGGCCGCGGCGGGCGTCGGCGACTGGCGCAAGGCGCTCGAGCGCTTCGCCGAGGATCACGCCCCGGTCTACCTGCGCCCCGACTCGGCCGCGAACGCCGAGCTGCGCAAGCTCAAGTCCTCCGGCGCGCGGATCGTCGTCTTCACGGACGCGCCGGAGCCGCTCGCCCGCGTCGCCGTCTCGCACCTCGGGCTCGCGCGCTCGATCGACGGGCTCGAGTTCGGCGCGGGCGCGCGCGAGCGGGCCGAAGCTACGTAAGTCCGGCGCCGAAGCGGCAGGCGCTCCGGTACGCCGGCCGGCGCCTTCGCGCACGCCTTGCGCTGCTCGGCCGGCGTGGCGTAGAGCGAGGCGACGATCGTGCCGACGCCGTTCCAGCAGCGCTCGCGCAGTCCCTTGCGAACGATGCGGCAGAACTCGCGCGGCCTTCTTTCCGGACGGGTCGTAGGACGAGAGGTCGCGCGCGGCGCCGTAGACGCAGCTCGGCGCGTAGTCGCCGGCGAGGTCGCAGAGCGGCGCGATCTTCGCGCCCACCTCGAGCGTCTGGCCGGACGCGTCGCGGCCGAACGACTCGAAGCACGTCTCGATCCAGGCCTCCTCGACCGTGCGGCACGTCGCCGCGGTCGCGGCCCAGTCGAAGCCGTTCAGCTCGTTGATCCGCGAGGTGACCATGAGGTAGCAGTAGAGCTTGTGCCGCTCCTTCATCTCCCGGCACGGGAAGACGCCGTCGTCGTCGCGCACCCACTGCGACTTGATGCCGTAGCTCGACGAGATGTTCTCCATGAAGACGCCGCCCGTGCAGGAGCTCTGGTCCCACTCGGTCTGCGAGCGAGTCGCACACCTCGAGCGACCAGGGCAGGTCGTAGCCGCGGTAGATCATCAGGCCGTGTCCGAGCCCGTGGACGCACTGGTAGAGGAGGAACGTCGTCTTCGAGATCTCCGGGTCGTCGCAGATGCCGCGGGCGATCTCCTTCACCTCGTCGGGCGATTTCACGCCGGCGAACGAGCGCTCGAGGATCCCGTGGTAGTAGCCCGACCAGCACGAGGCCGAGCCGGCCGCGAACGCCTTGGCCACGTCGCCCTCGTAGCGCTGCAGCGAGGCCGAGCCGATCATGTGGACGATCCGGTGGCAGTTCGCGCGCACGTCCGGGTTGGCCGCGATCGCGTCGTCGAACTTCACGAGCGCGTTCTTCGGCCCCTCGAAGTAGGCGAGGTTCCCGAACGCCTGCTCGTAGCAGGGCTGGTCTCCCTGGGCGCAGCTGCCCAGGAGCGTCTGGTCCGGGAACGAAGTGGCCGGCGGCCGGATGCGCCTCCGGCGTCGTCGTCGTATGCCCTTCGTGGCCGGTGCCGGCGCCCTGGCCCGAGCCGCCGTGCCCGCCGAACGCGAACGCGGCGAAGCCGAGCCCCGCAGCGGTGACCAGCACGACGATTCCGACCGTGGTTCGAGTGACCCTGGGCATGCCTACAGGGTATTCGTCGTCCCGGGAGCCCTAGTTCGTTAGCGGCGCGAGCCGGCCCACCAGGAGCGCGGACGCTCCTCGTGGATCCGGGAGTCGACGCCCGCGAACACGGCCAGCGGACAGGCGACGAGCAGTGCGATGAGCGCAATCTGGATCATGCTCATTCAAACGGCCTCGCACCGCAAAACATTCCTGCAAAACGGGCGTTAAAGAACTCCCGGCGGGCCACGCCGCACGCCCCCTTGTTAGCGCGCGGCGCAACCCACCGGAACTTGGAAACTCGTTAGCCGTGAATCGAGACGATCAGCGGGATGATGAGGATCGCGACGACGTTCGCGATCTTGATCATCGGGTTGATCGCGGGACCGGCCGTGTCCTTGTACGGATCGCCGACCGTGTCGCCCGTGACCGCGGCGTTGTGTGCCTCGGAGCCCTTGCCGCCGTACTCGCCGTCCTCGATCAGCTTCTTCGCGTTGTCCCACGCGCCGCCGCCCGAGGTCATCGAGATGGCCAGGAAGATGCCCGTGATGATCGTGCCGATGAGGAGACCGCCGAGCATCTCCGGCTTGATGATCCCGACGACGATCGGGAAGACGACCGGGATCATGCTCGGGAGGATCATGCGCTTGATCGCCTCGGCCGTGACGATGTCGATCGTCTTTCCGTACTCCGGCCGGACGGTGCCTTCCATGATCCCCGGGTTCTCCCGGAACTGGCGGCGCACCTCCTCCACGACCTGACCGCCGACGCGCCCGACCGCCTCCATGGCGAGCGAGGCGAAGAGGAACGGCATGAGGCCGCCGAGGAAGAGCCCGGCGATCACCCATGGATCGCTCAGCGAGAACGTGACGTTCAGCCCGTCCTCGGCGAGCGAGGACGTGAACCCGTCGAAGAGGATGAGCGCGGCCAACCCTGCGGAGCCGATCGCGTAGCCCTTCGTGACGGCCTTGGTCGTGTTGCCGACGGCGTCGAGCGGGTCGGTGACGCCGCGGACCTCGTCGGGCAGATCGGCCATCTCGGCGATGCCGCCCGCGTTGTCCGTGACCGGGCCGTACGCGTCGAGCGCGACGATGAGGCCGGTCATCGAGAGCTGCGCCATGACGGCGACGCCGATCCCGTAGAGGCCGGCCAGCTCGTTCGCCGCGATGATCGCGGCCGCGATGACGATGACGGGCAGCGCGGTCGCCTGCATGCCCATCGCGAGCCCTTCGATGATGTTGGTCGCATGGCCGGTGGTCGAGGCCTTGGCGATCCCCTTGACCGGCGGCCAGCGCGTGCCGGTGTAGTACTCGGTGATCGCGACGAGCAGGAAGGTGACGCCGAGTCCGATCAGGGTGCAGAGGTACAGCTCCCAGAAGGTGAATTCGGCCGTCTCGAACGCCTTCACGACCGGGATGAACCCGAGCGCGGAGAACGCGACCGCGGCCAGCACGGCCTTGTACAGCGCGTTCATGATCGAGCCGCTGCCGCCGATGCGGGCGAAGAACGTCCCCAGCACCGAGGCGAGGATCGCGACGCCGCCGATCGCGAGCGGGAAGACGACGAGGTTCGTGGACGCGAACTGGAGCGCGCCGAGGAACATGACCGCCACCGCGGTGACCGCGTAGGTCTCGAACAGGTCGGCGGCCATGCCGGCACAGTCGCCGACGTTGTCGCCCACGTTGTCGGCGATCACGGCCGGGTTGCGCGGGTCGTCCTCGGGGATGCCCGCCTCGACCTTGCCGACGAGGTCGGCGCCGACGTCGGCGGCCTTGGTGAAGATGCCGCCGCCGAGCCGCGCGAAGACCGAGATGAGCGAGCCGCCGAACGCGAGCCCGATGAGCGCGCGTCGTGGCCTCCTCGGGCGTGTTGTCGAACCACTCGGTGAGGACGCCGTAGTAGCCGGCGACGCCGAGCAGCCCGAGGCCGACGACGAGCAGTCCGGTGACCGAGCCCGACGAGAACGCGACGGCCAGCGCGGGCTTGACCCCGCTCTTGGCCGCCTCGGCCGTGCGGACGTTCGCCCGCACCGCGACGTTCATCCCGATGAAGCCGGCGGCCGCCGAGAAGACGGCCCCGATCAGGAACCCGAACGCGGTCGACCAGCCGAGGTCGTTCCAAAGCCCGATCCCGAAAAAGAGGACGACCGCAACTCCGGCGATCGTTATGTACTGCCGCCGCAAGTAGGCGGATGCGCCCTCCTGCACGGCCCGCGCGATCTCCTGCATCCGCTCCGACCCCGCGGGGAGCCTGAGCAGCCGCACCGTCAGTACGACGGCCCACGCAATGCCGATCGCCGCGCAGACCAGCGCGAATAGGACACTGTGATCCTGAAAGAAGTCCGTCAAATCCTCCGCCTTCTCGTGTTACACAAGGTTGGCGTCGATCGGCCCGCTGGAACGCGAAATTCCTTTGGTACAGGCCGTTTTCGCCCGCGGCATTCTATTCACAATGTCCGGACGCGTGAGGCGGAACCGCGCGCTAGCGCGCCGGGGGCGGTTCGATCTCGGGGAGCCCGAGCCGGCGCCAGATCTCTGCACGCGTCGTGCCGTCACGCTCGAGGCGCTTCGCGAGCACCTCGTCCATCCGGCGCTGGTTCTCGCGAATGCGAGCCCATTCCTCAGGAGTCGTCTTGGGGATCTTCCTCTTCGCCATTCAGGTACTCGTCGAGAAGGAGTCGAATTCGGGCTGTCGCCTGGTTGATGTCGGCGATCATGAAGAGCATAGCCGTCACTTCTTCGCGCTCGATCAGCGGCTCACGCTCCACGAACTCAGGGTGCCGCGCGCGGTCGAACGGCGCAAGACGGCCGTTTTGGCCTAGAAGCGCGCGCCGCGGAGGGCGTTCGCGCAGAGATGCTCCTCCGGCTGCGCCGGGATCTTCGGGATCACCGCGAAGAGGAGCTCGCGCAGGCGCTCGTTGTTGCTCGTGAACACCTCGACCACCTGCTCGTGCGAGACCGGCTCGGTTCCCTCGACGCCGACGTCGTGGTCGGTGACCATCGAGATGTTGGCGTAGCAGAGCTCGAGCTCGCGGGCCAGGTAGCCCTCGGGGTAGGCGGTCATGTTGATCGTGTCCCAGCCCATCTGCTGGAACCAGCGCGACTCGGCCCGGGTGGAGAAGCGCGGGCCCTGAATTACGACTACGGAGCCGCCGTCTCGCGCCTTGATCCCGAGCTCGCCGGCCGTGTCGACGAGGAGCTTGCGGATGTCCGGGCAGTACGGGTCGGCCGCCGAGACATGCGTGGTCTCGGGACCTTCGTAGAACGTGTCGGCCCGGCCCGAGGTGCGGTCGATGAACTGATCCACGACGACGAACTCGCCCAGCTCGAGGTCGGCCTGGAGCGCGCCCGACGCGCACGGGCCGATGATCCGGCGGACGCCGAGCTCCTTCATCGCCCACAGGTTCGCGCGGTACGGGATCTGCGCCGGCGGCAGCTCGTGGTCGCGGCCGTGGCGCGGCAGGAACGCGACGCGCTTCCCACCGATTTCGCCGATCGCGAACGGCGCCGACGGCTTCCCGTACGGGGTGTCGACCTCGACCTCCTGCACGTCCTCGAGGAACGAGTAGAAGCCGGAGCCGCCGAAGACGCCGATCTCTGCCTGGCCGGTCACGGCCGCGGAGTCTAGAACAGCGTCTTGATCGAGGAGCGCTTGTCGAGGTTCTTGTCCACGCGGGCCCGGTCGATCCCGTTGCCGCCCGAGACGGTGTCGCGCGCGCCGTCGCGCGCGTAGAACGTGTCGTTGCCGGCCTCGCCCTTCAGCGTGTCACGGCCGGGGCCGCCGGTGATCGTGTCCGCGCCCGTGCCGCCGAGGACGATGTCGTCTCCGCCCTTGCCGTCGATCTTGTCGTTGCCGCCCAGGCCGCAGATGACGTCGTTCCCCGTCGTCCCCTTGAGCGTGTTGGCGCCGTTCGTCCCGCGGATCGTGCACGGGGAGACCGTCACGGCTGCCGAGTCGCTGTTGTCCGCGGCGTCCGGGTCGTTCTGCTCGGCGTCGACCTGGGCCGTATTTGCGAGCGCGCCGGCCTTCGTCGTGCGGACGGTGAGGACGAGCGTCGCCGTCTCGCCCGGGTCGAGCGCGCCGAGGTCGCAGCTGACCGCGAGCGCGCCGGTGCATACGGACGGGTTGGCTCCAAGCAGTGTGGCTGCGTCGGGAAGATCGTCGGTGAGCGTCACGTTCGTCGCGCGGTTCGGACCGTCGTTCGTGACGGTGAGCGTGTACTTGAGGGTGCCGCGCAGGAGCGGGCTCGCAGTAGAGGCCGCCATCTCCAGGTCAAGGTCGGCGAGCTTCATCGCGACCGGCGCGGTCGCCTCGGAGCTCGACGTCGTGCTCCCGTCCGGATTGGTCGCGGTCACACGCACGCGCACGTGCGGTCGAAGTCGGCCGCGGTCGTCTCGTAGGTCGATTCGGTGGCGCCGGCGATCTCGACGCACGGATCGCCGCACGAGAGCCACTGGTAGGCGAACGTGATCCCGCTGCCCGTCCACGTTCCCGGCGCGGCGGTCAGGACGTCGCCGATCCCCGGATCCACGGGAGTGACCGCCGGGAACGGCGGTGTTCACCGGAGGAGCGAGGACGGCCTCGCAGTTGGTCATCGTGTCGGTCGCGTCCTGGTCGACCGCGTCGCCCGCGCCGTCGCCGCAGTCGAGCGTGTCCCCTGCGCTTCCGTCGCGCCCGAAGAGCCGGTCGTCGCCGGCGAGGCCGAAGAGCGAGTCCGTCCCGAGGTTGCCGACCAGGTGGTTCGTGCCCGCGTTCCCGGTGATCGTGTCGTTGCCCGACCCGCCGAGGACGCGCTCGATCGTCATCGCCACGTTGTCGCCCTCCCCCGCCTCGCCGTCGTCGTCCACGTCGTCGAGGTCGATCGTGAGCGGCGCCGTGCGCGCCGAGTAGTCGGCCGTGTCGAAGCCGTCGCCGCCGACGAGCGAGTCCTTGCCGACGTCGCCGACGAGGACGTCGTCGCCGCCGCTTCCGAAGACGGTGTCGTTGTCGCCGCGCCCGTCGAGGCGATCGTCGCCGCCCTTGCCGTCGATCACGTTCTGGATCGCGCTGCCGGCGATCGAGTCGTTGCCGGAGCCGCCGTTCACGACGTCCACGGTCGGATCGACGTTGTCGCCCTCGCCCAGCTCGCCGTCGTCGGCGACGCCGTCGAGGTCGATCGTGAGCGGCGCCGTGCGGAGCGAGTAGTCGACGAGGTCGCTGCCGGGACCGCCGACGAGCGAGTCGGCGCCGGGGCCGCCGTTCAGGTTGTCGTTCCCGCCCAGGCCGTCGAGCGCGTCGTCTCCTGGGCCACCCACGAGCGCGTTCGGCTCCGTGTTGCCGGCCAGGATGTCGCTGTCGGAGCCGCCCGTGAGATTCTCGAGGTCGCCCACGAGCTGGTCGCCCTCCCCGGCCTCGCCGTCATCCGCAGCGTTGTTCAGCGTCGCGGTAACGGGCTGGGTGCGGGCGGAGTAATCGGCGGTGTCGATGTCGCCGCCGCCGGACACCTGATCGGCTCCGTCCGCCGCAGCTCCAAGGGGGAAGAGATCGGCTCCGGCGCCTCCCGTGAGCGTGTCGGCGCCGTTCCCGCCGGTCATGGTGTCCGGGCCGGCGCCGCCCTCCAGCCAGTTCGCCTGCGTGTTGCCCGTCAGCGTGTCGCCGGCACTGCCGCCCTTGAGCGTCTCGACGTCGGCGCCCACGGTGTCGAGCTCCCCCGCCTGCCCGTCGTCCTTGTCGCCGGCCAGATCGGCCACGATCGCAACGGCGCGACTCGAGTAGTCCACGGTGTCGCCGGGGAGCGCGCCGCTGTCGCCGCCGTTCATGACGTCCGAGCCGCCCTGGCCGTCGAGCGTGTCGTTGCCGCCGAGCCCGTTCAGCGTGTCGTTGCCGTTGCCGCCGAGGAGGAGGTTCGCGGCCGCGTTCCCGGTGAGCGCGTCGTTGCCGGCGCCGCCCGTGATGTTCTCGACGTCGCCGCCGACCGTGTCGTTCTCGCCCGCTTCGCCGTCGCCGCTGTTGCCCGCGAGGTCGGCGGTCACCGCCGCCGTGCGGGACGAGTAGTCGGCCGTGTCGGCTTCGGTTCCGCCGTTCAGCGTGTCCCGCGCAGGGCCGCCGTCCAGCGTGTCGAAGCCGGCCTCGCCGTTCAGCGTGTCGATGCCCCCGCCGCCGTCGAGGATGTCGTTGCCCGGGCCGCCGTTGAAGATGTTGGGCGTCGTGTCGCCGTCCAAGGAACGAAGCGTGTCTCCGGCGCTCCCGCCGGTCAGGTGCTCGACGTCGGTCGAGACCTTGTCGTTCTCGCCGGCCTCGCCATCGCCCGCGACGCCGTCGATCTGGACCGTTACGGGCGTGCCCCGGCCTGCATACGTGGCCGTGTCGCCGCCGAAGAGGTTGTGGGAACCGCCGTTCACGATGTCGGCGCCGAGACCGCCGTCGAGGAAGTCGTCGCCGTTGTCCCCGTTCAGGATGTCGGCGAGCGCCTGGCCGCGCAGCACGTCGTTGCCCGCGCCGCCGTTCAGGACGTCCGAGTCCCCGTACGGATGCGAGTCGCGCCCGTCGCCCTCGAGCGTGTCGTTGCCGCCGCCGCCGTTCAGCGTGTCGTCGCCGTCGCCGCCGTCGAGGAAGTTCGCATCGGCGTCGCCGGTGATCGTGTCGTCGCCGGTTCCGCCGATCACGTTCTCGACGTCGGAGCGCACGTTGTCGCCGCCGCTGCGGCCGTCGTTCGACGCATCGTCGAGCGTGACCGTGACGTCGTCGCACTTCTGCTCGCCACCGTTGAAGCACCCGTCTTCGTAGGTGACCGTGTCGATGCCGTCGCTGCCGTGCATGTCGTCGCCGTCGGAGCCGCCGTTGATCCAGTCGTCTCCGGGGCCGCCCAGGATCTCGTCGCCCCCGGTCCAGCCGTAGATCACGTCGTTGCCGTTGCCGCCGAGAAGATCGTCGCCTGCCCCGAGCCCGTTGATCGTGTCGTTCCCGTTGCCGCCCTGCATGTCGTCGTTGTCGTCGTCGCCGGTCATCGAGTCGTCGCCGTCACCCCCGAGGATCGAGTTCTCGCCGTCGTCCGGGAACGAGGGATCGCCCGGGTGCACCAGGCCGTACCCGACGAGCCGGTCGTTGCCGTCGAGGCCGCTCAGCGTGTCGCTTCCGTCGCCGCCCATCAGCGTGTTCGCGGCGGAGGAGCCGGTGATCGTGTCGGCGCCGCGGCTGCCGCGGACGTTCTCCACGTCGAGCTGGACGTTGTCGCCCTCGCCGGAGCTCCCATCGTTCGCGACGCCGTCGATCGTGACGTTGATGACCTCGGAGCTGCTGTTGCGATCGTCGTAGTCGGCCGTGTCTGTCCCCGCGCCGCCGTTCATCTGATCGGCGCCGTCGACATGGTCGACCTGGTCGAAGCTGTCGTCTCCGTCCTCGCCGAAGAGCAGGTCGTTGCCGCCGAGACCGGTGAGGACGTCGTTGCCGGGCCCACCGCGCAGCGTGTCCGCGCGCGTGTCCGTCCCGATCAGCGTGTCGGCGCCGGAGCCGCCCTGGACGATCTCGATGTCGCTCATGACGTTGTCGGCCTCGCCGCCGTCGTCGGCGACGTCGTTCAGCGAGATCGTGCGGTTGCCGCCTTCGCCGGTGAAGTCCGCCGTGTCCGAGCCCGCACCGCCGCTGAACGTGTCGCCGCCGGCGCCGCCTTTCAGGAGATCGCTTCCGTTGAGCCCGTTCAGCGTGTCGTTGCCCGGGCCGCCCTCGAGGACGTCGTTGTCCGTCAGGGTGCGCGCGGCGCAGCTCGCCGGAGTCGCGCCGCCGGAACCCGAGATCGAATCGTCGCCGCCGTTTCCGAGCAGCGTGTTCGGGCACGTAGTCCCGATGATCGTGTCGCCTCCGCCTCCGCCCTTGGCGTTCTCGATCGTCTCGTTCAGGTTGTCGCCCTCGGCCGCCTGGCCGTCGTCGGCCGCGTTGTCGATGTCGAGGCGCACCGCGATGCTGCGCCCGGAGTAGTCCACCGTGTCGATCCCCGTCCCGCCGTTCAGGCTGTCGGCGCCGTCCGTGGCTGAGCCGGCTGTGAACGTGTCGTCACCGGTGCCGCCCGTCATCGTGTCGGCGCCGAGCGAGCTCGAGAGCGTGTCGTTCCCGGCGCCGCCGTCGAGCGTGTCGCCGGCGCTGCCGCCGCTCATCGTGTCGTTGCCCCCGCCGCCCGACAGGACATTCGTGCCGCCGGTGCCGCCGTTCAGCGTGTCGCTGGCGCCGCCGCCGGTGAACGTGTCGTTTCCGGCTCCGCCCGTGATCGTCGTCGCGACGGAGATCGCGGACGCGTTCGCGACGTTGTTGCCGTCCAGAAGCGTCATGGTGATCCAGGTGACGAGCGACGCCGGGCAGCGCGCGTGGTTCGCACTCGGAACCGTGCAGCCCGTCCCGGGCGTGATCGCGATCTGCGTCTCGGCGAACTCGTAGAACTGCACCCCGCCGGCGGTGACGAGCGTGACCGTCACGTTGTTGTTCTCGGTCACCTGCGCCGTGTAGGTGATGAACCCACCCGACTTGGAGACGGTCGAGGCATGGGCCGAAACGACGCTGCCGAAGAACGCCGCGGCCGCAATTGCCACAGTGAGCACTAACCGCCTCAGGCGGCGGTTGTACCACGATTCACAAGCGCGATAAAGGGGCTTAGGGCTGGTCCGGCGCCTGCTCCGACGCCTGGTCTTCCGCCGCAGCCTGGACGTAGGCGAGCTGCAGGCTCGCGACGGCGGCGGTGAAGTCCTTCAGGAGCTCCGCGGGAACGAACGTCTCGAGCACCGCGGTCAGCGACTGCATCGTGTCGATCGCGAGGCGCACCTGGTCGAGGTCGCGCTCATCCATGGTGTCCGGCGTCGCCCCCAACCGCTGGTAGCCGATCGACGAGACGGCGACGAGCGTGTTCACGAGGACGTCCTCGACGCGCAGGTTGCGAAGCTCCTGCGCCATCTCCCGGGCGCGCTTCTCCTGGTCCTCAGACACGCGCCGGCTCCAGGACCTCCGCCGCGTAGATCTCCTCGAGCGTCGCGCCCTGCTCGTGCTTGGCGATCTGGCGCTGCGCCGCATTCGCGGACGGGACGGCGAGGAACGGCGCCGCGCCGATCTCCTCCGCCACCGGCAGCACCCACTCGACGAGCTCCTCGAGCGCCGCCCGCGTCGAGCGCACCCTCACCGAGGGGAAGGCCGACAGGTCGATCAGCTCGCCGGACATCCCGTGGCGAATCGCCCGCCAGAAGTTCTCCTCCAGCAGGTGGCCCGGGATCTCCGGGAGCGACTCGCCCTCGTCGAGCGCCCGGGCGATACGCACCGTCGTCGCGTGCATGAGCGCGGCGAGCGCCACGGCCTCGCCCTGCTGCGGCTGGCCGTCGGCGATGCGCAGCTCGACGGTCGGGTAGGCGAGGTGCGGTCGCACGCTCCACCAGATCTGCGTGTCCTCGGAGATCGAGCCCGTCTCCCACAGGTAGCGCACGTAGCGCGGCGTACGCGTCCCAGTCCGCGAACGCGTCCGGGATCCCGCAGCGGGGGAACATCTTCGTGAAGATCTGCGTCCGCGTGGAATGCAGGCGCGTAGCCCGGCCTTCGACGAACGGCGAGCTGGCCGACAGCGCGAGCAACTCGGGGAGGAAGGCGCGCAGCGCGCTCGCCACCTTGACCGCGCGGTCGGCGCCGCGGATCGCGGTGTGGACGTGCAGCCCGAAGGAGTTGTTGCGCCAGACGACGTAGCCGAGGACGCGATCGTTCTCGCGGTAGTGCGGCGTGTCGATGATCCGCTGCTCCTGCCACGGGCTCCACGGATGCGTTCCCGTCGCCGCGAGCCGCGCCCCGAGCCCGTCCGCCAGGCGGAGGAGCTGGGCGCGCCGCTCGCCGAGACGCTGCGCCGCCTCCGTGAACTCGGTACACCGCCCGGTGCGGATCTCGACCTCGGACGCGATCAGCTCGCCGACAAGCGAGCCGTCGAGGTCGCTTCCCACCGACGCGGCCTGGAGCTCCTCGAAGCGGTTTACCAACCCGAGAGTCTCCGGATCGAGGATCGCGAACTCCTCCTCGACGGCGAGCGTGAAGTCCTCGGCCTCGTCGAATCGTTCCCGGGCGAGACGCAGCGCCTCGTCCGGGTTAGGGCGCTTCGCCTCTCCCATCGCGCGAAAGTATCAAAGCGAAAGTATTAGAGCGGCGATCCGCTCCCAGCTGAAGTGCTCGACCGCCGCCTTGCGCGCGGCGGCGCCGAGCAGCGTCCGGTCTTCGGCCGAGAGCGCAAGAAGCTCGCGGAGCTTCACTTCGAGGTCGCTCACGTCGCCG
This sequence comes from uncultured Actinomycetes bacterium, assembly GCA_963760815.1. GTDB lineage: Bacteria > Actinomycetota > Thermoleophilia > Gaiellales > Gaiellaceae > CAVRUF01. The sequence continues at coordinate 1,479,064 of CAVXEJ010000004.1, forward strand.
TTTTCGAACGCGGCGAGGTGGCGGAACTGGGGCGGGTACTCGGTCTCGATCGCCGCGGCGATCTCGGCCAGGCCGGAATGGCGGGCGACGAGCGGTGGGGAACCGCAGGCCGCGGCCTCGGCGGCGACCATCCCGAACGCCTCGGCGAAGACCGACGGCGTGACGCTCACGTCGGCGAGCGGCCACAGGTGCGCCAGGTGGCGGTGCTCGAGCGGCCCGGTGAAGAGGATGCGGTCGGTCGCGCGCGCCTCGAGGGCGTCGCGCTCGGGCCCGAAGCCGACGATCACGGCCCGCGCCTCCGGAATCCGGTCGAGCGCGTCGAGGAGGAGGCTCACGCCCTTCTCCTCGGAGAGCTTCCCCACGAAGACGACGGTGGGCGCGCCGCCCGCGAGGAACGCTGCGAGCCGCTCGGCGTTGCCCGGGTCGGCGAAGCGCTCGTTCACGCGGCCGGGGTTCGGCGGGTCGAGCTCGGACTGGGCGACGAGGGCGACCAGCGCCTCGTCGCGGGGCTCCGGCTGCAGCTGCTCCACGTCGACGCCCGGCGGGACGATGTGCACGCGGTTCGAGTACTCACCCGGCCCCACGACCGCCTCGAGCACGCCGCGGATGTGCTCCGAGCCCGCGAGCACCGCGGAGGCCTCGTCGAGCGACTCCTGCGCCCAGTCGGCGAGCTCCTCGTTGCCGCGGATCGAGAACTCGAGCTCCGAGCCGTGCGCCTTGACGACGAACGGCGCGCCCACGGCGACGCCCGACCGGCGCGCCGAGCAGCACGTGATTTACGAGCACGAGGTCGGCCGGCAGCTCGGCGCGCACGGCGGCGGCGTTGCGCTCGACGAAGTCCCCGCGCTCCTCCCACGAGAGCTCCTGCAGGTAGCGCGCCTCGACGAAGTCGTAGTGGTCGAGGACGAACACCGGCAGCGGGCCGCCGGCGAGGTCGGGACGGACGACCCGCGCGCCGCCGAGGTCGAACCGCTCCGGGTTCGGCTCCTGGCAGAAGACGACGACCTCGTGCCCGAGCCGCGCGAACGCCCGGGCGAGCGCGCGCGTGTAGACGTTCGAGCCGGTCCCCCCGAGGAGGTAGCCGTGCCAAATGAGAACCTTCATGGGTGGATCCTGACGGTCAACTGGTCGAGCGTGCGCAGCGCGGCGACAAGTTCGCGTTCGAGCAGCTGGTGGAGAAGCACCAGCACCGCATGTTCACGCTCGCGGCGCGCACGCTCGGATCGCGTACCGACGCCGAGGACGCCGTGCAGGACGCGTTCGTGCGCGCCTGGCGCGGGCTCGGCTCGTTCCGCGGCGGATCGCTCTTCTCCACCTGGCTCTACCGGATCTGCGTGAACGCCGCCCACGACCACCGCTCGCGCCGCCGGCCCGACCCCGTCGAGCCCACGGACACGGACGCCGACCCGCGCGACCGCTTCGCCGACGAGCAGCTCTCCGGCGAGCTCCAGCGGGCGCTCGGCTCGCTCGAGGAGCACCAGCGCGTGACCGTCGTCCTCTTCGACGTGCTCGGCGTCTCCTACGCGGAGATCGCCGAGATCACGAAGTCGACCGAGGGTACGGTGAAATCTCGCCTGTTCCGCGGCCGCGCCGAACTGGCGAAGCAACTGCGTGGAACACAGGGCGCCGAGGACGAGTCGAAATGAAGATGGCCAGGGGACATCCGCAGCGGCACGACCTGCTCGACTACGTCGAGGGCTCGCTCAACCCCGCCGACCGCGCGGAGGTGAAGCAGCACCTCGACACATGCGCGGCCTGCACCGAGCTGGTCGCCGACGCCACGGCCGGCAAGCGGATGCTCTCGGCGTCACCGCCGCTCGAGCTCTCGCCCGGCCGGACCGAGTCGATCATGGCCGCCCTCGACGAGCCGGCGCCCAAGCGGGAGCGCAGCCGTCCCTCCTGGCGGCTCGTCGCGGTCGTTGCCGCGGCCCTGGCGCTCGCGGTCCCGCTCTCGTACGTTGCCCTCTCGGGCGGCAATGACGACGCGGACTCGTCGGGTGTCGCGGCCGAGGCCGACAACCAGGAGGACGCAGGCGGAGCGGACACCGGCGCGGCCGCACCGCAGGAGCCGGAGCTCACGATCCTGCGCGGCACCAAGGGAAAGCCCGCGAAGATCGTCGCCGCCCTCGAGGCAGGCGGGCTACACCGCGGAGGTCGACGACAACACGCGTCATCGTCACGGTCGAGGACGCGAAGCTCGACGACGTGGTCGCGGTGCTCGACGAGATCGGCCCCGGCGAGACCGTCGTCTTCGCGCGCCAGACCTCGCTAGTTACGTGAGGTAGAAGTAGAGCGCGTAGAGGAGCTCGACGGCCGGGCTCGTCGTGTGCACGGTCACGTCGGACGGGACGTTCAGGAGCGCGTCGGTGTAGTTGAAGATGATCTTCACGCCCGCGCGCACGACGTCGTCGGCGACGCCCTGCGCCGACTCGGCCGGGACGGCCAAGACCGCGACGATGATGTTCTTCTCGCGGATGACCTCGCCGAGGCGCGAGTAGTCGAGCACCTCGAGGTCGTCGATCGGCTGGCCGACCTTCCCCTGGTCGGTGTCGAACGTCGGCGGCGATGTTGAAGCCGTGGTCGGCGAAGACGGTCGAGCTCGCAACCGCCTGGCCGAGCCGGCCGGCGCCGAAGAGCGCGATGTTGTGCTGGCCCTGCGTGCGGAGGATCTTGCGAATTTCTCCCGCCAGACCATCAACCGTGTAGCCGACGCCCCGCTTGCCGAACTTCCCGAACCCGGAGAGGTCGCGGCGGATCTGCGTCGCGTTGATGTTCGTGTACTCGCTGATCTCCTGCGAGGAGATGCGCTCCTTGCCCATCTTCTTCGCCTGCGTCAGCACCCGGAGGTACTGGCTGAGGCGCGCGGCTACTCCGACGGTGAAACGGTCTTCCGGAGAGATCCGCGCCTCGTCGAGGGTGGCCGTTGCGAGTCGCGAGTTCATGGCTTGTGACAGAGCATAGCCAGGCGGATCGCAAGGTGCGGAGGGAACCGCGCCCGCGTCGACAACCGACTTTGTGACGCGGCTAGAGCACGCCGAGACGGCGGCGCAGGCCGTCCGGGTGCACGTAGAACGTGAACGCCGGCTCCCCGTCGACCACGACCACGGGGATGCGCTGGCGGTAGGAATCCTCGAGCGCGGCGTCGCCCGTGATGTCGATTTCCTCGAGCTCGAACGGCGTCTCGGAACGCACCTGGTCGATCACGCGGCGCGCCGCGGCGCACAGGTGGCATTCCGGTGCGAAGTAGAGGAGAACGCTATGGGTAGAGCCCGCGGATATTGGTTGCCTCCGCAACTCGCGCGACGCCGAGCGCATACGCCGCCTGCCGCATGGTCATGCCCTTGCGCTCGTGAAGGTCCCAGGTCTGCGTGAACGCCCGCGTGATGATGTCGTCCAGGCGCTGGTTGACCTCCTCCTCCTTCCAGAAGTACTCCTGAAGGCCCTGCACCCACTCGAAGTACGAGACGACCACGCCGCCCGCGTTCGCGAGGATGTCCGGCAGGACGAGGACGCCCTTGTCCTGAAGGATCTCGTCGGCCTCCACCGTGGTCGGCCCGTTCGCGCCCTCGCACACGATCGTCGCCTTCACGTCGGCGGCGTTCTCGCGGGTCAGCACCTGCTCGAGCGCACACGGCGCGAGCACGTCGCAGTCGAGGAGCAGCAGGTCGTCGTTCGAGATGTCGTCCGTCCCGGCGAGGCCGCTGAGCGCCCCGGTCAGCTCCTTGTGGCGCTGCGCGTCGTGGAGGTCGATCCCCGTGTCGCAGACGACACCGCCCGTCGAGTCGGAGAGGCCGATGATCTTCGCGCCCTCGTCGCGGAGCAGCTCGGCCAGCGTGCGGCCGACGTTCCCGAAGCCCTGGACGACGACCCGCGCGCCGGCGAGCTCGCGGCCGCTGCGCCTGAGCGCCTCGCGTACGCAGAACCCGGCGCCGCGCCCGGTCGCCTTCTCGCGCCCGAGCGAGCCGCCGACGTTGACCGGCTTCCCGGTGACGACGCCGAGCACCGAGTAGCCCTGGTTCATCGAGTACGTGTCGAAGATCCACGCCATCACCTGCGCGCTCGTGCCGACGTCCGGCGCCGGGATGTCCTTCTCCGGCCCGATCTGCGTGATGATCTCGGTCGTGTAGCGCCGGGTCAGCCGCTCGAGCTCGGACATGGACAGATCCTTGGGGTTGCAGACGACGCCGCCCTTCGCGCCGCCGAACGGAAGCTCCATGAGCGCGCACTTCCACGTCATCCACATGGCGAGCGCCTTCGTCTCCTCCATGGTCACGGCCGGGTGGTAGCGCAGGCCGCCCTTCGAGGGGCCGCGCGCGACGTTGTGCGTGATCCGGAATCCCTGGAACACGTCGACCGAGCCGTCGTCGCGCCGCGTCGGGATCGAGACCTCGATCGCCTTCTTGCACTCGAGGAGCACGCCGAGCATGTCGTCGTCGAGCTCGAGGACGGCCGCGGTGCGCCGAAGCTGCTCCCGGGCCATCTCCCACGGGTCTTCCTGCGCGAACGACGTCGGGGTCTGGACGGTCGTCACTACGGGCTGAGTGTAAACCGGACGTCCACCGACGTTGCGCTCGCGCCGACGTCGCCCGAGGGCGGGTAGGCGACGAGGCGCAGCGTGTAGGCGCCGGGCCGCAGTACGCGACCGCGAGGGCCGCGGCCGGTGACGCCCAGCGCGTAGCGGCCGGGCAGAAGATCGTGGAGCCGGGTGAGGACGCCGAGGCGCGTCTCGCCGCGCCACAGCTCGACGACGAGAAGCTGCACCGGCTCGACCGCCTGGCCGTTCTCGTCCGCCTCGACGCTGCCGGCGCGGAACGCGAGCACGGCGGGCGCGACGTCGGAGGCGGTGAACTCCTCGGCCGAGAGCGTGACGTTGGCGAGCAGCGGCGCCGGCCCCTGCTCGCGGAAGCTGACCGCCCACGGAAGCCGCACGGGGCGCGAGCCCTGCGGCGAGACGACGAACGCGCCGCCGGCGCTCCCTTCGAGCGGGCCGATGCCGGACGCGACGAGCGCGACCTCGGCCGTGGCGCCGGGGATGATCGAGATGTGTGCGGGCGAGGCCGCGAAGCTCAGCTCGGGGACGCCCCAGGTGTCCCGCGCGAGGCCGAGGTCGATCTCGAGCGCGCGGGTCGAAAGATTTCGGATCCGGACGGTCTGCGTGACCTGCCAGCCGTCTCCGCTCACGCGGCCGTACGCAAGCGTGACCGGCTCGGCGGCGATCTCGGCCGAGGCGGCTCCCGTGGCGTCGACGATGCCGGCGCCCTGCACGGTCACCGGCTCGGGGCCGGTCTCGAGGACGATCTGGCGGGCGCTGCCGACAAGCAGGCTGCGCAGCTCTCCGGTCGTCAGTCCTGGTCGCGCCTGGGAGACCGCGGCGGCTGCGCCGGCGGCGACCGCCGCGGCGACGCTCGAGCCGGTCGCGGTGGCGTAGCGCTCGGTGCCGTCCGAGTTGCGCCCGCCGTCGGAGGTCGCGATCCCGACGCCCGGCGCGACGACGTCCGGCTTCACCTGGCCGCCGAAGGCCATGCCGCCCGAGGAGAACGGGGCCACGTCACCGGCGAGGCCGTTCGCGACGCCGCGCACGCCGCCGAAGGAGACCGTCACGGCCGTGCCATCAACGAGCGCGTCGAGTGCATCCGTTCCGGCATCGGCGGGAAGCCCGACGACCGGCACCGCGGTTCCCTCGTCGAGGTCGAGCGAGCCGGCCCGCACCCTCGTTCCCGCGACGAGCACCGCGCCCGCGCCGGCCGCGACCGCGTTGCGCACGCGGGCGTCGAGAGCGCTTCCGGCCGGGAGGATCGCCGCCCGTCCGGCCACGCGGCTCACGCCGTTCGTGTCGAAGAAGTCGGCCAGGGTCGAGCCGTCGGCAATGTCACTCGCGGCCCGGTCGAGATCGGCGAGCGACGGCCCGGAGAGCGCGACCGCCTCGAGCTGTCCCTCGGGCGGAAGCACGCCGAGCACCGGCGCGGCGCCGGAGAAGACGTTGTCGCCGCCGGCGGAAACCTGCGTGTCGGCCTCGAGCGTCGTGGCGCGCAGGTCGACCGCGCCGACGGTCAGCGCGGCGGCGGCGCCGCCGGGATCGCCGACGGTTCCGAAGCCGCGGCCCGCACGACCGTCGTTCCCTGAGGGAGCGACGACGAGCGTGCCCGAGCTTCGCGGCGCCGGCGACCGCGCGGGCCTCCGGGCTGTCGGGGAAGGACGCGTACGGCTCGACGACCGCGGCGAGCGCGATCGGCAAAGCGTCGGAGACGTCGCCGTCGCGGTTCGGGTCGACCGCGCGCTCGAGTCCGGCGAGCAGCGTGTCGCCGTGGCCGAGCAGCGCGTAGGAGCCGTCGTCGGTCTGCTCCCAGCCGAGGATCCTGATCGGGACGACCGTCGCGCCGGGAACGACGCCCTGGAGGCCGCTCGGGCCGTTCGAGCCGACGAGGATCCCCGCCATGCGCGTGCCGTGCGGCTCGACGCGGCCGGGATCGTCCGGCTTCGGCTCGGCGGCGGCGCGGCGGTCGCCGTCCACGATGTCGTAGCCGGGGCGGACGCGCCCACCGAGGTAGGGATGGTCGAGATCGACCCCGGAATCGAGCAGCGCGATCTTCACGCCCGTGCCGTCGAAGCCGGGGAGCGCGGCGTCGAGCCTGCGCCCCGCGCCCGCGGCGAACTCGGGCCGCGTGAGCGCCTCGGCGGTCAGCGCCGCCGGGTAGAGCGTGCGCACCGGATAGACGCCGACGATCCCGTCCATCCGTTCCAGCTCGGCCTGCGCGCGGCCGTCGAGCACCGCGGAGAAGCCGTTGAGCGTGCGCGTGAAGGTGTGCTCGCGCTTGACCTTGACGCCGCGCTGGGCGAGCCGCTCGAGGAGCAGCCGCTGCGAGGCCTCGGCCTCGGCGAGCAAGCGCTTCTGATCGGCCGGCGTCGGCATCGACTCGGAGAGCGCGACCGCGTCGGCGAGCGACGGCGCCGCGAGCACGACGATCATTCGGTCGGCCTGGGCCGACTCCGGGCGCTCGCCGAAGATGTCGTTCCAGGCCGAGGCCGCCGCCTGGAGCGCGGACTCGCCGGCGCCGAGGACAGGCGCCGCGAAGACGACCGCGACGGCGCAGGCCGCCACGAGCGCGAGAACGGCCGGACCCGCCGCACGGCGCCTCGGATTACGCCGCGGAGGCATACGCATCGAGCTCAAGGTACCGAGGATACGGAATCGCCTGTACGAACCTGCCGGCAGAAGCGACCATTGCCGCGTTATCGGTACAGAGTTGGAGCGACACAAGCGCCGCGTCCGGGAAGGCCGCGCGAAGCTCCGAATTGGCCGCAACGCCGCCGACGACGGCGATCTGCGACGCGTTCAGTTCCTCGGCCGCGGCCCGGGTCCGCTCGACGAGCGCCCGCACGATCGCGCGCTGGTAGGAGGCGGCGAGATCGGCGCGGCGGCGCTCCAGCTCCTCCGGGCCCAGGTCGCGGACCGCGTAGACGAGCGCCGTCTTCACGCCCGAGAAGGAGAAGTCGAGCCCGGGAACCTTGGCGACCGGAAATGCGAACGCCTCCGGATCGCCCTCCTGGGCAAGACGGTCGATCGCGGCGCCGCCGGGGTAGCCGAGGCCGAGGAGCCGCGCGCCCTTGTCGAACGCCTCGCCGGCCGCGTCGTCGAGGGTCGTGCCGATCACGCGGTAGCCCGAGCGGTCGGTGACGTCGAGGAGCAGCGTGTGCCCGCCGCTTGCGAGCAGCGCGAGGAACGGCGGCTCGAGCGGCTCCGGCTCGAGGTAGAGCGCGGCGACGTGCGCGTGCAGGTGATCCACGGGGACGAGCGGCAGGCGCAGCGACCACGCGAGCGCCTTCGCGGCCGAGACGCCGACCAGCAGCGCTCCGATGAGCCCGGGGCCGCGTGTGACCGCGACCGCCTCGAGGTCGGCGAACCCGGCACCGGCCTCATCGAGCGCCTCCTGCACCACCGGCGCGAACAGCTCGAGATGCCGCCGCGACGCGATCTCGGGGACGACGCCGCCGTAGCGCGCGTGCAGTTCGGCCTGGGATGCGACGACGTTCGAGCGGATCTCCCCGTCGCGGGTGACGACGGCCGCGGCCGTCTCGTCGCACGAGGTCTCGATCCCGAGGATCAATTCGCCCGCGCTTCGACCTGCTGGGCGAGCGGGTCCTTCCACATGACGAGCGCGTCCTCGCGGTTGTCCGTGTAGTAGCCGCGCCGCACGCCGGTCGGCGTGAAGCCGAGGCTCTCGTAGAGCGCGATCGCGGACGTGTTCGAGACGCGCACCTCGAGCGTGTAGCCGCGGCGCTCGTCGTCGGCGGTGGCGCGGAAGAGCTCCTCGAGCATCCGCGTCGCGATTCCCCGGCGGCGGTAGCGCTCCGCGACCGCGACGTTCATCACGTGCCACGCGTCGACATAGCGGGAGATGATCAGGTAGCCGACCAGGCTGGCGTCCTCGTCGTCGAACGCGCCGAGCGAGATCGACGACGGCTTGGCCAGCTCGCCCGCGAACATCGACCGCGACCACGGCGTCGGGTAGGCGGTGCGCTCGATCAACTCGATCGCGTCGAGGTCGCCGAGCGTCAGCCTGCGGAAGTCGAGCGTCATGGCTTGAGTGTGCCCGCCGCGCGGTTCTTCTCGGCATCCGGGATGCGCAGGTAGAGCGGCTCCAGCGTGTCGGCCGACCCGAACTCGGACGCCAGCGCGGCCAGGTTGCGCGCCCAGGGGACGTGCTCGTCGCTTTCGTCCTCGGGGACGACGCCGCCCGCGGCCTCGATCCCGGCCCGGTAGAGCACGGCCCCGTCGCCGACGTAGCGCGTGCCTGCCTCGACCTGGAGCTCCTCCGGTTTCACCACGGTCGGCGCCCCCCTCGCGCGCGTGAACACTTCTCCGCGCCGCGCGTCGAGCACCGGGACCGCCCCGGGCGACCCCGCGGCGAGCGTGTCGAGGGTCGAGACGCCCGCGGTGGGAACGCCGAGCGAGAACGCGAGTGTGCGCGCGGTGACCAGCCCCATGCGTAGGCCGGTGTAGCTCCCGGGCCCGGTTCCGACGGCGATTGCGTCGAGGTTCGCCTGCTCCGATCCCGCCTCGGCCAGCAGTTCATCGGCGTCCGCCAGCACTCGAAACGCGCGCGAACGTCGCTCGCCGAGCACCTCGCCGTCGCGAAGGAGCGCCACGGTGGCGGCGTCGGTCGCGGTGTCGAAGGCGAGAAGCAGCATCAGTTTCCCTTGTTTTCCAGGGGTTTCTGGACGTCGATCAGTCTACGGTCGCCCTCTGTGAGCCGCAACAGCACCCGCAGGCGCGGCTCCGGCAGGAAGCCCTCCCCCGCCTCGGGCCACTCGACGAACGCGACCGCATCGTCGAAGTACGGCTCGAGATCGGCCCAGTCGGCCTCACCGATCGTCTCGAAGCGATAGAGGTCGAGGTGCGCCACGGGAACCCGGCCCGGGTAGCGGTGGCCGATCGCAAACGTGGGGCTCGTCACCGCGACCGTCACGCCGAGCGCCCGGCACGCGCCGCGCACGAAGGTCGTCTTGCCGGCGCCGAGGTCGCCCGAGACGGCCACGACGTCGCCCGGCTCGAGCTCCGCCGTCAGGCCGGCCGCGATGCGCTCGGTCTCCTCGGGAGAGGAGGACGTGAGCTCGGTCATCGCCGGGGCTAGAACAGGTCGAGCTGCTCGACGGCGGGGAGCGCCGGCTCGGGCGGCGCCACGGCGTGCAGCTCGATCACCTCGGCCGACGGGGCCGCGGTGACGGTGCGGCCGAGCAGGGCCGGGATGCGGGCGAAGTCCTCTTCGAGCGTCCGCAGCATCGCCGGCGTGTAGAGCGCCGCCGCGGGATGGAAGATCGGGTAGAGCGTCACCGTGCGGCCGCCGACGCTCGCCTCCTGCGGCGTCCCGTGCACGCGCGTGATCCCGTCCGGCTTGCCCGAGAGCAGCTTGGTGGCGAAGTTGCCGAGCGTCGCGACGAGCTTCGGCTCGATCAGCTCGAGCTGGCGGAAGAGGTGCGGCTCGCACGCGTCGATCTCGTCGGGCTGCGGGTCGCGGTTGCCGGGCGGGCGGCACTTGAGGACGTTCGCGATGTAGACGCTTTCGCGGTCGAGCCCGATCCCCGCGAGGAGCTTGTCGAGGAGCTTCCCGGCAGCGCCGACGAACGGGTAGCCCTGCTGGTCCTCGTGGAAGCCGGGCGCCTCGCCCACGAACATGAGGTCGGCGTTCGGGTCGCCCACGCCGAACACGACCTGGGTGCGGCCCTCGGCGAGGCGGCAGCGCGTGCAGACGGATGTTTCCGCCGCGTAGGCGGCGAGAGACTCGCTTCTCGTCAGTGCGTCAACCGCAGCCACAGCTTCCGCCACAGCAGCCCCCGGCGCCTCCGCCAAAGCTCGGCTGCTCGGCGGCGCCGTGAGCGGCGAACACGGAGAGCTGGCGGCGCGTTTTCGGAGATCCGCAGTCGGGACAGTCCGGATCGGCGTCGCTGAGCCTGAGGAGTTCCTCGAAATGGCCCTCGCACTCCATGCACACGAACTCGTAGATCGGCATCGCCAAAGGAGTCTAGTGGCTTCGGGTGACGTCCGGGTCCGACCGCGGTTCCAGCTAAAGTCCTGCGCTAACGGGCCGATGGGACAGCAGGGGGGTTGTTTCGTATTTTCGTAGTACCGCCGCAATCAAGGGATGAAGGGATGCCGTGCGCCGCGGGCTGATCGCAACGATCGGGCCGCTCGCAGCGCTTGCGCTCGTGCTCGGCTTCTTCGGAGTCCTCCGCTCACTCGGAGTCGACACGCAGTCGCTCGGACCTCTGCCCCTGCCCGTGCCCCGCTCGGACGGGACGGCGACCGTGGCGGTTCCACCGTCGGCGCAGCCGTCCACGCCCACGGCCACGCCTCCGCCTCCGGGCTCGCAGGCCGGCACGTTGCCGCCGCCTGCTCCGTCGCCCGTCGGCGGGAGCCTCATCTCGTCCCCGCCGGCCTCGCCGGCCTCACCGTCGACGCCCGCCCAGCCGATCGGAAACGACGGGCCGACGACGCCGTCCGGCAGCCCGCCCGCGCCGCCCTTCGGGAACCCGGGCTCACCGGGGAATCCCGGAACTCCCGGCACCCCCGGCACTCCCGGCGAGCCGCCCGTCGATCCGAACCCGACGCCTCCGCCGCCTCCGCCTCCCCCCGGCCAGGCGACCGGCGGCGTCGACCAGGGCGAGGACGACGACACGCCTTGGTGGAAGCGGCACCGCGGCAAGAAGCACCGTGGCCACAAACACGATCACGGCCACAAGCACGGGAGCAATCACTCGTCGGGCGCCGAGGACGATGACGATCGCGGCCGCCACCACGGCAACCGCGGCAAGGATCGCGACCGCGGCAAGCACCACGGCGACCGCAACCGCCACCACGGCAATCGTGACCAAGGCCGTGACGACAACGACGACCAGGGCCGCCGGCACGGAAACCGCGGGCGCAACCGCGACGACGACAACGACCGGGGCCGGCATCACGGCAACCGCGACGACAACGATCGCGGACGCCATCACGGCGACGACGACGACAACGATCGCGGCCGCCACCACGGCGACCGCGGCCGGCGCCACCGCGACTAGACCCTCCAGCTAGACTGCGGCCGCCCGGTATCCGCGAGGAACTGGAGCCGCTATGACCTTCGAATCGATCTGCGTCGTCGGCGACGGCCGTCTCGGACGGGCGTTCTCTGCGCGCCTGCGCGAGCGCGGCCTCCCGGTCACGGTGACCACGCGCTCGCACGGCTGGGAGGGCGCGGATCTCGTCCTCCTCTGCGTGCCGGACACGGCCATCCCCGAGGTGGCGGCGCAGGTTCCGGTCGGCCCGTGGATCGCACACCCGAGCGGCGCGACGACGCTCGAGGCCCTGGCGCCGCACACGCGGCGGTTCAGCCTCCATCCGCTGCAGGCGTTCGTCCTCGAACGCGGCCCGGAGCAGCTCGACGGGATCTGGAGCGCGGTGAGCGGCGATTCGCCCGAGGCGCTCGAGACGGGCTTCGCGCTCGCCGAGACGCTCGGGCTGCGGCCGTTCGAGCTCTCCGACGCGAACCGCCCGCTCTACCACGCGGGCGCAGCGTTCGCCGCCGCGTTCGTGGTCACGCTGCACCGGGTCGCGGCGGAGATCTTCGAGGAGGTCGGCGCGCCGGTCGAGGCGCTCGAGCCGCTCATGCGCCGGACGATGGAGAATGGCTTCGTGCCCACCGGCCCGCACCTGCGCGGCGACTGGAAGACCGTCGACGGCCACGTCGCCGCCATCCACGAGCGGCACCCCGAGTTCGAGGCGCTCTACCGCGCGCTCTCCGACGCGACGGCGGCCCGCCCGGAATGAAGGTCGCCGAAACGGCGGCCGAGGCGCGGGCCGCACATCCGACGGAGGGAACGGTCGGACTCGTCCCCACGATGGGCGCGCTCCATGACGGGCACCTCTCGCTCGTCCGCGCCGCGCGCGTCGAGTGCGACTTCGTCACCGTGAGCGTCTTCGTGAATCCGGCCCAGTTCGGGCCGCACGAGGATCTCGCCCGCTATCCCCGCGACGAGGCCGGCGACCTGAAGCTCCTCGCGGCGGGCGGCGCCGACCTGGTGTTCCTGCCGGCCGCGGAGGAGATCTACCCGCCGGGCTTCGACGAGTGGATCGACGTGGCCGGGGTTTCCGAGGGACTCGAGGGCGACTCGCGGCCGGGTCACTTCCGCGGCGTCGCCACCGTGTGCGCGCGGCTCTTCTCGATCCTCGAGCCCGATCGCGCCTACTTCGGCCAGAAGGACGCACAGCAGGCCGAGGTGATCGCGCGGCTGATCGCCGACCTGGACCTGGGGATCGAGCTGCGCGTCCTCCCCACCGTGCGCGACGCCGACGGCGTGGCGCTCTCGTCGCGCAACGCCTACCTGAGCGACGCCGAGCGCGAGGCGGCGCGCGCGATTCCACGTGCGCTCGCGGCCGGCGAGGAGGCGTTTCGCCGCGGCGACGATCCCGCTGCCGCCGCCCGGGCCGTCCTCCAAGCCGAACCCGGCCTCGAGATCGACTACGCCGAGACCGCGCACTGGAACACCCGAACCGTGCTCGCCGTCGCAGTCCGTGCGGGCGGCACACGGCTCATCGACAACGTGGTTCTGGAAGGATCGTGGGCGTGAAGATGCCGCTGACCGAGCTCGCCGCGATGAAGGCCGAGGGCCGCACGATCGTGATGGTCACGGCCTACGACTTCCCGACGGGCCGGCTGGCGGATGAGGCGGGGATGGACGTCGTCCTCGTGGGCGACTCGGCCGCGATGACGATCCTGGGCCACGACTCCACCGTTCCGGCCACGATGGACGAGATGCTGATGCTCGCGCGCGCGTGCGCGCGTGGGGCGAAGAGGCCGCTCGTCGTGGGCGACCTGCCGTTCGGCTCCTACCAGGCCTCGGACGAGGATGCGGTGCGCAACTCGGTGCGCTTCGTCAAGGAGGCCGGCATGGACGCGGTGAAGCTCGAGGGCGCAGGCCCCGAGGCCGACCGGGTGCGCGCGATCGTCGGCGCGGGGATTCCGGTCATGGGCCACCTCGGCCTGACGCCCCAGACCGCCACGATGCTAGGCGGCTTCAAGGCGCAGGGCCGCACGGCCGAGCAGGCGAAGAAGCTCTACGACGACGCGCTCGAGCTGCAGGACGCAGGGTGCTTCGCGCTCGTGCTCGAGGCCGTTCCGGCGGCGGTTGCAGCCCGCGTCACGGCGGCGCTCACCATTCCCACGATCGGGATCGGCTCAGGCCCGGACTGCTCCGGCCAGGTGCTCGTCCTCCACGACCTGATCGGACTCTACGACGGCAAGCACGCCCGGTTCGTGAAGCGCTACGCCGAGGTGGGCGACACGATCAAGCACGCGCTGGAGCGCTTCGCCACCGACGTCCGCTCGGGCGCCTTCCCCGAGGACGAGCACACGTACTCGATCCCGGACGACGAGCTCGCGCGCTTCGAGGCCGAGCTCTAGAACGCGTACGCGAAGACGATCCCGACCGCGGCGAGCGCGAGAACGGTGAGGAGCAACGCGCCCAGCGAGCGGAGCAGCGGCCACGCATGCACCGTTATGACGCCGAGGATCAGGAGCCCCATCGCCCACAGCGAGAAGGCGATGTCGGCGCCGTAGAACACCCAACGGCCTGCACTGATCGAGTCGCGGCCGCCGCTGTGGAAGACGTGGTCGCCGTAGACGGCGAGCCGGATCGGCCAGATCACGAACAGCTCGAGCGCCAAGGGAGCGGCCGCGAACGCCAGCAGATGGCGTGAGCCGCGCGCTGTTCCCTCGCCGCCAGCGCCCTTGATCCCGAGCGCGAGCGCGCTACCGCCGACCCAGTACGTCGCCGCGCCGTAGAGCGCGCCGGCGATGAACAGGATCACGGCGATCGTGATTCCGTCCCGCGCGGGGTCGTCCATGAGCGTCCCCGTCCCGGGAAGGGCGAGCGCCCCGCCGATTCCGGCGAGCAAGACCAGCGCCAGAACGACGTCCTGCCGCGCGTCGAGGGCCTGTTTCGACTCGTCGCGGAGCGCGAGGAACGTCGAACGGGGGGTGATGAGTACCCCAATCGAGCGAAGCCACCAGTCCCGCTCGGTGCTCCTGGGTGCGGCCTGGGCCTCCATCGAGATCAGCTTATCCCTTGGCGCCAAGCGGCCTCAGGCCAGTTGGCGTACCACGGAGCGAGGGGTGGGATCACCCGAAAGGGTCATGACGACCCACCCCGATGGAGCCGAAACCTTCATTCGTAAGGTCAGTCTGCGGCTACTCAAGGAGAAATACATGGCCAGGCGTACACGTAATCTGCTCACGACGCTGCTCCTTCTCGGAGTCGTCGGGAGCGTGGCCGGTTGGGGCGTCTACTCGGCGTTCACGGCCACCACGACCAACTCCGGCAACACGATCACCGCCGGTACGGTCTCGATCTCTCAGCACGCTGGTTCGACGACGCTCTACAGCCTCACGAACCAGGGTCCGGGCACGAGCACGGCGAAGTGCATCCGGGTCACCTACGGCGGATCGCTGGCGTCGAGCGTCAAGCTCTACACGTCCGCGGTCACGAACGGCGCTGCCTTCAACCTCCAGGTTGAGCGCGGCTCGGGCATCACTGCGCCCGACAACACGATGAAC
This sequence comes from uncultured Actinomycetes bacterium, assembly GCA_963760815.1. Taxonomy (GTDB): domain Bacteria; phylum Actinomycetota; class Thermoleophilia; order Gaiellales; family Gaiellaceae; genus CAVRUF01. The sequence continues at coordinate 1,494,153 of CAVXEJ010000004.1, forward strand.
TGCACGGGCTTCACCTCGTCCTCGACGGCCTACAACGGTGCACTCGGGTCCTTCGCGACCACGTACGCCGCCGGCGTCGACGGCAAGGCCGGTGGCGCTGCGTGGGCAACGAACGACTCGGTCGACTACCGCTTCACCATCACCGTGGTGGACGACACGACGCCGAACGCCCACACCAGCGCTCTGAGCTCCGGTGCGCACACGTTCACGTGGGAGGCACGGAACAACTAGGACGAGCTAGCCAAGACTGACGCCTGAATCGAGCTGGGAGCGGAGATGAAGAACACCGCCTTCGCTCCCAGCCGATCAGGAGAGCACGTCTTGCTTGCGGCAACACGTACACGGATCGACTGGCTGGCACTCGTTGCCGGAGTCGTCCTCGCGGCAATCGCACTCGCCGGCTGGCGAGTCGACGGAGGTCTCAATCCGCCCCCCGCGGATGTGGCCCTCCTCGTAGCACCGTCCCTGGACATCGCAATCGCGACGACCACGGGCTCGGACGAAGCGGTGGCAATTCGAGCGACGGATTCGGAACAGGGCGTGGCGCGAGCCTTCGAGATCCGGAACGCGACAGGCGGCAAGCTCGACCTCCGTCTCCAGGCCATCCCGGCGACGGGCGAACTCGACGAGTCGCTCGTAGTCAGGGTCATGACCGGCGGCGGGACGCTCTTCGAAGGGTCGCTCGGGCAGCTTCGAGCCGGAACTCCGGCCTTCGCTCTCGAGAGCCACGAGACGTCAGATCTGCAGGTTCTGGCTTGGATCCCGACCTCCGCGACAGACGAGTCGTGGGGAGCGAGGTCTGAGCAGATCAGGCTCGAGATCGTCACCACACCAAGCACATGAGACTCTCAATCCAGATCATCCACACCGACGGCGGCGTCCAGGCCCAAAAGCCTGTGCGGCGGCGGCGGAAGGGCCGCAACAAGCTGCTCTTCCTGACCGTCCTCTGCGCAGCGCTCGGGCTGGCCGGCTTCGGCGTCTACTCGGCCTACACGGCGACGACGACGAACACCGGCAACTCGTTCGCCTCCGGCACGGTGTCGATCACGGACAACGACTCCTCGACGGCGATGCTGAGCCTCGCGAACGCGAAGCCCGGCGACGCCGACTCGAGTTGCGTGCGGGTGACCTACACGGGTTCCCTCGCAGCGAATGTGCACCTCTACGGCGCGTCGAGTGGCGGGCTCGCGCCGTACCTCACGCTCACCATCACCCGCGGGACGGACCCGTCGCCGTCCTTCGATTCCTGCGCCGGATTCACGGCCGACGCGACGAACTACATCGGCCAGGGCGCCGGCGTCATCTACCAGGGCGCACTCAACGCGTTCGGAACCGACTGGGCGACCGGGGTCGTCGATCCCATCACGGGCACCCCGGAGAGCTGGACGCTCAACGAGTTCCATTCGTACCGCTACACGATCACCTTGAACGACAACAACGCAGCGCAGAACCAGACGGGGACGGCTTCCTTCACCTGGGAGGCGCGTAACTCGTGACCTCGGCGACGACGTCACACGACATCTCCGCGGCATATGCGCGGGCGTGGGACGCCCGCGTTCGTCGTTCCACGGTCGGTCGCATCGTGCGGATCTTCGGCCTCTTCCTGGCCGGGTTCGCCGCGGTGATCGCGGCCTCGATCGCGCTGCCTCTGGCGATCGGGATGCACTCGTTCACCGTCCTCTCGGGGAGCATGGAGCCGACCATCTCCACCGGGGACGTCATCGTCGTCAAGACGATCTCGCCGCTCGAGGCGAAGGTCGGCGACGTCGTGAGCTTCCGCGACCCGGAGAACGCCGAGCGGCTGCTGTCGCACCGGGTCATCCAGATGCGCGTCCTGCCCGAGGGAGTCGCGTTCGTCACCAAGGGCGACGCGAACACCGGCGTCGAGCGCTGGCAGATCGCCCGCAACGGCACGATCGGCAAGGCCGAGTACCACATCCCGAAGATCGGCTACCTGACGAACCGGCTCGGCAGCAAGTTCGGACGGCTCGCGTTCCTCGTCCTCCCGCTCATCCTGCTTGCGGGGCTCGAGCTGCGCCGTCTCTGGAGCTCCGACGAGGACGACGAGAAGGAGTCCGCCGATGCGTCCGCGCACTAGGCGTCTCCGCAAGTTCCTGATCGTCATGGTCGTCGCCGGCATCGCCGGGACGGCCGTCGGCGTCATCCACGCGGCGTTCTTCGCGACGACCGACAACACCGGCAGCTCGTTCGGCTCCGGCTCGGTGATCCTCACGGACAACGACGCGAACGGCGCCGTGCTGTCGCTCACGAACGCCAACCCCGGCGCGACCGACTCGGGCTGCATCCGCGCCTCGTACTCGGGCTCGCTCCCGGCGACGGTGAAGCACTACGCCGACGTCACGGGCGCGCTCGCTCCTTTCCTGACCGTCAAGGTCACGCGCGGCACCGACCCGTCGCCGTCGTTCCGCTCGTGCGCCGGCTTCACGCCGGACACCTGCGACTTCCTGGGGAAGGGCAACGGCGTCCTCTACGACGGACTCCTCTCGAACTACCCGACGACCTACGCGGCCGGCATCCCCGACTACTCGTGCACCGGCAGCTCGACCTACGCGGCGACCGTCGCCGGCACCGCGGGCATCGTCAGCCAGTGGCGCCTCGACCACGAGGTCTCGTACGACACGTTCACCGGCACGAACGGAACGCTGCTCGAGGCCCACACCGGCGAGGACGGCGCAACCTGGACGCAGCAGGTGATCTCGGAGCAGGACGGCGTGATCACGGATGCGAACCGCACCCGCAAGAACGGAACCGGCGTCGCGGTCTACACGTCGTCCGGAACGCCCGCGACCGACGACTACGCCGTCGAGGGCGACGTCTACGTGCGGACGCTCATCGCGAACGACGCGATCGGCGTCCTCGGACGCTACGACACGTCGATCACGACCGGCACGGGCACCTGGTACCTGGCGCGCTACTCGAACGCCGGCACGCCCCGCTGGGAGCTCTACAAGGACATCAACGGCACCCAGACGATGCTCGGCAGCTTCAACCAGACGCTGACCGCGGGGAACACCTACCGCGTTCGCCTCGAGATGGTGGGCACGGCGATCCGGCTCTACGTCGACGGCGTCCAGCGCGTCAACGTCGTGGACAACGCCATCGCCACCGGCGTGCCCGGTGTTCGTCTCGGCTCCCCCGGTTCCGCGGTGAACGTCACGAACACCACCGGCCTCCACATGGACAACTACCGGGTCTACGACATCACCGCCGACGACTCGGTCGGCACGAACAACGGAACGCTGAACGGCGGCGTCCTCACCGGGACAGGAGCGATCCCCGGCGACACGAACGGGTCGACGGTGTTCGACGGAACCGACGACTACGTGCGCGTCGCGCGCCAGATCTCGGACAACTTCTCGCTCGAGTTCTGGTTCAACTCGACGCAGGGCATCGGCGCAGGCGGCGCCTGGACGACCGGCGCCGGGCTCGTGGACGCAAACACGGCCGGTGTGACCAACGACTTCGGCATCTCTCTCTCGTCCGCGGGCCGCGTGCTCGCCGGGACGGGCAATGCCGACACCACGATCCAGTCGGCCGCCGGCCTCAATGACGGCAACTGGCACCACGTCGTCTTCACCCGCGTCCGCGCGAGCGGTGCGCTCGTCCTGTACGTCGACGGGCAGCAGGCCGCGACCGGAACCGGCGGCGTGAACGCGCAGACGGCGTCCGCGAACATCGACTTCGGCCGCCTCCAGACGGCCGCGAACTACTTCGCGGGCCGCCTCGACGAGGTCGCCGTCTACAACACGGCGCTCGCCCCCGCGACGGTCACGGCGCACTACGACTCGGCGCGCGTCCAGGAGGTCTGGACGAACCCCGAGAACCACTCCTACAAGTTCGAGGTCACGATGGCGAACACGAACGCCGTCGAGGGCCTCTCCGTCGACGGCGACCTTCAAGTGGGAGGCGCGGAACCAGTGATGCGCGTCGCCACCATCGTCTGCGCGATCTTCGTCGCCCTCGGCTCGGCCACCGTCGCCTGGGCCGCGTTCAGCTCGATCACCCAGAACCCGAGCACGTTCTCGGCCAACCCGGATCTCTCGAACCCGACGGTGACCGGCTCGATCATCGCCAAGACCACCGGCCTGACGCCGGGCAAGATTCGCCAGGGCGGCCAGTACTACGTCTACGCGAACGCGACCGACGCGGGCAACCCGGCGAGCGGGATCTCCTCGGTCACGGCCAACATGACGACGTTCGACACCGGCACGGGCTCGGTGGCGCTGACGACGGCCGGCGGCCCCTGGACGGTGAACGCGGTCTCGTACTGCGTACCGCTCGGCGCTGCTCACGGCGAACACGCCGCTCGTCACGGGCAACACCTACGTCTACTCGGTCACGGCGAACGACAACGCGTCCCACACGAGCGGCGCGACGAACTTCAACGTCACGATCGAGACCTACGCCGAGGTCATCTCGGCGATGACCGGGCTCGTCAGCTACTGGAAGCTCAACGAGGCCGCCGGCACGAACGCGGCCGACAGCGCCGGCGCGAACACCGGCACGTACACGAACACGCCGACGCTCGCGGCGGCCGGGGCGCTCACCGGCGACACGACCACCTCGGTGCAGTTCAACGGCACGAACGAGTACGTGAACGTGGCCGACGCGGCCTCGCTCGACATCGTCGGCAACATCACGATCGAGGCCTGGATCCGCTCGAACACGCTGATCAACAACTCGACCATCCTTTCCAAGGGCTCGACGGCCGGCTACCGGCTGATGCGGAACGGCAACACGAACCCGTCGCAGTTCGGCACGAGCGGACCGACGAACGGAAACCTGAACGGCGCCACGTCGATCAACGACGGCGTCTGGCATCACATCGTCGCGGTCTACGACGGCGCGAACAAGTACATCTACCTCGACGGCGTCCAGGACGCCACGGTGGCCGCGACCGGGGCCGATCACGGCCAACGCCACCGCCCTGCGGATCGCCGAGAACGCACAGGCGACGGGCCGTTACTGGGCCGGCTGGATCGACGAGGTCTCGCTCTACAACGTCGCGCTCACGCCCGCGCAGGTCCTCGACCACTACAACGCCGGCAAGGGCACGGGCTAGACCATGAACGACGTCCACGAGCCCGAGATCCAGGGCCCCGACGACGATCCGTCGGACGACCCGTACTACAAGTCGGCGCCGCCGCCCATGCACGACGACGAGCACAGGCGCCGCCGCTGGCTCGCGATCCTGCTCTCGGTCCTCGTGATCCCGCTGCTCGTCGCGGTCGCCCTCGCGGGCGGCGACGGGACGGGCTCCGGCACGCCGAACTGCTCGGCCGCGAGCCCTGAGAACGCGGCCGCCTGCCCGACGACGGCGCCGATCACGACGCCGATCCTCACCCCCGGGAACCCGGTTCCGCCCGCGACGACGACCGACGGGAACGGCGGCGGCCTGCCGCTGCCCCCGGTGACGCCTCCTCCGCCGAGCTTCAATCCGAACCCGCCTCCGTCCTACACCCCGCCTCCGTCGTACACCCCGCCGGCGCCCCCTGCGCCGCCTGCGCCTCCCGCGCCCCCCGCTCCCCCCGCTCCTCCCGCTCCTCCGGCGCCGCCCGCGCCCGTGTACAACGGGCCGCCGAAGCTCTCGAAGAGCGACGGCAACCAGGCGCTCTTCACGCTGCCGAACGCGGCCGCGGGCAAGACGGTCACGCGCTGCATCACGATCAAGTACAACGGCAACCCGTCGGCGCGCGTGCGGCTCTACGGCATCCTCACCGGCACCGGGCTCGACAACTACATCGACTTCAAGGTCACCCGCGGCACGTCCCCGTCGGCGACGAACGGCTCGTGCAGCGGCTTCACGGCCGACTCGACGAACTACCTCGGCGACGGCTCAGGCGTGATCTTCAAGGATCTCCTCTCGGAGTTCCCGCTGACGTTCGAAAGCGCCGACGACGAGCCTGCACAGGCCGACCGCGAGCGCTGGACGAACAACGAGAAGCACACGTACAAGTTCCAGGTGACGCTGCGCTCCGACAACGCCGCCCAGGGCAAGACGGTCGGCATGCAGCTCCGCTGGGAAGCCCGCGGCTACTAGGCCCTAGGCTGCGGCCGGCTCGGCCGCTGCCGCGAGCAGCTCGCGCAGGAACTTGCCGGTGTGGCTCGCGTCGACGCGCGCGACGTCCTCTGGCGTTCCGGCCACGAGCACCTCGCCCCCGGCCTCGCCGCCCTCGGGGCCGAGGTCGATCACCCAGTCCGCCTGCTTGATTACGTCGAGGTTGTGCTCGATCACGAGCACGGTGTTCCCCGCGTCCGCCAGGCGCTGGAGCACCTCGAGCAGCTTCTCGATGTCCGCGAAGTGCAGTCCGGTCGTGGGCTCGTCGAGGATGTAGAGCGTCCGCCCGGTGGCGATCTTCGAGAGCTCCTTCGCCAGCTTGATCCGCTGTGCCTCGCCGCCCGACAGCGTCGTCGCGGGCTGGCCGAGCTTCACGTAGTCGAGCCCGACGTCGTGCAGCGTCTGGAGCCGGCGGCGGATCTTCGGGATCTTGGCGAAGAAGGCGAGCGCCTCCTCGACCGACATCCCGAGCACGTCCGCGATCGACTTGCCCTTGAAGCGCACCTCGAGCGTCTCGCGGTTGTAGCGCGCGCCCTTGCAGGTCTCGCACGGGACGTAGACGTCCGGGAGGAAGTGCATCTCGATCTTGATCGTCCCGTCGCCCTTGCACGTCTCGCAGCGGCCGCCGCGCACGTTGAACGAGAACCGGCCGGGCTTGTAGCCGCGCACCTTCGCGTCCTGGGTCTGCGAGTACAGATCGCGGATGGCGGTGAAGAGATCCGCGTACGTGGCCGGGTTCGAGCGCGGCGTGCGCCCGATCGGCGACTGGTCGACGTCGATCACCTTGTCGAAGTGCTCGACTCCGTCGAACTCGACGTGGTCGCCGGGCTTGACCCGCGACCTGTGCAGCCGGTTCGAGAGCGTCTTCAGCACGATCTCGTTCACGAGCGTCGACTTCCCCGAGCCCGGACACGCCCGTGACACACACGAACTTCCCGAGCGGGAACTCGACGTCGATGCCCTTCAGGTTGTGCATGCTCGCGCCGCGCACCCAGAAGGAGCCGTTGTCCTCCTCGCGCCGCGGCGGGATCGCGATCGTCCGCTTCCCGGACAGGAACGCGCCCGTGACCGATTCGGCGTTGCGCTCGACGTCCTTCGCCGTGCCCTCCGGCGACGACGCGGCCGCCGTGCTCGCCGGCGCCGGGCCCCATGTCGACCAGGTGGTCGGCCGAGCGCATCATCTGCTCGTCGTGCTCGACCACGAGGACGGTGTTGCCGAGGTCGCGCAGCCGCTCGAGCGTCTCGATCAGCCGCCCGTTGTCGCGCTGGTGCAGGCCGATCGACGGCTCGTCGAGGATGTAGAGGACGCCGACGAGCTGCGAGCCGATCTGCGTCGCGAGCCGCAGCCGCTGCGCCTCGCCGCCCGAGAGCGTCGCCGATGCGCGGTCGAGCGCCAGGTAGCCGACGCCGACGTTGTCGAGGAACGTCAGCCGCTCCCGGATCTCCTTGACGATCCGCTCGCCGATCAGCGAATCCGTCTTGGACAGGCCGAGCTCGTCGAGGAAGGTGAGCGCGCGCTGCACGGACATGCGCGTGAAGTCGTGGATGTTGCGGTCGCCGATCGTGACGCCGAGCACCTCGGGCTTGAGCCGCGCGCCCAGGCACTCCGGGCACGGACGCAGCGCCATGTACTCCTCGATCCGCTCCCGCTGCTGCTGCGAGTCGGTCTCGCGGTAGCGCTTCTGGAGGCTCTCGACGATCCCCTCGAACGCGAGCATGTACGAGCGCTTGCGCCCCATCCGGTTGCGGTAGTTCACGTAGATCTTCTCGCCGCCCGTCCCCAGGAGGAAGCGGTCGCGCTGCTCGTCGGTGAGGTCGCACCACGGCTTCGAGAGGTCGATCTCGTAGCGGTCGCCGATCGCCTCGATGACCGCGTCGTAGAAGTTGGACGACCAGCCGAGCGACCACGGGACGAGCGCGCCGTCGGCGATCGAGAGCGTCGGATCGGGGACGAGCAGGTCCGGGTCGATCTCCTGCTGGTGGCCGAGCCCGGTGCAGCGCGGGCAGGCGCCGTGCGGCGAGTTGAACGAGAACACCCGCGGCTCCAGCTCGGGCAGCCCGACGCCGTGGAACGGGCAGGCAAAACGCTCGGAGAACGTCATCGGCTTGCCGTCGATCACGTCGATCACGACGAGCCGGTCGGCGAGCGCGAGCGCCGTCTCGACCGAGTCGGTCAGCCGGTGGCGGATGTCCTCCTTGAGCACGAGCCGGTCGACCACGACCTCGATCGTGTGCTTGAGCTTCTTGTCGAGCTCGATCTCCTCCTCGAGCTCACGCAGCTCGCCGTCCACCTTCACGCGCGTGAAGCCCTCGCCGCGCAGGTGCTCGAAGACGTCCTTGTACTCGCCCTTGCGGTCGCGCACGACCGGGGCGTTCACCGTGAACTTCGTCCCCTCGGGGAGCTGGAGCACCTGGTCGACGATCTGCTGCACCGACTGGCCGGCGATCGGGCGCCCGCACTCGGGGCAGTGCGGCTTGCCGATCCGCGCGTAGAGCAGGCGCAGGTAGTCGTAGATCTCCGTGACCGTGCCGACCGTGGAGCGCGGGTTGCGCGACGTCGTCTTCTGGTCGATCGAGATGGCCGGCGAGAGCCCGTCGATCGAGTCCACGTCGGGCTTCTCCATCATCTGGAGGAACTGGCGCGCGTAGGCCGAGAGCGACTCGACGTAGCGCCGCTGGCCCTCCGCGTAGATCGTGTCGAAGGCAAGCGACGATTTGCCCGGACCCGGAGAGGCCGGTGACGCAGATCAGCGCATTCCGCGGCAGGCGGACATCGATGTCCTTCAGGTTGTGCTCGCGGGCGCCGTGGACGACAAGCTCATCGGCAGCCATGCCAGGTCAGTCTAGCTTTGGCCCCGGACGAACGCATGTTCGCTTCGGCTAATGCAGGCGGCCTGGATCGGGCACGTACGGGACCTCGAGGTTCCCGGCGATCACGGTGCCGTAGCCGAGCATCCGCCCCACGAGGCTGCGGTCGATCTCGATCGGCTCGCCCGGCGTGAGTTGCGCGGCGACGGCGCGGCGGCGCAGCACGCCGTGGACGACGAGGAGCTTCTGGCTCGTGACCACGAGGCGGGTGCGATCCCAGGCCAGGACGGAGCGGACGGCGATCCAGGCCGCGAGCACGAAGGCCAGCGTCCCCGGCGCGAGCGCCCAGAGCTGCGTGTGCCCGAAGTACGCGAGCGCGATCCCGATCGCCGCGAAGAACGCCGCGCGGAAGAACGGGCGCACGAGCGCGGCCGCGTGGGGACGGTCGTCGAGGCGCACGTCTTCGCCGGGCTCCAGGTATTTCCTCATGCGTCGCGGTTCGGCACCCTCGACCCCGTTCCTCGGTCGGTGATGTGCTCAGACGCGGACGCGTTTACGCTTTGCGCCAGCGGCGGAACACGAGTCCGCCGATGGTGAAGCCGAGGCCGAACGTGCCGACGGCGAACCCGCCGACCGCTACGGCCTTCCGCGCGCCGTCCATGCGCTCCCAGCGTCCGAGCGCGTCGGTCTCTTCCGGCGAAAGCGGCTCACCGCGCCGCTTCTTGCGGCCTGCCGCCCCGGCGCGCAGCCCGACGTAGATGTCGTCGAAGAGCTCGTTGGATTCTTCAGCCATGCGCACATTGTAGTCTCAGACCCAGATGTGGCCGGTGCGGGTTCTCCATGTTTCCGACCTGCACGCCGGCACGGCGGAGGAGCCTCTGATCGAATCCGCGCTCCGGGCGCTCGTTTTGGAGGTCGATCCCGAGCTCGTCGTCGCGAGCGGCGACCTGACGCACCGCAACCAGCCTGAGCAGCACGCGCGCGCGGCGGCCCTGCTGCGCTCGCTCGAGCGGCCGCTTCTGGTGGTTCCGGGCAATCACGACATTCCGATGCTGCCCCCGGGCCGCTACACGCACACATTCGACGCGTTCGGCGCCGAGTGGCCCGAGCTGGAGCCCGTGTACCGCTCGGAGGCAGATCGTCGTCTGCGGGCTCAACTCGGTCCGGGCGTGGCGCCGGCAGGCCGGCGGGCTCTCGGAGGAGCAGACCGCCCGCGCCGCCGGTGTCTTCGCCGAGGGGCCGCCCGGTGCGCTTCGCGTCGTCGCCCTCCACCACCAGCTCGCGAGCCCGCCCTGGCGCACGGCCAAGCGTCCGGTCGCGCACCGTGGACGCGTCCTCGACGCCCTCGCGGCGGCGGGGGCCGAGCTCATCCTCTCGGGCCACGCCCACCAGAGCTCGATCGTCGAGCGGCGCGAGTTCCAGTCGGGCGAGGGCGGCCTGGTGATCGCGACCGCGCCCGGGCTCGGACATCCCCGGCCGAAGCGCCGCGGCGAGGCGCGCGGCCTGCACCGCTTCGACGTGGACGAGACGACCATCCGCGCGCTCACCTACGCCTGGAACGGCGAGGGCTCGACCGAGATCGCCGACCGGCGCTTTCCCCGCTGACCGCTACCCTGGGCGCCATGCGTTTCGTGCTCGCCGCCGTCGTCGCCCTCGTCCTCGCCGCTCCGGCGCAGGCAGCGATCGTGCCCGGCACGTCGATCGCCGGCGTGAAGCTGGGCATGACGGAGACTCAGATGGTCGGGGTGCTCGGCCTTGCCGGACTCCGTCCAGAACGGCGCGAACGAGTTCGGCCCGTTCACCGTGTTCAAGTACCACAGGCTGAGCGTCACGTTCCAGGGCCTCGAGACCGTGACCGCCGTCAAGACGACCCGCAAGAGCGAGAAGACCTCGCACGGCATCGGCGTCGGCTCGACGAAGGCTCAGCTGAAGGCCGGCGTGACGAAGCTGCACTGCATCACGAAGAACCTCTGCCAGAAGGGCAAGAGCGTCCCCGGCGCCCGCGTGACCGTGTTCCGGCTCTACCACGGGAAGGTCACGAGCGTGCTGGTCGGCTTCGTTATCGACTGATCCGCCCGCTTTCTGCCACTGCAGTGGTACTGTAATGGCATGAGGACTACCATCGACGGCGCGGGACGCCTCGTCGTCCCGAAAGCTCTCCGCGACCAGCTCGGCCTCGAGCCAGGGACGGAACTCGACGTCGCCGTCCGCGACGGCCGGCTCGAGATCGACGTTCCTCCTGTGGAGATGCGGCTGGAGCGTCGCGGCAAAGGCCTCGTGGCGGTGACCGAGACGCCGGTTCCCGCGCTCACCGCGGACGAGGTTCGCCGCGCGCTCGATCGCACGCGCGGATGATCGCGGCCGACACGAGCGTTGCCGTCGCCGCGTTCGCCTCGTGGCACGAGTTCCACGAATCCGCGCGAGAAGCCGTGGACAGCGGCGCTCGACTTCCGGCACAGGCTGCGCTCGAGACCTACGCCGTCCTCACCCGGTTACCCGCGCCGCACCGCGCCCCCGCGTCTCTCGTCCTCGCGTACCTCGACGACCGGTTTCCCGAGCCGTTCCTCGAGCTCTCAGCGGCGCGGCTGCGTGAGCTTCTCAGCGAGCTCGGCGGTCGCGACATTGCGGGAGCGGCGACCTACGACGCGCTGATCGCCGCGACCGCGCGGGGACACGATGCCGAGCTCGTGTCCTGTGACCGCAGGGCCGCGCCGACGTACGAGCGCCTCGGCGTCAGCGTGCAGTTCCTGGGCTAGACCGCCGCTTCGGTCGCTTCCAGCTCGCGCCGCAGCGCCTTGATCTCGTCGCGCAGCTTCGCGGCGTACTCGAAGCGGAGCTCGTCCGCGGCGACGAGCATCTCCTCCTCGAGCGTGATCGCGAGCTTCTCGGTCTCCTCGCGCGTCATGCCCTCGGTCTTCGGCGCGCGGCGGCGCTTGCCGGGCACGTTCGGCGACTCGAGGGAGAGGAACTCGGCGATGTCGGAGACGCCCTTGATGATCGTCTCGGGCGTGATGCCGTGCTCGGCGTTGTAGGCGAGCTGGATCTCCCGGCGGCGGTCGGTCTCGTCGATCGCGCCGCGCATCGCGTCCGTGACCTTGTCCGCGTACATGAGCACCTTGCCGTTCGTGTTGCGCGCGGCGCGGCCGACCGTCTGGATGAGCGCCGTCTTGCCGCGCAGGAAGCCCTCCTTGTCGGCGTCGAGGATCGCGACCAGCGACACCTCCGGCAGGTCGAGCCCCTCGCGCAGCAGGTTCACGCCGACGAGCACGTCGTACTCGCCGAGCCGTAGCTCGCGGATGATCTGGATCCGCTCCAGCGTGTCGATCTCGGAGTGCAGGTAGCGCGCCTTGAGCCCCGACTCGAGCAGGTAGTCGGTCAGGTCCTCGGCCATCTTCTTCGTCAGCGTGGTGACGAGCGTGCGCTCCCCCACCTCCTCGCGGCGGCGTACCTCGTTCATCAGGTCGTCGATCTGGTTCAGCGTCGGGCGCAGCTCGATCGGCGGGTCGACGATCCCCGTCGGGCGGATGATCTGCTCGGCGATCACCGAGGAATGGCCGGTCTCGAACGGCCCCGGAGTGGCCGACACGAACACCAGCTGGTGCGCGCGCTCGAGGAACTCGTCGAAGCGCAGCGGCCGGTTGTCGAGCGCCGACGGGAGCCGGAAGCCGTAGTCGACGAGCGTCTGCTTGCGCGAGCGGTCGCCCTCGTGCATGCCGCCGATCTGCGGGACGGTCTGGTGCGACTCGTCCACGAAGACCACGTAGTCGTCCGGGAAGAAGTCGAGGAGCGTGTTCGGCGGCGTCCCGGCCTCGCGGCCGTCGAGGATGCGCGAGTAGTTCTCGATCCCGTTGCAGTAGCCGAGCTCGCGGAGCATCTCCATGTCGTACTCGGTGCGCTGCCGGATCCGGTGCGACTCGAGCAGCTTCCCCTCGGCGTCGAACTGCTTGACCTGCTCGTTCAGCTCGTGCTTGATCGCGCCGATCGAGCGCTCGATCGTGTCCTTGTCGGTCACGTACTGCGTCGCGGGGAAGATCGCGAGGTGCTCGAGCTTCGCGTAGATCTCGCCCGAAACCGGGTCGAAGTGCGTGATCTGCTCGACCTCGTCGCCGAAGAGCGAGATGCGGTAGGCCGACTCCATCGACGCCGGCTGCACCTCGATCACGTCGCCGCGCACGCGGAAGCGGCCGCGGCCGAGGTACGAGTCGTTGCGCGAGTACTGGATGTCCACGAGCTTGCGCAGGAGCGCGTCGCGGTCGACGGTCTGCTCGAGCGCGACCAGGACGGTCTTGTCCCGGTAGGTCTCGGGCGAGCCGATCCCGTAGATGCACGACACCGAGGCGACGATGACGACGTCGCGACGCGTGAGGAGCGCGCTCGTGGCCGCGTGGCGCAGGCGGTCGATGTCGTCGTTCACCGACGAGTCCTTCTCGATGTAGAGGTCGGCCTGCGGGACGTACGCCTCGGGCTGGTAGTAGTCGTAGTAGGAGACGAAGTACTCGACCGCGTTCTGTGGGAAGAACTCCCGGAACTCGTTGCAAAGCTGCGCGGCCAGCGTCTTGTTGTGGGCGATCACGAGCGCCGGGCGCTGGATCTTCTCGATCGTCCAGGCCATCGCCGCGGTCTTGCCGGTCCCGGTCGCGCCGAGGAGCGTCTGGAAGCGGTTCCCCGCCGTGACCGACTCCGAGAGAGAACGGATCGCCTCCGGCTGGTCGCCGGTCGGCGAGTACGCGCTGTTCACCTCGAAGGACGCCATCGGGCCATCGTAGCCAGGCGGTTGGGGGGCGACGTGCGCCGAGTTCGTCCGTACACTCGAACGGCTCCTCGTTTCTTCATGGGTCGTCGTTTCACCAGCTTTTTCGGACTCGCGCTCCTCTGCGCCTGCCTCGCCGTGCCCGGAATCGCCAACGCCGCGCGGCCGAACATCGTCCTGATCCTCACCGACGACCAGCGCTGGGACACGGTCGCCTCGGTCATGCCCACCGTCGAGAACGAGCTGGCCGGCCACGGCGTCACGTTCACGAACGCGTTCGCGGTCAATCCGCTCTGCTGCCCGAGCCGCGCGACCATCCTCACCGGGCGCTACTCCCATTCGACCGGCGTGTACGGCAACAACGCGCCGTACGGCGGCGTGGGCTGGTTCGACGACTCCTCGACGATCGCGACGTGGCTGCACTCGGCCGGCTACCGCACCGGCTTCATCGGCAAGTACCTGAACGGCTACGGGAGCTCGTGGCAGCCACCGTCGATCAGCAAGTGGTTCGTCCCGCCGGGCTGGGACCGCTGGTTCGGCTTCAACGGCGGCTACTACGGAATCCGCGTCGGCGTGGACGGGCTGAACGTCATCTACCCGCCGGACGAGAGCAACTACTCGACCGACCTGTTCACGCGCGAGGCGGTCAGCTTCATGGACGGAACCGAGCACGAAGCCGTTCTTCCTCGTCTACGCGCCGTACGCGCCCCACTCGCCGGCCGTTCCGCCCGAGCGCTACGACGGCGCCATGGACGGAATCCCGGACTGGCGCCCGCCGGCGTTCGGCGAGCCGGACGTGACGGACAAGCCGGCCTGGGTGCGCAAGCGGCCGCCGATCTCGGCCGACCAGGAGGACCTGCTCGACGAGTTCCGACAGGACCAGCTCGAGACCCAGATGGCGGTCGACGACGGCGTGGACGCGATCCTCGATTCCCTCGAGGCGTCAGGGAAGCTCGCGAACACGATGATCGTGTTCGCCTCCGACAACGGCCTGCTCTGGGGCGAGCACCGCCTCTGGAACCGCAAGGAGTCGGCCTACGACGAGTCGATCCGCCTGCCGCTCATCGTCCGCTACGACGCACTCGTCGACGGGCCGGACACGAACGACAAGCTGGTCGGAAACGTCGACCTCGCCCCCACGTTCGCGGCCATCGCGGGCGTCGCCGCCCCGGCCGCCGAGGGCAAGAGCCTCGTGCCGCTCCTCACCGGTGCCGGGACTCCATGGCGCAGCCGGCTGGTGATCGAGCACCTCCAGGCCCAGGGCGGCATCTCCGCGGAGGTTCCGACGTACTGCGCCGTGCGCAGCCAGCAGTACAAGTACGTGGTCTACGCGACCCGAGAGGAGGAGCTCTACGACCTGGACGCCGACCCGAACGAGCTCGTGAACCGCGCCTCCGATCCGGCGCTGCGCCAGATCAAGTTCGGCCTACGCGCCGACGTACACCGGCTCTGCGACCCGTCCCCGCCCGGGTTCGACCTCTCCTGGCTGTGCACGGTCGAGCCGGCGCCGGGCTCGACGAAGGTGACGGGAACGGCGGCCGCCGAGACGATCTGCGGGCGCAAGGCCGCCGAGGTGCTCCTGGGCCAGGGCGGAAACGACGTGCTGCGCGGCGAGAACGGAGACGACCGGCTGGCCGGCGGCGTGGGGCCGGACAAGCTGATCGGCGGCGAGGGGATCGACCAGCTCGACGGCGGGGTCGGCGACGACATCGTCCTCGCGCGGGACAACCGCCGCGACCGGATCGTCTGCGGGCCGGGCTTCGATTTCGTCGTCGCCGACAAGCGGGATCTCGTCGGTCGCGACTGCGAGCTCGTGCGCCGCGGCGGCTAGCCGGACGCGCGGGGCAGCTCGGCGGCGCGGTCGCCGCTCAGCGCGAACACCCGGATGTCGTGGCCGCCGCCCGGGGGCACGAGGCTCGCCGGCAGCGTGATGCGCGAAGCCCGCGTCGTCGATTCCCTCGTGCTGCTCGGGCTCGAGCGTGTGGAAGCTGACGCCGCGGGCGACGTAGACGAGCTCGCCGTCCACGAAGACCGCGATCGCGTCGACCGGGCTGCCGCGCTCCGCGTCGACCGCCCAGCCGGAGAAGATCGCCCGGCGTGACGCGGCCCGGACGCCGACCTCGCCGCGGATCGTCTCGGGGACGAGCTCGATCTCCCGGCCGTCCGCCCGGCGGAGCGTGTTCCCGTCGAGGACGAGCGCCGGCGCGGCCGGCTCGATCAGCTGGAGCGCGCCGCCGGGCCCGATCGCGAGGACGTCAACCTCGTTCTCGCCCTGGCGCAGCGACTCCTCGGGCACGAAGACTGCGAGCCGGGTTTCTCCACCCGATCCGTAGGTCTCCGTCGTCGCGACCACGCTCCCGTTCACGGCGATAGCCACGGGGACACCCGGGTCGACGCCGTCGATCCTCCCCGTCACCCACGCGGGCGAGAGCGCTCCCGCCGGATCGTAGGCGGCTAGGAGCGCACGCGAGTCGAGCTCGACGCTCGCGTCCTCGGCGCTTCCGACGTCGAGATCGTCGAGCCGCCGGCCGACCAGCTCGCTCGACGGCCCGCCGCGGTAGAGCCCGTCCCAGCCGGCGCCGCCGAACATGCCGCTCCAGCGCGCCAGTGTCTCGTCCCGCTTCGCGAGGAGCTCGGCCAGCGAGGCCTCGACCATGTCGCCGCGCTTCCCCATGACCCGCACGGCTCCGTCGGCGTCTGGGGAGCCCTCGAGCAGCGACCGGCCGTCCACCGGCTCGGGCAGCGCGACGCCGAGCTCGTCGGCGATCGTCGGCAGGATGTCGATCGTGCGCACGAACCCGTCCACGACCTTCCCCTCCTGCTGCTCGGGCAGCTTCACGAAGAGCGGGACGAAGGCGACATCGGGCACCGTCGCCGCGTTCGCGTCGCGGCGCGGCTCCTTCGGCTGGAAGCTCACGCCGTGGTCGGCCATGACGACGACGAGCGCGCGGTCGTAGAGCTTCGTCCGCTTCAGCCGGCGCAGGATGATCCCGAGCGCGCGGTCCGTGTAGCCCACCTGGAGCAGGTAGCGCTGGTACGCCTGGTCGACGAGGAACGGCTCGTCCTCCCAGGCGCGGTCGCTCGTCAGGCCCGGAACCGTTCGCGTGTCGCCGATGTAGCGCTTCCCCGACGGCAGGTAGCGCCAGGGAATGTGCGGGATCTGGACGTGCAGGTAGTGGAGGCTCGCCGGCTCCGACGCCGACATGCCCTGGACGAAGCCGCAGACGGGAGCGCAGCCCGAGGCCGCGGTCACCGGGCCGTTCCCGCCGGTGTCCGCCGTGACGTTCATGCCGCGGAAGTCCCGCCAGGTCTGGTCCACGGGCGGCAGGCCGAGCGCCATCGAGTCCGGCAGGACGACGTGCAGGTACACGAGCCACGTGTCCGACGCGAGCGACGTCAGCCGCTCCCCGGCCGGCTCGAGATCCGTCGGCCGGCAGAGGCTGACCGGGCACAGGTGGGTGAGCGACTCGCGGACCTTCAGCCGGTAGCCGTTCCCGAGCAGCGTGAAGAGGTTCTGCCGGTGGTGGGCGTAGATCGGGAGCTCGTCCTTGTCCGGCAGCTGTCCAGTCAGCGCCGACGGCACCGCGTGCTCGGTGTAGGCGTGGACGGTCGTCGCGTCCCGGTAGAAGGTCGAGTCGGCGGCCAGGGCAGCGAAGTTCGGGTAGCGCTCCGCGTTCAGCTGCCCGTCGGCGCCGAGGAGGCCGACCGTGCCGAGCTCGTCGAACATCACGAACACGACGGGAACGCGCGCATCCACAGCGGCCGCCTGGACCGGATGCTCCTCGGCGTGGAGCAGCTCGGTCACGGGCGAGTTGAAGAGGAAGAGCGCCGCGAAGATGAACGGCGCCGGCGCCAGGACGGTCAGGAACGAGCGCGCCCAGGCGAAGCGCAGGTAGACGGCCGCCGCGGCCGCGCCGGCGAGCAGGGCCAGCACGATCAGCGACGCGCCGCGGCTCTCTGCGATCCGCTTCTCACCCTGGAGCAGGACGAGCGCCGCAAGGCCGGCGACGAAGACGACGTGGACGACGCGCCACACGCGCTCGCCGACCTGGGCGGCGATCCACTCGACGAGCATGAGCGCCGCCGGCGGAACGAGCAGCACGCCCAGCGCGAACACGACGATGTCGGCCGGCGTCGACCCGCGCGCCGCGAAGAACTCGGCGTTGCGCGAGAACAGGTAGTAGAGCGGCTGCGCGACCGCGAACGCGCTCAGCACGAAGACGTGGATCGCAGGCGTGGCGAGCCTGCGTGCGCCGAGCCTCGGGCCGAGCAGACGCCGCAAGCTAGGGCTCGAGTTCGTCGTACGCCTTCGCGTACACGTCGCGCAGTTCGAGCACGTCCTCCACGTACTCCTCCGTCTCGGGGAAGGCGATCCCCTCGTCCTTCTCGATCCACTCGTCGACGTTCGCCTGGCCCGCGTTGTAGGCGGCGAGCGCGAGCCGCTCGTCGTCGTACTTGCGGATCAGCCGGCGCAGGTAGAACGAGCCGTAGCGCACGTTGATCTCCGGGTCGTAGAGATCCTCGACCACGAACTTGTTGCCGCCGGTGTGGACGGCGATCCCGCGCGCCGTGTCCGGGAGAAGCTGCATGAGCCCGATCGCGCCCGACGGCGACTCGGCCTTCGGGTCGAACTTGCTCTCGCGGTAGATCACCGCGGCCAGGAGCGCCGGGTCGAGGTCGTAGTTCTCCGCGTGGCCGACGACGATGTGCTCGTAGGGCAGCGGGTAGCGCAGCTGCGCGTACCACGTCGGCTTCGTCTTCTCGAGGTAGAGAACCGAGCCGGCGGCGAGCGCGACGAGCGCGGCTAGGACGGCGGCGATCTTGGTCATGGCTCCATGGTCAGCCTGCGGATGACGTCGGACGCGGACGCGTCGAGGTGGTCGAGCGACCCGGCGTTCTCGATCACGAAGTCGGCGCGCGCGATCTTCTCCTCCTCGGGGATCAGCCGCTCCTCGCGGTCGGACACCGAGCGGCCCAGGCGCTCGGCGCGGACGTCCGCGGGCGCGGTCACGACCACGACCGCGTCGAACTGCGCGTCGCCGCCGACCTCGTAGAGCAGCGGCACCTCGGTCACGCATACCGCGGGAGGATCGTCGAGCGCGGCGAGCTCCTCGCGCCAGGCGAGGTACGTCCCGACCACGGGCGGGTGGAGCAAGCCCTCGAGCCACTCGAGCGCCTGGCGGTCGTGGAAGACCCGCTCGGCCACGCGGCCGCGGTCGATCTCGCCGTCGTCGTCGAGCACTCCCGGTCCGAGCCGCTCGACGATCGCCGACTTCACGGCCTCGTTCTCGCGGAGGAGCCGATGCACGATCTCGTCGCTCGAGATCGTCGCCGCACCCTGCCGCGCGAAGGCGCGCAGCAACTCGCTCTTCCCCGCGCCGATCGCCCCTGTGATTGCGACTGCGACGGGGCGAC
This sequence comes from uncultured Actinomycetes bacterium, assembly GCA_963760815.1. Classification (GTDB taxonomy): domain Bacteria; phylum Actinomycetota; class Thermoleophilia; order Gaiellales; family Gaiellaceae; genus CAVRUF01. Next base: position 1,513,205 of record CAVXEJ010000004.1, read on the forward strand.
GGGACGGACTAGGCGGGATCGTCCTCGCCCTCGACGGGCTCGGCTGCGGGCTCTTCGGCAATGGCTTCGGCCTCCACCTCTGCTTCGGCCTCGACTTCTGCCTCGAGCTCGGCTTCGACTTCGGCCTCGACCTCAGCCTCTACTTCGGTCTCGACGACCGCTTCGGCTTCCGCCTCGACCTCGGCTTCGAGCTCGGTCTCGAGCTCCGCCTCGATCTCGGCGGGCCCCTCGGCCTCGGCCTCGACCGGAGCGGGCTGGTCGCCGTCGGTCTCGGTGGAGTAGACGGTCTCCTCGCCGCCCTCCTCGAGCCGCTTCAGCGAGAGCGAGAGGCGCCGGCGCTCGGCGTCCATCTCGATGATCTGGGCCTTGACGGTGTCGCCCTGGTTCACGATCTCGCGCGGGTTCTCGACGTGGTGGTTCGCAAGCTCGGAGATGTGCACGAGGCCCTCGACGCCCGGGAGGATCTCGACGAAGGCGCCGAACGTGACCACCTTCGTCACGCGCCCCTCGACGACGTCGTTCTCGGAGTACGCGTCCACGACCTGCTGCCACGGGTCGCTCTGGGTCTGCTTCAAACCGAGCGAGATCCGCTGGCGGTCGCGGTCGATGTCGAGCACCTTGACCTCGACCTCCTGGCCGATGTCGAGCACCTCGGACGGATGGTTCACGTGGCTCCACGAAAGCTCGGAGATGTGGATGAGCCCGTCGATCCCGTCCAGGTCGACGAACGCGCCGAAGTCGACGATGTTCGAGATCGTGCCGGTGACGACGTCGCCGGGCGAAAGCCGGTCGAGGATCGCCTGGCGGGCGTCCTTGCGCTCCTCCTCGAGCACGGCGCGCCGCGACAGAACCACGTTGTTGCGGCTGCGGTTGAGCTCGATCACCTTGGAGCGGAGCGTCTTGCCGAGGAACTCGTCCAGGTCCTGGACGCGGCGGATGTCGACGAGCGAGGCGGGCAGGAAGCCGCGTACGCCGAGGTCGAGGATGAGACCGCCCTTGACGACCTCGATCACGATGCCCTCGACGGGCTCGCCGGATTCCGCGGCGGCCTCGATCTTCTTCCACGCCATCTCGAAGCGCGCACGCTTCTTGGAGAGGATGAGCCGGCCCTCGGCGTCCTCCTTCGTGAGCACGAGCGCGTCGATCTGGTCGCCGAGCGAGACCTCGTCGGCCGGATCCACCGAACGGCGGATCGAAAGCTCGGAAACCGGGATGACGCCTTCGGACTTGTAGCCGATGTCGACGAGCACCTCGTCTTTGTCCACCCGGACGACGGTGCCGCTCACGACCTCCCCTTCGTTGATGATGGGGAAGGTCGAGTCGTAATCCGGAATACGGTCGCCATCCGGACCGATAATCCAGAAATCTTCCTCAGACTTTGTGTGGTCTGCTTCTATAACCATCTCGCTCTGCATCAGGTGAGCGGGGAAGTATAGCCGTGAAACCTTGAATCCACGCGACTTCCTCACGACTGCGGCGGTTGGGCTCGTACTGGTCGTCGGCGGGCTCGCGATCGCGGACTCCCTACGGGGCTGCAACGACCCGAACCCGAGCGTCGCGCCGGCGACCACGCAGGCGGCGACGACCGATACGAACCCCGCCGACGGCGGGCCGCTCGACACGCCCGAAGGCTGGCCCACGGGCGTACTCGACGGCGTCCTCACGTTCGTGGACTCCGATTCGTGCCGCCTGCGGAGAATCGGGCTGACGCCCGGCCGCGAGCGGCCGATCGAGCCGTTCCAGACCGACTGCGCGGGCCTGTGGGCGCCCAAGGTCGGCGCGCGAGTCGCCTTCATGCCCAGGATCCCCGACGCCGGGTCGATCCGCCTCGCAGACCTCGGCCAAAGCGACCGGGACTACGGCGTCTACCCGCTTCTCGACGGCAGCGACGCCATCTGGAGCTTCGACGCCCAGCGCGTCGCCTGGTGCGACGACCTGGAGACCGGGATCGAGCGCGTGATCCTCGGAGAAGCCCGGAACCTCGGCTTCTGTCCGCTGGCCTACACCCCGGAGGGCGAGCTCGCTCGTGGACGCGGAAACCGGCTCGTGGTCGGCACGCAAACGGTGCTGACCGCCTCGGGGCCGATCGCCTTTGCCCAGTTCGGGACCGACGGCTCGGCGCTCGTACGCGTCGAGCGGACGCTCGAGCGCTACGCCGGCGGCGCGCCGCCCGTGTCCGTCCGTTTGCCCGGCTCCTGGACCGGCTCCGAACCCATCGTCAGTCCCGACACGTGCCTGGCCGCGGTGCTGCTCGGCAACCAGATCTTCGTGTTCTCTCTGTGCGGCTCCGTGCAGAGACTCGAGTTCGAGTTCCCCGACGGCTACGCCGCGACGTGGTCTCCGGACGGACAGTGGCTCGCGATCGCCGAGCCGGACGCGATCGTCTTCCACCGGCTCGTCGGCGGCCCGGATCAGGCCCTCCGCTGGCCGGCAGACGCCACCCAGCTCGCCTGGAGCGCGAGCTGATGGCGTCTAGCCGGTGGTTCACTTCGGCCGTCGTCGGCCTCGTGCTCTTCGTCGGCGGGCTCGCGCTCGTCGACTCCCTGCGAGGCTGCAGCACGTCTGGAACCGAGGCTACGCCGACAACGGCGACGACTCCGACGACCACCTCCGAGGACAGTCCCAACCTCCAGGCGCGAAGCGCCGGACGACTGGCCGCGCGGAGAACTGAGCGGCGTCCTGACATTCCTGGACGCGGAGACTTGCCAGCTGCGGGCGATCGGTCTCGCTGGAGGACGTGAGCGCCCACTCCCCGACTACGAGATCGGTTGCGGGGAGCACATCTGGGCGCCGAAGGTCGGGGGCCGGGTTGCCTTCCGAGAGCGGGGGCCGGTGCGTAACGGCCAGTTCACGTTCACGATCCGCGACGTGGGCTACGGCAACCGAAACTTCGGAACGTACGACGCCTGGGTGCGGGTCAACTGGAGCCCCGACGCGCAGCGAATCTCCTGGTGCAGGTCTCCGCGCCGCGGTGCGGAGCGGGAGATCCTCGGCGGCGAGCGACTGCTCCCGTTCTGCCCGATTGCCTACACGCCGCAAGGGAACCTCGCCCATGCGGAGAGACGGCGGCTTCTACTCGGCTCGACCGTGGTGGCGCGAGCCCTCGAGCCGATCAGAGACGCGCAGTTCGGTAACGACGGATCAATCGTCCTGCTGACCAGGTCGGGCTTCGAGCGGCACGCCAACGGCCGGCCGCCGATCCTCACGAACCTGCCGCGCGGCTGGACCGGTGAACCCCCTGCCGTCAGCCCTGACGGCTGCGCGGCCGCCGTCCCGCTCGAGACCGGGGTCGCGCTCGTGTCGCTCGGATGTCTCGCCGGCCCCGAGCGCGAGTACTCCGGGACGACCGCGGAGTGGTCGCCGGACGGCGCCTGGCTCGCGGTCGCCGACGGCGACGCGATCGCGTTCCACAGCATGACGAGCGGCGCGTCGTTCGTCTGGCCCGCGCGCGCGACGCAGCTTGTCTGGCGACTGTCCTGATGGAGGGCCGCGGCTGGTTCACGACCGTCGCGGTCGGCCTCGTGCTCGCGATCGGCGGGCTCGCGCTCGTCGACTCGGTGCGCGGCTGCGAGACCACGACGACGGTGGTCGCGACGCAGCCGGAAACGACCACGCAGGCGGCGCCGACGACCACCTCGAACGACGGGCCCGCGCCGCAGGCCGAAGCGCCGCCGGACTGGCCGCAGGGCGAGCTGCACGGCGTCCTCACGTTCGTCGACGCGGACGACTGCCGCATCCGAACGATCGGCCTCGGCGGCGGGCGCGAGCGGCCGCCCACGCGCTTCGTCACCGACTGCCGCGGGTTCTGGGCGCCCAGGGTCGGGTCGCGGCTTGCGTTCGGCGAAGTGCGCGACGAGGGGTTCTTCCGCATCGCCGACCTCGGCCATCCGCGCCGTGACTTCGGCGCCTATCCGATGACCTCGGACACGAAGCCGATGTGGAGCCCCGACGGCCAGCACTTGTCCTGGTGCGACTCCCCGGCGAGCGGGATCGAGCGGGAGATCCTCGGGCGGGGAGAGATCCTGGCGTTCTGTCCGGCGGCGTACGCGCCGGACGGAGAGCTCGCCCGCATCGACGGCACCCGGCTCGTCCTCGGCGAGGAGACGCTCGAGACGGCCCCAAAGCCGATCACGGACGCGGCGATCGGCGACGGGTGGGTCGGGCTGGTGCTCGAAGGCTTCGACATCGTCCGCTACGAGGCCGGCGAACCGGTCGCCCGAACCGGGCCGCTGCGGGGACAGATCAGCGGCCCGCCGATCTTCAGCCCCGACGGCTGCGTCGTCGCGGTTCCACTCTTTGCGAACGTCGGGCTCGTCCGGCTCTGCACGGAGCGGGTCAGCTACGACGAGGTGCCCGGCACGGAGGCGTCGTTCTCTCCCGACGGCGACGAGCTCGCCGTGAACGGCCTGGAGGGGATCACGTTCTACTCGAACCTCGAGGACGAGCCCGGATCTCGAGGCGACCTGGCCCGTCCGGGCCTCCCAGCTCGCCTGGCGCGCGGGCTAGTCGTAGAGTGCGCGCGGTGGACGGGTGCGGTCTCGCCACATCCGCTTCGATCGGGCTTGGGCTCTAGCCGTGGAGCGGCGTGGCTTCCTCACCTGGGCGGCGGTCGGACTCGTAGCCGTCGTCGCCCTGCTCGCCTTCGCCGACGCACTGCGCGACGTCGGGACATCGACCCACGAGGTCGCCGACACCGTCGCGACCGATCCGTCCGCGACGAGCACGGAACCGAAACGCCTGGCCGATGCGCCGGAGGACTGGCCCGCCGGAACGCTCGACGGTGTCCTCACGTTCGTCGACGCCGAGGACTGCACGATCCGCTCGATCGATCTGTCCACCGGCGCCGAGCAGCCCGTCGACCGCTACGAGACCGCGTGCGGCGGATTCTGGGCGCCCCGAGTCGACCGCCCGTGTGGCCTTCGTCCAACCGTTCGAAGACGGCGGCGCCGTCCGCTTCGTCGACCTGAGCCCAGAAGGTGGCGGCGAGCTCGGAAGCTTCACGGGCACCGGAGACATCCACTGGAGCCCGGACGGAGAGCGGGCGGCCTGGTGCACGGCTCGAAGGTCGGAGTTCCGGCCGTCCGGGATCGAGATCGGGTTCCCCGGGGAGGCGCAGACGGTCCCGCTTTGCCCCGTCGCGTACACGGCCGACGGGGGGCTGGCCTACTCCCAGGGCAACCGTCTCATGGTCGGCGGCCGCGCGGTGGCACGCGCGAGGACGCCCATCGGCACCGCCGAGTTCGCACCCGACGGCTCGGTTGTCGTCGTCGACTTCCCCGGTCGCATCTATCGGACCGGCGATCCGACGATCCAGGCCGACCCCGTACCGGGCCGGACCGGTCAGCGGCCCGTCTTCAGTCCCGATCTATGTCTTGTCGTCGTCCCGCGCGTACTCGGCTTGACGGAGATCGACCTCTGTAGCGGCCAGACCGTGTACCGCGAGCTCCCGGGTATCGCCGCCGCCTGGTCGCCCGACGGACTCTGGCTCGCCGTCGCGGTCCCCGGGGAGATCCAGTTCTACCCGGCACGCTCCACCCTGGCGTCCCGATTCTCCTTGCCCATGGGAGCGCTCGCGCTCGCCTGGCGACCGAGTTAGCTCTTCGCCTCGGCCCAGTCGTCGCCGACGCCGACGTCGACGCCGAGCGGCGGGTCGAGCGGGTACGCGGCGACCATCTCCTCGGTGAGGATCTTCTTCGCCGCCGACACCTCGACCTCGGGCGCCTCGATCAGCAGCTCGTCGTGCACCTGGAGGACGAGGCGCGAGGCGCGACCTTCATCTCGGAGCCGCTGGTGGATCGAGACCATCGCCTTCTTGATCACGTCGGCGGCCGTCCCCTGCATGACCGAGTTCACGGCCAGCCGCTCGCCCAGCGAGTGGGTCTGGCGGTTCTGCGCCTTCAGCTCCGGGATCGGCCGGCGCCGGCCGAAGAGCGTGGTCACGTAGCCGTCGCGCGTCGCCTGCTCCACGGTGCGCGCGATGAAGTCCTGCACGTGCGGGAAGCGCGCCAGGTACGTGTCGATGTAGGTCTGCGCCTCCTCGCGCGGGATCTCGAGATTCTCTGAGAGCCCGTAGGACGAGATGCCGTAGATGATCCCGAAGTTGACCATCTTGGCCACGTTGCGCTGATCCTTCGTCAGCTCGGCCTGCGGGATGCCGAGCACCTCCGACGCCGTGGCGGCGTGGACGTCCTCCCCGCGCTCGTACGCCTCGCGCAGCTTCGGCTCTCCCGACACGTGCGCCAGGATGCGCAGCTCGACCTGGGAGTAGTCGGCCGACACGAGCCGGTGGCCGGGCTCGGCGATGAACGCGCTGCGGATCTCCCGCCCGAGCTCGGTTCGGATCGGGATCGACTGGAGATTCGGGTTCGTGGTCGAGAGCCGACCGGTCGACGCGACCGCCTGGTTGAACGTCGTGTGCAGCCGGCCGTCGGTCTCCGAGATGAGACTCGGGAGCGGCCCGAGGTAGGTGTTCAGGAGCTTCGAGTACTCGCGCCACTCCTCGATCACCGGGACGATCTCGTGCGCGTCGCGGATCGCGCGGAGCACCTTCGCGTCGGTCGAGTAGCCCGTCTTGCCCTTGCGGCCCGCGGTCAGCCCGAGATCCTCGAAGAGGACGCGCGCCACCTGCTGTGTCGAGCCGAGCATGAACTCCTCCCCGGCCAGTTCGTGCGCGCGGGCCTCGAGCTCCTCGACGCGGTCGGCCAGGCGGGCGGTGATCTCGCCCATGCGGTACGTGTCGATCTTCACGCCGGCGTCCTCCATCGCGGCGAGGACGCGGGTCAGGGGCAGCTCGATGTCGCGGTAGAGCGGCTCCATCCCGCGCTCGGCGACGCGGGCGCGCATCGTCGGCGCGAGGCGCAACGTCGCCGCGGCGTGGCGGACGAGCGCGGCGGTCTCCTCGTCGGTGGCGGGCTCGGGCTGGAGCTCGATCCCGTACTCGGCGGCGAGGTCGTCGAGGGCGTAGGCCGCGCGGCCGGGCTCGATCAGGTACGCGAGAAGCAGCGTGTCGTCGGTCGCTTCCACGCGGGCGGCCTTGGCGTCGTGCACCGTCACCTGCGCGTCGCCGAGCAAGACCGGCGCCGGGACGATCGCGACCGAGCCGTCCGGAAGCGCCAGCGCGGCCCGTCCTTCCTCGGCGGCCAGCGCGATCTCGCCGTTCGCGGCCGGCGCGACGAGCTCCTCGCGCCAGGGAACGGCAACGCCTTCGACGGGAACGGCCTCCGCGGCGGGCAGCGCCTCGTCGATCACGTCGATCCGGTTCAGGAGCCCGCGGAACTCGAACTTGCGGAAGATCTCCTTCAGCTGCGAGCGGTCCGGCGGGGAGAGCACGAGCGCGGCCGGGTCGGCGTCGAGCTCGAGGTCGCGGCGCATGGTCGCGAGCACCTTCGAGGCCCGCGCCTGGTCGGCGTGCTCCTCCAGGTTCTTGCGGCGCGCGGGCGAGAGCTCGGCGGTGTGCTCGAGCACCGCCTCGAGCGAGCCGTACTGCGCGAGCAGCTGGCCGGCGGTCTTGTCGCCGATCCCGGGGACGCCGGGGATGTTGTCCGAGGTGTCGCCCTTGAGCCCGATGAAGTCGGGGATGAGCTCGGGGCCGATGCCGTAGCGCTGCTCGATCCGCTCGGGCGTGTAGACCTGGACGTCCGCGACCCCGCGCGGCGTCATCATCAGCGTGATGTTGTCCGAGACGAGCTGGAACGCGTCGCGGTCGGTCGAGACGACGGTCGTCTTCACCCCGGCCTCGTCGGCGCGCGTCGCGAGCGTGGCGATCACGTCGTCCGCCTCCCAGCCCTCGAACTCGAGGTTCGTGTAGCCGAACGCCTCGACGATCGGGCGGAAGTGCGGGAACTGCTCCCGCAGGAGGTCGGGCATCGGCTTGCGGTCGATCTTGTACTCGGGCGCCAGCTCCTTGCGGTGCACCGGCCGCGTGTCCCAGGCGACGGCGACGCCCTTCGGCTTGTAGTCCGAGAGGAGCTTGAAGAGCATGTTCGTGAATCCGAGCAGCGCGTTCGTCGGGAACCCTTCGCTCGTGACGAGCTCCTCGGGCAGCGCGAAGAACGCGCGGTACGCGAGGTTGTTCCCGTCCACGAGGAAGAGCTCGGAGTCGCGCGCCGGCGCGTCGTTCAGGTCGAGCTCGACTCCGGTGAGCGTCTTCGGCACGCCCCGAGTCTAAGGGCCGATTAGTCCTCGCCGAGGTACGTCTTGCGGACCTGCTCGTTGTCGCGGAGCATCTTCGCGTCGTCCGAAAGCGCGACGTGGCCGGTCTCGAGGACGTAGCCGCGGTTCGCGACGTCGAGCGCCATCAGGGCGTTCTGCTCGACGAGCAGGATCGGCGTTCCCTGCGAGTTGATCTCCACGATGATCTCGAAGATCTTCTCGACGAAGATCGGGGCGAGGCCCATCGACGGCTCGTCGAGGAGGAGGAGCTTCGGGCGGGCCATGAGCGCGCGGCCCATCGCGAGCATCTGCTGCTCGCCGCCGGACATCGTCCCGGCCTTCTGCGTCCGCCGCTCCGCGAGCCGCGGGAAGAGCGTGAACACGCGGTCGACGTCCTCCTGGAGCTCGGCCTTCGGCGCGTCGGAGCGCTGGTAGGCGCCCATCTCCAGGTTCTCGAACACGCTCATGCGCGTGAAGACGTGACGGCCCTCCGGCGACTGCGAGATCCCCATGGCGACGATCTCGTGCGGCGCGGTCGAGGTGATGTCGACCCCGTTGAAGACGATCGAGCCCTCGCGCGGGTGGTTCAGCCCGTTGATCGAGCGCAGCGTCGTCGACTTGCCGGCGCCGTTCGAGCCGATGAGCGTCACGACCTCGCCCTCGCGCACCTCGAGCGAGACGCCCTTGAGCGCCTGGATCGTGCCGTAGTAGATCTGGATGTCGTCCAGCCTGAGGATGACCTTGCGGCCGTCCGAGGCGACCGGCATCGCGGCCGGGGCCGCCGGGGTGCCGCCGTTTGCCTGCTTGCGCCCGGGGATGTTCACTGGGTCGCCCCCGCTCCGAGGTACGCCTCGATGACGCGCTGGTCCTTCTGGACGTCCTTGGGCTCGCCCTCGGCGATCTTCTCGCCGTAGTCGAGCACCGTGACGCGGTCGGAGATGCCCATGACGACGCGCATGTCGTGCTCGATGAGGAGCACGGTGATGTTCTCCTCCCGCGCGCAGCTTCGCGACGAAGTCGGTGAACTCCGCCGTCTCCTCGGGGTTCATGCCGGCGGTCGGCTCGTCGAGGAGCAAGAGCTGCGGGTTCGTCGCGAGCGCGCGCGCGACCTCGAGCCGCCGCTGGTCGCCGTACGAGAGGTTCTTCGCGTACTCGTTGTCCACGCGCTTCAGGCCGGAGTAGGCGAGCAGCTCGCGGCGCGCGCTGCAGCGCCTCCTCCTCCTCGCGCCGCAGCGCTGGCGTGCGGAAGATCGAGCGCCAGACGCCGCCCTTGATGTTCGAGTGCATCGCGACCATCACGTTCTCGACCGAGGTCATGTTGTGGAAGAGCCGGATGTTCTGGAACGTCCGCGCCATGCCCATCGCCGTCACCTTGTGCGGCGGCAGGCCGGAGACGAGTTCGCCCTGGAAGACGACGCCGCCCGACGGTCGGCTTGTAGACGCCGGTCAGGATGTTGAAGAAGGTCGTCTTGCCGGCGCCGTTCGGGCCGATGAGGCTCACGATCGAGCCCTTCGGGATCGCGAAGTCGACGTCGTTCACGGCGATGAGGCCGCCGAACTCCTTCCGGACCTTGATCGCTTCGAGGATGTTTCCGTTCTCGGCCATCAGTTCGAATGCTCCAGGTCGTACTCGTAGCCGGCGTCCTCGTCTGCGAACTCCGCCTTGCGGCGCCCGCTCGGGATGAGGCCCTCGGGCCGGAACAACATCATGACGACGAGCAGGCCGCCCAGGATGCCGAACTTGTACTGCGGGATGTCGACGACGTAATCGCTGCCGGTGTCCGAGATGACGTCGTTGATTCCGTCGCCGATCTTCGTCAGGCCGATCTGGTTCAGCTAGGCGATCAGGCAGGCGCCGAGGATCACGCCGTAGATGTTCCCCATGCCGCCGACGATGACCATGACGAGCACGAGGACGGAGATCTGGAAGGAGAAGCTCGTCGGGAAGATCCCGTTGATGAACGAGCCGTAGCAGGGCGCCGGCGAAGCCGCCGAAGACGGCGCCGATCCCGTAGGCCCAGAGCTTCGTCCGCATGAGCGGGACGCCCATCGCCGACGCGGCGATCTCGTCCTCGCGCACCGCGATCCACGCGCGACCCATCTTCGAGTCGCGCAGGCGCAGGTTCACGAAGATCGTGACCAGGGTCATGATCAGGATCGTCCAGAACCAGGGCTTGAGCTCGCTCGGCAGCGACGTGAAGCGGGCGGGCAGGAACCCGCCGGTCGCAGTCGCTCAACGCGTGGCCGAACCCCGGACGGTCGAGTTGCGTGATTCCGCGGACGCCGTTCGTCAGGTTCTCGCTTTGGAAGTCGAGGAACGGCGGCGCGCCCTGCAGGCCCTGCGGCACCGGGAACGCGTCCGCGTTGCGGAAGACGTCCGGGATGATCTCGCCGAAGCCGAGCGTCACGATGGCGAGGTAGTCGCCGCGCAGCCGCAGCGTCGGCCAGCCGATGATGATGCCCGCGATCGCGCAGACGAGGCCGGCCAGACGCAGCACGACCCAGAAGCTCGAGGTGGATGCCGGGAACCTCCGCGCCGCGGTGTCGAGGAAGTGGACGTTGCGGTTGTTGAAGAGGCCCGAGGCGAACCAGCCGACCGTGTACGCGCCGAGGGCGAAGAACGCCACGTAGCCGAGGTCGAGCAGGCCCGCGAAGCCGACCACGATGTTCAGGCCGAGCGCGAGCATGACGTAGACGGCCATGACGAACAGCGTGTCGCTCGTGATCCCGAGCTTGTCGACGAAGATCGTGTCCAGCGGGGAGCTGAAGCCGAAGACGCTGTCGCCCTGCGCCCAGTACGGGAACGTGAAGGCCAGGACGATCGCGGCGACCGCGATGATGATCCCGTTGCGGTTGCGCTTCTTGCGGTTCTTGGGCGCGGAGCTCGACTTGGGAGCGTCGGCGGCTACGGGTGCGTCGGTCACTGGCCCTCCGGCACCTGCTCGCCGAGCAGACCCGACGGGCGGAAGACGAGGATCAGGATCAGGATCGAGAAGATGATCGTCGTCGTCCAGCGGGCGTCGCCGAAGCCTTCGTTGTAGGCGGCGATCAGCCCGAGCGATGACGCCTCCGAGCACGGCGCCCGTGAGGTTCCCGATGCCGCCGAGGACGGCCGCCGTGAACGCGATAGAGCCCGAGGCGGAAGCCCGAGTCGGAAGTTGGACATACCGACGTAGAGCGCGTAGATCGCGCCGGCCGCGCCGGCCAGCGCGCCGCCGAGCGCGAAGGTGAACGAGATCGTCCGGTCGACGTTGATTCCCATCATCGCCGAGGCGTCACGGTCCTGAGCGGTGGCGCGCATCGCCTTGCCGGACCTCGTGCTGCTGCACGAGGTACGTGAGCACGATCAGGAGCGGAATCGTGATCGCGACCACGATGAACTCCTTCCACGAGTAGCTCGCGTCGCCCCACGTGAAGATCGTCCCCTTGGGGAGGATGTCCGGGATCGGCTGCGGCCCGGCGTCCTTCCAGGCGAGACCGACGTCCTGGAGGATGAACGAGAACCCGATCGCCGTGATCAGCGGCGCCAGCCGTGGCTGGTTGCGCAGCGGCTTGTAGCCGATCCGCTCGATCGAGACGTTGATGACCATGCAGAAGAGCATGGAGAAGACGAGACAGCAGAAGATCGTCCAGGCGCGCTGACCGCCGGACGAGGCGTCGGTCGCCGTCGTGCCGAGCGGGATGCGACGGATCAGCGTCGTCGGAAAGAGCGGGATCTGGAACGAGCCCGTCGGTGACGATCGACTGGGTCTGGAACGTCCCCAGCATGAAGTTGTCGCCGTGGGCGAAGTTGATCAGCTCGATGATTCCGTAGACGAGCGTGTAGCCCAGCGCCACGAGCGCGTAGATCGAGCCGTTCGTGAAGCCGATCAGCGTCACCTCGAGGAAGCGCGACGGCGAGTCGATCGCGTTGCCGATCAGCCAGAACGCCGCGGCCGCCAGGAGGAGCGCGCCGAACACCCACAGGATGAGCTGCGAGGTCGGCGGCAGCCTGCGGCTTGGAAGCTCGTGGGTGACGGTTGTGCTCATGTGAGGGGAGTACTCGAATGGAGAGGCCGGTCGAAACCGGCCTCTCCATTCGTTCTAGCGATTCTTACTTACTCGCCCAGCTGCTGAGCCTGGACGAACGCCCAGTTTCCACCCTCAGCCTTGAAGATGGAGATCAGGCCGTTCTGAGGATCACCTTCGTCGTTGAAGGACATGGGGCCGACGATGCCGTCCGTGATGTTCGTCTCGAACAGCTTCGCGACGACGTCCTCACGCGTGCCGTCAGAGCGGCCGATCGCGTCGACGAGAGCCTGCGCTGCAGCGGCGCCGTAGACCGTGTAGACCTCCGGGTCGCCGTACTCAGCCGTGTAGGCCTCGAGGAACGATGCGCCTGCGCCCGTGAGATCCTCCGGGTTCAGGACGGGAGCACTGCCGTACATGCCCTCGACGACGTCCGCGCCGGCCTCTTCGAAGAGCGAGGCGACGACGAAGCCGTCAGACGCCATCAGCGGAACGTCCTCGTTGTTGCCGACGACCTCGACCTTGTCCTTGACGACCTGGCCGCCGTTGAAGTCCGAGATACCGCCGATGTAGACGCCGTCGGCGCCGGACGCCTTGACCTGCGTCATGAGCGCCTTGTAGTTCTGAGCGGCTGCATCCCAGCCGGTGTGTCCAACGACCTCGAGGCCCGCGTCGGGTGCGGCGATCTCGAATGCGTCGGCAACGCCCTTACCGTAGGCGTCCTTGTCGTCCAGGATGTAGACCTTCGTGACTCCAAGCTCGTCCGCCATGTACGTGGCGTCGATCTGACCCTGGAAGTCGTCCGAGGCCACGACGCGCGTGTAGTTGCGCGTGCCGCTCGGGTAGTACTTGTCCGGCTCGCCGGGCTCGGAGCCCGGGCCCTGGTGCGTCAGGCCGACGGCCGTGTTGGCCGGGCTGACGTACGCGAGGGAAGCCTCGTTCGCGATCGGCATCTCGATCTTGGCGCAACCGGAGTTGAACGTTCCGATGACACCGAGAATCGTCTCGTCCTCGACGTAGTTCCGCGCGTTCGCGGCACACGTCGCCTCGTCCCACGCGCCCTTGGCCGCGGTGGAGTCGTCGAACGACTCGTACTCGATCGTGAAGTCGCCTGCCGTGTTGTCGATCTGCGACAGGTAGAGCTTGATGGCGTTCACCATCGTCTCGGTCTGACCGGCCGACGAGCCCTGCAGGGGCAGGTCGGAAACGATCTTGACCGTGGTCTTCTCTCCGCCCGTATCGGCCGGAGCGCCGCTCGTATCCGTGCTGTCGGCATTGTCATCGCCACAGCCAGCGGCCATGAACGCAAATGCGCCGACCAGCAGCACGAGCACTGCCATAACTGTCCTTCTCTTCACTGCGCCTCCTCATTCGCCCGACTTTTGCTCGGCGCTGCACCTGGCGAGCACCGCCCTGGAAGGGGTATCCGAGCGGGACCCGAACTCACGCCAGGCTGAACCGCTCCTTGTGGGTGGGCAATTATGACGCCGCAGCGGACGTGCAGCAAGCCCGTCCGGTTACGATTGCCATGTCGCCGCGCCGAAGTGGCGGAACTGGAAGACGCGCTGGACTCAAAATCCAGTGGGGCTAGGCCCCGTGCGGGTTCGATTCCCGCCTTCGGCATTGGTACTCCCCTCACTACAGCTCCCGAGACGTATCAGGGAAAAAGACGAGGAACCACTGCCGAAGTTAGAGAGGACCTGATGGAACGTGTTGGAGTCTTAACCGGCGGCGGCGACTGTCCAGGCCTGAACGCGGTCATCCGCGCGGTCACGCGGCGCTCGCTCGCCCGAGGCGCCGAAGTGGTCGGCGTGCGGGCGGGATGGCGCGGACTCGTCGAGGGGAAGTTCACGGAGCTCGGCCCGCGCGAGATCTCCGGGATCCTCCCGCGCGGCGGCACGATCATCGGCACGTCGCGGACGAACCCGTACAAGACCGACGGCGGTCCCGAGGCGGTGCTGCGGCACTTCGCCGACGCCGGCCTCGACCTCGCTCGTCGCGATCGGCGGCGAGGACACGCTCGGCGTCGCGGCGCGCCTCTACGCCGAGCACGAGTTCCCGGTGGTCGGGGTTCCGAAGACGATCGACAACGACCTGTCGGCCACCGACTACACGTTCGGGTTCGACACGGCGGTGACCATCGCGACCGAGGCGATCGACCGGCTGCACACGACGGCCGAGTCGCACAACCGCGTCATGGTCGTCGAGGTCATGGGCCGCCACACCGGCTGGATCGCCGTCATGAGCGGCATCGCCGGGGGCGCCGACGTGATCCTCATCCCCGAGCAGCCGATGACCGTCGAGGAGTGCTGCGACGAGATCCGGAAAAGGCACAACCGCGGCAAGGACTTCTCGATCGTGGTCGTGAGCGAGGGCTACGAGCTCACGTACGCGTCGGGCGAGCGCCGCCAGGTGACCCAGGAGGGCGGCGACGAGTTCGGCCACGTCCGCCTCGGCGGCGTCGGCGACCAGCTCGCCAGCGAGATCGAGGAGCGCACCGGCTACGAGACGCGCGTGACCGTGCTCGGCCACGTCCAGCGCGGGGGAACGCCGACCGCGCGCGACCGCGTGCTCGCGACGCGCTTCGGCCTCAAGGCCGCCGACCTCGTCCAGGAAGGGAACGTTCGGGACGATGGCCGCGCTCCAGGGAGACACGATCGTGGCCGTTCCGCTGGCCGACGCCGTCGCCGAGCTGAAGTCGGTTCCCCCCGACTGGTACGACGTCGCGCGTGCATTCTTCGGCTTGATGCGGAAGCCGATCGCGCTCGTCCTGGTTTCGTTCGCCGTGCTCGCGGGCGCGACCGCCTGCGGTGACGACCCGCCGGCTCCCGGGGTCGAGGCCTACAACAACTACCGCGAGCTCGAGGACGCGCGCAACGAGGCCGAGTCGCAGCTGCGCCAGTCGATCTCCGACATCAACGAGGCGGCCGTCGCCGAGGATCGCGAGGCGGTTCGCGCCGCGGCCGAGGACGGGCTCGACGCGGTGAAGGCGATCGACAAGGCGCTCGAGGCGGAGATCGAGGCGGCCCAGGAGATGGGCGAGGTCGCGAAGATCGCCGGCGACGCGAACGACCTCGAGAACGGGCTCATGGACTCGCGCAAGAGCCTCGACTACTTCACGCAGATGCTGAACATCGCGCTCGACGATCCGTTCCTCGAGGCCGAAGGCAACCGCGAGAAGGTCGGGAGCCTCGCGACCGAGGGGACGAACCTCGCCGTGCAGGGCGAGCTCGCCGTGCGCAAGGCCGACCGGGCGATCGCGATCGCGCTCGGCCTCGAGCCGCGCCAGGACCAGGTGCTCGACAACCCGCTCGGGCCGACCACCTCGACGCCGACGACGACGGACTAGTCGACGTAGACCCAGGCGCCGTCGCGGGCCTGGAACAGCGGGACGGGCGCGTCGACGCGGTCGCCGTTTTGGTCGAACGACGTCGGGCCGAGGATTCCCTCCTCGAACCGTGTCTCGAGGAGCTTCGCGGCGACGTCGGCGCGCGTTCCGTCCGAGCGCCCGATCGCGTCGACGAGCACCTCGACCGCCGCGGCGGCGTACGGCGCGAACCTCGCCGGCGGCTCGCCGTACTTCTCGGCGTAGTCCGCGGCGAACACCTTCCCCGGGCCCGTGAGGCCGTCCAGCCTGACGGTCGAGGACGTCGCGTAGGCGCCCTCGACGTTGGCCGCGCCGGCGGCGTCGAAGAGCTCGTCCACGAAGAAGCCGTCGGAGACCACGAGCTTCACGGCCTCGTTGTCACCGACCTCGGTCACCTTGTCCCGGATGAGAGCCGCGCCGCCGTCGTCGGCGACGCCGCCCAGGTAGATCCCGTCGGCGCCCGAGGCCTTCACGCGCTCCATCAGCCCGAGGTAGTCGGCTCCGGCCGGCTTCGGACGCCAGCTCAGCCGGCAGGCGAGTTGCAGCCTGAGCTCCCCGGCCGCCTCCGTGAACGCGTCGGCGACGGTCTTGCCGTACGCGCTGCCATCGTCGAGGACGCAGACCTTCGTCACGTCGAGCGCGGCCATCG
Organism: uncultured Actinomycetes bacterium; assembly: GCA_963760815.1. Taxonomy (GTDB): domain Bacteria; phylum Actinomycetota; class Thermoleophilia; order Gaiellales; family Gaiellaceae; genus CAVRUF01. The sequence goes on from CAVXEJ010000004.1 coordinate 1,529,380, forward strand.
CCACGGCGCCCGCCCGGCCCTCGCCGACGTCGGTCGGGACGAGCCGGGCGTAGTCGCGCACGCCGCCCGGGTAGTAGACGCCGGGCTCGCCCTTCTCGTTGTTCGGCGCCTCGCGGGTCAGGCCGTCGTACGAGTTGGACGGGCTGACCATGGCGAGCGTCTGCTTGCGGAGCCCCGTCAGCATCACCTTGGCGCAGTCGGATCCGTACGGCCCGACGACGCCGACGACCTCCTCGTCCTTGCGGAGCTCGTTGGCGGCGATCACACAGCCGGGGTCGTCCCACGGCGCCTTTTTTTGCCACCAGGACGTGTCGCGCGACTCGTACTCGATCGCGGTGTCGCCGACGCGATGGTCGATCTGGTCGAGGTAGAGCTCGATTGCCTGCACCATCGACGCTGTCTCCTCGGCCGACGGGCCCTCGATCGGCAGCGCGGAGACGATCTTGACCGTGGACGTCGGCGGCGGCGGAGGCTCGGCCGCGGCGCTCGTCGTCCCCGGAGCGTCGCTCCCGCTGCTGCACCCGGCCAGCGCAAGCGCGGTCAGTACCGCCGCAAGCCCGATCCGTCCGCCGCATCCGCCTCCTCCGGGTCGTGCCTAGAGGACGCCCGTTGCAACCGGAGAAGTTGGCTACGCGCGGCCGGTGAGCTCGGCGAGCGTCGCCGCGAACTCCGGGCCGAGGAGGTCGCCGGAGACGAGGATCGCGTCCACGCCGGCGCGCTCCAGGGCGACGACTTGCTCACGCGCGCCCACGCGGGCGTCGGAGATCACGAGCTTGCCGGCCGGGACGTCGGCGAGCAGGTCGAGCGTGCGCTCGAAGTCCTCCTCCTCGGCGTCGCGGTCGCGCTCGCTGAGCAGGAGGATGTCGGGATCGACGTGCTCGAGCACCGCCTCGAGCGCCTCCTCGTTCGTCACGTCGACGACGCAGTCGAGGCCCAGCTCGCGGGCGCGGTCGTGCTGCTCGGGGAGCGTCTCGTCGGAGGCGAGCACGCACGCGTCCGCGCCCGCCTCGGCCACGCCCTCGAGGCCGGTGCGCGCCAGGACGGGCAGCGAGGTCGCGCCGCGGGCCCGGGCCACGTCCGCCTCGGCCACGGCGACGGCTTCCGCGCCCGATTCCTCCGCCAGCGCGGCCTGCTCCTCCACCGCACCGGTGAGCATGGGAATGACCGAGATGCCGTCGCCCTCGGAGATCGCTTGGCGGAAACGGCTCATACGCCGATCGGGTGCCAGACCGTCTTCATCTCGAGGAACGCCGCCACATGCCACGGGGATTGTCCCTGACCGTCGCGGACGACGCGCTTCACGTTGTCCGCGGCGAGGCGCTCGAGCTCGGTGGTGTCGCCCTCGACGCCCGCGACGTCGAGTGCGTTCACGTCGAGGTGGGAGGCGAGCTCGCGCGCGAGCTCCTCCTTGCGGCCGGTGAGGATGTTGACGACGCCCGCGGGGACGTCCGAGGTCGCGAGCACCTCGGCCAGCGTGGCCGCGGCGAGCGGATGGGACTCCGAGGCGATGACGACGGCCGTGTTGCCGCCGGCGAGCACCGGGGCCAGGCGAGAGACGAGCCCGTCGAGCGGCGGCTCCTCGGGCGCGACCACGCCGACGACGCCGACCGGCTCGGGCACGGTGAAGTTGAAGTACGGACCTGCGACGGGGTTGGAGGAGCCGAGCACCTGCGCGAGCTTGTCCGCCCAGCCGGCGTACCAAACCCAGCGATCGATCGCTGCGCCGGCGTCCTCGTCCCCGGAGAGCTCGGCGAACTCGGCGCGGCGGCCCTCGAGCATCTCGGCCACGCGGTAGAGCACCTGGCCGCGGTTGTACGCGGTCGCGGCCGCCCAGCCCGGGAGCGCGCCGCGGGCGACGCGCACGGCGTCGCGGAGATCCTTGCGGGAGCCGAGCGCGACGTTCGCGCCCTCGACCTCGTAGGTGCGGCCCGACTCGGAGCGCACGAACGCGCCGCCCACGAAGAGCTTCGCGGTCTTGGCGACGGGCATGCGGTCACTCATCGTCGAACCTCAGGTACGGCTCGAGCCCGTGGCGTCCGCCCTCGCGGCCGAAGCCGGACTCCTTGTAGCCGCCGAACGGCGAGGCCGGGATCGAAGCGGTTGAACGTGTTCGCCCACACGACCCCGGCGCGGAGTTGCTGCGCCATCCAGAGGATGCGCGAGCCCTTCTCCGTCCAGACCCCGGCCGAGAGCCCGAACGGCGGTGTTGTTCGCCTTCTCGACCGCCTCGTCCGGCGTGCGGAAGGTGAGCACCGAGAGCACCGGGCCGAAGATCTCCTCCTGCGCGATCCGGTAGCTCTGCGCGACCTCGGTGAAGACGGTCGGCGGGAACCACCAGCCCTTCTCGGGGAGGACGCACGGCGGCTGGTAGATCTGCGCGCCCTCCTCCTCCCCGCTCTGCACGAGCGCCTTGATCCGGTCGAGCTGCTCCTTGGAGTTGATCGCGCCGACGTCGGTGTTCTTGTCCAGCGGATCGCCGACGCGCGAGCGTGCCCATGCGGCGCTTCAGCTTCGCGACGACCTCGTCGGCGACCGACTCCTGCACGAGGAGCCGCGAGCCCGCGCAGCACACGTGGCCCTGGTTGAAGTAGATCCCGTTGACGATCCCCTCGACCGCCTGGTCGAGCGCGGCGTCGTCGAAGATGATGTTCGCCGCCTTGCCGCCGAGCTCGAGCGTCAGCTTCTTGCCCGAGCCGGCGATGGCGCGCTGGATCTCCTTGCCCACCTCGGTCGAGCCGGTGAAGGCGACCTTGTCCACGTCGGGGTGCTTGACGAGCTCGGCGCCCGCGCGGCCGTCGCCGGTGATCACGTTGACGACGCCCGGCGGCAGCCCGGCCTGGCGGAGCACGTCGCAGAAGAGGAGCGCGGTGAGCGGCGTCGTCTCGGCCGGCTTCAGTACGACCGTGTTCCCGGCGGCCAGGGCGGGCGCGATCTTCCACGAGAGCATGAGGAGCGGGAAGTTCCACGGGATCACCTGCGCGGCGACCCCGACCGGCTTCGGCGTCCGGTTCGGGAACGCGTACTCGAGCTTGTCCGCCCAGCCGGCGTAGTAGAAGAAGTGCGCCGCGGCGAGCGGAAGGTCGACGTCGCGGGACTCCTTGATCGGCTTGCCGCCGTCGAGCGACTCGAGCACGGCGAACTCGCGCGAGCGCTCCTGCAGGAGGCGCGCGATGCGGAAGAGGTACTTGGCCCGCTCGTTCGCGGGGAGGTCGGACCAGCCGTTCTGGAAGGCGTCGCGGGCGGCCGCGACCGCGACGCCGACGTCCTCGGCTCCCGCGTACGCCACCTCGGCCAGCGGCTCCTCGGTCGCCGGGCTGATCGACGCGTGCGACTCCTTGGAGAGCGCCTCGACCCAGTCCCCGCCGACGAAGAGCCCGTAGCGCTCCTCGAGCTGCACGATGTCGCGGCTTTCCGGGGCCGGCGCGTAGTCGAAGGCCGACGGAACCGGCGAGCGGTCCTTGCGTTTCTCGACGTCGCTCATGCGGCAGCCATCGTAGGGGTCAGTCCAGCGTGAAGTAGTCCGGGTTCTGGTAGCGCCCGGTCTTCTGCTTGCGGATCTGGAGCAGGACGTCGTTCAGGAGCGACGAGGCGCCGAAGCGGAAGAGATCCGGCGTCAGCCACTCCGGGCCGAGGGTCTCGTTCACGGTCACGAGGTACGCGATCGCCTGCTTGGCGTGCCGGATTCCGCCCGCCGCCTTGACGCCGACCTTGCGGCCCGTCTCCTCGTAGACGTCGCGGACGGTCTCGAGCATGACCAGCGTGACCGGCAGCGTCGCCGACGAGCCGATCTTCCCGGTGGAGGTCTTGATGAAGTCCGCGCCGCCGGCGATCGCGAGCAGGCCGGCGCGGCGGACGTTGTCGTACGTGCCGAGCTCGCCGGTCTCGAGGATCACCTTCAGGTGCGCGTCGCCGCAGGCCTCCTTCACCTGGCGGACCTCCTCGTAGACCTTGGCGTAGCGGCCCGAGAGGAACGCGCCGCGGTCGATGACCATGTCGATCTCGTCCGCGCCCGCCTCGACCGCGCGCCGGGCCTCCTCCACCTTGAGGTCGAGCGGCGAGCGCCCGGACGGGAACGCGGTGGCGACGGCGGCGACGTTCACGGAGGTGCCGTCGAGCCGCTCGCGCGCGACTGCGATCAGGTCGGGATAGATGCAGAGCGCCGCGACCGAGGGCACGGTCGGGTCGGCCGGGTCCGGATGCACCGCCTTGGACGCGAGCGCGCGCACCTTGCCGGGCGTGTCGGCGCCCTCGAGCGTGGTCAGGTCGATCATCCGCACGGCGAGGTCGAGCGCGAACAGCTTCGACTCGCGCTTGATCGACCGGCGCGACAACGAGGCCGCGCGTTCCTCGACGGCCACCTGGTCGATCGATCCAACCCTGGGAAGCCTGGGCTCGAGGGGAAGCTCGAACCCGCCGGGCAATGCTGGCGCTTGCGCCATGGGTTCAGTTTGCCCTAACTGGAGAGCTCTGCGAGGAGCGGCGCCGTATCCAGCGGATCGAAACCGACCTGCTCGCCACGTCCTCGCTCGACGGCTTCGTGCCCTGGAGGAACAGCGTGCGCAGGAAGTCGCCCGTCTCCGGGCGCGCCCACCAGTCCTCGCCGATCTCGCCGCGCAGGTAGGCCCGCACCTGCGCCGTGCGGATCCAGGCGCGCAGGTAGTCGGCCGAGTAGAAGCCCTCGTCCAGGTCGGCGAGGTAGTTGTCGGCGCGGTAGCGCACGCCCGTCGCGGCGAGCAGCTTGTCCTCGTAGACGCCCGCGTACGAGGTCGCGTTGGCGAAGTCGCCCCACAGCTCCAGCTCGTAGGCGAGCTTGGCCGCGTAGCGCCGGAAGAGGATCGCCTCGAGGAACCGCGTCGCCTCGGCGTTCGTGCGCGCGGTCTCCTCGTCGAGGCCGAAGTAGTCGGCGTGCCAGCCCGGCTCGCGGGTGATCGACTCGACCAGGAAGGAGTAGATCTCGGTCAGCGCGTGGTCGCGGGAAAGGCGGCGGAAGGTGTACGCGAGATCCGGGTCGCAGCCCGCGTAGTGCAGCGCGTGGCCGGCCTCGTGCAGGAACGCCTGGTAGTCGTGGATGCCGCCCTGGGCGCGCGTGATCAGGTGGACGACCGAGGGCGGGTCGGCGGCGATCACGCAGGCGCGCGGGTTCTTCTGCGGGCGGTCGTCGAGGTCGAGCTTGATCCGCGATTCGGCCGCGAGGTCGAAGCCGAGCTTCGTGAGCGTCTCGAGGCAGACCTCGACGGCGCGCTCCTTCGAGTACGTGTCGGCGAGCGGCGACATCCGCCGGACGTAGGCGATGTGGTACGAGGACGGCTCGTCCTCGCGCTCGGCGCCGAGGATCCGGTCGAGCCACTTGTCGCGCAGCGGGCCGAACGACTCGGCCTGCGCGGCCGAGGTGCGCTCGAGCACGTCCGAGAGCTCGTGGAGGTCGATCGCCTTCAGCTCCTCGCTGCGCTTCACCGGGCTCGGCTCGCCCGTGAGGTCGGCCTCGAACGCCTCGCCGCGGCGCATGAGGTCGAGGCGCTCGTCGTTGAAATCCGCGGACTTGTCCCCGGAGATGAGCCCGAGCTCCTCGCGCGCGGCGTAGTCGTCCTCGAGCGCGACCTGGGCCTGGGCGTTGCGCAGCGGCATCTCCTCCCCGCGGAACTCGATGCGGGCGGCGAGGAGTGCGTTCTGCAGCTCGTCGTAGGCGGTCGCGAGCTCGAGCGACACGACGCCGTCCTTGCACGCCTCGCGCAGCCGCGTCACCCGCTCGTCTCCGCCTGCGAGCGCCTCGTACTGCTCGCGCGTGAACAGGTCCGCGTAGCGCTCGACGATGGCGGCGTACTCGCTCGTCTCCTTCTCGCCCACGCGCACGGCGCGGGTCTCCTCCGAGCTCTCGACCATGTAGTCGCGGAGCCGGGTCTCGAACTGGTCGGGCGTCAGGGCTGAGATCGTGTCCTCCTAGAGTCCAAGCCGCGAGAGCATTGCTTCGTCGCGGCGCCAGCGGGGTCGTACCTTCACCATCAGCTCGAGAAAGACCTGCTGCGTACCGAGCAGGTGCTCGATCTCGGGCCGGGCCCGCGAGCCGATCTCCTTGATCATAGAGCCGCCCTTGCCGACCAGGATCCCCTTTTGGGACTCGGTTTCGACATAGATCACGCAGGCGACGCGATCGCCCTCGATCTCGGCCACCTCGACCGTGACGGCGTGCGGCACCTCCTCCTTCGTCAGGTGCAGCGCCTTCTCGCGGACGAGCTCGGCGATGCGGTCTTCGACGGACATGTCCGTGATCTCGTCGGCCGGGAAGTACGCGGGGCCCTCGGGGAGGAGCGCGGCCAGCTCGTCGCGCAGCGCGTCGATGCCGTCCTCGGTCTTCGCGCTCACCGGATGGAGCGCGTGGAAGTCGCCCAGCGCGGCGGCGTTCGCGATCTGCACCGCGATGCGGTTCGGGTTCAGGCGGTCGACCTTGTTCAGCGCGATCACGACCGGGACGGCCCCGCGGTAGACGCGCTGGGCGATGAAGCGGTCGCCGCCGCCGATCTCCTCGTCGGCCGCGAGGACGAACAGCACCGCGTCCACGTCCTCGAAGGACGAGTCGACCGTCTTCTGCATCCGCTCGGTCAAGGTGTCGCGCGGGCGCTGGAAGCCCGGCAGGTCGGCGAGGACGAGCTGGTAGTCGTCCCCGTTGACGACGCCCATGATCCGCCGCCGCGTGGTCTGCGGCTTGTCCGAGACGATCGCGACCTTGCCGCCGCACAGCGCGTTCACGAGCGTCGACTTGCCGACGTTCGGCCGGCCCGCGACTGCGACGAAGCCGCTTCTCAAAATTCGAATGTGTCGGGGAGCAGCTCGGCCGGGGTACGCACGACGAGCTCCCCGTCGATCGGGAACAGCACGCGGCCGACGCGGAACTCGGCGATCCACTGCCGGCAGCCGCCGCACGGCGACGCGGTGATCGCGAGCGCCTCGATCCCGCCGGGCTTCAGGCCGTCGCCCACGGCGCGCGAGATCGCGGCGCGCTCGGCGCAGATCCCCAGCGGATACGCGGCGTTCTCGACGTTCACGCCGGTCACGACCGAGCCGTCGGAGAGGAGCAGCGCCGCGCCGACGTGGAAGTTCGAGTACGGCGCGTAGGCATTGTCCGAGGCCGCGACGGCCAGCTCGTACAGCTCCTGGTCGGTCATGTGAGCGCCTGGAAGAGGATCAGCGTGACGAGCGTCCCGATGAGTCCGCCGAACACGACCTCACGCACCGAGTGGATCCCCGACTCCACGCGGGTCTGGGCGACGAGGAAGGCCATGAGGAACGCGAGCGTCGAGACGAGCACGCGGTGCTGGAAGTCGGTGACGACGAGCGTGATCGCCATCCAGCCGCCGAACGCAACTGCCGCGTGCCCGGACGGAAGCCCGCCGGAGAGCGGCGTCCCGCGGCCCGTGACCGCCTTCACGGCGATGACCACGATCACCGTCAGCGCGAGCGCGATGATCGTCAGGTTCGCCGGGATCGCCCGCACCTCGTTGACGAGGTGGTACGTCGGCGAGCGGATCCGGTCGACGAAGACGAGGTAGCCGATCGTGCCCGCGACGACCGCGGCGATGAGCACGGCGCCGGCGGCGACGTCCTTCGCGATCTTCGCGCGCGGGTCGTAGGCCTTGGTCGTCAGGTCGATCATCTCCTCGACCGCGGTGTTCAGCATCTCGGCGATGAGGACGAACGAGATCGCGATGAGGAGCGCCATGAGCTCGAGCTTCGAGACGTCGTAGGCGAACGCGAGCACGAGGATCACCGTCGCGAGCAGGAAGTGGACGCGCATGTTGCGCTCGCGGCGCAGGACGTGGATGACGCCCTCGATCGCGTAGTTGAAGCTGAGGAGGAGCGAGTGCGGGCGCTTGCGCGTCTCGATGCGCGGCGGCAGCTCGAACTCGAGCTCGGGCGGCTCGACCGGGCGCACGGGCGGGCGGCGTTGGCGCTGACTCACAGCGCGAGTTCCTCCTCGCGGCGCTCCATCTCGGCGCCGTGGTCGTAGCCGAGCAGGTGCAGGAGCCCGTGGACGAGCGGCGCGCGCCACTCCTCGCCCACGACCTGCGGGCAGAGGACGACGTCGCCGAGCTGGCGCGGAACCCCGTCGGCGAGGGGCTCCCGCTCATCGATTGGGAACGAGAGCACGTCGGCGGCCTCGTCGATCCCGAGGTGCTCGCGCTTCAGCGCACGGCTCTCGTCGGGGCCCACGAACGCGATCCCGAGGTCGCCGTCGGCGATCCCCTCCGCGGCCAGAGTGGCCTGCGCCACCGCGACGGCCTCGTCGGCTTGCACGTCGACACCGCTGCGGTTCTCCACCTCCACGGCGATCACGCGCCGTTCTCCGAGTGCGTCTTGTAGGCCTCCACGATCCTCTGGACCAGAACGTGGCGCACGACGTCCTGGTTGCCCAGCTCGACGAAGTTGATCCCCTCGACGTCGGCGAGGATCTCGCGCACGCGCACGAGGCCGGAGGTCTGCTCGCGCGGCAGGTCGATCTGGGTCACGTCGCCGGTGACGACGATCTTCGAGCCGAAGCCGAGCCGGGTCAGGAACATGTGCATCTGCTCGGGCGTCGTGTTCTGCGCCTCGTCGAGGATCACGAAGGAGTCGTTCAGCGTGCGCCCGCGCATGAACGCGAGCGGCGCGACCTCGATCGTCCCGCGGTCCATGTGCCCGGCCACGCGGTCGGCGTCGAGCATGTCGTGGAGCGCGTCGTAGAGCGGCCGCAGGTACGGATCGACCTTCGCGAGCATGTCGCCCGGCAGGAAGCCGAGCCGCTCGCCCGCCTCGACCGCGGGGCGCGTGAGGATGATCCTGCTGACGGCGCGGTCGGCGAGCGCGGCGACGGCGAGCGCCATCGCGAGGTACGTCTTGCCTGTCCCGGCCGGGCCGATGCCGAACGTGATCGTCGAGTTGCGGATCGCGTCGGCGTAGCGCTTCTGGTTCAGCGTCTTCGGCGTGATCTTCTTGCCGCGGTGGCGCCAGACGACGTCGTCGAAGACGTCGCGCAGGTCGCGGCTCTCCTCCAGCGCGGCGAGCACGGCGTCCACGGTTCCGGCGCCGATCGCGTGGCCGTCCTCGACGAGATCGACGAGCTCGCCGATCACGACGCGCGCCTCGCCGACGCTCGAATCGTCACCCTCGAGCGTCAGCCGGTTTCCGCGCAGCAAGACAGTGCAGCCGAGGCGGTCGCGAACGCGCGTCAAAACCGCGTCGTCGACGGTCGCCAGTTCGGCCGCGACCTGATTGGAAACCGAGAGAACTTCCTGCAATAGACGAAGTGTAGTCGCCGCCTTCCCGGGGTTTGACAGGCCCCCGGCATGGTGGGATCGTTTGTTTCAGCACCACAGTTCCATGCCGCCGCAAGCAACACACATCGCCGCATGACGCCGGAGCCGCAGACCAACGGCTCGCCGACGCCTGGCCTCGAGACCGGAAACGAGGGCGACGCCGTCCGCGCGCTCCAGAGGCTGCTCAAGGAGCTGGACGAGTACTCGGGCCCCGAGGACGGCGTGTTCGGCCCGGAGACCGAGCGGGCCGTACGGGCGGTTCAGCGCAAGCACGGGCTCCCGACGACCGGCGTCGCCGACGCGCAGACCGAGCAGGTGATCACCGTGGCCGCGGGCGCGGAGGCCGGGACGAGCCGCGGAACCGCTGCCGCGTCGGACCCGCAGTCCAGCTGCCTGGTGGTGAACGAGACGAACAAGCGGGTCGTCATCACGGCCGCGACCGGCGAAGTCCTCGTCCTGTCGCCGCTCGAGCGCCGCCTGATCTCGATCGAGGACAAGGAGCTCTTCGACGCGGAGCTCCGCGACCTCGAGCGACAGTGCATCGTCGCCGTCCCGGCGCCCGAGATCTCGACCCGCGACGCGGCGATCGTCGGCGCCGGCCTGTGGTTCGTCGTCGGCTACGTCATCGCCGGCTTCGTGATCGGGAGCATGTACTTCTGGATCGGCGGCGCGATCGCGCTGCTCATCGGCGCCATGGTCGCGTTCGGGATCTCGCGCAGCGGCGGCCGGGCCGCGGCCCGCTGGGGCGCCCAGCTCGGCGCGCTGGGCGTGGTTCTCCTCGTCGGCTTCGTCCTTCCGGGCGCGGCGATCTACTTCCCGGGCGGCGTGGACGACCTCGTCCAGGCGGCCTACTTCGACGAGACGATCCCGAAGTCGAACATCGACCTCACCCTGTTCGGCCGCGGGCTCCAGCTCCTCTTCATGACGGCGGCGTCGCTCCTGCCGGCACTCCTGTACTTCCTCTTCGACCGCCAGCAGCTGCGGACGCTGCGCGAGCAGTTCGAGCGCCACATGTTCCGCCTGGATCCCTCGGTCGACACGCTGTCGGACGTCCGCGCGAAGTACGGGACGCTCCTCGGCGAGACCTACGGCGCCTCGACCGGCCGCACGCGAGGGCGGCTGCTGCCCGGCCGCCGCTCCCCCGTGCTGATCGCGACGATCGTGATCACGTTCGGCTGGCTCGTGACGCTCCTGAACCAGGACGTCAACGTGATCAGCGACCGCGTCGGCGTGCTGGCGCTCTTCCAGCCGCAGCGCTCGGCGCTCATTTTCGGCTTCCTCGGCGCGTACTTCTTCGCGCTCCAGCTGATCCAGCGCGGCTACGCCCGCGGCGACCTGCGGCCCAAGACGTACACGCAGATCACCATCCGGATCCTGCTGGTCACGATCCTCGCGATGGTGCTCCAGGTGCTTCCCGGCGCCGACGACGAGCCGTACATCCTCGTGCTCGCGTTCGCGGCGGGCATCGTCCCGGAGACCGCGCTCGTGGGCATCCAGGAGTACCTGAACAAGAGCTCGGTCGGCGCCGTGTTCGGCCGGGGCGTGGCCGAGCCCAGCCCGCTCACCAACATCGAGGGGATCGACCTGTACGACCGTGCGCGGCTCCTCGACGAGGGCGTCTCGAACGTCGAGGGGCTCGCCCACCACGACCTGATCGAGCTGATGCTGCAGACGCGCATCCCGGCGCCGCGGCTCGTGGACTGGATCGACCAGGCGATCCTCTACCTGCACGTCGGGTCGAGCGGCGCCGCCGACGAGGACTCGTGCATGACGTCGATGGTGCGGCTGCGCGCGTTCGGAATCCGCACCGCGACCGACCTCGAGCAGACGCACTTCGAGGCGAAGAACCGCGGCGAGCTCGAGACGTTCCTCCAGATCCTCCCGGGGACCGAGGGCACGCCGCCGATCGCGCGCATCTCGGTGATCCTCGACTCGATCAAGGACGAGGAGTGGATGGCCAACCTGCGCTACTGGCACAACCCCGAGCACCTCGTCGAGCAGACGTTCACGTGGCCGCCCGCACCGGCCGCGGCCGAGCCGGCGCCGCGCCGCACCCGCCGGGTTGCCCGCTCCCGCGGCTAGGCGAGCTTCTCGCGCACGAACGCGCTGACGGTCGACCCGTCGGCGCGGCCGGCGACCTGCGGCATCACGTCGGCCATGACGCGGCCGAGATCCCCCAGCGACGTGGCGCCGGTCTCGGCGATCGCGTCGTCCACGATCTGCTCCAGCTCGTCCTCGGAGATCGGCTCGGGCATGTAGTCCTCGATCACCTCGAGCTCGTCCTCTTCCTGGTCGGCCTGCTCGTCGCGGCCGGCGTCGCGGAAGGCCTGCGCCGCCTCGACGCGCTTCTTGCGCTCGCGCTGAAGCACCTGCAGCTCCTCGCTCTCGTCGAGCGGGCGCTGCAGCTCCTTCTCGGCCAGGCGGAGCTCCGACAGGATCAGGCGCAGCGTGTCGCGCCGCGACTCCTCGCCGCTCTTGATCGCGTCGGTCAGGTCTTCTTCGAGCTCGGTGATGAGCGTCATTCGAATCCTCCGAGTCCGGGGCCGCCCAGCACGTGCCAGTGGAGATGGAAGACGGTCTGCCCGCCGCCCTCCCCCACGTTGACGATCACGCGGTAGTCCTCGAGCCCGGCTTCCCGTGCGGTATCCGCGACGAACTCGAGCATCCGCAGCGACTCCTCCGCGCCGAACTCGCCCACGTCGCGGAAGGTCGGGACGTGCCGCTCGGGGATGACCAGCAGGTGGACAGGCGCCTTGGGCGCTATGTCACGGACGGCCACGAAGCCGTCGGCGCTGCGGACGTGATCGCCGTTCGCGACGAGTCCGCAGAAGAGACAGTCAGGCTGCGACACCGACGATTCCCTCCTCCACCACCCGCTCGGCGCGGACGCGCACGAGGTCGCCGACTGCGGCATCGACGAGCCAGGGAGTGTAGTCGTCTCCGTAGCCAGTTCCTGGGCGGTCGACGAGAACGGTGTCCTCGGTGCCGACGCGCTCGGCCCAGCGGCGGCGGCACGCCGCGTCGCTCGCGGCGCGCAGGCGGGCGCCGCGGTCGCGCTTCACCTGCGGCGGAACCGTGTCGCTTTCGGCCGTGTCTGTTCCCGGCCGCGGCGAGTACGGGAAGACGTGGACCTTGGTGATCCCGGCGGTCTCGATGAGCCGGAGCGTCGCCGCGAACGCGGACTCGTCCTCCGCCGGGAAGCCGACGATCGCGTCGGTCGTGAGGTTGAAGCCGTCCGCGAGGGCGACGCGGCGCAGGTAGGTCGCGGAGGTGTAGCGGCGCTTCATGGCCTTCAGCACCCGGTCGTCGCCGGACTGGAGCGGGACGTGCAGGTGGCGGGCGACGGTCGGCGTTTCGCGCATCGCCTGGACGAGCGCCGGGGTGACGTGGTTCACCTCGACGGAGGAGAGCCGCAGGCGCGCCAGACCCGGCGTGGCGCCGGCGGCGCGGACGAGGCCCGGCAGGTCGAGCCCGGCCTCGCGGTCGCGGTAGCACCCGAGGTTGATCCCGGTGAGGACAACCTCGCGGTTCCCCTGGGCCACCCGACGCTGGATCTCGGCAAACACGCGCTCAGCAGGGCGCGAGCGCGACGCCCCGCGTACCGTCGGGACGACGCAGAACGCGCACGAGAAGCTGCAGCCGTCCTGCACCTTCACGAAGGCGCGGATGCGGTCGAGGCCGACGTCGTCGCGCACGCAGCCGACCGCGCCGACGTCGCCGGCGACGAACTCGGCGGTGCGCTCGCTCGGCAGCGCGACGACCTTGACCTCCTCCGGAAGTCCGTCCCAGGCGCCGGCGAGGTTTGCTCCGCAGCCGGTGACGTAGACGCGACGGGCCTTCCGGGCCGCCTGCCGCGCGGCCTGGCGGGACTTCCGCACGGCCTCGTGCGTGACGCAGCAGGCGTTGACGATCGCGACGTCGGTCTCGCCCTGCGCCTCGGTGTGACCGTCGGCGATCAGGCGCTCACGGATCGCCTGGACATCGGTCTGCGAGACCTTGCAGCCGAGGAAACGGGTGGAGAACGTGCCCATGCGCCGATCGTAACGCCGTCACCGCGATTTCAGCGGCGCGCGGACGAGTACGCGACAACGTTCGCCGCGACCAAAGCTGCGCCGGCGATGAACCACGGTCTCGGGTCGAGCCACCCGTCCCCACCTGTGTTCAGCGCGCCGATCACGATGACGATCGCGCCGACACCGGCGACCAGGCCGAAGAGCTCCGGGCCGCGCACTCCCTTCCGGCCGACGAAGAAGAGCGCGAGCAGTGCGACCGGCGCGACGAAGAGGCCGATCGAGGCCATGCTCACGAAGGCGAACGCGCAGAGCGCTCCGACGAACGCCCAGGCGCCGAACCAGTCCCAGCCGGACGCGCGGTTCACGTCCTCCGAAGCTCGCAGCCACGACCCGAGTCTACGCCGCGGGTTGCGTCTCGTCCGCCGTGGCCCTTGCGCCTCGCGAACGCGTAGAGCGCGGGCGCGGCGGCGAGGAGCACGAGGCCGCCGACGAGCCACGGCTTCGGGTCGAGGCCGCCGCAGGTGACCGTGATCGAGCCGTCGGGCTCACCGCTCGACCGGCAGCCGGTTCCTTCGCGGTGAATCGCGGCGATCACGAGCCCGACGACGCCCAGGCCGCCGACCATGCCGAGAATCTCCGGCCAGATGCGGCTCTTGCGCGCGACGAACCAGATGGCGAGGACGGCGAACGGCAGCAGGAACAGGCCGATCGAGAAGCCCGTGAGCCAGGCGAAGGCAGTGAGCCCGCCGGCGAAGACCCACGCGGCGAAACGCCACCAGCCGGTGGGCGGGATCACGAGCGCTCCAGGCGGTCGGCCGCCCAGCCGTCGGCCTCGCGGCGCTCGACGCTCCGCCAGCCGGGCAGGTCGAACGGGTCGTGCGGCCGGTAGCCGGAGGTGATCCAGGTTCCCGCGCGGACGCGCGGCGCCAGCGTCGTCACCGGGCCGAGCTCGATGTTCGCGACCGCGATGTCGGTCTGCGGCAGGTCATCGGTCAAGGCATCGGCCGTGCGGACGTCGATCTCGACACCGTTTCGGTTCGCGTTCTCGCGCGCGATCGCGACCGCGACCTCGTCCACGTCGAGCGCGGTCACCGGCGCGAAGCCGAGCTTCGCCGCCGCGATCGCGAGCACGCCCGAGCCGCAGCCGAGGTCGGCGAGGCTCCCGCGCGGAGCGTCGAGGAGCAGCTCCAGGCAGAGCCGCGTGGTCGCGTGCGCGCCGGTGCCGAACGCCTGGCCGGGATCGACGACGACCGCGAGCGCGTCCGGCGTCCGGGCTCGAGCCACGGCGGGCCCACCCAGAGCGGGCCGATCCGCACGGGACGGTGGAACTCGCGCCACGTGTCCTCCCAGCCGGGCTCGACCGGGCTCGCTGGTCGCTCCGGAAACGCGGCGCGGATGCGGGCCTCGCCGTCCGCGTCGGTGTAGGCCGCGAGCTCGAGCGGGTCGCCCTCGGTCTCCTCGAACCCGCCGGGACTGAGCTCGACGAAGCGTGCCCGCGCCTCCTCCCCGCGCTCGGCCGCGAACGCGGACGGACACCCGGCGCAGGCCGTCGGTCAGCGGAACGCGGCCCGGAGCTTCTCGAGGAAGCTCCCGTCGCGGCGGTAGGTGTGCTCGCCGCTTTGGGCCTCGAACTCGGTGAGGAGGCGGCGCTGCTCGTCGGTCAGGTGGCGCGGGACGGAGACGTTGAAGACGATCCGGTGGTCGCCGCGCCCGAAGCCCTGCAGCACGGGCATCCCCTTGCCGCGCAGCACCTGGACGTCTCCGGGCTGCGCGCCGGGCTTCACGTCGAGCTCGTGGTCGCCGTCGAGCGTCGGCACGGTGAACACGCCGCCCAAAGCAGCCTGGGTCATGGTCAGCTCGAGCGCGGAGAGGATGTCGTTGCCGTCGCGCACGAGCCGCTCGTCGCGGCGGACGCGGA
This sequence comes from uncultured Actinomycetes bacterium, assembly GCA_963760815.1. Classification (GTDB taxonomy): domain Bacteria; phylum Actinomycetota; class Thermoleophilia; order Gaiellales; family Gaiellaceae; genus CAVRUF01. The sequence continues at coordinate 1,544,598 of CAVXEJ010000004.1, forward strand.
CGAGCACGTAGAGGTCGCCGGAGCGCCCGCCGAGCATTCCGGCGTGGCCCTCGCCGGCGAGGCGGATGCGCTGGCCGTCGTGGATTCCCGGCGGAACCTCGACCTCGACGGTGCGGTCGGTGGTGACGCGGCCGTCCCCCGCGCAGACCTGGCACGGATGCGAGATCGTCTGGCCCGAGCCGCCGCACGTCCCGCACGCCTGTGTGCGGATGAACTGGCCGAACGGCGAATTCGAGACCGCCTGGAGCCGGCCTGAGCCGCCGCACGTCGGGCACGTCTCGGGGGTGGTTCCCGGCTCGGCGCCGCGTGCCGTCGCAGACCTCGCACGGAAGCGAGACCGGGTACGAGACCTCGCGCGTGACGCCTTCGGCGGCCTCGACGAGCTCGATCTCGGTCTCGACCAGGATGTCGCCGCCGTGGGCGGAGCGGCCCGCGCCGGCGCCCGCGCCGAAGATGTCCTCGCCGAAGAGCGCCGAGAAGATGTCCCCGAGGCTCGTGAAGTCGAAGGTCGTCGGCCGAAAGCCGCCGCTGGAGAGGCCGTCGTGGCCGAAGCGGTCGTACTGCTGGCGCGTCTCCGGCTTGGAGAGCACCTCGTAGGCCTCGGCGACCTCGCGGAAGCGCTCCTCCGCGTCGGGCTCGTCGGAGACGTCGGGGTGCAGCTCGCGCGCAAGGCGGCGGAACGCCTTCTTGATCTCCGCCTGGTCCGCGGTGCGCGAGACCCGCAGGACTTCGTAGTAGTCGCGTTTGACCGACGCCATGGCTCGAAGGGTACTGGGCGGGTGTCGGCGTCACCGCGGGGTTCGGGCCGTGCGTGAGTTGTGACGGTTCCGTGCGGAAGTTGGCGCATTTCGCGCGTCTTCTGCGCGGATTTGCTCGCTAGCTTCGAGGAAGGGCGTTCATCGGTGCCGCCGAGGTGGCGGCCGGCTCCGAGAACCCCGAACCCGGCAACGTCAGCAACGCCAGGAGGTGATCTACGGAAGCGACGGGATCGACATAGAGGACGGCGCCCGCGCGGCGCTACTCCTCGTAGATGTCCTCGACGAAGAGCGAGAGCTCATGCGCCGCGGAGCGGACGACCTCGATGGCGCGGGCGTAGTCCATGCGGGTCGGGCCGAGCAGGCTGACCGTGCCGAGGTTGCGATGGCGCAGGCCGTAGGGCGCGGCGACGAGCGAGATCGTGCGGAGGTCGGGATCGGCGAACTCGGAGCCGACGCGGACGAACGGGTCCTTGGAGCTCAGGTTCGCGCGCATCAGCTCCAGGAGCTCGGCGCGCTGCTCCAGCACCTCGAGTAGCCGCCGATAGCCGCGGAGGTCCTCCTGGCGGAATTCGTCCAGGAGGCCGGCGGCGCCGCCGACGAAGAGACTCTGCTCGCCGGCCTCGACGAGCTCGGTGAACGCCGGCGCAAGCTCGGCCAGGAACTCGCGCTCTGCCTCGGACAGCTCTGGATCCTCGAAGCGGGCCTTGAGCTGCCGCGCTCCCAGCTGGAGCCCGGTGACCTGCTCGTTCAGGTACTCGTGCGCCCATTCGGCGAGACCGGAATCGACCGGCTCGGTGAAGGCGAAGATCCGCTTGGAGATCCCACCGGTGGACGTGATCACCACGGCCATCACGAGCTGCGGCTGGAGCAGGATCACCTCGACGTGGCGGACGCTCGTCGTCTCGAGCGGCGGCGCGGACACGAGCGCGAGCAGGTGCGTGACCTGCGCAAGCGCGTCCGTGGTCGCGCGGAGCGCCTCGTCGACGTGGCTCTGCGCCTCCGGGAGGTTCAGTCGCAGCGCCGACGCCGGCCTCGGCTCGAGCTGCCCCAGGACGCGATCGACGTAGGCGCGGTAGCCCGTGTCCGTCGGAACACGCCCTGCGGACGTGTGCGGGTGGGACAGGAGACCGTGCTCCTCGAGCACCGCGAGCTCGTTTCTCACCGTGGAGGGGGACGCCTCGACGCCGGCACGCTCGACGAGCGTCCTCGAGCCGACGGGTGCGCCCGTGGCGACGTAGCCCTCGACGACGCGCGCGAGGATCTCCTCCTGGCGAAGGCTGAGAATCAGGACTCGTTCGGCCTCGTCCATGGACGAAGGGTAGTCGCTCAGACCGGCTCGGCGGCCATGAGCTCGGCCGTCACCGCGCCGCCCAGGAAGCGGCCACGCTCGGTCAGCTGGAGCCCGCCGTCGCGCCGCTCGGCGAGTCCGAGCGCCTCGAGCCGCTCCAGCGCGTCCAGTTCGACGGCCGCAGAAACGTCGGCGAACGCCAGCGGCCGGTCCAGGCGCAGGCCCAGCATCAGGCGCTCCGTGAGCTTCGTCGTGGCGTCCAGTTCCTCCGTCTCCCGCGGCGGCGCCACGCCGGCCGCGAGCGCCCCGACGTAGCGCGCCAGGCTCGGCGCGTTCCGCCAGCGGTCGCGCGCCGACCGTGGACACGGCCCCGATCCCGACGCCCAGATAATCGTGACCGAGCCAGTAGCCCAGGTTGTGCTGCGCTTCCCGCCCGGGACGGCAGAAGTTCGCCGTCTCGTACCAGCGGTAGCCGGCGCCGACGAGCGCCTCGACGACGCGCTCGAAGTAGCCCTCCATCGCCTCCGCCTGGCGGGCGAGCTCCTCCCCGTGCGCGTGCGTGAAGCGCGTCCCCGGCTTCGCCTCGAGCTCGTAGTACGAGATGTGCTCCGGGCCGAGAGCGAGCGCCTCTTCGATGTCCGCGTCCAGGCCGGCGGGGGTCTGGCCCGGGATGCCGTAGAGGAGATCGAGCGAGATGTTCTCGAAACCGCCATCCCTCAGAACGTGCACCGCGCGGCGGACGTCCTCGGGGCCGCAACGCCGCTCCAGCACGTCCAAAAGGGACGTGTTGAAGGATTGTGCGCCGAGCGACACGCGATTGACACGGTTTCGTTGCAGAAGCGCGGCCAATTCGGGCGTGACCGTCTCCGGATTCGCCTCGACCGTGACCTCGTCCGCGTCCGGGAGCGCCGCGAGCAACCGCTCCAACGCAGCGCCCTCGGTGAACGTCGGCGTCCCGCCGCCCAGGAAGATCGTCTCGAGCCGCGGCGCGAGTACGCCGCGCTCCAACTCGAGCTCCGTGAGAACCGCCGACACGTACCCGCCGTGCTCCTCCCCGCGCCCGACCACCGTGACGAAATCGCAGTAGCCGCACCGGTGCACGCAGAACGGCATGTGGACGTAGAGATGACGGACGTCGCTCACTTCGACCGCTCCCCGTTCAGATCGAGCACAGCGAGGAACGCCTCCTGCGGGACCTCGACGATCCCGACCTGCTTCATCCGCTTCTTGCCCTTCTTCTGGCGCTCGATCAGCTTCCGCTTCCGCGTGATGTCGCCGCCGTAGCACTTGGCGAGCACGTCCTTGCGCTTCGCCTTGATCGTCTCGCGCGCGATCACCCGCGACCCGATCGCCGCCTGCACGGGAACGTCGAACATCTGCCGCGGGATCTCCTGGCGCAGCCGGTCGACCAGCGCGCGCCCGCGCGCATAGGCGCCGTCGCGGTGGACGATGATCGAGAGCGCGTCCACGGCGTCGCCGGCGAGCATGATGTCCACGCGCACGAGCTCGCCCGGCTGGAACCCGACCACGTCGTAGTCGAAGCTCGCGTAGCCCTTCGTCCGCGACTTCAGCTGGTCGTAGTAGTCGTAGACGATCTCGCCGAGCGGCAGGTCGTAGGCGAGCATCACGCGGTCCTCGCTCAGGTACTCCATGTGGTGGAACCGCCCGCGCCGCTCCGTGTTCAGCTCCATGACGGCGCCGACGTGCTCCTTGGGGACGATGATCGCCGCGCGGATGTACGGCTCGGCCACCTCCTCGACCTCGGCGGGGAAGTCGGACGGGTTGTGCACCTCGACCTCCTGGCCCGCCTTCGTCCGTACGCGGTAGGCCACGTTCGGCGCGGTCACGAGCAGGTCGAGCTCGTACTCGCGCTCCAGGCGCTCGCGCACGATCTCCATGTGGAGGATCCCGAGGAACCCGCAGCGGAACCCGAACCCGAGCGCCTGCGACGTCTCCGGCTCGTAGAAGAGCGAGGCGTCGTTCAGCTTCAGCTTGTCGAGCGCGTCGCGCAGCTCCGGGTACTCGTCCGACTCGGTCGGAAACAGGCCCGCGAAGACGGTCGGCTTGACCTCCTTGTAGCCGGGCAGCGGCTCGGACGCGGGGCGCTCGTCGCTCGTCAGCGTGTCGCCGACGCGCAGCCGGCTCACGTCCTTCAAGCCGGTGATGACGTAGCCGACCTCGCCGGCGGAGAGCGTCTTGCGTCGGCGCGCCGGTCCGGCGCGAACGCGCCCAGCTCCTCGACCTCGAACGTCGTGCCCTGCGCCATCGCTCGCAGCCGCTCGCGCGGAGAGAAGACGCCGTCGATGACGCGCACGAACGCGACCACGCCCTGGTACTGGTCGTACGCGGAGTCGAAGATGAGCGCGCGCGCGGGCGCGTCCGGGTCGCCCTCGGGCGCCGGGATCCGCTCGACGATCGCGTCGAGCACGTCCTCCACGCCGATCCCCGTCTTCGCGGAGATCCGCAGCACGTTCGCGGGGTCTTCCCCGACGAGCTCGGCGACCTCCGCAGCCGCGGCGTCGGGATCGGCGGACGGCAGGTCGATCTTGTTCACGACCGGGACGATCTCGAGGTTGTTCTCGATCGCGAGGTACGCGTTCGCGAGCGTCTGCGCCTGGATGCCCTGCGCCGCGTCCACGAGGAGGAGCGCGCCCTCGCACGCCTGCAGCGCGCGCGACACCTCGTAGGTGAAGTCGACGTGGCCGGGCGTGTCGATCAGGTTCAGCTGGTGGCCCTTCCACTCCACGCGGACGGCCTGCGCCTTGATCGTGATGCCGCGCTCGCGCTCGAGATCCATGGAGTCGAGCACCTGCTCGCGCATCTCGCGCTTCGAGAGCGTCAGGGTCAGCTCGAGGATGCGGTCGGCGAGCGTCGACTTGCCGTGGTCGATGTGCGCCACGATGGAGAAGTTGCGGATGCGATCGAGACTCATGAGGTTCGGGAGCGCCTGACGAGGGCCAGAAGGGTGTCGAGCTCCCTGATCCGAAGGATACGGGCCGCCCCGAGGAACGCCGCGGTGGCAGCGAGCACGGCGATCCCGACCGACGCGATCTGGGCCCAGCCCGAGCGTCCGAGCGCCTCGTCGAGCGCGTACCAGACGCCGTACGCGACCGCGCCCGTGACGATCGAGGCGACGAGCGTGCGCCCGTAGGTGTCCAGGATCCGGCGCCCGTCGATCGAGCCGATCCGGCGGCGGAACAGGAGGATGAGCGCGCCGGTTCCCGCCACGTTCACGAGCGACGTGGCGAGCGGGATCCCCCATACGCCGAGCCGGAAGAACGCGATGTCGAGGACGATCTGGAAGCCGAGGTTCGCGAGCGCGACCCAGGTCGGGATCCACGGCGACTGCAGCGAGAAGAACGCGCGGTTCAGCATCAGCATCGTCCCGTTGAACGTGAGGCCGAGCGCGAACGCGATCAGCGCGTAGGCGACCACGTCGGTCTGGTCGGGGCCGAACGCCCCGCGCTGGTAGAGGAGCCGCGTGACCGGGACGGCGAGCACGGCGCCGATCGCGCTCGCCGGCAGCAGCGTGAACCCGACCTGCCGCAGCCCGAGGGAGACGGTCGAGCGCAGTCCGTCGAAGTCCTGGCGGGCGGCGAGTCGCGACATGGACGGGAAGAGCACGGTCGCGATCGCAACCGAGAAGATCCCCTGCGGGAGCATGTAGATCCGGAACGCCGCCTCGATCGACGCCGGCGCCAGCTCGGGATCGATGAAGCGGGCGGCGAAGAACGTGTTGATGACCTGGTTGAAGTTGATGAGCCCGAGCCCGAGCGTGACCGGGAGCATCAGCACGAAGATCCGCCTGACGGCCGGGTCGCGCCAGTCGATGATCGCCCGCAGCCGGTCGTCGCGGCCGCGCAGCCACGGCAAAGGGAGCAGGAACTGGACGACGGTCGCAACGAGCACCGCGCCGGCGTAGACGTAGAGCGCGCTCGACTCCGATCGGCGCGCGGCACGCCGATCGCGACGCCGAAGATGATCACGAGGTTCCACGCCACCGGCGCAAGAGCGGGCACGGTGAAGTGGTCGTAGCTGTTCAGGATCCCGACGACGATCCCCGAGAGCCCGAGCAGGACGACCGTCGGGAAGAGGATCCGCGACAGCGTGACGACGAGCTCGGCCTGCTCGCCCTCGTAGCCGAACGGCTTCATGAGCCACGGCGCGAGCAGGATGAACAGGGCGGTCAGGCCGCCCAGGCCGAGCAGCACGAGCCAGAAGAGCGTCGACGCGACCCGCCAGGCGCGCATCGCCTTCCCCTTCTCCAGCAGCTCGCTGAAGACGGGGACGAACGCGGCCGAGAGGGCGGCGTCGGCGACGAGCGAGCGGAGCAGGTTCGGCAGCTGGAACGCGACCGTGAACGTGTTGATCGAGCCCTCGACGCCGAAGTAGCGGCGCACGACGATCTCGCGGACGAGGCCGAGGATCCGCGAGAGGCCGGTGGCGATCGAGAAGATCGCGGTCGAGCGGGCCAGGCGGTTGTGCGTGCGCTGGGGAGGCGGAACGTCCGGTCCGGGCGGCTCGTCGACGGGCGTTCCCATGCGCGGATCGTAGGAGAGAGGCCGCCCGGAGCCGCACGGGAACTGCGCTGCGAGCTTGGAACGGCTGGTACGATGCGCGTCGCGCGGCATCGAGTCCGCGCACTTTTACGCCTATGCCGAATATCAAGCAACAGGAGCGCCGAGTTCGAAGCGCCGCCCGCGAGCGGATGCAGAACCTGCGCTGGCGCTCGACCGCAAAGACGCTCTACAAGCGGCTCGAGAACGCCGTGGCGGACGGCGACTCCGACACGATCGGCTCCGCCCACCGCGATCTGGTCAAGTGGCTCGACCGAGCCGCTGCCCGCGGGGCGATCCACCCGTCGAAGACCGCGCGCAAGAAGTCGCAGGCCGCGCGCCTCGTCGCCGGGCCCAAGAGCTAGCGGGTCACCCTCCAGGAGTAGGACGCGGGCGAGCGGTCCGCTTTGCCGACGGGATCGATCGAGCGGACGCGGAAGATGTGCCGGCCGGGCTTCACGGTCGGGCGAAAGGGCGACGAGCAGCTACGGAACGGCTTGCGGTCGAGGCGGCACTCGAACGCCGAGCCCTTGAACGACGATGCGAAGCGGAACTCCGCCTTGCGCTTCTCCGTCAGTCTTCCCCGGCTTCTTCGTGATGGTCGTGTTCGGCGGCGGGCACGTCGTCTGCGTCGCGCCCTCGAACTCGCCCTCGGGGTCGCTCGACGCGAGCGGCGTCAGGTCGCCGGTCTTCAGGCTGAACGTGCCGTACTGGTTCTCGTCGTCGCCCTGGTACGTCCAGGCGTAGAGCGTGCCGGTCGTGTTGTCGAAGTCCATCCCCTGGGCGAAGTTGGAGTTCACGCCGGTCGCGCCGACGAACGTCGTGGCGCCGGTCTTCGTGTTGACCCGGAAGATGCTGTCGCGGCTGATGTCGTGCGCGTACATGGCGCCGTCGCAGTTGACCGAGGCCGCGGCGATCAGGGTCGCCTCGTCGATCAGGTCGACGAGCGTGGCGGTTCCGGTCTTGAGGTTCAGCGTGTAGAGCGCGGGCGCCGTTGCGCCCTGGCTCGTGGCGTACGCCTTGCCCGTCCTCGGGTGGATCGTGAGCGACGACCAGTAGTGGCCGGCGAGCGGAGCCGAGGGACCGACGACAGTGAACGCGCCGCTCGTGAGCGTCATCGTGCCGAGCTGGTTGCTCGTCTGGTCGAGGGCGTAGAGCGTCTTGGCGCCCGGGTCGAAATCGAGGCCGAAGATGAGCCTCGTGTTCGGCCCGAGGACAACCTGCCCGGGAAAGTCGTTCAGCCGGTGGCGGACGACGTTGTTCGTGAGCGGCCCGATGTCGTGCGCGAAGGCGAAGCTCGTCGCCGCGAAGACGTGTCGGCCGCCGGGGTGCGCATCGGCCGGCCGGGGCTCCGCTTCCGCGGACGGGCACGCGTCCGCGTAGCCGGCGGGCTCGGCGAGCCCGGAGTCCGCGCCGCAGTCGATCGCGGCCCCGCGGGCGCCTGCGGCGAATGCGAGCGTCAGGGCGGCGAGCAGCGCAAGCGGGAGCAGCAGCCACAGATGTCGCTCGTCGCGCGCGCTCGTCATCGCCCCCTCCTCCGCAGCCGTCGCAACGACGGTAGCCCCGGGTCGAAAGGGGTGTCAACCGGGAGCCGCTGTCCGCGGACTCGGTACCGGTTACGCGGACGCGGGCCGCGCGGGCGCGCTTCGGTTCACGCGGATGCGTGCAGACGGCTTCGGTTCACGCGGATGCGTGGACGCGCGGCGCCGTGATCTCCACGAGCGCCCGCTCGAGCTCGAGCTCCGCCGGCAGCCGGCTGGCGCCCTTGAGCGCCGCGTCCAGCTCCGCGAGCCGGACGATCGCAGCGTCGAGCTCGTCGCGCGTGTAGTTCCGCGCGAACGAGAGGAGCTTCCTCGCCGGGTACTCCTTGATCTTGAGCCGCTTGGCGACCTCGGCCGATCCCAGGCCTTCCTCGGAGAACGCCTGCGCGGCGCGGACGCGGCTCACGTACCCCGCGAGCGCCGCGGCGATCCCGAACGGCTCGCGGTCGCGCTGCTCCAGGATCGTCTCGCACTCCTCGAGGAGGCCCGGCAGGTCGCGCGCTCCCCATGCGTCGGTCAGGGTCCAGGGCACGAAGTCCCGCGACGTGACCGCCAGGAGCTCGACCTCGCGCCGGCCCACGGGCTCTCCCGCGGCCCAGGTGGCGAGCTTGTCGATTTCGGTTTCGAGCTCGAGCACGTCGTCCCCGACGATCTCGACGAGCGCGCGGGACGCGTCCGCATCGGCGCGGACGCCCAGCCGCTCGAATTCGGAGCGAACCCAGCCGGACGCGTCCTTCGACTTCGGCACGTCATAGGAGAGCACCTGGCCCGCCTTCTCGCACGCGGCCACCAGCGCCGCCTGTTTCAGCGCGCCTTCGGCGACCAGCGCGAGAACGCTGTCGGGCGAAGGGTCGGCGAGGTAGGACACAACCGCGTCCACATCGTCGGCCTTCCACCGCTCGATTCCCTCGACGACGACGAGAGTCGCGCCGCCGGCTCCGAAGAGCCCGAGGGAGTTGCAGGCGGCGACCGCGTCCGCGCCCGTGGCCGTGTCCGCCGAGAGCAGCTCGATCGCCTCGTCGGGGAAGCGCCCCCGGAGGCGGACGATCGCGCGGTGGATCTTGGGCCGGTCGCTCCCGACCATGAGGTAGACGCGATGCAGGTCGTCGGTCGACATGGTGCGAGCATATTCACCGCCCCCGCTCGCTGCGGACGGTCAGGCGCCGCCCGTCGGACTCGATCACGACCCGGCCGTCCTCGTCGGTGCGGAAGACCGTGAGCCCCGGCGCGACGGCGAGCGCGGCCAGCGTCTCCGGCGTCGGATGGCCGTACGTGTTCTCGTCACCGACTGAGATGACGGCGATGCTCGGAGTTGTCCTGCGCAGGAGCTCCGGCAGGGCCGGGTCGGCGGAGCCGTGGTGGGCGACCTTGAGGATCTCCACGTCAGGCAGGCCGAGCGGGACGGTCACGTTTGACTCGGCGTCGGCAGTGAGCAGCAGGTCGGTGCTGCCGTAGGTCGCGAGGAGGACGATCGCGTGGTCGTTCGGATTCCCGCCCTCGGGGCCCGGCCCGTCCGGCCAGAGCACGTGGAGCTCGAGCTCGCCGAGGCGATAGGTCTGGCCCCCGCGCGCGATCACGACCCGCACGCCGCGGTCGCGGGCGGCGCGCAACGCGGCGGCCTCCTCGGGGCTCTCGTTGGGGATGCCCGGATCGAGGACGAGATCGACGCCGAGCCGTTCGAGAACCGCCTCGGCCCCGCCGACGTGGTCGCGCTCGGGGTGGGTGAGGACGAGCGCGGCCAGACGGTGGACGCCGAGCCGCTCGACCTGCTCGGCCACGTCGGCCTCGGGCGGGCCCTCGTCGACGAGGATCGCTCCCTCGGGAACCTGGAGCAGCGTCCCGTCGCCCTGGCCGACGTCGAGGAACGTCACGCGCAGGCCCGCCGGAGGTGCGGCAGCGGCGCCCTCGCCGGCGATCCACACGCGCCAGCCGGCGACGAGCGCGACGACCATCAGCGCGAGCGCGACGACCCTCGGGCCCCGCGGAGCCCGCAGCCGGGCGGCGAGGATCGCCCCCGCGCCGACGAGCAGGGCGACGGCAAGCGACCCGCGTGAGGTCAGGCGAGCGTGCGGAAGATCCGCGACGAACTCGGCGCACCACGCGAGGTACGCGGCCAGCCATCCGTTCACCCACGCGAGGGCGAAGGCCGCGGACGGCAGGAGCGGATCGAGGACGGCGCAGACGAGCGCGAATCCGAGCAGGAGCGGGACGACCGGTGCGGCGAGCGCGTTCGCAAGCACGGTGTAGACCGGAATCGCCCCGAAATGGAGCCACAGCACCGGCGCGGTGACGAGGCCGCAGCCGATCGAGAGCGCGACGCCCTGGGCGACCTTCGGCCGCAGCGGATAGCCCTCGAGCCGGCGCTCGATTCTCGGGACGAGGACGAAGATCGCGGCGACCGCGACGAACGAGAGCTGGAACCCCGGCTCGAGGAGCGCGTACGGATTGACCGCGAGGAGCACGGCCGCGCCGACGAGCAGGAAGTACCACCGGTCGGACGGGCGCGAGGCGAGCCACGCGAGGGACACGAGCGTTCCGGCGACTCCGGCGCGGACGACCGACGGCTGCCACCCGACCGCGCCCGTGTAGGCGACGACGCCCGCCACCGCAGCGAGGTGCCCGATCCGCCGCGGGACGCCCGCGACCCAGGCGGCGAGCAGGATCCCGATCACGACGTACGCGACGTTCTGGCCCGACACGGCGAGCAGGTGGTAGAGCCCGGACGCCTTGAAGTCGTCCCGGAGCGGCTCGCTGAGCTGCTCGTCCTCGCCGAGGACGATCCCGCCGATGACCGCGCGCCGCTCTCCGGTGAGGCCGGGGGCCATCGACGCCGCCAGCCAGCGGCGCAGACTGTCCACCGCTCCGCGGACGCCCCCGCGTTCTCCGACCTGCCGGTAGGAGCCGGCGCGCAGGATCACGTGGACGCCCTGGCGTCCCAGGTACTCGGCCTCGTCGAACTCGCCGTCGGATTCGGCGCGTTGCGGCGCGTCGAGCTTCGCGACGATCTGCAGGATCGCGCCCTGCGGCGGCGAGCGGCCGAGCGGGAGCTCCAGGCGCGCGGGTTCGTTGAACTCCAGGCGATCGAACCGCCGGACACGCACCGGCACGCGGACGGCGAACCTCCCGACGCGCGCGGGACCGGTCACCTCGACGTTCGCGAGCCCCGCCTCGCCGATGTGCGGGGCGAGCGCGCTTCGGTCGAGTGCGTCCAGGCGCGCGGATCCCCACCAGACGCCGAGCAGCGCCAGCGCCAGAGCGAGCGCACCCAGCCTGCGCGGGCCCGTCGCGAACGGCGCGCAGATCACCAGGAGGGCCGCGACGGCCGCGGCCACCGCGCCCATGCGAAGCACGAGCGCCACGCCGAGCCCGACGCAGAGCGAGCCCGCGAGGACATGAGGCGCGCGAACAGGCGGCGCGCGCATCACAGGTCGACCAGCTCCTTCAGGCGCTCGAGCCGCGCCGGCCCGATCCCCGGAACGGCGTCGAGCTCCTCCACGGATTGGAACGCGCCGTGCTCGGTGCGGTAGTCGAGGATCCCCTGCGCCGTGACCGGCCCGACGCCGGGCAGCGAGTCGAGCTGCTCGAGCGTCGCCGAGTTCAGGTGAACCCGCTGGCCCGCCGCGGCCGGCGCGCCCGAACCCGAGCCGCCCGCCGCCGCCTCGCCCTTCTTCGGCACGAGCACCTGCTGGCCGTCTGCAACGGGAGACGCGAGATTGACGAGGTCGAGCGCGGCCTTGGGCGTCGCGCCTCCGGCCTTGCGGATGGCGTCGTCGACCCTGCTGCCCTCGTCGAGCCGGTACAGCCCGGGGCTCGCGACCGCGCCGACGACGTGCACGACCACCTTCCGGGCGACGGGCTCCTCGGTTTCGATCGCGACGGCGTTCGACCCGCCCGCAGGCGCCGCCTCTCCGCGCTCAAGGAACCGCGCCCCGACGACGAGGACGAGCAGCGCTACGGTCGCGTAGGCGAGCGCGCGGGCCCGGGAGATCGAAGGCATGTCCATCGACTCCACTGTGGCGCGAGAAAACGCGCAGAACTGTCACGAATGTGCCGACTTCGCAACGAAGGTGTGACGAAACTCAGCAGGCGGCCGGTCAGCCCGCGCAGGGGCCCGGATCGACCGGCGTGAGGCGCCCGTCGATCGCGTCGAGCACGGTCCCCACCGGAACCGCGAAGCCGTCGTTTCCACTCCGCGATCCACCGAAGATCATCGCCACGACCCGGCCTTTTGCGTCCACGGCCGGCCCGCCGCTCTCGCCCCGCCGCACCTTGCCGCGCAGCGGCGTGACCCGGCGCAGCCCGACGCCGCCGCCGTCCGCGCTCGGGACGAGCATCCGGCGCGGCTCCCCCGCGGTTGCGGGCACGGCCACGAGCGCACCGTCCCCCGGGTAGCCGAGCAGGACGACCGGTAGCGGGTAGTCCGCCGACTCCAGCACCGGGAGCGGTTCCGTGGTCAGCCCGTTCACGCGCAGGATCGCAACGTCGTCGCCGGGGTCGCGGTAGACGATTGCCGCGTTGAGCCGTTCGCCGTCGGGCGTCAGCACCTGGGTGTCGCGCTCGCCCGAGATCACGTGCGCGTTCGTCGCCACCAGGTTCCCGCGCACGACCCAGCCCGAGCCCTGGATCCCGAGCCCGCACGACGTCCCCTCGATCTTCACCACGCTCGCCGCCGCCGCCCGCGCGCCGGGACTGCGCAGGACGCTTCGGTCCGGCGGCGGCAGGTCGCGTGGGACGAGCTGCGGCAGGATCGGCAGCGGGTCGATCCCCTCGAGCGTGCTGAGGACCGAGTCGGGCGGAAGGACGTCGACGAGCGCCGGCAGGACGACCGAGCGTTGCACCGCCTTGCGCAGGCCGAGCGACGGCTGCTGCAGCAGGAGCACGGCCAGCGCCCAGGCGAATGCGAGCGCCAGAAGACCGCCCACGAGCGCGCCGCCGATTCGGTCGAGGATCCCCAGCCCGGGAACGCGGAGGATGGTCATCTGCGCCCCGGCGGCGAGCCGGCCGGCTCCGAACCCGAAGGCCATCGCGCCCGCGGCCGCCCCGACGAGGGTCGCCAGCGGAAGCCAGTCGGCGTTCGCCTCGGGGAGCAGGTGCGGCGCGAGCCACGCGCCGACGACGAGGCCGGCGGCGACGCCGAGGAGCGAGATCACCTGCGCCGTGAACCCGCGCATGTAGCCGGCGACCGCGAAGAGCGCGACGGCGGCGAGGACGAGGAGGTCGAAGCTCACCCGGCGCGGCCTCTCCGAATCAGACGGCCGTTGGGCATGAACTCATGGTACGGACGCTGCGGCGAGATTCCTGGTCGCGCGCACGCGCGTGTCTGGCGGGGCGGGTCCCCCCAATTTCAGCGTAGCCGCGAGATGCGCACGACTTGCGCGCGGAATCGGGTCGACTTCGTGCCGGTTTCTCCACAACGGGGCGCGGCCCGGCGGAACGCCGGTTCCGAACCCTCGAGCCCCACCGGGACCGGCCCTCAGACGACGAGGTTCACGAGCTTGCCGGGCACGACGATCGCCTTGCGGAGCTCCTTGCCGTTCATGAGCTCCTGCACCCGAGGCAGACCGCGCGCGGCCTCCACCAGCTCATCCTGCGAGAGCCCGGCGCCGACCTCGACGCGGCCGCGCACCTTGCCGTTCACCTGGACGACGAGCACGAACGTGTCGTGCTCGAGGAACGCCGGATCGGACTCCGGCCACGGCTCCTCCCACAGGCGCTCGTGCCCCAGCTCGACCCACAGCTCCTCGGCGATATGCGACGCGTACGGCTGGATCAGCGACACCGCAGTCTCGGCCGCGAAGCGCGCCGCCGGATCGTCCGGCTTCTTCGTGATCTCGTTCACGAGCTCCATCACCGCGGCGATCGGCGTGTTCAGCGCGAAGCGCCGGCCGATGTCGTCGGTCACCTTGGCGATCGTCTCGTGCGCCTTCCGCGCGAGCGCCGTGTCCGGGACCGGCCCGTCGAGCGCGGGCTTCGCGCACTGCTCCATGACGGCGCGCCAGAGCCGGTGCAGGAAGCGGACGATCCCCTCGAAGCCCGAGTCCTGCCACTCGGCGTCCTGCTCGACCGGCCCGATGAACAGCAGGTACATGCGCACCGCGTCGGCGCCGTAGCGGTCGACGTACTCGTCCGGGACGATCACGTTGCCCTTCGACTTGGACATCTTCGCGCCGTGCCGGTGCAGCATCCCCTGGGTGAAGAGCCGCGCGAACGGCTCGCGGAAGCCGACCAGTCCGAGCTCCTGCATCACCTTCGTGAAGAAGCGCGCGTACATGAGATGCAAGATCGCGTGCTCGATCCCGCCGATGTACTGGTTGACCGGGAGCCAGAAATCGGCGATCGCGCGGTCGAACGGCGCGTTCGCGTTCTGCGAGTCCGCGTAGCGGATGAAGTACCAGGACGAGTCGACGAACGTGTCCATCGTGTCGGTCTCGCGCTTGGCCGGCCCGCTGCAGCTCGGGCAGGTCGTGTTCACCCAATCCTCCGCGGCGGCGAGCGGCGAGCGGCCCTTCGGCAGGTACTCGTCGACCTCGGGGAGCACGACCGGAAGCTGGTCGTCCGGCACCGCGACGATTCCGCACTCGGGACAGTGGACGACCGGGATCGGGCAGCCCCAGTAGCGCTGCCGCGACAGCAGCCAGTCGCGCAGCCGGTAGCCGATCTTCGCCTGGCCGCGGCCCTGCGACTCGAGCCAGCGCACGATCTGCTCCTTGGCCTCCACGGCTGACAGGCCGGTGAAGTCGCCCGAGTTGACGAGGATCTCGTTCTCGGAGTGCTCGCTGAACGCGCCCTCCTGGGCGACTGGGCCCTCGGCGCCGTCGGCGGGCGCGACGACCGTGCGTACAGGCAGGTCGTAGCGCTCCGCGAACGCGAAGTCGCGCTCGTCGTGCGCGGGGACGCCCATGATCGCGCCGGTGCCGTACTCCATGAGCACGTAGTCGGCGACCCAGACCGGCATCCGCTCGCCGGTCGCCGGGTTCTCGACGTAGCGGCCCGTGAAGACGCCGTCCTTCTCTTTCTCCTCGCGCTCGACCGCCGTGCGAGCGGCCGCGTGGCGCGCATAGTCGAGCACCTCCCGCTCGTGCTCGGTGCCCGCGACGAGCGCGGCGACCAGCGGGTGCTCGGGCGCGATGACGAAGAACGTCGCGCCGAAGATCGTGTCCGGGCGCGTCGTGAAGACGGGGATGTCCTCGTCGACGTCCTCGGAGTGGAAGAGCAGCTCGGCACCCTCGGAGCGGCCGATCCAGTTGCGCTGCATCGTGAGCACGCGCTCGGGCCAGGACTCGAGCAGCGACATCTCGTCGAGCAGGACGTCCGCGTAGTCGGTGATCCGGAAGAACCACTGCTCCAGGTTCTTCGCCTCGACCTCGTGCCCGCAGCGCTCGCAGCGGCCGTCGATCACCTGCTCGTTGGCGAGGACGGTCTGGTCGTTCGGGCACCACTTGACCGGCGCCTCCTTGCGGTAGGCGAGGCCGCGCTCGAAGAAGCGGAGGAAGAGCCACTGCGTCCAGCGGTAGTACTCGGGCTCGTGGGTGGAGAGGACGCGGTCCCAGTCGATCGCCCAGCCCATCCGCTCCATCTGCGCGCGGATCGAGGCGATGTTGCGCTCGGTCACGTCGCGCGGGTGGCCGCCTTCCTTGATCGCAGCGTTCTCGGCCGGCAGGCCGAACGCGTCGAAGCCCATCGGGCGCAGCACCGCGGCCCCGTTGCGGCGGCGGAACTGCGCGACGATCTCGCCGAGCATGTAGTTGCGCACGTGCCCCATGTGCAGCTCGCCCGAGGGGTACGGGAGCATCTCGAGCACGTAGGTCTTGGCGCTCATGTCGGGCGCGCCGGGCTCGCCGGGGTTGGGGACGTGGAAGGCGCGCTCGCGCTTCCAGGTCTCCTGCCACTTGGGCTCGATCGTCTTCGGGTCGTAGCGCTTCATGTCCATCTCCGTATTCGTCTCCAGATACGAAAAAGCCTCTCGTGCGAGAGGCTCAGGGATGACTGGGCGACCGGCTGCTGCCGCTCGCTAGGTTCCCCTGAAGCATGTAAGGGCGAGGCTCGTCATCTGGTTCGAGTGTAGCGAAGGGCGATTTCGTTGTCCCCCGGGGGACCCCGGCTAGGGCACCCCTCGCGCTCAAGCGTAACGCGGAAATCCGCGCGTGTGGTGCGCGAAATCGTGCCGGATGTGTTCCAGGTTGTCCCGGCTCTACGGTGACGCAGGCGGCGACGTTCGAGGCGACTGGGCCGGGCCCGACTGAGCTAGCAGTCGCTCGTCGATCCGCCGGCGGCGGAAGCGCAGGAGGAACCAGGCCACGACGCCGACCACGATCAGCGGCGACGCGACGATAAGGACGAGCAGCGCGACCACGCCGGCCGTGGCGAGAAGATCAATGCCGGTTCGAACCGCGCCCATCGCGCCGCCCTCGTCGTCGTCGGATGCCGCCGCGGCGCCCTCGCGCGTGTGGATCGTCAGCGCCACGTCGGCCATCGAGGCCCGCTCGAGGACGGCCGCGCGGTCGCGCCGCGCATCCCGCAGCCGGTCGCGCGTGCGGGCGAGGCGCAGCTCGACGGCGAGCTCCTCCTCGGCCGTGAGCGTGCCGCTCTCGAGCCGCAGCCGGTCGGCCCTGATCGTGCGCTGCAGCGACTCGATCCGCGTCGTGAACAGATCCACGTCCCCCTGGAGATCGACGGTCGCCATCTGCTGCTTCGTGATCGTCCCGAGCGCCGAGAGCCCGACGACCGCATCCTCGAGCCGCTCGACCGGAATCCGCAGCTGGAGCTCGG
This sequence comes from uncultured Actinomycetes bacterium, assembly GCA_963760815.1. Lineage (GTDB taxonomy): Bacteria > Actinomycetota > Thermoleophilia > Gaiellales > Gaiellaceae > CAVRUF01. The sequence goes on from CAVXEJ010000004.1 coordinate 1,561,510, forward strand.
CCGTGCCCTCCTTGCCCTGCGTGGTCACGTTGGACGAGCGCACGAAGCCGCCCAGATCCTTGGTCAGCGCCAGCGCGTCGTTCGTCGCCTGCGAGAGCGCGTCCGCGTCGGCGGTGCGGATCGCCATCGTCAGGTCGATGTCCTGGGCCCGCGAGCTGTCGAGCGCGCCGGCCGCAGCGCCGTGGATGGGTGCTGCCTCGAAGGCGCTCCGCTGCGTGTCGAACGCCTCCCATGGCTCCGGCGCGGCTGTCGCCGACTCGGACTCGGACTTGAGAGCCACGTCGTCGCCCGACGCCCCCACCGCGCTGGTGTCTTCGCCGCCGAACTCGACCGTGGACGCGTAGATCCCACCGACCATCGCGACGAGCGCCGCGACAGAGCACGACGGCCAGCCGCCGCCGCGTCACCATCGGCCGCCGCGGCGCGGAAGGCTCGACGATCATCCGCACGCGCTCCCGGAGCACGAGCGGCGCCTCGGCCATGCCGCTGCGCAGCTCGCGGACGAGCCCCTGGAGGATCGCCTCCTGCGCCGTCTCGGGCGCGAAGCCGGCGAGCAGACGCTCGAGCCGTGCGGGTTCGATCTCAGGCGAGCGCATGGGATTCCATCCTTTCTCCGAGCTTGCCGAGCGCCCGCGAAAGGCGCATCGAGCAGGCTGTACGTCCGATTCCGAGCACGCGCGCAGCGGTGTCCGCATCCATCTCGAGGACGATCCGCAGGACGATCACCTCGCGCTCGCCGGCGCTCAGCGTCGCGAGCGCGGCAGCCAACTCGGGTGAGAACCCGACAGGCTCCAGGTCCTCGACCTGCGCCTCCTCGACCGCGTAGCGCTGCTCACGCCCGCGCCGCCGCGATTCCGAGCGGAAGTGGTCGAGCGCCACCCGCCGCGCAATCGCGCAGAGCCAGGGCAACTCGGGCCCGCGCCGGGGGTCGTAACGCTTCCACCGGCGCAGCGCGCGTTCGAACGTCTCGGCCGTGAGGTCGTCCGCGAGCGCGACGTCGCCGGTGAAGAAGACGAGGAACCGCCGCACGTCGTCGAGGCAGTCCTCGGCGACTTCGGCGAACGGCCTGCGAGTCGATCGCGTCCCCGTCCAGGACGTTGCGAACGCGTTCATACCTGTACTACGCCACAGATCGTGTCCGGCGTCACGCTCATGCCCGCTTCGACCGGCCGAGCCGCCTCGATGTTCCTGCGATGGAGCCAGCGGGATTCGAACCCGCGACCTTCTGGCTGCCAGCCAGACGCTCTCCCAGCTGAGCTATGGCCCCGCGGGTGAAAGGTTAGCGCGCGGCCGCGATCTCGACCGAGGGGACGTCGCCCCAGAGTTCCTCGAGCCGATAGAAGTCGCGCGCCTCCTGCGTGAACACGTGCAGAACGACATCGAGGTAGTCGGCGAGGATCCATGAGCCCGGCGTGACGCCCGCGACGTTGCGCGGGATCAGGTTCGCGTCCGCCTTCAGGCGGAAGTGCACCTCGTCGTAGATCGACTTCGTCTGGCGCGCGTTCGCGCCCGTGCAGATGACGAAGAAGTCCGTGTACGAGCACACGGGCCGCATATCGAGGATCGTCGTATCGGTCGCCAGCTTCTCCTGGGCGATCCCGGCGATCCGCTGGGCGTAGTCGAGCGGCGTCAGAAGGCCGCTGGCTTCGAAGTGAACATCTGCCTAGAGAGTAGCTCGATAGAGGCCGAGCTCGTCAATGAGCTGCTCAACGGCGTCGGGGACGAGCTCGTCGATCCGCTCGCCGCGGCCGACGCGATCGCGCACGTCGCGGGATGCGATCGGCAGCGGGTCGAGCTCGAACTCGACGATCCGGTCGGGGCGGGCAAGGCGGGTTTCCGCGGCGTCGACGCACGCGCGGTCCGTGCCCGGCCTGGTCGCGACCGCCAGGCGCACCGCATCGAGGATCGTCTGTGGCTCGCGCCAGCCGGGGAAGTCGGCGAACTCGTCCGCGCCGACGACGAAGAGGACGTCGCCGTAGCGCTCGGCCGCCCAGCGCGCGGTGTCGACCGTGTAGGACGGGCCGTCGCCGTCGAGCTCGTGGCGCGAAAGTTCGACGCCGGGGATGCCCGCGAACGCGGCCTCGGCCAGGCGGAACCGCGTCTCCGCGTCCGTGTCGACCGGCTTGTGCGGTGCCTCGCCGACGACCACCACGATCAGGCGCTCCAGGCCGAGCGCCTCGATCGCGCGCCGCGCCAGCGCGACGTGCCCGTTGTGCGGCGGGTCGAACGTCCCGCCGAGGAGCCCTACAGCCATGGCCGTTCCGGACATGTCCGCCGGGCCCTAATCGGTGCTCCCCCGGGGGACCCCCCTGTGCAGCACCCCCAGGTTCGAGCGTAACTCGGAAATGCGCGCGTGTGGTGCGCGGGAATGTGCCGGATCTGTGCCAGAGCGCCCATCAGTACGTGAACGTCTCCTCGCCGACCATGACCGCCTCGCCGGGCTTCGCGCCCGCGAGGCGGAGCGCCTCGCGCAGCGCATCCGGGTCGAGCTCGCCCGCCTCCGGGCCCGTGACCTTGTAGCCGCGGTCGGTGCGGAAGATCCGGAACGGGCGGCGGCGCGGCGGCTTGGGGCGGTAGACGAGATAGTCCGCGAGCTCCTCGTCCAACTGATCCGGCGCTTCAAGCGTCGGCGCCTCCTTCGGGATCAGCTCGAACAGCGCCCGGCGCAGCTCGTCGATCCCGGCGCCCGTCACCGCGGACACGGCCACGACCTCGCGCACCCGCTCGTCCTCGACCGGAAACTCGGGAACCTCGGGCACGAGGTCGATCTTGTTCAGCACGACGATCTGCGGCCGGCCGGCGAGACCGGCGCCATACGCGGCCAACTCGCGGTCGATCGCGTGGAACTGCGCCTCAACGTCCTCGGTGCAGTCGATCACGTGGAGGAACAGGCGCGCGCGCTCGAGGTGCGCGAGGAACTCGTGGCCGAGCCCGATCCCCTCGCTCGCGCCCTCCACGAGCCCGGCACGTCGGCGACCGTGAGCTGCCGTCCGTCGCCCGCTTCGACCGTCCCCAGGACGGGCGCGAGCGTCGTGAACGGGTACTCGGCCACCTTCGGCTTCGCGTTCGAGATCCGGCGCAGCAGCGACGACTTGCCCGCGTTGGGGAAGCCGAGCAGCGCCGCGTCGGCGAGGAGCTTCAGCCGCAGCTCGTACGTCCCCTCCTCCGCGGCCTGGCCGACCTCGGCGAGCCGCGGCGCCTGCTCGGTCGGCGTCGCGAAGCGCTTGTTGCCGTGCCCGCCGAGCCCGCCGCGTGCCAGCAGCGCCCGCGCGCCCGCATGGGCGAGGTCGACGATCAGCCGTCCCTCCTCGTCGAACACCTGCGTGCCGACGGGAACGTGCAGCTCGATCGAGTCGCCCTCCGCCCCGCGCTTGTTCGACCCCTCGCCGTGGCGGCCGCGCTTCGCCTCGAAGTGGTGCTTGCGGGAGAAGAAGCTGAGGTCGCGCCGGTCCGGATCAGCGATGAGCACGACGTCGCCGCCCTTGCCCCCCGTCGCCGCCGTCGGGGCCGCCCTTGGGCACGTACTTCTCCCGGCGGAAGCTCAGGCAGCCGTCACCGCCACGGCCGCCCGTGACGTTGATGCGCGCGCGGTCGTGGAACACGGGCCGACGCCCCGCTCGGCTAGACGACCGAGACGGTGCGGCCCGAGGCCGACGTGCGGAACGAGACGCGCCCGTCGCGGGTCGCAAAGATCGTGTGGTCGCGGCCCAGGCCGGTGCCCTCGCCGGCGCGGAACCTCGTGCCGCGCTGCCGGACGATGATCATCCCGCCGGTGATCTCCTGGCCGTCGAACATCTTGACGCCGAGCCGCTTGGACTCGGAGTCGCGCCCGTTCTTGGAGGAACCGAGTCCCTTCTTGTGCGCCATTACTCGCCTTTCTCTTCCGTCGTCTTCTTCGCAGCGGGCTTGCGGGCCGGCGCCTTCGGCTTCGCCGGGGCCTTCGGCTTCGCTGCGGCCTTCGGCTTGGCCGGGGCCTTCGGCTTCGCGGCCGCCCTCGGCTTCGCTGCGGCCTTCGGCTTCTCCTCCGCGGTCTCGGCCTTCTTCGCCGGTGCGCGCTTGGGCGCTGCCGCGCCGATCGACGTGATCTCGATCTTGGAGAGCCGGCTGCGATGTCCGTTGCGGCGCCGGTAGCCGGTGCGCTGGCGGTGCTTGCCGACGATGACCTTCTTGCCGAGCAGGTGCTCGACCACGATCGCCTGCACCGCGACCTTCGCGTCGGCGCCGAGCTTCACGTCGCCGTCGCCTCCGATCAGGAGGACGTCGGGCGAGAACGTCGCGCCCTCGTCGTGCGGAACCCGGTCCACGAGCAGCCATTCGCCCTCGCGGACGCGATGCTGCTTGCCTGAGAGTGCGATCACTGCGTAGGTCATGGTCTGCTCCGTAGAACGAGCGGGCTTTCGCCCGCTCAAGCGAAAAAGTCTAGCCGGGCTCCTCATCGAGGGCAACAGGAGCGAGCGGCTCGGCCGCCGGAGGCTCGACGGGCGTGTCGCCGTCGACCGCAACTGCCGGCTTCTTCTTGCGGTTGCGCCCTCCGCGGGAGCCTCGGCGCGTCTTCTTGCGCGGCTTCGCCTCGGGATCGACACCGTTCGTCTCGGCGGCCGGAGCCGTCTCGGCGACCGGTTCCGCGGGAGCGGCCTCGGCCACGGGCTCGGCGCCGTTCGTCGACTCGGCGGTGACCGCTGCGGGCTTCTTCTTGCGGTTGCGCCCGCCGCGCGATCCGCGCCGCGTCTTCTTCTTCGGCTTGGGCGTCTCGTCGGAGGACTCGCCCTCGACCTTGGTCTCCTCGGCCGGCTTGGGCTCCTTCGGCTTGGCGGTGCGGCGTCTGCTTCGGCTTGGACTTTGCGGGCTCGGCGGTCTCCTTCTGCTTCTCCTTCGCCTCGCCCTCGGTCGCAGCGCGGCTTCTTGCCGCGCCCCCTGCCGCCGCGCGAGCCGCGGCTTCGCTTCGGCGTCATCGGCCAGCCCGGCGTCCTCGCGGTCGAGCTCGGTGCCCGCCTCGATCGGCGCCTCGCCGGCCGCGTCGACGCCCGCGAGCGTGGCGTAGGCGACCGTGCGCGTGGCGCGCTCGATCTTCACCTTGACCGTCTTGCCGATCTTGTCCTTCGCACCGGCGACGGCGATCACGTAGCCGTTCACGCGGGCGATCGCATCGCCCGGCGAAGCGAGATGCACGTCCTCGAGCTTCACGTCGAGCTCCTGGCCCTTCGTCACCGGAAGCGCCTTGCCCTCGAGCCGCGAAACCGGGCCGCGGTCGACCACGGCGAAGTGGGACGTGGGCAGGTCGTCGCGGCGTCTCGAAGAAGAGGCGGCGGCCGGTCTCGCTCTCGAGCTCGGCGAGGCGCGAGGCGCCCGGGCCGATCAGGATCCCCGCGACGCGCGAGGGAAGCTCGATCGTGAACGCCTGGTGGCGCGACTCCTGGACGAGGTGCCGGATGCGCCGTTCGGCCTCGACCGCGTAGGTCTCCTCCGAGACGACGATCCCGTCGCCCGTGCAGACCGGGCACTTGTGCGTGAGGATCTCGCGCGGGCCGTCGGTGACGTTCTGGCGCGTCATCTCGACGAGGCCGAGCGGCGAGATCTCGACGACGTAGGTCTTGGTGCGGTCCTTCTCGAGCTCGTTCTTCAGCGCATCCTCGACCTGGGCGCGGTTCTTCGGGTTCGCCATGTCGATGAAGTCGATGACGATGATCCCGCCGATGTCGCGCAGCCGCAGCTGGCGCACGACCTCGGAGACCGCCTCGAGGTTGTTCTTCGTGATCGTGTCCTCGAGGCGGGCGCCGCTCGACTTGCCGCGGGCGCCGACGAAGCGGCCGGTGTTGACGTCCACGACCGTGAACGCCTCCGCGTAGTCGAAGATCAGGTAGCCGCCGGAGGGAAGGTCGACGCGGCGGCGCAGCGTGGACTTCACGGCCTCGTCGACGCCGCACTTCTCGAGCAGGCGCTCCTTGCCGTCGTAGAGCTCGACGCGGTCGGCGAGGTCGGTCGACGTGCGCTTCAGGTAGCCGACGATGCGCCGGTAGGTGCGCTCGTGGTCGACGACGACGCGCTCGAAATCGCGGATGAAGAGGTCGCGCACGATCCGCAGGGGCAGCTCGGCCTCCTGGTAGACGAGCGCGGGCGCCTCGGTGCGGGCGGCGCGGCTCTTCAGCGTCGACCAGAGCTTCACGAGCAGCGCGAGGTCGCCCTCGAGCTCCTCCTTCGTCGCGCCCTCGGCGGCGGTGCGGATGATGATCCCGCCCTCGGGCAGGTCGAGCTGCTTCGAGATCGCCTTCAGGCGCTCGCGCTCGGCGTCCTCGAGGCGGCGGGAGATCCCGATCCCCTCGCCGAACGGCGTGTAGACGAGGAAGCGTCCGGGCAGCGAGATCTCGGTCGTGAGCCTGGCGCCCTTCGTCCCCATCGGGTCCTTGACCGCCTGGACGAGCACCTCCTGGCCGCGCTGGACGAGCTCCTGGATGCGCCGGCCGTGGCGCTTGCCCTCGAGCTCCGGGACGACGATCTCGTCCACGTAGAGGAACCCGTTGCGCCCGATGCCGATGTCGACGAACGAGGCTTCCATGCCGGGAAGCACGTTGTCGACGACGCCCTTGTAGACGTTGCCGGCGATCGACCGGCGGCCCGGCCGCTCGAGGTAGACCTCGGCGGGAACCCCGTCCTCGACGACGGCGACGGTCTGCTCCATCACCTCGACGGAGACGTAGATCTCCTTCTTGACGTCGGCCAACGCCGCCCGCGAGCCGGTCGACGACGTGCGCCGTGTCTGGCTGCGGCGGCGCTGCGGCTTCTTCTCCTCGGCCTTGCCGCGAGATGCGGGCTTGGTGGTCTTCTCGGCGACCGCTACGGTCGCAGACGAGGAGTCGGCTGGACGCTTGCGCCCGCGACCGCCTCGGTTGCCGCGACGGCGCTTGGGGCGCCCGTCGGGGCCTTTCGTTGCCGGGTCAGTCGGACCGGCGGATTGTTCTGGTCGCGATACGGGAGGTGCTGCCTGCGAGGGCGCCCCGTCCGCGGACTGCGGCTTCTTGCGAAACCACTGAAGCACGGTGTTCTCCTTTCAGGCGCACGCGTGTCGCCGCACCTGTCGAGCAGGCGCGCATCACGGTGTCAGCCTCAAACTTCATTGATGTCTAGTGAACGTCGGGATTCCCGCTCGCCCGATCCGGGCTCGGTGCTCCCCGTGACGTTCTTTCCACAGGGTAGCAGCGCCGATCTACGCGGCCGCCGGGCGCAGCCTGCCGCGCTCGACGTCCACGATCCGCAGCCGCTGCGACAGCCTGGCCCAGGCCCACGGCTCGACCTCGTCGTAGCGTTCGTTCGCCGAGTGGGAACGGACCGCCTCGAGGTATTCGAACCAGGCGTCGGCCTCTTCGATCGCAAGCGCCTCGTCGGCTTCCATGATGTTCTCGAACGCCATGGGCCGGAACGCTAGGACCTGGACCGGACGGACCGGTCCGCGCAACTACGGTCGGCCGTCGAGTTTTCCGCGCACGTGGACCGCCTGGAGCAGGCCCATCATCGCGAGCGTGGCGATCATCGAGCTCCCGCCGTAGCTCACGAACGGGAGCGGGATGCCGGTGATCGGCGCGATCCCGATCGTCATGCCGACGTTCACGAACACCTGCATCGTGAACGCGAGCACGATCCCTCCGGCCACGACGGCGGTGAAGAGGCTCGGCGCGATCGAGATCGTCCGCAGGCCGCGCCAGACGATCAGTCCGTAGAGAAGGAGCAGGAACGCTCCGCCGACGAAGCCGCGCTGCTCGGCGAGCGACGAGAAGATGAAGTCGGTCGAGTGCTCGGGCAGGTAGTTCAGGTTCGTCTGGGTCGCGTTCGCGACGCCCCGCCCGGTCACGCCGCCGGCGCCGACCGCGGTCTCGGACTGGACGATGTTGTAGGTGGCGCTGTCCGGCGCGCTGTCGGGATTGAGGAAGCCGGTGAGGCGCTCCACCTGGTACGGCTGGAGCACGTCGACGCCGACCGCCGGCAAAAACCAGGCGATCGAGGCGAGCGTGAGCACGCCGACCGTGGCCAGGACGGCGAGCTGTGACCAGCGCGTCCCGGCGATGAAGAGCGCCGCGGCGAGGATGGCGCCGTAGACGAGCGCCGTCCCGAAGTCCGGCTCCATGAAGACGAGCACGGCCGGGACGGCGGTGAGCGCGACCGCGCCGAACGTCGTGCGCCACTCCGCGATCTGCCGCGACCGCTCGGCGAGGAATCCGGCGATGACGAGGATCATGAGCACCTTGCCGAGCTCGGACGGCTGGAACTGGAAGAAGCCGATGTCGATCCAGCGGCGCGTTCCCCGCGTCGTGTCGGCCACGACGAGCACGGCGACGAGCGTGACGAGCAGGAACCCGTAGAACGGCCGGCGCAGCGCCTTGAACCGCTCCGGGTTCATGAAGGCGAGCACGATGAGCGCGATCACGCCGAGGGCGACGTTCACGTACTGGCGCACGACGTAGTAGTCGGGATCGCCGGGCACGTCGTTGCGCGACACCGAGCCGAGCACCGAAAGTCCGTAGACGATCAGGCCGGCGACCGCGGCGAGCAGGACGAAGTCGAGGTGCCGGATCATGCCCGCGACCTCGGCCGTCCACGGGGCGCCGCTTCGCCGCTGTTCGACCCTGACCGCCATCAATCGGACTCCACGACGCCGGTCTCGTAAGACCCGGCGGGGACGTTGAAGTAGTGCTCGAACAGCTTGAGGGCCGCGGGCGCCGCGGCCGTGCCGCCGTGGCCGCCGTTCTCGATCAGCGCGCAGACGACGAGCTCGGCCTTCACGGACGGACCCCAGCCGCACCACCACGACTGGTCGCGCAGCCCCTGGAACCCGGGCAGCTGCACGTACTTCTCCGCGGTGCCGGTCTTGCCGGAGATCGGAACCGGGAAGTCGGCGAACACGTTCGTGGACGTTCCGTACGAGGCGTGCGTGGCGTCGTAGAGCCCCTCCTGGACGACCTGGATCGCGGCGGGGTCGATGCCGAGGTCGAGCGGCTTCGGAGCGGTGAACGGCCGCAGCACGAGCGGCGCGGAGCCTTCCGTGTTGTTCTGCTCGATCGCCTTGACGACGCGCGGCTCGACGAGCTTGCCGCCGTTCGCGAGCATCGCGTACAGCCGCGTCATCTGGAGCGGCGTGACGAGCAGGTCGCCCTGGCCGATGCCGAGCTGCACCGAGTCGCCGTTCGTCCAGACCTTCTCGCGCGGATCCTTGAAGTGGCGCTTGCGCCACGCGGGCGTCGGCACGAGGCCGTCCGACTCGGGGCCGACGTCGATCCCGGTCGAGACGCCGAAGCCCATCGTGCGCGCCCACTTCTGGATCGGCGAGTCGGGCCGTTCGTACGCCCGCAGCGCCACCTCGTAGAAGTACGTGTCGCACGAGTTCGCGAGCGCGGTCGTCAGCGTCATCGGCTCGTTCTTCGTCGGATCCCAGTTCTTGAAGATCTGCTTGTCGCGGCCGACCTCGATCTGCCCGGTGCACTGGATCGGGCTGGACGGGTTGAGCAGCCCCTCCTGGATCCCGGCGAGCGCGGTGACCGGCTTGAACGTGGAGCCGGGCGGATAGAGGCCGGAGACGGCGCGGTTCAGCGTCGGGTAGTTCGCGGTCGGGTCGGCGAGCCTCTTGAGATCCTTCGGCTCGACGCGGCCGACGTAGACCGACGGGTCGAACGTCGGGTTCGACGCGAGCGCCAGCACCTCGCCGTTCCTCGGATCCATGGCCACGATGGCGCCGCCGTTCGCGGCCCACTCCCCGTCGTTGTGGGCGAGACGCACGCCGTACGCGAGCGCATCTTCGGCGGCCCGCTGGAGATCCGAGTCGATCGTCAGCTTCACGGAGTAGCCCGCCTCCGGCGCGCGACTGAACTGACGGTCGCTCGTCACCTGGCCGAGCGCGTCCACTCGCACCTCGCTGATCCCGGGCGTCCCGCGCAGGTTCTGGTCGTAGGCGGACTCAACGCCGGTCTGGCCGATGCGGTCGCCGGCCGCGTAGCCGTCCTTCTCGCGCTGCTTCAGCTGCTCGGGTGAGATCTCCGAGACGTAGCCGAGGAGCTGCGCGGCGAGGTCGCCCTCGTCGTAGCGGCGAACTTCCGTCTGGGCGAGCTCGACGCCGGGGAAGTCCGCCTGGTGCTCGAGCAGGTAGAGCACCTTCGCGTTTCGCACGGCGGTCTTGATCGTGACCGGCGTCAGCGGGTCGTTGCGGTGTTTGCGCAACGCGGTCTGGATCTCGCCCACCTTGAGGTCGAGCAGCGGCGCGAGCTCCTGGAACATCGCCAGGCGCTTGTCCATGGGTATCTCGCGGATCGCGGCCGGCCACAGCTGCACCGCCGTCGCCGCCCGGTTCGAGACGAGCACGTTCCCGTTGCGGTCGACGATCGTCCCCCGCCGCGCCTCGACCCTCGCGCTGCGCACCTGGTTGTTCTGCGCCTCGGCGAGGTAGCGCTCGCCGGAGATGACCTGGAGCGACCACAGGCGCAGGAAGAGCGCCGCGAAGAGCGCGATCGCGACCGCCCCGAGGATCGCGATGCGAAGCGCGGTCTGCGGCGTCAGGCGGTAGGGCTCCTCGACGCGGGGGTCGCGCGGGAGGAAGCCGGGGAGTTGGCTAGACAGTTGCGGGCTCCCTTCGGTCGCGCGGGTCCGACTTGAAGATGCGCCCGACGAGCTTGTAGACCGGGTAGGCGATGAGCACGTTCAGCGCGAGCGTCGGCAGCAGCACGTGCCCGAAGAGCTCCCCGGCCGGGACGCTCTGGCCGAGCATGAAGTTGAAGATCGCCGAGCCGACCGCGACCCAGACGGTCGCGAGGGCGAGCGGCGATGAGCGGCGGGTGCGGCGAGTTGCGCGTCGTCGCCTCGCCGAACCGGCCCGTCCAGTAGCCGGCCAGGGTGAGGACGAGCGAGCTCAGGCCGAGGGGCTGCATCGTCCCGATGTCGAGCACGAACCCGGCCCAGAACCCGGCGACGGCGCCCAGCATGGGACCGCGCAGAAGCGAGAGCGACACGAGCGTGACGAGCACCAGGTCGGCATGACCTCCCGCGATCGAGACCGGCGTCACGAAGCTGATCTGGATGAGCACCGCGACGAGCATCACGCCCGCGGTCTTGAGGACGTCCGCGACGCTCATTTGCGGCCCTTCGGGACGAGCACGATCACCTCGTGCAGCGACGAGAAGTCGACGAGCGGCGTGCACTGGATGCTCTTGAACGTGTCGATGTCGCGCTGGCTCGCGCTCGTGACCCGGCAGATCGGGATGTCGCGCGGGTAGAGCGACTCGAACCGCCCGATGTTCGACCCGGCCGTGACGACGATGTCGCCGACGTTGACCTCCTCGTCCTTCGAGACGCGGTCGAGGATGAGCGCGTCGGAGCTCATGCCGCGCAGCACGACGCCGGCCGCACCGGTCTCGAGCACGTACGCGGAGGCGGCGCTGCGCTGGTCGGTGAGCAGGCGCACCTTCGACTCGCTGGGCGCGACCTCGGTCACGGTGCCGACGAGGCCCTGCGGAAGGACAACCGGGTCGTCGACCCGGATGCCGTCGTCCGAGCCGGCGGCGATGAGCACGTCCTGGCGGAAGACCGTCTGCGGCTCGACGAACACGCGCGTCGCGACGCCGCGGTAGTCCTGCGGAAACCGCGGCCCGTCGCGGAACTTGAGCAGCGCGCGGAAGTTCTCGTTCTCCTCGGCCGCGGTCGCGTTGATGATCACCTGCTGGCGCAGCTCGCGCACCTCTTTCTCGAGCTTCTCGTTCTCGTCCTTCGCAGAGAGCACGTCGCGGGTCCAGCCGTACGCGTCCTGGAACGGCTGCGCCACGCGCTCGCCGGCGATCTCGAACGGCGCGAGGACGCTGATCCCGATCCGCTGCGCTCCGTGGAGCGCGCCGTCCGACGACTCGCGGAAATAGACCGTCACGAGCGCCAGCGAGACGAGCACGAGCGCGAACGCGACGAGGCGCGCGCGGTTCGGCTTCCGCTCACGGCTACGCGCCCGCTCGGTGCGAGAAGCGGACGAACGAACCAGAGGAATCCGTGCGGTACGAGGCCGTGGCACGGGAACTACATCCTAGCCGCGTGTGCGGAAAGGCAGACGGTCGACAAGCGCGCTACCTCCGGCGGCCGTTGCGCTGCCGGGCCTTGGCGGAACGGTGAATCGCCTCGAACTCCTCGAGGCTCTTCCCGGACCCGACCGCGACACAGGTGAGCGGGGACTCGGCGAGGTGGACCGGCATCAGCGTCTCCTCGCGCAGGCGCACGTCGAGGCCCGAGAGAAGCGCCCCGCCGCCGGCGAGCACGATGCCGCGGTCCATGATGTCGGCCGCCAGTTCGGGCGGCGTCTTGTCGAGCGTCGACTTGATCGCGTCGAGGATCTGGTTGACCGGATCGTCGAGCGCGCGGCGCAGCTCCTCGGACGTGATCACGATCGTCTTCGGCAGGCCGGTGAGCATGTCGCGCCCGCGCACCTCGGCGCGGACCTCCTCGCGAAGCTCCCAGGCGGAGCCGATCTCGAGCTTCAGCTCCTCGGCCGTCTGCTGCCCGATCAGGAGTTTGTACTCCTTCTTGATGTGGGCCATGATCGCCTCGTCCATCTCGTCGCCGCCGACCCGGATCGACTGGCTGACGACGATGCCTCCCAGTGAGATCACGGCGACTTCGGTCGTGCCGCCGCCGATGTCCACGATCATGTTCCCGGTCGGTTCGGAGACGGGGAGCCCGGCGCCGATCGCGGCGGCCATCGGCTCCTCGATCAGGTAGGCCTGGCGGGCGCCGGCGGAAAGGGTGGCCTCCTCCACGGCGCGCTTCTCCACGCCGGTGACGCCGCTCGGGACGCAGACGATCACGCGCGGGTGCGCGAAGCGGTTGTGGTTCACCTTCTGGATGAAGTGGCGGAGCATCTGCTCGGTCACGTCGAAGTCGGCGATGACGCCGTCCTTGAGCGGGCGGATCGCGGAGATCGTGCCCGGCGTGCGGCCGAGCATCCGCTTCGCTTCGACGCCGACCGCGTGCACCTCGCCCGTGCGCTGGTCGATCGCAACGACCGACGGCTCGGAAAGAACGATTCCGCGGCCGCGCACGTAGACGAGGGTGTTGGCTGTGCCGAGGTCAACAGCGATCTCCCGGCCGCCGAGACCGCTCATGTACCTCCAGATGCCCATCTCAGGCGCGGAAGTCTAGCTGTTGCAGGGCTTTCGCTCTACGTTGGAGCGGACGTGTCCCTTCGGGCCGTGTCCGGGGTCAGACCCCGGACATGGCCGTTTCGGCCGTGCCCTTTGTGCCAAAACTGTGCCGTTTTCGGAGGAGCGGAAGGCTGGACCCTACGCTGAATTCGTGCCCCGTCCTCCCCGCATCCAAGTCGCCGGCGGCATCTACCACGTGACCGCTCGAGGGAACCGGCAGCAGGAGATATTTCGTTCCCCGACGGACTACGAGCTCTACACCGCGATGTTCCGCAGAATCGCGCACAGACTGGGCTGGCGGATCCTCGAGTACTGCCTCATGCCCAACCACGTGCACCTCGTCTTCGAGACGCCACTGCCGAACTTGTCGCGCGGAATGCAGTGGCTGAGCGGGACGTACGCCGCCTGTTTCAACGCTCGTTACGGACTGTCGGGCCACCTGTTCCAGGGCCGGTTCCATTCCGTGCTGATCGAGGACGACGAACACCTCGCAGAACTGTCTCATTACGTTCCGAATAACCCCGTCCGAGCGGGGCTCTGCGCGCATGCGAACGAGTGGCCGTGGAGCAGCGCCGCCGCGCGCGAGACACGTCGCGAGGGGCCACGGCCGGGGTCTGACCCCGGACACGGCTCGAATGGACGGTTAGCCGAGCCCCGGCGCGCCGGCGGGGAAGCGCCGCTCGAGGGCCGCGAGGAGCGCGGCCGCCGGGAGCCCGACCACGTTCAGGTAGTCGCCTTCGATCCGCTCGACGAGCGCGGCGCCGCGCCCCTGGATCGCGTACGCGCCGGCCCGGCCGTCCCACTCGCCGCTCGCGACGTACGCATCGAGGCCGGCGGCACCGACAGGACGGAACGTCACCAGCGTCGTCGCCTCCACCGCCTCCTCCCACCCGGAGCCAACGAGGCAAAGCCCCGAGACCACCGCATGCGTCCGCCCCGCAAGCCGCCCGAGCATCGCCCGCGCCTCGCGCGGCATCACCCGGCTTCCCGAGCGTGTCGCCGTCGAGCACGACCGTCGTGTCCACGCCGAGCACCAGCTCGCCCGCCACCGACCGCGCCTTCCCCCGCGCGTGCTCGAGCGGAGACGCGTCGGGCCACACGCCCTCGTCGTACGCCGGCGCCACGACCTCGAACGGAATCCCGAGCTGCTCCAGGATCGCGCGCCGCTGCGGAGACGTCGACGCGAGCGTGATCACGCGGTCTTGCGCGCCTTCCAGATCTCCTCCGACGGCCACTTCCGGGCCCACTCGAGCGTGACGAAATCCCACTGCCCGGAGTTCCCGCCCTCGGGCGCCTGAAGCTCCAGAAGCTCCTCGACCGCGAAGCCGCTCTCACCGAGCAGCCGGATCATCTCGCCGTGCGAGACGACGTATTCGACGCTGCCGTCCTCGTCGGGCCATTCGATCCGCCCCAGCCGGCCGAAGTGCGGCGCCTGCAGCTCGGCCGTCGCCGGCACGGTTCCGTCCACCGGCGAGCACAGGACGAGCAGCGGCGAGGTCCGCAGGAACACGAGCCGCCCGCCCGGGCGCAGAAGCCGCGCGGCCTCGGGAATCCAGAGAGCCGGGTCGGCCCAGATGCTCGCGCCGTACTCCGACAAGGCGAGGTCGAACGACGCGTCGGGCAGAGGCACCGCCTCGGCCCCGGCTTGCACGACCGGGAACGAGACCCCGAACTCCTCCTGGAACCGCCGGCAGGTCGCAAGCTGCTCGGTGGACGGATCGACGCCGACGGGACGACCGCCGCGCCGCGCCACCCACGACGACACGTAACCCGTGCCGCAGCCCAGCTCGACCACATCCGCACCGTCCACGCCAGCGAGGAAATCGATCCCGGCGTCGGGGATGCCCCAGATCCCCCAGTTCGGCTCGTTCGACTCCCAGTTGCGCCGGCCGGCCTCCACGTACTGGCCGGCCCAGCCGTCCCAGGCCGCGGCATTTCGCGCGACCGAGTCCGGAACGTCAGTCAAGGTCGGGGAACCACAACGCGATCTCCCGCGCGGCCGACTCGGGCGAATCCGACCCGTGGACGAGGTTGTTCGGCATCGCGAGCGCGAGGTCGCCGCGGATCGTGCCGGGTGCCGCGTCGACGGGGTTCGTGCCGCCCATCGTCGTTCGCACGACGGGAATGGCCGACTCGCCTTCAAGCACGAGCGCCAGCGTCGGCGCCGAGGTGATGAACTCGACGAGCTCGCCGAAGAACGGCTTCTCGGAGTGCTCCGCGTAGTGCGTCTCGGCGAGGGCGCGGTCGACCGTCAGGAGCTTGGCCGCGCGGATCGTGAGGCCGCGGTCCTCCATGCGGCCGAGAATCTCGCCGGTGAGCTTGCGCTCCACGGCGTCGGGCTTGATCAGGAAGAGGGTGCGTTCCATCGATTCGCGGCCTCCAACCGCGCAGTGTCTTCGCGCTTCTTCGCGCGCCAGAAGATCCAGCAGACGACCCCGAGCGTGATCCAGCCGAGCGCCAGCACGATCGCGAACACGATCGAAAGAGCCGCGCTCTGCTCGGCAGCTACGAGGGCAAGGGACATGCGCGCCAGGCTAGAGCGTTTCGACGACGCGCGGCGACTCGACCGGCGTCTCGCAGTACGGGCAGATCTGCCAGAGCGGCTCGAGCGGCGCCGAGCAGCGGCGGCACGCCTGCTTCAGCTTCGTCGTGCAGACGGGACAGACGAGGAAGGTCGAGTCGATGTCCGCGCGGCAGACCGGGCAGCGATCGCCGTCGAGGCCGCCCTCCATCGCCTTGATCTCGAGCTCGCGCTCGCGCACGTCCTCGATGTACTCGGGCGGACGGAAGAGCATGTAGATGAGCGGCCCCACGAACGGCGGGAAGAGCCCGAGCGCGACGGCCATCGCGAGCAGCCACGGATCTTCGATGCGGCGCTTGGCGTCCTTGTAGACCCAGAAGGCCGTGGCGAGCCAGAAGACGACGACGAAGAAGAGCGTGACGTTGCGGACGAGCAGCCAGACCTCGGAGTCGAGGAAGTCGCTGATAGGCCCGAACGCGTCGTCGTCGGTGGTCGTCTGGAGGAAGAGAAAATACGCGCTCACAGGATCATCTTTCCGACGAGCCAGCCTGCGCCGAACGCGAGCGCCACGACCGCGGTGAGCACGATCGCCGCGAGCACGAAGACGCTGACTCGCTCCCCTACGTGACCCATCGTACGTACGCCGGTCGGACAGCGGCAAGACGAGCGATCAGGGTCAGCGAGCCCGTGACGAGCACCGCGCCCGCGGGCCCCGCGAGCGTGCGCGCCCGCGCGAGCGCCTCGACCGGATCGCCGACGGTCTCGACCTCGGAGAAGTGCCTCGCGGCGATGCGGGCGAGATCGTCGGCCGCAATCGCGCGCGCGTGACCCGACGAGGTGACGACGGCGCGGCGGCCGACCCGGCCGAGCGCGGAGAGCATCGAGTCGGCGTCCTTGTCGGAGAGGATCGAGACCACGAGTGTCCAGTCGTCGGCTTCCGGGAGACGGGCGAGAACGTAGCCGACGCCCGCGACGTTGTGCGCGCCGTCCCAGAGCTCGAGCGGCGCGTCGCCGACCTGCTCGAGCCGGCCGGGCACCGCGACCTCGCGCGCCGCGGCCGGGTCGACCGGGCGACCGAGCAGCGCCGACGCGGCCAGCACCGCGAGCTCCTCGTTCGACTCGCCGTGGAGGCCCTCGCCCCATTCCAGCTCGCCGAGGACGAGCGTCGCACCGGGCCTGACGACCGCCAGCTTTTCGGCCGCGATCTCCTCGCGCGTGGTCCCGAGATGCTCGGTGTGCTCGAGCGCCACGTTCGTTAGGACGACCACCGGCGCATCGAGGACGTTGGTCGCGTCGAGCCGTCCGCCCAGGCCGGCCTCGACCACGGCGACGTCGACCTCGCGCGCGGCGAACTCCGCGAACGCGGCCGCGGCGAGCACCTCGAACTGCGTCGCGGCGAGCTCCTCGGCGCCTGGACGCACCCGGGCCAGCGCGCGGTCGAGATCGGCCTCCTCGCCGTCCACGCGGATGCGTTCGTCCCAGGTCGTCACGTGCGGCGAGATGAACGCGCCCACCGACAGCCCCTCGCCGAGGAGGAGCGCCTCGGTCATCCGCGTCACGCTCGTCTTGCCGTTCGTGCCGACCACGTGGACGGAGCGGAACGCGCGCTGCGGGTCGCCGAGCCGCGCGAGCACCGCCCGCATGCGGTCGAGCCCTAGCTGCATGCCGAAGAGCTCGAGGCTCTCCAGCCACTCACGATCGGAGCGCATCGAGCTCGCGGCGGTAGCGGTCGAGCTTCTCCCGCTCGGCCTCGACCACCTCCGGGTCGGCGTTGGCCACGAACCGGTCGTTGGCGAGCATCTTCTCGCCGCGCCCGACCTCAACCTCGAGGCGGGAGATCTCGGCGGCCGCGTTGCCGTCGGTCTCGGCGGGTGCGCGCCGCTCGACCGCCTCGAAGATCCGGCGCTCGTCGTCGGAGAGCGCCACGCGCACGCCGCTGCGGCGAACGATCGCGACGGCATCCTGAACCCGCTGGAGCGCGTTCGCGTCGGCGTCGTAGTCGCCGCTCGGCTCGGGCCACGGCGCGACGATCAGCCGGGTCTGCCGCGCGGGCAGGTTCGTCCAGATCTCCTCGGTGACGTGCGGCATGATCGGGTGGAGGAGGGCGAGCAAACGTTCGAGCGCGACCAGCGCGGTCGCCCCGGCGGCCGTGTCCTTCTCGTAGAGCCGCGGCTTGATCGCCTCCGCGTACCAGTCGCAGAAGTCGTCGAATGTGAGCCGGTAGACCGCGTTCACCGCGCGGGTGAACTCGAACGACTCGACCGCGTCCCCGACCTCGCGCGCCGTGGCGTCGATGCGCGCCAGGATCCAGCGCTCCTCGACCTCGCGCGGATCGAGCGCGGGCGCGACGCCCTCGGCGTTCCCGAGGATGAGCCGGCTCACGTTCCAGAGCTTGTTCGCGAGCTTGCGCCCCTCCTCGACCGCGCCGTAGGAGAAGCGCACGTCCTGCGTCGAGGACATCTTCAGGAGCCCGTAGCGAACCGCGTCGGTGCCGTGGTCGGCGATCACGTCGAGCGGGTCGATGCCGGTGCCGAGGCTCTTCGACATGCGCCGCCCGTCGGGGGCGAGCACGGTCGAATGGATGATCACGTCCTCGAACGGGATCTCGCCCATGAGCTCGAGGCCCATGAACAGCATGCGGTTCTCCCAGAGGCGGATGATCTCGCGCGCGGTCGTCTGCAGATGCCCGGGGTAGAACGCCTGGAGGTCGGGCGTCGAGTCGGGCCAGCCGAGCGTCGCGAACGGCCACAGCGCCGAGGAGAACCAGGTGTCGAGCACGTCGTCGGAGCGCTTGAGCTCGGTCGAGCCGCACTCGCCGCACGCATCCGGGTCGGTGTCACGCACGGTCAGATGGCCGCTCGGGCACTCCCAGATCGGGAGCCGGTGGCCCCACCACAGCTGGCGCGAGATGCACCAGTCGGGCGCGTTCTCCAGCGAGTCGTAGGCGTAGCGGTGCTGCGACTCGGGGTGGAAGCGGACGGTGCGGGTCTCGAGCGCGAGCATGGCCGGCTTCTTCAGCTCGTCCATCGCGCACCACCACTGGAGCGAGATGAGCGGCTCGATGCGGCTCTCACACCGCTCGCACAGGGCCACGGTGTGGCGGTACGCCTCGCGCTTCTCCAGCAGGTCGCGCTCCTTGCACCACGCGATGATCTTCTCGGCCGCCTCGTCCTGGGTGAGGCCCGCGAGCTCGGGGACGTGGTCGTTCATGCGGCCGTCGGGACCGATGCACATCGGCTCGGGGAGCGCGTGGGCGCGGCCGATCTCGAAGTCCTTCTGGTCGTGGCCGGGCGTCACCTTGAGCGCGCCCGTGCCGAACTCGGGGTCGACGCGCTCGTCGGCGATCACGAGCACGGGGCGCTCGGTGAACGGGACGACGACCTCCTTGCCGATCGCGTCGGTGTAGCGCGGGTCGTCCGGATGCACCGCGACGGCGACGTCGGCCGGGATGGTCGCGGGCCGCGCGGTCGCGATCGCGACGTAGCCCGAGCCGTCCACGAAGGGGTAGCGGATCGTCGTCAGCGCGTCATCGCGCTCGGCGTGGATCAGCTCGAGGTCGGAGAGCGAGGTCTGGTGGAACGGGCACCAGTTGATGATCCGGTTCGCCCGGTAGATCCAGCCCTTGTCGTAGAGATGGACGAACGCGTGCATGACCGCGCGGACGTAGCCGTCGTCCATCGTGAACCGCTCGCGGCGGTAGTCGAGCGAGGCGCCCATGCGGCGGAACTGGGTCATGATCTTGCCGCCGTACTCGCGCAGCCACTCCCAGACGCGGGCCTCGAACGCCTCGCGGCCGAGATCCTGGCGCGTCTTCCCCTCGGTGCGCAGGTGCTTCTCGACCGCGTTCTGGGTCGAGATGCCGGCGTGGTCGTAGCCGGGCTGGAAGAGGACGTTGTAGCCCTGCATCCGCTTCAGCCGGCAGAGCGCGTCGCCGAGCGCCAGCTGGAGCGCGTGGCCCATGTGCAGCTCGCCCGTCACGTTGGGCGGCGGATGGGCGTCGACGAACGTCGGGCGGGACGGGTCGGGGTCGGCGTTGTAGAGGCCTTCCTCCTCCCACGTCCGCTGCCAGCGCTCCTCGACTCCTTCTGGGCGGTACAGCGTGTCCACGCATGGATTCTACGGACGTACACTTTCTGCGAGCTCCATGAGCCAAGTCGCCGACGATCCCCTGACCGCAGGCCGCGAGGCCGCCGCCCGCGGCGCGTGGCGCGAGGCGTACGACACGCTCAAGCCCGCCCAGTCCGAGCTGAACGGGGACGACCTCGAGATGCTCGCCGAGGCCGCCTGGTGGCTCGGCAACCTGGACGAGGCGATCGGCCTGCGCGAGCGAGCGCATGCCCGGTTCCTGAAGGACGGAGACAAGCCGCGCGCGGCACAGATCGCACTCGTGCTCTCGGGCGACTTCTTCGGCAAGGCCGACCTCGCGGTCTCGCAGGGCTGGTTCTCGAAGGCCGAGCGGCTTCTCGAAGGCGAGCCGGAGTCGCTCGAGCACGGATACCTCGCGCTGTTCCAGGGGCTGAACGCGCTCGCGACCGATCTTGCCTTCGCGATTGCGAAGGCGGAGGCGGCGCACGAGATCGCGACCCGGTTCGAGAGCCCCGACCTCCAGGCGCTCGCGCTCGTGACCAAGGGCCGGGCGCTCGTCCTTCGAGGCGAGGCCACCGAGGGGCTCGCCCTCCTCGACGAGGCGACCGCATCCGCCGTGAGCGGCGAGCTGCGGCCGCTCTCGACCGGGTGGGTCTATTGCGTGACCATCACCTCGTGCAACGGCGTCGGCGACTACCGCCGCGCGTCCGAGTGGACGACGGCGGCGAAGCGCTGGTGTGACGGCATGGACGTCAAGGGCTTCCCCGGCGCCTGCCGCGTTCACCACGCGACCGTCAAGCGCCTCCAGGGAGACTGGGCGGGCGCCGAGGAGCAGGCGCTGCAGGCCTGCGAGGAGCTCCAGGGCTTCGACGCCTGGACGACCGCGGCCGGCTTCTACGAGATCGGCGAGATCCGACGGCGCCGCGGCGACTTCGCGGCCGCCGAGGAGTCCTACCGCCAGGCGAAGGAATGGGGACGCAGCCCGCAGCCGGGACTCGCGCTCCTGCGGCTCGCCCAGGGGAAGGTCGACGCAGCCGTGTCCGCGATCACACGCGCCATGGAGGCGGGCGGCGACCCGATCAGCGTCATCCGGCGGCTGCCGGCGCAGATCGAGATCTCGCTCGCGGCCGGCGATCTGAAAACGGCCCGCGAGGCGGCGGCCGAACTCGAGAAGCTCACCGAGATGTTCCGGGTCGGCGAGGAGCGGACTCCTGCGTTCCAGGCAAGCGTGTGCTTCGCGTGGGGCCAGATCCGCCTCGCCGAAGGAGATGCCGCGGCGGCCGTGAAGCAGCTCGAGCGCGCCGTCGAGATCTGGGGCGACGTCGGGATCCCGTACGAGACGGCCGAGGCGCAGATGCATCTCGGGCTCGCGCTTCGCAAGGTCGGCGACGAGGACGCGGCCGTCGAGGAGCTGACTGCGGCCCGCTCGACGTTCCAGCGTCTCGGCGCGGTGCTCGACGCCCAGCGCGTGTCCGAGCTCCTCGGCGAGGTTCCGGTCACCCGGACGTTCATGTTCACGGACATCGTCGACTCGACGAAGCTGGCCGAGGCGCTCGGCGAGGCGAAGTGGGCGAAGCTCCTCGCCTGGCACGACCGGACGCTCCGCGAGCTCCTCCAGGCCGAGGGCGGCGACGTGATCAAGCAGACGGGTGACGGGTTCTTCGCGGCGTTCGACTCCCCAGCGGCGGCGGTCGAGGCTGCGGTCTCCGTGCAGCGGGCTTTGGATGGGTACGAAGGGGTCGCTCCCGACGTTCGGGTCGGGTTGCACGCCGGCGGCGCGTTCGCGAAGGACGAGGGCGACTACGGCGGACAGGGCGTCCACGCGGCGGCGCGGATCGGCGCGCTCGGGGGGGCGGGTGAGATCCTCGCGAGCTCGGAAACGCTCGCCGACACGGCGATCCGCTACCCGGTCAAGAACACCCGCTCGGTCGAGCTCAAAGGCATCGCCGAGCCGGTCGAGATCACCGAGATCGCCTGGCGCTGACGCGGCCGCGCGCCGCGCCTCCCACGCACGTCCCTTTCAGCCACGACCGGGGTCAGACCCCGGGCATGGCCCGAAGGGACACGCCCGCCGCGGAAGCGCGGAGCCGCGGTTACGCGGACTCTTCGGCCAACTCTTCGGGCTCTTCGTCGCGGCCGCCCTCGGTGACGAGGGTCGGGCGCAGGTGCTTCTCGATCGTCTCCTTCGTGATCACGCACTTGTTCACGTCGGTGCGCGACGGAAGCTCGAACATGACGTCGAGGAGCGCGTGCTCGATGATCGAGCGCAGGCCGCGGGCGCCGGTCTCGCGCTCGAGGGCCTTGTCGGCGATCTCCCAGAGAGCGTCCTCGGTGAAGATCAGCTCGATCGAGTCGTAGTTGAAGAACCGCTGGTACTGCTTGACGAGCGCGTTCTTCGGCTCGAGGAGGATCGTCACGAGATCTTCCTTCGTGAGCTGGTGGACGGCCGAGATGACGGGGAGCCGGCCGATGAACTCGGGGATGAGCCCGTAGCCGAGCAGATCCTCGGGCATGACCTTGGCGTGCAGCTCCTCGCCCTCGGTGTCCTTGCGGGACTTGATGTCCGCGCCGAAGCCGACCGCGTTCTTGCCGATCCGCTTGCCGATGATCTTCTCCAGCCCGGCGAAGGCGCCGCCGCAGATGAAGAGGATGTTCGTCGTGTCGATCGACAGGAACTCCTGGTGCGGATGCTTGCGCCCGCCCTGCGGCGGCACGCTCGCGACCGTCCCCTCGAGGATCTTCAAGAGCGCCTGCTGGACGCCCTCGCCCGACACGTCGCGCGTGATCGACGGGTTGTCGGCCTTGCGCGCGATCTTGTCGACCTCGTCGATGTAGATGATCCCGGTCTCGGCCTTCTTCACGTCGAAGTCGGCGGCCTGGATCAGCTTGAGGAGGATGTTCTCGACGTCCTCGCCGACGTAGCCGGCCTCGGTGAGCGCGGTCGCGTCGGCGATCGCGAACGGCACGTTCAGGATCCGCGCCAGCGTCTGCGCCAGGAGCGTCTTGCCGCAGCCGGTCGGGCCGAGCAGCAGGATGTTCGACTTGGCGAGCTCGACCTCGCCCTCGCCGATCGCCATCTGGACGCGCTTGTAGTGGTTGTAGACCGCGACCGAGAGGGTGCGCTTCGCCTCCTCCTGGCCGACCACGTAGTCGTTCAGGACCTCGTAGATCTCCTTCGGCCGCGGCAGGTTGTCGAGGTCGAGCTGCGCGGGAGCGGTGAGCTCCTCGTCGATGATCTCGTTGCAGAGATCGATGCACTCGTCGCAGATGTAGACGCCGGGGCCGGCGATCAGCTTCTTGACCTGCCTCTGGCTCTTGCCGCAGAAGCTGCAGAGGAGCTGTTCGTTTCCGTCGGTCGCTCGGGCCATGTCTGCTTAACCTTGTAGCGCGTCTTTCCGGTTACGCCTAGGGGATCAGGCTGCCGCGGCGACTCCGGCGCCGCGCTGGGTCTGGACGGTGTCGATGATTCCGTAGTCCTTCGCCTCCTGCGCCGTCATGAAGTAGTCGCGCTCCATGTCGGTCGAGACCTTCTCGATCGTCTGCTCGGTGTGCTCGGCGAGGATCTCCTCCAGCCGGCGCTTGATGTTGATGACCTCGCGCGCCTGGATCTCGATGTCGGTCGCCTGGCCCTGGAAGCCGCTCGAGACCTGGTGGATCAGGATCTTCGAGTTGGGCAGCGCCATGCGCTTGCCCTTGGCGCCGCCGGCCAGCAGGACCGCTCCCATCGACATCGCCATGCCGACGCACACGGTCTGAACCTGGGGCTTGATGTACTGCATCGTGTCGTACACGGCGAGACCGGCGTACACCGATCCGCCCGGCGAGTTGATGTAGATCGAGATGTCCTTGTCGGGATCCTCCGATTCGAGATGGATCAGCTGCGCGATGATGAGATTCGCGATCTGATCGTCGATCGGGGTCCCGAGGAAGATGATGCGCTCGTTCAGTAGGCGCGAGTAGATGTCGAACGCGCGCTCGCCGCGCGATGTCTGCTCCACCACCATCGGGATCAGGGGACTCATGTCGTACGTTCCTCCTCGCTGCCTGGGGTCCAAATGTTCATCCCGGAGGTGCTCTTCTCCTTCTCCGGGGTCCAGAGTTTGTCGCGGGCCTGGGCGAGCTCCACCGGAATCGGCTTCACGCCGGCCGCGATCTCGTCGAGTGCTTTTCTCATTCTCAGGTCGGTGCGCAGGGCCTCGAGGGCGCCGCGCTCACGAAGATTTTCGAGCGTCGTGTCGGGGTCGTCGCCGACCGCTTCGGACTGCTCGCGGACGAACGCCTCGAGCTCCTCGTCCGTGATCTGAAGCTCGAGCTTGTCCGCGACCGCGTCGAGGACGAGCTCGCGGCGGATCGCCCGCTCGGCCTGCGCGCGCAGGCGCATGGCCACGTCCTCCTGCGACTGGTTCGTCGTCGCCAGGTAGGTCTCGACGCTGATGCCGCGCTGCGCGAGCGAGCGCGCGAGGCCGTTGAAGAGCTCCGATGCGCGCCGGTCGACGAGCGCGCCGGGAACGTCGAACGGGGTCGCGTCGACGAGCGCGTCGACGGCCGACTCGCGGAAGGCGGCCTCGACCTCGTCGGCGATCGCCTCGTGCAGGCGGCCCTCGATGTCGGCGCGCAGGTCGGCGAGCGTGTCGAACTCGCTCGCGGACTTCGCCAGCTCGTCGTCCAGCTCGGGGAGGACGGGCTCCTTGATCTCCTTCAGGGTCATGAGGACGTCGGTGGTCTCCTCGTCGGGCAGCGCGAGCACGACGGTCTTCGCCTCGCCGGCGGCCATGCCCGGGAGCGCGTCGTCGAGCTCGTCGATCAGCCGGCCGCTTCCCACCTCGGTCACGTAGTCGCGCTGCGTGCCGACCTGCTCGCCCTCGAGGTCGACGACAACCGTGTCGCCCTCCTGCGCGGGCCGCTCGACCGGAACGAGCTCGGCCACGGTTCGGCGCAGCTCCTCCAGCTCGGCGTCGACGATCTCGGCGGGAACCTCGGGCTCGGCCTTCGGCACCTCGAGCTCCGACCACTCGCCGACTTCCGGCTTGGTCAGGACGGCGACGGTGGCGGTGAACTGGAACGGCTCGCCCTCGCCGGGCATCTCGCCCAGCTCGACCTCGGGCGCGCTGACCGCCTGGATGCCCGCCTCGTCGGCGGCGTTCCAAAACCAGCCGTCGAGGTGGCCGCGAACGGCCTCGTCCCACACGGCGTCGCGCCCGATCCGCGCCGTGACCACGGCCAGCGGCGCGTGGCCCGGCCGGAACCCCGGGATCCGCGTGTTCGCGGCGAGGTCGGTGGCGGCGTGCTCGAACGCGTGCGCGACGTCGTGCTCGGAGACTTCGACCGCGAGGCGAACGCGGTTTTCGGAGAGCTCTTCGACGGTCGTCTTCACGGCCCGGCCCATTCTGCCAGCGTTGCGCCGCGCCGCGGGGAGTACCGATGCGGGCGAGAGGACTCGAACCTCCAAGAGCTTTCGCTCAACGGGTCCTAAACCCGTCGCGTCTACCAGTTCCGCCACACCCGCGTTCTCCCGGAAGGGTATGCGCTAGCTTCCGTCGCAATGCGAGGGCTCATGGAACGGAAGTGGCCCGCGATCCTCGCCCGTGCCGCACGCGGCGCCCTCGCCGACGGAGCGACCGACGTCGCCGCGGCGCTCGCCTACTACGCGTTCCTGGCCGTGCCGGCCGTCGGGCTCGTCACGCTCGGGCTCTTCACCGTCCTCGCGGGCGAGGACACCGTGGACGGCCTGGTCGACCGGCTCGACGGCGTCGTCCCTGACGAGGCGACCGCGCTCGTCCAGGACTCCCTCACGCGCGCGCTCGACAACCACACCGGCGGGATCGCGCTGATCGTCGTCGGCGTCGTGCTCGCGGTCTGGACGGCGACCAGCGCGATGGGCGCCCTCATGCGCGGGCTGAACCGGATCCATGGGCTGGCCGAGAGCCGCTCGTACGTGCGCCGGCGGCTGCTCGCGCTCCTCATGCTCGGCTGGGTGCTGCTCGCGCTCGCGCTCCTGCTGGCGCTGCTCGTGCTCGGGCCGGTCATGTCCGAGTGGGTCGGCGACGCGCTCGACGCCGAGAGCGCCGTCAGCTGGATCTGGTGGATCGCCCAGTGGCCGATCCTGCTCGGCGTGCTGTTCGCGACCTTCGGCGCGGTGCTCTACCTCGGCCCGAACACGGAGCCGCGGCGGCTTCGCCTCGTGACTCCCGGGGCGGTAGTCGCGATCACGATCTGGCTCGTTGCGTCGGGCGGGTTCGCGATCTACGTCGACCGCTTCGGCTCCTACAACAAGGCGTGGGGCTCGCTCGCGGGCGTGATCATCGTCCTCACCTGGCTGTGGCTCTCCGCGCTCGCGCTCGTCCTCGGCGCCGAGGTGAACAAGGAGGCCGAGCGCGCGCGCTGAGCGAAAGGCCATGTCCGGGGTCAGACCCCGGCCGTGGCCGAAACGGACGGTGGCGCGGCGCGCTCGAGGTCGCAAACGCTCTGGGCACGCGCCACCGGCAGTTTGGCTCTGCGCGAATCTCCATCGTTCAGGTGGACAAGGCGGCCTCGCCCCGGCGGCCATGTCCGGGGTCAGACCCCGGCCGTGGCCGAAAGGGACGGGTGAAGCCCGGGACTAGACTGGCTCTGCCCGGCCCCGTAGCTCAGTGGATAGAGCGGCAGGCTTCGAACCTGCGCGCGGAGGTTCGATTCCTCCCGGGGCCACTCAGCCGGTGTGGCGCGCCAGGTCGGCCTTGACCGCCTCGGCGATCTGCCAGCGCAGGCGCTCCGCACGGCTGTCCTTCTCTACGACGAGGCGGCGCAGCTCGTCGAGCAGCCGCTCGACGTCCGCCTGCCCCCTCCGCCGGACTGTGACGGAGGGGGCATTCGACGAGGAGAGGAGAGCGGTGCTCATGCGATGAGGAAAGGAGACCAGGTGGGCGTGAGAGACCGATGAGATTGAGCTAAACGGTTCCTAAGACTCTTTCGGGCACACTTCCCCGCGATGGCGACCTACGACTTGCTGCGCGACCTACCCGTCGAGATCGACTCGTACACGCTCGAAGGGCTCGTCCTCGACGTGTCGAGCGGGTTCACGCGGCACACGACCGTGATCCGTCTGGCCGGCGCCGGCGAGGAGGGTCTCGGCGAGGACGTCACCTACGACGGCGACGACCAGCTCCGGCTCCAGGAGGCGGGCGCGTCCCTGCCGCTCGCCGGGTCGCACACGATCGACTCGTTCTCCGAACTCGTCGGCGGGCTCGACACCTTTCCGCAGGCGCCCGAGCGCGACGTGTACCGCATCTACCGCCGCTGGGCCTTCGAGAGCGCAGCGCTGGATCTGGCGCTCCGCCAGGCCGGGATTCCGCTGACCGAGGCGCTCGGACGCGAAGCCAGGCCGCTGAATTTCGTCGTATCCATGCGGCTCGGCGAGGAGCCGACGAGTGCGCCCGTGCGCGGGATCCTCGAGAACTACCCGGGCATGAAGTTCAAGCTCGACGCGACGGGCGAGTGGACGGACGACCTCATCGAGGAGCTTCGCGAGCTCGGCGCCGTCGACTCGATCGACCTGAAAGGCCAGTACAAGGGCACGGTCGTCGACCAGGCGCCGGACGTCGATCTCTACCGGCGCGTGATCGAGGCGTTCCCGGACGCGTGGATCGAGGATCCGGACGTGACGCCCGAGACGAAGCCCGTGTTGGAACGAGTCCGAGATCGGGTCACCTGGGACGCGATCATCCACTCGGTCGCCGACATCGAGGCGCTCGAGTGGCCGCCGAAGACCGTGAATGTGAAGCCGTCGCGGTTCGGCAGCCTGAGCGCGCTCTGCGACGCGTACGACTACTGCGAGAAGCACTGGATCGGCGCGTACGGCGGCGGCCAGTTCGAGCTCGGGCCGGGCCGCGGGCAGATCCAGTACCTCGCGTCGGTCTTCCATCCGGACACGCCGAACGACGTCGCACCCGGCGGCTTCAATCTCACGAACCCCGGACCGGGGCTGCCGTCGAGCCCGATGGCGCCGGAGCTCGAGGCGACCGGGTTCCGCTGGCGGAACGACGGGTAGGAGGGCAGGCGTGATCAAGCTCTATTTCCTTCTCACGCGCGGGTGGAAGCTCATCCCGAGGCGGCACCGGCGGCAGGCGATGATCACCGCCGCGATGCTGGCGAAGACGCACGGCCCCAAGGCCGCGCGCCTGGCGCGGGAGCACGGGCCGAAGATCGCCGATGCGGCCAACCGCGCCCGCGCCGCCGTGCGCAAGCCGCCCCGCTAGCTCGTCCTCTCGAGCCACGGCCGGGGTCTGACCCCTGACCTGTCCACGATTTCGCTCGCCCGCGGTTCGATTTGGCTCACGACGGGCGGTCGGCTGCGAAAGGACGCGTCCGTTTCGGGCATGCCAGGGGTCAGACCCCGGCCATGTCCCGCTCGCTAGCCCGGCTCGCGAGGCATCTCGGCGGCGAGATCGCGCGCGAACCCGGCGACCACCTCCTCGAGCTCCGCGTGCCGCTCCGGCTCCCAGCCGTCGAGGAGCTCGGCGATCCGCTTCTCCCGCGCGGCCACGAGGCGGTCGTGCGCCTGAACGCCGGCATCCGTCAGCCGGGAGCCGGACACCACGAACCCCCGGCCGCGCAGCTCGAGCAGCGGCCCGGCCAGCCGTTCCGGCGCGACGACCGGCGTGTCGCCGTCGCCCATCCGGATGAGCAGCCAGGCCGCCGCGGGTGTGACCTCCACCCCGGCCCGGTCGGCCAGCCCCGCGTACGCGCGCCAGCGGTTCTCCCGCTCGGTGAGCACCGACAGCGAACGCACGAGCTCCTCGAACGAGTCAGTCGAGCGCGGCGACGCGAAGCTTTCGCCGATCCCCTCGGCCTCGACCGTGCGGCGCAGCGGAAGCTCCTCGAGGAACCAGGTGAGCACGAAGGCGACGGCCGCGATGAACGCCGCGGCGAGGAACACGGGCCGGATCGAGGTCGCGAACGCTTCCACGTAGGCGGCGTGCACGGCCTCCGGAAGCGCGGCGATCGTGGCCGGATCGGTCGCGTCGGGAACCGCCGCGCCGGGAGGGATCCGCGACGCGAGGTTCGTCGCGAGCTGGTTCGCGAAGATAGCGCCGAAGAGCGAGACCCCGATCGAGCCGCCGATCGACCGGAAGAGCGTCGCTCCCGATGTAGCGACGCCCAGGAACGTGTAGTCGACCGCGTTCTGCACCGCGAGGACGAGCACCTGCATCACGAACCCGAGCCCCAGCCCGAGCAGGAGCATGTAGGCGTCGACCTGGAGCAGGCTCGTGTCCTCCGTGATCCGCGACAGCAGCGCGAGGGCCACGGTCATGAGCGCGGTTCCGACGATCGGGAAGACGCGGTAGCGCCCGATCCGTGAGATCAGCTGGCCGCTGCCGATCGACGTCACGAGCAGGCCGGCCATGAGCGGCAGGAGCTGCAGCCCCGAGGCCGCCGGGCTCTGGCCCTTGGCGATCTGGAGGTAGAGCGGCAGGTAGGTGACCGACCCGAAGAGCGCGAGCCCGACGATGAAGCCGATCGCGCTCGCGACCGAGAAGACACGGTTTTGGAACAGGACGAGCGGGAGGATCGGTTCGGCCGCGCGACGCTCCACGGCGAGGAATCCCGCCACCCCGCCCGCGCCGAGGATGGCCAGCAGGACGATCGTCGGCGAGCTCCAGCCGAGCGTCGTGCCGCCGAGGCTCGTGAAGAGGACGATCGAGGTGAGCGCGAGCGCGAGGAGCGCTGCTCCCAGGTAGTCGATCGTGTGCTGGCGGCGCTCGGACGGCGCCTGCAGAACGATCGCGACGACGGCGAACGCGGCCGCGCCGATCGGGATGTTCACGTAGAAGA
Organism: uncultured Actinomycetes bacterium; assembly: GCA_963760815.1. Lineage (GTDB taxonomy): Bacteria > Actinomycetota > Thermoleophilia > Gaiellales > Gaiellaceae > CAVRUF01. The sequence goes on from CAVXEJ010000004.1 coordinate 1,591,081, forward strand.
TCCAGCGCCACGAGAGGTGCTCGACGATGAATCCGCCGGCGAGCGGCCCGATGATCGTCGCGAGGCCGAAGACGGCGCCGAACATCCCCTGGTAGCGGCCGCGGTCGCGCGGCGGGACGATGTCGCCCACGCTGGCGATCGCCGTCACCATGAGCCCGCCGCCGCCGATTCCCTGGATGGCGCGGAACGCGATCAGCTGCGGCATGTCCTGGGCGAGCCCGCACAGCGCCGAGCCGAGCAGGAAGATCAGGATGGCCGACTGCAGCATCAGCTTGCGGCCGTACAGGTCGCCGAGCTTTCCGTAGAGCGGCGTCACGATGGTCGCGCCAAGGAGGTAGGCGGTCACCACCCAGGACAGGTGCTCGACGCCGCCGAGCTCGCCGACGATCGTCGGCAGTGCGGTCGAGACGATCGTCTGGTCGAGAGCGGCGAGGAGGACTACGAGGAGCAGGGCGCCGAAGACGACCCGCACACGCGGCTGCGCGGCGGTCGGCTCGGCGGCGGCGCTCATTCGGCGTCGAGCTCGCGCTCGGCGGAGCGCAACCGTGCGAGGGCGAGGTCGAACGAGCGGGCGAGGTGCGCCTCGATCCGGCCGAGCCGCTCGCGGGCGACGCGGACGCTTTCGAGGGCGGCGTCGAGCTCGTCGAGCGCCTCGCTCATGAGCTCGAACCGCTCGACGGCCGGGAGCACGTCGCCCCAGCGGGCGCGAAGGTCCTCGAGGTGCCCCTGGGCAGCCACGAGCAGATCCGGAAGCGGCGGGTCGAGACGGAGCTCCTCCCCGAAGACGACGATCCGCTCGGTCAGTTCCTCGGCCATGTCCGAAAACTACCGGCGCGGCGCGGGCGCAAAACGGCGGCGGCACCTCCGGCGGACACGCCCGTTCGAGCCATGCCCGGGGTCAGACCCCGGGCATGGCCAGGAAGGACACGTCCGAGGGTTCGCGCAGGCGCATGCGTCCATCGGATCTTCCGCGGCGCCGGGACATGGCCAGGGACAGGGCCCGGACAATGACGGTTTGGGCCATGGCCGGGGTCAGACCCCGGGCGTGGCCTGAAGGGACACGTCTAGGCGAACGCGCCGGCGTAGCCGTTCAGGGCCGGCTGACCGCCGAGATGGGCGTACAGGACGCGTGAGCCGGGCGCGATGCGCCCGTCGCGGACGAGGTCGATGAGCGCCGCCATGGACTTGCCTTCGTAGACCGGGTCGGTGATGACGCCCTCGAGCCGCGCGCACAGGCGGATCGCCTCGATCGTCTTCTCGTCCGGAATCCCGTAGATCCCGGCGTGCCACTCGTCCAGCAGCACGATCTCCTCGTCGGCGAGCTCGCGGCCCAGGCCGATCGCCTCCGCCGTGAACCGCGCGATGCGCGCGATCTGCTCCCACGTCTGCTCCACCGTCGCCGAGCCGTCGATTCCGAGCACCGAACGCTCCGCCTCCTGGAGCGCGAACCCGGCGACCATCCCCGCGTGCGTCGAGCCGGTCACGGCGCAGACGACGATCGTGTCGAAGAAGACGCCGAGCTCCGCCTCCTGCTCGGCGACCTCGCCCGCCCAGCGCGCGAACCCGAGCCCGCCGAGCGGATGATCCGATGCACCCGCCGGAATCGGATACGGCTTGCCGCCGCGCTCGAGGACCGAGTCGAGCGCCTCCTGCCAGCTCGGCCTGATCCCGATGTCGAACCCGGCCGCATCGAGCCGCACGTCGGCGCCCATGATCCGCGACAGGAGGATGTTGCCGACCCGGTCGTACACGGGATCGTCCCAGTCCACCCAGTGCTCCTGGACGAGCACGCAGCCGAGCCCGAGGTGCGCGGCGACCGCGGCGACCTGGCGCGTGTGGTTCGACTGGACGCCGCCGATCGAGACGAGCGTGTCGCAGCCCTGCGCGAGCGCCTCGGCGGCCAGGTACTCGAGCTTGCGCACCTTGTTCCCGCCGTAGGCGAGCCCCGAGCTCACGTCCTCGCGCTTGGCCCAGATCTCGACCTCGCCGCCGAGGTGCTCGCTCAGCCGCTCGAGCCGATGCACCGGCGACGGCCCGAACGTGAGCGGAACGCGATCGAAGTCGGCGAGAGCCATGCGCGGATTCTCTCAGTAGTCTGCGCCGCATGAGCGACGACGGCTTCCGTTCCGACCTCGCCCGCGAGACCGCACCCGGCGCGCTCGAGCGGTTCCTGCGCTACGCGCGCATCGACACGCAGGCCGACCCGACCTCGGACACCGTTCCCTCGACCGCCAAGCAGCTCGACCTCTCCCGACTGCTCGTGGAGGAGTTGCACGAGCTCGGGCTCGAAGACGCCTTCCTCGACGACCAGGGCTACGTCCTAGCGACCGTGCCTGCCACCGTCGACCGGCAGATCCCGACGATCGCCCTCCTCGCCCACGTCGACGTCGCCTCGGACGCGCCTGCGGACAACGTGCAGCCCCAGGTGATCCGCTACGACGGAAGCCGTGTGCCTTTGCCCGGCGATCCCGCGATCGCCCTCGATCCCGAGGTGAGCCCGAAGCTCCTCGACCACGTCGGACACGAGCTGGTGACGAGCGACGGGACGACGCTCCTCGGCGCCGACAACAAGGCCGGGGTCGCGGCGATCATGGCGGCCGCCGAGTACCTGCTCGCCCACCCGGAGCTCGAGCACGGGCCGCTTCGGATCTGCTTCACGCGCGACGAGGAGATCGGGACCGGCACGAACGGGCTCGCGCTGGAGAGCCTCGGCGCCGAGGCCGCCTACACGATCGACGGCTCGACCGCCGGCGAGATCGAGAACGAGACCTGGACCGCGCGCGAGGCGACGATCACGTTCACCGGCGTCGCCGTCCACCCGGGCTCGGCCAAGGACCGGCTCGTGAACGCGCTCAAGGCCGCCGCCCACTTCGTCGCCGCGCTGCCGCCCGACTCGCTCTCGCCGGAGACGACCGAGGGCCGTGACGGCTTCGTCCACCCCTGGCGGGCATCCGGGAACAGCGAGGTCTTCACGCTGGTGATGATCCTGCGCGCCTTCGACGACGACTCGCTCGCCGAGAAGGAGCAGCTCGTGCGCCGGCTCGCCGACGAGGCCGTCGCCGCCTACCCCGGCTCCGCGGTCAAGATCGCGGTGATCGAGCAGTACCGCAACATGAAGGAGTACCTCGACGGCCATCCGCAGGTACTCGACAAGGCGATGGAAGCCGTGCGGCGCACCGGGATCGAGCCGACGCTGCACGAGATCCGCGGCGGCACCGACGGCTCGAAGCTCTCCGAGCGCGGCCTCCCCACGCCGAACCTCCCCACCGGCGGACACGACTTCCACGCCCGCAACGAATGGCTCTGCGTCGCCGACCTCGGCGCTGCCGTCGCGACGATGGTGCACCTGGCCCAGATCTGGGCCGAATGAGGGTGGCGGATGGGACTCGAACCCACGACAACCGGGACCACAACCCGGGGCTCTACCAACTGAGCTACCGCCACCTCGCTGCATTCATCCTAGCGTCGGCACTTGCTACGGTCGCCCGCGGGCGCCTGTAGCTCAGTGGACAGAGCGGCGGACTTCTAATCCGCGGGTCGGAGGTTCGAATCCTCCCAGGCGCATAGGCACGGGGGAAACCGGGTTTCCCCCGTGGGCCCCCTCCTAACCGCGGGATCCGAGAGCCGTTGGGAGCCGCGCCCGCCATGTCGGTCGCGGCGGCGGCTGGGCCAATGGGGGACGCAGATCGAGGGATGGCCAAGAACGGCTCTCCATGCCGATTTCTCCCTTGCACAACTGATTGCGGCGCACGAAGGGAATCGTCATGCGACTTCGCGTCCTGCTCTCAGGGTTCGGCTTCTTTCTCACAGCACTCGTGATCGCCTGGGGGCCGGTCGCCGCCAGCGCGCACGGAGCCGTGGCGTGCACGATCAAGGGGACGAACGGTCCCGACCAGCTGCTCGGGACCTCGCGCAAGGACGTGATCTGCGGGTACGGCGGAAACGACATCATCGCCGGCCTCTCCGGGAACGACATCCTCAAGGGCGGCGCGGGCAACGACCGCATCCAGGGCGACGCGGGCAACGACCGCCTCTTCGGCGGGCCCGGCCGCGACACGCTCTACGGCTACGACGGCGCCCGCGACTGGCTCGACGGCGGAACCGGCTACGACCAGGGCTACCGCGACCGCACGGTCGACTCGATCAAGAACGTCGAGCGCTACCCAGGGCTCTAGGCCGAAGACGCGGCCCGGCGTTCGCGCTGGTACGCGAGCACCTCGCGGAGGATCGCCAGGATCGACCCGGCCGTCGGGATCGCGACGAGCGCCCCGAGGATCCCCGCCAGCTCGGCGCCGATCAGCACCGAGATCAGCACGAGGAGCGGCGAGAGCTGCACCGTCCGGCCGTAGACGAGCGGCTGGAGCACGTGGTTTTCGAGCTGCTGGTAGCAGATGAAGAACACCGCGACGATGACCGCCTGGACCCAGCCGAGCTCCACCGTCACGACCGCCGTCACAATGATCGCGGCCAGGGTGGCGCCGGCAAGCGGGATCAGGTCGAGGACGGCCACGACCACGCCGAGCGCGACCGCGTACTTCGAGTCCACGAGCAGCAGGACGATCGTGGCGGCGATCCCCGCGATGAGGCTGATGGCCAGGTTCCCGGTCACGTAGCCGCCGATCGTCTTGTAGATCTCGCCGCCGACGCGCTCCCACCGGGCGGCCATCGACTTCGGGAGCAGGCCGAGGAACCGCTCGATCACGGTCGGGCCCTCGAGGAGCATGAAGAAGGTGAGGAACGCGATCGTGACCGCGCCGACGACGGCGGTGACGACGCTCTTCGCAACGGCGACCGCGGGCTCGGTCACGCCGAGGACGCCGCCGAGGCCGTGCTTCTCGATCGCCTCGCGCACGCGTTCGACGATCTGGTAGTCGCGCTCCAGGAATCCGAGCGGCCCGCGGCCCTTCGTCAGGTCGTCGATCAGGTCGGGGACGGCCTCGATGAAGTCGCGGATCTGGGTGACGAGCGGCGGGATGACGAGGAAGCCGAGCCCGGCGAGCGCGAGCAGCGCCGCGACGAACACGATCCCCGCCGCCATTCCCCTGCGGATCCCGCGCCGGATCAGGAATTCCACGGCCGGATTGAGCGCCGCCGCGAGGAAGAGCGCGATCAGGATCCACGTGATGACATGCCAGGCCAGGTAGACGAGCGCAATGCCGAAGAAGACGAGCAGCACGATCCCCAGGATCTGGAGCACGGTCCGGGGCCTGACGACCACCACGCGAGTCGCTTCTTCGGGCATGAACACAAGTGTCCCAGCGAGGTCAGACAGCCTCTAAAGGGGGTTCAGACGACCCGCCCGAAGTGCGACATTCATTGGTGGTGCCCAAACACGCGCTGCGGCTTGGCCTGAGTCTCTCCGGGGTCCTTCTTCTCGCCATTGGTGCGGGAGGCTCCAGCGCGGCCGAAACGCATCTTGCGAAGCGCGTTGCAGCGCCGACGAGCGTCGGCCGGGCCGACATCGAGGGAACGCTTGCGAACGACCAGGTGATCGTCCGCTTCAAGGCCGGCACGACCGCGGCCGAGCGCAGCGACGCCCTCGACGAGGTCGACGCGACCGTCGACCGGACGCTGCTCCCGCGGATGCAGGTCGTGGACCTGCCCGACGACGTCGCGGTCGGCGAGGCGGTCGGCACGCTCGAGGCGAACCCCGACGTCGCCTACGCGGAGCCGAACTTCGAGCGCAAGGCGGCCGCGATCCCGAACGATCCCGAGTACCCGGAGCTCTGGGCGCTGCCGAAGATGGGCATGCCTGCGGCCTGGGACCTCGCGACCGGCAGCACGAGCGTGATCGTCGCCGTGATCGACACGGGCGTCGCCTACGACCATCCCGACCTCGCGCCGAACATCTGGACGAACGACGATCCGGCGGGCGGCGGCGACTCCGACGGCAACGGCTTCGTCGACGACACACACGGGTGGGACTTCGTCCAGGAGGACGCCGTGCCGCTCGACTTCCACTACCACGGCACGCACGTGGCCGGGACGATCGGCGCCAAGGGCAACAACAACCTCGGCCTCCCCGGCGTCAACTGGGACGTCTCGCTGATGCCCGTCCGCGCCGGCGACTTCTACGGCTCGTTCGACTCCTCGGACACGATCGCCGCCTACACCTACGCCTGCCAGAACGGCGCGCGCGTGGTGAACGGCAGCTTCGGCGGGCCCGGGTTCTCCCAGGCCGAGCTCGACGCGATCAACTCGCCCGCGTGCGCGAACACGCTCTTCGTCTTCGCCGCAGGGAACGACGGCTACAACATGGACACCGTCGGGCCGCTCGAGTACCCGTGCGCCTACAACACGGCGCGGATCATCTGCGTCGCGGCGAGCAACGAGACCGACGGGCGCGCATCGTTTTCGAACTACGGCGCGACGAGCGTCGACATCGCGGCGCCCGGCACCGACATCTTCAGCGCCAGCCCCGTCTGGGACTTCGTCGGCCAGCTCGAGAGCTTCGAGGACCCCGGGTTCGGCGCCCGCTGGGCCCTCCCGACGGCCACGAACGGCGGGCCGCTTTGGGGACGCACCGCCGAGTTCAAGTCGGCGGCGACATTCAGCCTCGCCGACTCGCCGTCGGTCGTCACGGGCACGCCGATCCCCTACGCGAACAACACGATCAACCAGGTCGTGAACGATCTGGAGCTGGCGGATCTGACCGGCAAGCGCGGGTGCTTCCTCCAGTACGACCTGCGCCACGACATCGACGTGGGCGACTTCCTTCGGATCTACGGCGGTACGACCAACGTGCCTGCGGCGATCACCACCGAGATCGTCTCGCTCTGGAGCATCTCGCCGAGCACGGAGTTCGTGCTCGTCCAGGACGACCTCTCGATGTTCGACGGCGCACCCGCCGTTTACCTGAAGGTCCAGCTCGAATCGAACAACGACGGGAACGTCGGCGACGGCGCCTTCCTCGACGCGGTCGGCGCGGTGTGCCTCGACCCCGGCGTCGAGAACTACCAGCGCCTCGACGGAACCTCGATGGCCGCGCCGCAGGTTTCCGGCGTCGCCGCGCTCATGATTGCGCGCAACCCCGATCTGACCGTCACGCAGACGCGGAACATCATCCTGGCGACGGCCAACACGGTCCCCGGCTTCTCCGTCCCGGTTCCGCTCGTCGCCACCGGCGCACGGCTCGACGCGCTCGACGCCGTCGAGCACGCAGTCCTGCCGCCCGCACCCACGATCGGGCTGGGCCCCTCCGGCTCGGTTTCTTCGACCGCGGCCACATTTGCCTTCACCGGCGAGGTCGGCGCGGTCGAGTGCCGCCTCGACGCCGCGCCGTTCGCGCAGTGCGTCTCGCCGGTCGACTACACGGGCCTCGCACAGGGCGAGCACACCTTCCGCGTCCGCGCGACGAGCCCCGCCGGGCCGTCGGACACGACCACGCGCGTCTGGACCGTGGACACGATCGCCCCGGCCGCGCCCACGATCGACTCGGGCCCGACCGGCGCCGTCTCGTCCACCACCGCGACCTTCACGATCTCGAACGTCGAGGGCGGGCTGACCTTCGAGTGCAGCCTCGACGGCGGCGCGTTCGCCGTCTGCTCCTCGCCGGCGGTCTTCAACGGCCTGAGCGAGGCCCCGCACACGCTCGACGTCCGCGCGAAGGACGCCGCCGGGAACACCTCGGGGACGACCTCGCGCAACTGGATCGTCTCGCTCGTGGACACGCCGACGATCGACTCCGGCCCCTCAGGCGCGGTCTCCTCCACGGCGGCGTCGTTCGCGTTCACCGACGTCGAGGGTGGAACGACGCTCGAGTGCAGCCTCGACGCGGCGCCGTTCGCCGTCTGCACCTCACCGAGGAACTACTCGAGCCTGGCCCAGGGCTCGCACACGTTCCAGGTGCATGCCGTGAACGGGCTCGGAAGCGTCTCCGACCCCGCGAGCCGCACCTGGACCGTGGACACGGTCGACCCGGTCGCGCCGACGATCGACACCGGGCCCACAGGGCTCGTCGCCTCGACCGCCGCCTCCTTCACCTTCTCGAACGTCGAGGGCGGGCTCGTCTTCGAGTGCAAGCTCGACAGCGACCCGTTCGCCGCGTGCACCTCGCCGGTCGACCTGACGAGCCTCGGGCAGGGCTCGCACACCTTCCAGATCCGGGCCAAGGACGCCGCGGGGAACACCTCGCCGGCCGCCTCGCGCACCTGGACGGTCGACACGGTCGCGCCCCCCACGCCGACGATCGACACCGGCCCGACCGGAACCGTCGCCTCGACGAGCGCGTCGTTCGGGTTCACCGCCACGGAGATCATCGAGTGCCGGATCGACTCCGACCCGTTCGCGGCCTGCAGCTCGCCCGCCGGCTACTCGAGCCTCGCGCAGGGCGCCCACACCTTCGAGGTCCGCGCCTCCGACCTCGCCGGGAACATGTCCGGCGTCGCCTCGCGCACGTGGACCGTGGACACCGTCGCGCCGCCGGCGCCGACGATCGATTCCGGCCCGACCGGGTTCGTCTCCTCCACGGCGGCGAGCTTCACCTTCTCCGACACCGAGGCCGGCGCCGTCCTCGAGTGCCGGCTCGACTCGGACCCGTTCGCCGTCTGCACCTCGCCCGCGAACTACACCGGCCTGAGCCAGGGCGCGCACACCTTCGACGTGCGCGCCAAGGACGCCGTGTCGAACACGTCGGCCACGACCTCGCGGACGTGGACGGCCGACACGGTCGCCCCGCCGGTTCCGACGATCGACTCCGGGCCCACCGGCACGGTCGCCTCGACCGCTGCGAGCCTCGCCTTCTCCGACACCGAGGGCGGCGTCACGCTCGAGTGCCGCCTCGACGGCGCGGCGTTCGGCGCCTGCACCTCCCCGGCGGACTACACGAGCCTCGCCCAGGGCGCCCACACCTTCGACGTGCGCGCCTCCGACGCCGCCGGCAACACGTCGTCCGCCGCCTCGCGCACGTGGACCGTGGACACCGTCGCCCCGCCCGATCCGACGATCGACTCCGGGCCCACCGGCGCAGTCTCGTCCACCTCGGCGAGCTTCGCCTTCTCCGACACCGAGGCCGGCGCCGTCCTGGAATGCCGCCTCGACTCGGATCCGTTCGCCGTCTGCACCTCGCCCGCCGACTACACCGGCCTGGCGCAGGGCTCACACACCTTCGACGTTCGCGCCAAGGACGCCGTCTCGAACACCTCCGGGACGACCTCGCGCACGTGGACGGTCGACACGATCGCGCCCGCCGATCCCACGATCGACACCGGCCCGAGCGGCACCGTCGCCTCGACCTCGGCCGCCTTCGAGTTCAGCGGCACGGAGACGCTCGAGTGCCGGATCGACGGCGGGTCGTACGCAACCTGCTCGTCGCCGAAGAGCTACACGAGCCTCGGCCAGGGATCCCACACGTTCGACCTGCGCGCGACGGACGCCGCGGGGAACGCCTCGGGCACGGCCTCGCGCACCTGGACGGTCGACACGGTCGCCCCGCCGGTCCCGACGATCGACTCCGGGCCCACGGGTACCGTCGCCTCGACCGACGCGAGCTTCACCTTCTCCGACACCGAGGGCGGCGCCGTCCTCGAGTGCCGCGTCGACTCGGATCCGTTCGCCGTCTGCACCTCGCCGACCGACTACACGAGCCTCGCCCAGGGCGCCCACACCTTCGACGTCCGCGCCAAGGACTCGGTCGGGAACACGTCCGCCGCAGCCTCGCGCACCTGGACGGCCGACACGGTCGCCCCGCCCGCCCCGACGATCAACTCGGGCCCGGCGAACGGCTCGTTCGTCTCGTCCACGTCGCCGTCGTTCGGGTTCTCCGACACCGAGGCCGGCGTGGTCTTCGAGTGCAGCCTCGACTCGGGCTCCTTCGACGTCTGCACCTCGCCGGCCGGATACACCGTCGGCCAGGGCGCGCACACCTTCGACGTCCGCGCCAAGGACTCCGTCGGGAACACCTCCGGCGCGACCTCGCGCGCCTGGACGGTCGACACGGTCGCACCGCCGATCCCGACGATCGATTCGGGCCCGAACGGCACCGTCGCCTCGACGAGCGCGGCGTTCACGTTCTCCGACACCGAGGGCGGCGTCACGCTCGAGTGCAAGCTCGACACGGCGGCGTTCGCCCCGTGCACGTCGCCGGCCGACCTCACCCTCCTCGCCCAGGGCGCGCACACGTTCGAGGTGCAGGCGAAGGACGCGGCCGGGAACACGGCCTCCACGTCGCGCGCCTGGTCGGTCGACACCGTCGCCCCGCCCGTCCCGACGATCAACTCGGGCCCGTCCGGCTCCGTGAACACGGGCAGCGCGACGTTCACGTTCTCCGACACCGAGGCCGGGGTGGTCTTCGAGTGCCGGCGGAACGCCGATCCGTTCGCGGTCTGCACGTCGCCGGTGGGCTACGGCGCGCTCGCCGAGGGCGCGCACTCCTTCGACCTCCGTGCGAAGGACGCCCTGGGTAACACCTCGACGACCGTCACGCGCAACTGGACGGTCGACACGGTCGCCCCCGCCGATCCCACGATCGACACCGGCCCGACCGGCACCGTCGCGACGACGGCCGCGACCTTCACCTTCAGCGGCGAGGCCGGCGCGACCTTCGAGTGCGCCCTCGACGCCGGCGCCTTCGCGGCCTGCACCACTCCGCGCGTGCTCCTCGGGCTCGCCCAGGGCGCCCACTCGTTCCAGGTGCAGGCGAAGGACGCGGCCGGGAACGTCTCCGCCGGCGCCGCCTCGCGGGCCTGGAGCGTCGACACCGTGGCCCCGCCCGCTCCGACCTTCTCCTCCGGCCCGACCGGATCGGTCAAGTCCACGGCGGCCAGCTTCGCGTTCGCGGACACCGAGCCCGGCGTCTCCTTCGAGTGCCGCCTCGACGGCGCCGCGTACGCGCCGTGCACCTCGCCGGTCGCGTTCACCGCGCTCACGCAGGGCCTGCACACCTTCAACGTCAGGGTCACGGACGGCGCAGGCAACATCTCGACCGCCGCAGCCCGCACCTGGACGGTCGACACCGTCGCGCCGAACACGACCATCACCGCCGGCCCGAAGACCGGGACGGCGACCACGGCGACGTTCAAGTTCACGTCCAACGAGGCCGGCGCGACGTTCAAGTGCAAGCTCGACAAGGGCGCCTGGGCGATCTGCAAGACCGGGAAGGTCTACAAGAAGCTGAAGAAGGGCTCGCACACGTTCCAGGTCGCGGCGACGGACAAGGCCGGAAATCTCGACAAGACGCCCGCCAAGAAGACCTGGAAGATCGTTTAGCTAGTAACGAGCGGCGCGAGTTGGGACACTTTGCGGCATGTCCAGAGCCGCCTGGCGGCTTGCCGCCCTGCTCACGCTGATCGCAGCGTCGGTGCTCGTTCCCGCCTCGGCCGGCAGCAGCGGCCGGACTTTGGTGCAGGGTGCGACGTTCCACGGCGCCGAGATCGTCCCGAACCAGCTGATCGTCCGGTTCGAGCCCGGGACGACCCTCGGCGAGCGCCGCGGGGCCGTGCGCGACCAGGGAGCGACCGTTGCGCAGTCGCTCGCGCTGCCCCGGACTGAGCTGGTCGAGCTCCCCGAGGACACCTCCGTCGAGGAGGCGATCGCCGCGTTCGAGGCCGACCCCGACGTGGCCTACGCCGAGCCGAACTACGTCTACGAGATCTCGGCCGTCCCGAACGACACGAACTTCGGGCTCCTGTGGGGTCTCAACCAGGTGAGCGACAAGGACATCGACGCGCCCGAGGCCTGGGACCTCACGACGGGCAGCTCGAGCATCCTCGTCGGCGTGATCGATACCGGGGTCGCGTACGACCATCCCGACCTCGCGGCGAACATCTGGACGAACGACGACCCGGCCGGCGGCGGCGACAACGACGGGAACGGGTTCGTCGACGACACGCACGGCTGGGACTTCGTCTCGAACGACAACGTGCCGCTCGACGCGAACGAGCACGGCTCGCACGTCGCCGGGACGATCGGCGCGCGCGGCAACAACGCGCTCGGCATCACGGGGGTGAACTGGCAGGTGTCGATCATGCCGCTGCGCGCGGGCAACGCCGGCGGCGGCCTGACCGACAGCGCGATCGTCGGCGCGATCACCTACGCCTGCGCGAACGGCGCGCGGGTCGTGAACGGAAGCTTCGGCGGCGTCGGGTCGTCGCAGGCGACCTTCGACGCGATCACCTCTTCTGCGTGCGCCAACACGCTGTTCGTCTTCGCGGCCGGGAACGGCGGCATCGACGGGATCGGCGACGACAACGACACGATGCCGCAGTACCCGTGCAACTACGCGACGACGAGGATCGTCTGCGTCGCCGCGACCGACCAGAACGACGCGCGTGCGACCTTCTCGAACTTCGGCGCGACGAGCGTCGACCTCGCGGCGCCCGGGGTGGCGGTCTACAGCACGATCCCGACGTTCGCGAACGTCGCCACCGACGGCTTCGAGGACACGCCGACGCTCTTCAGCACGCGCTGGGGCTCCCAGTTCGCGCCGGCCGGCCATCCGCTCTGGGGCCAGCAGAGCCCCGGCGCCTCCGGGTCACGTTCGCGCTGAGCGACTCGCCGTCGGGCAACTACTCGGCGAGCACCGACTCGCAGATCCGCTCGATCACGGGAACGAATCTCACCGGCCGAGCCGGCTGCTCGCTCGGCTATCTCATGCATCTGGAGACGCAGGGACCTGGCGACGTCTTCAGCATCTACGCCGCGAGCGCGTTCGGCGGCCCGTACTTCAACCAGGCGGGCTGGACAGGAACGACCGAGCCCGGGTTCTGGCTCTTCTACACGGAGCTCGGAACCTTCGACGGACAGCCGAACGTCTTCCTGCTCTTCCGGCTCCAGAGCGACGCCGCGGGACAGGCCGATGGCGCCCTCATCGACGACATCAGGTTCAGGTGCGCGACCACACCGCCGCCGGCCGGCGACTACCGCAACCTGAACGGAACGTCGATGGCGGCCCCGCACGTGGCCGGCGCCGCGGCGCTCGTCTTCGCCCGCAACCCGGCGCTGACGCCGGCCCAGGTCCGGACGATCCTGCTGGCCACGGTCGATCCGGTCGCAGGCCTCGGCGTGGCGAGCGGCGGCCGGCTGAACCTCCGCAGCGCCGTGGCCTCCGTCGACGTGACGTCTCCGGACACGACGATCGACACCGGCCCGTCCGGCCTGGTCAACGACTCGACGCCGACGTTCACGTTCTCGAGCAGCGAGGCCGGGACGTTCCAGTGCCGGGTCGACACCGCCTCGTTCGCTGCGTGCACCTCGCCGCACACGACGGCCGCACTGGCCGAGGGCGCCCACACGTTCGAGGTGCGCGCGGTCGACCAGTTCGGCAACACCGATCCGACTCCGGCGAGCCGCTCGCTCACGGTCGACACCACCGCGCCGCAGACAGCGATCGATTCGGGCCCGTCCGGGGCGATTAACGACACGACGCCGACGTTCGGATTCTCCAGCGAAGCGGGCGCGACTCTCCAGTGCCGCATCGACACCGCTGCGTTCGCGGGGTGCAGCTCGCCGCTCACCACGGCCGCGCTGGCCGACGGCGCTCACACCTTCGAGGTGCGCGCAACCGACGAAGCCGGCAACACCGATCCGACGCCGGCGAGCCGGTCGTTCACGGTCGACACGAGCGCGCCGCAGACGACGATCGACTCCGGCCCGTCGGGCGCGACCAACGACACCACGCCGACCTTCGCGTTTTCGAGCGAAGCCGGCGCGAGCCTCCAGTGCCGCGTCGACACGGCGGCGTTCGCGGCGTGCAGCTCGCCGCTCACCACGGCTGCGCTGGCCGAGGGCGCTCACACCTTCGAGGTGCGTGCGACGGACGAAGCCGGCAACACGGATCCGACCCCTGCGAGCCGCTCGTTCGCGGTCGACACGACGGCGCCGCAGACGACGATCGATTCGGGTCCGTCGGGGCCGACGAACGACACGACGCCGACGTTCACCTTCTCGAGCGAAGCGGGCGCTGCCCTCCAGTGCCGCATCGACGCCGCCTCGTTCGCCGCCTGCAACTCCCCGTTCACCCCGGCGGCGCTGACGGACGGAGCCCACACCTTCGAGGTGCGCGCAACCGACGAGGCCGGCAACACGGACGTGAGCCCCGCGAGCCAGGCCTTCACCGTTGACACGACTCCGCCGACGCTCCCCGCGATCGACTCCGGACCCGCCGGCACGATCAAGCTCACGGGCGCCACGTTCGCGTTCTCGAGCGAGCCGGACGCGAGCTTCGCGTGCAGCCTCGATGGCGCGGCATTCGCCGCCTGCACGTCGCCGGCCGTCTTCGCCGGGCTCGGCCAGGGCGCGCACACGTTCCAGGTGCAGGCGACCGACCTCGCCGGCAACACCTCGGGCGCGACGTCGCGCGCCTGGATGGTCGACACGAAGGCGCCGAATGCGACGATCGGCAGGGGCCCGGCGAAGTCGACGAAGACGCGAACGGCGACCTTCAGGTTCTCCTCCACCGAGGCCGGAGCGACCTTCAAGTGCAAGCTCGACCAGGGCGCGTGGCGAATCTGCAAGTCCCCCAAGACCTACCGAAACCTGAAGAAGGGCTCACACACGTTCCAGGTCACCGCGACCGACAAGGCAGGGAATGCCGACAAGACACCGGCGAAGAGGAGGTGGAAGGTCACGTAGACCCTTTGGGGGGTAGTCGGGCGCACCACTCGCGGTGAAACTCTGAGTGTCGAGAATGGCCCGCCGCCGCACCGCACTTCTCACACTCGTAACGACCTCCGCGCTTATTGTCGCCGTGGCCGGCTCGAGCGCGCGGGCGCTGGCGAGCGCATCAGCGGCTCCCGCCCTAAGCAGTAGCGCACCGGCTCTCGTTCACGGCGCCTTGTTCAACGGCGCCGAGATCGTCCCGAACCAGGTGATCGTCCGCTTCGCGGCCGGAACTTCCTCGGCCGGCCGGCGTGCGGCCGTGCGAGCCGAAGGAGCCGCGATCGCAGAACCGCTGAGCCTTCCACGTACCGAGCTCGTCGAGCTCGCGGACGGCACGTCCGTCGAGGACGCGATCGCCGCGTTCGAGGAGAACCCCGACGTTACGTACGCGGAGCCGAACTACGTCTCCCAGCTGAGCGCGATTCCGAACGACACGAACTTCGCGCAGCTCTGGGGCCTGAATCAGGTGAGCGACAAGGACATCGACGCGCCCGAGGCCTGGGATCTCACCACGGGCAACTCGAGCATCATCGTCGCGGTGATCGACTCGGGCGTCGCGTACGACCACCCCGACCTCGCGGCCAACATCTGGACGAACGACGACCCGGCGGGCGGCGGTGACCAGGACGGAAACGGCTTCGTCGATGACACAAACGGCTGGGACTTCGTCGCCAACGACAACGCGCCCCTCGACGCCAACGAGCACGGCACGCACGTCGCGGGGACGATCGGCGCGCGCGGCAACAACGCGCTCGGCGTCACGGGAGTCAACTGGCAGGCGTCGATCATGCCGCTCCGCGCAGGCAACGCCTCCGGGAGCCTGACGGACGCCGCCATCATCGACGCGATCGTGTACGCGTGCGCGAACGGCGCTCGCGTGGTGAACGGGAGCTTCGGCGGCGGCGGGTTTTCCCAGGCAACGCTCAACGCGATCGACTCGGTGGCCTGCGCGAACACGCTGTTCGTATTCGCCGCGGGGAACGGCGGCAGCGACGGCATCGGCGACAACAACGACACAACACCGGAGTACCCCTGCAACTACAACACGACCAGGATTGTCTGCGTCGCCGCGACGGATCAGAACGACGCGAGGGCGTTCTTCTCGAACTTCGGCGCGACGAACGTCGATCTCGCGGCCCCGGGCGTCGGGATCTTCAGCTCGATGCCAACGTTCGTGAACGTCCTGAGCGACGGCTTCGAGGACACGCCGACGCTCTTCAACACGCGCTGGGGCGGCCAGGCCGCGCCCACTGGCCATCCGCTTTGGGGGCCGCAGAACTTCGTCTACGCCGGCGGTGGCGCGTTCAGCCTGAGCGACTCGCCGGCGGGCAACTATTCGGCGAACACGGACACGCACATCCGCTCGCTCACCGGAAGCAACCTCTCCGGCCGGGCCGGCTGCTCGCTCGGCTACAACATGCACCTCGCCACCGAGCCGCTCCTCGATGGGGTCACGATCGAGGCCTCGACCGCGTTCGCGGGCACCTACACCGACGTGAGCCAGGGCGGCTGGAGTGGTACGACCGGACCCTTCTTCTTCGGGTTCCAGGAGGACCTCGGGGCCTTCGACGGGCAGGCGAGCGTCTTCCTGCGCTTCCGGCTGAGAAGCAACGGCACCAATCAGTTCGACGGAGCGCACATCGACGACATCTCCCTCAACTGCGTGACCACGCCGTCGGCCCCCGGCAACTACCAGAACCTGACCGGCACGTCGATGGCCGCGCCGCACGTGGCGGGCGCCGCGGCACTCGTCCTCGCCCGCAACCCGGCTCTAACCACTGCTCAGGTGAGAACAATCCTGCTGAGCACGGTCGACCCGATCGCCGGCCTCAGCGTGGCCAGCGGCGGCCGGTTGAACGTCGGCAGCGCGGTGGCAGCCGTGGACGTCGTTGCTCCGCAGACCACGATCGACACCGGCCCGTCAGGCCCGACGAACGACTCCACGCCGACGTTCACCTTCTCCAGCAGCGAGCCCGGAACCTTCCAGTGCCGCGTCGACGCCAGCGCTTTCGCGGCCTGTACGTCGCCGCACACGACCGCGGTGCTGGCCGACGGCGCCCACACCTTCGAGGTGCGCGCGACCGACCTGGCCGCGAACACCGACCCGACCCCCGCGAGCAGGACGTTCACGGTGGACACCGCCGTCCAGACGCAGATCGACTCCGGCCCCTCCGGCCTGACCAACGACTCGACGCCGACCTTCGCGTTCTCGAGCGAGCCCGGAGCGACCTTCGAGTGCCGCGTGGATACCGGAAGCTTCGCCGCCTGCACCTCGCCGCACACCACCTCGGAACTGGTGGACGGTCCGCACACCTTCGACGTCCGCGCAACCGACCTGGACGGCAACACCGACCCGACCCCTGCGACCCGGTCGTTCACGGTCGACACGACGCCCGCGCAAACGCAGATCGACTCGGGCCCCTCCGGCCCCACCAACGACTCCACGCCGACCTTCACGTTCTCGAGCGAGGCCGGAGCGACCTTCCAATGCCGCAGCGACGGCGAGCCCTTCGCCGCCTGCACCTCACCGCACACCACCTCGATCCTGGGCGAAGGAGCCCACACCTTCGACGTCCGCGCGACCGACCAGGCCGCCAACACCGACCCGACCCCCGCGAACCGGTCTTTCACGGTCGACACCGTCGTCCAAACGCAGATCGACTCGGGCCCCTCGGGCCTGACCAACGACTCCACGCCGACCTTCACCTTCTCCAGCGAGGCCGGGGCGACCTTCCAATGCCGCACCGACGCCGACCCCTTCGCCGCCTGCAGCTCGCCACACACCACCTCGATCCTGGCCGAAGGAGCCCGCACCTTCGAGGTGCGCGCGACCGACCCGGCCGGCAACACCGACCCCACCCCGGCGAGCCGGTCGGTCACGGTGGACACGACGCCGCCCCCGATCCCAGCGATCGTCGGCCCAGGCGGCACGGTCGCCACGACGGACGCCACCTTCGCGTTCTCCAGCGAAGCAGGCGCGTCCTTCGAGTGCCGCCTCGACGGGACGGCCTTCGCCGCGTGCGCGTCCCCGGACGGCTTCACGGGGCTCGCCCAGGGCGCGCACTCGTTCCAGGTGCGGGCTACGGATACGGCCGGCAACACCTCGGCCGCCGCCTCCCGCGCGTGGAGCGTGGACACGACGGCGCCGAACACGACGATCACGGGTGGACCGCCGGCAAGGACGACGAACAAGACCGCGACGGTCAAGTTCAAGTCCACTGAGGCCAACTCGACCTTCAAATGCAAGCTCGACAAGGGCGCCTGGACGGCCTGCAAATCGCCGAAGACCTACCGCAACCTGAAGAAGGGCTCGCACACGTTCCAGGTCGCCGCGACCGACAAGGCCGGCAACGCCGACAAGACGCCGGCCAAGAGGACCTGGACGATTACTTAGCCGAACGTGAAGGCGTAGGCCTCGACGCCGGGCGAGAAGCGCAGCTCGAGCAGATGCTCGCCGGCCTCGGGGAGATCGGTCAGGCGGTACAGGTCGTCCTCCTTCACGGTGACCGTCTTCACCGGCTTGCCGTCGAGGAGCACCTGCACCGTGCCGGGCTTGCCGTCGGTGCCGAGCACGAGGTTCGCGTTCGCCGCCCAGTAGCGCAGCCGCAGCTTCGCGCCCTCGCCCGCGACGATGCGCTCGCCCTCGACCGTCCACGCGCCTGCGTACGAGACGCCGTTCTCCGGGATCGTCTCGGCGAACTGGTAGTCGGTCAGGCGGTTGGCCGTGATGGGACTGCCGTAGTAGCCCTGGAGCCGCTCGGCGCCGAGGTAGGTCTCGGGCGTCTGCACGTCGCCCGGCGCCTCGGCATCCACGTCGTTGGAGACGAGCGCCGGCAGATCGTCCTCGGCGAGCAGCGTGCGGATCGCCTCCTCCGTCTTTGCGTACTCGCCCTCGCCGAAGTGCGCGAAGCGGATGCGCCCGGAACGGTCGACCAGGTACTTCGCGGGCCAGTACCGGTTCTGCCACGCCTCCCACGTCCCGAAGTCGGGATCGAGCGCGACCGGGTAGGCGAGGCCGAGCCGCCGCACGGCGCTCTCGACGTTCGACTTCTCCCGCTCGAAGGCGAACTCGGGCGTGTGCACGCCGACGATCACGAGCCCCTTGTCGCGGTACGTCTCGTCCCACTTCTTGATGTACGGCAGCGTGCGCAGGCAGTTGATGCACGAGTACGTCCAGAAGTCGATGAGGACGACCTTGCCCTTGAGCTCCTTCATGGTCAGCGGGTCGCTGTTCAGCCACGCCTCGATCCCCGCGAACTCGGGCGCGGGTCCGCCGTCGCCGAGCTCGTCGCCCTCCGCGGCCACCTCGGCGCGGCCCGGGAACGATGCTGTCGAGCCGGTCCTGCACGTCGTCCGAGTTCTCGAGCTTCTGGAGCGCGCGCGTGTACTCCGGGCAGGTTCGTCTGCAGGCGCGTGTCCACGTTGAAGGCCATGAGGATCGCGACGACGAGCACGGCCCCGCCGAGCGCGCGGCGGATCATCGGGCGCGGCGGTCTTGAACCGCGGCATCGCGAGCCCTCGGCGGCCGGCGATCGCGAACCCGAGCAGGACGAGACCCGGCGCCGAGCGCGTACGCCAGCGTGATCAGCACCGCGTCGAGGGAGAGATCCTGCGTCGCGGCCACGGTCGCGACCGCGCCGATGACGGGCCCCGCGCACGGGGTGAAGACGAGTCCCGAGGCAGACGCCGAGCAGAAAGCCACCGCCGGCCCGGCGCGAGTCGAGCCGGGAGAAGCGCGCGAACGGCCGCTCGAACGCCTGGCCGAGCCGCGGCCAGAGCAGCGAGAGCCCGACGAGCGCGACCACGACGATCGCGATGTTCCGCAGCAGGTCGTCCGGCAGGTGGAGCGCCGAGAGCAGCGCGGTCGCGGTCAGCGTGAAGATCGTGAAGCTGACGACGAGCCCGGCGACGATCGCGTACGGCTGCCGCTCGTTCCCGGTCGTGCCGCCCGCGAGGATCACCGGAAGCACCGGCAGCACGCACGGCGAGAGCGCCGTGACGATCCCGGCGACAAACGCGACTGCGAGGAGAAGTAGCATCGGCCCGCTCCAAGCGTAGTGCCCTCGATCGAGGGTCTCGCAAATCAGCCGTTGCCGCAGCCGGATCGTGGAGCGTCAGCGCTTCAGCCTGACCGTCACGGTCCTGTTCACCCGCCGTGCGATCCCGACCGGATCCTTTGCATTGAGCGTCAGACGGAGCGAAAGCTTCCCCTGACGCCCGAGGAGGCTGCGCGCCCCCTTCGGGAGGCTCAGCTTCACGGTGAGTCCGGCGTGGGCCTTGACGCGGACCGCCCCGGTCTTCAGGACGACGCGGCGGCCGAGCACGCGGCCCGAGAGCTTCCCCGTCACGACGAACTCGTTCCGGTTCGTGATCTGGACCCTGAGCGGCCCCCGGCCGGGCACGCGCTTGGCGGCGAGCACGAGCCTGATCTGCGTCTTCGGGCCGAAATGCGTCCCGAGCCGGTGACCGTAGATCTCCACCTCTCCACCGAGCGGCTTCGCGGTCAGACCGTCGGCCGCCCAGGCGACGAAGAGCTGGTTCCCCTTCGAGCCGGCGGCCATGCTCGGCGTCGCCGTCTGGGCCAGCGAGCTGTTCTCCGGCCCCATGTGGGAGATGCGGAAGTCGTCCTGGCCGACCGCCATGCCCGCCGCGCTCAGGCGCTGGCCGAAGATCTCGAACTCGGCGCTCGAGGCCAGAGTCTTCTCGTCGCTGCCGTTCCAGACGACCACGTACTCGCCCGTGGGGCTCGCGGCGACACTCGGGGTGAAGCCCTGTCGGTGCACGGAGTCGAACGTGGTGTCCATCTCGGAAATCTGAAAGTCGTCCGCGCCGGTCTGCGCGCCGGCGGCAGTCAGCCGCTGCCCGTGGATCTCGAGCTGCTGCTCGGGGTTTTGGTCGTGGTCCCAGGCCCACACCACGAGGTAGTCCCCCGTCTTCGGATTGGCGGCGACGGACGGAGTGAAGGACGAGACGAGCAGCGTGTATCCGAGCTCCGAGATCTGGAAGTCGTTCCCGCCCACCTCGGCGCCCTGCGCCGACAACCGCTGGGCCCAGATCTCGAACACGTCGCTCGTGCCGATCTCTCCCTCCCATGCGACCAGGAACTCGTTCGTGACCGGGTTGTACGCGACGCTCGGCTCGAAGGCGTCCGAGTCGGGATTCCCGTCCGCGCCCTGCTCGGAGACGCGGAAGTCGTTCGCGCCCGTCGGCGCACCGGCGGCGTCGAGCCGCTGACCCATGATCTCGAACTCGTTGTCCACGCCCAGGTCGTCGGCCTCCCAGACGACCAGGTACTCGCCGGTCGTCGCGTCGGCGGCGATGCTCGGGTGGAACGCGTCGTAGCTGTTGCTGTCCGCGAGGCCTGTGTCGGAGATCTGGATGTCGTCGCTTCCGCCGAGCTTCTCGCCTGCGACCGAGATCCGCCGGCCCCAGATCTCGACCTTCTCGCCGAACGGGTCGGTCGTGGCGATCCGGCCCTGCCACACGACGAGGTACTCGTCCGCGACGGGGTTGTAGGCGACGGCCGGTTCACTCGCGCGCCAGCCCGGACTCCCGTCCGGGCCCTGCGCGGACACCCGGACGCGGCCGCCGAGCGGCGCTCCGGTTCCCGAGAGCCGCTGGGCGAAGATCTCGAGCTCCTCGTCCACGAGGGGCGGTGTGTCGTCGTCGCCGACCCAGACGACGAGGTACTCGTTCGCGTGCGGGTTGTAGGCGACGCGCGGCCGGTGGGCGTCATACGTCGTGGCGCCGTCGGGCCCCATGTGCGTGAGCCGCTGGTCTCGGCCGACGGGGCCGAACGCGGCCTGCGCCCCGGGAGCCCCGAGCGCCGCTCCGACCGTCGCGAGCACGAGGATGGCGATGGCCCGCCTCACGTCTCGTGCCTCTCGGACACGATCGCCTCGACGACGCGGATCGGCTCGAGGCCGGCCTGCTCCGCCGCGAGCCTGGCGTCGCCGCACGAATGCGCATCGAAGACGAAGAAGCAGAGCTCATCCTCGGGGACGTGGATCGAGGGCGATGCGGCGCTGGACGGCGCCTGGCCGTGCGCGAGGTAGGTCTCGACGAGGTAGCTGGGCATGCGTTCGACGGTAGGCCTGCCCGGAGGCCTTGGAAACGTCAGAACGTCTGAACCTTGCTACCGGTCGTTCAGCTTGCGCGCGAGCTCGGTGCGCGAACGCACGCCGAGCTTGGCGTAGATGCGCGTGAGGTGGCTCGCCACCGTCCGCTCGCCGAGGAAGAGCGCGGAGGCTACCTCCCGGTTCGTCCGGCCCTCGGCGACGAGCTTCGCGACCCGGCGCTCGGCGTCGGTCAGCCCCTCCTCTCGGGTGCGTCCGCCGATCCGTCCGAGCTCCGCGCGCGCCTGCGCAGCCCAGTACGTCGGCTCCGATCGCCTCGAAATCCTGAAGGGCCGCCTCGATCGCCTCGCGCGCCGGCCGTTTCTGACGGGCGCGGCGTCGGACGATTCCCACCGCGAGCAGGGCCCGGGCGCGGCCGAACGGGTCTCCAGCCGCCTCGTGCGCTGCGGCCGCTCCTTCGACGAGCGTCAGGGCGTCGCCGATGTCGCCGCGTGCGGCGGCCACGAGTCCACGGCACCGCGCAACGTGGGCAAGCACCCAGTTTCGACCGAGCCGGCTCGCGTCCACTTCCCAGGCGTCGAGAACAACGACCGCGTCGTCGATCCGGTCGAGCTGGAGCAACACCTCGACGAAGTCGGCGGTCCACCACCGGATGCTCGGCTCACCCCAACCGAGCCTCGTCGCCTGACGGTCCGCATCCTCGAGCCGCGCCGCAGCTGCCTCGCCGTCGCCTTGGCCGAGCGCGACGAGTCCGAGGATCGCCAGGTGCTGCGGCGGGTGAAGCCCGAACTG
Source organism: uncultured Actinomycetes bacterium (assembly GCA_963760815.1). Lineage (GTDB taxonomy): Bacteria > Actinomycetota > Thermoleophilia > Gaiellales > Gaiellaceae > CAVRUF01. Next base: position 1,613,544 of record CAVXEJ010000004.1, read on the forward strand.
CTCGGCCGAGAGCTCGAGCGCCCGCTCCGAGTGCGCCCGCGCGAGCTCGAGCTGCCCGCGATGTACGGCGACGAGCGCGATGGGCAGGTGATCCTGCGGAACCTCGAGCCCGAACTGGATGGAGATCTCGTGGCTCGCCGCGGCGCGCTCGGCGGCGAGCTCCCAGCGTCCGGCCCAGAACTCGACCCAGGCGAGCCCCCAGAGCGCCCGGGCGCTGCGCCGCTCGTCCCGCTCCCGCCACTCCCCGTACTCGCGTTCGAGAACCCCACGAGCCTCTTCGGCCCGCAGGGAGGACGCCAGGGTGCTGACGACGGCGAACGTGGCCTCCTGGGCGAGCCGCTCGCCGCCGAAGGGGGCCGCGAAGTCGGGTACGCCCGTCGGGAGCGGCGGCGCCTCGACATCCCCGGCGAACCAGGCCAGGACGGCCTGCACGAGGCCCGCCTGCGCGCGAAGCGCGGCGTCGTCGAGACGCTCCGCGAGCTCGACCGCCGCGTCGGCGTGCTCGAGCGCGTCGGACGTAGCCGTCCCGGAAGCGTGTCGCCCACGCCAGCCGGCAGTGGATCTCCGATTGAAGTGCCGGACGAGAAGCCGCTTCGCCGAGCGCGTCTTCGAGCAGCTCGACGGCACGGTCGACGCTCTCGAGCTCGGCAAGGAGAACGAGCGCCTCCGCCCGCCACGCGCCGCCCTCCGGCTCGGCCAGCAGCTCGTTCGCGATCGCCTGGGCGCGCGTCCATTCGCCGGACACCTGATGCGCGCGGGCGGCGGCCAGCGCACGACGCGGCCGTTCGCCGCGCTCCTCCGGCGGCGTCAGCCGAAGCGCGTGTTCGGCCAGCTCGGCGGCGACGGCCGCGGCGCCGCGTTCGGCCGCGAGATCCACCGCGTCGTCGAGCAGGACGGCGACTTCGGCGTCGTAGGCCTCGGTCGCCAGCGCGAGATGCCGGGCGCGAAGGAGCGGATCGTCGACGATCGCCGCGAGGCGGCCGTGCACGCTCCGGCGCTCGTCCTCGCCGAGATCGCCGTAGAGGACCGACGAGAGCAACGGGTGAGTGAACCGGATCGTCCCGTCGGCGACATCGATCACCTGGGCGGCGGCCGCCGCCTCGAGCGCCGCGTTCGTGACATCCGCCCGTTCGAGGAGCGACCACGACGCCGTCCCTGCAGCCGCGACGAGCGCCAGGGCGTCGCGTGTGGACGCAGGCAGCCCGGAGATCCTCGCCCGCAGGAGCTCGTCGAGCGTTCGGGAACCGCCAGCGGCTCCGCTGGATCCGCGTCCGCGTCGACGATGCGGGCGAGCTCCAACGCGAAGAACGGGTTCCCGCCCGACCGCTCGTGGATACGAAGCAGCGTCTGGCGCGGAAACGGCCGTGCCGAGCCGGTCGAGCAGCAACCGGTGCAGCGCACCGACGCTCAGCGGCCCCAAGGGGATGACGTCGACGCGCTCGTCCCCGAGCGCCTGCTCGAGCCCCGATCCCGCGCCGCCGGGGCGGCGGGCAAGCAGGAGGCGCACGTCGTAGCGGTCGAGCCGCCGCAGCGCGAACGCGAGGGCACGCTCGGAGGAGAGGTCGAGCCAGTGGACATCGTCGATCGCGACGAACACGGGGCCTTCCTCGGCCAGGATCTCGCAGGGCGTTGCGAACGGCGATGCCGAGCGCGCGTGGATCGGCGTCGTCGCCCGCCTCTTCGAGAACCAGCGCCACCTCGAGCGCGCGCCGCCGCGGAGGCGGCAGCACCGGAAGGACCTCCTCCAGGACGTCTTCGAGCAGATCGCCCAGCCCCACGTAGGCGAGGGTGCGCTCGGCCTCGACCGCACGCGAGCGCGAGAACCCGGTGTCCCGCGGCGCCCGCGATCTCGACGGCGGCAAGCCAGAGCGTCGACTTGCCGACACCGGGCTCGCCCTCGAGCACGAGAGCGAACGGCCCATCCTGCGCTTCGTCGACGAATGCGCGGAGGGAGGCGAGCTCCGCGATCCCTGCCGACGATTTCGGCCATCGTCCACGCGATGGTGACAGAGGCGGGTGGAAAGCGGGCGACCGGGCTCGAACCGGCGACATTCAGCTTGGAAGGCTGACGCTCTACCAACTGAGCTACACCCGCGTTCTTCGATCGTAGCGTTACGGTGGCCCGGTGGCACACTCGCCTTGGAGCTGGCACTTCGCCTGGGGCGAGATCGCGATCGTTGCCGCGCTCGTCGTGCGCGTACGCCGCGGCCTGGCGCGCCTATCCCGTCTCACGCGCGCGGGCCACGGTCGGGGCCCTCGGGCTCCTGCTCGTCGCCGCGGCGCTCCTCAGCCCGCTCTCGACCATCTCGCTGCACTACCTGCTCTCGGCGCACCTGCTCCAGAACGTCGTGCTCGCGGAATGGGCGCCCGCGCTGCTCGTCGGCGGGCTCGCTCCCGCGCTGGCGGAACGGCTGACCGCGAACCCGGCCATGCGCGCGCTCACCCACCCGCTCGTCGCGCTGCCGCTCTGGCTTCTCGACCTACGCGGTCTGGCACGTCCCGGCGGTCTACGACACGGCGCTCGAAAACCACGGGCTGCTCTGGCTCGAGCACGTCTCCTACCTCGCGGCCGGCGCGCTCCTTTGGTGGTGCGTCGTGCAGGAGGCGCCGCATGCGCTCCACTGGGGGAAGCGCGCCGCGTACGTGTTCGCGGCCTTCCTGCTCGCCAGCCCGATCTCGCTGCTGCTCACGCTTCTGCCCGATCCGGTCTACGGCTTCTACGAGCACACGCACCGCCTCTGGGGGCTGACACCGCTCGAAGACCAGCAGATCGCGGGCGTGATCATGTCCGGCTCGGAGGCGATCGTCTTCTTCGCCGCCTTCGGCTTTTGCATGTTGCGTTTCCTTGAAGACGAGGCGTAGGGACCGACGCCGCATGGAAAGCCGAGCCAAACTACGTGACGGCGTGCACATCCATCGTCCCCAGCAGGTCGCGATCCGCGGCCTTCACCTGCTCGTGCTCTCGGCGTTCGCCGTGGCGCAGCCGCTCTTCGACCTCCTCGGGGACACGCCCGAGTTCTTCGTCGTGCGCGGCTCGACGACCTGGGACATCCTGGCGCTCGCCCTCGGGCTGCTGCTCATCCCGCCGGCGCTCCTGCTCGCGATCGAGGCGCTCGGCGGGCTCTTCCACCCGAAGATCCAGACCGGGCTCCACCTCGTCTTCTGCGCCGGTCTCGCCGGGCTCGTCGCGCTCCAGGCCCTGAAGCGCGCCGCCGACCTGTCGCCCTGGCTCTCGTTCCTCATCGCGCTCGCGGCCGGCGCCGGGCTCGCGGTCGCCTACGCGAGGCGGAAGGGCGTGCAGACGTTCCTGACCGTGCTCGCCCCCGCGCCGCTCGCCTTCCTCGTGCTCTTCCTCGTGAACTCGCCGCTCGAGAAGCTCTCGCTCGAGTCCGAGGCGCACGCGAGCGCGGTCACGAACATCACCGCCACGGCCCCGGTCGTCATGGTCGTGTTCGACGAGCTTCCCGGCCAGCTCGCTCATGGACGACCACTTCGAGCTCGACGCGGTGCGCTACCCGAACTTCGCCAAGCTCGCGAAGGACGGGACGTGGTTCCGCAACGCGACCACCGTCCACGAGCACACGACCGAAGCGGTCCCGTCGATCCTGACCGGCAAGGAGCCGAGCGAGGGAGCGCTGCCGCTCTACTCGGACCACCCGGACAACCTCTTCACGTTCCTGGGCGGAAACGGCGCGTACAAGATGCACGTCTTCGAGCCGGTCACGCAGCTCTGCCCCAGCGACCTGTGCCCGCGCACGCGCGACTCGTTCCCGGCGCGGATGAGCTCGCTGAGCGAGGACCTCGCCGTCGTCTACGGCCACGTCGTCCTGCCGGACGGGATCTCCAACAACCTCCCCTCGGTGACCGAGACGTGGCAGGGCTTCGGCAAGACGCACGAGGAGGCCGAGCTGGCCGCGCAGCCGCTCGCCGTGCGAAACGCCGCCGACATCGACCAGGCCGTCGGGCGCCAGCTCTGGCAGGACCAGCGGTTCCAGATGGAGCAGTTCGTCGAGTCGATCGAGCCCGTGGACGACCCGACGCTCTTCTTCCTCCACGCGATGCTGCCGCACTCGCCGTGGCGCTTCCTCCCGTCGGGCCGCCAGTACGGCGACGCGCTCGGCATCGACGGGCTCGCCGACGACAAGTGGGGCGGCAACGACTTCCTCGTCCAGCAGGGCTGGCAGCGCCACCTGCTCCAGACCGGGCTCGTCGACCGGTTGCTCGGGGAGCTCATGAACCGCCTGAAGAAGCAGGGGCTCTACGAGAAGTCGCTGATCGTCGTCACGGCCGACCACGGCGTCAGCTTCAAGCCGAACGACCGCCGCCGCGGGATCACGCCGACGAACATCGGCGACATCGCGAACGTCCCGCTCATCATCAAGCGGCCCGAGGAGCACCTGGGGATGGTCGTCGACCGCACCGTGCGGACGATCGACATCCTCCCGTCGATCGCGGCCGCGCTCGGGGAGCCGCTGCCGTTCGAGGTCGACGGCGAGTCGGTGTACGACCACGCGAACGACCAGCAGACGGTCGAGGTGCGCCAGCGCGTCGGCGACCCGGTCTCCGCCGCCTCGACCGAGGTGATCCGCCAGCGCAACGAGACGCTCATCCGCAAGCTGCACCTCTTCGGCGCGCGCAACCAGGACGGGCTCTACGCGTTCGGGCCCGACGCCGCGCTCGTCGGCGCGGCGCCCGACACGCTTCCGTCCGTCGACGCGGACGGCACCACGGCCTCGATCGACGGCGAGCCGCTGCTGCGCTCGGTCGACCTCGACTCGGCGCTCGTGCCGGCGCACATCTCCGGCGGCATCTCGGGGCCCGGCGCCGCGGAGGGGATCCGCCTCGTCGTCGCGGTGAACGGGACGATCGCGGGCGTCGGGCAGAGCTTCGACTCGAACGGGTCGATCGTGTTCTCCTCCTACGTGGCCGAGACGGCGTTCACCGAGGGCGCAAACGACGTGCAGGTCTACGCGGTCACCGAGAAGGACGGCGAGCCGGCGCTGCAGCCGCTCGGCGGAACGGGCGCGCAGCCCGAGTACACCCTGACCGACACGGAGATCGACGTGTCCGACGGCGAGCCGATCCCGATCGCGCCGGGAACCGAGGGCTCCGTCGAGGACTGGTTCTTCGAGCGCGACGCGGTGCGCTTCGGCGGCTGGGCCGGCGACGTGGAGTCGAAGCAGCCCGCCGACCGGGTGCTCGTCTTCGCCGACGGCGAGCTCGTCCACTCCGGCACGCCGGGGATCGGACGCGCCGACCTGGCCAGGCGCTACCCGGGTCTCGGGCGCTCCGGCTTCGTCTTCGACCTGCCGCAGAGCCTCGTCGGTGAGGGCGGCGACGTCGAGCTGCGCTTCTTCGCCGTCCGCGACGGAACCGCCACCGAGCTGACCTACGCAGACGGGTTCCCCTGGCAATGAGGCGGGGCGTGCTCGCCGCGCAGGTCGGCGTGTCGGTCGTCGCGCTCGGCGCCGTCATCTGGTGGGCCACGCAGCAGGAGCCGCCGCAGCTGCCGCGCACGCGCAACGACGCGCTCGCCCTGGTCGCAGCACTCGGGCTGTACTGCCTGGCCACGCTCGCCCGCGCGGAGCGGTGGCACCGCATCGTCCGCCGCGCCGAGATCCACGCCGGCCGACCTGACACCTACCGCCTCACCACGGTCGGCTACATGGGGAACAACGTGCTCCCGGCGCGAAGCGGCGACGTGCTGCGCGCCTTCCTCCTCGCCCCCATCGCCGGCACGCGGAAGCGAAACGTGCTGGGAACCGTCGTCGCGGAGCGGCTGCTCGACGCGATGGCGCTTGCGCTCGTCCTCGTCTCGGTCGTCTTCGTGTTCGTCCGCGACGCGAAGGTGCCGGAGGGGCGCATCGTGCTGTTCGCCGCGCTCGGCTTCGGGGCGGCGGCGATCGTCCTCCTCTCGACCTACGTCTGGGCGCGGCGCACCGGGGCGCTCGGGCGCGCGCGCGAGATCCTGCGACCCCTCGCGGCGCCGTCGCGGAACCTGGCGAGCTTCCACGGCGGCGGGCTGCTGCTCATCTCGATCGCCGTCTGGCTGCTCGAGGCCTCGGTCTATCTCGCCGTTGCCCGCGCCGTGAACCTCGACTTCAACTTCGGCGACGCGCTCTACGTCATGGCGCTGACGAACCTGTTCGCGCTCATCCCGGCCGCGCCCGGCTACGTCGGAACCTTCGACGCCGCGGTCATCTTCGCGTGCAACTCGCTCGACGCCTCCGGCTCGGACGCGCTCGCCTACCTGGTCATGCTCCGCTTCGTGCTCTTCGTCCCCATCACCGTCGTCGGCCTCGCGTTCCTCGTCTCGCACTACGGCGGCTGGTCGCGGTTCCGCGCCGCCCGGCTGAGCGGCTCGTCCGCGTGAGGGACTTCGCCCGGAGGCATCCGATCGCGCTCGGCGCGGTCGCGCTCGTGGCGCTCATGGGCGTCTCGCTCTTCCTGCGCACGCGCATCATCGACGGCCCGTTCTGGATCGACGAGGGCCTGTCCGTCGGGATCGCGTCGTTCCCGTTCTGGGACATCCCCGGCGAGCTCGTGAAGGACGGGTCGCCGCCGCTCTACTACATGCTCCTCCACGTCTGGATCTCCGTGTTCGGCTCGGGCGTCGAGGCCACGCACGCGCTCTCGGTCCTCTTCGCGGTCGCCTCGATCCCCGCGGCGCTCTGGGCCGGCTGGAGCCTCTTCGGCCGCCGCGCCGGCTGGGCCGCGGCCGCGCTCGCCGCGTTCAACCCGTACCTGACGATCTACGCGCAGGAGACGCGGATGTATGCGTTCCTGAGCTTCCTCTCGATCCTCACCGCGGCCGCGTTCCTGCACGCGTTCGCGTTTCGCCGGCGCGGCTACCTGCCGGTGTTCGCAGCGCTCCTCGTGGTGATGCTCTACACGCACAACTGGGCGCTCTTCTTCACCGCCGGAATGCTCGTCGCGTTCGGGCTCATCCTGAAGATGTCGAGCGACCGGCGGGCGCTCCTGAAGGACGGCGCACTCGCGTTCGGCGCCGCCGGGCTCGCCTACCTGCCCTGGGTGCCGACGCTCGTCTCGCAGGCGCAGCACACCGGGGCGCCGTGGTCGCGGACACCGGGGCTGGAACAGCTCACGGGCGGATTCTTCGTCGTGCTGAGCGGACAGGGCGCGGTGGTCGCGATCGTCCTCGCGGGAGGCGTCGGACTGATCGCGCTCGCGCGCCGCGCGGGACCCTCGCCTGCTCGGACCGCGATCCTCGCGTCGTTCACGATCGCCGCCGGAACGCTCATCGTCGCCTGGCTCTCCTCCCAGATCGCACCCGCGTGGACGCACCGCTACCTCGGCGTCCTCGTCGGGCCGGTGCTCCTCCTCGCCGCGGGACTCGTGCCCCGCGCGGGCAAGCTCGGCCTCGTCGCGCTCGGCGTGGTGCTCCTCTTCTGGATCCCGTTCCAGCCGGACGGCGTGAAGGAGAACGCGGACGTGCTCGAGCGGCTCTACGCCGACCAGATCCGCCCGGGCGACCTCGTCATCTCGACGCAGCCCGAGCAGGTCCCGGTGCTCGCCTACTACTTCGGCCGCGAGCACGACTACGCGTCGACGCTCGGCCCCTGGCCGGACACGCGGATCATGGACTGGCGCGACGTCCAGGATCACCTGGAGGCCTCGACGGCGCAGAACACGCTCGAGCCGATGCTCGAGGAGCTGCCCGTTGGGAGCCGCGTCTTCATGGTTCGCCCGTGGATCCGCAGCCCGCGGCCGTGGAGCGCCCCGTGGACGAGCCTCGTGGCCGATCGCTCGCGCCAGTGGTACGTCGCGATGTCCGCCGACGACCGCTTTGACCGGACGGAGCAATACGTTCCCCCGTACACTGGCCCTGTCCGCCGGCCGCTCATCCTCACGATCTTCGAAAAGATCGAGGACGGGTAGGCAAGCACGCACGCCATGACTTCGTCTGTCACCGAGACACCCGATTCGGCGCCGCCGACCTCCTCGTCCAAACCGACGGTCGTGCTCGGCGCGGGCCCGGCCGGCCTGACCGCCGGCTACCTGCTCGCCAAGCGCGGGCTGCCCGTCGTCGTGCTCGAGTCGGAGAACCAGGTGGGCGGCCTCGCGAAGACGGTCGAGCGCGACGGCTACCGCTTCGACCTCGGCGGCCACCGCTTCTTCACGAAGTCGAAGGAGGTCGAGCACCTCTGGCACGAGGTCATGCAGGACGAGTTCCTCCTGCGCCCGCGCATGTCGCGCATCTACTGGAACCGCAAGTTTCTCGACTACCCGCTGCGCGGCCCCGACGTCATCAAGAAGCTCGGCGCGGTCGAGCTGGCGCGCGTCATGGCCTCGTACGCGAAGGCGAAGATCCGCCCGATCAAGCCAGAGGACAGCCTCGAGGACTGGGTCACGAACCGCTTCGGGCGCAGGCTCTTCGAGCTCTTCTTCCGCTCCTACACCGAGAAGGTCTGGGGCGTGCCGACCTCGGAGCTGCGCGCCGAATGGGCCGCGCAGCGCATCAAGGGGCTCTCGTTCATGAGCGCGGCGAAGGCGGCGTTCTTCGGCAACGAGGGCAACAAGGTGAAGAGCCTGATCCAGGAGTTCCACTACCCGCGCTACGGGCCCGGCCAGATGTGGGAGACGATGACCGACGACATCCGCGCGCTCGGCGGCGAGGTGCTCCTCGATACGCCCGTGGAGCAGATCGTCACCGACGACGGCCGCGTCAAGGAGATCGTCGCGGGCGGCCGGAGCTTCGAGCCGAGCCACGTGATCTCGTCGCTGCCGCTGCGCGCGACGGTCGACATGGCGAGCCCTTCGGCGCCTGCCGAGGTGCGCGACGCGGCGGGCGGGCTGCGCTACCGCGACTTCCTCACGGTCGCGCTCGTGCTCGACGGCGAGGATCTCTTCCCCGACAACTGGATCTACATCCACGAGCCGGACGTGCGCGTCGGCCGCATCCAGAACTACCGCGCCTGGAGCCCCTGGATGGTTCCGGATCCGTCCAAGGCCTGCGTCGGGCTCGAGTACTTCTGCTTCGCCGGCGACGACCTGTGGACGATGTCGGACGAGGATCTCGTCGCCCTCGCGACCCGCGAGCTCGTGGCGCTCGGCCTCGTCGAGGAGTCGAAGATCGAGCGCGGCTACGCGGTGCGGGTTCCCAAGGCCTATCCGATGTACGACGTCGACTATGCCGAGCGGGTGGACGTGATCCGCGAGTGGCTGGAGGGGATCGACAACCTCCAGCAGGTGGGCCGCAACGGGCTCCACCGCTACAACAACTCGGACCACTCGATGCTGACGGCCGTGCGCGCCGTCGAGAACGCGGTGCTCGGGCAGAACCACGACATCTGGGCCGTGAACGCGGAGAGCGTCTACCACGAGGAAGACGCGCCCGACGAGCACCCGTACCGCGAGGCGCCCGAGACGCCCGAGCTGAAGGCGCGCGTTAGCTCCGAGCTCTAGCCGCGCAACGCGCAGCGTTTCGATCTCTAGGTCGCGCGGCCCTCACGCTTCTCCAGCGCCCCGGTAGAAAACGTCGGCTTGGCGCAACCCACCGCTCCGAGCGGCCCCGGAAGTCTCGGCCGTGTCCGCTCCGGCCACGTCCGGGGTCAGACCCCGGGCATGGCCCCAAGGGACGGTCGAGGCGGCTGCGCAATTCGTCGAGGACGAAGGCGGTATCGGGACGGCGAGATTCGAACTCGCGGCCTCCGCGTCCCAAACGCGGTGCTCTAACCAGGCTGAGCTACGTCCCGTAGCCCGCTCATCGTACGGGGCCTAGGCGATGAGACTTTGCCGCAGCGCCGTCGCCACGGCTTGCGTCCGAGTATCCGCGTCCAGCTTGGCCATCGTCTTGCGCACGTGCGTGCGGACGGTCTCCGGGGAGATGAACAGGCGCTTGCCGATCTCCTCGTTCGAGCAGCCGTCGGCGAGGAGCCGCAGGACGTCGCGCTCGCGCTGCGTCAGCGTCGGGATCTTCTCGGTCGCGCTCGCCGTCGTCAGCGCGCCCGCCAGCACCGGATCGACGTACGTCCCGCCGGTCGCCACGAGCCGCACCGCGCGCACCAGATCGGCTAGCGGCGCCTCCTTCAAGACGAACCCGCGGGCACCCGCGTCGATCGCCTCGGTCAAGAGCGCCCGGTCGCCGTACGCCGTGTAGAGCAGCACCCCCGTCTCCGGAACGGACTTCACGACCAGGCGCGTCGTCTCGATCCCGGACACGCGCGGCATGCGGAGATCCATGACGACCACGTCGGGCCGGCGCGTCTCGATCTTCGCGAGCGCCTCCTCCCCGTCGACCGCGCGGCCCACGATCTCGATCCCGTCGGCGCCGAGGACGTCGCAGATCGCCTCCACCATCGCCGGGTGGTCGTCCGCGACCAGACAGGTGATCGGGCGACTCTCGGACGACTCGACGGGCGGCATGGGCATCCCCCATAGGAGGTACGAGGATCGCGCATCAATGGGGATCGTTGAAACGCGCTGAATTGCCGGTAAACCCTACAGTGACGACCCGTCAATTCACGGCCGCCGCCCCGGCCGTCGACGTGGGGCGCAACGACTCGCCGAGCCTGGAAACGGGCTCGGCGCTCGACGCCGTGCTCCAGTGGGTCGGCGACGGCGTCTGGATCGAGCTCGACGGGGTCAACCGCGTCAATCTGACCGGCCGCAAGCTCCTCGGGCTCGGGCCGGGATACGACCCGAACGACGGCCAGGGCCTCGTCGCCGTCTACACCCTGGACGGCAACCTGCTGGCGCCGAAGTCGCTGCCGACCGAGCAGGCGCGCACGCTCGCGCGCCCCGTGCCGTACCGGGTGCGGATCGCGCGCGCCGACGGTGTCGAGCGCGTGTTCGAGGGAACAGCCGCGCCGATCGTCGAGGGCGGCGAGGTGCGCGGCACGGTCACGACCTTCCGCGACATCACCGACGAGCACAACCGCCGCCTTCTGACGGAGCGCATGCTGGAGCAGCTCTTCGAGGCGCTCCCGACCGCGGTGCTCGTCACGCATCCCGCCACCGGCGAGGTGCTTTCCGCCAACCGCGCGTTCGCCGAGCTCACCGGGCACGAGCCCGTGGAGCTGCTCGGCGCGACCGCCCCCTACGCCTGGGAGGCCGAGGTCCCCGAGCTCGACTTCGACGGCGCCGAGCCGGCGATCGTGGACGGGCTCTTCCGCCGCCGCGACGGACGCCTCGTTCCCGTCGAGATCACCCCGCTCGTCGTCCGCGAGGACGGTGGCGCCCCCGTTGCGACCGTCCGGCTGATCGGCGACCTGAGCGAGCGCCGCCGCTTCGAGCAGCAGATCGTCCAGACCGGCAAGCTCGCGGCGATCGGCGAGCTCGCGGCCGGCGTCGCGCACGAGATCAACAACCCGCTCTTCGCGATCCTGGGTCTCGTCGAGTTCCTCCTGAAGGACGCCGAGCGCGGCACGAAGCAGTTCGACCGCCTCGAGCTGATCCAGCAGACCGGCCTCGAGATCAAGGACGTCGTCCGCGCGCTCCTCGACTTCGCGCGCGAACGGTCGGACGAATTCGAGCGCGTCGAGCTGCGCCACGTGCTCGCCCAGACGCTCGACCTGGTCCGGCGCACGTCGCTGCGCAAGGAGGTCGACCTCGTCGAGCGCTACACGGACGAGCCGCTCGTCGTGGACGCCAGCACGGGCCAGCTGAAACAGATCGTCCTGAACCTCGTCACGAACGCGCAGCAGGCGATGCGCGACTCGGGCACCGTCACGATCGAGCTCGAGCGCGACGGCCTCCACGCGCTCGTCCGCGTCAGCGACACCGGCCCCGGCATTCCGGACGAGGTGATCGAGCGGATCTTCGACCCCTTCTTCACGACCAAGCGCGAGCTCGGCGGAACCGGGCTCGGCCTCGCGCTCAGCCAGAGCATCGCCGTCTCGCACGGCGGCACGCTCGTCGCTGCCTCGCCCGCGGGCGGCGGCGCCGAGTTCACGCTCCGCCTGCCGCTCTTCGAGGAGGCCGCATGAGCAAGCGCGTGCTGGTCATCGAGGACGAGGAGATCGTCCGCGCCCTGATGGTCGAGATGCTCGAGGACGCCGGCTACGACGTCTCGGAGGCCGGCCGCGCCGAGGCCGGGCTCACGCGCATCGCGACGCAGACGCCGGACGTCGTGGTGAGCGACATCGTCATGCCCGGGCTCTCGGGGCTCGAGCTGCTCGAGACCGTGCGCGGGTCGCATCCCAGCCTGCCCGTCGTGCTCGTCACCGGCGCCGGCACGCACGCGAACCTCGCCCAGGCACTCGCCCTCGGCGCGAGCAGCGTGGTCGTGAAGCCGTTCGCCCATGCGGATCTCCTCGCCGCGGTCGAGGTGGCGCTCTCCGAGGGCGTCACGGCCGCCCGGCCCGGACGCGGACGCTCCGTCCTCCTCGTCGAGGACGACGCCGACCTCGCGGGGCTCGTGAGCGAGACGATCCGCCGAGCCGCCGACGACATCCGCGTCATCCACGCCGCCGACATCGCGAGCGCCGTCAGGCTTTCGGCGGAGTCGACCTGGTCGCTCGCGGTGCTCGACAACAACCTTCCGGACGGGAGCGGTCTCGATCTGCTCGAGCGGCTCCTCGACGCCTATCCGCAGATGCCGGTGCTGGTCATGACCGGCGAGGGCTCGGAGCGGGTCGCCGTCGAGGCGTTTCGCCGCGGCGCGTCCGACTACGTCGTGAAGGGCGAGGGCTCACTCGCCGAACTTCGAACGCGCGTGCAAGCGCTCCTGGCCGCATGACGATTCGCTGCCTCGTAGCCGACGACCATCCCGGCCTCGTCGCCGCGGTCTCCGACTTCCTGGAGTCGAACGGGATCGAGCTGGCCGGCGTCGCCGCGGACGGCGCCGAGGCGGTGGCGCTCGCGGCCGAGACGAGGCCCGACGTGGCGCTCGTCGACTTCCACATGCCGAAACTCGCCGGGACCGATCTGGTGGAGCGCCTCCGGGAGGTCGCGCCCGCGACCGAGGTGATCGTCTACACGGCCGAGGCCGGCGACCACCTGGCCGTCGACGTGATCCGCGCCGGCGGCGCCGGGGTGATCCTGAAGGAGGCGCCGCTCGACGACATCCTGCGCGCAATCGACGCGGCCGCAGCGGGGCGCAAGTACGTGGACGCGACCCTGGCCGCCCGCGCGCTCATGCAGCCGCGCCGCTCCGACTCGCCGCTCACCGGCCGGGAGCAGGACGTCCTGCGCCTGCTGGCCGAGGGGCTCGGGAACGACGAGATCGGCGGCAAGCTCGGGATCAGCGGCGAGACCGTCCGCACCCATGTCCAGAACGCCTGCGAGCGGCTCGGCGCCTCGACGCGCACGCAGGCCGTGGCCACCGCGATCCGCGGAGGGATGATCCGATGACGGCCGTCATCGACGAACGCTTCCGCGTCAAGCCGTTCCCGCGCGCGTTCTTCGTCGGGGCGTTCGTCGTTGCCGCAATCACCGCCGCGGCGCTGCACGCGCTCGCGCCGTTCGCCTCGCCCGACGTGGAGCCGCTCCTCGTCGGCAGCGCCTGGCTCGTCGCGTCGGGGATCGCGCTCGCCACTGCCGTCGCCGTCGCCATGTGGACGCACGACCGCAGCCTGCGCCGCGCCTGGATCTTCTGGGCGCTCGCCTGCGCCGTCTGGTTCACCGGCGCTCTCGCCCGGCTCGTCTCGGTGACGGGCGACCTGCCGAACCTCGAGGGAGTCGGCGACATCGCCTGGTTCATCGTCCCGGTGATCGCGATCACGTCGATCGCCTATGACGCGCCGAAGGGGCTCTCGTTCGGGCTGTTCCTGCTGGACGCGATCCCGGTCGTCCTGCTCGTCGCCATCGTCGCCCGCTTCCTCAGTCCGCACGCGCTGAACGAGCTCGGCCACGACGAGGTGCTGCTCCTCGGCTACCCGATCCTCTACCTGCTGCTCGCACTCGTGGGGCTCCAGATGCTCGACCTCGAACGGCCGCGCCTGCCCTCCCCGAACATGTGGGGCTTCGGCGTCGCGCAGCCGTACCTCGCCCTCGCGGCCGCGACCTATCCCGCCTACACGGCCACGTCGCTGGTCGTCGCGGCGCCGCCCTGGGACGCCTTCTGGACGGTCGGGTTCATCGCCGCCGCCTGGGCCGCGCTCTGCCGCGCCAAGGCGCTCGACGTCGCTCCGCGGCTCGTCAGCTTCGACGACAGCGGCCCCCGCGTGCTCGCGCCGGCGATCGGCACGCTCGGGCTCGTCGTCGTGAGCCTCGCCGCCCCGGAGGGCTACGACCGCATTCCGGCCGCGTTCGCGCTCGTCGCGGTCGTCTGCTTCATCCTCCGCGCCCAGGTCGGGCGCCGCGAGAGCCTCCGCGCGCAGGCCGGCCTCGTCGAGAGCGAGCGCAAGCTCCGCACGCTCGTCTCGAACGTGCCCGGCGCCGTGTACCGCTGCGAGTACGGCAGCGGCTGGCTCATCGACTTCGTCAGCGCGGAGATCGAGGCGATCACCGGCTACCCGGTGTCGGACTTCACCCGCACCCGGCGGCAGAGCTTCGCGACGATCGAGCATCCCGACGACGAGACCGACTTCGACGCGCACATCACGAAGAAGATCGAGGCGCGGGAGCCGTTCGAGTACGAGTACCGGATCATCCACGCGGACGGCAGCGTGCGCTGGGTGCTCGACAAGGGCCAGGCCGCCTACGGGCGGCGCGGCGAGGTGCTCTGGATCGACGGTGTCCTCGTGGACATCACCGAGCGCAAGCGCGCCGAGGCCGAGGTCGAGACGCAGACGGGGCTTCTGAAGGTGCTCCAGAGCGTCGCGGTCGCAGCGAACGAGGCGCACGAGCTCGAGGACGCGCTGCGCGCCTGCGTCGACGAGGTCTGCGCGCAGTCGGCGTTCACGATCGGCCACGCGTTGAAGCGGCAGGGCGACGGGCTGGTCTCGACCGGCATCTGGCACGCGGACGACCCCAAGGTTGGCGCGGCGTACCGTGCAGCGACGGGCGACCACGTGTTCCGCGCCGAGACGGGCTATCTCGGGCGCGTCCTCAGCACCAAGCAGGCGATGTGGCTCGTCGACCCGGCCGCCGACGACCTGCCGATCCGCTGGCAGGAAGCAGCCGAGTACGGACTGCGCAGCGCGCTCGCGTTCCCCGTCGTCGTGGGCGGCGAGGTCGTCGCCGCGGTCGAGTTCTACTCCCCGCACCCCACGCCTCCGGACGGCCGCGTGCTCGGCGCGATGACGAACGTCGGCTCCGTGCTCGGCCGCGTCGTCGAGCGCCGCCGCGCCGAGGAGGCGCTGGAGCGCCAGAACGAGCACCTGCGCCAGCTCGACTCCCTGAAGGACGAGTTCGTCGGCCTCGTGTCGCACGAGCTGCGCACGCCGCTGACCTCGATCCGCGGCTACCTCGACCTCGTGCTCGACGACCGCGACGAGCTGAGCGAGGACCACCAGAAGTACCTCGAGGTCGTGCAGCGCAACTCGAAGCGGCTGCTCCAGCTCGTCAGCGACCTGCTCTTCGTCGCCCAGGTGGACGCCGGGCGCCTGTCGGTGGAGCGCGAGGACGTCGATCTCGCCGCCATCGCCGCCGAGGCGATCCAGGGCGCGCAGCCCCACGCGGACGAGCAGCAGGTCGAGCTCGAGCTCCATCTCGAGCCGGCGCGGCTCTCCGGCGATCCCGCGCGGCTGTCGCAGCTGATCGACAACCTGGTCTCGAACGCGATCAAGTTCACGTCGGCCGGCGGCTCGGTTGTCGTGCGGACGCAGACGACCCGGCGCGGCGTCCTCCTCGAGGTGGCCGACTCGGGCATCGGCATCCCGGCCGACGAGCAGGCGCAGCTCTTCGAGCGCTTCTTCCGCTCGTCGAACGCCCGCAAGGCCGCGATCCAGGGCACCGGACTCGGCCTCGTGATCGTCCAGGCGATCTCGGAGGCGCACGGCGGCCGCGTCTCGCTGGAGAGCGAGGAAGGCGTCGGCACGACCTTCCGCGTCGAGATGCCCGCGTCAGGCGCGGTCGAGCTGCGCGAAGTCGCCTAGCGCGTAGCTACTTCTTGATCGTCCAGCGCCAGATCGCGGGCGTCGCGTCCCAGCCGTTCTTGTTTCCGACGCGGACGCGGAAGACGTGCTTGCCCGGCTTCAGCCGCTTGTACGTCTTGCCCGGGAAGCACTTCTTCCAGGTCGTCTGCTTGTCGAGCTTGCACTGGGAGTTCGTGCTGGTCGCCTGCTGGCCGGCCTTCCAGGTGGCGCCCCAGTGGAAGAACGCGTTCTTTTGGCGCGTGACCTTCGGCGGCCAGATGTGGAGCTGCGTGCCGGGAGGCGGCGGCTTCGGGCACTGGGTTCCCATGTCGATCTGGACGGGGTCGCTCGCCGTTTCGTGCACGGCGTCGAACGCGCGGATCTCCCAGGTGTAGATCGTCTTGCAGAGCTGGTTGCTGAGCGTCACCGACGTCAGCTCACCGTCCGCGCGCGGATGCGCCGCGTAGAGCGAGCCGTTGCGGTAGATCTCGTAGCCGCCCAGCCAGGTCTCGTCCGTCGCGCCACTCCAAGACAGCTTGACCGTGCCGATCGCGAGTTTCTCAACCGTCAGCGTCGGCTTGGTGGGCGCCGTGGTGTCGCCGGCGGTATTGGAGAACGTCGCGGTCGCCGTCTTCGGCGCGTCCATCAGGATCGCGCACGCGATCCGCGAATCCGCGATCTTCTGCGACGGCGCGCAGTTCGACGACCAGCCGGTGAAGAAATTGGCGGCCGTGGGGGTGGCCGTCAGCACGGCGGTCGCCGGAATCGGGATCCCCTGCGGCGCCCCGAGATACGTGTGCCAGTGGACGCAGTGCAGCGCGGCCGTCTGCGCGCAGAGCATCTTCACGTTCCAGTTAAACGCGTCCATGGGGGCGGCGCACTCGGGGTCGCCTTTGGAGTCGTAGGGCGCCGTCTCGTACGGGTTCTTGGCGGTCGCGCTGAACGTCCCCGTACCGGAGCCCGAAATCGCGGCGGTGAGCACCTTGAGCGGCTGAGGCGTGCTCAGCGTGTCGGGCGATACACAGACCGGCCGGCACTCGGTCTTGCCGGTCGGAAGCAGGTTCTCGGAGTTGTTCGGACACTTCGGCCCGGCCATGGCCTGAGACGGCTGCGCGAGCATCAGGACCGCGAGGAAGGACACCGCCAGAACGATCCAGGCGAGGCGCTTCAAACCGTCATGGTCTCGTGCCTCTACGTGATTGCGCATACGCCTTCCTAAGCCGCTTCGTAGCACAGGTTCGGGCCAAATGTACCACCCGGTTTGCGCCGGAACTGCGAGTTGCGAAATTCATTACCGGCCGCTTACGCGGCCAGTAATCTGCGCGGTCGCCCGTGGATGCGCCCTACCAGCCGATTCCGCCCGAGCCTGCCCGCGAAATGCGGCCGCTGCTCGGTTTCACCCTGGTCACGTCGGCGGTTCTGCTCTGGTCGGTGAACGCGCCCGTCTCCAAGGTCATCCTGAACTCGGCCGACCTCTCCGCGTTTCGACTCGCGGAGGTGCGCGCGACCGGCTCGGCGATCCTGCTCATGGCCGCGGTGCTCATCTTCGCGCCGCGCTCGCTGAAGGCCACGCGGCGCGAGCTGGCCTTCCTCGTCCTCTTCGGCGCGACGCTCGCGCTCGTCCAGTTCTGCTATTTCGTCGCCATCGAGCGGCTCGCGATCGGGATCGCGCTCGTCATCAACGCGCTCGCGCCCGTGCTCGTCGCGCTGTGGGCCCGCTACGCCGGGCACGAGGAGGTGCGCCGGCGGATCTGGGTCTCGATCGGGCTCTGCCTCACCGGGCTCACGCTCGTCGCGAGCGTCTGGAGCGGCCTGTCCCTCGACGGCGTCGGGCTCATCGCCGGCCTGGGGAGCGCGGCCACCTACGCCGCCTACGTCCTCATGGCCGAGCACAGCCTGAAGGAGGGCCGCGACGCGTTCTCGCTCCTCGCCTACGGGTTCACGTTCTCCGCGCTTTTCTGGGCGCTCGTGCAGCCGTGGTGGTCGTTCCCCGTGGACAAGGTGGACGGCGCCGCGTCGCTCCTCGGGCGACTCGACGAGTTCGACGCGCCGGTCGGCGGACTGCTCGCCTACGTCGTCATCCTCGGTACGGTCGTCCCGTTCGTGCTGCTCGTGACGGCGCTGCACTACATCCCGGCGACCCGCGTGACGATCTTCGGGATGCTCGAGCCCGTCTTGGCCGCGTTGGTCGCGTACGCCTGGCTGGGCGAGGAGCTGACGACGGTGCAGGTGATCGGCGCGCTGCTCGTGCTCGGCGGGGTCGCGATCGCACAGACGGCCCGCGCTTCTTCGGGCTAACGCACTTCGAAGAGCTCGCGCAGCTCGGCGACGCGCTCGGCCCGCAGCTGCTCGCGCTCACCGCGCGCGACCGCGTCCACGACGTTGCCGACGACGGTCGCCAGCTCGAGCGGGTTGAACGGCTTCGTCACGTAGTCGACGCCGCCCAGGTCGATCCCCCGCGCCTGGTCCCGCACGTCGGCGCGCGCGGTGAGGAAGACGATCGGTATCGCCTCCGTCGCCTCGTCCGCAAGCAGCTCCTCGGCGACCGTCCAGCCGTCGAGGCCGGGCATCATCACGTCGAGGAGAACCAGGTCGGGCATGACGCCGCGCGCTGCGGCGAGGCCCTCCCGCCCGTCGGCCGCCTCGACGACCTCGAAGCCCTCCGCCTCGAGGTTCGCGCGGCAGAGCAGCCGCAGGGGAGCCTCGTCGTCGACTACCAGAACCTTCGTCGCCACTAGCCCCGCCTACCCGGAGCGGGCTCGTTCGATGCGGGCAGCTCGAAGACGAAGCTCGAGCCTCGCCCCTCCCCCGGCTCGACCCACAGGCGTCCGCGCATCGCGGCCACGAGACCGCGCGCCAGGAAAAGGCCGACGCCCGTGCCGCTCCCCGGCTCGGGCACGCCGTCGCCGCCGTGGAAGAACTTGGTGAAGATCCGCTTGCGGTCGGCCGGGGCGATGCCCTCGCCCTCGTCCATGACCCGCACCTCGACCATGCCGGCGCGCGGACGGCCCGCGATCGTGATCGTCCCGCCCTGCGGCGAGAACTTGACCGCGTTCGAGACGAGATGGTGGACGACCTCGCCGAGCCGCTCCGCGTCGGCGACAACGACGAGCCCCGGCGGAAGGTCGACGACGAAGCGGTGCTCGCCCTTCGGCTCGCGCTTCAGCGCCGCCGCGACCGTCTCGGCGACGTCCACGGGGCCGAGGTCGAGCCCGAGCGTGCCCGCGTCGAGGCGCGCGACGTTCAGCAGGTCGTCGACGATCCGGATGAGCCGTTCCGACTCGGACGCGATGTAGCCGAGGAACGTGGCGCGGTCGGACTCCTCGAACTGGACGTCCTGGCGCAGCAGCGTCTCCGCGAAGCCGTAGATCGACGTCAGCGGCGTGCGCAGCTCGTGCGAGACGGCGGCGACGAACTCGGACTTCATCGTCTCGACCGCGCGCTCGGCCGACACGTCGCGGAAGGCGAACACGCGCCCCGCGACCGCGCCGGCGTCGTCGTGCATGACCGCCTCCGTGAGGGAGATCCAGACCTCGTCGCCGCCGCGCAGGATCGCGACCTCGCGCTCGCCGGCCGGGTTCTCGTCGCCGCTTTCGAGCTCGCGCTGGAGCGTCTCGGCCACGCGGCGGCCGACCGCCTCGCTCGCCGGCACGCCGGTGATCTGCGCCGCGGTTGCGTTCCACAGGACGATCGTCCCGTCGCGGTCGACCGCGACGATGCCGTCGGCGATGTTCCCGAGGATCGCCTCGCTTCGCTCCTTCTCCTCGGCGACGCTGCGGTAGAGCTCCGCGTTCGCAAGCGCCGCCGTCGCCATTGCGGCGAGCGCGGTCAGGGCCTGCGTCTCGTCGGCGCGCCAGGTGCGCGGCGTCGTGGAGTAGACGCTCAGCATCCCGCCAAGCCCTCCGCCCTGAGCGCCCATCGGCGCCACGGCCGACGCGGCCATGCCGTGCGCGAGGAGCGAGTCCTCGGAGGCGAGGCGCGGCGTCGTAAGGATGTCCTCGACCTGGCCGGGGCGGCGCGACTGAGCCACGTCGCCGAGCATCCCGGCGCCCGAGCTCGACCGTGTTCCGACCGACTCCGCCGCTCCCTCTCCGGAACCGGCCACGACGACCAGCTCGTCGCCCTCGAGGACACGGACGACAGCAGCGTCGGCGGCGAGCAGCTCCCGCGCCGCGGTCGCGATCTCCTCGGTGACGTGCTCCGGCGAAAGCCCCGTCACGAGCCGTGCTCCCACGGTGGCGAGATGCTCCGAGAGCCTGCGCCCGCGCCGCTCCGACTCGTAGAGCTCGCTGCGCTCGAGCGCCCCGCGCGCCGCGTCGCTCAGGTGGACGGCGACGGCCAGGTCGTCGTCGGTGAACTCGTGCTCGGCCTTGAAGAGGACGACGACGGTGGCGAAGTCGTTCTCGCCGCGGGCGACCGGCGCCGCGCACAGCGACGCGTAGCCGCTCTTCGTGAGCAGCGTGCGGGCGGCCGCGGCGAACCGCTCGTCGTCGCGGAGCGAGCTGACGACCATCCGCCCCTTGCGGCCGGCGTCGGCGAGCGGTGTCTGCGCGACGGGGATCCCTTCGGCCAGGCGGGCGGCGAGCTTCGGCGGAAGCTCGTAGGAACCGGCGAGCCGCAGCGTCGTCCCGGCCGGCTCGAGCACGAACGCCGCGTCGCCACCGAGGGCCTCCGCGGCCGCGCGCGCGAGCGCGTCGAGCGTCTGGCCGAGCGAGAGCGGCGAGCCGAGCACCTCGGCGACGCGGAAGAACCCGAGCTGGATCCGCGCCTGGCGCTCGTCGTCGCTCAAGAGCCGGGCGACGTGGATGGCGACGCCGACCTCGCCGGCGACCGCTTCCGCGACCGCGATGTCGCTCGCCGACCAGGCGCCGGTCTGATTGCGGTGGAGCGCGAAGACGCCGACGAGCTCGTCGAAGACCTCGATCGGCGTGACGAGGACGGCCTTCGAGCCGAGCGCGGCGATGCGGTCCCGCCCGCCGAGGGTCGGATCGTCGAGTTCGGGCGCGTCGTCGATGTCTCCGATCGCGACCGTGCGGTTCTCGCGCAGCGCGAGGTTCGAGACGGGTAGGCGGTCGGCCTCTGTTCCGATCGGCGGCAGGTCGGGCGCCGTCCACTCCGCGCGCACCGGCGTCGCCTCGCCCTGGCCCAGCCGGATGAAGCAGCGCGCGACCCCGAGCGCCTGCCCGGTCTCGGTCACGGCCACGTCGAGAACGTCGTTCAGGTCGAGCTCCGAGCGGACCCGCCGCGCGATCTCGCTCACGAGCCGCTCGCGCTCGAGCGCGCGGCGCAGCGCGTCGGCGGAGCGCATCCGCCGCAGCACCGGTGCGACCTCGTCCGCGAGGGCCTGGGCGGCGTCGACGACCGCAGGGGAGAAGTGGCGCCGCTCCGTGCACGCGGCGATGACGAGGACGCCGACGAGCCGCTCGTCCGCGGCCAGCGGGATGAAGGCCGCGCTCTTCGCGCCGATCGCGTCCGCGAGGCGTCGGTTGACATGCGCGGCGGTGCTCGTGTCGTAGACGGTGAAGGCGGCCCGTTCGCGCGCGGCGGTCGCGATCCCGCCCACGTCGTGCGCGAGGTCGATGGAAACGCTGCGCCACCAGGACTCGTCGCCGCCGCGGATCGCGTACCCAGACGCGCGCTCGGCCTCCTCGTCCGCGACCGCGAGCGCCAAGACGTCCGCCTCGGCGAGCGCGGCGACCGCGTCGAGGAAGAGATCGACCGCTTCCCGGGGCTCCTCCGCGCGGGCCAGCGCGACGGCGATCGAGGGTGCGGCAACGTCCTGACGAGCGAAGCGGATCTCCGTCATTCCATCCGATGATAGAGCCGCGCCGAAGATAGGCCGTTCGGCCTATTGGCACGGCTTGGCGCTGGGGATAGCGTTCGGCCACTGGGCGATGCAAGCCGCGGCCGGTTGTCCTGGCCGAGTACTGCCGCGGTGAGCGATGCGGAGGGCCCGCTGCTACACCCCCCCAGTGGCGGGCCTTCCGCTCTATTCATCGAAGCGGAACGGCGCCGATACCATGGAGTTCATGGTCAAGCGGATCCTCCTCGCATCGCCGCGCGGCTACTGCGCCGGCGTCGAGCGCGCCGTCGACACGGTCGAGCGCGCGCTCGACATGTGGGGCGCGCCCGTCTACGTGCGCAAGCAGATCGTCCACAACCTGCACGTCGTCCGCGATCTCGAGGAGCGCGGCGCGATCTTCGTCGAGAGCGAGACCGACGTGCCCGAGGGCGCGACCGTCGTCTTCTCCGCGCACGGCGTCTCGCCTGCGGTTCACGCCAACTCCGCGGCACGCGGCCTGAAGGCGATCGACGCGACCTGCCCGCTCGTGACGAAGGTGCACGCCGAGGCGCGGCACTACGCGAAGGGCGGCTACACCGTCGTCCTCATCGGCCACGAGGGCCACGAGGAGGTCGAGGGGACGATGGGCGAGGCGCCCGAGGCGATCGTCCTCGTCGAGTCGGCCGCGGACGCGGAGACCGTCGACCTCGCGCACGCCGAGAAGCTCGCCTACATCACGCAGACGACGCTCTCCGTGGACGAGACGAACGAGGTCATCGAGGTGCTGCGGCGCCGCTTCCCGTGGATCGAGGCGCCGAAGAAGGAAGACATCTGTTACGCGACCACGAACCGCCAGCGCGCCGTGAAGGCGATGCTGAAGGAGATCCAGCTGCTCCTCGTGATCGGCTCGCGCAACAGCTCGAACTCGAACCGGCTCGTCGAGGTCGCCCACGCAGCCGGGGTCGCGTCGTACCTGATCGACGACGAGACCGAGATCGACGAGGCGTGGCTCGAGGGCGTCGAGACCCTCGGCGTGACGTCGGGCGCGTCGGCTCCCGAGCGGCTGGTGGACCGCGTGATCGGCTGGTTCCGAGAGCGCGGCGTCACGGACGTCGAGCCGTTCACGGACGAGACCGAGGACGTCACCTTCAAGCTGCCGGTCGAAATCCGGCGCTCGGCCGCGGCCGCTTCGTAGCACTCGGTTGCGCAATCCTCCCGGGCTCACGCGTCGGCGTGCGCTCGCGCCGCGATCTTCCAGGCCGCGTTAACGCACTACGACCCCACCCGGGAGGGGGAGCACCGCCCTCAATCCCGCCTTCAGCGTAACGCCGAAATCGCTACGTGTCTGTGACGCTTCGCGCCGAATCTGTGCCGAGGTGTGACGACTTTCCGCGGTGCCGCGCTAGGCCTTCGCCACGGCGAGCTCGGCGCCCGGCTCGAGGCGCTCGGCCAGGGTCTCCGCCTTGATCCAGTCCGCGTGGCGGAGAAGATCGTCGTCCGCCGGAACCGTGAGCACGATCCGGTCGGTCACCTCGAGCCCCGCCTCCTTGCGCATCAGGTTCACCGCGTGGATCAGGTCGAGCACGCGCCCCTCGAGCCGAAGCTCGTCGTCGAGCGCCGTGTCGATCGCGACCGTGACGCCGTCGGCCGACTCGACCGCCCAGCCCTCGCGGCCGACGCGCTCCACGAGCACGTCCTCGGCGGCCAGCTCGTGCCCGCCGACGCGGAAGCCGCCGCCGTCGAGCTCCTCGAACTCGCCCGCGGCGAGGGCGGCGCGCACCGCGCCCATCTCCTTGCCGAGCCGCGGCCCGAGCACCGGGAGGTTCGGCCGCACGCGCAGCTCGGTCGCGTCCACCTCGCCGAACTCGAGCTCCTTCACGCGCAGCTCGTCGCGGATCGTGTCCGCGTGGTCGCCGGCCCGCGCCGCGCCCTGCACCACGGCCCGCCCGAGCGGCTGGCGCAGCTTCAGGCCCGCCGCGTCGCGGGCGCGCCGGCCCAGCTCGGCGACGACGCGCGCCTCGGCCATGCCGCCTAGAAGCTCCGCGTCCGCCGCACGCGTCTCCGGCCAGCCGGCCAGGTGGACGCTCTCGGGCGCGTCGGAGCACCGCTCGGCGACAAGCGCCTGCCAGAGGTGCTCGGACAGGAACGGCATGATCGGCGCGATCACCCGCAGCGACTGGACGATCGCCGTCCACAGCGTTCGGAACGCAGCGTCGTCGTAGGAGTAGAACCGCCGGCGCGAGCGGCGGATGTACCAGTTCGAGAGATCGTCCACGAAGGCCTCGAATGCCTCGACCACGCGGTGCGTGAGCTGCGCCTCGTACGCGGCCGTCGCCTCCGCGACGAGCGCATCCGTCCGCGCGAGCAGCCAGCGGTCGAGCAGCGTCAGCTCCGCGTCCGCGACCCCGGACGAGAGATCGGAGTAGCGCGGCTCGAAGCCTTCGATGTTCCCGTAGTCGCACAGGAACCGCACCGAGTTCCACAGCGTGAGCAGCCGCCGCTTGATCTCGTGCGCCGGCCCGTAGCCGAAGAGGAGGTTGCGGTCGGGCGGCTGCGTGCAGAACTGCCAGCGCATCACGTCCGCGCCCATGCGTGAGAACGCGTCCTCGGCCGGGATCAGGTTCCCCCAGGAGCCGTGCATCTCGCGGCCGTGCTCGTCGAGCATCTTCTCGTAGCCGAGCGCCGACTTGAACGGCGCCTTGCCGACGAGCGCCACCGACATGAAGAGCTGGGAGTAGAACCACAGGCGGATCTGCTCGCGCATCTCGGTCACCCAGTCGGCCGGGAACCAGGTCTCCCAGTGCTCGTGGTCGGGCAGGTCGGCGGTCGAGAGGCCCTTCGACGCGCCGGTGGCGTAGCCGCCCTCGATCGCGAGCGGGTTCTCCCAGCCGAGCGTCGAGAACGGGACGATGCCCGCGTCGAGCCAGACGTCGCCGACCTCGACCACGCGACGAACGCCCTCGGCGTTGCAGCCGTCGCAGCGGATCGTCACCTCGTCCACCCACGGGCGATGGAGCTCCTCGAGCTGCTCCATCCCGCCGGTCGACTTCTCGGAGAGCTCGCCCTTGGAGCCGACCACGGTCAGGTGCCCGCACTCGCCGCACGGATAGAACGGCAGCGGCAGCCCGAAGAAGCGGCGCCGCGAGATGTTCCAGTCGCCGAGGTTGCGGAGCCAGTCGTCCATCCGCTTGCCGAAGTACTCGGGCGTCCACTGGATGGTCGCGTTCGCGTCGATGAGCTTCGGTCGCAGCTCCTCGACGGCGATGAACCAGTCGTCGGAGATCCGGAAGATGAGCGGCGTGTGGCAGCGCCAGCAAAACGGGAAGCGGTGCTCGATCGTGCCCGCGTCGATGAGCCGGCCGCGCTCGGCCAGGTCGGCGACGAGCTGGTCGGCCGCCTCCGCGGTGCCGAGCCCGTGCAGCCAGCCGTAGTCCGGGTAGAAGCGCCCGGCCTCGTCGACCGGCGTGAGCACGGCGAGATCGTTGACGCGCGAGAGCTCGAAGTCCTCGGAGCCGCAGCCTGGCGCGATGTGGACGATCCCCGTGCCCTCGTCCATGGAGACGTCGTCCCACGGGATGACGCGGTGCTCGACGCCGGCCGCGGCGGGCAGATCGTCGAACGGGCCTTCGTAGCGCCAGCCGACGAGCTCGGCGCCGGGGCGGCGATCCTCGAGCTGCTCGTCGGGATGGCGGCGCACCGCGACCCATTCGCCGTTCTCGCGCCGGCCGTACTCCTCGGTGGGATTCACGGCGGCGGCGACGTTGGCGGGGAGCGTCCACGGCGTGGTCGTCCACACGGCGAGCGCCTCGCCCGGCCGGTCGGTGAGCGGAAGGCGGACGAAGAGCGACGGGTCGATGCGGTCCTCGTAGCTCCCGACCAGCTCGTGCGCCGAGATCGACGTACCGCAGCGCGGGCACCACTCGGTCGAGCGGTGGCCGAGGTAGAGGAAGCCCTGCTCGTGCATCCGCTTGAGGAAGCCCCAGATGTACTCGATGTTCGTGTCCGAGAACGTGAAGTAGTCGTTGCCCCAGTCCATCCACTGGCCCAGGCGGATGCAGCCGCGCGTGATCTCGCCCGCCGACCAGACGACCTTCTCGCGGCACCGGCGGGAGAACTCGGCGAGGCCGTACTCCTCGATCTCGTGCTTCGAGTTGAGGCCCAGCTCGCGCTCGACGCCGACCTCGATCCAGAGTCCCTGGCAGTCGAAGCCGTTCTGGTAGCGCTGGTGGAAGCCGCGCAGGCCCTTGTAGCGCTGGAAGACGTCCTTGAGCGTGCGGCCCCAGGCGGTGTGGACGCCGAGCGTCTTGTTCGCCGTCACCGGGCCGTCGACGAAGCTCCAGACCGGGCCGCCGGCGTTCTGCTTGCGCAGCCGGTCGAACGTCTGCCGCTCCTCCCACCAGGCGAGGACCTCCTCTTCGAGGCCGGGATGGTCCGGGACTGGCGGAAGCGGCTTGAACATGGGGAAACGGAGTCTAGACGCGGGACTTTTCGTCGCGTCCGGGTCGTTTCAGCAGGTGACAATCAACAGGAGGAACCAGTGGCGACACAGGCAGTGGAAGCGACCGAGACGACATTCGAAACCGAGGTGCTGGGCAGCGACAAGCCCGTGATCGTGGATTTCTGGGCTGAGTGGTGCGGCCCGTGCCACATGGTCGCTCCCGCCCTCGACCAGATCGCCGAGGAGCGTGCCGGCGAGGTACGGCTCGTGAAGGTGAACATCGACGAGCAGCCCGCTCTGGCGCAGCGCTACGGGATCATGAGCATCCCGACGATCGTCCTCTTCAAGGACGGCGAGCCCGTCGCCGGCGCCCTCGGGGCGCAGCCGAAGAGCGCCCTCGAGCGCGCGCTCGGCCTCGTCGAAGACGGCGCCTAGCCCTTTCGCAGCACAAACGGCCCGTGTCCATTCGGGCCATGTTGGGGGTCTGACCCCGGGCATGGCCCGAACGGCCGTGCCCTGGGGTCGTTTGTCCTGCGTAGGCGCGGAATTCGGCGAGCAGTCGTTCTCTACTTGATCGGTTGAGAAGGGTGGTCTCGTAGGATCGCGGCGTGAGGCACCAGTCCGCGACCGCGCACGAGCTCGCCCAGGTCGGGCTTCTCGCCGGGCTGCCCGGAGAGGTGCTTGCGAAGCTCGGCGAGCGGATGGAGCGGCGCGCCGTCGACACCGGGCGAGCGGATCGTCTCGCAGGGCGAGGACGGCGACCGTTTCTACGTCGTCATCGGCGGGGTGCTCCGCGCGGTCCAGGACGAGCTCGGCGAGCGCACGGTGCTCAAGCCGGGCGCCTACTTCGGCGAGGTGGCGCTCCTCATGGACGTCGGGCGAACCGCGACGGTCGAGGCGGTCACGCCGGCGACGGTCGCGAGCTGCGACCGCGAGACCTTCGACGAGTTCCTGCGGCCGCTCTTCACCGAGTAGCGCCGAACGCCCCGAGCACCGCGTCCGAGAGCACCGGCCACGCCTCGCGCGACCAGTCGCCGAAATCGCGATCCGTGAGGCAAGCGCAGGCGAGCCCCGCGTCCGGATCAACCCACAGGAACGTCCCGGCCCGGCCGAAGTGGCCGAACGTCCGCGGCGAGTTCCGCTCCCCGGTCCAGTGCGGCGACTTGCCGTCGCGCAGCTCGAACCCGAGGCCCCAGTCGTTCGGATCCTGCTTCCCGTAGCCCGGCAAGACGCCGGCCAGCCCGGGAAACGCCACGACGGAAGCCTCGGCGAGCGTCTCCTCGGCCAGGAACCGCGGCGCCAGCAGCTCACGCCCGAACGCAAGCAGATCCGCAAGCGACCCGGCGAGGCCCCACGCCGGCGACCCGTCCAGGACCGCCGACATCCCGACCGGTTCGAGCACGGCCGCGCCCAGGTACTCCTCGAACGGCATCTCGGCCCGCGCGGCCACCAAGGCCGCAGCGAGCTCGATCCCGGTGTTCGAGTAGATCCGCCGCGTTCCGGGGCCGGTCAAAGGCCGCTCGCCGTCGAGCGGAAGCCCCGACGAGTGCGAGAGCAGGTGCCGCACCGTCGCCCCGGGCGGGCCGGCGGGCTCGTCCAGCTCCACGATCCCTTCCTCGGCCGCGACGAGCACCGCGCCCGCCGTCACGAGTTTGGTCACCGAGGCCCACGGAAACACCCGATCCTCCGGCCCGCGCCGCGCCAAGACACCGTCCCCCGAGACCACGCCGACCGCGGCGTTCTCCACCGGCCAGGCGTCGATGAGGGCGAGCGCGTCCACGGCGGGCGATACTACGCGCAGACGAAATTGCCGAAGTCGAATGAACCCATGAACCAGCTGTACCCCCCATCGATCACCGGCGAGAGCTTCGCGGAAGGGGGCAGCGTCATCGAGCACAAATTCGGGGTGGGCGATCCGTTCACGCTCGGCGTCGAGGAGGAGTACATGCTCCTCGACCCCGAGACGTTCGATCTCGTGCAGCACATCGACACGGTGCTCTCGCGCATCCACGAGGAGGAGTTCGTCGCGCGCGTCTCGGCGGAGCTCATGCAGTCGGTGATCGAGATCTCGACCCCGGTCTGCCACACGGCCGCCGACATCGACTCGGAGCTGCGGCGCCTGCGCGGCTACGTGACCCAGCTAGGCCGCAAGGAAGGCCTGCGCGTCGGCTCGGCCGGGACGCACCCGTTCAGCCTCTTCGAGCGCCAGCGGATCACCGCGCGTGACCGCTACCGGGCGCTCGTCGACCAGCTCCAGTACATCGCGCGCCGCGAGCTGATCTTCGGGATGCACGTCCACGTCGCCGTCGACGGGCCGGACAAGTGCATCGCCGTCCTCAGCGCGATGCTGAACCACCTCGGGGAGCTGCTCGCGCTCTCGGCCTCCTCCCCGTTTTGGCGCGGCGAGCTGACCGGACTCGAGTCGACGCGGCAGATGGTCTTCGCCGCGTTCCCGCGGTCGGGCGTGCCGCCGCGCTTCGCCGACTACGACGAGTACGCGCGCGTCGTCGGCCAGCTCGAAAAGACCGGCTGCATCGCCGACTACACGCACATCTGGTGGGACATCCGCCCGCATCCCAAGTGGGGCACGCTCGAGATCCGTGTCATGGACGCGGTCACACGGGTGGAGGACGCCGTCGCCATCGCCGCGTACATTCAGGCGCTCGTGAAGCGCTACTGCGACCAGTACGACGCCGGCCAGGAGCTCCCGACGTTCCACCGGATGCTCGTGACCGAGAACAAGTGGCTCGCCGGCCGCTACGGCCTCGAGGCGCCCGTCATGGATCTCGTCACCGGCCGGCGGAACCGCGTGCCCGTCGCGCAGCTCATCCGCCGCACGCTCCGCGAGATCGAACCGCACGCGGTGGAACTCGGCTCCGACCGTGAGCTCGGCGGCATCGCGGAGATCCTCTCCCGGGGAAACAGCGCCGACCGGCAGCGCCGCGTCTACAACGCGAACCGCGACATCGCCGAGGTCGTCCGCGAGATCGCCGACACGACCGAGAACGTCGGGATCGAGCCGGTGGCCGCGTGATCGCCGCCGGAGAGCCAGCGCCCAACCCGACTCTCCTCGCCGCGCCGGGCGAGCCGGTGCGGCTGCACGACCTGACGCCGCCGAGCGAGGGGATCCTGCTGCTCTTCTACCTCTTCGACTGGTCGGCGACCTGCACGGACGAGCTGCTGCTCCTGCGCGAGCGGCGCGAGGAGCTCGAGGCGGCCGGCTTCTCGCCGTTCGGGGTTTCCCGCGACAGCCCCTGGTCGCACGTCGCCTGGCGCGAGGCGCTCGATCTCGAGATCCCGCTGCTCTGCGACTGGGAGGCGGAGGCGATCCACGCGTTCGACATCGCGCACGAATTCCGCGGACTCTCGGACGTCGCCAGGCGCTCGTGCTTCCTCGTCGACGGCGACCGGAACGTGCGCTGGACGCGGCTCTACGCGCCCGGCGAGGTTCCGGATATGGACGAGATGGTGGCCGCCGCACGCGAGCACGGCTCGTGAAGATCGTCGCGCTGGCACTCGCCGTTCTCGCGCTGGGCGCCTGCGGCACCGAGGATGCAAGCGACACCGGCGCCGGTGCGGGCTCCGTGCCGCCGTCGGCGACCAACAGCGGCGAGCCGGCGACGTCGCTGACCGTCGAGGTCGCCCAGACCGGCTTCCAGCACGGCGTCACGCAGACCACGACACTCGAATGCGATCCGGTGGGCGGCACCAACCCGCTGCAGGCCGAGTCCTGCGCCGCCCTGGCCGCGCACCCCGAGGCGCTCGAGCCGGTCCCGCCGGATACGGCCTGCACGATGATCTTCGGCGGCCCCGAGGAGGCGCGCGTGTCCGGGACGTTCCAGGGCGAGGAGATCGAGGCGAGCTTCAGCCGCACGAACGGCTGCGAGATCGACCGCTGGGATTCGCTCGCGCCGCTCTTCAAAGTCGTCGTCGATTAGCCGCGGCCCGCGCCCAGCCCGCTACGGTCGCGCGATGGACGGCCCCGACAACCCGCTGCGCAGTCCGGCATTCATCCTGCGCGCCGGGCTCGTCGTGCTCCTGCTCGTCCTGCTCTTCGGCCCGTACTGGCTGCGCGCGACCGTTCCGATCTGGATCCCGTTC
The DNA here is from genome assembly GCA_963760815.1 of uncultured Actinomycetes bacterium. Taxonomy (GTDB): domain Bacteria; phylum Actinomycetota; class Thermoleophilia; order Gaiellales; family Gaiellaceae; genus CAVRUF01. Next base: position 1,643,785 of record CAVXEJ010000004.1, read on the forward strand.
CTGATCCTCGCCGGGCTCGAGCTGAACTTCTTCCTCGGTGCGATCCGCGCCGACGCGCCCGGCCCGCCGAACCGCGGGCCGCAGCCCGTTGACCAGGAGCTCTACGGGTACCAGGGCCCGTTCGAAGACGAGGACGCACTCTGGTCGGACGACGAGCCGAACGAGATCGACCCGGGGCCCGCCGTCGCGCACCATCGCCGACCGTGGCGGCGGCTGGCGGCGGCCGCGGCGGTGCTTGCCGCGCTCGCCTTCGCCTTCTGGATCACCGACAGCCGGACGGGCTGGGACGGCCTGAACGAGGCGACGAAGTCGGAGGCGACCGACCGTTTCGCCGTCGAGGCGTCCGCGATCGCGGGCAAGCCCGTCACGGTCGAGTGCGACGAGTCGGGCGAGCACGTCGGCGTCGTCCAGCACGCGGACGGAGCGGCACAGGTGGGCGGAAACGTCGCGTACCTGACCCCGGAGCGCTGCTACGACCTCTACCGGATGGCGTTCAAGGACGAGGTGAACGGCAGCCAGACGGCCCGCTCGGTCGCCGTCCTCGCGCACGAGGCGTGGCACCTGCGCGGCATCGCGAACGAGGGCGAGACCGAGTGCTACGCGTTCCAGTCGGGCGTGATCCTCGGGCAGCGGCTCGGGCTCTCCGAGGAGCGGGCGAGCCAGATGATGCGCCAGCAGCTCGCCGAGAACGCGCTGCGCAGCGGCGCGGGGGTCGAGTACGTCGTCCCGCCGCAGTGCCGCGACGGCGGCAGCCTCGACCTTGGCCTGACGAGCTCTGGCTTCCCCTAGGCCTCAGGGGACGATGACGAGCTTCGTGCCGGCGCCGTCCGCCTGGCGGCGCCACGCCTCCCCGACCGCGTCGAGCGGCACGCGCTCCACGTCGATTCGGATCTCGCCGGCGACCGCGTGGGCCACGAGCCGCCGGTAGTGGTCGGCGAGCTCGTCGGGCGGAACCGCGAAGTTCGTGTGGCCGAGGATGGAGAGGCTCTTGAAGCGGACGGCCGCCGAGGCGAGCTCCGAGGTCGCGCCGGCGGACTGGCCGAGGTTCACGATCGTCGCGTGGGGCACGGCCGCCTGGATCGCGGCCGCGACGGGCTCGCCCCAGAGCGGATCGAAGACGTAGCTCGGGCCCTCGCCGCCGAATGCGTCCTTGATCGCGGAGACCAGATCGTCGGCCTCGTCGAGTCGCAGCGTCGCGTCCGCGCCGAATTCGGCGGCGCGCTCGAGACCGGCGGCGTCACGGCCGGCGGCGACCACCCGGGCCGCGCCGAGGAGCTTCGCCGCCTGCACGGCGACGAACCCGACCGAGCCGGTGGCGCCGAGCACGAGCACGTTCTCGCCGCCGCGGAGCGGTGCACGCCAGGCGAGTGGGAGCCAGCCGGCGAGCCCGGCGATGCCGAGCGCGGCGGCCAACCCTGGGTCGGCGCCTTCGGGCACCTCGATCGCGTGCGCGTCTCCGATCGGCGCGCGTTCGGCCATCGCGCCCTGCGTCGTCCGCCCGAGCGAGCCGCCGAAGATCCAGACCGTGCGGCCGTCCGCGGTGCGACCCACGGCCTCGCAGCCGGGAACGTAGGGCAGCTCGGGATGCCCGGTGGCGAGCGCACCACGCGACACCGCCAGGTCGATCGGGTTGATCGGTGCGGCGAGGACCTCGATCGTCTCGCCCTGCGGCTCCGGTGCCTCCCCCAGCTCCGCGAGCGCGCCCACCGCGCGGACGAGCGCGGCCCTCACTCGACCTCGACGATCGCCTCGATCTCGACCGTGATCCCGAACGGCAGGCTCCCCATGCCCACCGCCGAGCGGGCGTGCTTGGCGCCGAACACGTCGACGAAGAGATCGGAGCACCCGTTGATCACGTAGGACTGCTCGCGGAAGTCGGGCACCGCGTTCACCATCCCGAGCAGCTTCACGACCCGCACGACGCGGTCGAGATCGCCGAGCTCGTTCCGCAGGATGGCGAGGATGTTCAGCCCGGCGAGGCGTGCGTGCTCCGCGGCCTCCGCGGTCGTGACATCGAGGCCGACCTTGCCGGTCGCGAACTCGCCGTTCGGGAGCGTCGGAACCGTGCCGGACGTGTAGATGAGGTTCCCGGTCCGCACGAAGTTCGCGAAGTTCGCCGCGGGCTCGAGCACGGGCGGAAGCTCGATGCCCAGCTCCTGGAGCCGCGCCTCGGCGCCCATCTACATCCCCATCGCGTGGTAGCCGGAGTCGACGTAGAGCGTCGTCCCGGTCACGTTCTTCGCGTCCTCCGAGAGGAGATAGGCGGCGGCGCGCGCCGACGTCGCTGGACTCGATCGGCCGGTGCAGCGGCGAGCGCTCCTCGACGATCGCCTCCATCGTCGGGAAGCCCGCGATCGAGCGCGCGGCCAGCGTACGAACCGGGCCGGCCGAGACGGCGTTGACGCGGATCGACTTCTGGCCGAGATCCCAGGCGAGGTACTTCACGGACGAGTCGAGCGTCGCCTTGGCCACGCCCATCACGTTGTAGTGGGGCACCGCGCGCTCGCCGCCGAGGTAGGTCATCGTCACCACGGAACCGCCGCCGGCCTTCTCCATCAGCGGCTCGGCCGCGCGGGTACAGGCCACGAGCGAGTAAGCGGACACGTCGACGGCGAGCCAGAAGCGGTCGCGCGGCGTGTCGGTGAAGCGTCCCTCGAGATCGCGCGCGTCGGCGAAGGCGACCGAGTGGACGAGCAGGTCGAGCTCGCCGCCGAACGTCTCGGAGACCTGGGCGAACAGCGCGTCGATGCTCTCGTCGGAGCGCACGTCGCACTCGGCGATCAGCGGGCTCCCCACGGACTCGGCCAGGTCGCGGACGCCCTTCTCGATGCGCTCGCCCTGGTAGGTGAACGCGAGGCTCGCGCCACCCTCGGCGAGCCGCTGCGCGATGGCCCAGGCGATCGAGCGCCGGTTGGCGACGCCGAGGACGAGCCCGCGCTTTCCCTGGAAGTCCGGCACAGCGCGCGGATTCTACTCGGGGTTACGCTCCCGGCCATGCCTGTCGCCGTGGTCACCGGAGGATCGAGCGGAATCGGCGCGGCCACGGCGCGGGCTCTCGCTCGGCGCGGCTGGCGTTGCGTGCTGCTGGCGCGCGGTCAGGAACGGCTCGAAGCGGTCGCTGCGGAGATCGACGGCGAGGCGGAGGTTTGCGACATGTCGGACCGGGCGTCGGTCGATGCGGCGGCCGCGCGCGTAGCCGAGCGGCATCCGGCGATCGGGCTCCTCGTGCTGAACGCGGGCATCCCCGGCGGCGGCGGGTTCCTCGAGCTGCCGCCCGAGCGGATCGAGCTCGTGATGGGCACGAACTTCTTCGGGAGCGTCTGGGGCCTGCGGGCGTTCCTCCCGTTGCTCGAGGCGGGAGCGCCTTCCGACGTGGTCGTGGTCGCGTCGGTCGCAGGGACGGCGGTGCCGCTCACGTCCGGGCCCTACGCGTCCTCGAAGCACGCGCAGCTCGCGTTCGCGCGCTCGGTCGGCTACGAGCTCGAGCCGCGCGGGATCCGCATGCACGCGGTCAATCCGGGCCCGGTGCCGACCGAGGGCTTCCCGCAGGACAAGGCGCTCGCGAGCCGCTTCGGGCGGCATCTGGTCGTCATGCCCGACGAGGTCGCGGCGACGATCCTGCGCGCCGTGGACAAGAACCGGCGCGAGGTCGTCACCCCGCGGGTGTTCCGGCTGGCCGGGGCCGCGCAGGGGGTTGCGCCGGCGTCGCTCGGACGTTTCACAGCGCGCCTACGCAACCGCTGGCGCTAGCATCGCGGCATGGCCCAGCTCTCCCTCGGCGACTCGGCTCCGGCGTTCACGCTCCCCGGCGTGGACGGCGTGGAGCATTCCCTCGCCGACTTCGAGGGCAGGCCGGTCGCGGTCGTCTTCTCGTGCTGCCACTGCCCGTACGTGGTCGCGTGGGACGGGCGGCTGAACGCGATCGCGCAGGAGTACAAGGGCCGCGCCGGGCTCGTCGCCGTGAACTCGAACCACCACGCGGGCGACACGTTCGACGCGATGGTCGTGCGGGCGGCCGAGGAGGGCTTCGTGTTCCCGTTCCTGCGGGACGAGTCGCAGGACGTCGCGGCCGCCTACGGCGCGTCGCGCACGCCCGAGGTGTTCCTCTTCGACGCCGAGCACCGACTCGCGTACCACGGCGCGCCGGACTCGGATCACGGCGATGCGAAGGGCGCCGATCCGTGGCTGCGAAACGCCCTCGACGCGGTGCTCGCCGGGCAAGCCCCCGAACCGGCGGAGACCCCGCCGGTGGGCTGCACGGTCAAGTGGGCGCCGAGCTAACCGGCACAGTCTCGGCACACTTCCGCGCACCACATTTGCGCCTTTCCGGAATAGGCTGAACGCGGGGCGTCTGCACAGGGGGTCCCCCGGGGGAGCACCTTAAGCAGGCGACGAAAGACCTGCTCAGGCGCTAGTTTTGGACCGCTCGACGAGCGCTAGTGCCTCGTCGCGCGTCGTGATCGTGCCCGCGGCTCGCTCCTCTTCCACGAGGTCGAGAAGCCGCCCGATTTCCGGGCCCGGGGGAAGTCCGAGCTCGTCGCCGCGCAGGAGCGGCTCGGCCGGATCCGCGGCCTGCGCCGCCAGTACGGCGTCGACGAACTCCCCCGCCCGCAGGTACGCGAGCGTTTCTAGCGCCCACGGCTCGGTTGCGCGGCGGAAGCGGTAGATCGACCGCGGCGAGTCGTCCGCCGGCGGCTCCGCACGGAGCAGCGTGGCCGCGAACCGCTTCGTCTCGTTCGAAGCCGGCAGTCCGCGCACCGCGTCGCCGAGGACGACCACCAGCGCGTACGACGGGTGGTCGGCCGAATCCACCGAGTCCAGCCGCTTCGAATCGCCCCCCAGCGGCCTCAGCAGCCCGAGCTCGTCCAACCGCCGGAACCCGTCCGGCGACAGCCGCTCGAGCTCGCCGAGCACACGCTCGCCCGCCGGCTCGGAGACGAGCGCCGCGTCACGGTGCACCAGCGTCTCCGTCCCCTCGTCCAGCCGGAAGCCGAGCTCGTCCTCAAGCCGCACTGCCCGAAGCAGCCGCAGCGGATCGGCCCGGAAGATCTCGTCGGTCACCGCCCGCAGCCGCCGCGCGCCGAGATCCGGGATGCCGCCGAGCGGATCGATCGGGTCCGCCGTCCCGAGCCTCCGCGCAATCGCGTTGACCGTGAAGTCACGCGTCGCAAGGTCGTCGGCGATCGTCCCGCGCAGCGGCGTGAAATCGACCGTGTGCCCGTCGCGGTAGGCGACCCGCCACGCGCCGTGGCGCTCCGACAACGGAACGACCGCCCCGCCCTGGGCGCCCGCGTACGCCCGCGCGGCGGCCTCGGGCTCCGCGCACGCGACGTCCACGTCGAGCACGGCGCGCCCGAGCAGCTGGTCGCGGATCACGCCGCCGACGAGGTAGGCGTCCTCCCCCGCCGCGGCCAGAAGGGGCGCGTCATCCATCGACGACCCTCCGCACCGCACGCTCGAGCGGCGTGCGGATCCCGCACGTCACCTCGTAGTTGATCGTCCCGAGCACGCGCGCGTGCTCCTCGGCGAGCACGCCGTCGCCGATGATCGCGACCGGCGTTCCCTCGGGTTCGTCGCCGAGCTCGACGGCGAACGAGTCCATGGAGACCGTGCCGAGCACGCTCCTCCGGACCCCGCCGACGGAAACCTCCGTCCCGGTCAGCGCACGCCGAAAGCCGTCCGCGTAGCCGACCGGGACGAGCCCGATCCGAGTCGGCGCCTCGGCGACGAACCGCCGGCCGTACCCGGTGCTCTTCCCGGCCGCGAGCGTCTTGGCCTGTGCGACGTGACTCCGCCAGGAGAGCACCGGCTCGAGCCCGTGCGCGGCCGGGTCGTCGCCGAACGGGGAGAGCCCGTACAGAGCGACGCCGCAGCGAGCCGCGTCGAAGCGCGCCTCGGGGAACCGAAGCGCCGCGGCACTTGATGCGATGTGAGCAGGGACACCGATCTCCGCGGCCAGCGCGGAGAACACTTCGAGCTGCTCCCGCACGAACGCCTCGTCGCCGTCCGCCGTGGCGAGGTGGCTCATCACGCCCGCGACCTGGTCGCGCGGCACCGCGAGCGCCTCCTCCGGCGTCATGCCGAAGCGGCCCATCCCCGTGTCGACCTTCAGGTGCACGCGCAGCCCGGCGGGGATCTCCGGCGTGGAGACCGCCACTTCGAGATCGGCCGCCCGCGCGGTCTCGGCGTCGCCGAAGAGCGGGCCCATGACCAGGATCCGCGCATTCGGGAACTCGCGGCGCAATGCGACGCCCTCGGCGACGGTGACGACACAGAGCGCCGCCGCGCCCTCCTCCAGCGACACGCGCGCGCAGTCGAGCGCGCCGTGCCCGTACGCGTCCGCTTTCACCACGGCCCAGAGCTCCGCAGGCGCGACCGCCGCCCTGAGCACGCGCACGTTCGCGCGCAGCGCGCCGAGGTCGATCGTCACGACCGAGCGTTCGTCATCAACGCGAGAGCACCGGAGACAGCGAATCGATCACGTCACGCGCGATGAGCCCCGCCTCGCCGTGCAGGATCGCCGCGTCGCGCGCCGCCAACCCGCACGCGGCGGACGCGGCCGCGGCGGCACGCTGCGCCTCCATCCCCTTCGCGAGGAACGCCGCGACCACGCCGGTCAGCACGTCGCCGGTTCCCGCACTCGCCAGGCCCGGCGTGCCGAGATCACTGACCAGGACGCCCCGGCCGGGCGCGGCGACCAGCGAATCGAAGCCCTTCAGCAGGACGACCGCGCCGGCGTCGTCCGCGGCGCCGCCCACGGCCTCGAGGCGGTGCGCGTCGACCCACGACGAGTCGCGCCCGAGCAGCCGGCCGAGCTCGCCCGCATGCGGGGTGAGCACCGTCGGCGCGTCGCGAGTGAAGATCCACTCCAGGTGGCCGGTCACGGCCCACAGGCCATCGCCGTCGAGGACGAGCGGGCGCTCGACGCGGTCGAGCACGAGCCGCACCAGCTCTCGCGTCCCGTCGCTGCGCCCCAGCCCGGGCCCGATGGCGACCGCGTCCGCGGATTCGGCGGCGGCGAGCACGACCTCGAGCGCGTCGGCGCCGAGCAGCCCGTCCTCGTCCGGTGCGGGCGAAAGCGTCACCTCGACGAAGCGCTGCGCGAACACGCCCGCGAGCGACTCCGGCACGACCGCGCGCACGTAACCCGCGCCGCCGCGCATCGCCGCCTCGGCCGACAGGAACGGCGCCCCGGTCAGCCCGGTCGAGCCGCCGATGACCACCACGTGCCCGGCGCTGTACTTGTGGTCGAGCGCCCTGCGACGCGGAACCTCCCCGAGGATCTCCTTCGTGACGAGCCCGTTCTTCGTCCGCCCGGCGGCGATTCCGATGTCGGCAACCACGATCTCGCCGCAGCGGTAGCGGCCCGGCCCCACGACGTGGCCCGAGCTTGCGCCCGTGGAACGTGACGGTCAGATCGGCGTCGACCGCGCCGCCCGGAACGACGCCGGTCGAGGCGTCGACGCCCGAGGGCACGTCCACGGAGACGACGGGGATCCCGAGCCGGTTGATCTCGCCGATCCGCGTCGCGGCGTCGCGGCGCGGCGCCCCGGAAAAGCCGGTTCCGAAGATCGCGTCGACGGCGACGTCGGGCGAGGACGGCGTATCGACGACGGGGATCCGCGCCTTGCGCGCCTGCGCGAGCATCTCCGCCGCGTCGCCCGCGATCTTCTCCTCCTCGCCGACGAGCAGGATCTCGGCCTCACGGCCGGCCTTCGCGAGCTGGCGCGCGACCACGAACCCGTCGCCGCCGTTCGCACCCGTGCCGCACCAGACCGTGAAGTGCGCCGCGCCCGGATAGCCGCTCGAGCGCGAGCTCGGCCGTTGCCGCGCCGGCGCGCTCCATGAGCTCGAGCGTCGGCCCGGCGTAGGCCTCCTCGGCCTGCCGCATCTCGGCGGCGGTGTAGAGCGGCTCGACGCTCACGCGTCCGCCACGACGCAGATCGCGGCGGCCAGCTCCTTCGAATGCGTCATGGAGAGGTCGATCGTCCCGGCGCCGACGCGCTCGCTCCAGCTCTTCGTCCAGCCGGACAGGTTCACGCCGGGCTTCGGCCGGCCGGCGATCTCGATCTCGCGCCAGGTGAAGTGGACGCCGCAGCCGAGCGCCTTGCCGATCGCCTCCTTGGCGGCGAAGCGGCCCGCGTAGTGCTGCGCCGGATTCGGCCGCGAGTCGCAGTAGGCCCGCTCGGCCTCGGTGAAGACGCGCTCGCGGAAGCCCGGCCGCTCGAGCGCCGAGCGGATGCGCCCGATCTCGATCAGGTCGACGCCGACCCTCATGCGAGCAGCTCCGGCAGGTCGGCGATCGAGTCGATCACCGCGTCGGGTGAGGGATCGGCGGCGGCGAGCGTGTCCTCGCGGAACTTCCCCGTGCGGACGAGGACGCCGCGCATCCCGAGCCGCTGCGCCGTGGAGAGATCGGCCTCGAGGTCGTCGCCGACCATCGTCGTCTCCCCCGGCTCGGCGCCGAGCGCGGCCAGGGCGGTCTCGAAGTACGCGGCGCTCGGCTTGCCGACCAGCTCGGCCTCGACGCCGGCGGCGTACTCGAGCCCCGCGACGACGGCGCCCGAGTCGAGGAGCGGGCCGTTCGTGGTCTGCCACCAGCGATTGCGGTGCAGGGAGACGAGCCTGGCGCCCCTCTCGAGCTCTCCGAACGCGGCATTGAGGCGCGACCACGCGAACGTCTCCTCGGCCTCGCGGGTCTCGTCCGCGCCGCCCACGAGCACGACATCGGCGTCGGATTCCACGAGCTCGACGTGCTCGGCCAGGTCCGGATGGATCGCCCGCATCGTCAGGGGCAGCACGCGCGAGCCGGCAAGGAGCTGCGCCGCTGCGACACCGGTGGTCGAGATCTCGTCCGCGGAGACCGCGATCCCGAGACCCTCGAGCATGGCCACGATCTCGGCCCGTGCCTGGACGGTGTTGTTCGTGACGAAGCGCAGCGGCTCGCCGGCGTCGCGCAGCCGCTGAACGGCCTCGGCCGCGCCGGGAATCGCCTCGCCCGAGAGGTGGAGCACCCCGTCGATGTCGAGCAGGACAGCCATGCGGCGAGTGTAGACCGCGTACCATGATGCGGGCCATGACCCGGCGCTCGCTAGCGTGGCTTTCGCCGCTTCCGCTCATCGCGGCGGGGAGCCTGGCCGCGCATGGTCTCGCCTACCGGCTCGCGAGCCCGGCCGGACACGACCACGGCCAGCCGCTTCAGCACGCGCCGATCTCCTGGTACGCCTGCGCCGCGCTGTGCGGGGCGATCGCGCTCGTCGCCCTGATCGGAATCGCGCTCGTCAGCGTCCACCGCGGCGCGCGGATGCGGCCGCCGTACTGGCTCGTCCTGCTCGTCCCGCCGCTCGGCTTCGCGGCCCAGGAGCAGATCGGCCGCATCGCCCACGCCGGCGCGCTCACGACGGCGCCCGAGGCGTCGTTCCTCCTCGGTTTGCTCATCCAGATTCCCATCGCACTGCTGGCGCTCTGGCTCGTCCGCCTCGTCCTCGCGGCCGCGATCGTCGCCGTGCGGGCCCTGCGCGGAACCGAACCGCGGCGCCGCACCGCGCGAACCACCAGGCAGCGTCCCGCCTGGACAGTGCTCGTCCCCTCCCTGCCGGCGCTCGCGCTCGGCTACGGCGAGCGGGTCCACCGGCGCTTCTCCGACCCTGAGGACGCGCGCCGCCCAGGCGCGCCGAACAGAAGGAGAGCCCAGAACGTGCTGACCCCCAGATTTCGATCCCGAGGGACGCGCCGCTTCGCGGCCCGGTTGGCCGTGGCCCTGACCGCGCTCGTCGCGGCCCCGGCGGCCATGGCCCACGCGACGGTCGTCTCGACGAGCCCGGAGAACAACGAGGTCGTCCCCACCTCGCCGGCGCAGGTGACGATCACGTACAGCGAGCCGGTCGAGACCGCGTTCGGCGCGGTGCGCGTCTTCAACAGCGCCTCCGAGCGCGTGGACACCGGGTCGCTCGAGCGGCCCGACGACAAGACGGTCGCGGTCGCCCTGAACCCGGATCTCGCGAACGGGACGTACACCGTGACGTGGCGCGTCGTCTCCGCCGACACGCACCCGATCCAGGGCGCGTTCGTCTTCCACGTCGGCGCCGCGGGCCCGATCCCGGGCGGCATCGCCGGAGAGGTGCTCGGCGCCGGCACGCCCACGTCCGTCTCGCGCTCCTACGACGTCGTCCGCTTCGTCGGCTTCATCGCCCTCTTCCTCTCGGTCGGCGGCGTGGTCGCGCTGTTGCTCTTCCTGCGGGACGCCCAGCAGCCGGTGCGGCGCAAGCTCTGGTACATCGTTGCGGGCGCATCCGGCCTCCTCGCGCTGCTCGGGCCGGTGACGATCGTCCTCCAGGGCGCAGCGGCCGAGGGATTCGGAATCGGCCAGGCGCTGCACTGGAACATTGCCTCCGAGGTGCTGGGGACGCGCTTCGGGCACGTGATGGTCGCCAGGACCGTGCTCGCGGCGGCGCTGTGCGTGTTCGCGCTCTTCGCGCCGCGGCTCCCCGCGAAGTACCGCATGTACGAGGAGGCGGCACTGCTCCCGGCGGCTGGGCTCGTGATGATCCCGGCGCTCTCGGGCCACGCCTCGGTGAGCGGCAACGCGTCGTTCGTTCTCGACGTCGTCCACGTCGCCGCGGCATGCGTGTGGGTCGGCGGGCTCGCGTTCGTCGTCCTGGCGCTACTGCTCGCGACCGACGGCCGCTGGCCACTCGCGATGCGCTGCGTGCCGCGTTTCTCCGCCGCCGCGGTGATCTCGGTCGCGGCGCTGATCGTCGCGGGAACGCTGAACGGCTACCTCCAGATCCGCACCTGGGACGCGCTCTTCAACACGACCTACGGCCGGCTGCTGCTGGCGAAGATCGCGCTCGTCACGCCGCTGCTCCTCATCGGACTCTTCAACAACCGCTTCGTCCCGCGTCTCAAGGCCGGTCAGTCGACCGCGACGCAGCGACAGCGGTTTCTGCGGATGACCGGCGCCGAGCTGACGATCATGGCGGTCATCGTCGGCGTCACCGCGGTGCTCGTCTCGGAGCCGCCCGCGAAGGCGCAGGCCGCGCTCGACGCCGCCGCGGTACCCGCGGACACGGCGACGATCATCACCGGCCCGTACCACCTCGAGCTGAAGCTCGATCCCGGGAAGGCCGGCCCGAACGACATCGTCATCGAGGTCGTCCACGGCGATCCGCCGACCGAGGTGACCGTCTCCGCGTCGCTGCCGGCGCAGCAGATCGGGCCGCTCGACTACACGGCGCAGAAATCGGGCGAGACCGAGTACACGGTGACGGACGCCGACCTCTCGATCGCCGGCACCTGGACGCTGAAGGTGAACGTCCGCGTCGGCGAGTTCGACCTGTACGAAGGCGAGGCGCAGGTCGGGGTCAAATAGTGGACGGACTGCAGGTGACGCCGAGCGTCGTCGTCCCGCTCGGGGAGGTCGAGCTGCGCACGTCGCGCTCGAGCGGCCCGGGCGGCCAGCACGCGCAGAAGACCGAGACGCGGGTCGAGGCGGTGTTCGACGTGGACGCCTCGGCCACGCTCTCAGATGCCCAGAAGCGCCGCCTGGTCACGAAGCTCGGCCCGGTCGTCCGCGCGATCGCCCAGGACGAGCGCAGCCAGTCGCGCAACCGGGAACTGGCTCTGGAACGCCTGGAAGCACAGCTGCGCGAGGCCCTGAAGATCCCGCGCAAACGGCGTCCCACGAAGCCGACGAAGGCCGGCAAGGAGAAACGCCTCGACACCAAGAAGCAGCGCGCCTCCACGAAGCGGCTTCGCCGCCCGCCGCCCACCGACGACGGCTAGCGACTCGATACCTGCAGTCGCGCGCGCCCGTGTTACTTCGGGTGTCCCTGTCCCTCCCGCCTACGGCTGAAAGCCTAAGCGGAAAAAGCGCACGTGTCTGTCACGAAACGTGACGATTCCGTGCCGATCCATCCACAGCCCGGGCCCCGAGCCGCGGCGGCGACTGCTACTCGACCGTGACGGTCTTCGCCAGATTGCGCGGCTGATCCACGTTCAGACCGCGAAGCCGGGCGATGCGGTACGCCAGGAGCTGCAGCGGGATCACCGCCAGCGGGGCCTGGAGGAACGGGTGCGTGCGCGGGACGAAGATGACGTCGTCGGCGTAGTGCTGCACGTCCTCGTTTCCATCGGTGGCGATCGCGATCACCGACGCGCCGCGGGCCCGGACTTCCTGGATGTTCGAGACGATCTTCTCGTAGACGTGCGAGTCGGTCGCGACGCAGACGACGGGCGTCTCGTCCTCGAGCAGCGCGATCGGGCCGTGCTTCATCTCGCCGGCCGAGTACGCCTCGGTCGGGATGTACGAGATCTCCTTCAGCTTCAGCGCGCCCTCGAGCGCGACCGGCAGGCCGACGTGGCGGCCGAGGTAGAGGAAGAAGTCCTCGTCGTAGTGGCGCTTCGCGATCTCCTCGATCGGATGCCGGCCGTCGAGAAAGTCCTCCATCTTCTGCGGCAGGCCCTGGAGCTCCGCCAGCAGGCTTCCGATCTCCTCGTCGGCGAGCGTGCCGCGCGCCTCGGCCAGCTTGAGGCCCAGAAGGAAGAGCACGATCACCTGCGTCGTGAAGGTCTTCGTCGCGGCAACGCCCATCTCCATGCCCGCGCGGGTGTAGAGGACGCTGTCCACCTCGCGCGTGAGCTGCGTGCCTTGGAGGTTCGTGATCGCGACCGTGTGCGCGCCCAGCTCGTTCGCGAGCTGCACGGCCTGCACCGTGTCGCGCGTCTCGCCCGACTGGGAGATCCCGATGACGAGCGTGCCCTTGGGAACGACCGGGTTGCGGTAGATCCACTCGCTCGCGACGTCGAACTCGCACGGCATGCGCGCCCATTCCTCGATCGCGTAGCGGCCGACGACGCCCGCGTGGTACGCGGTGCCGCAGGCGAGGATGAGCACGCGCTCGATCCCGGCCAGATCCTTGTCGGAGAGTCCGAGATCCATCTGCACCGAGCCGTCGACGACGTACTCCTCGAGCGTGCGCGCGGTTGCGTACGGCTGCTCGTAGATCTCCTTGAGCATGAAGGTCTCGTAGCCCTGGCGCTCGGCCGACTCGTCGTCCCATTCGATGATGAGCTCGTCGCGGTCGCGCTCCTCGTCATCCGTGGAGACGAACCGCGCGCCGGTGGGCGTGATCTCGACGACCTCGCCGTCCTCGATCAGCTTCACGCGCGAGGTCTCGCGCTGGAACGCGGCGATCGACGACGCGAGGAACATCTCCCCGTCCCCCACGCCGACGACCAGCGGGCACTGAAGCCGCGCGCCGACGAGCAGGTTCGGGTGCTCCTTATGGATGACGACGAACGCGAAATGGCCCTCGAGCTGCTTGTAGACGACGCGGACTGCGTCGAGCAGGTCGCCGCCGTAGTGGCGCTCGATCAGGTGGGACACGACCTCGGCGTCCGTCTCGGAAGAAAAGACGTGGCCCTCGGCCTCGAGGCTCTCCTTCAGCTCGCGGAAGTTCTCGACGATCCCGTTCAGCGCTATCGACACCTCGCCCGCGTTGCAGCCCTCGAGCGGATGCGCGTTCTCCTCGGAGACCTTCCCGTGCGTGGCCCAGCGGGTGTGGCCGACGCCCGTGCGCGAGTGGGAGCCGTTCGGCTCGACCACGCGCTTCAGGTTCCCGAGATTCCCGACCGCGCGGACGTATTCGAGCCCGCCGTCCTCGAGCAGGCCGACGCCGGCCGAGTCATAACCGCGGTACTCGAGCCGTTCGAGCCCGGCCAGGATCAGGGGCTTGGCTTCCCTGGAACCCACGTATCCGATGATTCCGCACATAGGGAAGCCTTTCTTCGGGACCCCTCGTCCAAAACCTCGCCCCGACGGCGCTAGGACAGGTCTTTGGCGACGAGGTCGGCGATGGTAGCACAGAGATCTTGAGCCGTTTTGGGGGTTTCTGACTCGGCCAAAACCCGTACTACAGGCTCGGTTCCGGAGGGGCGCACGAGCACTCGGCCTGCGTCTCCGAGCTCTTCGTTGACCCGTTCGACCTCGGCCACGATCGCCGGGGTCAGATCCTTCGATTTCACCGGCACGTTGCGCTGCGCCTGGGGGAAGCGGACGAGTGTCGAGGCGAGGTCGGCAAGGGTGCGTCCCGACTCGACCACGGCGCGCGCGAGGAGCACCGCGGCCACGAGCCCGTCCCCGGTCGTGTGCCCGTCAAGCCAGGCGATGTGGCCCGACTGCTCGCCGCCGAGCTTGCCGCCCTCGCGCTGGAGCGCCTCGAGCACGTAACGATCGCCCACGTCGGTCGTGACCGTGCGGATGCCGTTCTCCGCCATGAGCTTGTGGAAGCCGAGGTTCGTCATCGTCGTGACCGCGACGAGATCGACGCCCAGGTGCACGGCCAACACGGCGAGGATGCCGTCGCCGTCCATGTCGTTTCCCGCGGCGTCCACGGCGATCAGGCGGTCCCCGTCGCCGTCGAAGGCGACGCCGAGGTCGAATTCGCCGTTGCGGACGAGCTCGGCCAGCGCCTCCGGATGCGTCGCGCCGCAGCCGGTGTTGATGTTCGTCCCGTCGGGCGCGTCGCCGATCGAGGTCACGGTCGCGCCGAGCCGTTCGAGCACGCCCGGCGCGATCGCGCTGAACGCACCGTTGGCCGAGTCGCAGGCGATCCGCAGGCCGTCGAGCGGAGCGCCGAAGCGCGTCGCGACGAGGTCGGCGTAGCGCTCGCCGAGGGTGTCGTCGCGCTCGGGCTCACCGTCGGGCGGTGGCTCGCCGAAGAGCGCCTCGATCTCGCGCTCCTCGTCGTCGGTGAGCTTGCGGCCGCCGGGCGCGAAAAGCTTGACGCCGTTGTACTCGGGCGGGTTGTGCGAGGCCGAGACGACCGCGCCGCAGCTCTCCGCGAGCAGCGCGACGGCCGGGGTCGGCAGCACGCCGCCGAGCGTGACCCCGGAACCGCCGCCCGCAAGCCCTTCCGCCAGCGCAGCCTCGAGCGCGGGCCCCGAGCCGCGGGTGTCGCGCCCGATGAGCACCGGCGCGCCGTCCGTCCAGCGGGCGAACGCGAACCCGAGCCGGCGAACGAGATCTTCGGTGAGACCCTCGCCGACGACTCCGCGCACGCCGTCGGTTCCGAAGTACATGCGGCTGCCGGGCATCTTGAGAACCTAGAGGATCGGCGCGGGCGGCCGGATCAGCGCTTCGAGTACTGCGGCGCCTTGCGCGCCTTGCGCAGGCCGGCCTTCTTGCGCTCGACGATGCGAGCGTCGCGCTTGAGGAACCCTTCGCGCTTCAAGGCTGGGCGGAGCTCAGGATCGGTCTCGACGAGCGCCCGGGCGAGGCCGTGGCGCAGCGCGCCGGCCTGGCCGGACGTGCCGCCGCCGTGGATCCGGACGCGGACGTCGTAGCGGCCCTCGGCCTCGGCGATGCGAAGCGGGGCGGTCGCGACCATGCGCTGCGAGGCGCGCGGGAAGTACTCCTCGAGGCTGCGGCCGTTCACCCACCACGTTCCGTCGCCGGGACGGAGGATGACGCGGGCGACCGAGGTCTTCCGCTTGCCGGTGCCGCGGTACTGCGCAAGTTCGCTCATTCGGGAAGTGCCTCCGGGTTCTGTGCCTCGTGCGGGTGCTTGGGACCTGCGTAGATCTTGAGCTTGACGATCTGGCGCCGCGCCAGCTTGTTGCGCGGGAGCATCCCCTTGACGGCGCTGCGGATGACCTCCGTCGGCTGCCGGTCGAGCTGCTCGCGCAGCGTGCGCTGCTTGAGTCCACCCGGGTAGCCCGAGTGGCGGTAGTAGATCTTGTCGTCGAGCTTCTTTCCTGTGACGGAGACCTTCTCGGCGTTCACGACGACGACGAAATCGCCGGAGTCGACGTGAGGCGTGTACGTCGGCTTCTTCTTGCCGCGCAGGGTGTCCGCGATGCGCGTGGCGAGACGGCCCAGGGTCTCGCCCTCGGCGTCTACGACGTACCAGCGGGCCTCGAGCTCGCCCTTTTTCGCTGTCCAGGTTTTCATCACAAAAAAGCGGCGGAAAGGCATCCGCCGACCCGCAGGATGGTAGCAAGAGTCACGGGATCGACCCTATTCGAGGTCGAGGCGGATGATCTTCGGCTCACCGTTTCGTTCCTGCCAGCGCGAGGCGACCGTGGCCTCGGTCTCGTCGCCGGAATAGCGGATCTTGCACACCATCGCGTCGCCGTCGGTCTCGACCGAGACGACCTCGGCCCCGGTGACGGGGCGCGGCATCTGCTTCATGACCGTTCCGGCGCTCTCCATCGCCTCGGGGCTCAGGTCGCTGCCCGCGCGCCCGAGGTCGCCCGCGACCATCGCCTGTGCATGCGCGTTTGCGCTCTCTCTGACCGTGGTTTCGTCCATGCGGCGATTCTATGCGGGCTCGGCCGCCGGGCGGCGCCACGTCGATTTCATCGCGATCACGATGGCCGGCAGGAGCGCGATCGCCGCCGCACCCGCTCCGAGCGCGAGCACTCCCTCCTCCTGGAGCGCCCAGCCGCCGAGCAGCGCGAGCGAGGCGCCGGTCAGGCCCGACAGGAGATCGCTGAACCCGACGAGCTTGCCGCGCTCGCTCGGCGCGGCGCAGTTCACGAGCGTGGTCGTGGCCGAGACGAACGCGAGATTCCAGCCGAGCCCGAGGCCGAAGAGCAGCAGCGCATGCGCGGCGACGCTCTCGGCCCAGATGAGGCCGAGACAGGAGAGCGCCTCGAGCGCGAGCCCGGTGACGAGAGTCGGGATCGCGCCGACCCGGTCGACGATCCGGCCGACCACGAGGACGAGCGCGAACATCCCGAACACGTGCGCGCCGATGATCGGATAGACGTCGCGCTGCTCGTGATGGTGCTCGTGGACGACCGCGTATCCGGTCAGGTTCATGACCACGACCATCACGGCGAACGAGGCCACAGCGGCGAGCAGCGCGGTCGGAACGCCCGGCCGGCGGAGAATCGTCCGCAGCGGCGCCGCAGGGCCGGTGGGGCCGGTCGCCGTGCCGAGCAACTCGGCGATCTTCTTCGGATCCGGCCGCACGAAGACGACGATCGAGAGGCCGATCAGCATCAGGAGCCCGGCGGTGAGCCACGGCGCGACGAGCTCGGACGGCTCGAGACCCTTCCCGGCGAAGAGCGGGCTGAACACGAACGGGCCGAAGAGCGCCCCGACGACCGAGCCGGAGAGGACATACGAGATGCCGCGGGCGCGACGCTCGGGCGGGTACATGTCCCCGCCTGCCGCGCGCGAGAGCGTGACGGTGCCGGTCGCGCTTCCGATCAGGAAGAAGCCGACGATGACGCCGAGCCCCGAGGACGCACCCGCGGAAAGCGCCGTCACGAGACCGCCCACCGCGCCGAGGACGAACCCGGTGGAGATCACCGGGATGCGACCGAGCCGGTCCATCGCCCGGCCGGCGGGGAGTGCGGCACAGGCGGCGCTGGCCAGGAAGATCGCCGGCCCGAGACCCAGCAGGCCCTCGAATCCGGTCGCGAGCACGAAGGTCGTCGACGCGAGCGCGGCGACGAGCTGGAGCGCTCCCGACGTTACGGCCATGGTCGCCGCGAGCAGGATCGTGTTGCGGCGAACGGTTCGGGTGAGATCGGCCGGCATCGACAGGTAGCTTGCTGGAAGACTGTCGAGGAAGCGAACTTAGGAGGGGAACGATGGTGGAGAACGGATTCGTCCAGGATCTGGCCGAGCGGATCGGCGCCAAGGTCGGCGCGCAGACCGTGTTCGGCGAGCCGGTGGAGCGCGAAGGCGTCACCGTGATCCCGGTCGCGCGCGCCGCGTGGGGTTTCGGCGGCGGCAGCGGCCAGGGCGACGAGGGCGAGGGAACCGGCGGCGGTGGCGGAGCATCCGCGTCCGCAATCGGCTACGTCGAGATCAAGGACGGGCAGACGAGCTTCAAGCCGATCGTCGATGCCCGCCCGTTCGTCGTCGCGGCCGCGTTCGGCCTCGCGGCCGGGCTCATCTTCGCCGCACGCCGCCGCTAGTTGATCGAGCTCCGCACGTACCGGCAGGGCGGCCAGACGGCCACGGACGTCGCGGAGACGATCGCCGAGTTTCTCGCCGGCGCGAGCCGGTCACTCGACCTCGCGCACTACGACTTCCATCTCGCGCCGGAGACGGCGGCGATCGTCGGCGGCGCGATCACGGCCGCGCACGAGCGCGGAGTCGCGGTGCGGATCGCCTACAACGTCGACCACCGCAACCCGATCCCGGTCCCGCCGCCGCCGGAGCCCGACGCGACGCTGATCCTCTCGCTCGGCGTCCCGCACAAGGCGATCTCCGGGGTCCCTGACCTGATGCACCACAAGTACGTCGTGCGCGACGGCGAGAGCGTCTGGACGGGCTCGCTGAACTGGACGGACGACTCGTTCACGGTGCAGGAGAACGCCGTGGTCACCGTGGACAGCGCCGAGGTGGCGGCGGCATTCACCGAGGACTTCGAGCAGCTGTGGACGCGGGAGAGCGTCGAGCAGACCGGGTTCGTCGAGCCGCGCACGATCGGGCTCGACGGGACGCCGCTGCGCGTCTGGTTCACGCCCGGGAACGGCGAGGATCTTTCCGCCCGCATCGCGCGCGCGATCTGCCGGGCGCAGCGGCGCGTACGGATCGCCTCGCCGGTCATCACGACGGCGCCGGTGCTCGGCGCGCTGGCCCAGGTGTCCTCGGAGCAGACGCTCGACCTCGCGGGCGTGGTCGACCAGACGCAGCTGCGCGGCGTCGTCCACGAGTGGCACAACAACGGCAACATCTTCTGGAAGCTGCCCCTGCTTCAGCGGGCGCTGGCGCGCGGATTCACCGGCAAGCACTCGTCCGCGTGGCGCCCCGACGGCGGCATCCACGACTTCATGCACGCGAAGGTCACGGTCTGCGACGACACGGTGTTCATCGGGAGCTTCAACCTGTCCCGCTCGGGCGAGGCGAACGCCGAGAACGTGGTCGAGCTGGAGAGCCCCGAGCTGGCCGAGCGGCTCGCGGCGTACATCGACGAGATCCGGGTGCTCTATCCCGAGGTCGAGCTGGAACCAACCGAGTAGGAGGACGCATGGGATTCGACCAGTACCACGAGCCGGCCGCGGAGCTGTCGCAGGAGACGCGGACGTTCGCGCGGATGTGCACGTCGCTGATCGAGGAGGCGGAGGCGATCGGCTGGTACGAGCAGCGGCTGTCGCTCGAGCAGGACCCGGAGGCGCGGGCGATCATGCAGAACGCCCAGCAGGAGGAGTTCAAGCACTTCGCCATGGATCTCGAGTTCCTCACGCGGCGCAACAAGAAGTGGCGCGCGGCGCTCGAGAAGGTGCTGTTTCGCGAGGGCGACATCGTCGAGCACGGCGAGGAGGCCGAGGAGGCCGCCGACGAGGCCTGAACCTGGCGCCTGATCTCGGGTTGTCCCGCGCGCGCACCTAGGGTCCATATCCCCGCCCAGGGTGGGGATATTTTCCACCCGCCGCCCACTGACCAGCCTACGGCTACGGCGCGCCCGGCGGCCAGGGCGAAGGCGTGTCAATTCAGCGCCGGAGCCGTGCCGATTCGGCGCGCGCCGGGGACGCTCAGCGGCGGCGGGGTTACTCCCACTCGATCGTCGCGGGCGGCTTCGAGCTCAGGTCGAGCGCCACGCGGTTCACGCCGGGGATCTCGTTGATGATGCGGTTCGAGATCGTCTCGAGCAGCTCGTAGGGCAGCCGGGCCCAGTCGGCGGTCATCGCGTCCTCGGACGTGACCGCGCGGATCACGATCGGGTACGCGTACGTCCGCTCGTCGCCCTGCACGCCCACCGAGCGGATCGCCGGCAGCACCGCGAAGCTCTGCCACAGGTCGCGGTAGAGCCCGGCGCGGCGGATCTCCTCCTGCAGCACAGCGTCCGCCTCACGCAGGATCGCGAGCCGCTCCTCGGTGACGTCGCCGATGATCCGGATCGCGAGGCCCGGGCCCGGGAACGGCTGGCGCCAGACCATTGCCTCGGGCAGGCCCAGCTCCTCGCCGACGCGGCGCACCTCGTCCTTGAACAGCATCCGCAGCGGCTCGACGAGCTCGAAGCTCATGTCCTCGGGGAGCCCGCCCACGTTGTGGTGCGACTTGATCTTCGCGGCGACGCCCTCGCTCGACCCCGAGCCGCCCGACTCGATCACGTCCGAGTAGAGCGTGCCCTGGACGAGGAACTTGACGTCGCCCAGCTTGCCGGCCTCCTCCTCGAAGACGCGGATGAACTCCTCGCCGATGCGGATTCGCTTCTCCTCGGGATCGTCCACGCCCTCGAGCCGCGCGAGGAAGCGCTCGCGCGCGTCGACGTGGACCAGCGGGACGTGGAAGTGCGAGCCGAAGGTCTCGACGACCTGCTCCGCCTCGTTCTTGCGCAGCAGGCCGTGGTCGACGAAGACGCAGGTGAGCTGGTCGCCGACCGCCTTGTACGCGAGCAGCGCGGCCACCGCGGAATCGACGCCACCCGACAAAGCGCACAGCAGCCGGTCGCCGCCGACCTGGTCGCGGATCCGCGCGGTCTCCTCCTCGATCACCGCCGCGGCCGTCCACGCGGGCGGCGCCTCGGCGACTGAGTAGAGGAAGTTCTTGAGGATGTCCTGCCCGTGCGGCGTGTGCGCGACCTCCGGATGGAACTGCACGGCGTAAAGACCGCGCTCGGGCGACTCGAACGCCGAGATGGGCGCGTTCGGCGACCCGCCGACCACCCGGGCACCGGTGGGCGGCTCGGAGACCGAGTCGCGGTGGCTCATCCAGCAGGTCTGCTCCTCGGGGAGATCCGCGAAGAGCGCGCTCTCACGCTCGGCGTCGAGATCGGTCCGGCCGAACTCGGCGCGGTCGGTCCTCTCGACGGCGCCGCCAAGGTCGAGCGCCATGAGCTGCATCCCGTAACAGATCCCGAGCACGGGAACGCCGAGCTCGTACAGGCCGGGATCGATGCGCGGCGCTCCGTCGGCGTAGACCGACGCGGGGCCGCCCGAGAGGATCAGCGCCAGCGGCTTGCGCGCAGCGGCGGCCGCCGGGGAGATCGTGTACGGGACGAGCTCCGAGTAGACACGCGCCTCGCGAACGCGGCGCGCGATCAGCTGCGAGTACTGGCCGCCGAGATCGACGACCAGGACCGGGCGCTCTTCGATCTTCGGTTCGGGAAGCGGGACGACGTTCTCGGGGCTCGCCACGCCGGGAACTATCCCATGCCGATCTTCTGGGCCTGCTGCAGCATCTTCCCCTCGGTCTTGATCGACGGGGCGAGCGCGATCTCGGCGCGCTGGAACTCATGGATGTTCTCGTAGCCGCAGGTCGCCATCGACGTGCGGAGCGCACCCATCAGGTTCAGCGTGCCGTCGTTCTCGCGGGCGGGGCCGACGAGGATCTCGGTGAGCGTCCCGGCCGGCTCGACCTTCACGCGAGCTCCCCGCGGGAGCGTGGGATGGAACGTGGCCATGCCCCAGTGGTAGCCCTTGCCCGGCGCGCCCTCGGCGCGGGCGAGCGGCGAGCCGATCATGACCGCGTCGGCGCCGCAGGCGACCGCCTTCGAGATGTCGCCGCCGGTGCGCATGCCGCCGTCAGCGATCACGTTCACGTAGCGGCTCGTGTCGAGGAGATGCTGGGCGCGCGCCGCCGAGGCGTCCGCGATCGCGGTCGCCTGGGGAACGCCGACGCCGAGCACGCCGCGCGTCGTGCACGCTGCGCCGGGGCCGACGCCGACGAGCACTCCCTCCGCGCCGGTGCGCATGAGGTGCAGCGCGCCGTGGTAGGAGGCGCAGCCGCCGACGATCACCGGGATGTCGAGGCTCGCGATGAACTCCTTCAGGTTGAGCGCGCCGCCGTTCGCGGACACGTGCTCGGCCGAGACGACCGTCCCCTGGATGACCAGGATGTCGAGCCCGGCCTCGCGGGCGAGCGGGTAGTACTCCTCGACCCGCTGCGGCGTGAGCGCGCAGGCCGCGAGCACGCCGCCGTCCTTGATCTCGCGCACGCGGCGCGCCATCAGGTCGGGGTCGAGCGCCTTCGCGTAGATCTTCTGCATGCCGGCCGTCGCCTCGGACGGCGAGAACTTCGCGATCTTCACGAGCTGGGATTCCGCGTCGGCGTAGCGGCTGAAGATCCCCTCGAGGTTCAGGACGCCCAGCCCGCCGAGCTTGCCGATCTCGACCGCGGTGCGGGGCGAAACGACGCCGTCCATCGCGGAGGCGAGCAGCGGCAGCTCGAGCAGGTGGTCGCCGAGCTTCCAGCCGATGTCCACGTCGTCCGGGTCGCGCGTGCGCCGCGACGGGACGATGGCGATGTCGTCGAAGCCGTAGGCCTGACGCGCCTTCTTGCCGAGACCGATCTCGACTTCCACGCTAGGTCTCTACCCCCAGGATGCAAAAAACCCAGGCGGACCGTGTTTGCCTGGGCTCAGGGACGGGAGTTTTCGCGAGAACTCTCATCCCCAGCGACTGTATCAATGCACAGGGACGTCAGGCGTCCTGGGCGACGGGCGCGAGCTGCTCGACCGAGACGAGCGCCGTCAACCGGGCGGCCTCGGCCGGATCGAACCGGCCCGCACCCGCCTCGAGCACCGATGCGGCGCCCGCTGCGACCGCGTCGCGCACCGACTCCTCGACGGAGCGTCCGCTCACCCGTCCGGCCAGAAAACCTGCGAGCAGCGTGTCGCCGGCGCCGATCGTCGAGACCGCCTCGAGCCGCGGCGCCGAGCCGCGCACGCGATGGGCCTCGCGGTCGTCGCGCACCAGGGCGTAGCAGCCGGCCTCGATCGAGATGAGCACGTTGCGCGCGCCCAGCTCGGCGATCTCCTCGAGCCCGGCGGTGAGGTCGGCGGCGTCGTTGAACTCGTGTCCGACGAGCTCTTCCGCCTCGCGCACGTTCGGCGAGACGAGATGCGGCTCGGCCTCGACCCCGAGGCGCAGCGGCTCGCCCTCGGTGTCGAGCACCGTGAGGATCTGCCGGCGGTTCAGGTCGCGCACGAGCTCGGCGTAGAACGAGGAGTCGACCCCGCGCGGCAGCGAGCCGGCGAGGACGACGTACTCGGCGCCCTGCGTCAGGTAGGCGAGCTTCTCGCGCAGCGCGTCGAGCTCGGCCTCGGTCACGTTCGGGCCCCACTCGTTGATCTCCGTGTACTGGTCGGAGAGCGGGTCGAGCACCGAGAGGGACGCGCGCGAGTTGTCCTCGATGCGGACGAAGTCGTTGAGGATCCCCTCGCCCGTCAGGCTCTCGGTGATCTGCGTGCCGCTCTGGCCGCCGACGAAGCCGGTGCACACGACGGGGACGCCGAGCCGGCGCAGTGCGCGGGCGACGTTGACGCCCTTGCCGCCGGCGCTACCGAAGGCGTTGCTAGCGCGATGCCGGTGCCCGAGCTGGAAGCTCGGCACGAGCAGGGTGCGATCCATGGCGGCGTTCAGGGTGACGGTGACGATCAAAAGATGGATCCAAAAAGGTTGCTGACTGTGTCCCCGGCCTCGGAGAGAGCGTGGCCAGAGTACCACTCCGCCTTCTCCGTGAAACCGGGCGCCTCGACGTCCTCGACGGCGACCAGCGCGCGGCGGGCGACGAGCTTGCCGTTGTCCGTCACGCGGACCTCTCCGAGCTTCTGGCCCTTGCGTACCGGCAGGCTCACCATCGCGGGCGCGACGACCGTCTCGACGAGCGGCCGGTCGAGCGGGAGCACCACCGACGCGCCTTTCGCGGGGACCAGGGCGAGCATCTCCTCGGAGAACGGAATCTCCGCGCTCGCATACGTCCTCGCCGGATCGACCACCTGGCGGCGGCCGTACTGGTCGAAGCCCCAGTTGAGGAGCTTCGTGAGGTCGCGGTTGCGCTGCTTGCGCTCGGGGCTCCCCAGGACGACCGCGTAGATCGTCGTGCCGTCGCGCTTGGCGACCGCGACCTCGCACCAGCCCGCGTCGTCGGTGTGGCCGGTCTTGACGCCGTACATACCCCGGTAACGCCCGAGGAGGTCGTTCCAGGTATGCAGCGTCCGGCCGCCGGCGATCCCCTCCGTCCGCTTGCGGACGAGCTGGCGGATCAGCGGCTTCTGCATCGCCGCCTTCGCAAGGACGAGGACGTCGCCCGCCGAGGAGTAGTGGCCCGGCACGTCGAGCCCGTCGGGGCGCACGAAATGGGTGTGCTCGAGCCCGAGCTCGGCGGCCTTCGCGTTCATCATCTCCACGAACGCCGGGACGTTTCCGCCCACGTGGGCCGCTAGCGCGAACGCCGAGTCGTTGGCGCTCTGGATGAGCGCCGCCGCGAGCAGGTCGCGCACGGTCAGCCGCTCCCCGGTCTGGAGGTGGATGCTCGACTCGCCCACCGAGGAGGAGCGCGCGTTCACCCGTACCTCATCGGTTGGCTTCGCGTGCTCGAGCACGACGAGCGCGGTCATGAGCTTCGTGATGCTCGCGATCTGCACCTGGTCGTCCTCGTTCGCGCCCGCGAGGAGCTCGCCCGTCTTCGCATTGGCCACCAGGTACGCGTTCGCGTCGACCGCGGGCGGAGGCCCGGCGATCGCGGGGGCTGCGGCGACGGAGAGGGCGACGCACCCGGCAAGGAGAAGCAGCAGTAGGCGCCGCACGAACCCGAACTGTACCGACGCCTACAATCAGCCAGATGGGACAAGGAACTCGAGATCCACGAGAGCGGCGAGCGCTCGCTCGAGCTGCAGCTCGGCGCGCTCGGCGGGTTCGACCTGCGGCCCACGCGGCTCTTCGTCTGGAAGGGCGAGGAGCGCGAGACGCAGGCGCGGATCGTGTCGCTCGGCTTCCCGCCCGGAGACGCGGGCAGCGAGGTCACGCCGCGCGAGGTCGAGGCGGGCGCGGTCCGCGTGCGCACGCGCGGGAACCCGTTGCTGACGGTCGCGCTCGCCGGGGTCTACGCCTCGCGGCGCGCCATCGACTCAGCCCGGCGCGCTACTGGATCCTGATCTTCGTTCCCGGCTCGAGCGCGTTCGCTTCGATGTTCGGGTTGAGCGTGATCAGGTCGTCGACGGTCGTGTCGAAGCGCAGGGCGATCGCCTCGAGGGTGTCGCCCGGCTTGATCGTGTAGTTCTTGCGCTTTCCGGGCTTGCCGACCGTGGTCGTCCCCGTGATCGCGGTGACGGTCGCGGCGTTGTTCGTCGTCACGGAGGCCTCGGGCTTCGGCTTGGCGCTCAGCGAGCTCTGCACGAGGAGCGCGAGCACCGTCACGGCCGCGAAGAACGCGAGCGGCGCGAGCAGGCGCGGGCCCCAGGAGGTGCGATGCTCGGACTCGTCGCGGTCTTTCACCATCCGGATGCCGCCCAGACCTCTCGTTGAAGGCGCGCCGCCTCGGCCGCGGCCGCAGTGCGCCAATCGGCGCCGTCTACCTTGAACGCGTAGATGACGCTGCGGGACACGGGCACGAGCGCGCTCGCCGGGCCGCTCGTGAACGCCCGGGCCACGTCGGCCGGGGTCGCGCCCTGCGCGCCGATGCCCGGGAGGAGCAGGATCGCCTGCGGCATGAGCCGCCGCGCCTCGCCCACCGAGCGGGGATAGGTGGCCCCGACGACGGCGCCGACGCTCGAGAGGCCGCGCTCGCCGTTCAGGTCCTCGCCCCAGCCCGCGACGAGCTCGGCGACGTGGTGCCAGACCGGGCGCTTGTCCGAGAGGGTCAGCTCCTGGATGTCGGCGCTGCCCGAGTTCGACGTCTTCACGAGGCAGAAGATCCCGGTTCCCGCGCGGCGGCAGGCGGTGAGGAAGGGCTCGATCGAGTCGCCGCCCATGTACGGATTGACCGTGAGCGCGTCGACGAGCGGCTCCGCGCCCTCGGCGCCCTGGAGGTAGGCGTCCGCGTACGCCCGCGCGGTCGAGCCGATGTCGCCGCGCTTTCCGTCCGCGATCACGAAGAGGCCGGCGTTCCGCGCGTACTCGCAGGTTTCCTCGAACGCCTGCATGCCGTCGGCGCCGAGCGCCTCGAAGAACGCGAGCTGCACCTTCACGCCCACGACGTACGGCGCGGTCGCGTCGACGAGCCCGCGGGAGAAGCGCGCGCAGGCCTCGGCGGCGGCGGCGCGGCTCGCGTGGGCGCCGGCGCGAAGCTCGAGCGGCAGGAGGTCGGCCCGCGGGTCGATGCCGAGCACGATCTGGCTGCGCTTGCGCTCGACGGCGTCCGCCACCCGGTCGCCGAATGTGACGACCGAGTTGCGCGGGCCCGCGTCCACCTCCTGCTGCATGGACGGAGCTTAACCTCCGACCTGACGACGCTTCGTCGCTCGGGTGTGCTGGGGGTCTCGAGGCAAGGACGCAGCGTCGCGTTCGTATCCGGCGGATGCGGGCGCGACCGAGGACGCCGTCCTCGAGGCGCCCAGCGCGGCCGAGGGCCTCAAGGCTTCGTCAGGTCGGAGGTTCTCGACTCGCGGCAGCGGCGATCCTTTGCGCATCCAGGGGGAGGATGCGCAGCTCGGGCGGCGGACGGCGGATGAATGTCGCCAGGCAGAGGAGGTCGTCGGCGTCCTCGGGCGCGACTGACGCGCTCGCCGCGGAACGGCGGCGCTTCCGCGACTCCGGTCGCAGCCTCGACCGCCGCGCCGGCGTTGCGCGCGAGCCGGCGCACCGACGCGACCCGCCCGCCCGCGACGAACACCGCGGTTCGGAAGCCGTCGTCGAGCGCGGGAACGAGCAGGCAGACCTGGAGCGCGCGCAGCCGCTCGAGCTCACGCAGGTCGGCGATCGCCGCCTCGAGCGCGGAGAGCCGGTCGCGCATCCGGGCAGCGTCCTCGTAGCGCTGCGCGGCGGCGAGCCGGGTCAGACGCGCGCGGACGCCGGCGAGCGGAGCCCCGGCGGTGAGCCCGTCCAGCTCCTGCGGCGTCGCCTGGGCGAGCGCGCGCACGGTCAGCTCGGCGCGGCGGCGGCTCTTCAGAGGGCCGAGCGCGGTCGGCTCCTTCGCGAGCCGGATCCCGTCGTCGCGCCGCTCGAGGTAGGCGTAGCGGTCGGGCCGCAGCCCGCGGGCGTTCCCGGGCGGACGCAGCTCCCGGATCAGCCGCAGCTCGTCGAGCGCCGCCTCGACCTCGGAGCCGGTGACGCGCCACTCGATCCGCTCGAGCGCGGCCAGGGCGGCCTCGACCGCCGGGCGCTGCCGCTCGGTGCCGAAGTAGGAGCGAAGGCGCTGGCGGATGTTCCGCGCGCGGCCGACGTAGAGAACCTGGTCGCCCGGCCCGCGGAAGAGGTAGACGCCGGGCCGCGTGGGCGCGCCGAACGCGAGCGAGCGCTTGTCGTGCGCCTGGCGCGCCCGCGGAGCGGCGAGCCGCTGGAGATCCGCGACCGTGACCGCACCGCGTTCCTGCGCCATGCCGATGAGCGCGACGAGGATCTCGGCGGTCGCCTGCGCGTCGGCAAGCGCGCGGTGGCACGGCTGCACCGAGGTTCCGAAGAAGCGCGAGAGCGAGGCGAGACTCGTGCGTCCGGCTCTCCCGTTCAGGAGCGCCCGCGCGAGCGGCACCGTGTCGAGTACCGGCGCGGCGAGGCGGCGCGACTCCATTCGCTCGACGGCGCGGTCGAGGAACGACATGTCGAAGCGGGCGTTGTGCGCGACGAGCACGCAGTCGCCCGCGAACGCGAGGAAGCGGCGCATGGCGACGTCGGCGCTCGGCGCGCCGCGCAGGTCGGCGTTGCGGATCCCGGTCAGCTGGGTGATCACCGGCGCGAGCGCCATGCGCGGGCGGACGAACGTCTCGAACGTCCCGGCCGTCTCGAGGCCGCGCAGCCGCACCGCCCCGATCTCGCAGATCTCGGAGGTTCGCGCCGAGAGCCCCGTTGTCTCGAGGTCGACGACGACGAAGGTCGCCGCCTCGAGCGGGAGATCCTCGGAGGCCGCGCCGGCGAGCGCGACGTGCGCGCCCGTCCACACGAGCCGCGCGTCCGACTCGACCACCTCGCCGAGCAGCGAGCGCGCCAGCCCGGCCGGGGCGCTCGCAAGCGCGAAGAGCGACCGCGCCGCGTCGGCCGCAGGCACGGGTCCGCGCCGCTCCTCGACGAGCTCGACCAGGCGATCCGCGGCGTCCAGGCGCATCTGCATCCCGGCAGCATGACAGAACGTATGTTCGTATAGGGTGGTTCGTTAACGACGGAGACCGCCGTTCCGGCGGCCTCCGAGGATCGGTGGAAGAGGGGTGGGACCGACTAGCTGGCCTTGAGAGCGGCCTTGAGCGCGCTGCCGGCCGAGAACTTCGGGACGGTCGCGGCGGCGATCATGACGCGCTCGCCCGTCCGCGGGTTGACGCCCTGACGTGCATTGCGGTGCTGCGGAGAGAACTTGCCGAAACCCGTGAACGTGACGGCTTCGCCACTCACGAGCGTCTCCTGAACCGACTCGAGAAACGCATCCACGGCCGCAGCCGCGTCACGCTTCGAGAGACCGGCCTTCGCCGCGACGCTATCGACGAATTCTGACTTGGTGACTGCCACTTCCCTCTCCTCCCATTTCGATTTCGTAGAACTGGCTCGGAACCGTAACAGTGGGGCTTACAAGCACGCAACCAAGCGGGTTGACGTGTTCAAGCCCCGGTGATCTGACTGGCGCGGAAGAGCGCCTCGAGCCGCACGGACTCTTCGACGAAGGCACCCTCCCCTCCTTCCTCTCGATCGACTACGCAAATTGCGGCGTTACACACGAGCCCAGCTTCTCGCAGGGCTCGGACGGCAGAGATGGCCGCACCGCCTGTGGTCACCACATCTTCGACCAGGCAGACGCGCTGGCCGGCCTCGAAAACGCCCTCGATCCGGTTCTCCGTGCCGTAGCCCTTGGCGTCCTTGCGGACGATCAGGAACGGCAGGCCCGAGGCCAGGGAGCCAGCGGCCGCAAGCGCCACAGCGCCCAGCTCGGGCCCTGCCAGGAGATCCGGACGCTCCTCGAGCGCGAGCGCTCGGTCGGCGATCCTCTCGCCCAGAGCACGCAGCAGGTCGGGATGCGTCTCGAAGCGGTACTTGTCCAGGTAGTAGCGCGACCGGCGGCCGGAACGCAGGACGAAGTCGCCCTCGAGGTACGCGCGTTCCTTGAGGAGCGCCGCCAGCTCGGCGTCGGTCACCTGGTCGTTCCGAGCACGGCGCGCGCGAGCAGGATGAGGCGTTCCGCCTCGGGCGAGCCGACGAGCGAGACCATCGAGCCGTCGTCGAAGTAGAGCTCCGCGCGCTCGCTCGAGCCGCTCCGCGCCCGGCGGATGAACGCGACCGCGGCAACGCCGGCCGCGGTGACGACCGCCCAGCGCGCCTTACGCATCGGCGGCCTTCTTGCGCGGCTTCGGCTTGTCCGTGGCCCGAAGCGCGGCGCGCAGGTCGTAGAGGACGAGCCCGACCGTGGGATCCGGATCGGTCGTGGCCGCGAGCGTGCGGCCGCCCTCGCGCACGAGAAACACGGCGCCGCCATCGGTGGAGACGACGAGGTCGGTGAGGCCGGTGCGGCGGCTCGCCTCCTCGGCCGCCTCGGCCAGGGCGAGCGCCGCGGCGGCCGTAACGTCGCCGTCTTCGATGGTCGAGCCGAGCACGGCGCCGCGCGGACCGATGAGCACCGCCGCACGCACTTGCGAGGAAACGGAGGTGAGATCCGCGAGCGCGGCCTGGGCGTCCATGCCCCGGAACCTAGCAGGGGTGCGCTCCCGGGAGGGTGGTGGACGTGCCTCGTTGCCGGGGTGCGCTGGGCGGTGCGAGGCAAGGACGCAGGGCGCGCCGTATCGGGAATACGGGCGCAACCGAGGACGCCGTCCTCGCGCCGCCCAGCGCAGTTCGGGGACTCAGGCTCGTTCCGCCACTCCAGACTCGGGCGGGTGGCCAGGCCGACTCCGGTGCTCGGGAAGTTCCTCGCCGACCGCGGGACGCACCTGGCCGCGATGATCGCCTACTTCGCGCTCCTCGCCTTCGTCCCGATCCTCTTCCTCGCGCTGTCGCTGATCGGGCTTGCGGGAACGCCCGACGAGTCGAGCTACCTGATCGAGCAGCTTCAGCGCGCGTTCCCGGCCAGCTCGGTCGAGCGGCTCGTCTCCGTCGTCGAGGACATCCAGGCGAGCGCGGCCGAGCTCGGCATCGTCGGCGGGATCACGCTGATCTGGGCGGCGCTCGGCTTCTTCAGCGTGGTCGAGTCGGCGCTCAACATCGTCTACGGGCTCCAGAACCGGCCATTCGTCCGCCAGAAGGCGCTCGTCTTCGTGCTCACCGCGGCCGGGCTCGCGCTGCTCTTCGTCTCGCTCCTCATCGGAACGATCGGCGTGAACCTGGCGCAGGACTCGGGCCGCTTCGGCGGCGCGCTCGCCTACCTCTGGGGAATCGCGCTCTCGACCGCGCTCCTCCTCGGCGTGCTCTGGAGCATCTACACGCTGCTCACGAACGCGCGCATCCCGTGGCGGGAAACGTTCCCGGGCGCGCTCTTCGCAGCCGTCGTCTTGCAAGCGACGTTCCAGGTGCTTCCGCTGTTCGTGCGGGCGAGCGGCGACCTCGCGTCGCTCCAGGCGTTCGGCGGGCTGCTGCTCCTGCTCGTCTGGATCTACCTGATGGCGAACGTGCTCGTGCTCGGCGCCGAGGTCAACTGGTACCTCGCGCACGGGCGCAGGCGGCCGGACGAACCGCCGAAGGGTTTGGCCTAGAGCTCGTCGTCGGTCGTCGTCAGCGCGCGCTTGGCGAGCGCCTGCAGGATCTTGCGCTCCACGCCGGGCATCCCGTCGATCATGCTCCAAAACGACTGGCGCGAGAGCACGAAGAACCGCAGCGGCGCGGTGGCCGTCACGGTCGCGGTGCGCGGGATGTCCACGATCAGCGCGATCTCGCCGAAGAAGTCGCCGTCGCTCATCGTGCGGAGATGCTGGCCGTCCTTCGTGGCGTCGGCCGTCCCCTCGATGATCACGAAGAACTCCTGGGCCAGATCGCCCTCGCGGCAGAGGACGCGGCCCGCTTCGACCTCGAGATCCTCGGTCGCCTTGGCGAGCTGCGCGAGCTCGTCCTTGGAGAGATCGCTGAAGAGCGGCGCGCGGCCGAGCGACTCGACCTTGGTGTCGTGTGAGAACAGCACAGGAGAAATCTAACGCTCCGGCGCGTCGACGCCTAATGCGACCGCCAGCGCCTGCGCCGCTTTCGCCCGGTGGCTGTGGCTCGACTTCCACGCGTTGCCGAGCTCCGCGGTCGTCTGCGTCTCCCCGTCCGGGACGAAAACCGGGTCGTAGCCGAAGCCCTCGCCGCCTCTCGGCTCGTGCGCGATGGAGCCTGCGAGCGTGCCGTTGACCGCGATCTCCTCGCCGTCGGGGCCGAGCGCGACCAGCTCGCAGACGTAGCGCGCGCGGCGGTCCGCGACGCCTGCGAGCGCCGCGAGAAGCTTTTCGACGTTCGCCTCGTCGGTCGCGTCCTCTCCGGCGTAGCGGGCGGAGAAGATCCCCGGCGCGCCGTCGAGCGCGGCCACCTCGAGGCCCGAGTCCTCGCCGGCCATCCACGCGTCGGCATCGCCCGCGGCGCGGCCGTGGAGCGCCTTGCCGCGCGCGTTGTCGCGAAACGTCTCGGCCGTCTCGGGCGGCAGCGGCGGGCCCTGCCAGCGCTCCACCGTCCAGCCGGGAAGCGCGTCGCCGAGCTCGCGCGCCTTGTTCGCGTTCTCCGAGACGAGGACGAGCCTCACGATTCGGTGCGCACCGCGACGACGTCCTCCAGGCGGGACAGCTGATCGACGATCTGCGTCGGCTCGACATTCGCGGGCAGCTCGACCTCGACGCGGATCCGGCGCGCGTCGCGCTCGCGGCCCAACTCGACACGCTTGACCTTCACGTGGTTCGCCTCGACCGCGTCGACCACGGGGCCGACCGGCGCGCCCGGCTCCACGTCCACCTGGAAGACGACGGTCTGGCGGCGCAGGCCGCGGACCATCGGCGCGCCTTCGAGCCAGCGCACCGGGCCGAGGCCCAGCAGCACGATCGCGGTCGCGATCAGGGCGGCGGCGAAGTAGCCGGCGCCGCACGCCATCCCGATTCCCGCGACCACCCAGAGGCCCGCCGCGGTCGTGACGCCGCGCACCGACAGCCCCTGGCGGATGATCACGCCGGCGCCGAGGAAGCCGATGCCGGCGACGATCTGGGCGGCGATCCGGGTCGGGTCGAACGTCACCGACCCCTCGAAGGTGAAATCCCCCCAGGCGTACGCGGACACCAGCGTGAAGAGCGCCGAGCCGACGCCGACGAGCATGTGCGTCCGCAGGCCGGCGGCCCGCTCGCGCAGCTCCCGCTCGAGCCCGATCGCGCCGCAGAGGAGCGCGGCGACGAGCAGCCGCAGGGCGATGTCGACGTACGAGAGGTCAGGCACGGTCGACCGCGTCGCGCTGCGCGGCTGCGATCTGCTCGATTCCCGTCCGTGCGAGGGCGACCATCTCGCCGAGCCGCTCGTGCGTGAACGGCTCGCGCTCGGCCGTCGCCTGGATGTCGATCAGGCGTCCGCCTCCGGTCATGACGACGTTCATGTCCACGTCGGCGGAGGAGTCCTCCTTGTAGTCGAGGTCGAGCAGCAGCTCACCTTGGACGATCCCGAGCGAGACGGCGGCGATGTGCTCGGGCGGCTCGGTGAAGCCCTTCTTGCGCGCGGCGAGGACGAGCGCGACCCAGGCGCCCGAGACCGCGGCGGTGCGCGTGCCGCCGTCGGCCTGGAGGACGTCGCAGTCGAGCCAGAGCGTCCGCTCGCCGAGGTTCTTCAGGTCGTAGCCGCCGCGGATCGACCGGCCGATCAGCCGCTGGATCTCGACCGTGCGGCCCTTCTGGCGGCCGGCGCTCGCCTCGCGCCGCATCCGCTCGCCGGTCGATGCCGGGAGCATCCCGTACTCGGCCGTCAGCCAGCCCTCGCCCTTCCCCTCGAGCCAGCGCGGGATCCCGTCCTCGACCGTGGCCGTACAGAGCACCCGCGTCGAGCCGAGCGAGATCAGCGCCGAGCCGTCGGCCTGCTCCAGGAAGTTCGGGACGATGCTCACCGGGCGGAGCTCGTTGGGCGCTCGACCTTCTCTCATGCCGGCGCCAACGCTAGGTCGTTGAGCGAAACGGTGCGGACGGCACGGACGGGAAGCTGCAGGAACCGCTCGCCGAGCGCGGCGAAGTCGCCGGCCTCGCCGGTGGTGAGGAAGGTGGTCGCGCCCTCGCGCGCCGGGTCGTTGCCGATCCCCTTGCGGGCGAGCGTCTCGGCGACCTCGCGGGCGGTCTCGTCGGCGGAGAAGACGAGCGTCGTCGCGCGGCCGAAGATGCGCTCGAACAGCGGGCGCAGGAGCGGGTAGTGCGTGCAGCCGAGGACGACCGTGTCCACGCCGGCCTCCTTCAGCGGCGCGGCGTATTCGCGCACCGCGGCGAAGAGCTCCTCGGTCTCGGCGTTCCCCTCGATGAGCGGAACGAGGCGCGGGCAGGCGATCTCCGTGACGGTGACGCCCGCGTCGAGAGAGTGGATGACGTCGGCGTAGCGGCCGCTCGCGACGGTTCCCTCGGTGGCGAGAACGCCGATGCGCCGGTTGCGCGTGGCCTGGACCGCGGCGTGCGCCTCCGGAGTGAGCACGCCGACGACCGGCACGGTGAGCTGCTCCTGGAGGAGCGGAAGCGCGACGGCGGTGGCGGTGTTGCAGGCGGCGGCGATCAGCTTCACGCCCTGGCGCTCGAGGTAGGTGCCGAGCTCGAGCGCGAACGTCTGCACCTCGTCCGCGGAGCGCGGGCCGTACGGGCAGCGGGCGCCGTCGCCGAGGTAGACGAAGTCCTCGGCCGGCAGCGTGACCAGGCACTCGTGGAGAACGGTGAGCCCGCCGGCGCCGGAGTCGAAGATGCCGATGGGGCGCTCGTCCATGGGGCGATTCTACGAGCGGCCCTGGACCGCGGACGGACATGCCCATTCGAGCCATGCCCGGGGTCTGACCCCGGACATGTCCTTTCGCGGATCATGTGGATCCAGCCGGAATGCGGCGTTGCGCCGAATCGACGTGGCCCCGACGGACACGACCGGGGTCAGACCCTTCATATCTTGTTCGGTGTCTGTTTCGGACGCCCGCGAGAGCGGCCGGAACGACTAGCGTTACGCGCGTGCTCGAGGTCTGGGACACACGAGAGCCGTTCGACGCGGTTGCGGAGTATCTGGAGGACGCCGGTTTCTACGGCGGGACGCAGCCGGCCGACGTCTACTTCGGCTACGGGATCTCCGACCGGCTGCGGCGGCTGAACCTGCCCGCGCCGCCCGAACCGTGCGCGCTGCCGCTCGCCGCCTGCCGCCTCGGCCGCGCGCCCGCAGCGCCCCAGGAGATCGAGATCGGCACCTGGGAGCACACCTGGCACCCGGACGACTACGGCCAGGCGATCCGCGCCGTCCGCTCGGCGATCGAGCGCGGCGACGTCTACCAGGTCAACCTCGTCCAGCACCTCTCGGCGCCGTTCCGCGGGAACGCCGCCGGGCTGGCCAAGCGCCTGGCCGGACTCGACCCGCTCCACCCCGCACCGCTCGAGGGCGACGGCTGGGCGATCGTCTCGGCCTCGCCGGAGCTCTTCCTGCAACGCCGCGGCCGCACCCTGACCACGCGCCCGATCAAGGGGACGCGACCGCTCGACGACGCAGCCGAGCTGCACGACTCCGAGAAGGACGCGGCCGAGCACACGATGATCGTCGACCTCGAGCGCAACGACCTCGCGCGCGTGTGCGAGCCCGGCTCGGTGCGCTGGCCCGAGCTCATGGCCGAGGAGCAGCTCGCCGGCGTCGCACACCTCGTCTCCACGGTCGAGGGAACCCTGCGCGACGGCGTGACCCTCCCGGAGATCCTCCGCGCCACCTTCCCCGGCGGCTCGATCACCGGCGCGCCGAAGATCGCCGCCGTCGACCTGATCGCCGCGCTCGAGCCGGTCGGCCGCGGAGCTTCGATGGGCGCGCTCGGCACGATCTGGCCGAACGGCGACTTCGACCTGGCGCTCACCATCCGCACCTTCGCGCTTGCGGCGGGCCGCATCCACCTCTGGGTCGGCGGCGGGATCGTCTGGGACTCCGATCCCGACGAGGAGATCGAGGAGTCCTGGGTCAAGGCGCGGCCGCTCCTCCAGCGGATCGGCAGCCGCACCGCGGTGCCCGCGTGACGCTCCTCGCGGTGGCCGTCCGCGGCCGCGGCGTCGTGGGGCCGAACGACCCCGTCCTCTACGCCGACGACCAGGGCTTCCTTCGCGGGCGCGCCGCCTTCGAGACCGCGCGGGTCTACGCGGGACGGCCTTTCCGGCTCGCGGATCACCTCGAACGCCTGGCCGGATCTGCGCAGCGCATCGGCCTTCCTCCGCTGGACGGCCTCGAGGAGCTCGCGGCTCAGGCGCTCGCCGCCGCCGGCGAGCCCGAGGCGGTGCTGCGGCTCTACTGGACCGCCGGCCGCGAGGACACGGACGAGCCGACCGGGCTGGCGCTCGTTTCGAGCCTGCCGCCCGGCCTCGACGAGCGCCGCGCCGAGGGGCTGAAGCTCGCCTCGATCCCGCTGGCGATGGAGGCGGCCGACCGCAGCGACGCGCCGTGGATGCTCGGCGGCGTGAAGTCAACGAGCTACGCGGTGAACATGGCCGCCGAGGCGGAGGCCAAGCGGCGCGGCGCCGACGACGCGGTCTTCCTCGGCCAGGGCGACGTCGTTCTCGAGGGCCCGGTCACGAACATCTGGTGGCGGAGCGGCCGCACGCTCTTCACCCCCGCGCTCGACCTCGGGATCCTCGCCGGCGTGACGCGCACGACCCTGCTCGAGGAAGCGGGCGGGCTCGGCTACGAGGTGCGCGAGGGCGCGTTCCCGCTCGCCGATCTGGCCGGCGCCGACGAGGCGTTCACCTCCTCCTCGGTGCGGGAGGTGATGCCGGTCGTGGCGCTCGACGGGGCACCGGTCGGCGAGGGCACGCCCGGCCCCGCCGCAGCCGATCTGCAGTCCTCTTTGCGCGCGAGAGCACTAAGCTAGGTCTGTGCGGATTCTCGCCCTCATCCACGGCAAGGACGCCGGCCCGGGCGTGCTCGGCGAGGAGGTCGTCGCCTCCGGCGCGGAGATCGAGATCCGCAGCTACACACTGGGCGATCTCCCGGCCCACCCGCTCGCGAGCTACGACGCCGCGCTCGTCATGGGCGGCTCGATGAACGTGCACGAGGTCGACGGCCACCCATGGCTCCACGAGGAACGCGACGCGATCTCGGAGCTCCTCGACGCGGGCGTCCCGCTCCTCGGCATCTGCCTGGGGAGCCAGCTCCTCGCGGCGGTGAGCGGCGGAACGGTCTCACGCGTGAGCGAACCCGAGATCGGCTGGTACGACGTCGAATTGGCCGCTGCGGCCGCGAGCGATCCCGTCCTCGGCTCGCTGCCGTCGCGCTTCACGGCGTACCAGTGGCACAGCTACTGCTCGGATCTTCCGGCCGGCGCCGTCGAGCTGGCGACGAGCCCGGTTTGCCTCCAGGGCTACCGCCTCGGGGACAATGTTTGGGGCCTGCAGTTCCACGCGGAGGTCACCTCCGAGATCTGCAACAACTGGATCACGAACTACGACACCGACCCGGACGCGATCGCGCTCGGCTTCGACCGAGACACGGCGCGGGCCGAGGTCGCCCAGCGGATCGCCGGCTGGAACGAGCTCGGCCGCGTGATGGCACGGAATTTCCTGAGCTACGTGTCGTCCGCGCGCGTCGCCGCGTAACTACCGACGCGACCACTCGTGCCACGAGCCGTGGTAGTTCACGGTCTCGAAGCCGGCCTGGTTGAGCGCCGTCGCCGCAATCCCGGAGCGCGAGCCGGAGTGGCAGTAGACGACGATCGGCTTCGCCGAGTCGATGCCGCGCTCCTCGAGGAGCGCCTCGAGCTCCTTGCGGCGGTCGGCGTGGAGCAGCTGCTCGAGCTCGATGTTGACCGCGCCCGGGATGTGCCCCTGAACCGGATCGCAGCTGTGGCCGGCCAGGCCTTCGTACTCGGTCGGCGTGCGCACGTCGACGAGGTTTACCGCGTCGTCGGCGAGGAGGGCCGCGAGCTCGTCGCCGGTCACGCGAGCTCCTCCAGGAAGGCGAGCAGCTCCGCGGACAGCTCGTCCGGGCGCTCGACCGGCGGCAGGTGGCCCGCGCCGGGCATGAGCACGAGCCGCGCGTTCGCAGCGCCGCGGCCATGGCCTCCGACTCCGCGGGCGGGATCAAAGCGTCCTCCGTGCCGGCGACGACGAGCACCGGCACGCCGATCTCCGGGAGGAGCACCGTCGAGTCCTCGCGGTCGCGGATCGCCTTTACGGCGTTCACGACGCGCGCTTCGTCTTGGGCAGGCGTCATCGGAGCAGGTTCGGCCGTGAGCTTGGGCTCCATCTGCGCCCACAGCGCCGCGACGCCGCCTTCGGCGAGCAGCCGCAGCGTCGCCTCGCGGGCCTCGCGCGCCTCGGGCGAATCGGCGCCGGGACGCGTGCCGACAAGACCGAGCCCCACGATGCGGTCGGACGCCTGGCGCCACAGCTCGAACGCGAGGTAGCCGCCCATCGAGCTCCCGACCGGCACGAGCGGGCCTTCGGTGGCGGCGAGGATCTTCGTCGCCCACGCGGCCATCGTCTCGCCGTCGCCGAGCTCAGGCGCCTCGACCGTCCACCCTGCGGCCTCGAGCGGTGCGCGCACGCCGTCCCACATCCGCGGGTCGAGCGGAAAGGCGTGCAGGAGGAGGATGGTCGGCTTCATCGCGGCAGGTCGATCGCGCCCTCGGCCTCGCGGGCCTCGGGATAGCCGTGCGTCGCTCCCGGCAGCGAGAAAAGGGTCGCGATCGCCGCGAGCAGCTCCGGCGCGGGCGGCAGTTCCTCGGGGGCGCGGCCGGTGCGGGCGGTCTCGCGGACGGCGTCGGGGTCGGCGCCGGTGAGGCGGGCCATGAGGCGCGGGTTGGCGCCGAAGGCGATCACGTCGCCGGGCGGCAGCGAGCCGTAGAACTCGGGGACGGACAGGTACTCGTCGACGACCCGGCCGCGCTCGAGCGCGACGTAGCGGACGACGGCGGCCTCCTCGGCGCCGATCGCGACCACGAACGCGCCCATCCGGTCGGAGAGCTCGCGGGCCAACCGGCGGAGCATCTCGGGTTCGCGGTCGCAGAGCTCGTCGTAGACCGACGTCCAGCCGTCGCGCGGCGGAACGACGACGCTGCCCTTCGAGCCTCCGGGCAGGCGCGGCACGAACTGGCGCACGGCCCGGGTGACGGCATCGAGATCGTCCGACTGGACGTGGATCGAGCCGTACGACGGCTCGTGCGCTCCGCCGAGGTGGCTCTCGATCGCCTCGACCGGCGCGGTCATCACGCGCGTGACCTCGCTGAACCCGGCGCGGATCCAGGCGTCGCCCGCGTCGTGCGAGGTCTCGACGAGGATGTGCTCCTCCCCTGCGGCGCGCGCGGCCTCGACCAGCTCGCGCAGCGAGTCCTCGGTCGGCTGTTCGTCGATCCGGGCCTGGTACGGCATCGCGGGAACCCTACGTCGCGCGCTCCACCCGCGCGCCGACCAGCAGGTAGTGCGCGGCCAGGTTGCGGTAGCCCGCGAAGCGGTCGCCGAAGCGGCGCACCTCGTCGATCGTCGTCGGGCGGCCGTCCCAGTAGAACCCCGAGACGACCTTGCGCAGCGCGAGATCCCCCGCGGGCCAGGCGTCGGCGCGGCCCAGGTGGCGGGCGAGGAACCAGTCGGCCGTCCACTCGCCGATCCCCGGCAGGGAGACGAGCTCGTGCTTGACCTCGTCGTCCGAGAGCGCGGCGAGCGCATGGAAGTCGACCTCGCTGCGAGCGACGCCGACCGTGTAGGCGGCCTTGCTGCGCGAGAAGCCGAGCGCAATGAGCTCGTCCGGCTCCGCGGCCGCGAGCCGTTCCCGGGTCGGGAACGCCCAGGCGCGGGCGTGCTCAACGCCGAACGCCTGGATGAGCCGGCCGCGGATCGCCGCCGCCGCGCGCAGCGAGATCTGCTGCGACGTGATCGCGGTGACGAGCGCCTCGACCGGGTCCGGAACCTGGGCTGGGCGCAGTCCGTGCAGCTCGCCGACGAGCCGCGCTAGCACGGGATCGTCGGTGGCGGCGAGCGGCGCGAGGTCGAAGCCGCCGCCGAGGAAGCGGCGAACCTCCTCCGGCGCGTCCGAGTCGATCTCCACCCCTCCCGGCGCCGGCCCGATTGCGACCTCACGCCCGCCGAGCACCCGCACGAGCCGCCCGTCGATCCAGCGGTTGGCGAGGTCGTCGCCGAACGCGCGGAAGCGCTCGGTCGTGAGCGAGAAGTCGAACGGCTCGGGCAGCTGGATGAACACGCACGAAGGCTATGCGTCTTCCGTCACACCTTCGGCGCAGAGTCGGCGCAAACGCGCATGTTCCGTGCGTTTTCGCGGGGTAGGCTTTACGCCGTAGGCGGGAGGGATAGGGAACCCGAAAGTAGGACGCGCGCGCGGACGGGCGCGAGTGCTTCTTAGGCGCTCGGCGGCCTTACGTGCTCGGCGGCGCGGACTCGAGCCAGGCGAGCGTGCGCTCGACGTCCTCGGCCCGGGTGCGGTGGTTCAGGATGCACATCCGCATCGAGTAGCTCCCGTCGATGCGCGTCGACGAGATGAGGCCCTCGCCGCTCTCCGCGAAGCGGCGAACGAGATCGGTGTTGAGCGCCTCGAGCGCGGGCTCGTCGTCCATCCCCGCAGGCCGCCGGCGGAAGCAGACGATGCCCAGCGTCGCCGGCGAGAGCAGCTCGAACTCCTCCGAGGCCTCGATGCGCTCCTGCGCGAGAACGGCCAGGTCGAGCGAGCGGTCGATCGCCTCGCGGAACGCGTCCACGCCGAAGTACTGGAGCGAGAGCCAGAGCTTCAGGCCCCGAGCGGCCCGCGTGAGCTGGATGCCGCGGTCGGCGAAGTTGACCTCGACGCCGCCCACGGCCGTGTCCTGGAGGTAGTCCGGCATCACGTGGAAGGCCTGGGAGAGCAGCGGGCCGTCGCGGACGATCAGGCACCCGCACTCGTACGGCTGGTAGAGCCACTTGTGCGGGTCGAGCGCGACCGAATCGGCCTGGTCGATCCCCGTGAGCCAGTCGCGGCCGCGGTCGGTGAGCATCGCGAACCCGCCGTACGCGGCGTCCACGTGCAGCCAGACGTCGTGGTCGGAGCAGACGGCCGAGATCTCGGCGATCGGGTCGATCGCGCCGGTGTTCGTCGTCCCGGCGGTGGCAACGACCATGAACGGCTGCCGTCCCGCCTGGACGTCGGCCTCGATCGCGGCCGCCAGCGCGTCGGGCCGCATGCGCAGATGCTCGTCGACGCCGATCGAGCGCACCTGGTCCGGCTTGATCCCGACCACCTGGAACCCGCGCGTGACCGACGAGTGCACCTGCGAGGTGACGTAGACGACCGAGTTCTCGGCGCGACCCCCCGCCTGGGTTTCGCGCGCGCACGCGAAGGCCGTGAGGTTCGCGAGCGAGCCGCCCGGGAGGAGGATCCCCGACGCCCGCCCGCCGTACCCGAGCCACTGGCGGAACCAGTCGATGACGATCAGCTCGACCGTGCTCGGTCCGGCCGACTGGAGCCAGGTTCCCGCGAAGACGTTGGCGCCGCTCGCGAGGAAGTCTCCGAGGATCCCGGGCCAGGTGGGGCAACTCGGCGTGTAGCCGAAGAAGCGCGGGTGGTCGTGCTGGCCGGTGAACGGAAGCACGTCGGTCTCGAGCCGGCGGAAGAGCTCGGCGGCGTCCGTCGGCCCGGCCGGCGGGCCCTCGCGCAGGCGCGACTCCATCTCGGCGCGGGAGGCGCCGCGCCAGACCTTGCTCTCGTCCAGTCCGGCGGTGCGCTCGACGAGCAGGTCGACCATGCGGTAGCCGAGCGCGCGCATCGTCTCGAGGTCGACCTCGAGCGCGTCCGCGGTGCGCTGCTCCTCGTTCACGGCAGCGCCCTCGCGATGTCGTGGAAATCCTCGAACGGGACGTAGTCGACGCCCTTCGATTCGAGGTAGCGGGCGAGGCCGGTGCGCGCGAAGACGTGGTCGGCGAGCTCGGCGGCGCAGCGGTCGGAGTAGCCGTCGCCGACGTAGACGAGCGTGCCGCCGTTCGTGAGCGCCTGAACGGACGCGCGCTTGCACGCCTGGCCGCAGACCGGGCAGACGTCCTCGTCTTGGAAGGTGATCTTCCAGCCCGACGGGTCGGGGTCGGCCGAGCTGGCGACGAGCGGCAAGTCGCCGAGGCCCTCGCGTTCGAGCACGGGCTCGATCAACTCCTTGAAGCCCGAGGAGACGACCGTGACCTCGTAGCCGCGCTCGCGCGCGTGCGCGACGAGCTCCGCGAAGCCGGGCCGGGTCTTCGCGTTCGCGAGCACCCATTCGATCACGTCCGGGAGCGGCGCCTTGACCGGCGCGAACTCCCGGCGGATCACCTCGTGGAGCGGCAGCCCGCCGTCGAGCAGGCCGACCTCGAGCTCGGCGAAGACGTCCTCGTCGCCGAAGCGGGTCGCGATCGCGTCGAGCAGATCCTGCTCGGTGATCGTGCCGTCGAAATCGAGGATCAGGGCCGGGGCGCTCATGCCTTCGAGCATAGATCAGTCGGGAGAAGCGACAGGCGGTCTCTGGCCGCGCGCCAGGAAGATCCCGCCGGCGATCACGACGCCGCCCACGACCTGGACCCAGGTCATCGTCTCCGAGAGGATGAGCAGCGCCCAGATCGCGCCCAGGAACGGCTGGAGGTTCGCGTAGAGCGACGAACGCGCCGCGCCGACCCGGTCGATGGCGGTGAACCACATGATGTTCGTGAAGACCAATGAGAAGAACAGGCTGTAGATGAAGCACGCCCACGCGAGCGTCGTGAGCTCCGCCCAGTCCTGCGTCACGATCTGGTGCGCCGAGGCGACGAGGAGCGGGATCGAGCCGACGATGAGCACGAACGCGCTGATCCGGTACGGCGAGTAACGGCGCATGAGCGGGCCCATCGCGACCGAGTAGGCGGCCCAGGTGGCCGAGGCGATGAGCCCGAGCGTGACGCCCTTGAGGTTCCCGACGAAACCGCTCGCGGCACCGGCGGCGACGAGCCCGACGCCGAAGAAGGAGACGACCGCGGCCATCCAGTGGCGCAGGCCGAGGCGCTCCAGCCCGAAGGCGTGGGAGACGAGGGCCACGAAAATCGGGAGCGTGCCGAAGAGGAGTGCGACCGTCGAGGCGGTGGTCAGACGCACCGAGTACGCGAACGAGACCTGGTTCAGGAAGATCCCGAGCATCGCGGCGACGATCAGCAGGGTCAGGTCACGGCGCTGAACGCGGAGCGTGTGCTCGCGCGCGAGCGTGAAGCTGGAGAAGATCGCCGCGCCGAGCGCGAAGCGCACGGACGAGTAGGTCAGCGGCTCCCACCCGTGCGTCAGCGCGTACTTGACGACCGTGAAGTTGAAGCTCCAAAAAAGGACAGTGACGAGGAGCAGAACGTCCGGGGGGATGCGGTTGCGCACGGCGCCCGGACACTAGCGGTGCCCCGTGGGCCATGTCCCTGCGGGCCATGGCCGGGGTCTGACCCCTGACATGGCCCCTGCAGACAGGT
The DNA here is from genome assembly GCA_963760815.1 of uncultured Actinomycetes bacterium. Taxonomy (GTDB): domain Bacteria; phylum Actinomycetota; class Thermoleophilia; order Gaiellales; family Gaiellaceae; genus CAVRUF01. The sequence goes on from CAVXEJ010000004.1 coordinate 1,686,162, forward strand.
CCGCGCCTAGCCCGCGCTGGGGCGGTTCACCTCGCCACCCTCCTCGGGATCGCCCGACGAGACCTGCGGATCCCCCGCCACGGCCACGTCCCCACGGTCGATCCCCTTCCCGGCCTCAGCCTCCGCCGTCGGAGTCACCTCTCCACCCTCCTCCGGATCGGCCGACTTGATGCCCGGGTCCCCGCCCGACGACACGTCACCGCGATCGATCCCTTTCCCGGCATGGGACTCCGGCATCGTGGTCACCTCGCCACCCTCCTCCGGGTCGGCCGACTTGATCCCCGGGTCCCCGGACGGGGACACGTCACCGTGATCGATCCCCTTCCCGGAACCGGACTCCGGCGTGGGCCTGAGTGGGTCGAACGCCCCACCGGCCGATTCGGGCGTCGAGTGGCCCATGGGACCGAGAGTCTTCATGTCCACCTCGGGCTTGGGCTGCGTGCCTTTTACCTTCTTCAACGCGTCGGAAAAGATTGAACGGAGCGACATGAAGCGCCTCCTGTCTGTTTGCCGGCCCGCGCGGGCCGGCCGCAGGAGTCTAGATCCAGGCGGTAAAGTCGCGCCCATGGCCGAGCCGACGACGGACGACATCGACTACCTCGTCGGCCCCGCGACGCCGCACTTCGCCTACCAGATCCGCGCCCGGGTGAAGGCGCTCGTCGCAGACCTTCCGCCGGGACACCCGACCCGCGCCTACGCGGAGGAGAAGATCGCGCTCCTCGACCGCCTCGGCCACGCGTCGTCGAAGGCCGAGGAGGGCCCGCTCGAGCCGAAGACGCGCGCGGGCTGGTCGAGCCTCCCGTCGAGCGCGCCCGCATCGCCGGCGCCCAACCACCCGTGAGCTTCCAGGGCGCGAACGTTCTCGTCACCGGCGGGACCCGCGGCATCGGGCGCGCGATCGCGCTCCGGTTCGCGGCCGGGGGCGCGCGCCAGGTCGGCATCAGCTACCTGCGCAACGACAAGGCCGCCGAGGCGACCGCCGAAGAGATCCGCGCCGCCGGCGCCGAGGCCCTCGTCCTGCGCGGCAACCTCGGGGATCCCGACAACGCGCGCGAGATCATCGAGGCCGCCGGGCCGCTGAACGTCCTCGTCTCGAACGCCGCCACGGGCGTGATCAGGCCGATCGCCGAGCTGACGGAGAAGCACTGGGACTGGACGCTGAACGCGAACGCCCGCGCTCTCTTCACGCTCGCCCGCCACGCCGCGCCGGCCATGCCGCCGGGAAGCGCGATCGTCGCGATCTCGAGCCTCGGCTCGGACCGCGTGCTCGACAACTACTCGCTCGTCGGCACCTCGAAGGCGGCGATCGAGTCGCTCGTGCGCTACCTCGCCGTCGAGCTCGCGCCGCAGGACATCCGCGTCAACTGCGTCTCGGCCGGCCTCGTCGAGACCGGCGCGCTGGACCACTTCCCCGACCGCGAGGGGATGCTCGCCACCTTCCGCGAGCGCACGCCCGCCGGCCGCCTGGTCGACCCCGAGGACATCGCCGACGCCGTCGAGTTCCTCGCCTCGCCGCAGGCCGCGATGATCCGAGGGCAGACGATCGTCCTCGACGGCGGCTACTCCATCATCGCCTAGCGCTCCTGCATGAACCCCTGACGCGCCGCGGACACGAGCGCGACCGACTCCGGGAACAGGACGCGCATCGCGTCGCGCAGCTTGATCGCCTGCTCGTCGGAGGAGCCCGTCACCTCCATCTGCCCGAGCGCGGCCGCGGTCAGCTCGACCGCCGTGTTCAGCGTCAGGGTCGCGAACTGCTCGCGCTGCGACTCCGCCACCGCCTCGCTCTGCTGCTCGGCGAACTCGCGCAGCGAGCGCATCAGGTCGTCCGGGTCGCCCCCGAACGGGAATCCGAATCCACCTTCCATCAATGTCTCCTTTCTCATTCGAGCGCGGCCTTGTAGCCGCGCTCGACCTCGTTGGAAAGCTCCTCGGCCGCGCCGATGCCGGCCTTCATCGCCTCGGCGAACGGCGCGCCGTTGTCTCCCAGTGCACGCTCCAAGCGTGCCGCGGCCGCGCCGATCGCGTCGAGGTAGGCGCCGCTCGCGACCCGCGGCTCGGGCACGATCGCGCCCGCCAAGGCCGCCGCGGCCTCCTCGGCGTCCTCGATCCCCTCGGGACTGTCGGCGAGCCGGATCTCCTCGAGCCGCGCCCGCAGCTCGGGCAGGTTCCCGCCGCCCGCGTTCTCCTCGGCCAGCTCGCACAGCGCAGCGATGGAAACGGCCTCGCGGACGAGCCGCCGCTCCGTGAGCGCAAGACCGCCCGCATCGACCGCGAGCCAGCGCCGCTCCTCGCCGAACTGGTACGCGCAGAGGTAGACGCGCCGCCCCGGCGACGGCTCCGTGGGGACGACTCCGACCAGCTCTTCGCCCTCGCCCGCAAACCCTGCCGCCGCGGCTCGCGCGGTTGAAATGTCCTCCGCGAGCCCCACGCAGCAACAATAGCCCGATGGCCTTCGCGCTCGCGCTCGAGCTACCCGCCCATGTGAACCCTCCCGCACTCGTCGCCCCCGCCTCCCGCGAGGCGTCGTTCGGGCGCATTTCCGGGACGGTGCAGCCCGGCACGTACCGCGTCGTCGTGAAGGTGAACGGCCGCGGGAAAGACGCCGTGCAGGTCGACGGGAAGAAGTTCGAGCTCCAGGTCGACCTCCCGCCGCGCGACGCGACGATCGAGGTCGTCGCCGAGGACGCGCTCGGCAACTCGGGCACGACGCGCATCCAGAAGGTGCTCGGGCTCCCCGCCGCCGACGCCGAAACGGCCGAGTCGACCCACGAGGACGCGAGCCTGGCCGCCGCGGTCGACGAGCTCGTCGACGGCTTCCCCGCGATGTCGGCCGTCTACGTCGAGAACCTGCAGACGGGCGCCGGCGCCGCCTGGAACGCCACGGCGCGCTTCCCGGCGGCGTCCACGGTGAAGCTCGCAATCGCGATCGAGACGCTGCGCATCCTCTCCGACCGGCCCGAGGAGGGAACGGAGCTCGACGTGCTCCTGCGCGACATGCTCGTGGACTCCGACAACGAGGCCGCGAACGAGCTGCTGCGCTGGATCGGCTCGACCGACGAGGGCGGCGCCGAGCAGGTGAACCGAACGCTCGGCGCGCTCGACCTCGAGGACTCGCATCTCTACGGCGCGTTCCTGATCGCGTCGACCGGTCCGCCGATCCCGCTCGAGACCGAGTCGGAGCCGGAGTTCGTCGGCAAGTACACGTCCGCCTGGGATCTCGCGCAGCTCTTCCGCTTCGTCCACCTGGCCGCGCAGGGCGAGGGCCCGCTGCTCGACCTCGAGGGCACGTTCGAGGCGAGCGACGCGCGGGCGATCCTCTGGTTCCTCGCGCACTCGTCGGATCACGGGAAGATCGACCGGCTGCTCGGCAAGCGCGCGATCGTCGCGCACAAGGCGGGCTGGCTGAGCGACGCGCGCCACGACGCCGGGCTCGTCTACACGCCGCGCGGCGCCTTCATCGCGGTCGTCATGACCTACACGGGCGGCGGCGCCGGCGAGTCGTCCGATCTGCTCGCCGCCCGGGTCGCCAGGGCGGTGCAGCAACGCCTCGGCGACACGAGCGCGACCCCCGCGCCCTCGGCGTCCTCCTCGTAACGCCGTACGATTCCACGATGGAGATCGTCTTCGAAGCCGTCTTCGTCGCGGGATTCGCCGTCGTGGCGGTGTCGTTCCTCCTCGTCGCGCTGCGCCGGATCTCCGAGCGCACGCTGCTCATCCTCACGGGCGTGCTCGGAACGGCGGCGGCGCTGGCGCTCATCGCGTTCGGGGTGAACTCGTTCGATGAGTTCACGGATCGCGGCGCGGTCGCACTCGCCGCCGGCGGACTGCTCGGCGCCACGATCGCCGAGGCCGGGCTCTACGCACTCGCCCGCGGCCTGGCGGCGATCCGCACCCAGGAGCAGCTCATCAAGGCCGGGCAGGACCACATCGAGGCCGTGATCGACGCGCACGCGAAGGAGCAGGCGGCGGCGTTCGACCGGACCCTCCAGCGCGAGCGCGCGAACGCCGGGCATGCGCTGAGCCAGCAGGAGCGCAAGCTGACGATCGAGCGGCGCGACATGGTCGCGCGCCAGGCCGACCGCGCCCGGGCCGAGCTGGCGAGCGCGATCGAGCAGATCCAGGAGCAGCTGGAGCAGCGGCTGACCGCCTGGGCGGCCGACCTCGACCGCGGCCAGCGCAGCCTCGAGTCGCGGCTGAACGCGCTCGCGCAGCGCCAGGCCGAGGCGATCAAGGCGTACGAGGCGAGACTCGCCGCCGATTCCGACTACCTGCGCACCGCGACCGAGGAGCAGCAGACCGCGCTGGGCCGGCTCCGCGCAGAGCTCGAGCAGGTCGGGCGCGAGTCCTTCGAGGCGGGCCAGGCCGAGATCGAGGTCTACGCGGAGGAGAACCGCCGCCAGCTCACCGAGATCATGCAGAAGCTCCGCGAGCAGGAGCGCGGCGTCCGCGAGCAGATCGAGCGCGAGGAGGCGGACGCGAACACGCGCATCCAGGCCTCCTTCGACGACATCGAGCGGCGGCAGCGCCAGAGCCTCGAGCGGTCGCTGGAACGCGCGACGCAGCGGCTCGTCGAGGAGGCCGAGAAGCGCTTCGACACGCAGATCAAGGAGTCGCGCGAGAAATCCGCGCAGCGGCTCTCGCACGAACTGGAGAAGGCGATGCAGCAGTTCGCCCACCAGGCGGAGCGCCAGATCGCCGAGCGGATCGACGAGGCCGCGAAGGCCGCTGCGTCACGGCTCGAGCGGCGCATCGGCGACATCACGCGCGCCGCGGACGCCCAGCAGGAGGTCGCGGCCGAGCGGCTCCGCCAGATGAGCGACCGCCTGGCCGAGTCACTGAACCAGGCCGAAGCGCGTTTGGAACAGCAGATGTCGGTTAGGCTCGAGCGATTCGAGCGGTCAATTCACTCGGACGGCTAACCAATTCGGGCAGGGATCGTCTCGGAGAGAACGAACCACCCGCGACATGGGAGACGAACCATCGATTGCGATGGACGACGTGATGGAGCAGACCACCACAGTCGGGCGTGACCTGGACGAGCGATCCAAGGTGGAGAGCTGGCGCCTCCATGTACTCGCCGAGGCCGGGTATCCGCTTCCGATCGCGGAGCGGGTCGCCCGCTCGAGCGCCGACCTGCACGACGCGGTGACGCTCGTGGCCGAGCGGGGCTGCAGCCCCGAGCTCGCAGCCGAGATCCTGGTCTAGCCCGTTACATTGCTCGGGTGACCCGAGCCGACCGTCCAGGAAGAACGCAAGGTGTACGCGGTGTCGGCGTTCAACCGCGGCGTCGCCGACTGGCTTGCGCGCCTGCCCACGCTCTGGGTCGAGGGCGAGGTGACCGAGTTCCGGCGCCAGCCCGGCTGGCAGAGCGTCTTCTTCACGCTCAAGGATCCCGCCGACGGGTCGTGCCTGCCGGTCTCGATGCCGCGCGCCGGGTTCGACGCGCTGCGGATCGAGCTCGCCGACGGCGCGTCGATCCAGGTGTTCGGCCGGCCGGAGCTCTACACGGCGCGCGGCACGTTCCGCCTGCGCGCGCTCTCATTGGAGCCGGTCGGACTGGGCGCGCTCGCCGCGCGGATCGAGCGGCTGCGCCAGACGCTCGCGGCGGAAGGGCTCTTCGCCGAGGAGCGCAAGCGCGCGCTGCCGCTGCTTCCCCGCCGGATCGGCCTGCTCACCGGCGCCGAGGCGGCGGCCAAGCGCGACTTCGTGACGGCGGTGGGAACGCGGTTTCCGGCGGCGCGGATCCTCGTGTCGGAGACCGCCGTCCAGGGCGCGCGGGCGGCGGGCCTCATCGCCGCGGCGCTCGAAGCGCTCGCGGCCGAGCCCGAGATCGACGTCATCGTCCTGGCGCGCGGGGGCGGCAGCTTCGAGGACCTCCTCCCCTTCAGCGCCGAGCAGGTCGTGCGTGCGGTCGCCGGCTGCGCGGTCCCGGTCGTTTCCGCCGTGGGTCACGAGCAGGACACGCCGCTCTGCGACCTCGCCGCCGACGCGCGCGCCTCGACGCCCACCGCGGCGGCACGGCTGGTCGTGCCCGACGAGGGCGAGCTGCGCGCCGGGCTGGCCGCGCTCCGGGCCGCGCTCGCACGTGAGACGACCCGGAAGGTCGGCAACGCGTCGGAGCGGCTCGAAGTCCTCCACGGATCGCTCGCGCGCGAGGGAACCCGCACGTTCGCCCGCGCCCGCGAGCGGCTGCTCGCCGACCGCGCCCGGCTGCTGAAGGCGCCCGGCGTCCTCGTCGAGCGGCGCCGCGAAACGCTCGAGGCGGTGGCGGCGCGGCTGCGCACGCTCTCCCCGCGCTCGACGCTCGAACGCGGCTACGCGATCGTCCGCGCCGACGACGGAATCGTCCGCGCGACGGCGGCGCTGGCGACCGGGACGAAGGTCGACGTCGAGCTGGCAGACGGCGGTTTCGGCGCGCGGGTCGAGGAGATCCGGTGAGCGAGCCGACCTTCGAGCAGGCCCGCGAGGAGCTCGAGAAGATCGTCGCCGAGCTCGAGAGCGGCAAGCCCGGGTTGGACGAGGCGATCGCGCTGTGGAAGCGCGGCGAGGAGCTCTACGCGATCTGCCTCGGCAAGCTCGACGCGGCGCAGGGCGCGGTCGAGGAGCTCGCCAAGCGCGCCGAGTCCACGCGCCCCGACGCGTGATCGGCTGGGCGTACGACCTTTGCTGCCGCGGTGCGGAGCGAGGCGAGCTGGGCGCCCGGCGGGCCGAGTTGCTCGCCGGCGTCGAGGGCGTGGTTCTGGAGATCGGCGCCGGCACGGGAGCGAACCTGCGCCACTACGCCGCAGCGACGCGGGTCGTGGCGCTCGAGCCCGATCCGAGCATGGCGAAGCGACTTCCGGCGAAGATCGCCGAGGCGACCGTCCCGGTCGAGCTAGTCACCGGCCGCGCCGAAGAGCATCCCGTTCCCGGACGCGAGCTTCGACGCAGTGGTCTCGACGCTCGTGCTCTGCTCGGTCGCCGACCCGCCCGCCGTGCTCGCCGAGGTCGACCGCGTGCTCAAGCCCGAGGGCCGCCTCGTCCTCCTCGAGCACGTCCGCGGCGACCGGCCGCACGGCCCGCTGGCAGGATCGCCTCACCGGCGTCCATCGCAAGCTCGCGGGGAACTGCCACCTGAACCGCGACACCCGTGCAGCGCTCGACGCGGCCGGGTTCGACACGACGCACGTCGACGCGATTGCGATCCCCGGACACCATCCGCTCGTGCGGCCCGGAATTCAGGGAGTCGCGACCAAGACCTCTTCGTAGTAGGCGCCGGCCCGCCGTCCGGTGCGGCGGTTCACCTCGCGCACGACGCGCTCCTCGAGGTGCAGCCCGGCGGAGCGGAGAATCCCGTCGTAGAGCCCGCGCGAGTCGTTCACGACGATGACGACGCGTCCGCTCGGCCGCAGGGCGCGCTTGGCGCGGCGCAGCACGTCGGTGATCGAGTCGCAGTAGCCCGTCATGCCGCGCCCGATCTCCTCCGGGTCGCGCCGCTCGAGGCCGAGCAGCTCGAACGCGTAGGCGTGCTGCTCGTGGTAGTCGATGAGCCCCGGATACGGCGGCGACGTGAAGACCAGGTCGACCGGCCCGGGCGGATCGACCTCGCGCGCGTCGCCCTGGAGGACGGTCACCGCGTTGTCCGTGCGCAGGTCGCCGAACTCCTGCACCCGCTGCGCCGAGTCGCGGGCGTAGCGGCGCAGGAACTTCCGGGCCTCCCCGACGGGACGGCAGACGCGCCGGTGCTTGTGGCAGAAGTACTCGCCCCGCACGGGCTCGCGCGGGAAGTCGAGGTCGTCGTGGCGCGTCAGCCGCGCCGAGCGGGCCGCACGCGAGAGCACGACGCTCCAAAGCTCGGGATACGACGTGCGCTCGATCTGCGCGCGAAACGCCTGAAGCTCGGCGAGCGTCTGCGGCGCGAACCACCGCTCCAGGTACCCGGAGCCCCCCGATCCGAGCTCGACCCCGTCCAATTCCTCCGAGACGACCACCAGGTCGCCGAGCAGCTCCACCGGGTCGTAGGCGGCGGTCTTCACGCGGGTCAAGAGGCAGTTGAACGCGCTCAGGTCGCAGCCCGCGGCGCGCAGGCCCAGTGCGTTCGCCTCGACGAGCGTCGTCCCCGAGCCGGCGAACGGATCCCACACGAGCTGTCCCGGCTTCGCGTAGCGGCGCAGGAACACCTCGGCCAGCTGGGGCACGAACTTGCCCAGGTAGGGATGGAGCCGGTGGACGTGCTTCGTCCGCTCGCGCTCCGGCAGCTCCTGCTCCGTCCAGGAGATCGCAGGATCGACCTGTCCCGCGTATGCCGGATTCGCCCGCATGCGAGGTCATTTCCGCCGTAGCGGGACTTTCCTTCCACGGTCTATGATCGCGCCATGCCGCGCGTACCCGCAGAGGAGCTCCGCAAGGTCTGGCTCTTCGCCGACCTCTCCGACGACGAGCTCGAGAAGCTCGGCGACCGTTTCGTCGAGCGCACGTTCGCCGCGGGCGACACCGTCGTCGAGGAGGGCTCGACCGGCACGAGCTTCTTCGTGATCGAGTCGGGCACGGCGACCGTGAGCGTCGGCGGCGTGGAGAAGGCGACGCTCGGCCCGAGCGACTACTTCGGCGAGATGGCGATCATGGACGACGGCAAACGGTCGGCGTCGATCGTCGCCGCGGAAGACCTCAAGGTCGCGTTTCTCACGCCCTGGGAGTTCCGCCCGTTCGTCGAGGAGCACCCCGAGCTCGCGTGGAAGCTCCTGTGCAGCCTGGCCCGCCGGCTGCGCGCCGCCCAGACCGCCAACGCTTAGTCAGGCGATGCGCTCGACGCGCTCGTCCACTTCGAGGTCGGTGACCTCTGGCATCCGGCGGAGCATCGCGAACGAGAAGCCCTCGCGCGCGAGGAAGATGAACCCCAGCGCGACGCCGACCGAGACCTCGACCGCCTGCAGGCCGATCCCGTAGGCGAACCCCCGCTCGAACGCGACGCCGTACGGAAGCAGCGAGAACGCGATCGCGGCCTGGACGAGCCCGACGTTCCCGGGCCAGAGCGGGAAGACCATGACGAGATTCATGATCACGAGGACGAGCGCGGCCATCGTGATCGTCCCGTCGATCTCGAAGGCGTAGAACATCGTCCATACGGCGAGCAGCTGCATCGCCCAGCCGAGGAGCTGGAAGCACAGAGCGGCCATGGCGGGCAGCGGGCGCTTCAGCACGATCAGGCCGTAGCGGGCCAGCCGCAGGACGCGGCGGACCGGGCCGACGTCCTCCACGTCGTCGGCGCCCTTCGTGCGGTGCGCGATCACGAGCGACGCGATGAGCAGGCCGAACCCGACGCCGAGCGCGATCGCCAGCGCGGGCCGCGCCCACTGCGGGATCTTCGCCGCGTAGACGACGTAGACGACGAGGCCGGAGGCGGCGACGACGTCGAAGAGCCGGTGCGCGAAGACCGTCCCGGTCAGGGTCGCCCACAGGCCCGGGCGTCCGCGCATGCGGCGGGTGAGAACGACGATCCGGGCGACCTCGCCCACGCGGCCGGGCAGCGCGGCGTTCCCGAGCAGGCCGACGCAGAACGCGGCGAACACGTCGCGGCGACGCGGGCAGGGCGGCGCGACGGCCTGGTCGATGACGATCTCCCAGGCGATCGAGCGAAAGACGATCGAGGCCAGGTTCAGGAGCACCGCGACGACGACCCAGCGCCAGGTGACGAACTCGAACGCGTGCCGGACGACGTTGATGTCGAGGCGCCACAGGACGAGCGCGATGGCGCCGGCGAGCACGCCGATCACGATCGCCAGGCGGCCAGGGGCGACATCGGCGGTAACGCAGCTTCACGCCGCCACCGTCGCCCGCGCCGGCGCGTCCACGAGGCCCGAGTAGATCTCCACGAGCCGTCCGGCGACGCGCGCCCACGAGTAGCGCTCCTCGGCCTGGGCGCGGGCGGCGGCGCCGAGCCGCACGCGGCGCTCCTCGTCGGAGAGCAGCTCGATGAGCGCGGCCGCGAGCACGTCGGGATCGCCGGGCTCCACCAGGATCCCCGTCTCGGGGCTCGCGACCTCGCGGTAGCCCTCGATGTCCGAGGCGACGACCGGTGTCGCGCACGCGAACGCGCGCGTGAGCACCATGCCGAAGCTCTCGCGCCCGATCGACGGCGCCGCGAGCAGCTTCGCCTGGAGCAGCTCGTCGGTGAGCGGCTGCTCCGGAATCGAGCCGAGCAGGTCGATGTTGGGGCACTCGAGTCCATGGCGGCGCATGAGCCACTTCACGGAGAGCGGATCGGCGCCGACGACGCGCAGCCGCGCATCCGTCGCCGCGGCCACCCGCGGCCACGCGCGCAGCAGCACCTCGAGGCCCTTCCGCGGCTCGTGGCGCCCGATGAACACGACGTGCGGCTGCCGCCCAGTCGGATCGGCCACGGGCGGGATGACCACGCCGTTCGGCAGCACCTCGATCGGCCCGCCGAGGATCGGCAGCGCGGAGTCGCGCGCCCGGTCCGACACGGCGATCTTGTGGTCGATCCGGTCGATGCCGCAGCCGAAGAACGCCTTCGCGACGGGGTTCCAGCGCATCGAGTCGCCCGAGCTGTGCGACGTGGAGACGATCGGGACGTCGGCGCGGGTCAGCGCGTAGAAGGAGACGATCGGCGCGAGCGGCTCGTGCACGTGGACGATGTCGAAGCGCTCCTGCTCGAACACGCGTCGGATCCGCGGCATTGCCTGCGGTGTGATCACGATGTTCGAGAGCGATCCGTTCGCCGGGACGATCACCGACCGGCCGATCGGGATCACGTATTCGGGCGGCCGCTCGTGGCGCCCCTCGCGGGGGTGCAGCATCCTCGTGAGGCGTCCGGGCGGATCGTGGCCGATGATGATCCGCGCGTCGTGTCCGAGGTCATGCAGCGCGCGAGCCTGGTGCTCCGCATGTTCGGGCACGCCGCCCCAGAAGGACCAGGAGAACGGCACGACGATCCCGACCTTCACGAGCGGAACCCTATCCGGACTTCCGATTTCGAACCGTCTTTGCGAAGCTTGCGCCCGTGAAGCGCGCGCAGCGTCTGTCCCACATCGGCGGCATCGGCCTGGACGTCGTCGCGGCCGCCGCCGAGCGGATCGCGGCGGCCGACCCGAGCCGGCCGGTCCTGCGGCTCGAGAACCTCGACACGAACCTGCCGCTCCCTCCGGAGGCGCTGGCCGAGACGCAGGCGTCCCTCGGCCGGCCCGAGGCGAACAGCTGGCTCCCGCTCGAGGGCGACCTCGACCTGCGCTCCGCGATCGCGGACTTCACCGCGGCGCGAACGGGCCATCGCTACGACCCGGAGACCGAGCTGGTCATCACCGCGGGCGGCCTGACGGGGCTCCTCGACTGCCTCCTCGCGACCATCGACCCGGGCGACGAGGTCGTCGTCACCGACCCGACCTACGCGGGGATCGTGAACCGGATCCATCTCGCGAGCGGCACGCCGGTCTTCGCGCCGTTTCGCATCGTCGACGGAGAATGGAGGCTCGACCAGGACGCGTTCGCGGCCGCGGTCGGCCCGAAGACCGCGGCGATGGTGCTGATGAGCCCGTCGATGCCGTCGGGCGGAACCTTCACGCGGGAGGACTGGGCGCTCGCGTGCGACCTGTGCCGTGAGCACGACCTGACGCTCGTCTACGACGCCGCGATGGAGGCGCTCCTCTACGACGGGCGCGAGCTCGTCCATCCGCTCCAGTTCGAGGGCATGGCCGAGCGGACGTTCGTCGTCGGCTCGCTCTCGAAGGAGCACCGGATGATCGGCTGGCGCGTCGGCTGGGTCGCCGGGCCCGCCCGAGGCGATCACGACGATCCGGCAGGTGGCCGTCTACAACACGACCATGCCGGTCGCGCTCGCGCGGTTCGCCGCCGCCGCCGTGCTGCGCGGAGACCAGGGCCACGTCGCCGAGTGCGTGGCCGAGCTGCAGCGGCGCCGCGACCTGCTCCTCGAGGGACTCGCCGGCTGGCCGCTCGTGAGCCCCGGCGGCGGCTGGTCGCTGCTGATCGACGTGGAGTCGATCGGATTCACGCCCGCCGAAGCCTCGCGGATCCTCCTCGAGGAGGCCGCGATCGCAGCGACGCCGATGCCCGGCTGGGGCGGTCCGGTGGCCGCCCGCTGCCTGCGTTTCGTCTACTCCGCGGAGCCCCTGGAGCGCCTCGCCGAAGTGCCGGATCGCGTGGCTGGGACAGCGCTTGCGGCCGCCGCAGCCCACGGCTGACACGTCACCCTTTCGGGTGCTTCCAAAAGGCAGCGTCGCGCCGACAATTCATTCCATGGCGGCGATCTTCACATCCCAAAGCGCCCTCACGCCGGCTCCGCAGAAGCCGGCCGTACGCCCTTCAGCCAAAGACGCGAGCATCACGGCAGCAATCGCGCGCCTCACGAGCGCGCGCGCCGCGTAGCCGATCAGCGGCGACCTCGCCGGAGGGCGCGAGAGGGGCTTGCAGGAGCCTCTCTCGCGTCCCCGCACACCTCGCGTAGACTCGGTTCCATGGCGATCGCCGAGTCCGCCGCCCACACGTCGGCCGTCGAACAGATCGGCCGCCGCGGGCTCGCAGAGCTCCACACGCACCTCGGCGGCTCGGTCGACCCGGCGGTCATGTGGACGATGGCGCACGAGCAGGGCATCGCGCTCCCCGTCAAGGACTTCTGGGACTTCGTCGAGCTCGTAACGGTCGACCCGCGCGGCGTCGAAGGGCTCCCCCAGCTCGACGCGATCTACCAGTGGACGGAGCTCATCCAGTCGAGCCCGCTGGCCGTGGAGCGCTCGGTGCACGGCGCGATCGGCGGCGCCTACCGCAAGCAGAACATCACGACGCTCGAGGTGCGCTTCAACCCGATGAAGCGAAACCGCGGCGGCGAGCGCGACCTCGACCACATCATCATGGCCGCCGCCCGCGGCCTCGACCTCGCGAGCCTCGAGTACCCGCAGGTCCGCGCCGGCCTCATCCTGATGATGGACCGGACGTTCACGCAGGCCCAGAACGAGATCATCATCGACAAGGCGATCCGCTATCGCAGCCGCGGTGTCGTCGGCGTCGACATCGCCGGCCCCCGCCCCGCGCCGGGCCACTATCCGTACCGCGACCTCGCGCCGCTGATCGAAACCGCCCGCGAGGCGGGCCTCGGCGTGACCATCCACGTCGGCGAGGAGGGCGAGACCGGCGGCGCGGAGATCGACGAGGTCGTCGAGTTCCTGCGGCCGGACCGCATCGGCCACGGGATCCTCGCCGCGCAGAGCGAGGACACGATGACCGCGCTGCGTGACGCCGGGACGATCCTCGAGCTCTGCCCCAGCTCCAACCTCCTCACCCGGGCGCTGCCGGACGAGGCCGCGGTACGCGATACGTTCCGGACCTTCCTCGACCGCGGCGTTCGCTTCACGGTCGCGACGGACGGCCCCGAGATGATGCGCACGCACCTGCGCGACGAGCTGAACCTGCTCCTACGCGTCGGCGCGCTGACCGAGGACGAGGCCCGGGCCGCGAACGAGCTCGGCCACGAGTCCGCGTTCCAGCGACTCTAGACCCGACTAGGACTTCGACCGCGACGGCACGGAGGTCGTCGAGAGCCGCGGCAGCCGGAGCTTCGGCTGCTCGAACTCGCCGACGGCGACGGCCTTCTTCAGGTACTCCATCGCCTCGGTGGTCTTGCCCTGCGCCTCGAGCAGCTCCGCGTGCCGGCGGTAGACGCGCACGAGATACCGGTTCGGGTTCGTCTCGAGCATCTCGGCCGCGAGCTCGTACAGCTCGCCGGCGCGGGCGGTGTCGCCGATCTGCGCGAAGAGGTCGGCGAGCAGCGTGTAGCTGCGCCCGGCGTCCTCGACGTTCGCGCCGGCGATCACGCCTGAGACCTCCATGGCGAGCGAGGCCGCTTCTTCGACCCGGCCGAGACCGGCCAGCGCACGCGCCTCCTCGAGCCGGTACTGCGCCTTCTCGAGGTCGCTCAGCTCGTTCGTCAGCTCCTTGCCCTGCTCGAGCACCTCGAGCGCCTCGGCGGGATGGTTGTTGTCGAGCTCGATGTGCGCGAGGAGCTGGTGCGCGCGGGCCGCGTAGGAGCGGTCCTCGGTCATCTCGATGATCGCAAGCGCCTTGCGGGCGTACTGCGCGGCGCGCTCGGAGTCGTCCTGCTCGGCGTGCAGCCGCGACTCGAGCCAGTAGAGACGCGCGTGGAGAAGCGGATCGCGAAGCTCCGCGACGACGTCGAAGGTCTGGGAGAGCAGCGCCTCGGCACGCTCGAAGTCGGCCGCGTCGATGAGCGCGTTCCCGAGGAGGACGCCGAAGCGGGACGCCTCGACCCGGTCGCGCCGCCGCTGCGCGTCGGCGAGGCACTTGTCGAACACCTGGATCGATCCGTTCAGGTCTCCGAGCATCGCGTACGAGCGGCCGAGCGTGTCGGCGAGCTTCGGATGGTCGACGACGTCGGCGCCGTAGGCCTCGAGCGCCTGCTCCAGGTAGTCCGCCGCCCCGCGCGGATCGCCGCGCCGGAACGCGAGCTGGCCGAGCCCCTCGAGCGCACGTCCGCGCGAGCGCGGGTTCGCGGCCTCCTCGAGCGCCTCGTTCAGGAACCCTTGCGCCTGGTCGAGGTCGTCGAAGCGCATCGCGAACTCGGCCTGCGAGAGGAGATCCTCCTGGTAGGCCGATCCCGCCTGCCCGGTCGCGAGGAACTCGCCGCTCACGCCGAGCCGCTGGCCGAGCAGGTGCAGCACCTGGAGCGACGGCGTCCTCGTCCCGGCCTCGATGCGCGAGATGTAGGCCGAGGAGCAGCCAGGAAATGCCAGCTGGCGCTGGCTCAGTCCGGCCGCCTCGCGGGCCTCCTTGAGACGAACCCCGACTGAATGAGGATCGTCAACGTGCGTTGACTTTGTTCTCGGCAAATGACTCCTCGGCTATATACTCTTGCGCGACTCCGGGCCCGGGATCGTCGAGTGCTCCACAGTCCGATTAGAAAGGACGATCCCGATGAAGTTGCGGCTTGCTGTGTTGTGCGCCGTCCTCGGGTCTGTCGCCGCGTTCGTCGGCGGCACGCCCTGGGCGTAGCCCCTGTAGCGGTGGGAGGGGCGGGCGCCGCTCGCCCCTTCCGCGCTGCCATGGTGGGAGGTCGTTTCGAAAGGCATGAGGGGTACGTGAACCATCGTCGCGCCGGTGGTGTTCTCAGCCCACTCGATCGAGTGAGTTCCTGCCTCCTGGCAGCAGGATGACACATCCGAACTCCCCCCGTTCAGGGATAACGCCCACCCCTTTCTCACCCGTAACCTAAGGGCGACGGGGGAAGAAGGAGACGGCTGCGGGATGAGCGGGGAATCAGGCACCAGGAAGACCATCGACCGAACCGAGCGCGCTTGGCTGCTCGACTGCGCCGGCATGCGAGTCGAGGCGGCCGGCGAGCTCGTCGGCGAGGTCCTGACGCCCCTTTACGAGTTCAGCGCCCGCTGGGACCGGCCGTGGGGACTGTCGGTTCGCACCGACTCCGGCGCGACGATCGTCCGCATGGAGACGATCGAATCGGTCGATGCCGAGGCCGGCCGGATCTTCGTGCGCGAGTCTCCGTTCGTGGATCTCGCGAAGCGTCCCTCGGTTTAGCCGCGAAGATACGCCCGGCGGTCAATAGCGGCCGGGCGCGGTCGTGGCGAGGATGGGCCGCATGCTGACAGTCGAACAGGAGCGGTTCACGCTCCGCCAGCGCCAGGTCGTCCACCTCATCTCGCAAGGGTGCTCGAACCTGGAGATCGCGGAACGGCTCGGCATTTCGCCACGAACGGCGAAAGCGCACTCGGACACGCTGCGAGTGAAGCTCCGCGTGTCCCGCCGGCGTCACATTCCGGCCGCCTACAGGGAGGCGACCGGCGAGGATCCGCACGACTTGGACGTCCTCGGCACCGGCTCAACAGGCGCAAGCACGACGGCACCGAGCTAGCCGCGAGGAGAGCAAACTCGCGCCCGTCCGTCGCGGCGACGGCGGGCGCGGGCTCCCTCCCGAAGGACAATGGCGCAGCGGCCGCCTGCGCACTATGCTCGGCGCCCTGACCCGGAACCCTGGCCTGCCGCTCCTCTTCGCGCGCCACGTGAAACGCCCGCGGCTGACGCGGATGCTCGACGATTCCAGCGCGCAGGTCCTCCTGCTGCACGCGCCCGCCGGCTACGGCAAGACAGCGCTCGCCGCGGAGTGGCTTCAGGAGGCCGAGCATGTGGCGTGGTACCGCGCCACGAACGCGTCGGCCGACGTCGCGGCGGCATCGGTCGGAATCGCGGACGCGGTGAACCACTTCATGCCGAACGCCGGCGAACGGCTGCGACGCCGCGTCCGCATGGGCGACGCCCCGCAGAACATCGTCCCAGCCTTGGGCGAGCTGATGGCAGAAGACCTGGCGGAGTGGCCCGCGGGCGCCTGGCTCGTGATCGACGACTACCACCTCCTGATGCCGTCGAAGGCGGCGGAGGAGTTCGTCGACTGGCTGCTGGCCCTGACCTCGATCCGGCTACTCGTAACGACTAGGCAGCGTCCAACGTGGGCCACTACGCGTCGGCTGCTCGAAGCGGATGTGTTGGAACTGAACCACGACCAACTCGCAATGACTAGTGGAGAGGCACGCGAGCTCCTCTCAGACCGTCCGTCACCCTCTGCACGAGCACTGATGACGAAGGCGCAGGGGTGGCCAGCGCTCCTCGCCCTCGCGACTCTCGAGGTATCAGCGGAACTCCCGGAAGCCTCGCTGTCCAATGTGATCTTCCGATACCTCGCTGAAGAGGTGCTTCTCAGCCAGCCCGAGGACGTCCAAGCGTTCATGCTGGCCGCCGCCCTGCCCTCGACCTTCGACGCGGTCTTCGCGCGGGAGGTGATCAACGCAGCAGATCCCCCAAGAATGCTTGAGCACCTGGCATCCCGCGGGTTGATAGGAGGAGCGCCCGAGACACTCGCCTTTCATCCTCTTCTCCGAGAGTTCCTCTGTTCTAGGGCAAACTCCATGCTGACCCAGGACGAATTACACCGGCTCCGACAGCGGACAGTCGACTACACAATCAGCCGCGACCGGTGGGATGAGGCTCTTCGACTTGCGACGGGGCTCAGCCATGAACTGCTGGGCGACTTGCTTGAGCAAGCGGCTTCTATGTTCCTTCGAACCGGACGACTTGAGCTGCTCTCGTCATGGCTAACCAAGCTCGGAGCCGAAGTAGAACAGCGACCTGCCCTTCTCCTGGCAAAGGGCGGAATGTTGACCAGGCTCGGTCGATTCCGCGAAGCAGCGCTAGTTGCGGATCATGTAGCCCGGCTGCCTGAAGAGTCGTTCAAGCCGGCTGCTCAGGTTCTCGCTGGCCAGGCCTACTATTTCGTAAGTGATCCTCGCCGAGCGCTCGATTCGCTGGAGATGGCACGGCTTGACTCGTTGCCAACCGAAGAGAGGAAGGATGCGCTCTGGCGTCGCTTCTCGGCCGCTCGAGAACTCAATCTCCCCGAACTTCCTGCGTATCTCGCAGAGTTCGTCGCCTCGTCGGACTCGAGCATCGACGACCGGCTCCGCTTTGCGTCGGGTCAGGCGTTGCTTGCCTTTCAGCGCGGGTCATACGCCGGCCTTTGGCAGACGCTTAGCCCACTCATCCGGGAGCCCTGTGATGACGCTGATCCGCTGATCTCTAGCGGTGCCATGGTGAACTTCTGTTACGTGGCGATTGGGCGCGCCGACTACGCGACGGCCCACGCTCTAGTTGATCGTGTGCTTCTGACTTGCGACAAGCACCACCTCGAATTCGCAGAGGGATTCTGCACGGCGGTCAAGGCACACGCCGAACTCGGACTCGGGCGTTTCGCGCGGTGCCACGAACTAACGGAGGAGCTCTTCGCAATTTCCACGCGGCACGAGGATCCCTACCTCGCCGTAGAAGCCCGGATCCTTGCCGCACGGCTGCACCTCTCGAAGGGGCTCGTTGAGCGGGTTGCGCCGATCGAGAGCTGGGGGCCCGCCGATCCCGATTCGTTCAGGATCTACCTAGCTCAGTATCAGGCGCTTCGCTCCCTCGCTGCAGCTGCCGCCGGCGACGGTGGCGCCGCAGGCTCATTTTCCGAGCAAGCGCTGCGTCTAGCAACAACGATCGAGACCGTGACAATCACGGAATGGGCGTCCGTCGTCGCGACCCTGGAAGTGGACAGCGACGCCGGTCGGCAGCGTGCAGTTGATGTTCTGAAGGCTCAATATCAAAGAGACTTCCTCGACTCATTCGTGCTTGCGGCCCGGGCAGTGCCCGCCATTCTCCCGCTCGTCGCCAGCGATACGGTCGCTGGAACATTCGCCAGCGAGACCATGAAGCGATGTGACCCGCGAGGGCACCTCGGCTCAGCCGACCAGGAAGGGCGGCCTTATGGCCTGACAAGGCGCGAGCTTGAGGTCTGGGGCCTGATTTCGGAAGGCTGCACCAACGCCGAGATCGCGAGGCGTCTGTTCATCAGCCACAGCACGGCCAAGGTTCACGTACACAACATCCTCAAGAAACTTGGGGCCACGAATCGCCTCGAGGCCGCGCTTGCATTCTCGTTCAAGCGCTAGTAGGGACACTGGCGAGTGCCGGGCTCGATGCACTGTCGTCGTGGAGCCGAGCGCTGCGCGCTCGGAAGCGCCACCGTCATGAAGAAGTACGGCGTTGCGAGCCCGGGTTGAGCTCGTCCTAGTACTCGGAGGCGACGCTAACTCCTCGCGGCGCCTCGACAATCCATGGATCCACAGCGACCTCAACGCCCGAGATCGGCGTGAATCCAAGCCGTCTAGTTACTGAGGCATGGCTGCGACCCGCGCATGTGAAAGCTGCAGCGCGCCACCGAGAAGGTCTGCGGAAGCACTTGCATATGCGGGCTCGGCAGTATCGAGCGGCACCTCGGAGAGAACTGCGTCGAACGCCTCGACGACCGCCGGGTCGAACTGGGTGCCGGATCCCTCCCACAGTCGTTCGCGTGCAGTTCTGCTGGGTAGCGCATTCCGATACGACCGTGCCGACGTCATCGCGCCGTACGCATCCGCAACGGTGATGATCCGCGCGACCAGTGGAATGTCATCACCCTTCAGCCCATCGGGATATCCGGCGCCATCAATCCGCTCATGATGGTGACGAACCATTCGTGCGACCTCTGAATAGTCGTCGACGCGCCCCAGAATGCGTTCACCGATGACGGAGTGAAGCTCCATCTCACGACGTTCGTCGGGGGTCAGTGGCCCTGCCTTCTCGAGAATGCCGGGCGGGAGTCCAACCTTGCCGATGTCATGAAGCAAGCCCGCGAGGTTCGCAAGCTGCTGCTCGTCGTTCGAGAGTCCCATGCGCTGCGCGATATCGCGCGCGTAGACGGCTACAGCAGCGGAATGACCCGCGGTGTAGTGATCTCGAGCGTCTAGCGCGGCGACGAGACCGGAGGCGAACGAAAGACTCGCGGCCTCAAGTCGAATGTTCGCGGCGATCACCGTCTCTGTCAGAACGCGCTGGTTCTGATAGAGGACAAGCAGGCTCTGAGCAGCAAGCGCCGGGACGGCGAAGAAGACGAAAGTCCACGGCGAAATCTCGACGTACGCATACACCAGCGCGGCCACCATGGGTGCGTAGAACGGAAGCGCGCGAAGAAGGAGTCGACCCATGGGCCACATCGTGTTGGAAAACGAGCCACTCCCTCTGATCGCGACGGTCAGGGAGTTCAGGAGCATGTCGCAGATCCCTTCGGCAAGGGCAGCGGCTACCACGGCAAGAAGCAGCCAGCCGAACGCATCTCGGCCATCAAGTACCGCGAAGGCGGCGAGCCCTGCCGCCGCACCGGCTAGTGACCGACTCGCGGTCCAGACGACCCATCTTGTGTACGGCCGGCCGAGAACAACGAGAACCGAACCGCCGCCGACGATCATCGCCACGAAGCGGGTCGTACGCTACAGCGGCGAACAGAATCGGCAGCGCAGCCACCGACATTTCCGTATTTGGGCCAATACGAACGCTCTGCCGCTCGGCGATTGCCGCCATGGCGACCAGAGCTGCGACTGCCCACCACGGGGCTTCGATCACAAAGCCGAGGTCCCAAAGCAGCGCGACTAGGGCGACCGCGGAGGCCACCAGCAGCGCCGCATATATGTGCACTCGTTCAATCACACGAAGAAGCCTTGAAACAGCAGAGATCACGATCCCCGGAGATCTGTTGAAATCTCCCCCAAAAGGGTGATACTCTTGGCAAGCCGTTGTGTCCAAGAGAGGAGATCGTGAAGCGATGCGCCTCGTTGAGTTTTTCATGCTGAGCTTCGCAGTTCGATCCGGTAGGAGCTGGTAGAAGCTTTCGCAGTCTGCGGGTTTCCACATTTGTTGACATCCCTCCGATGAGGGATATCCACAAGGTGTGGAAAACCCGCAGTACTGCTAGCTCTGCCGGGTAGACGCCGCTCGGGCGTCCCTGGAAGTTCTTAGGCGATCAGGCCGCGGCGGAAACCGATGGCCACGGCGTGGGCGCGGCTGCGGCCCTGCAGCTTCGCCAGGAGATGGCGCACATGCGACTTGACCGTCTCCTCTGAGAGGAAAAGGCGCTGGCCGATCTCGCGGTTCACGAGGCCCTCGGAGATCAGCTGGAGGACTTCGATCTCACGATTCGTCGGCTCCTGCTCCAGTTCACGCATGGGTGTGGAGAACTGGATGACCTCGGCGGTCTGGCCGGCGCTCTCGCGCCGCGCCGCGACCTCGTCGAAGGTCCGCGAGTGCTCGAGGTACCGGTTCAGGATGTCTTTGCGCTCAGCAGCGTCCATCTCGAACCAAGGCATCGACGCGGAAATGACCCCTCCATACCCTAGAACGAGGGAGGTCGTACTACCCCCGATAGGAGTCGTACGTCCCCCTGCGTTCAGGGATGAGTGCCGAAAGCGGCGTTACGCCGCGGCGACGGACGCGAGGTCGCGGATAGCCGCGAGCCGTGCAAGCGCCTGTGCTTCGAGCTGACGAACCCGCTCGCGGGTCAGTCCGAGTTCGTGGCCGATCGCCTCGAGGGTCCACGGATCACCCTCGAAACCGAAGCGAAGCTCGAGAATCCGGCGCTCGCGCTCGGGAAGAGCGTCGAGAGCCCGGCGGACGCCCTGCTTGCGCAGCGACTCCTCGGCCTCGTCGAACGGATCCGGAGCCTCGCGATCGGCGAACAGGTCTCCCAGCTCACCCTCGTCGTCGGCGCCGACGTTCTGGTTCAGCGACACGGATGCCTGGGCGGCGCCGAGCGCCTCCTCGACATGCTGGAGCGGAAGGCCGGTGGCCTCCGCGAGCTCCTCCTTCGTCGCCTCGCGGCCGAGCTCGACCTCGAGCCGGCGTGCGGCGCGGCTCAGCTTCTGCTGCCGCTCGACGACGTGGACGGGCACGCGAATCGTGCGCGCGTTGTTCGCGACGGCGCGCTGGACCGACTGGCGGATCCACCAGGTCGCGTAGGTCGAGAACTTGAAGCCACGGCGCCAGTCGAACTTCTCGACGGCGCGGTTCAGGCCGAGCGTGCCCTCCTGGATCAGATCCAGGAACGGGACGCCGAGGCCGCGGTAGCCCTTGGCGATCGATACGACGAGCCGGAGGTTCGACTCGATCATGCGGCGCTTGGCGAGCAGGTCGCCCTTCTCGATGCGCTTCGCGAGCGTGACCTCCTCGGATGCCGTCAGAAGCTTGTGGCGGCCGACGTCGGCGAGGAAGAGCTGCAGGCTGTCGCCCGCGCCGATGACGGCGCCGGGGGCGATGTGCGCAGGCTCGGCGGGCTCCTCGCGCGGAGCGCCGATCTCGTGCCCGAGAGTCTCGAGCTCCTGCGTCAGATCCGCGACGTCCTGATCGCCGAGCTCCAGCTCGAGCGCAAGCGCCTCGAGCTCAGCCGGCTCGATGTAGCCGCGCTCCTCCGCGTTCTCGACGAGAGAACGGGCCTGGGTGGTCTCAAGAAGTTCCTGGGTGGTGTGGTCGCTCAAATGATCCTTTCGCAAAGTCGTACGTGTGCTCACGACTGTGTAAACGTTCGCAGCGTACGACTGATTCCCTAGCGTGAGAAGGGAAATCCGTCCCTCTTAACCGGGGATTAACGTACCCCGGTTCGGACGACGCTACTCCTCGGAGGCGCCGGCGCCGGCTGCCGCCGGGGCCCGCTCGGGGAAGTCGAACTCGACCTTCCCGTCCTCGTTCATGACGAGGCGCGCGCGGAACGGCTTCTTGTTCTTGCTGCGGAACCCGGAGAGGACCTCCTTCGTCCTCCCCTCCTCGAGCAGCTGGCGCGCGACCTCGGGCGTGATCGTCCGGCCCGCGACCTGCTTCCAGATCACGAAGCCGCAACCCGGCTCCTCACGGCTCTTCCAGCTCGTACAGCCGTAGGCGCGGGAGTTCTCGCGGATGATCTCGCCGGTCACGGCGCCGCAGCGCGGGCACAGGCCCAGCTCGGCGCGCTCCGGCCTCAGCTTCTCCTTGTCCAGGGCGGCGATCTGCTCGACCGTCTTGCGCGTGAAGTCCTCGATGCCCTTCATGAACTTGTCGCGGTCACCGGTGCCGTGCTCGATGTCGCGCAGGCGCTTCTCCCAATCGCCGGTGAGCTCCGGGGAGAGCAGCGGATGGTCTTCCAACATCGACACCACCTGGAGACCCTTTGGCGTCGGGAGGAGGTCCTTGGCGACGCGCTCGATGTACTCGCGGCGGATGAGCGTCTCGATCACCTCGGCGCGCGTGGCCGGCGTTCCCAGGCCGCTGTCCTTCATCGCCTCACGCAGCTCCTCGTCGCCGATCAGCTTGCCGGCGGTCTCCATGGCGGAGAGGAGCGTCGCCTCGGTGTAGCGGGGCGGCGGGCGCGTCTCCTTGGCCTCGCTGAGGGCCTCGACGCAGCGGATCGTCATGCCTTCCTCGAGGCGCGGCAGCTCGCCGCCCTCGGCGTCTTCCTCACGGCCGTTCGCCTTGTCGTCGGCCTCGATCCCGTACACGCCGCGCCAGCCCGCCTCCAGCGTGACCTTGCCGCGGGTGCGGAACTGCTCGCCCTCGACCTCCGTGACCACCGTCGTGCGCTCGTAGCGCGCGGCCGGATGGAACACCGCGAGGAAGCGGCGCGAGACGAGGTCGAAGATCCGGCGCTCGTCGTCTGAGAACGTCGCCACGTTGTGCTCAACGTCGGTGGGGATGATCGCGTGGTGGTCGTCGACACGCTCGTCGTTCACGACCCGGGAGAGCGGCAGCTCCTTGAGCTCCATGACGAAGCGCGCGTGGGGCGCGTAGTCGGAGATGGGAAGGAGCGTCTCGGCCGTGGGCTTCAGGAAGGGCACCATGTCGCCCGTGAGGTACCGGGAGCTCGTCCGCGGGTACGTGAGCGCCTTCTTGTCCTCGTAGAGCGACTGGGCCGCCTGGAGCGTCCTGCGGGCCGAGAAGCCGAAGCGGCGGTTGGCGTCGCGCTGGAGGCTCGTCAGGTCGTACAGGAGCGGTGAGCGCTCGCTCTGCTCCTTGCGCTCGACCGATGCGACCGTGCCGTCCTTGCCGGAGACCTTCGTGACGATCTCCTCGGCGCGCGCGCCGTCCTTCAGGCGCGTCTCGTCGCCCTCGAACCACATTCCCTCGTAGCCGGCGCGGGTCGGCGCCTCGAACGTCCCGTGCACGAGCCAGTACGGCTCGGGGACGAACGCCTGGATCTCGCGCTCGCGCTTCACCATGAGCGCCAGCGTCGGCGTCTGGACGCGGCCGAGCGACACGACGCCGCCCACCCAGGCGCGGCCGCGAATCGTTCCCGCGCGTGTGGCATTCATGCCGACCAGCCAGTCGGCCTCGGAGCGCGACCGTGCGGCGCGCTCGAGCGGGGCCATCGACTCGCCCGGACGAAGCCTCTCGAACCCTTCGCCGATCGCCTGCTTCGTCATGCTCGAGATCCACAGGCGCTCGACCGGCTTGTCGACGCCGGCGGTCTCCCAGATGTACGCGAAGATCAGCTCGCCCTCACGCCCGGAGTCGCAGGCGTTGATGACGCGATCGATGTCGGGGCGCTTCAGCAGCTTGTGGATCACGTTCAGCTGCTTCTTGCCCTTCGCGTCACGCGGCTTCAGCTTGAACTCGTCGGGGATGATCGGCAGGTCGGCCATGCGCCACTTCTTCAGGCGCTCGTCGTAGTCGTCCGGCTCCGCAAGCTCGACGAGATGCCCGACGGCCCACGTGATGACGTACTGATCCGACTCGAGGTAGGCGTCGTCCTTCGCGAACGCGCCCGGAAGCGCGTTTGCGAGATCGCGCCCGACGGACGGTTTCTCTGCGATTACGAGGGTCTTACTCATCTGAAACCACGATAGCTAAGAGGGAAAGCCGCAATACTGGCCGCATGAGCGAGTTCCTTCCTGCTCGGCCGCTCCTCGTGGTCGACGGCGACTCGCTCGCACACCGGGCCTACCACGCGCTTCCGTCCTCGATCAAGGACGCCGAGGGACGCCAGGCCAACATGGTGGTCGGCTTCCGCAACATGCTCACGAACGTCTGGGAGGCCGAGCAGCCGCGGGCCGTGTTCGTCGGCTTCGACACGGTCGGCTCGGCGCCGCTCCCGAC
The DNA here is from genome assembly GCA_963760815.1 of uncultured Actinomycetes bacterium. Taxonomy (GTDB): domain Bacteria; phylum Actinomycetota; class Thermoleophilia; order Gaiellales; family Gaiellaceae; genus CAVRUF01. The sequence continues at coordinate 1,710,660 of CAVXEJ010000004.1, forward strand.
CTACCGCAATGAGCTCCTGCCCGAGTACCAGGGCGGCCGCGACTTCCCGCCCGACCTCACCGACCAGCTCGACCGGCTGCCGGCCCTCGTGACGGGCCTCGGGTTCCAGTGGGCCAAGGCCCCGGGCTTCGAGGCCGACGACTTCCTGGCGGCCGCGGCGAGCGCCGAGGAGGATCGCGGCGGCACCTCGCTCGTCCTGACCAGCGACCGCGACCTCTTCCAGCTCGTGAGCGACACGACGACGCTGCTCATGCCGAAGCGCGGCGTGCGCGAGCTCGACCGCGTCGGCCCCGCCGAGGTGTTCGAGCGCTACGGCGTCTCCCCGGCCCAGGTGCCCGACTTCATCGCCCTGCGGGGAGATCCCTCGGACCGCATCCCCGGCGCCCGGGGCATCGGGGCCAAGCGCGCCGCGCAGATCCTCTCCGAGTACGGAACGCTCGAGGCCGCGCTCGAGGCCGGGCGCTTCTCGGACGAGGCGGACGATCTGCGTACCTACCTCCGCATCGCGCGGCTCCAGTACGACGCGCCGGTTCCGGCGGACATTCCGGACGCCACGCTCCTCCGCGGCTAGTCCGCCGAAACGACGAGGACGCCTCTCGGCGCCCTCGTTCCCCTTCTGATCGGACCGGTGTGCCCCGCCGGCGAAGGCGGGACACACGCGATCCGAGTTTCACTACCGGTGTTTACTTGGCGACGTTCTTCGACTTGGAGCAGCCAAGCATGTTGGTCTGCGCCGCGACGGAGAACGTGAGGGTCTTGGCCTTCTTGTTCGGCTTGAACGAGAAGGACACCTGACCGTTCGCCGGGGTCGTCTTCGATGCGTTGTAGCTGTGCGTCTTGGCCTTCACGACTGCACCCTTGACGCCCTGACCCATCACCCCGACGGACACCTTGATCGTCCGCTTGACACCGACCTTCGGGGAACCGTTGATCGCGATGGAGCAGGTCAGCAGGCTCTCCTGGGTCTGCGGGTTCAGGTGCGGCAGGTCGAAGGCCCCAGACACCGACGCATCGGTGAGGCTGAAGACCTCGAGTCCACGGCTCCCGTCCGGGTACCAGCTTCCGTACGCCGGTGCCTGGTTCGAGACGTAGACGTAGCCGTTGTAGAAGTACGCGGCGTACGCGTTCGACTTGAGCGCCGAGTTGCCGGCCGGCCGGTTGAGCGGGTTGGCGTTTCCGGCCTCGGTCGCCGACGTGTTCACGTCGAACCAGCCGAGCTCGGTCGGGTTCAGGTAGTTCGTCCAGTCGACGACGTTCATGCCGCCGATCTGCCAGGACAGCGGGAGGATGTACTTCCCGTTGACCGGGACGACGTTGCCGAGAGACGCGCTGCAACCCTGGCTCGAGTAGAGCTCGTAGCGGTTGACGGTCGCGTCCACCGAGTACGGGATCTTGACCTGAGAGATAGGCCAGCTCGCGTCGTCCGCGTTGTTCATCCAGAACGCACCGCGGTTGTACGGCGAGCGGATCGGAGCCGTGCCGGCGCCGGTCTCGCACTCGTTCGAGGTCGACTGTCCGTCGTAGAACCGGTCGACGCTCGCATTCGTGTTCCCACGCGGGTTGCACGAGAGGGCAACCGTGGTGGAGTTGCTACCACAGCCGGCGTGACCCGAGGCCGTGTTCCCCCAGATGATCCGCTTGCCGTCGTAGGTGAACGTCGCCGTGCCCCACATGCAGAGCGGGGTGGCGGCCTGGGTCGAGGTCCCTCCGGCCCAGCGGTACACGCCGGTCGCGCAGAGATCGATGTCGGGGTTCACGAAGTGATCCTCGACGGTCGGAGCGGCCGGATTCGAGATGTCGAGCGTTACGCCCTCGGTGACACAGGCAGCCGCCGCGGTGTGAGTGGCCATGGAAACCGCGATGTCGTGGCAACCCTTGTAGCCGGGCATGTTGTTGTAGTCACCCGTGTAACCCGGGATGTGCGCGAAGAACGAGTTGTAGCCCTTCAGTCCGAGCGTGACCTCGTCCACGACGTGAGCCGATGCCGGGTTCGAAAGCGGAACCTCGATGATCGTGATCTTGTCGTGACCGGAGATCTGGTTCGGAGCTGCCGGCGAGCCGGGGGCGAGCAGCTCACAGCTGTTGCCGTAGGTCGTCGGCGTCGCGTCGATCGCAGCGTTCGGGAACGACGAGACGTAGAGGTACACCCGGTCGTTGGCGGTGTCCGGGATGAGAGTGTGGCTGAACGAACCACAGTCCGTTGCGACGCCGGCTACGAACGCCGGGGCCGACGGATTGGAGATGTCGACGATGCGGATGCCCTCGAAGCCGGGGGCGATCCGGGTCGACTGCGCGGTGGCGGTGTGGTTGCCACCGGTCGTCTTCCAGTACTGATCAGCGCTGCCGGCACAAGAGGCGGCCGACTGCGGGACGTCGACTGACTTGAACACGAGGTTCTCCCAGACCGAAACGTCGCCGGAGCCACCGTTGCACGAGTAGTCGCTGTCGAGAGCGGGCGACGCCGGGTTCGAGATGTCGAAGACCCGGAAGCCACTATCGCTGCCCTGGATGAGCGTGTCGCCCCAGAACGCCATGTCGCCGTTGCGGCGGGCGCTGCTGAGGGACAGGTTGACACCGCTGGCCGTGGCCGAAGCCGGCTGGCTCAGCTGGAGGGTGTTGTTGTCACCACCGTTGAGGACCGACGAGGACACGCCGGCGAGACGGCCGGTGACTGCGCCCGAAGCGGTCGCGGAGACGAGCGGCGTGACGGCCGCGAAGTCACCGGCGCCACCGTTAGCGGCAGTGATGAGCTGCGCCGCCGTGGTCGTGACGGTGTAGACCTGTCCGCCACCCGAAGCGGCCAGGCCGCCCGTCGGGTTGTTGTACGTGAACGAGTTCGTCGTCGGGACGCTGTCCACGGTGAACGTGCCGTTGTAGCCGTTGTCGAGGACGCCGTCGATCGTCACGCTCTGGCCGACCTGCAGGCCGTGTGCGGCACGGGTCGTGATCGTGACCGTGTTGCCGGACTCGCTGGCGCCGCTGTTGCCGGTCGCCGTCCCGCCACTCGTGTGGGAAACGGTGCCGCCACCAGAGGCCGGGATGTCCGCGGTCGCGTTGGTGTACGTGAGCGTCGTCGCGGTCGGAACCGTGTTGACGGTGAACGTGCCGTTGTACGTCGCGTCTGCGACGCCGGCCACCGTGATCGTCTCACCGGCCGTGATGTTGTGCGCGGCCGTCGTCGTGAGCGTGACGGTGTTGCCGGTCGAGGTCGCCCCGCCCGGAGCCGCGGCGATCGTGAACGTGCCGCCGGCCTGCGCGAACGGGGTGAGCCCGGTCGGAGTCGTGTACGTGAACGTCGTCGTCGACGGAACGGTGGCGATCTGGAACGTTCCGTTGTAGGCCGCGACGCTGACGCCGGAAACGGTGACGAGCTGGCCGACCCGCAGGTTGTGCACAGCCGACGTCGTCATCGTGACCGTCGTGCCGGCATGCGTGGCCAGCGAGATCGTTCCGCCGGCTCCACCGGCTGCGACCGCCTGAATGCCGCTGCCCTGGACGGTGCCGCCGCCCGAGCCGGCCAGGCCGGCGTTCGGGTTCGTGTACGTGAACGTGGTCGTCGTGGGCGTGGACAGCACGGCGAATGTGCCGTTGTAGAGCGGCTCCGCAACACCGGCGATCGTGACCGTCTGGCCAACGTGGAGGTTGTGCGCAGCGGTCGTCGTGATCGTGACGGTGTTGCCGGCCTCGGTCGCGCCGCCCGGGGACGCCGCGATGTTGTTCGAAGCGTTCGCGCCCACGAAGCCGCGGCCGAGGTTGATGGTGATGTCATCGCCGCCGGCTACCGAAGCGCCCAGCGTGGCGGCAAGTCCGCCCGGATCGTTGTAGGTGACCGTGGCGCCGTCACCGGCGTCGGCCGGAAGGGCCTTGGTCTCCCAGAGAATGCTGTTGTCGAGGCCGACCGGGTCGATCAGCGCGTTTGACGTCGTCCCGACACCGATGACCGTCGTCTGCGTCGACGCCGTGCCTCCGCCTGACGGCAGGAGCTGCGCGGTCGACGAAGTCGTGAAGGTCGTGGCCGTGGGCACCGTCAGCACCGTGAAGGTGCCGTTGTAGCCCGCGGTCGCAACGCCCTCGATCGTGACGCTCGAGCCGACGGACAGCCCGTGCGGGGCCGCGGTCAGGAACGTCGCGAACGGCGTGACCGTTCCGCCCCAGGCGGACGCGATGCCCGAGGTCGGATGGGTGAAGGTGAAGGACGAGCTCGTCGGAGTGCCCGTCACCGTCCACGTGCCGTTGTAGAGGGCGTTACCGGCACCGGTGATCGTCACGCTGTGGCCGACCACGAGGTTGTGGTCGAAGAAGCCGAGGCGAACCGTGACGGTGTTGCCGACCTCGCTGAGGCCGGGGTTCGGGCCAGTAGCGGTGCCGCCGCCCGAGTTGCCGAGACCCGCGGTCGGGTTCGTGTACGTGAACGACGTCAGCGTCGGAGTACCCGTGACGGTGAACGTGCCGTTGTACCCACCGACGGCCACGCCGGCGATCACAACGGAGTCGCCGACCTGGAAGTTGTGCGGGGTGGTCATGTTGATCGTGACCGTGTTCCCGGACTCAGTAGCTCCCGGGGGGTTCGCATTGGCTGCCGCGATCGTGTTCCCGGCCACGGTGCCGCCTGAGCGGATCGCGGTCGAGATCGTCGCGGACCCACCCGGGATGCCCGGGCCGGAGATCCCATCGCCGAAGCTCGCGAGTCGGGAATCTGAGACGTTCGTGATCCAACTGCTGTCCAACGTCGTGTTCCCGGTGACCGCGGTCGTATCGCGCCCGGTCGGGGACGAGGCGAGCAGCGCTAGGCCGCCGCTGGAATTGGTCGAGACTGTGACCTGCGCGAGAGCGCTGGTCGGGACGGCAAGCGCGGCCAGTAGGCCGAGCGGAAGCGCCAGGCGAAGAAGCCGTCGCATGGGCGATGTCACCTCCGGTGTCGTAAAAAGAAGGGGGCCCGATGGTAAACCACTGCAAGCGCCGCGTCTAGGCACACCTTTTGACTTCTCCGACACCGATTTTTGACCGGCTCGAGACGCCCATGCGACTCGTGAGTCACCGCGCGCTGGGGCTCCTCCACGCCACCTCACCGCACCCGGAGAACCCCGCCCGGATCGAGGCGCTACAGGCCGCGTTTCCCGACTTCGTCGAGGGCCTCTCCGCGACCGTCGATGACCTCCACGCCTGCCACGATCCGGCTTACGTCGAGGAGATCAGAAACCTCTCGGACGCAGGGGTTTCCGTGCTCGTTGACGCCGACACGATGGTCACGCCGACGAGCTTCGAGGCGGCGCTTCTCGCCGCGGGCTGCGCGATCGAGGCGGTGCGGATCGGCGGGTTCGCGCTGGTTCGCCCGCCCGGGCATCACGCCCTCCGCGACCGGGCCATGGGGTTCTGCCTCTTCAACAACGTCGCGATCGCCGCGCGCTACGCCCAGCGGGAGCTCGGGCACGCCCGCGTGGCGATCCTCGACTGGGACGTCCACCACGGCAACGGCACTGACGCGATCTTTCGCGGCGACGACTCGGTGCTCTTCGTCTCGCTCCACCAGTGGCCGTTCTACCCCGGCACGGGCGGGCCCGGAGACGGGGACGAGACGACCGTGAACGTTCCCCTTCCGGCCGGGTGCGGCGACGCCGAATACGTCGCGGCGATGGAGCAGATCGTCGAGCCGGCGATCGGTGCGTTCGCCCCGGATCTGCTGCTCGTCTCGGCCGGCTTCGACGCGGCGTTCGGCGATCCGCTCGCCGGGATGGACGTGACCGAGGCCGGGTTCCGCGAGCTCGCCGGGCGGGCGAACGGGCTCTGCGACCGGATCGCGCTCGTGCTCGAGGGCGGCTACGACCCGCAGACGCTGCCGGGGCTCGTGCAGGCGACGCTCGACGGGCTCAGCGGCTGAGCAACTCGGCGGCGTGGCGGCCGCTGCGCACGGCGCTCTCCATCGTCGCCGGCCAGCCTGTTGCGGTCCACGCGCCCGCGCGTACGACCCCGGGGCGGCCCGTTTCCGCGCCGGCGCGCAGGGCGGCGGTTCCCGGGTGGGCGGCGAACGTCGCGGCGGGCTCGCGGCTCACCCGCGACCACAGCACCTCCGCGCGGCCGAGGCGTGACGTCAACTCCCCGGCGATGAGCTCCACGAGCTCGCGGCCGCGGATGTCGAGCAGCTCGGGCGTGCCGCTCGAGACGACAGTGAGGTACTGCCCGTCGCGCGGCTCGCTGCGGGTGAGGCGCCCGCGGTCGAATACCCAGTGCGCGTGACTGCCGAGGAGCGCCGCGAGCGGGAACCGGAGAATCTGGCGGTCGACGACGAGATGGACGCTCACGATCGGCGAGTCCTCGAGCGCGGGGGCGGGCTCGCCGAGGAGGTCGGCGCTCTCCTCGTGCGGCAGTGCCAGCACGATGCCGTCGCCTTCGATTCGCTCTCCCTCGGCGAGGACGGCCGTCGTGCCGTCGATTGCCGTCACGCGCGCGCGTGTCCGTACAGTCGCGCCCGCGGCAGCGAGGGCTTCCGCCGCCGCGTCGCCGTGCATCGCGCCGAGCGGGGCCTCCGGAAGGACGAGATCGCTCGCGCCTCCGCCGGCGAGCAGCGCGGTCTGGAGCGTGAAGAGCGCCGGCGCCGCGCTCACCTCCTCGGCGGGCAGGTTGAGCGCCGGGCGCATGAAGACGTCCCAGAAGCGCTCGATCGCCTCGTCCGTGGAGCCGAGCGAGCGAAGGAGATCGGCGAACGTGCGGTCGTCGTGCTCGGCGGGGTCGAGGCGGCCGAGCGCGCGGGCGATGCGGCCGATCGCGATCCGGTCGCGCAGGCCGACATGCCGGTAGCGAAGGAGCGCGAGCGGGCCGGGCCGGATCAGCGACACCCTGCCGTTCTCGGCGACGACCGGAAGCGCGAGCGGCGTGCGGCGCACCGAGCCGGCCTGGTCGATTCGCTCGAGGAGCCCGAGGTAGGCCGTGCAGCAGCCGAGCGCGATGTGCTGGCCGTTGTCGGGCGGAGGCGGCGGATCGCCCTCGCGCTCCGGCAGCGTCTGAACGGCGCCGCCCAGCGTCGGCCGGGATTCGAGCAGCGTCACCTCGTGCCCCGCGTCCACGAGGTCGAGCGCGGCCGCGATTCCGGCCAGGCCTCCACCGACGACGATCGCCTTCATCTGAGACGCACCATGGCGCGGACCTTGGCCCGCGTCGAGAGGCTCGGCCGCGACGAGAACACGTCGAAGCCGGTCGAGCGCATCCGGGCGAGCAGTCCCGCGTACGCGGCCGCGAAGGAGCGGACGCCGAGCCGGCTGCGGCGGTCGAGCAGCGGCAGCAGGCCGAGACCCTCGGCGAGGAGCGCGTCGGCGCGGGCGGCCTGGTGCTCCATGAGCGCGCGCCACTCGGGCCCGGTGCGCCCGGCCTCGAGGTCGGCCTCGGTCACGCCGAAGCGGGCGAGCTCGTCCTGCGGGAGGTACACGCGCCCGAGCCGGAGATCCTCGGGGACGTCGCGCATGATGTTGATCTGCTGGAGCGCGAGCCCGAGCGTCTGGGCGAGCGGACGGGCCGCGGCAGGATCGCTCGGCCCGTAGACCGCCGCGCACGCCGCTCCGACCGAGCCGGCCACGAGCAGGCAGTAGCCGCGCAGCTCGTCCCAGGAGGCGTAGCGCGTCGTGTCCACGTCCATGAGGCCGCCGCGCACGAGATCGTCGAGATCGGACACCTGCACGCCGTAGCGGTCGACCACGTCGGCGAGCGCGACGAGCACCGGATCGTCGCCGGGAGGTGCGGTGAGGTCGGTCCTGCAAGCCTCGAGCCGCACGCGCCGCTCGTCCCCGGCGAGCTGCGGATCGTCGGCGATGTCGTCCACCCGGCGCGCGAACGCGTACAGCGCCGACACGGCCTCGCGCTTCGGACGCGGCAGGACGCGGATGCCCCACGCGAAGCTGCGGGCCTCGCTGCGGGTGATGCGCACGACCTCCGCGTAGGCGGCGTCGGTGTTCATCGGACGAGCTCGCGGAGCGCCAGGCGGGCGAGCCGGAACCGCGAGGGCGACGGCCGGCCGGAGAACACGTCGTACCTCGCGCGCGCGAGCGCATCCAGCGCGGCGAGGCCGCCACGGACGAAGAGCGCGACGGAGCGGCCCTCGCGACCGCCGAGCGCGTCGACGAGCCCGAAGCCACGTTCCAGGAGCGCGCGGGCCCGCGCCGCCTCGAACTCGGAGAGCGCGGCGACCTGCTCGCTCGCCGGCCCGGCGAGATCAGCGTCGACAACGGCGAAGTGCCGCAGATGCTCCTGCGGGAGGTAGACGCGCCCGAGCGCGAGGTCACGCGGCAGGTCCTGGAGGAAGTTCACGAGCTGGAGGCCCGTGCAGACGTCGTCGCTGCGCGCCACGAGCTCGGGCTCGGCGCGGCCGTAGATGCCGAGGACGAGCCGCCCGACCGGCTCCGCGGAGTAGGTGCAGTAGCCGCGCACGTCGTCCCAGGTCTCGTAGCGCGAGACCCGCTGGTCGATCCGGTTCGCCTCGATCAGGCGGGCGAACGGCTCGCGCGGGAGGTCGCAGGCCGCGATCGTGTCGTGCAGGCGGCGCATGATCGCCGTGCGCGGTGGGCCGTCGAGCTCGCGCTCGAGCTCGTCGAGAAGGGCTGCGCGGTCGCCTTCGGCCTCGTCGCCGATCGTGTCCACCAGGCGCGCGAAGCCGTAGATCGCCTTCAGGTGCGGGCGACTTTGCCGCGGGGCGAGCAGCGATACGACGGGGAAGTTCTCGGTGCGGGCGCGCGCGTCGATTCGTTCGAGCGCAAGCTCCGGCGTATCGGCGAGTCCGGAACCCGGCATGGCCGGATTCTCCCATGCGCCTTTCGAGCTAGAGGGTTCGATCGTGCAGGCGCGGTCTGCGGCCTGGCTGATCTCGACCGCCGTCGAGGGCGCGACCACGTCCACCTCGAGCTCGCACTGGTTCACCGGGTCGACCGGGGTACTGGTCGCAGTTGCCCATGCAGGGCTTCATCGCGCTCTTCACCGTGTACGTCCCGGCCGGGAGCTCCTCGGCGTGCTCCATCGCCTCGAGGTCGTCCTTGAAGACCGAGTTGCCGTCGGCGTCGACGATCTCGAGCGACCACAGGTAGCCCTCGATGAACATCGGGCCGCTCGTGTCGAGCACCTGTTCGATGTTCAGGGACGCATTCTCGGGCGCGGCCGCCGGGGTTTCATCGGCGGCCTCGTCGGCCGCGCCGCAGCCCGACGCGGCGAGCGCCAGGGCGAGAACGAATGCGAGAGCAACGAGACGCATCGCCGACTGTACGCCGCCGCCTCGAAGATCCGTCACATCGGATTCTGGGTGTGCTCGCCGAGATCCGGAACCGCGCCGACCTCGGGGCGGACGCCGTCCACGAGGAACGGCGCGCCGATCGTCGGGATCGGGCCCGCGGGCGAGCCGATCTCGGTCACGAGCCCGCTCGCCGCAAGTTGCGGATGGGCGAGCACGTCGGAGACGTCGTTCACCGAGCCGTACGGGATGCCGGCGGCCGCGAGCCGCTCCTCCCACTCGGCCGCGGTGCGCTTGCCGAAGGCCTCAGCCAGGATCGGCTCGAGCTCGTCGCGCACCTGGACGCGCTGCTCGTTCGTCGCGTAGCGCTCGTCGGAGAGGAGCTCGGGCCGCTCGAGCACGTCGGCGCAGAACACGCGCCAGTGCTCCGGCGACAGCACGGCCACCGACACGAGGCGGTCGGCGGCGGGCAGCGGGCCGTACGGGCAGAAGAGCGGATGGCGCAGGCCGGTGCGCTCGGGCAGCTCCTGGCGGTGCCACCACAGGTGCGGGAAGTAGCCGAGCCAGTCGAGCGCCACGTCGAAGAGGGAGATCTGCACGTGCGCGCCCTCCCCGGTCTGGCCCTTGCGCACGAGCGCGGCCAGCGTGGCGATGGCGGCGTACGAGCCGGTCGAGAGGTCGCACGCCGAGACGCCGAGCCGCGCGGGCTCCTCCGGCGTGCCCGTGATCGACATGAGCCCGGTCTCGCCCTGGACGATCAGGTCGTAGGCGTTGCGCCCGGCGTACGGACCGTCCGGGCCGTAGCCCGAGATGTCCACGTAGACGATGTCCTCGCGGAGCGCGCGAACCGTCGGCTCGTCGAGGCCCACGCGCGCCGCCCAGCCCGGCGCGAAGTTCTGGAGGAAGACGTCCGCGGAGGCGACGAGCCGCTCGACCTCCTCGCGGTTGGCCGGGTCGCGGACGTCGATCGCGACGCTCCGCTTGCCGCGGTTGACCCAGACGAACGCCGACGAGACGCCGCCCGCGATCGTGTCCCAGCCGCGCGTCACGTCGCCACCCTCGGGCGCCTCGATTTTCACCACGTCGGCGCCGAGGTCGGCCAGCAGGCGCGTGCAGAGCGGCCCGGCGAGGCCGATCTCGCACGCGACCACCCGGACTCCGTTGAGCAGCATCAGTCGAGGAGGGCGTCGAGGCCGCGGGTCAGGCCGACGCGCTCGCCAACCGCGCGGACGGCGAGCAGCGTTCCCGCGACGTACGGCTCGGGGCTCTCCCCCGCGTCGTGGCGGATCGAGAGCCGCTCGCCGGGCGCGGCGAAGACGATCTCGGTGGAGACGACGAAGCTCGGAAGGCGCACGGAGTGGATCTGCGAGCCGGCCACGGTCGCGCCGCGCGCTTCGGTCGGGCCGCGCAGCGACGCGATCTCCTTGCCGAGCGCGGGCTGCCGCACCTCACCGAGCTGCTCGGCCAGCTCCCTCGAGGTCCCGCTGGGGACGTCGGGCTTCGTGGCGCTCGCGTAGTCGATGATCTCCCACGCGCCCGCGTGCTTCGCGGCCTCGCGCGAGATGCGCAGGAGGAGCGCCGCGAGGATGGAGAAGTTCCCGGCCGCGATCACGCCGACGCCGGCCTCTCGCGCGCGCGTGTCGATTTCGGCGTAGTCGTCCGCCGTGAGGCCGCTCGAGCCGACGACGACCGCGACCTTGCGCTCGAGCGCGGCGAGCACGTTGCCCTTCACGGCGTCGGCGTTCGTGTAGTCGACGACGACGTCGGTCTCGACCGCGTCCAGGGCCTCCGCCACCGATGCGTGCGTGCCGGCGCTGCGCGAGACGCCGGAGACCAGCTCGAGATCCTCGGCGGCCTCGATCGCGGCGGCGATCGCGCTTCCCGTCCAGCCGGTGGATCCTGCGACGCAGACTCGAACCATCGCGGCAGGCTAGACGATGGGTAGCGTTGGCCGGGCAAGCGACGAGAGGAACCGATGGCCGAGCTGACCGAGAAATGCCGCGCGCTGATCGACGCGCCGAACTTCGCCTACCTCGCGACGCTCGATCCCGACGGCGCGCCGCAGGTCTCCCCCGTGTGGATCGACCGCGACGGCGACACGATCCGCGTGAACACGGCCACCGGGCGGACGAAGGACCGCAACATGCGCAACGATCCGCGCGTGGCCATCTCGATCGCGGACAAGGACAACGCGTACCGCAAGAGCGACATCCGCGGCCGCGTGGTCGGCATCGTCGAGGGCGGGACGGAGCCGAACGACCACATCGACGCGCTCTCCAAGAAGTACACCGGCCGGGACCGCTACGACGGCCACAAGGACACCGAGGACCGCGTCATCTTCCTGATCGAGCCCGTGCGCGTCACCGACCGGGCGTGAGCTCGCTCCTCTATCTCTCGCGCGCGGAGGTGGCCGCGCTCCTGCCGCCGGCGGCCGAGCAGCTGGATCTCGTCGAGTCGACCTACCGCGCCGTCGCCGCCGGGCGCGTCGAGCTGCCGCCCAAGCCGGGCGTGCACCCGCGCCCCGACGCGTTCATCCACGCGATGCCCGCCTACCTCGCGGACGAGGACGTGGCGGCGCTCAAGTGGGTGTCCGGCTACCCGGAGAACCCGGCGCGCGGGCTCCCGTACATCTCGGGGCTCATCGTCCTGAACGACGCCGACACGGGACTGCCGACCGCGATCATGGACGGCGCCGAGATCACCGCCGCGCGCACGGCAGCGGCGAGCGGCGTCTGCGTGCGGCGCTGGGCGCCTCACGGCTGGACGACCGCGGCGATCGTCGGCTGCGGCGAGCAGGGGCGCTTCCACGCGGCGCTCCTTCGCGAGCTGAACCCCGGCGTGCGGATTCGCGCGTACGACCCGCACCCCGAGCGCATCGCCACGCTCGGCGACGTCGAGGCCGCGTCGTCGCCCGCGGACGCGGCGCAGGGCGCCCAGGTCGTGATCACGGCCGCGCCGATCGTGAACGACCCGAAGCCGCAGATCGGGCTGGAATCGCTCGGGGAGAACTGGCTCGTGCTTCCCATCGACTTCGACGCGATGATCAAGCGCGAGGTGATCGAGGCGGCGCACCTGCTCGCCGCCGACGACGTGGGCCAGTTCGAGTACTACCGCGAGCAGGGGCACTTCGTGGACTGGCCGAGCCCGTCCGCGCCCGTCGGGGCCGCGCTGCTTCGGCGAGACCTACCGGGACGGGTCGCCTGCGTGAACCTCGGGATCGGCGCGCTCGACGCGGCCTTCGCCGCGCGGGTGCTCGACGCGGCCCGCGCCTCAGGCGCCGGGCTCGAGCTCACGCGCTAGCAGCGCGACGTCGATCCGCTCGACGATCTCGTCCGCGTCCGTGAGCCGGTCCGGGGTCGCCGTGCCGAGCAGCGCGATGCAGCGCGTCCCGGCCGCCTTCGCCGCGAGCACCCCAGCCTGGCTGTCCTCGAACACGAGCGTCTGCGGCGCCTCGACACCCATACGTCCGAGCGCGAGCAGGTAGCCCTCGGGATCGGGCTTGCCCGCCTGGACGTCCTCGGCCGCGACGATCGTGGAGATGGCATCGGTGAGCCCCGCCGCGCCGAGCACGAGCTCGATCTCCTCGCGCGCCGCGCCGGAGACGACCGCGACGGGAACCCGCTCGGCGGCGAAGCGCACGGCGGCGCGCATCTCGGGCCCGACGGTCGACCCGTCCGCGACGAGCGCGCGGTAGCGGCGGATCCGCTCGGCCATGAGCGCGTCGACGTCGCCGCCCAGCCAGCGCTCGGCGATCTCGGGGTCGGAGTGGCCGGCGAGCTGGTCGAAGTACTCCTCGGGTGTCATCGGGCGGCCGTGCTCTTTGGCGATCTCCTGCCAGACCACGCAGAGGATCGGCTCGTCGTCGGAGAGCGTGCCGTTGAAGTCGAAGACGACGGCGCGGATCACGAACGGGCCTGCCAGAGCGAGAACGCCGCGATCGAGACCGCGTCCGAGAGCTCGGCGAGCGCCCGCTCGACCGGGACGAGCCGCACCTCGATGTCCTCGTCGTCGTCCCCGGCCGGCGGCTCGAGCGCGGGCGCGACGCCGACCGCCTCGAACACGTGGACGAACTCGGTCGAGTACGCGGGCACGGCCCAGAAGCCCCCGACCTCGCGCCACGACGCAGCGGCGAGCCCGCACTCCTCGGCCAGCTCGCGCATCGCCGCCTCCGCCGGCGTCTCGCCGGGCTCGAGCTTGCCCGACGGCAGCTCGACCGTGGGCTCGGGGGCGCCGCGCCGCGTCTGGACGACCGCGACCAGCGCTCCGTCCTGGAAGGCCACGATCGCAACCGACCTGGGGTGCTCGATCAGCATTGGGGAAGTCTAAGATCGCGCGATGGAACTCACCGACATCCTCGAGGAGTTGTGGCCGGGACAGGAGGTCGGCGTCGAAGAGCTCGGCGGCGGCATCACGAACCGGAACTTCCTCCTCTCCGTGAACGGCGAGCAGGTCGTGCTGCGGCTCGGCGGCAACGACACCCACCTGCTCGGCATCAACCGGGAATGCGAGTACCGCGCGTCGGTCGTGGCCGCCGACGCCGGCGTCGGGCCGGAGGTGATCCGCTTCGTCGAGCCGCAGGGCTGGCTCGTCACGAGGTTCCTCCCCGGCCGCCCGGTCTCGTCCGAGGATCTGCGCCGGCCCGGGACGCTGCGCGACGCGGCGCAGGCGCTGAAGCTCATCCACGAAGGCCCGGAAGTGCCGGGCATCTTCAACTCCTTCCGCGTCGTCGAGACCTACCGCGACACCGCCGTCGAGCGCGGCGTGACGATCCCGGCCGCCTACGACACGGCGCACGCAACCGCCGGAGAGATCGAGCGGGCGCGCGGCTCACAGCCGCTCACGCCGTGCCACAACGACCTGCTGAGCGCGAACTTCATCGCCACCGCCGAACGGCCTGCGGATCGTCGACTGGGAGTACGCGGGCATGGGCGACCGCTTCTTCGACCTCGCGAACTTCTCCGTCAACCAGGGCTTCGGGCCGGCCGAGAAGGAGCTCCTGCTCGAGGAGACCTTCGGCGAGGTGCGCGGCGCCGACCTCGACGCGCTCGAGCTCATGACCTTCATGTCGGACTTCCGTGAGGCGATGTGGGGCGTCGTCCAGCAGGCGATCTCGGCGCTCGACTTCGACTTCGTCGCCTACGCGGACGAGCACTTCGAGCGGCTCGAGCGGACCGCCTCGTCGGATTCGTTCCGGCAGGCGCTCGCGTGAAGTCGAAGGCCCGCGCGGTCGTCGTCGGCGGCGGCGTCGGCGGCGCCTCGATCCTCTACTGGCTCGCGCGCCTGGGCTGGGACGACGTCGTCCTCGTCGAGCGCGCCGACCTGACCAGCGGCTCGACCTTCCACTCGGCCGGGCTCGTGGGCCAGCTGCGCGGGTCGCTCGCGCTGACGCGGATGATGATGAACTCGGTCGAGCTCTACCGCACGCTGGGCGAGGAGGTCGAGCTCGAGACCGGCTGGAACGAGGTCGGCTCGCTGCGGCTCGCGTCCTCGCAAGAGCGGATGGAGGAGCTGGCTCGCCAGGCCGGCTGGGCGAAGACGTTCGGGCTGCCGCTCGAGCTCGTCTCGGCCGAGCGGGCGCAGGAGATGTTCCCGCCCATGACGACCGACGGCGTGCTCGGGGCCGCCTACCTCCCCACCGACGGCTACATCGACCCGAGCCAGCTCACGTTCGCGCTCGCCGAGGGCGCACGGCGGCGCGGCGCCGAGATCAACACGAACACGCGCGTGACCGCGATCGGCGTCGAACGCGGCCGCGTAATCGGCGTCGAGACCGACAAGGGCTCGATCGAGACCGAGATCGTGATCAACGCCGGCGGCATGTTCGCGCGCGAGATCGGCGCGCTCGCCGGGGTCGAGGTTCCCGTGATCCCGATGGCGCACGAGTACCTGGTGACGCGGCCCATGGACATTCCGCACGACGTCCCGACGATGCGCGACCCGAGCCTGCTCGTCTACTTCCGCGGCGAATCCGGCGGGCTGATCATGGGCGGCTACGAGCGCGACCCCGCGCCGTGGTCGCTCGACGGGATCCCCGCCGACTTCAACGGGAAGCTCCTCCCCGAGGACTGGGAGCGCTTCGAGGAGCTCATGACGAACGCGATCGTCCGCGTGCCCGCGCTCGAGAACGCCGAGGTCGTGAAGCTGATCAACGGCCCCGAGGCGTTCACGCCCGACGGCGAGTTCATCCTCGGCGAGTCGGACGTGCGCGGGTTCTGGGTCGCGGCCGGCTTCTGCGCGCACGGGCTCGCCGGCGCCGGCGGGATGGGGCAGCTGATGGCCGAGTGGATCGTCGACGGCCAGCCGGGGCTCGACACGTGGGAGATGGACTCGCGCCGCTTCGGGCCGCACTACCGCAGCCGCGAGTACACGCTCGCCCGCACGGTCGAGGGCTACGCCACCTACTACGACGTCAAGTACCCGGGCCAGGAGCGCCTCGCCGGGCGGCCGCTGCGGGTCTCCCCCGCCTACGAGCGGCTCGCCGAGCTCGGCGCCTCCTTCGGGGAGAAGTCGGGCTGGGAGCGCGCGAACTGGTTCGAGTCGAACTCCGCCGCCGGGGACGAGTCGCTACGCCCGCGCGGCTGGGCCGGGAAGATCTGGTCGCCCGCGATCGGCGCCGAGCACCGCGCCTGCCGCGAATCCGCGGCGCTCTTCGACGAGACCTCGTTCGCGAAGCTCGACGTCACCGGCCCGGGCGCGGCCGAGTTCCTCGAAGGGCTGTGCGCCAACCGAGTGGCGCGGGAAGTTGGCCAGGTCACGTACACGCAGATGCTCAATCCCCGGGGCGGGATCGAGTGCGACTTCACGGTCACCCGGCTCGCGGAGGAGCGGTTCCGCATCGTCACCGGCACGGCGTTCGGGCGGCACGACCTCGCCTGGATCCGCTCGCACCTTCCGGACGACGGCCTCGTGCAGCTCGAGGACGTGACGTCGCGCTTCGCCTGCTTCGGCCTGTGGGGCCCGGCCGCGCGCGAGATCCTCGCAGCCGCTCACCGACTCGGATCTCTCGTTCGGCTACATGCGCGCGCAGGAGATCGTCGTCGGCGCCGGTGCCGTGCCTGGCGGTGCGCGTCACCTACGTCGGCGAGCTCGGCTGGGAGCTCTACTGCCCCGCCGAGTTCGGGCGGCGCCTGTGGGATCGCCTCTGGGAGGCCGGCGCCGCGCACGGGCTCGTCGCGGGCGGCTACAAGGCGATCGACTCGCTGCGCCTGGAGAAGGGCTACCGCGTGTGGGGCGCCGACATCTCCCCGGAGGACACGCCGTACGAGGCCGGGCTCGGCTTCGCGGTCAAGCCGGACAAGGGCGACTTCATCGGGCGCGAGGCGCTCGCGGCCGCGGCCGAACCGGAGCGCCGCCTCGCCTGCATCACTCTGGCTGACCCCCGCTCGGTCGCGCTCGGCTCGGAGCCGGTGCGCATCGACGGCGAGGTCGCGGGCCGGGTTACGAGCGGCGGCTACGGCTACACGGTCGAGCGCTCGATCGCCTACGCCTACGTCCCGGCCGACGCGGCGACCCCTGGCCGCACGGTCGAGATCGAGATCTTCGGCGAGTGGACCTCGGGCGAGGTCGCCGAGGAACCGCTGTTCGATCCGCGCGGCGAGCGCATCCGGGCCTGATGGCGCCTCCCTGGCTGGTCGCGCTCGAGGAAGGTCTCGCCGGCGAGACCGGAGCCGAGACCGACCTGCTCGCCACGTCGCTGGTCGTGCTCGCCTCGGTCGCCGGTGCGAACGTCGCCATCGACGAGGACGAGCGGCGCGGCGCGACGCGGCGGGCGCTGCTTCGGCTCACGGCCGGGGGCGATCCCTCCCGTGGGCTCGACCTGAACGGGCCCGCGGTCACCGAGCTGGCCGAGGAGCTGCGCGAGATCGACCGCCAGATCTCGCTCGAAGCGGGGTTCCGCGAGCTCGCCGCCCAGTCCAAGGGGCTTCCCCACGTGAGCGAGGCGCTGCACGGCCTCATGCACGCACCCGACATCGCCTGGCGCGCGTACGCCTGCGGGCTGCTCGCCGCGGATCTAGATGGTTGATCTGGCGAGGAGTAGGCTGAGATCGGTGCGCCGGGAAGTCTGGTCGGCAACGGACAGCCCATGAGCGCATACACCGACTTCTTCCCGGATCTCTTCGCCTTCGCGGCGCTCGTCGTCGTGGCGGTCGCGATCGCGCCCCTCGCCGCGCGCATCGGCCTGCCCGCGCCGGCGGCGTTCCTCGGCGTCGGCATCGCCGCGGCCGCGGCCGGGATCTTCACCTCGGAGGATCTGAATCCGCTGCGACTCCAGGAAGTCGGGACGCTCGCGCTCTACGCGATCCTCCTTCAGGGCGGCCTCTCGACCGGCTTCAAGGCGTGGCGGCGCTCGGCGACGCCGATCCTCGTGCTCGGCCTGCCCGGAACCGCGGCCACGGCGGGAGGGCTGGCTCTCATCGGCCACTACGTGCTCGGCCTCGACTGGTCGCTCGCGGCGCTCATCGCAATCGCGCTTTGCCCGACCGACCCCGCGGCCGTCTACTCGGTGCTGCGGAACCGTGGAAAGACACGCGCGCGCACGATCCTCGAGGGCGAGTCGGGCTTCAACGACCCGGTCGGGATCTCGCTCATGGTCGCGGCGCTCGCCTACCTCGGGCCGGAAAGCGCGAGCACCGGCGATGCCGTCGTCCGCTTCGCCAAGGAGCTGGGGATCGGCGCCGCCGCCGGAATCGCAGCCGGACTCGTGCTCACGCGGGTGCTCCGTGCGACGCCGACGATCGCGGACGACCTCCAGAGCGTCGGCATCGTCGCGGCGGCGATCCTCGTCGGGGCCGGGACCGCGTCGATCCACGGCAGCGGCTTCCTCGCCGTCTACATCACGGGGCTCCTCGTGGCGGACACGTGGAAGGTCCAGGACGGCAGCTACCACGTCGCCGCCAACGCGGCGTCGGCCGTCGCGGAGCCGGTCATCTTCGGGCTCCTCGGGGCGGCGTTCGCCTCACAGGTCGGCTGGGACGAGCTCGGCTACGGCCTCGCGCTGACGGCGGCGACGGTGTTCCTCGTGCGCCCGATCGTGGCCGCAGCGGGCACGGTCGGCAGCGGGCTCACCCACGGAGAGCGGATGCTCGTCTCCTGGGGCGGACTCAAAGGGGCGGTGCCGCTGCTCCTCGCGGCCTACCCGGCGCTCGACCACCTCGATGGCGCAGCGCAGGTGGAGGGAACCGTGCTCGTGGCCACCGTCGCGTCGGTGCTGGTGCAGGGCGTGACGCTGGGCCACGTCGCCCGCTGGGCGCTCCCGAAGGAAACGGGCGCCCGGGCCGAAGCCCGGACGCCCGTTCGCGATTCCGCTTAGACGCCGGGGACGGTGCCGCCGGACTCGTAGATCTGCTCGATCTTCTCGAGCTCTTCCTCGGTGCCCTGCCGGACCGGGCCCTTGAACCACTTGTGGGCCGAGATCACCCACCAGCCGCCGAAGAGGAGCAGCGCTCCGCCGACGAGGATCGGCGCGTAGTTCAGCGCCTCCCAGCTGAAGTCGGCGTTCCACGGGACGCTCGTTATGTACGGCGGGAGCATGAAGAGCACGACGATGAACGCGACCCAGAGGATCGCGATCGTGTCGATCCACTTGTAGTGCTTCCCGAGCGTCCAGGCGCCGGGCTCGAACTTGTCGCCCATCCGGAGCCGGAGGATCACCGGGAGGATGAACGCGACATACAACCCGATGACGGCGATGCCGGTTCCGACCAGGTAGCCGACGAGGTAGTTCCAGTACGCGGGCACCATGATCAACGCCGAGAGGACGACGATCGCCATCACGGACATCGCCGGCACGCGGTTCTTTCCGACCTTGCTCCACATCTGGTGGCCGGGCACCGCGCGGTCGCGCGAGAACGCGAAGAGCATGCGCGAGGCCGAGGTCACGGACGCGGTCACGCAGAAGAACTGCGCGACGACGCAGATGAAGAGCAGGAACTCGGCCCAGTTCTGGCCCATCGACTTCCTGCCAGCTCCACGGGACGAGGAACCCGATGTTGTCGATCGCGCCCTGCGTGCTCGGGATCGCCAACGTGACCGCGACCAAGAGCACGAAGCCGAAGATCACCGAGACGACGACCGACATGTACATCCCGACCGCGGCCGAGCGCGACGCGGTCCGGGTCTCCTCGGCCATGTGCGCCGAGGCGTCGAATCCGGTGATCGTGTACTGCGCCATGAGCAGGCCGGTGAGGAAGACGTAGATGAACACGAAGCCGGTCGTCGTGCCGCCCCCGAAGCCCGACGCGTTCACGGTCTCCGTGAACACGTACGAGAAGGACTGGTGGTTGTCGGGGACGATCAGCAGGATCGCCACGATCACGACCACGCCGACCATGTGCCAGTACGCGGAGACCGTGTTGAGGAGCGCGGTCACGCTGACCCTCAGCAGGTTCAGGGCCGCGGCCGCCGCGAGGAAGATGATGTAGAGGAGGTAGATGTACTCCTTCGTGTTCGGGTAGTCGAACCAGAAGTTGAGGAGCGCCGTCCCGAACGTGGCGAGGCCGTACCCGATGGCGGCGGTGACGGCGATCTGCCCGATCAGGTTGAACCAGCCGGTGAACCACCCCCAGGCCGGGCTACCGAGCTTCGACGACCAGTAGTAGAGGCCGCCGGCGGTCGGGAACGCGGAGGCGATCTCCGCCATTGCGAGCGCGACGATCGTGCTCATGAGGCCGACGAGGAGCCACCCCCAGCTCACGGCGATCGGGCCGCCCTGGCCGAACGCGATGTAGTAGGAGGTCAGACACCCCGCGAGGATCGAGATGATCGTGAACGAGATCGCGAAGTTCTGGAACCCGCCCATCGCGCGGAAGAGCTCCTGCGCGTAGCCGAGTCGGTGCAGAGTCTTCTCGTCGTCGAGAAAGTCCGGCGCCGGCCCTGGCGCACCTGGATCTGCCGCGGTCATTCGTGACTCCTTCCGCTCAATGGGTGAATAGCGGCTATTTACACGCCCCGCCGGATGGGATGTCAAGACCGCTGCCGCAGGTTAAGCTCACGCGATGCTGACCCTGAAGGAACTCGAAGCCGCTGTCGCCGACGGCTCGATCGACACGATCGTCGTCGCGTTCACCGACATGCAGGGCCGCCTGATGGGCAAGCGCGTCCACGGCGAGCACTTCCTCGCGGAGAATCTGGCCGAGTCGGGCGTCGAGGCCTGCGACTACCTGCTGGCGCTCGACATGGACATGGATCCGGTTCCCGGCTACACGATGGCGAACTGGGATCTCGGCTACGGCGACTTCGTGTTGAAGCCGGATCTCGGCACGCTGCGGGTGATTCCGTGGCTCGAGGCGACCGCGATGTTGCTCTGCGATGTCGCCTCGCACGACGGCAGCGACATCGGCCCGTCGCCGCGCCAGGTGCTGAAGAAGCAGGTCGCGCGCGCCCGCGAGATGGGCTTCGAGCCGATGATCGGCACCGAGCTCGAGTTCTACCTCCTGAAGGAGACCTACGCCGAGGCGCACGCGAAGGGCTACGAGAACCTGACGCCGTCGGTGCCGTACGTCCTCGACTACCACATCCTTGCGACCACCTACGACGAGCCGTTCATCCGCCAGATCCGCAACGGGATGCACGCGGCGGGGATCCCGGTCGAGTACTCGAAGGGCGAGGCCTGGCCGGGCCAGCACGAGATCAACTTCCGCTACGCCGAGGCGGTCGAGGCCGCCGACCGGCACACGATCTACAAGAACGGCGCCAAGGAGATCGCGCACCTGAACGGGTGCTCGCTGACCTTCATGGCGAAGCCGCGCGAGGATTGGATCGGCAACTCCTGCCACGTCCACTCGAGCCTTTGGGCCGACGGCAAGAACGCGTTCGCCGACGAGTCGCCCCTGTTCAAGAGCTACCTCGCCGGGCACATCGCGGGGCTGCGGGAGATGGCCGTGTTCCTCGCGCCGACGATCAACTCGTACAAGCGCTTCGCCGCCGGGTCCTGGGCGCCGACGACGCTCGCCTGGGGCCACGACAACCGCACCTGCGGCTTCCGCATCGTCGGGCACGGGCAGTCGCTGCGCTCGGAGACGCGGATCCCCGGCGCCGACGCGAATCCGTATCTGTGCGTCGCCGCGCTGCTCGCCGCCGGCCTGAACGGGATCGAGAACGAGCTCGAGCTGCCGCCGCCGCTCGAGGGAAACGCGTACGAGTCGGACGCGCCGCGCTTCCCCCATTCCCTGGCCGAGGCGATCGAGGCGCTCGAGTCGGGAACGATGGCGCGCGCCACCTTGGGCGACGACGTGGTCGATCACTACCTGACGTACGCGAAGACCGAGCAGCGGCTCTTCGACTCGGTGGTCACGGACTACGAGCGGCGCCGCATGTACGAGCGCGGGTAGCTCCGCGGCGCCCGCACCTGTGGAAACACCGGCACACAATCGGCGCACTTCCGTGACAGACACGCGCGCACTTCCCCGCTACCGTCAAACCGCACCGCGGGTCTCATTCCCCACCCAAGGGTGGGGCGCGCGCGTGAGCAACCCGACGACGTAAAGTCCGGCATATGGCCGAGACAGCCAACGGAACCAGGCCCGTCGTCGGGATCACGAGCTACGCCGAGAACGCGAAGTGGGGCGCGTGGGACATCCCCACGGCGCTCGTTCCGATGAACTACGTCCACTCGGTGGAGCTCGCCGGCGGGCGGGCGCTGCTCGTACCGCCGAGCACCGAAGGGATCGAGGAGACGCTCGACGCCCTCGACGGGATCGTCTTCTCCGGCGGCTCCGACCTCGACCCGGCGCTCTACGGCGCCGACGCGCACCCCGAGACGAACGGCATCCGGCCGGCCCGCGACGAAGGCGAGCTCGCGCTCATGGAGGCCGCCCTCGCGCGCGACCTGCCGATGCTCGCGATCTGCCGCGGGCTCGAGGTCCTGAACGTGCTGCGCGGCGGCGACATCGTCCAGCACCTCCCCGAGGTCATCGGCGACGAGCGCCACAAGGAGATCCCCGGCATCTTCTCCGACCACGAGGTGAAGGTCGCCGGCGAAAGCCGGCTGGGGGCACTCCTCGGCGAGCGGACGCCGGTGAAGTCGCACCACCACCAGGCCCCCGGGCGCGTCGGCGACGGGCTCGTCGCGACCGCCTGGGCCGACGACGGGACGATCGAAGGCCTCGAGGATCCCTCCCGTGCGTTCGCGCTCGGCGTCCTGTGGCATCCCGAGGTCACGCAGGACGCGAAGCTTTTCGGCGCGCTCGTCGACGAGGCGCGGGCCTACCGCGAGCGCACCCGATGATCCAGGTCGTCAATCCGGCCACAGAGGAGACGATCGCCGAGCTGGCCCCCGCCACGGCCGAGGACGCCGACCGCGCCGTCGCCGCAGCGAAGGCTGCGTACCCCGCCTGGCGCGCCGTCTCGCCCGGCGACCGCACGCGCCTGCTCCGCCGCCTCGCCACGCTCGTGGAGGAGAACGGCGAGGAGCTCGCCCTGCTCGAGACGCGCAACGTCGGCAAGCCGATCGCTGATTCCCGCGGCGAGGTCGGCATGGTCGCCGACGTCTTCCACTTCTACGCCGGCGCGATCGACAAGCACTACGGCGAGACGATCCCGGTCGCGGGCGGCGTCGACCTGACCTTCCGCGAGCCGCTCGGCGTCGTGGGGCTCATCACGCCCTGGAACTTCCCGTTGAACATCGCCTCGTGGAAGCTCGGCCCTGCGCTCGCCTGCGGGAACACGGTCGTCCTGAAGCCCGCCGAGCTGACGCCGCTCACCGCGCTGCGCCTCGGCGAGCTGGCGCTCGAGGCCGGGATCCCCGAGGGAGTCCTGAACGTCGTCGTCGGGCCGGGGCGCGTCGTCGGCCAGCGGCTCGTCGAGCACCCGGACGTCGCGAAGATCGGCTTCACCGGCTCGACCGAGGTCGGGCGCGGCGTCATGGAGGGCGCGGCCGCGACGATCAAGCGCGTCACGCTGGAGCTCGGGGGCAAGTCGGCGAACGTCGTCTTCGCGGACGCGGATCTGGAACGAGCGGCCCAGGCGGCGCCCGGCGCCGTCTTCGGAAACGCAGGACAGGACTGTTGCGCCCGCTCGCGGATCCTCGTCGAGCGCTCCGTCTACGACCGCTTCCTGGGGCTCCTCGAGACCTCGACCGCAGCGCTTCGCGTCGGCGATCCCGAGTCGTCGGACACCGAGATGGGCCCGCTGATCTCGGCCGCGCACCGCGAGACGGTCGCCTCGTTCGTCGACGGCGACACGTACTTCCAGGGCGAGACGCCCGCCGGCCCCGGCTTCTGGTTCCCGTGCACGCTCATCGAGGCGACGAACGAGGACCGCGTCGCCCGCGACGAGATCTTCGGGCCCGTCGCCGCCGTGATCCCGTTCGACGATGAGGCGGACGCGATCCGCATCGCGAACGACACGCCCTATGGGCTCTCGGGCTCGATCTGGACGGAGAACGGAGCGCGCGCGATGAGAGTCGCCCGCGCGCTCGAGACCGGCGTCCTCTCGATCAACTCCAACTCGTCGGTGCGTGTGAGCACGCCGTTCGGCGGGTTCAAGCAGTCGGGCTTCGGCCGCGAGCTGGGCATGCAGGCGCTCGCCGGCTACTCGGAGGTCAAGAACGTCTACATGACGACGGAGGTTTGAGCATGGGGAGATTGGACGGCAAGGTCGCGGTCATCACCGGCGCGGCGGGCGGCATCGGGCGCGAGGCGGCGCTCCTCTTCTCGGCCGAGGGCGCGCAGGTCTGCGTCGCCGACGTGGACTCCGACTCGGGCGAGCGCACGGCCGCAGAATGCCGCGACGCGTTCTTCTTCCAGGCCGACGTGACGAGCCCGGAGAGCGTCGAGGCGATGTACGCCACCGACGGTCGAGCGCTACGGCGGCGTTGACGTCCTCTACAACAACGCCGGGATCATGCCCGCCGACGACGCGTCCGTCCTCGACACCGAGCCCGACGCGTTCCAGCGCGTGCAGGACGTGAACGTGCGCGGCGTCTACCTCTGCTGCAAGCACGGGATCCCGCGCCTGCTCGAGCGCGGCGGCGGCTCCGTCATCAACGTCGCGTCGTTCGTGGCCCTCGTCGGCGCGGCGACCTCGCAGATCTCCTACACGGCCTCGAAGGGCGCGGTGCTCTCGATGAGCCGCGAGCTGTCGGTCGAGTTCGCCCGCCGAGGTATCCGTGTGAACGCCCTCTGCCCCGGCCCGGTCGAGACGCCGCTCCTCATGCGGCTCTTCTCGGACGACCCGGCGGCGTACGAGCGGCGGCGCATTCACCTGCCGATGGGCCGGCTCGCGCAGGCCCGCGAGATCGCGAACGCGGCGCTCTTCCTCGCGAGCGACGAGTCCTCGTACGTGAACGGGACGACGTTCCTCGTGGACGGCGGCCTGACCGCCGCCTACGTCACGCCGGAGTAGCTGGGGGCGGCGCGTCGCCCTGGAGGTGCCAGCGCCACGCGTCGAGGACGTGGTGCACCTCTTCGGCGCCGATGATCTCGTGCGCGGGCACCGGCAGCGAAACCGGGTGGAGGATGAACCCCCGCGTCTGCGGGCCGCCCAGGCCCCCGTGGAACGAGATCAGCTCCTCGAAGGCGCAGCCTTCGTCGCGCATCGGGTCGTAGAAGCTCCCGACCATGATGTCGCCGACGTTCGAGAACGAGTCGGTGCGCTTGAGGTGCCGCGCCGCGTTCGGCGGGAAGATCGCGAGCGGGTCCTCGCCCTCGATCCGCTCCTCGTCGAGGTAGTTCACGCCGTTCGCGCCGAGCGCGACCGCGCCGTGCTCGGATGAGCGGACGAGCAGCCAGCCGACGTGCGGATGCTCGCGCAGCGCCGGGATCAGCTTGGGATGGCGTTCGTTGATCTCCTCGAGCGTCAGCCGGCGGTTCTCCTCCATGAGGTAGATGAGCCCGAGGTTGCCCGAGCCGAGGACGACGACGTCGCCGAGCACCTTCTTTTCCTTCTTCTCCTTCTTGGCCTTGTCTTTCTTGTCTTCGACCTTCGTGCCGGTCGCCTCGCTGAAGGCCTGGTTGACGGAGTTGTCGTGCTCGTCGCCGCCAAGCATCGCCCCAACCTCGGCGTTCGTCACGTTGCGGTTGACGAGCTCGTCGAAGCCGTAGCCGTTGCGCTGCTTGAAGGTCGCTCCCTGCGTCTGCCCGTGATCCGAGAGGACGACGATCTCGTACGGCCGCGGCGCGTAGCGGCGCGCCCGCGCGATCCGCCCGAACTGCTGGTCGACCTTGCGGAGCGCCTCGAGCGTGTCGGGGCGCTCGAGCCCGGAGTGGTGCGCGACCTCGTCGTAGCTCGAAAACGTCGCGTACATGACGGGACGGCCGCGCATCATGTCCTGGAGGATCCCCGACACGATCAGGTCGCGGACGAAGACGCACATCACCGCGCGCAGCAGCGGATAGATGCCGCCCCGGTGTCCGCGCGGCACGATGTTCCGCCGCCGCTGGCGGCCGGCTGCGGTCAGCTCGAGGAAGATCTCCCACACGATCAGAACGAGCGTGCTCGTCACGTTGTAGCCGTTCGCGAAGAACCCGCGGTAGCCGGGGTTCGCCTTGATGTCGCCCTTGAGGCGCGCGACCGTCAGGATGGTCGCCTCGGCCTCGCCGGAGAAGATGTTGCCGCGACTTGCGCCGCCGTCGCGCAGCAGCCCGATGCCCGTTGACAGTCGCGCCTCGACCTCGACGACCTCGTCCGGCCCGGAGACCGCGAGCAGCCGTCCCTCCTCCTTCTCCACCCAGCGAAACGCGGGGATGTCCTTGTTCGAGCCGAGCAGGATCCCGGCCTGCGATGCGCCCGTCTGCGAGGAGAGATCGGTCTCCCACTCGACCAGCCGGTGCGTGCCGTCGTCGATCCACTTGGAGAGCTCGGGCGCCGAGCCGTCGCGCATCGCGCGCTGCAGGATCGGATAGCCGAGCCCGTCGATCTCGAGGAAGATGATCCCCGGGACATCGGTCTGCTCGAGCACGCCCTGGCGCCGCGCAACGCGACGGGTGACACGCAGGTCGTAGTCGTCGTCGTCGTTCGTGCCGAAGATGATCTCGAGGATCATCGTGACCGCGGAGATCACGATCGCCGCCAGGAGGGCGATCCAGAACGAGTCGACCTCGATCGCGTGGTCGGTCAGCTCGGACGACGCGTAGATGATCGCGGCGTCGATCAGGAGGATGACGATGAAGCCGAGCGCCGCCATGACGGGCAGGCGCAGCGCGGCGACGAGCGGCGGGATGAGCGCGTTCATGACGCCGATCACGATCGCCACGGCCAGCGCGCCGGCGAAGCCCTCCACGCTGATCCCAGGCAGGATCCACGCCGTGACGAGCACCGCCAACCCCGTCGTCACCCAGTTGACGACGAACCGAACCGGCTTGAACTTCGGCGTCGCGGGCGTCCAGGTGGGACGCTCGCCGTAGGTGGTGGCCTCGGCCATGTGGGCATTCTCCCATCGCACGGGACACCGCGACGAATGATCGGTCAGGACAGGCGGTTCTCGGTCTCGCCCAGCGCGTCGTCGAGCGCCTCGAGGAACGCGTCGCAGTCGTCGGCCGCTCACGACCAGCGGCGGCTTGATCTTGAGCACGTTGTCGTCGGGCCCGTCGGTGGAGAGGAGGACGCCGCGCGCCTTCATGCGCCTCCTTCACCTCGGCGGCGGCCTCGGTCGCCGGGGCCCGGGTCTCGGATCGAGGCTCAGCTCGACGCCGAGGAAGAGGCCGTGCCCGCGCACGTCGCCGATCAGCGGGTGGCGGGTCGCGAGCTCGCGCAGCCCGGCGAGCATGCGCCCGCCGATCTCGCGCCGCGTTCGCCTGCAGGCCGCTCGTCGCGCGATCACGTCGAGCACCGCGAGCCCGATCTCGCACGACACCGGGTTGCCGCCGAACGTGTTGAAGTACTCCATCCCGGTCACGAACGAGCGCGGCGATCTCCGGCGTCGTGACGACCGCGGCGAGCGGGTGGCCGTTGCCGATCGGCTTGCCGAGCGTGACGATGTCGGGCACGACGCCCTGGAGCTCGAAGCCCCAGCATGCGCTCGCCGACGCGGCCGAAGCCGACCTGCACCTCGTCGGCGACGCAGACGCCGCCGGCGGCGCGAACGTGCTGCGAACGCGGCCGCGAGGTAGCCCTCGGGGAAGACGATCTGCCCGCCGCAGCCCGGCAGGGACTCGGCGAAGAACGCGGCCGGCGGGTCGGCCTCGGCGTCGTCGCGGACGGACTCCGCGTAGCGCGGCCGAGGTCGGGCTCGCCGGCGCGCAGGCGTCCCCGGTACGGATCGGGCAGCTCGCAGACGTGCGTGGTCGCGGGCTTCCCGCGCCCGCCCGGGCCGGCGAACTTGTACGGGCTCAGCGCGACCGTGTCGAGCGAGGTGGCCGTGGTAGGCGTGGTCGAGCACGAGCACGTCGCTCGCGTCCGGTGTGCGCGGTCGCGAGCCGCAGCGCGAGGTCGTTCGCCTCCGACCCGGAGTTGACGAGGAAGACACACGCGGAGCGGGTCGGGCAGCGTCGCGGCGAGCCGGTGCGCGTAGGTCGACGACCGAGTCGTGGAGGTAGCGCGTGTTCGTGTTCAGCACGGCCATCTGGCGCGCGCCGGCGGCGACGACGCGCGGGTGGCAGTGGCCCGACGTGCGCGACGTTGTTGACGAGGTCGAGGTAGGCGTTCCCGGCGTCGTCGTAGAGGTAGCGCGCCCTCGCCGCGGACGATGTGCAGCGGCTCCTGGTAGGCGATGCTCAGCGCGCCGGCTCAGGTTACCGCGGCGTCGGCGCGCGATCTCGGCGGCGGGCCGCGGCGGTCGGTCCGCGTCGCCGTCGCGGCGGCCGAGCGAGCAGATTCGGGTCGGGGCAGATGCTCTCCCACAGGCTCGCCTCGTCGGGCGGCGCGACGCCCGGCACGTCGCGCGCCGAGATCGCAGAGCGAGGTGACGAGCTGGAGGTGCAGGTGCGGCGGCCAGCCGCCGTTCACGGCGACGTCGCCGAGCCGCGCGATCTGGTCGCCGGCGGCGACCGCGTCGCCGGCCGCGAGCTCGAGCGACTCGGGGTCGAGATGGCCGTAGAGCGTCCAGAACGGCACGCCCTCGTCGGTTGCGTGCTCCAGCAGGACGAGGCCGCCGAAGTCGAGCGGCGCGGGGTTGTTCGCGACGACGGCGGCCACGCCGTCGAGCGCGGCGATGCACCGGCGTCCCGGCCGCGAGCCAGAGGTCGACCGCCATGTGGAGCGA
This sequence comes from uncultured Actinomycetes bacterium, assembly GCA_963760815.1. Classification (GTDB taxonomy): domain Bacteria; phylum Actinomycetota; class Thermoleophilia; order Gaiellales; family Gaiellaceae; genus CAVRUF01. Next base: position 1,739,003 of record CAVXEJ010000004.1, read on the forward strand.
GCGGCGCCGCCCGTCGCCGAGGTCGAACTGCGGCGCGCGGTAGATCGTGCGCTCCTCGCGGTAGCGGCCGATCGCGAACTCGACGCCGGCGCGCTCGATCCGCTCCTCGATGTCCGTGCAGGCTGCCTGGAGCTCGGCCGGGTCGAGCGGGTCGAAGCCACCCTCCCCGAGGTCGAGGACGACCGCAGGGCCGTTCGCGACGTCGACCGGGAGCACGGGCGCCGGCCGGGCGCGACCCGACTCGAAGAACTGCCGCACGTGGCGCGACCACGGCACCGCGTCCTAGCCGCACGCGTCGCGGAAGCGGAAGTGGGCGAGGTCGGAGCTCTCGGCCGCGAGCCGCTCCAGCGTCGGCCAGACCTCGTCCTGGCTGACCAGCAGGTAGTCGTTGTCCGGGTCGTCCGCGTGCTGCCAGCGCGGCCATCGCGACGCTCATCGCAAGCCGCAGCCGGATCAGGTCGAACAGCACCTCGAGCTCCTCCGGGCGCAGCGGCCACCTCGTGTCGTAGCCGGCGACCACGGGGACGACCGCGCGCACGGGCTCGTCGGAGCCGAGCATCGCGTAGGCGCACGCGACCGCCAGACCCGCGACGCGCGGGCTCCAGACGACGTCGCCGAAGTCGATCAGCCCGCTGACGCGCGCCGTCCTCGCCGACGAGGACGTTCAGCTCGTTCGCGTCGTTGTGGATCACCTGGTGCGGCAACCGCTCGAGCTGCGGCGCGACGACGCCTTCGTGGCGCGCGAAGATCTCCCGCACGACGGCCTGCCGCTCCGGCGCGACGAGATCGACGAACGAGGCCACGTCGGACGCCTTCGCCATGTTCCAGAGCAGCGGGCGGTCCTCGGCCGGGTGGCGGAAGTCCGCGAGCGCCCGGTCGAGCCGGGCGACCGCACGGCCGAGGCTCTCGCGGCGCGCCGCGTCGTGCGGCCCGCACTCGGCCCACGGACGGCCGTCGAGCCACGTGAGGAGCGAGACGGCGCGGTCGCCGCTGCGCCCGAACGCCTCGCCCGCCGGAGTCCGGATGAGCCGCGGCGCAGCCGCGAGACCCGCGACGTGCTCGAGCGCCGCGGTCGCGAGCTCGAGCTCGGCCGGATCCGCGTCGTTCGGGTGAAACTTGAGGACGTAGTCGCCGCCGTCGGCCGCGAGCCGGAAGTTGACGTCACGCTCACCGGGAAGCGGCGAAGCGCTCGCCTCCACGCCGTAGACCTCGCGCGCAACCCGGGTCGCCTCCGCTGCGTCGACGAGGATCCGCACCGGTCAAACGTATCCGAGCCGGCCGGTCCATAGAGAAAAGCCCGTTCGAGCGTCGCTCGGACGTCCGTCTCAGTCGAAGCCCCGCGTTCGCGGGGCTTCGCTGTAGCAGGCCTGTAAGCCGGATTCTGTCGAGGGTGACCATCCATCTTTGCGGCGTACCCGGCTCCTTGACGGGCCGTCTCGAACGGAGCCTGTTCGCCTTGCACCGGACGGGGTTTGGCTAGCCGCCGTGTCGCCACGACGCTGGTGGGCTCTTACCCCACCCTTTCACCCTTACCTTCGGCGTCTCGCGAGATTCGCCGCCGGCGGTTTCTTTTCTGTGCCACTTTCCGTCGGCTTTCGCCCCCTGGGATGTCCCAGCGTCCTGCCCTGTGGTGTCCGGACTTTCCTCGAGCCGCTTGCGCGGCCCGCGGTCACCCGGCCTGCCTTCCCAGTGTAGCCCGGTTATCGTGTCGCCATGAGCTCGGATCCGAGCGACCAGACGATCTCGGCGCTCCTCACGGAGGACCGGGCGTTCCCGCCGCCGCCCGAGTTCGCGGCGCAGGCCAACGCGCAGCCGGACATCTACGAGCGCGATTTCGACGAGTTCTGGGAGACCGAGGGCCGCGAGCGCGTCACCTGGTTCGAGCCCTTCACGAAGCTGTACGAATGGGAGCCGCCGTACGCCAAGTGGTATCTCGGCGGCAAGCTGAACGTCTGCTTCAACTGCGTCGACCGCCACGTCGAGGCCGGGAACGGCGACAAAGTCGCCTACCACTGGGAGGGCGAGCCCGTCGAAGAGAAGGAGACGCTGACCTTCCAGGGGCTCCAGGACGAGGTCGTCCGCTTCGCGAACGGACTGAAGGCGCTCGGCGTCGGCAAGGGCACGGCGGTCGGGATCTACATGGGGATGGTCCCGCGCCTGCCGATCGCGATGCTCGCGTGCGCCCGGCTCGGCGCGCCGCACACGGTCGTCTTCGGCGGCTTCAGCGCCGACGCGCTCTCCGACCGGCTGAACGACATGGGCTGCGAGGTTCTCATCACGCAGGACGAGGGCTGGCGCAAGGGCGGCATCGTCCCGCTCAAGGCAAACGCGGACGAGGCGCTCGAGCGCTCACCCGGCGTGCGGGCGGTCGTGGTCGCGGGACGGACAGGCGGCGGGCCCGGGCTCACCGAAGGACGCGACCGCGACTGGGACGAGCTCGTGGCGGAGCAGCCGTCGAGACGCGGAGTCGTGCCCGTGCGAGCCGATGGACGCCGAGGACCTCCTCTACCTCCTCTACACGAGCGGCACGACCGCGAAGCCGAAGGGGATCGTCCACACGACCGCCGGCTACCTGGTCGGCACGTCCACGACGCACCACTACATCTTCGACGTGAAGCCCGACTCGGTCTACTGGTGCGCCGCCGACATCGGCTGGGTGACCGGGCACAGCTACATCGTCTACGGCCCGCTCTGCAACGGGACGACGTCCGTGCTCTACGAAGGCACGCCGGACTTCCCCGACCGCGGCCGCTGGTGGGACATCGTCGAGCGCTACGAGGTGGACATCCTCTACACGGCGCCGACGGCGATCCGGGCGCACATGAAGTGGGGTCCCGAGCACGCGCAGGCGCACGACCTGAGCTCGCTGCGGCTGCTCGGCTCGGTCGGCGAGCCGATCAACCCCGAGGCGTGGATGTGGTACCGCGAGACGATCGGCGCCGGCAAGACGCCGGTGGTCGACACGTGGTGGCAGACCGAGACGGGGATGATCGCGATCACGCCCCTCCCCGGCGTCACGACGGTGAAGCCCGGCTCGGCGACCAAGCCGTTCCCGGGAATCGACGCCGTCGTCCTCGACGAGCGAGGAGACGAGGTCCGGCCCGGCGAGGGGGGCTATCTCGTGATCCGGCGTCCCTGGCCGGCGATGCTCCGCGGGATCCACGGGGACCACGACCGCTACCTCGCGACCTACTGGGGCCGCTACCCGGGCCTCTACTTCACGGGCGACGGTGCGAAGCAGGACGCCGACGGGGATTTCTGGCTCATGGGCCGCGTCGATGACGTCATGAACATCTCCGGGCACCGGATCTCCACGATCGAGGTCGAGAGCGCGCTCGTCGACCACCCGAGCGTCGCAGAGGCCGCCGTGTGCGGCCGCGCGGACGCGACCACGGGCCAGGCGATCGTCGCCTTCGTGACGCTCAAGGGGAGCGAGGAGGGTTCCGTGGAGCGGATGGAGGAGCTCCGCGACCACGTGGCCGTGAAGATCGGCAAGATCGCGCGCCCGGCGAACATCGTCTTCACGCCCGAGCTCCCGAAGACGCGTTCGGGCAAGATCATGCGCCGGCTCCTTCGGGACGTCGCCGACCACCGCACCCTCGGCGACACGACCACGCTCGCCGACCCGACAGTGGTCGAGGAGATCAAGGAGCGCGCCGAGTCCGAGCGCGCCACGGACGAGTAGCGAGAACCTTCGCGTCGGGCCGGGCTGGCCGGCGCGAGTGTTTCGACCGTCGCTAGCCGGCGTGACCGTCGAGCGCGAGCACCTGTACGGCCCCGAGGTCGAGCCGCGAGCGGCACTGCGGGCACTCGATCGAGCCGTCGGCGGTGTGGAGCACGAACTCTCCGCAGGCCAGGCACTCGAGGCTCGCGCCGCGCGCGAGCGCCAGGAGCTCCTGCTCGAGCGTCCGGTTGAGTGCGATCACGCGATCCACCTCAGACGCTCCTGAAGACGCCGACGACCTTCCCCTGCACGCTCACGTGCTCCGGGTACATGGCCTCGAGGTCCGGGTTCTCCGGCTGGAGGCGTACTCGACCCTTCTCGCGGAAGTAGCGCTTCACCGTCGCCTCGTCGGTCGCCTCGTCGCTTCCGGCGAGCGCCACGACGATGTCGCCGTCGCGGGCTGTCTGCTGCTTGCGCACCACGACGTAGTCGCCGTCGAGGATTCCCGCGCCGATCATGCTGTCCCCGCGGACCCGGAGCAGGAACTCGTCCCCGCCGGACGAGAGCAGCTCCGGGACCGCGAGATGCTCCTCTACGTTCTGTTCCGCCAGGAGCGGCCCGCCAGCCGCGATCTGGCCAACGAGAGGAAGAACGCGTACGCCGCTGATCTCCGCCAGCCCCGCCTGTGGCGAGGGCCGTTCGCGGCCGACCAGCTCGAGCGCGCGCGGTTTCGTCGGGTCGCGCCGAAGCAGTCCGGCGCGCTCCAGGTTCGCAAGATGCGCGTGCACGGTCGAGGGCGAGGCAAGGCCGACGGCCTCCCCGATTTCACGGACAGTCGGCGGGTAGCCGCGCTCGTCCACGTAACGGGTGACGAACTCGTAGATCTCGGTCTGCCGGGCTGTGAGCATCGATCTCGCTCCTCGGTAGGGAACGTACGTTCGTAACGGTACCGACCCGCTCGGACGGCGTCAAACGACGGCTACAATGCGGCCCGCGCGCTGGTGGCGGAATTGGTAGACGCGCAAGGTTGAGGGCCTTGTGACCCGTACGGGTCGTGGAGGTTCAAGTCCTCTCCAGCGCATACGAAAGGGCGGCCCGAGAGGGCCGCCCTTTTCGTTCTCCACAAAAAGCAGCGGGCCCGCACTCCCAGGAAGAGAGCGGGCCCGCTTGATCGCACGTGCCTTTTCCTAGGCGGGGTGCCCTACTTCTTGACCGCCTTGGTGGACTTCTTCGCCTTCTTGGCCGTAGCGGCCTTGGCGATGTTCTTCGACGGAGCGCTGCAGCCGATCATGTTCTCCATGTTCGGGACAGTGACCGTCAGCTTGCCCTTGCCGGTGGACTTGACGCCCGAGACGCTCACGGTTCCGTTCTCGCCCGTCTTCACGGACTTGAAGTAGCCGGGAGCCCTGACCTCGGCCGTCGCGCCCCACGCCGCCTGGAGATCGGCCGGGCCGAAGACCTTCACGGTGATGTTGACGGTGCCGGCCTTCTTGGCCTTGGTCGGCCCGCCCGTGAAGGACACCTGGCAGCGGATGAGCTTCGTAGCGGTCTGCGGGTTGAGCTCGCCGAACGTCATGGCCTGCTTCCACCAAGGCTCGTTCACGGTGAAGACATGGGCGCCATAGAGGAGCTCGTTGCAGAACAGCTTGTCGTTGTACCAGTAGCCAGTCCAGCAACCTGCGCCGGAGTTTCCGGGCGGGAAGTAGAGCTGGTCGACGAACGCGATCTCGCGCGGCGCCTTCGGGTTCGTCACGTCGATGATGCTCACGCCGGCCGTGTAACCCGACCAGGCGATGAGATCGCGGTCGAGCGACGGAACGAGGCTGATCGTGTGCGACGTGCAGTTCTCCTGAGCGCTCTCCTGCTGCGGACGCGGAAGCGCCCACTGCCCGACGACGTTGCCGGTCACGCGATCGAGGATGTGGATCAGAGGCTTGACCGTGTCGTCGGAGAACGAGCACTCGCCGCCCGAACCGCCACCCGGCTCGCCGTTGATGTAGACGTACTTGCCGCTCCAGCTGATCGCAGCGGAGTGGACGGTTTGGAGGCCAGGCCACGTGAAGCCGGGCGGTGCCCACATGAGATCCGTGCCGCCGGGCTCAGCGACGTGGGTGAGGTCGATGATCTGCGCGTTGCCGCCACCGCTGCATGCGGTAGCCATGAAGTGCAGCTCTTCGAACACGTTCACGTCGTGGCAGTTACCGCCGCCGCCGACCGAGAAGCGCAGGTCGGGACGGACGCGGGAGTTCTCGGGATGGTCGAGCGGAACCTCGACGACCTCGGTGAAGCCGTTCCCGTCCGGGCTGGTGAACGCCGGGCAGGTGAGGCCCCACTGCGGCTGCGCCGTGCTGCCGCCGCTGGTGCCCATGACGAACAGCTTGTTCGAGACGTCGTCGTAGTACTTGGTGATCGTGTGCGTGTTACCGCACATCGGCACACCCTTGATCTCGCGCGGGTTGGCCGGATCGCTGATGTCGATGACCGTGACGCCGCGCATGCTGACTCCGGTCGAGCCGGGGATCAGCTCTTCGACGAGGCTGGTGATGTCCGGCGGATCGCCGGGAGCTACAGGGGTCAGGCTTGTGACGGTCAGCGGGCCGACGTTCACGGCGGCGAGCGTGCCGGCGAAGACGACATTGAAGCCGGCGTCCGTCAGCGTGCTAACGGTTGCCGTGCCGCCTGTCGTCCAGCCCGGCCGTCCGGCCGTGCCCTTGACGGTCTCGCGCACGGAGCCGCTGATCACAGCAGCGCCGCCCGTGTCGACCGGGTTCGTGACGCTGAGCGAAGCGACGTCGGTGTTCGCGGCCAGACCGGCGAACGTCACCGTGAAGCCGGCGTCCGTCGGCGTAGTGGACGAAGCCTGCGTACCGGCCGGGAGGATCCCGGCGGAGCCGGGCGTCGTCTCCGTGACGATGCCGGTGGCGCCGCCCGTGCCGCCCGTGATGGCGACCGCGCCGGGGTTCGTGCCCTGGTGGGCGCCGGCGAAGGTGAGCGTGAAGCTCGTGGTGATCGCGCCGACGGAGACCGTGCCGCCTGCGGGCCAACCTGCGACAGCCGTGCCGCCGCGAGCGGACTCGCGGTTGGCGACGGTGCAGGTCGGGCAGCCGCCGACGTTGATGACCTCGACCGCGTTCACGTTCGTGTTCGCGGACGCGCCACTGAACGTGATCGTGAAGCCGGTGTTCGAGACCGCCGACGTGGCCGCGCCGCCGGCGAAGCCGGACAGGCCGTTCAGGGCCGCGTCGAGGTTGAACGCCGTGTACGCGAGGCCACCGGCACCGATCACCGGTGAGACTGCGAAGCCGCCGTTGAAGCGGAGCTGGAAGTTCGCGGTCGCCGGGTTGAAGTTCGTCAGCGTGATCGTCTGAACCTCATTGCCCCCCTGGAGCGCGTTCTGGATGCCCTGCTGGGTGTTGTTCTGCCCGCTGACGATCGGCTGCGAGGCAGCACCGCCGTTGTAGGTCATCGTGAACGAGTCGCCGGCGTCGTAGCTCGTCAGGGCTACGGTCTGAACCTCGCTGATGCCCTGGAGCGCGTTCTGGATCGCGGCCTGCGTCTGGTTCGTGCCGCGAACGAACGGGACGGTCGTGTTCGCGCCAGAGGTCAGCGTGAACGAGTCGCCGGGGTTGTCGTTGCCGGTGAGGATCACCTGCTGCTGCTCGTTACCACCCTGGAGGGCGGCCGAGATGCCCGCGGTCGTGTTGTTCTGCCCGCGGACGATTGGAACTGTCGTCTGCCCGTTCTGGGTCAGCGTGAACGAATCCCCATCCGTGTCGTAGCCGAACAGGCCGACGCGCTGGTTCTCGTTACCGGCCGTCTGGCAGGACCGGGTCAGATCGCCGTTCGGGATGTTGTGCGCGGACTCGTGAGCGCGGATCAGAAGGTCTCCGTGCACCACGATGTCGCCCTGACTGCCCTGACAGAACATGTCGGAGACAATCGGTGCGCAGGCGCCGGCCATCGATGCGGGCCGCGCCGTCGCCGGGCTGAAGCACGAGTCGGTCTTGCTGATGTCGAGGAAGCGGAAGTTGTTGTACTCCGCCTGGATGGCGTAGTTGACGCCGTTCTTCTCGGTGAAAGCCCAGTCGCTGCCGTCACCCGAGGTGCCGGTGCGCGTCGTGATCCAGTCCGGACCACCGACGATCGTCTGGATCCACTCCATGTTGCTGCTGCGCTGAGCGGGGACGAACCCGAACGAGTTCAGGCCCGGTGCGTCACCGTCCATGTGAGGCTTGGCCCAGCCGCCGCTCATCTGCGAGCGGTGCGGCCGGGGGCGTTGCGCTCGCCACGGCAATGAGCACGAGCGACGCCAAAACGAGCGGAAGAAAGATACGAAGCAGTTTGGGCATGTGCGATCAGACCTCCGGAAGAAGCTCCTGGAAAAGGGGCCTCGATGGTAAACCATTCATCCAACGGAGTCCAGCATCTCCTCGAGCGTCCGCCAAGGGCTCGACTAGGGTTCACGCTCGATGCTCGAGACGTGCAAAAAAGCGCTTGCCGACGCGGTGGCCGCGGGGGCCGCGTACGCCGACGCGCGGGCCGTGACGAGGCGCTCGCAGAACGTGTCGACGAAGAACCGCGCCGTCGACTCCGTCTCCGACGCGGAGAGCGAAGGCATCGGGGTTCGTGTGCTCGTCGACGGCGCCTGGGGGTTCGCCTGCGATCCGCGCCTCTCGCCGGAAGGGGCGCGCGAGGCGGCCGGCCGCGCCGTGGCCTTCGCGCGCGCGAGTGCACGTAACGCAACGCGACCGGTCGAGCTGGCGCCCGCTCCGGCGCTCGAGGGCGAGTACCGGACGGCGTTCACGCGCGATCCCATCGAGGTTTCCCTCGAGGAGAAGATCGGCGTCTGCCTGGCCGCGGAGGAGGAGCTCGCACGGCCCGGGATCGAGATCACCGGCGCTGCGGTCCGCGCCCGGCGCGAGCAGCGCGCGTTCGCCTCGACCGAGGGCGCGCAGCTCTTCCACGAGATCGTCGAGTGCGGCGGCGGCATCGACGCGCTCGCCGTCGGCGCCGGGCGCGTGCAGACGCGCAGCTTCCCGTCGAGCCACGGCGGGTCGAGCGCGCAGGGCGGCTGGGAGTACGTCGAGTCGCTCGGGCTCGAAGGCCAGGCGGCCCGGGTCGCCGACGAGGCGCTCGCGCTCCTCCAGGCCGACCCGTGCCCCTCGGGCGTCACGACCGTCGTCCTCGACGCCGAGCAGATGCAGCTCCAGATGCACGAGTCCGTCGGGCACCCGACCGAGCTCGACCGGATCCACGGGACCGAGGCCGCCTACGCCGGGACGAGCTGGGTGCGCGCCGCCGACCTCGGCTCGCTTCGCTACGGCTCCGAGCTCATGAACGTGACCGCCGACGCGACGACGCCGGGCGGACTCGGGACGTTCGGCTGGGACGACGAGGGCGTGGCCGCGCGCCGCGAGCCTGTCGTGGCCGAGGGTGTCCTCGTCGGGTTCCTCAGCTCGCGCGAGACCGGTGGCGGCGGCTCGATGCGGGCCGACAACTGGAGCCGCATGCCGCTCGTGCGGATGACGAACCTGCACCTCGAGCCGGGCGAGGGGTCGCTCGAGGATCTCCTCGCGGACGTCGACGACGGGATCTTCATGTCGACGAACAAGAGCTGGTCGATCGACGACCGCCGGCTCAACTTCCAGTTCGGCACCGAGATCGCCTGGGAGATCAAGAACGGCAAGCTCGGGCGGATGCTCCGCGACGCGACCTACACGGGTGCGACTCCGGCGTTCTGGGCCTCGCTCGACGGGGTCGCCGGGCCCGAGGAGTGGCGCATGTGGGGCCTGACGAACTGCGGCAAGGGCCAGCCCGGCCAGCACGCGCACGTCTCGCACGGCGCCTCGCCGGCGCGGTTTCGCAACGTCCAGGTCGGCGTGCGCTCGTGACGGCGCTCGAGCTCGCCGACCGCGCGGTCCGCGCCGCGAGCGGCGACGGCGTCGAGGCGTTCGTGCAGGTCGAGCGCTCCGGGTTCGCGCGCTTCGCGGCGTCCACGGTGCACCAGCCGACCCTGATCGACGACACGACGATGACGCTGCGGGTCATCCGCGACGGCCGCGTCGGGATGGTCACCACGAACCGCGTCGACGAGGACGGCCTGCGCGAGGCGGCCGGCCGCGCCGAGGACGCGGCCACGCTCGCCCAGCCCGATCCCGGCTTCCCCGGCCTCGCGCCCGCGGCGGTGATCCCCGAGGTCGAAGGCTGGGACGAGGAGACCGCGGCCCTCACGCCCGAGGGCCTGGCCGAGCAGGCGTGGACAGCGATCGGCGCCGCGCCGCAGATCGGGATGTACGGGTACGTGACGAGCGGCGTCACCGAGCTGGCGATCGCCTCGACGACCGGGCTCGCCGCAACGCAGACGATGACCGACGCGACCGTGCTCGCGCTCGCCGGCGACGCCGAGACCTCGGGTTACGCCGACGCGACGGCCTGGCGGATCGGCGACCTCGACCCGGCCGCGACCGCGAGACAGGCGGCCGAGACCGCGGCTCGCACCCGAGATCCCGTCAGCCTCGACGCCGGAACGCACCGCGCCGTGCTCAGCCCCTGGGCCTTCGCCGAGCTCCTCTCCTACTTCAACTTCAGCTCGCTCGGCGCGCTCGCGCTCGTCGAGGGGCGCAGCTACTTCTCCGGACGGATGGACGAGCGCGTCTTCGCCGAGCGCCTGACGATCCGCGACGACGCCGCCGACCCGACCGGGATGCCGAAGGCGTTCGACTTCGAGGGCGTCCCGAAGCAGCCGGTCACGATCGTCGAGGCGGGCGTGGCGAAGGAGGTCGTGTGGGACCGCCGCACGGGCGCGCGCGAAGGCCGCGAGTCGACCGGTCACGCGCTTCCGGTCCCCGCGCAGACGCACGGGCCGGTCGCGTTCAACCTCTTCGTCGACCCGGGGACGCACACGCTCGACGAGCTCGCCGAACTGGTGGGCGACGGCATCTACGTCACGCGGCTCCACTACGTGAACACCGTCGACGCGCGCGAGTCGATCTACACCGGCATGACCCGCGACGGAACCTTCCTGATCGAAGACGGGCGCATCACCCGCCCGCTCGTGAACCTGCGTTTCACCACGTCGTTCGGCGCGCTGTGCGCCGGGCTCCTCGGCCTCTCACAGGAGCGGACACTCGCGAACGCCAGCGACTTCTACGGCGAGCGCTACCCGTGCGCGTCGCTCGTCCCGGCCGTTGCGACCGAGGCGTTCACCATCGTGGGAACCGGCTCACCGCCGGGGCTGTAGCTGCTTACTCGAGGGCTTTGAACAGCACGAGCGAGTTGACCGCGAAGATGACCGCGATGACCACGGTCAGGCGGGTGAGGTTCCGCTCGACGATGTGCTGTCCGCCCTGCGAGGCCGGCGTGTAGCCCATTCCCCCGAAGCCCGAGTCGCGGCCCGAGTGCATGAGCACGAGCACGACCAGGATGACCGAGAGGATGACCTGAAGGGCTGCGAGAAAGCCGACCACGGTGCGAAAGGATAGCTAGCTTGCGCGGGCGTTGAGCGCCTCTGATGGCCTCGAGCAGGTCGGACGCGATCTTGTCCTTCGTCACGTAGCCGACCCCGCCGGACGCGCGCGCCTCGGCCACGTCGGTCGGCGCGTTCGAGCCGGTGAGGAAGAGGACGGAGGTCTCGGGCAGCTCGTCGCGGATCTGCCGTGCGGCGTCGAAGCCGCCGACGACCGGCATGCTGATGTCCATGAGGACGACGTCGGGCTTCGTCTCCGACGCGAGGCGCATGGCCTCTTCGCCGTTCGACGCGCGGCCCACCACGTCGATCTCCTCGTCGGTCCCGAGGAGCGCCTCGAGGCTCGCAGCGAACAGATCGTGATCGTCGGCGATGAGGACTGTCACGGCGTCAGCCTCCATGCGACGAACTTATCGCGGTTTTGCGAAGAAAAGGCAAGGTTAGGAAATGGGCTCAGCGCCGCTGGATCTCGAGCCCTGACTGCACGCCGACGTGGTCGACCTGGAGCGTCGTGTGGTCGAGGCCGAAGCGCTCGTGCAGCATCTGCTCCAGCTCGAGCCGGATGCGGTGGCAGTCGGCGCCGGGGTCGACGAGGACGTGCGCCGAGAGCGCCGGGAAGCCGCTCGTCACCGTCCAGACGTGGAGGTCGTGCGTCTCGACGACGCCGGGGTGCGCGACGATCGCCTCCCCCACTTCGTCCGGCGGCGCGGTCTCGGGCGCGCCCTCGAGGAAGATCCGGCCCGAGTCGCGCAGGAGCGACCAGGAGGCAGCGGCGGCCAACCCCGCGACGAGCAGCGAGGCGATCGCGTCGACGCGGTTCCACCCGGTGAGGATGATCACGACCGCGGCGAGCGCGGTCCCGGCGAACGCGGCGGCGTCGGTTGCGACGTGGAGGTAGGCGCCGCGCAGGTTCAGGCTCTGGCGCTCGGCGCGTGCGAGGAGCGCGATGACGATCCCGTTCACGGCGATGCCGGCGAGCGCGACCGGGAGGACGATCCAGGCGTCGACCTCGGGCGGCTCGATCAGGCGGCGAATCGCCTCGTAGGTGATCCACACGGCGATGAGCGCCAGCGCGATGCCGTTCGCCTGCGCGGCGAGGATCTCGACCCGGGCGAAGCCGAACGTCCACGGCCCGCGCGCCGGCCGCGCCGCAGCGTGCAGGGCGAACAGTGCGAGGGCGAGCGCGGCGGCGTCGGTCAGCATGTGCCCGGCGTCGGCGAGCAGGGCGAGCGAGTCGGCCGCGATCCCCGCGCCGATCTCGAGGGCCATGAACCCGAGCAGCAGGCCGAGCGAGATCCAGAGGAGCCGCCGGTCGGCGCGCGCCGTGACCGGCGTGGTGATGGTGGTGGCTCATCGCGTGACCTTCTGAAGGAGTTCCCCGATGCGGCGCGCCTCGACCTTCACGTCGTGCTTGGCGGCGGCGGCGCGCGCGGCGGGGTTCGGGCTGGGCAGCTCGGCGGCGGCGCGCAGGCCCGACTCGATCGAGTCGACGCTCTCGGGATCGACGAGCACGCCGGCCTCGGGCGGAACGAACTCGGGCGGGCCGCCGACCTTGGTCGCGACCACGGAACGCTCCGCAGCCATGCCCTCGAGGATCGCGATCCCGAACGGCTCGACGAGGCTCGGCTGGCAGAGCACGTCGCACGCGGCGACCCAGACGGCGACCTCCTCGTGCGGAAGCCGTCCGGTCAGGCGCAGGCCCGGGATCCCCGCCAGGCGCGCTCGCGCCGGGCCGTCGCCGACGAACGCGAGCGACCCGCGGCCGAGCCGCGCGAACGCCTCGGCCAACCGCACGACGTTCTTGCGCTCGTCGAGCGTTCCGACGCAGAGGAAGAACGGCGCCTCGCCTTCCCAGTCGAGCTGACGGCGGGCCGCGGCAGCGTCGTGCGGAGCGAACCGCTCCAGGTCGACTCCGGCGGAGATGACCTCGATCCGCCCCTCCGCCTCGGGGATCTTCTTGAGCAGCTCGCCGCGCAGGTAGTCCGAGACGGCGATGATCGCCGACGCCCGGCGCACGGCCACGCGGGTCAGGCGCTCGACCCCGCGCAGCTCGCCGATGTTGCGGACGTCGCGCCCGTGCGCGGTCACGACGAGCGGAGCGCGGCCGAGGCGCGAGGCCACGGCCGCGATCGCTCCCGCCGGGACGAGGTAGTGCGCATAGACGACGTCCGGCCGGTGGCGGATCGCCGCCCAGCAGGCGCGCAGCGCGAACCCGACCTGCTTGCCGAGTCCGCCCGAACGGCGGTCGGTGACGACGCGAACGACCTCGTGCCCCTGCGTCTCGAGCTCCCCGGCCAGGCTGCGGACGAACGGCCCGTAGTCGGGATCGTCCGGGCCGGGATAGAGCGATGAGACGAGAAGAATGCGCACGGGCGCTCGCCCGCCGACCCTAGCGGGAGCGGGCGCGGTTACGCGGCCGTACGGAGCCGGCGTGACTCGCGGTCGAGCCGGTCATGCGCTCGTGCGCGGGTGATGATCTGGTCCGAGGGCCCGAAGCGGATGTAGGCCTTGGCCACCCGCGTCTCGTCCCACAGTTCCTCGATCCGTCGCGTCAGCGCAGCGGCCTCGGCCGACTTCTCAGGATTCAAGCCCTCTGCGAGGTCGTCCCAGAGCTCGCGCCGCCGCTCGGTCGCCTCGTCGATCTCTCTGCGAATCTCATTCAGCGGTCTCATGCCTAGTAAAACGACCGGGCCGCCGGGGCGTATTCCCATTTGACCTCACGCGCGCGAAGTAACTTAAAGAGGAGCCGGTGAGAGGACTCGAACCTCCAACCTTCGCCTTACAAAAGCGCTGCTCTGCCAATTGAGCTACACCGGCGCACCGGCATCGTAGCCCGCTCCTACAGGAGAACCTGGCGCGACTCCTGGTGCGTCAGCACCTTGCGCTTCACCCGCTGCAGGGCGTTGTCGATCGTCTTCGTGTCGCAGCCGAGCAACTCGGCCATCTCCTCGTAGGAGTTGCCCTCCATGTAGAACCGCAGCGCGTCCGTCTCGAGCGGCGAGAGGCCGGTGCCGAGCGTGAACACGAGGCTCTGAAGCTCCTCGGTGGAGATGACGCAGATGGCGGGATCGTCGACGCCGGGACCCGGGAGCGCGTCGCCGAGCGTGCAGTCGCCGTCCTCCTGGCCCGCGGGCGTCTGGCTGAACGAGACGTAGCCGTTCAACGGCTGGTGCTTGAAGCGGGTCGCGGCCTTGATCGCGGTGATGATCTGGCGCGTGATGCAGAGCTCCGCGAAGCTGCGGAACGAGGTCTCCTTGTCGGTGCGGAAATCACGGACCGCCTTGTAGAGGCCGATGAGCCCCTCCTGGATCAGGTCGTCCGACTCGCCGCCGGCGATGAAGTACGAGCTCGCCTTGAGGCGCACGAACCCCGTGTACCGGCGAATCAGCGCGTCGAGCGCGACCGAATCGCCGTTACGGGCCTTGATGACCAGACGGACGTCTTCGCTTTCGCGCTGAATTCGTTCCGGTGTACGTGCTGGTCGTACGGCAGCCAACTGCTGGCGGGGCATGGCTTGCCTCCTGGGCGGCGGGAAGGCGAGAGCTGCTCTGGCGGGTGCAACCCTAACCCTCAGGTTGAAGGTGACGGCACGCTAGCAGCGACCTGTGGAAAAAGTCAAGCGCGCTTTCTGCGCCAGCGTTCGAGCCGCGTTCGCGTTTCCTCGTCGAGCGCGTCCTCGATCTTCGTCTTTCCGGTCCTCGGAACGGTGCGCGCCTCGGATTTCGCGGTGGCGAGCTCGGAGGCGAAGGCCTTCGACGAGCGGTGCGCGACCTCCTGCCCCGCCGTGTCGCGAACCGCGCGGTCGGAGGAGACGAGCAGCACGCGTTCCTGGCCTCGGCGCTCCGCCGCGAGCTGCTCGAGAAGCGCGTCGGCGGGCTGGGCGAAGCGGATCTCGAGCTTGCCGATCCGGCTGTCCTCCCCGACGCCGTCGAACACGACCACGCCGCGCGCACCGTGCAGCGCCACGTGGCCGGCGAGGAGATCCACGAGCTCGTCGCGGTCGGAGAACGTCCCGGCGTGCAGCAGGTTGTAGCCGTCGACCAGGTAGAGCGTCGGCTCAGGCATCGCCGCGCTGGCGCCTGGCCTCGAAGAGCGCGACCCCGGCGGCGACGCTCACGTTCAGCGACTCGACCTTGCCGCCGAGCGGAATCGAGAACGCGTCGTCGCAGGCGCGGCGCACGCTCGGGCCGGATTCCCTGGCCCTCGGAGCCGAGCACGAGGAACGACGCCCGGTGCGTCAGGTCCGCCGACCAGACCTGGGTTTGCGCCTCGCGTCTCGGTCGCCCAGGCCCACAGGTCGGCGCCCTTCGTCTCCTCCAGGTAGCGGGCGAGATTGACCACGACCGCGACCGGAAGGTGCTCGACCGCGCCTGCGGAGGCCCTGCAGACCGCGGGCGTGACGCGGGCGGAGTCGGCGCTCGGTGACGACGACGCCGGTCGCGCCCGCGCGCCTCGGCGCTGCGGCACGACCGCGCCGAGGTTGTGCGGGTCGGTGACCTGGTCGAGGCAGACGATCAGCGGCTTCGGCCCGGCGGCCAGCTCGTAGGCGTCGACGTAGCGGTACGGCTCGCAGAAGGCGATCACGCCCTGGTGGTCGCGCGTGTGCGAGGCGTCGGTGAGCACGCGCTCCGGCTCGGTGCGGATGCGCTTCACGTCCTCGAGCCACGGCTCGGAGGAGCGCGCCCGCTCGGTGGCGAGCACCTCGATCACCTCGCGGCGGCCGGCGCGGAGCACCTCGTGGACGGGACGGCGCCCGTAGACGAGCTCGCGGGTCTGCGTCACGCCTTCGGGATCAGGCGGTACCCGTCCGCCACGTCCTGCACCTCCCAGCCGGCGGATTCGATTTCGCCGCGCAGGCGGTCGGCCTCGCCGAAGTCGCGGGCCGCGCGGGCGAACTCGCGCGCCTCGGCCAGCGCGACGATCTCGGCGGGCGCTTCTCCTGCCTCGGTTCCGGCCTCGAGCCCGAAGAGCGCGAGCCCGCGGGCCAGGTCGTCGAGCCGTCCGGCCGCGCGCCACTCGTGGAGGATCGCGAGCGCGGCGGGCGTGTTGAAGTCGTCGTCGAGCGCGGCCGCGAAGTCGTCCCAGGAGGAGGCGTCGCCGCGCACGGCGGCCACGCGGAAGGCCGTGCTGAAGTCCTCCCACTGCGCCTTCGCCTGCTCGATCGCGTCCTCGGAGAAGTCGACCGGGCTGCGGTAGTGCGCGCCGAGGAAGAGGAGCAGGATCGCCTCGCGGCCCCAGCGGTCGAGCGCCTCGCGGAGCGAGACGATGTTGCCGACCGACTTGGCCATCTTCTCGCCGCCGAACTCGAGCATCCCGTTGTGCGCCCAGATGTGCGCGAACTCGCGGCCGGCGCCGCGCGACTGCGCGATCTCGTTCTCGTGGTGGGGAAAGCGGAGGTCGAGCCCGCCGCCGTGCAGCTCGAACTCGGGGCCGAGGTGCTTCTCGGCCATCGCCGAGCACTCGATGTGCCAGCCGGGCCGGCCGCGCCCCCACGGCGACTCCCACGACGTGTCCTCATGCGGCTTGTTCGCCTTCCAGAGCGCGAAGTCGCGGGGATCCTCCTTCAGGTCGCCGGGCTCCTGCGAGACCATGTCGTCGAGGTTCGCGCCCGACAGCGCGCCGTACTCGGGGAACGCGCCGACGCGGAAGTAGACGTCGCCGGACGACTCGTACGCGAGCCCGCGCTCGACGAGCTCGTCGATCAGCGCGACGATCTCGGGGATCGTGTCGGTCGCGAGCGGCTCGACGTCGGGGCGGCCGATCCCGAGCCCGTCCGTGTCCTCGAAGTACCACTGGGTCGCGCGCTCGGCGAGCTCGCCGCTCGGGATCCCCTCGGCGCGCGCGGCGTCGTAGATCTTGTCGTTGACGTCGGTGACGTTCTCGACGAGCTTCGACGTCGTAGCCCTGCTCGCGCGAGCCAGTTGCGCATCCAGAGGAAGACGACGTACGGGCGCGCGTTGCCGACGTGGATGCGCTGGTAGACCGTCGGCCCGCAGACGTACATGCCGACCGGGCCGGGCGGCGCCGGCAGCTCCTCCTTGGAGCGCGTGAACGAGTTGTAGATGCGCACGACCCGTAGATTCGCAGACGCCGGGCCGCGCTCGGGCGCCGCACTCTCCGCCGGTCGAAAACTCGGCACGCATCCGCGTCGGGCGAGACGCGACCCGGGATGCCTGGTCGCGCCACTGCCCCGGCCGCGCCTGGAAGAAATCGGCACACACTCGGTTCGCTTCCGCGCGAAAGCCGTGCGCACTCCCCGGCTACCCTCCCTTCGGGAATGCGGGTGGCCTCCGAGCTAGGGGGCCACATCCCCTCCCAGGGTGGGGGTGTGGCCGTTTCGAGCGCTCGGCGCCGCCCGGAGACGGCGCCTACGCGTGCGCCTGCTCGAACTGCGCTTCTTCGGTGGAGCCCTTGAGCGCGAGCGTCGAGCTCTCGCCGCCCGACACGGCCTGGGCGACCAGGTCGAAGTAGCCGGCGCCGACCTCGCGCTGGTGGCGCGTCGCCGTGTAGCCGTCCTCCTCGAGCTCGAACTCGCGCTCCTGCAGCCGCACGTACGCGGTCATGCCCTCGGCCGCGTAGCCGCCGGCCAGCTCGAACATCCCCGCGTTCAGCGCGTGGAAGCCCGCGAGCGTGATGAACTGGAAGCGGTAGCCCATCGCCGCAAGCCGCTGCTGGAAGCTCGGCGATGGTCGCGTCGTCCAGGTGCCGCTTCCAGTTGAACGACGGCGAGCAGTTGTAGGCGAGGAGCTTGCCCGGGGAACTCGGCGTGGATCGCAGCCGCGAACTCTCGCGCCTCGTCGAGATCCGGCGTCGACGTCTCGCACCACAGCACGTCCGCGTACGGCGCGTACGCGAGGCCGCGCGCGATCGCGCTCTCGATCCCGGACTCGACCTGGAAGAACCCTTCGGACGTCCGCTCGCCGACGACGAAGCCGGCGTCGCGCTCGTCCACGTCGCTCGTGAGCAGCGTCGCGCCAGCGCGTCGGTGCGCGCGAACAGCACGGTCGGAACGTCGAGCACGTCCGCGGCCAGCCGCGCGGCGACGAGCGTGCGCACGAACTGCGCCGTCGGGACGAGCACCTTGCCGCCGAGGTGGCCGCACTTCTTCTCGGACGCGAGCTGATCCTCGTAGTGCACGCCCGGAGGCGCCCGCCTCGATGAAGCCCTTCATCAGCTCGAACGCGTTCAGCGGCGCCGCCGAAGCCGGCCTCGGCGTCGGCGACGATCGGCGCGAGCCACTCGCGCTCGCCGTTGCCCTCGGCCCACTCGATCTGGTCGGCGCGGCGCAGCGCGTTGTTCAGCCGCCGAACGAGCGCGGGCGCCGACGTGGCCGGGTAGAGGCGACTGGTCCGGGTAGACGTTCTCGCCGAGGTTCGCGTCGGCCGCGACCTGCCAGCCGGAGAGGTAGATCGCCTTCAGGCCCGCCTTGACCATCTGGACGGCCTGGCCGCCCGACAGCGCGCCGAGCGCGGCGACGTACTCCTCGCTGTGGAGCAGCGACCACAGCTGCTCCGCCCCGCGCCGCGCCAGCGTGTGCTCCACCTGGACGGAGCCGCGCAGCCGCACGACGTCCTCGGCCGTGTAGGGCCGCTCGATCCCGGCCCAGCGCTCTTCCGCCCAGCGGCGCTCGAGCGCCTCCACCTGCTCCGCAAACCCCTTCATTGATGTCCCTCCAGATAGTCGTAGGCCGGCAACGTCAGGAACTCCTCGAACTCCTCTGCGAGCGCGACGCGGTCGAACAGGGCGCGCGCGTCCGCCCAGCGGCCCTCGCCCACGTCGGCGAGCGCTGCGTCCTCGAGCGTGACCACGCGCGCGCGCTCGATGCGCTCGTGCCGCAGCCACTGCCAGATCTGGGAACGCGCGATCTCGGCGGTCGCCGCGTCCTCCATCAGGTTGTCGAGCGCCACCGCGCCCACGCCGCGCAGCCAGGACTCGAGGTAGCGGATCCCGACGCTGACGTTCCCTGCGACGCCCTCCTCGGTGATCTCGCCGCCGGGGACGGCTACGTCGAGGAGGTCGACCACCGCAACGTCGACCTCCTCGCGCAGGCGTTTCGACCTGGTTCGGACTGCCACCGAGGACGAGGTCGAACTCGCGCAGCGCAACCGGTACAAGATCGGGATGCGCGACCCACGTGCCGTCGAATCCGGCGCCGGCCTCGCGCTCCTTGTCTTCCGCCACCTTCGCGAAGGCGCGCGCGTTCACCTCGGCGTCGCGCCGGCTGGGAACGAACGCGGCCATCCCGCCCATCGCGTGGGCGCCGCGCCGGTGGCAGGTCTTCACGAGCAGCTCGGTGTACGCCCGCATGAACGGGACGGTCATCGTCACCTGCGCCCGGTCGGGGAGCACGAACTCGGGCCGCGTCGCGGAACTTCTTGATGATGCTGAAGATGTAGTCCCAGCGGCCGGCGTTCAGGCCGACGATGTGGTCGCGCAGCTCGAAGAGGATCTCCTCCATCTCGAACGCGGCGAGGATCGTCTCGATGAGGACGGTCGCCTTGATCGTCCCGCGGTCGAGGCCGAGCGTCGTCCTCGGTGAAGTCGAAGACGTCGTTCCAGAGGCGCGCCTCGAGGTGGCTCTCGAGCTTCGGCAGGTAGAGGTACGGGCCGGTGCCGCGCTCGAGCAGGCGCTGGCGCGTTGCGGAAGAGGTAGAGCCCGAAGTCGAAGAGCGACGCGGACATCGTCGCCGCCGGGGACGTTGCGCTCGTCGAGATGCCAGCCGCGCGGGCGGACGATCAGCGTCGCGATCTCGTCGTTCAGGCGGTAGGTCTTCTCGCCGGTGTCGAGCTCGATCGTGCGCTCGATCGCGTCGGTCAGGTTCGCCTGGCCCTCGATGCAGTTCCGCCAGGTCGGCGAGTTCGCGTCCTCGAAGTCGGCCATGAAGCAGCGCGCGCCCGAGTTGAGCGCGTTGATGACCATCTTGCGGTCGACCGGGCCGGTGATCTCGACGCGGCGGTCCTGGAGGTCGTGCGGAACGGGCGCGACCCGCCAGTCGCCCTCGCGGATCTCCTTCGTCTCCGGGGAGAAAGTCTGGAAGCTCGCCGGCGTCGAGACGCGCCTGGCGCTCGACCGCGCAGCCGAGCAGCTCCTGCGCGCCGCGGCTCGAAGCGGCGGTGCAGCTCGCCGACGAACGCGAGCGCCTCCGGGGTGACGACCTCGCGCGGCGCTAGTCTCGATCGTGGTCACGCTCGCAGAAGTCCGGGCAGTTGCACGGACGAGTTCCGCGGAGCTCAAGACGATCACGGTCGCCTTCTGGGGCGCCTCGATCTCTTCGAGTTCAGTTGCCGAATAGGTCGCGTCTGCTCGCATCGAACCTCCCTTGGTTGCCCGATGCCCTATGACGCTAGCTCGATGGCTGGTATCCACCAAATTGTTTCTGTCGATCAGCAATATAGACTTTGGTTATATGCAGCTCTCCCAGGTCGCAGGCCTTCGTCGAGGTCGCGCGCACGGCCAGCGTCAGCCGCGCCGCCGACGCGCTCTTCGTCTCGCAGCCGGCCCTGACCTCGCGGCTCCAGCAGCTGGAGAAGGAACTCGCGGCCAAGCTCTTCCATCGCACGTCGCACGGGATGCGGCTGACCGAGGCGGGCGAGGCGTTCCTTCCCTTCGCCGTGCGCGCGCTCGAATCGCTCTCGGACGGACGCCAGATCGTGAACGCGTTCGAGCGCGGCGGCGCGGGTCGGCTGGCGCTCGGCGCGGCGCCGGCGCTCTCGACCTACGTCGCTCCCGACGATGCTCAAGCGAGTTCGCGACCGCGTATCCCGCGCGTGCGCGTGAGCGTGCGGACCGGCCATTCCGAGGAGGTGCTCGACCTGGTGCTGCGCGAGCAGGTCGACCTCGGGCTCGACGCGCGTGCTGCGCCACCCGGACATCGTCTCGACGCCGCTCTACGAGGACAGCCTCGTGCTCGTCTGTCGACCCGTCGCACCGCTTCGCCGAGCGCGGCGAGATCCGGCTCGAGGAGATCGCGCGCGAGCAGCTCGTCCAGTTCGACCGCACGTCGAGCTACACGGAGCTGACGAACGCGCTCTTCCGCACCGCCGGCGTGCGGCCCGACGCCGTCATGGAGCTCGACGCGATCGACGCGGCCAAGAAGATGGTCGAGCTCGGCTTCGGCGTCGCGCTCCTCCCCCAGACCGCGGTCGCGGACGAGATCGCCGCGGGACGGCTGCGGCTGATCGAGATCACGGACGCCGAGATGCCCCGCCCCCAGCTCGTCGCGATCCGCCGGCGCGACCGCGGCGACGCTTCCGGGACGGTCGCGGCGTTCCTCGCAACGGCGACGGTCGTCGGGCCAGAGCTCACGAACTAGCCGCAACGCGGGCGAGCGCGTCCGCGCGCGGGAGCGCGGCGATGACGGCTCTCAGCTCCGGTCCGCGCGGCTCGCCGGTGAGCGCCAGGCGCAGCGCGCGCAGGTCGGCGCCGCCCTCGCGAAGAGCTCCGAGGAGCTCGTCGGCGCCGTCGAGGTCGATCGTGTCCGGCGCAGCCGCACGCAGCTCGGCGAAGCGCGAGAGCGTCTCGGGTGATTTCGTCGGAGCCGGCGCAGGCGCCGCGGCCACGAGCTCGACCAGCGCGCGCGCCTCGGCGAGATCGCGCGCCCCGCGCAGGGCGGGCGCGTAGGCGACGGGAGCGTCGACCCGGGCGGCGAGCTCCTCGTCGGAGAGCGCCGCGAGCGCATCGACGGCGAGGCGCCGCAGCCGCTGCTCGTCGTAGTGGACGTCGTGCTCGGCAGCCCGAGCTCCTCCAGGTAGGCGCGCACCGCCTCGGCCGGGATCCCGCGCTCGCGCAGGTCGGCCAGCGACGCCGCGCCGTGGCGCTTGGAGAGCTTCGTCCCGTCCGGGCCGAGCAGGAGGCCGTGGTGGATGTACTCGGGCGGCTCGGCGCCGAGCGCGCGCGTCAGAGCCGCATGCAGCGCCGCGTTGTCCAGGTGGTCGGTGCCGCGGATGACGTGCGTGATCCCGAGGTCGACGTCGTCCACGACCGACGCGAGCTGGTACGTGGGCCGCCCGTCGGCGCGGACGAGCGTCGGGCGACTCTCGGCGTGGAAGCGCAGCGCACCGTCGTCCTCGCGCTCGGCCTCACCGGTCTCGAGCATCCGCTCGGCGACCTCGGCGTAGCGCGCGGCCCGCCCGCTCTGGTGCACCGGGCCCTCGTCCCACCCGATGCCCAGCCAGTCCAGGTCGTCGAGGATCCCCGTCTCCGCATCGGCCTGCGGTACGCGCCTCGTCGGTGTCGTCGATCCGCAGGATGAAATGGCCGTGGTGCTCGTCGGCGAAATGCCGGTTCGCGACCGCGGTGAGCGCGCTGCCCATGTGCAGCGATCCCGTCGGGCTGGGCGCGAAGCGGACGCGGACCACGGCGCGAGCATAGTCAGGCGTTAGTCTCGTGGCGACCCCCGCCAAAGGAGACACGTTGATCTACATCGGCCTCGCGTTCATCTACGTCGCACTGCTCGTCGTCGTCTTCGCCGACGTCATCCGAAACCGGAACCTCTCGACCGGCGGGAAGGTCGCCTGGATCGCGGCGTTCCTCGTCTTCTCGGTCGCCGCGTGGTGCGTCTACGGCTTCATCCGGCTGCGCGAGTCGCGCGGGCTCTAACGCGTGGAGGCCGCGCTCCTCGCCTGGTATCGCGAGCACGGCCGCGACCTGCCCTGGCGTCGAACGCGCGACCCGTACGCGATCCTCGTCAGCGAGGTGATGCTCCAGCAGACGCAGGTCTCGCGGGTCGTCCCGCGCTGGGAGGAGTGGCTCGTGCGCTGGCCCACCGTGGAGGCGCTCGCGGCCGCTTCGCGCGCGGACGTGATCCGGGCGTGGCAGGGGCTCGGCTACAACCGGCGCGCGGTGTCCCTGCACGACGCGGCGCGCGTCGTCGCGGCGACGGGCTGGCCGGACGACCTGACGGAGCTCCCGGGCGTCGGGCGCTACACCGCCGACGCGGTCGGGACGTTCGCGTTCGGACGCGACGTGCTGCCGGTGGACGTGAACGTCGCGCCGCGTCATCGAGCGCAGCGGCGGCGAGTTCGGCCCCGAGGCGGCGCAGGCGCTCTTCGACCTCGGCGCGACCGTGTGCCTCGCCCGGGTTCCGCGCTGCGATGTCTGTCCGCTCTCGGCGGGCTGCCCCTCGCGAGGCCGGCGCTACGAGCCGGAGCGCAAGCAGAGCCGCTTCGAGGGCTCGTTCCGCCAGCGGCGCGCGCAGACGCTCCGCGCCGTGGCCGCGGGCGAGGACGCCGCGGACGTCGAAGCGGTCGCCTCGCTCGAGCGCGACGGCCTGGTCGAGCTCGTCGGCGGCCGGGCTAGGCTGCCGGCCTGACGAGCGCCACGGCCTGCGCGGCGAGGCCTTCGCCGCGGCCGGTGAAGCCCAGCTTGTCCGTCGTCGTCGCGCGGACGTTCACGAGCGCGGCATCGACGCCGATCGCGCCGGCGAGCGCGGCGCGCATCTCGTCGCGGCGCGCGGCGATCCGCGGCTTCTCTCCGATCAGGACGCAGTCGGCGCTCACGAGCTCGAACCCTGCCGCGAGCACCTCGTCGTAGGCCTTGCGCAGCAGATCCAGCGACGACGCTCCTTCCCAGTCGGGATCGCCGGAGGGAAACAGCGAGCCGATGTCGCCGAGCCCCGCGGCGCCGAGCAGCGCGTCGATGAGCACGTGCGCGAGCACGTCCCCGTCCGAATGCCCGACAAGCCCGGGCTCGCCGGGGAACACCACTCCGCCGAGCACGAGCACCTTGGTTCCCGAGAGCGCGTGCGCGTCGACGCCCATCCCGATGCGGAGATCGCTCACGACGCGAGCAGCCTCTCGGCCAGCGCCAAATCCGCCGCCGACGTCACCTTGAAGAGCGCGGGATCGCCCTCGACCAGCCGAACCCGGCCGCCGGCGGCCTCGACGAACGAGGCGCAGTCGCTGCCCTCGCCGCGCGCGATCGCCGCGCGGAGCACCGAGGTCACGAACGCCTGCGGCGTCTGCACGGCGTAGAGCCCGCTGCGGTCGACGGTTTCCGTCACGGCATCACCTTCCGCCCGTTTGACCGTGTCGGCAAGCGGAAGCGCGGGCGCCACGCCGTCGACCCCCTCGAGCGCCACCAGCACGCGCTCGACCACGGCCTCCGTGACGAAGGGCCGCGCGGCGTCGTGCACGAGCACGACCGGAATGTCCTCGGGCACCTCGGCGAGACCGGCGCGCACCGAGTCGGCCCGCGTCTCCCCGCCGGGAACGGCCGCGGTCACCTTGCCGGCGCCGAGCTCCTCGGCCAGCAGGATCACCGGCTCCTCCCAGTCAGGAGGAGCGACAACCACGATCGCCTCGATCCAGTCGGACTCGTCCAGCCGCTCGAGGCTCGTCGCCAGCAGCGGACGGCCGCCGAGGTTCGCGAACGACTTCGGCCGGTCCACGTCGAGACGCTCGCCGCGGCCCGCCGCGACGACAACGGCCCAAACGCCGGTCGGCTCTCCTCCGCTCAGCTCGCGACGGCCGCGCGGACCGGGCTGCCGAGAACCTCGTCGAGCCAGGCTGCGGCCTCTTCCTCGTCCATGCCCTTGGCGTACATGAGCTCGGAGGCGAGGATCTTCTTGGCCTTCACGAACATCTGCTTCTCGCCGGTCGAGAGGCCCTTCTCCTGGTCGCGAAGCGACAGGTTCCGGACGACCTCGGCGAGCTCGAAGATGTCGCCGGTCTTCATCTTGTCGCGGTTGTACTTGAAGCGGCGATTCCAGTTCTTCGGCATGTTCGTTCCGTCGCCGTGGAGAACTTCGAGGACCCTCTCCACCATCTCCTCGTCGATCACCTTGCGGAGACCGACCCGATCGCAATTCTCGGACGGCACGTTCACCGTCATGTCGTTGTGCAGGATCTGGATCGTCAGGTATTCGCGCTCCTGACCGAGGATGATGCGCGCTTCCTTCTTCGCGACTACTCCTGCGCCGTGGTGGGGGTAGACGACCTTATCGCCGATCTCGTACAAGCTGCCTCCCTCTCGAAAACGAGCGCACGCCTACGCCCCGACCTCTCTCCAAGACCGTCAATTGTACCTAGACAAGCCAGAAAAAGCCAAACTTTCCAGGGATTTTTGTGACGGAAGGCACTCGCGCAGGCAAAGTGCAGGGCTTTTGTGGACTAGAGCTGGAGGTACCGGTCTACGAGGTTGTGCTCCTGGAGGCGGCGGAGGCCCTCGCGGATCTCGCTCGCGCGCACCGCGCCGACGCCGTCGACGGCTTCCAGCTCCCGCTGGCTCGCGCGGATGACCGCGTCGAGGCCGCCGAAATCGCGGACGAGATGGCGGACGATCGTCTCGGGCAGGCGCGGGATGTGCTGGAGCACGCGGTAGCCGCGCGGTGCGACGGTGTAGTCGAGCGGGTTCGTCTCCTTCGGATAGCCGAGGAGCGTCGAGATCTCGTCGAACTCGACCAGCCGCTCGTGCGGCAGCGCGCCGAGCCGCTCGAGCGCCGCGACCGCGCCGGCCGGGTCGCCTGAGCGCTCGTAGTCGTAGACGACCGCCGCCTTCTCGCGGGCCACGTCCTCCATCAGCTCGTCGAGCTGCATCTGGATCAGCCGGCCCTCCTCGCCGAGCTCGACGCGGTTGCGCTCGATCTCGGCCGCCATGCGCGTCGTCATCTCGGCCCGCTGGAGCACGACGAGGACGTCGTCGAGCATGACCGCGCTCTGGAACTCGAGCGCGGTCAGCCGCGTCAGGCCCTGGTCGAGCCGCGTGCGGTAGGTCTCGAGCGTCGCGAGCGCCTGGTTCGTCTTCGCGAGCATCTCGGAGATCTCGCCGAGCTGGTAGCGCAGGTCGCCGATGAACACGGTCACCGTCTCGCGCTGCTGCGAGATCGAGATGACGAGCGTTCCGGTCTGCTTCGCGACGCGCTCGGCGGTGCGGTGGCGCGTGCCCGTCTCGGCGGAGGGGATCTTCGGATCCGGCATCAGCTGGACGTTCGCGTACACGAGCTTCGTCAGTTCGTCGTTGACGATGATCGCGCCGTCCATCTTCGCCAGCTCGTAGAGGAGCTGCGATGTCAGCGGCAGGTCGAGCCGCATGCCGCCGGAGAAGAGGAACGAGAGGTCGTTCGGCTCCCCGACGACGATGAGCGCGCCGAGCTGGGCGCGGATGATGTCGTCGATACCGGCGCGCAGCGGGGTCCCCGGCGAGACGAGGCTCAGTGCCGAGAGAAGGGTCCTATCCTTCCGTGGATCCGCCCGCATCGAGTCCCAGAGAGATCGCGCGCCGCAGGGTGTCTGCGGAGCTGAGCCGCATTCTGCCATGAGGCAACGTCTCTTCCGGCACGACGGCCTCGACGAGGCCGAGCTTTTCGCACTCCGACAGGCGCCGCTCCATCTGGCCGACCGGGCGCAGACGGCCCGTCAGGCCGATCTCGCCGAGGCACGCGACCCCTGGGCGGACAGGGACGCCGCGCGCGGCCGAGGCGATCGCGATCGCGACGGCCAGGTCGGCGCCGGGCTCGTCGATCCGCACGCCGCCGGCGACGTTCACGAACACGTCGGCCTGGCCGAGCGGGATCCCCGCGTGGCGCGCCAGAACCGCGACGATCATCGAGAGCCGCTTGGGATCGACCCCGGTGGCGACGCGGCGCGGCATCGCGAGATCCGTCTTGGACACGAGCGCCTGGATCTCGAGCACGATCGGCCGCGTCCCCTCGAGCGCGCAGGCGATCGCGGAGCCGGGCTCGCCGTGCGCGGCCTTGCCGAAGACGAGCGACGGGTCCTCGACGCCGACGAGGCCCGCGGAGGTCATCTCGAACACGCCGAGCTCGTTCGTCGAGCCGAAGCGGTTCTTGACCGCGCGGAGGATCCGGTGCGAGCGGTAGCGGTCGCCCTCGAACTGGAGCACGCAGTCGACGAGGTGCTCGAGCACGCGCGGCCCGGCGACGGTTCCGTCCTTGGTCACGTGGCCGACGAGGAAGACCGCGATCCCCTCCTCCTTGGCGAGGCGCAGAAGCCGGCCCGCGGCCTCGCGCACCTGGCCGACCGAGCCGGGCGCCGAGCCGAGCTCCGGCGAGTAGAGCGTCTGCACGGAGTCGATCACCGCCACCTCGGGCCGCTCGCGCTCGAGCGTGGCGCAGACCTCGTCCAGGTTCGTCTCGGCGAGGATGCGCACGTCGCCGGCGCCGCCGAGGCGGTCGGCGCGCAGCTTCACCTGCGCCGCGGACTCCTCCCCGGTGACGAGCACGACCGGCCGCTCGGCGCTCATCGTGCGCAGGGCCATGAGGAGCAGCGTCGACTTGCCGATTCCGGGATCGCCGGAGACGAGGACGAGCGACGCGGGCACGAGCCCGCCGCCGAGGACGCGGTCGAGCTCGGCGACGCCGGTGGTGACGCGCTCGGCGTCGGAGGCCTCGACCTCGACGAGCCGCAGCACGGGACGGCCTTGCGTCGCAGCGCTCTTGCGACCGGCCGGAGCGGCGCGTTCCTCGACCAGCGTTCCCCACGCGTTGCACGCGGAGCAGCGACCGAGCCACTTGCCGGTCGTGTACCCGCATTCCGAGCATGCGTACTGGATTGCCGCCGCCTTGGCCACGACTTCGAGTCTAGGCACAAGGCCTGACGGCGACGGTGCCGAATCGGTGTCCGAATCGCTTGCTATTTGTGCAAGGGACCTAGAGAGTTCGGGCTTACGAAATCACCCGGTCGGAAGACCAAGAAAGGACAAGCCGCATGGAACGATTCTCGGCGCTCTCCCGCGGGACACAGCTCATGTTCGTCGCGGGCGTTCTGCTCCTCATCGACAGCTTCCTGAGCTGGGAGAAGTACGACGGCCCCGGATCCGAATTCGCGGAGCAGCTCGGTGTGAGCGACGAGCTGAGCCGCAATGCCTGGCACGGGGTCGGCCTGATCGTCGGCCTGCTCACCGTCGTCCTGGTCGCCTGGCTCATCGTCCGACTCGCGGCTGCCGAGATCGAGCTGCCCGTCTCCCACGCGATGACCGGTGCGGTTCTCGGGATCCTCATCCTGATGTTCACGGTCATCAAGGTCCTCGCCGACACCGATTACCGCACCATCTGGGCGTGGATCGGCCTTGTCCTCGCGGTCGTCATCGCGGTCGGGGCCTGGATGTCGGTCCAGGAAGCCGGCGGAGTGGACAACCTGAAGTCGGAGGCCACGAGCATGACCGGCTCCGGCGGCTCTGGCGGCGGTGGCGAGTCGGCTCCGGCCGCTTCGACGCCTCCCCCGGCGCCTGCTGCTCCGCGCGCTCCCGAGCTCCGGCAGCTCCCCGCGGCCCTCCGGCTGCTCCTGAGACCCTCCGGCCGCTCCGGCCGAGCCCGCACCGCACGACCATTCCGCGGAGGGCCACACGCACGACGAGGAAGACCGCCCGGCCTAGCCGAGCCGAAAGACCTGCACTACCGAAAGCGGCCCTCCGGGGCCGCTTTCTCGTTCTCTACTCGTCGCCCGAGTGGTCGTCGTCGCCCGAGTCCTGCGGTTCCTCGGCGGGGACGGTGACCTTCTCGCGCTGCTCGGGCTCCGGGCCCTCGATGACCGTGATCTCGACGTCGTCCGTGCCGGCCTTGCGGTCGACCAGGATCGTCGAGCCCGGCTTGAGGGAGCGGCCGAGGACGAAGTCGGCGAGCGGATCCTCGATGTGGCGCTGGATCGCGCGGCGCAGCGGCCGGGCGCCCATCGCCGGGTCGTAGCCCTTCTCCACGAGGAGCTGCTTCGCGTCGTCGGTGAGCTCGATCGCGGTTTCGTGCTGGACCATCTGGTCGCGCAGCCGCTTGAGCATGAGATCCACGATCGTCGTGATCTCTTCCTTCGACAGCTTGTGGAAGACGATGACCTCGTCGATGCGGTTCAGGAGCTCCGGGCGGAAGACCTTCTTCAGCTCGCCCATGATCCGCGACTTCATCTCGTCGTAGGTGAGGCCCGACTCGTCGCCCATCGAGAAGCCGAGCGACTGGTTCTTCGAGATCGTGGCCGCGCCGATGTTCGACGTCATGATCACGATCGTGTTGCGGAAGTCGACCTTGCGGCCCTGGGCGTCCGTGAGCTTCCCGTCCTCGAGGATCTGGAGCAGGATGTTGAACACGTCCGGGTGCGCCTTCTCGACCTCGTCGAGCAGGACGACCGAGTACGGCTTGCGGCGCACGGCCTCGGTGAGCTGGCCGCCCTCGTCGTAGCCGATGTAGCCGGGCGGCGAGCCGACGAGCCGGGACACGGAGTGCTTCTCCATGTACTCCGACATGTCCACCTGGATCATCGCGTCCTCGTCGCCGAAGAGGAACTCGGCGAGCGTGCGCGCCAGCTCGGTCTTCCCGACGCCCGAGGGGCCGAGGAAGATGAACGAGCCGGTCGGGCGCTTCGGGTCCTTGATGCCGGCGCGGGCGCGGCGGATCGACTTGGAGACGGCGACGATCGCCTCCTCCTGGCCGATCACGCGCTTGTGCAGCTCGCCCTCCATCTTGATCAGCTTCTGCGACTCGGCCTCGGTCAGCTTGAAGACCGGGATGCCCGTCCACATGGAGACGATGTCGGCGATCTCCTCCTCGCCGATCTCGGGCTGCTCGACCTCTTCGGACGAGCGCCACTTCTCCTCGAGGTCGCGGCGCTTCTGCGTGAGCTTGCGCTCCTTGTCGCGCAGGTTCGCGGCCTTCTCGAACTCCTGGTCTTCGATCGCCTTCTCCTTCTCCTCGCGCACGCGCTCGATCTCTTCCTCGAGCTCGCGGTAGCGCGGCGGAGCGGTCATCGTCTTGATGCGCATGCGGGACGCGGCCTCGTCGACCAGGTCGATGGCCTTGTCCGGCAGGTGGCGGTCCTGGATGTAGCGGTCGGCCAGGCTTGCCGCGGCGGCGAGCGCGTCGTCGGTGATCGTGCAGCGGTGGTGCGCCTCGTAGCGGTCGCGCAGGCCGCGCAGGATCTGGACGGTGTCGTCGACCGACGGCTCCTCCACCTTGATCTGCTGGAAGCGCCGCTCGAGCGCTGCGTCGCGCTCCAGGTACTTGCGGTACTCGTCGAGCGTCGTCGCGCCGATCGTCTGCAGCTCGCCTCGGGCCAGCGCCGGCTTCAGGATCGAGGCCGCGTCGATGGCGCCCTCGGCCGCGCCCGCGCCGACGAGGTTGTGGAGCTCGTCGATGAACAGCACGATGTCGCCGCGCTGGGTGATCTCCTTCATGACCTTCTTCAGGCGCTCCTCGAACTCACCGCGGTACTTCGAGCCCGCGACGAGGGCCGCGAGGTCGAGCGTGTAGATCTGCTTGCCCTTCAGGAGCTCGGGCACCTGGTTCGTCGCGATCCGGGCCGCGAGGCCCTCGACGACGGCCGTCTTGCCGACGCCGGGCTCGCCGATCAGCACCGGGTTGTTCTTCGTGCGGCGCGACAGGATCTGCATGACGCGCTCGATCTCCGTCTGGCGGCCGACGACCGGGTCGAGCTTGCCCTCGGACGCGAGCTTCGTCAGGTTGCGGCCGAACTGGTCGAGGAGCTTGGAGCTCTTCGTCTTCTCGCCGGGCGCACCGCTCGAGCCGGACTGGCGCCGGCCGGGGCCGGAGAGCATCCGGATGATCTCGTTGCGAATCTTTTCCGCGTCCGCGTCGAAGTCGAGCAGGATGCGGGCTGCGACACCCTCGTTCTCGCGCACGAGGCCGAGGAGGATGTGCTCCGTCCCGATGTAGTTGTGGCCCAGGGACAGGGCCTCGCGCAGCGCCAGCTCGAGCACCTTCTTGGCGCGCGGCGTGAATGGAATCTGGCCGGTGGTCACCTCGTCGCCCTGCCCGACGATGCGCGCTACCTGGGCGCGGACCTCCTCCACAGTGATGTCGAGACTCTCGAGGACCCGCGCGGCGAGCCCCTCCTCCTCGCGGAGGAGTCCGAGCAGGATGTGCTCGGTCCCGATGTAGTTGTGCTTCAGGGCGCGCGCCTCGTCTTGTGCAAGAACGACGACCTGTCGTGCGCGTTCAGTGAATCGTTCGAACAACGCCTCAATCCCCTTCCGGTCGTACCGCGAGACACCCATGGTACCGAAGTGGTCGGGAGGTAACGAGCGCGCATGAAACCTTCTATCGGCCATAACGGCCGGTTAACCAAGACCAAATTTACTAAGGTCGCCGCATGGCGCTGGAGACCGTGATCGAGCCCCGGCCGCCGTACTCCCTCGCCCAGTGCGCACGCCACCGAAGCGACGCCACGCGCGTGTTTCGGGAGGGAATCCTGACGCTCGCGTACGAGGTGGACGGCGCGCCGGTGTCCGCGCGGGTGTGGCAGCGCACGGACGGGAAGCTCGAGGCGCGCATCGACGGGACGAAGGCCGCCGTCGAGCCGCTGCGCTTCATGCTCGCCGCCGACGACTCGCACGCGCCGTTCCTCGAGGAGTTCCGCGACGATCCGCTCGTCGGGCCGGCGATCCGGCAGCGGAAGGGCATGCGGCCGCTCCGCGTGGCCACGGTGACGCATTCGCTCGTCAAGGCGCTCTGCGGCCAGCTGATCCAGGCGAGCGCCGCACGGCGACTCGAGCGACGGCTCCTGGCCGTCTTCTCCGAGGAGCACAACGGGCTGCGGCTGCCGCCGACGCGTGAGACGTTCGCGCGCTTCGCCCCGGCCGAGCTCGCCCGCTACGGACTGGCGGCGCGCAAGGCGGCGACGCTCGTCCGGCTCTCCCGCGACTTCGACCTCGAGCGGCTCAAGGGAGCGCCGGCGGCGGCGGACCGGATCACGCGGGAACGAGGCCTGGGGCCCTGGTCGGCGGGCGTGATCTCGCTCTACGGGCTCGGCCGCTTCGACCACGGGCTCGTCGGCGACCTCGGCCTCGTGAAGCTCTGCACGCATCTCTCGGGCGCGCCGGCCACCGTGGAGGACACGCGGGAGCTCCTCGCGCCGTACGGCGAGTGGGCGGGCCTGGCGAGTGAGTACTTGCTCGCGGGTTAGATCGCGCCGCGGGCGGTGAAGCCGCCGTTGGTGCGCCGGACGCGGTAGCCCGTGTCCTCGAGCTTCATCGCGTCCCTCATGAGCCTCCAGCCGCGGTTCGGCCGGGTGGCGAAGGCGACGCGCCCGAAGCGGTAGGCGAAGCTGTTGCAGCGGCCCGAGTCGGCGTTCCAGCTCTCGGCCGTCGCGACCGGCTCCCACGCGCCGTGGCTGCCGGGGAGGTGGATCGGCTTCGAGACGGCCTTGCCGTCGACCCAGACGCGCCACCAGTTCTTGCGCTTGCGCATCTCGGCGACGCCGACGGTGTGCGTCTCACCCGGCTCGACCTTCATGACGGCCTTGTACGTCGGGTAGCCGTACGGGCGCGTGACCTCGTAGTACAGCGTGCTGTCCTCCCAGGAGTAGCCGCTGTAGCCGACCTGGATCCACTCGGTCGTGCCGTTCGGGCCGAGGCCCACCCCGCCCACGCCGACCCAGCCGGCGACATGGCCGTTGCGGACGTCGGGATCCTTCACGACCGTCAGCTGCGTCCGGACGCCGTGCGACGCCTGGGCGCCGATCAGCCCGGCGTAGGAGTACGACTTGGCGCAGTGCGTGCGCGCGGCCGCGGCACCGGACGCAAACAGCGCACCCAGGGCGAGGACCGCAACGAAGGCAGCGAGGAGACGGCTCCCGTTCACGCCGTTGGCATCGGCGCGCGAGGGCTCCTGTCCGCTCCCTCGCGGGAGGGCTCAAGCCGTCCAGATCGAGTGACCCTCGATCGAGGGACGAGGTACTCAAATCGAGTGACCACGCACCGACGCCCCGGTTTCCCGGGGCGTCGGTGTCGTACCCATCTAGAAGGACCTGCTTAGTCGTTGCGCCCGGTCAGCGGCGGCCGGAACGGCCCGCGGACCGCGATCTGCGCCTTGCACCGCTGTGAGCCAACCACCCGGAAGTGGATGATGCCGACCTTCTTGGGCGTGATCGTGACGGTCGCGACGCCGTTCTTGTCCGTCTTGGCCATCGTCTTCACGCCGGCGCCCTGCACGAGCACCCTCTCGTTCTTCATTCCCTTGCCGTGCTGGTCGCGGCAGGTGGCCTTGATCGTCACCCTGCGGCCGATGAACGCCTGATGCCGGTTCAGCTTCAGCGTCCGGCACACCCTCGGCGGCTCGAACGGGATCCGGTGGTTGCCGAAGTCGTTGTTGACCTCGGTCTGTCCTGAGCTGAGCGAGATCGCCCAGCCGCCGGGAGCCAGACCCACGATCGCCGAGCACTTCGTGTTCGCCGGCGCGGTCTGCGTGAAGCCGCCCTGAGCGACCTCGCAGACCACGTACTTGCCGGGATTGAGGCTCAGCGAGTACGTCCCGCCCGCGGCCGTCGTGGCCGAAGCGGCGATCGTGGACTCGCCGACCTGAAGCGCACCGTCGCCGTTCGTGTCGCCGTAGGCCCGGATGACCCAGCCTGCGAGGCCCGGCTCACCCGCGTCCTTGACGCCGTCGTTGTCGATGTCCTCGAACTTCATGCCCGACTTCGTCGCCTTGCGGTAGTTCCCGAAGTCGTTGCCCGAGTCGACCTGGCCGCCGGCGAGGTCGATCGCCCAGCCGGAGCCGTTGCCGCAGTTGCCGCCGGTCGGGTAGGACTGCGTCCAGCCGATCTGCTGCGCCTCGCAGACGACGTACTTGCCGGGGGCGAGGCTCAGGGTGTACGTGCCGTCCTCACCCGTCACAGCCTGCGCGCCGAGCACGTTCTCGTCGTTGTCGCGGATGCCGTTTCCGTTCTGGTCGACGAAGGCGAAGATCTGCCAGCCGGCCAGTCCGGGCTCGCCCTGATCCTTCACGCCGTTGGCGTTCAGGTCGTTGAACTTCATGCCCGTCTTGGTGGCCCGCTGGAAGTTGCCGAAGTCGTTGCCGGAGTCGAGCTGGCCCGACGTCAGGTTGATCGCCCAGCCGCCCTGGCCCGTGCCGCAGACGTTGTTGGCCGGGAAGGACTGCGTCCAACCCGCCTGCTGCGTCTCGCAGACGAGGTAGCGGCCCGGGTTGAGGCTGAGCGAGTACGTCCCGCCAGCGCCCGTCACCGTGGAGTCCGCGACCGTGTTCTCGCCCGCGTCGCGGACGCCGTTCGCGTTCGCGTCGACGTAGGCCGTGATCGTCCAGCCGGCGAGACCGGGCTCGTTCTGATCCTTGACGCCGTCCATGTCGAGGTCGTTGAACTTCATGCCCGTCTTCGTCGCCTTCTGCCAGTTGCCGAAGTCGTTGCCCGAGTCGAGCTCACCCGAGGCCAGGTTGATGCCCCAGCCGCCCGCTCCCTCGCCGCATGCGTTGTTGGCCGGGAAGGACTGCGTCCAACCCGCCTGCTGCGTTTCACAGACGACGTAGCGGCCCGGATTGAGGCTCAGGCTGTACGTGCCGCCCGCACCCGTCACCTGGGTCGCCGCGACCGTGTTCTCGCCCGCGTCGCGGATGCCGTTCGCATTGGCGTCGGCGTAGGCCGTGATCGTCCAGCCGGCCAGACCGGGCTCGCCCGCGTCCTTGACACCGTCGGCGTCGAGGTCGTTGAACTTCATGCCGGTCTTCGTGGCCTTCTGCCAGTTGCCGAAGTCGTTGCCCGAGTCGAGCTCCCCGGAGGCCAGCGTGATGCCCCAGCCGCCGAGGCCCGCACCGCAGGCGCTGTTTGCCGGGTAGGACTGCGTCCAACCGGCCTGCTGCGTCTCGCAGACGACGTACTTGCCGGGCGCGAGGCTCAGCGAGTACGTGCCGCCCGCACCGGTGACCGTGGTGCCGGCAGCCGTGTTCTCGCCGGCGTCGCGGATGCCGTTGCCGTTCGTGTCCGCGTAGGCCGTGATCGTCCAGCCGGCCAGGCCAGGCTCGCCCGCGTCCTTCAGGCCGTTGGCGTTCAGGTCGTGGAACTTCATGCCCGTCTTGGTCGCGTTCTGCCAGTTGCCGAAGTCGTTGTCGGCGTCGATCTGGCCCGAGGTCAGCGTGATGCCCCAGCCGCCCGGAGCGAGTCCGGCGATGGCCGCGCACTTCGTGTTCGCCGGGAAGGACTGCGTCCAGCCGGCCTGTGCGACCTCGCAGACGACGTACTTGCCGGGATTCAGGCTGAGGCTGTACGTCCCGCCCGCGGCCGTCGTGGCCGAGGCGGCGATGGTCGTCTCGCCCGCCTGGAGCGTCCCGTCGCCGTTCGTGTCGGCGTAGGCGCGGATGACCCAGCCTGCGAGGCCCGGCTCATTCGGATCCTTGACGCCGTTCGTGTTCAGGTCGTTGAACTTCGTACCGGTCTTCGTGGCCTTCTGGTAGTTGCCGAAGTCGTTGTCGGCGTCCAGCTGGCCCGACGTCAGCGTGATCGCCCAGCCGCCCTGGCCGGTGCCGCACACGTTGTTGGCCGGGAAGGACTGGAACCAGTTCGCCTGCAGCGTCTCGCAGACGAGGTACTTGCCGGGGTTCAGGCTCAGGCTGTACGTGCCGCCCGCACCCGTGACCGCGGAGGCCGCGACCGTGTTCTCACCGGCGTCGCGGATGCCGTTGCCGTTCGCATCGGCGTACGCGGTGATCGTCCAGCCGGCCAGACCGGGCTCGCCCGCGTCCTTCGCGCCGTTGGCGTTCAGGTCGTGGAACTTCATGCCGGTCTTCGTGGCCTTCTGCCAGTTGCCGAAGTCGTTGCCGGTGTCGTTGTCGCCCGCGGCGAGGGTGATCCCCCAGCCGCCGAAGCCGGCGCACGCCACGTTCGCCGGGTAGGACTGCGTCCAGCCGGCCTGCTGCGTCTCGCAGACGATGTACTTGCCTGCGTCGAGGCCCATCGAGTAGTTGCCGTTCGGCGTCGGTGACCGCGGAGTTGGCGACGGTGGTGTCGCCGGCGTCCTTGATCCCGTTGCCGTTCACGTCCACGTAGGCCGTGATCGTCCAGCCTGCGAGGCCCGGCTCGCCCGCGTCCCGCACGCCGTTGGCGTTCAGGTCGTGGAACTTGGTGCCGGACTTCGTGGCCCGCATGTTGTTGCCGAAGTCGTTGTTCGCGTGCGTCTGGCCCGAGGTGAGCGTGATCGCCCAGCCGCCCTGGCCGGTGCCGCAGACGTTGTTGGCCGGGTACGTCTGGATCCAGCCGGCCTGCTGCGTCTCGCACACGATGTACTTGCCCGGATCGAGGCTGAGGCTGTATGTGCCGCCCGCGCCCGTCACCTGGGTCGCCGCAACGGTGTTCTCACCGGCGTCGCGGATGCCGTTGCCGTTCGCATCGGCGTACGCGGTGATCGTCCAGCCGGCCAGGCCAGGCTCGCCCTGGTCCTTGGCCCCGTTGCCGTTGAGGTCGTTGAACTTCATGCCCGACTTCGTGCCCTTCTGGAAGTTGCCGAAGTCGTTGCCGGAGTCCACGTCCCCGGAAGCAAGGCTGATTCCGTACCCGCCCGGAGCGAGGCCGGCGATCGCGGAGCACTTCGTGTTCGCCGGGAAGGACTGCGTCCAGCCGGCCTGAGCGACCTCGCAGACCACGTACTTGCCGGGGTTCAGGCTCATCGAGTACGAGCCGTCCGCGGCCGTCGTGGCCGAAGCGGCGATGGTCGTCTCGCCCGCCTGGAGCGTCCCGTCGCCGTTCGTGTCGGCGTAGGCGCGGATGACCCAGCCCGGAAGGCCGGCCTCGCCCTGGTCCTTAACGCCGTTCGCGTTCAGGTCGTGGAACTTCGTGCCCGACTTCGTCGCCTTCTTGTAGTTGCCGAAATCGTTGCCGGTGTCGGTGTCGCCCGCGGCGAGGTTGATCGCCCAGCCGCCGCCGTTCCCGCAGATGTTCCCGGAGGGGTACGACTGCGTCCAGGTGGCCTGCTGCGTTTCGCAGACGACGTAGCGGCCCGGCTTCAGGCTCATGGAGTAGTTGCCGTTCGCGTCGGTGACGGCGCTCGCGCCGACCGACGTCTCGCCGGCGTCCTTGATGCCGTTCGAGTTCGTGTCCTTGTAAGCCGTGATCGTCCAGCCGGCCAGACCGGGCTCGCCTGCGTCCTTCGCGCCGTTGGCGTTCAGGTCGTGGAACTTCATGCCCGACTTGGTGGCGTTGCGGTAGTTGCCGAACTCGTAGTTCGTGTGGGTGCCGGTGAAGACTCCCCGGCCGCCGCTGCGAATCGACGAGGCGCCGCTGCCGGAGATCGTGACGGCGTAGCCGCCGATCCCGGCGCCGCAGACGTTGTTCGCCGGAGCGGACTGAGACCAGCCGGCCTGCTGCACCTCGCAGAGGAGGTACTTGCCGGTCGGGAGGTAGATCGTGAACTCGCCGTTCGCGTCCGTGACTGCGGAGCCCGCGATCGTGTTCTCGCCGGCGTCCTTGTCCCCGTCGCCGTTCGAGTCGACGTACGCGTTGATCGTCCAGCCCGCGAGGTACGGCTCGTTCGAATCCTTGTCGCCGTCCGCGTTCAGGTCGTGGAACTTCTTCCCGGTCTTGCCGGTCTTCTTGTAGTTCCCGAAGTCCTTCTCGGTGAAGCCGCTGCCCGTGAAGACGTGGCGGTCGCCCATGCGAACCGACTGCGCGCCGCCCGAGGCGATCGTGACGGCGTAGCCGCCGGCGCCCGTGCCGCAGACCGAGTTGGACGGAACCGACTGCACCCAGTTCGTCTGCTGAACCTCGCAGATGATGTACTTGCCCGGGTTCAGATAGAGCTCGTAGTCGCCGATCGAGTCGGTCACATCGGAGGCCGCGACGGTGGTCTCCGTCGGGTCCTTCACGCCGTTGCCGTTCGTGTCCACGTAGGCGTTGATCGTCCAGCCGGAGAGTCCGGGCTCGCGCCAACCCTCACCCTCTTGCCCGTTCGCGTCCTCGTCGAGGAACTTCTCGCCCGAGACCTTGCCCTTCTTGTAGTTCCCGAAGTCCTTGTTCTCGTGCTTTTGGTCGACGACGACGGTGAGCGCCCAGCCGCCCGAGTTCGTCCCGCACTTCGTGTTCGCGGGAGCGGACTGCGTCCAACCGGACTGCTGCGTCTCGCAGACGACGTACTTGCCGGCCAGCAGCGTCAGGAAGTAGTAGCCGTTGCTGTCGGTCGAGTCCGAGTCGCTGACGGTCGTCTCGTTCGCATCCTTGACGCCGTCGCCGTCCGTGTCCTTGTAAGCCTTGATCGTCCAGCCCTCGAGGTACGGCTCCCCGGAGTCACGTACGCCGTTCACGTTGAGATCGTGGAACTTGCGGCCCTTGATGTAGCCGTACGTCAGCGCGTGGCGGCCACCCGAGCTGCGGGCGGCGACACGGCCGGAGTCGTCATTGAGCCCGGAGGAGGCGGGCTCGTCGGAGGAATCGTCGGCCTCGTCCTCGGAGGCGACGGCGCTCGAGGAGCTTGCGCTCGCCGAGCTCGCTGCGGAAACGTGAGCGGCGGAAGCAGCGCTTCCGCTCTTGGCGGCGGAGGCGGCCTTCACAGAGGACGCACTCGCGCCTGAAGCTTTGGCTGCGCTCGCCTGAGCGGCGCTGGCCCTGTTCGTGGCGACTGCCGGCTTCGGCGAACCTGCCGGCGTCGCGATGTCCTGCCCGAGCGGGGACGAGCCCCGAGCGGCGATCGCGCCTGCGATGACGAACAGCGCGAGCCCGATGGCGAGCATGAACAGCGTTGACTTCTTTGTTGCACTAACCCCTACCCCACGGTGCCGCAGCATGGTTCTCCTCTCGACCTTGTGTCCTGTTCAGGGCGTCTCCCAGGCGCGAAACGGTGATGGACCCCTGTCCGTGTCGCCCGGTTCCGTGTATCGCATGGGGGGATGACGCCTTCCCTCGTCTGAGGTTCACACTCTCCCCTAGAAGG
Organism: uncultured Actinomycetes bacterium; assembly: GCA_963760815.1. GTDB lineage: Bacteria > Actinomycetota > Thermoleophilia > Gaiellales > Gaiellaceae > CAVRUF01. The sequence goes on from CAVXEJ010000004.1 coordinate 1,777,739, forward strand.
GTGAGTTCTTCAAGTGGTTCCGAGCCAAATTCGCTCGATCGAGGGATACAGCCGATCCCTCGTTCGAGGCCGTAAGGCTACCGGTCGCGAAGGCTGGGGAAGAGAATGACGTCGCGGATCGTCTCGCGGCCGGTGAAGAGCATCGCGAGCCGGTCGATTCCGAGCCCCAAACCGGCCGTCGGAGGCATCCCGTAGGCGAGCGCCTCGACGAAATCGGGGTCTCCCTCCTCGGCGGTCGAGTCGCCCGCCTGCCGCTCGGTCTGCTGCAGCCTGAAGCGCTCCTCCTGCTCTGCGGCCGTGTTGATCTCCGTGTACGCGTTGCCGAGCTCCATGCCGCCGGCGAAGTACTCGAAGCGCTCGACGGTGCGGTCGTCGTCGTCACGCGTGCGCGCGAACGGTGAGAGCTCGAGCGGATAGTCGAACAGGATCGTCGGCTGGATCAGGTTCGGCTCCACGAAGTGGCTGAGCGCGTGGTCGACGAGCTGCGCCCAGGTCTTGTCGGCCTTCGTGTCGACCTCGCGCCCGTCCAGCAGCCCGCGCAGCTCGGACTCATCCTTGGACCAGACGCCCTGCCCCTTCAGGGACTCCACGAAGGAGATCCGCTGCCACGGCGCGGCGAGATCGATCTCGTGGCCGCGGAACTCGACCTTCGTCGTTCCCAGGACCTCGCGCGCGACCGCGTCGACGAGCGTCTCGATCCGCGCCATCGTGTCCTCGTAGCCCGCGTAGGCCTCGTACCACTCGAGCATCGTGAACTCGGGCTGGTGCTTGTACGAGACGCCCTCGTTGCGGAAGTCCTTGCCGATCTCGTAGACGCGCTCGAGGCCGCCGACGATCAGGCGCTTGAGGTAGAGCTCGGTCGCGATGCGCAGGTAGAGATCCCGGCCCAGCTCGTTGGAGTGCGTGACGAACGGCGCGGCGAACGCGCCGCCGTAGCGCGGCTGGAGCACCGGGGTCTCGACTTCCACGAACCCGTCGGCGTCGAGGCCGCGGCGCAGGGCGGAGACCATGGCGCTGCGCGTGAGGAAATCGGCGCGGGCCTCTTCGTTGACGAGCAGGTCGAGGTAGCGCTTGCGGTAGCGCGTCTCGGCGTCCACGAGCCCGTGGTAGGTGTCCGGGAGCGGGCTGTCGATCTTGGCGAGGAGCTCCAGCTCGTCGACGGCCACGGAGGGCTCGCCGCGCTTCGTCTTCGTCGCCGGCCCGACGACGCCGACGATGTCTCCGAGGTCGAGGTCGACGGGGCCGACGCGATCCGCCCCGCAGAGGAGCTGGATCTGTCCGGAGCGGTCGACGAGGTCGATGAAGACGAGCTTTCCGTAGTCGCGGCGGCCCATCACGCGGCCCGCGAGGCGGCGCTTCTCCTCCCCCTCGGCGCCGGGCTCGAGCGCGTCGGCCTCGGCGCGAACGGCGGCGATCTCGTCCCGGTCGGGAAAGCGCTTGGGAAGCTGCGGCATGGCGCCGCGAGTCTAGTCGCCGAGCCGGTCTGGCCCAGCGGCGGGCTGTCCCCTCAGGCCATGGCCGGGGTCTGACCCCGGTCGTGTCCGCAGCGGACATGGCCAAACGCGCAAACGCGCACTGCAAGCGGGCTCCTGCGTTTCCGCCTCAACCCACCGGAATCGTCGAGAACGAAGCGCGCCGCGAGGCCCGATTCACTCGGGCCTCGTTCACGAACGCCGTCCGTCAGGACAAGCACTTCTCCGCAGAAAATTGCATGCGCGAAGCGCGAGATTTTATGCGGCTTTGACGTCCATGATCTTGTACTTCAGGGAGCCGCGGGGCGTGGCGACCTCGACCGTCTCGCCCTTCTTGCGGCCGATGATCGCGCGGCCGACGGGCGACTCGTTCGAGAGCTTGCGCTCGGCCGGGTTCGCCTCCGCGGAGCCGACGATGAAGTACTCGACCGTCTCGTTCGCGTCCAGGTCACGCAGGCGGACGCTCATGCCGATCGCGACGACGCCCTTGGGGACGTCCTCGGGCTTGATCAGCTGCGCGCGCGCGAGACGCTCCTCGAGCTGCGCGATCTTCTGCTCGACCATCGCCTGCTCGTTCTTCGCATCGTCGTATTCCGAGTTCTCGGAGATGTCGCCGAATTCCCGCGCATGCTTGATCCGCTCCGCGACTTCGCGGCGCTTGTCGGTCTTCAGGTAGTCGAGCTCTTCCGTGAGCTTGTTCAAGCCTTGGGGAGTGAGCAGTACGTCTTTCACTTCAAGCCTCCGAGACTCCGATTTCCGCAGTCCAAAACCCGTTCCGGGGTTCGTGAGCCGGCGAATGATAGCGAGCGCGTCAAGGCTCGCGTGTTCGGCCCTCGGCTACGATTTCCTGCCTAATGCAGGTGAATCTGGACGCACCCTGGAGCATCGGCCCGGTCGAGATCGAAGGCCGGATCGTGCTCGCCCCGATGGCCGGTGTCAGCGTGCAGGCCTTTCGCCGCCAGGGACGCCGGTTCGGGGCCGGTCTCGTGTGCTCCGAGATGGTGAGCTGTGCCGGCCTTCAGCACCGCAACGAGCGCACCCTCGGCTACCTGCGGATCGGCGCGGACGAGCATCCGCTGGCCGTGCAGATCTTCGGCGCAGAGCCCGCCGCCATGGCGGATGCGGCGCGCCTGGTCGAGGCCGCGGGTGCGGACATCGTGGACATCAACTTCGGCTGCCCCGTCCGCAAGGTGACGAAGACCGGCGCGGGCGCGACGCTCCTCGACGACCCGGAGCACGCCTGCCGGATCGTCTCGACCGTGGCCGACGCGGTCTCGGTCCCGGTCACGGTGAAGATGCGCCGCGGCGTCGAGAACGGCTCGCGCGCCGCGCTCTCCGTCGGCCCCCGGCTCGTGGACGCGGGCGCGCAGGCGCTCACGCTCCATCCCCGCTCGGCGAAGCAGATGTACACCGGAACCGCTGATCATTCGCTGACCGCCGAGCTCGTCTCGCTCGTCGACGTCCCCGTGATCGCGTCCGGTGACATCGTCTCGCGCGCGAAGGCCGAGGAGGTGCTCGCGCAGACCGGCGCGGCCGCGGTCATGGTCGGGCGCGCCGCGCAGGGGAATCCGTGGACGGTCGCCGAGATCGCCGGGCGCAACGGCCACCGGCCCTCCCGCGAGGAGGTGGTCGCCGAGCTGCTCTTCTTCATCGAGGACACCGTCCACGAGATGGGCGAGGAGCGCGCGACCGGATTCCTGAAGAAGTTCTACGGCTGGTTCCTCGGCCACGGGCGCTTCCCGAAGCCGTTCAAGCAGGAGCTCGTCCAGCTCGCCACGATCGCCGAGGTGCAGGAGCGCCTGCTCGCCGCGGCGCCGGCAGCCGCCGAGCTTCTGGACGCGCTGCGCGCCGAGGTGCCGACGGTCGAACACACGACGCTCGACCTGCCGGTCTCCATCTACGCCGGCGGATAGAGACGCTCCGGGAACAGGGGTTCGCCGGGGTACGCTTCGGCAATGGCAACAGTCGCCACAGGACAGAAGCGGATCGTCTCGGTCCTCATCGCCGACGTCGTCAACTCGACGGCGATCGGAGAGCGCCTCGGGCCCGAGCGCTCGAAGTTCCTGATGGACGAGGTGCTGCGGATCATGGCCACCCAGATCCGCCGCTACGACGGCACCGTCGTGCAGCGCGTCGGGGACGAGATCTTCGCCATCTTCGGGGCGCCGGTCGCCCACGAGGACGACTCCGAGCGCGCCGTCCTGGCCGCGCTCGCGATCCAGCGCGGGATCGCCCGCTACTCCGAGGAGGTGCGCGACGCCTACGAGGTCGAGCTCTCCGTGCGCGTGGGCGTGAACACCGGTCCCGTGGTCATCCCGGCCGACGACGGCGCGGACATCGCCGAGCGGATGAACGCGCTCGGCGACACGGTCAACGTCGCGTCGCGGATCCAGGAGATCGCGCCGCCGGGCGAGGTCGCGATCGCCGCCGAGACGGCCCGCTCGGCCGAGGGCTGCTTCGACCTCGAGGAGCTCGGCCCGCAGGAGCTCGCCGGCAAGAGCGCGCCGGTCGCGACCTACCGCGTGCACGGCGTGCGCGAGACCGTGCGGGCGCTTCCGACCGGGCCGCTCGTCGGGCGCGATTTCGAGCAGACCGTCCTCGAGCGGACGATGGACGGCCTGCGCGAGGGCCGCGGCGTCATCGTCTCGGTGATCGGCGAGGCCGGCATCGGCAAGACGCGGCTCGTGAACGAGGTGCGCTCGGAGTACGCCGACGTGATCCGCTTCATCGAGGGCCGCGCGGTCTCCTACGCGCAGAGCTTCCCCTACTCCCCGATCCGCGACCTCTTGCGCGACTGGCTGCGCGTCGGCGCCTCGACCCCCGAGACCCGCGTGCGCCTGGAGCTGAAGGCGCAGCTCGCCGAGCTCTTCGGGGACGAGGCCGACGACGCGTACTCGTTCCTCGCCAACCTGCTCGGCCTCACGCTCGAGCCCGACGAGGCGGAGAAGATCCGCGAGCTGAACCGCGAGAGCGTCCAGCACCAGACGATCGAGATCTTCGCCGAGCTGCTCTACCGGCTCTCCGAGGAGATGCCGCTCTGCGTCGTCCTCGAGGATCTCCACTGGGCCGACGAGTCGACGCTCGAGCTGCTCGAGGAGACGCTGCGGGTGACCGAGGAGGCGGCGATCGGGCTCGTCTTTCTCTACCGCACCGAGCGCGAGCACCGCTCCTGGCGGCTCGGCGAGCGCGCGCGCCAGCTCCATCCGCACCGCTACCGGGAGATCGAGCTGCGGCCGCTGCCGAGCGACGCGTCGAAGGCGCTCGTCGACCGCACCGCCGACGGCGAGCTGCCCGAGGCCGTCTCCGACCTGCTCGTCGAGCGCGCCGGCGGCAATCCGTTCTTCCTCGAGGAGGCGCTGCGCGACCTCGTCGAGCGCGGCGCGCTGACCCGCGTCGAACGGCGCGTGGAAGCTGGCCGTCGGCGCGGACGACCTCGCGGTCCCGCGCTCGTCCAGGGAGCGCTCCAGGCGCGGCTCGACCGGCTCGATCCGAATACCCGCGAGGCGGTCAGCCTGGCCGCGGTCATCGGCCGCACGTTCGGCCTGCCGCTGCTCGAGAAGCTCGTCCCCCACGACGAGCTGCGCGACGCGCTCCTCGAGCTCCAGCGGCTCGACCTCATCGTCGAGAAGCGCCGCCGACCCGCGCCCGAGTACCGCTTCCGGCACGGGCTCGTCCAGGAGGTCGCCTACGCGACGCTCGTCGAGCCGACCCGCCGCGAGCTGCACCGCCGCGTCGGCGAGGCGCTCGAGGAGCTCTACAAGGACTCCCCGGAGGAGGTCTACGAGCTGCTCGCGCGCCACTTCAGCGAGGCGGACGAGCCGGAGAAGGCCGTCGAGTACCTGCTCGCGGCCGGCGACGCGGCCCGGCGGATCTACGCCGACCAGGAGGCGCTCGCGCACTACCGCAAGGCCCGCGCCTTCCTCGCGCGCCTCGGCGACGAGCGCCGCGCGCGCGACACGCTCTTCAAGATGGCGCTCGCCTACCACCTGGCCTCCGACTTCGAGAACGCGGAGAAGGCCTACGACGAGGCGTTTTGCTGCCGCGTCGAGGACGCGCCCACCTACGAGCTGACCGCGCGGGTCGAGACGGCGGCGATGCCGCCCGAGGAGCTGTCCCCCGGCGACGTCTACACGACCGAGGGCGGGCAGTTCATCTCGCACCTCTTCCAGGGCCTGCTCATGGTCGACCGCGAGCTCAACGTCGTGCCGGCGATGGCAGACAACATGCGCGTGTCGAGCGACGGCCTCGAGTATCTGTTCCGGCTCCAGGAGGGCGTGCGCTGGAGCGACGGCGAGCCGGTGACGGCCGAGGACTTCGTCTACGCGTGGGACAAGCTCCGCGAGGAGCGGGCGATCACGGCCTTCCTCCTCGAAGACATCGAGTCGGCGAAGGCGCTCGACGACCGCACGCTCGAGGTGCGCTTGCGCGAGCCGCGCGCGTACTTCCCGTACATCCTCGCGTCGACCTGGGCCTACCCGCGGCCCAAGCACGCCTGCGAGTCGCTCGGAGACGAGTGGCGCAAGCCCGAGAACCTCGTCACCAACGGTCCGTTCGTCGTCGCCGAGCTGAACGACCACGGCGCGCTTCTCGCCGCGAACCCGCATTTCGTAGGCGCGCGCGGCAACGTGAAGGAGATTGCGATCACCTTCTCCAAGGGCACGCCGCAAGACAGCGTGGACGAGTGGATCGCGGGCAGCTACGACGTCCTCCAGGTGCACGACCCGCGTGCGCGTGACGCCGAGAACACGATCGCCGACCTCGTGCCGGAGCTCTCGATGACGTACGTCGGCTTCCGGCCGGACAAGGGCCCGTTCTCGAACGAGCTCGTCCGCAAGGCGTTCTCGCACGCGATCGACCGCGAGGCGGTGAAGCCGGCCCGGCTCGGCCTCGTCACGTCGGCGGTGAAGGGCGGCGCCATCCCGCCGGCGATGCCCGGCCACTCGCACAAGGTCGCTCCGGCCTACGATCCCGAGCTCGCGCGCAAGCTCCTCGCCGACGCCGGCTATCCCGAGGGCAAGGGACTCCCCGAGGTCACGATCGTCGCCTCGATCTGGAAGGACTTCGCCGACGGGCTCGCCGAGCAGTGGCGCGAGGTGCTGGGCGCCCGCGTCAAGGTCAGGAACATCAAGGGCCACCTGTGGGGCTCGTCGCTCGAGGAGGGCGACGACATGTGGCTCTCCGGCTGGACGGCCGACTACCCCGATCCCGACGGCTTCTTCCGCGGCCTCTTCCGCGCGAGCGGCTGGCCGTTCTACCTCGACGCCGAGATCGAGGAGATCTTCGAGCGCGCCGGCAGCCTCCAGAGCTCGACCGAGCGGATGCGGCTCTACCACGAGCTCGACCGCCTCTGGGTCGCCGAGCACGCGGCCATCCTCCCGGTCTTCTACGGGCGGACGATGCTCGTGCGGCGCCCGTGGATCGAGGATCTGTGGACGACACCGCTCACGCGGCTCCAGCTCGACCAGGTCGTCGTCGGGCCGCACTAGCTCCGCTCCCGCTCCCCCTCCCGCCACGCCCCTGAACCGAAAGTGCGCCGACTAGCGCACGGAAGGCGCGCAAACAATCCCAAGTTGCAGACTGTTACTTGGAGATCGCCTGGCTGGGCCAGGGTTTCCGGGCTAGCAACAGACTGTTACTAAGTGGGACACGCCGAAACCGCCACGTCCACGGCGGGCTGTCCAACGGGAGGTGGATCGCGTCGGTCGCCGGGCTACTCGGCGCGGTCCCACACGAGCCGCAGGCCCTCGAGCGTCAGGAACTCGTCCACGAGCTCGATCGTCTCCGAGTGGGGCGCGATCAGCGAGGCGAGCCCGCCGGTCGCGATCACGCGCGCCTCGGCGCCGAGCTCCGCGCGCATGCGCGTGACGATTCCGTCCACCTGGCCGGCGAAGCCGAAGACGACGCCGGACTGGAGCGCCGCCGTCGTGTTGGCCGAGATAACGCGGTCGGGCGCGACGAAGTCCACCTTCGTGAGGCGCGCCGCGCGGGCGAAGAGCGCCTCCATCGAGACCTCGATCCCGGGCGCGAGGACGCCGCCGACGTACTCGCCCTCGGAGGAGACGGCGTCGAAGTTCGTGGACGTGCCGAAGTCGACGACGATGCACGGCGCGCCGTAGCGCTCCCGCGCGGCGACCGCGTTCACGACCCGGTCCGGGCCGACCTCGCGGGGATCGTCGTAGCGCACCGGCACGCCGGTCTTCGTCCCGGGGCCGACGACGAGGATCGGCGCCTCGGCGTACGTCTCGGCGAACTCGGTGTAGGCGCGAACGAGCGTCGGCACGGTCGTCGAGAGGCAGACGCCGGAGATCTCCTCGAAGCCGAGGTCGCGCAGCTCGAGCAGCCGGCCGACCAGCGCGCCCAGCTCGTCGCCGGTGCGCTCGGCCTCGGTGGCGACGCGCCAGTGCTCGGCGAGCCGCTCGCCCTCGAACAGACCGAGCACGGTCTGCGTGTTGCCGACGTCGACGGCTAGGAGCAGGGCACTTACTCGTCGTCGGTCGTGGGGGTCTCGCCGAGCCGCTCGGCGAGCGCGGCCGCGGTGATCGTGGGCTCGTCGCCCTCGCCGCGGAGCTCCTCGATCGTCACGTCGCTCGACGTGTACACCTCGGCCTTCGGGATCATCCGCGTCGGCCGGTTCTTGTCCCACACCCAGACGTCCTCCATGGTCACGTGGAAGAACGGGTACGTCGACTGCGGCAGCACCTTCACGTCCAGCTTGTTGCAGAGGTACGTCGAGTCCTGCGTGACCACGCAGTAGCGGAAGAGGCCGAAGACGGCCGTGTACTCCTTCTTGAGGCGGAGCTCGAGGTCGGCTTCGAACTCGTCGAGCTCGTCGAGGTGGGACATACCTGGATTCTAGCTCTGGTCCGTGAGAGTCCCGAGAATGTCCTTGAGCCGCGTCCGTCCGGCAGCGCGAGCGACGGATCGAGCTCGACGAGCGGCTCGAGCGCGAAGGCCCGCTCGTGCAGGCGCGGGTGCGGAACGATGAGGCCGGGCTCGTCGATCGTCGCGTCGCCGTAGAGGAGCAGGTCGAGGTCGAGCGTCCGCGGGCCGTAGCGCAGGGCCGGGTCGCGCACGCGCCCGAGCTCGTCCTCGATCCGGTTCAGCACGGCCAAGAGTGCGCCGGGCAGAAGCTCCGTGTCCACCTCGACGGCGCCGTTCAGGTAGGTCGGCTGGTCCGCGTGGCCCCAGGGTTCGGTGTCCCGCAGCGTGGAGACGGCGAGGATCCGCACGCCGGTGGCCGCGCCGAGCAGCTCGACGGCGCGCTCGATCGTCGCCTGCCGGTCGCCGAGATTCGATCCGAGTCCGATGAAGGCGCGCATGAAGGGTCGGTAAAGGTTCTTCTCCTCTGCGGGCGAGCCGCGAAGCCAGGAGTACCATGAGAGCACGCGCCTCGGAAGGCCGCGTCCCTTTCTTCGTGAATACCCACCCTCTCAGGACTCGGATGCAGCGGACCTTCGGGGTCTTCCTCGTCGCGCTCGCCTGCACCGGCGTCGGCGCCGCGGGAGCGCAGGCCGCGCAGCCGTTCAAGCCGCAGCTGCCGGCCCTCCAGCGCGGGAACGACGGGATCGCCCGTGCCTTCGCGGCCGGACGGATCTCCGAGGCCCAGTACGCGCTCGAGCGCGTCCGCGCGATCGCCGAGCCCGTCCGCGCCCGCCTCATCTACGGGGACGTCGAGACGCCGGAGCGCTACGACGCGACGATCATCTTCCGCGACCTCGTCGCGCGGCTCGACCGGCTCTCCACCTCCGAGCGCGCGGTCGCGCAACGGCTCCTCGCCCGCCCGACGAGCTCGTTCGACTCGATCCGCAAGTACCGCACGCAGGCGCGAAACCGGTGCGGCCCGAAGCTCTGCGTGTTCTGGGTCGAAAAGACGAGCGACGCGCCGAGCCTCAAGGACTCAAACGGCAACAACGTTCCCGACTGGATCGACCTCACGCGCAAGGTCACGAACTACGTCTGGAGCGTCGAGGTCGGGCGCATGGGGTACCGCGCGCCGAAGTCCGACCGCGGCTCGAAGAACCACGGCCCGAACGGAAAGCTCGACGTCTACGTCGCCGACGTCGGCGCGATCGGGCTCTACGGCTACTGCACCACCGACGACCCGACCCGCGGGCCGCGCGGCGACATCTCCGCCTACTGCGTGGTCGACGACGACTTCGCGCGCTCCCAGTTCAACGGCGCCGCGTACGGCGGCAACGCGCTGCGGGTCACGGTCGCGCACGAGTTCTTCCACGCGGTGCAGTACGGCTACGACTACCTCGAGGACCTCTGGCTCATGGAGGGCACGGCCGGGTGGATGGAGGACGAGGTCTACGACACGGTGAACGACAACCGCCAGTACCTGAAGGTCGGCCCGCTGGGCACGCAGTACCACTGGCTGCCGCTCGACCACGAGAACCCGGACTTCTTCGAGACCGACTCGAACTACCACTACGGCGTCTGGATCTTCTGGCGCTACCTCTCTGAGCGCTTCGGCCCTGGCGTCGTCCGCAAGATCTGGGGCCGCGTCGACTCCCGCCCCGGCGCGCTCGACGAGTACTCGGCCCAGGGGACGGTGCGCGTCCTCGAAAACAAGGGCCTGAACTTCGGGAACCTGCTCGCCGACTTCGGCTACCGCAACCTGAAGCCGGCCGCGTTCTACTCGGAGGGCTCGAAGTACCCGAAGCCCGGGCCGATCGCCTCGACGCCCGTCACGAACGCGGGCATCGCGCTGAGCCCCGTCCCGGTTGCACACCTGTCGAACTCCTACTACGACTTCACGCCGTCGGGCGTCGCGCCGGGCTCGACGCTGACGTTCACGCTCAGCCTTCCCGGCGACCCGGTCATCTCGCGCGCGAGCGCCGTGGTCACGGGCCCGGGCGGCGTGGTCACGAGGCGCGCCGCCGTTCCCGCCGGCGCCAACTGGACGATCACGGTGCCGAACTTCGGCGCCGCTTCCAAGGTGACGCTCGTCCTCACGAACGCGAGCACCCGGTACGAGTGCTGGATCGGCGGGATCTACTCCTGCAGCGGCATCCCGCGCGACGACGTCGACTTCGCCTTCCTGGCGAACGTCAGCTAGTTCTCTCCACCGTCACCGCCGTGTAGTCGACCTGCGCCTCGAGCTGGACCTCGGGCTTGCGGACGCGGACGCGGACGCGCGAGGCGCCGAAGCGCGCCAGCAGCTCGTCGGCGAGGGCCGTGGCGAGCGCCTCGAGCAGCGCGTAGGCCCGGGCCTCGGAGATCTCGCGCACACAGGCGACGATCTCGCGGTAGTCGACCGTCCCGGCCAGGTCGTCGCTCTGCGCGCCGGCGGCGTCGACGTCGAGCTCGAGGTCGAAGAGGAACGTCTGGCCTTCGCGGCGCTCCTCCTCGAGCACGCCGTGGAAGCCGCGCAGCTCGAGTCCGTGGATCTCGATCGTCACCCGGCTCACCTCGCCACCGCCGCCGCGACCGCCAGGGCCTCGACATGGGGACGGACGTCGTGCACGCGGAGGATCGTCGCGCCGCGCTCGTACGCGGTCACGGCCGCGCCGATTCCAGCCGCGACCGGACCCGTCGTCGCCTCCGAGTCTCCGAGCAGCCGTCCCAGGAAGCGCTTGCGCGAAGCACCGACCACGACCGGGCGGCCGAGGGCGGCGATCTCGTCGAGCCGCGCGATCAGCTCCACGTTGTGCTCGACCGTCTTGCCGAACCCGATGCCCGGGTCGAGGCAGATCCGCTCCTCGGAAATCCCTTGGCCCACGGCGAACGCGAGCCGCTCCTCCAGGAACCGCGCGACCTCGGAGACGACGTCGTCGTAGCGCGGGTCGTCCTGCATCGTCCGCGGCTCGCCGAGCATGTGCATGAGGCAGAGAAACGCGCCCGAATCGGCGACGACGCCGGCCAGCTCGGGATCGCCGCGCAGCGCGGTCACGTCGTTCACGAAGATCGCGCCGAGCTCGATCGCTCGCGCGGCCACGACCGCCTTGGACGTGTCGATCGAGACCGGCAGCTCCCCGGCGATCGCCTCGAGCACGGGAACGACGCGGCGCAGCTCCTCGTCCAGCGAAACGGACTGCGGCGCCGGGACGGGTCGACTCGCCGCCGACGTCGACGAGCGCCGCTCCGTCCTTGACCATCGCGCGGGCATTCTCCGCGGCCACACCGGGATCGAGGTTGACGCCGCCGTCCGAGAAGGAATCGGGCGTCACGTTGACGATCCCCATGACGCTGGGCCGGGGGAAGCGGACTGCGACCGAGCTCATGCGGGAAGTGTCGCAGCCCGCGCCGGGCGGCCGGTCGCTCCGGCCGCCCGTGCTGCGGAAAGCTCTAGGCGGGGACTGCGGCGGGAGCGCCTGCGGACTTGGACTCCCAGTAGCGGTTGAGCGAGCCCTGCACCTTCACGAACCAGACGATGGCCGGGATGATGAAGATCCCGAACGGGAAGAGCCACAGGCCGGTCCAGCCGGTGATCGGGGCCTCTTGACCGTCCTTGACGTACATCTTCCCGATCTCGGACGGGATCACGAAGGCGCTGACTGCGGAGACGACGATCCACACGACGAGCCCGAGGACTCCTCCGAGGCCTTCGCCGGTGTGCTGCTTCGTCTCCTCCTGCGTCTTGTAGACCCAGTACAGGCTGTAGATCCCGAGCGTGATGATCGTCAGGATGACCACGAACGCGACTCCGCGTGGCTGTCCGAGCGGTCCGTCGTTACTCACGTACTCCTCCTTGTTCGGGGCCGAGGCGCGGCCGGCGAATCCGCGCCGCGCAATCAGGTTCAGTCGCCGCGGCCGGATTCCTTTGCAACGTTTGCGTCGATCGCGTCGATCCGGCCCGCCTTCAGGAACTGCTTGTGCTGGTGGAGCGTGAAGCGGGCGAAGATCCAGAGCGGCAGCGCGAGCAGCGCCGGGCTCAGCCGGCCGTAGAGGTACTCCGAGAACGCGGCCAGCGTCCGCGAGCGGAACGCGCGCTTCAGGTAGAGCACGACGAAGGCTGCGACGATGAGCCCGAAGCCCGGAACGGCAACCACGGCGCCCCAGGCCGGGATGTCCGAGCCGAGCCAGCCGCGCAGCAGGTAGATGACGAGGGCAACGAGCCCGCCGACGACCGCAAGCGCGACGAGCGCCGCCACGATCGCCTCAAGCTTTGCGCGCGCGCTCAGCTTGAACGGCTTTCCGAACCGCTTCTGCGCGATCGCGAGCTGGCGCAGGAACGGCTTCGGCGGCCGGCGCAGGTAGTCGAGAACGCGCGTGAACTGCCAGCTGCCGACGGTCGATCCTTCCGCGGCCAGCTCCGTGATTCCCGGTTCCTCGAGCTCGACGGCGCTCATCGCGTAGCCGTAGCCGGCCAGCGCGTACGCCTCGACCTCGCTGAACGAGTCGAGGTCGGTGCGGACCTGCGAGAGCATGAGCTGCACCTGCGGCGCCACGTCGTAGGAGACGGCCCCGTGCATGATCGCCGCCGTCGTCGTGTCGGGGTTGTCGTCGGGCACGGGCGGAACGACGAGCGCGGGCAGGCCCTTGCGCAGGTGGATGAGCGCCGAGCGGCCGGGCTGGCGGCGGACGTCCGAGAGCTGCTCCTCGCGCACGCGGTCGCCGTAGATCCCCGAGGTGGCGCGCGTCACCGTGGCCGGGATGCGCGTGGACGGCTCGTCCATGTCGGCCATCTGTCCGGACGCGTCGCTGACGACCACGCGCTCGCAGCCGGCGTCGAGGAGCGTGCCGACGCCCTGGTTGTCGTGGACGCCTCCGTCCACGAGCTGAACGCGCAACTCATGCGTGCGTTTTCCGAGCTGGTAGCGGAACAGGTTCGAGATCGCGAGCGGGTGGAAAAGGCCGGGCACGCACGACGACGCCGCGACGGCAAGCCCGAGCTCGAAGCTGCGCTGGTGCGGCGCGATGTGCTCCCAGTCGGTCACCTCGAGCCGCTTGTTCTTGTCGATCTCGACCCAGTAGTCCTCGTCGCGGGGGTACTCGCCCATGCGGACGGCCTCGAAGCGCCAGGCGTGACCCGTGTTCAGGGAGGTGGCGTTGACGATCAGCACGGGCACCGGCGCCTGCTCGCGCCCGGCGTTGTCGCGGAACGGGTTGAAGCCCGCCGCCGCGCCCACGGGATGGACGCGCAGATCGCGCACCTGCACCATCCCGTCCGGGTCCTCCCGCTTGGCCGGCGGGCCGAAGAGCGGCGCGTCCCAGGCGGGACGGTAGAAGACCTCGTCGTAGAGCTCGCCGAGGCGGTCGCTGCGCGAGTAGTCGGCGCGGCGCATCCGCCAGTTCTTGGCCAGGTCGGCGGTCGCAAGCGCGCGGATGTGGCGCTCGACGCCGGCGAGGAAGGACGTCTCGAGATGCTCGACGAGCTTGACGTAGTGCTCGTCGGTGATCTCGGCGGCCGGGACGTTCTCGTGGAGGTCCTTCAGGTGCAGGTAGAGCTGCGCGCCGACGATCGAGCCGCCCGACACGGTCGAGATGACCTCGACCTTGCGCAGGAGCCCACGCTCGGCCATGCGCGCGAGGACGCCGACGTGGAAAAACGCGGCGCGAAAGCCGCCGCCGGAGAGGGCAAGACCCAGCTTCGGACGGCGCGCCGGCAGCTTGGCCGGCTCGGAAGCGTCTGCGGCGGACACTCGCTCCGACCCTCCCACCGTCGCGGCCGACTGTCAAACCGGGTCGTGTGCGGAAATCGGCACGAAGCCGCGCCTGAATCGGCACGGCTCGTGACAGACACGTGCGCATTTCGGCGGTACCGTCGAAGGCGGGTAAGGGGTGGTCTTCCCCCTCCCAGGGTGGGGCGCGCGCGTGAAGAGGACGGAGTCGCGGACGGCTGGGGGGTCGGGCCTAGTCGCCGGCGATGAAGAACGACCAGCGCCCGTTCGGCTCGATGCCTGCGCGCCAGCCGAGGTAGCCGCTCTCTGGCTGGAAATCGCCGGCGAGATCGCCCAGGAGCTCCCGCTCGTGCGCGCTCAACTCGCCCTCCTGCTTGTCATAGGCGAACGGCCACACGTACGTGCCCTGGTAGAGCGTGTAGGGCAGCTCGAGGATGCGTGCCAGGACGTCGATCGTTCGTTCGTCCGAGGTCTCGTCCACCTGCTGCCAGTAGGCGATCGGCCCGTCCTCGGCGGGCAGCCCGAATGTGTACGAGAACTCATCGTCCGGGATGAGCGGTCGCAGCGCCTCGTAGTCGCCGGACCGGGCCGCCGCCAGAAGCTCGGCATGGGTCTCGGCGACGGCGTCCGGCAGGCCAACGGATGTCTCGACGGTCCGCGTGACCGAGTCCGTCTCGGTGACGGTCTCCGTCTCGCTCCGCGTGACGGTCGTTGTCGAGCCACCGCATCCGGCGGCGAAAAGCACGGCGAGAAGCAGCGCCGCACGCACGTGCGGGAGCTACGCCGATTCGGGCGGCGGCGGCTGCATCGTCGCGCCCGGGAGCGGGAACGGACGCGGCTTCGGCTCCGCCCGCGGCTTCTTGTCCGGCTCGGGCTCGGGCTCGGCGGCCGGCTTCTCGGGCTCGACGAACACGGTGTCGGGCGACTCGCCTGCGAGCAGCCGCTCGAACTGATCCTTGTCGATCGTCTCGCGCTCGATGAGCAGCTCGGTGATCTGGTGCAGCTCGTCCATGTGCTCCTTGAGCACCTGGATCGCGAGGCCGTGCGACTCCTCGATCACCCGGCGGATCTCGTCGTCGATCTCGCGGGCGATCTCCTCTGAGTAGTCAGGCTCGGCGCCCATGTCGCGCCCCAGGAACGGCATGTCGTGGTTACGTCCCAGGACGCGCGGCCCGAGCTTCTCGCTCATGCCGTAGCGCATGATCATGTGCTTCGCCGTGGAGGTGACCTTCTCGATGTCGTTCGCGGCGCCGGTCGTGACCTCGTGGAAGACGAGCTCCTCGGCGGCCCGGCCGCCGAGCGTCATCGCCATCTGATCCATGAGGGCGGAGCGCGTCGTCAGGAACCTGTCCTCGGACGGCAGCGAGATGGTGTAGCCGAGCGCCTGGCCGCGGCTGATGATCGAAATCTTGTGGACGTCGTCGCAGTTCGGGAGGTAGTGCCCGACGAGCGCGTGGCCCATCTCGTGGTACGCGGTGATCTTGCGCTCGTGCTCGGAGAGCAGCCGCGTCTTCTTCTCCGGGCCGGCGATCACGCGCATGACCCCTTCCTCGAGCTCGTGCTCGCCGATCGTCTTGCGTCCGCGGCGCGCTGCCAGGAGCGCGGCCTCGTTGACGAGGTTCGCGAGGTCGGCGCCGGTGAAGCCCGGCGTGCCCGCGGCCAGCGTGTCGAGATCGATGTCGGAGTCGAGCGGCTTGCCCTTCGTGTGCACCTCGAGGATCTTGCGGCGGCCGTTGCGGTCGGGCCGGTCGACCACGATCTGGCGGTCGAAGCGGCCCGGGCGAAGCAGGGCCGGATCGAGGATGTCGGGACGGTTCGTGGCCGCGATCAGGATGATGTTGTCCGTCATCGTGAAGCCGTCCATCTCGACGAGCAGCTGGTTCAGCGTCTGCTCGCGCTCGTCGTGGCCGCCGCCCAGTCCGGCACCGCGGTGCCGCCCGACGGCGTCGATCTCGTCCATGAAGATGATGCAGGGGCTGACCTGCTTGGCCTGCTCGAAGAGGTCGCGCACGCGCGAGGCGCCGACGCCGACGAACATCTCGACGAAGTCGGAACCCGAGATGGAGAAGAACGGGACGCCGGCCTCGCCGGCGACCGATCGCGCGAGCAGCGTCTTCCCGGTGCCCGGCGGCCCGTAGAGCAGCACGCCCTTGGGGATCCGCGCGCCGAGCGCCTGGAACTTCTTCGGGTTCTCGAGGAACTCCTTGATCTCCTGGAGCTCCTCGACGGCCTCGTCCACGCCGGCCACGTCCTTGAACGTGATCTTGGGCGAGTCGGGCGCCATGCGCTTGGCGCGGCTCTTGCCGAAGCTCATCACCTTCGAGCCGCCGCCCTGCACCTGGTTCATCAGGAAGATCCAGAAGCCGAAGAAGAGGACGAACGGGAGCAGGTATGTGAGGAACGACCACCACGGATTCGACCCCGTGCCCTTCGAGTCGAAGGCGACCTTGTTCTCCTGCAGGACCTGCTGGAACTCGGCCTGCGACTGGTCGCTCGGGTAGTTCGTCTTGAACTTCTGGCCGTCGACCGTGGACTCGATGCCCATGCCCTTCGGCACGAACAGGACCTCGGTGACCGACTCGGGCTCGGTCTGCACCGCGGTGATCAGCTTCGAGTACGCGAGCTTCTCGCGCTCCGGCTTGCTCGGCAAAAGCGTCTGCGACGCCAGGTACACGAGCAGCACGATGACGATCAGCGGGAAAAGCGCGCTACGGAAAAATCGGCTCAAGACGGCATGACTCCTGGGAGGAAGGGTAGCAGCGGGGGCCTAGGCCGCCCCGCGCCTGGTCAGTGCTCCTCAGCCTGCGCGATCAGGTCGTCTCGCAACACCCCGATGTAGGGGAGATTGCGATAGCGCTCGGCGAAGTCGAGGCCGTACCCGATCACGAACCGGTTGGGGATTTCGAAGCCCACGTAGCGGCAGTCGACCTCGTTCTCGCGCCGCTCCGGCTTGGCCAGGAGCGCGCAGATCTCCACGGACTTCGGCCGTCTCGCCTCGAGGTTGCGCACGAGGTACGAGAGGGTGAGGCCCGAGTCGACGATGTCCTCGACGATGAGCACGTTCCGGTCTTCGACCGTGACGTCGAGGTCCTTGAGGATCCGGACGACCCCGGAGGAGTCGACACCGGCGCCGTAGCTCGAGATCGCCATGAAGTCGACCTCGCACGGAAGCTCGATCCGGCGCATCAGGTCGGCCATGAAGAAGATGGCGCCCTTGAGCACGCCGACGAGCAGGAGGTCGCCGCCGCGGTAGTCCTCGGTGATCGCCGCGCCGAGCTCGTCGATGCGCGCCTGGAGCGTCTCCTCGTCGATGAGGATCTCGCCGACGCCCGCCTGGAGCTCGTCCGGAAGCACGGGCACTACGCGTCCCTCCGCGCGCTGACGGCGTCTTCCTAGCCGGGAGCGGCCGCGATGCCGGGCACGGTCACGACGTCGTCACCGCGCACGACGAGCGGCCAGGCCTCGCGCTTCGAACGGGGCACCTTCGCGTCCACGAACAGATCCTGAACCTTCTTGCGGCGGCCTGCCAGACGATCGCCCGCGCGCCAGCCCCGAACCCGCAGCCCGGGACGCTGCGATTCGAGCATCCAGCCGCCCCACCGGACCTCGCCGTCGAGCGCCACGGGCGCCCGCTCGAGCCAGACCTGGTCGTACTCGCGCACCGCGACGACGCCGTCGCCGAGGTCGACGCGCTTCGAGCCCGCCGGCGAGGCAGACGAGGTCGGCGAGGGCGCGCTCGACGGGAGCGGCGAGCTCGGCCGGCGGTTCGAGCGCGGCGAGGATGTTCCGCTCGGCGGCCGGATGGAGCTGCCGCAGCAGCGGGAGCACCTCGTCGCGGATCAGGCCGCGGCTCGTGGCGCGCGTTGGAGGAGTCGACGCGGAACTCGAGCCCCTCGGCGCGGCAGTACGCCTCCGTCTCGTCGCGCCAGACGGTGAGGAGCGGGCGCACGACGCCGTCGTCGCGTCGGTTTCGAACGCCGGTGGTCGTGCCGCTCGAGACCAGGCGGAAGAGGATCGTCTCGACCTGGTCGGAGGCGGTGTGGCCGGTCGCGCGCAGCCGCCCGGGCTCGATCGCGTAGCGCAGGTCGCGCAGCTCGGCCTCGGTGCGGCCGGGCGCCTCGACGACTCGCGCCCCGAGCCGCTCGGCGCAGAACGCGGCGTCGGCCTCGGACTCCGTCCCGCGGAGCTTGTGGTTCACGTGCAGCGCGTCGACGCGGTAGCCGAGCGCCCCGAGCGCATGCCAGAGGCAGGTCGAGTCGGCGCCGCCGGAGACGAGACAGAGGACGTCGCCTCCCGCCGGGACGAGGTCGTGCGGACGCACGTGCTCCTCGATGCGCCTGCGGAGAGCGGCCGTGTCCACACGGCCATCTTAGAGACGGTCGCTAGAGAAGAGGGCCGACGTCGCAGCCGCGCTTCATGAGCTCCGGCTGGGCCTGGAGCAGAACGTCGCGGGCGAAGTTCGCGAGGCCGTACGAGCGCTGCATGTGGATGCCGGCGCGGTCGCGCTCCTTCGCGGCCAGCGTCACCGCCCGGCTGTACTCGCGGAACATGCCGTCGATCAGCTTCTGCGACTGCTTGAGCGCAGGATCGAGCGGCTTCACGTACGTGATCCGCTTGGCGGCGTCCTTCGCTTCGCTGGCCATCTCGTCGGCGCCGATCTCGCCCTTGCGGTAGCCCTCCGACCACATCGAGAGCGCCTCCATGTTCGTGCCCGCCGTCTGGATGAACCGCTTGTCGACGGCCGAGCAGGAGTGAGCCTCCGCGCTCTCGGCGCCGCCGCCCAGCACGGCAAAGCCGAGTCCGAGCACGAGCAGGAGAACAGCCGCAGTGATGCCGAGGGGACGCATCGGGGCAAAGCATCCGTGGGTACGGGTGATCGTGCCACCCCCGTCGGGGTGTCCCTCGATCGGGGTCAGGCGAAGATCAAAGAGCGGTACGTGATCGTCCGCTGCATGCCGATCGAGTCGTACAGCGCGAGCGCCGGGTCGTTCTCCGGGCGGACGAAGAGGCACACCTGCGGCGTCTGCTCGAGGAGGACGCGGCACAGGTCGGCGAGGGCGCGCTTGGCGTAGCCGCGGCCGCGCAGGGCCGGCTCGACCCAGACCTGCTGAAGCTGCACGGCGCGGTGCGTCCACGCGGACGCCTCCGCCTTGAAGAGCACGTGCCCCTCCTCGCGCCAGATCCAGCTGCGGCCCTGCTCGATCTGCGCCCGCGTGCGCCACTCGAAGAGCGCCGGGTCGCGGCCGTAGGCGTCGATGCCGACCTCCTCGTAGTACGCGTCGGCGGCCGCCGGGACGATCAGGTCGAGGTCGTCGAGCGTCGCTGCGCGCAGCCCGCTCTCCCCCGGCGGCGGGGGCGTGTCGAGCACGTAGACGGGCTGGCCCGGCCGGTCGTCCGCCGGCGCGGGGAGCCGCCTGCCGATCGCGTCCCAGAGCTCGGTCACGGCGCGCTCCTCGCCGACGATCATGCGCGGCTCGCCCTCGACGGCGAGATCGGCGAACTCGGCCGTCAGCTCCCCGGACGGGACGACGTTCGCGCCCACGTGGCAAAGCGCGGTGAGCTTGCCGCCCTCCTCCAGAGCCGCGAAGCGTCCCAGCCCTCGCCGGGCGACGTCCTCGAGGAACACGCGCTCGACGGGATCGCCCGCGCAGAACGCGAGGATCCGGTGGAGATCGGGCGAGCGGACGAGCCGCGGCACCGGCGCACCATACCCCCGCCTCGGCGCGCACGTTAGGCTCCCGCCATGCCGATTCACGTCCGTGCGAACCCAGGCGATTACGCCGAGGCGTGCCTCCTCCCGGGAGACCCGCTGCGCGCCAAGTACGTCGCGGAGACGTTCCTCGAGGACGTGCAGCAGCGAAACAGCGAGCGCGGGATGCTCGGCTACACGGGCACGTTCAACGGAGCGCCGGTCTCGGTGCAGTCGACCGGGATGGGCTGCCCGTCCGCGGCGATCGTGATCGAGGAGCTCATCCAGCTCGGCGTGAAGCGGCTGCTCCGCGTCGGCACCTGCGGCGGGCTCCAGCCCGACCTCGAGCTCGGCGACCTGATCGTCGCGCTCTCCGCCGTCCCCGCCGACGGGACCGCGCGGCACTACGTCGGCGGCGAGCCGCACGCGCCCACGGCCGACTTCGAGCTCGTCCACGCGGCCGTGCACTCGGCGAAGGAGCTGGGCAAGCGCGTCCGCGTCGGCCCGATCGTCTCGAGCGACGTCTTCTACGACCCGGACACCGGCCGCGCCCAGCGCTGGTCCGACCGCGGCATCCTCGCGGTCGAGATGGAGGCGGCCGTCCTCTTCACGGTCGGCGCGCTGCGCAAGGTGCAGGCCGGCTGCCTGCTCACCGTCAGCGACGTGATCGTCGAGGGCGAGTTCAAGCGGATCACGGACGAAGAGCTGCGCGCTGCGGTCGACCAGATGACCGAGCTCGCGCTCGGCACCGTCACCCAGTGAAAGACACGGCTTTCGTCGTCAACCCGGCGTCCGCCAGCGGCTCGACCGGACGCCGCTGGCCCGAGATCGCGCGCCGCGCCGCTGCGGCTGGGCTCGACGGCGACGCCTACATCTCGACCCGGGCCGGCGAGGTCGCCGACCTGACCGCACGGGCCGTCTCCGAGGGCGCGAAGCGCGTCGTCGCGGTCGGCGGCGACGGGACGGTGTTCGAGGCGGTCAACGGGCTCATGCGCGCAGGCGCGAGCGATGTCGAGCTCGCGATCCTCCCGCGCGGGACCGGCAAGGACTACATGCGCACGTTCGCGATCCCCGGCGATCTCGACAAGGCGCTCGCGATCGCCAGGGACGGCGCCGTGCGGACGATCGACGTCGGCCACGCGCGCTACCTCGCCTGGGACGGCGACCGAGGCGGAGTCCTGGTTCGCGAACTTCGGCGGCGCCGGGCATCAGCGGCGCGATCGCCCGGCGCGCGGACACGTCCTCGAAGAAGTTCGGCGGCCGGGTCTCCTTCTTCTGGGCCACGACGACGGTGTTCATGCGCTGGACGCCGAGCCAGATGACCGTCCGCGTCGACGCCGAGGAGCGCTCCGGCCGCATGCTCGAGGTGCTCGCGACGATCGGCCGCTACGCGGCGGGCGGCATGAAGGTCACGCCCGACGCCGAGCCCGACGACGGCCTGCTCGACGTCCTCCTGATCGGGGACGTGAACAAGGCCGACTTCGTCCGCACCGTGCCCAAGATGTACCGCGGCACCCACGTGAAGCACCCCAAGGTCGAGACGCTGCGCGGCCACACGGTCGCGATCGATCCCGAGGAGCCGCTGCCGATCACGCTCGACGGCGAGCAGCCCGGGACGACGCCGATCGTGTTCCGCGTCGTGCCGAAGGCGCTGCGCCTGAGAGTCCCCGCCTAGGCGGCGGGAGGCTTCTTCGGCGCCGGCTTCTTGGCGGCCGGCTTCTTCGCGGCGGCGGGCTTCTTGGCGGCGGCCGGCTTCTTCGCAGCGGGCTTCTTCGCGGGCGCAGGCTTCGCCGGCGTGCCCTCGAGCTTCGCCAGGCGCTTCTCGAGCTTCTCGAGGTGCGCGCGCAGATCCTTGATCTCGTCGGCGGCGGCGAGCCCGACCTGGCGCAGCGTCTGCCGGGTCTTCTCGTCGACCGTGCCCTTCGCGGACACGACCTTGCCGAGCGCCTCGGTCACGCGCGGATTGCGGCCCATCTCTTCCATGAGCTTCGTCACGGCTTCTTCGCCGCGGCTGGCGAGCCGGCTGAGAACGGTTGCGTCCGAGTTGTTGTCCTTGTTCTCCGTCATGCGTCTCCTTCGTGGGTCTTCGACTGGACAATACCCACGAAAGGCGCCCCGGTACGCCGGTCAGGCGGTGCGGAGGCGGCGGCGGCGCGCGAACCACACTGCGCCGAGCACCAGGGCGAGGAGCAGCGCGAGCGGCGCGACCGTGGCGATGGCGACGAACGTCCAGGCGGCGACCGCGAGGAAGGCCTGCGCGCCGTCGCGCCAGGCGTCCACGATTCCGCCGTCGCTTCCGGCGGCGACCGAAGCTCCGCGCTCGCCGAGCACGATCGAGATCGTCGCGTACGCGGTCTGGTCGTCCAGGTAGCGCAGCCGTCCCCGGGCCTCCTCGAGCTGGAGCTGCGTGTCGTTCAGGTTCGCCTGCACGGCCAGCGCGGCCTGCACCGAGTCGGCCTTCTCGAGCAGCGCGAGCAGCTGGCGCTCGACGGCCTCGAGATGGCGTACGCGCGACTCGAGGTCGACGTACTCGGCGGTGACCGAGGTGGAGCTCTCCTGCTCGCTCTCCAGACGCCCGAGGGACTCGAGCGAGGCCAGCGTGGTCACGTAGGCCTTCTCCGGCACGCGGACGACGATCGAGCCGCGCGTCGGCTTGCCGGTCTTCGGCCGGCTCGACTCGGAGCTGACGACGAAGCCGCCGGCGCTCGTGGCGATCGAGCGAGCCTGCTGGATCGTCTCGTCGAAGTCGCCGCGCTCGACCGAGAGGCGGATGGACGCGTTCGTGATCACCTTCTCGTCGATCGAGGGCAGGCCGGGCGCGACGACGGCGATGTCCTCGCCTCCGCCCGCATCCGACTCGACCGGCGGCCCCTCCATGGCGGCGCCGACATCGGCCGTCGCGGAGGCGTTCTGGTCGTCGCCGGAGCACCCGGCAACGAGGAGGGAAGCGGCGCACGCAAGAACGAGTATGGGGAGTGTTTTTCTCATCGTGGTTGCTCTGACCGGCGAAACGCTGCGAAAGTTCCCGGCCGTGGACGGCTTTCTCTTCTCCGAGGACCTGCGGGTCCGCTTCAGCGAGACCGACGCCCAGGGCATCGCGAACAACGCCGTCTACCTCAACTGGTTCGAGGTCGCGCGCGTCGCCTACCTCGCCCGGTTCCGGGGCGGCTACAAGGGCCTCATCGAGAGCGGCGTCGAGGCGGTCACGCTCGAGACGCACGTCCGCTACCGCGCGCCGTGCCGCTTCGACGATCAGCTGCGCCTGTGGATCCGCGTGTCCGACCCCGAGAAGCTGCGCGCCCGGTTTCGCTTCGAGTACGTGATCGAGCGCGACGGCGAGACGGTCGCCGACGGCTGGACGAGCCACGCGACCGTCGACGCGCAGTCGCTCTCGCCGGTGCGGATGCCCGGCTGGCTCGCGGACGAGATCCGCGCCGCGGAAACCGCCTAGTCGGGCTTAGCGCGGCCGCGGAGTCGTCGTCGTCGGCCCGGTCGTCGTCCCGCCCGTGCCGGGCGGCGGCGGAGGCGCGGGAGGATTCGCGGGCGGAGTGGGCGGCGGCGGCGCGACCGGGATCGTCCCGACGCGGACGATGCGCGGCTCCGAGTGGTAGTAGGTCGTAAACGTCTCCGAGTAGAGCACCTCGTCGCCCTGGTAGACGGTGCGCGTGACCGTGACCTGGCGCGACGGCTCGCCGGCGTCTTCCACGACCTTCTCGCCCACGTGCATCGTCGGGTCGGGGACGCGCTCGACCTTCGGCTTGCCCGTCGACTTGAGCGGGCCGGCGACGCTCTCGACGCGGCGGTTCGTCGGCCCACCGAGGATGCGGATCGTGATCCCCGTGTCGCCGTTCTCGCCCCGCATGACGACCCAGCCCTTCGTGTCGTTGATGAACTCCAGGTTCACGTCCGGGTAGTTCACGGTCGCGTCGCGGCCGAGCGGGTAGCGGCTGATGTAGAGGCTGTGGGCGCGGCGCACGGTCAGGTCGAGCCCGGCCTCCCACGCGGCGTTGAAGACGGTCGTCGCGACCTGCGAGACGCCGCCGCCGAGGGCGTCCTTGTACTCGTTGTCCATGATCGTCGGCGCCACGCGAAAACCTCGCTTCGCGGTTCGCGGGCCGACGACATCGTTGAAGGAGAAGGTCTGGCCGGCGGCGAGCGTCGTCCCGTTGATGAAGCGCGTCGCGAGCTGCAGGTTGTTGATCCGGTCGAACGTGCCCGAATACGGCGTGTAGAAGGACGCGAGTACGCGAGTGATCCCCATGGCCTTCGCCTTCGCGGTCGTCAGCACGGGCGGGGACTCGACGACGACCAGGCTCGCCTCGCGGCGCTGCGGCGAGAGCGCGCCCGCCAGGAGCGCCTTCGCGGTCGCGGCGGCGTCGAGCTTGCGTCCGGCGCCGCTCGGGACGACCCGGACGTGGATCTCGTCGGCGGCGACCTTGAACGAGGCCTCCTTGGGCCGGCGGTTGACGGCACGGGCGAGGCCGTTGAAGTAGCGGTTCGCCTCGGGACCGCCGACCTCGAGCTCGGAGCGCCCGTCGGCCGGCAGGCGGAGCAGCTGGGCGATCTGCGCGGGCCGAACGACCCAGTGCGCGTTCTTCCAGCCGAATCTGACCGAGCCGGAGAGCGCCGTGCGCACCTGCTCGACGACCGGCGTGAGCTCCTCGCTCGTCACGTCCGGCTGGGCGACCGCCACCGGAAGCGCCAGCGGCGCGCGCTCGAAGTGCGCGAGCGCGTGGACGACGGCGTCTCCCGACTCACGCCGGTTCAGGGCCCTGCCTTCACGCGCCTGCACGAGCACGGGCTCGAGTCCGCTCAGCTCGATCGCCGCGTTGCGGCCGGGGCGGTCGTAGCGCTTCGCGATCGTGTCGAGCTTCGCGGCCAGCGCAGGCTCGTAGACCTCGGCCGCGGGATCGACGTCGGCGCCCGAGAAGCGCAGGACGAGGCGCTTGATCCCGCGGAACGGCATCGGCCAGTCGCCCTCGTCCTGGGCCTGCTCGGCGAAGCGGCTCCAGTCGACCTCGGCCTGGACCTCGGCCGGGGCGACCTTGAACGTCTTCCCGCCGGCGGTTACGACGAGCGGCTTGGACGCGACGCCCTCGTACTTCTCGGCCAGGAACGTCGCGGCCTCGGCCTCGCTCATCCCGGACACGTCGACGCCGGCCACGGTCACGCCTGCGGGGATCTCGTCGTTCGACCCGGCGAAGAGCACGCCGACCGAGACGGCGAGAAAGAGCACGATGGTTCCTCCCCAGACGAGGATGCGCCTCCAGGGCACGGCCCGGATCGCAAGGATGACCTGCCTACCACGGCTTTTCTTGCGCTTCCGTACCGGCCTGGGCGGCGGCTCTGTGACAGTCGAAGTCAGTGTTCTCCCGCCCTCTCGTTCCACCGCCCGAAGACTAGCCGCGCGAGCTATTTCCTTACACGCCTCCTACCAGCGGCGCGGCGGCGGAAGGCCTGCCCGGTCTCGCAACTCGAGCACGCGCAGGACGTGCTCGTCGAGCAGGCCCTTCTCCGCCAGGGGAACGAGAGCGGTGACCGCCTCGCGCGCGTCCGCGCTGTGGGTGAAGAGGACGATGTCCGCGCCGGCGCGGATCGCCTGGAGCGCCCAGCGCCGCGACCAGTCTCCCGTCTGGACGATCGAGAGCGAATCGGTGATCGCGACGCCCTCGAAGCCCATCGCGCGCAGCCGCTTGTACGTCTTCGGGCTCGCGAGCGCACGATGCGGCCCGAGCGCCTTGTAGAACGCGTGGCTCGTCATCACGCACGGGATCCCCGCGTCGATCGCGTCTCGGAACGCCTTCAGCTCCTCCGGGATGAGATGCCCGTTCACGTGCGGAGCGAGGTCGGTCGAGATCGACGTGCTCCCGAGCCCGGGGAAGTGCTTGGCGCAGCCGGCGAGCTTGCCGTAGGCGAGCCCGCGCGCAAACGCGAGGCCGAGCGCCGGGCGGTCGAAGTGCCGCGACCCAAGCGGCCCGCTCTTCAGGTCGAGGACGGGCGCAAGGTCGACGTGGACGCCCTCGCGGCGCAGTGCCAGCGCGGTCGCCTTCCCGGCCGCACGCGCCGCAGCCTTCGTCCGGTAGGAGGAGGCGTTGCGCGCCGGCGGCAGGGAGCGAAACGCGCGGACGTCCCCTCCCTCCTGGTCGACGAACACGAGCGTCTTCGGGCGCGGGTCGTCGATGTTCCAGCGCTGCACGAGCACGCCCCCGGCGCCGCGGGGCGGCTTCGGCAGCCCGGAGGCGACGACGAGCGCCGCCTTGTGCCGCGCGGACAATCCGGCGAGCGGATCCTTCTCCGCCGTGGCCGGCGCGGGCGCAGCGAGACCGAGCGCCGCGACGGCCGCCTGTGCGAACGCTGCGAAGAGCACGGCCGTAGACTAGTTCCATGGACTTTTCGCTCACACCGGAGCAGCGCGCGATCCAGGCGACCGTCCGTCAGTTCGTCGACGAACGGGTGCTGCCGAACGCGATCGAGAACGACATCAACCACCACCTCGACCTGGGGATCATCGAGGGCATGGCCGAGCTCGGCCTGCTCGGAATGGTCATCCCCGAGGAGTACGGCGGCGCCGGTCTCGACTTCGTCTCCGAGGCGCTCGTCTGCGAGGAGATCGAGCGCGGCGAGGCGGCGTTTCGCACGCTCATCTCCGTCCACGTGGGCCTGAACTCGCTCGCGCTCCTCAAGTACGCCGACGAGGAGCAGAAGCAGCGCTACCTCACCCCGCAGGCGCGCGGCACCGCGATCGCCTGCTTCGGGCTGACCGAGCCGGCTGCGGGCTCCGACGTCGCCGCGATGCTGACGAATGCGCGCCGCGACGGCGACACCTACGTCCTGAACGGCCAGAAGAACTGGATCTCGTACGCCTCGGTCGCCGACCACGCGGTCGTGTTCGCGAAGACCGACCCGGACGCGAAGCACAAGGGCATCTCCGCCTTCATCGTCGAGACCGGCTGGGACGGCGTCTCCGCCGTCGACACCGAGAACAAGCTGGGCATCTGGGCCGGCTCGACCGGCGAGCTCTTCTTCGAGAACGTCGAGATCCCGGCCGAGAACCTCCTCGGCGAGGAGGGCCAGGGCTTCGAGATCGCCATGTACGGGCTCGACCAGGGCCGCTTCACCGTCGCGGCGGGCGCGTGCGGCGTGATCGCCGCGTGCATCGAGGCCTCGGTCGCCTACGCGCGGGAGCGCTCAACGTTCGGCAAGCCGATCGGCAAGCACCAGTTCGTGCAGGACATGATCGCCGAGATGGTGCTCGGCTACGAGACCTCGAAGCTCCTGGTCATGCAGGCCGCGTGGCTCAAGGACCAGGGCGTCCGCAACACGCGGGAGACGAGCCTCGCCAAGTGGCACGCGACCGAGTCGGCCTTCAAGGCGGCGCACCTCGCGATCCAGGTGCACGGCGCCTACGGCTACTCGGCCGAGTACGGCGTGGAGCGCCACTTCCGCAATGCGCGCGCGCCGATCATCTACGAGGGCACGACGCAGATCCACAAGATGATGCAGGCGGAGCACGCGCTCGGATACCGCGACCTGAACGGCAAGGACGGCGACGCCTCGCCGATCACCGCCTGGGCGCCGGCGCTCCTCGCCCGGTAGCCATGCGGCTCTTCACGGTGCTCGCGGTCGCACTCGCTGCGGCGGCGCTCGCGCTGCCCGCCGGCTCGACGCCGCCCGCCGAGAGGCGTCTTCTTTCCCGGGCAGTCCCTCGGCGGGGTCCGGCTCGGGATGACGCAGGCGGAGGTTCTCGACAAGTGGGGCCCCGAGCACGGCGTCTGCCTCGAGTGCACGGCGACGACGTGGTACTTCAACTCGGTGCCGTTCGCGCCCGAGGGCGCCGGCGCGATCTTCGACGAGGGCGTCGCGGTGCAGCTCTTCACCGTCTGGAAGCCGGCGGGCTGGGCGACCTCGGACGGGCTCGAGCTGGGAGCACCCGAGGCCGAAGTGCCGGGCGACCTCGTCGTCTCCGAGGAACGGGCGTGCGACGGCTACACGGCGATCCTCGCGCCCGACCAGGACGCGGTCAGCGTCTTCTACGTCTACGCCGGGTCGCTGTGGGGCTTCGGGCTCATGCGCCCGGAGCTCAACCCGTGTCTGTGAGCGCCGCGGGGAGCCCGGCCAGGCTCGCCAGCGTGTCGTCGCGCTCCGGGTAGCGGCCCTCCCGGTCGAGCAGGAACGCCTGCAGACCCAGCGCCCGGGCGCCCTCGACGTCGTCCGAGAGCGAGTCGCCGATCATCGCCGCCTCGGCCGGCTCGACCTCGAGCAGCTCGAGCACGGCGCGGAAGATCGTCGGGCTCGGCTTCACCTTGCCGTGGCTCCCCGAGGAGATCCACGCGTCCACGTCCAGCTCGAAGTGCCGCACGAACGCGGCCAGGTCGCGGTTCGTGTTCGAGATCAGGCCGAGCTGGAGGCCGCGCCCGCGCAGCTCCGCCAGCACGGGGAGCACGTCCTCGTACAGCTCGAAGTTCTCGTGCCGCTCCCAGCCGCGGGTGATCTCGAGCGCGATCTCGCGGATGTTCGGCCCCTCGGCGCCCATGCCGCGGAGGATGTCCTCGGTGAAGCGCACCCAGATCTCCTCGTCGTGGTCGAGCTCGGGGTGCCGCTCGAGATCGCGCGAGCGCCTCCATGCGCGCGGCGAGGTAGCGGTCGGGGTCGAGCTCGAGCCCGTACGGCGCGGCCGCGTCGCGGTAGCCGGGCCCGCCGAGCAGCGGCCCGGGCTTCGCGAGCGTGAAGTCGACGTCGAAGAGGACCGCGCGGAGCAAGCTAGTACGCGACCGGCCGGCGGTTCGCGAGCGACGGGAGGAAGCTGCGGATCGAGCGCATCCGCTCCCGGTCGAGGTCGGCGACGATCACGCAGTCCTCGTCGGGCGCGGTCGCGAGCACGGTTCCCCAGGGATCGACGATCACCGAGCGTCCGTAGGCCGCCTTGCCGTCGTGAGTGATCCCCCACTGGTTCGGCGCGGCGACGTAGCACTGGTTCTCGACCGCGCGGGCGCGCAGGAGGAGCTCCCAGTGGTCCTTGCCGGTCGCGAGCGTGAACGCGGCGGGAACGGTGATGAGCTCGGCGCCGTCGAGGGCGAGCTTGCGGAAGAGCTCGGGGAAGCGCAGGTCGTAGCAGATCGTCAGCCCCGTCTCCCAGCCGTTCGTCTCGACGACGACGCTCTCGTCGCCGGGCTCCTCGGCCTCCGACTCGCGGTAGACGAGCCCGCCCACCTCGACGTCGAAGAGGTGGATCTTGCGGTAGACGGCCGCGATCTCGCCCTCCGGGGAGAAGACGACGCAGGTGTTCGAAAGCTTCTCGCGCCCCTCGCGGCTCTCCGTGATCGAGCCGCCGACGAGCGTGATCCCGTGCTTGCGCGCCCAGCCCGCCATCGCCGAGACGGTCTCGCCGCCCTCGAGCGGCTCGGCGGCGGCGCGCATCGTGTCCACGGAGCCGAACGCGTTCCACTTCTCCGGCAGCGCGACGAGTTCGGCCCCGTCGGCGGCCGCCTCGGCGACGAGCCCCTCGGCGGTCGCGATGTTCTCCGACTTCTCGGCCCGGGCACTGAGCTGGACGCACGCAACGCGGAGACGGTCGGCCATGTCTCTGAGGATAGCCTTGCGCCCATGAGCCGCACGCCGGCCGAGATTCTCGGGAGTGCGAAGACGATCGCGCTGGTCGGCGCGTCGCCGAATCCCATGCGGCCGTCGCACCGCGTCATGCGCTACCTGCTGGAGCAGGGCTACGACGTCCGCCCCGTGCGGCCGCTCGTGCGCGAGGTGCTCGGCGTTCCCTGCGTCGCGTCGCTGGCCGAGATCGAGGAGCCGATCGACCTCGTGGACGTCTTCCGCCGCGCCGACGCCTGCCCGGACGTGGCCCGCGAGGCGGTCGCGGCCGGCGCGAAGGCGGTCTGGCTCCAGCTCGGACTGGTCTCGCCGGAGGCGCGGCGCATCGCCGAGGAGGGCGGGCTCGAGTACGTGGAGAACCGCTGCACGGCGATCGTCCACGAGAACGAGCTCGCCTAGGTCGTCGTCCTCGTCGATCAGGCGCAGGACGAAGTACCCGATGGCGATGAGGAAGACGAGCGCCTGCTCGGCGTTCATGAGCACGCCCGCGTAGTTCTGGTCCTGCGTGGCGGTGAGGCCCCAGATGCGCGGCACGGTCTCGTAGAACGCGTAGACCGGCCGCGTCGCGAAGGTGAGCCCGAGCCCGAGGAAGGCCGAGCCGACGAACGCGGCCGCGAGGTAGCCGAGCGAGCCGAGCGTCGAGAGCGGGTTCGGCTTGCCGCAGATCACCGGCCACCAGAAGAGGAGCCCGATCGCGATCAGCGCGAAGTGCTCGAAGTGGAGGAGCCAGTGGTTGCGCAGCGCCGCGTCGTAGAAACCGGCGTAGTGGATCGCGTACCAGCCGACGAGCCAGACCGGCAGCGCCACCTTCGGCCGGGTGAGCACGGCGAGCGGTCGTCCGCCGCGCCGGGCGAGCCCGTCCACCATGGCGGGCGTCAGGCCGAGCAAGAGGAGCGGCGGCGCCCAGTCGGCGATCATCACGTTCTGGAGCAGGTGGACGAGGAGCAGGTAGTGGACGGCCAGCGTCTCGATGGGCGAGTTCAGCGCCGCGACCACGAGCAGGAGGCCGGCGAAGAACGAGACGATGCGCAGCGGCCGCACCTCCTCCCGGCGG
Organism: uncultured Actinomycetes bacterium; assembly: GCA_963760815.1. GTDB lineage: Bacteria > Actinomycetota > Thermoleophilia > Gaiellales > Gaiellaceae > CAVRUF01. The sequence continues at coordinate 1,808,123 of CAVXEJ010000004.1, forward strand.
GCCGCCAGCACGTAGACGACCGCGGCGAGCACGCAGAGCGCGAGGAAGAACGGCTCCCAGCTCCACGCGTACGGGTCGCCGTGGTGGGTCACGCCGGCCGGGCCGAGCGCCTCCGCCGCAGGAAGACGGCCGCGGCGAACCCGCGACGACCAGACGCCCCGATCGCGCCGTAGAGCCACACGCTCCGCGAGTCGCTCGGCGGCACGTAGTCGAGCCGTCCGTTGACCTTCACCGCCTGGGAGCCCACCTCGATCGGCACCGTCCAGTCGAGGATGTGGTGCTCCGAGTCACGGTCGTTGCGGACGACCTCCGGATCGGTCGCGCTCATCCAGTGGATGCGATGGTCGTGCCAGTCGTACGTGTTCCCGTCGGCGACCTGCTCCCACTCCGGCGGCGCCGAGAGGTCGAGGTCGGCGGGAGGCTCCTTCGCGCCGTAGCGGTCCTGGTTCAGATAGTGCGTCCCGGAGTTCGTGTTCACGAAGACCGCCCCGTCCTCGAACTTCAGGTACGGCTCCTGCGCGTAGCCGAGGACGATCACCGTCTCGCCCGGTGCCGTTCGTGACCTGGATGCGGTCGTCCGAGTCGAGGATCGCGACGCCGAGCCCGTCGACGGCCGGCTCGATCGCCGGTCACCGTCGAGCGAAGCCCGCCGCGCGGCGCCGTCGCCGTGCGCCAGCGCGGCCGGCGCGAGCACGAGCACTACGACCAGGGCAACGAAAAGGGCGCGCATCGGTTCGATCGTGCCAGAACCGAACTGCGCGCCCTACGGGAACCTCGCGGTTCCCGGTGTATCGGGGTGCCCGGATTCGAACCGGGGACCTCGCCGACCCGAACGGCGCGCGCTACCAGGCTGCGCCACACCCCGAGGCCGGAATAGGCTAGCGCAATCGCAGCTCGCAACGAGATTCTGGACTTCTGCGACGAGCTCCTGGACGTCGCCTCCTTCCCTGACCACACACCGATCGGGTTGCAGGTCGCGGGCGCGGACGAGATCACGAAGCTCGTCTGCTCCGTCTCGCCGTCGCGCGAGCTGTTCGAGCGCGCCGCGGAGAAGGGTGCGCAGCTCGTCATCTGCCACCACGGGCTCTTCTGGGAGCGCGACGACCGCGTCATCGGCCCGGTCATGCGTGAGCGGCTGCGGACGCTCTTCGACGCGAACCTGAACTTCGCCGCGTACCACCTGGCGCTCGACGCGCACCCCGAGATCGGAAACAACGCGTACCTGTGCCGCGAGCTCGGGATCGAGGCCGAGCGCGTGTTCTCGGAGGTCGGCTGGGGCGGCGCGCTCCGCGAGCCGCTCCCCGCGAGCGCGTTCGCCGAGCGGATCCACAAGCTCGTCGACCGCCCGCCGCTCGTGTTCGCCTACGGCCCGGAGGAGATCCGCACCGTCGCGGTCTGCTCGGGCGGCGCCGCCAGGGCGATCGACGAGGCGATCGCCGGGGGCTACGACTGCTTCGTCACAGGCGAGGCGGCCGAGCCGACCAAGCACACGGCCAAGGAGGCCGGCATCCACTTCATCGCGGCCGGCCACTACGCAACCGAGACGTCGGGCGTGAAGTTCCTGGCCGACCGGATCAAGGAGCGCTTCGGCGTCGAATGGGAGTTCGTCGACCTCCCCAACCCGGTCTAGCGAAGACGGGTATTGCCGCGTCCGAGGACCACCTCTATTGTGTAGATATGGATGTGGAGGTAGCGGGCCTTTGAGCGAGGCCCGGACAACTGAAGGTCGCACCCCAGCCCGCCTGCGCGAACACGCCAGCGGGTTTTTTTGCGCCCTCGTTCGGTAGGGAAAGGAGCGTTCCGTGGCCAATCATCTGACGCCGGAAGAGCTGTCCGAGGAACTCGGAATCGACCGCGAAGAGATCATCAAGGTCTGTATGCAGGAATCGGTGCCGATCTACCACGGAAAGATCGACAAGAGCCTCTTCGCGGCTCAGCTCCAGGCTTCCGGCCCGCTCCAGAAGTCCGCTTAGCGCGCCGCGGCGCGCTTGCGGCCGGTCGAGGCCTTCTTCGGCTTCGCCGGCTCTTTGCCGTCCGACTTCGACATCGCGACGCTCTGCTTCAGCGCGTCCATGAGATCGATCACCTCGGCGCTCTCGGCGACCTCGGGGATCGTGATCTCCTTGCCGGCGAGCTTCGCCTCGAGCATCGCGCGCAGCTGCTCGCGGTAGTCGTTCGCGAAGTCCGTCGGGACGAACGAGCCCTTGAGGTTGTCCACGAGCTGGACGGCCATGTCGAGCTCGGCCTTCCCCACCTTCGTGTCGGCGACCGCCTCGTCGATCTCCTTCCGCTCACGGACGTCCTCGGCATAGAAGAGCGTCTCGAGCGCGAGCGAGTCCCCGAGCGGACGGATCAGGCACAGGTTCTCCTTGCCCCAGAGGATGAACTTGCCGACGGCGCCGAGCTCCGTCTTCTTCATCGCCTCGAGCAGGAGAACGTACGGCTTGCGCTGCGCGTCGTTCTCGGCCGGCGCGAGGTAGTAGGTGCGGTCGAAGTAGATCGGGTCGACCTCGGACATCGGGACGAAGCGGTCGATCTCGATCGACTGGGAACGCGTGAGCGCCATCGCCTCGAGATCGGACTCCTCGACGATCACGTACTGGCCCTTGGCGAACTCCCAGCCCTTGACGAGCTCGTCGGGCTCCACGTCGCGCTCGTGCACCGGGCACCACCGCTTCTGCTTGATCGGCGTGCCGCATTCCCGGTGCAGCGTGCGGAAGGAGACGTCCTTGCGCTGCTGCGCGACGGCGAGCCCGATGGGGATGTTCACCAGGCCGAAATTGATGGATCCGTTCCAGATGGTGCGCATGGGACGAAAGCCCGAAAACGTTGCTGGCGCGCTCTCGAGCGAGCTGCTCTGCCCGGCGGCGCTAGGCGTACGCAGAGGCGGCGGGCGCCGTAGTACGTGCTCGCGTACCACGAGTCGCTGAGGCTGGAGATCTTCACGACGTCGCCGGTGTGCGGCGCGTGGACGAACTGGCCGCCGCCGATGTAGATCCCGACGTGGCCGAGTCCGTTGAAGAAGACGAGGTCGCCGGGTGCGAGCATCGCGCGCGAGACCGGCGAGCCGTAGCCGTATTGCATGGCCGCGTTGTGCGGGAGCGAGACGCCGACCCGCGCGAACGCGTACATGACGAGTCCCGAGCAGTCGAAGCCGCTCGGCGAGGCGCCGCCCCAGACGTACGGGACGCCCAGGTACTGCATGGCGACTCCGACCACGCCGCCGTAGCGGGGATCGGGCGCCTGGCCGTCGATGAAGTCGTCGTCGGATCCGCTCGAGGTCGTCGGCGTCGAGGGCGTGTTCGCAAGCCGCTGCTCCGCCTGAGCCTTGAGCCGCGCCTGGCGCTTGGCCTCGGCCGCTTCGATCCGCGCGATCTCGTCCTTGATCGAGGCGAGCATGCTCTCGCGCTCGCTGAGCTGAGACTGGATGCTGGCCTTCTGCGCGGCCAGCTCGTCCACGACCGCGGCCTGGCGCTTCTGCGCCTTCGCCAACTCGGCCTCGCGCTTGCGCATCTCCTTCCGCGCCGTCTGGATCTCCTTGACGATCCGGAGATCCTGCTTCGACACGCGGTTCACGGCGTCGGCCCGGTCGAGGAAGTCGCTCAGGCTCGTGGCGCCGAGCAGGATCTCGAGGGTCGAGGTTTCGCCGTTCGTGTACAGCGAGAGCAGCCGGGTCTGGAGCGTCCGCTCGGCCTTGTTGAAGCTGGCCTTCGCGAGCTGAAGGTGGCGCTTGTTCGCGGCCTGGTCGGCCTTGATCTGGTTCAGCTCGATGGTGGCGGCGTTGTAGGACTCGATCGCCTGCTCCACCTGCATGTCGAGCTGGTGGATCTGCTCGAGAACCTGCTGCGCCTCGGCGCGCTTGGCCGCCGTCGGCGGCGCTGCTGCGGCCGTTGCGGCCATAAGAGAGGTCGTCAGGACCACGACGGAAATAAACGCCGCTCTCTTGGTCACGAGTAGCCTCACGGTCTCGCGTCCCTAGGCCCAGTCAGGGCGGGCAGGTGTCTGCTCGCCAGCACGAATGGGCGATGCTAGCAGGGTGTCGAGACGGGGCGCAAACCACAACCAACGCTCGTACAGCTTGTTACACGAGCATTCATGCGGCCTGGTAGGGTGCCGGGTCGTGCGAGCGGCAGGACGAAGGCACGCGCGTCTCGCCCGTTTCGCCGTCTGCGCCATCGTGACGGCGATCGCCCTTCTCGGGGCGGCGGGAGCGCAGGCCGTCCAATCTTCGGGGTCGACTTCTGAGGCCTCGCAGCTGCGTTCCCAGGGATCGGCCCTGGCGGCGAAGAAACGCAGCGCCGCGCTCGAGCTCTACGGCCTCCAGTCCCAGCTCGGCCAGGTGCAGTCGCGGCTGACGCTGCTGCAGGCCGAGGCGCGCACCGCGGCCCGGATGGCTGCGCTCGAACGGGAGCACCTCGCCGACGCCCAGCGGATCCTCGACGATTCCGAGGCCAGGCTCGGAGCGCGCCTGCGCGAGCTCTACGTCGAGGGCGATCCCGACCTGATCACGGTGCTGTTCGGCGCCGAGTCGCTCGACGAGGCGATCGCGGCGATCGACAACCTCGGCCGGTTCGTCCAGCAGGACACCCGCATCGCGGCCCAGGTGCGCGAGGCGCGCGCCCGGCTGCGCTCGTCGCTGAAGAACCTGGCCGCGAGGTCGGAACGGCTCGACCGGCTGACCGCGCAGGCGAAGGAGGCCCAGGCCGCGCTCCTCGCCGCGCGCAGCGCCAAGAGCGCCTACCTGAGCGAGATCGCCCGCCGCCAGAAGCTGAACGCGGCCGAGCTCGCGCGCCTCGAGAACGCCGCCGGCAACGCCGAGGACAAGGCGGACACGATCAGCGGCGGATCCGGGCCCGGCCCGAGCGTTCCCGCGCCGCCTCCGGGGTCCGGAACGCGGATGACGGTCTCGTCCACGGGCTACGCGCTTCCGGGCACGACGGCAACCGGGATTCCGGTCGGCTGGGGCGTCGTCGCGGTCGACCCGAGCGTCATCCCGCTCGGCACACGCATGTACATCCCCGGCTACGGCGAAGGCGTCGCCGCCGACACCGGCGGCGCCGTCGACGGCCGGGAGATCGATCTCTGGTTCCCGACGCGCGCGCAGGCACTCGCCTGGGGCCGTCGAACCGTGACGATCACGATCCATTAGCCTCTAACGGAGACGGTGAGAGCGCAGCCCGCAGCAGACAACGAGCGCGCGCAGGGGGGAAACGACGAGCCCCGCGTGCTGGTCGTCGACGACCACGACCTCTTCCGCACCGGGCTCGTGAACCTCTTGACCGAGCAGGGCGTCCACGTCGTCGGCGAGGCGCCGAACGGCGAGACGGCCGTGCGGCTCGTGCGCGAGCTGGCTCCGGACGTGGTCGTCATGGACCTGAACATGCCGGGGATCACGGGCGTCGAGGCGACGCGCGAAATCGCCGCCAGCGCGCCCCGCACGCGGGTGGTCGTGCTCACGATCTCCGTGGACGACGGCGACGTGATGGACGCCGTCATGGCCGGCGCGTGCGGCTACCTCCTCAAGGACTCGACCATCACGGAGCTGATCAGCGGGATCCGCGCCGCGGCCGCAGGCGAGTCGCTCATCTCGCCGCACATCGCGACCAAGGTGCTGCAGGTGCTGCGGGCTCAGCAGTCGAGCACGGAATGGGCCGGCCGACCGCGGGCCGAGCTGTCCGACCGGGAGCTCGAGGTGCTGAAGCTGATCGCGATCGGCAAGGACAACGCCGAGATCGCGCGCGACCTCTTCATCAGCCCGAAGACGGTCAAGAACCACATCTCGAACATCCTGATGAAGCTCCAGATCGAGAACCGCATCCAGGCCGCGGTCTACGCGGTCAGGAGCGGGATCGTGTGAGCGAGGCCAGCGCCTCGGCGCGCTCGCGCAGCGGCACGAGCCTCGTGCGGAGACGCTCGAGCTCTCCCTCGGTCGCGGCCAGACGGTCGGCCAGCGTGCCGAGCCGGTCGAACGCGCTGCGGCTCGCCTCGGCCGCGGCCGCGCCGATCTCCCGGGCGATGCGCAGGTGCTCTCCCTCGAGCGCAAGTGCGCGGGCGTAGCCGTCGGTCAACGTATGCTCCATGCGTTCGAGGAGCCGCTCCGGCGCGCTAGGGTCACGACCGTCGACGAGGACTTGGATTCGGTCGAGGAGGTTAGGCAGATCTTCCATCGCCGCCGCATTATCGGAGGCTCGCACGCGGGTCTCCATGGGCCGAACGGCCTATCCGAAGGGCCTCTAGGTCCCGGTCTGCGCCGCCTCGCCGCGGTCCTTTCGGTCGTGCTCGCGTTCCTCGCGGTCGCCACCGCGGCGTCGGGCGCGACGCTCCAGACGCGGATCTCCCGCGCGCTCAACTCGTCCGGCGCAGCGTCCACGTCGGCGATCGTCCTCGACCTCAACACCGGGAAGGTCGTCTACGCCCGCAACCCCGGCCTCGCGCTGCGGCCCGCGTCGAACCAGAAGCTCGCGGTCGCGCTCAGCGCGCTCGAGGAGATCGGGCCGCGCTACCGCATCCCGACGCGCGTCTACGGCGAGGGCAGGCAGGACGGCGACGTGTGGCGCGGGCGTCTCGTGCTCAAGGGGTACGGCGACCCGACGCTCGCCCGCGACGACCTGACTCTGCTCGCGCGCGAGATCAAGTCGCGCGGCATCCGGTTCATCACCGGCGGCATCGTCGCGGACGAGACGTTCTTCGACACGAAGCGGATGGGCCCGGGCTGGAAGCCCTCGTACTACAAGGAGGAGTGCCCGCCGCTCTCCGCGCTCATCGTCGGCCGCGGCAAGCAGAACGGCCCCATCGTCGACGATCCGGCGCTCATGACCGCGAAGGCGTTTCGCACCGAGCTCGAGAAGACCGGCGTCGATGTCGTGCGTGGCGTGACCAAGGCGAAGGTGAAGGGCACGGCGGCCAGGCTGGCCGATGTCCACTCCCCCAAGATCATGAACATCGTCAAGACGATGAACCTGGACAGCGACAACTTCTACGCGGAGATGCTCCTAAAGGAGCTCGGCGCGCTGCACGGCACGCGCGGGTCGAGCGCCGCGGGCGCCGTCGTCGCCCGCAGAGTGCTCACCGGCCTCGGCGTGCAGCTCGCGGGTGTTCAGTTGAAGGACGGCTCCGGCCTCTCGCGGCTCGACCGCTGGACGGCTCGCGCCGTCGGCTCGCTGCTCCGCACGGCGTGGAGCCAACCGGTCATCTCCTCGATCTTCTACGCGTCGCTGCCCACCGCCGGGATCAGCGGGACGCTCGCCGACAGGATGCGACGGGCGCCCGCGCGCTCGCGCGTGCATGCGAAGACGGGCACGACGATGGCGGCTTCGGCGCTCTCGGGCTACGTGAAGCAGAAGTTCGTCTTCTCGATCCTCCAGAACGGCTCGCCGGTCTCGTCGACCCGCGCGCGGGCCAGCCAGGACCGCGTCGGCCAGATCCTCGCCGGCGCCGCCGGCTAGCCCCGCACGAGCTGCTCGAACGCGGCCTCGTCCAGGACGGGGACGCCGGCGGCCTCGGCCTTCGCGAGCTTCGAGCCCGGCGACTCGCCGACGATCACGCCGGTCGTCTTCTTCGAGACCGAGTTCGTGACCTTGGCGCCCTTCGCCTCGAGCGCCGCGGCGGCCTCCTCGCGCGTCCACTTCTCGAGCGTCCCGGTGATCACGTACGTGGAGCCCGTCAGCGGCCCCTCGGCGACCTGCTCGGCCTCGCCCGACTCGAAGGTCAGGCCGAGCTCGCGCAGCTCTCCGATCAGGCGCGTGTTGTCCGAGTCCGCGAACCACTCGGCGATCGCCTCGGCGCGCTCGGGGCCGATGCCCTCGACCTCCTGGATCTCCTCCTGGCTCGCCGCCGCGAGCCGCTCGACCGAGCCGAAGTGCCGCGCCAGCGCGGCGGCGGTCACCCAGCCGACCATGGGGATGTTGAGCCCGTAGAGCACGCGGGAGAACGGCTGCGCCTTCGAGCGCTGGATCGAGTCGACCGCCTTCGCAGCGGAGACCTCGCCGAAGCCCTCGAACTCCGCGAGCTGCTCGGCCGTGATCCGGTACAGGTCGGGCATCGAGCGCAGCAGGCCCTCGTTCCAGAAGCGCCAGACGAACTGCTCGCCGACGCCCTCGATGTCCATCGCGGCGCTCACCCAGTGGTTCAGCGTCTCGAGCCCGCGCGAGGGGCACGCGTTGTTGGGGCACCGGTGCATGACCTGGCCCTCGGGCTTCACGATCTCGACGCCGCAGAGCGGGCACTTCTTCGGCATGCGGAACGGCTTCGTCCCCTTCGCGTGCGGCAGCACCGGCCCGACGACCTGCGGGATCACGTCGCCGGCGCGCTGGACGATCACCGTGTCGCCCTCGCGGATGTCCTTGCGGTTCAAGTCCTCCTCGTTGTGCAGCGTCGCCTGGGAGACCGTGACGCCGCCGACCTCGACCGGCTCGAGCTGCGCCCAGGGGTTGAGGTTCCCGGTGCGGCCGACGCGGATGTGGATCTTCAGGAGCTTCGTCTGCGTCGCGACCGGTGGCCACTTGAACGCGCGCGCCCAGCGCGGCCGGCCGTGGAGCGCACCGAGGCGCCGCTGCTGGTCGAGCGAGTCGAGCTTGATGACGATCCCGTCGATCTCGTAGTCGAGCTCCCGCGCGGCGCGACTCCCACTCCTCGCAGACGCGGAGCACGCCCTCGAGCGAGTCGTGCCGCTCGGTGAACGGGTTCGTGCGGAAGCCGCGCTCGCGCAGCCACTCGAGCGACTCGAAGTGCGAGTCGAACTCGACGTCGGCGCTGCCGAGCCCGTAGATCCAGACCGAGAGATCACGTGACGCGGTCACGGATGGATCCTTCTGGCGCAGCGAGCCGGCCGACGCGTTGCGCGGGTTCGGCGCGAGCTTCTTCTCCTCGGCCGCGAGCCGCTCGTTCAGCCGCTGGAACGCCGAGAGCGGGAAGTAGATCTCGCCGCGCGCCTCGACGAGCGCCGGCGGGCTTTCGCCCTCCACCGCCCGCAGCTTCAGCGGGATCGCCTTGATCGTGCGCAGGTTCGGGGTCACGTCCTCCCCGCGGATCCCGTCGCCGCGCGTGGCGCCGCGAGCCAGAAGGCCGTTCTCGTAGACGAGCGAGACCGCCGACCCGTCGATCTTCGGCTCGGTCACGTACAACACCGGCTCGTCGGTACCGAGCCGCTTGCGGACGTCCTCGCCCCATTTCTCGAGCGCCTCGCGGGTCGTGACCTTCTCGAGCGAGCCCATCGGGCTCAGGTGCTCGACCTTCGGGAACGCGTCCGAGGGAGGCGCACCGACGCGCTGCGTGGGCGAATCGGGCGTCACGATCGACGGATCGGCTTCCTCCAGGGCGACCAGCTCGTCGTAGAGCACGTCGTACTCGGCGTCGGAGAGCGTCGGGTCGTCGAGGACGTGGTACTCGTAGAGCGCCCGGTCCAGCTGCTCGCGCAGCTCTGCGACGCGCTCAGAGGACACTGAGGAGCTCCTCGGTCGAATGGACGACCACGTCCGCCCCGGCGGCCCGCAGGCGCTCCTCGCGGTGCAGGCCGCCCCAGGAGACGCCGACCGCGTAGACGCCCGGCCGCCTTGCCCGCCCCCATGTCGAAGGGCGAGTCGCCGACGAAGGCCGTGTCCTCGGGCTTCGATCCGAGCCGCTCGAGCGCGACGTAGACCGGTTCCGGGTCGGGCTTGTGCCGCGCAGCGTCGTCGGCGGTCACGATCGCGCCGAAGAAGTGCGCCAGGTCGAGGCTCTCGAATGCGAGGTCGATCGAGCGCCGGCGCTTGGCGGTCACGATCCCGAGCTTGCGTCCCTGGGAGAGCAGCGTCTCGAGCACGGCGTCGATGCCGACGAACGTCTCGAGCCCGTCGTCGGCGAGCGCGGTGTTGTGGTGCTCGCGGTAGACGGAGACGAGCTCGGGCGTGCGCTCGGCGTCGAAGTAGCGCATCTGCTCCGTCACCGACGTGCCGCCGGCCGCGGAGATCAGCTCGTCGTCGGGAATCTCGCGTCCGAGCACGGTGCGCGTCGCGTGCCGAAACGACGCGAGGATCATCGAGCCCGAGTCCACGAGCGTGCCGTCGAAGTCGAAGAGGACGGTGGAGTAGCGCACCCCTCGATGCTATCGACGCGCC
>CAVXEJ010000005.1:0-32110 GCA_963760815.1 uncultured Actinomycetes bacterium
TGCTGCGGGAGCTTCCTCGCGCACGGTTCGGCTAGACGGCCGCGTAGATCTCATCCTCGGTCGCGTCGGCCAGGTCGTCGCGGCGCGAGAAGCCGGCCTCGATGACTGCCGCGCCGTGCGGCGTGTCCTTGGAAAGGACCACGAACGCCGGGCGGGGTCGGGCCGCCAGGGACGCGGCCGCGTTGGCCATCACCCGCTCCATCACGGGGGCGAGAAACGGGTTGTAGAAGTAGAGGACGAGCGGCTGCTCCGGCAACTCGTATCCGGTCGCGTCGGTGCGCAGCGCCTCGATCGCGCGGCACCGCTGGGCCGGGTTCGAGTACGCAGCGATGTTCGCCAGGGCGGCCTCGTGCAGCTCCTCGGCGAACTCGACGCCGACGATGCGTTCGAACGGGAACTCCGACGCGACGAGCAGCGCACGCCCCTTGCCCGACCCGATGTCCACGAACACGAACTCCTCGTACCGGATCGGGAGCGCCGCGATCGTGCGCCGCAACGTGTCCGGATCCGACGGCTGGTAGCGATGGGCGAGCCGGCGGGTTTCCGAGGGTGCGGTGAGCGACTCGAGCCGGACGATCCCGGCGGTCGAGACGCCCATCTCCTCGTCGAACCCGTCGTGCTTGGGCTCGTGCCCGCGGCCGGCGCGCAGCGCACCCCAGCCGCGTTTGACCGCACCCCTCGGGCCGTAGACCCGAAGCGCCCGCTCGACCCGCCGCGCGAACGAAAGCATGCGCGGAGTCTAGGAGGAGGCCGGCTAGCCGGTTCGTTCGTCGGCGCCGGCGTCGGCGCGGCTGCCCGACGGCCGCAGGTCGCCGTCGATGTCTCGCTCCGGATACGACGTGGGATTCCCAGCCCCGATCGCCGCGGCCCCTGCCTTCAGGTGAAGATCCATCGGAGCCAGGACGAATCCGGTCGCGGCCACGATGCCGTTCGCGCAGGCGCTGCCCGACGCGACGACGTTGTAGCGCCACGTCGCCTTGGAGCAGTTCTGGGAGGAGTTGTTCGAGATGACGTTCGAGTCGATGACGTCGTTCGTGACGCCGTCGCCGTTCGGGTTCAGCCAGCCGAAGCCCTCCGTCGCCGAGTTGAAGCGGATGACGACGTTCGCGCCGTCGCCGAGGCCGATCGAGTAGTAGCCACCGCCCGACGGGTCGCAGCAGTCGAGGAAGTTGTTCTCGATCGTCAGGTTCCTCGTGAACTCGCCCGAGGGGTCAGTCCCGAAGATGATCGCGAAGTGCGCGCAAGTCCAGATGCGGCTGTTGCGGATCGTTACTCCGTTCGCGTTTCCGATTCCGACGCAGTCGATGTGCGCTCCGGCGTTGTGCTTCGTGAAGTCGTGGATCCGCATCCCGTCGAGCAGGATGTCGGTCGCGGGCTTCTCCGACTCGTACGCCTCGGTGATCCAGTTCATCCGGTCGTCGGAGCCGTTCGGGCCGACCTCGCCGTCGATGTAGCTGATCTTGTCGACGCCGCGCACGTAGAACAGACCCATCTTGATCCGGCGGTAGGTGATCTCGCGGACGATCGAGCCGGCCTGCCCCGTGGCGGCGCAGTTGCAGCCGTTGTACGTCTCGTCGGTCACCGTGAAGTCGCGGAACTCGATTCCGCCGCCCTGGTTGACCCGGATGCCCCCTACCGTCACCGACGCCCCGGTCGCGGGCGCGAACACGATCGGCGCCGCCCCTGCAGGCTTCGGTGCGCCGTTGATCGTCTGGTCCGGGTAGCTGCCACCGGCGATCTGGACCGTGTTGCCCGGCTGGCCCACGGCGTAGGCGCGGTTGAAGGTCGAGCACGGAGCGGACTGAGTGCAGTTGCTCGAGGAGGAGCCGTTCGTCGCGACGTAGAGATCGGCAGTGCCCGGAGGCGGGCAGGCGCTCGTCGAGGCCGTGACCGTCGCCTGCGCCGAGCGGTTCGTTGCGGCGTCCACTGCGTCCACGGCGAACGTGTAGCTCGTGTCGCACGTGAGGCCGGAGACCGTTGCCGTCGTGCCCGTGGGCGAGCTCACAAGCGTGCCGTTTCGGTACACGCCATACCCGGTGACGGCCGTGTTGTCCGTGGCCGCGTTCCAGGCGAGCGAGACGCTCGCCGTCGACTGTCCGGTGGAGCGGAAGTTGCCCGGCACGGTCGGCGCCTGCGTGTCCGGGATCGGGCAGGCCGCCGTCACAGCGGTGATCGACGTCTGCGCCGAGCGGTTCGCGGCGGCATCGACCGCGTCCACCGAGAGCGTGTAGCTCGTGTTGCACGTGAGGCCGTTGAAGGTGTAGGAGGTGCCCGTCGGGTTGCCGGCCGGCGCGGCGTTGCGATACGTGCCGTAGCCGGTCACGGCGACGTTGTCGGTCGCCGCCGTCCAGGTGACGGCGATGCTCGTCTGGGTCGTCGTGCCCGCGGTGAGCCCGGTCGGCGCGGTCGGCGCGGTCGTGTCCGGACAGGTGTTCGTCGACGCGGTGATCGTCGCCTTCGCGGAGCGGTTCCCCGCCGCGTCGGCGGCGTCCACGGCGAGCGAGTAGCTCGTCCCGCAGGTGAGCCCGGTGAAGGTGTACGTCGTCCCGGTCGGGCTGCCGGCGTTCGCGGTGTCGCGATAGGTGCCGTAGCCGGCGACCGCGAAGTTGTCGGTCGAGGCCGTCCACGAGACGGAAATGGCGGTCTGCGTCGAGGATGTCTTCGCAAGATTGGCCGGCGTCGACGGAGCATCGACATCAGGGCCCGGGGGACAGTTGGCGGTGGCCGCCGAGAGCGTCGCCTGGCGCGGAGCGGTTCCCGGCGGCGTCGACTGCGTCCACGGCGAACGTGTACGTCGTGCCGCAGACGAGCCCGGAGACGGTCGAGGTCGTCCCGGCCGGCGAGGCGACGGACGTGCCGTCGCGGTAGACGCCGTAGCCCGTGACGCCGACCTCGTCGGTCGAGGCGTTCCAGGCGAGCGAGACGCTCGTTCCCGTAGTGGCGGTCGTGCGCAGGTTGCCCGGGACGGTGGGCGCCGTGCCGTCCGTTGCCGGCGCGCCGACGGGATCGTCCATGTCGTCCTGGATCTGGGTGGCGCTGAGGGCGCTGTCGTACACGCGAACCTCGTCGATCGCGCCCTCGAACCACTCGTTCCAGATCGTGTTGCCGCCGATCCGCAGGAGTCCGCTCGAGACGGTCATGTCACCGTTGGTGGCGAACGTGTCGGCGAGCGTGCCGTTCACGTAGATGCGAAGCGCTGAGCCGTCGTACGTCGTCGCGAGGTGCGACCAGGCGTTGGCCGGAAGCGTCGAAGGCGCCTGTACGCGCTCGTCGTCGTCGCCGACGAAGATGTGGCCGCTGGGCCGGAAGCCGGTCGCGGCGGCGTAGAGCCCGTACACGAGGTCGCCCGTCTGCTCCTTGAGGACGACCGTCCGCCAGCCGGCGTTCTCGGACACCGGGCGCACCCACGCTTCGAGCGTCATCTCGTCGGAGAGATCGAGCGACGAGGCGTCGGGGACGGCGACCTGGTCGTTCACGCCGTCGAAGGTCAGCGCGCGGCCAAAGCGTCCGGTCGCCGTCCTCGCGGCGCCGTTCACCGTTCCGTGGTTCCCGTTGCCCGAGCCGTCGCTCGTGCCGGCGCCGTTCGTCTCCTCGAAGCCGTACGCGGCGACGAGGCCAGGGGTGGGCGTTCCCGGAGAGCAGGAGCCGACCGAGGCGATGATCGCCGACTTGGCCGAGCGGTTGCCCGCGGCATCGGCTGCGTCGACCTCGATCAGATGGGGGCCGCCGCACGGAAGGCCCGGCAGCGAGGCGGCGGATCCGGCGACCTCGCGGATCCGGACGCCGTCGAGGTAGACGCCGTAGCGCGCCACCCCGCGGTTGTCGCTCGCGCCGTTCCAGTCGAGGGCCGTCGCTGAGCCGGTGACATCGGTGGTTACGAGCCCGCCCGGCATGCTGGGAACCCGGCGGTCGCCGGAGGTCGCGACGGGACGAAGCATGGCCAGGTAGGCGCCGAGCGCGGCCTTGCGGGTGCGCAGGGCGACGGAGAGGTCGACGAGGCGGCCCGAGCGCGCGACGAGCGCGGCGCTGCGCCAGGAGCTCTTCTTGAAGCTCTTGGCGAGGCCGGCCGTGACGACGACGCGGTTCGAGACGGTGCGCAGGCCCTTGAGCGAGGCGAGGCCGGTCTTCACGAGGACGACGTCGACTGCGCCGCGCGCTGCGATGGCGCGCGCCGACGAGGGCGTCCGGGCGTAGACGGCGCAGCGGCTACCACCTGCGGCGAGCTTGAGCGCGCGGCAGGCGGCGTTCGCGGCCGCGACGGTCCCTGCCGACGAGGGCGAACCCTCGGCGATGGGGACGAGGACGTTCAGGCCTCCGCGCGCGGCGAGCTTGCGGACCTTCGCCGTCTGCGCCGCGTTCAGCGTTCCCGGCCGGACGACGAGCGTGTTCACGCCGGCCTTGCGGAGGCGAGTGACGAGCTTCGAGGTGAGCAGCGGATAGGAGGTGCGGTCGATCTCCACACCCCAAAACGACGCGGGCTGCGTCACGGGCGCGGTCGACGTGTTCGGCGCGGCCTGCGCGGGCAGGGCAAGCAGCCCGGCTACGACCATGACGGTCAGTACGGCGAGAACTGGCGCAGCGCGGCGCCTAGAGATGGGTGCGGCTCCCCAACATCTTGCGAACGGTTTCTTTGTCGGCGGACGGCAAACATCGGGTGATCGCCACTCCGAGGGATCGCCGCGCGCCCAGACCCCCCTGAGGTTCAGTCGTCAACTCGAAAGGCCGCTGGTACGGTCGAACACATGACCTCGATCTGCGTAGTCGTCGTCTCCTACAACAGCCGAGAGCAACTCCGCGCCTGTGTGGAAGGCCTAACCGACAGGCCCGGGATCGAGGTCGTGGTCGCAGACAACGCCTCGCCGGACGGCAGCCTGGATGCGGTGGCCGATCTTCGCGTCAGTGGACTGCAGCTCGACCGAAACGGCGGCTTCGCGTTCGGATGCAACGCGGGCTGGCGGGCCGGCGCGGGCGACTACGTGCTGTTTTTGAACCCCGACGCGAGGCTCCCGGAGGACGACCTGAGACGCCTCGCTTCGGTCCTCGACGCCGAGCCGGGCGTCGGCGCGGTCGGCCCGAGGATCCTCCATTCGACCGGCGAGCTCGACTTCTCGCAGCGCCGGTTCCCGCGCCTGCGCTCGACCTACGCGCAGGCCCTGTTCCTGCACCGGATCTTCCCGCGCGCGCTGTGGGCCGACGAGACCGTGCGCCGCGCGGAGGACTACGAGCGGCCGGGGCCGGCCGAGTGGATCTCGGGCGCCTGCATGCTCGTCCGCCGCAGCGCGCTCGAGGAGCTCGGACGGGCTCGACGAGGGCTTCTTCCTCTACTGCGAGGACACCGACCTCTGCAAGCGCCTGTGGGACGCGGGCCACGAGGTCCGCTTCGAGCCGGGCGCGACGTCGGTCCACGAGGGCGGCGCCTCCGCTCCGCGGGGATCGCTCATCCCGGTGCTCGTCGCGAGCCGGGTGCGCTACGCGGGCAAGCATTCCGGCCGGGGGGCGGCGCTGCTCGAGCGGATCGGGATCGGGCTCGGGGCCCTCACGCACTCGGTCGTCTCGAGCGGCGGGCGCGAGGCCCGCGCCGGGCACCTGCGCTCACTGCGGGAAGTCACCTAGCCGGTTGGTGAGGCGCACCGCGCGACGTCTGGACGAACGGGCGTCGAAACGCCTCCCGCGCCTCGCTAGTTTCAAGTCGTGAACCCGCTCGGGGCCAGCATGCTGCTCGACCGGTCGGCCTCCTTCCTCGAGGAGGTCTGGTCGCCCGAGCTCGCGCTCCATCCGTTCTCGACCACGATCGACGAGGACGGCGCCTACGTGAACGACTACGGCTCGCGCGCGCTGCGGTACACGATCAACTCGCTGCTCGGGCTCCAGGAGTACGCGCGGGCGGGCGGGCAGCCCGGAGAGGCCGCCGTCGCCGGGCGCGTGGACGAGTTCCTCGCGAAGCGGGTCGACGACATCACCTCGCCCGCCGACCTGGGGCTTCTGCTCGTGCTCCTGCGCGACCGCCCGGACCATCCGGCCGCAGCGGCCGCCGTCGACCGGCTCGCGGGCATCGTCGGCAACGGAACGGGAACGCGCATGCCGATCCAGACGCTCTCGTGGATGCTGTGGGGACTCGACTCGGCAGCCGCCTCGGGCAACGAGACTGCGGCCGAAGCCGCCGACCGGCTCTTCGCGACGATCGCCGGCGAGTACGTCCACGAGGGCTCGCTCCTGCCGCGGCACAGCTCGACGCTCTACCGGCGCAACGTCGTCTCCTTCGGCGCGATCGTCTACTTCCTGCGCGCCGTCTACGAGCACGGCCGCCGCACCGGCGACTCCTCGACCGACGCGCTCTTCCGCAGCGGCGTCGAGCGCATGCTCGCCGCGCAGGGCTCGCAGGGGGAATGGCCGTGGCTGTACGCGGTCGCGACCGGCAAGCCCGCGGAGCTCTACCCGGTCTACGCCGTCCACCAGGACAGCCATGGCCATGCTCTTCCTCCTCCCCGCGCTCGACCAGGGCATCCCCGGCGTGCGCGAGGGAATCGAGCTCAGCCTCGCCTGGTGCTTCGGCGCGAACGAGCTGGACGAGCCGATGTACGTGGACGACCCGTTCCGCGCCTACCGCTCGATCCAGCGCAGCGACCGCTATCCGCGCGCCGGGCGCTACCTGCGAGCCGTCCGCGGGATCACTACCGGCCGGCCCGCGGTTCCGGCGCAGGGCAACGGCGTGCACATCAACACGGAGTGCCGCTCGTACCACCCGGGCTGGATCCTCTTCGCCTGGTCGGCGCGGCGCGACCTGCTTGCCGAGCTCGGCCCGAGTAGCGCGCCGGCGGCGAACCACCCGCGCTCGCTCTCCGCGGTCTAGTCGACCGCTTCGACGGGCGTTCTGAGCGCCGCGGCGCCGAGCGCTAGGAGCATGAAGAAGATGAACGTCACCTGGACGAACGCGAACGCGTCGAACGTCAGCATCCCTACCCCGTAGGCGAAGACCGAGGCGGCGAGCGCGGCGAAGAGCCAGCCGCGGGTCGTCAGGTCGCGTTTGGCGCCGAGCGCGAGCCGCCGGACGGCGCGGCCGACGAGCCACAGCCAGCCAATGAACCCGACCAGGCCGGTTTCGAGCAGGATGCCGAGCCACTGGTCGTCGAGGATCTGCTCGCTCGGCGCCGACCGGTCGACGACCCGCGTCGAATAGCCCTGGCCGACGAGCGGCTGGTGGGCGACCTCACGCAGGCTCGGCCCGAGATCGGCGATGCGGCCCTGGCCGCGGCTGCCGGGATTCGACTGCTGCTCGGCGATCAGGCCTCCCTCGGGGAGGAACGAGCCCTTGAGCGTTCCGAGCGTCCCCGGGACGAGGAAGTGGACGACGAGGATCGCGGGCAGGAGCAACGGCCACAGGCGCTTCGTCTCCCGCGGGCGCAGCCAGAGGAAGGCTGCCGCGATCGCCACGAGCATGAGGACGCTCGTGCGGGATAGCGTCGCGAGGGACCCGCAGGCGAGCACGGCGATCGCGAGCCACCAAAGCCAGGCCCGCGCCGAGCGCCGCATCAGGTAGACGGCAGGCGGGACGAGGATGGCGAGCGCCGCGCCCAGCGCGATCGGATGCTGCGCCGACGCGAAGGCGCGGATGCCGCGCTCCTCCTGTGACGAGGCGACCGAGAACGGCGCCTGGTCGAGCATCGGGAGGATCTTGGACAGGTGGTCGAAGGCGTTGTAGTGCGTGCGCGACTCGACGATCGTGAGGACGGCCAGGACGGCGCCCCCGACGACCATGAACCGCAGGAGCTGCTCGATCTGGCTCGTCGTCTTGACCACGCTGACGATGAGGAAGAAGAGGAGGATGTAGCTGAGGAGGAACGTGATCCCCTTGGCCACATAGGGGTCGCGCTCGGCGACTCTCGTGCTGTTCGCGAGCACCGACCCGAACACGCCGACGAGGATCAGGACGATCGGCACCTCGAAGCCGGTGCGCCGCAGCCGCACGGTCGGGTCGGCGAGGAGCGAGGCGATCCAGCCGGCGATCATGAACGCGACGAGCAGCCGGTAGGGCTCGAGCTCCACCGGCATCGAACCGGGCAGCACGTACCGCTGGATCGGGATGAAGAGGATGACGAGAACGAGCAGCGCTAGCAGCGTGTCCCAGGCGAGCAGCGTCCGGTAGGCGACCGTGAAGAGGATGACCAGCGCGATGACGGGCGCCACCTCGACCGGACGGGAGTCCGTGAGAACGGTCGCGGCCAGGAGTGCGAGCGAGCCGAGGACGATCGCGGACGAGATGTAGAGCCCGCGCTGGGCGCTAGCCGGCGTTCCCCGTCGGGGCGATGCTCATGGCTCAGCCCGAGCTTCGGGCGCGAACGGTGTGAACCACCTCGGCCGCGACCGGCTTGGAGACGCGGGCGAAGGTTCTCGAGGATGAACGCGAGCCCGACGAACGCGAGCATGACGGTCAGGAACACGACGATCGGAACCGTCTTCGAGCGTCCCTCGAGCATGGCGGTCGTCGCGAGCGACGGATGCCGGACCTCGCTCAGCACGACGCGCTGCTCCGTGGGGATGTCGCCGCGGGCCTGCTCCGCCTCGAGGTACTCCTGGAACGCGGCGCTTGCGCGCTTAGCCGACCGTGACCGCGTCCTCGGGCGACCTCGCGAGGCCGCGCACGGCAACCATGGGCAGCGCGGCGTCGGAGCCGTTCGACGCGACGAGCGGAACCGCCTGGACGGCGCCCGGAAGCGGGCCGTCTTTGAGGATCCGCTGCTTGACGGCGTCGCCGGTCACGAGCTCGGCGTAGACGGATGCGAGCTCGATGAAGCGCGACGACGGCGCGAACTGCGGCGTGTACTGCCCCGGCTGTTCCGAGTTCGCCGGCGGGACGTCCTGCTGGAACACGGCGCGGCCGAGCGGGAAGTCCGGCTCGGTCACGAGGATCGTCGCGATGCTCACCCACTTCTCGCTCTGCCGGTACTCGAGCGAGAAGCCGTTGTTCGTGTCGATGCGGAACACCGAGAAGAACGCGAGCGCGACGGCGATGAGAAGGCCGATGACGATGAGCCACCAGAACCGCCAGATCACCCGGGAGAAGAGCTGGAGATCCATCAGTCGCCCGCCTCGCTCACCCTGACGGGCATGGAGGCGGAGCGGAGGAACAGCACCGCTGCTTCCGTCCTGTTCGAGACGCCGAGCTTCCGGTAGATCGCCGCGAGGTGGAACTTGACCGCGTGGATGCTCACGTGCAGGCGGCCGGCGATCTGGACGTTCGTGAGCCCGAGCGAGGCCATCTCGAGCACCTCGACTTCACGGGCAGAGAGAACGGCCCGAGGATCGGCTTGCTCGTACGGCACAGGGAATGGCTCGAGCACTGACACGATGCTAAAAGTGGCGCCGCCTGAGGGCTACGCGACGTTGGCCTAGCGTTTTTGGCCCTGGCTAGCCGTTCGGCTAGCGTGATCTGGCTCTACGCGGGATGGTCAAGGCTCGCCCGGCGATCTAGGGTCGAGGTCGTGCACGAGCTCAGCGCAATCCGTCCGGTTCCGGTAGCGCCGCAAGGTCCGCCGGCGCCCGTCGTTCTCGACTCCGCGCTCGCCGTCGAGGCGGCGCGCAGCGAGCTCGAAGCGGTCGGCTGGACGCGGCTCGACCCCGTCCCGGACTACTTCCTCGCCGTCATCGCGTCGCGGCCGGAGGTTCTCCGCCCGCACGTGGCCAGGCTGCCCGGCTCGGACGGCGGCGAGATGGTGTTTGCCGCGCGCCTGGAGGAGATCCCGCTGAGCGTGTCGGTCGGCTACCGAACCGTCTACCGGCCGCGCGTGCGTGCGATCACGCTCGTCCACGGCGGCGTCTCGGGCGCCGACTCCATGCTCGACGCGGAGGCGCTTCTCGACACCGTGCGAGCCTCGCTCCCGGGCGCCAAGGCCGACGTCCTCTCGCTTCCGGCCCTGCGGGTCGGATCGCCGCTCCACACCGCGGCGATCGCCGCTCCGTCCGCGCTGCGCGACCGTTTCCGCCACCGCAGCACGCACTGGACGCTGCGGCTGCCGGATTCGTACGACGAGTTCCTGAAGACCCGGTCGAAGAAGACGCGCGAGAACGTCCGCGTCTACGGCAACCGCCTCCAGCGCGACCACGGCGACGGTCTCACGTTGCGGGTCTTCAGCGATCCGGCGGAGATGGACGAGCTCCTGGCCGAGGTCGAACAGGTCGCGGCGCTGACCTACCAGCGCGGTCTCGGCGTGGCCGCTGCGGACACCGACGAGGACCGCGACGCTCACCGAGCTCGCCCTGAACCGGGGCTGGTTCCGCGCTTGGGTTCTCTCGCTCAACGGAAGGCCGATCGCGTTCTGGTCGGGCACGGGGTTCAACCGCACGTTCCACGTCGGCACGCCCGGCTACGACCCGGCCTTCGCCGACTACAGCATCGGGACGTACCTCCTCATGCGCGTCATCGAGGACCTCTGCGCCGACGACGACTTCGACGTCCTCGACTACGGGTTCGGCGAGTCCGAGTACAAGCGCCGCTTCGGCACCGACTCGTGGGAGGAGGAGGACGTGCTGATCTTCGCGCCCACCTTCCGCGGCATTCGGATCAACGCGACGCGGACGGCCGTCGTCGGAGCGGCGAGCCTCGTCAAGGCGGTCGCGACGAAGACCGGGATCGCGCCTCGGCTGAAGAAGCGCTGGCGCCGGCGCCTGGCTGCGTCCTAGCCGGTCGGCTAGCTACCAGCCGCGCGACCGGTTTTCCAGTTCTGGTCTGTATTTGCGGGCCTCGCGTTCGTACCCTCGGTGGTGCGTGAATCGCTTGCACGCACACGGAATCTGGAGGAACTGCGGCAGATGAGCACCGGCGTCGATCACGTCCTTCCGGCGACACGGACGGCGCCCCGGCGGGGCCGTCTCGGACACGGCCGGACCTGGATCCTCGCGACCGGCGATCTTCTCGCCCTCTCGGTCGCCTACGTGCTCACGTACATCGCCGCCGATCACCTCGGACCGCTGCCGCCCGTCTCGGCTCCGACGTGGTTCCTCGTGCTGCTCGTCGTGACCGCCGTGCCGATCTGGCTCGCGATCTTCACCGGCTACGGGCTCTACGAGGCCGATGCCCTGCAGATCTCGGTCTCGAGCTTCGACGAGGTGCGGAGCATCTTCCACGCGATGCTCGCCGGGTCGCTCGCGTACCTGATCCTCTCGCAGGGCGTCCGCTTTCTCTTCGACTGGTGGGTGTACACCGCCGTCGAGGCGGCGCTCTTCATCAGCGCCTCGCTCGTCCTCGTGCCGGTGCTGCGCGGCTCGATCCGCTCGTGGGTCTTCCCCCGGGTCATGGAGCGCCGCCGCACGCTGATCGTGGGCGGCGGCGACGAGGCTCGTCTGGTCTACCGCAAGCTCGGCACGCACCCCGAGTACGGCCTCGAGGTCGTCGGGTTCCTCGCGGCCGAGGACGACGACGTTCCTGGCCCCGTTCTCGGCGCGTCAGGGGACGTCGCGCGGCTCGTGGACGAGCTCGACATCGACCGCGTGATCATCGCGACGTCGATCGGCGGCCACGAGCAGATGCTCGACCTGCTCCGCAGCGTGCGGCGCCCGGACGTCCAGATCTCCATCGTCCCGCGCTACTTCGAGATCTTCACCTCGCAGGCGACCTTCGACGACATCGAGGGCATGCCGGTCGTGACGCTGCCGCCGCTTCGGCTCGGCCGCAGCTCCCGCGTCCTCAAGCGCTCGTTCGACATCTGCGCCGCGGGAGCCGCGTTGCTTGTCCTGGCGCCCCTGCTGGCCGCCGTGGCGGTCGTCATCAAGCTCGACAGCCCGGGCCCGGCGCTCTACCGCCAGAAGCGGCGGGGCCGCAACGGCTCGACGTTCGAGATCGTCAAGTTCCGGTCGATGTACACGGGCGCCGAGGCCAAGCGCGCCGAGGTTCTGCACCTGAACGAGGTGGACGGGCCGCTCTTCAAGATCAAGGGCGACGACCCGCGCGTGACCAGGGTGGGCGCGTTCATCCGCAAGACGAGCATCGACGAGTTCCCGCAGTTTTGGAACGTGCTCCGCGGCGACATGAGCCTCGTCGGCCCGCGGCCGTTCGTCGTCTACGAGGCCGACCAGATCACCGGCTGGGCCAGCCGCCGGCTCGACATGACCCCCGGGATCACGGGTCTGTGGCAGGTGCTCGGCCGCAACGACATGCCGTTCGACGAGATGACGAAGCTCGACTACGTCTACGTCACGAACTGGTCGCTTTGGTGGGACCTGAAGATCCTGTGCCAGACGATCCCGGTCGTCCTCGGCAAGCGCGGCGCGTACTAGTCCGATGACGCACGCCCGCCGAGTCACCGGGACGGGAAGCGCGCGCGCCCAGGGTCTCGGTCGTCATCGCCACGCGCGACCGGGCCGCCAGCCTGCGCGACACGCTCCGCTCGCTCGGGAGCGTTCACGTCCCGGCCGGGCTCCCGGCCGAGGTGGTCGTCATCGACAACGGCTCGACCGACGACACGAGCGAGGTCGTCGCCGACTTCGCCGCACGACGGCCATGGACGTCGTCTACGTCTTCGAGAGCCGGCCGGGCAAGTGCCGGGCGCAGAACGCCGGGCTCGAGCGGGCCCGCGGCGACGTGTTCCTGTTCAGCGACGACGACGTGCGCTTCCCGCGCCGACTGGATCGTGGGGATGTCGCCGCGCCATCCTGGAAGGCCGGGCCGACACGGTGCAGGGCGGCGTTCGCTGGGCGCCCGCGATCCTCAGGTCGCCGTACGCGACGCCGTTCGCCGCCTCGGTGATCACCTCGACCGCGCACAAGACCGCGGAGGAGCTCGAGACCGGGCTCATCGGCGCGAACATGGCCATCTCGCGCGACGCCTACGAGCGGGTCGGCGCGTTCGACGACGAGCTCGGCCCCGGCGCGCTCGGCTTCGGCGACGAGACGCTGCTCGGCTGGCAGCTCATCGGCTCCGGCAGCCGGCACCTCGTCGTCTTGGACGTCTCCGTCGAGCATCACTTCGAGGTCACGCGGATCACGCGCCGCTGGCTGCTCGAGAGCGCGGACAAGAAGGGCCGCAGCCTCGGCTACATCGACTTTCACTGGCGCCACGAGGATCCGGAGCGATCGAGGCTCCAGCTCGCCGTCCTGGGGACGAAGGACGCCGTCAGGACGCTCGTCACGCCCGCGGCGTGGCCCGGGCGGCCCGCGGTCCCGGACTGGAAGTACGCGTACCGCTCGCAACGCAGCCGGCTGCGCCAGCTCCGGGTCGAGGCCGCGGGCGGAAGCGCGCGGAACTACGCCTACCTCGGGATCCACAAGGATCCGCGCGGCTACCCCGCGCATCGCCCGGAGCCCGAGGCGGACGGCACCGGCGCACTGAGCGGGTCGAGCCGGCCCGTCTAGTACGTCGCCGAGTAGTTCCCGCCGACCGCGGGGAAGAGCGCGTACTCGATGCCCTTGATCGTGCTCGTCGTGTACGAGACCGGGGCTGCCGCCGCGGGTCAGGCCGGTCAGCGTCCCGTGAGCCCGAGTGCGTCGGGAGCATCGCCTGGAGACCGGGCGCGGACGCCGACGCCTGGATCGAGAACACGAGCGATCCCCGCGTCCCACGCCAGCCCGCGGAACGACGACGCCTCGCGGCCGTCGAGCCAGGTCAGCGCCTGCTTCGCCGAGATGACCGGAACCGAGCGGGCCTGCGCGGCGGCGACGATCGCCTCCGAGTTGTCGTGGTCGACGTGATCCGTGTGCATGTTCGCGGTGAAGATCCCGTAGTACCCCTCCGGCCCGAGCGCCTTGTCGAGGAGCGCGTCGACGGTCGACGGGATGTCCTGCCCCGACTCGTCGGTCAGGTGCGTCGCTAGCCTGGAAGACGTCGATCGTCGTTCCGTCGAGGTCGGCGAAGCGCATCGGGATCCCGGAGCCGGTCATGAAGCCCGGGATTCGCGCCGATCCACGGGCCCGGGTAGTGGTAGTAGTTCGTGTCCAGCCGGATTCCGTGCGAGCGCTCGATCTTCGGCTGCGAGGCCCAGTCGACCCAGGCGACGCAGTGGGTGCGCTCCGTGGTCGGCGCGGGGATCCCGGGGAACTTGACTGGCGAAGGTCGCGAGCTGGCTCGTGAAGTCGCGCTGAGCGACGCCGGCGTCCAGGTTCCGCAGAAGCCGTTGTCGGTGTAGTAGACGTGCAGCGCGACCTCGAAGCCGTCGGCCGTGTAGGCCATCGCCTGCGCGTTCGTGAGCGCGATCGTGTCGTAGACGTACGAGGTGGACGCGGATGCACTCCCACGCCACCACCGAGCAGCCCGGCGGGGCTCGCGGCCTTGTAGGCGTCGAAGCGTCCGGCGGTGCCGCCGCCGCCGTGGTCGTCGCCCGTCATGACGATCGCCGCCTTCTCGCCGTTCGGGAGATACCAGAAGCGCGGAAACGGCTTGCGGTCGCGCGCCATCGTCGTGATCAGGTTCACGAGGAGGCGCTGCTGCTCGTCCGCCTGCGGAATCGCGATCTTGTTCACGTCGACCCAGTCCGGCTGCGGATCCCACGCGGCCGCGCCGTAGAAGAGATCGTCGGGCCGGATCGGGATGCACGCCGTCGCGGTCCTGCCCCACCCAGGCCGGGTTCCCCTGACGCGTCAGGACGACCGACCGGGACAGGTCGTACGTGAACGCCGCCGCCTGGCCGCCGTTGGCCCCGACGCTGCGCATCGTCACGGCCGGATTCGTGGTCGCCGTGGCCGCGTCCGAGTAGAGCGTCGCGACCGCCGTCGCGCCGTTCAGGACGTAGCGGTCGGCGACGCCGTGGAACTGGATCGTCTGTCCGACGATCCCGGTGCCCGGGGCCGGAGGTCGTATCCGTCAGCAGGTAGCCGTTCGCGAGCGTCGCCCCGGCGTCCGTCAGGCCCAGGAGGCCCGCCAGCTGCTTGTCGGGCCGCAGCGCGACCAGGTTTCCGCCCGAGTTCACCCAGTTCGTCAGGTCGGTCACGTTCGCCGGCGGTGAGCGCCACCTCGCCGAGCACGACCACGTCGAAGTACCCGAGCACCGTCGGCGAGATCTGCGAGACGTCGAGCGTCGAGAACTCGTTCAGGCCCTCGGCCCGGAGGATCTCCGCGGTCCACGAGCTGAACCGGTTGGCCGACGACGTGACGAGCAGGATCGGCGCCGCCGACGCCTCGGTCGTGAACGAGGCCGTGAAGTTGGCGGCGAGCGCGTTCCCGGCGATGTCCGTGACGCGCGGGCCCGTCGTGCCGCCCTTGGCCGTCAGCGTGTACGTCGCGCCGTAAACCAGTGCCGCGGTCGGCGACAGCGTCGCCTTCGACGAGGCCGGGTCGTACGTGACCGAGGCCGGCACCGCCGTGCCGCCGGCATCGCGGAGCTCGATCGTGCTCGCCGTGACCGTCGCCGGATCGATCGGCTCGCCGAACGAGACGGTGGCGCCGGACGCGATCGACACGTCGGCGGCGCCGTTCTCCGGGGTCGCCCCGATCACCTGGGGCGGCGCCACGTCGTTGCCGACCGGAGTCGCCAGGTCCTGCCCGAGCTCGGCCGCGCTCAGAGCCCGCCCGTAGATCCGCGCGTCGTCGATCGTGCCGTCGAAGAATCCACCCGGCCCCGAGCCGTACGCGCCGATCCGCCAGGTGTTCGAGTCGCCAACATTTCCGACGAAGGTGCGGCTCGCCGTCTCGGTTCCGTTCACGAAGAAGCGCGCGACGACACCGTCGTACGTCGCTGCGACGTGCTGCCACTCGCCGACGACCGGAGTCCGGCCCGAGTCGAGGTAGTTGCCGAATCCCTTGTTGAGCGTCAGGAAGAAACGGCCTGAAACATGGTCGACCCAGATCATCGGGCCGCCGGCCGCGTCGTTCACCCAGGTGCCGATGATCGCGGCGTCGGCCGGGGCGACGCGCGGCTTGATCCAGGCCTCGAACGTGAAGCCGGTCTTGTAGAAGGTTCCGAGCGCAGGCAGGTCGACCCGGTGGCTCGTCCCGTTCAGGGAGGCGGCCGCGCCGACGTGGCCGTTCCCCGTCCAGGCGTCGCCCGCAATCGAGGCGGTGTGTCCGAGCCCGGAGGCGTCGACAGTGGTCGTGCCGGCACCTTCGTCGAGCGCATAGCCGGCCAGGAGCCCGGGCGGCGCAGCGGGGTTCTCGACCGTGACCGTAACGAGCGCCGACGCCGCGGTGTTTCCGCTCGTGTCAGTCGCGATCGCCCGGACCGTGTGCGAGCCGGGAACGACCGCGTGCGAGTTCCACGTGACCGTGAACGGCGGACTCTGCACCTCGCCGCCGAGGGCGACGCCGTCGATCTCGAAGCGCACGCTCGCGACCCCGTCGTCGTCCGCGGCCGTCGCCATGAGCGGCACGAGGCCCGAGACGGTGGCGCCGGCCGCGGCGCGGTCACGGCAACCGTGGGCGGCGTCGCGTCGCAGGCCGTCGTCGACTCCGTCAGCGGTGGAGCGCGCGGACGTGTTGCCGGCGGCGTCGAACGCCTCCACCTTGAGCTCGTAGCTGGAATTGCACGTCAGGCCGGTGAACGTGAACGCCGTCGCGGTCGTCGTTCCGACGCTGACGCCGTTGCGAAGCAGCCGGTAGCCCGTGACCCCGACGTTGTCGGTCGAGGCGTCCCAGTGAACGGCGATCGACGCTGCTCCCGCATCCGTGCTCGCGAAGTGAGCGGGCTGCGTCGGCGGGTCGGTGTCGACGGTTCCGACACCGCGATTCACGTCGGCGGTGACCTCGGCGGCGCCGAGCGCGCGGTCGTAGATCCGGACCTCGTCGATGGAGCCTGGGAAGAAGCCGGCCGGACTCGAGCCGTACGAGCCGATCCGCCAGGTGTTCGAGTTGCCGGCGGTACCGATGAAGGTTCGGCTAGCGGTCTCGACGCCGTCCACGTAGAAGCGCGCGACGAGGCCGTCGAATGTCGCCGCCACGTGCTGCCACTGCCCGACCACCGGCGTTCGGCCCGAGTCGAGGTAGTTGCCGAATCCCTTGTTGAGCGTCAGATAGAAGCGTCCCGCGACGTGGTCGACCCAGATCATCGGACCGCCGTCGTCGCCGTTCACCCAGGTGCCCAGGATCGCGGCGTCGCTCGGGGCTGAGGTCGGCTTGACCCACGCCTCGAAGGTGAAGCCGGACTTGTAGAACGTCCCGAGCGCCGGCACGTCGGCCCGCCCCCCGCTGCCGTTGAGCAGGAGCGAGGAGCCGAAGCGTCCGCCCGCCCAGCCGGCGCCTGCGAGCGTGGCCGGATGGTTGTTTCCCGACTCGTCCGCCGCCGTTACGCCGGTCGCCTCGTCGAAGCCGTACGCAGCGACGAGATGCTCCGACGGTCCGGGCGGACAAGCGGAGGTCTGGGCCGAGAGGGTCGTGCGCGGCGAGACGTTCCCGGCCGCGTCCAGGGCCTCCACTCCAAGGGTGTAGGTCGCGTTGCACCCGAGGCCCGTGAACGTGAACGTCGTGCCCGGCGCTACGCCGACCGTCGTGCCGTTCCGGGTCAGCCGGTAGCCGCTGACGCCGGTGTCGTCGGTCGAGGCCTGCCAGGCCACGGCGAGCTCGTTGGCCGTCGCGCTCGTCAGCACGAACCCGCCCGGAGCCGTCGGCGGGTTCAGGTCGGCGAGCCCGATCGGCGCAGCGAAGTCCGCGAGGACCTCCTGAGCCGTGAGCGGCTGGTCGTAGACCCGCACCTCGTCAATGGCGCCGTCGAAGAATCCACCCGGCCCCGGCCCGTAGGCGCCGACGCGCCACGTGTTCGAGTCGCCCACGTTCCCGGTGAAGCTCTTGCTCGCCGTCTCGAAGCCGTCGACGTAGAAGCGCGCGACCGACCCGTCGTAGGTCGCGGACAGATGCTGCCACTGGCCGACGGCGGGCGTCCGGCCGGAGTCGAGGTACTCGGTGACGGCGCCCTTGGCGAGCGTCAGGCGGTACCGGCCGGAGATGTGGTCGACCCAGATCATCGGGCCGCCGTTGTCCCCGTTCACCCAGGTGCCGAGGACCGAGACGTCGCTCTGGGCGACCCTGGGCTTGACCCAAGCCTCGAGCGTGAAGCCGGACTTGTAGAACGTCCCGAGCGCCGGCACGTCGACCCGGCCCGAAACGCCGTCGAGGGAGACGGCGGACCCGTACCGGCCCGTCGTCCAGGTGGCGCCTCCCGCGAGTCCGCCGGTCCGTCCGTTTCCGGAAGCGTCGGCGGCCGTCGCGCCTGCACCCTCGTTGAACCCGTAGGCGACGACGAGGTCTTCGGCGCTCGCCGCGGTGGCCGCGCCGCCGAGCGCCAGGAGGCAGCCGCCGAGAAGTGCAGCTGCAGTAACCCAGCGGAGAATGGGTAGACGTCGCGCTGTGTTTACGGATCTCATCTGCATGTGGCTAGCCGTTATACGCCGCGGAGTAGGTGCCTACGAGGGCAGGGAACGTCGCGTACTCGACTCCCTTGACGATCCGGGTGGAATAGAAGACAGGCGATCCGCTGCGCTGCAGGGCCGAGAGGCGGCCGCTCGGCCCGTCCATGGGGAGCATGGCCTCGAGCCCGTTCGTCGCCGTGCCGAGCGTGATGCGGAACGTAAGCGTGTTCGCGGCCCAGGCGAACTCGCGGAACTTGGAGTTGTTGCGTCCGTCCGTCCAGTCGAGCGCCTGCTTGGCGCTGATCACCGGGATGCTGCGGGCGCCCGCGGACGCGATGATCGCGTCGCTGACGGCGGAGGCGGCCATAGTCGGTGTGGGCGTTCGCGATGTAGAAGCCGAAGTAGCCGTCCGAGCCGACGGCCTTGTCGAGCAGCGTGTTCGACGTGGAGGGGTAGGTCTGGCCCGACTCGTCCGTCATCTGGGTCAGCCCCTGGTACACGTCGATCGGAGTTCCGTCGACGTCGGCGAAGCGCATGAGCATGGCCGAGCCGGTCAGGAGCCCCGGCCTCGTCCCGACCCAGCTGCCGGGGTAGTGGTAGTAGTTCGTGTCGAGACGAACCCCGCGGGCGGCCTCGAGCTTGGCGTGGGTGGCCCAGTCGGTCCAGGCGACGCAGTGGGTTCGCTCGGTGGTCGGCGCCGGGAGGGTCGGGTACTTGGCCGCGAACAGGCCGTACTGGGTCGTGAAGTTCGTGGCCAGCGACGTCGGTGTCCAGTTTCCGCACGCCCCGCTGTCGGTGTTGTAGATGTGCACGGCGACCTCGAAGCCGTCCGCCGTGAACCCGACCGCCTGGGCGTTCGTGAGCGCGACGCTGTCGTAGATGTACGACGTGGAACGGATGCACTCCCAGGCCACGACCGAGCAGCCGGCTGCGCTCGCGGCCTTGTAGGCGTTGAAGCGTCCCGCCGTCCCGCTCGAGCCGTGGTCGTCGCCGGTCATGACGAGGGCGGCCTTCTCGCCGTTCGGGAGGTACCAGAAGCGCGGCAGCGGCTTGCGGTCGCGCGTCATGCTCGTCACGAGGTTGGCGAGGAGGCGCTGCTGCTCGTCCGCCTGGGGGATCGCGAGCTTGTTCAGGTCGACCCAGTCGGGCTGCACGTCGCCTGACATCGCTCCGTAGAAGAGATCGTTCGTCCGGATCGGGACGACA
Organism: uncultured Actinomycetes bacterium; assembly: GCA_963760815.1. Taxonomy (GTDB): domain Bacteria; phylum Actinomycetota; class Thermoleophilia; order Gaiellales; family Gaiellaceae; genus CAVRUF01. Next base: position 19,468 of record CAVXEJ010000005.1, read on the forward strand.
CCGTCGCGATCCTGCCCAACCCAGGCCGGGTTGCCCTGCCTCGTGAGCACGATCGAGCGCGCCAGGTCGTACGTGAACGCAGCCGCCTGGCCACCGCTGGCCCCGACGCTGCGCAGCGTCACGGCTGGGTTGGCCGTGGCCGTCGTCGCGTTCGAGTACAGGGTCGCGAGGCTCGTAGCGCCGTTCAGCGTGTACCGGTCGGCGCTGCCGTGGAACTGCATCGTCTGCCCTACGATCCCGGCTCCCGGCCCGGAGGCCGTGTTCACGAGCAGGTAGCCGTTCGTGAGCGTCGTCCCTGCGTCGGTCAGGCCCAGGAGGCCCGCCAGCTGCTTGTCGGGGCTGAACGCGATCAGGTTCCCGCCCGCGTTGACCCAGTTCGTCAGCAACGTCACGTTCCCGGCGCTGAGCGCAACGTCGCCGAGCACGACGGTGTCGAAGAAGTTGAGGAACGCCGGCGAGAGCAGCGAGACGTCCACCGTCGCGAATTCGTTCAGGCCCTCCGCGCGGAGGATCTCCCCCGCCCAGGAGCTGTACGGATTCGCCGTCCCGGTGACCAGCAGGATCGGCGGCGGCGGCGGCTCGGTCGTGAACGGCACCGTGAAGTTCGCAGCCAGTGCGTTCCCCGCGGCGTCCTTGACCCGCGTCCCCGACGCGCCGCCCTTGACCGTCAGCGTGTACGACGTCCCGTAGATCAGCGCCGTCGACGACGTCAGCGTCGCCTTCGCAGCGAGCGGGTCGTAGGAGACCGCCGCCGGGACGAGCGTGCCGCCGCTGTCGCGCACCTCGATCGTCGCCGGCGTCACCGTGGCCGGATCCATCGCCTCGCTGAACGTGAACGTGGCCTCCAGGGCGATCGGGACGTCGATCGCCCCGCCCGCCGGCACCGCGGCGACCACGGTCGGCGCCTTCGTGTCGTTCGCAACCCCGGTCGTCATGTCGACGCCGAGCTCGGCCGCCGTCAGCGCGCGGTTGTAGACGCGCACCTCGTCGATCCGGCCCTGGAACCACTCGCTCCAGATGTTGTTGCCGCCGATCCGCAGGACGCCGTTCGAAGGTGCGATCGTCCCGGCGGCCGCGAGCGTTCCCGCCTGCGTTCCGTTCACGTACAGCCGCTCGGTCGTGCCGTCGTACGTGACCGCGAGATGCGTCCACGTGTTGAGCGGGATCCCGGCGCTCCCGGTCACGAGGCGAGCGGTGCCGCCGACGAACACCTGGCCCTCGGGCCGCCCGATGTTCGTGTTCGCGTAGAGGCCGTACGAGAGATCGCCGGAGGCACTCCTTGAAGATGACCGTGCGCCAGTTCGTGCCGAGGGCGGTCGGGTAGACCCACGCCTCGAGCGTCATCGCCGAGGTCAGGTCGAGCGAGCTCGCGTCCGGAACGGTGACCCAGTCGTTCAGGCCGTCGAACGAGAGCGCGTTGCCGAACTTCCCGGGCACCCAGCGCAGCGCCGGAGATCGTGCCCTGGTTCCCCGAGCCGGACGCGTCGATCGTCTGCGTCCCGGTGGCCTCGTCGAAGCCGTAGCCGGCGACGAGGCCCGGCGGCGGCGCGGCCGAGTTGTCGACCGTGACGGTGACGGGCGCCGACGTGGTCGTGTTCCCGGCCAGGTCGCGCGCGAACGCGGTCAGCGTGTGAACGCCGTTCGTGGTCGTCCGGCTGTTCCAGGCGACCGAGTACGGCGCCGAGGTGTCCTCGGTGGTGCCGATGTTCACGCCGTCGAGGCGGAACCAGACGCCGGCCACCCCGCCGGCGTCGCTCGCGTTCGCGGCGATCGAGACGGTGTTGTTCACCGTCGAGGACGGCGCCGGCGAGGTCAGGGCCACGGTCGGCGGCGTGGTGTCGCTCGCAGCCACGGCGCTCGCCTCGTTGGAGGCGGCGCTGACGTTGCCGGCGCCGTCCTCCGCGGTCACCTTGTAGAAGTACGTGCCCGGAGCGAGCCCGGTGTCCGTGTAGCTCGTCGCCGGTCGGCTGGGCGACCAGGTTCGCCGCGCTCGGGACGAAGCCGGCGGACGTGCCGCGGTGGAGGTTGTAGCGCGTGACCCCGAGGTTGTCCGTGGACGCGTTCCAGGTCAGGCCGACCGCTCCGAACAGGCCCGTCGCCGCCAGGTTCGCCGGCGTCGACGGGGCGACCGCGTCGAGCATGGCCACGCTCGTGTTCATGTCGGTCTGGATCTCGGCGGCGCTCAGCGCCCGGTTGTAGATGCGCACGTCGTCGATCGAGCCCTGGAACCACTCGCCCCAGACGCCGTTGCCGCCGATGCGCAGCGCGCCGGTGGAGGTCAGGATCGACCCGGTCTGCGCGATCGACGCGACCTGCGTCCCGTTGACGTAGAGGCGCAGGTTGGCGCCGTCGTAGGTGGCCGCGAGATGCGACCACGTGTTCAGCGCGAGCGCGGCGGTTCCGTCCACGTTGCGATCCGTGCCGCCGACGAAGACCTGCGCGTTCGGCCGCGCGGCGCTCGTGTTCGAGTACATGCCGTAGGCGAGGTTGCCGGTCTGCTCCTTGAAGAGCACCGTGCGCCAGCCGCTGCCGGAGTTCGGGTTGACCCAGGCCTCGAGCGTCATCCCCGACGTCAGGTCGAGCGAGCTCGAGTCGGGCACGTTGACCAAGTCGTTTGCGCCGTCGAAGGTCAGCGCCTTGCCGTTCTTGCCGGTCGGGTTCCAGGTCGCGCCCGAGATCGTCCCGACGTTGCCGTTGCCGGAGAGGTCGCCGGCCGTCGTCCCCGCGTTCTCGTCGAAGGAGTAGGCCGCCACGAGGCTCGGCGGCAGGGCCGAGACGACTCCGGTCGCCTGGCTCGAGGCCGCGCTCAGGTTGCCCGCGGCGTCCTCGGCGATGACGCGGTAGTAGTAGGTGCCGGGCGCGAGACCCGGATCGTTGTAGGTGAGCCCGGTCGGCTGCGCGATCCGGTTGGCTGCGCTCGGCGTGAAGCCGTTCGTGGTCGAGCGGTGCACGTTGTAGCGCAGGACGCCCACGTTGTCGGTCGAGGCCGTCCAGCTGAGGGCGACCGAGCTCGTGCTTCCCACCGCCGCCGGCGAGCCGGGCGCCGTGGGTGCCGTGATGTCGCCGGTGACGACCGCGGTCGCCTGCGTGGACGCAACGCTGATGTTCCCGGCGGCGTCCTCTGCGGTCACGCGGTAGTAGTAGGTCGCGGGCGTGAGCGGGCTGTCCGAGAAGGAGGTTCCGGTCGGCTGCGCGATCCGGTTCGCCGCGCTCGGCGTGAAGCCGTTCGTGGTCGAGCGGTGCAGGTTGTAGCGGACGACGCCGACGTTGTCCGTCGAGGCCGACCACGTGAGCGCGACCGAGCTGAGCGAGCCGTTCGCCGCGAGGTTCGCAGGTGTCGACGGCGCCGTGATGTCGCCGGTCACGACGGCGGTCGCCTCGGCGGATGCGGCGCTGATGTTCCCGGCCGCGTCCTCGGCGGTCACGACGTAGTAGTAGGTGCCGGCGGTGAGCGGGCTATCCGTGAGCCCCGTCCCGGCCGGCTGGCCGATCCGGTTGGCGGCGCTCGGCGTGAAGCCCTGCGTGGTCGAGCGATGGACGTTGTAGCGCAGGACGCCCACGTTGTCGGTCGAGCCCGACCAGGCGAGCGCGACCGAGCTGATGGAGCCGATCGCAGAGAGGTTCGACGGGGCCGTCGGCGCGGTGATGTCGCCGGTGACGACGGCGGTGGCTTCCGCGGACGCGGGGCTCAGGTTCCCGGCGGCGTCCTCGGCGATGACGCGGTAGTAGTACGTCCCCGCCGAGAGCGGGCTGTCCGAGTACGACGCCGCGGTCGGCTGGGCGATCCGGTTCCCGGCGACCGGCGTGAACCCCGGCGTGGTGCCGCGGTGGACGTTGTAGCGGACGACGCCCACGTTGTCGGTCGAGGCCGTCCACGTGAGCGCGACCGAGCTCAGAGACCCGTTCGCGACGACGTTCGCCGGCTGCGCCGGGGGCGAGATGTCGCCCGTGACGAGAGCGGTCGTCTCCGCGGATGCGGCGCTGATGTTGCCCGCGGCATCCTCGGCGGTCACGCGGTAGTAGTAGGTCGCAGGCGCGAGCGGGCTGTCCGAGTAGGACGCCGCGGTCGGCTGCGCGATCCGGTTGGCCGCGCTCGGCGTGAAGCCCTGCGTGGTCGAGCGGTGGACGTTGTAGCGGACGACGCCCACGTTGTCGGTCGAGCCCGTCCAGGTGAGTGCGACCGAGTTGAGCCCGATGGTCGGCGTCACCGCCGAGGGCGCCGTCGGCGGGCTCGTGTCCTGGTTGCCGACGCTCGTCACCATGTCGGCCTGGATCTCGGCCGCGCTGAGCGCCCGGTTGTAGATCCGCACCTCGTCGATGAGCCCCTGGTACCACTCGCCCCACACGGCGTTGCCGCCGATGTGCAGCACGCCCGTCGACGTGGCGAGCGCCCCGGTCTGGGCGATGGTCGCGACCTGCGTCCCGTTCACGAACAGGCGGACGTTCGCGCCGTCGTAGGTGGCCGCGAGGTGCGTCCAGGTGTTCGCGGCGACCGCGGCCGTTCCGTTCACGTTGCGGTCCGAGCCGGACACGAACACCTGCGCGTTCGGCCGGTTGGAGCTCGTGTTCGAGTACAGGCCGTAGGTCAGGTTGCCCGTCTGCTCCTTGAACAGCACCGTCCGCCAGTTGTTGACCGCCACCGGATTGACCCAGGCCTCCATCGTGACGGCCGTCGTCGGGTTCAGGCTGGTCGCGTTCGGGACGCTCACCCACGTGCTCGTGCCGTTGAACGAGATCGCCCCGCCGAAGCGGCCCGCGGCCGACCACGTGCCGTTGGCGAGCGTCCCGTTGTTGTTGTTCCCCGAGGCGTCGGCGACCGCAGTGCCGCTCCCCGCGTCGAAGCCGTACGCCGCGAGAAGACCGGGCGGCTGGGCCGCTACGACCACGCTCGCCTGTGAGGACGCGGCGCCGACGTTGCCCGCCGCGTCCTCCGCGGTCACGCGGTAGTAGTAGGTCCCGGACGCGAGGCCCGAGTCTCCGTACGAGGTGCCGGTCGGCTGTGCGATCCGGTTCGCCACGCTCGGCGTGAAGCCGTTCGTGGTGGAGCGGTGCACGTTGTAACGGACAACGCCGACGTTGTCCGTCGAGGCCGACCAGCCGAGCGTGGCGGTGCCCGCCCCCGGAGTGGCCGTGAGGTTGCCCGGGGCAGTCGGTGCGGTCGTGTCGCCGGTGACCGTCGCCGTCGCCTGGTTGGAGGCCGTGCTGAGGTTCCCGGCCGCGTCCTCGGCGGTGACGCGGTAGTAGTAGGTGCCCGCCGCCAGGCCCGTGTCGTTGTACGAAGCCGAGGTGGGCTGCGCGATCCGGTTCGCCGACGCTCGGCGTGAAGCCGTTCGTCGTGGAGCGGTGGACGTTGTAGCGGACGACCGCCACGTTGTCGCTCGACGCGCCCCAGGTGAGCGCGACCGAGCCGATGGAGCCCGTGGCGACCAGGCTCGAGGGCGGCGTCGGGGCCGTCGTGTCCCCCGTGACGACCGCGCTCGCCTCGGCCGAGCGCGACGCTGACGTTCCCGGCCGCGTCCTCCGCGGTGACCCGGTAGTAGTAGGTGCCGGCCGCGAGCGGACTGTCGGCGAACGACGTGCCGGTCGGCTGGCCGATGCGGTTCGCCGCGCTCGGCGTGAAGCCCGGCGTGGTCGAGCGGTGGACGTTGTAGCGGACGACGCCCACGTTGTCGCTCGAGCCCGACCAGGCGAGCGCGACCGAGCTCAACGAGCCGATCGCGGCGAGATTCGTGGGCTGGGTCGGAGGCACGCGAGTCCGGGTTGACGCACGGCCGTGTTCATGTCCGCCTGGATCTCCGCCTGGCTCAGCGCGCGGTTGTAGATGCGCACCTCGTCGATCTGCCCGTCGAACCACTCGGACCAGAGGTTGTTGCCGCCGATGCGGAGCGGCTCCGGTCGAGGCCGGCATGTCTCCCGTCCCCGGCCGCGGTCGCGACCTGGACGCCGTTCACGTAGAGCCGTACGGCCGTGCCGTCGTAGGTCGTCGCCAGGTGCGTCCAGGTGTTGAGCGGCAGGCCTGCCGTCGCCTGCGCGGTTCGCAGCGAGCCGGCGGCGATCACCTCGCCGAGCGGAGCCGCCGGCGAGCCGGGGCGGTTCGCGTACAGGTCGTAGACGATGTTCCCTGGCTGCTCCTTGAGGATGACGGTGCGCCAGGCCGGCGAGACGTCGGCCGGTCGCACCCAGGCCTCGAGCGTCATCGCGTTCGTCAGGTCGAGGCTCGTCCGAGTCCGGGACGGTGACCCACGCGTTCAGGCCGTTGAACGTGAGCGCGCTTCCGAACCGCCCGGCGGCCGTGCGCACGGCGTTCGTCAGCGTGCCGTTGTTCCCGTGGTCGAGTTGTCGACGATGGTGGCGCCGCTCGGCTCCTCGAACCCGTAGGCGGCCACGGGTCCGGAGATGGAGACGTCGTAGGTCGCGGTGAACGTCGCCGGAGCGGCGCCGGCCGTGACCGAGTGGGTCGCGGCGCCCCGATCGGACCAGGGAGGAACGTGTAGCCGTTGCCGCCGTGCGGCTGCGGCGAGACGGCGCTCACCGAGTTCGTCGAGCCGACGATCACGGTGCGGGTGAACGGCGCTGCGGCGACGGCCCCGTTCCACGACGAGCTGCGAGCCCGGCCGGGTTCGACGCGAAGGTGAGGTCGACCGTCTGCGGGTTGCAGCCGCACGCTCGTCGTGGCGCTGCAGACCGCCCGAGTCGGTCGCCGTCAGGCGGAGCTCGAGGTGCGACGGGTACTCGTGGTCGGGCGCGGTGAACGATCCGCTCGCCACGCCGGGAACGTCTGGATCGGGTGCGTGTGGCAGTTCGACGGGCAGTGGTGGATCAGGACGAGCTCCCAGCGACAGCGCCGAGGCCGGCAGCGTGCCGTCCTGCGGCGTCGGTCGCCGAGCCGGAGAAGGCGATGACGTCGCCGACCGCGCCAGGTGGTGCCGGACGCGGGCGCGTTGATCGTCGGACCGGCGCCGGTTGTTGCCGACGGTGATCGACGACCGGTCGCCGTCGTCGAGCGCGCCCGGACGTCGGTGACGCGGAGGCGCGACGGTCATAGTCCCCGCCTGCGTGTAGGTGAACGTCGGCGTGCGCCGCCGTCGAGTCGTCGAAGACGCCGTCGCCGTCGAGGTCCCAGGCGTAGGTGAGCGCGTCGCCCGTCGGGGTCGCTCGAGCCGGTGCCGTCGAAGTTCACCGTCGAGCGGGAGCGGCCCGCTCGTCGGGTTCGCGGTCGCGACCGCGACCGGCGGCTGGTTCGCCGCGAAGTAGCGGATGCGGCGGATCGTGCCGCCGTCGAAGTCGACGTAGAAGAGGTCGCCGCCGGGCCCGATCTCCAGGTCGACCGGGCTCGGCCGCGGCCGGCGACGAACGTCGGAGACGCGCGGCGGGATCGGGCAGGCCGTTCGCGCCCGCGCGTCATCGCCCAGATGCAGTCGCGCGAGTAGTCGGCGAAGAAGAGCGCGCCGTCGTAGGTCCGGGTAGGTGCCGCCGCGTCGTAGAACGCGAGTCCCGGAGACCGACGAGCTGCCGGTCGGGCAGGTCTCGCCCGGGAACGACCTGCGCGCCGTGGTTGTAGGTGAGTACGGGCGACGACGACCGCGCCCGTGCCGGCCGCGTAGAGGTTCTCGCAGATGCTCAGGTTGGCCGCGTCGTAGCCGGCCTGCCGGCCGAGCGCCCTCGTAGCAGGGCCAGCCGAAGTTCTCGACGATCGCGTCGGTCGGGTTCGCGAGGCGGTTGATCTCCTCCCAGGTGTTCCAGCCGACGTCGCCGACCCAGACCTCGTTCGTGCCCGGGCCGGACGGTGATCCGGAACGGGTTGCGGAGGCCGTAGGCGATGATCCGGCGGGCGTTCGCGTCGCGGCTCGCCGACGAGCGGGTTGTCCGGCAGCGCCCGGCCCCGGTGGCGGGGTCGACGCGGAGGACCGTGCCGTCGAGGGTGACCGGGTCGCCGAGCGTCCGCAGGTCCTGGCTGCGGAGCGCGCCGCCCTCGGCGGTCGGCGGCGTGAGCGTCGCGCCGGGCGCGCCGGGCGGATCGCCGCAGGGGTTCAGCGGACTCCCGTCCTGGCCCGCAGTCGACGAAGTTGAAGCTGGCGCCGTCGCCGCCGCTGACGTAGAGCGCGCCCGTCGGCGCCGAACGCGAGCGCGCCGATCGAGTGGCTCGGGAACTGCTGGCACCAGTCCTCGACGAGCACCTGCTCGGCTCCGGTCATCACGTTGCCGGCGGCGCGGCAGGCGCGAGAGCCGGCCGCTGACGACGCAGCCGTCGGTGGTCGGGCCCGGCGGGGTCGGGCAGTCGTCCGGAGGCTGCCCCGGCGCCCCAGCGCGGCGGCTGCCGCCGATCGCCGGCGTCGTAGCGTGTAGAGCACGTAGACGTACGGGTCGGTCGGGAAGTTCGGGTCGAGCGCCAGCCGAGCAGGCCGCGGTCCCAGAAGTTGTGCACGCTGCGTGCTGCAGGTCGGCGAAGATGGTCGGCGTCGTGTCGGTGAGGTTGTCGAAGACCTTGATGAGGCCGCTCTTCTCGGCGACGAAGACGCGGCCGTCCGGCGGCGAAGCGCACGGCGGTCGGGTTGGTCAGGCCGCTGAAGACGACCGATTCCTGGAAGCCGGCCGGAACCGTCCCTGCTTCGGCGGGTTGCGCGTGTGCAAAGAAAAGCCCGATCGCGAGCGCGCCAAACGCCGCGGCTTCGAGAATCCGCCGCCGGACCCCAACGGGGCTGTTGCTGGTTGAAATAGCGACGTGCACGGCCTCAAGGGCGAGTCGGCTCGCCCGCAGCAACTATCCCGAGACAGGCATTTCCAGGCAATGGCCGGAAGTAGAGACTTTCCGTCTAGTCTCGCGGGGGCGCGCGTGTTGACGAACGTCGCGAAGGTGTCGTCAACTGGCGTCAACGCGAGCCCCAAAACGGCCATCCGCGAGACGTCCGTCAGGCGGTCGCCGACCGTCCGCGGAGCAGGCGAAGCTCGTCCAGGAGCCTCGTCTCGCGCCAGCGAAGCGCGAGGAGGTACACGAGGATGCCGACACCAACCTGCACGACGAGCCGGAGGAAGGGACCCGCCCCCACCGCGTCAAGGGCGAGCTTGGCAAGCAGAACGCAGACCGCCATCAGAACGACGGCCTGCGCGACGCCCGAATACAGGCGGGTGGCCTCCCAAAGCGACGATCCGAGCGCCCGCGTCGTGAGCCAGGTGTAGAACGGCTCGACAACGGTGCTCGTGACCGAGTAGGCGACCGCGACGCCGACGATCCCGTGCGGAAGCCCGACGATGACCGCCCCGGTCGTGGCGATAACCGCGACGATCGAGAACCGCAGGAGCGTCCCAGTCCGGTCGAGCGCTCGCAGGACGCTCCCGTTGAGGCCCTGGAGCGACTGGAGCAGTCCGGCCCACGCAAGAATCTGGAGCACCGGCACGGCGCTGTCCCACTGGTCGCCGAGCACGACGGCGACGAAGTCGTCGGCCACCAGCATGAGCCCGATCATCGCGGGGATCGTGATGCTCCCGACGACGAGATTGGCCCGCAGCCAGCCGGACTTGATCCTGTCGACCTCGTGCTGCATCCGGGAAAACGCAGGGAAGAGCACCTCCTGCAGCGGGATGGAGATCTGGCTCAGAGGGATCAGCATCAGGTTGTACGAGATCGCATAGATGCCCAGCGGGCCAGGGCCGAGGACGCGGCCGATCAGGATGTTGTCCACGTTGCGGTTCGCGTAGAAGAGAAGCCGGGCCCCGAGCACGTTCGCGCTGAATCCGCCCAGGTCGGAAAGACTCGCGCGCGAGAAACGAAAATGCGGACGCCAGGGCGAGTAGAACCAGATCAGGATCGTGGACGTGATCGTCGCGGCGACCTGCTGGACGATGAGCGCCCAGGCACCGAGGCCCGCGAGCGCCGCCGCGATCCCGCAAGCGCCGGCAACGAGCGTCGCGGCGATCTCTCGGAGCTCGAGACTCCGGAAGTCCATGTCCCTCGTGAGCAGAGCGAGCTGCGTCGACGAGAGTGACGCGATCACGAAGGTCAGCGACAGCGCGGCGAAGAGAGGCTTGACCTCCGGCTCGCCGTAGAAGCGGGCGACCGGACCCGCGGCGGCCAACCCGATCGCCGTGAAGAGGGCGCCGGCTCCGACGCTCGTCCAGTACACCGTCGAGCGATCGGCCTCGGTGATCTCCTTCCGTTGGATGAGCGCGGTCCCGAACGAGAGGTCGGAGAAGAGGTAGACGAGCGCGGAGAAGGCCAGGACCATCGCCGCCAGCCCGTAGTCGTGCGGAGAGAGGAGGTGGGCCAGGATGACCGCGACGGTGAAGCGCGTCACGTAGCCGAAGACCTGGGAGCCGCCCTTCCACGCGACCCCTCTCAGGATCTGAGGTCGCATGTCGGCGCCTGGGGAGGCGCCGGGCGCGATTCGCTCGGGCGGGTCCATCTACATTCGAATGTACGTTTCGCCGGGCCGAGGGTCACCCCTCCGTCCGGCCGGAAGCGCGGCTAGGTTTCCCCGGCCGGTTGCCGCTCCGGATTGCGGCGGTCGTCCTCGCCGCCTACATTCGGCTCGTGCTCGTGCACAGCCGTCAGTTCGTTGCCGGGCCCCGCGCCATAGCCGTCCGCGACGACTGGGTCCACCACGAGGTCGCGCCCGGAGTCGTCCTCTCTTGCTGTCCGTCGCTTCCGGTGGAGCAGGCGAACGGCCGGACGCTCATCGGGATTGCGGTCGAGACCGAGCCCAACCGCCTCGCCCCCCGTGACGCGCTTGCAGAATCCGGGGAGCCGGAGACCGACACGTGGACGGGCCGCTGGATCCTCGTCGGCGACGGCGGCGTTCAGCTCGATGCGGCGGGCACGCTCGGCTGCTACTACCGGCGCGTCGGCTCCGAGCTCTGGCTCTCGAGCAGCCCAGAACTGCTGCGGGAGCTAGCGCCGGAGCTCGGGCTCCCCTCGACCAGGCTCGTCTACGAGACGGGCATGGACTGGTACCCGCCCCCCGGCTCGGGGATCGACGGCCTGTCGCGCGTGCTGCCCAGTCAGACGATCGGGTTCGACGGGAGCATCCGGGCGCGTCGGCTTCTACCGGCCGTTGGGGACGTTTCGTACGACGACCGGCTCGCGTCCCTCGCGTCCCGGCTGCGCACCGCGCTCCTCGGTCTCGCGGACGGCGGTGGGCCCGATTTCACTCCCGCTGACCGGTGGACGGGACTCGCGCCTCGTGCTCGCTGTCGCAGCGGCCGCCGGGATTCCGGTCGAGCCGTACACGCTCGTCTACCCGACGATGTCGAGGGCCGACCTTGAGCTTCCGTCGAAACTCAGCGCGGCCGCCGGATTCGGCCACCGGCTGATCCATCCGGAAGCCCGGGACGCCGAGCGCCTGCTGGACTTCGACCGCCACACAGCCGAGCAGTGCGTCGACATCGACCGCGAGTTCTTCGCCCGCCGCCAGCTCGACACCGTCGCCACCGCAGCGCTCGATCTCGGCGGAGGCGTCTTCGAGACCGGACGCAGCTACTACCACGGCGGACTCCCGGCCGAGCTGCCGGCCACGTCCGCAGAGACGGCGGCTGCGATCCAGGCGGTCCTCCCGACGCAGCGCCACGAGGCGCTCGCAAGCTGGACCAGCTGGATCCACGAAACGGCCACGCCGGATCTGGACTGGCGCGATCGCCTCTACGTCGAGCAGCGCGTGGCCGGCTGGCTCAGTTCCGTGGCGCTCGGGCTCGACCTGGCCGGCGTCAGGCGCGTCCACATCGCGAACTGCGGCGCGTACCTGGCGGAGACGCTTGCCCTCCCGGCCGATGTTCGCCGGCTCGGATACCACCACGACCACCTGATCGAGCGCCTGGCGCCGCGAGCTCGCCCCGATTCCCGTTCAACCCACCCGGATCGCTGCGCGAGCGGATCGCCAGACGGGCAAGGCACGAACTCGGCGAGTACCGGGACGCGGGCGGCGTCGGCAGCTATGCAACGGGCCGCGTCAGGCGGATCTGGACGCGACGCGCGGCCCGGCGGGGGCGCTGAGCGCGGGCGTGGCGGCGTCCGTCGCGAGGTCGAACACGCCCGCCAGACGCCGCGTAAGCGTCCTGCGCTCGTAGGGCGCCAACGCCGAGGACGCCCGGCCGGCCGTCGGCTCGCCCCGCTGGAGCTCTGCCGTGATCGCGGTCGCCATGCAGTCGACGGCACGGGGCCGGCAGAGGTGGACGTTCTCCATCCCCGCGAGGATGTCGCGCGCGTCGCCGTCGGGCACGGCCGCGAGGATGGGCGATCCAGCCGCCAGGTACTCGTAGGTCTTCCCCGGAACGATCCGCGACCGCTGACCCTCCGGGAGATCGTGCATCGGGAGGAAGAGGAGATCGGCCGAGCGCATGAGCGCAGTCGTCTCGGCGTGCGGCAGGTAGCCGTGCTCGCGGATCAGCGACGCCCCGGTTCCGGCTGCCTCGCGGTCGGCCTCGGAGAGGACGCCGGCGAGATGCAGCTCGAGCCTTGCGCCACCGGCGGGGTCCGCCGCCAATACGCGTTGGAGCGCGCTCATGAGGTACACGTGCGAGCGGGTCCCCCGGTCGACGCCGGGCACCGAGCCTCCAAGCACCCGCCGTGCCGCTCGAGCGGGAGCCGAGTCGCGCGGTTCGGTGTGGAAGAAGCCCGTGTGCACGATCCGAAACGAGTCGTCGTCCCGCTGGA